>CAVWTK010000006.1:0-22227 GCA_963757755.1 uncultured bacterium | reverse complement strand
CACGCCGGCCGTCCAGACGTTCGTGCAGGCGAATCCGCAGACCGGCATCTTCTTCCCGCTCGCGATCCAGCAGGGCCGCGCGGCCGGATTCCTCGCCCTGGCGACACAGTCGGTACCGACGACCCAGATCACCGGCGCGAGCATCACCACCAGCGTGCCGGCGGAGTACGTGCGTTACCTCGGCCTGAGCGGCGAGCCCGTGCTCCGCAGCGAGCTCGCCTACTTCAGCAACGAGGCGCGCTTCACGCAGTCCCAGCTCGATCCGTTCGTGTACGGCCTCGGCAACTGCGGCTCCGGCGGCCATCTGACCGGCACCGGATTCTGCACCGGCGGCCGGCGCACCGGCGACTCGTGGAACTACGCCCTCGGCATTGACCACAACCAGTTCATCCGCTGGCTCAACCCGACCCAGTCGATCTTCTTCAGCGCCCAGTTCTTCTACAAGCACCTCAACGGCGCCGCCAAGCGCGTGCCGATCCCGCCCGTCGGCAGTGCGAAGTACGTTCCCGGTCAGCCGCACACGTTCGATGGCGAGGTGCTACCAGTGCCGGCGTACAACATCTCGCCCGACAGCCGCGGCCTCCCGACGAGTGCGACGGAGAGCGTGTTCGTCCATCAGCCCATCGACCAGTACCTCAACACGCTGTTGATCGGCACGAGCTATTACAGCGGCCAGATCGCGCCCGCGCTCGGCGTCTTCTACGACTGGGGCGGCGCCATCGTCGCGCAGCCGCAGGTGACGCTGATCCACGACCCGTTCCGCTTCACGATCAGCTACAGCTACCTGTACGCCAGCACCCTCAAGGGCGGCTCCGGCATCAGCCTGCTGCGCGATCGCGACAACGTGCTGTTCCAGTTGGAGTACGTGATCTGAGGCCGGGGCTGATGGCGGGCGGCTGGTGTGGCCAGAGGATCGCGTCGACGCGCCCTCTCCGGCCCCCGCCAGCAGCCACCCGGCATCGGCTATGCCTCACTCCACCGTCACGCTCTTCGCCAGATTGCGCGGCTGATCGACGTCGCGGCCGAGCTCGACGGCGGCGTAGTAGGCGACCAGCTGCAGCGGCAGCGTGAGGAGGATGGGGTTGAGCTCCTCCTCGCTGGCCGGCACGAGCAGGAGGTCGTCGACGCGACCGAGCAGCCGTTCGTCACCGGCATGGGTGATGGCGATGACCGGCCCGCGCCGGGCGCGGATCTCCTCCAGCGACGACAGCGACTTCTCGTAGAGGTGATCGCGCGGCAGCACGACGAAGGTCGGCGTCTCCGGGCACACCAGCGCCAGCGGGCCGTGCTTGAGCTCCGACGCCGGATAGGCCTCGGCGTGGACGTAGGCGATCTCCTTCAGCTTCTGCGCCCCTTCCAGCGCCACCGGGTAGCCGTTGGCGCGGCCGATGTAGAACGCGTTGTCGCGCGTCGCATGCTTGCGCGCGACCGCGCGGATGTGGTCGGCATTGCGCAGGATCTCGCGCATCTGGTCGGGCAGCTTCTGCAACCCGTCGATCAGCCGGCGCCCCGCGGCGGGCGAGAGATCGCGGATGCGGCCGAGGTACAGCGCGAGCAGCGCGAAGGCGACGAGCGTACAGGTGAACACCTTGGTCGACGCGACCGAGACCTCGGGACCGGCGTGGATGTAGATGCCGCCGTCGCAGGCGCGGGCGATGCTCGAGCCGACGACGTTGACGATGCCGAGCACACGCCCGCCCTTGCGCTGCACCTCGTGCACGGCCGCCAGCGTATCGGCCGTCTCGCCCGACTGGCTGACGGCGATGTAGAGGCAGTCCTTCTCGATCACCGGATTGCGGTAGCGGAACTCGGACGCCGCCTCGGCGTCGGCCGGCACGCGGGTCAGCGACTCGAGCAGATGCGCGCCGCCGATGCCCGAGTAGTACGCCGACCCGCAGCCGAGGACCTTGATCCGCTTGATGTCGAGCAGGTCGCGCGGCGTCAGGTTGAGACCGCCGAGGTGCGCCGTGCTGAACTGCAGATCGAGGCGGCCCTTCAGCGTCCGCTCGCACGCCTCCGGCTGCTCGAGGATCTCCTTGAGCATGAAGTGCTCGTGCTCGCCGCGGTCGTAGGCCTCGTGTCCCCACTGCACCGTCGCCGGCGCCTTGGTGGTCGGCTGATCGTCGAGCGTCACCGTGCGGTAGCCGCCGGCGTCGAGCACCGCCACCTCGTGATCGTCGAGGTACAGCACCTGCTCCGTGTGCCGCACCAGCGCCGACACGTCCGAGGCGATGAACATCTCGCGCTCGCCGACGCCGACCACCACCGGACTGCCGTTGCGCGCCGCGACCAGTCGATCCGGCTGGCGAGCGTCGACCACCGCGATCCCGTACGTGCCCTGGACCACCGTCAGCGCCTGGCGCACCGCCTGATCGATCTCACCGCCGAACGCCTCGATGAGGTGCGCCAGCACCTCGGTGTCGGTCTCGGAGAGGAACACGTGCCCCTTGGCCTCCAACTCGGCCCGCAACTCCGCCGCGTTCTCGATGATGCCGTTGTGCACCACCGCGATGTTGCCGCTGCAGTCGGTGTGCGGATGCGCGTTGGCGTCGGTCGGCTGGCCGTGCGTCGCCCAGCGCGTGTGGGCGATGCCCACCGTCCCCTTCAGCCGTCGCGGCAACGACCCCTCCATCTGCCGCACCTTCCCCGCCGCCTTGTGCACCTTCAGGCCGCCGCGCGTGATGATCGCCACTCCCGAGGAGTCGTACCCGCGATACTCGAGCCGATGCAGCCCCGCGATCAAAATCGGCAGCGCATCCTGGCGGCCGACATAGCCGACGATTCCACACATGGTTCCTCCACAAAGCGTGTCTGACGTGTTGACGTGCTGACGTACCTGCCACCGCGCGATCGTTCCCGACGTCAGGACGTCAGCACGTCAGCACTTCCTCACCCGTAGACCATCCTCCGCACCTGCCGTTCGCTCAGCGCCGGTGCCGCGAAGCGGCGTTGGCGGGCTTCGGCGAGGAGACGCGCGAAAATCTCCGGGTTGCGCAGTTCCTCGCCCTGCAACTCGGCGTGCCGGCGGGTCACGAAGGCCTCCAGCGATTCCGAGAAGTAGTCGAGCACCTCGGCCACCACCCGTTCGGCCTCGGGCCGACTGAGACGGGTCGTCCGCTCCAGATGCTCCACCAGGGCGCCGAAACCGTCCGTGCTCTCCATGGGCGTGATGGAACCATTCGCATGAAACGAAAGCAACGATTTTGCCCGAAACCGGGCACCGGGCGGATGTTTTCTCAGAACTCGCTTGCGTATCGGTAGAATTTGCTGCCCCCCCAGCAGATGAGCGTGGTAGGGGTCGATGCACGGCATGACGGAGTCCGGCTGGATCTTCGGGGAGTACCGGTTCGACCCCACCGGTCAGACCCTGTCGCGCGGGGGCGAGCTCGTCACGCTGTCGCCCAAGGCGTCGGCGGTGCTGCGGTGTCTGCTCGAGCGGGCCGGGCGCCTGGTCTCGAAGGACGAGCTGCTCGATCGGGTCTGGCCGGATGCCGCGGTCAGCGACGCGTCGCTCAAGGTGTGCATCGGCGAGATCCGCCGCGCGCTCGGGGATGCCGTCTCGACCGAGCGCTTCGTCGCCACCGTGCATCGGCGCGGCTACCGGTTCGTCGGCGCCCTCGACGCGGGGGAGGCCCCGGTGGTCGCGGCAGCGGCGACCGGCGGGTCGCTGGTCGGGCGCGACGCGCCGCTGGCGACAGTGCGGGCGGCGCTCGAGCGCGCCAGCGCCGGGGAGCGCCAGGCGCTGTTGATCACCGGCGAGGCGGGCATCGGCAAGTCGAGCCTGCTGGACGCCCTGCTCGACGGGGCGGCGCGATCGGGCGTCGTCGTGGCGCGCGGCCGCTGCGTCGAGCACGTCGGCGCGGGCGAGGCCTATCTGCCGGTCCTCGAGGCCGTGAGCGGCCTGCGGCAGGCGTTGGGCGTCGAGCCGCTGCGCGCGGTGCTGCGCCGCCACGCACCGAGTTGGCTCGCGCAGCTCCCCGGGCTCGTCGAACCGGCCGAGCTCGACACCCTCCGACGCGCGACCTCCGCCGGAACGCGCGAGCGCGTGCTCCGCGAGCTCACCGACGCGCTCGAGCAGCTGGCCGCCGCCCGCACGGTGATTCTGGCGCTGGAGGATCTGCACTGGAGCGATCCGTCGACCCTCGACGTCATCGCCCGTCTGGCGCAACGCCGTGAGCCGGCGCGCCTGCTGGTGGTCGGCACGTTCCGCCCGGTGGACGCGATCCTCGCCGACCATCCGGTGAAGCGCCTCAAGCAGCGACTGCTCGCCCAACGGCGGGCCGGCGAGGTGGGCCTCGATCCGCTCGACGAAGCCGGGGTCGCGGCCTATCTGACCGCGCGTCTCGGCGAGACGCCACCATCGCAGCTCGCCGCGGCCCTCCATTCCCGCACTGACGGCAACCCGCTGTTCATGGTCACCGCCACCGACGCCCTGCTCGACGGCGGCCTCCTCGTCCACACCGCCGACGGCTGGCAGCTCCGCGATGCGGTCGACGCGATCGCCGCCCGCATCCCCGACAGCGTGCGGACACTCGTTGAACAGCAGCTCGACACGCTCGCCGACGACGACGCGCGGCTGCTCGAAGCGGCGGCGCTCGCCGGCGACGAGTTCGCCGGCGCCCTGGCCGCCGCCGCGTTGGCCGCCGATCCGCGGATCATCGAAACCCGCTGCGCGACCCTGCAGCGCACCGGCTACTGGATCCGCGGCGCCGGCAGCGACGCGCTGGCGGACGGCACGCCGAGCGACCGCTACCGCTTCGTCCATCCGCTGCACCGCGCGGTCCTCGCCGAACGCGTGCCGGCGGCGCGACGCGCCGCCTGCGAGCGGCGCATCGGCGAATGGCTCGAAGCGGAGCACGCGGCGGCGCCGGCGCGCGTCGCGACGGCGCTGGCCCATCATTTCGAGGCCGGGCGCGACGCCGAGCGCGCCATCCGCTACCGCATGCTGGCGGCGCGCACCGCGACGGCGCGGCACGCGCATCGGGAGGCGGCCGCCGAGCTCACACGGGCGCTGCCGCTGGTCGAGCGCCTGCCGCCGGCCGAGCGCGAGGCGACGCGACGCACGCTGCTCGAACAGCGCGGCGCGGCGGCCAGCGCGATGGGCGACGTCGAGGCCGCGATCGAGGACTTCACCGCGCTCGCCGGCGCGGCGCGCCACGCCGGCGCCGTCGACGAGGAGGTGCAGGCGATGCTCGCGCTCGGCACGGCGTGGTCGCTGCGCGATCGCGCCCGCGGCCTGACGTTGGCGGCCGATGCGGTGACGCGGAGCGTCCGCGCCGCGCCCGAGCTGCAGCGGCGAGCCCGCGCGGTCCACGCCTACTGGTGGGCGCGCCAGCACGGCTGGCGCGCCAGCGAGGCCGATGCGGCGGCGGCGGCGGTGCAGACGATGCGCGCCGGCGGCCACGGCCCGTGGCTCGCCCTCCACCTCGGCATGCACGCCTTCTTCCTCAACCTGCGCGGCGACTACGGCGCCGCCCGCGCCGCGGCGGAGGAAGCCCTGACCCTGGCGCGCGAGGGCGGCACGGTGCTGCTGGCCCAGTGGCATCGCTGCTGGGCGTTGAGGCATCTCGGCGCGTGGCCGGAGCTGCTCGCGGCGTTGAGCGAGGCGCGCCGCATGGCGGAACGCGACGGCCATCGCCTGTGGGCGCTCGTCTTCGAGCAGCTCGTCGCCTGGACGCTCGCCGACGCCGGCGAGGCGGGCGCGGCGCGCCCACGCGCCGAGGCGGCCCGCGTCGCCGCACGCGGCGCCGGACACGAGTTCGGCATCGCCCTGGGTGCGGTCGTCGCCGGGGTCGCGGCGCTCGGGGACGGCGACCTCGTCCCCGCCGCTGCCGCATTCGCCGAGGCGCGCGCCAGCGCCGATCGGGATCCGGCGGCGATGGAATGGATGCTGCGCCCGCCGCTGCATCTCGGCTGCGCGGCGGTCGCACTGGCGCGCGGCGATGTCGACGCCGCCGGCGTCGACGCGGATGTCGCCGCGCGCTTGGCCGCGCAAGCGGCCGAGCCGACCTACACCGCGCTCGCCGCCGCGATGCGCGCCCGCGTCGCCCACGCGCGCGGCGATCGGGCGGGCGTTGGCGCGGCATTGGCCGCCGCGCGCGCCGCCGCGTCGGATGCCAGCGCCGTGGCGGTGGCACGCGTCGACGCGATCGCCGCCGCGATTGCCGGGCAATCCCCGCCGGACCCCCATGCCCCGCTCCGCGCGGCCCTGCAGGCGGCCCCTCCCGACGTCGCCGCCGCGCTCGGCCTGGTCGGAGTGATGGAGGCTCCGGTCGCTGCCGCGCGGAAGCGGGCGCCGCGACGGCGATAGCGTCGGCGCAGCCCGAAGCCGCCAGGGACGCCAAGAGCGCCAGGGAGGCGGTGGACCCCCTTGGCGATCTTGGCGCCCTTGGCGGCTTGCCTTTGCCTCGTTCAGGGGTTGCAGCGGCGCCGCTTCGTGACAGTAGTCGGGGGGTGAGGGCGCGAACCACAGCGGGCGAGCGGTGGCGCAGGTGGGCGCGGCGCGCGGGGACCATCACGTTGTACGCGTCGATGTGGCTGCTGCTCGTGGCGACGCTTCCGCTCGGTGTGCTGGTGGCGGCGGCCGTCGATGGGTGGCGCGGCGACCGCCGCTGGGTCACCGTCCGCTTCCTGGCCTTTGCCCTGCTCTACTTCAGCTGCGAGATCGTCGGGGTCGTCACGGCGTTGGTGCTCTGGCTGGCCGGCGGCTGGGCCGGCATCGGCGCCGCACCGACGCCGTCCGCGCGACTGACCGGACGGGCCGAGCGCTACCTGCGCGCCAACTTCCGCCTCCAGTGCTGGTGGGCGCGCACGCTGTTCCACGGCGCCGAGCGGATCTTCGGGATGCGCACGACCATCGCCGGCGACGACGCCGTGCGCGAGGGACCGTTCCTGCTGTTCCTGCGCCACGCCAGCATCGGCGACACCGTCGTGCCGGCGGTGTTCATCGGCGACCGGCATGGCATCATGCTGCGCTACGTGATGAAGCGCGAGCTGCTCTGGGATCCCTGCCTCGACATCGTGGGCAACCGCCTGCCGAACTACTTCGTGCAGCGCGGATCGGACGACGGCGACCGCGAGATCGCCGCCGTCCAGCACCTGCTCGACGATCTCGGTCCACGCGACGGCGTGCTCCTCTATCCGGAGGGCACGCGCTTCTCCGTCGCGAAGCGCGATCGCGCCGTCGACCGCCTGCGCGGCGTCGCCGCGCCGCGCGTGTTCGCCATCGCCGAGCACCTGCGGCACACGCTGCCGCCGCGCCTCGGCGGCGCGCTCGGCCTGCTCGACGCCAATCCGGGCCTCGACGCGGTGTTCTGCGCCCACACCGGTTTCGAGGGCGCCGCGACCTTCAGCGACCTGATCGGTGGCGCGCTGGTCGACCGCGACGTGCGCGTCGCCTTCTGGCGCGTGCCCTACCCGCAGATCCCGGTCGGCCGCGAGGCTCGCGCCGAGTGGCTCTACGAGCAGTGGCAGCGCATCGACGACTGGATCGGCGTCGTCACCGGCCCCGGCCACGCGCCCGCCCACCGCGGCGCCGCCACCGCGTAGCGCGATGGACGTCGGCACGATCCTCCTCGCCACCGCGCTCGGCACGCTGGCGGCCCAGCTCCTCCTCTGGCTCGCCAGCCTGCGCCTGCGCGACGCCAGCATCGTCGACATCTACTGGGGCCTCGGCTTCGCACAGATCGCGCTCATCACCGCGGCGCTCGCCGGCGGCTCCCCGTGGCGCAAGCTGCTGCTCACCCTGCTCACCGCGCTGTGGGGCGTCCGTCTCGGCCTCTACCTGCTGTGGCGCAACGCCGGCCGCGGCGAGGACTACCGCTACCAGGCGATGCGCCGCCACTACGGTGGGCACTTTCCGCTCGTCAGCCTCGTCACCGTGTTCGGCCTGCAGGGCGCGCTGATGTGGATCGTGTCGCTGCCGGTGCAGCTCGGACAGGTCGCCGCCGTGCCGGCGCACCTCACCTGGCTCGACGCCGCCGGCGCCGCGTTGTGGGCGGTCGGCCTCGCGTTCGAGAGCGTCGGCGACGCGCAGCTGGCGCGCTTCAAGTCGGACCCGGCCAACGTCGGCACGGTCATGGACCGCGGCCTGTGGCACTATACGCGGCACCCGAACTACTTCGGCGACGCCTGCGTGTGGTGGGGCCTGTGGCTGATCGCCGCCGCCGGCGGCGCGTGGTGGACGGCGCTCAGCCCGGCGGTGATGACGTTCTTCCTGATGAAGGTATCGGGCGTCGCGATGCTCGAACGCACGATCGGCAAGCGCCGCCCCGACTACGCCGCCTACATCGCCCGCACGTCGGCATTCGTCCCGTGGTTCCCGAAATCCCCCTGAGACGATTCGACGCGCCGACCCGCGCGGGCGAATCTCCGGCCCCGTGGAGGGCGCCCTCCACGCGTGTTTCGACGAAGTGCGGACCCCGCGTTGCCGCTCGGCGCAGCATGCGCTTTAGTGCCCTCGCGCGGACCTGGGCAGCCCGCCGGAAGCGGAGGTTGGCATGAGCAAACACGCGGTGGTGTGCATCCCAGGCGACGGCATCGGCCCCGAGGTCACGACGGCGGTGCAACGAATCCTCGCCGCGGCGGACGCGCCGTTGGAATGGATCGAGCGGCAGGCCGGCGTGGCGGCGTTGAAGCAGGGCGCCGACGTACTGCCGGCCGAGACGCTCGAAGCGATCGAGCACTACGGCGTCGCCCTCAAGGGCCCGTGCACGACGCCGGTCGGCGAGGGCTTCACGTCGGTGAACGTGCAGCTGCGCAAACGGCTGACGCTCTACGCGGCGGTGCGGCCGGTGCGCAATCTGGCCGGCGTGCCGACGCGCTTCGACGGCGTCGAGCTGATCATCATCCGCGAGAACACCGAAGGGCTGTACAGCGGCATCGAGAACCAGATCACCGATGACGCGGTGATGAGCATGAAGGTGGCCACCCACACCGCCTGCGAGCGCATCGCCCACTGGGCATTCCGCTTCGCCACGCGCCGCCGGCGGCACAAGATCACGGTCTTCCACAAGGCCAACATCATGAAGATGACCGACGGCCTGTTCCTGCGCGAGGCGCGCCGGGTGCATCAGCGCGACTATCCGAACATCGACTACCAGGAGATGATCATCGACGCCGGCTGCATGAAGCTGGTGCAGGATCCGACGCAGTTCGACGTGCTGCTGCTGGAGAATCTCTACGGCGACGTCGTCAGCGACCTCTGCGCCGGACTCGTCGGCGGCCTCGGCGTCGTCCCCGGCGCCAACTACGGCGACACGCACGCCGTCTTCGAGGCGGTGCACGGGTCGGCACCCGACATCGCCGGCAACGGCGTGGCCAACCCGCTGGCGCTGCTCATGTCGGCGGTGATGATGCTCAACTACCTGGCCGAGGAGCGCGACGACGCGTCCTGCCGTCAGGTCGCGGAGCGCATCAAGCACGCCTACGACGGCGCCCTCGAGGCCGGCGAGAAGACACGCGACCTCGGCGGCCAACTCGGCACCGACGCGTTCGCCAAGGCAATCATCGATCGGCTGGCCGGCTGAGCGAGGGGGCGTCAGGCTCGCCCTGGCGTTCGCGGCGGTTGGCGTCCGGGCTACACCCTCGATCTGATGTCTGGCCGCCAAGGGCGCCAAGAACGCCAAGTGGAGTCATCGTTCGAGCCCTGTCCGCTCTCACGGCACCCCATTCGCGATGACGTCTGGGCACGCTGGGCGGGCCTGCACTCTCGCCGCCTTCGACTTGGCGTTCTTGGCGTTCTTGCGGCCAACGAACCTTCAGATCAGGCTGACACGCCCTGTCTGTCTCTCCTCCGACCGCCGCGGAACGGCCATTCCCGTGCGGGCGGGTGGCGCAAGATCGTCCGCCGGCCCGCCCGGGCGGCGAGCGCCCCACCGCCCGCCTCTGGCGTCGAACTTGCTCAGCATCCGGGGTCGTGGACGAAGACTCGCCGCTGGAGCTCGCCTATCGCTCGGAGAGCGACCACCTGATCGCCGACCGGCTGCCGCTCACGGCGGCGCTCTGTCTGGCGCTGGTGGGCGCGTCGGGCATCTTCGAGTACCTGCTGTACGACGACCATTGGCAGGTCTTTCTGACCACCTACCCGCTGCAGGTGGCGATCTACGTGCCGTTGCTGGTCTGGCGCCGCGAGCTGTTGCGACGTGGCTGGCTACACGTCGTCAACGCCGCCGTCTGGGCCGCCATGGCCGTCCTCATCCACATCTATGGACGCCTGGCCGGTGCCCCGCCCGAGCTCACGCTCCTGGCCACGATCTGCCTCCTGACCGGAACCTCGCTGCTGCTGCCCTGGGGCGTCCGCGGGCAGGGGGTGCTCGTCGCGACCTCGCTGGTCGCCACCGCGACGCTGCTGGCGACCGGGCCGGCGTCCACCGTCTCGGCGTCGTATCTGTTCTTCGTCGCCACCGCGGCCGGCGGGATCTCGCTGTTCGGCGCGTACCACCTCGACCTGTACCGCTTCGCGATCTTCTGCGAGGCGACGCGGCGCGAGGAAGAGGCGGCGATCGGACAGAGCCTGGTGGCGATCGCGCGGGAGATCAACGACTCGCTCGACGCGGTCGACGTGCTCGATCGCATCGCCGACGCGATCCGCAGCGCCCTGCACGCCAGCTGGAGCGTCATCATCCTCCGCGACCCGCACGGCGGGCACCTGATCGTCGGCAGCGCCGGCCGCGTCCCGGAGGGCATCGCCAGCCTGCGCGGCATCGAGTTCGACACCGGCGCGTTCCCGCTCGTCGACCGCATCCTCAGCGAGCGCGATCTCTCGCTCGACGCGGAGGATTGCGACGGCGAGACGGCGCTGTGGCTGCAGCGCTGGGAGACGCGCTCATTGCTCGGCGCCGCGCTGTTGCGCCGCGACGCGCCCATCGGCGTTCTCCTCGCCGGCACCCGCCCCGGCGCCGCGCGGTTCGCGGACCGCGGCCGCGAGCTGGCGCGCGGCGTCGCCCAGCACGTCGCCATCGCCCTCAACAACGTCCGCCTGGTGAGCGACCTGCGCCGCGCCGACAATCTGAAGACCGAGTTCCTCTCGACCATGTCGCACGAGCTGCGCACGCCGCTGAACGTCATCATCGGCTACGCCGACCTGCTGCGCGACGAGGCCTTCGGCCCGGTGATCGGCGATCAGCAGGACGTTCTGCGCCGCCTGCGCGACAACGCCCACTCGCTGCTCGAGCTGATCAACGCGACGCTCGAGGTGAACCGCATCGAAGCCGGCCGCAGCGGCCTGCAGCTGCGCGAGGTCGACCTGCGCACGCTCCTCACCGAGCTGCAGTACGAGACGGAGCCGCTGCCGCGGCAGCAGGGCGTCGCGCTGCGCTGGGAGCTGCCGCGCGGCTCCGACCTGATCCGCACCGACCCCGTGAAGCTGAAGATCGTCGTCCGCAACCTGGTCGGCAACGCCCTCAAGTTCACCAAGCGCGGTGCCGTCACCGTGTCGGTGCTGTTCGACGCGCGCGCCCGCATGCTCGACATCCAGGTCCGCGACACCGGCGTCGGTATCCCCACCGAGCACCTGCCGCACGTCTTCGACATGTTCCATCAGGCGCCGACCGACGCGAGCACCAGCGGCGTCGGCCTCGGCCTCTACATCGTCCGCCGCTTCGTCGAGCTGCTCGGCGGCCGCGTCAGCGCCAGCAGCCGCCCCGGCGACGGCTCGATCTTCCGGCTGTCGCTCCCGGCGGGCGTGGTGACGCAGACGCAGCAACAGCCGCCGGTGTCGATTGAGGAGCATCGGCGGAGAAAAAGTGCGTGAGCCGGAGCGCGGGCCTCCAGGCCCGTGGCCGCGCGCGGCGCGGTCCCGCGCCTCGGCGCGGCGTTCGCCAAGAGGCTCGAGACCGGTCACGCGCTCCGGGACGGCTGCGCCGCCCCGACGGGCCTGGAGGCCCGCGCTCCGGTCTACTCCTTCCCCATCACCATCCTCGCCACCCTGCGCCCAATCTCGACCGCGGAGTTCGTCCCCCGATCCCACGGATACACGTGGCTCATGCTGGCCAACCACAAGCCGGAGAGCGGGGTCTTGATGGCGGGGATGTCGCGCGAGTGCTCACGAGCGGGATCGGCTGCGCGTATTCGGTACGCCAGACCCAGTGCTGCTTCACCCAGCGGTGGTCGAAGGACGGGTTGAAGCGCATCGGCGACGGCAGGAAGCGCTCGAGCAGCGCGTCGGGTGAGAGCTGGCGTCACTACGCTGCCTTCGGGGCCGAGCTCGGCCCACCGGGCTCCAGCTGGTCCTGGTAGAGGAAGCCCTGCGCGGCAACGGGCTGATCGGCGCGAGGAGACGCGGCTCGATTGCGGCCGGCCGGGGCGCCGCGCGGCTGTGATCACACAGATAGACAGGCTCTGTTCCGACGAGTAAGGCGTGCACGGTTCTAGCATCGCGCCGGGGAGAAGAATGCGGATACTTCGCTCCTTGCTGGGGAGCGCATTGATCCTGGGCCTCGTCGGCGCAGCGCCGGCGCTCGACGTGCCGCGCCGCGAGATCCTCGCCACCGGCGACGCGGTGCCGACGCTTGGCCGCATCGGGCGCTTCAGCGCCCGCCTGCGCGGCCTCGACGACCGCGGACGTTTGTTGGTCGCCGGCGACTTGAGCGACGGCAGCGCGCAGCTCTTCCGGGCGGACGGCAGCGGCCTGCAGCCAGTGTTGCCGAGCGGGCCGTTCGTCGCCCAATCGGCGGTCACCAGTCCGAGCGGTCGCGTCGCGGTGCGCGCTGCGGGAGCCGACGATGCGGCAATCTACGTCGTCGATCCCGACGGTGCCCGGGCCGTGGTCCGCAGCGGCGACGTGTTCGAGGGCCTGGACGTCAGTGCATTGTCTGATCCGCTCGCGATCGCCGACGACGGAACAGTGATCGTCTCGGCGACGATGCGGCCGCTCGGCGCTCCGGCGAGCTCCCCGCCTCAATACGTTCTGCTCGCGGCAGGACCTGGCGGGGCGCGGCTCGTCGCCGGAGACAGCGCGCTGCTCGATGAGGCGCGTCGCTTCGACGGCACCGGCCCGGTCGGCGTCACCGCCGACGGCGTCGTGGTGTTCAACGGCATGCGCGGCGAAGCGCCGCCGGCGGTCTACGCCGCCGACGCCGCCGGTGTGCGCCGGCTCGTCGGACCGGGAACCCGTGCCCCATCTGGAGTTCCGTTTCGCGAGCTGACGGCGTTGTCGGTCAATCCAGCCGGCGAGTTGCTGTTGCGCGGCTGCCTGCCGTCGGCGGCCGAGTATCCGCGGCACCAGGACTGCGCCATCTATCGCAGCGAGAATGGCCGGCTGTTGCGTATCGCCGGGCCGAATCAGCGCACCGACAGCGGCGCGCTCTTCGACGCCACGGAGGGGGCGTTGAACGCGCGCGGCGACGCCTTGCTACGCGCTGGCCTACTGACGCGCTGCAACGATGGACAGGAAGGGCTCTGCGATGGCGGCCCAGTGCTGCTCCTGTTGCCCGCCGGCGGCAGCACCGTCGCGACGGTGCACCGCGGCTACGATCCCGGATATTTGAATGCCAACGCGGCGGTGGCGTTGCTCGATGCGCCCGGCTTGGTGCGCTGGGAGGCCGGCGTGGCGCAGCCGATCGTGACGCCGGACACGCCGGCGCCGAATGGCGCGGCGTTCCTCAGCGAGGGCTTCGACAACGGCTCCAGGTCGGCGCTCTGCTTCGCTGCCGACGGCCGCGTCGGCGCGTTCGTGGTCGCGACGCGCGGCGGCGTCAGCTTCGTCTGTGCCGACGCCGACGGCGTGCATGTCGTGGCGCGCGAAGGCGATGCGCCGTTTGAGAGCGCCGGTTACTTCCCCGACATCCAGTGCGCGTTTGCCGACGATGACCAGATGTATCTCGGCAGCGAGGAGGGGATCTTCCGCGCCAGCACCGCCGCCGGCCTCGAGCCGGTCATCGGTCGCGGCGACACGCTGCCGGATGGCGATCCGATTCACGCCTTCTGGTTGGGCGAAAGCTATGGCAGCCAGATCTTTTCGGTGAATCACCACGGCGCCGTTGCCGCCGTCTACACGGACGACACCGTGCTGCTGCGCCGGCCGGGCGGAGCGATCGAGGTTGCCGACCTGCGCGTCGACGGCGGCAGTGCAGTGTCGGATGTCGTCGAGGCGGCGGTCGGTGATGACGAGTCGATCCTCGCGACCGTCCAGTACTGGGACGATCCCGGCTGGCCGACCGGCCCGCCGACGCGCGTACTGCGCATCGGACCAGAGGGGGCGCGGGTCATCGCGCGGCGCGGGCCGCAAGGCCCGCGGCCGACGCCAGCAGTGCTCGACGGTTCGCCGGTCAACTTGCACGTCGCCGGCACGCTCGCCTCGTTCTCCACCGACCACGGCGGCGGGGGGCGGCCGTTGCTCTACGATCCCGCCGGCGGCGTGCGCGAGTTACTCGCTGGTCCCTACCTGCCCGCGCAGGCGTACGTGATCGACCTCGCCGCCGACGGCGGTGCGCTGCTCGACACCGATTACTACGGCGATGGTCGCTTCTACTTCGACGGCACCACGCTTGAGCGACTGTCGGAATCGGACCTGCTCGCCGACCGCGAGCTCGAGCCGGTGGCGCTGGGCGCGCCCGGCGCCGTGCTCTTCGCTGAGCGCCAACACGGCCGGCAAAGCCTGAGCGTCAGCGGCCCGCTCGCCACCGGTCGCTGCCCACGCATCACCGCGGTGACCCCGAGCCCGACGCCGACCGCGACCCTGCGCTCCAGCCAGCACGGCGGCGACGGCTGCGCCGTCGGCGAGCCCGCGCCGGGAGCCTCATGGCTGCTGCCCGTCGTCGCTATAGCGGCGGCACTGCGCCGTTTGCGCCGCGCTCTTCTGAGCCGGTCTCGCGTGTCGCGCGGATAGTTACCATGTGCTCGTGAGCGAAGTCTTGAGATGGGAGCCGTACCCTTGCCAGCCTCACACACACCACGCTGCGGCGGGATCCGCAGCGGCAAAGGAGGCTCCCATGGCGACGAGACTACGGGTGGAGGACACGGGCCATCAAGCGGGGGCGCGCGCCGCGGCGGCTGGCGCAGGCAGTGGTCGCCTTCGCCGTCGGCCACAGCCTCGCCCTCGCCGTGGTGGCCATCGCCTGGTCGCCGTCCCGCCGCGCGCGGTGGCGTCGGCGGCGCGCTCGGCGTTCTCCTCCTCGCCACCGCCCTGGCCAGCGATGGCGACGGCGCCCGTCTGCGCCGCGGCGGCTGGCTGATCGCGCTCGTCGTCGGCGTGCTCAGCGGCTGCACGTGCGCCGGGACGCTGGTCGAAGCCGGCATCCCCAGTCTCGACGCCCCCCTGGCGGTGCTCGCCTTCAACCTCGGCATCGCCGTCGCCCAGCTCGCCGCGCTCGCCCTCGCCCTCGCCGCCGGTCGTTTTCTCGCCCGCCAGCTGCCCGGGGCTCCGCCGCCTATGCGAGGGGCATCCTGGCGGCGTTCTGGTGCCTCGACCGCCTCGTTGCCTGAGTGCCGCGCTCCGCAGGACGCGCGCGCCATCCGCGTCCCCTGGCGCGGCGCGGTGTGAATGATCCAGGTCGCCGGGGCGCTCCCCCCGACGCGATCGGCGGGACACGGAACGGCGGCGCGGCGGTGGTCAAGGTCACGCCGGTATGGTTTGTATGCGTCCTCCGGAAGGCAGTGGCAGATCGAGACGGCGGTGCGCAGGTTGGCGGCAATCACTCTCGTCGCCTTCGGGTTGATGCGCGGCCTGCCCGCCGCCGCGGCTGCGGGGGCGCCGCCCGGCGCCGCGGGCAACGGCGACCAGCGCATGCGGGCGATCCTCGACGAGGTCGCCCGCGCCTCCGCGGACACCAACGTGTACACCGGCGATGCGCAGGCGCGCACCTTCGAACGGCTGCTCGCCACCCCCGCGGTCGCCGCGTCGCCCGCCCTGCGCTGGCGTTATCTGCGCGCGCTCGGCTGGCAGGAGCTGCGCCTGGGCGACAACGATGCCGCCGTCCGCGCGCTCACCGAGGCCGCCGCGCTCGTCGCGCGGAGCGGCTCCGCCGCCCAGCCGGCCGACGTCGACGACGCCCAGCTCGAGCGCGCCATCGCCCTGCTCCGGTGGGGCGAGAGCCGCAACTGCGTCGCCCGCCACAGCAGCGAGAGCTGCATCCTGCCGATCGGCGGTGCCGGCGTGCATCAGGACCAGGAGGGCTCGCGGCGCGGCATCGCCGAGCTCGAGGCCCTGCTCGCCCGCCACCCCGATCACCTCGTCGCCCGCTGGCTGCTCAACATCGCGTACATGACCGTCGGCGAGTACCCGGACGGCGTGCCGCCGGCGGCGCGCATCGCCCCCGCCGTCTTCGCCGCCGGCGAGCCCTTTCCGCGCTTCACCGACGTCGCCCCGGCCGCCGGGGTCAACGAACGCGACCTGATGGGTGGCGTGGTGATCGACGACTTCGACGGCGACGGCGTGCTCGATCTGATCGTCTCGTCCTCCGACCCCGAGCGCGGCCTGCGCTATCTCGCCGGACGCGGCGACGGCACCTTTCGCGACCGCAGCCAGGCGGCCGGGTTCGCTGGTCTGTACGGGGGGCTCAACCTGGTGCAGGCCGACTACGACAACGACGGCGCCACCGACCTGCTGGTCCTGCGCGGCGGCTGGCTCGGCCGCCACGGGCGTATCCCCAACTCGCTGCTGCACAACGACGGCCACGGCACCTTCACGGACGTGACCTTCGCCGCCGGCCTGGCAGCGGTCGACTATCCGACCCAGGCCGCGGCGTGGGCAGACTACGACAACGACGGCGACCTCGACCTCTACGTCGGCAACGAAGCCGACGACAACTATCCCTTCCCCAGCCAGCTGTTTCGCAACCAGGGCGACGGGACCTTCGTCGACGTCGCCGCGGCGGCCGGCGTCGCCAACGGCCGCATGGCCAAGGGCGTCGCCTGGGCCGACTTCGACGGCGACGGCTTCCCCGACCTCTACGTGTCGAACTACAACACCCCCAACTGCCTCTACCGCAATCGCGGCGACGGGACTTTCGTCGACGTCGCCGCGGCGGCCGGGGTGACCGGTCCCCTGAGCAGCTACGCCGTCGCCACCGCTCGACTTCGACAACGACGGCCGCCTCGACCTCTACGTCGCGCCCACCACGCCGCTGCACAGTGCCGATCCGCGCCAGATCAGCCGCGACTCCCTCGCCCCGCTGAGCGCGTTCGTCGCCAGCACCCTCGGCGTCCCGGCCGACGCCGCCACCCGGCACCTCTACACCAGCTACGGCCTGCCGCCGGACGGCGAAACCGGCCGCCTCTACCACAACCTCGGCGGCGGCCGTTTCGCGGACGTCACCGCCGCGCAGGGCATGGGTCGCGTCCTTCTCACCGGCGGCATCGGCGTCGGCGACCTGGACGGCGACGGCTTCGCCGACCTCTACCTCGGCACGTCCTACCCCGGCTACGAGGGCCTGCTGCCGAACCTGCTGTACCGCAACCGCGGCGGCCGGGGGTTCGTCGACGTCACCACCAACGCCGGGCTCGGCCACCTCCAGAAGGCGGGCGGCATTGCCATCGCCGACCTCGACCGCGACGGCGACCAGGACATCTTCGTCAACACCGGCGGCATGTACCGCGGCGACGCCTTCCGCGACGCCCTCTTCGCCAATCCGGGCAGCGGCGCGCACTGGCTCGACGTCCACCTGGTCGGCACCCGGAGCAACCGCTCCGCCATCGGCGCCCGGCTCCGGGCCGAGGTCCGCGACGGCGAACGCCCGCGCTCCATCTTCCGCGTCGTCGGCGAAGGCGGCAGCTTCGGCGCGAATCCGCTGCGGCAGTGGATCGGCCTTGGCCAGGCGACGCGTGTCGACGTTCTCGAGGTCACCTGGCCTGGGGGTGGGCCCGCGCAGGTGCTGCGCGACGTCGCCGTCGACCAGCGCCTGGAGATCCGCGAGGACGGCGCCGCGGCGCCCGCCCGTCAGCGTTGACGAGCGCGCCCACGCCTCTCGTACGGAGAACGGAGAAACGGGGTGGACAGGCACCGCCCGCAGATCGCCGTGTGACGAGCTGCTGTCGGATCGAGGTCAGCGCCGCCCCGCGCACGGGACGGCGCGCTCAGGGCTGGCAGAGCGGCTCGTTCGGCGGCGGCGCGCCCGGCCCCTGGACGTAGATCGTCGCCATCATGCCCTGATCCTCGTGCTGGATGATGTGGCAGTGGTAGACGAACTTGCCGACGATCACCGGGTCGTCGAAGGGAATGATCACCTTGACGACGCTGGGCGTATCGGCGTCGACCGCGGCGGGCAGGTTGGCGACGTCCTGGTAGCCGGTGAATGGGATCCGCTCGCCGTTGACCTCGACGACCTGGAAGTCGAGCTGGTGGATGTGGAACACGTGCGATTCCCGCGCCGTGTTCTCGATCGTCCACTCCTCGACGTCGCCGAGGTTGACGATGGTGTCGATGCAGTTCGGGTTGAACGGCTTGCCGTTGATCGTGAACTGGTTGGGATTCGCGGTATCGGCGAAGACGATGGTCCGCGACCCGGTGATGGGCCCGTCGCGCAGGTCCTTGAGCGGCGGGAAGCTGGTCGGCAGCGGGATCTCGGGCACCGCCGCCCCCTTCGACACCACCGTGGCGAGCAGCTGCCCGGGGTACTGGTCGCCGTCCGGTCCGGTGTCGAAGGCGGCGTCCCGCAGCCGGTAGGTGCCGTTCTTCGGCCCGTAGACCAGCACCTCGAGGCGCTTGCCCGGCGGCAGCAGCAGCGTGTCGGTTTCGGTGATCTGGTTCTGCAGGTTGCCATCCTGCGCGATGACGTAGAAGGGCTGCTGGCCGAGCGTGATCTGGTAGTAGATGTTCGAGCCGATGTTGCCGATGCGCCAGAACTCGAGCTGGCCGGGCTGCATGGTGATCTGCGGCTGGTAGAGGCCGTTGATCGTCCGCTTGGTCGGCCCGCCCGGGTCGGGGTCGGTCACCGGCTGCCCGTTCTCGGTCTTCAGATCCTTGAGCAACATGACGCGCTCGGGAATGTCGGCGAGATCGGGGAACGGTTCGAGGATGTTGCCGATGATGATGCCGCCGGACATGCCGCCGGCGATCTGCGTGTTGAGCAGCGGGTCGAAGTGCGGGTGGTACCAGTACAGGCCCTGCGGGTGACTGGCCGGGATCGGGAAGTCGTTCTCGAAGCTGATGCCGGGCTCGACCTCGACGAAGATGTTGTCCCCCGCTCCCATCGGCGTCACGTTGAGGCCGTGGTAGTGCAGGTTGGTCGACAGCACGCCGTAGTTGCGCAGCAGGAGCTGGACCGTATCGCCCGGCTGTACGCGCAGAATCGGCGGCATGTACATGCCGTTGTAGAGCGCGAGGAAGGTGACCTCCTCGTTGGCGACGGTCGCCACCGCCGGCTCGACCGTGAGCGTGGTCGAGAGCACCCCGTTCTCGCTCGAGATCTCGGGCGGATTGCTGAAGGCCACCGGCGGCTTGCCGCCGTCGTCCCCGCCTCCGCAGGCGGCCAGGCCCGCCGACATCCCCAGTGCCACCAGGGCCCATCCCATTCTCGCGATGCGCATGCGCACGCCCCCCCCGGCGGCCCCCCGCCGTCGACCGCTGGGCGAGCTTCTACGCAGCTGCGCCGAGGTTGTCCATCCCCGCTCCGCCGGGCGGTGGAGCGCTGCCGCGAGCCGTTACCCGCTCGAGGAGCTGGCGCGGCTGGAAGTGTTGCGCGCCGGCGGGCCCGTGGCCGACGTCGCCGGGACGCTGCTAAACCTGCAGCTCGCCGAAGAGCTCGGCCAGCTGCTCCGCTTCGTCGACGACGACGGTACGCTGCTCGGCTTCATCGCCTGGATCCGGCTGACGCGTGGGCGACTGCGCGCCGTCGAGCACCACGGGATCCGCTGCTTTGACCCGTACCGACCACGTCCGCGGCTCCCCTGTCTGCTTCGTCGTCGAGCAGATGAACACGCGCGGCTACTCCGAGCTCAGCCGACGCATGCACCTGCTCGCGGCGCTCCCTGGCGTTGAGGCGATCGGCGGCTGGCGGGGAGACCGCTCGGACGTTTACTCGTGCGGTCGTACCGCTTCTTCAGCGCCGGGAAACTCCGCATGCAGTAGCTCCTGGACAAGCCTATTCAGAAGGCTCTTGCCAACGTGGATATGCGAGTTCGAGAGGACAGCCCTCGAACGCGGACAGCGCTATGGCGATGTCGCCTGCCGGCGCCTTGGCAATCTCCTGTCGTACGCGCTGAACTTCCCCCGGAGAAATCACCGTATGCGGGCAGCTGACGACACAGATGCCCATGTCGACCTCCTTCCCGAACAACGTCTGAACTTCCAGCAGCTCGACGCGGAAGCCAATAGGCCCCTGGCCCTCGAACCTTTCTAGCATCTCGCGAGCGCCTTCGGCTGTTGTCGTGACAGTCCACGACCCGACCTGTACCGAAATCTTTCCACTGGCGATCTTCTGCGCCGTCTGAGCGACTTGGTTAGCTTCGTCGAACGAGACCAACCCGTCAGGTAGATCCAGCCGCACGCGCGTGCGCTTCTGAATCAAAGGCCATCTGTTCCAAGAGCTCAAGAAACTCCGCGTCAGGAATCATTTGGCCGGGAGGCGGGGGGCCGCCCCACATCGGCAGTTCAGTTTCGACGTCGACGAAGCGCAGGGTCCCGCCCCTGCTGACTGCCTGAAAGAATCGGAGTGTGCGTAGGGCGGTCGCGCCGTTCACGCCAGCAAGATTTCCGGCATCCAACGAGAACATGACTTTTCTCGTCGTCCGGCTGAAAATCAGTCGGACACGGTAGGACACCTTCTGCGCGTCATTGGCCAGCGTTACTTCGGAATGCCCGACCTGGACTACGCGAAGCTCGACACTGCCCAAGGCAGTCACGGTCCCGTCGGTCTCCAGCATTTCCGGTTGGATGACCATCGCAAAATCGGAGGTTCGCGGGCCGAAGCTCACCGCCTCTAGCGTCCCCCCTGGGGGCCGGAAGTGCTCTTCAAAAAGAGGAGGCAGCTCGACCTTATCAAGAAACTCCCTGCTGATCTGAACCGGTGCGCCTGGCCGACGTCCGGGCCTATGGCGCCGCGCAACTGGCGGTGCTCGACCAGGTCGATTGGCCGGCTTTGTCACCGATGGCGCGCGCCGAGCTCGAGGAGATGCGCGCCGGCTTCCTCGCGCTGCGGGCGAGCCTCGAGGACGAGGCGATCGCCGCGGAGCTGGCGGGCGACGGAGCAGCGGGGCGCGACCTGACGCCGGCGGAGTTAGTCGGACTTGGGGTGGCGGCAGTAGGGCGATCTCGCTGCCTCCATTGTCGTCAAGGCCTGATTGACGAGAGGGCGCCGGTGGTGCAGCGGGGATCCATTCTGAAGTGTGGCCCCGGCGCCTTGCGAGCCGGGATGCTGCAATGTGGATGGGCCAGCGTGCGCCGGGGGGGCGAACCGGTGCTCACGGAGATGTTCGAGCGGCTGGCCCCGCGGATCGACCGCAAGCGCGCGATCGTGGCGGTGACGCGCCGGCTGGTGGTGCGACTGTGCGCGCTGTGGCTGGAGGCGTTGGCGGAGGTGGCGGTGGCCGCGTAAACCTACCGCGTCGGTGCGCGGAGCGATCCCGGCTGCTCTGCCCCAACCGCGGGCGCCTGCGTCATGCGGGCTGGTCTCCACCGCGAGGTGGGACGCTGCGTAGTTTGGCAGCGCTCGCGTCTCCACACGGGCACGGGGCTCTGACCAGAGCCACGGATGTTAACTTGGTGGCCCTTCTCTCACGAACGCGCTCGAATAACAGACTCGCGACACCCCGGCTCGTCTCCGCCCATCCAAATCACATACGCGCGGCGCTCCTGCGCCCACACCACCGCTGCACAAGGACGGCTCCTGATCCCGTTGACAGGGAACGCCATAACGGCCCGCATGAGACCCCGGCTCGCTGCCTCGGGGGCCCGGTGTGGCGCGGCGTCCGATACTCCCCGGTTATGTCGAACCGCCAGCCCTAGTGACAATTCACCGTTGATCCGGACTCCCCCGCCTACGGCGACCGCAGATCGATATAGGTGACCGCCATGGGATCGTCGATGGCCTGCAGTACCTCGACCGTATGGTCCGGACTTCCCTGCGTGTAGATCACGCCTTCGGCTGGGTTGTTGCCCGGACCACCCGGGTTGAAGAGCTGCTTGTACCCATCCTCCGTGGAGGGAACATCGACGGCCACGATCTCGCGCATGACCTCCACATCGCCCTTGAGGACGATGTCGATTTGATTGTCCTTGTCGTCGCCGTAACAGTCGTTGCCCGCAATGACCTGGCCAGGCTTCCCGAGCTCAGCGAGGCCGACAACTCGAAT
>CAVWTK010000005.1:0-18609 GCA_963757755.1 uncultured bacterium | reverse complement strand
GCCCGATGACCGGCGGCGCGTGCCGGCGATCACATCGGCGGAGCCGCCAACGGCGTCGTCATCCGCCTGCCCGCCGCGCCGGCCGCGGCCGCGCTCCGGCGGCGCCACGCCGGGGGCACTGCTCTGGGCACGGCGGCGCGATTCGCGTTCGCGGTTGGACAGGCCCACGCCGGAGCTCGACCAACCGTCGTTGACGGCATGGGCGACGACGTCGTCATCGCCTGGCGCGGCGGAGCTGTCGACCAGATAGCCGGCGCCGAACAACGCCAGCGCCGCCACCATGACCGCCAGCGCAATGACCTGAACTCGTTCCACGTGCCAACCCGCCGCCGGGCGAAGTGTCCTCCGCGCCACTTCGCGCTGTCAAGGCAACAACGCTCCGCCCGCCATCTAGAGCGATGATCCGATGCTTCGGATTGCTGCGATCGGCGAGCGCGAAGCGGCGCTGATCGTCAGGTTGGTGGTGGCGTCGGCGGTGTGAACCGTTCCCAGTCGGGCACCCGCATGCCGCCGGGGCCGGCCTCGAGCAGAATCGCCGTCGGCGGCAACCCAGGAACGGTCAGGCTGATCGTCACGTCGGTGTCGGCAGGCAGCGAGAAGGGCAGGTGCGTTTCGAACCCCTCCGCGGCAGCGGCGAGCCCGGTGGCTTCCACGGTCGCGCTGCCCGAAAACGCGAGGTCCATCGCGGTGGCGGGACCGCTCCAGTGGGCGCGCCAGACAAACGTCGGTGGCGTCTCACACCGGAATTCGCTGGGGATGAAGGCGGTGTTGAAGAGGAAAGGCATCTGGAGTGATCGCGTCACATCGCCGCAGCGCACGTCGACCGTCCATCCGTGCTGGCGAAACCACGACCAGTCGGCGGCTTCGAGCGTGACCAGGAACGATTTCCGACCGACCGGCCGCACGCGCTTGGGAAACAGCCGATCGTACTGCGGGCGGAGCAGCGACGCCTGCCAGGTGAACGCGTACGTCACCGCCTGGTTGTCGGCCGGGATCATGTTGTCCATCATCATCGGCGGCGAGTCGGCGGCAGCGCCGGTGAGGTATCCGTAGAATCCGATCTGCGACATGGCGATCAGGTGGGCCGGTGGCGCCTCGGCGATCGCATCCGCCAGCTGGGTCAGCTCCGCCTCTTCCTGCCGGAACCACGCCGGCCAGAACTGGTCGGAAAAGTAGAACGGTACGCTCCAGAGCGCGACGCCGGCGAACACCAGCACCGCCAGCGGCACGCGCAGCCAGCGCCACGGGGCGATGTTGACCGCCGCGCCGGCCCCGAGGGCGATGAACGCATACGCCATCATGATGCGGTGGGCGCTGATCGCGAAGGTGGCGCTGGCGATGCCCGGTGCGATGCCGGCGACGAATCCTCCGAGCAGGAACAGGCCACGGCGGACACCGGTCAACAGGCCGATGGCCGCCAGCGCCAGCAACGGCACCGGGTGCATGGCCACCGAGCGCATCGTGAAGATGCTCTCCTGCGCGACCGGCTCGGCGAGCGTCCGGAACGCCAACTCGGTCCGCGCCTTGGCTGTCTCCCACGGCGCCGTCGCGTAGCCGGGGTGAAAGCCGCCGGCGACGGTCGCGCCGTGGCCGCCCTCCAGACTGAGCCCGACGTTCGCGTCGGCGGGGCCCGTGGCGAGGTGCGGGTACCAGCCGAGGAATGCGATGGCGATCACGGCCACGCACCACAGCCGACGCCATCCCGTCGCAAGCACTGCCGCCGCCAGCGGCATCCCCACCATCGACCGTCCGGCCCAGTAGTCCCACAGGAGCAGACAGAGGCCGAAGCCCGCCAACAGCGCCTCCGGCCAGCCGCCGCGACGCCAGATCAGCCCCGCCAGGCCGGCGATCATCAGGGCCTGATGAAAGATCAGCTCGCCGCCGAAGATCATGCGACCGTAGTAGAGCGACCATGGCAGCACGGCGACGAGGCCGCCGACGACCAGACTCGACGCGGTGCGCAGGCCCATCGCCCGCGCGGCGGCAAACAACACCGGCGTCGCCAGCACCCCGGTGAGCATCGAATACGAATGCATCGACCATCGGTTGGCGCCGATGTACGGCACGAGCGGCGCCTGAAACAGCGATCCCAGCAGGTAGGGGATGTGGACGCAGGACTCGCTGGCGATGCTGCCGCGCGCGAGCGCCTGAACGGCGCAGCCGAGGAACTTCGGCTCGTCCTCGGCGATGGCCCAGGGGTACCCGTCGGTCAGCACCAGGCGCAGCGTCAACGACAGGCCGCAGAGCAGTGCCAGCGCGACGAACGTCCACGGCGACTCGCGTCGGAGCAGCCACCACAGCGCCACTCCGTATCCGCCGAGAATGACAATGCCGACGAGGGCGATCACGCCAGCGCTCCGCTAACAGCCGATCGGTATCGGGTCAACGAACCGCGGCGGCGACGATGATTGCGCGAGGCGCCGGTGCGGCGGAGTGGCAGCCGCCCGGGAGCGCGGGCGGCTCGCCCGCAGTGCTCGCGCGGTGCCGCCGACATCGTGTTCAGCGTGCCCGCATTGCGGGCGAGCCGCCCGCGCGGTCACCTTACGGGCCGGCCGGGGGGGCGGTGGAGCGTACGGTCAGGTCGCTGATGCGGGCGTTGGCGCCGCGGTAGCTGCTGCCGGGGAAGTCGGAGCCGACGTGCATCGGGGTCGAGTCGCCGAACCGCACGGGGTTGGGCAGCGGCGATTCGCCCACCTGCTCGCCGTCGACGGACAACGTCATGCGCGTATCGTCCCAGGTCGCGGTGACGACGTGGCGCTCGTTCGGCTGCCACTGGTCGATGTAGACGTTCACGTTGGTCTCGACGCCGAGCTCGTCGTGAATGATGTAGCGCAGAGAGTTGAAGTTCTTGACGATGCCGAGCGAGTTCTCCCACCGGTGCTCGTCGCGGATCTGCAGCAGGGAATTGTTGCTGTCGTCGTCGCCCGTCCAGTTCGGCTCGATCGCGAAGGAGATGGTCCCCGCGTCGCTGTTGACGTTCCCGCCGGACGGCAACGTGTACTGGGCGTCCTCGGTGAACTCGACCTCGCCGCCGTGCATCACGAGGCCGCTCGTCTGTGGAGGCGGGCCGCTCGCCGCGTCCGGCTCGACGGCGCCGCGCAGCGGGATCGACAGGAGCACGTCGGGATCCGCGTCGGGTTTCCTATCGGCCTCCGCCACCGTCTCCGCCTGGTCCGCGGCCGCGACGGCGCCGGGCTGGTGGCCCGCGACGGGCGGGGCGACCTCGCGCGGCGCGGCGCCCGACGCGCCGACCGGCACACTGCCCGCAGAGTCCACGTCGGGCGGCGCGAAGTCGGCGTCGCGTTCCCGATCCGCGCCGGTGCCGCCCTCCCACGCGCGACGCGGCTCCGGGCGCACCCCGACCACTCCCTCGGGCTTCGGGGCGGCGCCGCGTCGATCGCCGCCACCACCGGCCCCCGCGCTCCCGCCGTCACCACTGCGGGGGCCGCGCGGCAGCGCGCCCATGGGCGCGTCGTGCGGCCGGCGACCGGCGTCCTCGCGCGGCGCATCCACGACGCTGCCGCGCTCGGCGATCGGCTCGCTCGTGCCGGCATCGCGCAGCGTGTAGGCGACGCCGCCGGCTGTGGCCGCGACAACCAGGACGACCAGCGCCAGGCGTTCGGTCCCTGTCATCGTATTTCATTTGACCACAGCGGCCGCGGAGAATCACCTCCGTGGCCGCCGTGGTGACTTACTTTGCCTCGCCCAGCGGCACGACGCGCACGACGTCGTCGCCGCGCGAGACCACCAACAGGCGGTCGCCGTCGAGCGCGATCCCGGACGGCTCGGCGATCGCCGTGCCGACCGTGGACAGCTCGGTGCCATCGGGACGGAAGCGGCGGACGGCGTGCGCATCCCAGTCCCCGACGTAGAGCGTGCCGTCCGGTCCGATCGCCAGGTAGACCTCCTTGAGGCGCTCGCCGGTCCAGCCCGGCACGGGGAGGCTGCCGATGCGCGCGGCCGTCGGACGCAAAGCGCTCGAGCCGGTTGTTCCCCGAGTTGACCACCCAGACGTCGCCGTTCGGTGCCACCGCGACGTCCACCGGCTCGATCAGATGGCCGAGATCGCTGCCGCCGCTGGTCCCGTAGGTCGTGACGAGCTTGCCGTCACGGTCGTAGACGCTGATCCGTCCGCCGGCCGCCTCGGCGATGTAGACGTTGCGGTCGTGCACGGCGAGGCCGCGCGGGCTCGACAGGCTCGGCGCGCCGGTGATGACGAACATCGGCTGGCCGTCCATGTCGAACGCCTGCACGCGCTGATTCCAGAGGTCGGCGACGTAGACGAACTCGTCGTCGGCGGCGAGATCGTGCGGCTCGCGGAACTCGCCGACGCGCGATCCGAGCTGGCCCCACGCGCGCACGAAGCCGCCGTCGCGCGAGAACGACTGCACGCGGTGGTTGTTGCGGTCGGCGACGAAAAACCGCCCGTTCTTCCCGACCGCGATGCCGATCGGCTGGTCGAACTGGCCGCGCTCGCTGCCGTGGCCGCCGTCGAACGCGTCGCCGGCGGCGTCCGCCGCGGCGGGGAGAGCGGCGCCGGCCGGACTGGCGATGACCGACACCGGACCGCTGATGCCGCGCCACTGCGCGTCGGCGCCGAGCGTGCCGAAGGGCGTGGCCTCGAGGTCGTCCTCGAAGGTGTTGAGCTCCGCCCGCGCGTGCGCCGGGCTCCACTGCGCTTCGGTGGGCTTGAGGAGGCCGGGCGCGGCGGCGACGTCGTCGACGAAGAGCCGCGTGCCGGTCGTCGCGGTGATCACGATGCCGGCGAGCCGAGACGCCGGCGTCGCCAGCGGCACGCGCTGCGGATCGCGATCGTCCACGTAGACCGACGCGCGGCCGTCGGCACCGAGCGCGAGGACGACCTCGTACCAGCGACCCGACTCCAATTCCGCGGCCGGCACCACCGTCACGGTGGTCTTGCCGCGCACTTCGAGGCCGGACGCGCCGAAGGCGAGCACCAACGCCAGCGGCGCGCGGCCGAGCCGCGGGGGACATTCGTTGAGCAGCGCCACCTCGTCCCCGGGACCGGCGCCCTGCAGGCGCATCATCTGCAGCCGCACCGTGAAGCCGAGCGCCTGGCCGACCGGGGGGAAGCAGCGCATCGCCGTGGCCGCGGCGTCGCCGCCGATCGCGAGGGCGCGCGAGCTGTCGGAGAACAGCCCGCTGTGCGCGGTGTGCTGGGGCTCGATGATCAGCGCCATGCCGACCGGCGCGCCGCCGAGTCTGGCGGCGCGGATCTCCTCGCTGCGGTGATCGGCGAAGAGGCGCGACAGGCGCTCGAAGGCCGCGCGGCCCGCGGGCTTGAGATCGGTGGCAAACACCAATCCCCTGCGGCCATAGCGGTTGATGCGCGCCTCGATGTCCTCCAGCCGGCGGCCGAGGATGTAGTGGTTCTCGAGCGGCGTGCCGCCGCCGTTGTACGAGAGATACGCGAGCGTGTACTCGGGCCAGTCCTCGGCGATCACGTACCGGGTGTAGCGCTCGTCGAATCGGCGCAGGTATTCGCCGCCCGCCGTCGCCTCGGGGTTGAAGCCCTGCATCGTGCGCGCCGTGGGTCCGAGGAATTCGCGATACGTCTCGACGCCGCCGATGCCGACGGCGACCAGCGCCAGCAGCCCCGCCGCCCAGCGCGCCGGCGCCGACGGCAGCAGCGCCGCGCAGAGGTCGAGCATCGCCGCCAGGCCGGTGGCGGCGAAGAGCGCGACGAACGGCAGCGCGGTGATGCAGCGATTGCCGTTGGGCACGGCGAGCACGCCCGGCAGCAGCGTCAGCGCGAAGCCGCCGAGCAGGAAGCGTTCGGGGCCGCCGCGCCAGCGCGTCAGCGTCACCAGCAGGCCGACGGCGAACAGCACACCCAGCAGCGGCTCGAGGAGCGGCTCGTTGACGAAGAAGTCGTTGCCGTTGCCGCGATAGTTGAACATCAGCAACGCGTCGCGGGCGTTGCCGAAGATTCCGACCTCGCTGCTGCCGGCGAGATTCGCGGCGCGACCGAGAAACTGCTGCGGGTGCGTCGCGGCGTAGTACAGCATCGGCGCCCCGATGATGAGGAAGGTGATCAATGCCACCAGCGCGCCAAGCAGGTGGTGGCGCCAGCGCGCCGGGGTCGACAGGGTCGCGAGGGCGGCCAGCACCGCGATCATGACCGGCACCATCCGGCCGGCGTCGTACGTGTAGATGGCGCCGGCGGACGCGGCGCCGGCAAGGACCCATCCCCAGCGCCGGCCATCGAGGCCGAACCAGAGGCCAAACAGCGCCGCCATCGCGAACGGCGGCACCATGATCATGCGCCAGCCGACGCGGCGAGAACAGGACGTGCCAGCCGCACACCGCGAACAGCGCCATGCCGAGCAGCGCCAGGCGCGGCCCGACCAGCGCGCGCGCGAAGAGGTAGAAGACCGGCAGGCTCGCGATGCCCACCAGCGTCGCCGCCAACTGGATCGGCTCCGGCCGATTGCCGAGCCAGGCCACCAGCGGCGTGCACAGATACATGAAGAGCGTCTCGCGCCCCCACGCCGCCGAGACGTAGGGCGTGTACGGCGCGCCCTGCAGGACGTGCAGCGCGTACATGCCGTTGAAGGCGGCGTCGTGGTTCATGCCGGCGGGCACGGTGGAGAAGTGGACGACGCGAAACGCGACGCCGAGCCCGATGAGCCCCAGCGCCGCCAGGAACTCGATCCGCCCCGACAGGGCCGGCCGCGCCGGGACCGCGCCCCGCGTCACCGCCCACCACAGGATCCACAAGGCGCCCACCGCCCCGAGCGTGCGCCAGCCCCACAGCGTCCGCTCGTCGGCGAACTGGAAGGCGAACTGCGACCGCCAGGCGATGACGAGCAGCGCCACCGCCACCACCCACAGCACCACGCGTCCCACCGTTCCGCTCATCGCGCGCGCGGATGGTAGCGGAGCGCGACGCAAAGCGCGAATGGCCGGCGGCAGGTCGACTCGAAGCAGGCGCACTAGCGATGCGGGCGAGCCGCCCGCGCTCGCCGGCCGGCTTACCTTGCCCACGATCCGCCGACCGATTCCGCCAGCTGGTGAGCGCGGCGGCTCGCCCGCATCGCTAGTGCCTCGTCTCCCGAGCACCTCGTCCAGGCGACATGCATTCATGCCTCGCATCTGGTACTGCGCCTGCCGATGACGACGGCGGAGTCGAGCGGCGCCCGCCAAGCGCTGCTCGCGGCGGCGATCGGCGCCGCGGTGGCGGCGCAGCTCTCGATCCACGCGGATTACGGCCGCGGGTTGCCCTGGCTGGTGCTCGCCGCGGCCGCCATCGGTGCGGCCGCCGTCGCCGGCCGGCGGCTGCCGGCACGACCGCTCGCGGCGCCGGCGCCGCCGATGCCCGTCTCGCGGGCGCAACGCCTGCTCCTCGGCGCCGCGAGCCTCGCCGCCACCGCCGGCGCGACCGCGATCGCGACCAGCGATCGCTGGCCCGTGCCGCCGCTGCTCCTCTGGTTGGCCGCCGCGGCGCTCGGCGCCCTGGCGGTGCGACGCTGGCCGGTGACGCCCGCAACGGCCGTCGGCATCCCGTGGACGACCCGCGAGATGCTGGCGGTCGGCGCGCTGCTCGTGCTGGCCGCGCTGGCGCGCGTGTGGTGGATCGACACCCTGCCGCGCGCGATCTTCGGCGACGAGCCGCGCGTCGGCATGTACCTCTACAACGCCTTCAACGGCGGCCACATTCCGAACTTCTTCCGCATGGGCTGGAACACCTGGCCGGTGATCGGCCTGTCGATGGAAGGTCTGCTCGTGCCGATCGTCGGCCTCAACATCGCCACCCTGCGGCTCTCGTCGGCGCTGCTCGGCACCCTCGGCGTGCTGGTCACCTACCTGCTGGCGCGCGAGCTCTACGGGCCGCGCGTCGCGTTCCTCGGCGCGCTGCTGTTCGCCATCTGCCGCACCGCCATCGACTTCAGCCGCCTCGGCGTCGCCCACTCGCAGATCTTCTTCCTCGAGCCGCTGGCGCTCTTCCATCTCTGGCGCGCGATCAACGGCGGGCGCGCCGTGCACTGGTGGATGGCCGGCGTCGCCAGCGCCTGGTGTCTGTTCAGCTACAACGCCGGCCAGCTGGTGCCGCCGCTCGTGATCGGCTGGCTCGCCCTCGCCGCGCTGGCACGGCCGGCGCGCCTGCGCACGCACTGGCGCGGCGCGGCGCTCGTCGCGGCCGGCCTCGCGCTGACGCTGTTCCCGTACGCCTTCTACGTGAGCGACGCGTTCCAGTTCGGTCCGAACTGGGGACAGTTCACGGTCATGGCGCGCAGCCGCCAGACCATGAGCCAGGTCATGGAGGCCTGGCACGTGGTGGGCGCCGGGCGGGCGTGGGAAATACTCCAGCGACAGATCTGGATCACCTGGCTCGGCTTCGGCGTGCTTCCCGGCTCCGGGTACAACATCGGCTACCGCGGCGGCGGCATGCTCGACGACGTGTCGGCGGCGCTCTTCGTCCTGGGACTGGCCATGTCGCTGCGCCGCCTGCGGCGCGGCCGCGACGCCTTCGTGCCGTACTGGTGGCTGGCCACCGTGATCGCCGGCGGCATCGCCACCGCCGATCCCCCCGCCACGGTGCGCATGGTGGGCCTCCTGCCGGCCATCGCCATCCTCGCCGCGCTGCCGCTCGACTGGCTGATCGCCACCGCCGGCGAGGGCTGGCGGCGCGCCGCTGGCCTTGCCGCCGTCGTGGCGCTCCTGATCGGCGCCGGCTCGATCAACTGGCAGACGTACTTCGTCGACTACGCCGGCACGATGGGCGACCCCAACTCGGAGCTCGCCCGCTATCTGCACACGCGGCCGGCAGACCAGCACGCCATCCTCCTCGGGCCCGAGCACCACCTGGCGCTGCATCAGGAGTTGTTCCTGATCGAGTTCGGCGGCCGCACCGACGACGAGATGGACGTCGCGCAGGCGCTGCCGCTGCACCAACCGGTCGACGCGCCGCTCACGCTCGTCCTCGGACCGACACAGGAAACGCAAACGGCCTACCTCCGCTCGCTCTATCCCCACGCGGTGCCGGGCGAGGTGCGCAGTGCCAACGGCGCGCTGTACTTCCGCACCGTCGACATCAGCCCGGACGACGTGCGCGCGCGCGCCGGCCTGGCGCTCGACGCCCCGGGCGCGCCGGCCGGCGGCGCGATCGATCCCTTTGCGCCGCTGCCGGCGGGCATCGCGGCCGGCGCGCACGTGGGCTGGGTCGGCCAGGTGTACTGGCCCTCCAACCGCGCCATGGGGCTGCGGGTGCGCAGCGCGCTTCCCGCGACCGTGCGGATCGGCGACGCACCGCCGGTCGTCAACCCCGGACGGCCCGAGCCGGTGGACGCGACGCTCACCCTGGCGCGCGGGTGGCAGCCCATTCGCATCGACGAGACCGCCGGCGACGGCCGTTCGCTCGAATTGCAGCTGAGCGGCGACGGATTCAACGAGCCCCTGACGCGCTGGCAGCTGCGCCCGGACCGGGTGCCACAAGGCCTCACCGCGACGTACACGGTCGGCAACGAGACGGTGTGGGCCCTCGACCCGCAGATCAACGCCTACGTCATCGAGCAACGCCAGCCGTCCGCGCGCGTGCGCACGCCGTTCTCGGCCGTCTGGCGCGGCGCGCTGCGCGTCGACCAGGCCGGCAGCTACCGCTTCGACGCGATCGGCAGCGGCCCCTTCCGCGCCGTGCTCGACGGCGAGGCGCTCTTCGCCGCGGACGACGTCGTCCCCGAGCAACCCGCCGAGAAAGCCGCGGTCCGCACCCTCGAGCCGGGCCTGCACCCGATCGAGGTCAGCTTCGCGAGCCCGAAGCTCGCGCAGACGACCCGCCGCATCTTCCAACTCTTCTGGACCCCGCCCGGCGGCGAACGCCAGCTCATCCCGCCGACGAACCTGGTGCCCGCCGGGCAGTGAACCTGGAGTGCGGCGCGTCAGCGCCGCTTGCGAGGGCGCGGCGTGAGCCGCGCTGACGCGCGGCCGTCGTAAGCGGCGCTGACGCGCCGCACTCCACGCCTTAGTTTCCGCAGTCCAGGGGCGTCACAGATTCCCACGCTGGAACCGCATCGCTCACCATCAGCGACACGGCCGCGAACGGAAGCCCCGGATCGGCGGTGGTGGTGACGCGCACGACGTCGCCGGGAACGACATCGACGTCCACATCGACGTCCTCGGCGCGCTGGCGCGGCGTTGCGACGGTCACCCGGCGATCGCCGCCGCTGACGTGCAGTCGGGTCGCGTCGCCATTCCACCGCGCGGCCCAGGTGTGCGTCGACGGCTCATTGCAGACGAAGCCGTCGAAGGCGATTGCCATCTGCGCGAGCGCGGGCACGACGGTGCTGCGCACGTCCGCCCCGCAGCGGGCGCAGTACGTCCAACCGTGGTCCCGCAAACCCGACCAGTCGCCGGCGGGCACGTCGACGGTGAAGGCGCGGCCGAAGGCGTGTACCCGCTCGGCGCCGAAGCGCGCGACGTAGAGCGGGCGCAGGGCTTCCGCCTCGGCGGTGAAGGCGTAGAGCGCGCCCTGCGGCGGCGGCAGCCAGTTCTCCGCCGTCAGTGTGCGATCGTCCGCCGCGAAGAAGCGCCGCGGCTCCTCGAACTGCGTCACCTGGCGCATGAGGATCACCGGCCGGCCGGCGTCGAGCGGCAGCGAGGCAACCAGATCGGTGCGCTCCCAATCGAACAACCAGCGCGACTCGGGCGGCCAGAAGTCGTCGGAGAAGTAGAAGCGTACCGACCACACGCCGACGGCGCCGACCAACACGGCCACCACCGCGGCGCGCCAGGCACGGCGCGGGACGAGATCGTCGCAGGCCGCCGCCGCGGCAAGGGCGATGAACGGTAGGGCCATCATCATCCGGTGCAGGCTCGGCGCCCCCCACGCGAAGATGGTCGGCGTCAGGCCGAGCGCGAAGCCGCCGACGAGGAACGCGGCGCGGCGCCAGCCGCTGAGGGCGCCGGCCAGCGCCAGCACGAGGAGCAGGACCGGATGCATCCCGCCGGCGCGTACCGTCAGCCACCCGTCCTGACCGACCGGCCGCACGAACGACTGCAGGGTCTCGCCCGCGCGCGTCCACAGCATCGCGGGATCGGCGCTGGTGAGCAGCGACGGCTGCAGCCCCTGGCCGACGTACACCGAGTGCGGATTGGCGGGCGGATACGGCAGATACGGCAGGACCCCGACGAGCAACACGGCGACGCACCACAGTCGGCGCCGGCCGCTGGCGAGCAGCGCGGCGAGGAGCGGCATCGGCAGCATCGCGCGCGTGCACCAATAGCCGTAGAGCATCCACCCCAGCGCGAAGGCGCCGATCGCCGCCTCGGGCCAGCCGCCGCGCCGCCAGATCAGCGCCGCCAGCGCGGCGAGCAGGAGCAGTTGCTGGAAGGTCAGCTCGGCGCCCTGCATGACGCGGCTGTAGAACAGGGCCCACGGCAGCACCGCGACGAGCGCGGCGCCGCCGAGACTGGCGACGACCGACAGGCGCATGGCGCGCCCGGTCGCGAACGCCGCCGGCACGCAGAGGACGCCGCCGACCAGGCTGTAGAGGCGGATCGTCCAGAAACCGATCCCGAGCAGCGGCACCAGGGTCGCCTGGAAGAGCGCGTGCATGAGGACCGGCACGGCGATGGTGCTCTCCGCCAGCAGACGTCCGTGGCGCAGTGCCCCGATCGCGGCGGCGAGCACCTTGGGCTCGTCCTCGTTGAGGCCGCGCGGGAAGTCGCCGAGGTGGAGGAGACGCAGGGCCAGCGCCGCCGCCGTCAGCGCCAGCAGCGCCAGCAACGTCGCGCCGCGCTCGAGGCGCAGGAGCCACCACAACGCCAGCCCCGCACCGGCGCACAGGGCGAACGCCAGGCCGATCGCCACCGCGTCGGCCGGCGCGTTCATGTTGGCGGCGCGTACGCCAGGGCCCGCGTGCGCCAGGCGCCGTGGGTCGCCTCGACGGCCATCGCCGGCGTGACGTGCTCGGCGGTGAGCGTGTCGCGGTAACTCTTGATCATGAACCAGGCGAGCGGATCGCCGCCGCTGCCGGTGACGCGCAGCTCGAGCGGCACGCCGGGCGTGATCTGCTCGGACGACACCGACAGCAGGTAGAAGCCGGTGCTGCCGGCGGCGCTGCCCTTGGGGACGTACACCAGGGTCGCGCCGTTGCCGCTCCAGCTGTGCACCTCGCGATCGCGGTGGGTCTGGAACGTCAGGGTCGGCCGCCCGTCGATGGCCAGCGCGAAGTCGCCCTCCTCGTCGGAGGTCGAGCCGGTGAAGGCGAAGACCGCCGGTCCGGCGGTCGCCGGCGCCGCCGTGCGCCAGCTCACGGTGCTGTGGTTCTCGACCCGCGCCCGCCACGACGGCGAGCCGCCGCGGTAGTCGGGGTAGGTGGTCTCGGCCGGACCCTGCGCGTTGCCCGCGTAGCCCTCGACCAGCTGCACGGTGTCGGCGGCCTCGGCTTGCGGCCGCATGGCCTCGATCGGCAGCGCGGCGATGCTGACGACGTCCTCCATGTCATGGCCGTCGGCGTCGAGCAGGCGGGCGTTGAACGACCAGGAGCCGATGTCCTCGCAGCTCTGCACCAGCAGGCCGTTGTCGCCGGCGCGCAGCTCGACGTCGCGCTGGCGCGGCTCGCGACCCATCATCATCGCGAAGGGCGTCAGCGGCCGGCCGTTGAGCCACACGCGCAGCGTGTCGTTGAGGGAGCCGCTGAGCTCGAGCACCGCGGCGCGCGCCGTCGGCACGCGCAGGGTGGTGGCGGCGTAGGCGCACACGTGCTCCGGGTTGCCGGGGTTGCGCGCGTCGGCGCCGACGAAGTCGCGGTTGAGGTCCACCGACGCGAACTGCGCCGGCGCCTGCTGCCAGGCGACCGGCCGGCCGGCGAGTCCCAGGTAGCTGCGTGGCGTCAGGTCGGTCGGGTTGACGGGGTCGCGATCGCTGCCGCGGCCGTCGTCGTTCGGGAAGAGGCCGAGGATCAACCAATTGTTCAGATAGCGCTTGCGGGCACCTGACGTCGGCGATGACGAACGCCAGCTTGCCGCCGGGGCCCTCGACGCAGCCGCTTCACCTTCAGGTCGCTGAACAGATCGACGTCGTCGGGGTGCAGCGCGGCGAGCACGCGCTGGTTCGGCTGGGCGCGCGTGAACTCCTCGGGCTTGATGATGAGGTAGCCGGTGTCGTGCCGCTGCGCCCACTCGCGCGGGTCGATGGGCCGGTAGAACTGCGCGAACACCTGCGGCTGGTTGGAGTCGGTGGCGCTCAGCATGAGCGTGTCGTAGTTGGCGCGCTCGCTCTCCATGTAGGCGATCGCGTCGCGGTAGCCGAACTGGAAGGCGCCCGGCGTCAGCGCCGCGTACGTCGGGTAGTCGACGAAATAGGCGTGCAGATAGCGCACCGCCTGCACGCCGAGCACGCTCACCGCGGCCAGGGTCGCGGCCGCCTGCAGCGCGACGCCCCAGCGCCGGCGCGGCGCCAGGAAGCGCAGCGCGCGCAGCGCCGCCGCGAAGCCGATGCCCGCGAGGAGACACAGGATCGGCGCGCCGATGATGCCGCGCGTCGCGCTCGGGATCTCGTTCATCAGGCTCGGCGCGACCGGGTAGAGCGCGAGCCACCACAGCAGCAGCTTCGAGACGCGGTCGCGCCGCAGCAGCGCCACGCCGGCACCGAGCAGCACGCACGGGATGAAGAAGGGGTAGAGCTCGCCGAACCGGCGCACCGAGTGGCGGAAGATCGGGTCGCCCTCCTCGAGCAGGAAGCGGGGCGAGAAGAACTGGGCGTAGTTGTAGGCGAAGCGGTCGGCCTGCGCGCGCCACGGCTGCTGCGCGTCGAGGAACGTGGTGCGGCGGAAGTACAGCGTGCCCGTGCGGGTCTGCGACGAGAAGAACACGGCGGCCGGCGCGAGCACCGCGGCGGTGACGGCGAGGGCGACGAGGAACTGGCGCCAGTTGCGCAGCAGCTCGGGCAGGAAGAGCACGCCGAAGCCGACGAGGAACGCGGGCACGAAGAAGGCGGCCGGCGCGTACGCGTAGACGCCGAGCGCGTAGATGCCGAGCGCCGCCGGCAGCGTGCGGCGCCCCTGCGTGAAGCGCACCAGCAGCGTGCAGCCCCACACGACGACGAGGGGATAGGCGATGAGCTCGAAGGCGATGCGGCTGAAGTGGACGTGCCACGGCGCGATCGCGAGGAAGAGCGCCGCCCAGAAGCCCGACCAGGGTCCGAAGAGCGCGCGGCCGAGGAAGAACATCGCGAGCACCGTGAAGGTGCCGAACAACGCCGCGGTCAGGCGGACGCTGAAGGCGCTCAGGCCGAGCAGCTTCACCGGCAGGATGGCGGCATAGATGAAGAGCGGATTCTTGTAGGCCGTGCCGAACGACCACACGTACAACGGCAACCACGTGCCGTTCTCGTCGATCCCGGCGGTGCCGAGGGCGTACGCGTTGTAGCCGTTGCCGGCTTCGTCGCAGTACAGGCCGGCGGGAACGTCCTCGAGCTGCCAGACGCGCAGGAAGAGCGCCAGCAGGACGACGGCGGCGAGCGCGGCGCGCTGCACGCCCCTACGGCGCATGGCCGTCCTCCGTGTCGGGGAATGGGCAGCCCGCCGCCGGCACGGCGAGGCGGTAGAGCGGCAGCAACTCCTGGCGGTCCTGCGTATCGGGGCCGCTCCAGCGCAGACTGATCGACGGCGTGAGGAGCGAGAACTGGCCCTCGACGAGCAGCTGATGCTCGCCGGCGGTCAGCGTCGCCGCCGCGTAGCCGTGGCCGTCGCGGCGTTGCCCGTCGATGAGCAGGGTCGCCGCGCCGCCGTACGTGTCGAGCCCGAAGCGGTACTCGCCGGGCGTGGTGATGGTAATCGGCGCGGCGATGCGGACCGACATGCGGGTCGGATTCAGCCGCGGCACCTGCTGCATGAGCGCGTCGGGCCAGACGCTGCGATCGATGAACGGCACGACGGTGCGCTGGCGCGCCAGGACCTCGTCCGGCGTCTTGCCGATGAACGTGAAGTCCGCGACCGCCCCGTTGCAGGCGGTGGCCGCCAGTCGAGCGGCGAGATCGGCGGGCATCTCCGGCACGTGCACGTACGCGACGTCGCCGCCCATCGACAGCGAATCGCGGTCGAAATTGAATTCGAGCGCGGGGAAGAGCCAGTGCAGATAGGCCGCGACGTCGTCGGTGTTGCGCTCGACGAACAGGACGAACAGCGTCGGCCCCGGTTCCTGCGGCCAGGCGTGCAGCGCCGTGTCGACGTCGGACGACAGCTGACCCGGTACCGGGCCGCCGAGCAGCCAGATCCCGTCGTGGCTCCTGATCGCGGCGGTGTAGAGCGGCGCGACGCCGAGCACGCGCTCGCCGGGCCGGCGATGATCGCGCACCCAGATGGAGAGGTAGGCGAGGTTGTTGCGATGGGCGCGGCGGACCTCGGTCGAGCCCCAGAACTCGCGCAGATGGCTGGTATTCCACACCGCGGCCCAGCCCACGGCCACCGCCAGCGCGGCCAGCGCGAGGCGCCCGCCCGGCGCGACCCCAGGCCGCCCCGAACGCGCCGCTGACCCCCGCCGCGCCGATGCCGGCGAGCACGTAGACGAATCCGGCCGAGCCGCCGACGCGCGCGACGTCGAAGTTGCCGGTGAAGACGAGGGTCCCCAGCACGTGCACGGCGAACCCGGCCACGGTGAGCAGCAGGACCGGGCGGAGGGCGTGCGCCAGGGCGCCGGCGATGCCGAGGGCCAGCAGGGCGGCGGTGACCGGATCGATCAGCGGCCACAGCTTCATGTTGCGCACCGGCGAGCGGTCGCCCTGGTACACGAACAGGGACGCCGCATCGCCGACGCGGGTGAGCCGGCGCTGCAGCGCGGCGGTCCAGGTGTCGGTGGGGTTGTAGTACGCGGTGATGCCGTGGGCGCGCTCCCAGCCGTCGTAGTACTCGCGGCGGAACTCGCCCGGGATGCGGGTGACGAACAGCGGCGTGATCATGCTGCCGACGAGGAGCGCGGTGCCGAGCGGCCGGACGACGCGCGCCGGCCAGCCGGCGGCGCGATCGGTGAGCGACCACCACGCCGCGCCGGCGAGCGCCCAGAACGCGAGCGGCCGATAGGCGACGTACTCGTGCAGGATGTACCCGCCGAGAAAGCCGAGCACGACGTAGGCCGACGGGCGGCCGCGCCGCGCCGGCCCGGCGAGGAGCGCGAACGCGATGGCGACGATGAAGACGTTGTGGTTGTTGGGAATGCGCGACAGGACGACGTCCCAGAACGACACCGCCAGCAGCGCGCAGCCCACCGCGGCGCCGAGCGTGCCGACGCTCAGCCGCAGCCAGGCGAAGATCGGCAGGAGCTTGAGCGCGCTCACCGCGGCGAACGGCACGCGCTCGGCGAACTGGGTCGGGCCGCCGAGCCAGATGCCGATCGCCGCCAGCCACGTGCTGCTCAGATACTCCCAGCGCAGGCGATAGCCGTTGATGTACGCCTGGCCGAAGTTGCCGACCTGGAGATCCTCGATCTGCGTCACCATGCCCTCGCCGGGGAACGTGGCGATGTTGCCCAGACGATAGAGCGCGGCGACCGCCACCAGCGCCAGGGCCAGCAGGAGCGCCCGGCGCGTCCACAGCCGCTCGCTCGGCGGCGGCCAGATGCCCCAGGCGAGATCGCTGCCGACCGCCAGCAGCACCGTCGCCGTGAGCCAACCGGCCCAGGCTCGATCGAAGCCGTCCACCCAGCCGTGCAGCAGGGTCACCACCGAGACCACCCACAACGCGATCCCGGCGATCGCGAGGAGGACGCCGAGCCAGAAGCGGAGCCGGGTCGCGGGCAGCGGCGGCGGTGCCGGCGGCGGCGCCGGATACTCCACCCCGGCCTGCCCGAGCAGGCCCAGGATCATCCCCAACGCCAGCACCCACCACCCGCTCGGCGGCGCATCGAGCGCCTGGAAGTAGTAGAGCGCGACGGCGACCGTCACGACCGCCGCCAGCGCCAGCAACGCCCGTGTCTGGATCAGCGCCGGTCGCATCGCAATCGCCGGTAGGTATCACAGCTTCACCACAGAGGCCACGGAGGCGCGACGCGGGTGGTGACCCAATTTGGTTGGGCGGTGATCGCGGCCCTGAGGCAAAACCGCCAAGGGCGCCCAGCAGCGCTGCTTGGCGCCCTTGGCGTCCTTGGCGGCTATCTGAGCAGCGGGCCACCGCCGCGCCAAACCAAACTGAGGCACTCCCGCACCGCGCCGCGGTCTCCATGCCGCTCGCGGGCTCCGTGGTGAAGAGGGGGAGCCTTGCGCCCGCCACCGTCACCGCGCTAGCGGCGCGCGGTGACCGTGCACATCGTCCTGCCGGCGTACGACGAGGCCGAGAACCTGCCGGCGCTGCTGACGGCGCTCGGCGACACGCTGGCCCGCCTCCCCGTGCCGGCGCGGGTGCTGCTGGTGGACGACGGCAGCCGCGACGCGACGGCCGAGGTCGCGCGGCGGTTCGCGCCGGCGCTGCCCATCACCGTCGAACGGCATCCGCGCAACCTCGGCCTCGGTCGCACGCTGGCCGACGGCCTGATGCGCGCACTGGCGGAGGCAGCCGACAGCGACGCGATCGTCACCATGGACGCCGACGACACCCACCCACCGGCAGTGATCCCCTTGCTGCTCGCCGCGCTCGACGCGGGCGCCGACGTCGCGGTCGCCTCGCGCTACGTCGCCGGCGCCCGCCTGCAGGGCGTGCCACTGCGCCGCCGCCTGATCAGCCGCGCGGCGGCGCAGCTGGTGCGCGCCGTCGCGCCGGTGCCCGGCGTGCGCGACGTCACCTGCGGCTTCCGCGCCTACCGCGCCGCCGCCCTGCGCCGCGCCGCCGCCCACTACGGCCAACTGGTCGAGGCCGACGGCTTCGCCTGCATGCTCGACCTCCTGCTCAAGCTGCACGGCGTCGGCGCCACCGTCACCGAGATCCCGATCGACCTCCGCTACGACCGCAAGCGCAGCGCCAGCAAACTGCGGGTCGGACGGACGGTGATGGAGACGATGGGGGTGCTGGCGAGGCACGCGGGAAAGAAAGGGCGTGCGCCAGTGAGCCGGTGAGCCGGCCTTGCGCCGCCAATTCGGCCGGAGGATCGATCAGCGCCCGGACGGGGCGTGCTGGCGAGGCCGACCGGCCGCGCGGAAGCGCGGCCCTCCAATCGTGGAACGGACACGTGCTCAGGGCATTGGTCACCGGCAACGCCCGCTCACCGGCTCACGTCCTTCCTCCCTTGACTCCCCCCCACACATTCCATAGCCCGGTCCCGGCGCATGCTCCGCTCGCGAGTAAGTCCGTGAGCGCCCGGCCGTCCGGGCGCCGATCCGCCGACGGGATGGCGCTGCTCCTGGCGATCGGCGGCCTGATCGCGGCCGGGGCCGGACAGATGCTGATCGCCCGGCAGCCGTGGCCGGCGGTGGCCGCCTTCGCCGTCGGCGCGGGACTGTTCGCGCTGGCGGCGCGCCGCGCGCCGGTCGGGGGCGAGTGGGCGGAGCACCCGCCCGTGCCGTGGCCCGCGCGGGTGTGGATTCCGCTCGCCATCGGCATCGGCCTCTGCCTGATCGCTGCCGTCCTGGTGTACCGCTACGCCGGCCCCGACGTGACCCACGTGGTCTGGGTGCTGGGCATGCTCGGCATCGCCGCCGGGGCGGTCCTCGCCCCGACGCCG
>CAVWTK010000004.1:0-903083 GCA_963757755.1 uncultured bacterium | reverse complement strand
CGTCGGGTTTGGTGCTGGTGGCGATGACCGGGCCGGGGTAGCGCAGGATGACGTCGGCCAGGAACGCCGTCTTGAACGTCCTTGGTGGGGCCATCATGAGCAGGTGCTCTTCGAGCGGGACGCGCAGGCCGTGCCGGTAGTGAGCGCGGCCGAGGAACACCGAGTGCTCGCGCGGGTCCAGGAACCGGTACCGCAGCGGGAGCGCGGGCCGGATCCGGCCGGAGCGGCGCAGGACCGCGAAGCGGGACCAGCGCAGCCACAGGCTGAAGGCGTGGGCGAAGCCTTTACCGGGGTGCAGCCGCAGGTGCAGCCGGATCCGCAGGTGGCGGGCGCGGTTGCCGGGCAGGTGCCGGGCGGGCAGGAACGCCCAGGCGGCGGACGCGGCCACGATGAGCATGACGGCCAGGGCGATGGCGAGCTTGATGATCATCGGGGGGCTCCGTTCCGGGCGGCGAGGACGGCTTTGCGGAGGGCGGCGCGGGCGGTGCCGGGGTGCAGGCCGACGCGGGGGGCGAGGTCGGCGCTGATCCCGGCGACGGCGTGAGCGGGATGGAGGCGAGAGACCCGTGCCGTTCGGTGGCCAGGGCCAGGAACCGGGCGGTCTTGGTCGCCTTCCGCGGGGGCGGCGCGGGCGCCGGCCCGGGTGCCGGGGCGCGGCGGCCGGGGGCGACCGGGCACTCGGCCAGCACCCAGGTGCGGAACCCGGCCAGGGTGGAGGCGGGGGCCAGGGCCAGCCGCAGCAGCCACAGGGCCAGGCCGCCGAGGACGGCGAGCGGGGTGGCCGCGTCGGCGGCCAGCGCCGTGCCGGGCTGGTGGTGGCGGGCCAGGGCCCGGGCGCGGACGACGCCGATGAGGGTGTCGCTGGCCAGGGCGTAGGCGACCGGCGGCAGGATCCAGATGGCCAGGTTCCGCCAGCCCGGAGCCGCCGCGATCGCGTTCATGAACACGCTGGCGCCGACCGAGGCCAGGTTCAGCGCCCGGGCGCGCAGCGCCCGGCGGCCGTGCAGCGCCAGGGCGATGCCGAGGCAGGCGAAGACCAGCGCGGCGGCGTCCGGGATGGCGGCCTCGAGGGCGGCGACCACCGGGAGGTGGCGGGTGGCGTCGACCATGCGGTACTGGGCGGTGAAGCTCACCGCCGCGGCGGCCGCGGCCAGCACGCACAGCCCGGCGGCGGCGTTGCGCAGCCACAGGCCGGAGCGATCCTGGCCGGGATCGTTCCATCCGGCCCCGGAGACTTTGCCGGTGCCGGGGCCTTGCGGGACGGACGGCCCGGCCGGGCCAGTCAGCACAAGCAGAACGCGGGGCATCGCAGGACAGTCGCCGGGATTATGGCTAATCAGAATCGGAGATGCCGGGCGCATGATTTCTGTCACGGCGGAACCATTCCTTCGGGCGGGAAAGACGAATGGCGTCGAAGTGGAGGGCCGCAGAATCCTGACCGGAATGGCAGCGCGGGCCGGGAATTTGCTTGGCGTGCGCATCGGTCAGTCCTCCGGGCGGTCGCCGGTGCGCACGCCGACGCCCAGGACGGTTCGGGTGAGGGCTTCCAGCTGGCCGCGTGGTGGTGCGGCGGTCAGGTGGCGGGGGCGGTCACCGGCGTGGACGCCGACGACGAGCATCGCGAATACGGCGGTTACCGCGCCGGACAAGAACGCGGCGATGACGAACAAGACGACGGTGGAGGCCATTAGCGGGCTCCGTTTCCGTCATCTGATAGGGCGTAGTGCGTCACGGGGCAGTCCCTTTCCGGGGCCGGGGAAATCTGATGACCGTGACGGTAGGGCGCAGGAAAGGGAGAACCAATAACACCGTGTTATAGACGGTGTTATGGACGGCGAAAAGCCTGGTGGGCGCTCAAATGGCGAACCCCGATAGAGCCGGGGAACGAGCGTCTAGGGCGCTGACAGCCCTGCCGGGAGCTGGCTGAGCCGAGCAGAGTTCGGGTCAGGTCATTGAGCAGGATGGGCGGGCTGCAGTACCCGTTGCGCAGCGTCGCTAGGTTTGCGTGCTTCGAGGCTCGCGCGGGGCCACGAAGGTTCCCCTGCCGTGCACGGTGACGATGATGCCTCGCTCGCGCAGGACCGCCATCGCGTGCCGGACGGTGGTGTAGGCGACCTCGTACTCTTCGGCGAAGCTCCGCTCGCTGGGGAGCTTCAGCTCGATCTCGCCCTCGGTGATCCGCCGCTGGATGTCGTCCGCGACCTGGATGTAGGCGTATTCAGCCCCATAGGGATCAATAGGACGAGCGGTCACATGATCAACTTAGGATGCTCACTGAGCTGCAGGAACACTGACTAGCTCTGTGAGCTATTAAGAGCTATCAGTGCTCTGCTATGGTTGGAGCTGGCTCGGCAGGGTCGTTCGGTCGCCATGAGGCCCGTTCCCGCGGCCCTGCCGGCCCCGTCCCCGGGAGTCCGCCGATGAGCTATGGCACGAGCAACCCCGTCCGGTACTTCGGGCAGCAGGTGCGCCGGGCCCGGCGCGCGGCCGGGTGGACGCTGGCGGAGTTCGGGCAGCGGATCGGCTATGACCCGGGGCAGATCTCCCGGATCGAGAACGGCAAACGGGCGCCGACGGAGCTGTTCGCCCGGATGTGCGACCGGGCGTTCCCCGGCCGGGACGGGTGGTTCGGCGAGTTCTACGCCGAGTCCCGCACGTGGATCGCGACCCCGCCGTGGTTCCGCGGCTGGGTCGAGCATGAGCAGCGGGCCGCGACCTTGCGGATCTGGCAGCCCAGCGTCTTGTCCGGGCTGCTGCAGACCGAGGACTACGCCCGCGCCATCCTGGCCGTCAACCCGGGCGTGACCGAGGACCAGGTCAGTGAGCGCCTGGCCGCACGGCTGGGCCGCCAGGCGATCCTGGCCCGGGATGACCCCCCGGCCGCGTGGTTCCTGGTGGACGAGGCCGCGCTGCGCCGCCGCACCGGATCGGCGGACGTCATGGCCGCGCAACTGGGCCACCTCGCCGGCCTGGCCCGCCTGCCGAACATCACTATCCAGGTCGTGCCGGATGTCGCGCACGCCGGGGTGCTCGGCGGCTTCGCGGTCGCCGAGCGCGCCGCCTACGTCGAGACCGCCGTGGCCGGCCAGGTATTCGAGGACGCCGATATCATCGCAGGGCTGATCACTCAGTTTGATACGCTCCGTAATGAAGCGTTCCGGGGGTCAGAATCCCTGACCTTGATAGAGCGGAGGTGCGAGGAATGGACAGCACCTGGCGCACAAGCAGCTACTCCGGCCCCAACGGCGGCGAATGCGTAGAAGTCGCCACGACCGGGGCCGTGCTGGTCCGCGACACGGCCGACCGCGACGGCGCGGTACTCACGTTCACCGCTGAGGCATGGCGGGCGTTCACCGCCACGATCAGGTAACCCGCCCGCTGCCAGCTACCGGACGACACAGGGCACCCCCGGCCTTCTGAGGGTGCCCCGCCGCACGGCAGGCTAGCTTGCCAAGCCTGCCGGCCGTTTGCCATCTGCCCGGCAATGACTACCGTCCCTGGATCCCGGATGTGCACGCTGCCACCAAGCAGGCACGAAGGGACCCCAGGCCATGGCCAGGACAGCAGCACAAGCCAGCCCGCGGCTGATCGCACTCGTCTTGCCGGGCATCCCCGGATCAGTGCCGGCAGCGCGCCGGCATGTCCGGGACGCGCTCGGCTTGCACGGGATGGGCGAGTTCGCGCAGGACGCCGCGGTCATCACCTCCGAACTGGTCGCCAACGCGGTCCAGCACGCCTGCGGTAACGGCGCCGCGAGGATCGGGGTAACGCTCACGTGTGCCGCGAACCCGGCAGCAGTGACCGTCGTGGTGTCAGACTCCTCCTCGCAAGGCCCCGTCAGGCGCGAGACGCCGGCCGACGGCGAGCAGGGCCGGGGGCTGCAGATCGTGGAGGCACTGTCTGCTCGCTGGGGCTGGCGGTACGAAGACGGCGGGAAAACGGTCTTCGCGGTCCTCGCCCGGGAGGTTTGACCGGCCATGGCCGGCATCTCGGACCTGCCGATGCTGCATGACATCGACGCCGACTACTCACCCCAGTACGTCAAGCTCGCCCGGATCCTCCGCGGCAAAATCGAGTCCGGCCAGTACCGCCGGGGCGACATCCTGCCAGCCGCCGACCTGGCCGGCCAGTACACGGTGTCCGTCCGGGTGACCTGCAACGCGCTCGCGATGCTCGCGGCGAACCGGTACGTCAGCCGCCCGGGATCGTTCCGGTCGTACAGCGTCATCTGGCAGGCGGGCGCGTGATGACCGGACGGTTCCGCCGCGTCGATGAGATCCCGCAGGCCCAGGCGGCCGTGGTCGGCGCGAACATCCGGGTCCTGCGCCAGCAGCACGGCTGGAACCAGGCCAGGCTCGGCGAGCTGATGGGCTGGGCCAGCAACTCCACCGTGTGCGCCGCCGAAGGCCGCCGCAACGGACGGCAGCGGGGATTCACCACCCAGGAGGTCGAGCGGCTAGCCGCCATCTTCGGCGTCTCCCCACGGCAGCTCACCATGCGGTGCGCGAACTGCGGCGGGCAGCCGCCGCCGGGGTTCGCCTGCCTGGCATGCGGAGCCCGCCCCCAGAGGTAGAGCACGTAACAGGCCGGTCGCACGCCGCTATCCGCAGGAGACGCTCCTCGTGCAGAGCGGACCTTCAAGCCAAGCGCGGTGATGCATAAACATACGGAGCCTGGTCGTGCGCTGAACCCGAACCAAGGATGCCAGCAACCCGAAGCCCGTTTGATAACCGCACGCGGACCCGCCGTTCGGCGCGGCCTGGGGCTCGTAAGGCATGATCGTGAGCTCCACGCAGAAGAATCAATCTGCAGCACGCGGGGCTCGTATCAGTTGACATGCTTGATCATGCCCGATAGGCGCCCAGATCGGGGCCATGCCTGCTCAGGCACGTCTGATCGGTCGCCTGTTAGGTGAAGGTGCCGTTGCCAGAGTCGTGGAACCCCTCCCGGCGTGTAGCTGCGGTCCTCGTCAGCTCAGGGGGCGTCACCGGGCGCACCCTGACCGCCACGGGCAGTGTCATCCGTCACCTGTCTCAGGTGGGCGAGTATGTCATCGAAGGGGCCCAGCACACTGCCGCCGCCCGCGATATCCGGGAAGGCCTTCCGCGCGGTCGGGCCGAGCTGAGCGTACAGGCTCGTCGGGCTGAACCCGAGTGACCTGTCCAGGCCCTGCCCAGGAAGCAGATGCCGCACCAGAAGTGCGGCCAGCAGGGCACCTGCCAGGTCACCGCGCTGTTCCATCACCTGCCCGAGCCAGTTGAGGTGCTCGGCGGCCGTCCTGCTGGCCCGTTCGCGGACGTCGTCCGGGACAGTGGTCATGGAGAAAGCCGAAGCCCGACTCCGGAGGGACCTTGTTCGTCTCGTAGAACGCGGGCCGGATACTGCGCGCATCCCCATCTGCTGCCGGATGATGTTGCGGAGCTCGGCAGAGATCCAGTAGTCGAGGACCTGCCGGATCTCCGCGTAGTCCTCATCCTTCATCAGGTCGGAAATGGTGAACTGGAGGATTGGCGGTCCCAGCTCCAGGTTGCCCTCACTGTCCCATCCGATGCGAGGGTGCCGCTCCTTGGTCGTACCCGGAAGGCCCAGGACCAGCGTCAGGCTATCCGGAAGGTCCGGAAGCACCGCGGCCTGGAACCTCGCCAGCAGCTGATAGATGGTGAACTTCGTGGTGTCCTTGTCCACGATGCAGAACAGCAGCGGAGCCGGGTACTGAAGGATCCACTTCACCGAGCCGGGAACACCGAAAACCCAGGGCTTGGGCTCGCTCTTGATCTGCACCGAGTAGTAGGCGTAGGGCTCGCCGCGACCGCCGGTCGTGCGGGTGAGCGTGCAAGCGAGGTCGAAACCGTAGTCGGCCTCATGAGGCACCTGCGCCGCGGTGCCGAACATGCCGAACACGTACTGGGCAAGGTACTCCGAGCGGGTTCCCTGGTAGTAGTTCGTCGCGACTGCGCCGGGATTCCCCATACTCAAGCTCCCTGTCTAGTTAGCTCCAGCATGATATGTCCGTGCCACTGCTCCTGGCTCGACAAGAACATCGACCAGCGACCCGTGCGTCTCCAGCATGTCCAGTCCAACCAGTGCTGGATCGAAGATTGGCTTTGAGACGACGCCAACCGATTGTGACTCTGAGTGACGGGCGCAGTTCGGGCGAACGAACGCCGACGCGCCGATATGGTCGGTTGCGGGGGGCCTGATAGCTGCTTGCTGGAGCGCATTAGCAGATGATCTACGCGCTGGGCCGACCAGTGGTGGATGCGGATTCTGATAACAGGCGTAAGGTGCGATCCGTGGACGAACCAGCGGGCGGGCTGACCGTCACATACCGGCCCGAAGGCTCGGCTGGCATCGCCGAACTAGAGGTACGGGCCCGGGTTCCGCTGTCTAGTCCCACCGGACTGTGAGAAATTTCTGTGCGGTTTCAAGGCGGCCCGCCGGGCCCCTCGCGTCCTCGTTTCAGCTAGCGCTCCTGCTCAGGCCGGGCCAACGCCGGTCGGTTGACGCGAAAGCAGGGACATCGGGCGCTTGACATGCAACGAGTTTCACCGGGCAGACTGAGGCGTCCCTGCTCCCGCTGCCGGACTATCCGGGCCGTTCAGAACCCGTCAAGGCCATCTGTAACTGAAGGACAACCGCACTCGGCGAGCTGCCTGGTGACGTACACGCGATGTCAACGGCCTTGACGGACCCTGCCCGGACCAGAAGATGGCAGCTAGCGGGAGCAGGGACGCGCGTGGCCAGGACCTTGACATGTAATCGTCAAAGCCGACATAAGAGGATATTTAAGTCAGCTCAGAAGGTCCGCTGTAGGCCCGGCCGCCGCGTGAAACCGGTGTTGGTCCCTTCTTGCCCGGCCTGAACTGGTCCTGCGGCTACCCTCCCCAGCAACTGAAGGCACTTTTCTCGAACACCGACTGGGCCTCTCATGCATACTGTGAGTGTGATGGAGTTGGTGGTGGTGTTGAGTGGGGCTGTCGTTAAGACGGCTTTCAAGTTGTGGACTGGGGATAACTCTCTGGCCGACAACGTTGCGGGAGACCTAACCGACCTGATTAAGCCGAAGGTCGTCAGCGTACTTGATCAGCGGAAAGTGCGGCGGCAGTTCGAGCAGATGGAGGATCTTGTCGCGAGACGAGTACTGGCGACGATGGGGGAAGAGTTCCGTGGACTGGCCGAGAATGAGCGGAATTCGGCAATAATCGCCGTAGCAGAGACTTTTGACCGCGCCAAACTAACAGACCAAGCGATCTTCGCGAACAATCTAGATCCGCTCTACTTGGAGAAGTTCATCCGGCAATTCATAGATAACGATCTGAGGGACCTTTCGTACGGCGGAATCCAGCTGTACGATCGCGTGCTCGGCCAGTGTTGCGCCTTTGTTATCGAGATTGCCGATAAGCTTCCAAGTTTCCAGGCGGGCGCATTCGCAGAACTGCTAAAGCGGGACGACCATATTCTTGCGCGACTGGGGGAAGTTTTGGAACGACTTCCCTCGCCGGCAGTAGAGGCTGCAGGTGCGGATCGGGTGGAGACGGCATACCGGCAACGGATCGCGAAGATTTTCGATCGTCTAGAACTCTTTGGACTTGATTTTGTCGCGCAGTGGTACTCGCTGAGTATCGCCTACGTGAACCTGAAGCTATCTATTGAACACGCGAGCCAGGCAGCTGCAGCACCGGATGCCATCTCGATATACCAGGGCGACAAACTCGATGCATGGCTCGCCGCCTATCCCCGGTTGTTGATCGACGGCAGTGCAGGTGGTGGAAAGACAACAATCCTGCAGTGGATCGCAGTCCGCGCGGCCCGCCGGGATTTCAAGGGAATGGCTGCGCAGTTCAACGGGTACGTGCCATTCTTCATCCGGTTGCGGGAGTATGTGGGCAGTTCGCTGCCACAACCTGAGCAGTTTATGGAAAAGGTGGCTCCGCTGCTAGCGCCGGAGGCGGGTACTTGGCCACGCGAGCAGTTGCGAGCGGGGCGTGCGCTAGTACTTGTTGATGGCATGGATGAGATTCCTGAGCCACAAAGACCTGCGGTTATAACTTGGTTGCGTGAGCTGACTGACCTTTTCCCGACAGCCCGATATATCGTTACGACCCGTCCAAATGCCCTGGAGAGCGATGCACTTAGCAGCGAGAGGTTCGTTACGGCGCTTCTCGACCCAATGGAGCCGGCGCTTATCCGCCAGTTCATCGATAAGTGGCATACGGCGATGAGGGAATGGCAGAGGGATACCGAGTCAGATGCGCGGCTCGCCGTCTGTCGGAACGAACTCCTTAGGACGCTCGGCAGTTCCCGGTTCATCGGGGACCTAGCTAGTACGCCGCTGCTTGCAGGGCTTGTCTGCGCCCTCAATCATCATCTCGATGGGCAACTCCCGCGGCGCCGGGGCGAGATCTTCGAAAAGGCGCTAACAATGTTCTATGAGCGCGACCATAAGCGTGGCGTCACAACCGCGATAACCATTGATCAGGCAGCTACCTATCATCTGCTTGGCGACGTGGCTCTTTGGATGGTCCGTAACGGTGCGATCGAGGTTCCTATAAGTAGCGTGCAGGAAGTCCTCTCCCGATCGGCATCATCATTGCGAAATGGTCCCGATGATGCTTCGGCATTGTACCGTCATCTGCTGCTTCGCAGTGGTCTATTGAGGGAACCGACCAGTGGCCATGTGGACTTTACTCACCGGACTTTCCAGGAATACCTCGCGGCACGTGCACTCATCGGATCTGACAACGTGGGCGAGATAATCAAGAACGCGAGTGACGATCAGTGGCGTGAAATCGTGATCCTTGCCGCTGGGCAGGGTAATAAACGGCAAACAACAGACCTACTACGCGGTCTGCTCCGCTCCACATGGCGTGGGAAGAGTCGCTACAGGCGTCGTTTGCTAGCGGTCGCCTCTCTTGATGAAGTCCGCGGCGCAGATCCTAAACTTCTCGCAGAAATTGACCGTGCAATTCCTGAACTTCTTCCACCTCGAACGATAGAACAAGCTGAGGCATTGAGTCATGCAGGCGAAGGTCTAATCCCACATCTTGCCATCCAGATTTCAGGCATGACCGGAGAGGAAGCTTTGTCGACAATTAGGGCTGCTTCACTTATCGGCGGCCCGGAAGCGCTAAGTCTAGTTTCACGAGTTGCATTCAAGTGGAAGGACAAAATAAACCATAGGAACTCTGCCTGGCTGAGAGCGGAACTTATGAGGGCGTGGCAATATTTTGACCCTAAATTGTATGCGTTTCGGGTCCTTGCGCCCATACAGATTAACAGAGTGACTGTAACCGGCGCGCAACAAATCAAAGCTATCCACGGCATTTCATCCATAACGACTCTTGTCGTATCCGGATTCGTTCCACCTGAAGAAGAGCTGTCACTATTGCATGACATGCGCATTCGGGCAATTGAACTAAAGAATTGCCCCGCGAAGTCTCTCACCGAAATCATTGACAAGTCTTGGCCGACAATCGAGAGACTGCGATTGAACGGCTGCGCAAAGCTATCAGATATCTTGGCAATAAGTTATCTTGATCAAGTCCGGGAAATCCAGATCTACGATTGTCCCCTGGTGGGCATGCCAGGATGGGGTACGCTCAATATGCCGCTTTACGTTGGGAAAATTGCTTTCGATCGATGGATCGTCCGCCAGGAATTGAACGGGTTTACGGCCAAGAGCCACATCTAGGGCCGTCGGGCTCAGATCTCCGGCAGTAGGTGAGCCGCAGGCCAGGTGACCTGCGGCTTTTTTCTGGCGAGCCTTATCCGGATCTTGTTAAATTACTGATACGCTCAGGGCATGACGTCCCCCGCCGCGGCTGCGATCCTGGACGGCATGCCCGACCCCACGGACCTGCGCGTTCAAGCTCATCGCGGGACGACCTACGTGATGGCCGGCCCGGTGGTGCTGGCCTGCTACCGCGACGGCGACCTCGCGATGCGCAACATCGCGGTGGCCATGGCACGGCAGCTCGGCTTCCCCGGCAAGGTCGTCGCGCAGGTGATGGGCCTGACGCCCAGCTACGTGGCCACCTTGCACCAGCGGGCGCTGCGAGAGGGCGCGGCCGGGCTGGCCCGCCCGTCCGGGCCGAAGCCGAAGCTGGGCCCGGCGGACTGGGCGAAAGCACAGAAGTGGCGCGCGGCCGGGGCGGGCGAGGCCGAGATCGCCGCCCGGCTCGGGGTGGCCCAGAGCACGGTCAGCCGGCACCTGGGCAGCGGCCAGCGGCAACTGCCCGGCGGCGAGCCGCCGGAGCGGGAAGAAGAGCCTGTTCAGGAGCCGGAGGCTGGGCGGGGGGCTGAGCCCGTCCTGGATGAGCAGCCCGCGCCGGAGCCTGCCGGGGAAGGGGAGCCGTCCCCGCCCGGGCCCGGCGCGCCCGGCGGCGGTGCCGCGGGGCCCGCGGCGGGTGCCCCGGGCGGCAGCCGGGCGGTGTCCCGGTATGCGGGCGCGATGCTGCTGCATGCCTTCGGCGGCCGGGCCGGCGCCGCGGAGATCCTGGCCGCGGCGGCCGGCGGCCAGGACGCCTCACCCGGTGACGCGGCGCTGCTGTCCGCGATCAGCATGTGCTTCGCGCTGGGCGCGGCCACCATCGAGCAGTTCAAGCACCTGGCCGCGGCCGACGCCGGGCCGCTGGCCGGGCTGGGCGCGCTGCCGGACCTGCGGACGCTGCGGCCGAAGCTAGCCGCGATCGCCGACCGCACCGACCCGGTCGCGCTGCAGCGCCTGTTCGCGTCCGCGATGCTGGCCGCCGACCCGGTGGTCTCCGGCGTGTACTACGTCGATGACCACTTCATCCCCTACGCCGGCGCCAAGCCGGTCGCCAAGGGATGGAACAACAAGCGCGGCCGGGCGGAGAGGGGCCGCGCCGACACCCACGTCACCGCGCACGACGGGCGGGCGGTGTGCTTCGTGACCGGCGAGCCGTCCGGGCTGACAGTCACGCTGCCGAAGGCGCTGGCGGAGCTGAACAAGGCCGTCCCCGCGGGAACGAAGATCATGCTCGGGTTCGACCGGGGCGGGGCGTACGCGCAGGTGTTCCGGCACTGCCGCGAGCAGGGCGTGCACTGGGTCACCTACCGGCGGGCGCCGCTGGCAGTCCCGGTCATGCTGCCGGTCATCACCACGGTCACGATCGCCGGGCGGCAGCGCCAGATCACCTGGGCCGAGGAGACCGTGGACATCAAGGACTACGGGCAGGCCCGGCAGCTCACTTTGTCCGAGCACGGCAAGGTCGTGCTGCAGATCCTGACCTCCGACCTCGATGCGTGCCCGGCGGAGATCCTGGCCTGGCTGAAGTCGCGCTGGCGGGAGGAGAACTTCCTCAAATACGCCAGCGAGAACTACGGCATCGACAAGATCTGCGACTACCTGGCCGGCATCACCCAGAACACCAAGCTCATCGATAACCCGGCCCGCAAGCAGGCCACCGCCGCCGTCCGCGAGGCGGAGAAGGCACTGGCCGCCGCGGAACGCGGCCTGGCTGTGCTGCTGGCCGACCCGGCCATCCCGCCCGCCGCCAAGAACACCAGGCTGATCCCCGCCGCGCAGGAGAAAATCACCGCCGCGCGCAGGAAACTGGACGCCGCCACCGCCGCCCGCGACACCATCCCCGCCAAGCTGCCCGCCAACGTCATCGACCCCGAAGCCCAGGTCGCAGTGCTGCGCGCCGGCCGCCGCGGCCTGCAAATGGTGCTGCGGCTGCTCGCGCACAACGCCGAGCACTGGCTGGCCAGCCACCTCAACGCCTACCTGCGTGACGACGACGAATACCGGGCCATCACCCGCCAGACCATCATCCGCGGCCTGGCCGGCACCATCACCAGCACCCCCGCCGGGATCACCGTCACTCTCGAAACCCCCAGCCCACCCCGGGTCGCCCGGGCCCTGGCCCTGCTCCTCGACGAGATCAACCACACCCCGCCCGCCATACCCGGCGACCCCCGGCCCATCACCTACCAGCTCACCGCGAACCCAGCGATTTAACACCTCCCCAGCCGGCCCTTCCGGAGATCTGGGGCTCCGGTGACAGCAGGATGGTTCGGATATACCTGGCCCCGCGACTCTGGGATCACACAAGGCCATCTGACGGCCACAAGTAGTAAACCGTGCCGACCGCTGCGGCAGCCGCCGCACCGCGCTCACGCTTGCCCGAGTTCCGAACGCAGCCGCAAGCCGTGCTCCAGATCTACAGCCGAGCAGGCGGCCCAACTCAGGCCCGAACGGCTGATCTGTACGCAGCGTTCCGCTCGGGAACTCAGTTACCAATCGCTCGTAATCGGCGTTCGGCGCGCGCCTCTATACGAGTTACCTGGAGGGATCGACGATTGCCGTAACCGGCAGCGTCAGTCAGGAAATCCGCTCCCGCGGCCGATGCCAGGCGTCGGCGGAATGCCCCGGCGAGCGTGCTGGTTAGCCGGGCATGAGCGTGTTCACGGACAAGGAGCTGGAGTGCCTCGCGGGGCAGCGCCTGGGCCGGATTGCCACCGTCGGTCCGGACGGGCAGCCGCACGTGGTGCCGACGACATTCCGGTATAACGCCGGGCACGACGCTATCGATGTGGGCGGCATGCGGATGAGCCAGACCAAGAAGCTGCGCGACGTGCAGCGCACGGGCCGGGCGAGCATCGTGATCGACGATGTGCTCCCGCCGTGGCAGCCGCGGATGATCGAGGTGCGCGGGACCGCGGCGGTGATCCCGTCGGGCGGCAGGGCCTTCGGTGAGCGGTTCGAGGACACCATCGTCCGCATCCGGCCGACGCGGATCATCTCCTTTGGCATCGACCCCGGCGAGACGGCCAGCGCACGGTCAGTCAGCCCGGCCCAGCTACCGCCAGAGCGGTAGGCACGCCAATCATGAGCAACTGCACACTTAACGCTGCCTCCTGAACGGACAGGCCAGGTTGGCGGGTCCACCGGACGCTCCGTTATAGGGCCGCGGACGACCCTCCTCGCGGCATGAGCGGATTCGCCGAGATGTCGCAGTGATGTCACCTCCGTCAGCATGAGCGATACCGGATTGTATACGGTGCGCAAATGCTCCGCGTTTCGTTTCAGGCGGAAGCTCTTACGGATCCTCAGCACATGAGCCTAAACTCACAGTTGACTCCTTAATTTCGGACGAGAGCGGCTCGGTCCGGAGATTGCTATGTCACCCTGACATAGATGAGCCGCTGATCATCACTGCAGCCTGTCCATTGACGGGATCTGGAGTGACGGGTAATCTCTTTCGTAGTTGACTGCAGGAATCTATATACCAAGTCTTTGGTTGGCTGCAATTATAAGTTCTTAGACTTTCGAAGGTGAGGGTGGGCGGCAATGAACGGCGATAGGCTTCAGCATGGTATCAACGATCGACAAAGGGAACTTCATAACGCAGCGGACATCATTGCAGGCTCAGCGCAGCATCAGCGCCGCTCATCTGCGATCTCAAAGGTTGTCATCATTATACTTGGCGCTATAGCGGCAACTAGTGGTGCCGCTACACAAATCGCCGGCCAAAAATCGGTCTCAGTGACCGTATTCTACACCGTGATCGGTCTATTGATCGCGGCAGTTGGTGGAATTGAGGCTGCGTTCAAGTTCGGAGACCGCGGCGCGGAGCTAACCATACTCGCGGCAGCTTGCCAATCTGCGCTTCGCGAAATTGATTCCCGCTGGAAGAAAGAGGTCGGTCCTGCCACTGGCCCTAACCGGGCTTCTGCGCAGCAGAGTCTCCTCGATATTCAAGATCAGAAGTTGAATGAAATCCAGGAGAGAGCCGCCAAGCTCAACGTCAATATTGCACTAAAGCTGAGAGAGCTAGAGGATGCGCCGCCATTCCCCGCATAAGGATACAAACAATGTGAGCATCCGGGCCGGTGTTCATCTGGGCCACCTGACTCGCACGCTCATCGGCATGAGCGTGAGGCTCATAGCCCGACGACCGGACTGTTCCGCTCGTGTTGCCAGGTTGCGGTCTTGAACCTGGCCATCAATTCAGCTACGACCCGCCTGCGGTCCTTAACCTCGTTGCCTCGCGCCCTTGCCCGCTCGCGGACCTCGGTGGTGTTCGGCTCGCCCGCCGATGCCCTGCGTCCGGCCCGGTCCGGGCCGCCGTGCACCCCCGCGGTCCGGACTGGCTCAGGCTACGGATGGATGCGGGTGTATCAGGTGCCGTGGCCGGTCACTCTGTCGTTATATGACGACGGCTGGCCCAGTCCTGGCCCGTCGGGCCCTGAGCGACATCCGGATCGATGGCATCTTCGGTCCGGTGACCCAGACCGCCACCGGGCAATTCCAGCGCGACAGTGGCTGGGCCGCGGACGACATCGTCGGGCCAGCAGCCTGGGCTGTCCTCGCAGGCGACGGCGCGCGGCCGCCGATGCTGATGCTGATGCAGAGAGGGTCTGCGCGGTTCCGGCCTGGGCCGGAGGCAGGGATTTTCGGCACCTTCATGGCAGCTCGGCGCTTGACAGCTTCATCAGTTCCGTCTCGGGAGGTCTCCCATGTCCGATCCGACATCGGTCGCCCAGATCGATCTCACGCCGATCCCTGGGAAGACGTATTTCAGCGTCGACCGCGAATGGCGCGAGGAATTCATTTACTTTCTCATGGTCGACCGGTTCCAGGACGATGTTGTGCGGCCGGTGACTGGCGGCCCGGACCGAACCGCGGGCGTCGATACGCCCGACGCGTTCTTCGGCGGCAGGATCGCAGGCATCACGAACAACCTCCCCTACATCGCCGGACTGGGGTGCACCGCGATCTGGCTCTCACCGGTCTTCGGGAACAACGCGAACTCCTACCACGGGTACGACATCAACAACTACCTGAGCATCGACCCGCGGTTCGGGACGAAGCAGGACCTGATCGACCTGGTCGACGCGGCGCACGGCTTCACGAAGAACGGGGAGCCTTTCCCTATCCGGATCATCCTCGACGTGGTGATCAACCATTCAGGCGACAACTGGTTCTACCCGGGTGGCTTTCCTTTCTTCTATTCCAACAACCAGCAGTTCGGGTTCGGAGGGTTCCGGCAATCTGACCGGCCAGTGCCCACAGAGCTGAGGAACCCCGACTGGTACCACCGGAGAGGAGAGATGAGCAACTTCGACACGCCCCCGGAAAACCAGTTCGGAGACATAGCGACGCTCAAGGACTACGCCAACGACGACGACGCGGTCGGCTCCGACGTCATCAATACCCTCATCAAGGCACACGCCTACTGGATTCGCGAAGCCGACGTCGACGGCTTCCGGGTCGACGCGGTAAAGCACATGGGGCCGCTGGCCTGCTCCCGGTTCTGCTCGAACATCCGCGAGTACGCCTACAGCCTCGGCAAGCGCGGCTTCTTCTTGTTCGGAGAGGTAGCCACCCCCTCGGACGACATTTACAACGGGTATATCGGCCAGAACACCTCCGGCCTGGACGGAGATAACACGGTTTTCTTCGGCTTGGACTCGGTACTCGACTTCCGGCTGGCGGAGGGTTTTTTCGCCGACCCCGGTAATGCCCCGCTCCGGGACGTCCTGACCGGAAGGCAGGGTCCGCAGACCCTGTTTAACCGGCTCGAGGCACAGCGTAACCGCGCCTTGAACCGTGGTGAAATCGGGCGCTACCTGGTGACTTTCGTCAGCAATCACGACTCCTTCTGGCAGCCCAGCGGACGCTTCGCCGAACAGGCCGATGACGACCAGGTCATCGCGGCCATGGGATTCCTGCTCTGCGCCCTCGGGACGCCATGCATCTACTACGGGGACGAGCAGGGGGTCACTGGCACCGGCGGAGACAACCAGATACGCCGGGCCTTGTTCGACCAGGCCGGCAACAGAAGCCTGCTCAACACGCAATGTCGTATCTACCAGGAGATCGCCAAGATCGCGGATGTGATGCGGGCCCAGGAGTCCCTGCGCTTCGGTCGCATGTACTACCGTCAGATCTCCGGTAACGGCCAGAATTTCGGCTTCCCGTTCGGCTCGGCTTACACGCTCGCGTTCTCCCGGATCCTCTACCCGCAGGAGGTGCTCGTCGCCTACAACGTCTCGGACCAGGCGCGCCATGACGCCATCGTTGTCGACTCGGTGCTGCACCCTGATCCGTCGATGATGTCATTCCTGTATGGAGGCGTCGGCGCCGTGCCAGTCCAGACAGCCACCGACGGCACACGCTTCGTACACCTTGACCTAGCGCCGCACCAATTCGTGATCCTCCATTAGTCCCGTCATCCGTGCAGCCAAGACGCCGCGCAGGCGTGAAACCGAAAGACATGCGTCAACTATTCCAAGGCTACAATGAATAGCTTAGTTCATGGCCGTAGCCTTTCAAAGAAGCGATGGATGAGGAATTCCGGCCCGGCAACCAGGCGATATGGAACTGGACAATCAGCGTACCCCCTACCTGCAATAGAGGCGCAGTAGGCAGTAGCGCAAATCGGTGTTCGACGCGTTCCCAGCACGAACGAAGAGACTGAATTGACAACCGCCGCAACCGTCAAGGACCTACATGCGCTGACGGATAAATCTACGAGCGAGCAACGCCCTCTATTCGCATGAGCGTGCACTAACGATCTTCAATTTTGGAAGTTACCGAGGTCGAGGCCGGGCTTGGCCAGGAAGCCCTCCAGGAGGCCTGGCCTGTACTGCATCCGCCGCAGCCTGGTCTTCACCAGCGCGGTCAGCTGGCCGATGTCCTGCTTGACCAGGTTGGCCAGCGATCTTTTAAGGTTCGACCAGACTGGCTCCACCAGGTTCAGCTCGCTGGCGTATGACGGGAGCTGGAAGACCGTCAGCCAGTCCCGGGCCGCGATCAGCTCGCGCATCGCCCGGCTGGTGCAGTTGTTCAGGTTGTCCCAGACCAGGACGACGGGGCCGAGCGGGACCGGGGTGCCGGTGCGGTGGCGGATGCGGGCGTCGAGGACGGCGGCGATGTCGCGGGATCCGGCCAGGTCCCGTTCGGCGACCGCGTCAGCCAGGGTCTGGGCGGGGTCCAGGCCGGCGAGCTCGGCGGCGCGCAGGGTCCGCCACAGCCACTTCGCCTGGTGACCGGGCTCCCGGCGGTAGCCGGGCGGCAGGGTGTTCATGAGCAGGTCGTGGTACCGCTGGTCCCGGACGGCAGTGGTCTCGGCGGCCCAGACCGCGTGCAGCAGGGCCAGGTGGTCCGCGTCGGCCAGGCCCTGGTGGCGGATCTGGGTGGCGGATCGCTGCTGGCCGTCGCGGTCCAGCACGCCGGCCAGCACGGTCAGCGCTTCCCCCGGCGTTGCGGGCGTGGCCGGGTCGCCGGGGGTGGTGGCGCGGCGGTCGTAGCGGGCGAGTTCGGGGGCCGGGCGCGGGCCAGGGGCCGGGTCGGCGGTCTTGGGCGAGGCGGTGAACACGTAGGCGAGGTTGACCTCGGTGCCGCGGGACAGGGCGACGTAGTCGTGCTGGCGGTCTTCGGTGCCGGTGATCACGGTCAGGCCGGCGGTCACGGTGCGGCTCTGGGCGGCGTGGTCGGTGACCGCATATCCCAGTTCGGCATCTTTATGGTTGTTGAACACGAAGTGTCGGTCGGTCCAGCGGCGCTGCCCGGTGACTGGGTCGGCGTCCAGGGCGCGGCGGACGATCAGCCCTTTCCGGGTGATGGCCTCGATCCGGAGCAGGTCACCGTTGGCCAGCGTCCGGCCAGGCTCGCCGGCCTCGACGTCGTGGTCGTTGCGGGTGCAGATGATCAGGTCACCGGGACTGGCCCGGGTGCCGTCGGCGACAGTGACTGAGGGGCCGGGCTGGACGCTGCCAAGCTGAATGAGGTCCTCGCGGATCCGGCGGTTCAGCTCGCGGCGCAGCGCGTGGTCCGCGGCCATCAGCAGTGTGTCGGTGCCGCCCGCGGTCAGCGCGACATAGGCGGCCGCGGCGGCGTCCATCATCTGCTCGGGTTCCCCGCCGATGATCCGGGCGTGCTGGTCATACTCGGCCAGCGCGCTGGTGTCACCGTCGCGGAGCCGCAGGCTGGCTTGCTGTTCCCACTGGCTGCGGAACCGGACGGGTTCGGCCAGCCGGGCGTAGCCGAGCCGGGCGGCCAGCAGGGACATGCCGCCGCCGTTCTCCACCGCCTGCAGCTGGTTGACATCGCCGGCCAGGATGATCTTGGCGCCCGTGGCTCTGGCGTAGGCGATCAGGTCGGCCAGGTCCGGGCCGGACAGCATCGAGGCCTCATCGATCACCAGCAGGGTGCCCGGGCCGATGGGAACGGGGCCGCGGGCGCCGCGGCGGCCGGGCAGGTGGCCCAGGAACTGGGCGGCGTTGTACGACCGGGGCACTCCGGCGGCCAGGGTGTTGCGGGCCGACTGGGACGGGGTGATGCCGATCACCGGGCCGAGCCCGGCCCCGGCCCAGATCCGGGCGGCCTCGGCCAGCACCCGGGTCTTCCCGGATCCGGCCGGCGCGTTGATCACCGAGACGAGCCGGCCATCGGCCAGGACGGCGAGCGCGGCGGCGGCCTGGTCCTCGCGCAGCCCGCTGCCGGTGCGCGTATCCTGCGCGCCGTGCGCGTCCTGCGTCTCGTCCGCGTCGCGCGCGCGTCCGGCCAGCGCGTCCTCGAGCCGCGCCGGGTCTGCGCCGAGCGCGCGCGGCCTGCGCGCGGGTTACGCGCGGCGCGCCGTCCGCGCGGGCTTGCGCGGCCATGCGTTCTTCCATGGCCAGCTGCGCGCGCGTGGCATACCGGGTGCCGCCGTGCCGCTGGTAGACGCTGCGCCCGTCCGCGCGCAGCAAGCTGCGCGGCACTTCCACCGGCTCGGGTGCCTCCAGGCAGGTGACCGGTTCGAACTCCGAGGCCAGCGCCCGGTCCGCCAGGTCCTGCAGCAGCGCGGCGCACCGGCCGGATCCCGGCCGGTGCGGGGCAGGACGCGGCCCAGGTACTTGATCAGGTCCGCGCGGGTCCACGCGCTCTTTTCCTGCTGCGCCAGCGCGACCGCCTTCTGCGCCGCGCGGGCCAGCTCCAGCTCGGTGAGCACCGCGCCATCCGCGCCGCGCATGCGCGGGCCCGCACGGCCGCTCTGGCCGTGCCAGACGGACGGCGCGACCGACGCCAGGGACACGCCGAGGGTGCGCGCGAGCTTGTCCGCCCAGCCCGCGTGCAGCTGCGCGAAATCCAGCGCGCCGTGCTTGGGGTTGCGCGTCTTGAAGTTCGATGCTTGCGCGAGATGCGCGAGTTCACGCTGGGACGGCGCGCGGCCGTACCGCTGCTCGAACCGCGCCGCGCGGCCGCGCAGATCCGCCGTGATCGACTCGCGGCGGGAGGAGAACACCCGCATCATCGCACCGGAGACGCCCTCGATCTCGAAGCCGTGCCCGTCGTCGCGGGCGGTCCACTCCAGCCCGAACCGAGCGGTGAGGGCCTCTTCCAGGTGCTGGGAGACGATCGCAGCGACGGCACCGATGTGCTCGTTATAGCCCAGGGAGTCCGGGGCGCGCCATTTGCCGTCGGTACTCGTCTTGGCGACGTGGGCGATCTGGGAGTGGACGTGCAGCTGCATGTCACCGTCGCGGGAGGTGTGCTGCAGCCAGTGCGCCACCGCCAGATCGGCTTCGCGCCACTGCCCGGTCTCCCGGCTGTGCACCCGGGTGCCGTGCGACCCGGTGCGGGTGTAGCCGGCTTCGCGCTGGAAGTAGCCGAACCCGGCGTGCACCGCCTGCCAGATCATCTCGTCGACCTCGCTGACCAGGGCGGACCAGTACGCGTCGCCGTCGCGGTCGCCGGCCTGCCGGGCCAGGCGGGCGTTCTCCCCGAGGGAGGCGTGGAAGAGCGAGATGCTCTTGGACAGCGAAATCGTCAGGTCGAAGAAGAGAGGGCTCTGGCGGGTCTTCTTGACGGCCTCGGTGCGGAGCTCGCGTTTGCGCTCGGCGGTGGCGTGCGGCTCGGCGGCCAGCAACTGCGCGTACAGGTCGGCGGCTTTGCGGCCGCCGTCCGGCGCCCTGCCCAGCCTGGTTCCATCAGGAGCTTTACGCTCGCCAAAGAGCAGATCGTACGGTTCGCGCTCGACCGTCTGGCCGGGCTCGAAGCCAAGGGCTCTGGCGCCCGGGCCCCACCAGCGGCCCGGCGGCTCACCGCCGGTTTGGCTGGCCTGGATGTAGTAGCTGGCCGCGTCCTTGGCCGGGCCGCGGTCCACCTGCTTCCAGATGTAGTCAAGGTCATAGCCCTTGCTCAGCGTCGCGACAACTGCCACTAAGCCCGGCGCCTCCTCGGCGCGGGCGTAGCAGAACTGACCATGATCATCAGATGATGCATGGGTGTGGAGCACGAAACGATCATGGAAAGCCAAGAAACGATCATGGCTCAAGGGTGACGAAGCGGCCGACCAAGATCAGCAACGAGAAGCGGACTAACCGGACATAACGGGCCTGCATACAAGCGAGGGTCTCAGCCAAGCCAGAGGGTCGTGCCGGTGGCGGCGAGGCGGGTTCGGCGCTGATCGTAGTCGGGGAGAGCACGCTCGATTGTGGCCCAGAAGGCGGGGGTGTGACGAGGCTGCTCGATGTGGGCGAGTTCGTGGACGATGACGTAGTCGAGCAGGGAGACGGGAAGTTGCATGGCTGCCCAGTGGATATTGAGGCGGTTGTTCTTGCCGAGCGATCCCCAGCGGTAACCGAGGTCTCGGACATCCAGGTCGCTGGGCTTGAGGCCCATGCGCTCGGCCCATGGCCGGATCCGGCGCGGCAGCCAGATGATCCCTCGCTGGCGGTACCAGCGCATCACAGCTTCCGCCCGGTCGCCAGCGCCTGCCTGGGTGCGGGGCATGTGCAGCCGGCCGCGTTCGAGTTTGACCGCGGTACCGGGCGGGTCGTCGGTCAGTTGGAGACGGTAGTGGCGGCCGAGGTAGTCAAAGCCTTCCCCGGTGACGAACTCCTTACTGGGGCTCGCCGACAACAGTAGGTGCTTCTCCGCGAGCTTGCGGAACACCCAGCCGCGTTTGGACCAGGCCCAGACGGCGAGCGCATCCTCGCTGATCCCGGCGGGCGCGTGGAGCAGCAGCGACCCGTCACGGTCCACGGTAATGCCGACAGTGCGACGCCTCTCGGACTGGCGCACGGCAAAGGTCAGGCCGCCAATGCTCATCGAGGCAGGAAGGACACTGGGGCCAGGCGCCAGGGAAGTGTCCGGCGACGGCGGCACCGGGGGTGCGGGGAGGAGCCTGGTGGCTGTCATCAGCTGGCCTCCAGGCGGGCGTGGTTGGCTTTGGCCAGTTCGACGAGCCGGTCGGCGACCGGGTCGATGCGGCCGAAGTCGAACAGGTCCTCACCGTCGATCATGGGCTCGGCGAGGCGGGTCGCCACCCAGGCGCGCAGGGTGTTCTGGGCGTAGGTGTTGTGCCAGAAGCCCACCAGCCTGATCTCGGCCTTGATCCGGCTGACCACGTCCACGGTCAGGACCCGCAGGAGCCCCTCGGCCGGGCTGGACAAGGCCTTTCCCTCACCGGCCAGTTCGCGTAGCAGCAGGTCGTAGAACGGGGCCTCGGTGACCGGGTCCAGGCCGCTGTCATCCGCCTGACGGCCAGCCCGGACATCGGGCAGCAGATCACCTAGGGCGAGCGCGAGCTGTTCCCACTGCTCACCCAGTTCCTCGATGATCTCCTCCAGGCGTTCCGACAGCCGCGCGTAATGCTCGGGGTCCTCATCCCAGTGCTCACGCAGGTGGTAACGGATCGCATGTTCCATCTCCGACGCCTTGGCCCGGTCCGAATGCAGGTCGGCGACCTTGGTGTCGAAGTCGGTGGCGGTGATCGAGATGGGCGGGATCTTCTGCTCGATGCCGAGGGCCTCGACGTGGTCATCGATGAGCCGCCGCACCTTGCTGCCATACAGGGAGGCGTCGAACCCGGCCTCGTCGCGGTAGCGGCGCCGTGCGGCGAACGCGATCGCCCCGAACGCCTTCGCATCCGGTACGAACGGCAGCGCCTCCGGGCGGGGCAGCACGATCTCCATGCTCATGGTGAACAGCTTGAACGCCGCCTCGAACGCCGCCCGGAGCCGCTCATCCGCCAGCGCCTCCACGCAGGCGTCCTGGTCGGCCTGGGTGTCGAACCGGTCGATGCCGCGGGCCTCGAACAGGTTCCGGACCCGCTGGCGGCGTTCGGCCAGCAGCGGCACCTGGTCGGCGATGCTAGTCATCGCCCCCTCGATGTCCTCGGCCGCGTAGGCGGCGAGGGCGACCTTAAGGTTCTCCGCCACCCCGTAGTAGTCCACGACGTACCCGGCGTTCTTGCCGTGAGCGGTCCGGTTGACGCGGGCGATAGCCTGCAGCAGCTCGGCTTCCTTGATGTGCCGGTCCAGGTACATGACCTGCTCCGCCGGGGCATCGAACCCGGTCAGCAGCATCGACTTGACGATCAGGAACGCGACCGGGCTGGTGTGTTCGGGGTCCGCGTCACCTTCGGCGGGCAGCGGGTTCTTGAACTGGGTGATGACCGCTTCCTGCTTCGCCTTCTCGGTCCACTGCGCCCAGTCGGCCGGGTCGTTCTGCTCCCCGGAGATCACCGGGACGAAATCCAGGGCGGCGATCACGTCCCGGAACGGCCAGGCCCGCACCAGCCGCGCCGTCTTGCCTGGCAGCCGGTCCGCCTGGTCCGCTGCACCCACCGTCTTCAGGCCCGGGTCCAGGCCGTCCAGTTCCGCGAGCAGCTCATCGCGAACAGCCAGGAACGCCTCCCGATACCGCGCCGCGGCCACCCGCGAGGTCGCCACCACCTGCGCTTTAAACCGGTTTGGCAGAACGGAGTCCACGTAATGCCGCAACATGCTCCGGGCTTTGGCCGCGATCAGCTTCGGGGCCTCCATGACGTTGCCCCGGGTGGCCCAGCGTTTCTTGATCGCCTCCAGTTGCTCGGGAGTGTGCTCGGCGAACATGTCCTCGAACAGCTCATCCATATCCGCCGCATCGCGGACAGCCGCCTTGGCAGTGCGGCCCTCGTACAGGATTGGCAGGGTCGCCCCGTCTGCCTCGGACTGAAGGATTGTGTACTGGTCCAGGTACTCACCGAAGATCGTGGCCGTGTACTTGCGGCGGCCCATGATGATCGGCGTGCCGGTGAAGCCGATCCGGGCGCAGTTCGGCAGCGCCTTCAGCAGGTTTGCGTGCAGCGAACTGCCCTGCGACCGGTGCGCCTCATCGACCAGGACCACGACGTCCTCAGAGGTATCCAGCACGCCCAGTGACTTCAGTGCGGCGTTAGCGTCCTTGCTGGCCTGCGGGTTACGGTACTTCTGGATCATCGCGAAGATCAGTGCCTTGCCCGGTGCCGACAGCAACTGCTTGACTTTCGCCACGCTGGTCGCGGTCAATACCGACTCGCCAGTCAGCGCCGCGGTGTTCGAGAGCTGGTCTTGCAGCTGGGTCCGGTCGGTGACCACCACCACCTTGAACCGCACCAGGTCAGGGTGGGTGCGCATTGCCCGGACCAGGAACACCATGGTCAGGCTCTTCCCCGACCCTTGGGTATGCCAGATGATCCCGCCGCGCCGGTCGGACTCGCCGTCCTGCGCCCGGGTCGTTCCCGTGGTCAGCCGGTCTAGCGCTCGGTGCACCGCCCGGTACTGCTGATACCGGGCCGCGATCTTGACCGTGCGGGTCCCCGCCTGCATGAACAAGGTAAAGTGCCGCACCAGATCCAGCAGCCGCTCCGGGGCCAGCATCCCGGCGACCAGCCGCTCCTGGCTGGACAGCGCGGTCACGCCGAGGGAGATGCAGAACATCGTCCTCGGGCACGGGCTCGGTGGTCTTCCACTCCGCGAAATGCTCAGGTTCCGAGGTGAACGTGCCCAACAGGGCCTTCTCGAAGCACGTCGCCACCACGAACTGGTTGGTGTGGAACAGTCGCTCGTTACCCTCAGGCTGGACCGACTCACGCTGGTTGGCATAACGCCGCAGCTGGCGGATAGCTTTCACCATAGGCTCCACCACACTCGGTGACTTCGCCTCGATCACTACCAGCGGGATCCCGTTCACGAACAGGACCAGATCAGGGGCGATGTACTTGTGTCCCTGCCCACCCGGCTCGTCAACTCTGAACTGGTTCACCACCAGGAAGTCGTTGCGCTCCGGATGTTTCCAGTCGATGAACTGAACCGTCCGGTCCCGCCCGTGATCCCACCCCTCAACCCCGTCCACTGTGGTGCCCAGCAGCAGGCGTTCGGTCAGCTCCTGGTTGATCTCGATAAGCCTGACCGCCTTCGGCCGCACCAGCGCTGCTATAGCCTGCAAGAGCCGCCCCTCATCCAGCCACGGCTGACCTGCCTGGTCGAGGTTAACCCGCCGGATTGCATCCCGAAGCCGCCCTTCCAGGAACACCTCGCGGAAGGACCCCCGCTCAGTCACCCCCGGGTCCGATTTGGACCCTTCAACATGCGCCCAGCGCGACTTCTTTAGCTGCTGCACCAGCGGCCGCTCAACCCGTTCATACTCTGGCCCGGTGCTCATTCCGAGGCACCCACCTGCACCCGCCCAGTTAGCAGTTCATCGACTAGTGCGCGCTTTAGCAGCCGAAGCTTCTCTACTAGATCCTTCTCGTGTCGAATCCTACTCGACGCGCTAGTAAGGACCGATGCGATATGACGCCGGGAATGCTCGGGCGGAAGAAAAACTGGAAGCACGGCAATTTGCTTCCGAGAAAGGCCGGGAATCAATCCACTGCTTGAAATCGCATTCAACTCAGCATAGCGAGATTTAATCAGCTCAAACCAGAACTCGCGATCTTTGATTCCCCCCTTAGGCCTCACGGCCATGAGCTGACGGCTTATACACGCTTGCGCGGACGCGAGAGCTGTCCGCCCGCAGCCTGATCCTTTAACTGTCAGAAGAATATCGCCTTCCTCGCACATTACTCGTGGGCGTGTGGTAAATTGGGAAACTACTGCAATTTCGCCCAGGAAATCCGCAGGGCCGGTATAGTATGCAGTTCCTTCGCCCTCCCTGTTGCAGAATTCTGCAGCGATGTGCTGCCCTGCAATTAGGTCAATGTGCTCACCAAGGGTCGACCTGATCCAGGATGCTGGTACGGCAGTGATTCCACCACGTCTAGCATAGAGCAATTCATCGACGATCGCCCTCCTGACTTGTTCTAGTTTGGCAACGAACTGCTCCCTCGATCGGATCGCCGCTTCCGCCGCCTCTATGATCTCCGCAATCCTCCGCTGCTCAGCCATTGGAGGTACTGGCAACAGGAATCCTCGGACCTCGCCAACGTTCAAGTGCGGGTTCGTCGTGCCAGCGGTCAACGTGGAGATTCGAGACCTGACGATGCCCGAGTAGATCTGTGACAGGAGGTAAACCGACTCGAGCGCACTCGGATCAGGTCGGAGGAGCATGACACGTTGTCCAAGACAGACCCGCATACCAGAGGGCACAACAAACGCTTCACCAACGGGCGCTTCACGTGTAAATATCACATCGCCGACCTGCGGCTCTGCTCGAAGGATTCTTGCGCGATACTCTTGTTCATCAACGTAGGATGCGCCTTCCAGCACAAAACGACCATCTCGAATATTTGTCGTTCTGGCCACGAGGACGCCCTCGTCGCGGAATGTAGGGGTGGTGTGTGGACAGTCAACAATTAGCGAGCATACTGATCCGATCTCACGGAGGGGCCAATTTCTAGGCAGCAAGCTAAGTCGGCTTACCAAAAATTGCTCGGTCCTCGCGTGCGCTGGAATCTTAGCTTCACTCATAGCCGAGGTCCCTGAGGAAACAAGCGAACCGGGTATTAGTCGCGTTACATTCCGCTTCGATCTGGTGCAACGGGACCGCATATTTGTCCCACCAGTTCTTTAGGGCAGCGACGATCTGCTGACGACGGATCGTAACGTAGGCGTCTAGGTGAACCGCGACGTCGTTCTTGGCTAGGCGGAGCACCAGGTCTCGCTCCTCGGCGGCAGTGAGTTCGGCCTGAGCCTTGCCGAGTTTGGTGATGAACTCCTGCTGCATTGCTTTCTGCTGCCTCTTGACCGCGGCCAGGTCCTTCTTGAGGGCAGTGAGTTCGGCAGGTGACAGTGCCTCTTCAGCCGGTTCCTCGTCGTCGCCCAGCGCAGCAGCCGCTTTGATCTGGGCGTCTAGTTCGGCGTGATGGATCTGGACGGTGGCGAGTTCCTCCAGGTAGGAGGGCAACAGTTCGGGAACCAATTTGTGATCGAGGGGATCGGACTTTGCGTCGCTGTCTTCCATGGCTGTCATGATCGTAGTAACCCATCCATCTACCACAGCGCCGAAGCCATGGGCGACGAGGGTGCGCAGGTCATATTGGTTGGTGTTCCACCAGCGAACGATTACACCGGCCAACTGGAACCTGTCGAGCAGGCCGACAGGCAGGAGTTCGGCAGTAAAGTTCTCCATCAGCATCCGGCGGACCTTCATGAACGACTTAGTCGAAGGAAGGTCAGCCACGAGCGCTGCGTGCTGCTCCCACCAGCGGTCCAGCGCGGCACGGAGCTGGGCTTCGCGGGCCCGGACACCTTCGTCGTCGGCGACCAGGTTCTTTAGGTCTGAATTGGCCACACCGATGCGGAAATCCAGGTAGGCCTCGTCGCGCCCAGCGAATATCCGGTCTGCCGAAAATCCGTGTGCCCTGAACAGGGCAGCCTTGGCGTCGACCTCGGCCCGAGGGACGCCGCCGTGCAGGTGGGCCCGGACATCCTGGGGCTCGGGCGGCGGCGCGTTGTCGGCGTAACGGCGGATGCTCAGGTTGTCATCATTGGCGGCAAGGTCCTCGCGGGTGATCACTGCGGCGTAGCCGGGGATGTCAGTGAACTCCCGGTAGGCGGAGACGATCTTCTCGGCGTGCTCGGGAAGCAGGTAGTTCTGCGCCCGCCCGGCCGCGAACTCGGTGTCGGCGTTGATGAACAGCACCTTCCCCGCCCGCTCGGCTGGCTTAGTACCCGGGGCGCGCAGCACCAGGACGCAGGCCGGGATACCGGTGCCGTAGAACAAGTTCGGGGCCAGACCGATGACCGCCTCGATGATGTCTTCATCAAGCAGCCTGGTGCGGATGTCGCGTTCAGCGCCGCCCCGGAACAGCACCCCATGCGGCATCACGGTCGCCGCGATGCCCCGCCCGCCGCGCAGGACCGACACCATGTGCTGGACGAACATCAGGTCGGCCTTCTTGCTGCCCTCCGGTGCCCAGCCCCACTGGAACCTTTCCGGGTGCTGCATGCCGTCACGGGTGTAGTTCAACGAGAACGGCGGATTGGACAGCACCCGGTCGAACCGCTCCAGCTGCCCGCCGCGGACGTGCATCGGTTCGGCGAGGGTGTCGCCGTTCTGCATATCGGCGTCGGGGATTCCGTGCAACAGCAGGTTCATCTTCGAGATCGACCAGACGCCGCCGTTGTAGTCCTGGCCTGCTAGGTGCAGGTTGCGCGGGTTCCCGCCGTGCTCCTCAACGTAGTCCTTGGACAATATGAGCATGCCGCCCGAGCCCGAGCATGGATCATACACCGACATGCCCTCACGCGGCTCGACCAGCTCCACCATCATCCGCACCACCGACCGCGGGGTGTAGAACTCCCCTCCCTTCTTGCCCGCAGAGTCGGCGAACTCGCCGATCAGGTACTCATAGGCGGCACCTAGCAGGTCGGGGAACTCGAAGTCCTCATTACGCAGGCGGTACTTGGAGAAGTGCCTGATCAGATCTTGCAGCTTGCGGTCCGGGATCCGCGACTGGCCGACCGTCCGGGTGAAGTCGATGTGCTGGACCACGCCCTCCAGCGCCGGGTTGTGGTCCTCCAACGCACCTAGGGCTTTGTTCAGCCCGTCACCCACGTTGTGGTGCAATTCATCGCGCAGATGCTCCCACCGGGCCAGCGGCGGAACGAAGAAAGTGTCCGCATAGTAAGTAGGCGAGTTCGCCCGAAGCTCTGCCTCGGTACGGCCCCTGCCCTCGCCCTGGATCCTTGCGATCACCCGTTCCCGGGCGACGTCGAACTCATCCGAAGCCCGCTTCAGGAACAGCATCCCGAAGATGTACTCCTTGAACTCAGAGGCGTCCATCTTGCCGCGCAAGATGTCAGCCGCAGCGAACAAGTGCCGCTCTAGCTGAGGCAAGGTCAGTTTCCGCATACATGCCATCCTTCATCGTTAGCCCGCAGCATCATAGGGGCGGCACCGCCCCGGCACCCCTCGTCGGCGCCGCTGGTGTGACGACGCCTCCCTGGGGATGCGGCCAGTCGCAGGCGGCGGCCGGTGCGCGCCTTATGTGCTTTCTCCGGATGGGTCGCCGCTCTGGAGGTAGTCCTGCCGGATGCGGGACAGGCGGATGGGGCCGTTTGGCATGACTACCCGCCAGAAATCCCACCCGTTCCATGACCTGACATGCAGCGCGGCGATCGCGGCCCCTGACGGAGAGTCGAACTCGCCTCCGCCGTTTAGGCGGATGCGGCCATCCGCTGTCACTGTGGCGGTCCACTGTTGGCCCGCGCGGGAACCCGTCAGAGTGGCCCCGGGGGAAACGAGGCGGGCTGCGACAAGTTGCCGGAACGAGACTCCGTAGTGCTGCTGCGAGGACGCCGGTGGAACGGGACGATCGGGAACGTTCAGGCCCAGCCTCGCCGGATCCCAGACCGTCTCGCACATCGCCTGGTAAAGCAGCTGCCGTTGCTGTATCGCCAACAAGGTGAAGTCGTCTGGGTACGCCTGGAAAGGCAGCTTCCGCTCAGTGATCAGCCTTATGAAGCGGGGATTGTTCTCGTAGCAGCGCGGATGGAGCGACCGGGCAAGAATGTTATGCCCGAAGTAGTGAGGTAGTTTCTCGCTATAGAGCTTGTCTCCGTAACTGGCATTGAATGATCTCGGCAGCAGGAGCAGTGCGCCGAATCTGTTCCGCTGGTCAGCGAAAGCTTGCTCAGAATCGAACTCGGGATGCAGCTCTGGATGATTGGCCCAGATGTGCTCGATTTCGAAGGGATCTTTCACGTTTCGCTCAACGAGATCGGCGAATGTGGCCGTTCCGCCGCATTCACCTTCAAGCCATGCCGTCAGCCGGGCAAGCATGTACTTGACGTGGTTGCTGTTGCGCTGGTGCAGCCGATAATCGTTTACGACGGAGAAGTCACCTTCGAGGTCAGCGACCCGGCTCCCGAGAGCGTCCGCTAGTTCGGCCAGGTCGAGGTCCCTGATCTCCTTGATCAGGTTGAACATCGTGTACTGCACGGTGTTGTAGCCGAAGTTGCGGAAGCTGACCATGCGCCGGGCCACGAACAGGTCGATGAAGCCGGCCACCATGCGCACCTTGGCTTGAAAAGTCTCGTCATCATCGACGGGGGTTACCGCCGCCAAGATAAGAGGGAACTGGAGCGTGAAGCCGTTCCACGCATTGTAGAACACCTCATCGAGTCCAGGAGTTAGTGCTGACGCGGCGCTCAGCAGCTGCAGATAACGGGCTGACAGACGCTTGAAATCCCGGCCTATAAGGTCAGCGAAGTCACCGGCCTTCCGCAGTCCCATGTTGTCGCGCTGATCGCGGACCCACTTATGCGGCGCGGTGCCGATCACGTCGAAGTCAAGCGGTACGGCATCTTTGCGGCGCTCGCGGATGGTTTCGGCGTACTTGGCACGCAGCCAGTGCTTGATGAAATCGGTCTCGGTCTTTCCCTCGGCCGCGCAAAGTTCGGAGACACGTGCCCGCCACAGCCTGTTTGCCGACTCGATGAGGACCTTATCCCGGATGTTAGCGAGCAGATAGCTCTTGAGCATATCGGTCGTGGTCAGCCGCAGCCCGCGGTCGTTCATGGACTCGAAGATCTCGATCGCCATCTCCGGGTCTGAGGTGCCAATCTCGACGATTATCACGCGCTCAAGAAGCCAGTCTACGAAGAAGGGCAGAGCTAGGCCCTTAAGTTCCTCGGGGAAGAACTGGCACAGATCCGCGTACCGGTTCCACAAGTTCGTGACAGAGTCATCATCATCCGGCATCGCCGGAGCGCGGTCTTCGAGCAGCGCACTCATACAGGCCACCCGTTCCTCAACGTCCAGAACGAAGCTGTACCGGCCAAACCGGTGAGAGGCGATGAGATCGCGAACGTCAACCCGGTCCCCGTCACTGCATCCCTGCTGTAGATGATGAAGCAGGATGAGCAGGAGCGTCAGAGTAGTCAGGCGCTGCTGGCCGTCCACCAGGAAAAGCGTGCCTCTGCGGCTGTCCGTGACGATCGGGCCGAGGAAGTACGGACGATAGCCGGCAACGTCGGGCCGCTCATGGGACGGATCCCAGCTACCCAGGAACCGGCCCGATAGGTCCTCGACCAGCTCCCGCACATTGGCTTCAGACCACCCGTATTCACGCTGGTAGTAGTCGACGCTGTAGCGTCGGCCCACGAAAAGCTCCCGGACGCTCCTGGGCTTGCCGTCAATCCGGTCGACCTCAACTATCGGCTCCACGCCGCCTCCCCCACGCCACCGTTCTCTACATTCATTGATAGGCGATCTACCTGTCGGCATGGCCTGGATCCACGCGATCCGGAATAACGATTCGTACGATCTACGGGATCTTCCAGACATCCCGGGCTTCCGCTTGAAGTCCGCGCGGACGGTTCCCAGACCCGCCAGACGCCCGGCGCGGCACGGTCAGCCGCACCGCGTACCGCCTCTTCCACCTGCTGTCCGGACGGCGAGCCCATGCCGGTCGAGCGGCGGCTCGCTGAGATACATGATCGCTACGGCTCAGGGCACCTGGTGAGCCGGTCCATGCAGCGCGCGACGCCGATGATCCTCCGCGCAGTCGAGCAGGTCCATCAAAGAGCCGCACAGACCACATAGCTCCGCGAATCGGAGGATGTCCTGTCCCATCCAAAGTGAGTCACCGCGGGGCCGGATTTACAGGGCTTCATGTTGGCGAGACGGCTCACAGGGCTGGATGTCCCGCTGACGTGAGTCATGTCGCGCCCTTTGCGCGTGATCAAGGGCAGACCTGATCGCCACCGCTAGTTTGGATCGATTAATGGACAGTAAGGCTGCGCACGGCGGGGCGGGTCTTACGCGGCGATCGGTGGGACACTCGATGTCATGACGGAAGCGGACAGCGGCGCGACCTCGGCTGCCCGGCCGGGGTGGCGGTGGGATGTGGCGCTGTCGTTCGCTGGCGCGCAGCGGGACTATGTGCGGCAGGTCGCCGCGACGCTGCAGGCGCGGGGAGTGCGCTGCTTCTACGACGCCGACGAGGAGATCGAGCTGTGGGGGAAGTACCTGGCCGAGGAGCTGCCGGCTATCTATGGCGAGCAGGCGGCGGCAGTGGTGGTGTTCGTATCGGCCGAGTACGCCGCCCGTGACTGGACCCGGCACGAGCGCCGGGCCGCGCTGGCCCGGGCGGTGCGGGACCGGCGGGAGTACGTGCTGCCGGCCCGGTTCGATGACACGCCGCTGCCGGGGCTGCTGTCGGACATGGTCACGGTCAACCTGCGCGACAGGACCCCGCAGCAGTTCGCTGCCATGATTGCCGGCAAGCTGGCCGACCTCGGCATCACCCCGACGCCGTCGGTCGATGCGGGAGGCCCTGCCCGGGACACCGGATCGACGCGCCGGGCTGGGGCGGTGCGTGCGGGCGGGGTGACGCCGTCGGCGGCTGAGGCCATGTCGATCAGCCCGCCCATCGGTCAGCTCGACCATCCAGTTCATGGCCGGGACGAGTTGCTGGACTCGCTGTGCCTGGCCCTGCGTGGTCCGTACGGAGAATTTCACGTTCTAGCGGGCCTGGGCGGCGTGGGCAAGACCACGGTCGCCTTGGAGCTGACCCGGCGTGCCGCCGGCCAGATGCCGGTGTGGTGGGTGACGGCAGCCTCCCCGGCCGTCCTTGCCGCCGGGATGCGGCTGGTTGCCGCGACTGTGGGGGCTTCCGCCGATCAGCTCGACCGGGCGTGGGGCGGTACTACCATGGGCGCGGCAAACCTGCTGTGGACCTTGCTCGACGACCGTGACGGGCCCTGGCTGCTGGTAGTCGACAATGCCGACGATCCCCGGATGCTCGCCACCGCGGGCACCAAAGTGGCCGATTACACCGGGTGGGTCCGCCCGGCCCGTCATGGGGTCGTGCTAGTCACCACTCGCGACGCGCACATCTCCACCTGGGGCTCGTGCGCTCGGGTGCACAGGGCCGGCCTGGCCCCCGCTGACGCGGTGCGCGTGCTGTTCGATCTCACGGGCGGGCGGGGCGGGACGGAGGCGGCCGCACGTGCCCTGGCGGATCGTCTCGGTGGTCTGCCGCTGGCGCTGCGTCACGCCGGCAGCTACCTGTCCAGCACTGCCCGGGCCGCCCCGTGGCCGGGGCTGGTTCGCGACTTCGCCGCCTACTCCAGCGCGCTTGGCGATGCCGCGGTTTCCCTGCTGGACACTGCACCGCTAGGTGTCAGGCAAGACGAGGACGAGCGGGACGACCGTCGTCTGATCGCCCGCACCTTCGAACTCTCCCTCGACCTGCTGACCGAACGCGGGGCGCGATACGCGCGCCCGCTGCTACGGCTGCTGTCCTGCCTGGCGGACGCGCCTATCCCCTACCTGATCGTTCTCGACCCGACGCGCCTGGCCAGGTCGCCGAAGTTCGCCGGAGTGGACAGCGACTCTCTCGCCCGTCAGCTGCTTGGCCTCGCCGAGCTTGGGCTGGTCGACCTGCACGTGCCCGGCGACGCCTGCGACGACATGCTGGCCTGGACCGCGACGCTGCACCCGCTGGTCCGCGCCACCAACGCCGCACAGCCAGACGTCCGCGACGATCCCAGGGGATATCCGGCTCTTGCGACGGAATTGGTCTGGGCGCTTGCCGGCGAACCGGGCACCGAGACAGACGAGGACCCTCGCATGTGATCGCGGTGGCGCGTCCTGGCACCGCATGCGTTCCACCTCCTGCACCAGATCGGCTTCATCGGTGAGCTGGCGGGCACCGAAACTGCCTCGCAGGCGTGCCGCGCCGCGATGCTGGCCGCACGTGGCCTGTTTGCGCTGGGGCTGTACGAGCAGGCGCAAACCGAATTGCTTGCGGTGCTGGAAACGGCGCGGCGGCTACTGGGTCCCGAGCACCGCGACGTGTTGGCCGCCCGTCACCAACTCGCCCGGGTCCTGGATAAGCGCGGAAAGCACGAGCAGGCAGAATCCGAATTGACGGATGTGCTCGATGCCCAGGACTCCTGACATAGCGGTTCGCTTACGGAGCGTCATAGGCCAGGCTTCCTGGTCTTTTTCATGTTTTCTGGCGTGTCGTTCCGCGTCGTCGCGCCGGTTATCCGCGAAAATAAATGAAAGGTTTACTGCCGCTGACTGAGGTGGGATCATGGCCAGGATGCTGACCCAGCTGCCATTGCCGCTGCTGCCCGCGGACGCGAGGGAGATAGCGCCGGGGGCCGGGGTGGCGGACAGCCCGGACGGCGGCGGCGTGGTCTGGGTGCACGGGCTGGCCACGTTCGCGTGGGACGCGGGGGACGAGGCGGCGCGGCGGCTGGCGGCGGTGCAGCTGTGGCAGCTGAAGGCCGCGAAGCAGACGCAGGTCGCGGCCGCGTTCGGGGTGATCCCGCTGACCTTGTGGCGGTGGCAGAAGGACCTGGCTGCCGGCGGGGTCGCGGCCCTGATCCCGGACCGCAAGGGCCCGCAGCGGCCCTCCCGGCTGACCCCGCAGAAGGTGGCGCAGATCCGGGAGCTGGACGGGCAGGGGATGCGCAAGGCCGCCATCGCCGCCGCGGCCGGGGTGTCAGAAACATCGGTGCGCAGCGTGCTGCGCGCCGCGGAGCCGGCCCCGCAAGATGAAGCACAGGCCGCCGGGGAGCCCGCTGAGCAGCCGCCGGCTGAGCAGCCGGGCGGCGCGCTGCCGGTGCTGCCGGATCCGGTGCCGCGGGACGGCGAGCGGGCGCTGGCCAGGTTCGGGCTGCTGGGCGAAGGTGCCGTGGCAGCGTTCGCCCCCGGCGCCCGGTACCCGCTGGCCGGGCTGCTGCTCGCCCTGCCGGCGCTGGCCGGTACCGGGCTGCTGGCCTGCGCCCGCCAGGTCTACGGGCGGCTCCGCGACGGGTTCTACCACCTGGAAACGGTCCTGGTGCACCAGGTGCTGCAGGCGCTGCTGCGCGAGCCCCGCGCCGAGGGTGCCACCAGAGTCCCGCCGCCGGCGATAGGCCGGGTGCCGGGCCTGGACCGGGCCCCGGAAGTCAAGACGGTCCGCCGCAAGATCGCCGAGCTCGCCGCCGCCGGCAAGGCCGCGGACCTGCAGATGGCGATCGCCCGGCACCGCGCGGCCGCCCGCCCCGAGGAGCTCGGGTTCATGTACATCGACGGGCACACCAGGGCGTACTTCGGCACGCGGGACGTGCAGAAGATGCACGTCGCCCGGCTGAAGTTCCCCGGCCCCGCCACCGAGGAAACCTGGGTCACCGACGGCGCCGGGGACCCGCTGCTGGTCGTGATGGCCGAGCCGTCATCGTCGCTGGCCGCGCAGATCAAGGAGCTGCTGCCCACGCTGCGCGAGATCGCAGGCCAGGACGCCAGGCCCACATTGTGCTTCGACCGGGGCGGATGGTCCCCGGACCTGTTCGCCGACATCATCCACGCCGGGTTCCACCTGCTTACCTACCGCAAGAACACGGCCGGCAAGGACATCCCCGAGCTGCCCGCTGAGGAGTTCAGCGTCGTCAGCCACGCCGGCGACGACGGGCGGCCCCGCGAGTACGAGCTGGCCGGGTCGGAGGCCGAGCTGGCCATCACCAAGGGCGGGCGCAAAGGCAAGACGGTCAAGCTGCGGCAGGTCACCCGGCGCGACAAAGGCCGGCAGGTCCACATCCTGACCAGCCGCCAGGCCGGCGACCTGCCCGCCGCTGACGTGATCTACCGGATGGGGTCGCGGTGGCGGGAGGAGAACTACTTCCGCTACGGCCGCGCCCACTTCGCCCTGGACGCCCTGGACTCCTACGCCGTCACCCCCGAGGACCCGGACCGCAAGGTCCCCAGCCCCGCCAGGAAGAAAGCCGCCGCCGCCGTCAAGACCGCGAAGAAAGACCTCACCGCCGCCGAGGCAGCCCGCGACGCGAAGCTCACCGCCCTGCGCAGCCCCGCCCCCGGCCAGCCCGCCGTCGTCATCACCAACCAGATGCTCGCAAAGCTCGACGTCCCGGTCGCCACCGCACGCCGCAAGCTCCAAGACGCCCAGGCCGCCGCCAAGGCCACCCCCGCCAAGATCGCGCTGTCAGAGCACAACCCCGGCATGGTCCGCCTGGACACCGAGACCAAGCTCATCACTCACGCCATCCGGATGGCCGCGTACAACGCCGAGACCATCCTCGCCCGTGCCCTGGACGGCTGCTACTCACGCGCCGGCGACGAGGCGTACGCCCTGATCCGCGAAGCCCTCACCACCAGCGGCGACATCATCCCGGACGGCCAGACCCTGCATGTCCGCCTGGACCCCCTCACCGCGCCCCGCCGTACCCGCGCCCTGGCCTGCCTATGCCACCAGCTCAACGCCACCAGGACGATTTTCCCCGGCACCAAGCTCACCCTGCGATACGCAGTCAAAGAACACCAGAGCACTACATGAACTTTTGCGCTATGTCAGGAGCCCTGATGCCCGGCAAAGGGTCCTTGGTGACGATGACCCGAGTACGCTCGCGACCCGCAATCAACGCGCATGGACCCTGCACGCCCTGGGCCGGGACAACGACGCCGAACCCGAGCTGCTCACCGTGCTCGCCGCCCGGCTACGCATCCTGGGCGACGAAGACCCTGACACGCTGGTGACCCGCATGGACCTCGCCGAGGTCTGGCATGCGCAGGGCCGGCTACAAGACGCCGAAACCGGATACCGGACGGTCCTCGAAGGGCGGCGCCGGATCCTCGGCGAAGATCACCCTAAGGTACTCAACACGCGAGCGGACCTCGCCCGGCTGTGGCACGAGCAGGGTCGGCTCGAGGACGCGGAAGCCGAATACCGCGCGGTCGTCACCGCACGACGCCGGATCCTCGGCGAGAACCACCCCAACACCCTGGCAAGCCGCCACGATCTCGCCTCAGTCCTGAGCCAGCAGGGCCGAAGGCAGCAGGCCCGGGCCGAATACCGCGCAGTTCTCGACGCGCGACGCCGGGTCCTCGGCGAAGATCACCCTGACACAATAGCTACTGCCACCGCCCTGGCAACGATGGATCGCGAAGCGCCGTGACCGGATAACTCAGACTCAGGCGCACTCCGTCTTTGATCGCCGCGAGCCAAGCCTTCCTCAGTACTGCGTGAACCGCGATGACTCAGGTCAACGGGACCAACCTGCTAATGACTCAGATCCACGACGCCTGACTCAGATTGGATGGGACAGGACACCGGAGGCAGACTGATGCCCCGCGTGGCTCTATGTAGCTGGAGCTTGGCCCCCGGAATGGCCCCCACGGGCCGTTCGAGATGTTTGAATTATTTCTCTGAGCTGGAGCCCCGTTACGGAATCGAACCGTAGACCTTCTCCTTACCATGCAGTCCGGTTCCGTCCGATGCCGTCGCGTAGAGTCTGATTACTGCAGGTCAGAGGAATCTCGGTGTCTGGGTACGTCGCGCTGCGTCTGTTGTTGCCTGATGCCGTTGGCACTTGGTTTGTCACTGACTCCAGGACTTCCCCCTTCGAATCAAGGATCGTTGGTCCTGCCGAAACCGGGGCTCTGCACGACCATGGTGCCATTGCCGGTGAACCCGGTACCGTAGCGGGAATCGGCGAGCGGGCCTCTGTCGCTACGGGTCAAGGTCCGTTCATCGCGCAGGCCGCCTCGGCCTGGTCGATAGTCGCCGCCCGGCTCGCCGGGAACTTCAGCGCCTAGCGGGCCGCCAACCGGTTCGCCACGTTGCTGCCGGAGAACCGGCGCAAGCTGGAGGCCGCCGAGTAGCTTGCCGAGCTGGCCTAGCAGGCGGGGGTGACCTTGATCCGGCTGGCGATCGCGTTCGCGCTGCGTCACCCGCAGAGGGGGTGACCGCAGTAATCATCGGTCCGCGGACAATGGGGCACCTGGAGTCCCAGATGGCCGCCGCCGATGTCGAGCTGCCCGATGATGTGCTGGGCCGGATCGAGCAGATCGTGCCGCCCGGCATCAATATCAACCCCGCTGAGCACCCAGCCCCATTCCGTGGTCGCCGACAGTCCGTGACTTCATGACCTTTGAGTGGCATCTCGAAGGCACGGTCAAGCCGCAGATCACGTTCTCGCCAGAATCCTCCAGGTCGCCGCCAACACACCACAGAACCCGAGGCAGCTGACTGACCGCCGCCGACGAGCCATGTATCCGGCCCGTCCGTGACTTGAGCTGAACAAGCGCGGGGTCGGTTCAGGGCTCCGTCCCGGTAGGCCAGCAGCGGGTCGACAAGGCGCGGAAGGGGCTCATAATTACCGAAGGAGGGGACTGTGCCCCTCCTTCGGCTTCTGCTAATACGACCACTAGGACTTGAACCCGTTGACCGCTTTTACACGGCTAGCACCATGCTGACGTGGCGTACGGACAAAGGCTGGCACTCATCGGAGTGACAGTCAAGAGGTCATGGCCTGTTGTCGATGGCGACTTCGTAAGGGCCCACGACGTTGATTGGCGTCTGCGCCGCCACGGCGAGATTCTGGGTGATCTGCACGAGCCAGTCCCCCGAAGGCTGGCGGAGTTGTACCACGTGGATGCCCGTCGAGGCGGTCTGCGAAACGTTGCCCGAGATCGACAGGAAGTGCCCTTCGGGACTACCGAGCACACCCCAGACGCGGATCCCTTCGGCACGTCTCGTGGCGTGCAGCCCGTCGTCCCTCGGGTCGAACTCACACCGGATGCGGTTGTCGCGGATCGTGGCCAGGTCGACGTTGCCGACGAAGATCCCGGCGTGCGACGAAGGCTGGTCGGCGGGTACGCGGTGCCAGATCGTGTTTCCGATGATCTGCACGCGCTCGGCCCTGAGGTGGTCGCCGCGCGGCCCTGCCTGGCTCAAGCCGACGCGGATGCCCTGCATCGCGCCGATGATCGTGTTGTTCATGATACGAACATCGGTGGCGACGGCGCCGCCGACCACGATGCCCTGGCCTGCCGCCACGGCCACCTTTACCGCCGCTCGTCGCAGTTCGGTGAGTTGCCGCCGGAAGTCCGAAGGTTCGTCGCCCGCCAGGGGCCCCTTGGCGCCCGGATGCAGGACCTGGGTGAGCGTTCGGTCGATGAAGTCGCGGATCCGCCGCCGGTCGCCAGGGGCGGGACTGCCGCCGTGTCCCTCCACGGCGAGTTCCGAGTGATGGGCGTCAAAGACGCGAAGCCACACATCCTTGAGCATCGCGTCGGTCGTGAAGGCGAGAACCTGATCGTCCCAGAGAGTAAACGAGGCATCGATACGCCCGGGACGACCGGCTGGCTCCGTGCTCCAGTGATTTCCGATCCGGATGTTGCTGATGAGCATTCGTCTGGTTATTCGGATGGGCAGCGATTCGCTGGCCCCCACCGAGATCCGGTTGTCCTCGACGGTCGCGAAGGCCGTGTTGACGAGCAGCGCGCCGATCTGGTTGGCGCCCGCCTGCAAGTCGCACGAGCGGATGGATGCCGAGGTGCCCGCGCCGGGCTCGGTGTTGCGAATCGTCAGGCAACTTGCGGTCCGCACCGCACTGCTCGGGCTGCGCGCGGTAACGCGCTCCACCGTGGCTGCCCCGGTCTCGAGGATGGTGAGCGCGCCGCCGAGCTGACTGCGGGGCGGCCCCTCGGGCACGCCGTCGGTGGCGATGGAGAGATCGCTGACGCTCGTGCTGCCCCACCCGGAGGTGACGATCGCGGACTCCCAGCCGACGGCGACGATCTCGGTGCCGAGACCGCAACCGCTGATCTTGAGATGGCCGCCGTTGAGGGCCTGGAACTCGAGCGGCGCGGCGAGGTCGAACCGGGCGCCGGCGAACCGGACGTGGAGTCCGTTGCTGCCCAGCACGGCGTTGAGCCTGATCTGCCTGTCGATGAGGCGCTGGAATTGGTCGCCGGGACGGAGCATCAGCTCGCAGGCCCTGGCGTGCGTCAGGTTGACCAGGTTGTCGAACGGGCGGCGGCAGTCACGCACGCGCGCGGTGCGCTGGTCGACCCAGTGGATCGTGGCGAGCGCGGTCGCCCAGCGGCTGGGACCGTCGGGCGGCTGGAACGCGGTCTGGAGGCGTGCGGGCAAGATCGCCGTGGGATTGCTCGGGCGAACCCCGATCATCCAGTAGTCACCGGCAACCGGTGAGCCGATGGTATTGACGACGATGCCGGTTCCGGAGCCGTCGGCGAGGACCAGTTCGGTTGCCGTCGTGCCGTCGCCCGCGAACACCAGCCGGTTGTCCCAGACTCTGACGAACACCTCGGCGTCGAGGCCCTGGACCACGACGGCAGGAAGATGGATCGCGTTCGACGTGGCGTCGTAGTCGTCGAGTGCGTAAGGCCATCCGTACGAGGCGGCAACGCGCTCGTCCCCGCCCAGGTCAACTGCGAGGTCCAGTACTTCGACCCACTGCCCGGGACGAGGCTGGTGGAAGACGTCGACCGGTGTGCCAGCGAGCTTGATCGACTGCCGATCGGGGGTGACGACGCCTCGATAGAGGAACGACGCGTTGTCGTAGCCCCACAGCAACGAACGGTCCCCCGTGACCTGCACTCGGATGAGCTGATTCTCCGCACCCAGGAAGCCGCTCTGGGCGGTCGGCTCGCAAGGATCAGCGGGCGCCGCGGCAGGAACGAAGTCCGCCTTCAGGGCAGCCGTTGAGGTGATCCGCATGGTGTTCGGATCGAACTGAACACCTTCGGTCCCGGTCAACGTCCGCGTCAGGGCGCCCTCGCAGTCGTCGTTCGCGGTCGGGGCACGCATGACGCGCTGCACCAGCCGGGTGCGCCCCGAGGTGTCCGGTCCGCCGAGCGCAACCTCGCGCAGCACCCGGTCTTCGACGGCACTGACCTCCTGCTCCGTCGCGATGAGGTAGACGAGCTCGTTGAAAGGGGGCTTGGCCGTCGGCAGCGGATCGTCCGCCAGCGCGCCGGCCGGGAAGTCGCGCCATTCGGTGAGTTTCTGATTCTCATAGGTGGTGGCCGCGGGTTGCGAGATCCGCGCCCCGCCGACGTAGATTGTCCCGGGCGCGATCCCGAAGTCGAACGGACCGGTGCCGCCCGGCGGTGCGGGCACGCTGATCTGGAAGCCGGCGCCGGGTGCGCCGGCCGGGCCGATGATCTCGGACAGCTCGGCCCGGGATGCCGCTGCCCTGATCTCCTCCGCTTCGTTGACGTCGGCCTCCAGCGTGACCCGCCCCTGTTGCGAGACGACCGACCGGTACATGCGACTTGCGTCGAACGATCGACGGGCTCTATCGGCACCCATGGCATTCCCCCTTCACGTGATGTGCACCACCACAGGTTCGACCCCGATCGGCAGGTACTCCTGGTACTTGATGAGCAGGCTGCGCTCCTTGACGGCATTGCGCTCTCGTGCGAACGCGCCGGGCTCGCAGCCGTCCTCACCGCCCTCGAGGATGACCGGCGCCACCGTGGGGAGCAGCTGGGCGTAGTCGTGATGGCCGAAGGCGACCGAGGCGAACAGCGTGACGCCCGGCGGCACCATGACGCTCTCGTACCGGCGAGGTAGCCTACTGTCGGCCTTCCAGGCGGTGAACCGCACGCACCCGTGCTGGGTGTCGTCGACCCGCACGGCGTCGGCGAGGATGCACTCGCTGGCCTCGAGCCGGCGGACCTGGGCCGGCCCGATCAGCGTGCAGCGTGACAACTCCGTCGCTCCCGCGGAGAGGGTTATCGATGAGGCGGCCGGATCGCAGGCGTGGACGATGCTGTCGCTGACGGCCAGCGCCTCGACCTGTCCGCCGCCATCGTCGACCGGGCCGAGGATGGACCGGTCGATGACCAAGGTGCCGACGCTGCCCTCGACGCGCAGGCGCGACGCGACGAGCGTCTTTCCGTCGGCGGCGGCCGCGAACGTGCCAGTGTCCCCGTCCCAGGCACCGGGATCGAGGGTGCAGCAACGCAACGTGACGCGGTTGAACGAGCCGCGCAGCACGAGGTCGGCACCGCTGAGGAACAGCCCGTCGAACGCCAGCGCGGCATCGCCGGTACCCGTGAACACCCATTCGCTCACGTTCGGCCTTATGAGCGGGCGTTCGAGGTTCGCGGCTCGTACGCTGATGTCGCGGATCCCGGCGACGTCGGCAATGTCCGTGTAGGTCGTCGAGTCCCCGATGGTGACCGTGCCGACCGCCGCGAGGGCGGTGAGCTCCGCCGCGAGGCCGGATCCGCCAGTGACCGGAGCCCGGCGCGGCGCCGGCGCCTCGTCCGTGCCGGGCGCCCGGCGATCATAGGCACCCGCACCGATCTCTGACGTGAACCCGTAGTGGTAGTCGACGAGGAACGGACCGTCGTCGGCACCGGCCGGGGCGATGAGCCGCCCGCGGGCCGGATCGATGAAGAAACGACCAGTCGCTTGACGCGGGTCGCGCGTGACCTCGCTGGGGGGAACCTCCACGTAGTCGGCGGGCGGCGGGCCGCCGACGAAACGGCGTACCCAGAGCGCTCGCGGTGCGTACAGGTCACCGAACGAGGCGTTCAGCAGGTCAGCAGAGATCGGCCCCGGTACCTGGTGCTCGCGAGGCGAGACCCACGCGTCGCCGAACGTGCGGCCGCCCGGGGCGAAGAGCCGGATGTCGCGGCCGGTCGGGTCGAACACGTACTGATTCGTGCAGGCCGCGTCCCGGACCGCTGTCGCACCCGCGACTCCCAGGCTGCGCAGTCGCCACGCGAAGACCCCGAGCCGCGGGATGTTTTGCCATCCGGCCGTTCCCCGCCCACGCCGGACATCGGCGGTGTGGAAGTACTCGTCGAACGGCGTGTTCGTGAGGTTCGCCCCGTGGACGTTGCGCAGGTCGGCGAGGCCACCCGCCGCGGTGCGCGTGCGCTCGCCGACGAGTCCCTGGGCGCGCTGCAGCTGTCCGCGCGGATCGCCCGGCGAGGTTGGCGGGCCGATCGCCGGATCGAGGCCGTGCCGCGTGCGCCCGAGGCGACGGAACTGCTCGACGACCCGCACGCTCCACCCGGTGATGTCGTCGGCCAGTTCTTCGAGGAGGCCGACGGTGCCCTTGCGGCGTCGGTAGTAGATCGTCTTGCCCACATCCACCCGTCGTCCGCGCGTGTCGAGGCTGGCCACGAGGTTCGTGGCGAGCAGGTCGCCGATGTAGTCGATGACCCAGTTGTCACAGGACTCGACCGACTGGTCCTCCCACAGCCGGTCGATGCCGCGCCGCACTATGGCCGCTTGCGCGCCGATGCGGGCGACCAGTTCGCGCAGCGGGCCTGCTCCGTCCAGGCTCGTGGCATCTTCTGCCCGGTAAATCGCCGGGAGGAGCATCCAGAGCTTCTCCGCGTACCACGCCTCGTAGCGATCGGGGTCAGCGGCCATGGCGGCTGACTTCCGCGGTGAGGTGGAGGCTGTCGGTGTGCAGCAGGTAGTACCGGTCGCGGCCCGGGGCGTGCTGCTCTCCGGCTTCCAGCTGCCATGCCGTCCCGGCGAGGTTCAGCCTGCTGGCGCTGGTCGGCCTGAAACCGGGCGGCGGCTTCTGGCGCCGGACGAGGCTCACCGCCGCGGGAACGCGAAAGGCCAGGCCGTGCACTGCCACCACGCCCGCCACCTGAAGGCAGGCGTCGTAGATCTGGCTGTCGTAGACGACATCGCCGATGCGAACCACGTCCGCTCCGAACGGCGGGGTCAGGGGATCGAGCAGCACCGTGGCGACCGCAGACCGCACGGCGGCGGGCTCATAGTCCCGGTGAACCTCGACGGTAAGGGTCAGATCCGGGTAGACCGGCGCGGCCAAGGCCACGACGACAGGCCGGTTCGGGTCGGCGAACGCCCGCAGCGCGTCGCGGGCGGCGGTCACGGCCGCCTCGTCGTCGCCGACGAGCACCTTCACGACCGTCCGCTGCGAGTCGGCGTCCCAGCCCCACACCACGCGGGCGCGACCGACGCCGGGGGTCTGCGCGGCGATCGTCTCGTAGTCATCGCCGGAGACCGCCCGGCCGAACGCCAGCACGGAGCGTGGCGCGTACCGGCGGATCTGCTCGGGCGGATCGGGGTCGGCTCCGCCGCCCGGCGCGATCGGATTGCGTATCGACGCGAGGCCCGGCTGCGGCCGCAGGACCGTGGTCAGCGTGCCGATCGGCGGCACCTCGGCACCGCTGCCGACGCGGTAACCGGCGACCACGTTGCCGGCCCCGGCCGGAAGGCGGGCGCCGTGCACGCCGTCCCCGAAGCGCACGCGTGTGCGCTGCGCGTCATCCTCGCGGGTGACGAAGACACGGGCGTCGGCGGGCTGATCGTAGAAGCTGGCTACCTCGCGCCACTCGATCCCCCCTACGTCGATGCGCAACGTACTCCGGTATCCGTCGAAGGGACCTGGACCGGTACCGGCGAGATACGTCAGAGGCGAGCGGGCCAGCGGGAACTCCTGGCCGGCGACCGCCGGGTCACCACTGCCGATCACCTCGGCGGTGACGGTCTCGCCGCGCGACACGGGAAGCAGGTTGAGCAGGGCGCGAACCGGCCCCACGAGCGGAGGAGCGTCAGCGCTCGTCCGCCCGACCCGGCCCGGCGTGCCGGCTCCGGTGGCGTCCTCGATCACCGCCGGCGTGCCCGGCGGCACCTCGGCGGCGGCCGGGATCTCGGGCGCCGTGATCGGGTCCCCGGTTGGCCGTTCCACCAGCGGTGCGAGTTCCTCCCAGGAGTAGTGCACCACGACCGTCTTGATCTGTGTATCGTCGGCCGACATCCGGCTGGCGACGTCGGCCGGATCATTGAACGAGAGCTTCGAGTGGGGGATCGGGATCGGCGTGGCCCCGCCGGAGATGAGGCCGCTGCTCGGCGGTCCGATCGGCGGACCCTGCGCGATCCGGTCTAGCTCGGGCGGGTTGGCGTACCAGATCAGCTCGGTGTAACCGGTGACCTTCGTGAATAGCGTCGTGTTCTGGAAGGCCAGGACGCTGGCCGGGGACGGGACCGCCGTGCTGAAGATGGCGGCGATTATCGTCGTGATCGATCCGGCCTGGCCGGCCTGCTCGAACAGGACGGGATCGCCCGGCTTGATCCCGCGGGTGATGCTTTCCAGGTGGGCCGCGCCCTCCTGACTCGGCGGCAGAGCCACCTTGCTGGTCAGCACGTGGGCGTCCTGCGGGGGCTCGGTCGAGACGCCACCGGTGAACAGGCCGGCCGGGTCGAGGATCGTCTCGAGTCCCTGCAGGAAGCCGTCCCCGGGAGCGGGCAGTTTAGGACCCGGGTAGCGGTCGTGGTAGAGCCACAGGTGAGCGGTCTTCGTCGGCTTGACGATCTTGCAGTCCGCCGGCGGCAGGCCGCCCGCGAAGTCCTGGCCGGGCCGCAGCGTGAGCTTGGTGATGGGGCGCTGCGCCTCGTCCCAGGCCGACTCGATCGCGTGCACGAGCGCGATGGCGGTCTTGGTGACGCCGTCCCACTCGCGCGGCATGACCACGACCATGTCACCGGGTTCGACGTTGGTGGCGATGCCCTCGATGGCGACGACGACTTCGACGCCGGCGGTCATGGGCGGCAGCGTCGAGGCCCGTGAGTCACGAGCCTCGATCCAGTCGCGCAGGCGGCCGTCGGGCAACCGGGACGGGTAGACCGGGGATGTGGCCAGTTCGCCGGCGGTCGTGGCAAAGCGCGCGGTAGCGGGAAGCGGCCGGCCCACGAGTCCGATCTCGGCATCGACGTCGAGTTCGAAGAGCTGGGGCGGCTGCCCCAGGCGACCCGGACCTTGGATGGGCAGGCCGCGGGCGATAGTGAACGGACGAGCGCTGTCGGTCAGGGCGGCGACCACGCCGGTGGCGCCGATGCCCGGACGAGGGCGGTAGCCGATCAGGCGAACGATCCGCCGGATTTCGTCGGAACTGGCGGCCGTGCGCAGCAGCGCACCGGAGAGCGCTCGCTCGTTGTAGAACGACAGGATGTCGGCGAGGTAGGCCCACCATTCGAGCAGCTGCACGGCGAGGTCGCCGTCGGCTGTCGGCTGCCAGTCGGCGAGCGCGACCTCACCGGGGATGGCGCGCAGCAGTGCGGCCCGGAAGGTCGTGTAGTCGCCCATCAAGTAGTCGATCGCCGCCAGCCCGGGCGGGTTGACGATGAGGCGCGGGTGAACCGGGACGTCCTCGGGGCATCGCAGGCCGGTCACTTGCCACCCCCCACGTCGACGCGGAAGGAGCCGGCGTCAGGGCGGCTCGGGTCGTTGTCGGCGCGCACGATCTCGTCCACGGCGACTTCGACCGTGTCGAGCATCGGGACGAAGCCGGCGGTGTGACCGCGGCGGCGGTAGCGCACCTCCGTGACCCCGTCGACGCCCGGGACGGCCTGGATGGCCGCTTCGAGCGCGCTCCGTTCGAGGGGCGCGCCGAACGTGAAGTGATCGGGGTGGAAGAACTCCCGCAGCGCAGTGAGCACGCCCTCGTGCACGTCCCTGCGAAAGGCCTGCGGATGGGCGCAGACCGCCACGCTGACGTCGAGCGACGCGTAGCGCGGGGACAGGCCGAATGCCTCGTAGCCGGCGAGCCGGTAGCGGTCGAGCAACTGGGCGAGTTCGACGCCGCGTTCGGGCGGCAATGATTCGCTGTCGCGCGGGTCGACCGTGGTGAAGACGGTCAGCCAGCTCCCCGTGTACCGGAAGCGGGTGCCGGCGCGCTGCACCCACGGCAGCACGTCCACCGCGGCCTGGTCGTAGTCCTCGGCCCGCACGGCGCGGTACTGCACCGCCCGGAACGCTTGCGGCGCGAGCTCGCGCACCTGCTCGGCCGTCTCTTCGTCCTGGCCGCCGGCGGCCGGCAGCGGGTTGCTGACGCTCCCGATCCCGAGCCCGCTCACCGTCACGGGATCGATGCGCGTCAGCGCGTCGGCGGCCACGTTGCCCTGGATGCCCGCGCCCACGCGGTACGTCACCTCGAAGCGCGCCCCGGCGGGCGGAATGGCGCCGAGCGTCCCGTCGCCGAAGCGGAGTGTGCAGCCGTCGTCGCCGTCGTAATCACTCGCGCCGAGCTCGGTGCCGAGGTACCGGTAGCGGACCGGGTCGAGAGTGACGACCTGCTCGAATGGCTTGGCAGTAAGGAGGCTGCGCCGGTAGTCCCACGAGCCGGTGACGGCCTCGGTGACGGAGAGCTCGGGTCGCGGCCCTTCGCCCGGGACGGCTTGGCTGAGCCATGTCAGCGGCCCGACCGACAAGGTGTGCAGGAACAGCGGCGAGCCGCCGGGGCCAGTGCGTACGACGGCGCGGGCCGGACCGGGCTGGGGTGACCAGTCGCTGGTGGTGACAAAGGACTCGGCCTGGCGGCGCCCGTGGGTTGCCGGGACGAGGTTGCCGCGCACCGTTGTCCTGGCCAGGTCGAGACCGAACGGCAGCGCGTCTTCGGCGCGCCACCGGATGCGCGTCAGCATCGTGCCCCCTGGCTGCGGCCCGAAGAGCGGATCGACCTCGTCGACGGGGTCGGCGTCGAGCCTGACCACCGCCCGCCGGGGCGGGTCGGCCGGTGACGCGGGCGCCTCCTCGACGAGGAGCAACTGCCCGCGCACGAGCGGCACGCCCGGGCGTACGAGGTAGAGTTCCGCTGCTCCGGGCGGAACGCAGCGCTGTTCGTCGCCGAACCAGTGCGGAACCATCTCGTTCCACTCCGGGTGCGCGTCGTATGTTTCTTCGTCGCCGAGACCGGTGCCGGTTTCGAACTCCACGAGCGAACCGTCCGGTGCCAGCGCGCCGACGACGACACCCGGCGGGATCGAGCCACTGGCGGCCATCCGGAACTGGAGTGTGGTCGTCGCCGCGGTCGCGACGCGCGGCTCGTAGTCGACGAGGCGGGCAAGCCGGACGAGTGAGCGGCGTTGCGTGGCCGCCTCCAGCCACGCCTCGGCCGCGACGCGATCCTGCTGATAGCTGAGGTCGTCGGCGACCGCGGCCAGCGCCTCCATGAACATGACCCCGAAGTCGGATTCGGACCGCTCCTGCCACGCCGGATAGCGCACGCTGGAGAAGTCGGCGAGAGCGTGCCGGAAGCTCTCGAAGTCCTTGGCGAGGTAGTCGACGGGCGGTGCGGTATCCGGGAACGGCGGGAGCGCCGGAGGCTGTTCTGCGCAGTCGACCGTCGACGGGCAGCCGGCCTTGAACGTGAACGCCACGTGGTCGTAGGCGCGATCGAGGATCGGGGCGCTGACCTGAAGCGTGAGCGAATATGTCGAGAAGTCGCCGGCCGTGGAGACGCTGATCTCGACGACGGGCCGTCCCGCGGGAGTCGTGCCCCAGAGCCATGCCGATGGCGGCGTCACGGCGACGACGGGGATGGTCTCGCCGCCGGAGATGGTCGCCCCGGTGATGGCGGCGCTCAGGGCGGCGCCATCCGGCGTTACCTCGAGGAAGTGGATCCGCAGCACCGTCTGCGCGGCGTTGGCGACCTCGACGAAGTCGATGCCGTTGAGCATGCCGAGCTGGTGAAGTCGCGCCCGCCGGTCCCGCGACGGGATGGAAGGTGGCATTACGTCACCCGCAGTTCGACCGACTGCGCCTGGCCCGAGCGCACGACCATGTACTCGACTCGCACGATGATTTCCGCTTCTTCGGCCGTCACCTCGACCGTGCGCACCTCCAGGTGATCTGCCAGCCAGCGAGAGAGTGCGTACTCCACGAGCATCTGGGCCGTGGCCGCGAGCGCCTCGGAATTGCCGGCGAAGACCAGCGCGCGCAGCCCGCACCCGAACTCCGGCAGGTCCGCTCGCTCACCAGGGCCGGTGAGCAGCAGCTGGCGGACAAGCTCGGCGACGTGGCGCTCGTAGCCGACCCGCTGCGCCTGGCGGGAAGCTGGATCGATGCGGAACGGGAAGGCATAGTCGTGCCGTTCGGCGGTCACGACGCCGCCCCCCGGATCTGGGTAGATGAGATGACGACAGTGCCCTGCATGGCGCCGTCGGCGGCGAGGCAGTAGCCGACGCTGTCCTCGGTCAGCGACGGGGCGCCCTGCACGAGGTGATGCTCGGCGTGCACGTCCCACTGGACCCGCACGCACGGATGCGGTACCGAGCCGATCGTGTAGGTGCACCCGGCGACGTGAAAGGTATCCGTCGAGCGGGCCACGAAGTTCCCCGACGCCTTGACGCGCGTGTTGCGGGTCGACACCGTGACGACACCATGGTGCGGGCAGGTCAGGGTGCTGGTGACCGTCAGGAAATGCGCCGGTGCCATCAGGTCACTTCCATCGCGTCGTCGTTCATCTTGATGCGGCGGTTGCTGATCTCGATCGTTCCCTGATCACGTTTGATCGCGATGCCCTTGTCGTGGAGCGTGATGCTGTTGCCGTTCGAATCGGTGACCGTGATCGAGTGGTTGCCATCGTCGAAGACGATCTCCTGCTTGCCGTGCGTGCGGATGACCTTTACCGACGACTTGACGCGGTTGGGGAGCTCGTTATCGTGCCAGTAGGCGCCGACCCAGATCGGGTACGAGACGTCGCCGCCCTCGAACTCGATCCACACCCCGGAGTTGACCTCGGGCAGGAAGGCGATGCCGCAGTCGGGCCCGGCGTACGGAACGCAGGGCAGGCACCATCCCGTCTTCGTGTTCCCGAGGACCGCAGGGACGACCGCGCGGATCCGCCCGTCGTCACCGACATCGGTGACCGTGCCGCGGTACTTGCCGTAGAACCGGTTGTGCAGCTGATCGGCGATCTCGGCGAGGCTGAGTTCGTTCATGGCGCGCCCACCGCGTTGCGGACGAGCACGAACCGTATCCGGTGCGACTCGGTCGAGATCGTGTGGCGGATGTTCCACACGAAGTACCGTCCGGAGTGCAGTTTTCCGGCGCCGTCGATTTGCACGATCGTGCCGACTCGGAGCACGGACGGAAGGCTGTCCAGGTCAACCTCGCCTTCGCACCGCACGAACCAGCCAGCCTCGCGGAGCAGGGCCTCAGCCCGGGTCCGGAGCTCACCCGCGTCGTCGACGACGGCGGTCAGCCGCGTTTCCGCGACGTGCTTGTCGCCGGCGAAGCCGCGGAGCGACCGCTGGTCGAGCAGCGAAAGCCCGGACTGGGTTGCCCCTCCGTAGGCGGCATCTTTCGACCGGATGAGTGAATGAGCCATGACCTTGGTCGGCCGGGCTACGTCCCAGGAGAAATCGAGCGACTCGAGGCTGGCGACGTCGACCGGATTGAGGCTGATGGTCATGGCGGCCTTGGCGTCGAGGTCCGGCTTGACGAAATAGCCCGTGTTGTCACCCGGGCGTTCATCGCAGCACACGCGGAACAGGCGGCCGGTACGCCGGGCACGCTCCCGCAGGTACTGCAGGTCGGTGCCGCGCTGCATGAGGTGCAGCTCAGGCCCGGGCTCGTTGAGGTTCTCGTCGGCTTTCCCGAAGTGGTAGTCGCCAAAGATAGCGTTGGCCGTGTTTCCGTCGGTCCCCGACCGCTCCTGCGTCTTGTCGACGAGGTTCATGAGGCACGACATATCCTGGCCCCACACCTGCGCCGTGGAGGCCGTCGTCCCGCGATCGAGGTGGATGGTGTGGGCGAGCACGTAGCCGTCGAAGATGCACGCATCGCGCTCACCTTCGACACTCACGACGACCGCGACGCGGCCGTAGGGACGGAACCGTTCGTCGTCGACTACCGTCAGGTCCTCGCTGGTCCCGGCGGCGTATGTCGTCACGGACAGCGTGAGCTGAATCGCGCCCGGCAGGTCAGCGTGCTCCTCGACCTCGAGCGTATCCAGGATGTCGTAGAAGTCGGAGTCGGCCGGCCGGACGGTGCTGTCGTCACCGAACAGCACCTGGAACGAGCTTGTCATCCGCCGCCCTCCTCGCTCGGTATGGACACCACGTCGCGGGCCGCGAGGGCGTCGGGTGAGACGGTCCCGGTCGCGTCGCAGAGCCGCCAGAACGCGGTGGCGTCGGCGAGATAGTGCCCGGCGATGTGGTCGGGCCGCTGTCCCTCCGTGCGCGTATGGACGACCCGGACGGCGGGCCGGTCTCGTACCGGCAGCCGCGTCGCCACGACGGCCGCGCCGCGCCGCGTTCGTACCGTGATCGTGCCGGCTCGTGCGTAGCGGCTGGTCGGGGCGAACATTGCTATACCCCCGGGATCGGTGGAAGGCCGAATGAACCCGCCGCTGTACTGAGATTGAACAGGGCCAGGGCCTCGCGCTGACGCTGCGAGTACCGGTAGGCGGCGTTCGCGACGGACTTGAAGGGGCCCGTGACCTTCTCCAGTTCCTTGGGCGTCATCACCCGGAAGCCGAGCTCGACCGTGGAATGCGTGGGGTTGAGCAACGCGTCGAACAGGCTCTCGGTGATGGACAGCGTCGTGATGCGCACGGGCAGGATCCGGCCGGCCCCCCAGACGAACAGGACGGCAGGTACCTGGGCCGATGGCGTCGACCGGGCCGACCGGCCGGGCGTGCCCCCGGCGCCGGACGGCTGCCCCGGGACAGCAACCGGGAACATCAGCATCTCCAGGGCGGCGATGCGCGAGCGAAGTCCGCCGGCGACGGCATCCCTGGCTCCCGGTGACGCCGGGTCGCCGGCCAGCGCGTCGGTGATGTCGAGCATCAGCGTGAGCGCATAGGCCTCACCGGGTGCGCCCTGAACGCCGAGCGGGTTCCCGCCCGCCGTGCTTGCCGGCGGTTGCGTCCAGGTGCGCCGGAGGGTCTCGGGGTTGAACTGGAACGCGATGACATTGGGCACCGACGCGCCAAAGGCACTCGAGAACTCAACGAGAGCTCCTTTCACTCCGACCTCCCGAGTGAGGTGATCAAGCCAGTGGCGATCCGGTCGGCCATGGCCTCCAGCGGCTCGCCCGGGCGGGCATCGACGGCCAGGCGCAGGGCGCCGCGCCCCTTGACTCCGGCCGGGATCGCCGCGAGCCGGCTGCCGACAAGCTCGGCGAGCCGCCTGGCCTCGCCCGGAGACAGTCCCGGCACACGCAGCGTGAGCCGGTCGATGCGGAGATTCATCAGTCCAGGTCCCCCTCTCGCACCACCTGGCCGCGCTTGGCCAGCTCCCGGCGGGCGGCGCGCAGCACGTGGCGCATGCCGATCTGCTCATCCTCTGCGTAGGCGAGGAAGGCGGCACCGAGGGCCGCGTTCTTGATATCGGCACCGGTCATCGTCAGCCGCTCGGCCAGCGTGTCGAAGTCGATACCGTCCAGGAGAAGGTCGCCGTTCGGCGCGTGCGGCCGCAGGGCCCGTGCCCACAGCTCCCGCCGCTCGGGAACCCCGGGCGAGAGGAAGTCGATGATGAAGCGGAAGCGGCGCAGGAAGGCCTGGTCGATCTCGTGCTTGCGATTGGACGCCAGCACGGTGACGCCGTCGAATTCCTCCATGCGCTGCAGCAGATAGTCGATCTCGATGTTGGCGTACCGATCGTGGGCGTCTTTGACCTCGGCGCGCTGGCCGAACAGTGCGTCCGCCTCGTCGAAGAAGAGCAGCACATTCGCCCGCTCGCAGCCGTCGAACACTTCCCGGAGGTTCTTCTCGGTCTCGCCGATGTACTTGCTGACGACCGCGGATAGGTCGATGCGGTACAACTCCATCTCCAGGGACCTGGCGAGCACCTGGGCGGTCATTGTCTTGCCCGTGCCGCTCGGGCCGGCGAACAGTCCGGCGATGCCGCGACTTGCCGGGCAGAGCCGCTCGAACCCCCATCCTTCATAGACGGGCCAGCGCAGCCGAGCCTGTGCCTCGAGCTCACGAACGTGCCGCTGCACCGTTTCCGGCAACACGAGGTCGTCCCACGTGAATGGCAGCGGGACCGACGAGGCCAGCGCGCTGCCGTCGATGCGCAGCGAGGCACGGCACGCGTCGACGATGGCATTGCGGCCGGCCAGGGCCGCTGCCGCGGCACGGGCGATGTCGCCGGGCAGCAGCGTCCAGTCGAGCACCGGCTGAGGCACCGGCAGCGAGGAGAGCGACTCCCAGAGGGCCACCCGGTCGGCCTGCGTAAGCCGGGGCAGACGGACTCTGCGGCCGACGATCCCGTCGTCGGCCGCGTGGGCCGACGCATGACTGGTGCCCAGCAGCGTGAGCCGAGCCGGCCCGACGGCGCCACGACGCGATACCGCGACATCGGCGTCGTGCCAGTAAACGGCCGCGTCGAGGAGCCTCGCCGAGCGCTCGACGCGAACGGTGGCGTCGAGCGCGGCCGCCGGGTCGACGCCCGGGCCGAGCAGCGTCCGTGCATCGGCGATGACGAGTGGCTTGCGGAGCTTGGCGCAGAGCTGGGCGGCGAGTGTCCTCTTGCCCGCGCCAGCAGGCGCCGACACGACGATCTCGCTCAACGGCAGGTCGCTGCCGAGTGCGTCGATGAAGGCGAGCATGGTCGCGAGCTCGTCCGGGTACAAGCAGGTCAACGCGTCCAGATCGGCCGAGGGGCGGACGAGCCGGATCGCCCGGCCGAGTCCTGGATCGAGCGACCCGCAGCCGGCCAGCCAGTGCGGGACGAACGGCTCGACGACCCAGCCCGTCGTGATCGACCAAGGGCTCGGCTGCCCGTCAACCGGGCGGGCGAGCCGCCAGCATACGAGGGCCGAGTCGGCGCCAATGCGGGTCGCGGGAGACCATTCGAAGAGCTGGCGGGCGAGCCACTGTGACGCAAAGGGGCTCGTCGCGTCGTCGTGGATGAAGGCGAACACGCGACGGAGCCATGGGTCGGTCTCGGCGGCGATCGTCAAGGTCAGCAGATCGACCTGGGCGTCGTCGAGATCGAAGGTGACGCGCAGCCGCCCGAGCATCGGATCGGCTGCGGCCGCGAGATCAGCGTCTCGAATCGGCTCGGCCAGGGCCCGCGCGCGGGGATCGCTCGCCTGGAAGGCGGCCTCGGCTCGCGCCGTGTCGTCGTCGGGCGCGAGCAGGCGCTCGACCTCTTCGAACGAGATGGACAGGCCAAGCGCTCCGGGCGTGCTCTCCCACAGGTGGCGGAGCCACAGCACGCGGCGCTGCGCTCGCAGCCTGACCCGGGCGGCGCACACCGCGGCACTGTCGCCGGCCGTGATCATGGCACGTCCTGCTCGATGTCGAGCACGACGTCCTCGACGGGTCCGTCGGCGGCGAGGCTGACGCGCAGGAGGTAGCGGCCGCGCCGGGTTCCGGCCGGGAGCCTGACCTGGAGCTCCGAGCGGCTGAGGACGAGGGCTTGTCCAGGTGCCAGCGGCGCCGAGGGAACGACCGTGAAAACGAGCCCGCCGATCCGGAGCGCGATCGTCGTGGCGTCGAAGCCGGCTCCGGTGACGGTGGCAACGCCGCTCGACGTGGGCGTGCTCGCCAGCAGCCGACCCTCAGCAGCTCGAATGGTGAAGGTCTCGACGTGCGGTTCGAGCACGATCCCGGCGGCCGGCGTCGTCGGCTGCTCTGGAGTGAGAAAGATCACCTCGGCGCGGTACACCGCCGAAAGGCTCAGTGGCGAAGCCAGCGCTAGCCAGATACGGCCGATCTCGTCGATGCCCTGCGGCTCCAGGGTGAGCGTGAATCGCTCGACGTGAGTCTCGCGCGGCACCACCGCCGTCATGAACGGATGTTCGTGCAGGCATTTGAGCGCGATGCTCATCGCCTGCTGTTCGTGAACGTACGACTTCACAGCGTAGGCGGACAGGAGGTAGTGGAGCGTGAGGGCCAGCGGATGCTGGGGAACGGCCTGGGCCTGGCCGCCGAGCGGGAAGGTGTTGCGGTACGCCGCTTGGGGCGTTACGTGAAAGAGGTAGAGGCTGACCTGGCAGGTCTCACCCTTACGCGCTTCCCGCGGCGGCAAGCCGGTGAAGGTGATGTCGAACTTGTCCGCCGGGTTGACCCACAGGTGCGTCTTGGTCTTAGCGGCTTCGAGCTCGCCGATGATGCGATCGGTAACGATCGACAGGTCCAGGGCGCCCAGCGTCATCGTCTCACCGTTGATTCAGCCCGTAGCGGGAGGTGACCTTGCGGGCGATGGGGACACCGAAGCTGCGCGATGCGGCTGTGGCCGGGGCCGGGATCTCCGGCGGACCGGGCTCGGACGGCGACACGATCTCCACCTCGATCAAACCGATATGCACCTCGGTGGAGCGCTGCGGCTTTCCCGGCGGGGTCGCGGTCGCCGACTGCGCAGTCCGCTGACGTTCGATCGCCACGGGCACGACCGCCGCCTGCTCATCGCGATGTGCCCGCCGGGCCATGGCCGGCTCCGGGGCAGGCGCCCGTGACTGACTGGGCGCCGTCTCCGACGAGGTCCAGCGGACCGCGGCGGCGAGTGTCGCCGCAACCGGATCAGGATCGGCCGGGCTGCGCCAGGCCGGTCCCGGCCGAGGCGCGGCGACGGCTTCGGTGCTGGCCTCCGGTCCCGGTTGCGCCGCCGTAGTCCTCCCGGCTGGTGCGCCGTTGTGGATCCGCGGCCGCGGGGGCCGCGCCGTCTGCCCGGGTGCGTCGAACACGAAGTCGGCCTGGCGGCCGCTTCGGCCTCAGGTCGTCTGGCGGGGCCACGTCCGGCCCGGCAGGGGGCTGGCGCTTCGCGCCGGCTGAGAGGTCCGGGGCAGCTGACGGATCGCCGAGAAGGGCGGCCGCCGTCACCGCGAGCGGCGGACTCGGCTCGGCCGCTGGTGGTGCCGCGGGCTCGGGCCGCATCGCCGGCCGGCCCGTGGCCGACGGCGCCATCGCCTCCGTGGGCTGGACCAGCGGCGTCTCCCCTTCGGACGCTGTGAACAGGAAAGCGCGCGAGATACGCCGTGGCGGTACCAGACCCGGCGGGTTCGGACCGGCACGACTCGCCAGCCGGCCGAGGTATGAGGACCGGCTCATCTGGCGTACGCCATCGCGGACTGGGCCAACTCGGCGTACCGCGCCCGTCGCGCGGCCGGGAGGGCCAAGATGTCCGTCTCCGACCAGTGCGTGAGCCGGGCGATCGCGCAAACGTCGTCGTACACGAACTCAGCTTGCTCTCGCAGCTCGCGCAGCACGTACTGCAGCGGATCGAACCACGCCGACACCGCGGCGCCGCACTCGGGGCAGCTGCCTGTCAGCTCCGATGCCAGGCTCGGCGCCAGGGCCTCCATCGCCGTCTCGACGCGCCGCCGGGCGCGGGAACTCGTCTCGGGCGGGCGCATGCACCTGCGGGCAAGCGCCTGCTCCGAACGTTCTTCCGATGCGATGGCGAGCTGGTCGGCTACTGATGGCACGCGGAACTCGACATCAAGACCGTCGAGCCGGAACCACGTCTGGTCAACCGCCGCCACGCGTGCTGGCGGTCGCGGCCGATGATGCTCGACGTAGTCGGCTATCGAGAGGACGATGTCGACGCGCTCGCCGCACGCATCCGCCTGGCAGACGACTTCGGCACTCAGCCTGTCCCCGATTACCTGCTGCCGGAGACTGAGCAGCAGCACGTCGATATCGGTCATGGCCAGCGTCGGCCAGTCAAGCGGCAGGCCATCGTAACGGCGCACGATGTTCGCCAGCAGCGTGACCGCCACCTCCACGCTGGGGGTCCCTGCTTCGAGCAGGGCGATGTCGTCAGCTCCGCTGGGAAGCTGCAGCTGCACGGCGACACCCGCGACGGGAAGGCTCAGCACGGTGGCTCACTGCGTCGTTTCGGCCGGCTCGCCCACGCTCTTGTCGCGTTCCCATCCCTCGTTCTCGACCCGGATGTGCTGCAGCGCGATGGCGTTGGCACCGGCGTCCAGATCGGGCCACGCCTGGTATTCCGAGACCCAGCAGCGATATGCGAGATATTGCTGCACGGGCTGTCCGGCTTCGTTCAGCAGGACGATCCGGATGGTCTTGCGGAGGTCCCCGAGCGTCGACTTCGGCGAGCCCTTATCGAGTACTTGTGCGGCGTTCGCCCAATCCTCGAAGTCGGTGTCATGCGTAACCCCGCGCTCCAGGGTGATCGGCTCGTACTTGGTGCGCCCTATGCCTTTCAGGATCACCGGGTTCCCGCCCTCCCGGTATTCGACGACCTCCGATGACCGCCGGAGGCCTGTCACCTTGCTCACACCGGCCACAGGCGTGACCATCTCGCCGAAGTAGACGAGGAAGCGGTAGTTCTTGTAGGGGTCGAAGCGGTTGATGTTGACGGAGAACGGCTTGCCCATGGTTCCTCCTACTGAACCTGGCCGGCGAGTTGTGAAATCTTGATGACCACGAACTCAGCAGGCTTGAGGGGTCGGAACCCGACAACGATATTGACGCGTCCCAGCGCGATGTCGACGTCAGTCGTCGTCGTGTGATCGCACTGCACGATGAAAGCCTGGCTCGGGGTCGAGCCCTGGAATGCCGACTGGCGGAACAACGACAACATGAAGCCTTCGATGCTGATCCGGATCGCACTCCACAACGGCTCGTCGTTGGGTTCGAAGACGACCCAGCCGAGATTGCGGAGCAGCGATTGCTCGATGAACAGGGCCATGCGCCGCACCGGGACGTAACGCCATTGCTCGAGGGCCGGGCTCGTGCCCAGCGTCCGGGCACCCCACACGACGGTGCCGGTCCCGGGAAACGACCGGAGCACGTTCACCCCGAGGGCGTTAACCGTACCGTGGCGCATGTCGGTCATCTTCCCGGAATCCACGACGCCGGTCGTGTTGCGGATAGCCGTCTCGAAGCCTGCTGGCGCCTTCCACACGCCGCGGGACGCGTCGGTACGGGCCATGACGCCGGCCACGAACCCGCTGGGCGGCTGCTCGACTGTGCGTCCGGTCATAGGGTCAACCGTCTTCAGGTACGGGAAATAGAGCGCGCCGTTCGGAGAGTCGTGTGGGACCAGTCCGACCTGATCGGCGACCTTCGTCATCCCCCTGGCGCTGTACGTGTCGTCGGCCGACCAGCTAATGGCGGGGTCCATGATGAAGAACGCCCGCTTCGCGTCGCAGAAATCGAGAGCGGCCGACCAGACCGATGTGTCGGTCACGCCGGGGATGACGAGCAGATTGAAGATGGCAACCTTGTCGAGTGAGCTGTCCGCATCGAACACGTCGATGAACTCCTGCGCCGACAACGTCGTGCCGCCCGTCGGGGAGTTGTGGGCCATGGTCCCGATGACGCCAGAAAGGACGCCTGACGGCGCCGGGGGAGCCGGGAACTTCGCCAGATAGACTCCGCCCGCGGCCGGCTCCACGGTGACCAGTGTCGACGACGCCAGCCGTTTCTCGATGAAGTCGCTATCGCTGATCGAGCTCGGCACGCCCGCGGCGACCTTGACGCCTCGCCAGAGCTCGACGGTAGAGCTGTAGGTGATGAGGATGTCGGCGGCGTCGCCGTTGATGTTGCGGATCGTGATCGATATCGGGCTGGCGGTGTCGGTGAGCTGGCGGCTGACGAACTTGATCCCGGCGACGGCGGTCGCCGCCGGCACGATGTCCGTGCGAGCGGCACCGACACCCGATGGGGTGTAACGCGGCTTCAGTGGCACGACGAAGGCATCGGTCCCGCCGTTCAGGAAGAACTGGTAGACGGCGTTAGGGAGGCTGGCATTGAAGATCAGATCGTCGTAGAGCCCGCCGAACATGCGCTCGTACTCGGTGAAGCTGAAAACCTCGACCGCCCGGCCCCAGCCGTCTTCAACGCCGTTCATGGTGTTCTCGGCGACCTGGCCCTGGAAAGGATGGGTGTAACCGACGAAGGCGGTAACCGACGTGGGTGCAGGTGTTATCGTTCGGGCCGAGCTGGGGAGCTCCTCGATGTACAGCCCGGGGTAGGTGGGGTTGACCGGCATGGGTCGTTCCTCTCCTAGTCGTCGGCCAGCACGGTGACCCTGGCGGAGGTCGCCTTGGTCGGCTCGCTGCCGCCGGCCAATGACCGGGTGCCTGCTCGCGGCGTCATGAACGGCCCGTCCGCAGGCTTGACGATCGTCACGAGGAAGCCGAACTTGGGTGTAAAGGCAGTATCGAAGTCGGCCGGGCTCACGTCCTCGACAGTCGCCGACCAGGTGACCACAAGCGTGAACGTGCCCGGTGCCCCGCCTGGGTCGACGCGGACGAGGACATCGCCGGCCTTGAATTTGGCGTCCGGGCTCCGGGGCTCCAACGCGACTGCTTTCGCTCCCTTTCCGGTGAGCTTCCAGGCCCCCGTCGCCTCGGCGACGATGCCGGGCGTCGGCTCCGAAGCACCGGCTGGATTGTCCGCAACCTGCAGCAGGCCAGGGGCGGTGCCGTCGGCTCCGGCCGTTCCCAGCAGGCCGGCGAGATCTGCGACCTTCACATCGGGATACCTGTCCGTGGCGGACACCTTCACGTCGACGCTGTCGACCGCCGTCGGCGTGGCTGCCGCCGCTGTCGTGATCTCGATCCTGTTCCCGTACGCACCGGGTGTCACGGCCTCGACGAGGAAGGCGGGCGGCGTCGGCGGGTCCAGCGCGGCAACGATGCGGCCGAGGCTGGCCTGGTACTGGAGCCACTGGAGGAGCTTGCGGGACGAAGAGTCGATCGGCCGGTCCGTGCCGACCACGCCGTCGTCGAAGTAGATCAACGACATCGGGATCTCTATCTGCGCGCCGTCCTCGGTGAAGAATACGACGGGCCTCGTCGCCTGTGCAGCAGTGCGCGCCAAATTCGTGCACCTCCCCAACGAGTCCCCAATGTTAAGAGCGGGACTCGGCCTGCGGAACCTGGCCTAACCGATTGGCTAGATAAAATGTCCATGGCCTTTCACTTCTCCTTGCGGTAATCGCGACACAGGCTTAACGGGACCATGCACAGTAGCTCATCTAGTGCTATTGGAGTACCTCTTCGCGCCGTGGAGTTGAGATGGAGAACATGTGGAGACGGTGTGGAGATCCCGCCTCCGGCCGTGCCGAAGATTCCGTGCTGATGACCACGTGATCGCGCCAACGCGGGAGCGGTCACCGGCCAGCCGAGGGCTACCCAGGGCAAGCTGTGGGAATGTCCGGGAATCGTTATTCAGCCGCTCTTGGGCGCGCTGCGCGGTGTCGTCCACACCGCACTCGGCGAGAGCCGGGCGAGCACGTCAAGCACATTGACCAGTTCGCTGATGAGCTGGTAATCGCCCGGCTGGGGCTGGGCGGTGTCGCCCGGCTCGGCCCGCAGAAGTCCGACGAGCTTGGCGGAGACCTTGTCCGCGGCGTCGGCCGTTGAGTGCATCAGCTTCACCACCGCCGCAAACCCGTCCCTGTCACTTTGGTCCGACTCCAGGCGCGCCGCGGTCGAGAGCTGGCTGAACGCGCTCGTGAGCTCTTTCTGCGCCGCAACTAGGGCGGTCGCGTCCGGATTCCCGGCGATCGTGTCGTGTGCCTTGTAATACTGGCTGCGCGCGTCATTGCTCAATGTCACTATCGCGTCGTCAAGGTTCTTCATAGCGACCGTCAGTGCGGGCGGTGTGGTCATGGCTCGTCCCCTCTCGCGTGCCGAACTCCGTCGACCACGATAGGCCCTGCAATGTTGACTTACGACGCCGTCGCAGGGACACTCGGCCTGATGGGGAGCGCGCCGATACGGGTAGCGCCTGATGCCGAAAAGGCGCAGGCGTCCGGGAGTCTCCGATATTCTGTGCGTGCGTCATCGCAGCAATCCCCCGGCCCGGTGGCGCCCGTGCGGGTGATTCTCGGGAATCAGGCGATGCTACGGCAACGCACCGTCTCGCAGCGCGCCCGGAAAAACTCGGATGAAGATCGTCACGGCACTGACGTGAGCGGCGCAGTGCCGGATACCGTCCGTGCGACAGTGCATAGCCCCGGCCGGGCGCTCGACCAGCCGGAGCGGGCCGCGATGGAGTCTCACTTCGGTGCCGACCTCTCGCAGGTGCGCATCCACGACGACGCGGCGGCCGCGGCGTCGGCGAGCGATGTTGGTGCCCGTGCTTACACGGTCGGACCGCACATCGCGTTCGGACACGGCGAATACCGGCCCACGGATCCGGCCGGTCGTGCGCTCCTGGCTCACGAGCTCACTCATGCCGTGCAGCAGGGCAACGCTGCAATCGGCGGCGGGATCGCCATCGGCGCGGTGAACACAGCGGCCGAACGCGAGGCCGACGCCGCGAGCCGGCTCGTCGCATCGGGACATCCGTCGCAGGTTTCGCTCACCAAGGGCGCGACGCGTTCAGCCGGCCGTGGGGTTCTCCAGCGCCAACCGGCCATGCCCGCACTCGGGAAAGGGACATATCCGGGCTCTCCCACCCTCGAAGGAGAAGAACTGCCCGACCGCGGCGTCTCCACCGAGCTGTCGGACAGCCCCGAGGCGGGAAGCTCCGCCGAACGTGTCTTCAAATGGCTGCAGGCCCACGCGGCGGAGATCGGATGGCTGGAATCGCTGTTCGGTGTCGATCGCCGTGCCATCGCCGGGGCGATCGCCTGGGAGGCCCTCCGCAACCCCCGCTGGTTCTTCCCGACGGGCATCTTCGGGCGTTTCGTGGGGGCCGGGAAGCCTCACGTCAGAGAATTCATGAAGGCACCCCCGGCCGTGATCTACAGCGGGGAGACCGTTCCCGCAGAGGTGGAGGAGGCTGGTCTTCTTCCCCGGCGAAGTGTGCTTGAGCGGGAGATCACGCTGGCCAGGGACTCGATTCCGTACGTCGCCGCGAGCATGCGGCTGGCCGTCGACATCGCCAGGGCCTATGGCGTTGACATTTCGAGAGATCCCGCCATACTGACGTGGTTCTGGGTGTCGTCTAACACCAACAAATTCATCGCCCATCTGTCGGGCAAGCAGGATCGCACGTTTGATCCGACGCAGGAGGAGATGCCGCGCTGGGTGGTGGAGAACTTGAGGTGGCTGGAGGTCGCCGTCGGCGAGTCGCAACTTCGCCCGGTTGACTCTCAGCCGACCGGGGGGGTAGAGCCTGCGCCCAGGCTCGGGACACTGGAGACGGCCTCATGGAGCGGCAGCTACCAGCTCAGCGGGCGTCTGCCGGAGACCCGCGAGTTCCTCGTGAACACAGGTGCGATCGTTCTGACGATCAGCGCCGACACCGAGTTTTTCCGGGCCAACGGCTACCCGATCTATGTCGTTCTTCATCGGCGCCAGGGCGGGGCCGATCCTGCCATCGGCGAAGCCAAGCCCTTCAGCATCGGTAGCGAGGTGACCTTCTCATGGTCCGGTCTCACGGACGGCCTCTACTTCTTCGAGATCTTCAGCAACAATGGCGTGCCCGTCGAAGGAGAGATGACCGTAACCCTCGGAAAGCGGCCGCCGTTGGGTGAAGCGGTGTCTCCTGCGCAGGCGCCGGCAATCCTCCAGCGCGCGCCGCTAGAAGCCGATGCGGGCACGGTCGCCGACGCGGGGATGCCCGACGCGGGAGTGGCCTCCCCTCCCGTCAAACCTGCTATGCCAACCGTCGTTACGGATGAAGGGCTGCTTCGAGCGAACGCAGCTCGGGAGCTCGTGGCCAAGCTTGTGCTCAAGAAGGCGGTCTACGGCCACGAGAAAGATTCCGCCGGATTCCGGAAGGCCGGGTGGTGGTGGGAGGAAACGGAGTTCGACTGCTCCAAGTTCGTGTTGTGGGTGCTCGCCGGGCGCAAGGTTGGCGACCCGCAGTTGCTCTCAGGGGAGCTACCCGAGAAAGCGATACGCCAGGTGACGGTGGCGCCTTTCGGACTTGTGGCTGACGCGTCGGCAGTGAAGGCCATGATCTCCATCGTCGAGGCTTTGGTGGGCGAAGGTAAGGCGGGCCCCATCGAGAAGGACCGGCCGCCTCGAGTCGGTGACCTTGTGTTCTGGGGCGGCCACGTCGCGATCGTAGTCGACGTGCGGCCCGTTGGTGACACCGGTGACTCGTGGGTGGTCTACGCCAACATGGGCCTGTCCGGAGCCGGGCTCGTCGGCATCGATGCGAAGGGCAACCGCTGGCTGAAGGCAAGCCAGGTGGCGGAGCGTAAGGAACTGGCTGATGGCGTCTTCAAGGGGTACTGGACACCATGACGGCACGATCGGGCATGACAGGGCGGGAGCGCATGGCCGACAAGGAGCAGTTGCCCGCGCATAAGGTGCCCGCCAGGAATGTCCCCTCGGGTCGCAAGTTCGGGGCCGGGGCCGCACTGCCAACATTGCAACGCGTCCTCGGCAATCGAGCCGTCGGTCGCCTACTCGACTCATCCAGCCACCACGACATGGAGCGACACTTTGGCGTCGACCTGTCACACGTGCGTGTGCACGACGATGCGCAGGCCGGGGTACAGGCGCACACGGAGCGACCGCCCTCACCGACGGTTCCGACATCTACTTCACGCGTCCGACGTACAACGATCACTGGGAGTCGTCACACAGAACCTCACGGTCGACGTCGTGCAGCCGATTATCGCGCCGAACACCGTCAAGCTCGCCGACGGCAACGTGCCGGTCCCTTGACAGGTGCGCTCCTCCCCGGCGCGCGGCGCGCCGGGGAGCTGCTGGACCTGCAGCGACTGGTGGGCAATCGTGTAGTAGGCGGGTTCCTCGCCTCGGGCCGACCGTCTCTCGCCAGCTCCCGATTCGGTGGCTTCGGACAACCGTTGCCACCGTTGGTGCGCCTCGAGATGGAACGACAATTCGGCGTAGACTTCGCTGCCGTCAGGGTGCACACCGGGCTCGGAGCTCAGCGCTTCCTGCACCAGTCCAATGCCGAGGCCGCGACGCTCGGCGACTCGATCGCGATGGCGTCGATGCCCACCTTCCCTATCTCCAGGGCCGGTCGGCGCCTTCTCGCCCATGAGCTCGCACACGTCGTCCAGCAGCGCCGCGGCGGACGCCAGCCAAGCCCCCTTCCGGGCTCGTCGCTGGAAGTCGGCGCCGATCGGGCCGCCGCCGCGGTCGACACGGCTTCATTCGGAATCCGCGTCGATGGTGCTTCCGGCGTCGGCATCGCGCGCCAGCTCGTAGCGTCCGCACAACGTCGCGACCCGGCTGCAATGTCGACCGAGGAACTCCAACAGGAGATCCAGCTACTCGAGAAGTGGCTGCTCGATCAGAGCACAAGCAGCGTCGAGCGGGCCGAAGCCGAGATGCAACTCGCTGAGCTTCGCCAAAGCCTCGCCGCCCGTCAGCCGGGGCCCCAACCGTCGGGCAGCCAGGGCAGTGCCGCTGCTGGCGCGCCACAACGATCGTTGATCAACATCTGGGCCGATCAGGCGCTCTCTTGGCACGTCCACCAGACCGATCAGGTGCTCTCTTGGTGCATCCGCCAGACCGACGACGCGCAGGCTCAGTTCAGCCAGTCGATCCGGAACCTTGCCTCGGGACTTCCACCAGCGCAGTTCACTCTGGTCGACACGGCGGTCGGGGTGATCGACGCGATCTTCGACACCCTCCAGAGCATCATGATGTTCTGGATCGGCGCCCAGGCCGGCTCCCTCGAGGTGATCTTCGAAACGGCCGTCGGCTTCGTCAAGCTCGTCTTGTTCGCGGTGGAGCTGCTGGGCGGTCTCCTGGCTGACCTCATCGCACTCCTGCTGCGGCGGGCGGGCGTCAACATCCAGCTCCAGGGTCCTTCCGGCCTCGAGTTCGCAGAGGAGGCTGGAGAGGAGGCCGTGGCCGCGTTGAAGCGGCTGCCGAAAGCGATCCTGGATTCCTTCACCGCGTGGCAGGCGCGGTACCGGGCGGCCCCCCCCGAGCTGAAGGCCGCGATGCTGGGCCGGCTCCTGCCGGAGATCGTCACGCTGCTCCTCGCCGGAGTGGGAGTCGCTCGCACCGGCAAACTCGCGGTCCAGGCCCTCGCAAGGACGTCTACAGTCCGAGCGGTCGTGATAGGAGGGGCAATAGCCACTCGAGAGGTCGTAGGCGAAACATTCCAGCCCGCTAGCATAGTCATGTCGGAAGGTAGAGCAGCCGGGTACGCGGAGACCGCTCGAAACGTGGTGGCTCCCTCATCGACTGTCCCAGCAGTTCCGACGGTTCCAGCAATTCCCGCTGCTGTGGCTCCGCCCGTGGCAGCCCCGGTCGCGGCACCGGCCGCGAGCGTGGCGGCGGTCGGTTCAACCGGAAAGAGCTTGGCAACCGCAGGTGCGCTGACGTCACCAGAACTGATGTCGCTGGCATACGCAGCATCGCTCGCGCCCGCTTCGGCGAGTGGGACCACAGTGCCGACCACCGCCCAACAAGGAGCCACGCAATCGGTTCAACCCAACGCCATGACGCAAGACCGCAACGTGCTCGCCGAAACCCTGCGAACTCAACACGCCCCCTTCTCGGATCCGAACATGTGGGGGAAACTCCGTGCGCTGCTGAAAGCCATGCGGAGCGCATCCGGGATACGGCGGGAGACGAAGTCGGTGATGACACCGGACGTCGACCGTAGCCTCGGCGGCAACATGGCGGTCTCGCTGACGAATATCGAAGGCGTTCCCAACGGAGGTGTGGTCGTCGGGCGATCACCGGAAGCCGGCGGCAAGGCCGTTCTTGGGTCTCCCTTCTCCCCGCACACCAACCCAGTCAAGACTCCCCATACCCATCGCCACGCCGAACAGGAATGGGCCGAGCGTTTCTACGCCGCGTTTGGAGGGTTGAACCCGGCGGCGTGGCAGGGCTGCACGGTATGGCTACTCGTCGAGGCCGCTCCCTGCGCCCCGTGCATGAACGACGTGCTCCCTGCTCTCAGCGCGGCATTCCCGGGCCTGACGGTCGAGGTCAAGAATCTCGAGGGCTCAAGGATCCTCCGCTATCGCGACGGTGTGCTCCTCAACCCCTGAACTGAGGCCTGTGGGATTCAATTGCTTTGTCACGGTCTCTGATGCGTGTGGGTGCCGGAAACTGTGTCACCTTATGCGACCTGGGCGTATTCGTGGATCAGGCCGCCGAGCCGGTCCCTGCGCACAATGCGCATTCCGGTCACTTCCGCAGGCCGATGTGCACGTCCGGCGGGCGGATTCTGCAGCAGCGTCCGGTGTGGCCGGTGAGAGTTCTAGTGATCGACATACTCGCTCAGGACCAGCCGCAGGTGCCGTTCGCCGATGACCAGCATCTGGTCCAGGCACTCGCGGCGGGCGCTGGCGATCCAGCGTTCGGCAATCGCGTTGTCGGTTGGGGTGCGCGGGTGCAGCCAGGCTGGACGGTGTCCGGCTCGGAAACGCGGTTTCGCCGGTGTGAGCTGGAGTTTGCTGCGGGATCAGCGGTGTGGCTGGGAGCATCACCGGGGTGCTGCTATCGCTTGCCTACCGCCTGGTGAGGTGCATGTTCGGCCTGCTAGCGGTGCTAGTCCGGTCTGACCTGTCCAAGGATGCCGAGCTGCTGGTGCTGCGCCACGAGAACCAGGTCCTGCGCCGTCAGCTCAGCGGCCGCCCGAGGTGGGACAGTGCCGACCGGCTCTGGCTCACGGCGCTATCGCGGCTGGTGAACCGCCGCCGGTGGCCTCTGGTCTTCCCGGTCACACCGGCCACGATCTTGCGCTGGCACCGTGACCTCGTTGCCCGCAAGTGGGACTGCACCAGCCGGCGCAAGCCGGGGCGACCGCCTACCGGAACCTCGCTTAAGGCGATGGTCATCCAGATGGCGAGGGAGAACCCCGCCTGGGGCCACCGCAGGATCCAGGGCGAACTGGCACGACTAGAGCGCCGGTCAGGTAGCCGTCAGGCGGCGAGCTGATAACTGTCGGTGACCGGCTGGCGGGCGATGATGTGCAGGTTGTGGACCACTGCGACCCGGCGCAGGTCGAACAGGTTCTTGCGGGTGCCGCGGTAGCGGGCGCGGCGGCCTTGCCAGTGCCCGATGTGGGCGAGGGTGTGCTCGACCTGGGTGCGTTCGCGCAGCTTGGCTCGTCCTTCCGGGGTCTGCTGGCGGCGGCGCAGCTCGGCCAGCAGCGCCTCGTCGGGATGGATGGATACGCTGCGTCCGTGGCTGCTGGTGGTGCACCGTGCCCGCAGCGGGCATGCGGCGCAGGTGTCCTGAGGGAAGCGGACGGTCTTGCCGGGCTCGAACGGCATGGCTGCCCCGGCGGGGCAGGTCAGCTGCCCGGCGGCGAAGTCGAGGGTGAACTGGTCCTTGGCGAACCGGCCGCCGGTGTTGCGCACCCGCCAGGCCTTGCAGAAGATGGCTAGGTCCGGGCCGCGGTCGCGGACCAGCGCCGAGGACAGGTAGGCCCGGTCGATGTGCAGCTCGGACAGGTACCGGCCGGCCGCGTCCAGGTCGGCGGCGATGTCGCCGGTGACGCTGGCCTCCGGCGCGTTGGCTGGGGTGATGCCCACCGCGGGGACCAGCCCGGTGTCCAGGTCGCGCAGGACATGCCGCTTGTACCCGTCGAACAGCACCGAACGGGACTTGCGGCCGTGCCGCATCTGGCTGTCTTCAACGCTGATCCGCCGGTCTTTGGCCACGCCGCGGCGCAGCGCCGGCGCCGGGCCGGTCAGATCGATGTCCTGGTCGCGCACCTGCCGGGCGGTCATCACCGCCGCGGCGGCGGCCTGGTCGCCGGCCTGCCCGGCGATGAACGCGTCTACCCGGTCCAGCAGGCCCAGCACCTCGGCCAGCGCCTGGTCCCGCGCGGCCGGGTCATCCCAGTCCGCATCCAGCGCCGCCTTCAAGCTGGAGGCGCCCAGCTGCGGCACCCCGGCCAGGCCGGCCAGCATGGCGGTTCCTGCGGCCTGCCCCCACCCCTGCAGCACCGCGATCACGCCCAGAGCCTTCCGCAGGGCGTGTCCCATCAAGTTAAAGGTGTCCTCCACCCGGCCTGCCCCCCACAGCGGGGAGGAGTCCAGCGCTGCCCGCAGCGCCCGCGCGCCGAATCCGCCGGTCCGCGCGGCCAGTTCCACCGTCCGCTCGACCAGCCGCCGGTCCAGGTCCCGCTCGATCAGCCGCTTGCGGAACCCCACCAGGGTCCCCTTGGAAAACGGCGGCTCCTCCGCGCCCATGCAGTCCAGGACCAGCTGCCAGCGCCGGTCCATCACCGTCGCCTCGATCACCTCGTCGTCGGAGACACCCGTATAGGCCTGCAGGACCGTCGCCAGCGCCAGCTGGGCGGGCGGCACCGGCGGCTGGCCCTTCGGCTTGTCCGCATAGGCCGCCGCCAGCTCGGCCTGGAACTGCTCGTCGAACAGCTCGTGGCGGTGCAGGCGCAAGAACACGAACAGCTTCGCCCGCCGCACCGCCCTGATCACCGCCTGCTCGGCCGGCGCTGGCTCCGCCGGCGGCCGCCACACCATAGGACGCACCACGCTTCCTCCCTAGCTCGTAGCCGATCCTTCACTACCCGCTACGAACAGGGAATAGCACACTCGACTACCGTCAACCCGTCACATCAAGAAGATCAGCCCCGCTACTTGACCGGCGCTCTAGTAGTACTTTGTTAGGTCGGGGTGAGGGCTGCGGCGAGCCGGTCGAGGGTGACAGGCTGGCAGCACAGGGGACAAGCGCCGAGGATGAGGGCGAGCACGATCTGCAGCTCGTGCAGGACCTGGTAGAGGGTCATCCCGGCGCATGCGCTTTTGGGTCGCTGCGCAGAAAGGTGCAGAAGGCCTGGGCCAGGACGGCGAGGGTGACGTGGCGGTGCCAGCCGGTGAACGAGCGGCCCTCGAAGTGGTCCAGGCCCAGGCCGGTTTTCAGCTCGCGGTAGTCGTGCTCGACCCGCCACCGGATCTTGGCCAGCCGGACCAGGTCGTCGAGGGGGGTGTCCTCCGGGAGGGTGGACAGCCAGTAGCCGGCGGGCTCCTCGGCCTCTGGTGGCCATTCGGCCAGCAGCCAGCAGGCGGGCAGGCTGCGGTCGGCCTGGCGGGGGATGGGCCGGCCGGCCGGGCGGACCCGGATGGCCAGGAACCAGCCGCTCATCGACGCGTCGGGGTTGTCCGTGCTGGCCTGGGTGCCCTGCCGCCAGGTCACGGGCTGGACCTGGCTGGCGTGCGCGAGGGCGAGGGTGCGCAGGGTGGCCGGCGGGCGCGGGTAGGCGGGCTTGGGCGGCTGGCCGAGCCCGCCGTAGGGCCTGGTCTGCGGGACGGCGCCGCCGTCGTGCGCGCTGGTGCTGCCCTTGACCGCGACCGCGTACTTCCAGCCGGCGTCGGTCAGCTGCTGACGGAACAGGGCGTTATCGCCGTACCCGATGTCGGCGGCCACCACCGGCCGGGGGCCCCCGGCCGCGGTGACCTCCTCCAGGACGCCCCATCCGCCCGGCCCGGTCATCTCCTGGATCATCTCCAGCGCCAGCCGCCACTTCTCCCGGTGGCGCACCTTCTCGGGGATCCCGGCCCGCTCGCGGCGGCGCCGCGCCCCGGCCGCGGCCACCGGATCGGCCAGCGCCTGGTCATCCCAGCTTTCCGGGCAGAACAGCCGCCAGTCCGCCGCGCACGAGGCGTGCTCGTTCACCAGGTGCACGCTCACCCCGATCTGGCAGTTCGCGGTCTTGCCCAGCGTGCCGGAGTACTGCCGGGCCACGCACGGCGACGCCGTCCCGTCCTTCGGGAAGCCAGTGTCATCTACCACCAGCGCCTCCACCGGCTGATGCCCGGCGAACCACCGCGCCACGTTCCGCCGCACCGCGGCGTAATCCCAGGTCGAGGACGTGATGAACTGCTGCAGCCGTTGATGATCTGTGCCCAGCCGGGCCGCCATCGGCTGCATCGACTTGCGCTGCCCGTCCGTCAGCAGCCCGCGCACGTACAGCTCCCCGGCCGCCCGCTGGTCCTTCCGCGGCAGCCCGCCGAGCATCTCGGCGGTGAAATCCAGCAGCCGGGGCCGGACCTCCGCGATCTCCTGAGGGGTCATGCCGGTATAACACCGCGGAACCCGGCAGCCATACCGACCTAACAAAGTACTACTAGGACTCGCGATCGCGGCGTCAACGGTGTGGGAGATCCTGCACGCCGCGGGCGTAGGCCCGGCGCCCCGTCGGACCGGGCCGACCTGGCGGGAGTTCCTGGCTGCCCAGGCGAACGCCATCATCGCCTGTGACTTCCTGGTGGTGGAGACGGCACTGCTGAAACGGCTGCACGTGCTGGTGTTCATCGAGCACGGCACACGCAGACTGCACCTGGCCGGGGTAACCGCCCGTCCAACCGGGGCGTGGGTGGCGCAGCAGGCCCGCAACCTCGCCATGGACCTGAACGGCCGCCTCGGCTCGCTGCGATTCCTGATCCATGACCGCGATCCCGTATTCACCACCGAGTTCACGCAGGTGTTCAAGGCCGAAGGGCTGAGGATCATCACCACTCTGCCTAGGACGCCGCGGATGAACGCCACCTGCGAGCGCGTGATCGGGACCCTCGCCGCGAGTTGCTGGACCGGACCTTGATCATCAATGAGCGCCACCTGACCCTAGTGCTTCGCGAGTACGTGAACCACTACAACGGCCACAGGCCCCACCAGTCCCGGCAGCAGCGGCCTCCGGACATCGAAAAGCAGCCCATCCGGGACGTGGCCGACCTGCGAACCGTGCGCCGGAAACCCGCAGTCACGGGACTAATCAACGAATACCACCATGCCGCGTTACACCAGCTCAGGCTACGTAACTCAATATTCGAGCGGCACACCATCATCGAAGCCGGCGAACGCGGACTCGCCGACATCCTGGGCTCCGAGTTCGAGCCCGCACCGGACGCGCTAGCCAGCGTTCTGACTTGCTGTGACATGACCACCAGCCCGGACGGCGAGGCCGTCCCTGTCGACAAGCGGCTCGCCGAGATACATGACCGCTACGGCCCGGGGCACCTGGTGAGCCGGTCCATCCGGCGCGCCACCCCGATGATCCTCCGCGCGGTCGAGCAGGTCCACGACAGAGCCGACCAGACCGCCTCGTTCCCGCAGACCGGACGAGGGGGCATGGCCAGATGATCTTGGCTGTGGCTGGAACCGGGTCCAATTGGCTCCCGGAATGGCTCCCAGGCCCTGTTCGATAAGTTCGAATTATTTCTCTGAGCTGGAGCCCCGTTACGGAATCGAACCGTAGACCTTCTCCTTACCATGGACAGCAAGGTCAGCTTGCCGAGCGCGATGGTCGCAGCGGCGGCTGAGGTCGCGGAGTTCGGCACACCGCCGGCCGGACTGGGTGCAGCCGGGAGGCGTCAGGCGTCGTGCTGGCGGCTCAGGGAGCTGCTGGCACCGCATCTTGCTCAAAGTAGCCGATGAGTGTGCGGCGCACGCGGGCAGCGTTCACTGGGCGTCGAGTCGCGTCTTTCCGCTTTCGTCGCGCTCGGCCCGGGCTAGGTCCTGACCGTCCCATCCCACCGCCATCGTGTCTGCCGTGGCAACTCGCCTAGGGCGGCGCGGCTGTTGCCCGGCGCTGAAGATACCGACGAGGGCGGCGTTCATGATGCCGATGGAGAATCGGGCGAATCGGGCGGCTTGGTGGGCCAGGTGTCGGCCACGTCGGCAAGGTGCCGCGACTAGAGGGCGGCGGAGGGCCGGATGCGCGAGGGAGACCACGGCTGCCGGCGATGTTGACGTCAGCAGGCAGGCGAGGGCCGGGAACGGCGCTGCTGGATCAGCCGGCCGGGGACAGGCCCAGCAGCTGGCCGCGGGTCAGCACGGTGACCCGCGCCCACGGGCTGGCCTGCGGCAGGGCGAACCGGTCACCCAGGGCCATCGCAGCGGCCCCCAGGGCGTCGAGCGCGGAGGCGAGCTGATCCGGGCGGGTCTGAGCGGGCAGGGCGTCGGGGTCAAGGGTGACGACGGCCTGGACGCCCACGGCCCGCAGGCGATGGGCGGAGGCGCGGGCGCGCCGGATCCACCCGCGCACCGTGCCGTGCGGGACGGCGAGCTGGCCCGCGATGAGCCGGTGCCCGCGTCCTTGGGCGGCGGCGACCAGGGCCTGGCCGACCAGGGCGGCGCTGTAGGCGCGGCGCGGCAGCAGGCACGCGTCGAGCACGACGTGGGTGACCTGGCAGCCGGTGCAGCGGGCTCGGTCCGGGCGCGCCGTCAGCAGGGCGCCGCCCAGCTCGCGGACCGTGCGTTCCCGGGTCCGCCCCCATGGCCGCAGGGCCGCGCCGCAGTCCGGGCAGGGCAGCTTGCGGCGGGCCAGCGCATCCCTGGCCGCCGCGGTGTCGAAGACCTCGAGCATCGTCCATCCCGCCAGGTTCGGCCCTGGCCGCCGTCTGCCGGAAGGGGGCAGCTGGTGTTGCAGCCTGGCACCGGCAGCTGCCTGGCGCAACCTGACCAGCCTGATCACCCGGGACCCGGCACCGATCCGACGCCGGAGCCGCCCCCCATCTCGCCAGCTGCAGGTCACAGCAGCCGCAGGCCGCTCATCGGCACGGTGCCGCCGCCTACCAGCCCGCCTCGCCCGCGCTTCCCATCGGCACAACCAGCGCCGCTGACAGGCCAAAACCGTAGGCATTCTCCGCGCCGCTCAACAGCGCGGCCGCAGCAGTACAGCAGCACATCGGCGGGGTCGCCGCTGGGAGCATGCGGAAACAGCCGGGCGACGACCGGGGCGGCAAGCTCGGTCGGCGGCCGCCACTGATCCGCGGGATTCAGTCCGTGCACCATGTCAAAGGTGTGAATCAACGTCTCCACGACGCCCATCGCGGCGAACCCCCCGCCGCGTCCGAGACACCATAATTGTGATGCGCGCGCACGTCTGGGTCAGCGGACCGCGCGATGCGGTGCAGTAGCTCGGCGTGCGCGCTCAGGGCAGCCAGCAGCCGCGGCGGCGAGGCCGTGTCGTCGAGGGCAAGCTCGGTGCACAGGTACCCGTCGGGTTGGCCGTACACGACCTGCATCGCGTAGAAGTAGAGACAATCAGCTATGTGCAGCGCGGTCTGCCAGCAGCTCCACTCCAGCTCGGCAGCCGGCACCTGCTGCCAGTCCAGATCGGTGTAGCCCGCCACGGCTGCGACAGACGCTCTGGCAGCGGCAGGCAGATCAGCTATCTCCGTCATGTAGCCATTCAATCTGACCCATGGTTCGGGTTATCCCGGCGCGAGCTCGAAGGCTGGCCTTGAGGTGATGCCGATCGAGAACACTATGACACTGAGTGACGGGGGCGGTCCGCGTTCATTGGGTCGCTATGGGCGGTCTCCGACGGGACTGTCCGCGAATTCGCCCAGGAACTCTACCGCCAGCTTCAGGCAGGTTCCCCGCTCGGGGAGGCCGTGATGCAGGCGCGCCGAGCGGCGGCCAGCCAGCCCGGCGATCCGAGGCAGCGGCATCCGGCTACTCGTCATATACAAATTGTTAGGAATCGACTACGTTAAGCAATATAGCTGGCTGGGCCTGCCGTGACCAGGCCCGCCGGCTGCGGGGCTAACTCCCGGTACCAGGGCACGGGACATAGCTAGGGGGCAGGTTATGCGCGCACGGGGGGACCATCATGTCGGTGTCGGCCAGCGCGGCAGGACTTCGGCCCGCTGGCGTGGCGCCGTCGTCGTCGCGGCGGCCGCGCTGTCGCTGGCGGCTGGCACGGTGCCCGCCTCGGCGGCGGGCGGATACACCGTGACCGCCACCATCGGAGTGGGCTCCCGCCCGGACGGAGTGGCAGTAGACCCCGCCACTCACACCGTCTACGTGGCCAACTTCAACGATGGCACGGTGTCGGTGATCGACGCGGCGACCAGCGCCGTGACCGCCACCATCCCGGTGGGCATCGGCCCGGACGGGGTGGCGGTAGACCCGGCCGCCCACGCCGTCTACGTGGCCAACTACTTCGATGGCACGGTGTCGGTGATTGACGCGGCGACCCGCGCCGTGACCGCCACCATCGGAGTGGGCCCCCGCCCGTTCGGGGTGGCGGTGGACCCCGCCGCTCACACCGCCTACGTGACCAACAGCGGCGGTGGCACGGTGTCGGTGATCGACGCGGCGACCAGCGCCGTGACCGCCACCATCCCCGTCGGCTCCGACCCTGAGGGGGTGGCAGTAGACCCGGCCGCCCGTACCGTCTACGTGACCAAACCCATCGATGGCGCGGTGTCGGTGATCGACGCGGCGACCAGCGCCGTGACCGCCACCATCGGAGTGGGCTCCGGCCCGGAGGGGGTGGCGGTGGACCCCGCCGCCCACGCCGTCTACGTGACCAGCTACGACGCTAACATCGTGTCGGTGGTCGACGCGGCGACCCGCGCCGTGACCGCCACCATCGGAGTGGGCTCCCACCCATTCGGAGTGGCGGTGGACCCCGCCACTCACACCGCCTACGTGACCAACTACGTCGGTAGCACGGTGTCGGTGGTCGACGCGGCGACCCGCGCCGTGACCGCCACCATCGGAGTGGGCTCCGGCCCGTACGGGGTGGCGGTGGACCCCGCCACTCACGCCGTGTACGTGACCAACTTCGGCGCTGGCACCGTGTCGGTGATCAGTGCGGGCCTGCCGGTTCCCGTCACCACGGTGACCTCGTCACCGAACCCGAGCACCTTCGGCCAGAACGTCACCTTCACCGCGACGGTCGGCCCGGCCGACGGCGGCACCATCATGTTCAGCAGCGGCTCGCAGGAGCTGTGCCGCGCCGTGCCCCTGACCCGCCTCACCGGCCGCACCTACCAGGCCACCTGCACCACCGCGGCCCTGCCGGCCGGCCGCGACACGATCACCGCCGCCTACCCCGGCGACGCCAGCTACGCCGCCTCCGCCGGCACGCTCACCCAGGCCGTCACCCGCGCCCCGACCGCGCTGACCGCGCGCACCCGCCCAGGCCCGCACCAGGCGATCACCGTCACCGCGGCGCTGACCGCGTCCGGCCGCCCGCTCAGCGGGCAGCCCGTATCGTTCAGCACCAGGCACACCGGCCTGTGCACCCCGGACACCAGCAGCCGCGGCGCGGCCACCTGCGTGCTGACCCCCGCCCAGGCCCGCCAGGCCAGGCAGGACCACGACGCCATCCGGGCCAGCTACCCCGGAAACACCAGCTACCAGCCATCATCAGCGACCGCGGCCCTGCCGTGACGGCGGCCCGGAATCCAGCCGCGAAGGCGAACGGCGCCCCGGCAGCGCATTCGCCTTCACGGGTCGATACGGCCGTCGAACAGGTGAACCGCGTCAGGCCGCACAAGCTGGTAGACCGCGTACCTCTGCCCCGCCTCCATCGTGAACGTCGCGCACGGGCCGTGCGGGATCTCCAGCTCGTGCACGGCGAGGTTCCGCGCGCGCAACTGCGCGACCGTGGCGGCGTAGTCCTGCACCCGGTACACCAGGATCGCGCCCTGGCCCCGCAAGTGACCCGATAGCAGGATTGCCGGCCCTGACTCGCCGACACGCAGGCAGGCCACGGTGGTTCCCATCCCGCGGACCTTCCAGGCCAGCTCCGCACCCAGCGTCTGGACATAGCGCAGCACCTCACCGTCGATGTCGGCCGCCGGAACGTAGATGTAGTCCAGGGATCCGAACACTGGCCACCTCACACCCGAACGAGAGCCTTCGCCGACCCGGACAAGACGGCGGTCAGGCGAGGATGCGCCGCACCTACAGATTCGCACCACGCGATGGAGCTGCGCCCTCATCGAGGTCATCATCGAGCCACGGACCACAGGGCATCGAAGTGAAGCACCCGAAGACTGGTACCCGCGGAGCCGGCGGCCGAGTTCAAGGCGGTTACCAGAAGCACGTCCGGGACGTTCCCGGTCGTAGGGCTATGACACCTCACGCACATGCCGATGTGAGCGCGTCCACAGCGCGTATAACTATGTAATGCCTAGCATACCTCTGCAATAGCAGTGCTGGAATGCTGGCAACATTCCCATGAGGTATCAGCGCAGAGATTGGGAGCGACCAGCTAGAGTCCAGATAGCTCAGGTACATCAGGCTTATCGGGCAAGTTAATAGGTTCTATAGAGATTGGCGGGTGACCCATCTCGGAAACCGCAGCGCTCACCTGGGCTTCGAGATAAGCCAATCGTTGCCGGTGCGCTTCCGAATGTTCGATACGAGCCCGTTCTGCGTCGGCCCACTTTCGATGCCAGGCTTCAACAAAACTCGGTAGCCATTCTGCGAGGGCTCGCGGATCCTTGAGTACACGCGTGAACAACCTAACTGCAGTGACGCCTGCCCCAACTCCCGCCCCAGGGAAAAGAAGTTCGACCCAGAGCGGAGACTGCATTCTGAGTGATTGAACAACACAAGGGATCTGCGGAAGAACGACAACATTAGGCTCCCAATGTACGAATTCTATATTTTCAATCTCGCGGCAAGCATTCCACAGGCGCCGGAGAGCGTCGAACTTCTTCGCGATATCTTCGACCGTATAGGTGTAATCGCCAAAGCCCATATGGACCTCCGGGGCAAAGGCCTCCACGCTGATAGTTGTCATGAGGGTGTCCCTACTACGAACCTCGTGCGATCGGCTGTGATCTCTATGATCTCGTACAGTTACCACAGATGGGCAAAAATCTGCATGTGTTCAGCGCTGATGCCACGTTCAGGCCCAAACTGACTGGCGCTATACGCGTGTGGCGTGGCAGGCGGGGGCGGCCCGGCGACCTACTCGTGGCGGACGACGGGGACCCGGGACGTGGCGGACAGCACTCGAGGTCCCCCCCCCCCCCCCCCCCCCCCCCCCCCCCCCCGTCGGGCCAAGGCACGGGCATCGAGGTCAAACACCGCGGACGAGTACCCGGTGAACTGGTTGAGTGGCGCGAAGACGAAGGATGGAGATGAGTCGGCTGACATGGTACATGAAAGGCCAAGAATAAGCCATCTAGTTTGGCGTAAGTCATATGCCAGCGCCAATAGCGGCTCCTGCGTGGAAGTGGCGCGCATCGGCGGAACGATGGTCGTCCGAGACTCAAAGAACGCTCATGGGGTTTTGTTTATCTCAACCGCAGATTGGAATGCATTTCTTAAGTTCATCAAAATGACATACCCGAAATTAGCCATATCGGGCTGACCGGTCTGTAGCTATAATTTGACCCTTCAAGCGGGTATCAGGCAAGAAGATGAGAAGATAGCGGTAAGAATGATGCCTGAAAAAGGAAGAACAAGCCATCTAGCATGGCGTAAATCCATTATCAGCGGATCTGCGGCTGATTGCGTGGAAGTGACGTGTATCGACGCCACGATCGCAGTCAGAGACTCAAAGAATCCTGCTATGATTCTGCGCATCTCGCCATCTGATTGGAAGAACTTTCTCAAGTCTATCAAGGGCGGTAGCGTTGACTCAATATAGTGTAATACGGCATTTCCCATCGCTCGAACACTAACGGTCAGCACATTATCTGAAGGATTGTCAAAAGGTATTGAGCGTACACTAAATATTGTGGCAATGTTGGCTGGCCAAGCTCCATGGTAAACATGGTTCTCTCAGAGAGGCACGCTCCCGGATGCCGGATATGACTTCTGCTCCGTTACTTCGATGGCCGTCGGCCACTCAAACTCGTTGAGGACAGTCTATTCTGGAGGGCCTGGACAATCGGATGATCCGGGCCAAGGAGGTGTTGACGGTGAGACAAAACGATGGACAATTGCTCTTTCGCCTTGAAAAGCTTTCCTTGTAGTTCGTAAACGTCAGCCAAGGCCATCCTGGTTACCAAGGTCTCCTCATGGTCCTTCCCAATTACTTCTATTTGCTGCTTTAGTATATCGTTCAACTCCTTATCCAATGTATCGATATCGTGTTCGATGATTCTTATGGCGGCAGCACTATAGCGTAGCGAGAGAGCAGCTGGATAATCTGCGGTCCACAGATCGACGGTAAGCTGAGCCAGCGCGTCCAGTTGTTGTTTTGCTTCTGCTGCCCGGCCGGCCGGATGAGCCAGAAAAGCAAGGCGCGGCGGCTAGAGAGAGTAACGTCAGTAGTTGGCCCCAGTACCCGAGTTCTGAGGTCAATAGTTTCTTCAAACTGAATAATAGATTCATCCAGTCTTCCGTTCGCCGCCAACGTATGAGCTAGGTTATGGCGGGTATGCAACGAATCAGGATGATCTTTCCCGAGCAATTTTACCTGCAGCTCGAGTATTTTTCTGAACTCGTCTCCCCCTGCAATAGAAAAGCTCCGCGTTCTATTTGCATGAGCAATGCAATAACGAGCAGTTATACTGACAATACTGACAGTTGGAAAGAGGGCCACATACGGACGAATCTGCTCAACGAGATCCTCGGACTTTGGATGCTCCGAAGCTATGGCTAGCGTAGAGACCACTCTTGCGCAGCTATGGAGAAGTTCGTTTACAGAATCCTCTCTTAGCGATCTCGTAATCGGATTTGCCAGAACTTGAGATAGATGCGGTACCAACATGACCCAGACAGGCCAGGTGGTTGGGTTGCTCCGATCGAGTTCCAGAATGGCCGCACTTATGATCTCAACAAGAAGACGAATAGCTATGGCGATCTCACCTGTCGTGCTATCGGAGCACACACCCTCTGCGACTAGCGGGTGCAGTGTGATAGCCTTGTCAGGAGCCAACTCTTTTTCCGAAGGTGGCTTGACTTCCTGACTCGCAAGTAGCCCCATATTCTCGAGTGCTGGAAGTATCTCAGTAAGTATATTACGTGGTAGGATACTTTTTCGTGCAGCTGTTTGAATGGGAACAAGAGGTATTGGATCCGGAGCTGAAAACATACACAGTAGACGGAAGATTCGACGAGCGTCAACTATGCTCTGGCGCTCGAGAACGCTCAGTGATAGATCCCAGGTGCTGCGAAGCAAACTGCGTTCATCTTCTTGTGAATTCAGGTGGCTCGGCATCAGCTCGGTCATATTATGAATGAACTTTGATAGATAAGCGTCAAAGGTATGTTCGGCTACGAATGGTTGAGCGAGATATAGGCCCGCGTGCCGTAGAGCCAAAGGGAGGTCTCCCAGCTTTGCTGCAAGCTGACGGGCCGACTCCTGGGATCCTCCCTCGGGTGCAAGATCGAGGAGAACTTGAGCGCTTTCACTGTTGGACAGAACATTCAATTTGTGCATCCTAATATGTGAACCCCAGCGTGATGGGTCAGAGCTGCGGCTCGTTATAACCAGAAGGCCGTTCTTCGTTGAGCGTAGCCAGCCGTTTCCGTCCTTAGCAAGGCGACTTCCAATCGTGAATTCACCTATGTCGTCCGCATTGTCAATTACCAACACCCAGTGGCGGCGCCGTTCTAGATATTGCCACAACAAGTCGGAGGAATTTCGGATACCCGCGAGGCATTCTTCCACTTCAATGGGAGATGCTCCCAGGTATCTGGCGAGCCCAAGTAGCGTTGATGTGAGTGGGCTCGTCTTCGAACTCGCTACCCACCAGGCCTCGTGACCAATCTTCCCGGCGTACTCGGCGATCTTCAGTGCTACCGCCGATTTTCCTACACCTCCCATTCCGGTGATGACGTGAACGTTGCCGTCTGGACGTCGTACAGTCTCACTTAGGGTGACTAGGAGTGTGTCTCGTCCTCTAACGTACTCAGGAAGCCTGCCTGAAGGCGCCTGGAGAAAGCCTATAGAAGAGATTTTGGACTTATGAAGCTGAGCTGGATCATGTATCGAAGGTCCATGCGAGCGCTTGGGTGTCCTTCGCAGTTGTAGCCACGCGATGACCCCACTTCCGGCGGCGATAATCAACCCAGCAACACCTACTACCTGGTCAGGATGCACGACACAACACTAGAATCAGAGGCCTAGCGATGTCCAGAGGCGAGTAAGCTCAGACAGACCAAGCATTCTTCGCAGACATTTACGCGTGCTCTTCAGGTCATGCAGCGAGCATCCGCCGTTGCGGAATGTACTATCTCTATAGCCTAACCTCCAGCGACGACCATTGCAGCCTCGTTCAGTTCACCTTACGGATCCAAGCTAAAAGGTTAAGTTAATTCAGGCGGGCTGCAACGCAGAGCCGACGCGCTAACATGACCCTGATCCAGGGCGATTCCAAGATCGCTAGCTGAAGCGGGGTAGTTACGATGAGCAACCGCTGCCCTGGGCGATCCGACGCGCGGCGTCAGCCGCGCTGCTCTCCGAGTTAATTTCTCGTCACATTTCCAAAGTACAAGAAGATGGCCTTCTCTTTTTCAGAATGATGATTGTTACCACACAAGAATCAATCTGAGAGAAGGCCACCCGTGTCATTGTTGCATTCCGCCCGCGGCCCGTCAAGTCCCGATGCCTGCGCTGCCGGGGACGAGGGAGCCGAAGATGCGGACATTTCAAGCCTGCTGGGCATGCTGGCATCTGTCGCCGACCCGCGCAGTCCGCAGGGAATACAGCACATTCTGGAATTCGTGCTGGCGGTTTGCGTGGTGGCGATGCTGGCCGGCGCGAAGAACTACCGTGAAATCGCCGGCCACGCAGCCGACATTCCCCAGCCGCTACTGAGGAAGCTGGGCGCTGAATGGAGCTGGTTCAGCCTCCGCTACAAGTACCCGAGCGAATCGACCATACGGAACGTGCTGACCAGGATCGACGCGGCCGAACTGGACCTGATAACCGGCGCGTGGCTTTTCGCGCGGGCCCGGAAACGAGGGAAAGCCGAGTGGGAAATGTAAACATTCACCTGTGTGGCGTGGGTGATGTCTGAGGTGCGCTGGGTGACGGGGTCGGGGCAGGCTGGTGCGCGGGTTCAGGCCTGGCCGGGAACCGGGGGCATCCAGGGGTTGCCGGTGAACAGGCGGTGCAGCACGTCGAGGACGTCGCATCCGTGCTTGCGGGCGGTGTCGATGTAGCTGCGGATGTCGAGGCGGTCCTGGGTGGTGTCGTCGCTGGTCAGCCGCCCGGAGATTTTCTGCTGCGTCTTATTGGGCCGTAGTCCGGACTCGCTGATGTTGTTCGTGGGCCACACGTCCATGTCAGTGGTGAATCTCAGGACGTCGGCTTCGCGGTCGCGGCAGAACTCGAGCATGTCCCGCCCGGGGTGCTGTTTCGTGCTGTTCCTGGGGCCGGGGACGCGGGGCACGTCGGCCAGGGCGACGGTGATCGCGCGGCGGAACAGCAGCTCCAGCGGTTCGCGGGTGGCGGCGGGGATCGCGGCCAGGCCGTCGCCGCTGGCCTGGTTGCGGGCGTGGATCAGAGCGCGGAGGGCTTCCCGGGCCTGGGCGGGCCAGTGCTTGCCGGGGTAGCTTTCCGCGCAGTCTTGCAGGTCACGAAGTATGTGGCTCAGGCAGGCCTGGTGGCCGGAGATGTTCTTCCATGTCGTGTGGAAGTAGTTGCCGTACCGGTCAGTGACCGCGATCCCGGCGAAATCGGCGAGGATCCCGAAGTCCTTCATGGTCTCCAGCGACCGGGCACCGAGGTGGAACAGCGAGTACCGTCCGGTGAACGCGCCGTGGACGAACTTCTTCTCCCCGGCCGCCCCGGACCGCAGCGTGGTCTCATCGAACCCGACGACCTTCGCGGCGATAATCAGCGTCTTGACCAGCTTGAGGGTCCCGGCTGCCATCGACGCGGCCCTGGCCAGGCAGGAGTGGATGAACCCGGCGGACACGTCCGCGCCGGCCACGTCGGACAGCAGCAGCCGGCACCGCTCCACCGGCACGTGCTGGAAGACCAGCAGGTAGACAGCCAGCGCGCACAGCCGCGGGCCGACCGAGACCGCGGAGTCAGGGACGCCGGGCGGGCGGGGCGCCACATGGATCTTCCCGCACGCGCACTGTGCCTCGTGCAGGTCATGCTGGATCGTCTGAGCCTTCGGCTCGGGGACCTCTTTCTGCTGGCAGGACCGCGCGACCCCGAGATCGGCAGCGCCGTCCAGGTCCGCCCCGCACGCGCAGGTGCCCTCCGGGTAATAATCGAAGGTCTCATCGGGAACGGTCCAGGTCATCGCCGCTCCCGGCGCCCCGGGCTGCTTGCCGCGGCTGCGCTTCTTCGCCGCGTCGCGTTCTGCCTGCCGCCGCTGCTTGCGGGGCGGCTTGCGGCCCGGCGTGTCATCACCGCTGGGCGGCATGCTGGAATTGCCGCTGTTGCGGGACACGGCCCGCTCCAGGCGGGCGATCCGGTCCATCAGTTCCGCGACCTGGCCGTGCAGGCCCGTGACCTCGGTGTCCCGCGCCGCAAGCTGGTCCTGCAGCTGCGCGATCTGCTCGTCGCGGGCAGCGCACGGGGCGCAACCCGGGGCAGGAGGCAGCATCTCGGACACGAGAGATGATCATGGTCTAGCCGACTCGTAGTAGTCAACTCGCAACTTACTGCCGACTCTACGTGAACGCACTACGAGTCCGACGTCACTCGGCGCACCCGCAATCAGGCAGCCCAGTCACAGGGGTGAATGTTTACTGGGAAATCGCGCTCGACGGGAAGGTAATGCGCGGCGCATGGACTGACGAGAACGACAAAGTCACGCTGTTCTCCGCGATGCTCCACCGCGAGGCTGTCACGATAGCACAGGTCAGAGTCCCCGACGGCACCAACGAGATCACCCAGGCGGACGCCATCCTCGACACGATGGAAATCCCGGCAGGAGAATCAGCCCTAGTCACCCTCGACGCCGCGCACACCCAGCGGGAAACCGCGGAAACCATCGGCGGGAAACCCGGATGGGATTACCTGATGACCGTCAAGGGAAACCAGCCGTCCCTGCAGAGAGAAGTATTCGACAGAATACTCCCGCTGCTCGGCGAAACCCCGCACGACGTCACGGAGGAACACGATCGCGGCCGGATCAAAATACGGTCCTGCTGGATCACCAGCGCAGAAGGAATCGACTTCCCGCACGCACGCCTGGCCGCCATTATCCGCCGTGAGATATTCGAGATTTCCGGCGACCGCATCAGCAAGGAACATGCTCTTATCCTCACTAGCAGGAACCCAGAAAAGATGACCGCCGCCGACGTGAACCGGCATATCCGCGGTCATTGGGGAATCGAAAACAAAAGTCATTACATCCGCGACACCGTCTACCGGGAAGACAACAGCCAGGCTTGGGCAGCCGAAGGCCCGCACGCCCTCGCCTCGCTCCGGAACCTCACGCTGGGACTATTCCGCCTCAAGAACGCGAACTCCATCAAGGAAACCACAGAATGGATCTGCCGCGACCGGATGCGGGCTCTCCAGTTCATGACTACCTAGCGTAACGACAATCACGCTTAGCGATCTTGAAATGGCCCTGACCCTGATCGGGCGCACTCCTCTGACCCTGACCGCACGTACTCACATGCCGCGTCTGCGCCGCGAGGCGCTCTGTTGTATCCCCGGCTCAGCCGGGAGGGACTCGAAGGGAGGTTCCTGGGTCTGATGGCTTACCTGGACGGGAAACCGGAAGGGAACAATAGCATGGTGCGCCGCGAGGCGCCTCACCGTATCCCCTGCTCAGCAGGGAGGAACTTGGAGGGATATTCCTGGGTCTGATGCCTAACCTGGCGCCGAAAGGTTAAGGGAAAAACAGCATGGCAGCCAACCAGTGATCGTGTCCAGGTGTATGGAGCGATGCGCTGGGGGACCCGCGCGACATGGCGAAAGCTAGACTGCCTGAATCCCAATCTCCAGAAGATGCAATGGTCCATCCACCGGAAAGACACCTGAAACCGGTGCCACTTCCTGCGCCCGCATGGCATGCTGGCGGACGCAACCCCCAGGAAGCGGAGCGATTCGCAGTGAGCGAATTCAAGGGGATGAGTGGGGCGCCTAAATCGCGCTATAACGTACGGTGAGGACGAACGCGGGATCACCTAAGGGACGCGAGTCCTATGGTGACGGAGGCCTCGTAGTAGTCGCGGGAGTTACGCCCCGCCAAGGAGCCCGGGAAAGCCGGGAACAGGGCGAAGGGGGCCAGGTGACCGGATATTCGGAACTGGGAGGTACGCGAGATGCGGAACGCCGAAACAGTGCTGGGTGTCCTCCGTGAACGCGGCACGCGACGCTGGCCGCTGGAAAGGATCTATCGGCTTTTGTTCAACCCGGAACTGTATCTTCTGGCCTACGGGCGCATCTACTCCAACAAGGGGGCGATGACGCCAGGGGTCACCGGGGAAACCGCTGACGGCATGTCGATGGAAAAGATAGAGCGCATCATTGACGCGCTGCGCCACGAGCGCTACCGGTTCAGCCCGGTGCGGCGGGTTTACATTCCGAAGAAAAACGGGAAACTCCGTCCGCTCGGCATGCCAACATGGCCGGATAAACTGCTCGGCGAGGTGATCCGCCTGCTGCTTGAGGCGTATTACGAGCCGCAGTTCTCCGGCAATTCCCACGGTTTCCGTCCTGGCCGGGGCTGCCACACCGCACTGCGGGACGTGGCTGAGACCTGGACCGGGACAACCTGGTTTATCGAGGGAGATATCTCCGACTGCTTGGACCCATGTTCACACTGCTCCTCTGCTGATTGTGTGGATCAGAACAGGCCGTCTCGCGGGGCGGGGATCTCGATACGCAGGCCTTTTCTTCTTCCGGTGCGGGTCAGGACGGCGTTGAGGTCCCCGCGCTTGACCTTCTGCAAAACGGCCTGGCGGGAGACGCCGAGTGCGCGGCTGGCGTGGTGAAGGGCGAGCCAGCCCTCGGGGGCGTCGTCTGCGAGCATGCCGCGCAGCTCATCGGTGAGGCGGATCCGCCACGGGGCGCCGGGGGTGACCTGCTCGCCGGCGACGAAGCCGTCGTTGAGCCACCGCAGCAGGGTGGACGGGGCGATGTCGAGCTCGCGGGCGGCCTGGGACACGTTGAGCGGCTCTCCTTCCGGTTCCTGGTCGCTGGTTCCGGGCTTGTAGCACGGAATTTTCCAGTGCCAGCGCAGTGACTGCACTCTAGTGGCGGTGAATGACATTCCGCGGGCGGTGGTGCGGTGCTGCCGGTTGAGGATTCCCGCGATGACCGCGTCGGGGTAGTGGGCCGCGAGCCGGCGGATGAGGCCGATGGTGTCCTCGTCAGTGCGGATTTTCGGCTGGGGCCGGCGCAGCGGGACGGCCAGCTCCGTGATTGCGCCGCCTTTCCACCGCAGGATCAGGGCTGCGTGCGGGTCCGCGTCGTCGCGGCGGATGGTGATGTTCACTTCCTCGAGCAGGGTGCGCAGCAGCTGCTTGCGGTCCTTGTCGGTGGTGGACGGGGCGTCCCAGACGGATTCGAGGTCGTCGCCGAGGGCCAGGACGGCGGTCTTCTCATCCGCGGTGAGGGCCCTGGGGCGGGCGTTCTCCCGGCGGGCGAGCTCGGCCTCGGCGTCGGCCTGCGCCCGCAGGGCGCGTTCCCATCCGGCTTCCAGGCCGCGGGCGACGAGCCGGTTGTCCGGGTCGACGGCGCGGTAGCGCCGCTCGGCCCGCCCGGCTTCGTAGCGGGCCTGCTCCGCCTGGCGGCGGTGCTGGTCCAGCACGGCGTCGTGGTCGTCCTCGAGCTGGCGGGCGGCCTGCAGGCAGGCGTCGAGGGCGGCGGGCTGCAGGGCGGCGAGGAACGCGGCGGCGACGGCGGCGTCGATGGCCTGCCCGCCGGTGTTCATGTGCCGGGAGCCGCGGCCGTCGACGATGTTGTCCGCGCCCTGGCAGTAGTAGTTCTGGGTTGTCTTGGCCGGGCCGCGGTAGAAGACTGCCAGCTTGCGGCCGCAGGACCCGCAGGTGGCCAGGCCCTGCAGCAGGGCGCTGCCCTCGCGGACCGCGCCGGTGCCCGGGGCGCTGGCCTGCGGGCGGATGTTGCCGCCGATCTTGCCCTGGTTGGCCAGGTAGGTGTCCCAGTCGGTGAACCCGGGGTGGTGATCGGGGATGAGGACCTCCCACTGGTCGCGGGGCAGCCTGCGGCGGCGCTTGCGGAGCGCGCCGCCGGCGCCGAGGCGGATCTCGTCGCGGCTGCGGCCGTAGACGTAGGCACCAGCGTAGGCCGGGTGGGTCAGCGTCGTGTGCACGGCATGATAGGTGGGCTCGACCCAGGTGATCTCGGATGGCCGCAGGCCGGCGCCCTTCTGCAGCGGCCAGCGCAGCCCCTCGGCGCGCAGGTGCAGCCAGGTGGCGCGCACCGAGCCGCACACCTTGAACTGGCTGAACACGGCGGCGATGACGCCGGTGACGGCCTCGTCAGGGTGGAAGACGATCTCGCCGTCGCCCTCGCCCCAGGTCAGGCCGACGGGCAGCCCGCGGCGGAGCTCGCCGCGGGCAGCCTTGTTCCTGATGCCGCCTTCGAGCCGGGCCCGGAGCACGTGGAGCTCGTTTTCCGACATCATCCCCTTCATGCCCAGGACGAGCCGGTCGTTGAACAGGGCAGGATGGTAAACGCCGTCGGCGTCGGCGACGAGGGTGTCGCAGACCCCGGCCAGGTCGAGGAGCCGGTACCAGGCAGCATTTTGTTCCGCGTACGGATTTATGCCGCGTAGGGCGGCTCCGCCCTGGCCGGGGCGGTGAGCGCTGCTGTGGGGCCGGCATAACGCGGAGCTGATCTCGGAGGTTTCCTGGCTTGGTCTGATCCGAGCTGCAGGAGGCGATCATGAGGAACGGATCGGTTGTCGGCGTGTCAGGCCCGCTCGCGGCCTACGCGGATGACTTCTGGGAGTACCTGGCACGGCAGGGCTATGCCCCGTCGTCGTCGCAGGACCAGCTGCGGCTGATGGCCCACGTGAGCGGCTGGCTCGACCAGCAGGGGGCGGATGCGGCCGGTTTGACGGCCGAGCGGATCGCCGAGTTCCTGGTGGTCCGGCGTGGCAGCCACGTGCGCCTGGTGTCAGGACGGGCGCTGGCCCCGCTGCTGGAATTCCTGCGCGGTCTGGGTGTGGCACCGCCGGAGCCTGAGCCGGTGCCGTGCACGACGGCGGACCGGCTGGCCGACGCCTACCGGCGCTACCTGGCCGGTGAGCGAGGGCTGGTGGCCGGCACCGTCCGGCTGCGGGAGAGGGTCGCCCGGCTGTTCCTCAGCGGGCTGTCCGAGCCGGTCGAGGAGCACCTGTCCCGCCTCGACGGCGCGCAGGTGGCTGCCTTCGTGCTGCGGGAGTGCCCGGGGCGCAGCGTCTCCGCGGCGCGCACGGTGGTGAGCGGGACCCGCTCGCTGCTGCGGTTCCTCTACCTGGAGGGATACCTGCCCCGGCGCCTGGACGCGGGGGTGCCCGGGATGGCCGGGTGGAGCATGACCGCGCTGCCGCGAGCGGTCGACCCGCAGCTGGCAGCTCGCCTGATCGCCTCCTGCGATCCGGCCACCGCGGCGGGGCGTCGCGACCGGGCCATCGTGGTCCTGCTGGCCCGGCTCGGGCTGCGCGGCCAGGAGGTGGCCGACCTCGAACTCGGCGACATCGACTGGCGGGCCGGGGAGGTGGTGATCCGGGGCAAGGGACAGAGCCGGGACCGGCTCCCGCTTCCCGCGGACGTGGGCGAGGCCGTGGCCGGCTACCTGTGCCACGCCCGCCCGCCCAGCGCGTCACGCCGGCTGTTCCTGTCCGCCCGCGCGCCGCGCGCCCCGCTGTCGGCCAGCGCGGTCCGCTCCGTGGTCCGGGACGCCTGCCGGCGAGCCGGCCTGCCCAGGATCGGCGCCCACCGGCTGCGGCACATGACCGGCACCGAGATGCTGCGGGCCGGCGCATCGCTGGCCGAGGTCGGGCAAGTGCTGCGACAGCGCAGCGCACTGGTGACGTCGAACTACGCCCGGGTCGACCGGACCGCGCTGCGCACCCTCGCCCGCCCCTGGCCGGGGAGCGAGCGATGAGCACGCTGCATCAAGCGGCCGAGGACTACCTGGCGATCCGCCGCTCCCTCGGCTTCAAGCTTGTCGCGGAAGGATACCTGCTGGCCAGCTTCGTCGGCTACGCCGAACGGACGGGTGCACGGCAGCTCACGACCGACCTGGCGCTGGACTGGGCGACGCTGCCGGCCGGCAAGGACCCGGTCTGGTGCGCCAAGCGACTGAGCGTGGTGCGCGGCTTCGCCCGCCACCTGCACACCCTCGACCCCGCCACGGAGGTTCCCCCGGCCGGCCTGCTGCCACAGCGGACCCGCCGGGCGACGCCGTACCTCTACACCAGCGAGGAGGTCGCCCGGCTCATGGCCGCGGCCCGCGCTCTGCCCTCGCCCCTGGTTGCCGCCACCTACGAGACACTGGTCGGGCTGCTCGAGACCACGGGCATGCGCGTCGGGGAGGCGGCACGCCTCGACCGGGCCGACGTCGACCTCGACGACGGCGTGATCACGGTCGTGGCGGGCAAGTTCGGCCGCTGGCGGGAGGTACCGCTGCAGCCGGGCACGGTCGAAGCGCTCAGCTCCTACGCCCGCCGACGCGATGCGCTCTGCCCGGAACCCAAAGCGCCCAGCTTCTTCGTCTCCAATACCGGCACCAGGCTCATCCCCGCCTGCGTGCGGCAAAGGTTCGGCCAGCTGGTCCGCACCGCCGGGCTGCGTCCCCGCTCGCCGCGGTGCCGGCCCCGGATCCACGATTTCCGGCATTATGTGGATGGCTGGGTTATGTGGCTGGCAGCAGCATCTCCGCTGGTAGCAGAGCCGCGCGTGCCCGTTCCGGCCACATAACCCGATGGTGTTACTCGCGGAAGCGGTCGAGCCATGCGAGGAGATCTTGGTCTGCTGTCCAGTCGGCCAGGGGTTCGGGGGTGAGCGACTGGTAGGCGCTCTCGATGGCTTTGCGTTTGGCTTCGGCGCCGGCTCGGGCGTAGATCTCGGTGGTGGACACGTCGGCATGGCCGAGCAGGTCGCGTATGTAGATCAGGTTGACTCCGGCCTGGAGCAGGTGCATCGCCCTGGTCCTTCTGATCACGTGCGGGGTGACGTTCACCCCGGCGGCGTAGCCGGGGTTGCGGCGGCGCAGGGACTGGACGTGCCTGGCGAGGATTTTGTTGATGCCCCAGCGGGTCAAGCGGGTGTGCTGGGATCCGTTGAACAGCGGGTCTGCGTCTTTGCCGACGCCAAGGTGGGGTGCGCGCAGGCTGAGGTAGTCCTCCACCAGCTGGGCTGTGGGATCCATCAGCGGGACCCGCCTGGTCTTGGAACCTTTGCCGTGCAACGTCACCACCATCGGGCGGGCGACGCGGACGTCGCAGGTGTTCAGGTCGCAGATCTCCTGGACGCGGGCGGCGGTGTCGTAGAGCGTGGAAAGCAGGACCGTGTCGCGCTGCCCGCGCCGGGTGGCTGGGCCTGGTTCGGCCAGGAGGGCTTTGACCTCGTCGCCGGACAGGTGGCCCATGTCAGCGGCGGGGGTTTTCTTCTGCTTGATAGCGATGATCTGGGTGGCCTGGCCGAGGAACTCTGGCCGCTCGATGGCGGTGTAGCGGATGAACGACCTGATAGCGGCCAGGCGCTGGTTTCGGGTGGACGCCGAGTTGCCGCGCTCAGCTTGCAGCCAGTCCAGGAACGCCAGGACCCGCGCCCGGTCGATGTCGGCGAGGCGCAGTTTCTCGGGCGGGATTGCCTGCACGTCGCGGAACCAGGTGAGCAGCAGCCTGATCGCGTCCCGGTAGGACGCGATGGTCTGGGCCGACACGTCCCGCTCGGCGGCCAGGTGGCTGGTGAGGAACCTCGACAGCCACCTGCCGGCCAGGTCGCCGCCGGCCGGCCTGGGCCGGCTCACTGCCGGGCTCCTTGCGGCTCGGCCGGGCCCGGGATGACATAGCCGAACCTGGCGCTGGCCATGGCGGCGACCTCGGGGTGCGCGTCGGCGGTCAGCTGGAGGTAGTACTGGGTTCCGCGCAGGTCGGCGTGGCCCATGTAGGCCGACAGGTAGGGCAGCATGACCACCAGGTCCGCGCCGCCGGCTGCCCAGCGGCGCAGGTTCGCGACGGCGAAGCCGTGGCGCAGCGAATGGATGTGCGGGCCTCCGGGGAAATGCGGGATGTCGGCGTCGGCGAGGTAACGGCGGAACCTGTTGTAAACCGTGGACTTGTCCGCCGGCCTGGAGGGGTCGCCGGTGTGGAACAGCTTGTGACTGGGTTCGGGGCAGGGGCGGGCGGCCGCGATATAGCTTTTCAGCGTGGCGGCCAGGCGCCCGGTGACGGGCACCAGGCGGTTCTCGTGGTTCTTCCCGTCGCGTATCTCGAGGGTCGCCCGGGCCGGGTCGAAATCGCGTAGTTCCAGGTTCAGCGCTTCGGACAGCCGCAGCCCGGTGCCGTAGAACACCCGGAACAGCACCGGGTCGGCCAGCGCCCGGTTCGAGTTCTCTGACAGCGGCTGGGTGTCGATGACGCGGAAGAGGCGGCGGATCTCCTCGTCGCTGAACACATATGGCGGTGGCCGGTGCGGTTTCTTCACCGCTGTCAGCGCCGGCGGCGCCCACGCCTGCCAGCCGAACTGGCGGGCGTGTTCGGCCAGGTCGCGCACGATGAGTTCCTCGCGGCGGATGGTGGAGGCTTTGAGGTGGCGGCCGTAAAGGAACTCCTCGACGGCTTCCTTGACGATCGAGCCGTCGGCGTATCCTTCCCGGCGGCAGTGCCCGGCGAACTGGCGCAGCACCCGTTCGGGGAAGTCGTACCGGTACCCGCCGGCATGGCGTGCCGCGACCAGCGTGCCGATCAGGCCGGGCAGCGTCGCCGCGCTCACGAACGTGCTCCTTGCCCTGGGTCGAGGACGTCTTCGACGTCCAGGGCGCAGCGGCGCAGGTGCTCAGTGTCGAGCCTGAGATAGTGCGCGGCGGTTGTGCGGGCAGCAGCGTGACCCAGGACCGCCGTGACCACCGGCGGGGGCGTGCCGGCCTGGAGCATAGCGACCGCCAGGGCGCCGCGCAGCGAGTGCAGGCCGTGGGACCGCCGCGCCGGGAACATGATCCCGGCGCGCCGCGCGTAATACCGGACCGGCAGCCCGCCGACGACGACGAGCCGAACGCTGTGAACGGGTAGCGGTGCTTGAGGAACACCTGCGCACATCCGGCTTCGGGCCGGCCGTTGCGGATGTAATCGATCACAGCCCATCCGACGTCGCCCGGCAACGGCAGCCTCAGCGGCAGGCCGGTCTTGTGCTGCGTCAGCGCCAGGGTCTTGGCCCGCCAGTCGAACCATCCCAGTTCCAGGCGGCGCAGGTCTCCGACCCTCAAGCCGAGCCTGGCGGTCAGTACGATCATCGCGTAGTCGCGTTTGCCGATCGCCGATTGCCGGTCGATCTGGTCCAGTACCAGGCGGACCTGGGCAGCCGTCCACGGATAGGGTGCCGTCTGGCCGCGCCGGGGATAGCGCTGGGGCGGAGCCGGCTCGCCAGGTCTTCCCGGATCTGACCGGTCTGGTGCAGGTGGCGCAGGAAATCGGCCAGGCACGAGCGCAGCGAGCCGTTGGTCTTCGGCGCATAGCCTCGGTTCTGGCGCCGGGTCCAGAATCCGGCCAGGTCCCGGGCCTGCGCCTGGCCGACGGATTCCCGGCCGGCCTCCTCCAGGTAGGCCAGGAACGCATCCGCGGCACACTGCTTCGTCACAACGCTGGCTTCGGCGTTACCCCGGACCCGGCACGCAGCCAGGTATTCGTCCCTCGCCGGACGGAAACGTGGCGGGCACCGGTCGACCAGCGGCGCGGTGGCCTGGCCCACCCGGGGCATGCCCCCGTCCAGGCACTCCATCAGCAACACCAGGGGCCGGCGTGCGAGCTGCGCCTCCCGGGAACTCGCAGGCTCACGCAGGCACGCCAGCCTGCACCCCGACCGCTCGGCCACGAAATCAAGGCAGTCCACCTCGGCCGGGAGGTCCTGGCCGCGGGCCTGCAGGAACCTGGCGAACGCGTTCAGCTCCGCCTCGTGGCGCTTGATCGTAGTACGCGATCTGCCTGCCGCACTCAACGCGGCGATCACCCGAGCTGATGCCTCGCGGACGCTTGCTGTCTCCATGCGAATCGGCCTTTCTGATCGTGGTGAACAGACAAGGCGATTCTTCGCCGCGTTATGTGGCCGGAACGGGCACGCGCGGCTCTGCTACCAGCGGAGATGCTGCTGCCAGCCACATAACCCAGCCATCCACATAATGGCGGTTATGTGGCATTCCACATAAACGCCACGGCTTTGCCGTGGCGACCCTGCTCGACTGGTACCGGGCCGGCGTCGACGTGCAGGCCCGGCTGCCGCTCCTGTCCGCGTTCTTGGGCCACGTCGACCCGGCGTCGACGTACTGGTACCTGGAAGCCACGCCTGAGTTGCTTGCCCTGGCCGCAGTCCGCCAAGAGCAGGTGCTGGCCAGGCTGGGAGGCGGCGCATGAGCACGCTCGCCCCCCTTCTGCAGGGCTTCTTCACCGATCGGCTCATCCGTCAGCGTCAGGCCAGCCCGCACACCATCATCGGCTACCGGGACACCTGGCGGCTGCTAGTGACTTTCGCCGCGGCACGAGCCGGCACCACGCCGTCGCAACTGTCGCTGGCCGACCTCGACGCCACAACGATTGGCGCGTTCCTGGACCACCTGGCGACCGTCCGCCACAACACCGCCAGCACCCGCAATGGCCGACTGGCCGCCATCCACTCGCTGTTCCGCTACGCGGCACCGCGCGCGCCAGAAGACGCCGCCCTCATCCAGCGGGTGCTCGCCATCCCGCACCGGCGAACCGACCGGCCCCTGGTCTCTTACCTCACCACACCCGAGATCGATGCCCTGCTCACCGCGCCCGACCGGTCCACCTGGGCCGGCCGGCGGGATCACGCCCTGCTGCTGGCCGACATCCAGACCGGGCTGCGAGCCGCCGAGATCATCCGGCTGCGCCGCGCAGACGTCGAGCTCGGCGCCGGTCCCCACCTCCGCGTGCACGGCAAGGGCCGCAAAGAGCGCGTCGTCCCCCTCACCACCCAAAGCGTGCGCGAACTGCGCACATGGCTGAAAGAGCGCGGGGGAACGGCGGACGAGCCGGTGTTTCCTTCCCGGCGAGGCACAGCGCTCAGCCACGACGCCCTGGGCCAGCTAGTCGCCAAACACGCCGCCCAGGCACAACAGAGCTGCCCGTCACTTCACGCCAAACACGTGACGCCGCACGTTCTCCGCCATTATGTGGATGGCTGGGTTATGTGGCTGGCAGCAGCATCTCCGCTGGTAGCAGAGCCGCGCGTGCCCGTTCCGGCCACATAACGCGGCGAAGAATCGCCTTGTCTGTTCACCACGATCAGAAAGGCCGATTCGCATGGAGACAGCAAGCGTCCGCGAGGCATCAGCTCGGGTGATCGCCGCGTTGAGTGCGGCAGGCAGATCGCGTACTACGATCAAGCGCCACGAGGCGGAGCTGAACGCGTTCGCCAGGTTCCTGCAGGCCCGCGGCCAGGACCTCCCGGCCGAGGTGGACTGCCTTGATTTCGTGGCCGAGCGGTCGGGGTGCAGGCTGGCGTGCCTGCGTGAGCCTGCGAGTTCCCGGGAGGCGCAGCTCGCACGCCGGCCCCTGGTGTTGCTGATGGAGTGCCTGGACGGGGGCATGCCCCGGGTGGGCCAGGCCACCGCGCCGCTGGTCGACCGGTGCCCGCCACGTTTCCGTCCGGCGAGGGACGAATACCTGGCTGCGTGCCGGGTCCGGGGTAACGCCGAAGCCAGCGTTGTGACGAAGCAGTGTGCCGCGGATGCGTTCCTGGCCTACCTGGAGGAGGCCGGCCGGGAATCCGTCGGCCAGGCGCAGGCCCGGGACCTGGCCGGATTCTGGACCCGGCGCCAGAACCGAGGCTATGCGCCGAAGACCAACGGCTCGCTGCGCTCGTGCCTGGCCGATTTCCTGCGCCACCTGCACCAGACCGGTCAGATCCGGGAAGACCTGGCGAGCCGGCTCCCACCCCAGCGCTATCCCCGGCGCGGCCAGACGGCACCCTATCCGTGGACGGCTGCCCAGGTCCGCCTGGTACTGGACCAGATCGACCGGCAATCGGCGATCGGCAAACGCGACTACGCGATGATCGTACTGACCGCCAGGCTCGGCTTGAGGGTCGGAGACCTGCGCCGCCTGGAACTGGGATGGTTCGACTGGCGGGCCAAGACCCTGGCGCTGACGCAGCACAAGACCGGCCTGCCGCTGAGGCTGCCGTTGCCGGGCGACGTCGGATGGGCTGTGATCGATTACATCCGCAACGGCCGGCCCGAAGCCGGATGTGCGCAGGTGTTCCTCAAGCACCGCTACCCGTTCACAGCGTTCGGCTCGTCGTCGTCGGCGGGCTGCCGGCTCCGGTATTACGCGCGGCGCGCCGGGATCATGTTCCCGGCGCGGCGGTCCCACGGCCTGCACTCGCTGCGCGGCGCCCTGGCGGTCGCTATGCTCCAGGCCGGCACGCCCCCGCCGGTGGTCACGGCGGTCCTGGGTCACGCTGCTGCCCGCACAACCGCCGCGCACTATCTCAGGCTCGACACTGAGCACCTGCGCCGCTGCGCCCTGGACGTCGAAGACGTCCTCGACCCAGGGCAAGGAGCACGTTCGTGAGCGCGGCGACGCTGCCCGGCCTGATCGGCACGCTGGTCGCGGCACGCCATGCCGGCGGGTACCGGTACGACTTCCCCGAACGGGTGCTGCGCCAGTTCGCCGGGCACTGCCGCCGGGAAGGATACGCCGACGGCTCGATCGTCAAGGAAGCCGTCGAGGAGTTCCTTTACGGCCGCCACCTCAAAGCCTCCACCATCCGCCGCGAGGAACTCATCGTGCGCGACCTGGCCGAACACGCCCGCCAGTTCGGCTGGCAGGCGTGGGCGCCGCCGGCGCTGACAGCGGTGAAGAAACCGCACCGGCCACCGCCATATGTGTTCAGCGACGAGGAGATCCGCCGCCTCTTCCGCGTCATCGACACCCAGCCGCTGTCAGAGAACTCGAACCGGGCGCTGGCCGACCCGGTGCTGTTCCGGGTGTTCTACGGCACCGGGCTGCGGCTGTCCGAAGCGCTGAACCTGGAACTACGCGATTTCGACCCGGCCCGGGCGACCCTCGAGATACGCGACGGGAAGAACCACGAGAACCGCCTGGTGCCCGTCACCGGGCGCCTGGCCGCCACGCTGAAAAGCTATATCGCGGCCGCCCGCCCCTGCCCCGAACCCAGTCACAAGCTGTTCCACACCGGCGACCCCTCCAGGCCGGCGGACAAGTCCACGGTTTACAACAGGTTCCGCCGTTACCTCGCCGACGCCGACATCCCGCATTTCCCCGGAGGCCCGCACATCCATTCGCTGCGCCACGGCTTCGCCGTCGCGAACCTGCGCCGCTGGGCAGCCGGCGGCGCGGACCTGGTGGTCATGCTGCCCTACCTGTCGGCCTACATGGGCCACGCCGACCTGCGCGGAACCCAGTACTACCTCCAGCTGACCGCCGACGCGCACCCCGAGGTCGCCGCCATGGCCAGCGCCAGGTTCGGCTATGTCATCCCGGGCCCGGCCGAGCCGCAAGGAGCCCGGCAGTGAGCCGGCCGCAGGCCGGCGGCGACCTGGCCGGCAGGTGGCTGTCGAGGTTCCTCACCAGCCACCTGGCCGCCGAGCGGGACGTGTCGGCCCAGACCATCGCGTCCTACCGGGACGCGATCAGGCTGCTGCTCACCTGGTTCCGCGACGTGCAGGCAATCCCGCCCGAGAAACTGCGCCTCGCCGACATCGACCGGGCGCGGGTCCTGGCGTTCCTGGACTGGCTGCAAGCTGAGCGCGGCAACTCGGCGTCCACCCGAAACCAGCGCCTGGCCGCTATCAGGTCGTTCATCCGCTACACCGCCATCGAGCGGCCAGAGTTCCTCGGCCAGGCCACCCAGATCATCGCTATCAAGCAGAAGAAAACCCCCGCCGCTGACATGGGCCACCTGTCCGGCGACGAGGTCAAAGCCCTCCTGGCCGAACCAGGCCCAGCCACCCGGCGCGGGCAGCGCGACACGGTCCTGCTTTCCACGCTCTACGACACCGCCGCCCGCGTCCAGGAGATCTGCGACCTGAACACCTGCGACGTCCGCGTCGCCCGCCCGATGGTGGTGACGTTGCACGGCAAAGGTTCCAAGACCAGGCGGGTCCCGCTGATGGATCCCACAGCCCAGCTGGTGGAGGACTACCTCAGCCGGCGCGCACCCCACCTTGGCGTCGGCAAAGACGCAGACCCGCTGTTCAACGGATCCCAGCACACCCGCTTGACCCGCTGGGGCATCAACAAAATCCTCGCCAGGCACGTCCAGTCCCTGCGCCGCCGCAACCCCGGCTACGCCGCCGGGGTGAACGTCACCCCGCACGTGATCAGAAGGACCAGGGCGATGCACCTGCTCCAGGCCGGAGTCAACCTGATCTACATACGCGACCTGCTCGGCCATGCCGACGTGTCCACCACCGAGATCTACGCCCGAGCCGACGCCGAAGCCAAACGCAAAGCCATCGAGAGCGCCTACCAGTCGCTCACCCCCGAACCCCTGGCCGACTGGACAGCAGACCAAGATCTCCTCGCATGGCTCGACCGCTTCCGCGAGTAACACCATCGGGTTATGTGGCCGGAACGGGCACGCGCGGCTCTGCTACCAGCGGAGATGCTGCTGCCAGCCACATAACCCAGCCATCCACATAATGGCGTTTATGTGGAATTCCACATAACAGGCACTCGAAGGCGATGCACCTGCTGGAGAACGGAATCAACCTCATTTACATCCGCGACATCCTCGGACACGCGTCCATCGTCACCACCGAGGTCTACGCCAAGGCCAACCCAGAGATGAAACGCCACGCCATCGAAACCGCCGCCAGCAAGACCCTCGGACCAAGCCGCTACCACGATGCCTCCCGACAGGACCTGCTGACCTGGCTCCGCCAAGCCATCTGAGCAGCCGTTATGCGAAGAAGCCGGGCCCCGCCGAGCGTCTGACCAGCACAGACACCACCAACTTCACATAACCGAAGACTTCATATCAGACGAGAAAAGTCAAATCCAGGCCCTGAACCGGACCGCCCCGTGCCTGCCCATCACCCCGGCTCGGATGACGCACGACTATGTGGGCAACGGCACGACCAGCTTGTTCGCCGCCTTCGACCTGGCCAGCGGCTCGGTGATCGCGCACCACTACCGCCGCCGCCGGCACCAGGAGTTCCTACGTTTCCTCAAGCTCATCAACGCCGCGGTCCCGAAGGGTCTGGACCTACACCTGGTCCTGGACAACTACGCCGCCCACAAGACACAGGAAATACACAAGTGGCTGCTGCGCCACCTGCTTCCACCTGCATTTCACCCGACCAGCTCATCTTGGCCGAACCTGGTCGCGCTGGTTCGCCGAGCTGACGAACTGCAAGCTCCGCAAGTCGGCCCACCGCAGCGTCACCGAACTGGAGGCCGACATCCGCAAGTGGATAAGCGAGTGGAACTAGAACCCGAAGCCGTTCGTATGGGTCAAGACCGCCGACGAGATCCTCGAAACCCTCGCCGCCTACGGCGGACTGATTAACGACTCCAGACATTAACGACTCAAGACACTAGACGGCTACTGGATGAACGCAGCTCAGCTGCAGTCAACACCGCTGACGTCTTGGTCGGCCGCGACATAGGCAGGGACGCCTTCGGATAACCGATCTGCCCGTAGAACGTAGCACTGAGTGTCAGTACGCCGCGACGGGCATGGTGGCGGAATCGTCAGTCAAGCCACTGGCAGGCGTGGCCGGGCCGACGGGACGTGCGCTGCTAGAGGGTGATAGGCACGTCCTGACCGTGACTGTCACAATGCCAGGCGCGTAACGGAATTGCCCGAAGGCGAGGCGGATCGGCTAGTCTGATCCCAGACTAGCCGGTGCATTTACGGCTTTCGGGCAGGTGGCTAATGGGGGATACCCGGCGGTATCTCACGCCGCAGAACCAGGAGACGGTCCTTCACGAGACCGCTGCCGAGTTGCTGGCCGAGGAAGGGCAGTCCGTCCCCGACTGGGAGATTGTCGGCCCGCAGATCGCGGCCGAGATCGACCGGCAGTCAAGCCAACTCCTCGCTGACGCGTCGACCGATTACGACGCCTTCGAGAGGCTGCGCGCACGAGCCGTACATGTGTACGGACGCGCTGACCCCGCGGTGTGCGGGCTCATTGGAGTCACGGCCGGATACCTGCTCCTGGTCATCGCGGGGCCGAAGTTCCTGTCGTCGGCGGCGGCCAACCCCGGGCTTGGCCTGACACCGGTAATCCTCACGATCCTCGCGGTCACGCTCGGGATTCGCTGGACGCTGTGGCGACGGCGGCGCACCGCGCTTATGCACTCTCTCCCGGCGGCTTACCAGCGCTGGACCGGTGTCCTGCGAGACCAGGTGCTGCGGCCATTCATCGTGGAGAAGCGCAACGACGAGGTGCGGAACCCGCGACTGTTCGACACCAGCATCGGCGAGAAGTCTCCGCCCCGGCTCATCGAGGGAAGCGAGCCGCGACGGCTGGTGGTAACTGACGCAATGACTCAGGTCAGCGCCACGGCACGGAACGTCCATTCCGGCAGCCTGGGGGTCAGCGGTCCGCGCGGCGTGGGCAAGAGCACCATCCTTCAGTTCTTCGGCACGGACACAGCCGCCGATGACGGCAAGGACCTCCGGCTGGTCGTGCCCGCCCCTGTCGACTACGAGCCCAGGGAATTCATCATTCACCTGTTCAGCCAGCTCTGCGAGGCCGTCCCGCACAGCCCGGCCGACCGGTCAGCGATCGCGGAGGAGACCCGCCGCCATCTGGAGCAGCTCAGGTACCTGCGCACGTATACGACGAGCTGGTCGGCATCCCTGACGCCGAGATCCTTCCTGACCCTTGCGCGCGGGCACGCAAAGGAGCGCGCCGAGCAGCCGGTTACCCTGCCTGAGCTGGTAGAGAGCTTCCGCGTCTACAGCGAGGGGGTGGCTTCCTGGCAGCGGTCTGGTCACGGCGGCGAGGGCCGCGTGGTCATCGGCATCGACGAGGTCGACAAGATCCGTGACAGCGACCGCGCCGAGGCTTTCCTCAACGACGTCAAGGCCATCTTCGGCGTCCCGGGCTGCCTGTATCTCGTGTCCCTGAGCGAGGACGCGATGGCCGGCTTCGCCCTTCGTACGCCGTCGATCCGGAGTACCTTCGACAGCGCGTTCGATGAACTGGTGGCTGTCGGGCCGATGACCTACCGGCACAGCGAGCAGCTGCTCTTCAAGCGGGTCACCGGCGTGCCCCGGCCGTTCATCGCCCTCTGCCACGTCCTAGCGGGCGGCCTGCCGAGGGATCTCGTCCGGGCCGCCCGGGCACTTATCGAAGCGTCGCCGGCCGATGGCGAGAAGTCGCTTGAGGACACCGCGAGCGACCTCATCCGCCGTGAGCTTGAGTCACTCCGGCAGGTGTCCCTCCGCCAGTTCGCCGAGAACGCGGGACCCGGCTCGCTGCTCGCGGCCCTGCACGACCGCGAATGGCCCGGCATGACGCCGCGGCAGTTCACGGACGCCGCCCTGCAGATGGCCGGCGAGGCACGGGACACGGAGTCCGACTCGACCCGGCAGTTGTGCCAGGAGCTTGTCGTGTCGCTGTCGTTCTACGCAACGGCGCTGGAATTCTTTTCGGCGGGACGGGATCCCCTCATCACCTGCCTCAAGGACCGAAGCTACGCCGTTATCGACGACCTAGCCGCCGCCCGTTACGCCATGCGGGTAAATGGCGGACTCGCGCAGCGACTGCTCGAGCAGTACCGCCTGCGTAACGGGATGGGGTGGAGCCATGGCGCCGGGTAGGCCGGACCTCCAGTGGGCATCGAAGGTACGAGCATCCGCAGCGTTCTGCCTTGTGGGCATCATGGCCGGCACGGGCCTGTATTTCAGCAACCTCGCCTACGTCAGGGCCGGGAACGAGGCCGCCGCTCAGCGCCACACGTCAAGTACTGCGGATCGCGGCGCGCCGACCGGGCTGACCGCGACCGCGGGCAACGCCCAGGTGACCCTGTTGTGGAGCCCGCCTCCAGGCGGCGCGAGGGTCAACGGCTACAAAATCTACCTCGGGACCAGCCCGGGCGGCGAGTCCCGTTCCCCGGTCGGCACCTCCCTGGTCCAGGGCACCGGCTACACGGTGACCGGCCTGGCCAACGGCACCACCTACTACTTCTGGGTCACCGCGGTCAACACCGCCGGCCAAAGCCACGCGTCTAACGAGGTGTCGGCTACCCCGGCGGCCACGCCGGGAGCGCCGACCGGGCTGACCGCGACCGCAGGCAACGCCCAGGTGACCCTGTCGTGGACCCCGCCCGCGTCCGATGGCGGCGCGGTGGTCAACGGCTACGAAATCTACCTCGGGACCAGCCCGGGCGGCGAGTCCCGTTCCCCGGTCGGCACCTCCCTGGTCCAGGGCACCGGCTACACGGTGACCGGCCTGGCCAACGGCACCACCTACTACTTCTGGGTCACCGCGGTCAACACCGCCGGCCAAAGCCACGCGTCTAAGGAGGTGTCGGCTACCCCGGCGGCCACGCCGGGAGCGCCGACCGGGTTGACCGCGACCGCAGGCAACGCCCAGGTGACCCTGTTGTGGACCCCGCCCGCGTCCGATGGCGGCGCGCAAGTCCTTGCCCGCGTCGCCGAGAATGAACAAGCAGGTCGCCGCCAACCTGGACAAGATCATCACCGCCCTCGAAGCTGACGGCCAGGGAGGCAGCGGCCGGTGTGACGCTAGGTTACCTGGAAGCGGTTAACCTCCGGGATTCAGCTCCAAGCCGGTGGTCAGCGGTTTTCTTATGTTCAGCATGCTGAGCTGCCGGTTTAGGGGCGTGGCGGCGGCACGGCGCTGCACCCGCTGGGTGCGGCGGTCAGGGTATCTGGGATGACGCGGGCCGCCTGCGGGTCAGGCGGGAGCGAGGCAGCGGAGGTAGCGAAGAGCGCCCCGTTCTGGGAGATTACGCGGTAACCACACCGTTTGTGATCTGCCGAAACTGGAGCGCTCCTCATGGCGAAGGATACGCGCTGGGACCGGAACCTGTCCGTGGCCCTGGACGCGGAGGGCTTGATCGGTCACGCCGGGGCGGTGCTGCTGCGCAAGCTGGCCGATCAGTGCGGCCTGACGCCGGCGCTCGGCGCGGCGCTGGGCCGGAAGGGGAAGTTCCCGCTGATCGACCGCGGGATGGCGCTGGTCTCGATGGCGGTGGCGATCGCGCTCGGGGCGACCAGCATGAACGACATCGCGCTGCTGGCCCATCAGGAGCCGGTCTTCGGCGCGCCGCCGTCGGACACGACAGTGCGGCGGACGCTGGAACTGGCCGATCCGCGCACCCTGGACAAGATCGCCCGGGCGCGGGCGGCAGTCCGGGCGCACGTGTGGCAGCTGATCTGCGCGAGGCCGGCCGGGTTCCCGTGGCTGGCTATCGCGGGGAAGGTGCTGGCGGGATGGCTGGTCATCGACCTGGATGCGACGCTGATCACCGCGCGCAGCGACAAGGAAGGCGCCGCTCCCACGTTTAACGGGTACGGCTTCCACCCGCTGGGAGCGTGGTGTGCCAATACCGCCGAGAGCCTGGCGATGCTGCTGCGGCCGGGAAACGCGGGATCGAACACCTTCGCCGACCACCTCGCGGTGCTGACCGCGGCGATCCGGCAGATCCCTTCCTGGATGCGATCAAAGCTGCTGGTCCGCGTCGACGGGGCTGGCGCCAGCCACGAGCTCATCAATCACCTGCTGTCGCTGTCGTCCCGGCGCCGCACCGTGCTGTTCACCTGCGGCTGGGCTATCACAGCCGCCGATGAGCAGGCCATCGGGCTGCTGCCCTGTGGTGCCTGGCAGGCCGCCGTGGACCAGGACGGCGTCGTGCAGGACGACAAGCACGTCGCCGAGATCACCCACCTGACCAGCCGGGCCGGGCGCTGGCCCGCCGGGCTGCGGTGGATCGTGCGCCGCACCAGGCCGTCGCGGCGGCAGGCCAGGAACCTGACCGCCTTCGAGCGCGCCACCGGCTGACGGTACTCCATCATCTGCACCAACATCCCGGCCGCCGGCGGGATACCCGGCGTGCCCGGCAGCCACCACGCCCAGTTCACCGACGTGCTGCACCGCCAGCACGCCGTCGTCGAGGACGGCGTCCGCGCCGGCAAATCTATGGGCCTGCGGAATTTGCCGTCGAAGACCTGGCTGGTGAACTGCGGCTGGGTGCTGGCCGCCAACATCGCCGCCGACCTGGCCGCCTGGTGCCGGCTGCTCGGCCTGTACGACTGCGACGACCTCGCCGACGCCGAGCCGGACACGCTGCGCTACCGGCTGCTGAGCCTGCCCGCCCGGCTCGTCCGCCACGCCCGGCAGCGCGTGCTGAAGATCAGCCGCACCTGGCCCTGGAAGGAGGCGTTCCTGGCCTGCTGGCAGCGGCTGTGCGCCCTGCCCGCGCCCGCCTGACCAGCCGATCCCGTCCCTGCGACCCGGAGAGGAGGCCGCCCGGCGCAGTCGGAGCCGGTGCCGCCCGAGCACATCGGGTCGTCTGTCATCTGCTGCGGACACGTGAACCAGATACAACCGCCGAAAACCGGCACAACACGATCAGTAACTAACCTCGCCCCACCGCTGAATCGTTGAGGTTAACAGCCTCCGGAAGTTGCGGTACCGGCCGGTTCGGCCGACTGAGTCAGGGGTCTCTGCGAGCCCCACAGAACCCCCACAAGTCCGCGACACGGCGGCTGGACCCCACAGGAATCCCACGGACGAAACGGCACGCTCCGGTACACTTGTGATGCATGTTAAAGGCACGCGGAACAGCCGGTCAGCAGCGCCGATGCGCGTGAGCTGGGCGTCGGAGCCATTTCCAGGTTAAGTGCTCTCGGGATGACAGAGCTCCTGAAAAGCGGAAGGTTTGATGTTCCAGCGTTGATAGTCCATCGCGCGGTACTGGCGAAAGGCTCAGAGGATTCCGTCACATGTCGAAAAGCGTATCGCGCCTCTGGCCTGTAATCGTCAGGCAGGTCTCGCAGGATGGAACAGAATGGTACAGCCCGGCCAGCAGCGAATCGGGGACGCCGACGTTCGGCTCGATGATGGCGAATGTGTAGTTTGAAGCCAGCGATGTTCCGCCAACTCCTGGTCAGGGCAGGGATACGCTCAGGTCAGTGAAGCTTGGGCTTTTGCGTTTGTCCTGGCGAGCGGGAGGCAGATGGAGGATCAGGGGCTGGCCGTTCACCGGGCTATCGTGGTGGTGGACGTTGAGGGATTCGGGGACCGGCGCCGGACCAATGCGCATCAGGTAGCGGTCCGTGACGGCCTGTATCGCGTGATGCGTGATGCCTTTGGCCGGGCCGGAATCTCATGGGATGACTGTGGTCGTGAAGATCGCGGTGATGGCGTGCTGGTCTTGGTCCCGGCGGAGGTACCCAAGGGCTTGCTGGCGGAATCGCTGCCGTCCGCGCTGGCAGCGGGGCTTCGCGCGCACAACGGCGGGTGCCCGGGTCCGGAGCAGATCCGGCTGCGCCTGGCGCTGCATGCCGGCGAGGTCCGTTACGACGAGCACGGGGTAACCGGGGCGTCGGTCAACTTGGCGTTCCGGCTTCTGGAGGCGGCGGTGCTGAAGGCGGCTTTGGCCGGATCGCCGGGCGTGCTGGCGGTGATCGTCTCGTCGTGGTTCTTCGAGGAGGTGGTCCGGCACGGCAATGCCGCGGCCGGGTACGGCCCGGTCGAGGTGGCCGTGAAGGAGACCCGGACGACCGGCTGGATCTGCCTGCCGGATCACGAGGATTCGGCAAGCGCGGCGATAGCGGGGGTGCTGCCGCCTGCTCCTGGATCGGCCCAGCTAATCCAGTCGGTGTACCTCGAACAAGTCCGTGACATCGCCCCGGACGAACTGATCGGCCGCGAGGCTGAGCTGGCGGAGTGGACTGAATTCTGTGCTGGCACGGAGGCGTATTCGTGGTGGCAGGCCGCCCGTGGGCGGGAAAGACGGCGTTGGCAGCGTGGTTCGTTACGCATCCCCCGGCCGGGGTCGAGGTGGTGTCATTCTTCATTACCGGCCGCCTGGCCGGGCAGGCCGACGGCGATACGTTCCTGGACGCCATGATCGAACAGCTACGTGCCATCGAGTCGGTCAGCCACGGACCTGCGGTGGCTGCGGGAGCTCGGGTCGGCGCATGGCTGAGCCTGCTGGCGACAGCCGCCGCTCAAGCCGAAGAACGAGGACGGCGGCTGATCATCGTGGTGGACGGCCTAGATGAGGATGACGCAGGTGCCTCTGCTCCTAGAGGAGGGGCAAGCATCGCCTCGTTGCTTCCCCGCCGCCTTCCTCGGGGCGTCCAGGTCATCGTGACCAGCCGCCCCGACCCAGGCGTACCCGATGATGTTCCATCCGGTCACCCGCTGCGGACCTGCACCCCACGTCAGCTGACGGCGGCGTGGGTGGCCAGGGACCTGGCCCGGCGCGCACAGCAAGAACTGCGGGACCTGCTCACCGGTGACCAGACAGGCCTTGACGTGGTCGGCTATATCGCCGCCTCCGGAGGCGGCCTGACCAGGAGCGACCTATCAGCGCTAACTGGCGCCGCGCCGCGGAAGCTCGACCCCATATTGCGCGGAGTGTCCGGCCGCAGCCTAGAGACGCGAACATTGGCAGGTTTCCGCGACGCAGCTGTCGAGCCTGAGCTGCGGGTTTACCTGTTCGCGCACGAGACGCTGCGGATCACGGCTGAAGAGCAACTTGGTGATGAGCTGGCCCGCTACCGGCAGGGAATTCATGAATGGATCGGCTCCTATGCCAGCCGCGGCTGGCCTGACGGCACACCGGGATACGCCATCCGGGGCTACCCGGGCGTGCTCACCGCCAGCAGTGACGCTGAACGGCTGGCGGCACTTGCCCGCGACTCCCGTCGACATGCATTCTTGTCGCGGGCCACCGGGAGCGACTATGCCGCTCTAGCCGAGATCAGCAACACTCAGCGGCTCATCTCAGGCCACAAGACACCGGACATGCAGGTCCTGGTGGAACTGGCGATCTACCGGCACGCCATCTCCATCCGTAATCAGTCCATCCCGGTCGGCCTGCCCGCCGTGTGGGAGCGGCTCGGCCGGTTCGAGCACGCAGAGGCCCTGGCCCGCGCCGTCACTGCCCCGGACGACCAGGCGCGCGCACTCACCGAAGTGGCCCGCGCGGCCGCCCAGGCCGGAGATCCGGCCCGCGCGTCCCGGCTAGCCGCTGACGCCGAGGCTGTGGCTCGTACTGTCACCAGCCCAGGCGGCCGGACCCGCGTACTTACCGGGGTGGCCCTTATGGCCGCCCAGGCTGGCGACCTCGACCACGCTGAGACCCTGGCCCGTGCAATCACCAGCTCAGGCGGCCGGGTCCGGATGCTCGCCGAGCTGACTCGCGCATTCACCAAAGGCGGCCACCCGGATCGCGCCGAGGCCCTGGCCCGCACCCTCACCAGCTCGGAAGACCAGGCCATAGTGCTTTCCGAAGCCGCCCACGCGGCCGCCGAGGCTGGCGATCCGGCCCGCGCGTCGCGGCTCGCGGCTGATGCCGAGGCGCTGGCCCGCACCACCACCAGCCCGGGCGCCCGGACCCAGGTGCTCACCGAGGTGGCCCGTGTGGCTGCCCAGGTTGGCGACCTAGACCGCGCCGAGACCCTGGCCCATAGCATTGCCGACCCCGGCGCCCAGGCGCGGGCGCTGACCGCGGTGGCCCGCGCGGCCGCCCAGGCGGATGACACAGGCCGCGCGGCGCGGCTCGCGGCTGATGCCGAGGCGCTGGCCTGCACCACCACCAGCCCGCACACTAGGGCCTGGATGTTTACGGAGGTGGCTCGCGTAGCGGCCGAGACTGGTGACCTGGATCGCGCCGAGGCCCTGGCCAGCACCATTACCCGTCCGGACCACCTGGGCCGGGCCCTTACCGAGGTAGCCCGCGCGGCCGCCCAGGCTGGTGACCTGGATCGCGCCGAGACCCTGGCCCGTAGCATTACCGACCCTGACGCCCGGGCGCGGGCGCTCACCGAGGTGGCTCGCGCGGCGGCCGAGACTGGTGACCTGGATCGCGCCGAGGCCCTGGCCAGCACCATTACCCGCCCGGACCACCTGGGCCGGGCCCTTACCGAGGTGGCCCGTATGGCCGCCCAGGCCGGCGACCTGGATCGCGCCGAGACCTTGGCGAACGGCATCACCCGCCCATACGCCCGTGCTCGGGCGCTGACCGAGGTGGCCCGCGCGGCCGCCGAGGCCGGCGATCCGGGGCGCGCGACCCGGCTAGCCGCTGACGCCGAGGCTCTCGCCCACGCCGCTACCAGCCAGGGTGCCCGGGCGCGGGCACTCGCCGAACTGGCCCGAGCGGCCGCTCAGGTCGGCGACCTGGATCGTGCCGAAGCCCTGGCCCATGCCATTACCGACCCGCGCATCCAGGTGTGGGCACTGGCCGAAGTGGCTCGCGTGGTGGCTGAGGCTGGTGACCTGGACCGCGCCGAGGCACTGGCCCGCGCCACCACCGACCCGGGCACCCGGGCCCGGGCGCTGACCGAGGTGGCCCGCGTGGCCGGCCAGGCTGGCGATCCGGGGCGCGTGACCCGGCTAGCTGCTGACGTGGAGGGCCTGGCCCATTCCGTTACCAGCCCGGGTGCCCGCGTGCAGGCGCTGGCGGATGTGGCTCGCGTGGTGGCTGAGGCTGGTGACCTGAATCGCGCCGAGGCACTGGCCCGCGCCACCACCGACCCGGGCACCCGGGCGCGGGCGCTGACCGATGTGGCCCATGTGGCCGGCCAGGCTGGCGATACGGGGCGCGTGATCCGGCTAGCTGCCGATGCCGAGGCGCTAGCCAGCGCCATCACCGACAAGTACGCCCGGGCGCGGGCGCTGACCGATGTGGCCCGCCTGGCCGCCCAGGTTGGCGACTTGGACCGCGCCGAGGCCTTGGCCCGCCCCCTGACTCCCCCGAACTACCAGGCCCTTGCGCTTACCGAGGTAGCCCGCGTAGCCGCCGAAGCCGGCGACTTGCACCACGCTATGGGCCTGATACAGGCCATCACCAGCCCATACGACCGTGCCAGGGCGCTTACTGAGATGGCCCGGGCGGCTGCCCAGGCTGGCGATCCGGAGGGCGCACTTCGGCTAGCCGCCGATGCCGAGGCCCAGGCCCGCGCCATCACCGACCCGGGCACCCGGACCCGGCCGCTTACGGAGGTGGCCCGCGTGGCTGCCCAGGCTGGCGATCCGGAGGGCGCACTCCGGCTAGCCGCCGATGCCGAGGCCCTCGCGGGCGCCATCACCGACCCGGGCGTTCAGGCGATGGCGCTTACGGAGGTGGCCCGCGTAGCCGCCGAGGCCGGCGACTTGGACCGCGCTGTGGGGCTGGCACAGGCCATCACCAGCCCAGACACCCGTGCCCAGTTGCTTACTCAGGTAGCCCGCATGGCCTTTCAGAATGGCGATCCAGACCGCGCCCGGCACCTACTAGCACAAGCGCTCACTGTTGAGCCGCCACAGATCCAGTGGTGCATAGAAGGTGTGTCACGGCTCTTCCCATCAGCAATCAGGGGCGCGGGAGATGTGTTCCTAAGCGCATACGAGACAGGCGGCTGATACTGTACTCGGAAATTCAGAAGTGCCAGCGTCGGCTGACTACTCGAGCTGCGTCTGCCGCCACTGCGGCACCTGGAGCCCGAGCGTCACCTTGATCACGTAGATATCGGGCTCCCGCGGAGCGGACGGGAAATTGGCGGCTGAGCCGACCAAGTGACTGCGCCGAGCATGCGTTTGGCGAGATGGATAGACGCCCTCGGAAATGAGGGCCAGAGCAGCACGTCAGTCTCATGTGCCATACGCCCAGGTTGGCCGCAGCTTGCGGTACCCGCGAGCGTGTTAGCGGCATAGGTGCGACATCGTGCCGCTGTCCGCAGGGCGGCATCCCGTCTCGAATGCGCCCAGAACGTGCCGTGCGACTAGCCCGATTTCCGGCCGACCAGGCGCCACGCACCCCCACTCCTCTGCACGGATAGGCCGCAGACAGCTGTTTCCAATAATTCGCCTAACATCGCGTTAGAAACAGGGGGACAGGATTAGTAGAAGACAAGCACAGGCTAACAACCCGAGGCCACGGCCGATGATCTCTTTCATGATCTCGGTGGTGCCGCCGAAGGTAGACCGGACGCGGCTGAGCCGCCAGTGCGCACGATCGTGCCGGAGAGCATCGGGCTGGTGCTCCCGCTAGCAACTGTGGGCTTGATGTGGTCAGCGCCGGCGTTCGCGCGGTGTGATCTGGGCGGCGATCATGCGCCAGGGGATCGTCTCGCCGCGTCGCAGCTCCCCGAGCCGCGGCGTGGCCCCGACGACGACACCGAACCAGCGGCCGCGGATATCCCAGCCGCCGGTGCAGACGTCGACCCCGGAGCTCCTCGCGGCACAGCTGCCACAGATCCTCGGGATGCGCGATGCCGGCGATGGCAGCCAGGTGCGGTCGTGCTCCGGCGAGCCGCCGCGCGGCGATCAGGACCTCGGCCGGGGTCAGTACGCTCACTACGACAGCATGAGCACGTGCGGCGTCCGGTGGCCACCGTGACAGCGAGGCCGTCGTCCGTTCTCCCGCCTTAACCCGCCAGCGCGAGCGTCTGACCGGGGCGGCTGCTCGCAGCTAGCCCGGCCTCAGGCCGCGCCAGACCGGCTGACGGAGCCGCCCGGACGGGGTGCGTTCCAGGTAGGTCACCTCGGCGGCCAGGACGGGCCGGGCCCACCGGGCCTGCCGGGTGATCGCGGCGGGCAGCGGGCTAGTGAACGGCGAGACGGGCTGCTCCACGGCTTCCAGCAGCGTGGTGAGCTCGCGTAGGTCCGCCATCGTCAGGCCGCTGCCGACGGTGCCCGCGAACTCCAGCGCGCCCGGCTGGGGCAGGCCCATGAGGACCGAGCCGGCCATGTTCCGGCGGCCGGTGGTGCCGGGGAGCCAGCCGCCGACCCGCACCTGGGCGGCGCGGATGTTTCGGATCTTGACCCAGTCGCGGGTGCGCCGGCCCGGGTGGTACAGCGACGCGGGACGCTTGAGCACGATCCCCTCCAGGCCCTGGGCGCGGGTAACCTCCAGCAGCGCCGCGGCATCGCCCGGGAACGCGGGCGGCACCTGCACGCTGCCGGGCACCTGCAGGCCGAGATCCTCCAGCAGCGCGCGGCGCAGCACGTACGGGCGGCCGGCGAGGTCCTCGCGGCCGGAGGCCAGCACGTCGAAGATGATCAGCGTGACCGGCACCGCGGCGAGCAGCGCGGCACCGGGCCGGCTGGCGCGCATCCGCCGCTGCAGTACGGTGAAGTCCGGCCGCGGGCCGGACAAGGCGACGATCTCCCCGTCCAGGACCAGCGTCCGGCGCCCGGCCACGGCGGCGAGCGCGCCGAGTTCGGGATAGACGGCGGTGATGTCGCGGCCGCTGCGGGACCAGGCCCGGACCCGCTCGTCGGCCACGGCGACGCAGGCGCGCAGGCCGTCCCACTTCACCTCGGCCACGAATTCGGCGGCGTCCGGCGGCAGCCTGGCCGCCGCGGTGGCCAGCATCGGCGCGATGAAGCCCGGATTGTCCCTGGCCGCCTGCCCCGGCATCGCGTTCCCCCGCGCGTGCAGGCCGAGGGCACGCCCGGGTTCGCGCCTCGGCAGTCACGGGGGTGCTGACCTGCCAGTATCTACCCTGGTCCGGGCAGGTTCACACGAGAAGGGGGCCCGTCGCGCCGCCCGGCCCCGCCGGGAAGGCACCCGGGGCCACATGCGGCGCATCCTCGCGCTAGCGCTCGCCGCGGACATCCTGGCGGGCTCCATAACACATGACCGCAAGGCCAGCCAGCGCCGTAGTCCTCGGTGCCAGCGTATTGCGAGTATCAGGGCAGGCCGCCGGAGAACGGCGGGTGCCTGGCGTTCGCCGAGCGGCGGCGGCCTTCCTCGATCCAGCCCGGTATGGCGTCGGCGTCGGCCCCGGCCATCCGGCACAGCCGCGCGGCCGACCGGGCCAGCGGCTCGTCCGGCTCGCCCTCGCTGGTGCCCTCGAAGATGCCGGCCACCTGGGCCAGCAGGTCGGCCCGGCCCCCGGCCAGGGCGCGGAGTTCGGCCAGCGCGGCCGCCTCCTCGTCCCCGGTGAGCGGACGCCACCGGGCGCGATGCCGCGCCTCGCCGGTCAGCTGCGCCACCACGATCCGGTCGGCAGCAGCCCCGGGACGATCTTGGTTCACCTTGCCAGGATCGAACCTGATTACGCTAAAAGCAATCTGATCAGCGAAAATAACATCAGCAGTTTGAGAGTGCTCGATCCGGCTCAGGCGCGGGCTTCTCGCTGATCAAGGCCGCGCATACCTAGTGACTCGACAGCTGGCGCTTCCTCCGGGTGCCACAGGCGCCGTCGCGACTGGCCTGCCGGTTAGAGGTACTGGCCCGGGTGCTGATCGCATGGGGATGGGACGGGGACTGGCATGCGCCCGGGGATGTCGGCCGCGCAGATGGCGGCGAGGGTGGCCAGGTCGGGCGGCTGGTAGCTGGTAGTGATGCGGTGGGCCTGGTTGGTGGTGGCCTGGGTGAGCAGCTGGACGGCGAGGCGGGCGTTGCCGGTGGCGTGGCCGCGCTCGGCATCGGCCAGGACGGCGGCGGCTTTGCTGGCGGCGTCGGGGGTGAGGGTGAGTCCGGCTTCGGCGGCCAGGGCGTGGAGGATGGCGGTGAGCTGGGCGGGGGTGTAGCCGGGGAAGTCGATGACGGCGGGGAACCGGGCGGCCAGCGCCGGGGCGGCGTGCAGCATGTCGCGGAGCGGGCCGGGCTGGCCGGCCAGGATGATGGCGAGTTCGTCGCCGTGGAACTTCCGGGCTTCGGTCAGGCGCTGGTACAGGCAGCGGAGCAGGTGCCGGCCGTGGTCGGGCAGGTCGTGCCAGGCGTGCGCGCCGGTGATCATCACCAGATCCCCGGTGACCTTGACCGCCTCATTCACCTGCGCGGCGGTATCGCGGGCAGTGGGACCGGGCAGGTCGATGGCGGGGATCTCGATCAGGTTCCCGTAGCGCAGGACGCCCAGGTCGCGGTACAGGGCGGCGAGGGCGGCGGCGGCACGGGACTTGCCGGTGCCCGGGCCGCCGGTGAAAACCAGGTTCTTCCACGCGGGCCGACTGATCACGATGCCGGCCGTGCGGCGGGACTGCTCGGCCTGTAGCACCGTGATCAGCGGGGTGAGCTGCCCGGCGGCCAGCTCCAGGCCTGCAAGCGCGGCCAGGCCGCCCGTGTCCGGTACGGAGGCAGGGTCTAGTGCTGTCATCGTCTCGTCCAGCCTTCCTACCCCGGCTGCGCTCATCGTGACAGCGACGCGAAGCGAATCTACCGCCCGCCGCGACCAGATACCGATTGGAGGCTATTACGGAAGTCGTACGGTCCCATCACCGACCGCCGGAGCGCGGCGGGGCGGCTTAGGCTGGCTGGCGTGCAGGATCCGCTGGCCGAACTGGCCGGGTATTTCTGCCGGGGAACTGAAGTGCCGGACCGGGAGCTGATCCGGCTGGCCGCGGCCGCGCGGGCCGGTGGCAGCCGGTGGGACGGCATCGCCGCCGCGTGCGGCGTCCGGGACTACCGCGACATCACCGGGGTCCTCACCCTGCCCTGCTGGAACGGGTCTGACGACCTCGGACTCTTCTGGTGCACCCTGCCAACCCCGGCCGACTTCGTCCTCCGTCTCGAATGGCTGCGCTGGCGTGACGAAGACACCTCGGGCGTCTTCCTTCGCTTCCCGCGGCCGCGCGCGTGTGCCGACGGGAATCCCGCGTTCAGCGCCATCTATCGGGGCTTCAAGGTGCAGCTGGACGAAATCGGGCTTCCCGGGGCCGCGGCCATCCATCGGACCGGCGCGTTCTTCGGCGAGGCCGCGCAGCGCCTCCGGCCGGCCATCGTGCGCCCGCCGGCGGAATGGAACCAACTCGAGATCACCGTACGCGGCCAACACTATACGGTGCGACTGAACGGGGAGCTGGTCAGCGAACTCGACAACCTCGAGCCCGAGCGCGGCCGAGCGAGTACCGCACGGGCGCCGAGCTACATCGGTCTGCAGACGTCGCCGGGCTCGCGCGTCGCCTTCCGCCGCATCGCCATGAAGGCGCTCTGAGCGGAAGAAACCCGGCTGCCCGCAAAGAATCCGCTTTCGCAAGTCGCAACGCTCCGGCACAGTGGCGCCGCGCGCGCGGCGCGCACGATGCTGATGATGCGGGTTGGGGTGGTGCTGGCGGGGCTGACCGCGACGCTTCTCCTGAGCGTCGGGCGGAGTGCTGCCCAGCCGGTCGGGACCGCCTTTCAGGCGAACACGTTCACCGCGGGCGTCCAGGGATCGCCCGCCGTGTCGAGTGCGCCGTCCGGCAACTTCGTGGTGGTGTGGGAGAGCATCGACCAGGATGGCGACTACATCGGCATCTTCGGCCAGCGCTACAATGCCGACGGGACCAATTTGGAAGGGGAGTTTCCGGCAAACTCGTTCACCGCCGGGGAGCAGTCGACGCCCGACGTCAGTGTCGGTGGCGACGGCAGTTTCGTCGTCGTCTGGCAGGGGGAGGGTCCGAACAGCGACTACAGCGACGTGTTCGCCCGCCGCTTCGCCAGTACCGGCGCGCCGCAGGGTGGCGAGTTTCAGGTCAACGCGCCGGTGAGCGGCAGCTACGAAGGGGCGGCGGCGGTGGCGAAGACGTCCTCGGGTTTCGTCGTCGTGTGGGACGACTACGACGACGTGTTCGCGCGGCGCTTCGACGCCACCGGCGCGCCGCTCGGCGCTCCCTTTCAGGTGAACACCGCGACGCAGGGCTTCCAGGGATCCGCCGACGTCGCGGCGACCGCCGACGGCGGTTTCGTCGTGGCTTGGGAGGACGGCGACTTCGACGCGCCCGGCCAGGACGGCGATGGCTACGGCGTCTTCGCACGCCGCTACGATGCGACCGGCAATGCCACCGGCATGCAGTTTCAGGTCAATTCGACCACCGTCGGCGACCAGTACTCGGTCGCGGTCAGCGGCCCGCCGGGCGGCGGCTTCGTCGTCGTCTGGCAGAGCTACGATCTCGACGAGCCCGACGATGCCGCGATCCGCGGCCAGCGCTTCGACGGCGGCGGCGCGACGATGGGCTCCGAGTTCCGCGTCAACGCCGCGCCCAGCGAGGAAGCCGGCCATCCCGACGTCGCGAGCGACCAGTTCGGCAACTTCGTCGTCGTGTGGAGCGCCCCGGATGCGCCGGGTGCGGCGACGACGATACTGGAGCGGCGCTTCGAGGGTGCCGGCACGCCGATGGCGGGGCCGACGCCGGTCAACGTGGCGCCGACCCCGGCGCCGGCCGGGATGAGTTCGGTGCAGAGCGTTCCGGTCGTCAGCGCCGCCTCCGACGGTCGCTACGTGGTGGCCTGGCAGCGCGAGGGCGGCGACGGCTCCGATGCGGCGGTGTTCGCGCAGCGGTTCGCGGCCATCGACCAGACGCCGCAGCCGACGGCGACGTTCACGCGCACGCCGCTGCCGACCGTCACCTCCACCGGCACCACGACTCCGACGCGCACGGCGACCGCCACCGCGACGCCGACCGGAACGGCAACCCGCACCGCCACCGCGATCCCCACGGCGACCGCGACGCGCACCGGCACCGCTACCAGTTCGAGCACGCCGACGATCACCACGACGCGTACGCGCACGGCGACCAACACCGGCACGGCGACGCGTACGGGGACTGCCACGATCACGGCCACCCCGACGCGCACCGACTCGGGCACGCCGACCGCGACGCGGACCGCGCCGCCCTCCGCCACCAACACGGCGTCGCGCACGGCCACCGCGTCGCCGACCGATTCGCCACCGCCCTCGGCGACCGACACCGCGACGCGCACCGCGACCGTTTCGCCCTCCGCGTCCAGCACGCCACCGCCGACCGTCATCTCGACGGCGGTCCCGACGGACAGCCCGACGCGCACCGCGTCCGCGATCGACACCGCTACCCGTACGGCGACGGCCAGCGCCACGTCTCCGCCGCAGGCCACGGCGACCGCGACGGCGGCTTCCAGCACCACCGCGACGCGATCGGCGACACCGACCAACAGCGCGCCTGCCAGCGCCAGCGCCTCGGCAACGGCTTCGCCCACAATGACCCGCACGGCGGCGCCGACGGCGACCGCGCCGGCAAACGCGACGCCGACGTCCAGCCCGAGCCGCACGGCGACGGCCAGCGCCGCCAGCACGCTGACCGCGACAGCGACGTCACCGGCGTCATCGACGGGCTCGCCGTCCGCGCCGTCCACCGCGACGCGTACCTCGACCGCAACGGCCACGCACACCCTGACCAGCACCGCGACCGCTCCGCCGACCGCGTCTGCCTCGCCGGCCCTCACGTCGACGGTCACGCCGAGGTCCCTGCCGACCGATACGCCGCCGTCGCCGGCCAGTGACACCGAGACCCCGGTACCGGCGACCGCGACGGCGTCGGCGACGGCGACGGAGACGGCGAGGGCGAACGCGTGCGCCGGTGATTGCAACGGCGACGGGGCGGTGGCGATCAACGAGCTGGTGACCGCCGTCGGCATTGCCCTCGACGATCGCGCCCCCGACGCCTGCCCGGCGATTGACGCCGGCGGCGACGGCCATGTCACCATCGACGAGCTGGTGCGCGCAGTCGCCAACGCGCTGAACGGCTGCGCGTAGGGGGCTCGCGGCGGCGGCTCAGTCGCGCCCGGGCGGCAGCGTGAACACGAACGTCGCGCCCGCGCCGGGGTTGGGCTCGGCCCACAGGCGGCCGCCGTGCACCTCGATGATGGTCCGGCTGATCGAGAGGCCCATGCCGAGCCCGCTCGTCTTGGTGGTGAAGAACGGCGAGAAGATCTGGTCGAGCATCTCCGGCGCCGACGCCGCCGCCGGAATCCGACACGGAAACGCGCGCGCCGTCGCCGACCCGCACGATCCGCACCTCGATCAGCCCCGGCCGCTGCGCGATCGCTTCGACGGCGTTGCGCAGGAGGTTCAGCATGACCTGTTGAACTGCACCCGATCCCCGATCACCGTCGGCACGTCGCCGGCGGCGTCGATGCGGATCCCGATGCCGCGTTCGGTCGCATCCGAGCGCACCAACTGCACCGACTCGCGCACGATCATCGGGAGGTCGATCGGCGACTCGGCGCGGCGGCTCCTTGCGCACCACGCGCTTGAGCGAATGGACCACCTCGCCGGCGCGCAGGGCCTCGGCGGCGATGTGGTCGAGCGCGTCGAGCACCTCGGGCGCAACGTCGCTCTGGGCGCAGGCGGCGGGAGCAACCGCGCGCGTAGTTCACGATCGCCGCCAGCGGCTGGTTCAGCTCGTGGGCGATGCTCGCCGCCATCTCGTTCATCGCGCTGACGCGGAGCACATGCGCCAGCTCGGCCTGTCGCTGCCGCGACTCCTCTTCGGCGGCTTTGCGCGCCGGTGGTGTCGGAGAGCGAGCCGATCAACCGTTCGGGAACGCCGTGCGCGTCGCGGACCGTGCGCGCGCGGGCCAACAGCCACCGGTAGGTCCCGTCCGCTCCCCGGTAGCGGTACTCCGCTTGGTAGTGCGTCGACCCGTCGGCGAGGTGCGCGCTGCCAGCCCTCCTCGACGCGGGCGTAATCGTCGGGGTGGATGCGACCGGTGAAGATCTGCGGCACGCTGATCGGCTCGTCGGCGGTCAGGTCGAGCATCTCGCGCATGCGCGGTGAGACGAAGAACTCGTCCGTGCGCACGTGCCAGTCCCAGATGCCGTCCCTGGCGCCGTCGATCGCGAGCGCGAAGCGTGCCTCGCTCTCGCTCAGCTGGTCCTCCGCGGCGCGCCAGGCGGTGACGTCGCGGGCGTTCACCACCACGCCGCCGATCGCCGGCTCGTCGATGAGGTTGGTGCCGATGCCTTCCATCCAGCGCCACGTGCCGTCGGCATGTTGAACGCGATACTGGATGCGCACGGTGTTGCGAGGGCCGGCGAGCAGCGTCTCGACGGCGGCACGGCCGAGCTCGTGATCGTCGGGATGGAGCAGCTCGAACATGTCGTGAGCCTCCAGCGCGCTCGGCGGGTGGCCGAGAACGCGTTCGATCGACGAGCCGACGTAGGTCACGATGCCCGCGCTGTCGAAGATGAGCACGACGTCGGAGGCATGCTCGACGAGGGCCCGATAGCGACGTTCGCCACGGCGGCGCGCGGCCTCGGCGCGCCGTCGGCCGCTGACGTCAAAGGCGCTGCCGAGGAGCGCCGGGGCACCGTCCCACTCGATGCGGCCGATGCTGACGTCCAGCCAGCGCGTCTCGCCGTCCTTGGCGATGATGCGTTGCTCGCGCCGCGGCGGCACGGGCACCGGCTCACCGCGCAGGCGGGCCGCGTAGATGGTTTGTGCGATCTCGCGCTGGTCCACGGGCAAGAGCGCCCAGACGTCGAGGGCGAGCAGCTCGCTGCGGCTGTATCCCGTGATCGCCTCGGCCGCCGCGTTGACGTAGAGCAGCCGGGCGTCGCGTTGCACGAAGATCGCCGCCGGGGTGGTCTCGGCGAGCACGCGGAACGCGGGTTGGTCCACTCCGGCCGTCGTCGCCTGGTGGTCCGGCGGAGCCGGCGGAGCGGTCTGGCGCGGAAGTGGCCTCGACACGCCGCCTTATTGGACCCAGTGGGCGCCTGTTTGCAACGGGCGGTGGTAGGGGATCCACGGGTCTCGTGGGCCTGTACCAGCTGAATCGAGAGTGCTGTTCCATTCCCGCGGCCCCTGAGTAGCGAGCGGAGCGAGCGCATCGAAGGGGCGGCCTGAGAGCGTCTCAGGGCGGGCACATTGGCCCGTCGATACGCTCGACGAGTTCCCATAGCTCCGCGGATGGTCCGCACCGTGTCCCTACGGGCGGTGATTGCCGATGGCCGTGCGGGACAGGCCGCGCGGGAGCGCGGCCCTCCATTTGGGGATCCTGACCATCGGGCGGGGCGTGCCTCATGTGCATGCTGATGGTACGGTCGACGGACCGTTGGACGGTCGGCGGGGGCGAGGGGATCCATGAACGGACGAGTGCGATGGGTGGCGGGATTGGCGGTCGGGTTGTTGGTGGTGGCGGCGCCGGCGGGGGCCTGGGACGTGGGTGTGACCGCGCAGACGGGCCAATGGACGATCTACAATCGTACCGCAAACGCCTCGCGGCTCGGATTTCCGCTCGCGGCGGGTGATCTCAACGGCGACGGCAAGGACGATCTCGTGCTCACGCCGATGAACGCCGACAGCGGTCCGACGCGCGAGCGCGACAGCTCCGGCGAAGCGGTGATCGTGCTCGGCACCGGCGTCATCGGCGGCGAGCGCGACCTGGCCCAGCTCGAGCCGCCGTTGCTGCCGGCCGATACGACGATCATCTATGGCGCCGACCTGGTCGACAATCTCGGCACGGAGCTCGGCATCGCCGACCTCGATCGCGACGGCTACGCCGACGCGATCATCGGCGCGCAGTACGGCGACGGCGAGAACAACGCTCGGGCGAACTGCGGCGAGGTGGTGATCGTCTGGGGCGGTCCGCAGATCGGCGGGCAGGTGATCGACCTGCAATCGCCGCCCGCTGGCGCCGTGACCCTGATCGAAGGCGCCGAAACCGGCGACCGCCTCGGCGTCTGGGTGAGCACCAGCGACTTCGACGCCGACGGATTTCCCGACGCGATCCTCGGTGCCGACCTCGCCGACGGGCCGGGCGACACCCGCACCAACGCCGGCGAGACCTACGTGCTCTACGGCGGCACCGCCCTGCGCGGCCGTGCCGTCATCGATCTCGCCGATCCGCAGACGCCCGTCACCATCATCTACGGCATCGATCCCCGCGATCAGAGCGGCGCCACCGTGCGCGGAGCCGACGTCGACCGCGACGGCGTGGGCGACATCCTGATCGGCGCCGGGCTCAACCGGCTGTCGGCACAGAGCGACGAGGTCGGTGGGCTGAACGGCCACGGCTTTGCCGGCGGCGACGGCCCCAACAACGTGTGCGATCCGGTCGGCCTGAACTGCGAGATCGGGGAGGCCTACATCATCTTCGGCACGCGCGGCGCGCGGCCCCCGACCATCGACCTGGCGACGCCGCCGCCGGACTTCACGGTCATCTATGGCGTCGATCCCGGCGACTCCTGGGGCGAGGAGCTGTTCGCCGGCGACTTCGACGGCGACGGCCGCGGCGACATCGCGATCGGCGCGCTGGTGGCCGATGGCCCCGGCAACACCCGCGCGTCCGCGGGGGAGGCGGCGCTCATCCGCGGCGACGCTCAGCGGCTGCGCGGCGAGGTCATTGAGCTCGCGACGCCGCCCCCCAACGTCACGATGATCTACGGCGCCCGCGCCTCCGCGATCGCCGGCGATACGCTGCTCTTCCTCGATCTCGACGGCGACGGCCGCGACGAGTTGGTCGTCGCCAGTCCGCAGGATCAGGTCCAGCCCAGCGGCGGCGGGCCCAAACGCGTCCAGGCCGGCACCGTCATCGTGCTGTTCGGCAACGAGACGCCGCCGGCGGTGATCGATCTCGCCAACGTGCCCGACGAGGTGCCGCACCTGTGGATCGACGGCGCCCACGCCGGCGATCTGCTCGCCTACAGCATGTCGATCGGCGACGTGAACGGTGACGGCCTCACCGATCTCATCCTCAACGCCATGGGCGCCGACGGCTTCAACGACCTGCTGCCGCTGGCCGGCGATTGCTACGTGCTCGACGCCGTGTCCCTGAGCATCGCCGCCGGCCGCGACATCGTCCCCACGCGCACCCCGACACTGTCGGACACCCCGACGGCGACGCCGACGCCCCCGACGACCTCCTGCGCGGGCGATTGCAACGGCAACGCCGCCGTCGACATCAGCGAGCTGGTGACCGCCGTGGGTGTGGCGCTCGGCAACTCCCCGGTCGCGGCCTGCGCCGCCGCAGATCAGAACGGCGACGGCATGGTCGCGATCAACGAGCTCATCGCCGCGGTCGCTGCAGCGCTCAACGGTTGTCCGCCCTGAACGAAGGCATTCACGCGGAGAACCCACGGCCGCATCACCGACTGGAGGGCCGCGCTCCCGCGCGGCCTGGCCGGGGCGGCGCATGACAAGCACCCTCGGAAGACGGCGCCGCGGGAGCGGCGCCCTCCATTTCGGTTCCTCCGTTCTCGGTGTGACACAGCGTCTTCCTAGTCCAGCGCGCGTCCAACGGCGGCGACGAGCTCCGCGATCGTGACGGTGCCGTCGCCGTCGGTATCGAAGGCGGCGCAGGCGGTGGACGGCGCGTCGCCGAGGGCGATGCGCACGCCGACGACCAGTTCGTCGATGGTCACCTGACCGTTGCCGTCGCAGTCACCCGGCGTTGCCGCCTGTACCAGGGCGATGGCGGCGAGGGGATCGATCAGACCGTCGCCGGCCGCGGCGTCGCGGCCGGGCGTGCCGATGTCGCGCGCGGTGCCGCGCAACGCGTCGGCGATCGCGCCGGCCGAGTGCGGCGGGGCTGCCTCGGCCATGAGAGCCGCGACCGCGGCGGCCGCCGGCGCCGCCGCCGAGGTGCCGTAGAAGTTCGGAAAGCCGTTGTGATCGAGGTCGCTGCCGAAGAAGGCCGTGTCGCCGCCGTCGGGCGCGGTGAGCTCCGGCTTGAATCTGAGCACCGGCGCGTTCGGTAGGGGCGCGCCGGCACCGTCGAAGTAAAAGGGCAGGGCGCCGCCGCGGCTGCTGAACGGCTCCACGTCGAGCACGCCGGCGGGCGGGATGACGCCGCCGCCGCTGGCGATCTCGAGTTGGTCGATGGCCGCCATGGCGATCGCGCCCGCGGCGGTGGGATGACCGTACAGCGCCGCCGCGCCGAACGGCCCACGCGCGAGTCCGAAGTCGTCCCATCCGATCGTGCACAGTGAGGAGGACAGGACGATCCGCAGGCGCACCGATTTGTCACCGCACACGTGATCGACCGCGAGGTAGACGGTGCGGGGGGTGGCGGTGGCGTTGCGGAAGGCGGCGATTTCGAGTGGGTCGCCCACGCTGCCGCCGCCGGCGGAGCAGCCCTGGGTGTCGGTGCTGCTGTCCAGGATGCGGCCGCCGGGGGGCGGCGTGTTGTAGATATAGAGGTCGAGATCGGTGTGCGCGCCGGCGCCCAGGGTTCCGGAGAACGGCTCGTTCCACTGCAGCACCGCGCGCACGTCGCAGTGGGGGGGATGGTGATGGCGGCAGACGGAACGCCGCCGCCGAAGTCGTGCAGGTCGACGCCCGTCGGCGGCGTCGATTGTTCGTCGCGCGGGTCGCTGTCGCGATAGGTCTGATCGATGCCCGCGTCGCTGGCGTTCGCGGCGGCGGAGAAGAACAGGGCGCCGTCGGCGGCGACGGCGTCGACCGCCTGGGCGATGATGCCGTCCTGGAACATCGGCTCGGCGAAGAACAGCACGTCGTCGCTGATGATGTCGGCGCCGCAGGCGCGCAGCGCCGTGATGTTCTCGGCGAACGTCGCCTCGTCGGGAAACGCCGAGGCGAAGAGCAACGACGCGCCCGGAGCCAGGTCGTGCACCACCTCGCCCATGCCGGCTCCCTCGTCCCGGCCGCTGCGCGGTCCGGGATCGAGCACGACGATCGACGGCGGGAGGTCGCCGGTCGCCTGCGGGGCCGCGCCGGTCAGGGTCCGCAGGCACCCGTCGCCGACGAGCGTGCCGCCGTGCAGGTTGGTGATGGAGTCCGACAGCAGGCCGACGCGGATACCGGTGCCGTCGACGCCGAACTGGGTGGTGACCGCGTCGATGTCGAGCACGCCCCGCACCTGGCTGTCGACCGAGCCGACGGACGTCTGCCCGCCGTAGAGCGGGTGGATTGCGGTCAGTTCCGGGAGCGCGGCCAGATCGGCGAGCGCGCTGAGGGGAACGCTGGCCACCAGGCGGGCGTAGCGGAACGAGACGCGTTCGACCCGCGCGCCGAGCGCGACGGCGCGGGCCACGACGTCGGGCGTGAGCGTCGAGAAGCGTAGCTCGGCGAGGGCCTCGCCGTCGCCGAGGCGAAGCGCCGGCAGGGTCGGCGAGAGGATCGGCGCCGCGCTGAGGGCGCGCGCGTCGCGCAGCGCGCTCGACACCCGCTCGAGCCCGGGCTCGGACGAGGGCCGCGCCGCGACCGCGGCCGCGTGGCAGAGGAGCAGCATGGCGGCCACACATCCCCCTCGTCGGCGGCGAGCCTGCCCGCGCCTCCTTCGCCCGTCGCCACCCACCCCATTGGGCTTATCGGGCGGCGCAAAGAGACGGAAGCCCGCGCGTCGCTTTTCACTTCGCGCGTCGGTAGACACTGGAGTCCCATGCTCGATTTCCTGCTGACCCAGGCGCGCGACGTGCACCTTGCCGACCTCCTCGACATCGCGCTGGTGACGAGCTTCGTCTACTCGGTGATCGCGCTGCTGCGCCGCACCCAGGCGCGTCTCGTCGCGGGCGGGATTGTCGTGCTGATGACGCTGTTCATCGCCGCCCAGGCCCTCGACCTGCGGTTGACCACCTGGCTGCTCCAGGGCTTCTTCGCCGTCTTCCTGATCATCCTCGTCGTCATCTTTCAGGAGGAGCTGCGCCAGCTCTTCGAGCGCCTGGCGCTGTGGGGCCTGCGTCGGCACGCGCCGGAGACGCCGTCGTTCGGGACCGCCGAGCTGCTCGTCGGCACCGCGGCCGACCTGGCGCGGTCGCGCACCGGCGCGCTCATCGTCCTCGTCGGCCAGCAGCCGATCGAGCGCCATCTGCATGGCGGCATCGAGCTCAACGGCCATCTCAGCGAGCCGCTGCTCAAGAGCATCTTCGACACCAGCTCGCCGGGCCACGACGGCGCGGTCGTGATCAGCAAGGACACCGTCATGCGCTTCGCCGCGCAGTTGCCGCTGTCGACGGACTTCAAACAATTGCGCGGCACCGGCACCCGCCACAGCGCCGCGCTCGGTCTCGCCGAGCGCACCGACGTGTTGTGCATCGTGGTCTCCGAGGAGCGCGGGACGATCGCGGTCGCGCGCAACGGCACGCTGCGGACGCTCGACGGCGCGTCGCATCTGGAGGCCGAGCTCCAGGGGTTTCTGCACGAGCTGACACCGCCCACGACGAGCCGCGGCGTGCTGTCGGGCCTGCTGCGCGAGAACTGGGTCGAGAAGATCGCGTCGCTGCTGTTCGTGCTGGGGCTCTGGTACCTCTTCGTGCCGGGCTCGCGCCCGGCGACCGAGGCATTCCCGATCGCCGTCAAGGTCGTCAACGTGCCGCCCGGGTCGACGCTCGAGCGCGTCGAACCGACCCAGGTCATGGCGATCCTCTCCGGGCAGCGCCGCGCCTTCTATCTCTTCAATCCGAGTCTCATGGACGTCACGATCGACGCGAGCCTCGCCAAGTATGGGCGGCGCACCTTTGCCGTGTCGGAGGACCAGATCCGCCATCCGCCGGAGCTGACGGTCGAGGACGTCGAGCCCGAACAGGTGCGCATCTCGCTGCGCGTCGATTCGAGCACCCCGACGGAGCCCAATGCGCCTCCGTCCCCGACGCCGACGCCGCACGCCAAGTCGGCTGGCTAATGGCGGCTCCTCGCGCCGCTGATGCGGCCTGCGCGAGGATTGGCTTGCAGGGCCGGGCGTCTCGACATAGGCGTTGGGGCGCCCATTTCCCGGAGGTAACTCGATGTCGTTTGCTTTTCCCCTCCCCGCGCCGCTCAGCGAGGTCGATGGCCGCGCCAACCTCGAACACGCGGTCGGTGAGCTGGCCGAGCGCCTGCCCGAGTCGATCCGCGCGCTGGCCTCCGTCGCGTACAACTATCGCTGGTCGTGGTTGCTCGACGGTCCCGAGGTGTTTCGCGACATCGACCCGCACGCCTGGCGGCGCAGCGCCGGCAACCCGCGCTACGTGATCGAGGCGGCGGCGCCGCGCCGTCTGCAGGAGTTGGCGCGCGACGAGGGCTACGTCGGGCGCGTGCGCGCGCTGGTGGACGCCGTCGCCGCCGACCTGCGCGCGCGCCGCGTGCCGGTGGCCGGACAGACGGCGCGTCCGGTGGCGTATTTCTGCTCCGAGTTCGGCGCCCACGCTCGCTCGCGCTCTACGGCGGCGGCCTCGGCGTGCTGGCGGGCGACACGCTGAAGGCGGCGGCCGACCTCGCGGTGCCGATGGTCGGCGTCGGGCTGTTCTACCGGCAGGGCTATTTCCACCAGCGGCTCGACATCGAGGGCTGGCAGCACGAGTACTGGGTGAACGCCGACTTCGAGCGGCTGCCGGCGGTGCGGGTCACCGATCGCGAGCAACGTCCGCTGGTCGTCGACGTGCAGGTGCGCGATCGCCAGGTGCATTGCGACATCTGGCGCGTCGACTTCGGCCGCGTGCCGCTCTATCTGCTCAACACCGATCGTGCCGACAATCATCCGATCGACCGCTGGATCACCGCGCGCCTCTACATCGGCGATCGCCACGTGCGGCTGGCGCAGTACGCGGTGCTCGGCATCGGCGGCGTGCGCGCGCTGCAGGCGCTCGGCATCGATCCGATCCTCGTACACCTGAACGAGGGCCACGCGGCACTGAGCGGCTTCGAGCGGGCACGGTCGCGTGCCAACGGCGGCGTCGTTCGACGGGCGCGCTCGCGGACGTGCAGCAGCACACGGTGTTCACCACCCATACGCCGGTGCCCGCCGGCAACGAGGGCTACAGCGTCGACGAGGTGGAGCCGGTCCTCGGGGCCTTCGTCGATTCGCTCGGCATCCCGCGCGGCGACTTCTACGACTACGGGCGGGTGTCGCCGGGCAATGCGGCCGATCCGGTGAGCATCACGCCGCTGGCGCTGCGTACGAGCAGCGCCGCCAACGGCGTGTCGGCAGCGCCACGGCGTCGTCGCGCGGCACATGTGGCGGCCGCTCTGGCCCAACGTGCCGGTGGACGAGATTCCGATCACGCACGTCACCAACGGCGTCCACACGCCCACCTGGATGGCCGCGCCGATGCAGCGACTGCTCGACCGTCATCTGCCGGCCGACTGGCGCGTGCGCGTCGCCGACCCCGCCGTGTGGGAGGCGATCGACGACATTCCCGACGACCGAGCTGTGGGCGCGTGCGCTGCGAGCTGCGCCGGAATCTCGTCGACCTGGTGCGCGAGCGCTCGGTGCTCGACCGCCTGTCGCGTGGCGAAGGGCCCGAATACGTCGAGGCCGCGGCGCGCGAGTTCGACCCCAACGTCATCACCATCGGCTTCGCCCGCCGGGTCGCGGCCTACAAACGCCTGTATCTGCTGGTCCGTTTTCCCGAGCGCGCCGGCCACCTGCTGGACGACGGACCGACGCCGATCCAGTTGATCGTGTCCGGCAAGGCGCACCCGCAGGACCACGAGGGCAAGCAGACGCTGAACCGGCTCTTCCAGAACCGCGGCGACAAGGTGCGCGGACGGGTGGTCTTCCTCGAGGACTACGACCTCCACCTCGCACCGCCGTTGGTCGCCGGCGTCGACCTCTGGCTCAACCTGCCGCGGCCACCGCTCGAGGCGAGCGGCACCAGCGGCATGAAGGTCGTGCTCAACGGCGGCCTCAATCTCAGCGTCGCCGATGGCTGGTGGGAGGAGGCCTACGACGGCAGCAACGGCTGGAACATCGTGACGCCGGACGGTGACGCCCATGCCCAGGACGAGCACGACGCCGAGGCGCTCATGACGTTGATGCAGAACGAAGTCGTGCCGCTCTTCTACGCGCGCGGGCCGGATGGGATTCCGCACGCCTGGGTGCAGCGGATGAAGGCCTCGATGCGCGGCCTGATCCCGGCTTCAGCGCGCAGCGCATGCTGCTCGACTACATCTCGCAGCTGTACGAGCGCAGCGGCCGGGCGCGGGCGTCGGCGCCGGCCGCCGTCATGACCGGCGCGCCGCCGGCGTAATCGTCGGCGGGTCGGCCGGAACCGGAAAACCGCCAAGGACGCCAAGGAAGACGCCAGGTCGGCGGAGCGGCCCTTCAGGGCCCGTCGATCGAGCGATCCTTGGCGAGGTCTTGGCGCCCTTGGCGGTTTCAGGATCGGCCGGGCGAGCGCGCGCCCTTGAACATGACCGCGCCAAGCGGCGGCAGCGTCGCCTCGATGCGATACGGCCGCCCGTGATGCGGGCGGGCCGTGGCCGTGAGGCCGCCGAGGTTGCCCTGGCCGCTGCCGCCGTAGTCGTGCGCGTCGCTGTTCAGCAGCTCGGTCCAGGTGCCGCGCGAACGGCACGCCGAGGCGTAGCCGTGGCGCGGCACCGGCGTGAAGTTGAGCGCCACGACGACGGCGCGTGTCGGGGTCGGTGCCGCGGCGCAGATAGCTGATGATGCTGGCGTCGGAGTCGTTGCAGTCGATCCACTCGAAGCCGGACCAGTCGCCGTCGCACTGGTGCAGGCAGGGCTCGCTCGGCGTAGACGCGGTTGAGGTCGCGCACCCAGCGCTGGATGCCCTGATGCGGGGCGTATGCGAGCAGATGCCAGTCGAGGCTGTGGTCGTGGCGCCATTCGCGACGCTGGGCGATCTCGCCGCCCATGAACAGGAGCTTCTTGCCGGGCTGGGTCCACTGGTGGGCGAAGAGCAGCCGCAGGTTCGCGAAGCTTCTGCCAGTCGTCGCCCGCCATCTTGCCGATGAGCGAGCCCTTTTCCGTGCACGACCTCGTCGTGCGACAGCGGCAGGACGAAGTTCTCGCTGAACGCGTAGAGCATGCGGAAGGTGAGCGACGTGTGGTGGAAGCGGCGGTACACCGGATCGTGCGCGAGATACGCCAGCAGATCGTGCATCCAGCCCATGTCCCACTTGAAGCCGAATCCGAGGCCGCCGACGTAGGGCGGGCGCGAGACCATCGGCCACGAGGTCGACTCCTCGGCGATCGGTCTGGATGCCCGGCACCTGGGTGTAGACGGTGCTGTTGAAGCTGGCGCAGGAAGGCGATCGCGTCGATGTTCTCGCGACCGCCGTAGCGGTTGGGAATCCAGTCGCCGGCGCGGCGCGAGTAGTCGAGGTACAGCATCGAGGCGACGGCGTCGACGCGCAGGCCGTCGATGTGGAAGCGGTCGAGCCAGTAGTGGGCGCTGCTGAGCAGGAACGAGCGCACCTCGTTGCGGCCGTAATTGAAGATGAGGCTGCCCCAGTCGGGATGGAAGCCCTGGCGCGGATCGGCGTGCTCGTAGAGGTGCGTGCCGTCGAAGTAGGCGAGCCCGTGCTCGTCGGCCGGAAAGTGCGACGGCACCCAGTCGAGGATCACGCCGACGTCGTGCTGATGCAGCACGTCGACGAACGCCATGAAGTCCTCGGGCGTGCCGTAACGCGCGGTGGGCGCGAAGTAGCCGGTCGTCTGGTAGCCCCACGAGGCGTAGAACGGATGCTCCATCACCGGCAGCAGCTCGACGTGGGTGAATCCCATGTCGCGCGCGTAGGCGGCGAGGCGCGGCGCGACTTCGGCGTAGGTCAGCAGCCGCGCAGGGGTCCTCGGGCGCGCGCTGCCACGAGCCGATGTGCACCTCGTAGATCGTCTGCGGTCGATCGAGGCGCTGGCGCTCGGCGCGCTGCGCCAGCCAGGCGGCGTCGCTCCAGTCGTGCTCCGGCGTCGCAACGATCGAGCCGGTGCGTGGTGGCACTTCGCTGCGTCGCGCCAGCGGATCGGCTTTGTCGACCGTGTAGCCGTCGATACGGGACGCGATGTGGAACTTGTAGATCGCGCCGATGCCGACGCCGGGAATGAATCCCTCCCAGATCCCGGAGCTGCCGCGCGTCGCCAGCGGGTGCGCGCCGCGCTGCCAGTGGTTGAAGTCGCCGATCACCGACACGTGCTCGGCGTTCGGCGCCCACACGGCGAAGTGCGTACCGACGCGGCCGTCGATGCTGCGCGGGTGCGCGCCGAGGTCGTCGTAGATCCGGAAGTGCGTGCCCTCGTTGAAGAGATAGAGATCCTGATCGGTCAGCGGACTCATCGGATTGGCTTTGGAGTGCCGGCCCGGTAGAGCGTCAGGAAACTGCGGGCGGTCGATCCGAGCCGCGGGAGCGGACCGAGGCATGCCAACGAACCTGTCCGCGATCGGTCCGGCGGCGAGAGTACGTACGTTGTGGCAGCAGGGCCAGAGAGGAGGGCCGGGGAGCACGCATCGCGCCGCACGTTAGCAGAGTCGCGTGCCGGCGGCACCCGGGACGCGCGTCAGCCGTGCCTCCCCGCGTCCGTCGCCGCCGTGTCTCGCTTACGCCGCAGCCTGCGGGCCAGCACCATCGACGGCGCCGCGTGCGCGGCGATGGTGGGGTTCGGCGAGACGTACTTTCCCGCCTTCGGGCTGCTGCTCGGCGCGAGTCCCTTCCAGGTCGGCCTGCTGACGACGGTGCCGATGTTGTGCGGCGCCGGCGCGCAGCTCCTGGCGCCGCGCGTTGCGCATCGCGTCGGTGATCGCCGCTTCGTGATCGCGGCGGCCGTGGCACAGGGACTGTGCTTCCTTCCGATCGGCCTGCTCACGCTCGCGGCCGGCGGCGAGCGCTACCCGCCGCTCCTCTTCTGGGTGGCGCTCTACTGGATGCTGGCGCTCGTCATCCACCCGGTGTGGAACAGCTGGATCGGGCGCGTCGTGCCGCCGGTCGTACGCAGCCGCTTCTTCGGCGTGCGCGGCGCGGCGGTGAACGCGGCGCTGCTCGCGTCGACGCTGCTCGCCGGCGCGCTGCTGCATTTCTCCGAGCGCAGCGCGTGGGGCGCCGCCAGCGGGTTTCTCGCGCTGTTCGGCCTGGCCGGGTGCAGCCGTCTGGTCAGCGCCCGCTTTCTCGCCGAGCAGCACGATCCGCGCATCGTGCGGCCCCCGCGCCGGCCGCCGATGCTGGCGATCATCCGCGGCATGGGCAAGCGCCCGTACGGCCGCCTGGTCGCACTGCTGGTGCTGGTGATGGGGTCGGTGCACGTCTCGGCCGCCTACTTCACGCCGTACATGCTCCAGCACCTCGGGCTGTCGTACGCGCAGTACACCGTGCTGAACGCCGCGGTGCTGCTGTCGCGGATCGTCTCCTCGGCCTACTGGGGAGAGATCGCGCGGCGCTTTGGCAACCGGCGCGCGCTGCAGGTGTCGGGCACGCTGCTGGTGCCGCTGGCGGCGTTGTGGGTGGTGTCCGATCACTTTGCCTATCTGATCGCGCTGCAGGTCTTCGCCGGTTTCGCCTGGGCCGGGTTCGAGCTGGCGACGGTGCTCAATCTGCTCGACGCGACCGACGACGCCGACCGCGCCCAGGTGCTGTCCCTCTACACGCTGCTGAACGGCGTCGCGATCGTCGTCGGTTCGCTGGTCGGCGGCACCGTGCTGCGCGCGCTCGGCGACGGCGGCTATCACCTGCTGTTCCTCGGCTCGTCGGCGCTGCGCGCCGTGGCGATGCTGCGACTGGCGCGCGGCGTCGGGGTGCGCCGCGCCCAAGAGCACTCCTTCCCCGCGGTCTTCGTCCGCGTGTTGTCGATGCGACCCGGTCGCGGCCCGGAATTGCGGCCGATCGTCTTCGAGGATCGGCCGCGCCGGCGGCGCTCACGGCGCCGGTGACGGCTCGGACGGCTTACCCGCCCATTCCCTCAGAGCTTCCGTTCCGCTCGGAGGCCGCGCGGAGGTCGGTCGACCGGCTCAATCGGCGGGCAACGCCGGCTCGGGGGTCGCGTCGGGGGGGGCTTCGACGACCAGCAACGGCGGCGGCGCCGGCGGCGGAATGCCGCCGCCGAAGGCGCGCGACACGCCGAGCGTGAAGGCGTGCGTCGCCGCGTCGCTGCCCGGCAGGAAGCGTCCGAGGCCGGCGTCGGCGCCGCCGCGCGCCGATTGCAGCTGGTAGCCCACGCCGAACTGGTTTCCCGCGAGCTGCCACGACATGCCGAGCGCCAGCACGTCGGTGTCGAGGTGGCGTGTGTAGCCGGTCGATGGATCGTTGCGCAGCGTGTCGGACGGCAGCAGGTCGCCAAGCTGCGCGTGCTGATAGCCCAGCTTCCACGCCACGGCCTTGGGCGCTTTCGTCACCGCAGGCGTTGACGCGGGCGCGTCCTTGTCGCCGAGCTCCCGCACCACGAAGTGAAGGTCCGGCGCCATCGCCGACATGGGCGGCAGCGCCAGCGACGGGTCGAGCAACGTGTAGGTGCGCGCCAAGCGCGGCCAGGGGCGGGCGTCTGGCAGGGCGGCCGGCGTGGCCGCCGGGGGCGGCGTCGCCGCCGCGACCGACAACGCCGCCGCGCCTACCGCGAGCCACGCCCGCCATCGCTGTCGTCGTATCCGTCCGCGCTGCACCGTCTGCTCCGAGCGCCCTCGCAGGTTCGGTCGGGCTCGCGGCGCGCGCGCGGCGCTGCCGCGATGACGAAGTCTCGCTCTAGAGCTATCACGCGGCGGCGGCGCTGGCACCCGGGCGGTGAGCCCGGCTATCATCCGCGCCGGATGCGAGACGAAGCGGGAGCGCGATGGGCGGCGACGACGGCCTGATCCGTTCGTTTCTGCTCGACGGCCGCGGTGGGGCGGAGGAGATCGACTGGGCGGGCGTGCGCGCCTGGCATGGCGCGCGGGGGACGTTGTGGGTCCACCTCGATCGGAGTGAAGTGTCCACCGAGCACTGGCTACAGCGCGAGAGCGGGCTGGAGCCGCTGGTCGTCGAGGCACTGCTCGAGCCGGAGACGCGCCCGCGCTGCACGGTGCTGCCGGGCGGCTGGCTGGTGGTGCTGCGCGGCGTCAACCTCAATCCGGGCGCCGACCCCGAGGACATGGTGGCGCTGCGCTTGTGGGTCGAGGCCCATCGCGTCATCACGGTGCGCCGCCGCCGGCTGATGGCGGTCCTGGACGTGCAAGAGTCGCTGGCGCGCGGTGCCGGGCCGCGCGATGCCTCGGCGCTGCTCGTGGCGCTGGCCGATCGCCTGGTCGACCGCATGGGACCGGTGATCGATGGGCTCGACGAGCAGCTCGACGGTCTCGAGGTCGATGGGCTCGCCGGCAGCGCCCAGTCGCTGCGCACGGGACTCTCCGGCGTTCGCCGTCAGGCGATCATGCTGCGCCGCCACGTCTCGCCGCAGCGCGACGCGCTGCTCGCCCTGATCAGCGCGCAGGGGGGGAGCCTGCTCGGCGACCAGAGCCGCCTGCAGCTGCGCGAGGTCGTCGACCACGTCACCCGCTACGTCGAGGACCTCGACGCCCTGCGCGAACGGGCCGCCGTCGTCAACGACGAGATCACCAACCGCGCCGCCGAGGAGATGAACCGCCGCATGTATCTCCTGTCGCTGGTGGCGGCGGTGTTTCTCCCGCTCGGCCTGATCACCGGCCTGCTCGGGATCAACGTCGGCGGCGTGCCGGGCAGCAGCGACGACTGGGCATTCTGGGTCGTCAGCGGACTCCTGATCGCGCTCGGCGCCGCCACGACGCTCTTCCTGAAACGCATCTTCTGACGAAACGCCCCCGGGCGGGACGCTGTGCGCTGGCTCAGGGGGCCGCGCACAGCAGGGGTGTCTCCAACGGCCGTGACGCGCCGCGACCGGCCAGACGAGATTGCAACGCCCGAACGACAAAAGTGCACGCCATGCGCGGCGTCCCCGTTGCGCTCCACGCGGCCTCGTGGAGCGCGGATTGGCAAGGCGGTTGCATCGGCCCGGGCCGGACGATCCGCATGCTCACGCAGAATTCATTTGCAGAACGACCCGAGATGCGATGCATTCGAGACGTCGGCGGGCGAATCGACGCGGCAGGGATGGGTGGTGAGGGGCAGGGTGGAGAGCGGCGCCGGGGAGGCACGCCAGGGTCTGGGGGATTCCGATGGCGATGAATCAGCTGTTGTCGTTTGCCGGCATGTGTCTGCTGGCGGCGGTCACGTACCAGCTGGCCTGCTGGGTCGGCTGCCAGTTCTGATCGGACCGCGCCGCTACGAGCGGCGCTTGCGGCGCGCCGCAAAGGCGCGGTCGCGCTCTCGCACCATGGCGGCGACGCTGCCGGTGCGCCCCCGGTCGGCCAGCGCGCGCTGCGCGGTGTCCGTACCGTGCATGAACTGATGGAGCATGAAGTGGTACGCGAAGGCGTCGCGCTTCCCCATCAGATCGAGCGTGTGGTTGATCGACTCCTTCACCAGTGAGGCCGTCACCGGCGGCAGGAGGGCGATCCGGGCGGCGATCGCGCGCGTCGCGGCGGCGAGCCGGCGGCGCGGCACGACGCGGTTGACCAACCCGAGGCGCCACGCTTCGTGCGCATCGATCGCATCGCCAAGGAAGAGAAACTCCTTCGCCTTGCGCGCCCCCATCTCCCACGGCTCGACGAGCAGCTCGACGCCGGCGCCGCTCATGCGCAGCACCGGATTGGCGAACGTGGCGTCGTCCGCCGCGATGATGAGGTCGCACATGCAGGCGAGCATGAGGCCGGCGGCGACGCACGGACCCTGCACCTGGGCGATGGTCGGCTTGGGCAGCTGTTGGATGTAGAGGCACTTCTCGACGTACAGCTCGCGCTCGTGCCGGAGGCGGCCTTCGGCGGTGGCGCGGAGACGCCGCCACTCGTCGGGTGCCTCCTGGCCGACCACCGCCTTCAGATCGTGGCCGGCGGAGAAGGCCGGTCCGTTGGCGGCGAGCACGATCACGCGCACGGCGGGATCGGCGGCCGCGTCGTGCATCGCTCGGTCGAGCTCGAGGATCAGCCGCGTGTTCTGGGCGTTGCGGACCCGCGGCCGGTCGAGGGTCACCGTCGCGATGTGATCCGCGACGGCATAGCGGATCATCTCGTACGGCGCGCGCGCCGGCGCGCGGCGGGTGATGGTCCGCGCGCGTCGGCGGGTCGGCGCCACCGCCGCTACTCCTTGATCTGTTGCGAGAGGTAGTTCTGCTCGCCGACCTGCTTGATCAGCGAGAGCTGCGCTTCCAGCCAGTCGACGTGCTCCTCCTCGGAGACCAGGATCTCCTCCAGGAGCTCGCGCGTCGTGTTGTCGCCGACCTCGACGGCCTGCTCGATGGCCTTGTTGAGCCGCGGCACGGCCACTTCCTCGAGCTTGAGGTCGAGCTTCAGCTGCTCGTGTACGGTCTCGCCGACGCGGACCTTCTCCAGGCGCTGCATGTTGGGCACGCCCTCGAGGAACAGGATGCGCTCGATCACCTCGTCGGCATGCTTCATCTCGCCGATCGACTCGTCGCGGATCTTCTTCGCCAGCCGCTTGTAGCCCCAGTTGTCGCACATCTTGGCGTGGACGAAGTACTGGTTGATCGCGGTCAGCTCGCCGGTGAGGATCTCGTTGAGCGTCTCGATCACCTTCGCGTTGCCCTTCATGCCCCAACCCTCCGGTTGAAAATGGACGTCAACGCCGATGGATGGCGTCCGGGTTCGCGCGCACGATAGCCGAACCCGGTGAGAAGGAAAGGGCGCGCGCCGGCGCAAGGCGCGACACGCGGGAATGCCCTACTCGGCGGGGACGCTGAGCGGCTGCGCTTGCGACAGCAGCGCGGCGATCTCGGAGCGGCAGGGAGCGCAGCAGCGCCCCGCGCCTGTTTCGCGAACGATGTCCTTCACGGTCTGCGCACCGTTGCGGGCCAGCTGCAGAATGGCTCGATCGGTGACTCCGGCGCAGTGACAAACGATCATTCCTCGCGATCCTCCTGAGTGCGTCTTCCCTGCATCCCTGCTTACCTGATTCTGAAAACTATTTTCAAGATCAAAATAGAGAAATCTGCAACTCGTTGTTATTGCAAAGGAAGTGGCGCCGTCGCCGTCTGCTCGAGCCTGGCAACAGCGGTGCGGAGCGCATCGCCGAGGCTGCGGAGGACGGCCGGGGCGAGGCGAATCGTCGTCGGGCCGATCGACATGTGCACTTGTCCGCAGCTGCACAGATCAATGCGGATGGGACCTTGGGCGGCGAGTCGCTGCGGCTGGCAGGGGATGGTGGCGGACATGGACGTCTCCTTTGCGGGCCATCGAGGCGCGATTCCCGGTGTGATCAGAACACGAAGCCGCCGCCGAGCCGCAGCTCGTCGGGCAGCGGGCCGGCCTCCGACTCCTGGATGTGGTAGTCGGCCTTGAGCACGACCTGCGGGATCGGTTTGTACTGAAGGCCGAACTCGTAGAACCACCGCCGCGCTTCGGGATCGCGGGTGAATCCTTTCGCGACGCTGTTGGTGGTGTCGAGCCACGAGTAGCGGAACCACGGCGCGAAATACTGGCCGGTGTCGGGCCACAGCAGCGGCAGCACGTTGTACGCCGCCTCGGTGTAGATGCCGAGCATCACCTTGCCGATCGGCTGGCCGTCGGTGGCCAGCTGGATCTGCTCGTCCTCGCTGAGGACGCCGGCGTCGTCGACGAGCGCGGTGGTGCCGAGCAGGCGGAACCAGAAGCCGTGGGTGATGACTTCGGTGTGCGCCTCGTAGATCTGCGTGAACACGCCGACCTGGCGGAAGCCGATGTCCTCGTTGCCGTACTCCTCGTTCTGGCCCTGGTCGCCCAGGTAGAGCGAGCCGCCCAACGACCATTCCGGCCGCGCCGCGTAGTCGACGCGGCCGACGAAGGACCAGTCCTCGGCGATCGCGTCGTTGCCGCCCTGACGCGCATCGCGCAGGTTGAGGCTCCGGTAGCCCTTGGCGTTGAGGCTGGTGACGCCGTAGAGCTTGTACTCGAGGCCGTCCACCGGCTGGCCGAAGAACCCGGCGCCGGTAGCGCTCCACGTCGACGGCAGGATCTGCGTCTCGACGGGCGGCCGCACGTTGCCGAGGTAGAATGGGGGCTCGTGCACCTGGTTGATGAACCCCATCGGCACCAGCATCAGGCCGCCGCGGGCGTTGACCGCCGGGTTGTAGAGAAAATCGAGGGTGCCGAACTCGAGATTCACGGAGCCGCCGCCCGAGGACACCGTCGACTCGGTGCCCGCGTTCTCGACCTCGACCTCGGAGTTGAAGACGATCCAGTCGTTGAACTTGTAGCCGGTGTAGAGGACGAAACGCTGGAAGTCGAAGCTGTCCGTGGCACCGTTCCCGTTGGCCGTGACGATCTTGTAGTCGGCCTCGCCGTACCCCCCGATCGACAGGCCGCGCCCCGGGATGCCGTACACTTTCGAGGCCGACGGCCCGAGGCCGTAGACGCCCTTGAGCTCCTGCGTTTCGGGCAGGACCAGGAAGTCGCGGAGCTTCTTCACTTCCTCGGTCAGGATGTTCTGCCGGCGCTCGACCTCCGTGACGCGCGCGCCCTCGGGGGCGGCTGCACCGGGCGCTGCCGCCTCGCGCGGCGGCGGGCGCCGCGGCGGGCGCTGCCGGCGCCGCGACCGCCGGTGCCGGCGCGGCAGGGGCGGGAACCGGCACCGCCGCCGGTGCGACTGCCGGCGCGGCGGCCTTCTCCTTGCGGGCGGCGTCGAGCTCGCGCTTCATCTCCTTGAGCTGCTCGAGCACCTGGCGCTGCTGCGCCTCGAGCTCCTCGACGCGCCGGCGCAGCGCCTCGTCGTCGGCTCGCACCGCCGGCGCCGCCAGCAGCACGAGCGCGCACGCGGCCAGAACTCGCGATCGCAGCACGACACTCCCCCCAAGCGAATTTGAAAACGATTTTCAGTCTCGTTTCCATGCGGCGGGGATGAAGTCAAGCGGCGCAGCGCGGGTGGGCGCTTCATTCTGGTATTGAAAATCACTTTCAGTTTCAGTTAGGAGGGAACGCCGGCCAACGCCGAACGGAGGACTCGATGCGAACGATGCGGACGATGATGCTGGTGCTGGCGGCGCTGCTCACGGCGGGGACCGCCAGCGCGCAGGTGACGCGTGCCCAGGTGGTGACACGCTACGCCGACCTGCTGCTGGCGGATTACAACGACTCGATCGTCGGAGCGGAAACGTTGAAGACCGCGATCGACGCGTTCGTCGCCGCGCCCAGTGTCGACACCCTCCACGCCGCTCGCGACGCGTGGAAGGCGGGCCGGCCGGCGTACCTGCAGACGGAGATGGCGCGCTTCTACGACGGCCCGATCGACAACGCCGTCGACGGGCCGGAGGCCTTCATCAACGCATGGCCACTGGACGAGTCGTACATCGACTACGTTGTCGGCGGCGCGGCGGAGACCTGTGGTGGCGACTGCAACGGCGTCGACGGGGTCACCATCAACGAGTTGATCCAGGCCGTCGGGATCGCCCTGGGCACGAACGAGCTGAGCGGGTGCGCAGCCGTCGACACCAGCGGCGACGGCGAGGTGTCGATCAACGAGCTGATCGCGGCGGTCGGCCACGCGCTGGACGGCTGCCCGGCGGGTATCCTCGAGACCGGCATCATCAACGAGCCCGGGCTGTATCCGACGATCGACACGGATCTGCTCATCCAGCTGAACGAGGGCGAGAGCGAGACGACCATTTCCTCCGGCTGGCACGCGATCGAGTTCCTGCTCTGGGGGCAGGACCTCAGCGCGACCGGCCCCGGCAATCGTCCGTTCACGGATTACGTGACCGACGGCAGCGGCACGGCGCGGAATCAGGAGCGGCGCGGCCAGTACCTGAAGGCGGCGGCCGACCTGATGGTCGACCCAGCTCATCGAGGTCCGCGATGCCTGGCTCCCCAACGTGCCGACGAACTATCGCGCCGAGTTCCTCTCGCGTCGATCCGAACGAGGCGCTGCGCCGCATGCTCACCGGCATCGGCTCGCTGAGCGCCGGCGAGCTCACCGGGCAGCGGCTCGCGACCGCGTTCGAGACCAAGGACCAGGAGGACGAGCACTCCTGCTTCTCGGACAACACCCACATCGATCATCGCAACGACGAGCTCGGCATCGAGAACGCCTTGCTCGGTCGCTACGGCGACACCGACGGTCCGGGCATCGACGACCTCGTCCAGCAGGTCAACCCGGCGCTCGCCGACGACATGCGGGCCGCGATGACGGCTGCCACAGACGGCCATTCTGCAGATTCCCGTGCCCTTCGACCAGGCGATCCTCGGGCCGGATACCGCCCCCGGCCGCGTCGCCATCGCCGCGGCGATCGACGCGCTCAACCATCAGAGCGATCTGCTGGCGCAGTGCGCCGCGGCGCTCGGCATCTCGATCAGCAACACGTAGGACGCGAACGGTGCGGCGCGCTCGACGATCGGCTGCCTGCGGCGCGGCTCTGCTCCTCGCCGTCATCGCCGCCGCCTGCGGCGAGGACGATCACGGCGGCGGCGCCGCGTCGACGGATGACGCCGACGCCGTCGCTGACCGCGGCGCCCACCGCCACCGCGACGCCCGCGATCGTCCTCGGCGACGCGCTGTCGGGCGGCGAGGGCACGGTGTTCGATTCGACGATCGCCGCCTTCGCCCAGCCGTCGCGCAACCTGCCGCTCAGCCAGCGTACCGACTTCTTCGTCGGCAACGCGCTGTTCAACCGCGACTGGGTGACGGCGCCGTCGTCGACCGACGGATCGGACGGACTGGGACCCGTGTTCAATGCGCGGTCGTGTTCGTCCTGCCACTTCAAGGATGGTCGCGGCCGGCCGCCGATTCCGCCCGAGGACGACGCGGTCGGGCTGCTCTTCCGCCTCTCCATTCCCGGCGTCGCGGCCGACGGCGGCCCGGTTCCCGATCCCGCCTACGGCAGCCAGCTCAACCAGGCCGCGATCCTACGGGTGCCGCCCGAAGGCGCACATGGTGGTCACCTACGACGAGCTGCCCGGGAACCTACGGCGACGGCGACGCGTACAGCCTCCGCCGTCCGCACTACGCGCTCGCCGACCTCGCCTTCGGACCGGCCGATCCGCACCTGCTGGTCTCGCCGCGGACCGCGCCGTTCATGATCGGCCTCGGCCTGCTCGAAGCGCTCGACGCCGACACGATCCTCGCCGCGCGCCGATCCCGACGATCGCGACGGCGACGGCATCTCCGGCCGCGCGAACCTCGTGCACGACGTCATCAGCGGCGGCACGGCGCTCGGCCGCTTCGGCTGGAAGGCCAACGTGCCCGGCCTCGCGCAACAGAACGCCGGCGCGTTCGTCGGCGACATCGGCATCACCTCGACGCTCTTTCCCGATCAGAACTGCACGGCGGCACAGACCGCCTGCCTGGCGGCACCAAACGGCGGCGAGCCGGAGCTCGACCAGAACAAGCTCGACTTCGTGACGTTCTACAGCCGCCACCTCGCCGTGCCGGCGCGCCGCGACGTCGCTCGATCCGGACGTGCGGCGCGGCGAGCAGCTGTTCGCGACCATCGGTTGCGCCGCCTGCCACACCCCGACGCTGTTCACCGGCCAGAACGCGGAGCCGTCGCTGACGGGGCAGCGCATCCACCCCTACACGGATCTGCTGCTCCACGACATGGGCGACGGGCTCGCCGACGACCGCCCCGATTTCCTCGCCGACGGGCGCGAGTGGCGCACGCCGCCGCTGTGGGGCATCGGGCTCATCGCAGACCGTCAACCGCCACACCCTGCTCCTGCACGACGGCCGCGCCCGCGGTGCCGCCGAGGCGATCCTCTGGCACGGCGGCGAGGGCGCCGCGGCGCGCGAGCAGTTCCGCACCCTGCCGCGTGCCGACCGCGAGGCGCTGCTGCGCTTCCTGGCGTCGCTATGACGTGTGTTCCCCTCCGACGGATTCCCTCCGCGGTGCTGCTGCTCGCCCTCTGTGCCTGCGGCAGCGGCGGCACGCCCGCGCCGCATGCCGGGCCGCGACGGATCATGCTGCACGACGTGGCGCTCAACGTCGTGGTGCCGACCTACGAGGCGCTGGTGACTGCCACCGAGGCGCAGGTCGCGGCATTGATGGCGCTCGAGGCGCAACCCGACGCGACGACGTTGGACGCCGCCCAGACGGCCTGGCGTCAGGCGCGCTCGGTGTGGAAGCAGAGCGACGCGTTCGCCTTCGGCCCGGCGGCGACGCTGCGCTCGGCGGCAAAGATCGATTGGTCGCCGATCCGCGACGATCGCATCGAACGCGCGATCGCCGGTGCGACGAGCTTCGACAGCGCCGCGATCGAGGATCTGGGCGCCAACGTGAAGGGCCTGCTGGCGCTCGAGTACCTGCTTTTCGATGCGAACGGTGACGATGCCGCGGCGCTGGCGACGCTGAGTGGCAACGGAGCGCGCTCGCGGCGCGCCTACGCGCGTGCCCTGGCGGAGAACCTCCGCGACCAGTCCATCCTGCTGCGCGACGCCTGGTCGCCGAGCGGCCGGGAACTTCGCCGCCGAGCTCGCCACCGCGGGCCAGGGCAGCGCGGCGTATCCGACAGTGAAGGACGCCGTCGACGCGGTGGTCAACCAGCTCATCTTCCTGAGCTCCGACGTCGCCGACGCGCCAACTGCAGGCGCCGCTCGGCGCCGCACGGCGGCGCCGCGCCCAGACCTGATCGTCGCCAGCCGCAGCCACAATGGCCTGGCGGATCTCTCGACGATGTGGCGGGCATCCAGAACGTCTACTTCGGCTCCTACGGCGAGCGACACCGGCGGCAGCCTGAGCCGCATCGTCGGCGACCTCAACCCGCCGACCGATACGCGCGATCGAGTTCTCGCTGCAGCGTGTGTTCGACGCGGCGGCGCGATGTCTCGATGCCGCTCGAGGAGGCGGTCGCCAGCGAGCGCGCCGACGTCGCGCGCGTCCAGCAGCGCGCCGCCGAGCTGATGCGGCACCTCGAGATCGACATGGTCAGCGTCCTCGGCACGACGCTGCGCTTCAACCCCGGCGATGGCGACTGACCGGCAGCCGTCGATCGCCAGCCGGCTCCTCGACCGCGCCTCGCGCCCGGTCGACGGCGCCTCGCTCGCGGCGTTCCGCATCGCCTTCGGCGTCCTGGCGCTGACCGCGGTCGCGCGCCACCTGGCCTACGGATGGGTCGCGGCGTACTACATCGCGCCGCGCGTCTACTTCCCGTACCCCGGTCTCGAGTGGATCGTGCCGCTGCCGGCGGCTGGGATGTACGCGCTCTACGCGGGACTCGCGGGCTGCGCGATCGCCATCGCGCTCGGCGCGCGCACGCGGATCGCCGCGGCGCTGTTCTGCCTCGGCTTCACGTACGTCCACCTCATCGACCGCACCAACTACCTGAACCACTACTACCTGATCAGCCTCGTCAGCGCGCTGCTCGTCGCCGTTCCGGCTGGCGCGACCTGGTCGCTCGACGCCCATCGCCGCGGTTCCATCGCCGTGCCGGCGTGGGCCGTCTGGCTGCTGCGCGGCCAGCTCGCCGTCGTCTACGTGTTCGGCGCGGTCGCGAAGTGCAACGCCGACTGGCTGCTGCACGCCGAGCCGCTGCGCATCTGGCTGGGCGCCAATGTCGACCTCCCGATCCTCGGCCCGTGGCTCGAGGAGGCATGGATCGCCTACGCGTTCAGCTATGCCGGCCTGCTCTTCGACGCGACGATCGTGCCGCTGCTGCTGTGGCGGCGCACGACGCGCTGGGCGTACGTCGCGGTGCTGGCGTTTCACCTGCTGACCGCGATCCTCTTCCCGATCGGCATGTTCCCCTGGCTGATGATCGCGCTGACGCCGATCTTCTTCGCCCCCGACTGGCCGCGGCGGATTCTGCACCTGCCGTTGCGGGCGCCGAACTCGATCGCGGCGCACACGGGCTGGCGCCTCGCGCCGCTCGCGGCAATTGCGTGGATCGCGCTGCAGGTCGCCGTGCCGCTGCGCCACGTGGTCTACGACGGCGATCTGTACTGGACCGAGTCCGGCTTCCGCTGGGCGTGGCAGATCATGGTCATGGAGAAGTACGGGCGGGCCGGGTTCACGGTGACCGATCCCGCCACCGGCAACTCGTGGTCCGTACGGCCCGGCGAGGAGCTGACGTCGCTGCAGAACCGCATGATGGCGACGCAGCCCGACATGATCCTGTCGTATGCCCATCACCTCGCCCGGCGCTTTGCCGCCGACGTCGGACACCCCGTCGAGGTGCGCGGCGACGTCCTCGTCACGCTGAACGGCCGCCCGAACGCCCGGCTGGTCGATCCGACCATCGACCTCGCCGCGCTGCCGGACGGCGCGGCGCCGCACGCGTGGCTCCTGCCGCATCCCGATCAACAGCGCCTCGACGCCGTCGCCGCGACGGCGCCGTCGCCGCCATCCTGACAGGAGGAGTGAGATGATCGTGCATTGGATCCCTGCCGTCTTTCTGGCGCTCTTCGTCGGCATCGGTTTCGGCTGGCGCATCTGGCTGCAGTGGCGCCGCTTCGGCCACACGGGCCTGGCGATCTTCCGCTCCGGGCGTTGGCTGCAGCACGTGCTGGAAGGCTCGTTGTTCGTCGTGGCGCTCCTGCTCGGGTGCCAGGTCCTCGAGGCCGGGCTCGCGCCGGAGCGCGTCGTCCGTCTCGCTCCGTTCGCCGCGCTCGGCCGCGTCGGCTTCGCCCTGGGGTGCGTGCTCGCCTTCGGCGGGCTCGCACTGATGGTCCGCGCCCAGCTGGAGATGGGCGCGTCGTGGCGTATCGGCGTCGACGAGAACAGTCGGCCCGGCCTGGTCACGCACGGCCTGTACCGCTGGACGCGCAACCCGATCTATCTGGCGATGTTCCTCGCGTTCGGCGGCCTGGCGCTGATGCTCCCGACCTGGGTCACGCTCATCGCGCTGGTGGGCACCCCGATCGGCGTGCAGCGCCAGGTGCGCGAGGAGGAGGCGTACCTCTTGCGCACCTACGGTGAGGAGTTCCGCCGCTATGCGTCGCGCGTCGGACGCTTCGTGCCGGGGCTGGGGCTGTACCCGAGCTCCGGCGGTGGCGCGCTGCTCGCCGGATAGCGAGCCGTTACGGGCGCAGGGTGACTTTGACGCAGCCGTCCTGGCGCGCATCGAAGAGCTCGTAGGCGTGTCGGCCCTCGCTCAGCGGCAGGCGGTGGCTGATCAGCATCGTCGGGTCGAGGCGCCCGCTCTCGATCAGCGGTAGCAGTCGGCGGACGAAGCCGGGGACGTTCACCAGCCCGATGCGGAAGGTGAGATCCTTCATGAACGCGGTGCCCATCGGGAAGGGAAAGGCGGCGTCGAGCAGGACGCCCACGACCGAGACCACGCCGCCGGTGCGGACCAGATCGAGCGCGAGCTGCACCGTGTCCGCGGCGCCGACCGCCTCGATGGCCGCGTCGGCGCCGCGCCCGTGCGTGGCGTCGAGGACGGCGGTACGCGGGTCGGCGGTCGTCGCGTCGATCGGCGTCGCGCCGAGCGTCCGGGCCAGTGCCAGACGCTCGCCCACCTTGTCGATCGCCAGGATGCGCGCTGGACCGAAGAGCTGCGCGGACATGATCGAGAACAGCCCGACCGGGCCGCAGCCGACGACGGCGATCGTCTGCCCGGGCTCGATGGCGGCGTTCTCCGCCGCATAGAATCCCGTCGGCAGGATGTCGGTGAGAAACAGCACCTGCTCGTCGCTCAGGTCCGGCGGCGTCGCGAACAGATTGGCATCGGCGTTCGGCACCGACAGCGCCTCGGCCTGACCGCCGGGCAGCTCGGGAGAGAAGCCGTACACCTTGTTGAACATGTTGAGGCAGCCGACGACGTAGCCGCGGCGACACGCGTCGCAGTCGCCGCAGCCGATCACGCCCGGCACGATGATCCGGTCGCCCTTCTTGAAGCGGGCGACGTCGCGGCCGACGTCTTCGACGACGCCCACGCACTCATGCCCGAGGGTGACGCCCGCTGGGACCGGCATCACGCCGTGATACGGATGCAGGTCGGAGCCGCAGATCGAGGCGCAGGCCACGCGCACCACCGCGCCGCGCGAGTCGCCGAGCGCGGCGTCAGGGACGGACTCGACGCGGACATCCCGGGGGCCGTGAAAGACGATCGCCTGCATGGACGATCTCAGCTAGCACGGAGCCCGGTCGGCGTCGCATAGGCGTATGGACTCCGCCCGCCCAGTCCATTCCCAAATGGAGGGCCGCGCTCCCGCGCGGCCTGTGCCGAACACCTGATGGCAATCACCGGCGGGGAAACGGCCGCGCGGGAGCGCGGCCCTCCATGCGGGGATGGACCTGTCGCTCCAGCTTCTGCGTGAAAAGGGCCATCCGTTTCAGGTCGGCTGCGTCGCCGCGCGGAGTCGTGATAGGTCGCGGGCACGGGGAGCGAGTGATGAGCGTCAAGTCCGACCGATGGATCCGCCGCATGGCGAGCGAGCAGGGGATGATCGAGCCGTTCGAGGCGGGCATGGTCCGGCAGGTGCAGGATCAGAAGGTGATCTCGTACGGCACGTCGAGCTACGGCTACGACGTGCGCTGCGCCGACGAGTTCAAGGTGTTCACCAACATCAACTCGACGATCGTCGATCCGAAGCATTTCGACGAGCGCAGCTTCGTCGACATCACCGCCGCCCAGTGCATCATCCCGCCGAACTCGTTTGCGCTGGCCCGCACCGTCGAGTTCTTCCGCATCCCGCGCGACGTGCTGACGATCTGCCTCGGCAAATCGACCTATGCGCGCTGCGGCATCATCGTGAACGTCACCCCGCTCGAGCCCGAGTGGGAGGGGCACGTGACGCTCGAGTTCTCCAACACGACGCCGCTACCGGCGCGCATCTACGCCTTCGAGGGCGTCGCGCAGATGGTGTTCCTCGGCGCCGACGAGCCCTGCGAGACGTCGTATGCCGACAGAGGCGGGAAGTATCAGGGGCAGCGGGGAGTCACGCTGCCGAGGTCGTGAGCGGGGCTGATAAAACGAAGGACCAGAGACGAAGGACCGAAGGGCGAAGAACGGCACCCCGTCCTTCGTCCTTGGTCCTCTGTCCTTCGTCCTTGCTCCGCCCCTAGTCGATCGGGGTGAACTTGAGCGTCAGCGGGTCCGAGCTCTGGTACGTCGCCGACGTCGTCGTGACCTTGAAGGTCACGGAATACGTGCCGCTCGGCTCGTCGCCGCCGGGGAGTGCCGAGCTGCGCCTCGAGATCGGCGTGGAAGTCGGCGTCGAGGCGCCGAGCGAGACGGTAGTCGCCGGCGCTGTCCAGCGTGGTGCCGCCGAGGCGCAAGGTCAGGCCGGCGTCGATCGCCGTCACTTCGACGGTCAACGGCGTCCCGTCGACGAGGGTATAGGCCGATTCCTCCGGGTCGCTGGCCGCGAGCGGCTCGATGCCGGGATTGACGGCGGTGAAGAGGCGTGTGCCGCCGGTGCATTTCTCGCCGGTGCCGCCCAGGCAGTCCGACGAAGAACGCGCGAGATGATCAGGCTGTTGGTGTCGAACTCGGTGTGCAGCGACGAGCGCGCCGCCGTTCTCCGCAGTCGAGCCGACGAAGACTTACGTGATGGATGTCCTCGACGTCTGGCGGATTCGACGCGGAAGAAGCGCTGCGCCGGACGTCGGCGTGCCGGCGGGAAAGGTCGAGGCCGAGGCTGCTGAAGCAGCGGTGCGCAGTCGGGGTCGGTCGGGGATCGGACATGCAGCCCGCGCGGTGTCCGGGGCTGTTGGCGTCGATGTTGTTGTTGCGCGAGCAGCGCCTTCAGGTCGGCGACGATCACGCTGTGGACGGGTCGAAGCCGCTCAACGCGACCGTCGCGAGATTCGGGCGCCGCACAGCTCGTCGGCGGCCGGCTGGGCGCCGTCGCTCTGGCAGCCGGTGCTGCCGAGGTGGATGCGGAACTCGTCGTCGGCGGTGTCGACGCGCAGGAACTTGTAGCCGAGCTGCCAGCTCCAGAACATGGCGCGTGAAGTTGAGCGGCGACGGCGCCGTCGACGCGTTGCCGTGGTCGAGGTCGAAGGGCAGGCCGAGGTCGAACTTCACGCCGGTGTAGACGCCGGCGGGCACCGTGCCGCGCACGGAGGTGTTGGTGGCCTCGTTGCCGTACGCGCAGGGCCGGCTGCCGTCCTCGAAGTCGAGCATGCGCGACGTCCTGATACTGCCAGACGCCGTCCTGCTCGAGCTGCACGGGCACCTCCTCGCCGTCGGGCGTCACCAGGCGCACGTTGGACACGTAGAAGCGGAAGTCGGACGGGACGAACTGCGAGTCGCCGGTGCCGATGCCGGCTGTACGACGATGCCGCAGGCGAAGGGCTCGTCGCCCACCGTGCCCTTGAACTGCAGGGTCACGGGCCGGTTGCGCGCAGCCGTCGAGCGCGTTGTTCACCGCCAGAATCAGCTCGTTGATCGTCGACGGCGGCGTTGCTGTCGGCATCGCCGACGCACTGCCCGTTGACGTCGAGGCCCGGGACGTCCTCGTGGGCGCGAGCGGCCGGTGCGGTACCGAGTGCGGCGATCAGGCCGCAAGCGAGAAGGCGATACGCATACCTCATGATTCCTCCTACTCCTTCCGAGTCAGTCGTGGTTGATGGTCTGTGTCAAGTTTCAGTGGGCGGAACGGTCAGAAGCGCCAGCGTGACGCCGCCGCGCAGCCGGTAGTCCGGGACGATCTGCAGGGCGGTGTTGTTGATGCAGCACGGGCAGGTCGGCGGCGATTTCGGCGCCGAGGTGGGTGCCCCAGCCGAACGCGAAGGCGGGCCCGAGATAGAGGCCGGTCACGCCGGTATCGGTGCGATGCGTGTCGCCGACGACGTCGTTGCCCTTGGTCTCGCCGGAGAACAGGGCCTGGGCGCGCAGCGTGTACGGCTCGCCGAGGAGCGCGTCGCCGGCGAGCAGGTAGGCGCCGGGGCCGCCGGCGAAGAGCAGGTCGTTGGCGAAGCGATACTCGTAGGCGCCTTCGTTGCGCGCCATGTATTGGATGAAGGCGGTGGCGAAGAGGCGCTGCCAGTTGACGAAACACCTGGGCGCCGATGATCCCGTCCACCGAGCCCGAGCCGAGGGTCAGGTCGTGGCCACCGACGCCGCTCGGCGGGCCCGTGGTGTGGTGGGCGTACAAGCGGCGTGGCAGGACCAGCCGGGCACCGCAGGCGGTCGGGTCGGGAAAGGGGATGCAGGGCGGTGGCGGTACCTCCTCCTTCAGAAACGTGGGGCTGCCACTCGGCAGCTTGACGCCGGCGAAGGCGTCGACGTGGACGATGCGATCGAGCTCCGTCCAGGTGAAGACCTTGGCGATCGCCAGCAGTGAGAGGTCGCCGAATCCGGTGACGTTGCCGTCCTTCACGCCGCTGGCCAGCACGCGCGTATAGTCGCGGCTGATGACCGGCACGTTGAGCTGCACGCCGAAGCGCGGGAACACGTTGTAGCCGACGAAGAACTGGCTGATGGAGCTGGCGATCTTCTCGCCGTAGGGGTTGGGAATCTCTTCGCCGTTGTTCTGCAACGTGTGGAAGTAGGTGAACTGTGTGCCGAGGCCGACGCGGAAACCGGTCTGGTCCTCGCGCGCCTCGGTGGTGGTGTAGATCGCGCACAGGTCGCACGCGTGCGCCGGCGCGACGACGCCGAGCGCCGCCGCCGCCCACGCGACGAGCAGGAGTGCGCGCGCGACGGCACGGCGGCCGCCGCGGACGCTTCTTGTCCTCGAAGACACGCATCCCCCAGGAGGGAACGAACCCCTCCGCCGAGGCCGGCGATGAGACGGCCGACGCCGCTACCGTCGGTGCGATTGATGAATGATGATCGGAACGCGCCGCTCAGGCGCGCGCGTCCGGGGGTGGCGTGTCGGGGGGATCGACGGAGCGGTTACCGGTGCCGGCGTCGCGCGCCGGCGCGGCCGCGAGGCGCGGCACGACGGTCCACGGCAGCGCGCCGGCGGGCAGCATCGGCGCCAGGTCGAGTCCGCTGACGGCGGCGTGGCTGCCGCACGGCGGTCGGCTGAGTCGCGGCGCGTGATCGCCGGCGGCGGACTGACGGGTGGTCCCGCCGTTGTGGCAGTGCATTTGCGGCGCGTCGCCGTGATCGACGTGTGCCGCGGCGCGATGCGCCGCGTGCATCGGGCAGTCGGGCGGACAGAGATCGCACCCGGCGACGACCGTGCGCAGCGGCGCCGTGAGCAGCAGCAACGCCGCCGTCAGCGCGAAGGTGACGAGGCTGCGCTGCGATCGGCGCCAGCGGGCAAGTACGGAGTCGGTGCGCGGCATGCGGCTGGGGGCAGAGTGGCGGATTGGCGGTCGGAGAGTCAACACGATGCCTACTTCAATTGAAACCGAATCGGCTGCTGGACGATGACCCGCACCGCGCTGCCGCTGCCGTCGCGGCCCGGCTTGAAGCGCCACTGCCGGAAGGCGGTGAGGGCGGCGTCGTCGAACGGCGGATGCGACTCCAGCACCTTGACGCTGCCGTCCTCGACGCCGCCGCCGCGGTCGATGATCGCCTGCACGACCACGACCCCCTGCTGGCCACGCGCCCGCGCGATTTCCGGGTACACCGGCTGCACGGCGTTCAGCACCGACGGCGCGACCGCCACCTGATCGAGCCGGAAGACGTCGTCGCCGTGCCCGCCCAGCCGTCCACCCGGCTTGCCGCCCGGCGCGCCGCCGGCCACGCCCATGGCGCCGCCGGTGCCGGTGCCGATCTCCGGGGCGGCCGGCACCGGCGGCGGGGGTGCCGGTGCGGCCTGTGGCGGCGCTGCCGGTCTGGGCGGCGCCGCCGGCTTCGGCTTGGCGGCGATCCTCGGTTTGGGAATCGGCTTGGCCTCGACCCGCGGTTTCGGTCGCTCGATCGGTTTCGGCTGCGGCAGCGGTTGCACCGGCGCGACCACCGGCGCCGCCTCGCCGAGCACCGGGGCGGTCGGCGCTCCGGGGAGCGGCAACGGCGCCGGCTCGCGGATGACGAGTGGGATCGCGTCGAGATCGGGAGTGGCGATTCGGATCGTCGCGGTGGCGAGGATCGACAGCACCACCACGTGCAGCGCCACGGACAGTGTCGCCGCAACCGTGCTGCGACGCCCGCCGGTCCACGTGCGCGGCTGGTCCGCCTCGAGCTCGTCCACGTCTCCCATCGCGACCGCCACCACAGAGAGCACAGCAGGGTGCGCGAGGCGACGCCCGCCCCGGTCGCTCCCTGCCATGTCTCTCCGTGGCGACATTGCGCGTGCTCAGAAGAAGATCTGCAGGCCGCCGCGCACGCCGAACGGGTTGCCCGGCGTGAACGAGATGCCGTCGATGCCGTCGGCGAAGCGTGTTCGTCGCGGGACGGCTGCCCTGCACCGGGCACGGTTGGCCGGTGCTCGCCCGGCGTCGTGTAGTCGAGTGCCGTTGCGTTGATTGACGCAGGTGGTCTCGGCGAACTGTGCCTCGCGCCAGACGGTGTCGGTGAGGTTGGTGAGGGCGAGCGACGCTTCGACGTTGCGCCAGCGGTAGCGCAGCAGCAGATCGAGCAGCGTCCAGCCCTGGGCGGTCGAGCGTGTCCTGTTCGTTCGCCGGCCGCGAGCCGAGGTAGCGGAAGCGCAGGGCGGCGCCGAAGCCCCTGGCCGCATCCCTCGGTGAACTCGGCGGTGAGACCGCCGTTCATCACCAGACGCGGCGCGAGCGGGACGTCGGTGCCGCAGTCCAGGCCGCTGGGGCTGCTCAGGTCGGGGACGCAGACCTCGGACCGAAAGTGGGGCGAGGCGAAGGTCAGGTCGTAGTCGGCGAACAGCCAGTCGGTGAACTGATAGCGGGTCTCGAAGTCGACGCCCTAGCGCCGCGTCGGCGGGCCAGGGACGAAGTTGCTGGTAACCGGATTCAGATCGGCGTCGACGTTGCCGGCGTCGCCGGAGAAGACCAGCTCGCTGTCGAGATCGAGCAGCCAGATCGATGCCGCGATGTCGAGTCGATCGAACTGGCGCGTGCGCACGCCGGCTTCGTAGCCGTAACCCTGCGCCAGGCCGTCGGTGCCGGTGAGGATCGACGCTGCGCGCATCGTTGGAGTGAAAGCCGTAGCCGAAGTTGAGGTAGTACTCGGTGTCGTACCAGGGGCCGAGCACCAGGTTGGCCTTGGGGCTGGGCAGCCCTTTGACGTTGGTGCCGTCGATCACCACGGCATCGAAGTTCGGATCGAGGCCCTGCTGCGGCAGCTGGTTGCCGACGTTGAAGAAGAAGACGTCGCCGCGCACGCCGCCCTCGAGGCGGGCCCACTCGGTGAGGAAGATCTGCTGGCCCCACCAGCCGCTGACCGACTGCTCGCCGACGCCGACGTCGTTGATGGTGAAGAACGGGTTGCGCCGCACCTGGTTGCGCAGCGACACGTCGATCTGATCGCGGCGCGTCTGACACGGCGAGCTCGCTCTGCATCGGCACGTCGCCGAGCAGGGGCATCGCCGCCGCCGAGTAGAAGCGGCTGTATTTCACGAAGCCGCCGAACAGGAGACGGGTATCGGTCTGTTCGATGCCGTCGCCGGGGATGAACTGCGCGTTGGGGATGGAGGCGCTCGGCGACTCAGGGCAGCCGGGGCCGAGCCCGGCGCAGCGGTCGATGATCTGGGCGCTGCCCGGCTGCGTGTAGAAGCGCAGCCCGGTGTTCTGGAAGAAGGAGAAGTCGGAGTACAGGCGCAGGTGATACCGGCTCCCCCAGAGCTGGGCTTCCCAGGTCTCGTCGTCGCTGGGCGTGTAGCTCCACAGCATGCTGGCGTTCTCGCGGTCGCTGTGGCCGCCCTCGCTGGGATCGAGCGAGCCGAAGCGGTTGATGTCGCCGGGCTGGTTGCCGACGATGCGCGACGGAATCTGCCCGGAGCCGTCCCAGTCGCCGGAGTACGCGGACCCCAGGAACTGCAGCTTCTGGTCCGGCGTCTGGGTGATCGTGATCTTGCCGAAGCCGTTGTAGCGCCAGTAGTTTTGCGGGTTCTCGAACGGACCGTTGCTGTTGTAGACCTCGGCCGCGAGGAGGGTCTTGCCCCAGGTCACCGGCACCGAGCCACCGAGCACGTAGCGCTGGGTGTCGAACGACCCGCCCTCGGCGAGGGCGAAGTTCTCTTTGAACTCGTCCTTGGTGGTGATCTTCAGCGCCCCGGCGAGCGAGAAGTCGCCGAGCTGGACGAAGTACGGCCCCTTGAAGAGCTGCAGATCGTTCACGGTCTCGGGAATCAGGTAGTTGAGATCGGCGTATCCCTGGCCGTGCGCGTGCGTGACCATGTTCACCGGGATGCCGTCGGTGAAGAGCGCGAAGTCGGTGCCGTGATCCGCGTCGAAGCCGCGGATCAGGTACTGCACGGCCTTGCCGCCGCCCTGGTGCTGCACGACGGTCAGGCCGGGCACGTTGTTGAGGATCTCCTGCGTGGTCGAGTGCGGCCGCAGCGCGTAGTCGCGGGTGCGGATGACCTGCGACGAGGCGGCGCTGAGCGGCTTGTCGGCTTCGACGACGAGCTCGTCGAGCTCGGTCAGGTGTGGGCCGCGTTCCTCGCGGCGTGGTGCGGTGGCGGGCGCCTTGGCCTCGTCCGCGGTGTCCGATGACATGTCGCTGTCGCGCGCGGTGTCGGGTGGCGCTGGGGCGTCCGCCGCTGGCGATTGCGCCAGGGCGGCGACGCTCCACAGCGACACCACGAGCACCGCGAGCGGAACGATCGTTCTGCTCCGATGCATTTCCCCTCTCCCCCCGGCGCCCTCTGCACCCAGCGGTGCGGTGGGTCCGGTCGATCAGTCGTCGACGGTCGGCGATCAACCGAGGAGAGAGCGGGGCGGTGCGCGGGCGGTCGCCGTACCGGCCGCGCGCCTCGGCACGCACCGGCCGACGGCGGGCGGCACGAGCGTCAGCGGGGCGCTGAACGCGACGAAGGTCGCCGTCGCGACGACGGCGGAGTGGTACCGCTGCTGTTGATGGACGTGTCCGCCGACCGCGCCGGTGTCGCGGGCAAACGCGGGGCGATGGTCGGGAGTACCGGCCGGTCGCTGCGGCGCCGCGTCGGCGAGGCCGAGCAGCGCCAGCAGAGCGACGTCGGCGTGCACGTGGGCACGCTCGCCGCCGGCGTGGTGATGATAGACGAGCGCCGCCTGCGGCGTCGCCAGCGAGAACGCGAAGAGGAGGGCGACGGCGACGGGGATGTCGCCGACCGCGCGCAACAGGCGCAGCGCGGTGCCGCGCGCGCGGCGCGCCTGTGCGGATCGCCTCACGCGTACCACCACGCCCACAGCACCAGGACCCCCTGCAGCGGCAGCCGCACCCAGTTCCAGATCCCGGCGCCCTCGGGGTTGCCGAAGAGCGGGACGTTGTTGAGGGCGATGTGGATGTTGGCCGGGAAGATCGCGATGAGCAGCAGGATGATGCCCCAGGCGGCGTACGGGCGCAGCCGCGGGCTGAGGATGGCGAGGCCGAGAGCGACCTCGGCGGCGCCGGAGATCAGGATGAGCGCCCGATGCCAGGGCAGGTACGGCGGCATCATCGGCATGTAGACGTCGGGCCGGATGAAGTGCATGAGGCCGGCGAAGACGTAGAACGCCGCCATCACGTAGAGCAGGATGCGTTTGGGCGACGACACGAAACAGCGTCTAGGCAGGGGCGCCGCTGGGTTGCAAGGCGTGCCGGCCGACGCGGTGGATCCCGGTCAGCAGTTGTCGGCGAGGAGCAGCGACCCGGTTGTTGGCCGAACTCCCTGTGATTGTCTACTCGCGGCGGCGGTGCAGAGCCGTGTCCGCGCCACCGCCGCGGTCGCCATGTATCCACTGGCCTGCAGGAGCACCGCCAGGGGTTCGATCTGCAGCGTCGTCGTCGACGATCTCGCCACCCCTCCTCCCGCGGGAGCCGAAACAACAGGACCTGCCACTGGCGCACCGTCGATCAATCCGCCAGAGTCGCCCTGCGGCTGAATCGGCGCCGACACCATCCAATCGGGGCCCGTCGGCGTATCCCAGATGTCACGAGCGGCAGTCACGAACGTGCTCGACACCGACCAGCTGGTGGCCGCATTGCGGGCCCACGACGAACGGGCGCTGACGCAGCTGTACGACCGCTACGGCAGCGCGATCTACGGGCTCGCCCTGCGCGTCACGGGCGACGCCGGGGCGGCCGAGGAGATCAGCGTCGACACGTTCTGGCAGCTCTGGCAGCACGCGGATCGCTTTGATGGCACCCAGGGATCGCTGCAGAACTGGCTGTTCACCATCGCCCGCAGCCGCGCCATCGATCGGGTGCGCGCCCGCATCGCCCGCAAACGCACGACGGCCGAGGATCCGACCGACGTGAACGAGGTGCGCCGACCCGAGGAGACGGCGGAGCTGGTCGAGCGCCGGCGTCTCGTCCGCGATGCCATGGCCGGCCTGTCGGCCGACCAGCGCGATGCCCTGTCCCTCGCGTACTACGAAGGATTGTCCCACTCGCAGATCGCCGAGCGTTTGCAGGAGCCGCTCGGGACGGTGAAGACACGCATCCGCCAGGCGATGGTCGCCCTGCGCCGCACCCTCGGCCCGCTCCTCTCGACGCCATGACCAGCCGCGACGACATCCGCGAAGACCTGCCGCTCTACGCCCTCGGCACCCTCGAGGCGGACGAGCGCGCCGCCGTCGAGCAGGCGCTGGCCGAGGATCCCGACGCTCGCCGCCGAGCTGCGCGCGTGGACGGAGCTGGTCGGCCTGATGGCGCTGGACGCGCCCGCCACGGCGCCGGCGGACGTGCGCGGGCGTCTGTTCGACCGCGTCCGCGGCGCCTCACCGGCCGCCAAGGTGGCGCGCCGCCGCCTCGGCTGGCAGACGCCGCTCGCGGCCGCCGCGGCGCTGTTGCTCGCGACCCTCGCCTACCGCGAGATCGGCTTCCGCGCCGAGCGCACGCACACCGGCCAGACGCTGGCCGCGCTGCAGCGCGCCTTGACCGCTCGCGAGAGCGATCTCGCCACCGCCAACGCTGCGCTCGCGGAGAAGGAGCGCGACGCCACGTCACTGCGCGCCGCGCTCGCCGCCGCCGAGGAGTCGCTCGCCGTCGTCCAGCAGCGCGGTCTGACCCTGGTGTCGCTGAAGGAGACGAAGGATTCGCCACCCGCCCAGGGCCACATCCTGCTGAGCCCGCCGACCGGCCGCGCGCTCTTCTACGCCTTCGACCTGCCGCAGGTGCCCGACGACAAGGTCTACGAGCTGTGGTGGATCACCGAGAAGGACGGGCCGGTGCGCGCCGCGATCTTCCATCCGGACGAGCAGGGCGTGGGTCGCGTCGAGGCGGCGGTGCCGGAGAGCTCCGGCGCCATCCAGGCCGCCGCGGTGACCGTCGAGGTCGCCGGCGGCGTCGCCAAGCCGCAGGGCCCGATGGTGCTCATCGGGAATACGCCGTCGTAGGCAAAACCCGACGGGCCGCTACGCGGCGAGTCGGTCGTTGCCGGACCGTCCATTCCATCAGCGAATTGAGGGCGCTGCTCCCGCAGCGCCGGTCTGCGGCGGTGATCGCCAGCAGGTGTCGGAACCGGCCGGTCCCGGCGGAAATTGCAGGCCCCTGTCGTGACAGGCCGCGCGGGAGCGCGGCCCTCCATGCGGGAATGTGACGGCCCCAGGCACATTGACCCAACCGACGGCAGCCTGCAGAGTCGCAGCGGTGGGAGTTCTGCGGTTTCTCGCGTGGCCGGGGGTGCTGGTCGCGATCGTGTTGGCTCAGGCGGGTCCGCTGCGCGCCGCTTGCGTGGGCGACTGCGACGGCGACGGAACGGTCGCTATCAACGAGCTGGTGACCCTGGTCGACATCGGCCTCGACGGCATCGGCGTCGACGCGCTGCGCCGCCGGTGACGTCAACGGCGACGGGACGGTGACCATCGATGAGCTCGTCGCCGCCGTCGGCGCGGCGCTGAACGGCTGTCCGGCGACGCCGACGCCGAGCGAGGGCGCCGCCACCGCGACGCCGGTCGACACGCGGCACGGCAACGCCCGTCGATTCGCCGCCGCCGACGGCAACGGTCACGGCCACCGTCACGGGAACGATCGCGTCGACGCCGTCGGCCACCGCCACTGACACGGCCCCGGCCACCCCGACCGCCACGCCCGTCGTTACCGCGGCTGCGTCCGCCACTCTCACGCCCGCCGGCACCGCGACGGCGACCCCGCCCACGACGGCAACGGCGACGGCTCAGCCGTCGCCGAGCGCATCCCCGCCGATGTCCGCGACCGCCACCGCGACCGCGTCGTCGACCTGGACGCCATCCGCCACCGCGACGGCCACTGCCACCGCCTCGGCAACGACGACGCTGACGCCCTCGCGGACGACGACGCCGTCGTCGACGGCCACCGGCAGCCCGGCCGCGACGGCAACGCGCACCGCCACGTCGACGCGCACCGGCACGTCCACCATCAGCGCCACGCCGACGCGGACGCCGAGCTTCACCGCGACGGCCACCGCGACGCAGTCGCCGACCCGCAGCGCGACCGAGACGCGCACGCCGAGTGCGACCCGCACCGGTACGCCGACCCGTACCGACACGCCGTCGCGCACGCCGACCCGCACGGGCACGTCGTCGCCCTCCGCCAGCGCCACCCGGAGCCTCACCGCGACGCCATCGATCACCGCCACCGCCACGCCGAGCGCGACGCCAACCCCGGGCCTCGGCCCCCGCCGCTTCTCGCTCGCGCCGGCGACGAGCAGCCTCGCGCTGCTGCCCGACATCGGCACGTTCAGCGGCTTCACCGGCTACCTCGATCTCGCCGCCGGCGTTCCCGATCCGCAGACCGGCATCGCCACCGTCGACGTCGTCGGCGCGTCGCCGTTCCTGTCCGTCGCCGTGCCGGGCGGCCTGACCTTCTGCATCCACCCGCTGGTGCCGGTGAGCGCCGCCGGCGTGGTGTCGTGCAACGGCGGCATCGACCTGGGTGTGACCACGACGATTGATCACGACATCGGCGTGGTGGGGGTCGACGGCTTCACCGCCGAGGACTGCACCGACGCCGGCGGCACGGTCGAGACCGCCGACGATCCGCACCCGGGCGTGTGCAACGGCCCGACCGAGGTCGGCCCGTCACCGGAGAGCGATTCGGGCGTCGGCGCGCTGCTGATCGGCGAGGACGCGCGCTTCGGCACGCACGGCCTGCCGGCCGAGATCTCGTTCGACCCCGGCCCCTGCGAGACGCATCAGAACGGCATGTCGACCGTCTTCGGTCTGGTCAGCGGCATCTCGCGCGCCGTCATCCACGACGCCAACGACGAACCCGACACCGTCCTGCAGTCCGACGCCGAGGGCGAGAATCTCTCCTGCGTGAACTGGCAGACGGAGAACGGTCCCGGGCGACTCGTGCTCGCCGTGCCGGCGCTGCACGGGCTGGGCCCGAGCGACATCATCACCGTCTACACGTTGGATGACTGACGCCCTCGCGCCGGCACGCGTGGGGTGATGCTGTGTGGCCGCCAAGGACGCCAAGATCGCCACGGATACCTGCCCTCGGCGATCCTGGCTTCCCTGGCGGCGCTCTTTTATCCCACCGCGGCGGCGATGCGTTGCGCGAGCGCCGCGCCGGCGGCGTGGTCGAGCGTGCCGGCGGGCCAGCCGACGCCGAGGCCGGCGTCGGCCGACGGCTTGGGGATGATGTGGAAGTGGACGTGCATGACGAACTGATGCGCGGCGCTGCCATTGTTCTGCAGGACGTTGTACTCGCTCGTGCCGGTGACGCGCATGATGGCGCGCGCCAGTCGGGGCAGCACGCGGCCGATGGCCGCCGCCGATTCGTCCGAGAGCTGATCGATGGTGACCGCGGGTTCCTTGGGAATGATCAGCGCGTGCCCGGCGCTGAGCGGGGCGACGTCGAGAAACGCCAGGACGTGCTCGTCCTCGTACAACTTGTGGCAGGGAATCTCGCCGCGCAGGATCTTGCCGAAGATGGTATCCGCCATGGCCATGAGAGTAGGCGAGGCGCCGCGCGCCGTGCAATGCGCGACCCGCGACTGCTGAGACCCCACCGCTGATGTCCGCCCGGGTCCCTTTCTCGACGAAGCTCGCCTACGGCACGGGGCAACTCGCCGAGGGGGTGAAGAACACCGCGTTCAGCGTCTTCCTGCTCTTCTACTACAATCAGGTGCTCGGCCTGCCGGGCGGGTGGACCGGCTTCGCGCTCGGTCTGGCGACGGTCATCGACGCGGTCATGGACCCAGTCATGGGGTCGATCACCGACAGCTTCCGGCATCGCTGGGGCCGCCGTCACCTGTTCATGTACGCGGCGGTGGCGCCGCTCGGCATCAGCTTCGCGATGCTGTTCTTTCCGCCCGCCGGACTCGGGCAACTCGGTCTGTTCCTCTGGCTGCTCGGCTGCACCGTGGCGGTCCGCGCGGCGATGACGCTGTACGGCGTGCCGCACATGGCGCTCGGCGCCGAGCTGTCGTCGGACTACGCCGAGCGCACATCGATCGTCGCCTACCGCAACCTCTTCGGGTTCGTCGGCGGCGCGCTCGTCGTCGCCGTCGGCTGGGGCTACTTCTTCCGCGCCCAGCCGGGCTTCCCGGAAGGCCAGCTCAACGGCGCGCAGTATCCGCTCTTCGGTGTCTGCTGCGCCATCGTCGCCGCCGCGAGCGTGCTCGTCACCGCGCTCGGCACGCACGCGCGCATTCCGCAGCTCGTGCAGCCGCGCCACGCATCGGAGGCGCTGTCGGTCGCTCGCCTGTACGGCGAGATGCGCGAGGCGCTCGCCAACCCGTCGTTCCGCGCCCTGTTCGTCGGCACCGTGCTGCTGTTCGTGACGCGCGGGATCGAGCAGGGGCTCGGCATCTACATGGCCACGCACTTCTGGTTGATCTCGCCGGGCGAGATCCTCAGCGTGCAGGGCGCCGGTCTGGCCGGGCTGTTCGTCGGGACCGTGCTCTGGGTGCTGCTGTCGCGGCGCGTCGACAAGCGGCCGGCCTTCCTCGCCGGCGTCACCGTGTTCTCGATCTTCTCGCTGCTCCCGCCGCTCGGCAAAATGCTCGGCTGGTTCCCGCATCACGAGAGCGCGGCGTACGTGCCGCTGCTCGCGACGCTCGCCGTCATCGCGTCGCTCGGCGCGGCCGCGCGGACTGGTGACGTCGGGTTCGATGATGGCCGACATCGCCGACGAGCACGAGCTCGACACCGGCCGCCGCCAGGAGGGCATCTTCTTCGGCGCGCTGCTGTTCGCGGTGAAGGCGACCTCGGGCCTCGGCCAGTTCCTCGCCGGCTGGGGCCTCGACCTGATCGACTTTCCACAGCGCGCAACGCCCGGCACCGTGCCGATCGACACCACCAACGCCCTCGCCATCCTCTACGGCCCCGGCATCGCCTTCCTCGCCGTCCTCTCGGTGATCGTGCTGACGCGCTACCGCATCACCAACGAGCGCCACGCGGCGATCGTCGTGGCGCTGGCGCGGCGCGCCGAGCTGGCCGCGGCGGCGGCACGTCCCGCCGCCAGTCCGGCCGCCTCGAGCCGCCGGCTGTCGGCGGATGGCCGATGACCGACCCGCCACTCGAGCGCGTCGCGAAGCTCCTGGCGTCGCGCGGTCTGTGCAGCCGGCGCGAGGCCGAGCGCCTGATCGACGCCGGCTGCGTGCTGCTCGAGGGCGAGCCCGTGCAGGCACAGGGCGCGAAGGCGGCCCCCGACGCCGACATCCGCCTCACCGATGCCGGCCTGCGTCTGCTCGGCGGCCGCGCCACCGTGCTGCTGCACAAGCCGCTCGGCATCGTCAGCACCCAGCCGGAGGCGGGCCAGACGCCGGCGTGGAAGCTGATCCGCGCCAACACCAGGCGCGGCGCCATCGATCCCGCCGTTCAGCAGGGCTTGCTCGCGGATCCCGAATCGCTGTCGGTGGCCGGTCGACTCGACCGCGCCAGTCGCGGCCTGCTCGTGCTCACCCAGGACGGCACCGTGGCGCGGCGTATCATCGGCGGCCAGGGCGTCGAGAAGGAATATCTGGTGCGGACCGAGGCGCCCGCCACCGACGGCCAGGTGTACAAGCTCAACGGCCCGATGCGCATCGAGGGACAACCGCTGCTGCCGATGCGCGTCTCGCGCGTCGACGCCCAGACGCTGCGCTTCGTATTGGTGGAAGGAAAGAAGCATCAGATCCGGAAGTGCGCGCGAACGGTCGGCCTTTCGGTCGTCGACCTCTTTCGCGTGGCGGTCGGTCCGCTCGTCCTCGGCGATCTCCCCGAGGGCTGCTGGCGGGTGGCGACGGGCGATGAGTTGGCGGCGCTGCAGCGGGATGGGCGGGTCGGGGCGGACGAAGACAAAAGACAAAAGGCAAAAGGCAAAAGACAAAGGTCGGGGCGCTTGGAGTCGCCGCGCCGATGACTCGAATTCGGCGCGTTCTCCAGCCGCTCTCTCATCCTGCCGCACCGATGATCGCCAGACTATGAAACGTTCTGACACCCCTCCCTTTGTCTTTTGTCTTTTGCCTTTTGTCTTTGGTCTTTTCCTTTTCTGATGCGCTTCTTCGCGACCTGCGCCCGCGCGCTCGAGCCGCTACTCGCAGACGAGCTACGCGCCTTCGGCGCGACAGCCGTCGAGCCGGTGCGTGCCGGTGTCGAGTTCGACGGCACCCTGGAGACCGCGTACCGCGCGGTGTTCTGGTCGCGGGTCGCCAGTCGCGTCTTCCTGCCGCTGCGCACTTTCGCGGCGCCGACGCCGCCGGCGCTCTATGCCGGCGTGCAGCGCATCGACTGGGGTGCGCATCTCGATCCGCGCCGCACCCTCGCAGTCGACTGCAACAGCGTCGAGTCGGCCATCGACCATTCGCACTACGCGGCGCTCAAGACCAAGGACGCGATCGTCGACCAGCTGCGCGCCCGACGCGGCGCCCGGCCGAACGTCGACGTCGATCGCCCCGACGTTCGCGTCAACGTCTATCTGCACCGCGATCGCGCCACGGTCAGCATCGACCTCTCCGGCGAGAGCCTGCACCGGCGCGGCTATCGCGCCAAGGGGGCGCCGGCGCCGTTGAAGGAGAGCCTCGCGGCGGCGGTGCTGCTGCTCGCCGACTGGCCGCGCCGGGCGGCGGACCGCCAGCCGTTGGTCGATCCGATGTGCGGATCGGGAACGCTGCTGACCGAAGCGGCGCAGATCGCCGGCGACGTGGCCCCGGGGCTCGGCCGCGCGCACTTCGGCTGCGTCGGGTGGCTCGGGCACGATGTCGGCGTGTGGGCGGCGCTGCGCCGCGAGGCCGAGGAGCGCGCCCGCGCCGGCGCGCGCCGGCGGCCGCAGATCCTGGGGTTCGATTCGGATTCGCGGGCGGTGCGCGCCGCCGCCGACAACGCCGCCCGCGCGGGCCTCGCGGATCGCATTCGCGTCGAGCGGCGCCGCCTGACGGAATGCGCGGCGCCGGCGGGTGTGGCGCCGGGCCTTCTCGTCACGAATCCGCCGTACGGCGTGCGCCTCGGCGACGAGGAACAGCTGGGCGCGCTCTATGCGGAGCTCGGCGACGTGTTGCGCCATCGCTTCCTCGGCTGGACGGGTTGCGTGCTCACCGGCAGCAGCGCGCTGGCCAAGCGCATCGGCCTGCGGCCCGCGCGGCGCATCCCGCTGTGGAACGGCGCCATCGAGTGCCGGCTGCTGGAGTTTCCGATCTCGGCGGCGCCCGTGAAGGAGGCCGCCGGGCCACACTGGCGCCGGAGCTGACAGCGGCCACCGCGTCGGCGCGGCCGGCCGTCAGAGGATCTCGGCCAGGGCGGCGTAGGCTTCGCTTGCCCGATCGTCGCTGTACTCGAGCTCGAAGACGCCCTGGCAGAGGCCGGCGAGCGCCACCCACGCGTCGGCATCGCGGGCGTTCCGGAGGCGATCGAGCTCGGCGAGGAACGGCCCCGGCGCGCGGCGCTGCCGGCAGGCAGCGGCGAACACGTACGCGGCGCGGAAGCGCTGCTGCGGATGGGCGGCATCGGCTGGCGGATCCAGCGCGGGGCCGCCGTTGCCGGCGGCGAGGAAGTCCTGCAACCCATCGAACTCGGCCGTCCGCCGATAGGGCGCCAGCAGATCGCCCTGCTGGCGGTCGAAGAATCCGTGCGCGGTGGCGATCAGTGCGAGCGTCGAGGCGGGATGGACGCTTGGACACAGTCGCTCAAACATCAGGCGGGCGCGGCCCTCGCGCCGGCGATAGCGGGCGCGAACGCCCTCCAGGCGAAACTTGTTGAACGTGTAGAGGGGCGTGTAGTCGGGCCGATGGTCGCCGAAGGTGTGCCACCTGGCGCGATCGGCGGGCCAGCGGAGGGCGCAACGGCGCACCCAGCCGAGACGCGCCGTGTCGTCGGTGAAGTCCATGTCGGGCGAGATGGAGTCGCGAATCTGGGCGTGGTCGAAGCACGCGGTCCGGTACAGGCGCACGCCCGTGGTGCGGCCGACGATCGGATCGCGCAGCAGGCCGGAGGTCATCGAGACGTCGTCGCGCATGAGGGCCCGCAGGTCGGCGAGGCAGTTGTCGTCGAGGATGACGTCGGCGTCGAGCTGGAGGAAGAACGGCGTCCGCACCTGCGATGCGCCGGCATTGAGGGCGCGATGGAACGGCGATACCTCGCGGACGACGACGGTGGCGGCCGGTGCCAGCGTCTGCCGCTCGACGCTGGCGAGCGCGCGTTCGGCGTAGGGTTCGCCGAGGGTCAGTGCGACCACCGTGATGTCACTCATTGCCCGCCCCCAGGCCAGATCCGCGGTTCATCGCCGCCAGCCTCTAGCAAACGGCCGCCCGACGGCGCGAGCGTCCGGGCCAATGCGCAGCCAACAGCCGCCGGCCGCTACGGCACGCCCGCGATCGGCTGCATCAGCGTGTCGCAGACGCCGCCGACGGCGACCGTCTGCAGGGTCGGCGGATCCTCGCACGACTCGCCGCTGGCGCGAACGCGACAGCTGATCTCGAACGGACTGCCACTGGACGCCCAGCGCGGAATCTTGCGGTGCCGGCCGATGCTGGCGAAGCGACAGCCGGGCGGCGTGCCGTACGGCGTGCAGCCGGTCTGTCGCTTGAGATCGATCTTGCGGCCGTCGAGGACGAAGCCGGGATAGCGGTCGATGAGGTGGATGACGTCGCGATCCGCCAGATACTCGATCTCGGCCAGGCGGAAGAGATAGCCGTTGCCGCTCGGGTCGTCGACGCGCACGCGGGTGTTGGCGATGAGCACGAAGTCGCCGTCGTGCTCGGCGACGGCGGCGGAGACGTACTCGATGCGCGGATCGCGCGGGAAGCACTTTCCCATCGCCGGCGGGTGATAGTAGTGGCGCAGGCGGGTGAGCGGGCCGAGCGACTCGCCGGGGAAGACGCGCGCCAGTCCGGCGGCGCCGCCGAAGAGGATGCGCTCGACGTCGCCGACGCTCTGCTCGTACATCGCCTGCAGGCGCGCATAGGCGGGCGTGGTGGCGAGGTCGGGACGCAGGAAGCAGGACGTCAGGCCGGTCGTCTGGGTGAGGACCTCGTCCCAGATGTTGTACTGCGCCACCGTCGATGCGACGCCCTCGAAGTCGCCCTCGTCGCGACAGCCCTGGCCGCGCAGGCAGCGCTCGAGCGCGCGGTTGCGGATCGACAGCGCGATGACGTTCCGCTCGCAGGCGCCGTAGGCGCTGCAGCCGCGGCGCAGGTCGCCCTCGTACAGGGCGGTGCGCATGACCATGTCGAGCTGGCGCGCCTGGCGCAGCCCGACGGTCGGCCATCGGCGCCCGCTCTCGGCGATGAACGCGTCCCAGGCGCGCTGCAGCGATTCGCGACGCTCCATGAGGCGGCTGTTCGCGATCTCGCACTCGCGTGACTCGTGAAAGGCCCGCACGATCGCGTCGAGGACGCTGCCGCCGTCGCGTGTGGCCGACGTCGCAGCGCGCGGCGGGTCGAAGCTCGGCGCCTTGCCGAGCGCGGCGAGGACGCGCGCGTCGACGACGTACGGCGTGTTCTTGGGACAATGGTGATTGTCGACCATCAGCGCGCGACGCCGCTCGACGAGTTGCTTGAATCGGGCGCTGTCCGCCGGCGTCGCGTCGCGCGCATCGACGACGACCTCGAACCCGACGTAGGGCGTGCCGCCGTCGTCGGTGAGCGGCCGCCCGTCGCGAATGATCAGGCAGGGGACGATCGTCGTCCCCTGCGCCAGCGTGCCAGCCGGTTGATTGGTCCCCCCACGCGCGAATCGATTCGCGTCATAGTACGGGACGCTCGCCGCGCTGTTGAACCGGTACACCGTCATCAGTGGCGCCGCCGGCACGTCGGCGACCGCCGTCGCCGCCCGCACCACCACCAGCACCACCGCCGCGCGCCAGAGTGAACCGCTCATGGCCCCCCACCCTGGCCGATGCCGCGGCGCGATGCCAGTTCCGGCGGCGGTCGAGCACTGACTACACGCGCGGATCGTCCGCCCAGGAGCTCGCCTCGCCCAACGCGGAACGGATCGTCCGCACCGACCGGCACCGATGGAGTTTGCTGGCCCGAAATTGCTAGCAAGGGCCCCGGAGGTTCTCATGCACGAGCTCCTGTCCCTCTCCCTCATCGAGATCACCGATCGCCTTCGGCGGCGTACCGCGTCGCCGGTCGAGCTCATGCAGGCGGTCCTGGCGCGCATCGACGAGACGCACGCCGACCTCAACGCCGTGGTCATCCGCCGCGATTCCGACGCCTGCCTCGCCGATGCGCGAGCCGCCGAACGCCGCATCGCGGCGGGCGAGGGCCGACCGCTCGAGGGGATTCCACTCGGCGTCAAAGAGCTCGAGCCCGTGGAAGGCATGCCGTGGAGCGAGTGCTCGATGCTGTTCGCGGACCGCGTCGCCGATCGCGACTCGGTGCAGGTCCAGCGACTCAAGGCGGCCGGAGCGATCGTCGTCGGCAAGACCAACGCGCCGGAGTTCGGCGCGCCGGCCTTCACGCGCAACCGGATCCACGGCGTGACGCGGTCGCCGTGGAACCTCGAGCTGAGCCCGGGCGGGTCGAGTGGCGGCTCGTCGGCGGCGATCGCCGCCGGCGTTCTGCCGTTGGTCACCGCCGGCGACGGCGGCGGGTCGATCCGCATCCCGGCCAGCTTCACCGGGTGCTTCGGGCTGAAGACCTCGTTCGGGCGGGTGGCGCGCGAGCAGGTCGACTTCTGGGACTACGGCGCGACGGCGGTCTACGGGCCGCTGACGCGGACGGTCGAGGACGCGGCGCTGGTGCTCGACCAGGTGGTCGGCACGTCCGAGCTCGATCCGACCAGCCTGCCGCGTCCCGCCGTCTCGTATCTCGACGCCGTGCGCGGCCCCGCGCCACAAGGGTTGCGTATCGCCTACTCGCCCGATCTCGCCTACGCGGTGGTGCAGTCCGACGTCGCGGCGGCGGTCGAGGACGCGGTCGGCGTCTTCCGCTCGCTCGGCCACACGGTGGAAGCGATCGACGGTGGACCGCCCGAGGCGGGGCGCGCCTGGGGCCTGCTCGGCGCGTTCCTGCTCGCCTCGCACCTCGAGGAGGCGATGGCCGGGCGCGACCACCTGGTCGGGCGCGGCCTGATGAGCGGCATCGAGCTCGCCCGCCGCGAGATGAACACCGTGCACTTCGGCCAGCTCGCGGCGCTGCGCGCCGCCATCGTGCGGTGGTGCGCGTCGATCTTCGATCGCTATGATCTGCTGCTGACGCCAACCGTGCCGTTCGATCCCTACGCCGCGCCCGGTCCCTACCCGATGGAAACCGAAGGACGCGCGCAGCCCTGGTCGAACGTGGGATCGTTCACGATTCCCTTCAACCTCTCCTGGCACCCGGCGGCGACAGTCCGCGTCGGCCTGTCGAAGCGCGGGCTCCCGATGGGCATGCAGATCGTCGCCGCCCGCCAGCGTGACGACCTGGTCTTGCAGGCGGCGCGCGCCTTCGAGCGCGAGCGTCCCTGGCATGGGCACTGGCCGGAGACTTGGTAGCGTCAGCGAGCGGTTGCCGCGCCGCCCGCCACCGGGCGGTGCTGCGCACCGCCGGCGGCCACGGGTGCCGCGGCTACCGAGCCCGGTCCGCGCGATTTGATGCAGTCCGGCCGGGAACGCGAGCCGTAGCCGCGGGACCTGTGCCCGCGGGCGACGCGGACGCGTCGCCAGGCGGGGGTGGGGCACGGCGTGGCGTCCGCGTCGTTGCCGTCGCGACGCGGCGACGGTAGGGAACCTCAGATGCTGACCATCACAAACCCCGCCACCGGCGCGAAGATCGCCGATCTCGAGACCGATACGGCGGCGAGCGTCGCCGACAAGGTCGCGCGGGCGCGCGCGGCGCAGCCGCGGTGGGCCGCGATGCCGCTGGCGGAGCGCATTGCCGCGCTCGGACGGTTCCGCGATCGGCTGCACGCCGACGTCGAGGTGCTGGCGCGCCTCCTCAGCGAGGAGGTCGGCAAGCCGATCTCTCAGGCGCGCGGCGAGATCGCGAACACGCAGCGTCTCGAGTTCTTCCTCGCCAACAGCGCAGCGGTGCTGGCCGACGAGCACGTCTTCGCCGACGACGGCGGGAGCGAGCGCATCGGCTGGGAGCCGCTCGGCGTGGTCGCGAACGTCTCGGCCTGGAACTACCCGTACTTCGTCGGCGCCAACGTCGTGCCACCGGCGCTGCTGGCCGGCAACGCCGTGCTCTACAAGCCGTCGGAGTACGCGAGCCGCACGGGCCTCGCGATCGTCGACCGGCTCCACGCCGCCGGCGTTCCGGCGGATGTCATCCAACCGGTCATCGGCGCGGGCGAGATCGGCGCGGCGCTGGTGGACGCCGACGTCGACGCGATCTTCTTCACCGGCTCCTACGCGACCGGCGTGCGCATCGCCCAGGCGGCAGCGCCGCGCCTGGTGCGCGTGCAACTGGAGCTCGGCGGCAAGGACCCGATCTACGTCTGCGACGACGCGCCGGTCGAGGCGACGGCCGCGGCTGTCGCCGACGGCGCGTTCTACAACACCGGTCAGAGCTGCTGCGCGGTGGAGCGCGTCTACGTGCACCGCGCCATCGCGGCGCCGTTCATCGACGCCTTCGCGGCCACGGTGCGCGGCTTCATCGTCGGCGATCCGCTCGACGAGCGCACCTACATCGGCCCGGTGGCGCGGCGCGCGCAGCTCGACGTGCTCGACGCGCAGGTCGCCGATGCGCGCGCCAGGGGCGCGACGGTCCTGACCGGCGGCGGCCGCCTCGAGGGGCCGGGCAACTTCTTCGCGCCGACCGTGCTGACCGGCGTCGACCACCGCATGGCGGTGATGCGCGACGAGACGTTCGGCCCGCTGATCGGCATCCAGGTCGTCGGCGACGACGCCGAGGCCGCGGGGCTGATGCGCGACACCGAGTACGGCCTCACCGCCGGCGTCTATACGCCCGACCGCGCTCGCGCCGAGCGCCTGCTCGCCGCGCTGCCGACCGGCACCGCGTACTGGAACTGCTGCGACCGCGTCACCCCGCGGCTCCCGTGGTCCGGCCGCCGCCACTCCGGCCTCGGCCTGACGCTCTCCACGCACGGCATCCGCGCCTTCGCCCAGCCGAAGGCGTGGCACCTGCGGGGGTGACGGGCGAAGGGCAAAGGACGAAGGCAAAGAACGAAGGACCAGAGACGACAGGCGAAAGCTGAGTCGTCGTTCTCTTGAGTCCTTCGTCTTTGGTCCTTCGTCCTCAATCCTACTTCTTCAGCGCCGGAATGACGTGCTTGCCCATCAGCTCGATGGATTCCAGCACGGCGCGGTGCGGCACTCTGTACGGATTCATCAGGCAGAGGAGCAGGTCGCAGCCGGCGGCCTCGTAGCGCTTGGCGGTTTCGATGCAGGCGTCGGGGGTACCGACGATGGCGGCGCCGGTCGACTCGAGGAAGTCGTAGGTGAGGAAGCTGGTGTCGAGGTCCGCGAGGGCGTCGCCGTAGGCATAGGTGCCCGACTGTTGCCCGAGCTCGCGCATCCACTTCGAGACGGAGGCGACGGCTTCGGTGCCGTGCTTCGCGTACCACTCGCACGACTCGGCGGCGTTGATGCGCGCCTGCTCGCGGGTCTTGGCGACGTTCACCATCGTGAACGTCGCGGCGCGGCCGTTGACGAACTTGCCGACCGGTTTCGCGCGCGTCAGCCCGTCGCGGTACATGTCGATGCGCCCCTTGAGCTCCTCCGGCGAGGTGCCGATCGTGAACGAGAGCAGGCCCATGCCCTTCTCCCCCATGATGCGATGGCTGTCCGGGCTGGAGGTGGCGCCCCACAGCGGCGGATGCGGATCCTGCACCGGCTTGGGGAGCACGCGCCGCGGCGGGATCTGGAACTGCTTGCCCTTCCACTCGAGGACGTCGTTGGTCCAGGCGGCGACGATGACGTCGACGGCTTCCTCCCACAGCTCGCGGGTGCGATGCGGGTCGATGCCGAAGCCTTCGAGCTCGGCGCGCGTCGACGAGCGGCCGGTGCCGAACTCGACGCGGCCGTCGGAGATGATGTCGAGCACCGCCGCCGATTCCGCCGAGCGCACCGGGTGGTTGTAGGGGAACGGCATGAGGCGCACGCCGTAGCCGAGGCGCAGGCGTGAGGTGCGGGCGGCGATGGCGCCGTACAGCACCTCGGGGTTCGAGCAGTGCGAGAACTCCTCGAGGAAATGGTGCTCGACGGTCCACAGGCTGTGGAAGCCCGCCTGTTCGCCCAGGACCGCCTGTTCGAGGACCTCATGATACGCATCGCGCTCGCTGCGCCTGGTCCACGGACGCGCGACAGGAATCTCGTAGAAGAGAGCGAAATCCATCGGCTACCTGACCGTGACGGTGCCGTCGACGCCGACGCCGGTGATTTCCTTGCCGCCCGGATCGCTGAAGCCGACCCGCGAGAGATGCAGAGGCTTGGCGCCCGGCGTCGCGCCCAGCGCGACCTCCACGTTGCAGGTGTAGAGCACGCTGCCGTCGGGAATGGGGTCGACGTTGCTCAGCGACAGCACCAGCACGCGCATGGAATCGCACGCCCCGGGGGCGCAGTGCGGCGGCAGGAAGTTGAAGGCCGTCCCTTCCTTGTTGAGGCGGGCGTTCGGCTGGCAGTCGGGCCGGCCGTTGGCCTTGCGCACCACGCTGACGGCCTTCGGGTCGAAGCTGATGTCGTTCTGAGTCCCCGCGATCTTCGCGCCGCCGCTCTGCAAGGTGGCGGTGATCGTCGTGGTTTCCCCGGTGCGGGCGCTGGCGCTGCCGAGCACGATCTTCGGTCGTCCGTGCCCCTCGGGCGCCGTCACCGGCCGCTGCGGCGTCCCGCCGAACATTCCCTGACAGCCCGTCAACGCGACCAGCGCCGCGAGTACGGTGAGATGTGAGCGCATGGAATCCTCCGTGGGCAGGGATTGAGCAGAAGCGACACGGGGGGTGCAAGCGCATCGATGCATCGGCGCCATGATGATCGAGGGGCTCTGGCGTAGTGGAGCCGGATGGCGCAGTCGCTGGGCAAGGTGCTGGTACACGTGGTGTTCAGCACCAAGGGGCGGCGGGCGGTGGTCGACGATCGCCGGCAACCGGCGCTGCACGCGTATCTGGCCGGCGCCGTGAACAGTCTTGGATGCCGCTCGATCCAGATCGGTGGGACCGCAGATCATGTGCACGCACTGGTCTCGTTGGGGAGAGCGCACAGCGTCGCGGAACTGGTTCTCGTCATGAAGGGAAGCTCGTCGCGTTGGATGCACCGCGCCGGGTGCACGGGATTCGGGTGGCAGCGCGGCTACGCGGCGTTCTCGGTTGGAGAATCGCAGCGGGCGGCGGTGGCCCGGTACATCGAGCGGCAGGAGGAGCATCATCGCCGGCGGACGTTCCAGGAAGAGCTGCGGTTGTTCCTCGCTCGCCATGGCGTCGAATACGACGAACGGTATCTCTGGGATTGACACGGCCCGGCGCCCCTTCAGGGCGCCAGCAGATCGATTTCGTCGGCGTACCTGGGGCACCGCCTTCGGCGTTGCCCCAGGCTTTCGAATGTCGCCCCTTCAGGGCGAAGATTAGCCGAGGCTCCTCCCGCACCCTGGCACCTGCACGCTCTTCGCCTGGTCGTCCTTCTCGCCTTGAAGAGCCCGATTCGGCGGCGGCGATGCCGGCGTGTTCCGAGGAACCTTCGCAACCTGGACCCTCCTCGCCCTGAAAGGGCGACGGTCGAAAGCCCGATTCGGCGATGGTCGGGCGTGCTCCGAGGAACCTTGCAACCTGGACCCCTCCTCGCCCTGAAAGGGCGACAGTCGAAAGCCCGATTTGGCGGCGGCGATGCCGGGGGTGTTCCGAGGACCCTCGCAACCTGAACGCCTCCTCGCCCTGAAAGGGCGACAGTCGAAAGCCCGATTCGGCGATGGTCGGGCGTGCTCCGAGGAACCTTGCAACCTGGACCCCTCCTCGCCCTGAAAGGGCGACAGTCGAAAGCCCGATTCGGCGATGGTCGGGCGTGCTCCGAGGACCCTTGCAACCTGGACCCCTCCTCGCCCTGAAAGGGCGACAGTCGAAAGCCCGATTCGGCGGCGGCGGCGATGCCGGGGGTGTTCCGAGGACCCTCGCAACCTGAACGCCTCCTCGCCCTGAAAGGGCGATGGTCGAAAGCCTAGGGCAACGCCGAAGGCGGTGCCCTAGGAACCCACGCCCCCGTCTCCGCCGCCCTGAAGGGGCGGCGCCCCGGTTTGTGCGCGACCTCTCGGCGTGCGAGGAAAAACGCATGTACGAGGGCGCCGACTACTATCAGATCGAGGAGCTGCTCGATCCCGAAGAGCGGCTGGTGCGCGACACCGCGCGGCAATTCGTGCGCAACGAATATCTGCCTGTCGTGACCCGCCACTTTCGCGACGGCACCTTTCCGGTCGAGCTGTCGCGCCGCGTCGGCGAGCTCGGGTTCTACGGCGCCAATCTCCCCACGGAATACGGCTGCGCCGGGCTCAACAACGTCGCCTACGGCCTGATCAACCAGGAGCTCGAGGCCGGCGATTCCGGGCTGCGCTCGTTCATCAGCGTCCAGTCCGGCCTGGTGATGTACCCGATCCACGCCTTCGGCTCCGAGGCGCAGAAGCGCCACTGGCTGCCCCGCCTCGCGCGCGGCGAGGCGATCGGGTGCTTCGGTCTCACCGAGCCGGACTTCGGCTCGAACCCCTCCGGGATGCTCACCCGCGCCGTGCCCGTCGACGGCGGCTACCGCATCACCGGCACCAAGCGCTGGATCACCAACGGCTCGATCGCCGACGTGGCTCTGGTCTGGGCGAAGGTGGCCGACGGCGACCGCGACGTCGTGCGCGGCTTCCTCATCGAGAAGGGGACGAAGGGCTTCACCGCCGGCGACATGCACGGCAAGTTCAGCTTGCGCGCGTCGATCACCTCCGAGCTCTTCCTCGAGGACTGCTTCGTCCCCGCCGACGCCGTGCTGCCGGAGGTGAGCGGCATGCGCGGCCCGCTCTCGTGCCTCACGCAGGCACGCTATGGCATCAGCTGGGGCGCCATCGGCGCGGCGATCAGCTGTTACGAGTGCGCCCGCGACTACGCGCGCGAGCGCATCATGTTCACGCGTCCGATCGCCGGTTACCAGCTCGTGCAGGCGAAGCTCGTCACGATGATCACCGAGATCACCAAGGCCCAGCTGCTCTGCCTGCGGCTGGGGCGCCTGAAGGATGCCGGGCGGATGCGCTCCGAGCAGGTGAGCATGGCGAAGATGAACAACGTCGCGCAGGCGCTGCACATCGCCCGCCTGGCGCGCGACATCCTCGGGGCGAACGGCATCACCGACGAGTACCCGATCATTCGCCACATGCTGAACCTCGAGACGGTGAACACCTACGAGGGTACCGAGGACGTCCACCGCCTGATCATCGGCAAGGACATCACCGGCTGGGACGCCTTCGGGCAGTAGGCCGCGCGTGGTCAGCGAGGCGGTGCGGGCGCGTCTGCGCTACGTGCGGGCACGTGGCGACGAGGATCTCGTCCGCTTCCCGGATTTCCTGATCATTGGACCGCAGCGCACCGGCACGACCTGGCTGCACGCGCACCTCCGATTCCATCCGCAGATCTTCCTCTCCGAGCCGAAGGAGCTCTACTTCTTCTCCAGCCTGGCGACGCGCGATCCGAAGCGCTTCGTCTCCGACGAGCTCGGCTGGTATCTCCGCTTCTTCCGCGAGCCGCTGTGGCTGCGCGCCGCGAAGACGGCGGTGAGCCTGCGGCGCCATCTGGAGCTCTATCGCCCGATCGTGCGCGGCGAAGCGACCGCCAGCTACGCGGCGATCGCGCCGGCGGTGATCGACGACATCGTCGCGCTCAAGCCCGACGTGCGCGCCATCCTGATGATCCGCCACCCGATCGAGCGCGCCTGGTCGCACGCCAAGAAGGACCTGGTGCGCAACCGCCAGCGGAAATTCGAGGACGTCGGCGCCGACGAGTTCCGCACCTTCTTCGCCGACGACTACCAGCGCCGCTGCGCCCAGTACGCTGAGCTCGCCGACACGTGGGGCGCGCGGCTCCAACCCGGACATCTGTTCGTCGGCATCTTCGACCAGATCGCGACGCGGCCCGAGGAGATGCTGCTCGACGTCATGCGCTTCCTCGGCGTGCGCGCCGACCGACGCTACATCGACCCCGGCGCGAAGAACCCGGTGAACCCGACCGCCGCGACGCGCATCCCGGCCGAGCACCGACAGTACCTCGAGGACCTCCTCGGCGAGGACGTGCGCAAGGCACGAGAGCGGTTCGGCGTGTCCTGGGAGTAGGATCGGCTATCCGGTTGCCCGGAGCGCCGCCTCGACCTCCGCCACCACCTCCGCCAGCGGCCGCGCCGTGTCGACGGTGACATGCGGCTCGTCGACGGCGACCGCCTCGTAGGCGCGGCGCTGGCGGCGATAGACCTCCCATCCTGCGTCTGACGGATCGTCGTCGCGGGTGGTGCGGGCGGCAAGGCGGCGGCGAATCTCCGCTTCATCCGTGCGGCACTCGACGAAGAGCATCGGTGCGCCGATTCCGTCGGCAATGGCGCGCGCGCGGTCGCGATGGGCGCGGCGCTGGAACGTGCCGTCGAGGATGATGCCACGGCCGGCGCCGAGGGCGTCGCCGGCGGCGGCATGCAGCGCTGCGTAGGTCGCCACGTTGCGCTCGGCTGTGTACAGCTCCTCGCCGCCGCGCTCGGTGGGGCGCAGGCCGGCGAGCGCCTTGCGCACGCGATCCGAGTTGAGGTGGGCGAAGCCGGTGCGGTCGGCAAGGGCGGCGGCGACGGTCGATTTGCCACTGCCGCTCAGACCGCAGACGACGACGAGCACCGCGCGTATCCGACCACGTGTAGCGCAACGCCAGTCCGAAGTGCCGGACGGCGCTGTCGTGCGCCGCGGCCGCATCGGCCGGCTCGACCTCGGGCGCGCGGCTCTTCAGGCTGTCCACCTTGCCGCGGATGTAGGCGCGCTGGCAGGCGTAGAACGGGACCAGTGTAGCGAGCTCCGCATCGCCGGCGCGGTCTGCATAAGTGGCGATCAGGCGCGCGGCCAGGTCGGCGCGGCCATGGTACTCGAGGTCCATCGCCAGGAAGGCGACGTCGGCGGCCACGTCGCGATGGCGGAAGGCCGGGTTGAACTCGATACAGTCGACGATGACGAGGTCGTCGGGCATCGCGTAGATGTGCTCGGCGTGCAGATCGCCGTGGCCGTCGCGGATGCGGCCGTCCGTCTGGCGGCGGCGGAGCCGCGGGTCGAGCGCGCGCAGACGGGCGTGACACCAGCGTTGGATGATCGTGTCGTCGGCGGCGCTGATGGTATCGCCGTGCAGCGCGCCGACCTCGGCGAAGTCCTCGTCCATCAATCGCGCGATCACGTCCGGATCGCCGCCGTGCGCGATGGCGGGGCTGGTGGGGGCGCTCGCGTGGAACGCCACCAGACGGTCGGCGATGCGGTCGACGAGCGTCGTGTCGACCGCCCCCTCGGCGAGCAGACGCGCCAGCACCCGGTCCGCGGGCAGGCGGCGCATGTGCACGGCGTACTCGACCGCCCCGGCGGCGTCGGCCGGAGCGAGCGCGAAGCCGCCGTTGCGCGGGACGACGGCCAGGACGCCGCGATAGACGTCGCCGGCGAGTCGGCGGTTGAGCCGCACCTCCTCGTGGCAGAAGTGACGCCGCCGCTCGAGCGTGGAGAAATCGAGGAAGGCGAAGCGGACCGGTTTCTTCAGCTTGTAGACGTCATCGCCGGCGAGGAGCACGTAGGAGATGTGCGTCTGGACCAGCTCGACGCGGTCGGGCGGCGCCGCATAGAAGCGCGGCACCAGCATCGCGCTGACGACTGGGGGCAGCCCGGTCACAACGGCAGGGCCGGGCCGGCGTCGTCGTCCTTGTAGAGCCGCTTGGCGACCTGCCAGCCCCACCCGGCGAATCCGCCGGCCGCGAGCAGCGCCAGGGCGGTCCACAGCCACTCGTCGGTGAAGACCGCGAACGCGAGGCATCCGACGGAGGCGAGACCGAGGGTGTAGAGCAGGCCGGACGTCGGCGGGGGGAGCCTCATGCGTCCTTCATTCCAACACAGCAGCCCGTCCGGGCCAAGTCCGCGAGAGGGGCCGCTCGTGGCGGATGGCCAAACCGAGACCAAATGGCCTGGGCCCCAGGCCTCGGCGAGCGGCGTGGAGTGCGGCGCGTGAGCGCCGCTCACGGTGGCCGCGCGTCAGCGCGGCTTACGCCGCGCCACAGCCCAGCGGCGTTCACGCGCCGCACTCCCCTACTGGCGCTGGACCTGGCGCCGGCCCGTGAACCAGAAGGCCAGGGCGAAGGCGACCATCAGCGTGATGCCGAGGGCGGCGCCGAACGGCCAGTTGCGGGCGTTCCCCTTGAACTGGTTCTCGATGATGTTGCCGATCATGTCGACCTTGCCGCCGCCGAGGATGTCGTTGACGGCGTAGAGGCCGAGCGCCGGGACGAAGACCAGCAGGATGCCGGCGGTGATGCCCGGCGAGGTCATCGGCACGATGACCTTCGAGAACGCGCGGAGCGGACCGGCGCCGAGGTCGAACGCGGCCTCGACCAGCGCGTTGTCGAGCTTCTCGACCGACGTGTAGATCGGCAGGATCATGAACGGCAGGAACGTGTAGACGAGCCCGAGGACCACCGCGCCGGGCGTGTAGAGCATCTGGAAGGGCTGCGCGATCAGGCCGTACTGGATCAGCACGCTGTTGAGCAGGCCCTCGTTCTTGAGAATCGTCACCCAGGCGTACGTGCGGATGAGGAAGCTCGTCCAGAACGGGATCATCACCATCATCAGCAAGAGGTTGCGCGACTTCTCGGAGGCGCGGCCGATGAAGTAGGCGACCGGGTATCCCATGGCGAGGCAGATCGCCGTGGTCAGTCCGGCGAAGAAGATCGAGCGGATGATGATCTGCAGGTAGGTCGGATCGAGCACCGCCGCGTAGTTCGCCAACGTGAAGCGAAACACCACGCCGCCCAGCGTGCCGCGCTCGCAGAAGCTGTACACCAGCATGATCAGCGTCGGCGCGACGACGAACAACAGGACCCACGCGAACAGCGGCGAGATCAGCAGCCAGGTGATGCGCCCCGGCTCGCGCTGCCGAACCGCGGCGGTGCTGCCGACGGAGGTGTCGAGGGTATGCATGGGGGTCAGGGCTGATGGCTCATGGCCGATAATCCGGCTTCCGGCTCTCCGGCCGTCTGGCCATCAGCGAATCTCACCCCTGCGCCTTCATGTCGGTGACGAGCTTGTCGATCTGCACGGCCGAATCGCCGATGTCGCGGAAGGTGTCGAGCTTCGGGCTGCCCGGCGGATAGCTGGCGGGATTCTCGAGCTCCTCGGGGAGAGGAGCTTGCGCGCCTCGACGTTGGGGTTGGTGTAGGGGAAGTCGGTGGAGATCAGCTTACTCACCTCGGGGCGCAGGATGTAGTTCATGAACAGCATGGCCGCCTCGGGGTTCGGCGCGTTGGCGGGGATCGCCAGGCTGTCGATGAACATGTGCGCGCCCTCGCAGGGCAGGATGTACTTGAACTTCTTGTCCTCCTGGTAGAGGAGCGCGGCCTCACCCGACCAGACGACGCCGATGTCCACGTCGCCGTTGAGCAGCGCGGTCTTCGGGCTGTCGGAGTCGTACACCTTCACCAACGGCAGCCACTTCGCGAGGATCGGCTTGATCGCCTCGAGGTTCTCCGGCGTCACGTCGTTGGGGCCCTTGCCAATCGTCGCCAGCGCCCAGCTGACGATCTCGCGCGGATCGTCGAGGACGACGATCCGACCGCTGTACTTGTCCTGGAAGACGTCCTTGAAGCACTTGATGTCGTCCTTCACCTTGTCGGTGTTGACGACGATGCCGACCGTGCCGGTCATCCACGGCACCGACAAATTGTTCTGCGGATCGTGCGGGAGATACTTGTACTGTTTGCCGATGTTGGCGGTGTTCGGCACCTTCGCCGGATCGATCTCCTTGAGACCCTTTTCCTTGGCAAGCGCCTCGATCGTGTACTCGGAGGGCTGGATCAGGTCGTAGCGCTGCGCGCCCGAGACCAGCTTGGCGAGCATCTCCTCGTTGGAGGCGTAGGTCTCGTAGTTGACCTTGATGCCGGTCTCTTTCGTGAACCCGTCGATCACGCTCTGCGGAACGTACTCCGACCAGGCGAACAGGTTCAGCTCCTTCGGCGCCTGCGAGGACGAGGAATGGCAACCGGCGAGCGCGGCGGCCAGGCCGACGGCAACGAGAATCGCGATGCGCTTCATGAGCTCTCCTTTGGCGACTATGGCGCTCAACGGTTGCGCCGCTTGAGGATCTCGGTGGCCACGACGAGCACCACCGTCGAGAGGATGAACACCGTCGAGATGGCGTTCAGGGTCGGGTCGAGCCCTTTCTTGACGCGCCCGAAGATCTCCAGCGGCAGCGTGCGGGTGCGGGCGCTGGCGGTGAAGTAGGTGACAATCAGCTCGTCGAGCGACAGGGTGAACGACATCAGCGCGCCGGAGATGATCGCCGGCATGAGGTACGGCACGAGGACGCGGCGGAACGCGCCGGCCGGCGTCGCGCCGAGGTCCATGGCGGCCTCTTCCAGGGCGGGGTCGAGCCCCGACAGGCGCGCCTGCACCGCCACCATCACGAACGGGAAGCAGAAGGTGATGTGCGAGATGATGATGGTGGTGTAGCCGAGCTCGAGGTTGATCACGACGTAGAGGATCAACAGGCTGACCCCCATGATCACCTCGGGGATGATCATCGGGATGAAGATCAACGTCTGCCACAGGCGCATGCCGGGGAAGCGATAGCGGTAGAGCAGCCACGCGCCACCCGTTCCGAGGACCACGGACAGGACCGTGGTGATCGCGGCGACGATCAGGCTGTTGTTGAGCGATCCGACGAGCACGCTGTCGCGCCAGATCGCCGCGTACCAGTCGAGCGTGAACCCCTCCCAGAGGATGTTCAGGCGCGATGTGTTGAAGGAGAAGCCGATCAGGATGACGATGGGCAGATAGAAGAACACCATCACCAACGCCGTCCACAATCCGAGTAGCCAGTTGACCCGCTTCATCGGTGAGACGCGTGTACATCCAGGGAGGATGAAAGCCAACCGCCACGCACGCCACGATCACGCCAAGGCATCGGCGCGGCGTCAGGGACGATCGGTCATGTCCTTGGCGTGATCGTGGCGTGCGTGGCGGTTTCCGGGGCGGGGATCAGGCGAAGACCTCGCGAGCCGCGTCGAAGGTGTTGAGGTGAACCCGCACGACCTTGCTGGTCTCCGTGGTGTAGCCGCCGGCGAGCACCCAGGCGATGGGGATCCGCGCGTCGCGCGCCCAGGCGAAGACGCGGCGATCGCGCTCGCGCAGGTCGTCGTGATCGAGGGCGAGGGGCGAGTAGGGATCCTCGCGATACGGGTCGGCACCGGCCTGATAGAGCACGAGGTCGGGACGCCCCCAGGCGAGGATGCGGCGCACGCCGTCGTCGAGCGCCGCGAGCGTGGCGTCGCGGCCGCTGCCGTTGGCCAGCGCGATCGACTGGTGGTTGGCGCCGTCGGTGTGACGCACCGTGTCGACGTCCTTGAAGGCGGTGTTCTGGCGGTAGTCGTTGCCGTAGATCGACATGGTGAAGAAGTACGGCCGCGCCGGTGCCAGCGACGCCGTGCCGTTGCCGTAGTGCAGGTCCATGTCGAGCACGGCGATGCGCGGCACGCCGGCGGCGTGCAGCAGCTCGGCGGCGACCACCAGGCTGTTGAAGGTGCAGAAGCCCTCGCCGTGGTCGCCGTGCGCGTGATGGAAGCCGCTCACCACCGCCGCCGCGACGCCGTCGGTGAGCGCGCGGCGCGCCGCCGCCAGCAGGCCGCCGCCCGTCAGCAGCACCGACGGATAGAGCTGCGGCGACCAGGTGAACTTCTGCGACTCCGCCAACGCCCGCGGCTCGCCGGTGCGCACCGCGTCGACGTACGCGCGGGTGTGCACGCGCAGCAGGTCGTCGGCGGTCAGCGGCGCCGGCTCCTCGATATGGATGCCAGGCTGCCCGCGCAGCCCGTCCGCGACCAGTGAGAACTTCGTGATCGGCATGACGTGCCCCTCGCCGATCGGGGCCGCGTAGCCGGGGTGGTAGTAGGCGGCGATGGTCATGTGCGGTGGAACCACAGGTGAGCACGGATGGCCACAGATGAACTCAGATCCCCACCCCTGACTCCCGCCACGAACACCCAGTCCCCGTTCCCGTGTCTCCGCATCTCGGCGGAGTTCGGCTTCGTGGTCATCAGCGGGGTGGGGTGCGGGGATCCGTGTTCATCGGTGGCCATCCGTGTCCATCGGTGGATCAGAGCAGCGGTCGCCGCAGCGCCACCGTCTCACCGGGCCCTGGGAAATGGTCGAGCAGGTTCCACAGCGGCGCCATGTGATCGGCGCGGGTGTGGACGCCGAACATGGTGTAGAGCGCGCGGGCGATGCTGCGGATCTCGCCGCCGGACACCGTGCGCTCGTGCTCGCGGCCGACGCGGCGGATGACCAGTGCGAGGGGCACCGGTTGCACCGAGCTCGCGTCGATCTCCGCCGCCGCCCGGAAGTCGGGCTGCACGTAGCGCACCACGTCGGGATCCACCTTCAGGAAGCCGGCGCGATCGTAGGAGCGCAGCCGCGCCATGACCATCGGCGTCCGGCCGTCGGGATGCTCCATCTCGGCGACGAGGGTGATGCGATCGTTGGCCGGCTCGCCGGCCGCCGCGGCGCATTCGCGGGCGGCCTGCAGGGGAAAAGCGCGCAGCCAGGCCGACAGACCGCCGCCGCGCATCGGCGGCTCGACGATGATGTGCGAGAGGTGCACGACGACCAGGCCGGGATGGTCGCCGCGGTGCGGCGGCATCGGCACGATCGCGGTGTGATCGCGCAGCCCGACGATCTTGTCGCCGGCGAGGACGGCCAGCATTTCGTAGAGCAGTGCATGATGGTCGACCGGCCGCCGCGGATCCCACTCCAACCGCTGGGCGATGACCGATTGCTTCTCCATCTCGCCGAGCGCGCCGAATTCGCGCCACAGCCGCTCGTACAGCGGTCGAAACAACGGATGGTCGGCCGAGCGGACGCGCTCGACGCGCAAGCCGGCCCATTCCACCTCGAGGGCGCGCACGTCGCCCGGCGCGAGATCTTCAGAAATCAGTTGCGGCGGTTGGGTCATTGAAACCCCAGATGACCACAGATGGCCGCCGATGAACACCGCATCCGCGCGCGCGGCTGTCTACGTTCCACCCGACCCACGGAGGAGACGGCATGCGTCGCGCACCGGTAGATGATCTCGCTCCGGAGTCGTCAGGAGCCGGCCGCCGGCAGGCGGACGGTGACCATGGTGCCCTGCGGACCGCTGTCGAGAGCAATGGTGCCCCGATGCCGGACGACGATCTCGCGGCAGATCGCCAAGCCAAGCCCCGCGCCACCGCCGCTGCGGTGCCTGCCGAAGCGCTCGAAGAGGAGAGGAGGGTCGGCCGGCGCTATGCCGCGTCCGCGATCGCGCACCACCAGCACCACCTCGCCGTCGCCGCGCCGCACGCTGAGAGATACCGCGACGCCGTGCGGGGTGTGCGTAAAGGCATTGCCCAATAGATTGAGCAACAGCCGGCGAAGCAATGCGGCCTCGCCGAGAACCCCGGTGCCGTCGTCGACCTCGACCTCGAACTGGCGCTTCTGTTCTTGGGCGACTGGCTCGAGGAAGCCGGCTACCTCGCTCGCCAGACCGGCCATGTTCACGCTGTCTGGGGTGGGTAGGTCGGCGGACTCGATGGTGCTCAGCGTCAGGAGGTCTTCGGCGAGCACACTCAATCGTTCGGCCTGTTCGATCGCGTCCAGCAGCGCGTTGCGGTCCCCCGCCACCGACGGGTGACGGGCGACCGCGACGTCCAGCGTGGCGCGCAGCGCGGCGAGTGGCGTCCGGATCTCGTGGGCGGCGTCGGCGGTAAAGCGTTGCAGCCGGCGTTGAGCCAGCTCCAGTCGTGCCAGCAGGCGATTGAGGGCGTCGGTGAGTCGCGCCACCTCGGTTGTCGTACGCGGTTCGATCCGCCGCGCGAGCGCATCCGCCTCGAGCCCTTCGAGCTCGCCGGCGACGTCTTCGATCTCGCGGGTGGCGCGGGTGGTGATCGACCAGGCAAGGACGCCGACTCCGGCCAACATGCCGAGGGCGCCGATCGCCAGAATCGCCAGTGCCCTGTGCAGCGTTCGCATCTGGCGGTCGACGCGGACACCGATCAGAACGGATCCGCCCTCCCGCATTCGATAGCCGGCGATGCGATAGGGCGAGCCGTCCGCAACGACGAAACGCGCCGCCTCGACCGGGCCGGCGAGCAGAGCGCTGATGCCGTTGGGCGGCTGGCCAGCCGCGGCGATCACGTGCCCCGCCGGCGAAAGGACGAAGACGAACTTGCTCGGCCCGAGATCGCGCTCCCCCGCGAGGCGGGCAGCTGCCGCGGCGATGTCGTCGGCATCGTCTTTCGGTGTGCGCACGCGGGGACCCATGCCGGCGTTCGCGTCGTCGTCGGCCTCGGTCTCTTGGAACAGCTCAACCGCCGACGCTTCCTCGAGTAGCGCCGCGTCGAGCGGGTGCCAGACCGCCCGCTTCAGTAGCCACGCCGTGCCGGCGTACCCGGCAGCGACGAGCACGAAGCCGACGGTGACGAATGTCATCGTCAGCCGCACGCGCAGGCTGTGGCGGTCGATCACCTCTGGGCCTGCTCGAGTACGAATCCCGCTCCCCGCACGGTGCGGATGACGCACCCGGCCTGCGCCCGGTCGAGCTTTCGCCGCAGCCGGCCGACGTGCACATCGACCAGGTTGGACAGGCCATCGTAGTTGTCGTCCCAACAATGCTCGAGCAGCATGCTGCGCGTGACCAGTTGTCCATGGTGGCGCAGGAGGTACTCCAAGAGCGCGCGCTCCTTGACCGTCAACTCGATGGTCCGGCCACGGCACCGTACCTCGCCTCGACCGGCGTCGCATTCGAGTGCGCCGAGCCGCAAGACCGGCGGAATGGCATCGGTCGGCCGCCGAAGCAGCGCGTGGATGCGTGCGACGAGCTCTTGCAGCGCGAAGGGCTTCTGCAGGTAGTCGTCTGCGCCAGCGTTCAGGCCATTGACGCGGTCGGTCAGGGCGCTGCGAGCAGTGAGGATCAATACCGGCGTCGCGGCACCACGGGAGCGCAGCCGTGCCAGATACTCGCGGCCATCACCGTCGGGCAGGCCGAGGTCGAGCACGATCAGGTCGTACGCGTTGACCCGCCGCGCGCGGTCGGCGTCGGCGAGCTGCGGTGCGACGTCGACCGCAAAGCCCGCATCGACGAGGCCCCCGCGCAGGCTGCCGGCGAGCGCGGCATCGTCCTCAACCACCAAGATCTTCATCGGTCTGCTGGCGCTGGCCATGGCGCCGCGTTTCGCGGCGCCAGTCGATACTACGGTATCACATCGTGAAGCGTCCTCCGGGGCAGCCGTCCCCGAACCTCTTGGGCCGACGCCGGACGTCACGATCAGTTCATAGCCCAGGCGGTAGGCTGCGCGCATCCGGCAATGGGGTCTCTCGACCCCGAATCAGCAGGGGTGCGACGCTCCTCGAGGCTGATTGCATCGACATGGGCGGCCCCAGCATGGGCGCCGGCTCGTGCGAGCCGGATCCGTGTCCCCGCCAAGGCGACGAGGATGGCGGTGCGGATGGTGAGACGACGACGACGGCGGTCCGCAGGACGGCGAGCACGCCGACTGAAGCTATTCGTGGCGAGGTGACCAGGCGCCCCGGCATCCGGTCGCCTTCACGATTTCGTCACTCGGCCCCTGCCATGGTGGACGTCACCGATGTGTTGCTCCAGCGAGTCGATCCGCTTTTCGCGCCCGGGGGAAGCATGACCCTGCACGCTGCCATGGAGCAACGCGGACAGTGGTTGTTCCGCTACCGCAGTCATCTACCGCTGGTGCTGGCGCCGCTGTTCGCCGCGGCCATCGTCAACTTTCGCGGCGTGTCGGTTGCGGCGGTCCTCGACCCCGCGTGGCAGTTCCTGTGCCTGACCGTGGCACTGTCCGGAGTGGCCATCCGCGTCGCCACCATCGGGTTCGCCCCGGCGCATACCTCCGGTCGCAATACGCGCCGGCAGGTGGCTGACGTGCTCAATACCACCGGCATGTACTCGATCGTCCGGCATCCGCTCTATCTGGGGAATGCTCTGTCGCTCATCGGCGTCAGTGTGTTCTTCCGGTCCCTCTGGCTGACGGCAGTGGTCACGCTGGTGTTTGCGCTGTACTACGAACGCATCATCTTCGCGGAGGAGGCCTTTCTCTCGCACCGGTTCGACGGCGAGTTCGAGACGTGGGCTGATCGAGTTCCGGCGATTCTGCCGCGGCCGAGCCTCTGGCGGTCGCCGACTCTACCCTTCTCCTGGCGGACGGTCGTGCGGGCGGAGTACCAGGGCGTCGTGGCGATCCTCGCCATGCTGGCGGCCAGCGAGGCATTCGCGTCAGGTGTTGCCGCCGGCCGCATCGTCACCGACCCGATCTGGGTCGGCGAGGTAGTGGTCGGCGCGACCGCCTTCGCGGCCTGTCGCTACTTGAAGAAGCGGACGAGTCTGCTGCGCGTTCCCGGGCGTTGATCCTCGCCGGATCGTCGAGGTGTCAGCCGCAACCGGAGCCTACCGCGATTCTGCCCGGTGGTGCCGTGAGGGCGTAGTAGGTAGCTTCGGCGGGACTGAAAGGACCGCCACGGAACAACGTCTGAGCAAAGTGCCAGAGGTGACCCTGCTCTTCTGGGTCCTGAAGATTGCCGCGACCACGCTGGGCGAAACCGGTGGGGACGCCGTGTCGATGTCGATGGACCTTGGCTATCTGGTCGCCACAGGCATGTTCGCTGCACTCTTCCTGTTGTTCGTCGGCGCGCAGATCGCCGCCAAGCGCTTCCATCCCCCGCTCTACTGGGCGACGATCATTGCCACGACGACGGTCGGCACGACGCTCGCCGATTTCGCCGACCGCTCGCTGGGCATCGGCTATGCCGGTGGGGCGTCGCTACTGTTGTTGCTTTTGCTGGCGTCCCTGGCCCTCTGGTATCGCTCGCTCGGCTCGGTGTCGGTCAGCACCGTCAGCTCTCCCAAGGCCGAAGCGTTCTACTGGATGACCATCATGTTTTCGCAGACGCTGGGCACGGCGTTGGGCGATTGGGTGGCCGACACGGCGGGTCTCGGTTACCTGGGAGGTGCGGCCGTGTTCGGCGCGCTGCTCGCGCTGGTCCTCGCGGCCCACATGCTGACGAGCGTGTCCGGCACCGCGCTGTTCTGGATTGCGTTCATCCTCACGCGGCCATTGGGCGCCGTGGTGGGTGACCTGCTCGACAAGCCGGTCAGCGACGGCGGACTGGCGTTGAGCCGCTACGCGGCATCCGCCGCGCTGATCGTGTTTGTCGTCGTCTGCATCGCGGTCTTTCCGCAGAGGGCCGCGCGTACGAGCCACTGACTCGAGAATGCCGTCGCCGCCCTTGCGCCGAATCGTAGCAGCGTACTGCTCGGGGGCGATGCGCTTCAGCAATCGTGTCGGCAGCATTGGTTGATGCGGGCGCAGCAGCACCAGCGCCCGAGGCGACTGATGAGCGCCTCCCAGATTCCAAGACCGATTCATCGTACCCCGATGGCGGATGAGGACTGGCCGTCGGGGCACTGTCGACGGTGGTCTCCCACGCCACCATCCACTATTCTGCGCGCATGGACGCCACCCACCTCGCGACCTTGCGCCGTCTCGACGAGGCGCATCTCCTGCATCCGTTCACCGATCACGTCGACCTGCACCGCCAGGGGACGCACGTCATCGAGAAGGCCGCCGGCTGCTACGTGACGGACGAGACCGGCCAGCGCCTGCTCGACGGCCTGGCCGGGCTCTGGTGCGTCAACGTCGGCTACGGCCGGCGCGAGATCGCCGAGGCGGTGCACGAGCAGATGAAGTCGGTCTGCTTCTACCCGTCGTTCTTCAACACGACGACGGAGCCGACGATCCGCCTCGCCGACAAGATCGCCTCGGTCGCGCCGAAGGGCATGACCAAGGTGTTCTTCTCGAACTCGGGCTCGGAGGCCAACGAGACGGCGCTCAAGCTGATCCGCGCCTACCACAAGCTGCGCGGCCGTTCGGGGAAGCAGAAGATCCTCACCCGCACGTTCAGCTACCACGGCGTCGGCCTGGCGACGACGAGCATGACCGGTCTGGCGAGCTGCACCGAGCCGTTCGATCTGCCGCTGCCCGGATTCATCCACGTGCCCGGGCCGCATCCGTACGGCGTGGACAGCGCGCTGTCGCCGGCGGCCTACGGCGAGCACTGTCTCGCCGAGACCGAGAAGACGATCCTCGCCGAGGGCGCCGACACCATCGCCGCCCTGTTCGCCGAACCGGTCCAGGGCGCCGGGGGCGTCATCGTGCCGCCGCCGAACCATCTCCGTGCGCTGCGCGACCTGTGCCGCAAGCACGAGATCCTCTTCGTCGCCGACGAGGTGATCACCGGCTTCGGCCGCCTGGGCGCCTGGTTCGCGTCGGCGCTGTGGAACCTGGAGCCCGACCTGATCACCATGGCGAAAGGCATCACGAGCGGCTACGTCCCGCTCGGCGCCACCATGGTGAGCGACGCGCTCACCGACACCTTCGAGCGCGGCGGCTATCTCGCCCACGGCTTCACCTACAGCGGCCATCCCGTCGCCACCGCCGCGGGCCTCGCCAACCTCGCGATCATCGAGAAGGAAGGGCTCGTCGCGCGCGTGCGCGACGACGTCGGCCCCTACTTCCAGCAGAAGCTCCGCGCCCTGGCCGGCCACCCGGCCGTCGGCGAGATCCGCGGCGAGCAACTGATCGGCGCCGTCGACCTGCTGCCGCGCGGCGGCAAGGCCAAGCTGCAGACGCCGCCCGTCCTCGGCGGGCGCGCCGTCGCGCTGGCGCGCAAGGAAGGCATCATCGTGCGCGGCATCCGCGACCTCATCGCCATCGCCCCGCCGCTCGTCATCACCCGGGACGAGATCGATTTCCTCTTCGCCGGTATCGCGCGGGTCCTCGACCGACTGTGGGACTGACCGGCGCGGGACCTTCGCAGGAGCAGACATGCCCGCACACGAGCAGACCGAGTTCGTTCCCGCTCTCGGCTATCACTGGCTGACGCGATTCTACGATCCGCTGGTCGCGCTCACCTTGCGCGAGCGGCCGTTGAAGCAGCAGCTCGTCGACCAGGCAGCGCTCCGGCCCGGCCAGCGCGTGCTCGACTTCGGCTGCGGAACCGGCACGCTGGCGATCTTGCTCAAGCGCTCGTGTCCCGGGGCGGAGGTCGTGGGACTCGACGCCGATGCGAATGTGCTCGCGTTCGCCCGCCGCAAGATCGACGCGGCGGGCCTGGCGATCGAGCTGCGCCAGGGGTTTCTCGCCGCCGATACCTTCCCGTCGTCGAGCTTCGACCGCGTCGTCTCGACCCTCGTCCTCCATCACCTGACGCGCGACGAGAAGCTCGCGGTACTCGGCGTGTTCCGCGCCATCCTACGCCCGGGCGGCGAGTTGCACGTCGCCGATTTCGGCCCGCCGCGCACCCCCTACGCGCGCCTGGTCGGGATGGCTTTCCGCCACTTCGACGGCGAGGAGCGCACCGCCGACAACCTCGACGGCCGCCTGGCCGCGCTGGTCGAGCGCGCCGGGTTCACCGGTGTCGCCGTCACCGGATCCCGCGGCACCCCGTTCGGCACCGTCGACTACCTGCGCGCGCCGAAGTGAACCACGGATGACCACAGATCTGTGTCCATCGGTGGCCATCGGTGTTCATCGGTGGCCTCTGACGATGCGGTAGAGCGCCGGTAAGACCACAAGCGTCAGGGCGGTACTGGTCATCAGGCCGCCGATGACGACGGTGGCGAGTGGGCGTTGGACCTCCGCGCCGGTACCGGTGGCGAGGGCCATCGGCAGGAAGCCGAGCGAGGCGACGAGCGCGGTCATCAGCACCGGGCGGAGGCGGGTGAGGGCGCCGCGGGTGATGGCGTCGTCGAGCGCGGCGCCGTCGCGGCGCAGGTCGCGGATGAAGGACAGCAGCACGAGCCCGTTGAGCACGGCGACGCCGGAGAGCGCGATGAAGCCGACCGCAGCAGTGATGGAGAAGGGCATGTCGCGAAGCCACAGCGTCGCCGCGCCGCCGCTCAGCGCCAGCGGCACGCTGCTGAAGATGATCAGCGCGTCGGCGAACGAGCCCAGGGTCGCGTAGAGCAGCAGCAGGATGACGGCGAAGCAGAGCGGCACGACCACCAGCAGCCGCTGGCGCGCGTCGAGCAGGCTCTCGTACTGTCCGCCCCACTCGAGCCAGGTGCCGGGCGGCAGCACGACGTCCTTGGCGATCCGCGTCTGCGCGGCCTCGACGAACGAGCCGATGTCGCGGTCGCGCACGTTGGCCTGCACCACGACCCGCCGCTTGCCGTTCTCGCGGCTGATCTGATTCGGTCCGTCCTCGAGCCGCAACGTCGCCAGGGCGCCGAGCGGCACGAAGCGCAGCGGCGAGCGGCCGACGTCGTCGCCGCCCAGGGTGAGCGGGCGGAGGGGCGTGTCCTCGTGCGAGAGGAGCACCGGCAGGCGCTCGAGCACGTCGAGATCCTGGCGCGCCGCGTCGGCGAGGCGGACGACGATGTCGAAACGGCGGTCGCCCTGGAAGAGCTGCCCGGCGTGGGCGCCGCCGACGCCGGCCGCGACCACCGCGTGGAGGTCGGCGACGGTGATGCCGTAGCGAGCGATGGCGGCGCGGTCGACGTCGACGCTCAGCACCGGGGCGCCGCGCACTGGCTCGACGCGCACGTCGGCCGCGCCCGGCACGTCGGCGAGCGCCGTCGCGATGCGGTCAGCGGCCGGCTGCAGCACCGCGAAGTCGTCGCCGAACACCTTCACCGAGAGATCACCGCGGACGCCGGCCATCAGCTCGTTGAAGCGCATCTGGATCGGCTGCGTGAACTCGTAACGGTTGCCCGGGATGCCGACGAGCGCCGCGGCGATGCGCGCGCGTACATCCTCCTTGGTGTCGCGCGGGTCCGGCCATTCCTTGCGCGGCTTGAGGATGACGTACGTGTCGGAAAGGTATGGTGGCATCGGGTCCGCCGCCATTTCGGCCGTGCCGGTGCGCGAGAAGACCAGCGCCACCTCGGGGAACGCCGGCAGCGCGCGTTCGAGGTCGCGCTGCATGAGCGTCGACTGCTCGACCCCGGTGCCGGGAATGCGCGCGGCGTGCACGAGCAGGTCGAGCTCGCTGAGCGTCGGCACGAACTCCTGGCCCAGGCGCCCAAACAGCACGAGCGCGAATGCGCAGAGAGCGACCGCGCCGCCCACCACCAGCCAGCGCAGCCGCAACGCCCAGCGCAGGACCGGGACGTACGCGCGCGTCGCCAGCGCGACGATCGGGTTGGCGTGTGGGCGCGCCGGCTCGCGCACCCAGATCGCCACCATCGCCGGGATGAAGGTCAGCGACAGCACGAACGCGGCCACCAGCGCGAAGATGACCGTCATCGCCATCGGCCTGAACATCCGGCCTTCGATCCCGGACAGGAACAGCAACGGGACGTACACGAGGATGATGATCGCCTCGCCGAACGCCGTGGCGCCGCGCACCTGCGTGCTGGCGTCGCGCACGGCGGTGAGGCGCTCGGTGGTGGTCAGCGCTCGTCCCAGCGCCTGCCGGCGTTCGCCGAGCACGCGCAAGCAGTTCTCGACGATGATCACGGCGCCGTCGACGATGAGGCCGAAGTCGATCGCGCCGAGGCTCATCAGGTTGCCGCTGGTGCGCGTCTGCACCATGCCGACGGCGGTGAGCAGCATCGACAGCGGGATGGCGAGCGCGGTGATGAACGCCGCCCGCAGGTTGCCGAGCAGGGCGAAGAGCACGGCGACGACCAGGATGGCGCCTTCGACCAGGTTGGTGGCGACGGTGCCGATCACGGCGTCGACGAGCTGCGAGCGATCGAGCACGGGCGTCGCGACGACGTCGGGCGGCAGGGTCCGCCGCACCGCGGCGAGGCGCGCGTCGACGGCCCGCGACACCGTGCGGCTGTTGGCGCCGAGCAGCATCATCGCCGTGCCCATCACCACCTCCTCGCCGTTCTGCGAGGCGCTGCCGGTGCGGGGTTCGCCGCCGATGGCGACGCGCGCCACGTCGGTGAGCCGGATCGGCGTGCCACCGCGCTCGGCCACCGCGATCGTCGCGAGCTCGTCGAGCGACTCGATGCGCGCCGCCGCGCGGACGACGTAGGCGGCGCCGTTGTGCTCGACGACGCCGGCGCCGGTGCTGAGGTTGTTCGCCTCGAGCGCGGCGACGAGGTCGACGAAGCCCAGCCCGTGCGCGTTCATTTGCCCGACGTCCGGCTCGACCAGCACCTGCTTCACGAAGCCGCCGATGGCGTCGATGCCGGCGACGTCGGCAACGCCCTGGAGCTGCGGCCGGATGATCCAGTCCTGCACGGTGCGGAGGTAGGCGGCGCGCTCGATCGGCGTGCGCAGGTCCTCGCCCTCGGGCGTGCGGTAGCTGCCGTCGGCCTGCCAGCCGGCGCCGCCGCTCGCCGGCGCGGCGCCCTGGCCGTCGGGATGGGCGAAGGCGACGGTCCACATGTAGACGTCGCCGAGCCCGCTCGTGATCGGTCCCAGGCGCGGCTCGGCGCCGGCCGGCAGTCGGCCGCGCACCGCTACGAGCCGCTCGCCGATCTGCTGGCGGGCGAAGTAGATGTCGGTGCCGTCGCGAAAGATCGCCGTCACCTGCGAGAAGCCGTTGCGCGACAGCGAGCGCGTGCGTTCGAGACCGGGAATGCCGGCCAGCGCGGTCTCGATCGGAAAGGTGACCTGACGCTCGACGTCGACCGGCGAGAGCGATGCGTCGACGGTGTTGATCTGCACCAGCGGACCGGTGATGTCGGGCACCGCATCGATCGGCAGGATCCAGAACGCGCGCACGCCGAAGAGCGCCGCGGCAAGGGTGGCGACGACCACCGTCCAGCGGTGCTGGACCGAGAATTCGAGGATGCGGTTCAGCATGCCCGCGCCCTCAGTGCTCGTCGCCGCCGGCGCCGGCGTCGAGCTCGGCCTTGAGCAGGAACGTGCCGTCGTCGGCGTAGCGTTCGCCAGCCGCGAGCCCGTCGACGATCTCGACCTGGCGCGGGCCGCGGCGCCCGAGCCGCACCGGCCGCGCGACGATGTGCTCGCCGTCGACGACGAAGACCACCGGCGCCCCGCCCATGCGCTGCAGCGCGACCCGCGGCACGACCACTGGCGCGGGAAGCGGGTCGAGCACCCGCGCCGTCACGAACAGCCCCGGCCGCCACAGGCCGGACGGGTTGGGCAGCACCACCCGCGCGATCGCGGTGCGGGTGGCCTGGTCGAGCACCGGGCTCAGATAGGACACCGTGCCCTCGGCGTCGCCGATGCCGTGGCCCGCCAGGATGTGCACCCGCGCGCCAGTGCGCACCGCCGCGAGGTCCCTCTGATAGACGTTGATCTCGACCCAGACCGTGCCGAGGTCGGCGACCACGAACGCCGGCGTGCTCGGGCCGACGGCTTCGCCGGGCGTCGCGTGCTGATCGACGACGGTGCCGTCGAACGCGGCCGTCAGCGGGAAGGGCGCCAGCGTGTCGCTCTCGATGATCGCCAGGGTCTCGCCGGCGCGCACGCTGTCGCCGACCCGCTTGCGCACCTCGCGCACGCGGCCGGCGAACTGCGGCGCGATGTGAGCCGTGCGCTCGGCGTTGGGCCGCACCTCGCCGGGGAGCTCGACGCCGCTGTCGACCACGCCCGGACCGGCGGTGGCGATGCGGACGCCGAAGCGGGCGAAGTCGGCGACGGTGAAGGCGCGTAGCGGAGGCTCGCCGTGCGCGTCGTGTCCATGCGCGTCGGCGGGCGCGCCGGTGGGGCCGAGCAGCACGGCGACGGCGACGATCGCCAGGCGCCTCACGGCATCACCTCGCCGGGCAGGGCGCTGCCGTCGCCGGCGCCGCCGACCATCCGGGTGAGCTCGGCGGCGGTCTGGTGATAGCCGGCGAGGACCTCGATCTCGCGGCTGCGCAGGTCGACGTACGCGCGCTGGGCATCGTGCAGCTCGTCGAGGCGCAGGCCGCCCTGCCGGTAGGCGCCGCGGCTGGCGACGAGCGTCGCGTCGGCATCCGGCAGCAGATGCTCGCGCAGCGCCACGGCCAGCGCGTAGCCCGCGGCCAGCGCGGCGTGCGCGCGCCTCACCGCCGCGCGCAACGCCGCGACGGCGGCGCGCTCCTCGGCCTCGCCGGCGGCGAAACGAGCGCGCGCCGCGGCGATGGCGCCCTGGCGGCGGTCGAACACCGGCAGTGGCACCGTGATCTCGGCGACCAGGGCGACGTCGCCGGTGTCGCTGAAATAGCGCGGGCCGGCGCCGAGCAGCAGGTCGGGGATCGCCTCGGCGCGCTCCGCCTGCACCGCGGACGCGCGGCTCGCGAGCTCGCGCCGCCAGCGCGCCAGCTCGGGCGCGGCGGCGACGCGGTCGAGCAGGACCGACAGCGAGGGCGGCGGCGCGATCGCCGACAGATCGCCGGCGACGTCGATGAAGGCCGGGTCGCCGCCCCCCCACTGCGCCGCGAGGTCGGCGCGCGCGGCGACGAGCTCCTGTTCGCGCCGGATGCGCACGAGCCCGGCCTCGTCGCGCAGCAGCCGGGCGCGCAGGACGTTCGCGTCCGAGGCGCCGCCGGCGCGGCGTTGCGCCTCGACCGCGCCGAGGGCCTCGGCGCCGAGATCGTGCAGGCTGTTGGCGAGCCGGACCTGCTCCTGGGCGGCGAGGACGGCGACGAACGCGCGCGCGGTGCCGGCGGCGAGCGCCGCCTGGCGCAGCTCGACCTCACCCGCGGCGACGTCGCGCTCGCGCTCGGCCACCGCGACCCGCGCCCCTCGCTTGCCGCCGAGCTCGACGCGCTGCGCGAGCTTGAGCGTGCTCTCCGCCGACTCGGCGGCGGCGAAGTCGCCCGAGCCGCCGATGTTCTCGGCCTCGAGCCGCAGCTCGGGATTCGGCAGCAGGCCGGCCTGCCACACCTGCGCCTGGCGCGCGCCGACGGCGCGCGCGGCGGCTTCGAGCTCGGGATTGTCGCGCAGCGCCGCGGTGAGCGCCTCGCGGAGGGTGAGCGGTTGGGCAGCGGCGGCGGCGCCGCCGGCGATGATCAGGGCGAGCGTGAGCGTTGGTAGTCGCAGTGACATGGAGCGTCTCTCGAGCGGGAACGAGCTCCCGCGTTGAGCCACGGCCGTGCGAGACGGACGCGGCGGGATCGTCAGGCGCCGCGGAACGGCGGGTGGCGGTCCGGAGAGAGACGACTCAGAGCTGCAGGACGACGCTACGCGACGGCGCGACGGCGCGAGGGGGCGCCGCGATGGCGTGTGCGCCGCCGAAGGCGGGCGTCACCGCGATGCGCGGCGCGGCGTTCAGGATCGCCATCGCCGGAAGATGGTGGGCGATCGTCGTCCGCGCCGGACCGCCGGCGTCGACCAGAATCGGGATGTCGCGACAGCGATGCGACGGGTCGCCCGCGTGTGCCGCGTCGCAATCGTTCTCGGGGCAGCGCCTCGCGCCCGGAACCGACGGCTCGAGCTCGACGCAGCCATCGTTCGAGATGCAGATGACGAACGCATTGGCCGGCGCCAGGCAGCCGAAGAGCTGCAATGCCAGGGCAGCGAGGAGCGCGAGCCGTGTCACCGGTCCTCGCTACCAGAGCGACAGAGGTGGGGGAAGGCCATCCTGCTTCGTAGCGGAGGGCTTCAGCTCGCCACCCCTGGCGCGCCAGCTGGGAGTGTTCCCCCCAAATGCAGCACCGGGACGTTCATCGGTGGAATCTCTCGGGCGGCGGGACGCCCAGGCGTCCGTGGCCGCCGCTGGCGAGTCGTGTATTCTGCGCGCGTGACCAGCGTCCACGTTCGCGGCGCGATGATCGCCGCCCTGATCGCGGCGCTGCTCTTCGGTGCCGCCACGCCGCTGCTCAAGCCGCTGGTCGAGCGGGTGCCCCCGTTGGTCGTCGCGGGCCTGCTCTACGTCGGGGCGGCGTTGGCCGTGGCGCCCCTGGCGTGGCGGCGATCGCCGCAGGCACCAATCGACCGCGCCAACGCGCGCCGGCTCGCGGCCGCGGCGCTCGCCGGCGGCGTGCTCGCGCCGGTCGCGCTGGTGGTCGCGCTGCGGCTGGCCAGCGCCGCCTCGGTGGCGCTGCTGCTGTCGCTCGAGGTGGCGGCGACGGCGCTGCTTGGCGCGCTGGTCTTTCGCGACCCGCTCGGACGCGGCGGCTGGGTCGGCGTTGCGCTGGCGGTGGCGGCCGGCATGCTCCTCGCTGCCGGCGGCGGCGCGCCGGGGGCCGCCGCGGCGCTGCTGGTGCTCGCCGCCTGTTGCCTATGGGCGCTCGACAACCACCTGACGTCGTTGATCGACGCGCTGTCGCCGGCGCACACCACGGTCTTCAAGGGACTCGCGGCCGGGACCGCGAACCTGCTGTTGGCGGCGTGGCTGACGCCGGCGCGGCCCAGCCTCGTTGACGCCGTCCGCATCCTCGCCGTCGGCGGTGCCTGCTACGGGCTCAGCATCGCCCTGTACATCGGCGCCGCGCAGCGCCTCGGCGCCGTGCGGGCGCAGGCCGCCTTCGCGACCGCGCCCTTCTGGGGCGTGGGATTGGCTGCCGTCCTGCTCGGCGACCGCCTCACCCCCGCCGCGCTGACGGCGATGGCGCTCGCCGCCGCTGCCGTGGGGTGCATCCTCCGCGACCAGCACGGCCACCGACATCGGCACGAGCCCACCGAGCACGACCACCGCCACCGCCACGACGACGGCCACCACGACCACGTGCATTCCGAGCTGCCCGCCGGCGTCGAGCATGTGCACCGCCACGCGCACCGAGCGGTGGATCACGCGCACCAGCACGTTCCCGATCTCCATCATCGGCATCGGCACTGATCGACGACTGATCAGAGATCCACCCCGCGCCTCGCATCGGTGGACTCATCAGAAGCCGGTATCCCTCACTGTCAGGCGCCGTCCCGTCGCATCTCGAAGTGCCACTTCCAGATGAAGTACAGGACCGGGTAGACCAGCAGCTCCATGGCGAACGAGGTGAAGACGCCGCCGACCATCGGCGCGGCGATGCGCTTCATCATGTCCGCGCCGGTGCCGATCGACCACATCAGCGGCAGCAGGCCCATGAACATCGCCGTCACCGTCATCATCTTCGGCCGGATGCGGCGCACCGCGCCGTGCAGGATCGGCGTCCGTCGAGATCCTCGCGGCTCTGCATGCGGCCGGCGCGCACGCCGCTCGTCGTAGGCGAGATCGAGGAACAGCAGCATGAAGACGCCGGTCTCGGCGTCGAGTCCCATCAGGGCGATCATGCCGACCCAGACCGCGATCGAGAGGTGGTAGCCGAGCGCGTACAGCAGCCAGACGGCGCCGACCAGCGAGAACGGCACGGCGAGGAGCACGATGCCGGTTTTCACCGCCGACTTGGTGTTCAGGTAGAGCAGCAGGGCGATGAGGAAGATGGTCAGCGGCAGCACGACCACCAGGCGCTGGCGGACGCGCGCCAGGTTCTCGTACTGGCCCGCTCCAGATCAGCGAGTAGCCGGTGGGCAGGCTCAGCCGTTCGGCGACGATGCGCTTGGCTTCGTCGACGTAGCCGCCGATGTCGCGGCCGCTCATGTCGACGTACACGTAGCCGGCGAGCTGGCCGTTCTCGTTGCGGATCATCGCCGGGCCCTCGCGCTTGCGGATGTCGGCGATCTGCGCGAGCGGGATCTGCGCGCCACCGGCGGTCGGCACGAGCACGCGGCGCAGCGCCGGCACGATCGTCGCGGAAGTCGCGGGCGTAGCGGACGTTGACGGCAGTAGCGCTCGCGGCCCTCGATGGTGGTGGTGACCTGCTCGCCGCCGATCGCCGACATGATCACCGACTGGGCGTCGTCGACCGCCAGGCCGTAGCGCGCCAGGGCAGTCGCGATCGAGGTCGAAGTCGAGGTAGTAGCCGCCGGCGGTGCGCTCGGCGAGGACGTTGCGGGTGCCCGGCGACGCCGCGCATGATCGCCTCCAGCTCCTCGCCGAGGTGCTGGATCTCCGTCAGGTCGGGGCCGAGGATCTTGATGCCGATCGGCGTCCGCACGCCGGTGGACAGCATGTCGATGCGGTTCTTGATCGGCATCGTCCAGATGTTGGGGATGCCGGCGAAGCTGCAGCTGCGTGTCCATCTCGTTCTGCAGCTCCTCGTGGGTGATGATGCGGCGGCACGAAGCGAGCGCCGATCGCCTGCACCCACGCGCGGCCAGTCCGAGTACCAGCGCGGCACCGTGCCGCCACTCGGATTCGGGCTTGAGCAGCACCGTCGTCTCGACCATCGAGAACGGCGCCGGGTCGGTCGGCGTATCGGCGCGGCCGGCCTTGCCGAAGACGCGCTCGACCTCGGGGAAGGTCATCAGCACGCGGTCCTGGGCCTGCAGGACGCGCTGCGCCTCGGTCACCGACATGCCCGGCAGGGCGGTGGGCATGTAGAGGAAGTCGCCCTCGTTGAGCGGCGGCATGAACTCCGAGCCGAGCCGGAAGTAGATCGGCACCGTCGCCGCCACCAGCGGCGAACGCGAGCGATCAGCGTCAGCGACGCGATGGCGCAGTACGAAGCGGCAGGCCGGCTCGTAGAGCCAGAACAGCACGCGGCTGATCGGGTGGCGCTCCTCCGGGTACATAGCGGCCGACCACGACCAGATTGAGCGAGCCGCGCCAGCGGCCGCGGCCGGAACTGGAAGGCGGTCATGCGGGTGAACAGCATGCGCATGGCCGGATCGAGGGTGATCGCCAGCAGCGCCGCGATCGCCATCGCCAGGTTCTTCGAGAACGCCAGCGGCTTGAACAGGCGGCCCTCCTGGTCGACGAGAACGAAGATCGGCAGGAAGGCGACGGCGATCACCAGCAGCGAGAAGAAGACCGACGGGCCGACCTCCTTCAGGGCCTGCAGGCGGACGGCGTGGAAGTCGCCGTGCCGGCCGCCGGCGATCCACTCCTCGAGCCGCTTGTAGGCGTTCTCGACCTCGACGATGGCGCCGTCGACCAGCACGCCGATCGAGATGGCGATGCCGGCGAGCGACATGATGTTGGAGCTGAAGCCGAAGAAGTAGAGCGGGATGAAGGCGAGGAAGACCGCCACCGGGATGGTGACGATCGGGATCAGCGCCGACGGGATGTGCCAGAGGAAGACGAGGATGACCAGGCTGACGATCAGCATCTCCTCGCTGAGCGCGTGCAGCAGGGTGTCGATCGAGCGGTCGATGAGGCCGGAGCGATCGTAGGTGGTGACGACCTCGACGCCGGGCGGCAGCGCTCGGCTTCAGCTCCTCGAGCCGCGCCTTGACGCGGTCGATGACGTCGAGCGCGTTCTCGCCCTGGCGCATGACGACGATGCCGCCGACCGTGTCGCCGAGGCCGTCGAGGTCGGCGACGCCGCGCCGGATGTCGGGCCCGACGACCACGTCGGCGACGTTGCGCACCAGGATCGGCGTGCCGCTCTTGGCGTCGACGCCGACCACCGCCTGCGCGAGATCGTCGACGCCCTTCAGGTAGCCGCGCCCGCGCACCATGTACTCGGTGCCGGCGAACTCCATCAGGCGGCCGCCGACCTCGTTGTTGCTCTTGCGGACCGCGTCGATGACCTGGGTGAGCGGGACGTCGTAGGCGAGCAGCCGGGTCGGATCGACGTTGACCTGGTACTGCTTGGCGAAGCCGCCGACGGCTGCGACCTCGGCGACGCCCGGCACCGCCTGCAGGTGATAGCGGAGATACCAGTCCTGCAGGCTGCGCAGTTGCGCCAGGTCGTACTGGCCGGTGCGATCGACGAGCGCGTACTGGTAGACCCAGCCGACGCTGGTGGCGTCCGGCCCCATCTCGGTGCGCACGCCCTCGGGCAGCCGCGGCAGGATCTTGCTCAGGTACTCGAGCACGCGCGAGCGCGCCCAGTAGAGGTCGGTGCCGTCCTCGAAGATGACGTAGACGTACGAGTAGCCGAAGTCGGAGAAGCCGCGGATCGCCTTGACCTTCGGCGCGCCGAGCAGCGCCGTGACGATCGGATAGGTGACCTGGTCCTCGAGGATGTCGGGGCTGCGGTCCCAGCGCGAGAAGACGATGACCTGCGTGTCGGACAGATCGGGGATCGCATCGAGCGGCATGTGCCGCACCGCCCACCAGGCGCCGGCCAGCGCCATGCCGGTGAGCAGCAGGACGAGGACGCGGTTGTGGGCGCTGAAGTCGATGATGCGTTCGATCATCGGCGGCGACCTGCTGGGCGCTCGCTCGCGCTGGAAGGCGGCGGCCGCGCGCCGCGGAAGCGCGACTCGGAGTCGATGAGGAAGTTGGCCGAGGTGACGACCTCGGAGCCGGGCGCGATGCCGGCGGCGATCTCCGTCCAGCCGCCGGCCTCGCGGCCGACCCGCACGGCACGCGGCGCGAAGCGGGTGCCGTCCTCGATCACGAACACGAACTGGTCGCGCGCCGGTGTCGAGGATGGCGTCGCTCGGCACCGCGACCACCTCCGCGGTGGGCACGTGGATCAGCGCGGTGACGAACGACTCCGGACGCAGGCCGCCGTCCGGCGTCGCCAGCTGCACGCGCACGCGCGCGGTGCGGGTGGTGCTGTCGAGGATGGGATCGATGCCGGCGACGGTGCCGCGATAGGTGCGGTCGGCCTGCGACGGGACGGTCACCGTCACCTGCTGGCCCGCCCGCACGCTGTCGATCTCGTACTCGTAGACCTGCGCGTAGACCCAGGCCGTGGCGCCGGGCAGCAGTAGCGCGCCCGGGTCGCCGCCGCCACGACCGACGTCCTTCACCTGCGCGTCGGAGAGGCCGAGCTGGCGCAGGCGCAGCGCGGCGGCGCGGGCGATGGCGTCGCTGCCGTCGCGCGCCTCCGACAGCGCCTCCTCGTGCAGGCGGGCGCGCCCCGACAGCGCCTGCCGGTAGTCGCTGATCGCCTGGTAGAGCTGGGGGTCGTAGGCGACGGTGCCGACGGCGCGGATGTCGCGCGACAGCGCGCGGCGCTCGACGCGGCCGCGGCGCACGCCGATCAGCTGCTGGCGTTCGCGAGGCAGCACGAAGGCGGCGTGGCCGGCGACGTCGCTCGCGCCGCCGGCCGCGCCGCCGGAGTCATCGGGGTAGACCGGGATATAGTCCATACCCATCGCGTCCTTGGCCGGTACCGGCGAGGTGACGTCGGGGCGCATCGGATTGCGGTAGAAGAGCGGCACGCGTGCGGCCGTCGCCGCGCTGGGCGTCGTGTGCACCCCGTCGTCGACGAGGGTGAGCGGCATCTGGCAGATCGGACACGTGTCCGGATGATCGGAGATGATCCGCGGGTGCATCGAGCACTGGTACCTGGCGGCGTGCGCGGCTGGCGCCGCGGCCTGATGATCGAGCTGGGCTTCGATCCACGGGCGTCCGGCGTAGCCGGCCGCAAGCGCGGCGGCGAGGAGGACGAAGACGAGCAGATGGATCGGGCGCATGGTCGACCTCACTCGCTGGACGGCGTCGAGCGGGCTGCCGACGGCGCGCTCGATATCGGCGACGGCGCGCAGGTAGTCCGCCGCCGCCTCGGCATGCTGGAGATGGGTGTCCTGCAGGGTGCGCAGGGCGTCGAGCAGCGAGGCGAAGTCGACCGCGCCGCTGACGTAGGCGGCCTCGTTGACCTGCACCGCCTGTTCAGCGTGCGGCACATGGGTGCTGCGCGCCAGCTCGTAATCGAGGGCGGCGGCGTTGGCCCGCGCGTAGGCCGTCGCGACGTCGCGGCGGACGCCGTCCTGGAGGCCGCGCAGCGCCGACTCGGCGCCGCTGACGCGGACTCGCGCCTCGCCCACCGCGGCGCGATACTTGTCGAGCGTGGACGAAGGGAAGGGTGACCGTCGCCATGGCGCCGAAGCCGTCGGCGGTGCCGTAGTTGAGGAAGCGGCCGACGCTGACCTCGAAGTCGGGCCAGTAGCCGAGCTCGGCGAGCTCGACGCCGGACGTCTCCCGATCGATCAGGGCGCGCTGCCCGGCCAGCTCCGGTCGCGCTTCCAGCGCCCGTTCGATCAGGGTGGCCAGCGGCGTCTCGATGCGGTGCACGGGCGGCGCTTCCGGCTCGCCCAGCGGTGCCTCGGGCGTGCGGCTGAGCAGCGCGTTGAGCTCGGCGCGGGCGGCGTCGATCGCGAGGCCGGCGGTGCGCTGCGCGATCACCGAGTGCGTCTGCTCGACCTGCGCGCGCAGCACGTCGGCCTGCGTCGTCTGGCCGACCGCGTACTGGCTCTCGGCGGTGTGCGCCAGGCGGTCGAAGAGGGCGCGATCGCGGTCGATGATCAGGGACCGCTCGCCGGCGAGCCAGAGATCAGCGTAGGCACGGGTCACCGCCGCCCGGACGGCGAGGCGAGTTGCGCGCACGTCCTGGTCGGCGGCGTCGGCCTCGTGCGCCGCCGCCTCGCCGGCCAGCCGGCGCTTGCCGGGGAACGGCAGCTTCTGCGACACGCGGAAGATGTTGTTGTCCGCCGCGTCGACGCGCAGCGACTCGGGGATGTTCCACGCCTCCCAGCTGAAGGTCGGGTCGTCGAACGCCGAGACCTGCGCCGGACGGGCGTGCAGCGCCTCGGCCCGCTGGCCGGCGCCGGCGATGGCCGGGTTGTCGCGCAGCGCGATGGCGACGACGTCGTCGAGGCGCAACGGCTCCGCCGCGCCGGCGGGCGCGGCCAGGGCGAAGGCCAGCGCGATCGTGAGAGACAATGGGCGCCGCGTCCGCCGACGGGCGAACGCGCGCGATGCGATACGCATGATCTGCTCCTCTGAGAAATGCGCCCGGCTGGGGCGCGAACGCGCGGGACGAGCCCGCGCGGCCTACCGATTCCCGCGAGGGAACGGCGGCTCAGATGAGCAGGGAGGTGTGTTGGCGGAGCAGCGACGCGGGCGGACCGACTCCGCGCGACGGCACAACGGCGACGGCATGGTTCGCGACGCGCATGGCGGGCGGCAGCGCGACCGCTGGCAGCGCGGTCAGCGGCGGCGTCTGCGGCGCGCGCTCGAGCGCCGCGGTGCCTGCCGGCGCCGCCGGAGCGACGCTGGCGCCACAGCAATTGCGCGGCGCGTGTAGCCCCTCGATCGGGCAGCACCGCATCTGCGCACACAACGCGTTGGCACACGACGCCGACGCCAAGCCGCTCAGGGCAATGGCGAGGACCAGCAGCAACGTGGCGGCGCGGCGCGGCATGACGCTGCGACTATGCGGGCGGCACGCGTCGGTGTCAACGCGCCTTTCAGCCGCGCGTCCTGGCGCGGCGCGCAGCCTTCCCAGAGTTGCTGCCGAGCAGCCTTGGAGGGCCGCGCTGCCGCGCGGCCGCACCGCCGCGGTGGCGTCGGTGGCACGGCGCCGCGGGAGCGGCGCCCTCCAAGGCCCCCCCATCGCCGCTATCACCAAGCGAGATCCCACTCGTGCGGCGATTCCTGGCGGGCAGGCTGGGACCGCCGCTAGCGCCGCCGCGGCGAGCGGCCCGTGAGCCGGGTGTACGCCTGGTACCCCAACCAGCGCAGCGGCTCCGGCGGAATGGGGGGGAGGCGCTTCTGGTAGAAGGGGAGGTCGCGCCAGGGGGTATGATCGCCGCTGTAGAGGTCGCGCAGGACCTCGCCGGCGAGCGCGCCGAGCGCCAGGCCGTGACCGCTGTAGCCGAGCGCGTAATAGACGTTGCGGTGTGCGCCGGTCACGCCCATCGAGCAGACGCGGTCGAAGGTGATGGCGAGTGGGCCGCTCCAGCGATGCGCGATCGGCTCGTCGACGAGCCCGGGGAAGTAGTGGCGCAGGCGGCGCTCGACGGCGTCGTAGTGCGGCCGCGCGGCCGCCGGCGGTTCGTCGAAGACCGGCGTGCCGCCGTAACGGTAGGTGTAAGCCGCGTTGCCGCCGCCGCCGAAGAGCAGGCGGCCGCCGGGCGTGCGGCACCCGTAGGCGATGCGGTCGAGATCGTCGGCGAAGCCCTCGGGCGCGCCCCAGCCGAGCGCCGTCCAGCGGCGCGGCGGCAGCGGGCCGGTGGCGACGACGTGCGAGTGGAGCGGCAGGATGCCGGCGCGGAACCAGCCGAGGCGCGGCGTGTACGCATTGGTGGCGAGCACGACGGCGGCGGCGCGGACCCGTCCGTGCGGCGTCGCGAGCGCGATCGACTCTCCCTCGTCGACGCGCAGCACCGGCGTGTCCTCGTACACCGCGACGCCGCGCGCCTGCAGCCCGGGCCGCAGCCCGCGGAGCAGCGCGGCGCAGTTGACGCGCGCCGCGGTGGGATCGAGCACCGCGCCGTGGACGCCGTGCAGGCCGACCGCGCTCGCCGGCAGGCGCTCGAACGGCAGACCCCAGGCGCGCCATCGTTCGACCCGCGCTGCGGCGTCATCGGCGGATCGGCGCGTCGTCTGCACCTCGAGACAGCCGCGGCGCGCGAAGCCGCAATCGAGGCTGCTCTGCGCGGCGAGCTCCGCGACGATGTCCACGCCGCGATGCGTCGCCGCGAACACCCGGCGGGCGCCCTCCGCCTCGCGTGGCTCGACGCCGTTGATGCCGTTCAACACCTGGCCGCCGTTGCGCCCACTGGCGCCGTTGGCCAGCCCCTTGGCCTCGAGCAGCACCACGCGGCGGTCGGGAAAACGCTCGCTCAGATGCCAGGCGGTCGAGACCCCGGTGATGCCGCCGCCGATGATCGCCACATCGGCCGCCGCCTCCCCGCGCAACGCCGGCAGCCGTTCGTACGGCGGCAGCTCGTGCAGCCAGGCGGCGCGGTTGTCATCGATCTGGTCGGGGCGCATGGGCAGGTTGTTCGTAGCCAGGTGGCTCGGTTGCTTGTCGGAGCGCGGAGTCGAGTCCAGGCTCTCACGCTACCAACCTGACAACCGGGCAACCGAACGACCTCTCCTTTACACCGCCCCATCCGAGTGGGCATCCTGCCCCATGGCCCTCGGCACGCGAGTCCGCCTCTGCCTGAAGGACCTCTACCAGCAGGACATCGTCGAGATGATCGAGCGCGAGACGCGGCGCTACGAGCTGCACTCGATCGAGCATCCCGACCATCCGGACTTCCAGCGCGCCTACGCGATTCTGTGGAACGCCTTCGGGCCGCAGGGGGAGATGGAGCCGGAGCACGCGATCCGCCGTTTCCTGCTCGACGACGCCTTCGAGGCGCTGCCGTCCGGCACCTTCATCCGCTACTTCCTGCTGGTCGCGAAGGATCGCGACGGCAACCTGCGCGGCGTGCGCGACGGCTCGGTGATTTACAACCCCACGTGGGCGCCGGACCTCTGCACGGTCTACCTCTCACACATCTTCATGCTGCCGGAGGCGCGCGGCACGGTGTTGACCTACTGGCTGCGCATCGCGCCGGTCGAGCTGGCGGTCGAGTATCTCTTCCAGTTGGAGCGGCGCGGCCTGGTGTCGCTGCCGTTGCCCGACCAGCCGGGCAAATACTTCGGCGTGCAGATCAACCTCGCCGCCGAGATGGAGTACTTCTCGCCCGACGACCGGCTCTCGCTGCAGCGGATCCTGTTCTACGGGCGCGGCGGCTTCGACGTCATCGACCCGCGGCACTTCCCCTACCGGCAGCCCGACTTCCGCGATCCGGCGGTGATCCAGGCCACCGGCAACTCGCCGGTGCCGTTCATGCTGCTGCTGCGGCGCATCGGCCGTGAGCGACAGGCGCGGCTACCGCTCGACGAAGCCAGCATCACGATGCGGATGATGTACGACGAGTTCGCCTGCTTCTGCACGCCGGAGCTCCTGCAGAACAGCATCGACATCGTTCAGCAGCGCCTCGACGAGCGCCGCGCCAAGGGCCGGAACGACGTGGCGCTGCTGCCGCTGCCGACCGGGCCGCGCAACCTGCATCGACTGAAGCGCCTCTTCCGTTACGACACCTACCGCCGCTACTACCCCAACGCCCCCGGCACCGAGGCCTACCTCGAGCGCCTGCGGCCGCTCCTGGCGGCCAACCCGCGCTGGTTCGACACGCACGTCGCCGAGCTCGCCGAGCAACTCGCGCGCATGCCGCACTACGTCTACGGATCGCGCGACAAGCGCTACGAGGTGGAGGCCATTCCGGCGCTGGCGGCGGAGGTCGACGATGCCTTGCAGGGCGACGGCGCTTCTGCGAGAAGCGCCGAGCGTCCGGTCGAAGCAGTGCCGCCGGGCCCGGCACAGGAGCGACGCGGCTGAGTATGCCTTCGATGACGCCCGCGGATGACCCGGCGAAACCGGTCATCGCGCTGCAGAACGTGCACAAGCGCTACGGCTCGTTCGTCGCCGTCGAGTACGCCAACTTCGATATCCCGCGCGGCGAGTTCTTCTCGATGCTCGGCCCGTCTGGCTGTGGCAAGACGACGATGCTGCGCATGATCGCCGGTTTCGAGGAGGTCACCAGCGGGCAGATCCGCCTCGACGGCGTCGACGTCTCCGACGTGCCGCCCTATCGGCGTAACGTCAACACCGTCTTCCAGCAGTACGCGCTGTTTCCGCACATGAACGTCTTCGACAACGTCGCCTTCGGCCCGCGCACCAAGGGCGTGGACGAGCCGACGACGAAGCAGCGCGTCGCCCAGATGCTCGACGTCGTGCGCCTCGGCGATTTCGCGCTGCGCCGGCCCGAGCAGCTCTCCGGCGGCCAGCGCCAGCGCGTCGCGCTCGCCCGCGCGCTGGTCAACTTCCCCAGTGCGCTGCTCCTCGACGAGCCGCTGAGCGCGCTCGACCTCAAGCTGCGCCAGGCGATGCAGATCGAGCTGAAGCGCATCCAGCGCGAGGTCGGGATCACCTTCGTGTTCGTGACGCACGACCAGGAAGAGGCGCTGACGATGTCGGACCGCATCGCGGTCATGAGCGAGGGCCGTGTCGAGCAGGTGGGGACGCCGGAGGAGATCTACCATTCGCCGGCGACGGTCTTCGTCGCCGGGTTCATCGGGAGCGCCAACCTGCTGCCGGCCGTGGTCGAGCGCCTCGACGGCCGGCAGGCGGTCGTGCGCCTCGCCGGCGACCAGCGCATCGAGGTGCCGATCGGCCACGGCGAATTCAGCCCTGGCGGCAGCGGCGTCGTGATGCTGCGGCCGGAGCGCATCAAGCTGACGGCCGCGGCCGCCGATACGCGCTGGCCCGCCATCCCGGTGCGCGTCACCGAGATCATCTTCCAGGGGCCGGTGTTGCGCTGCGTGCTGCGCGACGTCGCCGACGGCGAGATCCTCGCGCACATCGACGACGACGAGCGCCCCGAGGGTCTGCGGCGCGGCGCCGAGATGTGGGCGTCGTGGGACCCGAACGGCGCCCGCCTGCTGCCGCCGCGCCCGGCGCCGCGCAGCACCGATCCGGACGAGTAGGCGTGCGGCGCTGACCCGCCGCACGCCGGCCGTGCTCAGTACTCCATCGCCAGGCTGATCGTCCCGACCGGATACGGGTTGTCGTTCGAGTTGATCGCCTTCAACGTGTCGTTGAGCACCAGCACGTTGACGCCGGCGCCGATGCTCCAGGCGCCGAAATCGTCCGGCACGAACGCGAGCGGGACGCTGGCCGACAGGCCGAAGCTGAAGAAGCCCCACACGTCGTTGTCGACGCCGTCGTTGTAGTAGTCGTACAGGGAGATGCCGACCGCCAGCGGGACGCTCGCGGTGATCGGATAGTCGCCGGCGTCGTCGCCCGGGAACGACAGCTCGATCCCCGGCTCGACGCCGAACTCGGCATAGCCGCCCTTGGTATCGGTGCCGAACGACGTGTTGTCGGTCTCGAACGCGAACGTCGCCGTCGGGCTCAGGGCGAAGGCGCCCAGCAGGTCGCTGTCGTCGAAGGACAGCCCCAGCGCGACCTCCTGCGTGGTGACGAATGCGCCATTCGGGCTGGTGTAGACGTTGTACGTGACCGACGACTCGACACCGCCCGCCCAGCCGAGCGTCAGGCTGGGATAGTAGTCGGTCTCGTAGAGATTGGTGGGGCCACCGGTCGCGCCGGTCTTCTCGGTCTGGAAGCTGTTCCAGATTCCAAAGCCGAGCGAAACGGAGTTGAGGATGCCGTCGCCTTCCCAGAGGTGGAAGTCGAGCTGCGCGGACGGCTGCCAGATGAAGCCGTTCCGCTCCTGCAGGATCCCGCGGAAGAAGTACGCGGTGGTGAAGTCGTTGGTGAGGGAGAAGTGGACCCGTCCGCGGTTCGGCCCTTTCTCCTCCGCTTCCTGCGGCTCCGGCGTTCCGAGCGTATCGGAGCCGCGCTCGTCGACTGGTGGCGCTTCTTCCTCGGCGGCACGTGCGCACGTCGGACCCAGGATCACCAGCGCAGCCGCGGCGAATCCAAAGCGACGGAGCGCGCCGGCCCATCGGTTGCGTTGACCCATATCCTCCTCCTCTCTCCACCACCCCACCCCATGTGGGTCGGTTACCTCAACCGATTCGCGTCTACACCCGGGAGCATTTCGCGTGCAAGGCGGCGAGTAGCCCCGGAGGGCGCCGCTCCGTCGGCGTCTCTTGCCTGCTGGCGCGGACGGTTCGTGCAGCTCAGCTCCTCCGACACCGGCAGTACGATGTCCGAGTCATGCAGGCCGAGGTCGTTTCAGCCGAGCATGGTGTAGCGGCCGGCGGCGTGCGCGGGGGGGCGGTGAGCGCGGGTAGCGCGCAGCTCAGCGCACTCTCAGAGGGGCGGCAGCGTGCTGCGTGACATCGCGCCTCCACAGGTGAAACACTACCCGGGAACTCTCGTATGCCACCAATCGCCGCTTTGCTGCTGCTCGGGTTCGTCCCCGATGGCGGCGATGTTTTCGCCGCCGCGGCCCCGCTCGCCACCGCGGCGCTCGGCGGGTTGGCCGTGGGCATCGAGCGGCAGTGGTCCGGGCATGCGCGCCAGCACTTCGCCGGCGTGCGAACCTTCACGCTGCTGGGCGGATTCGCGGGCCTGGCGGGATGGTTGTGGGCGCGCGGCGCCGAGCTGCCCGCCGTCGTGTTGCTGGCTGCCGCCGCGGGACTGATCCTCATCGCCTACGTCGCCGCGAGCCGGCGCGAGGTCGAGGGCACCAGCGAGGTCGCGGCACTGGTCGTGCTCGCGGCCGGCTTTCTCAGCGGCACCGGCGCGCTCGCGATGGCCAGCGGCGTGATCGCCGTGACGCTGTTGATGCTCGTGGAGAAGACACGCCTGCATGCCTGGGTGCGGGCGCTGAACGATGCGGAGCTGCGCGCCGGTGCGCGCTTCGCCGTGATGGCGGTGGTGATCCTGCCGCTCTTGCCGGAAGGACCGTACGGTCCGCTCGGCGGCGTGCGGCCGCGGTTGCTCTGGATGTTGGTGCTGCTCTTCTCCGGTCTCAGCTTCGCCGGCTACATCGCGCGCCGCCTGGTCGGGCCGCGGCGCGGCACGGTGATGGCGGGGCTGCTCGGCGGCCTCGTCTCCTCGACGCAGGTCACCCTCGCGCACGCCCGTGCCAGCCGCGATCAGCCGTCGCTCGGCCTGCCCCTGGCCAGCGGCGCACTGGCGGCGTCCACGGTGCTCTTCGCGCGCACGACGCTCGCGGCCGCCATCCTGGCGCCGGCGCTGGCGCGCGCGCTGCTGCCCAGCGTCGTGCTGCCGGCAGTGGTCGGGCTGATCGCGACCGGACTGGCGCTGCGCCCGGCCGCCGCCCGGCCCACCGCAACACCGCCCGCGAATCCGCTCCAACTGCGGGGCGCGCTGCAGATGGCGCTGCTCTTCCAGGTCGTGCTGATGCTGGTCGGCGTGGCGCGCGATGCGTTCGGCGCGACGGGGTTGTTGGTCTCCGGTGCGTTGCTCGGGCTGACCGACGTCGACGCGGTCACGGTGTCGATGGCGCAGATGCTCGCCGGCGGCACCGACGTCGCCGCCGCCGCCACTGCGCTGGCGGTGGCCATTCTGTCCAACACGGCCCTCAAGCTGGGGCTGGCGGTCGTCGTCGGCCGCGGCCAGTTCCGCCTGGTCACGGCCGTCGGTCTCGCGGCGATGGGGGCCGCGATCGTCGTCAGCCTGCTACTTCGCCGCTCGTTCGGCGTCTGGCCTTGATCTGGCGATATATCTGCACCGCGGAGACGCGGAGACGCTGCCCGGAAGAGAGAGGGGTCTCGACGACAGCGGCCGGACCCGTTGCTGATGCGATTGGCGAACCCACGGTCACCTCGGGTGCTGCGTCCCTCCGCGCTTCGCCCTCCGCATTGATGTCCGAGGCTGGCCTACGCGTCCGGGCGAATCCGCAGCGAGCGCAACCCGTACGCCGGTACGGGGCAGCACACGGTCGTGCCGTCGCGCCGGTAGTCGCCGCCGTCGGGGTTCTCATCGAGGCGGACCGACTCGATGCTGCCGAACGGCACGCCGAGCGTCAGTCGCGCGTCGAGTGGCGCGTCGGTCGGATTGAGGACGCGGATGATGAAGCCGTCGTCGTCCTCGGCTGGCTTGACGGCCGACAGGACCACGCCGTTGCGCTCCAGCGCGAGGAGTGAGACCGCCGGCGCCACGAACGGCGCATCGCCGGCGATGACCCCGCGCAGGCCGAGCTCGGCGTCGCGCGCGTCATCCGGATCGACGCCGGCCAGCAGCGAGACGCGCGCCTCGACCGGGCCGAGCACCTGGGCGCCGTCCACCGGCATGACGGGGCCCGCCGGCTGCTGGCGGCTGCGGAGGCCGAAGCGCGCCAGCCAACCCACGGCGCGCAGGAGCGTGACGACGATCGCGCCGTCCGCGGTGATCTCCGCTTCCGGCAGCCCCGGGGCGGCGACGGTGAGACCGTTGGCGCTGACCCAGCCCTGATGCGGGAACGTGGCCGGCGCCGGGTGCACCCAGTCGCGGTCGTTGGTAACGGTGATCGCGCGCGCGGCGATGCCGAAGGTCGTCGCGGCGGTCGCGTCGGCGGCGACGGCGCCGGTCGGAAAGACGAGGCGCACGCGATGGTCGCGGGCGGTGTTGTGGACGCGAACGACGACGTCGACGCGGGGTACGCCGGGGGCGACGCGCACCTCGGTCGTCACGCGCAGGGCGATGCCCTGTTCGGCGCGCTGCTCGCGATCCTCGTGGACGCCGACGGGCACGTCGAAGATGCGTGAGATCTCGAGCCGCTGAATGCCCGACGGATGGCGCAGGCGGCGCCACGTCACCGACGCGAGCGGGCCGCCGGGATCGTTTGGTACGGCGTCGAAGTCGTAGGTATCGCCGCCGTCGCCGCGATCCTCGACGCCGAAGAGTCCGCTATAGCGCCGGGCGCCGAAGGCGACGTCGAGCGTGCCATCGTCGGCGACGCGGACGCGCAGATCGCCGGCGGCGATCTCGCGCTCGTCGTCCTCATCCTCGTCGGGCCGGGCCGTGCGGGTCAGCGTGAAGCGGCGGCAGCCGAACGCGGGCACGTCGGTGGCGACGAACTCGATGTCGATCGGCGACTCGATTGGCATCCAGCGCGTGCGCTCGGGGTCGACGGAGCGCACGATGCGCGCCGGTTGTCCGTCGATCGCGAACCCCGGCTCCTCGATCGCGGCGAGGGTAAAGCGCGGAAACTGCGGCTGCCCGACGCGCAGGCTGAGCGCCGGGTAGGGCTCGAGCGCGACGCGCACGACGTCTGTCCGCGGGTGCGGCGAGGGGTTGAAGACGGCGACGTCGTGCTCGACGACGTCGGGCGTGCGCCGCTCGACGTCGTGCCCGGCGAGCCGCTCGAGCAGGCGCGTCACGGTCTCGCGCGTCAGCCCGGCGGCGCTCTCGTAGCGGCCCATCACCTGCGCCGCCACCGCGTCGACCGAGCAGCCGCACAGCGAGTCGTGCGCCTGGTTGTGCAGCACGCGTCGCCAGGCGAGGCGCAGCGCCGGGCGCTCATCGAGGGCGCCAAGGGCTCGGGCGAGCGCCGCCCATGGCTCGGCCCAGCCCTCGAGCAGCGCCTCGCAGCGCCGGTTGGCGAGCTTGATCGGCATGCGCGTCGACCACACCCCCGGCAGCAGGTTGGCGAGGCGGGCGCCGACCAGTGCGCCGCGGAAGGTCGGCAGGTCGGCGGTGCCGGAGACCGACAGGTCGTCGAGCAGACCGCGCTCGACCGGGCTGTCGAGCAGCGCCGCCAGCTCGTCCGCGACCGCGCCGACGTGCGCGTCGGGCAGCATGTGATCGAAACCGTTCATCAGCAACCGCGGCGAGCCGGTGGCGTCGAGCTTGCCGAGATACGCGGCGAGGCGCGCCGCGGCGCTGGGCGGATCGTCGGGCAGGCAGGCGGCGTTGAAGTAGCCGTCGCGCAGCAGCAGCGCGGTCACGACGCTGCCGTTCGGCGCTTCCCAGCGGTAGAGCCCGCCGAGCTCGTCGATCTCGCTGCCGTTGCCGCGCCAATAGACGAAGGTGTCGAGGCCGAAGCCGGCGAAGAGCTGCGGGAACTGCGCCGGATGTCCGAACGAGTCCGGCACGTAGGCGATGCGCGACGGGCGGCAGCCGAATTCGGCCGCGAGCCGCGTCCCGTAGAGCAGGTTGCGCACGAGCGCTTCGCCGGACGGCAGCAGCGAATCGGGTTGGACGTACCACGGTCCGGTGGCCAACCGCCCGGCGCGCAGCGCCGTCTCGATCGCCGTGCGACGGTGCGGGCGCACGGCCAGGTAGTCCTCGAGCACCACTGTCTGCCCGTCGAGCAGGAAGTGGTACCCGGGATCCGCATCGAGCAGCTCGAGCACGCGGTCGACCGCATCCGCCAGACGCGCGCGATACGCCTCGAACGTGCGGTACCACTCGCGATCCCAGTGGAAGTGGGAGACGACCAGACAGCGCCCCATAGGATTTAGTTACGCGCTCTCGGCGCGTACGAGCAAGGGGGCGGCGCGCCGGGGTGGGGTGTTTCGTCGGGTCCATTCGATCTCCGAATGGGGGCGCCGACCTCCCGAGGCGGCTCTGACAAGCGGCACGGACCGCTTCCCAGGAGGCGATCGCGCGCGCGGCGTGGCGTCAGCGTCGGCCGCTGGTGCGTCTGCCTACATCCGCTATGATGCCAAATGTCATGCCGACGCTTGACTCCCGCGCGGGGCAGCAACTTGACGCCTACGTCGCCGAGGTGATGCAGGCGCTCGGGGACGCCGTCATTGGCGTCGTCTTGTACGGCAGCGCGGCGGGGGTCGACTGGGTCGCCGGGCGCTCCGACATCAACATTGCGATCGTCGTGCGCCGCGCCGCGGTCGCCGCGCTCGACGCGCTCGCGCCCGTCATCGCCCGTTGGCGCGGCAAGGGATTCGCCCTGCCGGTCCTCCTCGACCAGGACGAGGTCGCGCGGGCCTCGCATCTGTTCCCGATGGAGCTCGACGACATCCGCCGCCAGCACCGGCTCCTGGCCGGCAACAATCCGTTCGCGGCGGTCGCCACCGACGACGCGGCGCTGCGGCGCGAGTGCGCACAGGAGGCGTTCGGCAAGCTCCTGCGGCTGCGCGCCTACTACGTCGAGCACACCGGCCGTCCGGCCGACCTCGGCGCGATGATGGTCGATTCGGTAAAGAGCTTCCTCACGGTGATCCGCCACCTGCTCCGCCTGCGCGGCGCGGTCGAGCCGCGCGACTTCGCGGCGGTCCTGACCGCGGGGGAGGCGCTGATCGGACCGCTGCCGGCGATGCGCCGGGTCCTCGAGCAGCGTGAGAGCAACGCCACCGGTGGGTTGAGCGATCTGGCGGGAACGTACGTGGACGAGGTCGAGCGCCTGGTCGGCGCCGTGGTGGCGCACTGTGCGTAGCCTCGCCGTCGCGCTCGTCGCGCTGCTCGCCTCGGCGGTCACGGCGCAGCAGATTCCCGCGCCGACGGGGTTCGTGACCGATCAGGCCGGCGTCATCGATGCGCCGACGAAGGCGAAGATCGACGCGCTGGCGCTGGAGCTCCAGCAGAAGACCGGCGCCGAGATCGCCGTGCTCACCGTCGACACCACCGAGCCGCTCGACGATTTCACCTACGCGATGCGCGTCGCCGACGCGTGGAAGGTCGGGAAGAAGGGCGAGGACACCGGCCTGCTCGTGTTGGTGGCGGTGCGCGATCGCAAGGTGCGCGTCATCACGGGGTACGGCGTCGAGGGCGTCCTGCCGGACGGGCTGGTGGGCAACATTCAGGACACCGAGATGGTGCCGGAGTTCCGCGCCGGCCGCATGGGCGAGGGGATCTGGCGCGGCGTTGCGCAGATGGCGCAGCGCATCGCCGGCGATCGCGGCGTGACATTGACCGGGGTGCCGGCCGCGCGCGCCGCGCCACCGCCCCAGCAGATCCCGTTCTGGGTCATCCTGCTCGTCGTCGTGCTCGCGATGATCGTCATGGCGCAGCTCAACCGCCGCGGCATCCGTGGTGGGCGCGGACCGACCATCATCCCCGGCGGGTTCGGCGGGGGCGGGGGCGGCGGAGGCTTCGGCGGCTTCGGCGGGGGCGGCGGAGGCTTCGGCGGCTTCGGCGGCGGCGGCTTCGGCGGCGGCGGCGCGGGACGCAGCTGGTGAAGGAAATGCGTGACCAGCGAGCCGAGAAGGGCGTAACCAGTGACGGGTGACGGGTGCCCGGTGATGCTGAGGCGGTCGGTGGGCCATCCCGCCGATCACTGATCACCGGTCACCGGTCACTATTCTTCCGGACGGAGGGGATCATGCGACGAGTGCTTGCAGGGCTGGCCGGCGTGGCGTTGCTGCTCACCACGAGCGGCTGCGGTTACAACACCATGGTGTCGATGAAGGAGGCGGTCAACTCGGCGTGGGCCCAGGTGATGAACCAACTGCAACGCCGCAACGATCTGATCCCCAACCTCGTGGAAGTGACCAAGGGGTACGCCGCCCACGAGAAGGAGATCTTCGAGGCGGTGGCGAACGCGCGCTCGCAGCTGCTCGCCGCCAAGACGCGCGACGACCAGATCGACGCGGCAAAGGCCGAGACCAGCGCCCTGGGCCGGCTGCTGGCGATCGCCGAGAATTATCCCAACCTCAAAGCCGACGCGCAGTTCGCGCGGCTGTCGGACGAGCTGGCCGGTACGGAAAACCGCATTGCCGTGGAGCGGAAGCGCTACAACGACACCGTTCAGGAGTTCAACACGTACGTGAAGCGCCTGCCGCAGGCGCTCTACGCCCGCTTCATCGGCTTCGGTCCAGAGAAATACTTCGAGGTGCCGGAAAGCGCGCAGCAGGTCCCGAAGGTCGATTTCGGCAACAAGCCATAGGGGTCCCCTGAAACGCCTGCGCCGGCAACTGCGCTGGCTGGCGCGGCTGGTCGTTCTGTCGGCCGCCGCCGCGCCCGCCGGTGCCGTGACGCTCAGTCTCGACGACGAGGTCGTCATCGAACGCGGCGGTACCGGGACGTTGTCGGCGACGCTCATGAGCGAGGGGGCGGGCGTCGCCGGCGTCGAGGCAACCATCCGGCTCGCCTCCGGCCTTGCGCCGGTGCTGCGCGACGACGGCACGCCGGAATGTGCCCCGGGCCTGGCGACAGGCAAGTTGGTGTTCGCCAGCACCCGACACGAGGGTGGATCGCATTGTACGCGTCGCTACGACTGCAACGTCCTGCGCATACTCGTGCTCTCGCTGACCGACACGGGGCCGATTCCCGATGGTCCGGTGTTCTCGTGCGCGATCGCCGTCGATCCTCAGGTGACCATCTTCCTGCTGCCGTTGGGGGTCGCCAGCGCGTTGGCGAGTGATCCGGCGGGCGGGCCGCTGGCGGTCGCCGCTGTCGATGGCCTCGTGCGCGTGCCGATGCCGCCCAGCGCGACGCCATCCGATACCCGGACGCCGACCGCGACGTGGACTCCTGACGCGCACCCCACCACCACCGGCGACCCGGGCGGAATCCGCAGCCGCTTGCCGACCAGCCGCCCGCCAAGCGACACGCCGGCATTGCCGCCGACGACGTCGCCGACCGCGACGCCCTCCTTCGACGGCGGCGGCGGTTGCGCCGTCGGGCCGAAGGCCGAGGGCTCGCTGGGACCCATGCTGGTCGTGTTGGCGTTGGCGCTGGCGCGCCGTCGTCGACCGCGCCGTCGCGCCGATCACCCCAGCGTGATGCGGGCGTCGAGGACGACGGCGCCGGCGCCGGGGCGGAGGAGGGCGACCGGATCAAGGTCGAGGGAGTGAATCTCCGGTACGAGCTCCACTAGCGCCGACAGGCGGCGGATGACGTCGACCAGCGCGGCGCGATCGGCGGGCGGGCCGCCGCCGTGGCCGTCGAGCAGCGGCGCCAGGCGCAGACCGGCGAGCAGCGCCTCGGCATCGACATCGCTGACCGGCGGCAGGCGGTCGCCGGCGTCGCGCGTGAGCGCGCCGATCACGCCACCCAGCCCGCAGCGCACGAGGGGGCCGAAGGTCGGATCGGTGCAGACGCTCACCCGCGCTTCCAGCACCGCCGCGAGCTCGCGTTGCAGCACGACCGCGGACAGTCCGGCGATGCGGGCGCGCAGATCGCCGAGGCCGCGCGCGACGTCGGCAGCCGTGTGCAGGCCGAAGAGGACGGCGCCGGCGGCGCGACGGCTGCCGAGGTCGGGCGCGACGGCCTTCATCACCAGCGGATAACCGAGGCGTTCGCCGGCGGCGACGGCATCGTCGAGGGCGACTTGCTCCGTCATCGCCTGCGCGATGCCGGCGGCGCGCAGCAGGGCCGCGACGTCGCTGGCCGCCACGTGGCCGACGCCGGCGCGTGCGACGACGGCTCGTATCGCCTCCTCGACCGCCGCCGGGAGCTCGAGCACGCTGCCGACCGGGCGTCGCCGCCACGCCGCGTAGCGAGCGGTCGCGGCGAGCGCGCGCGCGGCGCTCTCCGGGAAGTCGTACACCGGCAGGTGGCCGCGCGGCCCCTCGTGCAAGGCCGCCGGGCTCTGGCCGCCGCACAGGAACACCACCAGCACCGGCTTGAGCGGCGGCACGGCACCCGCACCGGCGGCGATGGCAGCGGCGTACGCCTCGGCGTCCGTCGCGCGCGGCGACACGAAGATCGCGACCACGGCGTCCACGGCATCGTCGGCGCCGAGCGCCGCGAGCGCGGCGGTGTAGTCGGCCGGTCGCGCGGTGGCGAGCAGGTCGAGGGGGTTGTCGAACGAGAGCCCGGCCGGCAGCGCGCCGGCGAGCGCGGCGCGCGTCGCGTCGCGCAGCGGCGGCAGGGCGAGGCCACCGGCGGCGCCGGCACCGGCGAAGAGCGTGGCGAGGCCCGCGGCGTTGCCGACCGCGGCCACGCGCGCGCCGGCGGGGACCGGTTGGTGCGCGAGGAGCGCGGCCACCTCGAACAACTCTTCGAGGGTGTCGGTGCGAATCACGCCGGCCTGCTCGAAGAGCGCGTCGACGCCGACGTCGCGTTCGGCGGTCGACGAGCGCCGGGCGGCGACAGCGACGATCGGCTTCTGCCGCGCCACCAGCGGCGCGAGCTGCGCGAACCGGCGCGGGTTGCCGAAGCTCTCGAGGTAGAGCAGCACGGCGGCGGTGCGCGGATCCTCGCCCCAGTAGGCGAGGAGATCGTTGCCCGAGACGTCGGCGCGATTGCCCACCGAGACGAAGCTGGAGAGGCCGATGCCGAGGCGCGCGCAGCGCTCCAGCAGCGCGACGCCGACGGCACCGCTCTGCGCCAGCAGTCCGACCCGGCCCGCCGTCGGCGCGACGCCGCCGGCCGTGGCGTCGAGCAACACGTCCGGATCGGTATTGAGGAGGCCCATGCTGTTGGGGCCGACCAGCCGCATGCCCGATTCGCGCACCAACGCGGTGAGGCGCCGCTCGGCGGCGCGCCCTTCCGCGCCGCATTCGGCGAAGCCGCCGGAGGCCACGACGACGCCGTGCACGCCGGCGCGGGCACAGTCGGCGACGACGGCCTCGACGTTCGCGGCAGGCACCGCGATCAGCGCCAGGTCCACCGGCCCGGCGACATCGCTCACCCGCGCGAACGTCGGAAGCCCGCCGATCGGCGTCGCGTCGGGATGTACGGGATGGATCGCGCCGCGGAAGCCGCCGCGCCGCACGCGCTCCAGCAGGCGCCCGCCGAGCGAGCCGGCCCGCGCCGAGGCGCCGACGACGGCGATGCCGCGCGGCGCGAGGAAGCCGCGTACGCTGGCCGCGGCGGCGGCGCGATCGCGTCCCTGCTGCACCACCGCCGACTCGACCGTTGCCTCGGTCGGAAACGTCAGGTGAAACTCGCCGTGTTCCAGCGCGCGGGTGACGCGATAGCCGCTGCGGAGGAAGACCGCCAGCATGGCGTTGTTCTCGCCCAGCACGTCGGCTTCGAACTCCTCGACGCCGTGCGCGCGGGCGATCTCCGCCAGATGCTCGAGCAGCACCGCGCCGATGCCGCGCCGCTGGTGGGCGTCGGCGACCGCGAACGCCACCTCGGCGCGCCGCGGATGGCCGGGGTCGGTGGCGGCGAGGGCATAGCGGCCGACGCCGATGATCTCTTCGTCAGCGCCGTGGCGGAGCGTCGCGACCAGCGCGACCCGGTCGCGGAAGTCGACCTCGGTGAATTGGCGAAGCTCGTCGTCGGTGAGCCGCGTCTTCACGCCGAAGAAACGGAAGTAGACCGAGCGCGCGCTCAAGCGGCCGAAGTGGTCGAGCAGGCGCCCCTTGTCGTCCGGGCGGATGGCGCGCACGTGGATCGAGCCGCCGTCGCGCAGGACCCGATCGACCGAGAACGCGGCGGCGTCGACGCGCATGGACGAGGGTCTAGCAGGTTCCGGGCGGGCGCGCGTGGGGGCCGCCGCCGCCACCCCCGCGACCGGCTCCCCGTGGACGCGCCGGCGGATTGCCCACCGATCCCATCGGTCTGCTAAAAGCGCCAGCATGACCCCGCATTCCGCCGTCTATCAACAGAAGGTCCGCACCGCGCGTCAGGCCGTCGACCTCGTGCGCCGCAACGACACCGTCGCGGTGCCGATCGCCACCGGGCCAACCGGCGGCCTTTCTGGCGGCCCTCGGCGAACGCGACGACTGGGACGGCCTCACCGTCTTCGGCGGCATCCTCACCGAGCCGTACGGCTTCCTGCAGCGCACGGGGCTGCGCTTCATCAGCGGCTTCTTCGGCCCCATCGAGCGCATGCTGATCGCGGCCGGCGCGCCGCATCGACTATCTGCCCGCCGACTTCCTCGGCTGGGAGCGCTACGCGCGCAGCGCGCGACCGCGCGTCGCTGGCCTCGGCGGTCGCGCCGATGGACGAGCGCGGCTTCCTCAGCTTCGGCCTGCACGCCGGCGCGAACTTCGAGTCGTTCATCGCCGCGGCGCGCGACCCGGACGCGGCTGGCGATCGCGGAAGTCGTGGCCGACATGCCGCACGTCTTCGGCCTCGGCCAGTACGGCGGCCATCGCGTGCACATCTCCGACGTCGACTTCGTGATCGAATCCGATCGCGGCGTCTTCGTGCTGCCGGAGATCGCCGGTCACCGATGCCGACCGCGTCATCGCCGCGCTTCGTCGAGTCGCTGGTGCCGGAAGGCGCGACGCTGCAGTTCGGCATCGGCGCGCATTCCCAACATCGTCGCGCAGCTGCTCGCCGGCCGGCGGCAAGGGCGACTTCGGCATCCACACCGAGATGTTCGTCGACGGCATCATGCACCTGCACGAGGCCGGCAAGGTGAGCAACCACAAGGGCATCTTCGACGGCTTCTCGATCGCCACCTTCGGCGCTGGCAGCGCGAGCTGTACCGCTGGATGCACCGCAACCCGGAGGTGCGCATGCTGCCGGTGATGCAGGTGAACGACCCGGCGATCATCCGCCAGCAACCGCCGCATGGTGAGCATCAACGGCGCCATCGCCGTCGACCTCAGCGGCCAGGTGATGGCCGACACCGTCGGGCCGCGCCAGTACTCGGGCGTCGGCGGGCACGAGCTGTTCGTCATCGGCGCGCACGACAGCGAGGAGGGCAAGAGCATCATCTGCCTGCACTCGACCGCGACGGTCGACGGCCAGCCCGTGTCGACCATCGTCGCCACGCTGCCCGCCGGGCACGCCGATCACCACGCCGCGCCACCACGTCCAGTACGTCGTCACCGAGCACGGCATCGCCAACCTCGGCATGCTGACCGCGCGCCAACGCCGCGAGGCGCTGATCGCCATCGCGCATCCGGAGTTTCCGCAGCGAGCTGAGGAAGGCGGCACGGACTGAAGGCGACGGACGAAGAACGAACGACGAAGGTCGAAGACCTGGCCGTGAGCCGACAGAGAAAGGGTTTCACCTCTCTTGATCCTCAGTCCGCCGGCAGGTCCTTCCTCCTTCATCCCATTCCTCTCCTCTTGACGACTCTGCTGGGCACGGCAACAGTAAGGGGCATGCGCGTCATCCAGCGAGAGGAGGATTCGCCATGTCGCCCCCGCAGCCGCTGTCCGAGAATGGAGCCGCCGCGATCACCGGGCCGGCAGCGGTCCGTACGCGCGGCACCGCCGCGGCTCCTGGGCGTCGATCGGGTGCTGCTGCGCGCGTTCCTGCGCGCCGCCGGTACGCCCCCCGCTGCGCTGCGTCCTGCCGGACGGCGCGGTGCTCGAGCCGCCGACGGCGAGCCGTCGGCACGCTGCGCTTTCGCGACCGCGCCGACGCTGTACGCATTTCCTGCGCGGCCCGAGATCGGCTTCGGTGAGGGGTATACCGACGGCCGTCTCGAGGTCGACGGCGACATGATCGAGCTGATCGCGGCCGCCTATCGGACGCCCCCGTCGCCGCTGGGTCGACCGCCTCTTCTTCAGCGCCCGCGCAGCCGCGCGCCAACTCGCTGGGCGGGTCGCGCCACAACATCCACCGGCACTACGACCTCGGCAACGACTTCTACCGGCTGTGGCTCGACGAGCAGCATGCTCTACACCTGCGCCTACTATCCGACGCCGGAGGCGACGCTGGAGGAGGCCCAGGTGGCGAAGATGCACCACGTCTGCCGCAAGGTGGCGCTGCGCCCCGGCGAGCGCGTGGTCGAGGCCGGCTGCGGCTGGGGCTCGCTGGCGCTGCACATGGCGCGGCACTACGGCGTCACCGTGCGCGCCTTCAACATCTCGCACGAGCAGATCGCCTACGCGCGCGAGCGGGCGGCGCGCGAGGGGCTCGCCGACCGGGTCGAGTTCGTCGAGGACGACTATCGCAACGTCACCGGCACGTACGACTGCTTCATGTCGGTCGGCATGCTGGAGCACGTCGGCGTCGAGCAACTACGGCGAGCTCGGCGCGGTCATCGACCGCTGTCTGCCGGCGCACGGACGCGGCCTGATCCACACCATCGGACGCACCCGTCCGGCGCGTCTCAACGCGTGGATCGAGAAGCACATCTTCCCGGGCGGTCAGCCGCCGACGCTGCGCGAGATGATGGCGATCTTCGAGCCGTTCGACTTCTCGGTGCTCGACGTCGAGAACCTGCGCCTGCACTACGAGCGCACCGCCGCCGACGTGGCTGGCAGCGCTTCGAGCGCCACGTCGACACCGTGCAGCGCATGTTCGACGAGCGCTTCGTCCGCGCCTGGCGCCTCTACCTCGCCGGCACGATCCGTCGCGTTCCGCCTCGGCCTGCTGCAGCTCTTCCAGGTCGTCTTCGCCCGCGACCGCCACAACGCGATCCCGTGGACGCGGGCGCAGTGAGGGGTGCTGACGCGGAAGAGGTGGACGTCGTGTGAGGCGTAGTGACCTGTCGTCGCCACGGCGTCGATCGCGCGACCATGCCAGCCGCAATGCGTGACGTCGACGTCGAGCTCGGCGGCGGCGCCCGCCGGCTCCGACTGCCGCCTGGGCAACTGCGCCGGCAGGGAGCGGACGTCGCTGGTCTGGGATCGCAAGCCGTTCCCGCGCGACAAGATCTGCGCCGGCTGGATCACGCCGCACGTGGTCGCGGCGCTGCAACTCGATCTCGCCGAGTACGCGGCCGGCGGGCGCACCTGTCAGCCGATCCGCGGCTTCCAGGTGAGCCGCCAGGGCGATCGCGAGGCGCGCGTCCGCTACCCGCGACGTCGTGAGCTACGGCATTCGGCGCTGCGAGTTCGACCACTATCTGCTCGCGCGCGCCGGTGGGCGCCACGCGCCTCGGCGAGGCGGTGCGATCGCTGGAGCGGCGCGACGGCCTCTGGACCGTCAACGACGCGGTGCGCGCGCCGGTGATCATCGGCGCCGGCGGCCACTTCTGTCCGGTCGCGCAGCGCCTCGGCGCGCGACTGGGGCACGACGAGCCGATCATCGCCGCGCAGGAGGCGGAGTTCGCGATCGCCGGCCGGCGGCGCGGCGCCTATCGGGTCGAGCCCGACCTGCCGGAGATCTTCTTCACCCGCGATCTCAAGGGCTACGGCTGGGTGTTCCGCAAGGGCGACTACATCAACATCGGCCTCGGCCGGCAGGGCAACGAGAAGCTCGCGGACGCACGTCGACGCCTTCGTCGACTGGCTGGCGCGACGCGGCACGATCCCGGCGGTGCTCGGCGGCAAGTTGCGTGGCCATCCGTATCTGCTCTACGGACAGGCGCCGCGCCCGCTGCTCGGCGACGGCGCCCTGTTGGTCGGCGACGCCGCGGGCCTCGCCTACCCGAAGAGCGGCGAGGGCATCCGGCCGGCGGTGGAATCGGCCCTGCTGGCGGCGCGCGACGATCGCCGAGGCCGGCGGTGGCCTCGACGCCGCGGCAGGCGACGGCTACGAGCGCGCCGTCGTCGAGCGCTTCGGGCCGCGCGAAGCGGCGCCGCGGCGTGCTCGACCTGCTGCCGCCCTGGATGCTGGCCGGCCTGGCGGGCCGACTCTTCGGCCGCCGCTGGTTTGCGCGCCGCGTCGTGCTCGACGACTGGTTCTTCCACGCCGCGCAGCCGCCATTGGCGGCGGCGTAGAGGCCAGTGGCGTTGTTGCTCGCCGCGGTGATCTGCTAGGACGCGCGGCATGCGGAATCTCGAGCGCATCGGAGTCGGCACCAACTTCTCTCCGCAGGCGGACGTGGCGCTCGGCGCCGCCGTCGCGCTGGCGCGAGCCACCAACGCGCGCATCGACCTCGTGCACGTCGTGCACCGGCCGCCGCTCTACGAGCGCATGATGCATTCCGAGCAGAAGCTGATGACCGATCTCGAGCAGCAGGCGGGCGTCCACCTGCAGCAGCTCGCCAAGATGCCGGCGTTCGCCGGCGTGCCGATCGCGGTCCACACCCGCATCGGGACGCCATTCGCGGAGCTGCTGGCGGTGGCGCGCGAGCAACGGCACGACCTGCTCGTCGTCGGCGCGCGCCAACGGACTGGTCTCAGCGACCTGCTCCTCGGGAGTACGGCCGAGCGCGTCCTGCGCAAAGCCAGCACACCGGTCCTCCTTGCCAAGGCGGCGCTCGGGCGATCCGCCGAAGTGCGTTCTGGCTCCCACCGACTTCTCCGCGGCGTCGCGTCCGGCGCTCGAAGAGGCGATCGCGCTCGCCCGCCGCTGGCAGGCGCGCCTCGTGTTGCTGCACGTCATCGAGCCGATCGTGCAGGCGTACGCGTGGGCGGGCGACCTCGCCGGCGGCGAGATCTACGTCATCGAGCCGGAAGAGCTGCAGCCGGAATGGGACACGCTGCTCAAGGCGCTCGAGCTGAAGGACGTGCGCTGGGAGCAGCGCACCATCAAGGGCGACGTGGCCACCACCGTCGCCGCCACCGCCCAGGAGCTGCCGGCCGATCTGGTCGTCGTCGGCACCCACGGCCGCACCGGCCTCGCCCACGCGCTGCTGGGCAGCGTCGCCGAGGGCGTGGCGCGCGCGGTCGGGCGCAGCGTGCTCGCCGTCCGCACCGGCACCGAGCCGTTCGCGATACCGTGAGGGGCGAGGATCAGGGACGAAGGCTGAAGGACGCAATCACCTTCATCCGTCATCCTTCATCCTCGCTTTTCTTTGACTCGGATCGTCAGCACCGGGCAGCTCGACGCGCGCACGACGCGTTCGGTCACGCTGCCGAGGAGTAGGTGCGTGAGGCCGGTGCGGCCGTGCGTGGACATCACGACCAGGTTCGCCTTGATCGAGGCCGCCGCATCGACGATCGCCTGGTAGGGCGTGCCGGTCTGGAGCAGCGTCCGCAGCTTGATGCCCTTCTTGGCGTAACGCGTCTGCAGGCGTTCGAGCTGCTGCTTGCCGCTCGCCCGCTGCTCCTCGAGCAGGCCGACGGCCGCGCCGGCCGCGGCGCCGGCGAGGTCGGGGACGGCGTAGTAGATCGGCTCGATCACGAACAGCACGCTCAGCGCGGCGCCGAGCGGCTGGGCGAAATCGGCGGCGTAGTCGAGTGCCTTCATCGACGCCGGCGAAAAGTCCACTGGAACCAGGATGCGTTTGATCTTCGGCATGGCGGGGCTTCTCCTCGTCGGCGGCTACGGACCATCCTACATAGCACGGGTCGCTGGCGTGACGTCAGGGAACGCGGCTCGCGTCGAGCCACAGGCGCTTCAGATCCTTCGGCAGCTGGCTGAAGACGTCCCAGGCCTCGCCCTCGATGCCGGTCGGGCTGCCGAGCAGGTGCTGGAGCACGGCGAACACGGCGCGGGTGCCGCGCTGTGCCTCGTCGTCGTCGGGCAGGGCGGCGTGCTGGCGCACGCGACCGATGAACTCGGGCAGATGCATGCGCTCCACGCCGCGGTCGGCGCGCTCGTTCTCCAGCCACAACCGCTTCAGCTCGCTCGGGAGCTGCGCGGCGACGTTGCCCGCTTCCTGCGGCGTGATGCGCGCGCGGAGCTCCTGGAAGACGACGAACGTGATGGCCTCGGCTCGGCGCTCGTCGCAACGCAAGCGGCCGGCTACTTCCCGAAAGAACGCCCGATGGTTCATGTCGCCTCCTTGCGTCTCTCAGTGTAGCGCCTGACGGCGACGACGCGTAGAGGTGAATGCAGCGAATCTCAGTTCGCCGTGGCGGGCTCGGGGTCCGCCGGCTTCTCGAAGATCTGCACCTGCGTGACGCGATTGCGCGACAGATCGGCGACGACGATCTCATAGCCCGGCACGTGGATCGACTCGCCGCGCCGCGGCGTGCGCCCGAGGGTGTTGAAAACCAGGCCGGCGAGCGTATCGCTGGACTCGGCCGGCACCTTCAACCCCGTCTGGCGGTTGAAATCGCGCACCTTGACCCGGCCGAGCGCTTGGTACCGCCCCGGCGCGACCTCGCGGATGGTGAGGAGCTCGTCGCGATCGAACTCGTCGCGGATCTCGCCCACGAGCTCCTCGAGGATGTCTTCCTGGGTGACGATGCCGAGTGTGACCCCGAACTCGTCCTTGACGATGGCGAAGTGGACGAACGCGTTCTGCATGTCGGTCAGCAGCTCGAGGATGCGCTTGCGCTCGGGTACCTGCAGCACCGGCCGCAGGATCCGGCGCAGGTCGGCCTTGCTGTCGCGCACCAGCTCGACCAGATCCTTGAGGTGGGCGACGCCGAGGACGCGATCGATCGTCCCCTCATAGATCGGCACCCGGGTATAGCCCTCTTCGAGCACGCTCTTGAGCAGGTCGGTGGTCGGGGTGTCGACCGAGTACGCGACGACCTCGGTGCGCGGCACCATGATGTCCGCGACGCTCATGTCGACGGCCCTGGCCGCCGCGGCGATGATGCCGATCGGGCGGTCGCCGGTGGAGGTCTGTGCCTCGGCGCCGCGCGCCAGGCGCATCAGCTCCTCCACCGAGCTCATCTGCGGCGCCGTGGAGGGCCCACCGGCCAGGCGCTCGATGAGCGGGTCGATGACCTTGTCGTAGAAGACATGCAGCGGCCAGAGGAGCTGGTGCAGGATGTAGAGGGGCAGGGCGACGAGATAGGCGACCCGCTTGGGATGGCTCGCGGCGAAGGCCTTGGGACCCACCTCGCCGAAGAGGAACGTGACAATGGTCATCACCACGGTGGCGACCACGATGCCCCAGGAGTCGCCGAGGTATCGCACCGCCAGGGCCGACGCGACGGCGGCGCCGAGCGTGTTGACGATGTTGTTGCCGAGCAGCACCGTGACGAGCAGGCGCTGCAACGAGTGCAGCAGCTCCCGCGCGGCGAATACGGCCGGGCCCTTCGCCCGCTTGACGTCCTCCTCGAGATCGGCCCCGCGGATGCGCAGCAGTGCGGTCTCGCTACCCGAGAAGAATGCTGATCCGACCAGGCAGACGAGGAGGATGAGGAGGTAAGTGACGGACTCCATCAGCGCGTCGTCAGCGGCGCGGCGGCGGGTTCGGGGTCCACGGGGCGGGAACGTACCCTGCACGGCGACGGCGGGCAACCGGAGGGCGTCCGACCGGAGGGCGTCCGACCGGAGGGCGTCCGACCGGAGGGCCCGCGGAAACAGCGTTGGAAGACGGCCCGGTCGCTTGCAGGCCCGTCCTCGAGGTAGGTAAATGGGGCCCGCGTCAGGGGAGGCACGGCGGCAGCGGGTGCCGTTGCCGTGCGGGCAATTCCATCGGCGCGGAAGAGGGTCTGATGCGGAGCGCCAAACGCCGCGGCAAAGACGAGCTGTTTCGGGCGGCCGATCGGCCGGTCTCCGATTTCGCGTTCAACGACGCGACGGCCTCGGTGTTCGATGACATGCTCGAGCGCTCGGTGCCGTTCTACACCGAGATGCAGCGCATGCTCGCGCAGCTCGCCGGAGACTTCGCCGCCGACGGGTCGGCGATCTACGACATCGGTTGCTCGACCGGGACGACACTGGCGATGCTCGACGTCCTGCCCCAGGCGGTGACGTTGATCGGGCTCGACAACTCCCCGGCGATGCTGGCGCGCGCCGACGAGTCGCTGCGCGGCCGTCTCCGCCACCCGTACGAGCTGCGCCACGCCGACCTCAACGAGGGTCTGGCGATTACGAACGCCTCCGCGGTCGTGATGAGCCTGACGCTGCAGTTCGTCCGCCCGATCCATCGCGAGAGTCTCCTGCGCGAGGTCTGCAACGGCATCAACCCCGAAGGGTGTCTGTTGCTGATCGAGAAGCTGGTCGCGCAGGAGTCGATGCTGAACCGCCTCTACATCCAGCATTACTACGAGTTCAAACAGGCGAACGGCTACAGCGAGCTCGAGATCGCGCGCAAGCGCGAAGCGTTGGAGAACGTGCTGATCCCGTACCGGCTCGAAGAGAACGACCTGATGCTGCGTCGTGCCGGCTTCCGCTCCGTCGACGTGTTTTTCAAGTGGTACAACTTCTGTGGAATCATCGCCGTCAAGTAACGCGGCCGCTGCGCCGACCGGGGTCGACAGCGCGCTGGTCGCGTTCGGCAATCTCGTCTTTCGCTACCGCAACGCGATGGCGCCCGTCCTGCTGGGCGTCGTCCTGTTGCTGACCCGGCCGCGCCCGTTCGCTGGGAGCGTCCGCCTCGACGTGTACTGGGACCTTGTCGGCGTGCTGGTGGCGCTGGCCGGACAAGCGCTGCGTATCCTCGTCATCGGCCTCGCCTACATCCAGCGCGGCGGCAAAAACCGCACGATCGCCGCCGACAAGCTCGTCGTCGACGGCATCTTCGCGCACGCGCGCCATCCGCTCTACGTCGGCAACTTCCTCCTTCTCACCGGCCTGATGATGATCTGGAACGCGCCGGGCGGGTACGCCGTGCTTGCCCTGGCCGGCCTGGCGTTGTTCTCGATGGCGCGCGCCGAGGAACTCTTCCTGTCGCGCAAGTTCGGCCCCGCGTTCGACGACTACTGCGCGCGCGTGCCGCGGTTCATCCCCAATCTGCGTGGCCTCCGGGCGACACTGTCGCGCTTCTCCTTCGACTGGAAGCGCGTCGTGCGCAAGGAGTACGGCACCACCTTCGCCTTCGGCAGCTGCGTGGTCGGGCTGATCACCCTTCAGTGGATCGAGTGGAACGGCATGGACGGCTTCGTGCGCGCGCTCACGGTACTGCTGCCGGTGTGGGTCGTCATCGCCCTGGCGTGGGGAACGGCGCGCTGGATGAAGAAGAGCGGCCGCCTCCGGTCGCCCGACTGAGCGGCGGCGGGCCGGCGCGGGGCAGGGGACACCTTGACCACCGCCAGCGCCCTCCGTATGTCGGCGCAGATGTCAGGCGAACGCACGCGGGTCGTCGTGACGGGGCTGGGCGCGATCACGCCGCTCGGTGTCGGCGTCGCGCCGAACTGGGAAGCCCTGGTCGCCGGACGCTCGGGCATCGGGCGCATCGAGTCATTCGACAGCTCGGCGCTGCCCGTGCGGATCGCCGGCGAGGTGCGCGGGTTCGATCCCGCCGCTTTCCTCGAGAAGAAGGACATCAAGAAAGTCGATCGCTTCGCCCAGTTCGCGATCGGCGCGGCGCAGATGGCGGTGGACGACGCTGGACTGCGCATTGATCCGGAAGCGGCCGGGCGCGTCGGTGTGGTGATCGGGGTCGGCATGGGCGGCCTGGCGACGCTCGAGGAATACCACAAGGAATTTCTCGCCGGTGGTCTCAGGCGCCTGTCGCCGTTCGTGATTCCGCGCGTCATCGCCAACATGGCGCCGGGGCTGATCGCCATCCGGTTCGGCTGCACGGGGGTGAACTACACGCCGACCAGCGCCTGTGCGTCGGGCGGCCAGGCGGTGGGCGAGGCGTTCCGCCTGGTGCGCGACGGCGAGCAGGACGTGGTCATCACCGGCGGCGCGGAGGCCGCCATCACCCCGCTCGGCGTCGGCGGTTTCGCGGTCATGCGGGCCATGTCGACGCGCAACGACGAGCCGACGCGCGCCAGCCGGCCGTTCGACCGCGACCGCGACGGCTTCGTCATCGCCGAGGGAGCCGGGGTGATGGTGCTCGAGTCGCTGGAGCGCGCGCAGCGCCGCGGGGCGACCATCTATGCCGAGGTGGTCGGCTACGGCGCGAACTGCGACGCCTACCACATCACGTCGCCGGCGCCCGAGGGCCGCGGCGCCGCCGATTGCATGCGGCTGGCGCTGGCGGGCGGCGGCATCGAGCCGGTCGAGGTCGACTACATCAACGCCCACGGCACGTCGACGCCGTACAACGACGCCAACGAGACGCAGGCGATCAAGCGGCTGTTCGGCGAGCACGCCGCGCGGCTGGCCGTGAGCTCGACCAAGTCGATGACCGGCCACCTGTTCGGCGGCGCCGGCGGCGTCGAAGCCGTCTTCACGGTCGCTCACCCTCCGGCACGGGATGCATCCCGCCGACCATCAACTACGAGAACCCCGACCCGGACTGCGACCTCGACTACGTCCCCAACACCGCGCGCCACGCGCCGGTGCGCGTCGCGCTGTCGAATTCGTTCGGATTCGGCGGCGCCAACGCCTGCGTGGCCTTCAGGCGGTGGGATGGGTGAGGACCGTTGACGTGCTGACGTCTTGACGTAGGATCAGTCGTGACCATCGCCGGTCGCCAGGTCGCATCCGCGCCCGCTCACGTCAGCACGTCGGCACCTCCGCACGTCAGCACGTCCCTTCCATGACCCTCGACGATCTCTTCCGCCGCCGCCTGCTCTTCGTCGTCGGCAAGGGCGGGGTCGGGAAGACGACGGTGGCGTGCGCGCTGGCGCTCGAGGGCGCGCGGCGGGGTCAGCGGGTGCTGCTGTGCGAGGTGGACGGCGTCGCGCGGGCGCCGCAGTTGTTCCAGGTGGAGCCGGGGCCGCTCGGCCAAGCGGTGCCGACGCGCGCCGGGCCGTGGCTGATGGCGATCGAGGGCAAGTCGGCGCTGGCCGAGTACCTGCAGATGATCATCCCGGTGAAGCGCCTGCTGCAGGCGGTCTTCAAGAGCCAGCTCTACCAGTACTTCGTCGCCGCGGCGCCCGGGCTGAAGGAGCTGATGACGATCGGCAAGATCTGGTTCGAGGCCGAGCGCGGCGACGACAGCGGCCGCGGCCCGGGCTGGGATCACGTCATCGTCGACGCGCCGGCGACGGGGCATGGCCTCCAGTATCTGCGCATGCCGGCCGCGGCGCGCGATGCCTTCGAGATCGGCCTCGTCCATCGCGAGGCCCAGCGCCTCGTGGATCTCCTCACCGACCCGGTCCGCACGGCGGTGAACCTGGTCACGACGGCGGAGGAGATGCCGGTCAACGAGACGATCACCATGCACCGCGCCCTGCAGGACCTCGGGATGCCGACCGGCCTGCTGTTCGTGAACCGCCTGCACGCCGGGGGCCTGGCCAGCGACGACGTGCAGAAGCTCGAGCGCGCCGCCGCGGCCTCGCGCGATCCCAAGGCGACGCCGCTGCTGACCGCGGTGGCGGCGCGCGCCCGCGAGGAAATTGGCTGGGCGGAGCTGAACGCGCGCCACCGCTCGCGGTTGGTCGGCGAGGTGGATCTGCCGGTCATCGATCTGCCGTTTCTCTTCGCCGAGGAGTTCGGCTTCGCCGAGCTGCGCATGCTCGCGCAGCGGCTGACGGTTCCGGCGCTGTCGACGCGCCGGACGGGACGGGCGTGAAGTCGATCGCCGAAGTGGTGGCGCGCCACCGCGTCGTCATCTGCGCCGGCAGCGGCGGCGTCGGCAAGACGACCACCGCCGCGGCGCTCGCCGTGCACGGTGCCGAACAGGGCCGCCGGACGATGGTCATGACCATCGACCCGGCGCGTCGCCTCGCCGACGCGCTCGGCCTGCGCTCGCTCGGCAACGAGGCGCGCAAGGTGCGCATCGGCGGCGGCGCAACTCGACGCCATGATGCTCGACCAGAAGGGCGCCTGGGACGCGCTGGTCGAGCGCTACGCGCCGTCCGCCGAGGTGCGGCGGCGCATCCTGACCAATCGATTCTACCAGCACCTCTCGGAGAGCTTCGCGGGCTCGCAGGAGTACATGGCCATCGAGCAACTCGCCGAGCTCCATGCCAGCGACCGCTACGACCTGATCGTCGTCGACACGCCGCCGGCGCGCCACGCGCTCGACTTCATCGATGCGCCGCGGCGCATCGCCGGGTTCCTCGACCGTCAGGTCATCCGCTGGTTCGTAAAGCCGTACTTCTCCGCCGGCTGGTCGACGCTTCGCGTCGTGAACCGCGCCGCGGGCAGCCTGCTCCACCGCCTCGAGGACGCCACCGGCGTGAAGGCGCTGGTCGAGATCTCGGATTTCTTCAACGCCATGAGCGGCCTCTTCGACGGCTTCGAGGCGCGCGTGCAGGTGGTGGACAAACTGCTCCACTCGAAGCAGACGGCGTTCGTCGTCGTGACCTCACCGGAGGAGCAGGTACTCGGCGAGGCCGAGGAGTTCTGCCGCCAGCTCGCGGGGCTCGACGTGCCGCTGCGCGCCGTCGTGTTCAACCGCGTCCAGCGCGAAGCCCTCGCCGGCGCGCGCCGCATCGACGAGGCCTGGCTCCGCGAGCTCGTCGGCGGTGTCGTCAAACGCAGCGGCCGCGCCGACCGTCTGGTCGTCAACTTCCTCGACTACGAGGCGCAGTCGCACGGCGACCATGTGCGCATGGAGGCGTTCCGCCGCCAACTGCCGTCCCGCACCGTCGTTGCCGCTGTCCCCAACTTCGAGGAAGACCTGCATGATCTGGCGGGGCTGCGGCGGATGATCCCGCATCTGATCGCGGCCTGATGGTGCGCCGGTGCGCCGGTGCGCCGGTGAGCCAGTGCGCCGGTGAGCCAGTGCTTGTGAGACGGCGCGCGAAGAGGTTCTCGTACCGGCGCACCGGCTCACCGGGCCTTGCCCGGCAATTCGCCTGGTGGATCGATCCCGCGCCTGGAGGGTCGCGCTTCCGCGCGACCGGCCGCGCGGAAGCGCGGCCCTCCAATTGGGAACGGAATGTGTTCAGGGAATTGGTGAGCAAAGCCGGCTCACCGGCTCACGCCTTTTCTCCCGCCCGGTACGTATCCCATCGTCCGCACCCCCTGCAGTACCCCTCCCACGCTTCGCTGGCGCGGCCGCAGGCGGAGCAGCGGTGGTCGGCGGCGGTGGCGCCGAGTTGGTCGGCGGCGTGGCTGAGGGCGGTCCAGGCGGCGCTCTGATCGCCGCGTTGGTGGTGCAGCTCGGCCCAGGCGCGATGCACCGTCGGAGCGTCCTGGTTGCCGATGGCGCGGAGCTCGCGCTCGGCGGTGTCGAAACCACCGCTGGCGAGGGCCGTTCGTGCCAGGAGGAGGCGGGCGCCGTCGCCTTCGAGGTCGTCCCAGTGCTTGCCGAGCATGGCCAGGATGCGGCCGTGCTCGCGCGACGAGCGCTCGTGGGCGAGCATGCGCTCGACGAAGACGAGCCGCGGCTGCGCGCGCAGCGCTTTCTCCCAGAGCTTCATCGCCTCGTCGACGCGGCCGCACTCGGCGAGCGCGTCGCCGAGGCTCACCTGCGCCGGCACGAAGCCGCGGTCGAGCTGCACGACGGCGTCGAGCGCGGCGGCGCGGTCGGGGGCCTCCGGCAGGGCCTGGGCCGCCTGGTAGCGCAGCTCGACGAGCCGCGTCTGCTCGCCGCCGCGGGCGCCGTGGGGGAGCGACTCGAGATAGGCGGCCTGCACGTCGGCGGCCTCGCGCCAGCGCTCGGCGTCGCGGTAGAGCTCGCGCAGGCTGATCAGCACGCGCGGCGCGTGCGGGAAGCGGACGCGCAGCGTCTCGAGCATGCGGATCGCTTCGAACGTCTCGCCGCGGCGGCGCAGCGTCTCGCCGAGCGCGTAGCGGAGGTCGGCGTCGTTGGCGTCCTCGGTGAGCGCGGCCTGCAACACTTCCTGCGCGGCGGGGTATTCGCCGGTGTCCAGGTACGAGGACGCCAGCGCCAGCGCGGCGGTGCTGTTGCCGGCGTGCCGGCGCCACGCCTTGCGCATGAGGGTGCGGCTGCGCGCCAGCTCGCCGGCCCACGCCGCCACCTCGCCCTCGTGGTGCCAGGCCGCCGCCTGCGCCACGGCGCGGGCGCCGCGCCGGGTGCGCCAGTCCGACAGCCGCAGCGACAGTTGCCGCATGCCGCCGCCGAGCAGCACCAGCGCGGCGCCGGCGCAGAAGGTGAGGATGAGCAGCACCCCCAGCATCGGGCGAACGCTGTGCAGATGGTCCGGGTGAAACTCGACCTCGCCGGGGTTCAGCGCGATGAGCAACGCGAAGACGGCCAGTAGCGCGAGGCCGCCCAGCACCATGAGGCCGCGCTTCATGGCCGCGGCACCCTCAGCGGGCGTTGCTGGCGAGGCGCAGGTCGCGCGCCTGGCTGCGGTAGGGCTCGGGGAGCTGGACGACCGGCGCCCGCGTCCACAGGCGCTCGAGATCGTAGAATTCGCGCACCGACTCGAGGAAGATGTGGACGACGACGTCGCCGTAGTCGAGCAGCACCCAGTGCCCACCGCTCAGTCCCTCGACCATGCGCGGCTTGCGGCCGAGCTTGCCGAGGCTCTCCTCGATGCTCTGCGCGATGGCCTGCACCTGGGTGTCCGATCGCCCGGTGCAGATCAGGAAGAAATCGGCGAGCGAGGTGAGGCCGCCGACGTCGAGCAGGAGCAGGTCGTACGCCTTCTTGTCGAGGGCGTAGCGGACGCAGAGGAGCGCGGTCTCGCGGGGATCGGTCGTTGGCTTCTTCAAGAGACGGCGCGGCCCCGGTAGAGCCCCTCGCGGGTCACGTAGCGCTCGACGGCGGACGTCAGCAGGTAGCGCACCGACTGCCCGTGCGCGATGCGCTGGCGGATGTCGGAGGCCGAAATGTCGAGCGCGGTCACAGTGAGAAACTGGATACGAGTCCCCGTGTCGTGAATCAACGTGGTCTGATCGTTCGCGTAGCAGAAGTCCCGCCGAGCGGCAACTGGGAGGAGCGCGCGGGATCGCCCGCGCGTGCCGGGCGGACGGCTCCACACGGCGAAATCCGCGAGCCCGAACAGCGAACGGTAGTCCTTCCAGGTGCCGATCTCGAGGAACGCGTCGAGGCCGACCAGCAAGGTCAGCTTCACCGACGGACCGAGACGCAGGCGAAGGCTGCGCAGGGTATCGATGGTGTACGACCGCCCACGCCGCTCGATCTCGATGCTCGAGACGCGGAAGCGCGAATTGCCGGCGGCGGCCAGCTTGACCATGGCGAGGCGGTGGTGCGCGGCGATGATGCTGCGGGTGCGCTTGTGCGGCGGATCGGCGGCCGGAACGAAGAGCACATGGTCGAGGCCCAATTGCTCGCGCGCCTCCTCGGCGCACCGCAGGTGGGCGAGGTGGATCGGGTCGAAGGTGCCGCCGAACACCCCAATGCGCAGTGGCGCGGGCCTCCGTGCCCGCGGGCGACGCGCTGGCGTCGCCTGGAGAGGCGGGGCGGGGGGCTTCACGAGCGGATCTGCCCGCTGCCCTGGATGACGTACTTGTAGGTGGTGAGCTCGCGCAGCCCCATCGGGCCGCGCGCGTGCAGGCGATTGGTCGAAATGCCGATCTCGGCGCCGAAGCCGAACTCGTAGCCGTCGGTGAAGCGGGTGGAGGCGTTGACGTACACCGCGGCGGAATCCACGCCGGTCGTGAACGCCCGGGCGTGGGCGACGCTGTCGGTGACGATCGCGTCGGAGTGGCCCGTGCCGTAGGCGGCGATGTGCGCGATGGCGTCGTCGAGCGAATCGACGACGCGCACCGACAGGATGAGGTCGAGATATTCCGTGCGCCAGTCCTCTTCGGTGGCGATGGCGGCGTCGGGCAGCACGGCGCGCGTGCGCGGGCAGCCGCGCAGCTCGACGCCGGCGGCGCGGAGCGGCACCGCGACCTGCGGCAGGAACCGCTCGGCGACATCGCGGTGCACGAGCAGCGTCTCCATCGCGTTGCACACGCCGGGGCGCTGCACCTTGGCGTTGACGGCGATCGCCGCGGCCATCGCCAGGTCGGCGCGATCGTCGACGTAGACGTGGCAGATCCCCGCGTAGTGCTGGATCACCGGGATCGCCGACTGGGTGGTGATCGCCTCGATCAGGCTCGGGCCGCCGCGCGGCACGATGACATCGACGAGATCGCGCTGGCGGAGCAGGGCGGCGACGGCCTGGCGGTCGGTGGTCGGAATCAGTTGCACCGCGGCGGCCGGCAGGCCGGCGTCGGCGACGCCCTCGGCGAGACAGGCGGCGATGGCGCCGTTCGTGGCGAACGCCTCCGAGCCGCCCTTCAGGATGACGGCGTTGCCGGACTTGAGGCACAGCCCGGCGGCGTCGGCGGTGACGTTCGGGCGCGACTCATAGATCATGCCGATGACGCCGATCGGGATGCGCACCTGAGCGATCTCGAGGCCGTTCGGGCGGCGCCAACTCGCGATCGTCTCGCCGACCGGGTCGGGCAGGGCGGCGATCTCGTCGAGACCGGCGGCCATCGCCTCGACGCGCGGCGCGGTCAGTGTCAGCCGGTCGACGAGGGCGCCGCTGAGACCGTCACGGCGGGCGGCGGCAACGTCGCCGGCGTTGGCGTCGATCAGCCCCGCGGCGCCCTGCCGGAGGCGGGTCGCGGAGGCGCGCAACGCGGTGTTCTTTGCCGCCGTGTCGGCGGTCGCGAGCGTCCGCGCCGCCTGCCGCGCGGCGCGGCAGAGTGCGACGACGCGTTCCGCGATGTCGGTCATCGGGTGGATATAGCGGGGGGGCATGGGGGGTTCAACGAAGGTGACGGGGAGGCGCAGGGACGAGGACGAAAGACGACGGACCAAGACCCGCACGACGTTTGTCTTCCTCCGTGGTCGTTGGTCCTTCTCCGTCATCCTCCTTGCTCTGCGCCCGCCATTGCTTCCATACCCACACGTGCCGCCGCCGCCGTCCGGTCGTCTGCCGACCTTGACCAAGTCGATCTACGGGCTCGGCGACATGACCATCAACACCGTGCTGGCGTCGCTGGCGTTGGTGTACACGTCGTACTTCCTCACCCAGATCGCCGGGCTGCGACCGGCGCTGGCGGGGCTGGTGCCGTTGGTCGGGCGGGCGATCGACGCGTTCACGGATCCGTTGATGGGACGGGTCTCCGATCAGACGCGCTGGCGCGCGGGGCGCCGCCGCCCGTACTTTCTCATCGCCGCGCTGCCGTTCGGGCTCAGCTTCGCGGCGATGTGGATCGACCTGCCGACGGCCTCGCAGGCGGTGCGGTTCGCCTACTACGCGGCGGTGTACTGCGCGACCGCCGTATGGATGACCGTGCTGGCGATTCCCTACCTGGCGCTGCTGCCGGAGATGGCGGTCGACTACGACGAGCGCACGTCGCTCAACACCTACCGCAACGTCGGCTCGTCGGTCGGCGTCTTCATCGCCATCGCCATCCGCCCGCTCGCCGAATTCCTCGGCGGTGGCGCGCACGGCTACGGTCTCGCGGGGGCGTTGGTGGCGGTGCTGCTCGTGCTGCCGTGGCCGCTCATTCATCGCTACAGCTTCGAGCGGCGCGAGTTCCGCGAGCGCGCCGTGCAGACCGTGTGGTGGGCCGAGCTGCGGCAGGTGATGCGCCACCGCTCGTTCGCGCGGCTCACCATGGCGTACCTGAGCGGACGCATCGCCATGGATCTGGTGAGCGCGCTGATGATTCTCTATCTCACGTTCTGGATCGGCCGCCCGCAGGATTTCGAGATCGTCATGGGTGTGTTTCTGTTGGCCGCGGTGCTGGCCCTGCCGATGTGGCTGCACCTGTCGCGCGGCCGCGACAAGGCGTCGATGTTCGTCGTCGGCTCGATCTGGTGGATGGTCGGCGGCGGCCTCTTCCTGTTCGCCACGCCGCAATGGTCGGTGGCGACGATCGGCGCGATCGGCGCCCTCACGGGCATCGGCTTCGCGGCCGTCGACCTCATGCCGTGGGCCATGCTGGGCGAGGTGATCGACGAGGACGACCTCGCCACCGGCGAGCGCCGCGAGGGCGTGTACAACGGCATCTTCACGTTCCTGCGCAAGCTGGCCGGCGCCCTGGCGGTGTTCCTCGCCCTCGGACTGCTCGACCTGCTGGGCTTTCGGAGCGGCGGCGAACAGACGGAAACCGTGCGCCAGGCGATCCGCTGGATGACGGGGCTCTCGCCGCCGGTGTTCCTGCTCGTCGGTATCGCGCTGCTGTGGCGCTACCCGCTGACCCGCCAAGCGCACGCGGCGATCCGGGCCGCACTCGATGCCCGCCGCGGACGGTAGCGTTCAGTGCGCGTCGACGCGCACCAGGGGATCGCCGACCGGCTCGAGCGCATCGTCGAGGAGGCGGATGCTGCGCTCGTCCACGACGATGAAATGGCGGCGCTGCCCGGCGCGATCGGGATCGAGCTGATAGATCGTCGCCGTCTCGTCATCGGGTACGCCGCGGAGCGTGATCCAGGTGCCCTCGCTCTCGACCGTCCGCGTGCCCTGGGTGCCGCCGAGGTAGGTCTCGCTGAGGTGGTAGAGCTGCAGGCCCTCCCAGTTGCCGGCGAGCAGCAGCTCGGTGCGGACGCCATCGCACCCCCGGCACGGCAGCACGCCGGAGAAGCGGCCGACCTGCGGCAGCTCGGCGGCGCGTGGGGCCGGCACGGCCGCGGGCGGCGGTGCCGGCGGCGCCTTCGCGCAGGCGGTGAGCGTCAGCGCGGCGATCAGCAACTGGGCGAGTGGACGGCGCAACACGCGGCGCACGCTACACCACCGGCCGCCGCCGTCCAGAGCCGTCCCTCACGCCGTGCCGCGGTTCTCGACGACCACGAGATCGTCGCGGTGGATGACCTCGTTGCCCGCCGTGTATTGCAGGGTCGCCTCGATCTCGCTGCTGTGCAGGCCCTTGATGCGCTGCAGCTCGGCGGCGCTGTAGCTCACGAGTCCGCGCGCGAACTCGACGCCGCTCGGGGCGAGGCAGGCGACGCACTCGCCGGCGCCGAACGTGCCGTTGACGGCGGTGATGCCCTTGGGCAGTAGGCTGCGACCGCCGGCGGCGATCGCGGTGTACGCGCCCTCGTCCACGGTGATCGTGCCGGCCGGCTTCAGCGTGAACGCGATCCAGTGCTTGCGCCGGGTGAGCCGGTCGCCGGTGGGGAGGAAGAGCGTACCCTCGATCTGCGTCGCGTCGAAGATGCGCGGCAGCACGCCGGCGCGCAGGCCGTCGGCGATGACGCAGGCGATGCCGGCCTCGCTCGCCTTCCGCGCGGCCTGCAGCTTGCTCGCCATGCCGCCCTTGCCGAGCGGCCCCGAGCTGCCGGCGAGCCGCTCGATGTCACGGCTCACCGCCTCGACCACCGGAACCAGGCGGGCGCCGGGATCGCTGCGCGGATCGGCGGTGTGCAGGCCGGCGACGTCGCTGAGGATGACGAGCAGGTCGGCGCCGATGAGGGTGGCGACCAGCGACGACAGGTTGTCGTTGTCGCCGAAGTTGAAGCGCATCTCCTCGATGGCGACGCTGTCGTTCTCATTGACGATCGGCAGCACGCCGGCGCTCAGCAGCTCCTCGAACGTGTGGCGGGCGTTCAGGTAGCGGCGGCGATGCGCGAGATCATCATGCGTCAGAAGGATCTGCGCCACGGGTTGACCGTGGGCGCTGAAGCGCTCGTCGTAAAAGGCCATCAGCCGGATCTGCCCGACGGCGGCGGCGGCCTGCTTCTGCGGCACCGTGCTCGGCCGCTCGCGCAGACCGAGCCGTGCCATGCCGGCGGCGACCGCGCCGGAGCTCACGAGCGCCACGTCGTACGTGCGCCGTCGCAGATCCGCGAGCTCGCCGACGAGGCGCTCGATCCGGTCGCGATCGATATCCTGCGGCCCCGACAGGATGCTGCTGCCGATCTTCACCACGACGCGCTTCACGCGCGGCAGCAGCGTCGCCTTGTGTCGCAGCTGATCAGTCACGGCCGGCCACAGCTGAACACAGATGGCCACGGATGAACACAGACATATCTACCCGTCCGTATCTGTGGCCATCCGGGTTCATCTGCGGGTGAGATTGGCGAGCTCGCGCAGCAGCTCGGTCACGCCGGTGCCGGCGACGGCGGAGATGGCGTGCAGGGCGATACCGCGGGCGGCGAAGCGCTTCGTCAGGTCCTCGATGGCGCCCGGCGGAGCGGCATCCACCTTGTTGGCGGCGACGATCTGCGGCTTGGCGGCGACCGCGGCGTCGTAGAGCGCGAGCTCGCGGTTGATGATGTCGTAGTCGTCCAACGGGTCGCGGCCGCTCATGCCGCTCGCGTCGAGCAGGTGCAGCAGCAGGCGGGTGCGCGAGACGTGGCGGAGGAAGCGGTCGCCGAGTCCGTGGCCCTCGTGCGCGCCCTCGATCAGGCCGGGGATGTCGGCGATGACGAAGCTGCGCGCCTCGTCGACACGGACCACGCCGAGATTCGGCACGAGCGTGGTGAACGGGAAGTCGGCGATGCGCGGGCGCGCGGCGGAGACGCGGCTGATGAAGGTGGACTTGCCGACGTTGGGGAAGCCGAGCAGTCCGACGTCGGCGACCAGTTGCAGCTCGAGGCGCAGGCGGTGCTCCTCGCCGGGGAGGCCGGGCTGCGATTTTCGCGGTGCCTGGTTGGTCGAGGTCTTGAAGTACGCGTTGCCGCGGCCGCCCCGGCCGCCACGCGCCACGACGACGCGCGCACCCACATCGGTGAGGTCGACGATGGACTCCCCCGTGTCGGCGTCGCGTACGATCGTCCCGAGCGGCACGCGGGCGACGATGTCCTCGCCGCGGTGGCCGTGCTGGTCCTTGCCGCGGCCGTGCTCGCCGCGCTTCGCGGCAAGGAGGGGTTGGTACTTGAAGTCGAGGAGCGAGGTCATTCCCGGGTCGACTTCGAGGATGACGTCACCGCCGTCCCCACCGTCGCCGCCGTTCGGCCCGCCCTTCGCCTTGTACTTCTCGCGCAGGAAGCTGACGCAGCCGGCGCCGCCATGGCCGCCGGTCACCTCGATCTGGGCCTCGTCGACGAATCGCATGACTCGAACCCAGGGGGGCGTGCCGCGGCGACCGTACCCGGGGCGGTCACCCGCCCCCGCTGCCTACTGCTTGGGGACGATGTGCACCTGGCGGCGATCCTTGCCGAGGCGCGCGTACGTGACGATGCCGTCGATGAGTGCGAAGAGGGTGAAGTCGCGACCCATGCCGACGTTCTTGCCGGGGTGGATGCGGGTGCCGACCTGGCGCACCAGGATGTTGCCGGCCTTGGCGACCTGGCCGCCGAAGACCTTGACGCCGCGCCGCTGTGCGTTGCTGTCGCGCCCGTTGCGCGTGCTGCCCTGTCCCTTTTTATGAGCCATCGCTCACGCTCCCGCTTCGATGCCGGTGACCCGCAACGTGGTCAGGTACTGCCGGTGGCCCTGGCGACGCCGGTAGCCCTTTCGCCGCTTCTTCTTGAAGACCAGGATCTTCTTGCCGCGTCCCTGTCTGAGCACGGTCGCCGTCACGCGTGCGCCCGCCAGAACGGGCGTTCCGACCTTGAGCGATCCGCCCATGGTGGCGGCGAGGACCTCCGTGAAGGCCAGCTCGGCACCCGGCTCTCCATCGAGCTTTTCGATCGTGAGCAGGTCGCCAGGCGATACGCGATACTGCTTCCCGCCGGTCTTGATGACGGCATATTCCATGTACAACTGCCTCCGCGGCTGAACCCCGGTAACTAATCGACATGACTGGGGGAGTCAACCATGGGGAGGGCTCTCCACAGAGGTCACGCTGGCCACGGAGACGCGTCCTGGGCGATTTCGTCCGTGGTGTCCAAGGTGCGTCTTTCTGAGCACGACCTCTACCATTCTGCCTTCGGGGGCGTAGCGTGGATTCGCAACGATCGTCGAACGGCTGCCCCCGTCGGGCTAGAACCGCTGTGGGCTTTCCCGGTGTCGGCATCAGGGGCTGCCCGCGCACCTGGGGGTAGAGACAAGTGAAGGGCCGGAAGCGATTCCGGCCCTTCTTTGTCGGGCGCGTCAGGAGGGCGAGGCGAGGAAGGCGCGCAACTGTTCCACCAGGGCGCGCGGGTTGTCGCCCTGCACCGTATGGCCGGCGTCGGGGATCTCGACGAAGCGACCGTTCGCGAGCGAGGCGGCGAAGCGCTCGGCGGCGTCGCGCGGCAGTATGTCGCTCTCGGCTCCGCGAACGACCAGCGTCGGGCAGGCGAGGGCGTCGGCGCGGGACCAGTAGCCCTCGAGGCGCCGGGCGAACTCTTCGAGGCCGACATCGCCGAGGTGCCGGGTGTCGTGTTTGCGCATCCATTTGCCGTTCGGCAGTTGGCGCAGGTTATGGCGCGCGCTGGACGTCAGCAGGCGGCGGTCGCGGCGCGGGTTGAAGGTGAGCGCCTGGTCGACGAACGCGTCGATCGATTCGATCTCGGCGGTGCCGCGGACGAAGTCGCCGATACGCTGGGCGCCCTCGATCCGTATGCCCGGGCCGACGTCGACCAGCGCCAGCCCGGCGACCCGTTCCGGGTGCGTGCTGGCGTAGACGAAGGCGTTGAGCCCGCCCATCGACTGGCCGACCAGCACGGCGCGCGCGATGCCGAAGGCGTCGAGGACGCCGTCGATGTCGCGCGCGTGCGCCTCCGGCGCGTAGTCGAGCACCGGCGACCACTCGCTGTCGCCGTGTCCGCGCTGGTCGAGGGCCAGGCAGCGGTGCTCGGGGCGCAGGCCGAGGCAGACGACATCCCACGTGCGGGCCGTGATCGCGCCGCCGTGCAGGAAGAGGATGGGCGGTAGCCCGGCCGTCCCCCAGTCGAGGCAGTGCAGGCGATGGCCGTGCACGACCAGGTGGTGGCTCGTCGGCAGTACCGCTTCGCCCTCACAGCCGGACAGCGCCAGGGCCAGGCGCAGGTGCTCCAGAGACTCGGATGGCGTCAGCGTCACGTGTACGCCTCCTTTCAGCGATTCGCTTGGTCGCACCGGCGGACGGGTCGCGAGCAAGTCCCTTTCTCACCGTCTCGGGATGGCCCTGCGGCCCATCCCGACCTTCGTTCCGCCCTCGCACGCGTCGGCCGGCGAGGCAATCCCGGGTCGCCACCGCTCCCGCTCTTGAGCCGTTGGCGCGGCCGGGTATTCTCCCGCCATGCCGGCGATCGCGGTGGATGCGATGGGGGGAGAGCACGCGCCGGAGGCGGTGGTGCGGGGGGTCGCGGCGGTCTCGCTGCAGACCGATATCGACTGCGTCCTGGTCGGCGACGAGGCGCGCCTACAACCGCTGCTCGAGGCGACGGCGTACAACCCCGAGCGCATCGCCATCGTGCACGCCAGCGAGGCGATCGGCCTGCAGGAGGACCCGCGTGCCGCGGCGCGCTACAAGCGCAACAAGGCATCGCTGTTCCTGGCGCTGCGCGAGGTGGCGCAGGGCCGCTGCGTGGCGGCGGTGAGCGCCGGCAACCCCGGCGCGGCGATCGCGGCCACCCTGCGCGAGCTGACGCTGCTGCCCGGCATCGCCAAGGTGGCGATGGCGAGCGTCTACCCGCGCGCGACCGAGTTACCTGGCCAGGATCCGCTGGCGTTGGCGCTCGACGTCGGCGCCACCGTGCGTTGCACGGCCGAGGAGCTGGTGCGCTTCGCGGTGATGGGCAGCACGTATGCGCGGGTGATCTCGCGCGTCGACGAGCCGCGCGTCGCGCTGCTCAACATGGGGCGCGATCCGCTGCAGGGCGACGAGGTGCTGACGACCGCCCACCGCCGCCTGCGCGATCTGCCGGGGCTCAATTTCGTCGGCAACATCGAGGGCCACGAGCTCACCAGCGGCCGCGCCGACGTCGTGGTCTGCGACGGCCTGCTCGGCAACGTCGTCCTCAAGCTGCTGGAATCGGTCGCCAACATGGCCGTCGACCTGACCAGCTCGGCCGCCCCGCGCACGTGGCGACTGCGCGCCGGCATGGCGATCCTGGCGTCGGGCACCGATCGCCTGCGCGCGCTCGCCGACTACGCCTCGTACGGCGGGGCGCCGATTCTCGGCTTCGAGCAGGTGTTCATCAAAGCACACGCCCGCTCGCAGCCCGAGGCGATCGCCAACGCGGTGAAGGTCGCCGCCAAGGCGGCGCGCGACGGCCTCGTGCCCGCCCTCAAGGCGGCGCTCGCGGATGTCTGAAATCCACGGATGGACACCGATGAACACAGAGGATCCGCGTCCACCGGTGGCCATCGGCGTTCATCGGTGGATCTGAAGACATGAGTGAGGAGGCCCATCCGCTGGTCTTTCGCTGGGATCTCGACAAGACGTACCTGCTGAGCGAGTTCGAGAGCCTGCGCGAAATGGTGAAGATCCCGTTCGAGCGTGGCGAGGACAAGATCGCGGCGCCGGGGGTGGCGGCGCTCATGCGCGGGCTGCGCACGGCGGCGTTGGTGCGCGGGCGCGACGTGCGGGTCTACTTTCTCTCGGCGAGCCCGCCACAGATCGGGCGGGCGATCCGCCGCAAGCTCGAGCTGGACGGCATTCTCTACGACGGCATCGTCTTCAAGGATCAGTTGCAGCGCCTCTTCCGCGGCAAGTTCCGCCATCTGCGCGAGCAGGTCGGCTACAAGCTCACCGAGCTCCTGAAAGCCCGCCGCACGGAGTCGCCGGCCGCGCGCGAGTATCTCTTCGGCGACGACTGGGAATCGGATCCGCTGATCTATTCGCTCTACGCCGACGTGGTGGCGGGGCGCGTCGGCCCCGCCGATCTGGCGGCGCTGCTGCAGGCGGCGCGCGTCGATCGACCGTTGATCGACGAGGCGTGTCAGCTCGCCGCCGACATTCCCAAGGCGGAGGCGGTGGGGCGCATCTTCATCAACCTCGAGCGGCCAACCCCGCCCGCGGCGTTGCGCGGCTACGGCACGCGCCTGGTGCCGAGCTTCAACTATTTCCAAACGGCGGCCTGCCTGTTCGCGGACGATGCGCTCGGGACGGTCGGCGTCTGCGACGTGGCGCGCGCGCTCCTCGAGGAGTCCGGCTTCACGCCGACGCGCCTGGCGAACTCGCTCGACGACGTCGTGCGCCGCGGCCACCTGCCCGCGGCCGCCAGGGCGGAGCTACGCGCCCACCTCGCCGCCGCCGGCATCCTGCCGCCGGTCGCGCCGTCCCGACGGCGCTGGCGCGCCTTCCTCAAACGCCGCGCCGCACCCGTCGTCGCGCCGGCGCCGATCCCGGTCGACTACCGCGCGCTCCTGGGCGCGCAGGAGGCAGCTCCGGAATGACCGATGCGTTGATCGTCCTGGTCACCGTACCGTCGCGCGACGACGGCGAGCGCATCGCCGAGGCGCTGGTCGGCGAATCGCTCGCCGCCTGCGTCAACATCCTCGGCCCCATCCGCTCGATCTATCGTTGGCAGGGCGAGATCGCTCGCGACGACGAGCACCTGCTGCTGATCAAGACGACGCGCCCGCGCTACGCCGCCCTCGAGGCGCGCGTGCTCGCGCTGCACACGTATGAGACGCCCGAGGTGATCGCGTTGCCGGTGGAGCACGGGGCCGCGGGATATTTGGAATGGATGGTAAAGAGCGTCAGCCCGTGAGCCGGTCAGCCCGTGAGCCAGGTGGCGGCCAGTCGTTTCGCTGATCGGCGCACTGGCTGACGGGCTCACTGGCTCACGCCTCTCTCACATCCGCCGATACATCTCTCCCTGCACCCCCTGAATCCTGAGGTTGGCGCCGGTGTCGTCGAGCACCTTGCGGTCGGTGTGGCGGAGGTCGAGGTTCTTCATCTGGATGCGCAGATTGTTGGCGCTGTCGGCGTTGGCGAGCGCCTGCTCGCCGTCGATCCGGCCGTCTCTGTAGAGCTCGAAGAGCGCCTGGTCGAAGGTCTGGCCGCCTTCCTGGGTGCTGCGCTCCATCGCTTCCTTGATGGTGTCGACCTCGCCCTTCTTGATCAGGTCCTTCACGTACGGCGTGTCCATCAGAATCTCGAGCGCGGCGACGCGTTTGCCGTCGATGCCGGGAATCAGGCGCTGCGAGACGATCGCGCGGAGGTTCAGGGAGAGCTGGAGGAAGATTTCCTGATGCCGCTCGACGTGGAAGAAGTTCATGATGCGCTCGATCGCCTGGTTGGCGTTGTTCGAGTGCAGGGTGGCGAGGCAGAGGTGGCCGGTGTCGGCGAAGGTGATCGCCGCCTCCATCGTCTCGCGATCGCGCACCTCGCCGATGAGGATCACGTCGGGCGCCTGGCGCAACGTGTTCTTGAGGGCCGCTTCATACGTGTGCGTGTCGAAGCCGATCTCGCGCTGCGTCACGATCGACTTCTTGTGCGGATGCATGAACTCGATCGGGTCCTCGACGGTGACGATATGGCCGGCCGTCTGCTCGTTGCGCCAGTCGATCATGGCCGCGAGGCTCGTCGACTTGCCCGAGCCGGTGGCGCCGGTGACCAGCACCAGGCCCCGCTTGGTGAGGACGATGTCCTTCAGGATGGGCGGCAGGCCGAGCCCGTCGAGGGTCGGAATCTGCATCTTGATGGTGCGCACGACGACGCCGACCGAGCCGCGCTGCCGAAAGACGTTGACGCGGAAGCGTCCCATCTTGCTGGAGGTGATGCCGAGATTCATCTCCAGCGCCTCCTCAAAGCCGGCGCGCTGGCGCTCGGTCATCAACGAGTTGGCGAGCGCCTCGACCTCGGTCGGCGTCAGCGGCTCGCCCTCGATGGGATAGTTGGTCCCCTCGATACGGACGACGGGCGGACTGTCGACGGTGATGTAGAGATCGGAGGCGCCGCGCTCGACCATCTCGAGCAGCAACTGGCGGATATCGGCCGGCATGGTGATTCCTCCCGCCTACGACCGGAGGCCGCCGAGGCGGGTCGCCGGCTGGGTGCCCGCCGGCGCCCCGGGCCGGTCCACCGCGTTGCTCTTGAAGAGATCGGGCGTCAGCGTGCGGTACTGCGCCTCCTCCGGGCTCACGACGTTGCGCCGCACCAGGTCGATGAGCGCCATGTCGAGCGTCTGCATGCCGACCTTCTGGCCGGTCTGCATCGCGGAGGGGATCTGATGGATCTTGCCTTCGCGGATGAGGTTGCGCACCGCGGGCGTGCCCATGAGGATCTCCAGCGCCGCGACGCGGCCGCCGGTGCGCTTCTTCAGCAGCGTCTGGGTGACCACCGCCTGGATCGACTCGGAGAACATGATGCGGATCTGTTCCTGCTGGGCGGCCGGGAAGACGTCGATGATGCGGTCGACGGTCTTCGGTGCACTCGAGGTGTGCAGGGTGCCGAACACCAGATGGCCGGTTTCGGCCGCGGTCAGCGCCAGCGAGATGGTCTCGAGGTCGCGCATTTCGCCGACCAGGATGACGTCCGGATCCTCGCGCAGCGCGCCGCGCAAGGCGTTGGAAAACGACAGCGTGTGCGGACCGACCTCGCGCTGATTGATCAGGCACTTCTTCGAGTGGTGCACGAACTCGATCGGATCCTCGATCGTGAGGATGTGCCCCTCGAAGCTCTCGTTGATGTAGTCGATCATCGCCGCGAGCGTCGTCGACTTACCGGAGCCGGTCGGTCCGGTGACCAGCACCAGGCCCTTCTCCTTGTCGCAGATCTCCTTGAGGATCGGCGGCAGGCCGAGGTCCTCGACGGTCATGACCTTCGTCGGGATGGTGCGGAAGACCGCGCCCTCGCCGCGGCGGCCCCGGAAGACGTTGACGCGGAAGCGCGCCAGGTCGCCCAGCTCGAAGGAGAAGTCGACGTCGTTGGACTCCTGGAAGTGCCGGCGCAGGGTGTCCGACATGATGTCGAACACCATGTTGTGGACCTCCTCGGGGCTCAGCGCGGCGTGCTCCAACTTCTTCATGTCGCCGTTGATGCGCAGCCGCGGCGGTTCGGCCGAGCTCAGGTGGCAGTCCGAAGCGCCGGACCGGTGGGCGAACGTGAGCAGCTCGGTGATGTCCATTCCGTCTCCCCTCGCAACTGATCGGTTGGGGGGCGGCCAACACGGCGCGCCCACAGGGCAACGAACAAGCAACGCGCACGCCAGTTGCGGGGGACGGCGGGATGGGGGCCGTCCGGGCGCTCAACTCGAGCGCCGGCGTCAATTCATTGCCGGAAGGGTTCGGATCCACGGACGAACACAGGTCCCCGCCCATCCCACTGTCCGCTTCATCCCGAGACGGGGTGGGGCGACTGGTTCGTGTTCATCGGTGGGCGGTGGGGGCGGGGATGTGTGTTCATCCGTGCATCAGGACACCATGCTCCGCGCCATGAATTCGTAGAGCAGGTTGGCGACGCCGTGGTAGGCGGCGGGGACGGCGATGGTGCCGGTGCGCTCGCGCAGCCAGCCGGCGAAGAGGCCGAAGAAGGCGACGCGCATGCGGGTGAGGTCGCCGGTGACGATGTGGCAGAGGCCGAAGAGGAGGGCGGTGTAGATCAGCCCGCGGCCCCACGGCGCGCCCAGGAAGCGATGCGGGCGGCCGTACTTCTCGTTCAGCTGGGTCTGGAGATAGCCGCGGAAGAAGAACTCCTCCGACAGGCCGACCACGATCAATTGCGCGAACGCGGTCTGCAGCGGATCGGGCGGCAGCGTCGGCTCGAAGTGCAGCCCCAGCACGAGGCGCGCGAAGGCGTAGTGGAGCAACGCGTAGCCGCCGAAGATCACCAGGCAGGTGGTGACGTGGAAGCGCACGCTGCCGGGATCGCGCCAGGTCAGGCCGTACGCTTCGTACGGCCGCTGCCGGATCGTGATGATCGCGAACGGGACCAGGAACCAGAGCGTCGGGAAGCGCAGCCAGATCGCGATCGGCAGGGTGACGACCATCGCGATGATCGCCTCGCTGACGGAACCCAGTGCCATCTCTACCGTTCGCTCACGACGAGCGCCGGCGCACCGAGGTCGGCCAGATGCTGCGCGGCGCGCTCGGCGGCGGTGCGGCTGAGGAAGGGGCCGACGCGCAACTGGTAGAACCGCGCCTCCGGCGTCTCGACCAGCGCCAGGCGCACCCGGCCGACTTCGCCGTCGAGCCGGCGCTGCTCGCGACGCGCTCGCTCGTAGTCGGCGTAGACGCCGACGTGCACGCTGTAGCGGCCGTCGCTCGCGACGATCGGCGCCGGCGGCGGCGCCGCGACCGCGACCGCGGCCGGCGGTGCCAGGATCCGCGGCGGTGGCGGCGGGGCCGCGACCGCGACTGCGGCCGGCGGTGTCAGGATCCGCGGCGGTGGCGGCGGTGGCGCCGCCGCGACGGGGATGATCTCGGGCACGACGTCGGCATCGAGCACCTCCACGCGCACCGGCGCGATGCCCGAGCGAAGCATGTCGATGCGCTGCGCGGCGGTGTACGAGAGGTCGATGATGCGGTCGTCGACGTACGGCCCGCGATCGTTGATGCGCACCCGCACCGCCTGGCCGTTGGCGAGGTTGGTCACTTCGACCCAGGTGCCGTGCGGCAGCGTGCGATGGGCGGCGGTCAGCGCGTACTGGTTGTAGATCTCGCCGTTGGCGGTCCGCCGGCCGTGAAAGCCCGGACCGTACCAGGACGCGACGCCGATCTGGCTCGCACCGGGAATCGGCTCCAGCGGCTTGGGCGATTTACGAAACAGCCCGCAGCCGCTGCCCGCGGCAACCAGCGCCACCGCCACCGCTGCCACACCCCACCGCACGGCTCGCAGTATCGCTCAACTGGTGGGGAACACAAATCCATCCACGGATGGACACGGATGGCCACAGATGGACACGGACCCCCACCTCAACCCCTTCGGTTGGGGGCTGGGTTGGGATCGGTGTTCATCTGTGGCCATCCGCGTCCATCCGTGGATTCAGAGCCCAGCGACCGTCATCCGCGCGATCTTGATCGTCGGCGCGTCGATGCTGTGGCGCATCACCAGGTCGCTGCCGATCACCTCGATGTCGCGGAACATCTGCAGCAGGTTGCCGGCGATGGTGATCTCGCTCACCGGGTAGGTGAGCTGGCCGTTCTCGATCCACAGGCCGGAGGCGCCGCGCGAGTAGTCGCCGGTGGTGGCGTTGACGCCGAAGCCCATCAGTTCGGTGACGTAGAGACCGTTGGGCACGGAGGCGATGATCTCCGCCGGCGTCGCGGTGCCGGCCGGCAGGAAGAAGTTCGTCGGGCTGACGTGCGGCGAGTCGCCGACCGAGCGCGCGGCGTTGCCGGTGGAGCGGGACGACAGCTTACGCGCCGAGTAGGTGTCGCAGAGGTAGGCGCTGAGCACGCCGTTCTCGATCACCGGCGTGCGGCGCGTCGGCAGGCCCTCGCCGTCGAAGGGCTTCGATCCCAGGCCGTTCGGCAGGAGGCCGTCGTCGTAGACGTTGACGAAGGCGGGCGCGATGGTCTTGCCGAGCTTGTCAGTGAGGAACGAGAGGCCGCGGTAGATGGCGCCGCCCGACACCGCGCCGGCGAGGTGTCGCAGCAGGCTGCCGGCCATGTCGGGGTCGAAGACGATCGGCACGTCGCACGTACCCACCTGGCGCGCGCCGAGGCGGCGCAGCGCGCGCGCGGCGGCGGTGCGCCCGATGGACTCCGGCGACTCCAGGCGCGCGAGATGGCGCTGGACGCTGTACCAGTGGTCGCGCTCCATGCCGCCGTCGTGCGTGGCCACCGGCACGCAGCTGAGCGAGCAGCTCGAGCTGCGGTAGCTGCCGTGGAAGCCGTTGCTGGCGGCGTAGAGGACGAAGTGCGATCCGGCGTCGAACTCGGCGCCCTCCGAGTTGGTGATGCGCGGATCGGCGTCGCGCGCCGCGGTCTCCGCCGCCACGCACCACTCGGTGGCCTGCTCGGCGGTGACCTCGCCGACCGCCGCGTCGTAGAGGTCGAGCGGCGGCGGGGCCTTCGCGAGCTCGCCGGCCTCGGGCAGGCCGCTGAACGGATCGGGCGCGGTGACGCGTGCCAGGGCGACGGCGTCGGCGGCGAGTTGCTCGAGCGCCGGCTTGGCGAAGTCGGCGGTCGAGAGGATGGCGCTGCGCTCGCCGGCGAACGCGCGAAGGCCGAGATGCTTGCCGCGCGCGCGCTGGACCTTCTCGACCTTGCCGAGGCGCACGCCGACGGTCAGCGCGTCGCCCTCGGCGACCACGACGTCCGCGGCGGTGGCGCCGTGCTGCGCGGCGCCGCGCAGCAGCAGGTCGGCGATCTCCTCGAGCGAGAGCGCGCTCACGCCTGTGTCCCGCCGACGGTCATGGCGTCGATCTTGATCGTCGGCATGCCGACGCCGACGGGCACCGACTGGCCGTCCTTGCCGCAGGTGCCGATGCCCTCGTCGAGGGCGAGGTCGTTGCCGACCATCGACACGCGCGTCAGCGCGTCGGGTCCGTTGCCGATCAGCGTCGCGCCCTTCACCGGGCGGGTGATCTTGCCGTCCTCGATCAGGTACGCCTCGGTGGCGGAGAACACGAACTTGCCGCTGGTGATGTCGACCTGGCCGCCGCCGAACGACGCCGCGTAGAGGCCCTTGCCCACCGACTTGATGATGTCCTCGGGCGCCGACTCGCCGGCCAGCATGAACGTGTTGGTCATGCGCGGCATGGTCATGTGCGCGTAGCTCTCGCGCCGGCCGTTGCCGGTGAGGGGCGCGCCCATCAGGCGGGCGTTGAGGCGATCCTGGAGGTAGCCGCGCAGGATGCCGTTCTCGATCAGGACGGTGCGGCCCGTCGGCGTGCCCTCGTCGTCGCAGTTCAGGGAGCCGCGGCGGTTGAGGATGGTGCCGTCGTCGACGACGGTGCAGAGCGGTGACGCGACCAGCTCGCCGATGCGCCCGCTGAACGCGGACGTGCCCTTGCGGTTGAAGTCGCCCTCGAGGCCGTGCCCGACCGCTTCGTGCAGGAGGACGCCCGGCCAACCGGGGCCGAGGACGACGGCCATCGACCCGGCGGGCGCGTCGACCGCACCGAGGTTGCGCAGCGCCTGGTCGGCGGCGGTCTTTACCCAGCGCTGCCAGCGATCCTCCTCGGTGAGGAAGGAGAACTCCACCCGTCCGCCGCCGCCGGCGGTGCCGTGCTCGCGCCGCCCCTCGCTCTCGGCGATGCAGGTGACGCTCAGACGCACCAGCGGCTGCACGTCACCGACGACGACGCCGCTGGAGTTCACGATGAGGACGATCTTCTGCTCGACGCCGAGGCTCGCCATCACGTTGATGATGCGCGGGTCGTGGCGGCGGGCGGCGACGTCGATCGCGTTCAGCAGCGCGATCTTCTCGTCGAGACTGGCCTCGAGCGGCGGATGGCCGAGCGCGTAGAGATCGTGCGACGGGCGGGAGGCGTTGACGGCCACCGGCGCGTGCCGGTTGCTGCCGTCGGCGATGGTCTGCGCGGTGCGCGACGCCAGCTGCAGGGTGTCGACGGTGACGTCGTCGGTGTGCGCGCAACCGGTCTTGTCGCCGGCGACGACGCGCACGCCCGCGCCCTGGGACACGTTCTTGGCGGCTTTTTTGACGATGCCCTCTTCGAGGACAAAGGCCTCCGAGGTGCGGAATTCGAAGTAGAGGTCGGCAAAATCAGCCTGCCGGGCGATCGCCGTCCCAATGGTATCCCCGAGCGTGCGCTCGTCGAGCGCGAAGCGGTCGAGGAAGAAGCGTCGTGGTTCGAGTGCGGTGGTCATGGCGCCCAAGGTAGCAGGCCGAAACGGCTGTCGGTAGCACGGTCTCGCGCACCGCTGTTCCCCTCCGTGCCCTCTGTGGTGAAGTAGGATTTGGAGGCGCGTGACGAATGGACATGCCGGTGATCGAAGAGCTGGTCGAGGCGGATCTGCCCGGGTTGCTGGCGATCTACAACGACGTCATCGCCACCTCGACGGCGGTGTACAGCGACCGCCCGACGACGCTCGACGAGCGGCGCGAATGGTGGCAGGCGCGCCGGAAGGCGGGGTACCCGGTGCTGGTCGCGCGCGACGACGCGGGCGTGGTCGGTTTTGCGACGTTCGGCGATTTCCGTTCCTGGCCCGGCTACCGACACACGGTCGAGCACACGGTACACGTCCGCGCCGACGGCCGCGGCCAGGGCATCGGCAGCGCGCTCGTGCGCGCGTTGCTGCCGCGCGCGGCGTCGCTCGGCAAGCACGTCATGATCGGCGCCATCGACGCCGCCAACGACGGCTCGATTCGCATGCACGAGCGCCTCGGCTTCGTCCGTGCCGCCACGCTCCGCGAGGTGGGGCGGAAGTTCGACCGCTGGCTCGATCTGGTGTTCGTGCAGATCACGATCGCGCCGTAACGGGCAGCGATTGCCACCCGCGGCTGACGGCGGCCCGTAAGCGGCGGCCGCCGGACGTGTCGACGCGGTAGTCGCCGAGGCGCACCGTGAGCTCCTCGAAGGCGACGCGTCCCATGAGCCGCGCCAGCGCGGCACCGATGCAGTAGTGCGCGCCGTGCCCAAACGCGACGTGCTGCTCGGCGCGCCGTTCGAGGTCGAGGCGGTCCGCGTCGGCGAATTCGCGCTCGTCGCGGTTCGCGGCGCCGAACAGGAGGAGCACTTTCTCGCCGGCGGGGACCGTCGTGCCGTGCAGCTCGACCGCGCGCGTGGTGGTGCGACAGAGACCGGCGACCGGCGTCTCCAGGCGCAGGAATTCCTCGATCGCGTGCGGGATGCGTCGGGGCTCGGCAACGAGCCGGCGCCCGACATCCGGATCGGTCGCGAGCAGCGCCATGCCGTTGGCGACGAGGTTCGTCGTCGTCTCGATGCCGCCGACGACGATGTTGAAGCAGAAGCCCAGGATCTCCTGAGTCGTGAGACGGGCGCCGTCGATCTCGGAGGCGATGAGCGTGCCGATCAGATCGTCGGTGGGCGCCGCGCGGCGGTGCTCGATGAGTTGGTGGAAGTACTCGTAGAGCTCGCGCACGGCGCGATGGTGCGCCTCGTGGAACGCGGTGCCGCTCGTGCCGGCGATCACCGCGCCCGCCCAGTGGTGGAAGCGCGCGCGGTCGTCTTCCGGGACGCCGAGGAAGCGCCCGACCATCGCCGTCGGCACCGGGACGGCCACGGCGGTGACCAGATCGCCGCCGCCGGCGGCGCGGAGCGCGTCGATCCGCTCGATCACTCCGGCGCGCACCTGGGGCTCGAGATCGGCGACGCGCTGCGGCGTCAGGCCGCGGCTGATCAGACGGCGCAACTTGGTGTGGTCGGGCGGATCGGTGGTGACCATCATCGGCAGCACGCCGGCCTGCTCGGCGGCGCCGGGATCCCAGGTCAGCCCCTGATGCGAACAGAAGGTCGCATGGTCGTTGAGGGCGCCGTACACGTCGGCGTGGCGGCTGAGCGCATAGAAGCGCAGCCGTTCCTGGCGGTAGACCGGTGCCTCGTCGCGCAGGCGGCGGTAGATGGGGTACGGATCGAGTTGCGTCTGCTCCGCTTCCGGATCGTAGAGGAGCGGAGCGGCGGGCGCGCGGTGCATCCGGTCTTCCTACGGTGCGCTCAGTAGTGCCGGCAGCCGCGCGATCAGCTCGCGATCGGCGGCGAGGAAGTCGAGGCCGGCAAGGTCGGCGAGATCGACCCAGCGGATGTCCGCGAACACGACGTTGCGGGGCTCGCCATCGAAGCGGTCGACGCGAAAGAACGTCAGCGCCACCGTCGGCCGGCCGGGGTAGGTGTGCTCGCTCTGCCACAGCTCACGCCCGACCTCCGCTTCGATGCCCAACTCCTCGCGGAGCTCGCGTCGCAGGCATTCCGCCATCGTCTCGCCGGCTTCGCGCTTGCCGCCGGGGAATTCCCACTTGCCGGGATGGGACTGATCCGGCGGGCGCTGGCAGGCGAGCACCTGGCCGTCGCGCACGAGGATGCCGGCACTGACGTCGACGGGTGCGGAAGCGGGTGCCGCCATGGCGCCGGCGTACCATCGGCGGCGCCGCCGCGCGAGCGCGGGCGTCGGGATCGGCGGCGCGTCGGGTGGCGGTTCGCGACTGAGCGGGGAGGAGGCCATGCTCGCGTCCGCTGGCGAATTCGACGGCGTCCGCTCTCGTCCGCGGCGCCCGGCGTGATAGGCAGCGCCCATGCGTCTGGTCCGCGGACTGGGAATCGCGCTCGCCGGCCTGCTGCTGATCGCGACGGCGTCGTACCTTCTCAGCGGGCAGCCGCCGCGCGATGCGGTGGCCGCGGCGGAGCAGGAGCTGGGGATCCATCTCGAGAGCCGGCGCGTGCCGGTCGGGGGCGTTACCTTGCACGTCGTCACCGCCGGTCCCGAGAACGGCGAGCCGGTGGTGCTGCTGCACGGCTTTCCCGAGTTCTGGTACGCGTGGCGGCACGTGATCGGACGCCTGGCGGCGGCGGGATTCAAGGTGATCGCGCCGGATCAGCGCGGCTACAATGAGTCCGACAAGCCGGAGGGCATCGAGGCCTATCGGGTCGAGACGCTCGCCGACGACGTCGCCGGGCTGATCGCGGCGTTGGGCTACCAGCAGGTCGATCTGGTGGGCCACGACTGGGGCGGCGGCGTCGCCTGGCAGACGGTCATCCGCCATCCCGAGCGCGTGCGCCGGTTCGCGGTCATCGACACGCCGCACCCGCAGGCGCGCGACGGGTTCGAGAGCAAGGACGAAACGATCACCTGGTTCCGGACCTTCATGCAGCTGCCCTGGATTCCCGAGATCAGCTCGCGCCTCGGCAACTACTGGCTGCTGGCGAGCAACCTGCGGAAGACGTCGAGCCCGGGCACGTTCCCCGATCCGGTGATGGATCTCTTCCGTTCGGCGTGGGACCAACCGGGCGCGGCCACCGCGACCACGAATTGGTACCGCGCGGCATTCCGCTACCCGTCACACTTCGACGGCGAGCAGCGCATCGCCGTACCGACCCTGGTCATCGTCTCGCCACACGACGCGTTCATCCCCGGCGACGTCACGCGTCGCAGCACCAGGTTCCTCGACCACGGCCACCTCGTCGAGCTGCAGAACGGCACGCACTGGGTCATTCAGGAGGAGCCCGACGTCATCGTTCGGCTGCTCGTGGACTTCTTTCACGGGTGAGCGGAACGGAGCCCGGCGCTTCGGGAACGCCGGACGTTTTCGTCTAGGCGTGCGGCGACGGCGACGCTATAACCGGCGCCATGTTTGATCTCCGGAAGTCGATCGTCGAGCAGATCGAAGCAGCCGGCGGGCGCCACGATGAGCCCGCGATCTACGGCGGCGAGCCGGGCGACCCCGGCATTGGCGGCGGGCCCGGCAGCATCTCGTGGGAGATCAACGGCGACCTCGCCAGCCTCGTCGTCGGCGGGACGTCGGCGATCATCATGGAGGTGCTGCATCCGTCGGTCATGGCGGGCGTCTACACGCAGTCCTCGTACCGCACCCAGCCGCTGCAGCGCGCGCGCAACACGCTCGGCTACGTGTTGCGCACGACCTTCGGCAACACGGCGGCGGCCACCGACGTGATCGAGCGCGTGAAGCGGATCCACAGCCGCGTCAACGGCGAGCGACCCGACGGTCGCGCCTACCGCGCACTCGATCCCGAGCTGATCGCGTGGGTCCACACCTGCATCCCCTGGGCGGTCATGCGCGCCTACGAGACCTACCGCCGCCCGCTCACGGTGGACGAGAAGGACCGCTACCTCGGCGAGCAGGCGGTGATCGGGCGCATGGGCGGTGCCGACTGGGTGCCGACGACGACGGCCGAGCTCGACGCCTATGTGGAGCGGATGCGTCCGCAGATGGCGATGACCTACCAGACGGCCGAGTTCATCGGCTTTCTCGCCGGCCGCGTGGGCGAGCCGCCCGTCAGCCGCCGCGAGCGCTTCGATCGCTGGATGGCCATCCGCGCCTCGATGGGCCTGATGCCGGAGTGGGCGCGCCACATCACCGGCACGTATCAGCCCGGCCTCGCCTATCGCCTCGCCTTCGCGCCGAGCGACCGCCTGAAGGCAACGTTGGTGCGTTGGGCGTATCCGGAGCTGCCGTGCAAGGCGATGGCGCTGGCGCGCGTCGCCGCCGCGCGTGCGGAGTCGGTCGCCGCCTGATCCCGTGCCACGGAGCGCACAGCGCGCCGTGCCCTCGTGGTGAGAGATCCCTAGTGCAGCGTCGAGCCGCCGTGGCGCCGGATCTCGATGAGCTTTTCACGGACGACTTCGGCGCTGTCGTCGTTCGGCGCCAGCGCGAGGAAGCGCTCGAGATCGGCCTGCGCGGCGGAGTAGCATTCGAGCTGCTGGTAGAGCAGGCCGCGGTCGCGCAGCTCGGGCGGCAGCTCGGGTTGGACCAGCAGGATGCGCTCGCTGCACCCCAGCGCCGGCTCGTACTCGCGCGCCTGCAGGAACACCTGCTTCAGGTTGCGGAGGATCCGCACCAGAATCTCCTTCGGCGTGGCACTGCGGAGGTAGCTGCGATCGAAGTGCGTCTCCTGGCCCATCACCGCCTTGAGGCGGAGCGCGCACTGCTCCTCGGTGAGCACGTGGCCGAAGTACGGGTCGAAGATGACCTCCGTCGTGCCGCGATACTTGGCGAGGAAGTGCCCGGGAAATCCGATGCCCTCGACGGCCAGGCCGGCGCGACGCGCGACTTCGATGTAGACCACGCCGAGCGTGATCGGAATGCCGGTGCGGCGGTCGAGGACTTCGTTGAGGAAGCTGTTGCGGCGGTCGTAGTAGTCGTCTTGGTTGCCGACGAATCGCTGATCGCGCGCGAGGTAGTCGATCAGCGCGCGGACGCGCGCGACGTCGGAGTCGGCGGCGGCGACGCGATCGCGGGCGCCATCGGCGAGCGCGTCGAGCGTGGCGCGATAGCGGTCGAGGTCGAGACCCGGATACGCCTCGGCGGCGATGAGCAACGCGACCTCGGCGAGGTCGATGTCGTCGTCGGTTGCCTGCACCGCCGCGGCAAAGCGCGCCCGCGGATCGTCGATCGCCATGCGAGTCGGCATAGCCGAAGATCGCCCGCAAAGGGAAGCTTCGTTCGTGCCGCGCCGCGGCGCCCCATGGACACCCCCGGGAGCGGTCATCTATATGCGAGGCGCGATGGCTAACGGACCGAGCAAGGGCGTCCCGCCCGCGCTCCTCACCGTGTTGGAGCGACCTGGGCCGCTGGTCATCCTCCCGCACGACAATCCCGACCCGGATGCGCTGGCGAGCGCCGCCGCGCTGCGCTTCCTCGCCAAGGAGCTGGCCGGCAATGAGGCCACCATCGCGCTCGGAGGCTACGTCGGACGCGCCGAGAACCGGGCCATGCTGCACTACCTCAGCATCCCGCTTGTCCCGGTGCAGGACCTGCAGCTCGACCGGGACTCGGTGATCGCCCTCGTCGACACGCAGCCGGGGCGGAGCAACAACTCGCTCCCGAAAGGGGTGCCCGCGTCGATCGTCATCGACCATCACCCGCAGTACACGCCGGTGACCAACCTGCCGTTCACCGACCTGCGCGAGGGCTACGGGGCCACGTCCACGATCCTCACCGAGTACATGATGGACGCGCGCCTGCAGATCGAGACCGACATCGCCACGGCGCTGTTCTACGGGATCATGGCAGAGACGCAGGATCTCGGCCGCGAGGCGACGACGCCGGACATGGATGCGTGCAGCTTCCTCTACCCGCATACCAACAAGCAGCGCCTCGCGAAGATCGAGAATGCGCGCGTGCCCCGAGAGTACTTCGCGGGGTTCCGGGCCGCGATCGAGTCGGCCGTCGTCTACGGGCGCGCCGTGATCTCGATCCTCGGCGACATCCGCTATCCGGACATGGTGGCCGAAATGGCCGACTTCCTGCTCCGCCTCGACGAGGTGGACTGGGCGGCCGCGATCGGCCGCTACGGCGACTACCTGTACGTGTCCCTGCGCACCATGCATTGCGACGTGAGCGCCGGCGACATTCTGCAGCGCGTCCTCGGGAGCGATCACGCCGGCGGCCACGACATGATCGCGGGCGGGCGCATGCCGCTGCCGCCGGGTGCGGAGTGGAACGAGGTCGCGGCGCGGGTGCGCAGCCGCCTGGTCGCCGCCGTCGGCATGCAGCAGGCCGTGGCCGAGCGCCTGTGCGTCGAGCCTCCGCGCTGAGGCTTCCCCTGGCGGTCCCCCGTGTGGTAGCGGCGAGGGGTTAGCGCGCGGAGGATGACGGACAAAGAGACGACGGATCACGGTCCTTTGTCCTTCGTCAGTCGTCCATCCGTCGTCATCTGATCTCACCTCGGAGGCCACATGGATTTCGGATTCAGTGAAGAGCAGGAGATGCTGCGCCAGAGCGTGCGCGAGTTCCTCGAGGCCGAGTGCCCGATGACCTACGTGCGCCAGATGATGGAGGACGAGCGCGGGTTCTCCGACGACCAGTGGCGGAAGATGGCCGAGCTCGGCTGGACCGGACTGATCGTGCCCGAGCAGTACGGCGGCGCCGGGCTGAACATGGTCGACATGGTCGTCGTGCTCGAGGAAATGGGCAAGGTCGTGTTCCCCGGTCCGTTCTTCGCGTCGGCGATTCTCGGCGGCATGGCGATCGATCTCGGCGGCAGCGAAGCGCAGAAGCAGAAGTGGCTGCCGGCGCTGGCCGACGGCTCGCAGCGCGCGACCCTCGCTCAGGTCGAGGAGAGCGGTCGCTGGGACGCGGAAGGCATCCAACTCGCGGCCAAGGCCGCGGGCGGCGGCTTCACGCTGTCAGGGACGAAGCTGTTCGTTCACGACGCGCAGAACGCCGACCTCCTGATCGTACCGGCGCGCACCGGCGGCAGCGGCGCCGACGGCATCACCATGTTCGTGGTCGAGCGCAAGGCGAAGGGCGTCGCGGTCCGCGTGCTCAAGACGATGGATCAGACGCGCAAGCTCTGCGAGGTCACGTTCGACGGCGTCACCGTCGGTAAGGACGCCGTGCTCGGCGAGGTCGGCAAGGGCTGGGCGCTGCTCGATCGCCTCGTCGATCGCGCCAAGGTCGCCCTGTGCGCGGAGATGTGCGGCGGCGCCCAGAAGGTGCTCGAGATGAGCGTCGAATACGCCAAGGTGCGCGAGCAGTTCGGCAAGCCCATCGGCAGCTTCCAGGCGATCCAGCACAAGTGCGCCAACATGATGGTGCAGGTGGAGAGCGCCAAGTCGGCGACCTACTACGCCGCTTGGGCGGTGGCCAACGACGTCGCCGAGGCGCACCTCGCGGCGTGCATGGCGAAGGCCTACACGTCGGACGCCTACCGCTTCGTCTCCGCCGAGGGCATCCAGATCCACGGCGGCATCGGCTTCACGTGGGAACACGACATGCACCTCTACTTCAAGCGGGCCAAGGGGTCCGAAGTGACCTTCGGCGACGCGACGCACAACCGCGAGCTGGTGGCGCAGGTCGTGCTCGACGCGCCGGAGTCGGCGGCGTCGCCCGCGTGAGCGTTCACTCGGCTGACGTCGGCGCTGGCGGCCGTCAGTCGACGACGCGCGCGTACTCGTAGAAGCCGAAGCCGCCGAGGCCGGCGCGCGCCACCCGCGCGATCCCGAACGTCACCCGCGCGCGTCGGCCGCTCTGCAGCGGGCGCACGATCGCCATCCGCGCGATGACGTCGGCGACGATGCCGCCGCCGCGGTTCTCGACGGCGATGCGGCGCGGCGAATCCCGGTCGCCTGCGAAAGTGACCGCCAGGGACGCCAGCGGGTGCGCGATCCGCCGGGTGTCGTCGAGCTCCTCGACCAGCGTTCCGCCGGGGACGCGGTGCCGGACGTACAGCGTCGTGCCGTCGGCCAGGGTCGCATCGAGGCTGAGCTGCGAGCGCCAAGCGCCGTCGAGGGTGGGAGGGACCGGGCCGCCCGGGAGCGCGAAGCCCGGCGCGTCGATCGCGTGCACGGTGCCGTCCAGCGCGAGGGTACCACGCACGCGACCACAATCGCCGCGGCGGCGGGCGAAGATCAGATCCGCATGGACGGCGACCAGTCGGGACGATGCGAGCGCGTGCTCGAGATCGACGTAGAGGCCGCCGTCGTCGGTGCGCAATGCCCAGCCATCGAAGGTGAGGCGCAGACCCTCGGGGTGCGGCGCGAAGTGCGGTCCGCCACCGCTGAGACGTGCGGCGTGCGCATCGTCGCCGGTGAACAGGGCCACGTGCGCCCCACCGAGGAACAGGAGCAGGCGTCCGGCGACGCGCCCGCCGTCGGCGGCAGCGTCGACGCGCGCGAGCAGGCCGATGCCTGAGCTGGGATCGTAGACGCGCAGGGCCGCCGGCGCCCCGGTTGCGCGCGCGGCCGGGCGCACGGTGATGGCGGCCGGGACGCCAGGGTCGCCACCGGCGGTGGCTGCGCCGAAGGCGTCACAGAGTGCGGCGCCGAACGCGGCACGCAGAGGACCCGGCCAACGCAGCGGCGCCGCCAGCTCGAGCTGCACCGCGTCGACGCGTCCGGCCGTGGCCCAGGCGCTCAGCCGCGGCGCCAGTCCATCGCCTGCGGCGGTCCGGCGGAACAACTGGAGCACGTTGTTGGCGTGGCGGGCCGGATAGCGTTCGCCGAGCGGGGCGGCAATGCCGCGCGCGGCGCAGGCGGCGCGCAGGGCCGACAGGCGCGTCGCGACGTAGGCGGGCGAGGCCGTGAGCGTGGTCGCGTGCGCGGCCGCGTCGGCGGTGTCGCGCAGGGCGTGCCCGATGCCGATGTCGCACTTGGCCTGCGTGGTGTTCCAGCCGTGCAGGAACACCACCTCGGCGCGCTCGTGGCGGGCGAGGATCTCGGCGATGAGGTGCTCGAGCAGGGCGGGGAACCAGGCCGCGGCGCGGGCGACCTGCGAGATGCGGTTGAGGTCGAGCTCGTTGCGGTCCAGGACGGGATTGGCGACCAGCCCCGCGTCGAGCTGGGTCGCGAGTTCTTCGGCCAGCGCGGCCGTGTGCAAGTCGTTGACCTTGACCGCACCGCGCGCCGGACCGGCGCCGCGCCGCGCTCCGCCGTGCGGAGCGACGAGGAGCAGGGCGCTGCCCCCGCGGCGCACCCGACACCAGTTCGGCACGTCGGGGGGAACGGTCATGACCGGCCGACCTTAGCCCAGCGGGCGAGAAAACGGCATCCGCTCAAGGAACACGGTCGGTCGAACGACCACGGCGCGCCGATCGGCGCCGCGCAACGATTTGCGGCGCGGACCTTGCCAGTCCGTCTGAACGTGCGACAATCCGTGCTGTTGGCTCATCGCGTTATGGCGCTCCCGGGGGGAACGGACGAGAAGGAGGGAGGCTGATGCGATCAGACTTGCGGATCGCCGATCTGCGTCGGCGCGATAGCGGCATGAGCAAGTTGATGAACGTGAAGATTCCGGCGTCGCTCAGCGACGCCATCGATCGCGTGGTCAGCGAGCTGGACGTTCCGAAGACGGACGTCATCATCGCGCTGCTCAACGAAGGGCTCGATCGGTCGAGCGAGGTGCTGCGAGGTTGGCGACCGAAGCCGGTCGAGCTTCCGCCTCCCAAGCGCGTTTGCACGCGCAAGGGCTGCGGGCGGCCGTACGTGGCCAAGGGTTTGTGCGCCAATCACTACCAGGCGGCGCGCCGCGGCCGGCGCAAGGCCTGAAGCCGATCTGGAGATCTACGCGTAGTGCGAGCGCCGCTTCACCGTGAGCGAGCGCTCGAGATAGAAGATTTCGACTTTTTCAGTTGCGCCGTCGCGGCTGACGAACTTGTGGCCGCGCAGGATCGTGTCGAGCGCGCCGAGATCCGGCCGGCCGGGCAGGTCGCGCGTGCCGCTGATCTCGGTGGCCGCGAAGACGGTGTCGCCGGCGAAGAGCGGAGCACTGTGACGGCCGGTCTTGTAGACGATGTCGCCGAGCGAGTTGTCGGCAACGTCGGGACACGAGAGGCCGAGGCAGAGCTGAAACGGAATGCCGCCGAAGATGATCAGCTGGCCGCCGACGAAGCGCTCGGGGTTCTGGTCGATCATGAATTGGTTGCAGTGCACCTGCGAGGTGTTGTCGAGCATGGCGGTGAGCGCGATGTGCTCGCTGGTCATGGTGCGGCCGCGTGAGTGCTCGATGACGTCGCCGGTGGTGAAGTCCTCGAAGTAGGTGTCGCCGTTGCTGAGGTGCGCCAGCGATCGGTAGGGGAGCGCGGCGTCGTAGGCCGGCAGCTGGAGCTGGCAGGGCACGGACGCGACCTCGGTCGACGCCTTCGGCACCTCGATGGCGACGTCGTTCTTCCAGACCTGCACCTTACGCTCGTACGTGAGCACGACGTCGTCGTGCTGGTTGCGGCCGGTCGTCTGCACGTGCACGACGCCGAGCGACTTGTCGCGCGACGACGGCGTCACGCCGAGCACGATCGACGTGCTCTCGATCGTGTCGCCGACATAGACCGGCACGCCGAAGCGCATGTCGACGTACTCGAGGTTGGCGCGCGCGTTCTCCGAGACGTCCTCGACGCTCTGGCTGAACACCACCGCCATCACCAGGCCCGGCGGCAGGATCAGGTCGCGATACCCGTACAGCTGCGCATAGCGACGGTTCTTGTGGAGCGGGTTGGTGGTCATCGAGAACTCGGTGAAGGCGTTCAGCAGGCCCTCGTTGACCGTTTTGCCGACCTTGTGGCGCATGACGCCGCCGATCTGAAAATCCTCGAGGAAATTGCCGGTCTTCTTGCGGATGATGGCCATGCGCGGAACCCCTGGACGGCGGAATCTGAGCTGCTTAGCAGGCGTGTCCGGGCCGTCCAAGACGCCCGCGTTGATGGGCGAATTGGGGATTGGGTTTCGGCGGCGCGACTGTTAGACAATCGGGATGGTGCCGCTCCGCCGGATTCATCTCATCGCGCTGGTGGTGGCGCCGCTCGCGGCGCTGGCACTGACTCGTCCCGCGCACGCACAGGGCCGGCCGGCCTGCTCCGAAGTGCTCCGCGAGCTGACGCGATCCCACGGGACGCCGGACGCCGCCAAGGTGGCCGGGAAGATGCAGACGGACTCCGACTGGGTGGAGCAGTGCGCGGCCACATACGGGCGGCGGGTGAAGCCCAAGCCGGACAAGCCCAGCGAGGAAGACAGCCAGACCCTCACGGCCAGGCGAGAGGCGCAGGAGTTCCAGGAGACGGGGAAAGAGGAGCGCGGGGATGCCGCGAACTATGCGCAGGGCGACCCCGACGAGTACAAGGACCGCGATCGCATCCGCGGCATCGATCCGGATTCGAGCGAGGAGTGGGAGCCCTTCATCACCCACGAGTGGGAGCCCGACACCGGCCACCAGTGGAAGCCGTTCATTCTGGACGACGACGATCCCGGCGAACAGTGACGCCGCCGCGCGCGGTGGGGACGGAAGGACGAGACGATGGCGTTGCTGGTCCTCGTGCGGCACGGCGAGTCGCAGTGGAATCTGGAGAATCGCTTCACCGGTTGGGTTGACGTGCCGCTGACCGACACCGGGCGGCGCGAAGCGGCGCGGGCCGGCGAGTTGCTGACCGGCACGCACTTCGACATCGCGTACTCGTCGGTGCTGCTGCGCGCCAACGAGACGCTCGACATCATTCTGCGCGGCCTGGCGCAGACCGACCTGCGAGTGGTCAAGGACGAGGCGCTGAACGAGCGGCACTACGGCGACCTGCAGGGCCTCAACAAGGCCGAGACCGCCAAGAAGTACGGCGACGAGCAAGTCCACATCTGGCGGCGCAGCTACGACGTCCCTCCGCCGGGCGGCGAGAGCCTCAAGGACACCGCGGCGCGGACGCTGCCGTACTACGATCGCGTCATCGCGCCCGACGTCGCCGCCGGGAAGAACGTCCTCGTGGTGGCGCACGGCAACTCGCTGCGCTCGATCGTCATGCAACTCGATCGCCTGACCCGCGAGCAGGTGCTGGAGCTCAACATTCCGACCGGAGTGCCGATCGTCTACGACATGGCGCCCGACCTGGCGATCCGCTCCAAGCGGATCCTCGGGCAATGAGCGATCTCGAGCGGCACAAGACCGTCCGACTGACGACGCGCGGCCGCAAGTCCGGCGTTCCGCGCACGGTGACGATCTGGTTCGTCACCGACGGCCCGCGCCGGGTGCGCGTCCAGCATGTGGCCCCGACGCCGGCGCAGTGGTACCGCAATCTGCTCGCCGACCCGCAGGTCACGCTCGACTTCGGCCAGGGCCCGATCACCGCCCGGGCGCAGGCAATCACCGATGCGGCCGCAGTCCAGCAGGTACTCGCCTCGGTGCGGCGCCGCTACTGGACCGCCCCGTTGATCCAGTGGATGGGCCGCAAGGGCACGCCGGTTGCCGCCGAGATCTCCTGGTAGCGACAACCGATCTCGACCGCCGCTACCGATTCCAGTTCGTCCCCGGGAGGGGGACGTGGAATGGGCGCTCGGGGGGGGCGAGGGGCGCGCGGGGGGATTGGCGCTCCCGGAAGTCTCCTTCCCGCCCATTCCACTGGAGGACAACGAAGGATCTTGTCCTTCGCTGGCAATGCGTCCGTTCAAAGCAATGGGCGCGCCAACACGCCGGCAGCAACCGACGCAGCACCTTCCATATCTCGCCCGCGGCGCCACGACGGAAATTCGTAGCGCTTCTGCAATGACCGTTGCAGTTCGGTCAGGCTCGCGGGATGTAGCCCTTCTTCTCGAGAAACTGCAGCAGCTGTGCAATGCACTCGTCCTCGCCGTCGCGGTCCGTATGGACCGTCAACTCGGGGCTGAGCGGTGCCTCGTACGGTGCGGAAATGCCGGTAAATTCCGGGATCTCGCCCGCGCGAGCCTTCTTGTAGAGGCCCTTCACGTCGCGCCGCTCGCAGACCTCGACCGGACAGTCGACGTGAACCTCGACGAAGTCGCCGGCATCCATCAGGGCGCGCACCGAATCGCGGTCGGCGCGGTAGGGCGAGATGAAGGCGGTGACGTTGATCACGCTGGCGTCGGTGAACAGCTTGGCCACCTCGCCGATGCGGCGGATGTTCTCGGTCCGGTCCTTCGGCGAGAAGCCGAGGTCCTTGTTGAGACCGTGCCGGATGTTGTCGCCGTCGAGCACGTAGGACCGCACGCCGCGCTCCCACAGCTTCTTCTCCAGCGCGACCGCCAGGGTCGACTTTCCGGATCCCGACAGTCCGGTCATCCAGATCGTGCAGCCCTTGTGGGCAGAGATGTTCTCGCGGTCGGCCTTGGTGACCATCCCCGCGTGCCAGGTGATGTTGCGCGACTTCGGCGTGCTCATGGTGATCGCTGTCCTCCCCTTCGTAGAACCGCAAGCCTTATCGGAGGCGGACCGGCGCCTCAAGACAGTCCCCTGCGCTCGGCGGACAGAATTGGACCGTTCGGCGGGCCGCCGTTCAGAGTCGTCCGGTCCGGCCACATGGAGAGAGGGCGCAGCAATCGTACCGGCCGGGGCACCGGACTTGCTCTCGCTTGCACGGTTGCCAGGGGCGGGCCGCGTCGTCGGCTCTGCCGCCGTGGGTGCGGAGGTGCGGATGAACGAACGGGTGCTGATCGTCGACGACAACGAGGATATTCGCCGGATTCTTGCGTTGCGCCTGGCGCTCGCGGGGTTCGAGGTTCGGGACGCCGCCGATGGCCGCGCCGGCCTGGCCGAGCTGCGCGCCGGTACCTGGGATCTGGTGCTGCTCGATCTGGTCATGCCCGAGCTCGACGGCTTCGAGTTTCTCGCCGAGCTGCAGGACGCGCCCGAGGGCGCGCCGCCCGTGGTGGTGATCACCCAGTACGACGACACCATCTACCGCCAACGGGCGCTGGCGCTCGGCGCCGCGCAATACGTCGGCAAATCCTCCGCCCTCGACCGCGCCTTTCCCGGCGCGGTGCGCAACTGGGTAGAGGAGTTTCGCGCTCAGCGCGCCAGCCTGGCGCGCTGAGGTGGTTGTTCGGTGACTCTCAATACAATGGCGGCCCTACAAACAACGTAACAACCGGCCTCACTGTCCCTGCGTTCTCGGCGCGGTGCGGATGGCGCGGTCGAGTGCCCAGTTGCGGATATGCTCGACCTGCTCCTTCATCGTCTTCGACAAGGGGACGATCTTGGCGGTCTGGTTGAGCAGATCGTCGCCGGTCAGTTCGCGGTCGTCGAGCCTGGCCGTGGTCAGGGAAGAGACGACGAGCTGCTCGATCTCGGCGCCGGTCCAGCCGCGCGTGAACTGCTTGAGCCGTTCGATGTCGAGCGGGCCGGGTTCGATGCCGCGGCGTACGAGATGGATGCGGCAGATGTCGAGACGCTCCTCGTCGTTGGGCAGGTCGACGAAGAACACCTCGTCGAACCGCCCCTTGCGGATCATTTCGGCGGGCAGCAGGTCGATGCGGTTGGCGGTCGCGGCGACGAAGAGGCCGCGCGTCTTCTCCTGCATCCAGGTGAGGAAGAACGCGAAGATGCGGCCCTGAGCGCCACCCACGTCAGTGCCGTGCGCCGACACGCCCATCTCGATCTCGTCGAACCACATGACCGCCGGTGCCATCTCTTCCATCGTCCGGCACGCGCCGACGAAGACGCCCTCGGGATTCCCGTGGCGGCCCGAGAACACCTCGATCATGTCGATGCGGTAGAGGGGCAGCGAGAACGACTGCGCGATGGCTTTCACCGCCAGGCTCTTGCCGCAGCCGGAGATGCCCATCAGCAGGAGTCCCTTGGGGACGATGTCGCGGCTGAGCTCGTCGCGCATCTCGAACAGACGGCGCCGTTCGACGAGCCACTTCTTCAGCACGGGCGCGCCGCCGACGTTCTCCAGGCCGCCCGGATCGGCGATGTACTCGATGACGCCGGTCTTCTTCTTGACCAGCAGATGTTTCTCCTCGAGCAGGTAGGGCACCGAGCTGCCGTCGAGCTTCGGCGCCGCGGCGATGGCGCGGCGCAGCGCGTGGCGAACCTCGTTCAGGGTCAGGCCCAGCAGCGCGGCGCTCAACTGCGCGACCGTGCCCGGATCGGTATCCACCGTGATGCCCTGCTCGGCGAGTGCCTTCGCCTCGAGATGCACGATCGAGCGCATCTCCTCGAGGTCGGGCAGTGGCAGCTCGATGAGCACCATGTCGCGGCTCAACTCGTCCGGGACATAGGCCACGGGCGAGGAGATGATGACGAACTTCCCGCTGTCGAGGTAGCTCGTGTAGAGGTCCCGCAGGCGCCGGCGGACGTCGACCTCGTGCAACGCGTCATGGAAGTCGCGCAGCACGAACAGCGCCGCGCCTTGGTGCGACAGGAGGTGATCGAGCGCCGCGCGCGGCTCGGTGGTGGCCGGGACCGCTGTCCCGTCCGGTCCACGCAAGCCGTCTGTCCCCGTCCAGGTGTAGACCGGCACCGCGTGCTTGAAGAGTCGTCCCGCCGCCTCCAGGACCAGCTGCTGGACGCGGGTCTCTTCGGCCGAGTGGAGGTAGATCAGGGGTCGCCCGGCGTCGATCAGGTCCTTCAGCCGGGACAGGGCGCGGGATATCGGGGCGCTGTCACTCATTGAATGGCGAAGTGTACCGGTCGCGGCCCGACGCCTCAACCAAGCTGGCGCCGGACCGACCCAGATGCAAACGGCGCAGGTTTGGGCGGTGTGTCGCACGGTCCCGCCGGTCCGCTCCGATGTCCCACCGGCGCACCGAGCCGATCTCCGGCCGCTTGTCGAGCGAGCCGGCGCTGCGCGGTATCGCGCTTGCAAGTCATCGACCGTCGATGACCACGCTCACTGCCGCCCGCCGCCCGCCTTCTCGACGCCTCGCCGTCCTGGTGCGCACCGCCGCGCTGCTCCTCGGCGCACGGGCACTGCCCGCCCGCGCCGAGCCCTTCGTCCTGGTCACCGAAAAGCACTCGAACGGCGTCACCGTCATCGACGCGGCGACGAACAAGGTCACGGCAACCATCGGCGTTGCCGGCAGCCCGTCCGAGATCGCCGTCTCGCCGGACGGCCGGATCGCGTACGTGGCCAACGCCAGCGACCACGCCAACGACGTGGCGGTGATCGACACCACCGCGCTCAAGGTCGTGCACACCATCCCGGTCGGTCATCGACCCCTCGGCGTCGCCTTCGCGCCGGACGGGCGGACGGCGTACGTGACCAATCAGGGCGACGGGACGGTGTCGGTGATCGACGTCGCCGCCAACCAGGTGGAAACGACGATCTCGACGGGCGGCCAGAGCCCATCCGGCGTGGCCGTCTCGCCCGACGGATCGACGCTGTACGTCACCAACACGACCGATCTCAGCTTCTCGGCGAAGGGCACCCTGGCCGTCATCGACGTCGCCGGCGCGCAGGTCCGGACCCTGATCGACACCGGGCGCAACCCCTTCGCGGTGGTGGTCTCGCCGGACGGCCGAACGGTGTACGTGGCCAACAGCAGCTCGCTCGAATCGCGCGGCCCGGGATCGGTGGCGGTGATCGATGCCACCATGGACGCGATGACGGCGACCGTGCCGGTGGGCGACAACCCGCTCGACATCGTGCTGTCGCCCGACGGCGCCACCGCTTACGTGAGCAGCTTCAGCACCGACGCGGTGGACGTGATCGACACCGCCACGCTCGCCGTCACCCACAGCATCGGCGTCGGCCACGGACCGTTCGGACTCGCGCTGGCGAGTGGCGGGCGCTACGCCTACGTCGCCGACCGCCAGCCCTTCGGCACCGCGGCGCGCGGCGACGTGTCGGTGGTCGATACCGACAGCGATGCGGTCCTCGCCAAGATCAAGGTCGGCGAGAACCCGACGTCGGTGGCCGTGGCGAACGCGGCGCTGCCGACCTGTGCCGGCGACTGCAACGGCGACGGGCGGGTCGGCATCGACGAGTTGCTGCTGGCGGTGAACATCGCGCTCGGCAGCGCGACGATCGACCAGTGCCCGCTGCTCGACACGAACGGCGACGACGCGGCGACGGTGAACGAGCTGCTCGCCGCCGTCGCCGACACGCTGCAGGGCTGTTCCGCCCGGTGACCCTCAGGCGATGGCGCCCGCCTCGACCAGGCGGACGACGTCGCTCTCCCGAAATCCGTACTCGGCGAGCACGGCGCGCGTGTGCTCACCGACGTCCGGCAGCGGACGGCCGCCGTCGCCCGGCGTCCGCGACAGCCGCGGCGCCGGTGCCGGCTCGAGCTTGCCCTTGGCATCGCGGATGAGCAGCCCGCGGGCGGCATTGTGGGGGTGGTCGGCCACCTCGCCGAGGTTGAGGATCGGCGCGACGCAGGCGTCGGTCCCGTCGAAGACGGCGCCCCATTCGGCGCGCGTCCTGGTCGCGAAGACCTCGGCGAAGCGCGCCGACGTCTCGGCCCACTTCGATTGATCCATCTGGTGCGGCATCGCCGCCGCGTCGATGCCGAGGCCGGCGAGCAGGGCGGCGTAGAACTGCGGCTCGATCGCCCCGACGGAGAGATACTCGCCGTCGCGGGTGCGATAGGTCTCGTAGAAGGGCGCGCCGCCGTCGAGCATGTTGGTGCCGCGCTCGTCGCGCCACATCCCGGAGTTGCGGAACTTGTAGACGAAGGTGCTGAGGTACGCGGCGCCGTCGACCATCGCCGCGTCGACGACCTGGCCGCGATTCGAATGCCCGCGCTCGAGCAGCGCCAGGCAGATGCCGAGCGCGCACAGCATGCCGCCGCCGGCGAAGTCGCCGAGCAGGTTGACCGGCGGCAGCGGCTTGTCGCCCTTGCGCCCGAGCAGCGACAGCGCCCCGGAGATGGCGATGTAGTTCGTGTCGTGTCCGGCCATGTTGGCGTACGGGCCGTGCTGCCCGAAGCCGGTCAGGCGCGCGTACACGAGGCGCGGGTTGCGCGCCTGGGCGACGTCGGGGCCGAGGCCGAGCCGCTCCATCACGCCGGGCCGGTACGGTTCGAGCAGGACGTCGGCCTTCTCGGCCAGGCGCAGCACCGTCTCGACGCCGTCGGGACTCTTGAGGTTCACCGCCACCGAGCGCTTGCCGCGCGCAAGCTGATCCATCGAGCCGGCGCCGACGCGGTCGACGCGCACGACGTCCGCGCCAAAGTCGGCGAGGATCATGCCGCAGAAGGGCGCCGGCGCGAGGCCGGCCATCTCGACGACGCGAATTCCCTGCAGCGCGCTCATGTGCGGTCTCCTTCTCGAACGAGTGAAGGTCTCTAGCTACGGGACGGGCAGGCCGAAACTCAAGTGGCCTGAGAATGTTCACCACGGGGGCCGCAGCGGAACGCCGCCAGGGCGGCCGTGGTGAGGAGATCCGGGCGCTACGCCGAGCTCGCGGCCGGTATCGGGCCGGCGGATTCGCCGCGGCCGAGGACCCGGTACCAGGCGCGCATCGCCTCGAAGAGGATCAACGCCACGAGCGACATGAACAGGCCGGTGACGGCGGCGTCGATGCGCAGGTTGACGATCTGGTGGCGCGTCGAGTTGATGCGCTCGGCCGCGATCGTCCCGGCCTGGAGCGCGGCGCTGAGCGCGTCGGCCTGCGCGAGGAATCCGAGCTTGGGATCGGGCGAGAAGACCTTCTGGTAGCCGGCGGTCATCGTCACCGCCAACAGCCAGACGAGCGGCAGCAGCGTCGTCCAGACGTACCGTCCGCGGCCGTCGCGGATGAGGAACGTCGTCGCGACGCACAGCGCGATCGCTGCCAGCAGCTGGTTCGAAATGCCGAAGAGCGGCCAGAGGATGTTGATGCCGCCGAGCGGATCGACGACGCCCTGGTAGAGGAAGTAGCCCCACGCGGAGACCACGATGGTGCTGGAGAGGATGACGCTCGGGTACCAACTCGTTCGCCCCAATGGCTCCCACACGTTGCCGAGAAGGTCCTGCAGCATGAAGCGGCCGACGCGCGTGCCCGCGTCGAGCGTCGTGAGGATGAACAACGCCTCGAACATGATCGCGAAGTGATACCAGAAGGCGAGGGCGCTCCCGTGCAGCGCCTGCGAGAAGATGTGCGCCATGCCGACCGCCAGGCTGGGCGCGCCGCCGGTGCGGGCGAAGAGCGTCGTCTCCCCGATCTCGTGAGCGAGCGCCGCCATCTGTTCCGGGGTGACCGGAAAGCCCCAGTCGGTGATCATCGTCGTGGCGGCGACCGGATCGGCGCCGACGATGCCGGCCGGGCTGTTGATGGCGAAGTAGACGCCCGGCTGCAGCGCCGCGGCGGCGATCATCGCCATGATCGCGACGAACGACTCGAGCAGCATGCAGCCGTAGCCGATCATCGGCGCGTCGGTTTCCTCGCTGAGCAGCTTCGGTGTCGTGCCCGAGGAGATGAGCGAGTGGAAGCCCGAGATGGCGCCGCAGGCGATGGTGATGAAGACGAACGGAAAGACCTTGCCGGCGAAGATCGGCCCGGAGCCGTCGATGAACCGCGTGACCGCCGGCAGCTCGATCTGCGGGCGGATGAAGATGATGCCGACGGCGAGCGCGAAGATGGTGCCGAGCTTCACGAAGGTGGACAGGTAGTCGCGCGGCGCGAGCAGCAGCCACACCGGCACCACCGACGCGGCGAAGCCGTAGACGATGATCGACCACGCGAGCTGCGTGGAGTTGAGCGTGAACCGGACCGACTGTGATCGGATCCTGGCCGATCCAGCGTCCGCCGATCAGCGCCAGCACCAGCAGGCTGAGCCCGAGGACGGTGGCACCGGCGACGTCGTGCGGCCGCAGCCACTTCATGTACGCGCCCATCAGCATGGCGATGGGGATCGTCGCGCCGACGGTGAAGGTGCCCCACGGGCTGTGGCTCAGCGCGTTGACCACCACCAGTGCGAGCACGGCGATGAGGATCACCATGATCGAGAAGACGCCGACCAGCGCCGCGAAGCCGCCGATCGGACCGATCTCGTCCTTCGCCATCTGTCCGAGCGAGCGGGCGTTGCGGCGCAGGCTGCCGCACAGGATGCAGAAGTCCTGCACCGCGCCGCCGAGCACCACGCCGAAGAGAATCCACAACGTGCCGGGCAGGAAGCCGAACTGTGCGGCCAGCGTCGGACCGATCAGCGGCCCGGGGCCGGCGATGGCGGCGAAGTGGTGGCCGAACACGACCCAGCGGTTGGTCGGCACGAAGTCGCGCCCGTCGTTGATGCGCTCGGCCGGCGTCTGCCGTTCCGGATCGAGCGCGAAGAGCTTGGCGGCGAGGAACGCGCCGTAGAAGCGGTACGCGATCGAGTAGACCGCGACCGCGGCGATGACGAACCACACCGCGTTCACGGTCTCGCCGCGCCACAGCGCGAGCATGCCGATGGCAATGGCGCCCACCACCGCGACCGCGATCCATGCCAGCGCAGCCAGTATCTTCATCCCGCCCCTCCCCAGAAACCCCGTTAGCCAGTGCGCCGGTCAGCCAGTGCGCCCGTGCTGCACGCCTGTGCACAGGCGCACTGGCTCACGGGCTGACTGGCGCACGCTTCGCTCCCTCACCAGCCGCGCAGGTCGACCGGCCAGACGTCGAGCACCTCGCTCGCCCGTCCACCAGATACATCCGCTCGTGATACGCGATCGTCGGGTCGATGTGCGCCGGCACGACGCGCACGCGATCGCCGACCGCCATCGGCTGCTCCGGTCCGAACGTCGGTGTGCTCGTCCGAGCAGAACCACACCGAGCCGCCGGCGACGCGTCGGATTGCCGTGGTCCATGCCCAGCGACTTGAGGCCGCAGTCGGCGACGGCGTAGGCCGGCGATACCGAGATCACCGTCGACCAGACCCACAGTGCCTGCACGAACGGCAGCCCGAGCTTGCCGTAGGCGGTGTCCATCAAGCACGTACGAGCCGGCCTGGATCTCGTTCGCCCAGGTGTTGATGTCGTAGGTCCCGGTGCCGCCGGCGGACACCACGTCGCCGCCGACGTCGCGGTGCGCGGCGAGCAGCAGCGCCATCGCCTGCTCGCAGAGCTGGGTGCGCACGTCGCGCTCGTCCATGCCGACGGCATGGCCCTCGTAGCCCATGACGCCGCGCACGGCGAGGCCGTGCCGGCGCGGGCGAGATCGGCCAGCCGGCCGGCGTCGGCGGGATCGCAGCCGCAGCGCGGCAGGCCGACGTTGACGTCGATGAGCACCTCGCGCACGGCGCCGCCGGCGCGTGCCGCGGCCGCGACCGTCGCGTCGGAGTCCACCGCCACGGTGACGCGCGCGTCGAGTCCGGCGCAGGCGCTCCGGATGCAGCGTCTCGTTGGCCAGCATCAGGTCGTCGCCGAGACCGGCCGTCGCCATGCCGATCATCTCGCGCACGGTCGCGCAGCAGAACGTCCGGTGGCCGGCTTCGGCCTGGCGCCGCGCCAGCGAGGTACACTTGTGCGCCTTGACGTGCGGGCGCAGGCGCGCACCGGGCAGCGCGGCGGACATCGTGAGGAGATTGTGGTCGAGTGCCGCCGCGTCGACGAGCAGCGCCGGCGTGACGAGATCATGGATCGATGGCATCGCGGTCCTCGCGTCGAGACTGTGGTGGCGCAGCAGGGGCGGGCTACCGGCTCATTCGTGGTCGACCGGCAGCGTGAAGTGGAAGGTCGTTCCGCCCCCGGGGTTCGGCGCGTGCCAGAGGTGGCCCCCGTGGGCGCTGACGATGGAGCGGCTGATGGCGAGGCCCATGCCCAGCCCGCCGGACTTCGTCGTGAGAAACGGCTCGAAGATGCGTTCCCCCAATGCGGGATCGACGCCGACGCCGGTGTCGCTGACGGTGACCTCCACCCCGCCGTCGCCGGCGAGGGCGGCGCGCAGCTCGACGACCCGCGGTTCGCGGGTCACGCGGGTGGCCTCGATGGCGTTGAGCATCAGGTTGATGATCACCTGTTCGATCTGGATCCGGTCGACCAGCACCGGCAGCGGCGGCGTGTCGCACCGCGCCGACAACGCGACGTCGTGGCGCCGCGCCGTCGCGGCGACGATGTCGACGGCGGCGCGCACGACTTCGGCGGCGTCCACGAGGACGCGGGTCGCCTCTTCCTTGCGCAGCAGCTCGCGCACCCGCCGGGTGATCGCGCCGGCGCGCAGCGCTTCGCGGGCGATCGCTTCCACCGTGCGCAGCAGCTCCGGGGGATCGACGCGACCGGCGTTCAGGTGGTTGCGGCAGCCCTGTGCGTAGGCGGCGATGGCGCCGAGCGGCTGGTTGACCTCGTGCGCGAGGCTCGCCGCCATCTCGCCCATCGTATGCAGGCGCAGGACGTGCGCGAGCTCGGCCTGGTGCTGCCGAGCCTCTTCTTCGGCGCGTTTGATCTCCGTGATCTCACGCCCGAAGACGGCGACGCCCGTGACGGCGTCGTCCTGCACGGTCGGGTTGAAGGACACCGAGAACTGACGCGAGCCGCTCGCGAATGGGATCGTGCGCTCGACGGTGAAGCGCTCGCCGGCCATGCCGCGCCGCAGCAGATCGCGCCATTGCGCCGCGAAGTCCGCGGGGACGTGGCCGAGCGGCGCATTGATGTGCGGGAGGCTGCCGATCAACTCCGGAACGAAGCGCGCCGTCGCCGCATTCATCGCCACCAATTGCCAGTCGCGGCTGAGGGCGCAGATCGGGTCGCTGGAGCTCTCGATGATCGACGCGAGCGTGGCCTGGGAGCTGCGCAGCGCGGCCTCCATCTCCTTGCGCTCGGTGATGTCGGTCGACATGCCGCAGACCCCGAAGACCGTCCCCTGGCGGTCGCGCAGCGGGAATTTGACTGACACATACGTCCGGTGATGCCCGTCCGTGGGCACGGACTCCTCCACTTGAAGCGGCGCGCCTGCATCGAGCACGCGGCGGTCGTTGGCGCGCACCGCGTCGGCCACCTCGATCGGGAAGATGTCGTAGTCGGTCCGCCCGGTCTGTTCGGCGCTGCTGACGCGGAAGAGGCGCTCGAAGTGCTGGTTGATCATCAGATAGCGGCCGTCGAGGTCCTTCAGGTAGATGACCGCGGTCGAGTTGTTGACGACGTCGCTCAGGAGACGCTCCCCGCGCGCCACCAGCTCGAGGGCGTGCAGGCGCTCGGCGCTCTCGCGTTCGCGTTCGCGAATCGCCTGTTCGAGCTCGGCGGTGCGCATCGTGACCCGGTGTTCGAGCTCCTGGTTGAGTTCGCGCACCTGCGCTTCCGCGCGCTTGCTCGGCGTCACGTCGATGGCCGCGGCGACGGCGCCGATGATCGCGCCATAGGGATCGCGGAGCGGCGCGGCGCCGATGTGCATGTACTGCCGCTCGCCGGTGGGCAGAGGCTTGTAAAACTCGATGGGCGGGACCACCTCGCCCCGCAGGGCGTGCGTCAGCGGCCATTCATCGAGCTGGGTCGGGCCGCGATCATCAAACCACTGGCCCCAAAAGGCGGCGCCGTCGGCGATCCGACTCGCCGTGACCTCCCGATCGGCGAAGCGCTTGGCCGCCGCGTTGACGTAGAGAAAACGGCCGTCGGCGTCGCACACGGCGATGCCGACAGGTGCGTGTTCGAGCACCGAGGCGAAGATGGCGCGCTGGGTCTCGACGCCGAGCCCCGCAGGGCTCTCGGGTGCCGCGCTGGCGCTGCCGATGACGCCGATCACCTGTCCAGCCGCGTCTCGGAGGGGTTCGAGCACGCAGGTGAACCGCGTCCCGTCGAGCACGAGCTCGAGCTGCGCCGGCGTACCGGCAAGGGCGGTGCGGTGTCCGTCGACCAGCGCTGCGCCCGCCTCGCCGGTCGCCGACAGCGCCTCTGCGGCGGCGAGGCCGAGACGCTGGCGGGCCAGGGCCGAGGCGTACTGGCAGCGTAGGTCGACATCGATCGTCCACACCAGTCCGGGCAACTGGTTGAGCAACGCAGTCAAGAGCTGGGAATCGCGCTCGGCCGGTACGCGGGCGGAGACGGTGAGGGGTGCCGGCGGCCGTGCAGCCATCCTTACGCCAGTACCGCGTCTGATCGCGCAAGGCGACCCCAAACCACTCCCGACGGCGATCAGTAGAAGAGGATCTCGAAAGGCGGCAGGCCGAGGTCGAGGACGCCGTCCACGAGCGGCATGCCGTCGGCGGCGCGGAAGACGCGCAGGCCGGGCGTGCGGCGGCCGCGGTCGGCTCAGGTAGAGCTCGCCGCGATCGTTGAGCTCGATGTCGAAGAGCGTGTAGCCGCTGCTGGTGTGGTGGGTGGCCAGCAGCTGGCCCGTGGTCGGATCGAACGAGACCAGCGCATTGACGAATCCCGGTCGGCTGACGATCGCGTACGCCCGGTGGTCGGAGACGATCGCGAAGTCGGTGACGTCGCCGCCGAGATCCGTCTCCGTCGACGCGGAACCCGCCGGCGGTGCCGGTGGCGAGATCGACGCGTTCGATGCCGCCGTCGAAGACGTTGAACTCGCCCGCCTCGGAGATCCACAGCGCGCCGTCCCGCACCGTCAGGCCCTTGGTGGCGCGCGAACGGATTCGGGCCGCTCAGCTCGATGCTGCCGACGAGCTGGTCGGTGCGCGAGATCGATGACCGCGATGGCGCCATTGCCGGCCGGCAGGCGCAGCACGGTATTGATGTCGAGGCGCTGCAGCGAGACGTAGAGGCGGTCGCCGACGACCGCCATCTGGTCCATGTCGGGAACGCCGTCGGCGTCGGCGAGCGAGGACAGGTCGATGCGGCCGAGCACGAAGTCGGAGCAGTCGCGCTGGGCCGACGGGTTGACGATCAGCAGCTCGCGCTTCTCGAACAGGGTGACGTACGCCTTGTGGCGGGACGACCACGGCGATGTCGTGCGGGTTGGTGCCGTTGCCGGTCGAGCACTGCAGGCGCGTGCGGAAGTTGTCGGCGGGGTCGAGCACCTGGATGTTGTCGGCGAAGAGCCGGTTGACGACGTAGATGAGCCCGTCGAAGCTGCGCGCGACGGCGTCGCGGAAGATGCCGCCGCTGCGGGGTCGACGGGGTCACGGCGCGCGGCTCGTCGAGGACGACGGAGGCGTACGAGCCTTCCTCGAACGTCGTCGTCGTGACGAAGGCGCGCGTCTGCCGCCGGGCAGCCGCCGAGCGCGAAGCCGACGCCGGCGATCAGCTCGTCGATCGCCACGTGCCCGTCGCCGTTGGCGTCGAACGGCTCGCAGGTCTCCGGGTTCGCGGCGCCGAGCGACACCCCGACGCCGCGCAGCAGCTCCGCGATCGACACGGCGTGGTCGCGGTCGCAGTCGCCGGTGCACCGCGCGCCGGCGGGGAGGGCGACGAGCAGCAGGACCAGTGCCCCGGCGAGGGTTGTAGCGGCGGGCTTTAGCCCGCCACCGCTAGCGCGCCGGCGCGCGACGAACCTCGAACACCGCGAGCGCGCTAGCGGTGGCGGGCTAAAGCCCGCCGCTACAGGTTCGGTTGCCGAGCGCCCGCTCACAGCGTCACCGTGATGCTGCCGAACAACGTCAGGCCGGGCAGGGGGAAATCGCCGAGATCGCGGATGTCGGCGTTGGTGATGTTGGCCGCCTCGAACTGGATCGCGAGCCACGCGAGCGGCTGCACGGCGGCGCCGACGGTGTGGATCGAGCGGCTCGGCACGGTGATGAAATTGCCGACGCTCGTCGGGTCGGAGCCGATGAAGGTGTACTCGTAGTAGGTGCTGCCCCAGTCGACGAATGCCTCGGATGCGAGCGAACAGCTCGTCGTCGGGACGCAGCGGCAGCTGATTGCCGTCGGTGAAGTCGCCGCTGCGGATCTTCCGACTGCTGATGGGTGTAGTTGCAGCTCGAGGCCGAGATGGCGGAGCGCGGCGCCCGCGGCGCTGAGCTCGACGCCGCGGACGCGCGCGCTGCCGATGTTCATCGGACGGAACTGCTCGGGGTTCACCGCCTCGAAGACGATCAGATCGTCGTAGTCGGTGTTGAACAGCGCGACCTCCAGCAGGGCGCGATCGAGCCAGCGCCACGCCGGCCAGTTGGCGACGAAGCCGACGTCGGCGTTGAGGCCCGCTCTCGGGCTTGAGGTTGGCGTTGCCGAGCACGCTGCCGGTGTTGCCGAACAGCTCGGCGAAGTTCGGGCGCGCGCTGGAAGTAGCCGACGTTGCCGCGCAGCGACGACCCATGACGCCAGCGCGCAGCTGACGCGCCGAAGCGCGGCGGTCACAGATCGCGATTGGACGTCGTCGGCGGGGTGTCGGGCTGGTTGGCGAGGTCGACGCCGCTGAAGTCGTCGAGCAGGTGCTCGTAGCGCAGGCTGGGCACCAGCAGCAGACGCTCGCTCGAACAGGCGCACCTCGTCCTGCGCCGCCAGAGTCAGGCGCAGGCGCGTCTGGTCGGGCCCGTTCGCCGGCGTGGCGAACTCGTTGTACGGAAAGAACTGCTCGTAGGCGACCTCGTCGAACCACGACAACGACTGCTGCCACGGCGTGAACCACGTGCCGGTGTTGCTGCCGCCGACGACGCCGTCTGGTTGTTGGTCTGCGAACGGGCCGAAGTCCTGCGGCGGGCTGTCGAAGCGCTGAAAGTTGTAGACGCCGTAGAGCGTGCCCGAGGTGTCCACCGCACCGGCGGCGAGGCCCGAGGCTTGCGCGAGACGCAGGTAGGTCAGCGAGCGCAGCTCTTCGAGCGACGGCTCGGCTGAACTGCGTACTGGCCGGGACCGGGCACGCCCTGCGTGCTGTAGAACACCTCCTGCGTACCGTCGGCGACGCAGCCCGTCGCCGAGATCGCGCGCCACGCGCGCCAGCCCGCCGACCGAGTTGAACGCATTGTTGATGCGCGTCGTCTTGCCGTCGTCGGTGGGGTTCTCGGGCGTGCCGTTGTCGTCGAAGTAGGTGAAGTTGCCCTTGCTGCCGAGATAGGTGACGTGGCCGAGGACGTTGATATCCGCCGACGTCCTGGGTGTGCGAGGCGACGACCTTGCGCGTCTCGAACGAGCCGTAGCCGGCCTGCATCTCGGTCGACGGCGTCGCCGACGGCGGCTTGGTGACCAGATTCACGACGCCGCCGATGCCGCCGCCGCCGAAGCCGACCGGCATCGTGCCGCGATAGACCTCGATGCGCTCCAGGCTGTCGAGCGGCAGAGTCGGCGAGGTTCACGGTCTGGTCCTGCGCCTGCGACAGCGGCACGCCGTCGAGGTAGATCGGCACCTGGTTCGCCGACGAGCCGCGAATCGAGATGGTGCTGAAGGCGCCGAGGCCGCCGAAGTGCTGCACCTGCACGCCGGCGGACTTCGGACAGCGCGTCGGCGGTGGTGTCGAGCGCGCGGTCGCGCGCTGCCGACGTCGATCTCGGAGACGAATGCCGTCGGCGCGCGCTGCTCGGCCTCGCTGACGGCTCGGCCGTGACCTCGACCTCCGGCAGGAGCACCGCGCCGGCCGGCGGCTCGTCCTCGCCGCGGGCCGCGGCGGCGAGGAGAAGAAGTCCGGTCCCGATCACGGCGCGCATCCGTCGCCCGCGCTCGCGCATCAGCGCGCTCGCGCTCCGATCGCCACCAGATCGGCGGCGGTGATGCGACCGTCGGCATTGACGTCGGCCTCCGCTCCGGACGCCACGCTGCCGCCGCGCGGCGGCGGCGCGCGTCGCCGTCGCCGTCGAACAGCTCGCGCACCAGCCAGTCGCGATCGGACTCGCCGACGACGCCGTCGCCGTCGAGGTCACCGATCGCGCGCGTGCCGGGCGTCGCGGTGGCGCCGGGCGTGGCGGTGAGGTCGGGCGGCGACGTCGAGGTGGGCGTGAACGTCGGCGTCGGGCTCGCGCGACTGCCGGGATCGCAGGCGTGCAGCGCGGCGATGGCGTCGAGGTCGAAGCCGCCGTTGTCGCCGGGCGGAATGCGGTCGCCGGGATCGGGGATGGCGGCGCCGGGATCGGTGATGCGCACGTACGCCACCCAGCGCAGGCCGACGTCGGCGAGGTCGAACGCATCGCCGCCCGAGACGGTCGGGTCGAGTGGGTCGATGCCGTTGTCGGGGTTGCGTGAGCACCGGCGTGCGGCCGGCGAGACCGCTGTGGGTGACGGGGTCGTAGGGCAGATCGACGAACGTCTCGCCGTCCTGGCTGACCGACGACGATGCCGTACTCGCTGAACATCGGTCCGTCGGGGGTGCTGACGTGGAAGGCGTTCTCGAACACGGTGAAGTCGGCACCCGGCCCGTCGCAGATCAGCGGCAGGTCGAAGCGCAGCGTGATCGACGCCGCCGTTGCCGAGCGAGACCACGTCGAGTGACTGCTGCACGGCGCCGCCGCCGCGCGGCGGGCCGAGCACGACGTCGGGCAGGAGCTCGCTGCCGAAGCCGCCGCCGTCGCCGACGGTGAAATCGACGACGGCGTCGGCGAACGGATCCTCGGCGCCGGCCGCGGTGGCGACGAGGAGCAGCGCGGTCAGGAGGGCTCGGCGCCGTGGATCTGTGACGGAGTCGGAACACGTTGGGGTTACGGCGCCGGCTTGCAGACGAGCTTCACGACGTCGGTGTCGGTGCGGCCGTCGCCGGTGCGGCTCTTCACCTTGAGCGTCGCCTTGCCGTCCTTCTTGCCGGAGCGCCGCGTGACGTCACCGGCAGCGCATAGCCGTCGCTGAACACGCACGTCGAGCCGCTGAGCGGCAGCGCCGCGGTGATGGCAGCGGCGGCGGTGGCGATCGCGGCGCTGGCCGGCTTGGCGGTGATGCGCCACCTCGGTGACGTCGTCGGCGTCGCTGCAGTTGGTGAGATTCGGGTCGGCGACGTTGAAGCAGAAGCCGACCGGGAAGAGGCAGCCGTCGTTCACGGCGCCGTCGGCGTCGCAGGGCGCGCCGTCGACGCATTCGGCCGTCTTGCCGACGACCTGCAGGCCATACAGCTCGAGCAGGCAGTCGCTCTTCGGCGAGCCGCCGCCGGCGACCAGCTGATCGATCGGGGTGAAGCGGTGCAGCGACTTGTCCTCGTCGGCGCCGGCTGAAGGTCGACGAGAGGATCTGCACGCGGTGGGTGAACGGATCGACGGTCATCCCCGATGGCGAAGGTCAGGCCGCTGGCGAAGGGCATCGAGGTGGCGTCGGCGAGGTTGAACGAGACGACGTCGGCGCCGAAGTTGCCCGACGCGAGCAGGCGGCCGTCGGCGTTGAAGGCAGGTCGTCGAGCCGAACGCGAAGCTCGGGCCGGCGAACGGTGTGGGCGGCACCGGTGCGCCGGCGGCGGTGTACTGGCGGATCTCGTTGTCGAAGTTCGGCAGGCCGAGGTTCTCGGCGACGAAGAGGTTGCCGGTCGCCGGGGAGAGCGCGATGCCGCCGGCGAGAGTCGAGGCCCGGTGACCAGCGTGCTCGGCATCGGGCCGGCGGTGATCTTCAGGACCGCGCCGCTGGTGCCACCGACGGAATTGCTGACGAAGACGTCGCCGCGCGGCGTCGACGGCGACGCTGGCCGCGAACTCGATCGAATTGGCCGGCAGCAGCTCGAGGCCCTTGGCGCCGAGGCCCGCGGCGGTCGACGCGTTGGGGATCGCGAACACCGTGTCGCCGGTCTGCGCGCCGGTGTTGCCGGCGAACGAGGTCGTGATGCCGAAGTCGGCGTTGTCGGCGTTGTCGGTGACGTAGAGGACGTCGGCGGCGGCGTCGTAGGCGCAGTCGCTGATGGCGTTGAATCCCAGCGCGACGAGGCGCAGCTCGCCGGACTCCTTGGCGAGCACGATGGCCTCGGCATTGGCGGTGAAGCTGGGGCCGATGCCGACGAACGTGCCGCCGGGCCCGGCAGCGATGCAGCCCTCGGTCAGGTTGCCGAGCAGTTGGGTGGAATAGATGTAGCCGGACGGGCCGGTGACGACGGCGCCGGCCGTGCCGGCGAACGCGGCGCCGGCCAGCAGCGCGGCGGCGAATGCAGACAGAGCTCTCATGGTGGTACCCCCTCCAAAATGCGAATGGCGATCACGTCGATCGGTCGAATACTTGTCCGCCGCCCGGCGCGCGGCAGCGGGTCGGAGTCGCGGCGCGCGCGGCGGATCCGCGACCGCCTGAGTGATCGCCGGTGCGGCTGGAGGAGTGCCGCCTGGCCCGTTGGGCCAACAAAAAACCCGGCGACGCCTGCGCGCCCCGGGTATGGTTGGGAGAACCTCTCAGCATGATTCTCGTCCCCACACCCCGGAGGACATCGAACTACGCTGCTGAGCCAGGTTTCCTGGCTTCCGGCTTTCTACCGGCGGCGCCTTCCCATCCCCTTTCGGGACAGTGGCGAACGTGCCGCTTTCGTTACCGGTTACAGTGGCGGGGGCCGCGCCGGTGTTGCACCGGCTTCCCTCAACTCATCAACGTTGCGCTGTCGCTACCACGCATTTCGCGCGATCGTCAACTGACCGTCGACTCGCGCGGCACCTCGAAACGCTGAGGTGCGATGTGTCAGCGAATGGATGGCGCTGCTCCCGCAGCGCCTGTACGCGACGGCAATTGCGATCAGACATTCGAAACAGGCCGCGCGGGAGCGCGGCCCTCCATTCGGTGACGAAGGGGGCGCGTGTGAAGTCTATAGGCAGCACGGGCGGCGCGTCGGAGCAGTTGCGGGACGCGCAAGCGACATGGTGTGGGTGAGCTGATGCGCGCGGTTCTCATCTTCACGCTCCTCCTCGCGATGTTGGCATCGCCGGTCGCCGCGGCGCCGCAGCGGATCGTATCGCTGGCGCCGTCGGTGACGGAGACGCTCTTCGCACTCGGCGTCGCCGATCGCGTCGTCGGCGTGTCGACGTACTGCGACTATCCGGCGGAGGCGACGCGCATCGAAAAGGTGGGCACGTTTCTCCAGCCCAACGTCGAGCGCATTCTCGCCATGCGGCCCGACCTGGTGATCGCCGTTCCGAGCCCCGGCAATCGCGCGCCGGTCGAGCGCCTGCGCGATCTCGGCCTCCACGTGTTGATCGTCAATCCCGAGCGCATCGACGAGATCATCGCGGCGACCCGCCAGATCGCCGAGGCCGTCGGCGTGCCCGACGCGGGGGCGGGCCTGATCGAGCGCATCGAGACGGGAGTGAAGGCGGTCGAGGCGCGCGTCGCCGGGGCGCCAGCCGTGCGCACGCTGCTGCTCGTCGGCCGGTCGCCGTTCGTCGCGGCGGGCGCGGGAACGTATCAGGATGAGCTGGTGACGCGCGGCGGCGGCACCAACATCGCGGCCGGGACCCACCAATCGTGGCCCAACCTCAGCCTCGAGTTCATCGTCGCGGAGGCGCCGCAGGTGATCATCGACGCCAGCATGGGCAGTGAGGAAGCGGCCGACCATGCCGCGTCGCTGGCGTTCTGGGACGACTTCCCGACCATTCCGGCGGTGCGCGACAAACGCATCTACGGCTATCGCGCCTACGAGCTGCTGCGGCCGGGACCGCGCGTCGCCGAGACGCTCGCGACGGTCGCTCGCTTCATCCATCCGGAGCGCTTCGACGGCGCCGCGCGCTGAGGCGCTACTCTTCGCCGCGCTCGGATGCTACGCACCGCGACCATGCGAGCAGCGGTTCTGGAGCAAGCGGGCGCGCCACTCACGATCTGCGACGACGTCGACATCGAGCCGCCGCGCGCCGGGCAGGTGCGGGTGCGGGTCACGCACTGCGGCGTCTGTCATTCCGACCTGAGCCTCGTCGATGGCGTGTTCCCGACGGCGACGCCGATCATTCTCGGCCACGAGGCGGCGGGGATCGTGGACGCACTCGGGCCGGACACCACGGGCGTCGCCGTCGGCGACGTCGTCGTGCTGAGCCCGATCCCACCGTGCGGCGCGTGCTACTGGTGCGTCCGCGGCGAGCCGGGCGTGTGCGTCAACGCCAGCGCCATCCAGACGAACACCTTCGCCGACGGCAGTACGGGTCTGAGCCGTCGCGGCGAGACGATCTTCCGCGGCGTCGGCGTCGGCGGCTTCGCGGAATTCGTCAACGTACCGGTGTCGGGCGCGGTGAAGGTTCCGCACGGCGTCTCGCCCGAGGTCGCATGCGTGATCGGCTGCGCCGTGCAGACCGGCGTCGGCGCCGTGCTCAACACCGCCCATGTCGAGGAGGGTGCGAGCGTCCTGGTCATGGGCTTGGGCGGCATTGGGCTCAGCATCGTGCAGGGGGCGCGCTTGGCGGGCGCCGCGTGCATCATCGCCGCGGATCCGGTGTCGGCGCGCCGCGAGTTGGCGCGCCAGCTGGGCGCGACGCACGTCCTCGATCCGGGCGCCGTCGACGTCGCCTCGGCCGCCTTCGAGCTGACCGGCGTCGGCGTCGACTACGCGTTCGATGCCGTCGGCCTCGCCAGCCTGATCCAGACCGGCGTCGCCGCGACGCGCAACGGCGGGACCACCGTCTGCGTCGGCGCCGCGCCGATCGACGACGCCGTCGTGATTGCGCCGGCCGCGCTGTTCACCCTGACCGAGAAGAAGGTCATCGGCTGCGCCCTCGGCAGCTGCAACGCGCTGCGCGACATCCCGCGCCTGCTCAACCTCTATCGCGCCGAGCGCTTGGACCTCGACGCGTTGATCACCGCCCGGCGCCCGCTGGCGCAGATCAACGAGGCGATGGACGACCTGCGCGCCGCGCGCGGCGTGCGCACCGTGCTGGCCTGCTCGTGACCCGAGCGGCGCCGACAGCTCATGGGTTCCCTCTCCCGCGGGGAGAGGATCAGGGTGAGGGGATCCCGACCAGCTACTCCCGCCCCTCGTGCCCGACGCCCACCTGACGCCGGCGCGCTTCTGGCGCGTGCTCGCGATCCTCGCCGCCATTCTCGCGGTGGCGGCGCTCGCCAGCGCGCTCGTCGGCGCCGAGCCGATCCGCCTGACGCGCGCGTTGTTCGAATCCGGCGTCGACCGCGTCATCCTGTTCCGCATCCGGCTGCCGCGGGCCCTGCTGGCGATGGTCGTGGGTGCCGCGTTGGCGACGGCAGGGACGGTGTTGCAGGCATTGCTGCGCAACCCGCTCGCCGATCCGCACATGCTCGGCGTCTCGGGCGGCGCGGCGGTCGGCGCGGCGGCGATGCTGATGCTCGGCGGCAGCGGTTTCCTGCCGGCGGTGCTGGTGCCGGTCGGTGCCTTCGGCGGCGGCCTGCTGGCGATGCTGGTCGTGTATCGCGTCGGCAGCGTGCACGGCCGCCTGCAGCCGTACATGTTCCTGCTCGCCGGCGTCGTGACCAACGCCTTCTGCGGGGCGCTGATCATGGCATTGAATGCGCTCGCCGACTTCTTCCAGGCGCACGGCATCCTGTTCTGGCTACTCGGCAGCCTGCAGACGCAGAGCTACGCGCTGGTCGCGGCGAGCGGCGCCTACGTCCTCGTCGGGCTCGGCTGGTTGATGCGGCACGCGCGCCGCTTCAACGCGCTCACGCTCGGCGAGGAGAGCGCGGCGCAGCTCGGCGTCGACGTGGCGCGGCTGCGGCGCACGGCGTTCGTCATCTCCTCGTTGCTCGTCGGCGCCGCGGTCTCGGTGAGCGGCATGATCGGCTTCGTGGGCCTGATCGTGCCACACATCACGCGGCTGCTGATCGGCGCCGATCATCGCCTCCTGCTGCCGGCGTCGGCGCTGACCGGCGCGATCTTCCTGCTCCTCGCCGACACGGTGGCGCGCAGCGCCGTCGGCAGCACCGAGATCCCGGTCGGCGTGGTGACGGCGCTGTGCGGCGGTCCGTTCTTCGTCTACCTGCTCCGACGGGAGGGCGGCCGCGGTGTCGAGTGATGCGTCCGCACGCCGGGGCGCATGCCGGGTGAGGCGACTCGCGGGCGCGGGCCGCGCTTCGTTGACGTCCTCCACCCATCCCCGGAGGAACGGGCGCATGCAGAGGGTACGCTGGCTGTGGCGCGCACTGCAGCGCACACGCTGACACCCCTTGGCTCGTTCGACCCCCGCTATGACGGCCGATTCCCCTCGCGGCAGCGTCTCATAGGATCGTGACCCCGTCTGGCGAGTCGAGGACGAGGAAGATGCGGTAGCGGCCAGACTGGCGGCCCGGGTCGGTGCCGAGGTCCTGCTCTGTCCAGCCGTGGCCGTCGTTGAAGCGACTGCGCCCGGAGTCCGACGGCTGAAGTGGGCGCCGCAGGCGAAAGTCTCCATCGGCGATGTACTTGAAGACCGAGGTGTCGGCATCGCGCTGCGGCGAAAAGAGCGACGGGACCGGGTATGGCGCCGCGTCGGGTGCATAGTCACCGAAGATCTCCAGCGAGCCGTTTGCGTCCCGGTCTCCCTCCACTGCCAGCTCGACGGTGAGCCGGTTGCCGGGAGTGATCAGCTCGGGAGAGATCGGAATCCGATACCAGGCCTTGTCAGGGGTCTCGACTCGGCCACGCGCCGCGACGATCCACTGATAGTAGAAGTCCTGCGACAGGTCGCCGTCGCCGCGCGCTACCCCACCGCGGTAGCGCTTGATCTCCTCGCCGTTGAGCCGCACGACCACGTCGCCGTGGCCTTTCGGCCCCGGAAGCAGATCGAAGTCCAGCTCAGCCGATTGCGGTCGCTCGAGGGCGGCGGGCACGACGAACTCCTGGCTGACGATGCCCCGATTCGGCGCCAGGGTGGACCGCCACTCGCGCCAGTTCTGCGCCAGCGGACGGCCAACGAGCAGCACGAGTGCGGCGGTGACGACCGACGGCGCCAGCAGGGCCAGCGACCGAGACCGACGCCACCAGGGGCTCGCCAGCTCGGCGGCGACGTACGCCAGCCAGACGATCAGGGCGAGGATCACGATCATCCGCACGTCGTCGGCGCCGTTGGGGCTGAGCGGAAACCACTGCAGGAGTCGCGCGACGCTCACCGTGGCGGCCAGGGCGAGGCCGGCGGTCACCGCCGCCAGCGCGACGAGACGGACCTGCTGTCCTGCGCGCCACGCCAGCTGTGCCCCTCTACTGAGGACGGCGAGGGCCACGGCGGCGAAGCAGATCATCATCGGCATCGCCATGACCGCGAAGCGGACCTCGGTCTTCACCGCCATGTACACCAGCCACAGGTAGAGCGCGGTCACGAGCAGGACGACGGCGACCCTCCAGCGCCGCAGCGACAGCGGCATCCCGATCAGGGCGAGGACGATGAGCAGGCGATGCCATCTCTCCTGGCCGTCGACGCCGGTGAGAAAGCTCCACTGCGAGTCGTTGTAGGGGTGCAGCCAGGCGACGTAGAGCTTGTGCAGCGTCACGGCCACGCTCTCCAGCGGGTGCAGCTGCCAGACTCGCAGGGCGGCGTCGCGCATCTCGTCCTGCAGCGGAGGGCGCGCTGGCTGGCCGCCGATCACGGCGAGCAACTCGTCACGCGGGGGGTTGGCATACGCCGCTCCATCGGTCTTCCAGCCCGCGTTCGCAAATACGACACCGGAGTACATATCCTGGCCGGCCTTCAGGGTGCCCGACCAGACCGGCGTGCCCAGCACGGCCCTGGTGAAGAGCAATCGAGGCCCGACGATGACGAAAAATCCGGCGACGAAGACCAACACCGCGGTCACGCGCGCGCGCCAGGCGCGATCCGAGTTGCGCACGAGGATCGCCGGCAGCAGGGGCAGAAACAAGAATTGCATCGCCGGCCGCGCCAGCATGGAGGCTGCGATCAGCGGTCCCGCTCCGAAGCAGCCGGCCATTCGCCGTCGCTGCGGCACGCAGAGCGCCCAGAGCCCGGCGACGTACAGGAGCAGCGTCATGGTCTCCGTCTGCAGGCGGGCCGCCGAGAAGATGAACGGCTCGTACAGCGCCGCGAGGGCGAGCGCGATCACGCCGGCGCGCACTCCGCCGACGGCTCGCGCCAGACCGAAGAGCAGGAGGCAGGTCGCCGTGTCGAGCAGCGCCTGCAGGACGAAGACCGCGCGCGCCTGCTCGCCGACCAGCGCGTAGATCAGGGCCACCGTCGCCGTGTACGCCTCGCCCCGATAGAGGCCGAGGCGGAGCGCAGCGGCCAATGTCGGCTCCGGGGCGCCGCCGAGGACGCGCAGGTAGTCCGTCGCGACCCGCTGATAGGCAGGCTCGTCCCAATAGAGGGCCCTGTCCGGCGCGGTCAGCACGAAGCCCAGACGCAGCCCGAGGGCCGAGATCGCGATTGCCCAGACGAGATAGCGGACCGGGCCCCTCATGGCGGCGCCACCCTGTACGGGAAGCCCACGATGGATCAAGGCGCGGGCGAGGCCGGTCATTCTTGCCAATGAGATGAACGAACCGGCACAGCAGCGGCGCGGCTATGCGCGGGAGGGCGCCCTGTTCAGTGCGGGGGGAGGCTTCCCGGACCGGCGCCGGCATACCCCGACGGGCGTCCAGATCCGGCAGCAGGAGTCCGGTTTTGAAGGTTGACAAGGCAGACGCTCCCCCTCTATAAGGCCGCAGCGCCGGTGGCTGCAGAGGCGCGGGATTGGGTTCACAATTTTGCCCTGCAGGGGAGTTCCGACGGCGTGATGTCTACGGGTGTGAATGGTCGCTACCAGCAAATTCCTACCGTTGAGGCCGCACCTCTTGAGGATGGGATGATCCTGCTCGATCCCGAGACCAACGAGTTCTCGGTGCTGAATCCAACGGCGACGGTGATTTGGACGAGTGTTGCCCAACCAGCTACCCGCGATGAGATCGTTGCCGAGATCCAGGCGCGTTTCGACGAGGTGGCCGGCGGTGTCCAGTCTGAAGTTGAGGATACGCTCCGGCAAATGGTGGAGCGGCGGTTGATCAAGCAGGTCTAGGCGAACCAACTAGCGGTCTCGGTGACTGTCACCAAGGAGGAGGAGAGCATGGCTCAGAACGAACAGCGTCCGCGGTACGAAAGCCCCAAGATCACTGCGATGGACCGTGACGAGGTCCTGCAGGTCTTCCAGATGTCCGCTGCGCAGATCAGCGCTGCCGGTTGCTGGTGGTCGGCGGGTTGCTCGACGAGCACTCCCTGCGTCACGGGTAACCCCTTGTAGTTTGGCAGTCGGGGATAGGGCTGGGTTTGCCCGGTCCTATTCCCGACGCCTGTTACGAGTTCCGTCCGTAAGACCCTCGTGTCCGTTCCCGTCGAGACGAAAACCGTCCGCGGCGCGACCCTCCACTGCGATCCCGCACGGGAGGAGTGCTTCACCGTCGTCGAGCTCCACAAGGACCTGTGGGACTACGACGATATGTCCGAGATCTCCCAGCGCCAGCGCCTGCATCGTCACATGCACAACGAGATGCAGACCTTGGAGATCGTCGCCGCGATGGTCGCCGATTTCCCCGACGCGCCGTGGGAGCTGCGCATGCAGCTCGCCCGGCAGTGCTGGGACGAGACGCGCCACAGCGCCATCCTCTATCGCCGGCTCTGTGATATGGGCGGTCGCAAGGGCGAGTTTCCGGTCATGAACTACGAGTGGGGCGTGACCAAATTGCTGAATTCGATGCCGGCGCGGCTGGCGGTTCAGCAGCGGACGTTCGAGGGTGGAGAGATGGACCTGCTGCGGCAGCAGGTGGGCATGTGGAGTGCGGCCGGCGACTTCGAGACCGCGGCGCTGATGGATGCGCTGCTGGCGGACGAGGTGCAGCATGTCCGCTTCGCGAATCGCTGGCTCAAACAGGCGGCGCGCGAGAATGCCCGCACGCTCCTGCAGGTGGCGAGCGGCGTTCAGCTCTTGAAGAAGATCACCGAGGCGCTGGCCCCCGAGCCGGGCGAGGTCAACGCGGTCGGGGTCAACCTGACGGAGTTCACTCACGTCGAGGTGCTGACCAACGTGGACGACCGCAAGCTCGCCGAGTTCACCGATGCAGAGCTGGCCGAACTCCTGCGCAAGGAAGGATTCTCGTCGCTCGTCCAATCGACCGAGTCACCCTGAGCAGGGTGACGGCGGGAATCGGTAACGTGTTCCCGGCAGGAGCAGGCGAGGTCGAGAGCGGGATCGATCGGGCGGACGACGCCTGGTGGTCTGCGGCGCGGCTGCGGGTGGTCGAGCAGCGCGACTACGTCTCGCGCGCCACGGCCGCGTATCAGTTCGGCGACGCCGTGCTCCACATGAGCGCCGACGATCCGGCGCTCCTCGCGGCGTTTCCGCGGCGCTACGGCGACTGCGCGGTGGCGCTGCCTGCGGCGCCCGATGCTGCCGCCGTGCGCTGCACGATGCGGCGCAGCGTCGATCCGCAGCTGGTCGTCCTGACGTTCCACGCCGGGGGGCCCGCCGATGCCGCCGCGGCGGCGTACAATCTGCTGCGTCCGACCTGCGCGGTGCCGCCCTTCCGGGTGTGGGACGCGCCGGTCGCCGGCTGGCGCCTGACCGGCGGCGCCACGGGCCCGGTCCTGGCGGCGCGCGGCGCGCAGGTCCTGTTGCACCCGAAGCTGGTGCCCCCCGAGTTCCTGGTCGAATTTCTCGTCGGGATCACGCTGGGCGCTCAGCCCGGGACGTTGCCGATCCACGGAGCGTCGCTGCAGGTGGGGGCGGCGGGCATCATCCTGGTGGGCGCCTCGCACGCCGGCAAGACGACGACCTCGCTGCACCTAGCGGCTCGCGGTCACACGCTGCTCGGGGATGAGATCGCGCTGATCCGGCAGGCGACCGGCGAGGTGGTGCCGTTCCGGCGCGCGGTGAACATCCGCCCTGGTCCGTACGGGGAGGATCTGGCCGGTGAGCTGGGGCTCTCCGCGGCCGACGTCGCCGCGGACGCCGACATCACGCCGCGGCGCATTGCCGACCTGTTTCCCCGCCAGCGGCCTCGCCCGGTGCCGCTGCGGGCGGCCTTCTTTCTGGCCGGCTTTGCCGACCGCCCCTCGATCGAGCCATTTCAGCTCACGTTCGATCAGGCCGAGGTCTTCGACTGGATCACCACACCGGAGATCGCGTACTGTTCATGGGGCGTCGCGCCGGCGCGGCGGGCGGTCCGATTGGTGGTTCTCAAGCGGACGCTGGCGCGGATTCCGTGCTGGCAGGTGAAAGTAGGCCCGCCGCGCGATACGGCGGCGCTGATCGAGCACACGATGGAGGAAGGTTCATGCTGACGGTCAAGGAGCGCGGCCAATTCGTCGCGACGCTGCGGTACGTGTACGTTGCGATCATGGAAACGTTCTCGGCCTGGGTTCCGACGGCGCCGGAGATGGAGGCGAAACTGCTCTTCGGCGAGCACATCTGGGACGCGGCACAGCACGCCGATACGCTCGGCAAGCGGACTTTCGAGCTGCGTATGCCGCTGCAGAAGAGCATCCGTCCCGCCGAGGGCTACGTGGATCTCCTGGCCGCCGTGGCGGCGATCGGGCCGACGCCGCAGCGTCTCGCGGCGATGTACGACGTGCTGTTGCCCACCCTCGCCGCGCGCCAGCAGCGCTACATCGACAGCACCGACAAGCTGGTGGACGCGCCGACGGTGCGCATCCTCCAACGCTACCTCGCCGACAACGCCCGCATGCTCGATTCCGCGCGCGCCCTGCGCGACGAGCTGCCGGCGCTGCAGCTGAATGACGGACCATGGGTCGCCGCGCTACGGAAGCGCGAAGCCGGTCTCGATCTCGTGGCTGCCGCCATGCCCGAGGCGGTTGCCGCGGAGGCGTAGATGCCAGCCACCAAAGAGACCAAGATCGTCCGCGGCATCGAGGTGCGGAACGATCCAGCCCGCGAGCCGTGCTTCACGATCGTCCACCTGCACCACGACGTGCCCGACGAGGGGAACGAGACCGCTCGAGGCTCGACGCATGCGGGCCCACCGCGAGTACAACCAGGAGGTGCAGACGCTGGAGGTCGCGGCCCTGTGCCTGGTCGATTACCCGGATGCGCCCTGGGCGCTGCGCATGGAGCTGGCGCGGCAGTGCTGGGACGAGGCTCGTCACGCGGAGATGATGTACCATCACCTGAAGGAGCTCGGAGGCTGGAAGGGGATGTACCCGATTGCCAACCTGGACTGGTCGGTGGTGGCGATGCTCGACTCGCTGCCGGCGCGCCTGGCGGTGCAGCACCGCACGTTCGAGGCGGGGTCGCTCGATATCGAGGTCGCCGCTGTGCCGATGCTGCGCGACATGGGCCACGACGGGCAGGCCGAGTTGACGGACGCGATCGAGGCCGATGAGATCCAGCACGTGCGCTTCGCCAACGAGTGGCTGAAGCACCTGACCAACGCGCAGCCGCGCGCGGTCATGCAGGTCGCGCAGGCCATGGCCTGGCTGCGGAAGTTGGTGGAGGCGACCTCCCTCGATTCGCTGAAGGTCATCTCGACCAACGACGAGACCCGCCAGCTCGCCGGGTTCTCCAACGCCGAAGTCGCCTCGGTGAGCCTCCTCGACACCGCGGGCATCGGCTCGATTCCCGGAGCCCGCGGTCCCGCCGATGAGTAGCGCCGGCAGCCCGACGCTCGATCCGTCGCTGTTCGCGGAGAGCCCGGCCCGCGACGAGCGTTTCACCGTGGCGGCGCGCTGGGTGGAGTGCGCGAATTTCCCGCAAGGGCACCCGCTGCGCACCATCGAGTTCCTGCACCGACAGATGAACGAGGAGATCGACAGCCTCGAATGCTCCGCCGCCAACCTCAGGGACTTTCCCGACGCGGCCTGGGACCTACGCATGAATCTGGCGCGTCAGTGTGCCGACGAAGGGCGCCACGCGGCGATGTTCCGGCGCCTCTTCGAGCGGCGCGGCGGGCAGGTCGGGCAGTATCCGGTGCTGAACTTCCAATACCGCATCGTCGCGCACATCCGCTCGCTGGTCGGCCGGCTCGCCATCCAGAACCGCAGCTTCGAGGCCGGCGGTCTCGATGCCATCGCTTATGGCATCAGCCAGGCGCGGCGAGGACGGCGACGAGGAGATGGTCGAGCTGTTCGAGTCGCAGCAGGCCGACGAGATCGCCCACGTGCGGTTCGCCAATGAGTGGATCAACGCGGCGACGACAGCAGAACGCGCGGAGCGTCCTCGACATCGGGATCGCCCTGGCCGGGGCCTCCAAGGCGTTTCATCAGGTGATGGGCTCCGAAGCGACCGAGGGCGTCAGCTATCAAGCCGACAGCGCCGCCCGACGTGAGGCCGGTTTCACCGACACCGAGGTCGGGCTGGCGATCGAGCTGCAGAGCCAGCCGGCCGGCCGTTCGCCGCTGGAGCCGCTGCGACGCGGATGACCGACACGCGCGGAGACAGGACCGCCCGGGCGCTGAGTGCCTTCCTGGTCGACCGCGCGCACCTGCTCCTGCCGCTGGCCGCCCAGCTCAGCGAATCCTCGACCGAGGTCGAGAGCGCCATCCGCGGCAGCAGCATGGCGCCGGCGATACCGCCCCGATCGCGTCTCCGGGTCCGCGTCGGCGGCCAGATCCCCTGCCAGGTTGGCGACGTGGTGTTCTACCTCGCCGACGACGGCTACACCGCCCATCGCGTCGTTTATCGCGCCGCCGGCGGCGCGTATCTCCTCGCCGAGGGTGATGCCCGCTTTGCGCCCGATCCTCCGCTGTCCATGCAGCAGGTGCTCGGCACGGTCGTCGCGGTCGAGATCGGCGGCCAATGGCTGCCCGTCGATGGGCCGCCGGCACGACCCTGGCGCCAGCGGATCGTGCGCAGCCTGACGCTGGCGGCGATGATCGTCGCGACGCGGCTCGGCGCCGGGGCCGCCAAACGCCTCGCGGCGATTCTGCTGGCGGTCGAGACCAAGGGCCGGATGACGCGCCGGCGCCTCCTGCGCGGGCGCGGCGCACCCGATCCAAGCGCGGCCGCTGGGTCAGGAAAGGGCCCGGCCTGACCGACCACCGGCGCCGGCGCCCGTGACGACCATGATCGAGGCATGCCGGCCGGCCAGTCCGTGCGGCCGCGCGCCGCGCTCGCGCGCGGAGCGTCCGGCGCTGGCCGTCGTCGCACGCGCTCACGGAAATCTACTCGGTCAGGAGATGGCGTGAGGGACGCCGAAGCGGAGGGCTCGGCCGCCTGGTTGGCTGCGTTCGAGACAGCGGGATCGACGTCCGGCCAGCGCGCCGGAGCGCTCGAGGTGCTCTCGTCGCCGTCCGACTGGTCTCCGTCCGTCGCTGAGAGTCCGCACTGCCGCGTTGTCTTCGACGGCGTCCTGCATAACTCGGACGAGCTGCGGCAGCAGTTCGCCGGACCGTGCGCCGAGCCGCAGGCGGCCGACCTGGCGTGTCAGGCCTATGGTCGTTGGGGCGAGGACGCGATCCATCATCTCAAAGGTACGTTCGCGCTGATTATCGCCGATCCCGCCCGCGATCTGCTGCTCTGCGCCCGCGATCCGCTCGGCATCCAACCGCTCTTCTATGCGGAAGCCGAGCGGCGGTTGCTGCTGTCGCCCGCGATCGAGACGCTCCTCGCGCAGCCCGGCGTCTCGGCCGAGCTCAACCGCGCCAGCTTGGTCGATCGCCTGACCCGGCATTGGCCGGCCAACGACGAGACCTACTTCACGCGCGTGCGTCGGGTGCCGCCCGGCCACGTTCTGCGCATCAGCGGCGGCGATCGCCGGGTCTACCGCTACTGGAATCCGGTTCCCGCCGACGGCGCGATCACGTGGATCCCAGACGACGAGGTGCAGGAGCGTTTTGAAGGGCTCCTGCGCCAGGCCGTCGCGCGCTGCCTGGGTGCCGGAACGGCCGCGATTTATATGAGCGGCGGGCTCGACTCGAGCACGCTCGCCATGGTCGCGGCGGATCTGGCGCGCGATCGGACGTCGGCGCCGCCGTGCGCACTCTCACTCGTGTTTTCATCGACGGATCGCGACGAGGCGGGGCGTCAGCGCGGTCTCGCCGATCAGCTCTGTCTCTCGCAGGTGCAGCTCCCGTTCGAGGATGCCGTCGGCGACGCCGGAACGCTCAGTGCAGCCCTCGCGATGACCGGCAGCCTGCCGGCGCCGCTGGCGCTCATCTGGCGACCGGCGCTGCAGCGCCTTGCGCTGCTCGCCAGGCAGCGCGGCTGTGATGTCGTCCTGGCCGGCGACGGTGCCGACGAATGGCTCGCGCCCAACCCGGCGATCGCTGCCGACCTGCTGCGCTCGTTCGACATCGCCGGTCTCTATCGCCTGTGGCAACTGTTCGCCGACTCCTTCCACTTCTCGCGTCGTGCGGCGTTCCGCATCGTCGTCGTGCACTACGCGCTGCGCCAACTTCTGCCCGACGCCTACTACGCGACCGCGAGTCGGGTCGGCGCTCACCAGGTGGCGCGCCAGCGCTGGCGTATCGCCGCGTTACGCGACGCCGCAGGGCTGCCGTGGATGACGCCAGATCCCGCCCTGCGCGCGGCCGTGACCGAGCGCCTCGAGACGTCCTTCGTCCGCGCCGCGACGGAGCCGCGCCCCGACAGCTATCTCCTCCGCGATACGCGATCTCGGCTCGACAGGGCGGACAAGTGGTTCAGGGAGGAGGAGACGTTCCTCGTCGGTCGGCGCGCCGGAATTCCCATCCGCGAGCCCTTCTGGGATCCCGATCTCATCGAGCTGCTCGCGCGCGTGCGGCCCGAGGCGCGCAGCGCCGGCGGCCGCACCAAGGTGCTGGTGCGACGCCCGTTGACGCGGCGGTTTCCCGATCTGGGGTTCGACCAGCAACGCAAGAGCTGGCTGGGCGGCCCGTTCCTCGAAGTCCTCGAGCGCGAGGCGAGCGCCACAATTCAGGCGATGGGCGGGTTTCCGACACTGGCCGAGCTCGGCGTGATCGATCGCGAGCAGGCGCGCGTGTTCGTCGACGATGCGCTGGCCGGCCGGAGCCCGCGCGCGCGCATCGGGTGGGCATGGGAGCTGCTCAACCTGGAGGCGTGGGCGCGAGCCCACCGCTAGAACGTGTCGTAGGCGAAGTCCTCGCGCACATAGTGAAAGAAGAGCGACGAGGACTGGTGACCGTCGGCGAGCGGCTCGCGATAGTGGGCGAGCTCGCGCCCGCGATAGAGCACCGCATCGCCGATGGCGAGATCCACCGCGGCCGCGCCACCGGGCAGGTCCGGATGCTCGAGGAACAGCGGCCAACCGCAGCGGTCGCGCGGCTCGGGGCTGTAGTCGATCAGCAGCGAGATGCTGAATTCACACTGCAGCCGATCGACGTGCTTCGGCAACGTCGAGCCGGCGGGGTAGCACGCGAAGTACAGATAGGACGGCTTGACGGGCTCGGTGGCGATGCGGCTCATCAGGATCGCCAGTTGAGGATGGAAGAACGTCGCCACCGGCTCGCTGTGCAGGCGATAGCGCTCGGCGACCTGGTCGTCTCCGCGCGGCAGGCGGCCGCCCGCCACCAGCCCTCGATAGTAGCGCCGCAGGGCGGCGACGAGGACGGGGTGGAGCAGGTCGCGGACGATCACATAGCCGTGCCGCCGGAACTGTGCGGCGGCGTCGGCACAGATCCGCTCCCACGTGTCGCGCCGTTGCTGTTCGCCGCCGGTCGAAACCAGTACGCCGACGTCGGCCAGTGTCCGGCGGACACTGGCCGACAGCCCGGTGGGCGCCGGCCGGCCAGCCTGCAGCGACGCGATGATCTCGATCCACTCCCCGCGCGCCCAGAACGGCATCCAGATGCCGGTGCCCGCGTCTTCGGTCCACGCCATCGGCGTCGCGCCCAGCAGCCCATCGAGGGTGAGGCGCCCGCGGATCGCGTCGGGAGGTTCACCGTGCGGCGAGTAGTGGAAGCTCGTGTTGACGTGCATGTCGCCCGCCGACGCCGGCGCGGCGTTGTCCCGGCGCGCCGGCTCCGGGATCAGTTCCGACGGCAGCGCGTCGAGGAAGCAGCTCAGCGCGTGGCCCCGGCAACGCATCTTGGCCAACATCAGGTGCAACGCCCGGTTGAGGTCGTTGCGCCGATCCTGGCTGACTGGCGGCGCGCCCGGCGGCGGGGCGGGGCCGCTCTCGTCGTCTACGTGTACCACGTCACGATGCTGTAGCGGCGACCGACGGTCACCGGCTTGACCTCATGGATCCAATCGGAGCGAAAGGCCACGAACAGTCCCTCCTCGCTCTCCAGCGGGATGCCAAACCCCGAGCCGTGCTGATCGCCCCGGGCGCCGTGGAACACCAGCGACCCGCCGCCGAACGGCTCCGCATCGACGCCGCCCCGCGCGTCGTTGAGGAGGATCGACACCGACACCTGGCGCCGCTTGACCCACTCGGGCGCTACCGGGTCGTAGGCGTCGCTGTCGCGATGGGCGGTGAAGAAGTCACCCGGCTCGTAGATATAGAACTGCGGCTGTTGCCATTCCGTCGTCTGCAGTTGGAAGAAATCCTCGAGCGCCGGCTTGATGGCGCGCAACTGCTCGTTGACGATCGCAGTGGTCGATTCCGCCACGCTGGCCAGCGCGGTACGGCGCGTCTCGTGATCGACGACGCCGTCCGCCGCTCCTCTCGGTCGGATCATCGCCGGCATGCGCGCGGCCGCCGCCATCTCGCTGCGAATCTGCCGACAGGATTCCGGGCTCAGAAACGCTCGGCGCACGAACAATCCGAGGTGGCCGAGGATGGCTGCAGTCGGCATCGATGGGCGTACCGGTCCGATCGCCACTGAGATAGCAGAGCGCGCCACGAGCGGTCCAATCCGCGGCGGCGCGGCGCGCACGCGGCCTCGGACCCGCTTGACCACCCTCGGCGGCGCCCCATAAGTGCCTGACGTGGAACGTCCGCTGGCGCCGCCCGGTATCGACCGCGAGGGCGGAATCCGAGCTCACTCAACCGTGGGCGTCGCCGATCGAAGCCCGGTTTCGGAACGGCCGTTCGTCCTCTATCTCCGCACGCTCGCCGGCGCGATGCCCGGACGACTGACGCTGGGCGTGGTGCTGACCGTCGTCGGCGCCGTGACCGAGGGCATGGGGTTGCTCGTCCTGGTGCCGTTGCTGCAGCTGATCGGCATCGACATCCAGCAGGGCAGCGTCGGCCGCGTCGCCAACTCGGTGGCGGCCGCCTTTGGTGGGCTCGGCATCCCGTTGACCCTGTTCTCCGTGCTGGTGCTCTACATCGTGGTGATTGCCGGCGACGCCCGGATCCGCCGCTGGCAGACGGTGACCTACTGCACGCTGCAGGTGGGCTTCACCGGCTACCTCCGCAAGCGACTCCACCGCGTGATTACGCAGGCCAGTTGGGTCGAGCTGTCGCGCTGCCGCGCATCCGACCTCACCAACGCCATGACCGGTCAGGTCGAGCGCATCGGCAACGGCACCCATCTGGTGCTGAGCCTCTTCCGCGGCGTGATGCTGGCCGCGGTCTACCTGGGAGTCACGTTCTACATGTCGCCGGCGGTCACCGCGCTCGTCGTGGGGGCCGGCCTGGTGCTCATGCTTCTGCTCGGCGGGCGGGCGCGCGCGGCCACGCGGCTCGGTCAGGAGATGACGCGGGTCGGCGGCGCGGCCTATCGCGCGGTGATGGAGCACCTCGGCGGCATCAAGATGGCCAAGAGCTACGGTGCCGAGCAGCGCAGCGTCGCGCTCTTCGGCGACCTGGCGGATACGGTCGCCGGCACCAACCTGCGCGCCGCGACCGCCCAGGCCGACGCCAAGTACCGCTTCGACATCGGCGCCGCGCTCGTGCTCGGGCTGGTGCTGTACGTCTCCATCGCGGTGCTGCACACCCCCACCGCCGTGATCCTCGTCCTGCTCTTCGCCTTCGCCCGCGTGATGCCGCTGATGTCGAACCTCGAGCAGTCGCTCCAGCAATTGCTCAATATGCTCCCCGACCTCGTCGCCGTGCTGGCGCTCGAGACGCGCCTCGGGACGCACGATGCGGCGGCGCCGCTGCCGGCGGCGCCAGTTCACCTGCGCCGGGGCGTGCGGCTCGACGGGGTGTCGTTCCGATACGCGGACACCGCGGAGCCCGCCCTGCGGTCGGTCAGCCTGACGATTCCGGTCGGGCAGACGACGGCGATCGTCGGGCCGTCGGGGTCCGGCAAGAGCACGCTCGCCGATCTCCTCCTGGGTCTGCTCACGCCGGCGCATGGCCAGGTGCTGGTGGACGACACGCCGCTCACCCGGGACCTGCTCTCAGCCTGGCGCGAGCAGATCGGCTACGTCCCGCAGGACAGCTTCCATTTTCACGACACGCTGCGCGCCAATCTGCTGTGGGCGCGCCCGGAGGCGAGCGACGCCGAGTTGCGCGAAGCGCTCGAGACTGCCGCCGCCGATTTCGTCGCTCGCCTCCCCGAAGGACTCGATACCGTCCTCGGCGACCGCGGGGTGCTGCTCTCCGGCGGCGAGCGCCAGCGGGTGGCCCTGGCGCGCGCCCTGGTGCGGCGGCCGGCGATGCTCATCCTCGACGAGGCCACCAGCAGCCTCGATTCGGAGAACGAACGGCGCGTGCAGGACGCCATCGAACGGCTGCACGGCCGCCTGACGATCCTGGTGATCACCCACCGGCTGACGACCGTCCGCGGCGCGGATGCCATCCACGTCCTGGAAGCCGGCCGCCTGGTCGAGTCGGGAACCTGGAACGACCTCCTGAACGGCACCGCCGGGCGCTTCCGAGCGATGTGCGAAGCGCAGGGCCTGCCGGTCTAGGGCGACGCGTGCAGGGCGGCGCTCTCTCGCGACTGGTCCCTGTGGCACTGTTCACGTTCGCGTGCGTGGTGGGAGTGGGGCTGGTCTGGTGGGCGAACCTGGGAACCATGCCCGCGTCTAGCGACACCGCGCGGTGACTTCCATCTCGCCGAGTCGCGACGCGTCGATCAGTACCGCACCCCGTTCTACCGGTTGCCGCTGCGTGCGAGCGGGATGGCCAACGCGCCCGATATCGCGCTGCGCCGCGATCTCTATCGCGTCTCGCGCAATGGCGGATCGACGCAGCGCGACATCGGACGCTGACCGCGCCCCGCACCGCCGCCGCTACCCGTCCAACGGTTGCCGTGATACGCGCGCAGCGATGCGCAGCGGGACCGTCGCCACGGTAGAGCCAGACGTCCCGTTGCCGAGTCCGCCGGCGTCGCCGTTGAGCGCTCGGCTGTGCGACGCCGCGCTGATGGCCTTCGCGCTGTGGACCCTCTGCTGTCACGCCGTAGTGGCGGCGGGGCGCGGGCTGATGGCGCTGCTGCTCCTGTACGCGGTCGTGCTGACCGCCGCTGTGGTGCTGTGGCTCCGCTGGCGTCCACGCTCGGTCGAGGCGATGCCCGCCGCCGCCCCCGACGCGGCCGCGCCGGTGCCGCCGCTCGTGCGGGTGGCGGCGTTGATCGCCGGCGCGACCGCCGTGCTGCTGTTCGCCGTGCGACGCGACGTCCTGCAGCTCTGGTGGAGTGCGGTCGTCGTTCTCGTTCCGGCCGCCGTCGCCGTCGCGTATCGCGAGGCAACCCGGATCCCGACTCCCGCCCGGGGCCGCTCGGCGGAGATTCGGCTCTGGCTTCTCGCGGCGGTCGCGGTCGCGTTGACGATGGTCAGTCATCGACCCGACGTCGACGACGCGTTCTACATCAACGCAGCGGTGACCACGGCGGATGCGCCGGGCCAGGCGCTGCTCAGCCTCGACGGGATGCACGGCATTCCCGGCCTGCCGTTGTACCTCCCCGTCTATCGCGTGCACTCGTTCGAGCTGCTGAACGGCGCGCTGTCGTATCTCACCGGTATTCCGGTGATCTACTGCTTTCACTGGCTGTCGGCCGTCGCCGCCGCGCTGCTGGCGCCGCTCGCCTGGGCCACGCTCTTTCGCATCCTCACGCCTCGCCAGTGGCTGGCGAGCGTCGCCACCCTCGCCGTGGTGCTGATCGCGGCGGGCGAGACGCACCGCTGGTACGGCAACTTTGCCTTCGTCCGCTTGTGGCAGGGCAAGGCCATCTTCCTGACGGTCGTCGCGCCGCTGCTCTACGCGTACGCGCTGCGCTTCGCCGCGCGTCCCAACCTGCGCGACTGGGCGATGCTGGCTGCGGCGCAGATCGCCGCCGTCGGCTGCACGTCGTCGGCGTTGTGGGCGGCGCCGGTCGCCGCCGGTACGGCGCTGTGCTGCGCCGTGCGTCCGTCGATCAGGGGTCTGAGAACCGTACTCCTCGGCATGCTCGCTTCGGCCTATGTTCTCGGCGCCGCGTGGGTGGTCAGAATCAGCATCGCCGAGATCATCAGCATCAGGGCAACGCCCGCCCAGCAGGCGGCGCTCTCCGGGCCCGCCCTGGCGAGCGCCCTGGTCGTGGTCCTCGGCGACGCGCGCCTGCTGATCTTCGCGGTCGCGGCGCTGCTGATGGCGTGGGTGTTCGCGCCGCCGGGCCTCGGTCGCCGGTTCGCCGTCGGTGCCCCGCTGATCATGATGCTCGGGCTCTTGAACCCGTACGTCGCCGCGCGCGTGATCGCGAACGTCACCGGTCCGGCGTTCTGGCGGACGATGTGGGCTCTGCCCGTGCCGATCCTGATGACCATGGTGCTCGCGGCGCCGCTCTACCGCGAAGGCCCGCGTCCGGCGACACGCAGAGCGCTCTGGATCGGGCTGCTAGCCGCCTTCGCCCTGCTGATCCCGCAGTACGGCGGTCTCAGCCCGCAGAACTTCGTCCGCCTGGGCTGGCCGGCGCTGAAGGTTCCCGACGCCGAGTATCGGTGGGCGGCGGCGGTGAACCAGAGCGTGCCACGCGGCTCGCACGTCCTTGTTCCCACCGACGTCGGCGCCTGGGTCGTCACGTTTCATCACAATGTCTTCCCGGTGGTGGTCCGCACGTATCTGCACAGCGCGGCGGGTGCGCTGACCCACGAAGAGGTGCTCCAGCGCAACGCCATGCAGCGTTTTGTCGATAAGCCCAAACTGATAAAGGCTACGCCGCAACAGTTCCGGGACGGTCTCGATCGTTTCGCGGTCCGCGCGGTGTGTCTGCGCAACACCCCGGCCGCCGCCACGGCGAGAGCGATCCTCGAACAGGCGAGCTTTCGGCAGGCGCAGCGCGACGAGGACTACGAGCTCTGGGTGCGAACCGAGCGGTGACGACGCAGACCGACATGGACGCAGCGAACGCAGCGACGGAAGGCCTGTACCTCCTGGTGACGCTCCCCGCCCTCAACGAGGAGCAGACGGTCGGCCAGGTGATCCGTGGCGTGCCGCGGACCATCCCCGGCATCCGCACCATCGAGGTGCTCGTCGTCGACGACGGCAGCGAGGATCGGACCGCCGCCGAAGCCGAGCTGGCCGGCGCTCGCGTCATCCGCCACGCGGCCATCCGCGGCGTCGGTGGCGCGTTTCACTCGGCCCTCAACTACGGCCTCGAGCACGGGGCGGATCTCATCGTCAGCCTCGACGCGGACGGGCAGTTCAACCCCGCCGACATCCCGGCGCTCATCGCCCCGGTGGTCAGCGGCGAGGCGGAGTTCACCACCGCGTCGCGCTTCAAGGATCCGTCGCTCACGCCCGAGATGAGCTGGAGCCGGTTGTGGGGCAACCGGATGATGAGCCGGATCATTTCGTCGCTCACACGGCAGCGGTTCTACGACGTCTCCTGCGGCATGCGCTGCTACGGCCGCCGCGCCGCGCTGCAGCTCTATCTGCTCGCCCGCTTCACCTACACGCAGGAGGTCTTCCTCAACCTCGCCTTTCGCGAGGTGCGGATCATCGAGGTGCCCATCCGCGTGCGCGGCGTGCGCGAGTTCGGGCAGAGCCGGGTGGCGGGAAACCTCGTCCGCTACGGTCTGCGCACGGCGACCATTATCATCCGTTCCTACCGCGACTACTGGCCGCTGCAGTTCTTCGGCGTGATCGCTCTCGGGTTGCTCGCCGCCGCCTTCGGCTTCGGGGGGTTCTTTCTCCTCCACTACCTTCGCAGCGGTCAGTTCCGCCCGCAGACCTGGGCGGGGGTCGTGGCCGGCGCCTGCGTCGGGCTGGCCGCGCTGACGATCCATATCGGGCTGATCGGCGACATGCTCAACCGCCACCGGATCTACCTCGAGGAGTTGCTCTACCGGCAGCGAGCGGGCGGGCCAGTGCCACCGGCCCGGCGCGACGAAGCGGGGCGGCGCTGACGCGCCCGGGAATCAGCCGCGGGCGTACGACTCGACCAGCGTGACGACGAACTCGCTGACGTCGATCATGTCGGCGAGCATCCGTTCCCGCTTCTCCGCCCACTGCGCCTTGGCGTCAGGCTCGGAGAGGATCGCGAGCGCCTTGGCCATCGCATCGCGTTGGGCGGTTCGTCGATCGCGGAACGTGTAGGTCAGCCCGTAGCGTCGCTCCTGGTCGTCGGTGTAGCCCCGTCCGGTCGTCGCCACGAAGATCGCCGGCGTGCCCAACGTGGCGCTCTCACTGGCCATCGTGGCGCTCTCACCGATGAAGAGGCGGGCGAAGGCGAGCACGTGATGCACGTGCTCGAGGGGGCCGGCGAGACGGAGCGGCTCGAGCGCCGGTGGCAGCGGGCCCTCGGCGCTGATCACCACCCGGCCGAAGCGCTGCAGCTCGCCGATCGCCTGCTCGACCTCGGTGAAGCCGTGATCGAGGGTGTCGTGCGCCGCGCCCCAGGACACGAGTCGCACGAAGATGAACGGCTCGTCGCGCGCCAGTCCGAAATCCGCCAGGCGCTCCGGATCAGCGGTGAAGCTGCGCGGGTGGGTATAGGCCAACTCCTGGTAGCCGGCGTAGGTGACGTGCTTCGCCGCGGGAACGCGCCCGTAGTAGCACTGCGGCGTCACCACGGCGGTGCAGACCGGGTAGGTGATGAGGTTGGAGAGAGTGGCGTTCTCGGTGTCGTAGAAGACGACCGACGGCACCCGGCACAGCCAGCTGGCCTGGGCGATGAAGGTGCCGGCGGTGGTGGTCATGACGTCGGGTCGGAACTCACGCACGCGGCGGCAGAGGCGATAGGTTCGCGCGAAGAGCTCGACTCCGAGGCCGAGCAGTCCGCTGCTGGCCTCGCCGAGATCCTCGTGCTCGAGGCCCATCCGGCGGAGCAGGTCAACGGTGAGATCCTTGCGCCGGGCAGTGATGAGCACCGTGTGATCCCGTTGGCGCCAGACGTCGATGGCGCGCCGGAAGAAGTGCACGTCGCCTGGGTGCGTGAGGTCAACGAGGATCCGCATGAAGAGTGGGACGCGGGCCGGAGCCCCACGGCGCGGCGACGATAGTACGGCCGGCGGTGGCTGATCCACCGCCCGCGGGTGCGCGTGTCACTGTGGCCTCTGGGACGCAGAACGCCAGTTGCCGCGGGCCGGAGCGCGGCGACCTTGCCGGCCAGCGATCGGCGCGCGTATAGTTCCGCACCCCCGACGCGGAGCGGGTGCGCAACGATGGGTGACGGTCGAATGGTGGGGCGACACGACGATGCGGCGGAGCCCGTCGATCGGTCCTTCGATGCCCGCGGTGCTCGCATCGCCAGCGTGCTCTTTCGGGCCTGGCATCGCGAGCCGCCGGCCCTCGAGATGTCCGAAGGGGCCCTGGACGACGTCACGCTCGGCCTCCTGCGTTCGAAGACGGGTGCTCTGGCCTGGTGGCGAGTCCGCCATTCGCCGCTGCGGACCTCCGCCGCCGGAGGACGCCTGCGTGACGCCTACCAGAATCACGGTTTGCAGACAGCGCTGCACGCGGCCAGCCTCTCGCGTGTCGTCACCCGCCTGCGGGCGTCGGGCATCGACCCGGTGCTGGTGAAGGGACCCTCGGTCGCGCGATTGTATCCCGAGCGCGGCCTGCGGCCGTTCGGGGACCTTGATCTCTGCGTGCGACCGGACCAGTACCGCGGCGCCGCGAATGTCCTCGCCGGGTCGGGGAGGGAATTCTCGCCCGTTGATCTGCACAGCGGCTTCAAGGACCTCAACGCGCGCGGGTGGGACGACGTCTTCGCGCGTTCACAGTCGACGACCTTCGGCGCCATCGAGGTCCGGACCCTCAGCGCCGAAGACCACCTCCGCTTTCTCTGTTTGCATCTGTTGCGGCACGGCGTGCCTACTCCCCTGTGGCTGTGCGACGTCGCCGTGGTGCTGGAGTCCCGTCCCCAGGCCTTCGATTGGGATCTGGTCCTCGGTTCCGACCGCCGGGAGGCGGACTGGGTGGCCTGCACGATCGGCCTGGCGCATCAGCTGCTCGGAGCGGCAGTCGACGATACCCCCGTTGCCGCACGGGCTGGGCGCCTGCCGCGGTGGCTGGTGCCGAGCGTACTCGAGGGGTGGGGGCGGCAGTGCCCGGTCGACTATCAGGGGCCGGAGCTCTCCCCGGATGTGGCGAGCCTGCTCGCGGGCGCCGCGACCACCGTGCGCCGATACTGGCCGAACCCGGTGGCGGCGACAGTGCACCTCCGACAGCGGTTCAACGAATGGCCGAGGATGCCGATCCAGGTCGCGGACGCATTCGCGCGCCTCGCCAGATTCAGCTTGCGGCGGCTGCGCGGCCAGCGTCCCGAGTTCGATCATCTCTGATCCGTTCGGCGGAGGCGGCGTGAAGCGACGGGCGACAATCGCGCTGGCGGTGGCGGCGCTGCTGGTCGCGCTCGCGCTGCGGTCGTTCTGGCCCGCAAGCGGCCCGGCGAACGTGCTGCTCATCACCGTCGACACGCTGCGCGCCGACCATCTCCACTGCTACGGCCAGGCCCTGGAGACCAGCCCAAACATCGATGCCCTGGCCGCGCAGAGCGTCGTCTTCGATCGCGCCATCGCCGCCTCGGGATACACCGGCCCTTCGCACTCGACGATGATGACCGGGCGCTACCCACGTCGGCATTCGACGGGGTTCAGCAACGGCTTGTTGGTGCTCAGCGGTGTCCAGACGCTCGCCGAAACGTTCCAGCGGCAGGGGTACGATACGGCGGCCTTCGTCAGCAACGCCGTGCTCTGGGCGCGCAGCGGGCTCAACCGCGGGTTCGACGTGTACGATGACCAGTTCACCAGCACGGAGGCGAACCGTCCGGACTCGTTCGAGCGCCGCGCGCCGGAGACGCTCGAGAGAGCGCTCGCCTGGCTCGCCCAGCCGCGCACGAAGCCGTTCTTTCTCTGGGTGCACTTCCAGGATCCGCACGGTCCGTACTCGCCGCCGGCGCCCTACGACGATCGGTTTCACCTGCCCGTCAGCGCCGAGGAAGCCGAGTTGCCCGTGCTCGCAGACGACAGCGGTGAGGGAGGCATCCCCCGCTACCAGGTGGTCGACGGACAGCGCCGGGTCAGCGAGTACCGGAGTCGGTACGCTGATGAGATCGCGTACATGGACCGGTCAGTTGGCGAGCTGCTGGCGGCCGTCGCGGGGCATGCCCCGACCGTCGTCGCCTTGACCGGAGACCACGGTGAGAGCTTCGGAGAGAATGGATTCTATTTCGCGCACGGCCACAGCGCCGCGCCGGATCTCAGCCACGTTCCCCTCATCATCAACGCGCCCGGTTTGCGGCCCGCGCGCCGCCCCGAGCCGGTGAGCCACGTCGACCTCATGCCCACGCTCCTCGAGCTGACCGGCGTGGCGGCCCCGGACGGGATGGAGGGCGTCGCGCTGGGTCCCGTTCTGCGTGATCGCGTTCCCATGCCTCCGCGGGCGGTGTTCTGCGACATCGGCTACGAGGTCGGCACGTACGGCGCCAACGATTTCCAACTGTCGGCCACGTCCGAGAAGAAGACCTGGGCGCTGGAGGCCTTCTATCAGCGAGGCGAGGCGGCGCGTGCTGGCGCCGTCGCCGGTCGGGATCGGCTCACCGTCGCCCAGACCTATCGATGGGACGGCGGACCGACCTGGGTGGCGCGTGCTCCCGAACCGGAGCTGGCCGAACGCCTGGTGGCCTATCTTGGTGAACAGAACCCCGCCGGCGAACCTCTCTCCCTGAGTCCGGCCGACCGCGAACGGCTGCGGTCGCTCGGCTATCAGCCCCGCTGACCGGCTCCCCGCCCATCGGACCGGGGTTTGTCCCTTGCCCCGCGCCTTAAGCGACTGATAAAAGGCCGGAAATCCCTCATCGGCGATCCGGAGGGGAGGAGCCATCATGACGACACCCTGCAGGCCACCCCGCACCGGGAAACGACGCGAGGGGCATCTCGCCGTGCGGTGGGCCGCGTGGTGCGCGGTCCTCGTTGGCGCATTTGCTGCGGCGAGTGCGGCGCGAGCGCAGGTCACCGTCATTGACGACTTCGAGTCGTACGCCAACAGCGCCGCCCTGCAGGCGGCGTGGGTGGCCATCGCACCATTGACGAGTGCGGACGTCACGCTCGATACGTCCGGCATCACCGGGCAGTCGATGAGCATCGACTACGACGTGAGCGCCGGCGCGAATGCCGTCGTGTTCACCTTCGGCGCCGATCAGAACTACACGCTGCGCACGACGGTGCGGATCATCTACGAGGCGACCGCCGGGAGTCCCGACGAGGACGTCGTCTTCCAGTTGCTCGACGCCTCGAACACGGTGCTGGTGAGCGCCACCGCGCCCAATGGAACGGCGACCGGCCAGCAGGCCTGGGAGGTCAACCTGGTGCCGTTCGTCTCGACCCTCGGCGCGGTGCGTAAGATCCGGCTCGCCATCGCCGACGGCGGCGACATGATGGGGACCGGGACGATCCTCTTCGATGATATCAGCGTCAGCTCGGGAACCTATTCCACCTGCCGGAGCTGTCACGGCGAGTTCGTCGGCAAGCCTTATGTTGCGTTCACCGACGGCGCGGTGTGGAACCCCGACCTGCATGACATTCACCGCGGCGTCATGCTCAATTTCGACTGCAAGACCTGCCACACGCTGCCCAACTTCTTCCCCGTCTTCATCGGTCGTTCCGACGGCGGCACCGGGCTGCCGGGTGTTGGCTGCCTCGGCTGCCATGGCCGAGAGGAGGACATGGGCCACGACGCGATCTCATCCGGGCGCGCGGCGGGCCTCAACCAGCACCACCACCGGTCGGGCGTGACCGAGTGCGCGATGTGCCATACGGACGCCGACCCGGTGGCTTCGGGCTACAAGCCGGTGGGAGAGAACGTCCGCCCCGCGTACTACTTCACGCCGGATTCCGCCCATCCCGCCAAGCCGTTCGATCCCTGCTCGGGCTCGGAGCTCATCGTCAGCCCGCTCCAGGGCTTGGACAACGATGGCGATCTGCTCTACGAGCGCGCGGACCCGGACTGTCGGGCGAATCCCGCGCCGACGCTGAGCAACGGCGCGCTGGCGGCACTCTTCGGCTTGCTGCTGGTCGTCGGCTTCTGGCGGCTGCGCGCCTCGAAGTAAGCGCCGGCCAATGAGGGCGCGGGGGGCCGGCCCTCTCGCGCTCGCTATCCTGCGCGGGCGTAGGCGCCAGAGCGGTAACGGGCTTGGTGCGCCGATTCCGCGGCTGATCTCCTGCCAGCAGTGGAGGGCGCCGCTCCGTCGGCGCCTGTTGCATGGGGCGCTCGTGCCACCTTCCAACTGGCGCCGACGGAGCGGCGCCCTCCAACTCAACCCCGAATCGGCGCACAGAGTCGGTACCGGGTCTCCCGGCCTTGTTGAGTAGGTGCGCTCGGTAGGGCAGGTAGTCGCTCATGCCGACGGTGCCGCGCGTGCGCAGCTGCTCGATGCGATCGCGGACGAGCACGTCGCACGGTCGCCGTGGCGAAGGCGGCCGCCGCCTCATCCGTCCTCGGCGATACGGTGGGGGACGAGATGTCGAATGACCCGGCCGTGGTCGTCGAGGCGGTGACCTTCGGCTACGGAACCGAGCCGGTGGTCCGCGACGTCTCGTTCGCGATCGCGCGCGGCGAGTTCGTGGGCATCATCGGGCCGAACGGCTCGGGCAAGTCGACGCTGCTGAAGCTGATGTCGGGCTATCTCCGGCCCTGGCAGGGGCGGATCGCCGTCGAGGGCGGCGAGACCGAGCGACTCTCGCGCGCCGCGCTCGGGCAGTTGATCGCGGTGGTTCCGCAGGACACCACCGTCACGCTGCCGTTCACGGTGATGGAGATGGTGCTGCTCGGTCGCACGCCGCACGGGCCCGGGTTCGGCTTCGAGGACGCGAACGACCTCGCCGCGGCGCGGCGGGCGATGGAGCGCACCGACACGTGGGGGTTGGCGGCCCGGCGGGTCACCGAGCTGAGCGGCGGCGAGCGCCAGCGGGTGGTGCTGGCGCGGGCGCTGGCGCAGGAGCCGCGCATCCTCCTGCTCGACGAGCCGGCGGCGTTTCTCGACATCCGCCACGAGGTCGAGATGTACGATCTCCTGCGCGACCTGCAGCGCGCCGGCATGACCGTGGTGAGCGTGCTCCACGACCTCAACATCGCGGCGCTCTACTGCGATCGGTTGGTGCTGCTGGCCGACGGGCGCGTCGCACGGGCGGGCACGCCCGCCGAGGTGATCACGTATCCGACGCTGACCGAGGTGTATGGCACCGAGGTGTACGTCGCACTGAATGATGTCACCGGAGCGCTCAACGTCCTGCCGTTGAGCCGCGAGCACCGCGAACGCCTGCGCCGCGACTTCCGGCGCGGCGGCTGAGCGCCACCGACATCGTCAGGCGCGCTGCTGCGTCGCGTCGTCGGTCTCGGTGTCGGGCGCGGACATCGTCGGCGTCGCCGTGAGGTCGAGCATCTCGCCGCCGCGGTTCACCTCGAAGCGATGACCGCTCCACACCACCGTGTTGCCCCCGAAGGCGGCGAACCAGACCGCGGTGACGAAGAGGTCCTTCGGCGCGACGAGCGCCATCTCGGCGAGGCTGTGGCTCGTCTTGAGATGCACCCACGCCATGCGTGCCGCCGCGACGTAGCGCAGCACCAGCAGCAGGCCGCTGGCGAGGCAGCTGAGTGGGCTGAACCCATGGAAGATGACATTGAGCAACGCCCAGAAGGTGCCGTGCGTGAGGAGGCTGCCGAAGTATCCGCCGGGACGGTTGACCCGGTAGGTGCGCGCCCAGCGCACCTGATGGTCGAAGAGGCGCCGCCAGCTGCCCACCGACAGCACGGTATCGACGACCTCCGTGCTGAGCTCGTTGACGTACCCGCGCTGGAAGGCGCGGTAGCCGATCTCGTAGTCGTCGGCGAGCAGGTTGGCGATCGGGAGAAAGCCACCGATCTCCTCGAGCACCTCGCGCCGCATCGCGATGGTGGCGCCGAACGCGTAGCTCGCCTTCTCCACCTTGCGCGCCAGCATCACCAGGTTGCCGAAGTCGGTGTTGATGAACAGCGACTCGATCAGGGTTGGCAGGCCGCCGGTGTTGACGGCGCGGTAGAGGCAGGTCGAGACGCCGACCTTCTTGTTGCGCAGGGGTTCGACGACGTGGGTCAGGTATTCCGGCCCGACGCGGATGTCGCTGTCGGCCAGCACGATCACGTCGTGCTTGGCGTGCCGGTACATGTTGTGGAGGTTGGAGACCTTGTAGTTCGTTCCGTAGACCCGGCTGTCGATCACCAGGCTGAGCGCGACATGCGGGAAGTCGCGCTGCAGCCGGCGCACGACCTCGACAGCGGGATCGGCGGGATCGGCGACCCCGCAGATGATCTCGAACTGCGGGTAGATCTGCCGGCAGAAGGTCGCCAGGTTCTCGTAAAGCTCGACGTCGATTCCCTTGAGAGGCTTGAGTACGGTGACCGGCGGCTGAAACGGCGGCTGTAGGGCGCGGACGTGGCAGGAAGAACTGGCGGGCCGACCAGATCTCGATCACGTAGAAGATGGCCGAGGCGATCAGGCCGAGAGCGATCGGGATCTGCAGCAAACCGACGCGCAGGAACGTTTCCATCACCCACTCCACCCCTCTGACCGACCGGTCAGGCAGAGGTCAAAAAAAGAGCCCGCCAAAGCGGACGTTTTGTGCGTTGCGAGGTGCCTCAGTTCCCTACCTCTGAGCCGGGACCGAGTCAAATGTGGAGTGCGGCACGCCCGCGCGGCTGCGGGACTCGACCGCGCGTCAGCGCCGGCTCACGCCGTGCGCAGAGGTTCAGCGCTAGACGCGCCGCACGCCTCAGAACGCCAGCGGTCCCTGGCCGATACGTCGTTCGGGGCTTTCGGGGTCGACGATGTGAGCCGCCGACGCGCAGAGCGAGGGTGATCAGCGTCAGCGTCGGGTTGTAGCCCGATCCGGTCGGCATGACGCCGCCGTCCATGCAGTAGAGGTTGTCGAAGTCGTGCAGCTTCCCGTACGAGTCGCATGACCGACTCCTCCGGCGTGCTGCCCATGCGCAGGCCGCCGAGGACGTGGCGGCTGCGCGGCGGGCCGGCGGTCGGGTCGATGAACCCGAACTGCGCGCCGGCGAGGCGCATGATCTCGACGAGCTTGCGGCTTGTAGAACGCCGCCGCGTCGAGCTCGAAGCGATGGCTGGCGTAGGTCAGCCGCACCACCGGCAGGCCGAAGACGTCGCGCACGTTGGGGTCGAGATCGACGCGGTTGGTCGCCTGCGGCGCGTCCTCCGCCTGCATGATCATCACCGCGATGTGGGCGTGGAACGGGCTCTCGACCAGCAGCTGCTTCAGCGTCACATCGCGGATGCTGGGGATGTTCGCGGCGACGTCGAGCGACTGCTTCGACGACTTGCCGGTGCCGATCGGCTCGGACGAGGTGCCGAACTCGACGATGCCGCCGAGCGGCCGGCCGTCGGGATGCAGGTCGGTGCCGCCCTCGTTGACGCCGCGGAAGTCGGCGATGCCGTTGGTGACCGACTGGCCGCGCTCGCCGTGGATGCGCTGCTTGAAGATGCCGACGCCGTTGGTCTGGCAGTGGAACAGCATGTGGCGCCCGACATGGAAGGCGGGCCCCTCGCCGAGCGCCAGATCCGAGAGCAGCACCAGCCGCGCGCTCTCCATCGCGCTGGCGGCGAGAATGAAGTGGTCGCCGGTGGCCGTGCGCACGGCGCCCTGCGGGTCGATGTACTCGACGCCCGTGACCGTCCGCCGCCGACGCGATGATGCGTCGTGACGTGCGAGTTGTAGCGCAGCTGGCAGTTGCCGCTGAGCAGCGCGGCGCGCAGCGTCGTGACCGCCGCCGAGCTCTTCGCGTTGTTCGGGCAGCCGAAGCCGCTGCAGAAGCCGCAGTTCACGCAGGGCGGCCGCTGCAACGCGGGAATGGGCGGGTAGGGACGCGAGTTGATCGCGGCCGGGTAGTGGAACGGATGAGTAGCCGGCCTTGCGCGCGCCCCGGCCGAGAGCAAGCGGCCGACGTACATCTCCGCCGACGGCGGCATCGGGTACGGGCTGCGAGCGGCGCGAGGCGAACGGATCGGCGCCGGCCGCTGCCAGGCCCGGCGACGCCGGTGATGTTCTCGGCCTCGGTGTAGAACGGCTCGAGCTCGTCGTAGGTGAGCGGCCAGTCGATGAAGCTGGTGCCGTCGGCAGCGCGGCCGGCGTCGCGCAGCGCCGAGGCGAGGCGGAAGTCGACCTCGTTGAAGCGCGGGAACTTCATGTCGGCGTGGACGGTCGTGCCGCCGACGGTGCGGTTGAGGATGTTGACGTCCTCGTTGGGCTGCGCCGGCGTCGTGTCGGCGGCGCGGAAGGTGCGCGGCTCGAGGATCGGATCCTGGCGATCGAACAGGCGGATCGCCACCTTCAGCTCGTCGTTGCCGTAGCGCGGCACCGGCATCCCCGGCGTCGGATCGTCGAGGCCGGGGAAGTTGTTGTCGCCCGCCTCGAGGATCAGCACCTTCTGGCCGGCGCTGGTCAGCACGTACGCCGCGGCCGAGCCGCCGGCGCCGCTGCCGATGATCACGGCGTCGAAGCCGATCGAGGCTGGTGTTGCCGAGGACGTTGGGGACGGCGGACGGCTGGCCCATGCGCTCACTCGTCGAAGCAGAACGGTTCGGGGAATTCGGTGGCGCCGGCGAGCTGCACGAGCACGAAGCGAAGGAACTGGTTCATCTTCGGCGCTGAAGCCGCTGCAGGGATCGTCGGGATCGATCGTCGAGTTCGGCTTGTCGGGGCGCTCGCGGTAGTCGTCGATGGTCTCGTCGTAGATCGTGTAGCCGAGCGGCTGGCTGTCGCCGTCGAAGCCGGACCAGCGTCCAGCCGATGCGGTCGCGGTTGCCGCCGTACTCGGGCGCGCTCAGCATGCCCTCGATCGTGTGGTCGACGAGCAGATCGTAGAACGTGCGCAGCTGACGCTTCAGCGTCGCGACGACCATGTCCTGCTGCTCCATCGTCAGCTCGTCGAACGGCGCGCCGAAATCCGTGTCGCTGATCGAGGCGACCATGGCGAGACCGGCGCGATAGCGGTTGCGTAGGTCGACGTCCGCCAGGGTGCGGGCGAGGGGATTGTCGCTGCACCTCCGGCACCGCGTCGGCGCCGAGCAGGCGCACCGTCCAGGCCATGCGCTGCAGGCGTGTCAGCGGAACCGCGGTGGCGAACGCGTTCGCCGGAAAGTGATCGGACGGCGTGCCGGTGGTCGGGTCCGGGAACGGATTGCGATCGCTGAACGGGCCGCCCGCGAAGATGGGCCGGCCCTCGAAGGCCGGTGGTCCCGCCAGCGCGGGGCCGCCGAACAGCGATGCGACGGCGGTTGCGCGGTCGTGCTCGCCGACGATGCCGTCGCCGTCGACGTCGGCGTGCGCATCGTCGGTGCCGACGGCGAGCGCGATGGCCGTGAGGTCGGCCGCGCCGACCTGTCCGTCGGCATTGGCGTCGGCGCCGGGAAATGCCGAGAGCAGGCCCTGCACGTAATCGGCGACCTTGCATTCGAGCGCGCCAGGCATGCCGTCGTCGTTCGAGATCGAGACGTGCGGTCAGCGCCTCGACGACGCGATAGTCGGCGTCGGCAAGAAAGCCTGGCGCGCCCGGCAGCGGCGCGGCACCGGCGACGCGTGCCCAGCGCGGCATGAGCAGGGCGCCCGACGCGAGTGCGGCACCTTGCAGAAATCGACGGCGACGAAACTGTCAGGCGGACCAACTCGTCGATCCCGGGCATATCGTTGCCAGAGCTATCCGCCGCAATCGAGTTTGGCAAACGCCCGGCGCGCCGCCGTGTTGACGCTCGCGCGTCGCATCCGATAGACAAACAACCGTTTCAGTCACAACCGGCGGCGCGTGCGCCACCGCAGCGGGAGACGGATCCGATGACGGACGAAGAATTCGAAGCGAAAGTGAAGTCGCTCACGTTCTGGAGCGGCAAGAACAGCATGACGCTCGAGGACATGGCGACCATCCAGCCGGGCCTCGCGCGCCTGATGCCGGAAGTCGGCGCGCGCACCTGGAAGCTCTACTACGCGGCCAAGGAGCAGAACTGGCCGATGGCGAAATTCCAGTACAAGGAGATCCGCGGCCTCATGGAGCTCGGCGCGTTCATGCGCCCGAAGCACGAGGAGGCGCTCAACCAGTTCCTCGAAGAGAACTGGAAGCCGATCGAGACGGCGATCGAGAAGAAGGACTTCGCCGCCTTCGAGGCCGCGTTCCACTCCGCCATCGACATGGCGAACGCATACCACGAGCTCAAGGAGAAGCCGTACATCCGCTGGAAGCTTCCCGAGACGCCGCCGCCCGATCTCGACCTGACGCCGCGCGGCGGCGGGAAGAAGTGATCAGCTCGCGCTCGAGCGACTGAGGAAAGCGGGCCGCAGGCGCTGGAAACGGCGCCGCGGCCCGGCCCCCCGCGACGGCGCCGCCGCCCCATTTCCGTTGTGGGCGTGCGGTGCGTCCTCCCAGACGATCTGGCGATAGTCGAAGCGCGGATCGCCGAGGTGGTTGAACTTCACCACCTCGAAGTACGGAGACAGATCGAAGTCGCGCGGCGTGATCGCCGCGGTATTGGCGCGCCGGAAGCGCGCCGCCGGCTGGGCCGTCGTGGTAGCCGAGCCAGCGCCGCCACCGCGGTCCCGGCGCGACGGCGTCGATCAGCACCACCTCGGGCAGAATCGGATAGCCGACGCGCTCGAACGCCTCGGCGATCATCGTCGAGCAGATCGCCGCGCGTCCCGACGGGGAGGTGCCGAACGTCAGCGCCGCGCGCCGCCAGCGACGCGGCACGAGACTCACCGGGAGGAAGAAGCGCGCCAGCTCGAAGATGTGGCGGACGTTGTAGCGCACGCCGAGGTGGTCGATGACGTGGCGCATCACCACGTCGACGTCCTCGCGATGCAGGCCCTGCGGACGGCAGATGCGGATGTTGTAGCGCTCGTACTTGGAGAGCGGGCTGGCGGCGACGCCCTCGCCGGCCTCGGCCTCGACGAGCAGGTGCTGCGCGCTCGTCGCCGAAGCGCGCGCGCAACTCGTCGGCGCGCGCCGGATCGTGCAGCAGCAGCTCGTCGCCGACGTACAGCGCGCAGTGCGACCAGGAGCTCTGCGTCAGGTAGCGGATCACCTGGCTGATGCGCTGATCGCCTTCGACCAGCAGCACGTCGCCCTTGCGCAGCGTGCGCTTCAGCGTCTCGATGTTGTTCGGCACCCGCTGCACGTATGTGGCCAGCGGCTGCGTGAGGAGCCGCGTACACTCGGCGATGATCCATCGCCGGAGCTTGCGGATCGGGCTTCCACGAGGCCATCGCGATTGCCATGGTAGCCGGCCGCTCTGATGTTTGTAGAGCGAGAAATGCGCGCCTCCCGATCCGCCCCGCCGCCCGCCATCGTTCGCCGGTTTCAGCGCCTCCTGCTCGCCTGGTACCGCGCCAACGGGCGCAAGCTCCCCTGGCGTCGCACCCGCGATCCGTACCGGATCCTGGTCTCCGAGATCATGCTCCAGCAGACGCAGGTGGACCGCGTGAAGGGGTTCTACCGTCGTTTCCTCCGCCAGTACCCGTCCTTCGAGCATCTGGCCGCCGCCGATGAACCGCAGGTGCGCGAGGCCTGGGAGGGGCTCGGCTACTACGCGCGCGCCCGCAATCTGCAGCGCACGGCCCGCATCGTCGTCGACGGAGCATGACGGCCGACTGCCGGACCGATGCGCAGATGATGCGTCAGCTGCCCGGCATCGGCCGCTACACCGCCGGGGCGGTGCTGAGCATCGCCTACGGCCTCGACGAGCCGATTCTCGACACCAACGCCGCGCGCGTCCTGCAGCGCTGGTTCGGCGTGCGCGTCGCGCGGCGGCGCAAGCACGCCCTGCAGCAGCGCCTGTGGGAGATCGCCGCACGGGTCACGCCGGCAGGTGAGGCCGGTGACTTCAACCAGGCGATCATGGATCTCGGCGCGACGATCTGTCAGGCGCGGCGGACTGACTGCGGCGCCTGCCCGGTGCGACGCGGCTGCGCGACGGGATCAGCGACCAAGGCTCGAAGCGCGCAAGGTCGAACGAAGAACGCCGCTTGATCCTTCGTCCTTTGTCTTTCGTCGCCGTCAGAACTATCCGAGATCGTCGCGGCGCAGGATCTCGACGAACTTCTCCGCCGCCGGCGACAGGTGGCGGCCGCGCTTGTGAATGATCCCCAGCGGGCGCAGCAGCGTTTCGTCGGTGAGGCGCACGACCTTGAGCGTGCCGTGCTCGACCTCGTGCGAATCGCCGGCAGCGGCACGATGCCGATGCCCTGACCGATCTCGACGGCGCGCTTGATGGTCTCGATGTTGTCGAACTCGGCGGCGTAGTGAACGGTGACGTGATGGTTGCGCAGCATCTGGTCGGTCGCCTTGCGCGTCGCGATGTCGCGCTCGTAGCCGATCATCGTTTCGCCCTCGAGACGCGCGACCGGAATCTTCTTGGCGTTGGCGAGCGGATGCTGCGGCGCGCAGGCGAGCACCAGGTGGTCCTCGCGGATCGGCGTGACGATGATCTGCGGATGCTTCTGCGGGTAGGCGACGATGCCGAGGTCGATCTGCTGCGCGATGACGTTCTCGTAGATCTTGTTCGGGCGCGAGTACTCGACGTGGACGTTCACCTCGGGAAAGTTTCGCAGATACTCCTTCAGGTACGGCGGCAGCTCGTGCAGCCCGACGCTGTAGACGATCGCCAGGCGCAGGTGACCGCCGACGACCGCGCAGCTGTGCTGCAGCTCGGCCTCGACGTCCTGGAATCGGTCGATGATCTCGCGGCTGGTGCGATAGAGGATCGCGCCCTGCGGCGTCGGCTTGGCGCCGCCGCGGCTGCGCTCGAGCAGCTTGCAGCGGTACTTCGCCTCCAGCGCGCGCAGCTGCTGGCTGACCGCCGACTGGGTGATGAAGTTCTGCGAGGCAGCGACCGAGAAGCTGCCGGTCTCGACGACGTCGCAGAACACTTTCAGCGTCTCGATATGCATAACGTCCGCTAATCGTAGGCGGCAGGGTTCGAGAGTCAAGTCGGGTGTTGCCGCAGTAGAAGCGCTGATCGCGACGACGGCGAGGTTGCCGCGATCGGATCGGGGCGGCTAGAGTCGAGCCATGGGTCGCACCCGTTCGACAGCCGGTGGTGCCGCCGCGGCGTCGATCACCATCGAAAGCGGCCGCGCACTTGGATTAGCGATCCGATCCATTGGCGGACACCGCCACCCGCTCGGGTATGCGATCCGGTTACCCGCAGCATTGATTGTGCTCATACGAATGGAGGACGTCCGATGACGCCCGTCAGTCTTCACCACTCGTCGATTCGGGTCAGCGACGTGACTCGCTCCGTCGCTTTCTACGAGGGAGTCCTCGGCCTCCGGGCGTTGGAGCGCCCCGACTTCGGCATTCCGGGTCGCTGGTACGGCATTGGTGGCGGCCAGCTGCACCTCATTCAGGGCGACGTGCCCAGCGGATCGCTCGATCCCAGCGGTCCGCACTTCGCGATCGCCGTGGGCGATCTCGCGGCGGCGCGGCGCGAGCTGGCGAAGGCGGGCATCGAGACGTTGGATCCAGGCGGCAACCAGCTCTGGCTGCGCGATCCCGACGGGAACGTCATCGAGCTGACGGGGGCGTAGGTCCCGGACCGGATTGAGCCGACACCTCGCCCGGCAGCCGCGCGGGAGCGCGGCCCTGCATCGGTGACGTGCGAACGCGGCGATCCGTCAGGATGACGGCGCGCCGAAGGCGCGTTGGACCTTCTCGAGATCCCAGAGCAGGAGCGCCCCGGTGAGCACCACCGGTCCATCGGCGCCGACGCGGACATAGACGCCGGTCGCCGGTGGATTGCGCGACCCGATCAGCAGCGCGATCGGCGGTTGCCCGGCGCGCGTCAGTTCGACCGAGCCCTGCGGCGGATCGAGGCCGTGCTCGCGCAGCGTGTCGGGGCCGATCTCGATCGGCATGATCTCGGCGAGATCGACGAGGTCGTGCAGGAAGTCTTCCATGTCGGTCGCGCGACCCGCGCCCGACCAACCGTCCGCCGTGCGCTCGGCGTGCCATTCGGCGGTGCCGCGGCGCACGGTGATGGTCCGCACGCTGGCGGGATCGAACGAGAGGAGGTGGGTGATCTGCTCGCCGGGCGGCGTTTCGCGCGGTTCCTCGAAGATGGCGCTCCACGAGTGCTCGCCGCGATCCTGGTTGACGTCCTCGTAGAGGTAGAGCGCGGACCCGAGCACGAGGACCAACAGTCCCAGCGTGCCGCGCCACCCCACGTCAGCGTCCTCCGCGCTGGCGCAGGCGCCGGAATCCGACGACGGCGCCGATGAGGAGCGCCGTCAGCGGCGTCAGCAGCACGCCCGCCCAGAAGACGTTGCGACTCTGCGCCGCGGTGAGCGAGATCGGCGACAGCGTGCCGCCGGGTTGGCTCTTGCGGCGGACCGCCACCAGCGCCGGATCCTCGGCCAACACCGCGACGGCGCTCATGAAGAGATCGCGGTTGCCGAGCAGGTCGAGGTAGAAGTTGGTGGCGAAGTCGGAGTCGCCGAACACCATCAACTGACCGGGCGGCGCGTCCGGGGTCGCCGGCGCGAACGTCGCCAGGACGCCGACCGAGAGCGGTCCGGGTTGATCGACCTCGCGGCGGAAGCGGGCCTCGCCGTCGGGCGGGACGGCGGTGTCGACCATCGCCCAGCTCTCCGGGCTGGTGGCCGCGATCGACGTGACCGTGATGCCGGGCGGCTGTTCGCCGACGGGCCCCACCGGCCGCGCCAGCGAGAGCACCGCCGGCGCGGTGAGCTCGTTGTGGAACGTCTCGGCGCGAAAGCGCAGCACCTGCGGCATGAAGCTGTCGGCGCCGACGAAGCGGTTCTGCTCGTCGACGATGAGATCGCGCCGCGCCTCGATGCCGGCCTCGCGCAGGAAGTCCACGACCGACGGCGGCGCATCGGGGTCGACGAGCATCAGCACGCGCCCGCCGGCGTGCAGGTAGCGCAGCAGCGCATCGGCCTCGCCGGGCAGGAGATCCTTGCGACGGGCCGGCGAGAATGACGACGGTGCAGTGCGACGGCACGCCCTCGCGCGGAAGCGTCGTCAGCGCATCGACGTCGAAGCGCTCGCGCGACAGCGCCTTGGCGACCTCCGCTGTACCCGGCGCGCTCGTCGGTGTCCTCCGGGCTGCGCTCGCCGTGGCCGGTGACGAAGCACAGCGTGCGGACCTTGGAGCGGCTGACAGGCTGAGCAGCGCGGCGGTGATCTCCGCCTCGTCGATCGCGCGCAGGCGCACCCGGTCCTCGCCGACCTCGAGGACGCCGGTGTTGTAGCTCGAGACGCCGATACTTGCCGGCCAGCGCCGGCGAGCGGTCGAGGTCGAGCAGGCGGTAGGTGAAGTCCGGTCGCCGCGACCGGAACTGCTCGAGCAGGTCGCCCATGTCGCGCCGCGCGTCGGCGCCCTGGCTGTTGTAGAAGGCGGTGATGCGGCACCGGCCGGTCGAAGTCGGCGGCGACCTGACGAGCGCTTGCCGGACAGCTCGAAGGTCTTGGTCGGGGTGAGGTCGAAGCGCAGGTTGTGGCGCGTCGGCGAGCATCTCGAGGACGAAGACCAGGACGAAGGCGAGCGCGACCTGGAGGCCGAGCTGCAGCCAGCCGCGCAGCGCCGGCGACAGCAGCGAGCGCGCGCGCCACTCAGCGCACCCCGCGCCAGCTGCGCGTGGCCAGCGACTGCCAGGTGAGGAAGAGGAAGAAGCCGGTGAAGAGAAAGAAGAAGACGACGTCGTGCGTGTCGATGACGCCGCGCGTGAAGTTGAAGAAGCGGTCGAACAGCGAGAGGCCGAGCAGCCAGCGCATGATGTCGTGCGTCGCGGCCTCCTCGTTCCAGGTGAGGAACCAGAAGAGGACGAGGATGCCGTAGGTGACCATGGCGCTGACCACCTGATTCTCGGTCAGCGACGAGACGAACAGGCCGCAGGCGATGAAGGCGGCGCCGAGCAGCAGCATGCCGAGATAGCCGGCCAGCACCGGCGGGACGTCGAACGGGTGGTAGTGGTGGAAGACGAGCGGCCCGGCCGCCGTCGGCGAGCAGCATGGCGAGGTAGAAGAGCAGCGCGGCGAGGAACTTGCCGAGCGACGATCTCGCCGTCGCGCACCGGGTAGGTCCACAGCAGCTCGAGCGTGCCGAGCTTCTTCTCCTCGGCGAACAGCCGCATGGTGACCAGCGGCAGGATCAGCATCGCCACCAGGCGCATGTCGAGGAAGACGAACTGCCAGAGGCCGGTCGGCAGCGTGAAGCCGCCGAAGAGGACGAAGAAGACCAGGTCGCTGTAGAAGAAGTACCCGCTCAGCACCAGGAAGACGGCGAGCAGGACGTAGGCGACGATCGAGCCGAAGTAGGCCGACAGCTCACGCCGACAGATGACGAGCAGCTTCATGTGCTCGCTCGGGTCGGCGCCGTCGGCGACCAGGGCGAGGAAGATCTCTTCGAGCGTCAGGGTCTCGCGGGCGCAGCTCGCGCAGGCCCCAGCCGCGTGCGACGACGACGCCGGCCGCGATGTCCTCGCGCAGGTCGCGGTCGACGTCGGCGCTGACCACGGCATGCACCGCGCCGTCGTCCCGGCTGCGACGTCGACCGCGAGCACGCCCGGCACGGCGCGCAGCGTCGCGACGCACGTCGGCGCGGCGGGCCGCTGACCTCGACGACGACCTGCGCCGTGCGGCGCACGCGGCGGTTGAGGTTGGCGGGCGTGTCGAGCGCCAGCGACGCGTCCGCGGTGGATGATGATGACGCGATCGCACGTCGCCTCGACCTCCGGCAGGATGTGGGTCGAGAGGATGACCGTGCGGTCGGCGCGCAGATCGCGGATCAGCGCGCGCATGTCGGCGACCTGCTCGGGGTCGAGCCCGGCGGTCGGCTCGTCGAGGATCAGCACGCGCGGCGTCGCCGACGAGGGCCTGGGCGATGCCGACGCGCTGGCGGAAGCCCTTCGACAGCGTGCCGATCAGGCGGTCGGCGACCGGCTCGAGGCTGCAACTCGCCATCGCGCCGGACGCCGCCGCGACGCGCCTCGCGGCGATCGAGGCCCTTCATCTCGCCGACGTAGCGCAGGTAGTGCTGCACCGTCATGTCGACGTAGAACGAGACGCGCTCGGGGAAGTAGCCGACCGAGGGCCCGGGCGCGCAGCGGGTCGCGCACCATGTCGTAGCCGGCGATGCGCACCTGGCCGTGGCTCGGCGGGAAGACGCCGGCGAGGATACGCATGGTGGTGCTCTTGCCGGCGCCGTTGGGTCCGAGGAAGCCGACGATCTCGCCGCGGCGCCACCTCGAACGACACGTCCTCGATGGCGGTGAAGGCGCCGAAGCGCTTGGTGAGTCGCTCGGCGGAGATCATGGCTCGGTCGGCATCGATCGGAGGAGGAGCGGCCGCACCTGTGGCCGCCCCGCATCCTAGTCGAGGGGCTGCAGTCGGCTCAAACTGCGTTGGCCGGAGGCCTTTTGCGCGTGACCATTGCCGCCTAGAATGCCGACATGTCAGCCGGCGGATGGAGAGGCGCGTGCCGCGGCGCTCGCACTGACCCTGATCGCGGCAACGGGCTGCTCGACGGTGCCGTACACCCACCGCAGCCAGTTCATGGTCATGCCCGAATCGGACGATCTGAAGCTCGGCGCCGCCGCCTACCAGCAGGTGCTGAAGCAGGCAAAGATCAGCCACGATCCGCGGTTCACCGCGCCGGTGCAGGAGGTCGGCAAGCGCATCGCGGCGGCGGCGGACAAGCCCGAGTACCAGTGGGAGTTCACCGTCATCGACGATCCCAAGCAGGCCAACGCGTTCTGCCTGCCGGGCGGCAAGGTGGCGGTGTACACCGGCATCTTCCCGATCGCGAAGGACGAGGCCGGTCTCGCGACGGTGATCGGCCACGAGGTGGCGCACGCGCTGGCGCGACACGGCGCCGAGCGCATGAGCACGGGCATGGCGCTGCAGGCCGGCGGCACGGCCGTCGCCGTCGCCGCCGGCGGACAGAGCGCCGGCGACGCAGCAGGCGGTGATGAGCGCGTACGGGCTGGGCGGCTCAGGTCGGCGTGGCGCTGCCGTTCAGCCGCTCGCAGGAGTCGGAGGCCGATCGCATCGGCCTGATCCTCATGGCCAAGGCCGGCTACGATCCGGAGGCGGCGATCGGTCTGTGGCAGCGCATGGAGGAGAGCTCCGGCGGCAAGGGCCCGCCGGAATGGCTCTCGACGCATCCCGCGCCGAATCCACCCGCCAGGATGCCATCCGCGGCTGGATCGCCGAGGCCCAGCAGTACTTCAAGCCGCCACCGGCGCCGCAACGCGCCGCTGCCGCCGATGAGCGGCGCCAGCGCCAGCAGCGGCAGCACCACCGCCGCGGCCGAGCCGACGTTCAGATAGCGCTGACGCGCTGCAGAGCAGCGACGTCCGCTCCCGTTCCGAGACGCTCGGGAATGCATCATCGTTGTGCGACGTCGAGCTGTGCAGCCACGGCGATCGACTTGTGCGGAGCGTCCCGCCTGAAGGCGTAGCGCCGGTCCCTACGAGTCCGGGCGCGGGGCTGGGATTTGTTCCGGCGATGGCGGCGTGCGCAGGTGCAGCCAGAACGAGATCGCCATGTAGTAGGCCGGGAACAGCAGCGTCAGGCGCGCCAGCGTCGGTGATGGCGTTGGAAACTGCGCCAGCATCCAGAACACGCCGACCGCCCATATCGACGCCGAGCACGTAGGTGGTTTTCTGCGCCGTCGGCATGCGGCTCGGGTAGAGGTAGCGGATGGGCACGAACACCAGGACGGCGAAACCGATCAGCACCAGCGCGTTCAGCCATGTCGGCCAGCCGAGCAGGAACAGGTACAACGCGACCACGTTCCAGTAGGACGGAAAGCCGGTGAAGAAGTGGTCGGGCGTCTTCGCGGCCGCCTGGCAGAAGCCGTAGCCGCTGGCCGAGCAGCGGCAGCGCCGCTACCGCCAGTGCGAAGGCGTGGCCGGGCAGCAGGCCGGCGCGCACGACGAGGACGATCGGGACCAGCACGTAGTTGAGATAGTCGACGATGTCGTCGAGCTTCGAACCGTCGAATTGCGGCAGCACCTGCTTCACGCGGGCGCGCCGCGCGAGCGTGCCGTCGGTGCAGTCGATGAACATCGCGATCGCCATCCACGTGAAGGCCGCGCCGAAGGCGTCGCGCCCGATGGCGTCGAGGGCCAGCAGCGCCAGCACGGCGCCGCTGCCGGTATAGAGATGCACGCCCCAGGCGCGTCGTCGTGCGCCGGCGCGTTCAGTCGCCAGCTGCTGCCGTGTCGCGCCATGTCGCGTCGTGCCTGTTGCCGATGCGAGCAGTCGGCAGGCGCAAGCGCTCCAGCAGCTTCGGACGGGACGCTACGGTTGTCGCGCCGCCGCGCCACGTCGAGCCGTGCGCCGCCTTTACTCCCCATGGGGGCGGTGCTAGCGACTCCGACTGTCATGAGATCGCGCCTGCGTCTGCTGGTCGGCGTCCTGCTGGTCGCGACGATCGGCGGTGGGGTGTGGCTGCTGTGGCGGGATGCGGCCGCACGGCGCGCCGCCGACGGTGCGGCGGCCAAGGTCGAGGTGCTGCCCGATGTCTCGCAGCGCATCCAGGACTTCCATCGCGTCAAGGTGGAGAATGGGCGGAGGGTGTGGGAGGTGCAGGCGCGGCGAGGCGCAATATCGCGAAGGCGAGGGAGTCGTCACCGTGATGCGATCCGGTGGTGGCGCTGTATCTCACCGACGGTCGCGAGGTGTCGTTGCGCGGTACGAGCGGCACGGTGTTCCTCGACGGGCACGAGCTGAAGCGGGTCGAGGTCGAGGGCGCGATCGAGGTGCAGCTCGGCGACTACGAGCTGAGCACCGATCGGGCCAGCTACGAGGCGGACCGTGATCTCGTCATCGCCCCGGGCACCGTGCACATCACCGGCAACGGTCTCGACGTGCGGGGGCAGCGTATGGAAGTCGACATCGCCCAGCAGCGCCTGCGCCTGGTCGAGCAGGTGCGCGCGGTCCTGCATCCGAAGACCTGAGGCCGACCGCCAACATGCGCTTCGTACTCGCGGCCCTCGTCCTGCTGACGGCGGTCGGCGGCGCCCGTGCGGAGGACGCACCCGCGACGCCCGACCGCGCCGGTGGCCTGCTCGGCAACTTCACGCTTGGCGGCAACCGGGGCCCGGTGACGGTGGATGCCGACGAGATGGAGTTCGACTACAAGACAATGGTGCTCACCTATCGCGGCAACGTCGTCGTCACCCAGGCCGACATGACGCTGCGCTCCAACAACCTGCGCGTCACCCTGGTCAAGGAAGGGCCCCAGCGCGCGAAGGAAGTCGTGGCCGAGGGCGACGTCCAGATCGACGACGGCGATCGCCACGCCTCCGGCGGTCGCGCCGTGTTCGACGATGCGAAGCGCACCGTGACGCTGAGCGACCAGGCGCGCCTCAGTGACGGTCCCAACGAGGTCGCCGGCGAACAGGTCGTGGTCTACCTCGACGAGCAGCGCAGCGTCGTGCAGGGCGGACCCGAGCGCGTGCGCGCCGTCCTCTACCCGCCGACCGAACGGCCGAAGACAGCAGGCCGGAGCCGGCAATGGCCACTGACGGGCCGCGTGCGTCGCGCCGGCTCTGCTGCGCGCCGAAGGGCTCACCAAGCGCCTCGGCGGTCGCGACATCCTCGGCGGCGTCACCGTCGAGGTGGCCGGCCGGCGAGGTCGTCGGCCTGCTCGGGCCCAACGGCGCCGGCAAGACCACCACCTTCTACTGCGTCGTCGGCCTGCTGCGGCCCGACGGCGGCAGCGTGTCGCTCAACGGCGTCGACGTGACCCGCGAGCCGATGTACCGCCGCGCGCGCATCGGCATCAGCTACCTCGCCCAGGAGCCCTCGGTCTTCCGCAAGCTCACGGTCGAGGAGAATCTCCTGGCCATCCTCGAGACCCTGCCGCTCTCGCACGAGGAGCGCAGCGAGCGTCTGGCCGAGCTGCTGGAGGAGCTCAGCATCGCGCACCTGGCGAAAAGCCGGGCCTATACGCTGTCGGGCGGCGAGCGGCGGCGCGTCGAGATCTCGCGCGCGCTGGTGACGTCGCCGACCTTCATGCTGCTCGACGAGCCGTTCGCCGGCATCGATCCGATCGCCGTGCTCGACATCCAGGCGATCATCACGCAATTGCGCGAGCGTGGCATCGGCATTCTGATCACCGATCACAACGTTCGAGAAACGCTTGGAATTTGTGATCGAGCGTATATCCTCAGCGGCGGAGTGATTCTGGAAGAGGGAACCCCGGAAGTGATCGCGGCGAGCCGACGCGCGCGCGAGCTGTACCTGGGAGAAGGCTTCAGCCTATAGTCGCACGCGTCGCCATGGCGCTCGAGATCAAACTAACAGCAACGCATGTCGCAACAGCTGGTCATCACCCCCCAGCTGCGCCAGGCGATCAAGATCCTGCAGGTTTCGCGCGCCGAGCTGGAGCAGCTGGTCGAAGAGGAGCTGGAGGAGAATCCGGTCCTCGAGGAGGCCGTCTCGACGAGCGCGAGACGGAGCCGGAGGACGAAGCGCCGCGCACCGAGGAGCGCCTCGAGGTCGGCAGCCGAGACCGACCACGGAGTGGCCGGAGCCGCCGCGCAGCGCGAGACCACCACCGAGCTCGAGCCCGACAACGGCCTCAACGGCATCGACTGGGAAGACTACTTCCGCAACCACAGAACGACCGCCACGGCTCGTCGGCCACCCCGCGCGACTTACGACGACGAGAAGCGGCCGAGCCTCGAGAACACGCTGGTGCGCGCCCAGTCGCTCACCGACCACCTCCTCTGGCAGCTGCAGATGAACGACCTCGACGAGGAGGAGCAGGCGGTCACCGCCATGCTGATCGGCAACATGGACGAGGACGGGTACCTCCAGCTCGCCGTCGAGGAGATCGCCTTCCAGAGCGGCAAGGACTTCGAGGTCGTCGAGCGCGCGCTGCGGCGCATCCAGGAGCTCGATCCGCCGGGGGTCGGCGCGCGCGATCTGCGCGAATGCCTGCTCCTGCAGCTGCGCGCGCCGCGGCGAGGAGGACTCGCCTCGCCGACCGCATCGTGCGCGACCACCTGCCGATGCTCGAGGGCAAGCGGTTCGACAAGATCGCCAAGGAGCTCGGCGTGCACCGTCGAGGAGGTGGCCGGCGCGGCGACGGCGATCGCCACGCTCGAGCCGAAGCCGGGGCGCAACTTCGGCGACGGCGACGTTCGCTACATCACGCCCGACGTCTTCGTGCACAAGGTCGGCGAGGAGTACGTCGTGACGCTGAACGACGACGGCCTGCCGCGCCTGCGCGTCAGCTCGTACTACCGCCAGGTCCTCGGACGGCGCCGGCGGCGGCGAGGCCAAGCGCTACGTGCAGGAGAAGATGCAAGTCCGCGCTCTGGCTCATCAAGAGCATCCAGCAGCGGCAGCGCACGCTGTTCATGGTCACCATCGAGCATCGTCAAGTTCCAGCGCGACTTCCTCGATCAGCGGCATCGCCCACCTGCAGCCGCTGGTGCTGAAGGACGTCGCGCTCGACATCGGCATGCACGAGTCGACGGTCAGCCGCGCCACCGCCAACAAGTACGTGCACACGCCGCAGGGCATCTTCGAGCTGAAGTTCTTCTTCACCTCGAGCATCAGCACCGGCAGCGGCGAGGATGTGTCCTCGGAGAGCGTCAAGGATCGCATCAAGGCGATCGTCGTCGGCGAGGATGCGAAGCACCCGCTCAGCGACCAGCACATCGCCGAGATCCTCGACAAGGAGGGCGTCGAAAGTCGCTCGCCGCACGGTTGCCAAGTATCGCGAGATCATGGACATCCTGCCGTCGTCGAAGCGACGGCAGGTATTCTGAACAGCGGCCGCGGCGCGCGCGCGGCGACCGCCCTGAGGTCGGACAGCATGCAGGTGCTGGTCACCTTCCGCCACATGGACGCCACCGCCGGCGATTGCGCCGCTATGCAGAGACGCAAGGTGCAGCGCGTCGCACAAGTTCATGCGCCGTCCCGATCGAAGCGCACGTCGATCCTCGAGGTCAGCAAGCGCCGCCACGTCGCCGAGATCACGCTCAGCGGCGAGCATCTGCACGCTCACCGCCAAGGAGGCGACCGCCGATCTCTACTCGGCGATCGACCTGGCGATGGACAAGATCGAGCGCCAGATCCAGAAGCACGTCACCAAGCGGCTGCGCGCACCGACACGACGTCGCGCCGCCGCGCGGCGCCGGCGGCCGCGCAAGCGCGTCCGCCGCGGCGGCCGTCGTGCGGGCGCGCGTGACGGTCGAGCCGATGCCGTCTCGCGGAAGCGGTGCGCCGGTTCGGGACAGCGACGGCGCCGACTTCCTGCTCTTCCAGAACGAGGCGACCGAGGTCGCTCAACGTACTGTACCGGCGCAAGGACGGGACGGTACGGCTGGTGGAGCCCGAGGTCGCCGAGGGATGAAGATCCTCGATATTCTGACCTCGGAAGCGTCTCATCGCGCCCGGCGTTGGCGGGCGCGCGACAAGACGGCCGTGCTGCGCGAGCTCGCGGCGCACCTCGCGCGCTCGCACGCGGACGATCGACGCCGACAAGCTGGTCGAGGTGCTGTGGGAGCGCGAGCGCCTCGGCAGCACGGCCATCGGCGACGGAATCGCCATTCCGCACGGCAAGCTGCCCGGGCTGTCAGGGCGTGGTCGGCGCCTTCGGGCGCCATCCGGCCGGGGTCGACTTCGACTCGCTCGACGGCAGTCCGACGCATCTCTTCTTCCTCCTCGTCGCGCCCGAGGACTCGGTCGGCCAGCACCTCAAGGCGCTGGCGCGGGTGTCGCGGCTGCTCAAGGACCGCGCCTTTCGCGAGCGCCTGCTGGCCGCGCCCGACCGCGGCGCGCTCTTCCGCCTCATCCGCGAGGAGGATGAGAAGCTCTGATCGCCGACGGCGGCGTGCCCGTGACAACAGGCCTGGAGGTCGTCGTCGTCAGCGGGCTGTCGGGCTCGGGCAAGAGCACGGCGATCCACGTCCTCGAGGACCTCGGCTTCTACTGCATCGACAATCTGCCGGTCGTCCTCGTGCCGCGCTTCCTCGAGCTCTGCACGAGCTCGCGCGAGCGCATCGACCGCGTCGCCCTCGGCATCGACATCCGCGAACGCCAGTTCTTCGCCGACTACCCGCGCGTGCTCGACGAGCTGCGCGCGCGCCGGCCACCGCGTCGAGGTGCTGTTCCTCGACGCCGGCGACGACGTCCTGGTGCGCCGCTTCAGCGAGACGCGGCGGCCGCATCCGCTGGGCGGGGACGGCGGTCCGCTGGCCGGCATCCAGCGCGAGCGCGAGCGAGCTCGGTCGAGCTGCGCGAGCGCGCCGACCGCATCGTCGACACCAGCGCGCTCACCGTCCACCAGCTGCGCGACGAGCTGCGCCGCCTCTACCGCGCGCCGAGCGACGCGGACAGCGCTCACCGTGCTGCTGGTCTCGTTCGGCTACAAGTTCGGCGTGCCCACCGACGTCGACATGGTGCTCGATGCGCGCTTCCTGCCAACCCGTTCTTCGTCGACGAGCTGCGCGCCGAAGACCGGCTGCGACCCGGCCGTCGCCGAGCTACGTGCTGTCGAGCGCGACGAGGCGCAGACGTTCCTCCGTCTCGTCGAAGCGCTGCTCGACTTCACCCTGCCGCTCTACCGCCGCGAGGGCCGCAGCTACTTCACCCTCGCCATCGGCTGCACCGGCGGCCGCCATCGCTCGGTGGCGCTGGTCGATCGCCTCGCGCAGACGCGGCCGCGCGCGCGGCACGCGAGTACAGGTCCAGCACCGGGACGTGCGCCGATGAGCGCGCGGCGCTCCGCCGCGCCAGCGCCCGCCGTCGAGATCAAGAACCGGCTCGGCCTGCACGCCCGCGCCGCCCGCCTGCTGGTCGCAGGCCGTGCGCGGCTTCGACGGCGAGGTCACCATCAGCGGACGACCAGACGGTGAACGGCAAGAGCATCCTCGAGATCTGATGATGCTCGCCGCCGGCCCGGGCACCGCCCTCGAAGTGGTCGCCGAAGGCCCCGACGCCGAGGCCGCCGTCGACGCCGTCGCGCCCTCGTCCGGCACGCTTCAACGAAGCGGAGTAGGTCCGGGGCAGGGGACAGTAGCCCTTCAACACAGAGACGGGTGAGGCGCGGAGGTGCGCAAGGGAGGCATGGGACGAGCGCGCCGTGCCGGCCTGTCCCAAGTTCGGGCGGTGTGTCCTATGGCCGGTCGTGAAACCAGGACGGGGCCGAGTGCCCTCGTCAGCACAGTACTCTCCGCCCCGACGCCTTGACCGTCCTAACCCCCTGTAATAGGCGCTAGGGATCGGCGTTGAGACGCCGCGAACCCATCACCGCCCTGCCGGGAGGAGTACCCATGCCGCTGCAGAACTTCGTCTTCACCTCGGAGTCCGTCTCCGAGGGCCATCCCGACAAGATGTGCGACCAGATCTCGGACGCCGTCCTCGACGCGCTGCTCGACCGAGGACCCGCGACAGCCGCGTCGCCTGCGAGAGTCTGGCCAAGACCGGCATGGTCGTGGTCGCCGGCGAGATCACGACGAAGGCCAAGATCGACTACGCCGAGGTCGTCCGCGACACCGTGCGCCGCATCGGCTACACCTCGTCGGACATGGGCTTCGACGCCGACACCTGCGCCGTGCTGGCCGCCATCGACCGCCAGTCGCCCGACATCTCGCAGGGCGTCACCGAGGGCGAGGGGCTGCACAAGGAGCAGGGCGCGGGCGACCAGGGACTGATGTTCGGCTTCGCCTGCGACGAGACGCCCGAGCTCATGCCGCTGCCGATCGTCCTCGCCCACCAGCTGGTCGAGCGCCTCGCCGCCGAGCGCCGCACCGGCAAGTATCCCTTCCTGCGCCCCGACTCGAAGTCGCAGGTGACGGTCCAGTACCGCGACGGCAAGCCGGTGCGCGTCGACGCGGTCGTCGTCTCCACGCAGCACAGCCCCGACGTCGCCTACGAGACCCTGCGCGAGATGATCATCAACGAGGTGATCAAGCAAGGTCGTCCCCGCGCAGTACCTCGACGCGCACACCGCCTTCCACGTCAACCCGACCGGCCGCTTCGTCGTCGGCGGGCCGATGGGCGACTGCGGGCTCACCGGCCGCAAGATCATCGTCGACACCTACGGCGGCTATCGGCCGCCACGGCGGCGGCGCCTTCTCCGGCAAGGATCCGAGCAAGGTCGACCGCAGCGCCGCGTACATGGCGCGCTACATCGCCAAGAACATCGTCGCCGCCGGGCTGGCGCGCAAGTGCGAGGTGCAGCTGGCGTACGCGATCGGCGTCGCCGCAGCCGCTGTCGGTGCTGTCGACACCTTCGACACCGGCGCGGTGTCCGACGAGCTGCTCGGCAAGCTGGTGCGCGAGCACTTCGAGATGACGCCGCGCGGCATCATCGAGACGCTCGACCTCAAGCGGCCGATCTACGAGCGCACCGCGTCCTACGGCCACTTCGGCCGCACGGCGACCGACGGATTCTTCACCTGGGAGCGCACCGACAAGGCCGAGGCGCTGCGCAAGCGCTGCCGGCGCATCGGCGTCACTGATTCGCTCCGCGGCGCGCCGTCTCCGCCTGATCTGCATTCTCGCTCTCCGAACGTTCACGCCCGTTCCGCAGACGGGCGGATCTCTCGCGGCGGCGCCGGACTCCCGGCGCCGCCGCGCCACTTCTACCGCCCGACGAGGAACACCATGGCCAAGAAGTCCGCACGACGTGAAGGACCTGAAGCTCGCGGATCAGGGCAAGAAGCGCATCGATTGGGCCGAGCAGTCGATGCCGGTGCTGCGCAAGGTGCGCGAGCGCTTTGGCCAAGGAGAAGCCGCTCAAGGGCGTCACGCATGGCGGCGTGCCTGCACGTCACCCCGGAGACCGCCAACCTGCATGCGCACCCTCAAGGCGGGCGGCGCCAAGGTCTTCCTGTGCGCCTCGAACCCGCTGTCGACCCAGGACGACACTGCCGCGGCGCTGGTCAAGCACGAGGGCATCCCGACCTTCGCGATCAACGGCGAGGACCACGACACCTACTACGATCACCTGCGCGCCGTGCTCGACGAGAAGCCGCCGTGCTGACCATGGACGACGGCGCCGATCTGGTGTCGCTGCTGCACCGCGACTACGCCGCCCACGTGCCGAAGGTGAAGCGCGAGCATGGAGGAGACGACGACCGGCGTCATCCGCCTGCGCGCCATGGAGCGCGACAAGGCGCTCAAGATTCCGGTCATCGCGGTCAACGACGCCGCGACCAAGCACCTGTTCGACAACCGCTACGGCACCGGCCAGTCGACGCTCGATGGCATCCTGCGCGCCACCGGCATCCTCTTCGCCGGCAAGACGATCGTCGTCGCCGGCTACGGCTGGTGCGGCAAGGGCGTTGCCATGCGCGCGCGCGGCGCCGGCGCCCAGGTCGTGGTCACCGAGGTCGATCCGATTCGCGCCCTCGAGGCGGCGATGGACGGCCTGCGCGTCATGCCGATGCGCGACGCCTGCCGCATCGGCGACGTGTTCGTCACGCTGACCGGCGACAAGCACGTCATCCGCGAGGAGCACTTCCAGTCGATGCGCGACGGCGCCATCGTCTGCAATGCCGGCCACTTCGACGTCGAGATCGACATGAAGACCCTGCGGCGCCTGGCGCGCAAGGTCGAGATCAAGGCGTGCGCCACTTCGTCGACGCCTACCATCTGCCTAACGGCCGCGCCGTCTACGTCATCGCCGACGGTCGCCTGGTCAACCTCGCCGCCGCCGAAGGCCACCCCGCGTCGGTGATGGACATGAGCTTCGCCACCCAGGCGCTGTGCGCCGAGTGGGCGCTCAAGATGGCCGACAAGGGCAAGCTCGCCGCCAAGGTCCACGACGTGCCCAAGGCGATCGAGGACGATGTCGCCGCCGTCAAGCTCGACTCGATGGGCGTGAAGATCGACCGCCTGACCGGCCGAGCAGAAGCAGTATCTGTCGTCGTGGTCGGAAGGGACGTAGCGGCGGAAGATCCGGCCAAGACAAAAGGCAGAAGACAAAAGGCAGAATGCAAAAGGCAAAGGTCGCTTCCGAAACGTTTGCCTTTTGTCTTCTGCCTTTTGTCTTCTGCATTGGTGAGTCCCTGCGTGCGCCTCCTCTGCTTCCAAGCGAAACGCTTCTGGTGGAAGCCGTTCGAGCGGACGTTGTCGGACGCGGTGGACGGCGGCGAGGCGGTCGAGGTGCACGACGCGGTCGTGGCCTTCATCCACGTCGAGCGTGACGACGTCGAGGGTGAGGGGGTCGAGTCGGCGTTCCGCCAGGCTCTGAAGCACCTCAAGTGGCTCGCCAACAAGCGCGATCTGCGCGTCGTCGTGCTGCACTCCTTCACCCATCTGGGCGGCGACGCGGCGGAGCCGGCGGCCGCGCAGGCCTTGCTCGAGCGGCTGGCGACGCGCCTGTCCGAGACCGGCTATACGCCACACGTCACGCCCTTCGGCTGGTTCAACGAATGGGATCTGAGCGTCTTCGGCGAGAGCCTGGCCAAGGTCTGGAAGCAGATCTGAGCTGGGCCGAACTCGAGCGCGCCGTCACGGGCTGTCGCCGGTGCCCACGGCTGGTCGCGCACCGCGAGGAGGTGGCGCGGGTCAAACGCCGCCAGTATCGCGACGACGACTACTGGGGGCGGCCGGTGCCCGGATTCGGCGACCGGAACGCGCGCGTGCTCATCGTCGGCCTCGCGCCCGCCGCGCACGGCGCGAATCGCACCGGCCGCATGTTCACCGGCGACCGCAGTGGCGAGTGGCTCTACGCGGCGCTGCACGCCACCGGGTTCGCGACGCAACCGACGTCGGTGCGGCGCGACGACGGACTGGCGCTGCGCGACGCCTACGTCAGCGCCATCGCGCGCTGCGCGCCGCCGGCCAACAAGCCGACGCCGGAGGAGATCGCCGCGTGCCGGCCGTTTCTGGCGCGCGAGCTCGGGCTGCTCACGCGCCTGCGGGTCGTCGTCTGCCTCGGGGGCCTGGCGTTGGACGGATTCCTCCGGACGTGGCGCGAGGCGGGTCGCGCGGTGCCGTCGCCGCGCCCGCGCTTCGGCCACGCCGCCGAGTGCGCGCTGCCGGGCGGAGTGACGCTGCTGTGCTCGTATCACCCGAGTCAGCAGAACACGTTCACCGGCCGGTTGACCCGCCCGATGCTCGAGAGCGTCTTCGCCCGCACGCGATCGCTCGTGAGCTGACTCGGGATGTCGCCGTATGGAGGGCCGCGCTCCCGCGCGGCCTGCCCGCGCCGGCCCAACTCCATCCCCGCCCGCGAACGATCCACGGCTCGCCTATGTATCGCAGCGCGCTGCCAGGCGCTGCGGGAGCAGCGCCCTCCAATACGTGGTTGATGCGCGCCACCAGCGCACCCACCGCGATGTTGCGGCAGGGGCACGGCGAACCGTGCCCCTGCCAAAGTCGGGGCGAGCCGATTTGAACGGCCGACCACTCGCACCCCAAGCGAGTGCGCTACCAGGCTGCGCCACGCCCCGTGCGAAACACCTGCATGTAGCCAGGTTGCTCTCGCAAGTTCAACACGGCGGGCCCTTGGTTGCCCGCCCGGAAGGGCGCTGATAGCGTGCCGCGGTGCGCATTTTGATCGCCAATGACGACGGCATTCGTGCCGCCGGCATCCGCGCGCTCGAAGCGGCCCTCTCACCCCTCGGCGACATCTGGGTGGTGGCGCCCGATCGGGAGCAGAGCGCGGCGGGCCATTCGCTGAGCCTCTATCGGCCGCTGCGCGTCGAGCAGTTCGACGACCGTCACTTCGCGGTCGACGGAACGCCCACCGACGCCGTCAACCTGGCGATCAACGGCATCATGAAGGTCCGACCCGATCTCGTCGTCTCCGGCATCAACCATGGCGGCAACCTCGGCGACGACATCACGTACTCGGGCACCGTGTCGGCGGCGATGGAGGGCACGCTGCTCGGCGTCCCCTCGATCGCGGTGTCGTTGGTCTCACGCGACGGTCTCGAATTCGGCCCTGCCGCGGAGTTCGCGGCGCGACTGGCCGCGGCGGTGGGCGAGCGTCGACTGCCGCGCGACACGCTGCTGAACGTCAACGTGCCGGGGCTGCCGAGCGCGCAACTGCGCGGCTGTCGGATCACTCGTCAGGGCAAGCGCCGCTACGGCGACGCGATCGTCGAGCACTTCGATCCGCGCGGTCGCAAGTACTATTGGATTGGCGGTGACGATCTCGGCTTCGAGCCCGGCGAGGGGACCGACTGCACCGCCGTCGCCGACGGCTTCATCTCGATCACGCCCCTCCACCTCGACCTCACCAACTACGCGTCGATCGCCGAGCTCGGCGACCTCGCGCTGACCTGGCCGTGAGCCCCGCCGGCTGAGCGCGATGCAGATGGGGAGGGGGTTGTGGGCACCGTCCTGCGTGGCGGCGTTCGCGCTGCTGTGCGCGGCGTGCGGCGGACCGCGTGTCGCGCCGCGCGCGCAGACGGCACCCGGGCCGGTGGCGGCGCGGCCGAAGCCGCTGCGCGACGCCGCGTACGGGGTCGGCGGCGTCGAGATGCCGAGCCTGGAACGGACCGTGCCGGTCGTGCCGGTGGACGGACTTGCGCTGGCGCCGCTGGAGCGCGCGCCGGCCGAGGTCAGGCCGAGCGGCGCGCCGCGACTGGCCTGGCCGCTCAGCGGCCCGGTCACGTCACTCTACGGGCGGCGCGGCCGGCGTCACCATGACGGCATCGACATCGGCGCGCCGCCGGGGACGGAGGTGCGGGCCGCCGCCGGCGGCGCCGTCGTCTACGTCGGCTCGCTGCGCGGCTACGGCCGCATGATCATCATCCTGCACGACGGCGGCTTCGCCACGGTGTACGCCCACAACGCCCGCCAGCAGGTGCGCGCCGGCGCGCGCGTGCGCCGCGGCGACCTGATCGCCACCGTCGGCCGCACCGGCCGCACCACCGGACCGAACCTCCACTTCGAGGTGCGCCGCAACAACATCGCCTACGATCCGCTGGCGATGCTGCCCGCGCCCATGGACCGCGTCGCGCGAGGAGACTGAGCATGGATCTGCGCCGCTACATCCGCGACATCCCGGACTTCCCGAAGCCCGGCATCCTCTTCAAGGACATCACGCCGCTCCTCGCCGACGGGAAGGCGCTGCGCTGGACCATCGACCAGCTGGCCGAGCGGTATCGCGGCACGGTGGACATCGTGCTCGGCATCGAGTCGCGCGGCTTCATCATCGGCGCGGCGCTCGCCTACGCCCTCGGCGTCGGGATCGCCATCGTCCGCAAGCCGGGCAAGCTGCCGGGGGCGAAGTATTCCGCCAGCTACGAGCTCGAGTACGGCACCGACATGCTGGAGATCCACCGCGACGCGTTCGGGCAGCGGACGCGCGTCCTCATCGTCGACGACCTCCTCGCCACCGGCGGCACCGCCACCGCTGCCATCGGGCTGGCCGAGCAGCTCCAGGGCCGAGATCGTCGAATGCACCTTCATCCTCGAGCTCGGCTTCCTGCACGGCCGCGAACGCCTGGCGCCGCGCCCCGTGTACTCCCTGATCCGCTTCGACTAACGTCGTCCATCCATCACCGAATGGAGAGCCGCGCTCCTGCGCGGCCAGTCACCGCGCTTTCGAGCGCGGTCGCCGCCGGAACGGTGTCCGCCGTCGCTGATCGAGGCGCGCGTGCCATCCCCGATGGACAATCCGGCTCCGATCGGAAACACTTCCTCACCGATGCACGGTCACGAGCACGGCGCCGACCGCTCGCAGGATCGGCGCGCCTTGCGCTGGGCGCTGGTGCTGACCGCCGTCTTCTGCGTCGTCGAGTTCGTCGGCGGGTGGCTGACCAACAGCCTCGCGTTGCTCTCCGACGCGGTGCACATGCTCACCGACGTCGGCGCCCTGGCCCTCGGCCTCTTCGCCCTGTGGGTGGCGGGCCGTCCGCCGACCGACAGCAAGACCTTCGGGTATCATCGCGCCGAGATCCTGGCGGCGCTCGCCAACGGGGTCGCCCTCGGCGTCGCCGTGCTGTTCATCCTCAGCGAGGCGTGGGAGCGATTGCGCGCGCCAGCGGCGGTCGACATTGGCGGCATGATGGCCGTGGCCGCCGTCGGGATGGTCGTGAACATCGTCTGCGCCTGCCTGTTGGCGCCGGGCGAGACGGCCAGCCTCAATCGACGCGCCGCGTTCCTCCACGTGATCTCCGACCTCCTCGGCTCGCTCGGCGCCGTGCTCGCCGGCGTGGCGATCTCTGGTGACGGGTTGGTCGGGCGCGGACGCCGTCGCCGCCGCCTTGATCAGCGTCCTCATCCTGTTCAGCGCCTGGCAACTGGTGCGCGAGTCGCTCGACGTGCTGATGGAGGCGGTGCCGTCGCACATCGACCTCGATCAGCTGCGCGACGCGATGGCCGCCGTTCCCGGCGCCTGCCGCGTGCACGATCTCCACGTGTGGACGCTGACCACGAACCGCTACGCGCTGGCGGCGCACGTGGTGATCGATGTCGACGCCGACGGCGACGTCGTGCTGGCCGCGATGCGGGCACTGCTGGCAGACCGGTTCGAGGTCCACCACGTCACCATCCAGCTCGAGTGCACGCAGCCCTGCGAGCCCGAGTCGGTGCACGCCTGATCGGGCGCGGCGGCGGCGATCTATCGCGTCTGCAGCTGCGACAGCAGCATGCGCGCCTCGGCGGCCTGCCGCTGCTTGCCTTCTCGTTCGGCGATGTCCACGGCCTTGTCGAGTAGCGGCAGGCCGCGATCCGGCTGACCCATGTCGCGATAAGTCGCCGCCAGCTCGATGCGCGCGCTGACGGCGTTCGGGTCGCTCGCGATCGCCTTGGTGAGGCATTCCTCGGCGACGCTCAGGCTACCGCCGAGCGCCCACGGGAGCTGGCGGTAGAGGCCGCCCTTGGCGGCCAAGGCGTCGGCGTGGTTGGGGTTGATCTCCAGGGTACGCTCGAGCTCGTTGTTGACCGTGAGCAGGCTGATCGGGTTCGGCGTCACGCCGTCGAGCAGCATCAGGCGCCCCTCGTTGCCGAAGATGGCGAAGTGGGCGTCGGCGTTGTCGTCGTCCAGGCGCACGGCCCTGCGGGCGAGGGAGAGGCCCTCGTCGTAGGCCTGGCGCTTCGCGTCCGGATCGACGGCGTCCTCGCCGCGCTGCAGGCAGACGAGCGCGCGCTGCGCGAGGGCCTGTGCCTCGCGTTGGGAGTCCGTGCCCAGCACGATGGCGGGGGCGACGCCCAGCCACAGGCTCAGGCCGGCGACCGCGAACAGGGAACGACGCATGCGACCGAAAAAAGCTAACAGAGGGATCGCAATGCTTCAATCGGGGTTTTGCTCACTGACGGAGGGTGACCAGCGCGTCGATGCCGCCCGTGAACGCCAGCGCGGCCGCAGTGAAGCGATCGGCTCGTTCGAGCGGCAGATTATGGCCCGTGTCGGCGAACATGAGCAGGCGCGCGGCGGGCAGGGCGCGCTGCATCTTCACCGATCCACCCGGCGGCGTGAGTTGATCCGCGAGACCCTGCAGGATCAGCACCGGCACGCGGACACGCGCCAGCTCGGCCGTCCAGTGATAGTCGCTCATCGCCCGCGCCGCGGCGGCATAGGCGCGAGGGTCGTTGCCCGCGGTCTGCTGGCCGGCGGCGGCGACGACGTCGGGATGTGCGGCGGCAAATGTCGGCGCGAAGGACCGCGAGGCATCGCGCGCCCCGGCGCCGAATCCGCGTTGCTCGACGGTATCGGCGAGGCGGCGCCAGTTGGCCGTGCCGGCGGCGGCGATCTCGCTCGAGGTGCTGCAGAGGATGAGCGAGCGCACGCGGCCGGGATGATCGAGCGCGAAGCGTTGCGCGATCACGCCGCCCATCGAGATGCCGCCGAGGTGGACGCGGTCGATGGCCAACGCGTCGAGCAGCGCCACCAGGTCGGCGGCGAAGAGCTTCGGGCTGTATGGGCCGGGCGGCTTGTCGGACTCGCCGAAGCCGCGCACGTCCCAACGCAGCAGATCGTGCTGCGCGGCGAACGCGGGGGCGACACCGTCCCAGAAGTGCAGGGAGTCGCCCAGGCCGTGCGTCAGCACCAGCGGCGTGCCGGTGCCGTCGCGTTGGTAGTTGAGGGTGATCTCGCCGGCGGCGATGCGCATCCGCAGGCAGATACCACAGCGGACACGTACGGGCACGTCTCTGTGGCCCTCCGTGCTTCTCTGTGGTGAAGAGATGCGATGCGGCTGTCGGTGGTGATTCCGGCGCTCGACGAGGCGGCGCAGATCGACGCCGCCCTCGGCAGCGCCCGCGGCCCACGGGTCTGCGAGGTCATCGTCGTGGACGGCGGCAGTCGCGACGCCACCGCGGCGCGGGCGCGCGACGCCGGAGCGCTCGTCGTCGCCGCCGACCGCGGTCGAGCCCGGCAGATGAACGCCGGCGCGGCCCTGGCCGGCGGCGACGTCCTGTTGTTCCTGCACGCCGATACGCGCCTGCCGCCGGCGTTCGACGCGGCGGTGGACGCGGCCCTCGCGGATCCCGCCGTGGTCGGCGGCCGCTTCGACCTGCGGCTCGATCCGGGGTCGCCGTTTCTGGATCTGACCGCCACCCTGATCAACCTGCGCTCGCGCCTGACCGGAATCGCGACCGGCGATCAGGCGCTGTTCGTGCGCCGCGGGATTTTCGAGGCGATGGGCGGCTTCGAGGACATTCCACTCATGGAAGACGTCGCGTTCACCCGCGCCCTCAGGCGCCGAGGCCGGGTGGCGCGGCTCCGCCAACGGGTGACCACCTCGTCCCGGCGCTGGCAGCAGCACGGCCCGCTGCGCACCGTTCTGCTCATGTGGTGGTTGCGCTTCCTCTATTGGCGTGGCGTGCCCGCGGCCGAGCTCAAGCGGCGGTACGCCGACACTCGCTAGCCCGGCTTTGTGTGCCAATCGAAAGTGACCGGGGATGAGGGCGACTGAAATCACCCGGCGAACTGGTGCGCACAGACCCGTTGGCCGCTGCCGGGGAGGCCTGTGCTATCGTCTGCCAATGCAGTCGGACGACCGCGCGACGCAGCCGGCGAACTGCACCTCGGATCGCGATCCGATGGCCCGCCCCGTGTCCAGCGGTTGGCACGACTGTTGCCCTTCTTGCGTGCAACACACGGAGGGGCCAATGGGAATCGATCCAATCGCAATGACCAGTGGTATGGTAACCGGCGGGATGGACCTTGGCGCAGGGCTCGCGCTCGGCCTCATGCTGATGGGGCTGCTGGTCGGCAGCGCCGCCGGCATCCTTCTCTCCACCGCCCGGACCTGGCGGCCCAGGATGCGTCGACTGCCGCGGCTGACCCATGTCGGCCGCCCCGCGCCGCTGGCTGGGGCGGCGAAGTGATTCGAGGGTAGGGAGTGCTGCCGTTCATCGGACTCGCTGTCGCCGTGTTCCTGTTCCTGCACGTCCGCGGCAAGGTCGACGGGAAGACCGTCGCCAAGACCCGGATCGACACGCGCGACGACTGCCAGGCCGAGTGGCAGGGCAAGTGGGTCCGCAAGATGCAGAGCCACATCGAGCGCGAGCAACGCCGCCTCGAGAAGCGCGCCGCGCGCGCCGAGCAGCGCTACGGCATCAAGATCGCCGTGCCGGCGGTGCGCATCGCCGCCGCCGCCGCCGCCGAGGCGACGGAGGTCGCCAGCGACGCCCTGATGCTGCAGCGGGCCCGCAAGCGCGCCAAGGCGCAGGTCGGCTTCTACACCCATCTGATGTAGCTACCTCGGCATCATCGCGCTGCTCGCGCTGATCAACCTGTTCACCACCGGCTACCCCTGGTTCATCTGGCCGGCGCTGGGATGGGGTGTCGGCCTCTTCTCCCACTACATGGGCATGTTCGGGACGCGCGTCATGCGCGAGCGCTACTTCGAGCCGGCGGTCGAGCGTGAAGTGCGGCGCGAACGCGTCGTCATGCAGACCGAGAAGCAGGAGAGCATCGACGAGCTGTCGTCCACGCTGGCGCACGAGATCCGCAATCCGATCGCGGCCGCCAAGAGCCTGGTGCAGCAGATGGGCGAGGACCCGACCTCGGTGGAGAACGTCGAGTACGCCAAGGTCGCGATCGACGAGCTCGATCGCGTCGAGAAGCGCATTTCGCACCTCCTGCGCTTCGCCAAGGAGGAGGACTACCGCTTCGAGCACGTCAACCTCGCCGCCGTCGTCGATGCGGCGCTCACCCAGCTCCGCGCCAAGCTCGACGCGGCGCAGGTGCGCGTCGTCGCGCAACTACATCGCCGGGCCGACGATCAACGCCGACAAGGAGAAGCTCAAGCAGGTCTTCGCCAACATGCTCGACAACGCCATCGACGCGCTCGACGGCGTGGTCGAGGACCGTCGCGTCGACCTCTTCATCGAGAACGGCGGCAAGCGCGCGACCGTCCGCCTGCGCGACAACGGCGCCGGCATCCCGCCCGAGAAGCTCGAGCGGATCTTCAACCCGTTCTTCACCACCAAGGACAACGGCACCGGCCTCGGCATGGCGATCTCGAAGAAGATCGTCGAGGCACACGAGGGCACGCATCGACGTCGTCAGCGAGCCCGGTCGCGGGACGGAATTCGCCGTGACGCTGCCGCTGCCGTCCGCATAGGCGCCCGTGATGCTCGCCGGCACCCGTCTCTCACCGGTCGCCACTTCCCGGTCACGGCTCGAGCCCTTCCTCTGACCATGCAGGGACGCGTCCTCGTCGTCGACGACGAAAAGGCCATGCGGCTGGCCCTCAAGGGTCTGCTCTCGCAAGGAGGGCTATCAGGTCGAGGCGGCCGACAGCGGCGAAGCGGCCGTCCGCGTCATCGAACCCGGCCGCTTCCACGTCGTCATCACCGATCTGAGCATGACCGGCATCAGCGGCATGCAGGTGCTGGAGCATGCGCGCCGCGTCGACCCCGACCTCGCGGTGATCATGATCACCGCCTACGGCTCGGAGAAGATCGCCGTGCAGGCGATGAAGCTCGGCGCCGTCGACTATCTGCCCAAGCCGTTCGACAACGACGAAGTGCGGATGGTCGTCCGCCGCGTGATGGAGACCGTCGAGCTCAAGCGCGACCACCGCCGGCTGCTCGAGCAGGTGCAGGGCGACTACGCCTTCGAGCAGATCGTCGGCCGCAGCGCGGTCGATGCGGCGCGTCTTCGACGACCATCGAGAAGGTCGCCGACACCGACATCACCGTGCTGGTGCGCGGCGCCAGCGGCACCGGCAAGGAGCTGGTGGCCAACGCGCTCCACTACCGCAGCCCGCGCCGCGCCAAGCCGCTCGTGAAGATGAACTGCGCGGCGCTCAGCCGCGAGCTGGTCGAGAGCGAGCTCTTCGGCCACGAGCAGCGGCGCCTTCACCGGCGCGGTCGCGCGGCGCGAGGGCAAGTTCGAGGCGGCCGACGGCGGCACGCTATTCCTCGACGAGGTCGGCGACATGCCGCTCGAGACGCAGGCCAAGTTCCTGCGCGCGCTGCAGGAGCGGGAGTTCGAGCGCGTCGGCGGCAACAGCGCCGATTCGCGTCGACGTCCGGCGTCGTCGCCGCGACCAACCAGGATCTCGAAGCGGCGGTGCGCGCCGGCCGCTTCCGCGAGGATCTCTACTACCGGCTGCGCGTGGTCGAGCTGACCGTCCCGCCGCTCGCCGAGCGCCGCGAGGACATCCCGCTGCTCGTCGACCACTTCCTGCGGCAGGCCGCGGAGCACTTCAAGCGCCCGCGTCAAGCCGCTCAGCGGCGCGGCGCTGCGCGCCTGCGTCGACGCACGAGTGGAAGGGCAACGTGCGCGAGCTGCGCTCGGCCGTCGAGCAGGCCCTGCTGCTCGTCGACCGGGCCGGAGATCGAGATCGCGCGACCTCTTTCCAGCGGCGCCATGCCATCGGCGCCGGGTCGCATCGTCGAGCCACGACGGCACCGAGCGGACCGTCGAGCTTCCGCGAGGCCAAGGCGGCCGCGGTGAAGTCGTTCGAGCGCGCGTTTCCTCGCTCGCGGCCCTGCGCCGCCACGAGGGCAACATCAGCAAGGCGGCCGAAGAGATCGGCATGTACCGCCAGAACCTCCAGCAGAAGATGCGCGAGCTGGGGATCTCGGCGGAGGAGATCGCTGGCCATCAGGGCTCGAGCGCGCGGCTCGCGCGCAAGGAGGAGTGATGCACGCCAGATCCCGCTTGAAGCACCTCTTGCGTGGGGTGCTCGCGCAGTGGGTCGCGCCGCCGCGAGAAGCGCCATCCCGGCGCCGTCTACGAGGCGGCCATCAACGAGCGCGCCGAGCAGTACGACGCGTTGCGCCGCGCGGCGGCGGGCGTGATCTACCTGCGCGGCAAGCTCGACACGCAGTTGCGCGAGGCGCGCGCCCAGCTCGCGGGCATCGAGATCCGCCTCGGCGCGGCGTTGGAGCGCGACGACGATACGGCGGGGTTGCCCCTGGTACGGCGGCGCGAGGCGCTGCGCGCCGAGGTCCAGCGGCTGACCTCGGAGCTGGCGGCCCTGACCGACGAAGCCGAGGTCGCCAAGCAGAACCTCGTGGCCTTCGGCGAGGACATCGCGCGCCTGCGCGACGAGAAGGTCCGCATGCTCGCGCGCCTCGCCAACGCCCGCGCCCGCGTCCGTCTGCAGCGCACGCTCAACGGCCTCAGCACCGACGCGGACGTGCGCGCGCTCGAAGCCGTACGCGAGGACATCGAGCGCCAGGCCCACGAGGCGCATCTCGGCCACGAGCTCGGCGATCTCGACGGCCTGCGCAGCGCCGAGGTCGATGCCGTCGCCCGCGCCCACTGGGAAGAGCTGAAGCGGGTGCGTCGCGGTCCGCTGTTGCCGATGATCATTCCGCAAACCGCGGCGTGAGCATTGAGGCGCCGCGGCGACATCGGAGGGCGCCGGTTCCCACGCCGGTGATGATTGCTGCGGCTCAGTTCCAACGGAGCGTGGCCCGGGTCGACCAGTAGCGTTCCGGGGGTTCGGCGAGTGACCGGAGGTCGCTGTCGATCTCGTTGTTCCATCGCACGGCGAGCGCGGCAGTGTTCGACCGTAGCTGTTCGACCGTGGCGGCGCCGCTGAGGACGACGTCGACCCAGGGCTGGGCCAGCACGGCGGCCAGGGCGAGGGCGTCGATCGTCGCGCCGGCACGCGCGGCGGCGTGCTGCAGCCTCGCGCTCACCGCGTCGTCGCGGTTGCGCGCGGTCAGGCGACCGTTGGCGAGGCCTTCCTTGATGATGACGCCCAGGCCCGCCTCGTGGGCGATCCGCAACGCGTCGCCGGCCGAGCGTTCGAGCAGGTTCCATGTGGCCTGAACGGTACCGAACACCGGCGCGTTGTCGATCCGCAGCGCGAGGGCGCGTTGCAGGGCCTCGGCCTGGCGCGGGCCGCTGAGCGTGAGGCCGATGGCGAGTCCGCCGTCGCGCGCCGCGGCGAGCGCGCGCAGCGTGTCGGCGTCGTCGAGGATCCCGCTGTCGAGCGTCGCCGAATGGATCTGGTAGAGCTGCAGATGGGCGCCGAGCAGCGTGCGGCTCTCGTCCAGCTGGCGCGCGAACACGGCGCGAGAGTGATCTTTCACTTCGTGGTGCTCGGCCTCGACGCGCCAGCCGGCCGTGTACGTGTAGCCCCACTTCGACCCGACGGTGATGCTGCCCGGCGGATGACCTCGGCGCGCGAGCCACGCGGCGAGGAACGCCTCGGCGCGACCATACGACCGCGCCGTGTCGATGTAGCGGATGCCCGCGGCGACCGCCGCGTCGAGCACCGTCGCGGCGTGCGCCTCCATCGCCTCGACCCGGTAGTCGCGGTGCAGGTCGTCGGCGTGGCCGAGGTTGATGTAGCCGGGCCGCCCGAGCGCCGCGAGGCCGAGACCGAGGCGCGAGGCCGGTAGGCCGGTGCGGCCGAGGACGATCATGTCGGACGTGCCGGCCGGTCGCGTGAGGGGTGCACGACAGCGTGGGCGAGCGCACGGTTCGTTGCGATCGGTGCCGCATCACACGGCCCCAGCGCCGTTTTCCGGGTCAACGATAGTTCGCGTGGCACGCGCCGCGTCTCCGCCGCGCGGGGCTGTAACAGCCGAGGATGGTTGCGGTCAAAACCGCCCGTCCGGCTTTGCCGGCAAATGGCCCCCTGCTAGCGTCGCCCGCCATGGCGCTCGACCCATCCGGCATTTTGCTCACCGAGCGCGTCGTCGTCGTCACCGGCGCCGCCAACGGCATCGGGCGCGCCATCGCGGTGGGCGCGGCGCGCTTCGGCGCCCATGTGGCGATCTGCGATCGCGACGCCGACAATCTCGCCAGCGCGGCGGCGGAGATCGCCGCGACCGGGCGGCAGGTCGTGCCGGCGACGATCGACGTGCGCGACGGCGACGCCGTCCACGGCTTCTTCGTCGAGGTGCAGGCGCGGCTCGGCCGCGTCGACGTGCCTCGTCAACAACGCCGGCGGCGGATTCCTCGCCGGCGTTCCTCGATGTCAACGAGAAGGGGCAGGACGCGCTGGTGCGCGAGAACTTCACCAGCGTCACCCATTGCATCCGCGCCGCGGTGCCGTTGATGGCGGCAGGAGGCTCGATCGTCAACGTCACCTCCATCGAGGCGCACCGCGCCGGGCCGGGATTCGCGGTCTACTCGGCGATGAAGGCGGCGGTCGCCAATCTCACCAAGAGCCTGGCCCTCGAGCTTGGCGCGCGGCTGATCCGCGTCAACTGCCTGGCGCCCGACGTGATCCCGACGCCGGGGACGGGTCCGATCGCGGTCAAGACCCCGCTGCCCCGGCAGGGCACCGTCGACGACGTGGCCGGTGCGGCCCTGTTCCTCCTCTCGGACCTGGCCGGCTTCGTGACCGGAGCGACGCTGCACGTCGACGGGGGGAACTGGGCGGCGGGCGGATGGAGGCGCGGGGAGAACGGGTTTGAGACGTGAGCCGGAAAAGCCCGTCTGCCGGTGATCGCCGTCACGCGGTTTCCCGCGACCGGCTCAGGGGCCCGCCGGCTTCGCGCATCCCGCCACTTCCTCATCCACGCTCGGAGAATACCCCGTCTAACCCATTGCAAAATCTCCGATTTGTGCGACTCTGTCCAAACTCTCTACGGTGGAAGGTGAACGCATGCCGACGTTGGTGAAGCCCTCTCGCAGTCCGCGCACGGAAGGTGCCGCGCCGCATCCGCTGGCCGGCAATTCGATGATCGGTGCCGACGCGATCGTACAGGTGCTTGCCGACGAAGGGGTGGACACGATCTTCGGCTACAGCGGCGGCGCGATCCTGCCGACCTACGACGCGATCTTCCGCTACAACGAGCCGCGCACCGCGGACGAGCAGATCCGCCTGATCGTCCCGGCGACCGAGCAGGGCGCTGGCTTCATGGCCGCCGGCTACGCGCGCTCGAGTGGGCGAGTCGGCGTCTTCCTCGTCACCTCCGGTCCGGGCGCGACCAACGCGGTGACCCCGATGCGCGACTGCCAGGCCGACTCGGTGCCGGTCGTGCTGATCTGCGGCCAGGTGCCGCGCGCCGCGATGGGCACCGACGCGTTCCAGGAGGCGCCGGTCTTCAACATCATGGCGTCGTGCGCGAAGCACGTCTTCCTGCTCACCGACGAGACACAAGGTCGAGGCGACGATGCGCAGCGCCTTCGAGCTGGCGCGCAGCGGCCGGCCGGGGCCGGTCGTCGTCGACATCCCGCGCGACGTGCAGCTGGCGCAGTCGGTGTTCCGCGGCGAGGGCACGCTGCCGCTGACCGGCTATCGCGAGCGGCTCGAGCAGCTCTCCGCGCACGACGATCGCGTCGGCCGAGGCCGAGGCGTTCTTCGCTCTGCTCGGCAACGCCGCAGCGGCCGCTGATCTATGCCGGCGGCGGCGTGATCAACAGCGACGCGGCGCCGGAGCTGCGCAAGTTCGCCAAGCGGTTCCACATCCCCGTCGTGACGACGTTGATGGGCATCGGCGCGGTCGACACGACCAGCGACCTGTCGCTGCGCATGCTCGGCATGCACGGCACGGCGTTCGCGAACTACGCCGTCGAGGACTGCGACTTCCTGATCGCCATCGGCTCGCGCTTCGACGATCGCGTCGCCGGCAAGGTGAAGGAGTTCGCGCCGCGCGCTCGGATCGCCCACCTCGACGTCGACGCGTCCGAGATCGGCAAGGTGAAGAACGTCGACTGGGCGCACGTCAGCGACGCCAAGCGCGGCCTGCAGCAGCTGATGAAGGCCGGCGACGGGCTCGGCTTCAAGCGCGACTTCTCCGACTGGCACCGTCACGTCAGCGAGCTGCGCGCGAAGCACGCGCTGAACTACAACCGCGAGTCGAACCGCATCCAGGTCGAGTACGTGCTCGAGCAGATGAACGAGATCACGCGCGGCAACGCCATCGTCGCGACCGGCGTGGGCCAGCACCAGATGTGGGCGGCGCAGTACCTCGACTTCATCAACCCGCGCACCTTCCTCACCTCCGGCAGCATGGGCACGATGGGCTTCGGCCTGCCGGCGGCGATCGGCGCGCAGATCGCCAACCCCGGCGCGCTGGTCATCGACGTCGACGGCGACGGCTCGATCCGCATGAACCTCGGCGAGCTCGAGACGCTCACCACCTACGACATCCCGGTGAAGGTGCTGCTGCTCAACAATCTCGGCGACGGCATGGTCCGCCAGTGGCAGGACCTGTTCTACGCCAACCGCTACTCGGGCTCCGACAAGACGCTGCACAAGAAGGACTTCGTCAAAGCATGCGAGGCGGACGGCTTCGGCTTCACCCGCCGCGTCGTCGAGCAGCCGGAGGTGCGGCCGCAGCTGGAGCAGTTCCTCGCGTATCCCGGCCCGTCGTTCCTCGAGGTCATGGTCGATCCGACCGCGCACGTCTATCCGATGGTCGGTCCGGGCATGGGCTACAAGGACATGATCACCGGCAAGTGGATCCCCGGCCGCGAGTCGGAAGACAAGAAGGAAACCGAGGAGCCGGCCGAGTACTTCTGACGGAGCGCGGCGCGTGGGCGCCGCTGGCATTGCGGCGCGGCGCGAGCCGCGCTCACGCGCGGCCCCGATCCGAGCGGCGCTGACGCGCCGCACTCCTCAGCTTATCAACCGCGCGCGCACCGCGCGGCGGGCCCACCACAGCAGGACCGTGGCCACGATCGCGATGTAGGCGACGTCCCACGCGGCGACTGCGAGGCTGCCGCCCTGGCCGAAGGCGAAGCGCGCCAGGCGCACGGGGTGCAGCAGCGGCAGCCCTTCCGCGACCCACAGCCAGGCGCCCGAGAGCCGTTCCTTGAGCGGAAAGAACACGTCGGAGAACAGGAACAGCGGCGTCAGGAAGAGCGTGAAGTAGAAGCTGAAGAGCTCGATGGACGGGATGCGCAGCGAGAAGGCGATGCCGATCGCCGCGAACAGCAGTCCGGCCATCGGGATGACCGGTAGGATCAGCAGGGCGCGCGGCAGGGGGGCGAGGCCGAAGAGCGCGACGACGATGAAGAAGGTCGTGCCGTAGACGGTGGCGCGGCTCACCGCCCAGAGGATCTCGCCGAAGAGGACGTCGTCGGGCTGGATCGGCGTCGTCAGCATGGCGTCGTACTGCTTCTCGAACGTCAGGCGTACGAAGATGTTGTACGTCACCTCGAAGCTCGCGCCGTTCATGGCCGCCACGCAGACGAGGCCGGGGGCCAGGAAGGCGGCGTACGACGTGCCGCCCATCTCGGTGATGTAGGCGCCGACCCCGAGGCCGATCGACAGGAGATAGAGGACCGGCTCGAAGAAGTTGGGCAGGATGTTGAGCCACCACGTGCGCCGGTACATGGCGGCGTTGCGCCGCCAGACCGATACGGCGTGCGGGACCGAGACGCTCATGCGCCGCCTTCCAGCGTGCTGCCGGCGAGGCGCAGGAACACGTCCTCGAGGTTGGCCGGGCGCACGATGAGATCGCGGTGATCGTCCGGATCGCCCTGGTGGAGGCGTTCGACCAGCGCCGTCGCGTCGTCGAGGTAACAGATCAGGCGCCGGCCGCTGCGCAGGCGCTGGCGCGGCGCGGTGCCGTCGAGCAGCGCCGCCTCCTCGTCCGGGCTGCAGTCGAACTCCACCGCCTCGCGCGCCAGGTGGGCGCGGATCAGTGCCGAGGGCGCCCCCTGGGCGATCACCTTGCCGGCGGCGACGATGGCGACGCGATCGCAGAGCCGCTGCGCCTCGTCCATGTAGTGGGTGGTGAGGAGGACGGTGGTGCCGGCGGCGCGCAGGTCGCGAATGCGCGCCCACAGCGCGAGGCGGACGGCGGGGTCGAGGCCGGTGGTCGGCTCGTCGAGGATCAGCAGCTCGGGGCGGTTGATCAGCGACATGGCGATGGCGAGGCGCCGCTTGAAGCCGCCGGACAGGCGCTGCACGGGGACGGTGGCGTGCGATCGCAGCTCGAGGAAGTCGATCAGCTCGTCGATGCGGCGGCCGAGCGCCGGCTCGGCGAGGAGATGGTAACGTCCGAAGACGCGCAAGTTGTCGATCGGGCTGAGCGCCTCGATCTGCACGTTCTCCTGGAGGGTGACACCCAGGCGTTTCCGCACCGCCCGCGGCTCGGCGGCGATGTCGATGCCGAAGACGTGGATCGTGCCGGCCGTCGGCCGGCACACGCCGTACAACATGCGCAGCGTCGTCGTCTTGCCGGCCCCGTTCGGACCGAGCAGGCCGAAGCATTCGCCCGCCGGCACGTCGAGGTCGATCCCGTCCACCGCCACGCGCGAGTCGAAGTGCTTGGTGACCCCGCGCGCCTCGACGATCATGCGGGCAGTTGTAGCGGGATGGGGAAGCGAGGCAAGCGGGGGCGCGCGCGGCGCGCGCCGGTTGGCCAGTGAGCCGGTTCGCCAGTGCGCGGTGCGCCGGTGCGCCAGGAGAGCCTGAACTGGCTCACCGGCGCACTGGCGCACCGGCTCACCTCTTCACGGCCCGCACGCCGCGGGTGCCGCGCAATCCTTCGCCAGGAACGTCTTCCCGTCGCTGCCGTCCTTGCCTGGCAGCGACGTGCAGCTCATGCACACGGTCACGGACTCGGACACGAACTGGACCGCAACTTCGCCCTGGCTGACGCCGATCTGGAGGTCGTAGTTCAGCGTCGTCGGGCCCTTGCCGGACAGCGTGACCTTGAGTTGCTTGCCATTCTTCCAGGTCACCTTCTTCGCGGTGCCGTCGTCGAGCTCTGGATCGGAGTACTTGTATCCCTTGGGGTTGCTGGCGCTGCCGAGCAGGGACCAGTTCTGGCAGGGCAGGTCGGTGCCGTGCGTCTGGCCCGACGCGGCGCTCGACAGCGTCAGGGATGCCTTGACCGTGCCGGACGGAGCGGCGTTGCAGCGCGGATCGTCGGCGCTGCCGGGCGCCGGCGTCGTGATGGACGACGACTTCGACAGCAGGACGACCTTGTTCTTCGACTCGTCCTCCGGCGCCTTGTTCTTGATGAGCAGCTTCTTGGTGGAGACCAACGTCGCGACGGTGCCGCCCGGGATGGCGAGCGGATTGGCCGGATCGCTGCCGGCGTCGATCTCGTCGCGGTCGTAGTACCCGTCCTCGTCACGGTCGATGCCCATGCGGTCGCCGGAGCCCGGTGGCGCGCACGTGTAGGTGAGCTCCTGGCCGGCGTTGTTGGCGAGCAGGCGGAGGTTGGCGGGGGTCGTTTCCGGCTCACTGGCGCGGTCGCTGCGGAAGTTGCCGTCCGCCAAGCGGACCCAGCCGCGCTGCAGGCCGTCGATCGTGCCCTTCACGACGACGTCGCACTCGCTCTGCGCGGCGCGCGCGTCGAGGAGGTTCAGGCGGTTGGTGATCGCCATCACGCCGCTGTTGGCGTTGGTCAGTGTTGTCTGCTGGCCGACGATCGGCGCCATGTTGCTGTCGAACGCGAGGATGAACTGCTCGAGGTTCTGCTCCTGCGTCGTGTTGGTGTTGAACACCGTGGCGGTGTGGAAGCGCTCCATCGTGTCGACGCTGCCATCGTGCAGGAATCCGAAGCCGCGCACCTGGCGGCCCTTGTGGGCGTTGTCGGTGCTGCCGAGGAACGGCACCGTCGGCATGCCGAACATGCCGACCTTCTGGTAGGCGTTGCGCAGGTGCGGCACCTTCATCATCTGCGGCTCGTTCTCGAACGTCATCTGACCGTCGCTGCCGAAGAAGCCCTGCGCCGGGTCGAGCACGTGGCAGCCGTTGCAGTTGAAGACCGTGTCGGTGACGGCGCCGAAGTAGAGGTCGTGACCGGCTTGCTGCGCGCCGGTGAGCGAGTTGTCGAGGTTGCGGACCGGATTCGGCGGGTAGGTCGCCTGCAGGATGAAGTCGGTGAACGCCTGCATGTCTCCGGCGGTGAGCGGACCGCTGCGGCCGAGGAGTCCGGCGAAGGCGACGTTGAACTTCTTGAATCCGAGATCCTCGTCGTAGGCGCCACCGTCGGGCTGCACGCTGGGCTCGTCGAGCCCGCCGGTGCGATCGCCGCGCCAGTGCATCGGTCCGTGATTGGCCATGCCGCGCAGGCTCTGCGTCGTCATGGGACCCTTCATCGGGTGGAAGTCGGAGTTCGGGTTGAAGATGTCGGGCACCAGGATCGGGTTCTGGTTGTCCTGCATGTTCTCGTCGGGATTGCCGAGGTCCCAGGCGAGGCTGTCGAAGTCGCCGAAGATGTGGCACGCCGAGCACGACGCCTCGCCGTTGCTGGAGGTGAAGGCGGCGTCGTAGAGGAACTTGCGTCCGGTGGTGATGCTGGCGGGCTCGGGATTGTACAGCGGCACGCGCAGGGACGTGTCCTCGGTGACCGTCGCCGTGTTGACGACGCGCACGGAGTTGTCGAAGCGGGTCAGCACGTAGAGGCGGTTGTGGGCCTCGTCGAGGACCACGCCGGTCGGCCCGCCGCCACCCAGGGCGACGTGCTGCTCGCCGTCCTGCGGGAGCGACGTGAACGTGTCGTTCTCGAGCTTGGCGGTGTCGAAGACGCCGATCTTCTGCGAGCCGAAGGCCGCGACGTAGAGCTTCGTCCCGGCGGCGTTGACGGCAAGACCGACCGGTGTCGCCAGACTGGCGGCCGCAGTGCCCATCGGGCTCGGAACGCTGGCGTAGTTGATGTGCTTGTTCAGGTGTCGGGGCAGCACGTTCGCGCCGTCGAGCACGGTGATGCGCGCCTCCTGCAGGTGGCCGACCACCGTCGAGAAGCCGCGTGCGCCGAGGCCTTCGAAGCGCACCTCGTTGTGGGCGTCGGTGTTGCTGACGTAGACCTTGCCGGTCATCGGGTTGGCGATCATGTCGAACAGCACCGTGCCGACGTGCGCGTACTGCACGTCGTCGATGCCGAGCTGCACCGGCGGGTTGGCGTTGGCGTTGATCTTGAACACGTCGAAGTCGGGCAGATCGAAGCGGACGGCGTTGTTCCAGTTGCGGTTCAGCTGATCGCGCCACTGGCTGCTGCCGCTGTCGAACTTCACGATCAGGCCCGTCTCAGGCCGGTTCACGCCGTCGTTGCTCTTCTCGGGATTGGGAAGTCCGCCTGGCATGCTGACGCCGGAGACGGTGCAGGGGCCCTGCGGCGTGTTGTTGTTGAGGTTCGTGTCGTTGCAGACGGCGCCCTCGCTCACCGTGGTGGTCTGGTTGCCGGAGTGGAAGATCGCGGCGTAGACCGTGCCACCGTCGGGGCTGACCGCGAGCGCCCGCGGCGTGTCGCCGAACAGCGGGATGATCGTCAGCGGCGTGCCCTCGAGGGTGTTGCCGAGGTTGGAGGCGTCGAACACGAACACCAGGGCGCGCGGGGTGCCCGCCGTGGTGAGCAGCGGCGGTGTGGACAGCGGGACGTTCTGGCCGCGGCGCGCGGTGGTGATGAAGGCGCGGTCGCCGCCGGGACCGGCGAAGACGATGTCGCGCGGCTCGTCGCCGACGAGCAGGGTGCGCGTCACGCGGGGCGGGCTGGCGCCGACGTCGACGATGCTGATGCTGTCGGAAAGATGGTTGACGACCCAGACCTCGGTGTTGGTCCGGGCGGCGACCGCTACCGGCTCCATGCCGACCTCGACCGACCCGGTCTTGGTGAGACCGCTGGCGCCGACGGTGAAGACCTCCAGCCGGTTGTCCGGGCTGTTGGCGGCGAACAGCTTGGTGCCGTCCGGCGACATCGCCAGAGGCCGCACCTGGCCGCTCTCGAACAGCACGTATGACGCGAACGCGGGTGCCGCGAATACGGCCAATGCGGCGGCCAACGGCAGTGAACGACGGAAGCAACTCAGCATGAACCCCCCCTAAAGACTGCTTGCCCTCGTCAGGGAGTACCACGCCCCAAAAGGATGAGTAAACCCGCAAATTTCCGTGGGTTTTGCGGGTGCGGAGATTCGCCGCATCCGTCTGGTTCCCGAATCGGCCGCACTCCCGCACCGCTGCGTCTCCGGCGGTGATCACCGGCACCTCCGGGAACACGGCGCCGCGGGAGCGGCGCCCTCCATTTCGTACGGCAGCCCCGACTACTGCAGCGGGAATGGGATGCGGACGTAGTCGCGCCCGGCCGAATGGCAGCCGGTGCAGATGCCGATGCCGACTCCCTCCAGCGCGCCCGGACCCGAGCCCTCGTACCAGTACCAGCCGCGCCCGGAATTGCTGTCGGCCTGGAGCTTCACCATCACCGCCCAGGCACGGACGGTGTCGCCGTTGAAGTAGAGCTCCTTCACCGCGGCGGCGCCGGCCGGATGCTGGGGGTCTCCGGCGGTGAGCGAGTCGAAGATCGCGGGGTTGAGAAAGGTGCGCACGCGGCCGCCGTGCGGTCCGGCCGACGGATGCGTCGCCGATTCGGCCGCCCAGTCGAGATAGGATCCAGCCTGCAGCCAGGCCAGCAGCGCGGCCGGTTCGGTGGGGGGCGGTCCGGGAGCCGGCGGGCTGCTCGGCGTCGGTGTCGGCGTCGCGTCGGTGCAGCCGTCGAGGGCGGCGTCGAGGGCGGCGACGAGCTCGTCGATCGACACCGCTCCATTCGCATCGCCGTCGAAAGACGGGCAGGTCGCCAGCGGCGCGCTGCCGAGCGCGATCGAGATGCCGGTGATGAGATCATTGATGGCGACGACGCCGTCGCCGTCGCAATCGGGGCAGTCGGCGGAGGCAAGCCCGGGCGCGAAACACAACACCACGGCCAGCGCCGCGGTCCGCAGGGGGCCAACCGTCATGCCGGGTCTGATGTCGGCCGCGCCTCGCGCGTTTCGGCGATGCGTGTCGTCGGTCCGCCCGCGTGCCAGAGCCACAGGGTCGGCAGGAGGGTGAGCGCCATCACTGCCGAGTACGTCTCCCACGCCGGGCGATAGTCGTGGAGGCGATCGAACACCTGTGCCGCGAACACGTTGCCGGCCATCGTCGCGGTCATGCAGGCGACCATCGCGACGCCCATCAGGCGACCGATCTGTGCCGCGCCGAAGAGCTCGGCGAGAACCAGGGTCAGCAAGGCGACGACGCCGCTGTTCACCAGTCCGTAGAACACCGCCCATAGCGTGAACGCGCGCAGCGCGTGGACGTTCCACAGCACCAGCGAGCTGGCGGCCAGGCCGACCACGACGACGAGCAGGCCGAAGCGCGCCGACGTGCGGTCCGCGAACCAGCCGAACAGCGGCGCGCCGGCGGCCCCGACCAACGTCAGCGTGCTCAACACTCGGGCGGCGTCGGCTGGGGTGTGGCCGATGTCGGTGAGGAACGCATGCAGGTGCAACTGCACCGACGTGATGTAGGCGTAGATGCCCGCGTAGGTGAGGCACACGATCCACAGGCGCGCATCGCGCCACGGCACGTCGCGCAGGCGGATCGGTCCGCGCACCGCCTCGGCATCGCCGCTGTCGCTGTGGCGGAGCACCACCAGAATCAGCGCCGCAAGCACGAAGTAGGCGGTCCCAAGACTGCCGACGGTCCCCCGCCAGCCCCACCACGCCAGCAGCGCCGCCGCGGCGGGATAGATGCCGCTGGTGAGGAGGTTGTCGCCGCCGTTGAGGATGCCGACGGCGATGCTGCGCCGGCGCTCGAACAGGCGCAGCACGAGAGCCGAAGCGGCCACCGAGCCGATCGCCGCCTGTCCGGGGCCGAGCCAGGCCATGACCGCGTACAGCTCGGGAAGCGAATGCACGAACGAGAACCCGACATTGCCGATGCCGATGATCAGCGCGCCGGCAGCGAGGACCAGGCGCGGCCCGACCCGATCGGTGAGCAGACCGACGAAGATCAGCACCAGCACCATCGCCGCCATGCGCACGGTCATCGCCGCCGCGAAGTCGGTGCGCTGCCATCCCAGATCGGCGAGAATCGGCTTCATCAACACCGCGAACGTCATCGACGATGCCGTGTACGCGCTGATCGACACCACCCCGACCGCGAGCGCCACCCACGCCTGCCAGGATTCACCGAAGGGCCCGCGCCCGCTTGGCGACATGCGGGCGGGGGTAGGGGGAAGCGATGGGGAAGGCAAGGGCGAGGCGCCGTGACCGGTGACGCCTGCTTCACCACTACCTTGACAATTGGTTGGACCATTGGATAAGCGCATCGCCATGCCTCGTCGCGTCGTTCCGTTCCGCCCGCCGCTGCGGCGGCGCATTCACGAGGAGGTGGCGGAGCAGTTGCGCGACGCGATTCTCGACGGGCGCTTCGCGGTCGGGCAGCAAGCTGCCGCCGGAGCGCGAGCTGGCGCGCGAGTTCCAGGTCAACCGCACCTCGGTGCGCGAGGCGATCAAGGTGCTCGAGGGGCTCGGGCTGGTGCGCGTGCGCCAGGGCGACGGCGCCACCGTGCAGCCGCTCACCGACGCGTCGCTCAGCGTGCTGCCGTCCATGATCTATCGCCGGCGGACAGACCGACGAGCAGGCGATGGAGGACGTCTCCGAGGTCATGACGCCGCTCCTCCTCGAGATGGCGCGGCTGGCGATCGAGCGCCATCGGCCGGCGCAACTGGCGGCGCTGCGCGCGCTGCGCGACGTGATCGCCGACGACGAGCGCGACCGCGAGGAGCGCTTCGAGGCGTCGCGCCAGGTGCTCGTGTTGCTCTCCGACATGACCGGCAACCGCGTCTGGCAGATGCTGGCGCGCAAGACGCACGGCCTTCCTGCGGTCGGAGCCGATGCGGCAGGCACGCCACGATCTGCGGCGCGATCCCGGCCGCGTCGTCCCGCTCATGGACCGCTGCCTGGCGGCGATCGACGCCGGCCGTCCCGGCGATGCGCTGGCGGCGCTGCACGGCGTCATCGCGCACCGTCGGCGAGGCCGGCCTGCGCGTGCGCACCGGCAAACGCAATCGCGCGGTCTCGTGACCGCGACCGAAGGAGTTCCCATGACCACCGAGTTCACCATCGAGACGCCGACCCAGGAGCCGGCGCTCGAGACCGCGATGAAGGTCGTCTACCAGTGGAACTACGAGCCCGAGGTCGAGGAGCTGCGCCGCCTCTACGTGAAGGCGACCGAGGCGCAGTGGATCGCCGAGCGCGACCTCGACTGGGAGCGGCCCGATCGATCACGAGGTTCGCCACCACGCCGCTCGGCGCGCCGATGCCGATCGAGCAGTCGTCGTACTGGAAGTCGCTGCCCGACGAGCGAGCGCTGGGAGCGTGACGCGGCGGACCGCGGCGTTCCGCCTGAGCAACTTCCTGCACGGCGAGCAGGGCGCGCTGATGGTGGCGGCGCAGCTGGTCAACGCCGTGCCGCACACCGACGCCAAGTTCTACGCCGCGACGCAGACCATGGACGAGGCGCGCCACGTCGAGGTGTTCGCCAAGTACATCAAGAAGCTCGACGAGGTGCGGCCGATCGCGCCGCCGCTGAAGCAGCGTCCTCGACGCGACGCTGCAGACCGACGACTGGCTGAAGAAGCTGGTCGGCATGCAGATCGTCGTCGAGGGGCTCGCGCTCTACAGCTTCCGCGAGATGCGCAACCTCACCGAGGAGCCGCTGCTCAAGGACCTGCTGACCTACGTGGCGCGCGACGAGTCGCGCCACCACGCCTACGGCGTGCAGTACGTCGAGCGCTGCGTGCCCTGCCTGAGCGACGCGCGAGCGCACCGAGCTCGAGGACTTCGCGCTCGAGGCGGCGCGCACGCTGATCGACAGCCGCAACCAGCAGACGCTGTTCAGCGCCGCGATGCTGCAGATCTGGGCCGGAGGTCGGCATCGACGCCGGCGGCGCTGCTCGCCTGCCTGCACGCGCGAGCGCGAGGAGCTGACGCCGCAACGCGACGAAAGGCCGCCGCCTCGGCCCGGTGCAGGGCTTCGTCATCCCGACCCTGCGCCGCTGCGGCCTGCTCAGCGAGCGCGTCGCCGACGCACTACCACGAGTTCCTGCGCGCCAACCTCGAGCGGCAGCCTGGTCGGCGAGGACGTGGAGGAGTTCCTCGCCCAGATGCCCGAGCTGCCGCGCGACACCGCCGCCTGGGTGCTGGGCGCGAGCAACTGAACGGCTGGGGAGGCGACGTCTGGTCGCGGGGGACGCGCGCTATTGGGCGGGACGCCTTCGATCGCAAGACACCAGGCGTTAGGCGAACGAGCGCTTGAGCAACGCGTCGATCGCCGCTTGGCCGTTGTCGCTTCAGGTGGCGGGTGCCGCTGCCGCAGAAGTGCGGGTGGGTGATCGTCGGTTCGCGCCGGCTGCCAGGCGGTGCCGCTCCAACCGAGCCATTCGTCGCGCTGCTGGTCGAAGACGAACACGGGCTTGTTGCACAGCTTGCCGAACTCGGCGCCCCAGCCGGTGCCGCCCATGACGGTGTCGTCGTCGAGGACCGTGCCGACGGCGTAGATCTCCTGGGCGTTGTTCACCTGGTGCCAGATCGTCTGCAGGACCTTCTTGATATAATCGGTCTCGGGGTAGTGGCGGCGCATCAGCTTGGAGACGTAGGCGAGGCTGACGTCGCCGTGCAGCAGCTCGGCGTGGCTCAGCGTGCGCACGCCGCGCTGCCGCTCGATCTGTGGCCCTCGAAGGTGAAGTTCACCTCCTCGACGCCGTGGCGTTCGGCGGCCACGCCGAACGCCGCCTCGGCGCCGCGCAGGCCGCCGCTGTAGAGCACGCAATCGCGCGGGTTCAACATCGGGCGATCCCGTCCGGCGCGGCCGGCGCCTCAGTTGATGGCGTGCGGCTCGCCGAGCGAGAAGGGCGCGATCTCGGCGTCGAACCGCTCGCCGCTGTGGGTGACCATTTGATACGTGCCGTGCATCGTGCCGAACGGCGTCTCGAGCGGGCACGCGGACGTGTAGGTGAACGACTCGCCAGGCTCGAGCGTCGGCTGCTCGCCGACGACGCCCGGTCCCTTCACCTCGCGCACCGCGCCGTTGGCATCGGTGATGATCCAGTGGCGGCTGACCAGCTGCGCCGTGTCGGTGCCGAGGTTGGCGACCTCCACCGTGTAGATGAAAAACCAGCTGCCGTGCTCGGGCTCCGAGCGCTCGGGCACGTAGCTGGACTGCACGCGCACGCGGATGCCGCACGTCGTTGCCTCGGACGTGAACACAGGGGCGGGGTAGCGGGAATGGCGAGAGTGGTCAACCAGCCCGACGCAGGGTTGACATCGTAGGCGAATGGGCTGGAATGCGAGTTCCCAGGGAGACCATGCATGAGTGATCTGATCGTCATCGGGTACGACAACGAGTTCCGCGCGGACGAGGTCCGCCTCGCGATCCTGAAGATGCAGAAGGACTATCTGATTGACCTCGAAGACGCGGTCGTCGCGGTCAAGAACGCCGAGGGCAAGGTGAAGCTGCATCAGAGCTACCCGCTGCCGGCGGCGGGTGCGGTCGGCGGCGGGTTCTGGGGCCTGCTGATCGGCACGATCTTCCTCAGCCCGCTGCTCGGCGCGGCGGTCGGGGCCGCCGCCGGCGCGGCGGCGGGCGCGCTCTCCGACATCGGCATCGACGATAACTTCATGAAGGATCTCGCCGGCACGCTGCAGCCGGGGAGCTCGGCGCTGTTCGTCCTGGTCCACAAGGCGACGCCCGACAAGGTGCTGGAGGCGGTGCAGGGGATGGGGGGCAAGGTGCTGAAGACCTCGCTGAGCCACGACGACGAAGCCAAGCTGCAGTCGGCGCTGAGCGCCAGCGCGGGGAAGGCATGAGGCGCATCGGACTCGCCGCCCTCGTCCTGCTGGTCGCGGCTGGCGCGGCCGCGCAGACGACGCCGACGCCCGACGCTGCTGCCGCACGACATGCATCCGCTTTCGAGACCGCCGATCTCGACAACAGCGGCGGCCTGACCCAGCGACGAGGCGGTCAAGGGCGGGTTCTCCTCGCAGCGCCTTCGCGGCGTCGATCAAGGACGGCGACCACATCGTCACCGCTCTACCGAGATCGGCATCTACCTGACCGAGCGGGCCCGAGCAATGGGCGGAGGCGGACACCGACCACGACGGCGACGGTCAGCGCCGAAGAAGCCGCAGAACGCGCCGAGCATGCAAGCTCGATCTTCAACAGCGCCGACCTGCGACGCCGACGGCATCGCTGCGCCAGCAGGAGTACGAAGCGCTGGGCGCAGACGTCCCTGATCAGAACGTCGACCTCCCGTCGTCGTGCCGAACATCATCAACAAGAAGTTCTGAAGAGAAGACCCAAACACGGAGACACGGAGACACGGAGATCGAAGGGAGCCGACCAATTGGCTTCTCGCTTCGATCTCCGTGCCTCCGCGCCTCCGTGTCTCCGTGTTGAATCCTCTTCCTGTCTTTCTCTTCAGGGCTTCTGCAGCGGCTCGCCCGCGGCGTTCTTCTCGCGCAGCAGGCTGATCAGCTTGTCGGGGCCGCCGTTGGTGACGATGTCCTGGAACTGCGAGCGGAAGTTCGAGACCAGGCTGACGCCCTCGATGATCACGTCGATGATCTTCCACTGTCCGTCGCGCCTGGCGCAGGCGGTAGTCGACCAGGACGTCGTCGGTCCGCCGCCGCGCAGGATCTTGGTCTGCACGGTGACGTCGCCGCGCGCTCCGGGCGCTCGCCGAGGATCGCGACTTTCTCGTTCCTGTAGTTGTCGACGTTGCGGCCGTAGGTCACCGACAGGTGCTGCTTGAACTCGTCGGTGAACTGGTGCGCTGCTCGGGCGAGAACTTCGGCCAGTTGCGCGCCAGCACCAGCTTGCGAGAGCGTCGCGAAAGTCGATCGCGCCGTAAGCGATCTGCTCGATGCGCTCGCGCTTCTGCGTCGGCTGTCGAGCTGCTGTGTCCTGCAGGATCGGGATGACCTGGTTGGCCAGGCCGTCGACGACCTGCGACGGGCGTCGGACCGCCGCCGCCGCCGGGCTCGCCGAGCAGCGCGACGGCGCACGACCGCCAGGTGGCAGCCGACGGCGCGCTCAGTCGCCCTCTTCGAGATAGTCTTCGTAGATCTCGGTCATTGTAGAGGTCCTCTTGCTGCCGCGCCGCCCGCCGGCGTCTCGTCGTGGATCAGCGCCAGCGGCGCTGCACGTAGGCGTTGCGGACGAAGACGTAGTAGTCGAGCGACGCCGCCTTCGCCTCTGACACCTGCGTCGAGCACGCGCGACCGGCGGTTGATGATGTCGATCGACGCTGGCGCCGACCGTGACGCCGGGAATGGTGACGAAGAACGGATAGAGGGCCGAGCGCCGGCATCGCCGACGAAGCCGACGGTGTCGCGCGGATTGGACGGGCCGACAGACGGGCAGCACCAGATAGGGTCCCGGCGCGATGCCCCAGCGACCGAAGGTCAGGCCGGTGTCCTCGATCTGCGCGCGGGATGCCGAGCAGTCGCTGGCGAGGTCGAAGAAGCCGAGACCGCCCGAGGAACGGTGTTGGACCTGAAAGCGCGCGAGGTCTCGGCGGCGCTGCGCGGCTTGCCCTGCAGGATGTCGTTCACGAAGACGATCGGGAAGCGCAGGTTGTCGAAGAAATTGTCGAGGCCGCGCTGCACGCGGTCGGGCACGACGTAGTCCCAGCCGCTGGCGACCGGCTCGAGGACGTAGATGTCGAGCCTGGTCGTTGAACCAGAACATCTTCCGGTTGAAGCCCTCCACGGATCGTCGTCCGGACGCGGCGGCTGTGTGCCGGCGCAGGCAGCGAGCAGGACGGCAGCGGCGAGCGCGCCGACGGCGAGGCGCGGCGATGCGGGCATCGGCGACGACTCACTTTCTGCTCGCTCGCCGTTGCCGACGTCGGTGTTGTGGATGAGCTTGCCGATCAGGCGCTCGAGGATGACGGCCGACTCGACGAACTCGATCTCGTCGCCGGGCTTGAGCATCTGGTCCTCGCCGCCGAGCTGCAGCGAGACGTAGCGGTCGCCGAGCACGCCGGAGGTGACGATCGAGGCGCGTGGTGTCGATCGGCAGCTTCGAGCTCGGGTCGAGGTTGAGCTGCACGCGGGCGCGGTAGTCGTCGGCCAGGTCGATCGACGTCGACCTCGCCGACCTTGACGCCGGAGATCACCACCGGGGCGCGCGGCTTGAGCCCGCCGATCTCGTCGAAGTCGGCGTACAGACGAGCAGGCCCTTCGGTCCGGTGTACGACACGCCGCCGACGCTGAGCGAGAGGTAGGCGATGGCGGCCAGGCCGGCGAGCACGAAGCAGGCCGACGATGAGGTCGCGAATGGGCGATCGGCGCATGCGCTCACACTCCCCACAGCGCGGTGATGAAGTAGTCGAAGACCAGGATGCTGACCGAGGCGACCACCACCGTCGAGGTCGTCGCCGCGCTGACGCCGGCCGAGGTCGGCGCGGTGGTGTAGCCGCGGTAGGTGGCGATCAGCCCGACCAGCACGCCGAACACCAGCGCCTTCAGCAGGCTGCCGAGCACGTCGTCGTAGAAGTCGACCGACGTCCTGCAGGCTGCTCATGTAGGTGCCGGCGTCGAGGCCCATCAGGCGCACGCCGACCAGGTAGCCGCCGAAGATGCCGAAGACGGTGAACAGCGCCGAGAGCAGCGGCATGACCGACGATCATCGCCAGCGCCTTGGGCGTGACGACGTAGTGCATCGGGATCGACCGACATCATGCGCAGGCCGTCGAGCTGCTCGGTGACCACCATGGTGCCGATCTCGGCGGTGGTGGCCGAGCCGGCGCGGCCGGTGGCGAGCAGCGCGGTCAGCACCGGGCGCGAGCTCGCGGATCAGGCTGAGGCCGACCACCGCGCCGAGCGAATCGGCGGCGCCGAAGCGCGCCAGCGTGTTGTAGCCCTGCAGGCCGAGCACGGCGCCGACCGCCGTGCCGCACAGGCAGATGATGACCAGCGAGAGCACGCCGAGCTTGAAGAGCTCGTCGACGAAGCTGGCCGACGCGTGGCGGCGGCGTGACGACGCTGGCGAGGACGCGGCCGCCGAAGCGGGCGATGCGGCCGAGCTCCTCGACGAACTGGATCGACGCGCAGCCGAGATCGCGAATCGCCGTCACCATGCCGCGCTCCTGCCCGGCGCGCACCTCGACCGGCCCGGCGTCCGCGCGCAACGCCGCTGTCGACGTCGGGGTGGAGGAAGGCGGCGACGCGCGGGTCGGTGCTCGCGCTGCAGCTCCTGCCGGCGTGCCCTCGACGGCGCCGTCCGGCAGCAGCACGAGGACGCGGCTGGCCATGCGCATGGTCGAGGGGATGTCGTGCGAGACCACGACCACGGTCATGCCGAAGCGCTGGTTGATCGTCGATCAGCAGCGCCTCGATGCGGCGCGCCGAGATCGGGTCGAGCCCCGAGAACGGCTCGTCGCAGAGCAGGATGACGGGGCGCGTGACGATGGCGCGCGCCAGCGCGGCGCGCTTCACCATGCCGCCGGAGAGCTGGCTGGGCAGCAGCGCATCGGCGTCGAGCAGGCCGACGGCGTCGAGGCTCTCGTGGACGCGCTGCGTCGATCTCGGCGCGCCGGCAAGCGGCCGCGCTCGCGCAGCGGGAAGGCGAGGTTGTCGAAGACGGTCATGCGTGTCGAGCAGCGCGCCGCCCTGGAACAGCATGCCGAGCTTGCCGCGCACCCTGTAGAGCTGGCGCTCGGAGAGCTGGGTGACGTCCTCGCCGTCGACCAGGATGTGTCCGGACAGCGGCTGGATGAGCCCGCCGATCAGGCGCAGGGTCGTGCTCTTGCCGGAGCCGCTGCCGCCCAGAATCACCGAGATCCTGTCCGGCCGGAAAGCGGAACGACAGGTGGTCGAACACGCGCCGCTCGCCGAACGCCATGCAGACGTCGTCGAACTCCAAGTGGGGCGCAGGGGTCTGCAGGTCAGGCACGGTAGCCTCGCACCATACCGGAGGGCCGCGTGGCGACGAAACGGGGGCGGGGCTGAGACGGTTGGTTGCCTCACTCGATGGGTTCGCCCGAGCTTCTCCGCCAACGACGCGGAGCTGCCGTTCGAGGCGCTCGACCGAAGACTCCAGCGCTTCGATGCGGTCGCTCAGTGCGGCGCGGGTCGGGGCATGCACCTCCTCCGGCGCGCCGGCGCCGGGGACCGCGGCGGGCGCCGGTGCGTCGATCGGGTGGAGTCCCGGGCAGAGCCGCTGGACGTGGCGCTCCACCCGACTGCCGTGTCCGGCCGGGAGGCGCTCGACCAGGCCGCGCGCCTCGAGCGGGTTCGAGCAGCGAGTCGAGGTGGGCGAGCGAGTCGATCGGCAGCATGCGGCTGGCGCGCGCTCGCAGCTCGGCGGTGGTCTGCGGCCCGCGCATCAACAGCTCGGCGAGCAGCGCCAGCTGGCCGATCTCCACCTTGAGCGTCGGAGGTCCCGGTATGGGCGTACTTGTCGACGCGGCTCTGCCCGGGAACACCTTGCGCGCGAGCTGCTTGTCGATGAGGCCGTCGAGCGCCTCGCTGGCCTCGTCCTCGGACATCGACAACACCGGATCGCGGTTGCTCTTCTGGTTGGCGCCGAGCGTCGCGGCGTTGAGTGACAGCGGGTACTGTTCGGGCGTCGTCAGCGCCTTCTCGACGAGCACGCCCAGCAGGCGCGCCTCGCCGGGCGTCAGTCGCATCTCGGGATCCATCGCCGCATCCTATATTCGTCGAATCGCCGGGCGGCAAAGCGCCTTGCGCAGACCATGCGAACGGGCGAGGGGAGCGAGTATGTCGCTACGCCTCATTCAGGTCGACGCCTTCACCGCCGCGCCCTACGCGGGCAACCCGGCCGCTGTCTGCCTCCTGGATCCGCCGCGCGACGATGCCTGGCTGCAGGCGGTGGCGGCCGAGATGAACCTGGCGGAGACCGCCTTCCTCTGGCGGCGCGACGACGGCTTTGCGCTACGCTGGTTCACGCCGACGGTCGAGGTGCCGCTCTGTGGCCACGCCACGCTCGCCAGCGCTCATGCGCTGTGGGAGACGGCGACGGCCGGCGCCGGCGTCGAGCTGTGCTTCCACACCGCCAGCGGCGAGCTGCGCGCTTGGCGCGACGGCGATTGGATCGGTCTCGACTTTCCCTCCCGCCCCCCGAGCGGCGCGGGTGTTCCCGACGCGGTCTGCGAGGCGCTCGGCGCCACAGCCGTGGCCACAGCCACCAATCAGACCTGCCACGTGGTCGAGGTGGCCTCGGAGGCCGTGTTGCGCGCGCTGGCGCCCGACATGCGCGCCCTCGCGGTGGCGTCGCCCAACGTCGGGGTCACCGTCACCGCCCGGTCCAGCGCGCCGCCGTACGACATCGTGTCGCGCTTCTTCGCTCCGGCGCACGGCATCGACGAGGATCCGGTGACCGGTGGTGCGCACTGCGCCCTCGGTCCGTACTGGGCGCCGCGTCTCGGCAAGAGCACGCTGCTCGCCTACCAGGCGTCTCGCCGCGGCGGCACGGTGCGCGTCGTCGTCGAGCCGACGCCCGGCAGGGTGCATCTGTTCGGGCAGGCGGTGACGACGCTGCGCGGGGAATTGGTGAGCTAGCGGACGAGGGACGAAGATGACGCGCTGAGGGACGAAGGCTGAAAGACCAAGGCTGAAGACGTTTCGTCCTTCGTCCTTGTCCTCCCTCCTTCGTCCTTTCCCCTGTGTTGCGCCCACCGCGGTCGCCAGCCAGAGTGCCCCGATGTCGTTGCCGCTTCACACCCGCGCGCTGTCGGTGAGTCTCGATGCCGCGCCGGATGGCGATCTGGCGGCGCGGGCGTCGTTGATCGACATGCGCAAGACCGGCGTGGTGCCGGTCGGCGGCGATCTCGGGACGCCCGGACTCGTGCATCACATGTGGCTGGAGGCGGCGATCGATCCGGCCGGGCCGCGCCTGCGCTCGCTGCGGGCGCAGCAGGCGAACGTCGCCTTCGAACCGTCGGCGCTCACCGGCGGGGAGAGTTGCCGCGATCCCGTGGTGCGGCTGGCGCTGCTCGACGGCGCCATGCTGGACGCCGACTTCGCGCGCCAGCTGTCCGCCTCGCAGGGCGGGCCGCGTGGCTGCTCGCACATCCTGACGATCGCGCAGGTGCTGGTCGCGGCCGTCACCTGGGCCCTCGGCCCGGGCGGGGCCGCGGCCGTCGATGCGCGCCGCCGGGTCGGCGAGCGCGTGTTCCGGCGCGACATCCTCGTCGACGGCGGTCGCCGCGCCGACGGCGATATCGAGCTCGTCGCGCAGCTGACCGATCTGACCTTTGCGCCGGCAGCCGATGTCGCGCAGCCGATGCAGCGCTTCGCCGCGTTGCGCGAAGTGCGCGTGCACGCGCCCATCGAGGTCGCGACGCTGACGTTCGGCGAGGTCAGCGCCCTCGAGCGGTGCCGCGACCACGGCTCGCTCGACGATACGAGCTGGGCCGATCGGACGACCGGCCTGGCCGGCGTCCGCGGGCTCTCGCTGTTCCGTGGCGTCTCGGCGGCGCTGATGGGGCGCTTGGTCGAGACGGCCGATCGTCCGTTGCTCGACGCCTCGCTGATGCTGGCGCCGACCTTCATTCAGGTCTGCGGCGCGATGTCGGAGTCCTGGCCGGGGCGCGCCGCCGCGGCCGATTCGGTGATCGGCATGGGCGGGCTGCCCGACTCCTGCTACATGTGGCGCCGCGGCGGCGCGCTCGATCGCCGGCGCGGCCCGGACGACCCGACGCCGTCCGTCTGAGGCCTCGGCAAACCATCACACGCCCGTCACCGCCCCGTAACTCAGCATGGGTACGGTATGGTCGTGATGGTACAAACTGAAACAGAGCCTCCTCATCCGTATTCCCTCGTTTGCCCCCAGTGCGGCTCGCCGACCCACGGCTCGCCGACCTCCCTCGGCCAGCGCTCCAGTTACTGCGAGGACTGCGTTGGCGACCGCGAAATCGACGATCTGCTGAGCGCCTGACTGGCGGATCGCCGCCCGGCGATCGCCGGGCGCGGCCGAGGGTTGCATCCCCGCGGAGCGTCATAAAACCGCCATTGGTGCGTCGCTTCGCATTGCAGACGCCACCTCTGGGACGGGGCAGCTGCCCCGCGACATCGCACGGCCGATACCCCCAGATCGGTCCGGCTCTTGCTTTGGCCCTGGGCCGTGGACTCTGGCGCCCGGCTGCATGCGTTCCTGCTGCTTCGCTACACCCTGATCATAGCCACGGCGTACCTGCTGCTGGTCGAGCAGGACTTCGCCACGCCGTCGCTGCTGGCAGGGGGCCTCATCGCTCTGGCGCTGGCGACCAACGTCGCCTTCGCCCAGCTGCCGCGCCGGGTCACGGATTCGACCCAGTTCGCCATCGTGGTGATCATCTTCGACACCGCCTGGGTGACGGCGGCGCTGATGAGCAGCGGCAAGTTCAGCGCCGACTTCTTCATGCTGTACTTCTTCCTGCTGCTCCTGGCGGCGGTGGGAGAGAACTTGCGGCTGATCGCGGTCGCGGCATGCGTCGTCTGCGGCGCCTATCTCTATGGGCACTCCGCCACCGGCGGCAGCGCCGACCTGTGGAGCTCGCCGTCGCTGATCCGGGTCCCGTTCCTCTTCACCACCGCGATCTTCTACGGGCACCTCGTCGAGCGCACGCGCCGCGAGGAGCAGCGCGCCGACTCGGCCGAGGCGCTCAACGCCCAGCTGCAGCGCACCCTGGCGGAGTTCAAGATCCTGTACGCCAAGGCGCAGGAAGCCGAACGCATCAAGACGGAGTTCCTCGCCACGGTGTCGCACGAGCTGCGCACGCCGCTGACGACGCTGATCGGGTACACTGAGCTGCTGATCGACGACAGCTACGGGAAGACGACGGGAGAGCAGCGCGGCGCGCTCGGCAAGGTGCGCGCCGCGGGGCGCATCCTGCAGCAGGCGATCGGCCGGATGCTCGACGCCAGCCGCATCGACTTCGGCCACGAGAAGCTGAGCTGCGACGAGTTCGAGCTTCCCGACCTGCTCGCCGAGCTGCGCGCGAGCCTGCCGGACACACCGGAAGTCGCGGTGCACTGGCCGGATACGACCGACCTGCCGACCCTGCGCACCGACGAGGAGAAGTTGCGCACGATTCTCCGCAACCTCCTCGAGAACGCCTGCAAGTACACGCGGCGCGGCATGATCAGCGTCGGGGCGCGCTGGAATCGACGCGCCGACGAACTCGAGATCGACGTCAGCGACACCGGCGTCGGCATCGAGCCGGGCGAGATCAATGCGATCTTCGAAGCCTTCCGCCAGGGCGGCAACCGCGGCGATCTCGCCACCGCTGGCGTCGGCCTCGGACTCTACATCGTCCAGCGCCTCACCAGCCGCCTCGGCGGCGAGGTGCGCGTGCAGTCGACCCCCGGGCATGGCTCGACGTTCACGGTGTGCATTCCGCGGCTGCTGCATCGTGGAGATGCGGTGGCGGCGGGGGAGCCGGTCAGTCTGGCGAGCTGAGCAAGGGGCGTGACCGGTTGCCGGCCCACGCCCTTTTCTTGTCCCACCGCATCTGGCACCGTCCGCCCCGATTCCGGGAGGAGGATGCCGATGGCTGATCAGTCCGAGTTGCTCGCGCGCGGGCGCGAGGTGACGGCGACGTTGTGGGGCGACCTGATGAAGACCGCCCCGACCCTGCCGGCGGCGGCGTTGGCGCCGGATTTCTTCGCGCTGGTGACGCAGTTCGTCTTCGGGATGTTCTGGTCGCGTCCCAACCTCGATCTGCGCAGCCGCAGCCTCTGTACGGTCGCGCAGCTGGCGGCCCTGGGCAAGACGGATGAGCTCAAGGGCCACCTGGTCGGCGCGCTCAATCTCGGGATCTCTCGCGAGGAGCTGATCGAGGTGCTCATGCAGACCGCCTGCTACGCCGGCGTGCCGACGGCGGTGACCGCCCTGAACGCGGCCGCCGACATCCTGAAGCCGCGCGCGGGGACGGGATCCTGATCAGGTGACGAATCGGCAGTCCCCGGCGGCCGCCTGGCAGCCGAGGCTCCGTTCACGCGGCCGGCGCGCCCGTCCGCTCCGCGCGGTGTTGCGGTGGGCAGCCGCCGCGCTGATCGCCTGGTTCGCGCTCTGCGTCCTGGGCCTCGTCTATTTGCGTTTCTTCCCGCCGCTGGTGACGATGATGCAGCTGCAGCGGTGGATCCAGTATGGCGATCCGCCGGGCTCCGCCAGTGGCTTTGTGCCGCTGCAGCGCCTCGGCCCGCATCTGCCGCACGCCGTCATCGCGGCTGAGGACGCCCGATTCTTCGACCACAGCGGCGTCGATTGGCGCGGGATGCGCGAGGCCGCCGAGGACAACTGGGAGCGCGGCCGCCTGTGGCGAGGCGGGTCGACCATCACCCAGCAGCTGGTCAAGAACCTCTTCTTCCCGACCTTCGGCTCCCTGCTGCGCAAGGTCCTGGAGATTCCCCTCAGCCTGCTCGCCGACCTGATCCTCTCGAAGGACCGCATCCTCGAACTCTACCTCAACGTCATCGAGTGGGGGCCGGGGATTTACGGAGGCGAGGACGCCGCGCAGCATTACTACGAGATTCCCGCCTCTTTTCTCAGCCGCCCACAGGCCGCCCGGCTCGCCGCCGTGGTGCCGGCGCCCCGTACTCGACGGCCGGGGCACATGAACGCGTACAGCGCCAAGATTGTCGGCCGGATGGCGGCCATGGGCTGGTGATCGGGGGTCGGGCGGAATGTAGCGGCGGGCTTTAGCCCGCCACCGCTAGCATGGTCGCGCTAGGGGTGGCGGGCTAAAGCCCGCCGCTACACGGAATTTGCGGTGCATGGTCAGGCATGCACGCTGACGGTGGGGGCTGCATCGCGAAGGCAGCAGCAGTCGCGCGGCGCTGCATGACGGAGCCTCACGACACCGTTGGCAAGCCGGTTGCTCTACGTCAGGTCCAAGAGGGCACGGCGATGCTGGCAATCGACATGACGGCGCAGTTTGGGTGGCTTCCCACGGCCATGAACACGCTGCTGATGATCTCAGCGGCAGCGATCGGTGCGCACGTCTGGGCCAATCATCGCAGCGCCCGCCAGGTTCCGATCGGCGTCACACGCACTCCTGCGACGGTAACGGCGATCGCTTTCGGCTCGCACAGCGCCCCCGCCACGGCGGAACCAGCGCCAAGCGTCACCTCCCTCCCCGAGGCCGCTTGATCGCGAGTTGCCGGCGAACTCAGGCGTTCTCCCCCAGCAGCGCCTCGCCAATGCGGCCGAGGACATCCTCGATGTCCTCGGCCGTTACGTCCAGGTGGGTCACGGCCCGCAGCGTCTGCCGATCGACCGGATTGATCAGCACCTGACGGGTCTGCAGCGCCGCCAACAGGTGGCCGATGTCGGTGCCGCCGAAGAGCACGATGTTGGTCTCCGGCGCCGGCGCGACGCGGAGCCCCAGCGCGCGCAGCCCATCCGCCAGCCGCCGGGCGTTGCGGTGATCGTCGGCGAGCCGGTCGACGTGGTGCTCGAGCGCGTGCAGTCCGGCGGCCGCGAGCACGCCGGCCTGACGCATGCCGCCGCCGAGCATCTTGCGAATCCGATGGACGCGATCGATCAGCTCGGTCGATCCGCACACCAGCGATCCGACCGGGGCGCCGAGTCCTTTCGAGAGGCAGAAGGATACCGAGTCGAACCCCTCGGCCCATCGCCGCGCCTCGATGCCGCTGGCGACGACCGCGTTCCACAGCCGGGCGCCGTCGAGGTGGAGCCGCAGGTTGCGATGGCGGGCGACGTCGACGATGGCGCGCAGTTGCTCGAACGGCCAGACGCGGCCGCCGGCACCGTTGTGCGTGTTCTCGAGTGCGACCGCGGTCACCGGCGCATAATGGTGGTCGGACGGTGGTAGCATCGCGACGACGTCGTCGGGCGTGAACACGCCGGCGTTGCCGACGGGGAGGATCTGTACGCCGGACACCGCGGCGGCGCCGCCGGATTCATGGCGCAGCAGATGGCAGCCGGGGCTCGCCACCACGACGTCGCCGTGGCGGGTCAACGCGCGGATCGCCGACTGATTGGCCATCGTGCCGCTGGGGACGAGCAGCGCCGCCGCCATCCCGAGGCGCTCCGCGGCCACCGTCTGCAGGCGATTCACGGTGGGATCTTCGCCGTACACGTCGTCGCCGACGTCGGCGGCCGCCATCGCCGCGCGCATCGCGTCGGTCGGCCGGGTGACGGTGTCGCTGCGCAGGTCGATCGTCTTCATTGCCGACCGAAGAACAGGAACAAGCCGACGACCACGATCACCACCAAGACGATCGCGACCATCGGGGTGCCCTGCGGCCGCGGCGCACCGGCCTCCGGGTCGTCGGCCAGCGTCGGGTCGCGGTCGGTCTCGTAGGCCAGGGCGGCGTCGCCGCCGTCGTCGACGCTGGGGTCCTCGGCGGGCGCGGCGGCGGCCTCGGCCGCCGCCGCGATCTCCTCGTCGCTCCACTGCTCGCCGATGAGATCCTCGGAATCGATCGAGTCGATGACCTCGCGGGCGGTGGAGAGATCGGTCTGGCGGACATGCACGGTCACCGGCAGCGTCACCGCGAACGGTTCCGCCGGCGGACTGCCCGGCTGGTAGGTCTTGCTCAGACCCTGGCACTCGACGGAGCAGGGGATCTCTTCCATCAGCAGCGCGCGCACGGCGCGGTCCGCCTGGATGCCCGGGAGCTGGGTGAGCACCGCGTCGAAGGCGTCGGTCGTCGCCGGTGTGGTGGGGATCGCCACGGCGCGGCCGCCGCCGCGCGCGCCGGTGTAGCGGCCGAGCGGACCGGGCAGGAGCGGCCCGCCGCAATCGGCGCAGGCGGCGATGCCGGCGATGTACTCGGTCTGACAGGTCGGGCAGTGCTGGGGATCGCTCGCCATGCCGGTCGCTCTAGTATTCCAGCCCGCCGGGGGGAAGCGGTCAGACGTCGACGTCTTCGATTTTCGGCGCGCGCTCCATGATCAGCTTGAAGCGCGGCTCGACTTCCTTGCCCATCAGCGTCTGGATGGTCTGCTCCGCTTGCTCGGCGTTGCCGATGGCCACTTTGAGCAGCGTGCGCTGGTTGGGGTCCAGCGTCGTCTGCTTGAGCGTCGGCGGGTTCATCTCGCCGAGGCCTTTGAAACGCTGAACGATCGTCTGCTTGCCGTTGGCGCCGGCGAGGATGCGATCGCGCTCGTCGTCGCTCAGCGCCCAGTGCACCTGTTTGCCCACCTCGATCTTGAAGAGCGGCGGCTGGGCGATGAAGACGTAGCCCCCCTCGATGAGCTCGCGCATGTGGCGGTAGAAGAAGGTGAGCAGCAGGGTGCAGATGTGATGGCCGTCGGAGTCGGCGTCCATCAACAGGCAGATCTTGTGGTAGCGCAGCTTGGCGGCGTCGAACTGTTTGCCGGACCCGCAGCCCAGCGCCGAGACGATGTCGTTGAGCTCGCGATTCCCGAGCACCTTGCTCAGCGACGCCTGCTCGGAGTTCAGCACCTTGCCGCGCAGCGGTAGGACGGCCTGGGTCTCGCGATCGCGGCCCTGCTTGGCCGAGCCGCCGGCGGAGTCGCCCTCGACGATGAAGAGCTCGCTGCGCACCGGGTCGGTCGAGCTGCAGTCGGCGAGCTTGCCGGGCAGGTTGAGGCGGTGCGACACGGCCGACTTGCGCTGCACCTGTTCGATGGCGGCGCGTGAGGCACTGCGCGCGCGCGCCGCCAGGACGACGCGGTCGGCGATTGCCGTCGCCTGCGTGCGGTTCTGCAGCAGGTGGTTCTCGAGGGCGGTGCGCACGAAGGTGTCGATGGGCGCGCTGACCTCCAGATTGTTCAGGCGGTCCTTCGTCTGGCCCTGGAACTGCGGCTCCTGGATGTACACGCTGAGGATCGCGACCAGCCCCTCGCGCGCGTCCTCGGCGGCGATCGACAGCCCCTTCGGCACCAGGTTCTGCACGCTGAGGTAGTTGCGCACCGCTTTGGTGAGGCCGTTCTTGAGCCCGGCCTCGTGGGTGCCGCCGTCGCCGGTGGGGATGCCGTTCACGAAGGAGAGCACATGCTCGTCAGTGGCTTCCGTCCAGGCGAGGGCGCACTCGGCGATGAAGCCGTCGCGCCGCTCGGCGTAGAACGGCTCGGCCACGGCCTTCTTGCCGCGCTCCTCGACGAGCTTGCCGATCCACTCGGCGATCCCCTGTTCGTGCTGGAACGTCTCGCTGGTACGGTCGATCTCGTTCTCGAAGACCAACTGCAGCCCGCGGTGCAGGTACGAGCGCGACTCGAGCCGCTCGCGGATCACCTCGGGCTTGAACTGCGTCTTGGGGAAGATGTCGCGGTCGGCGGTGAACGTGATGGTGCTGCCGGTGCCGCGCGCCGCGCCCGCCTTCTTGATCCGGCCGGTGGGCACGCCGCGCGCGAACGACTGCTCCCACAGGAAGCCCTCGCGCTTGATGCGCGCGGTCATCGACGAGGACAGGGCGGTGACCACCGATGCGCCGACGCCGTGCAGGCCGCCGGCGTGGAAGTAGTTGCGGTTCTCGAATTTTCCACCGGCATGCAGGGTGGTGAGGATCAGCTCGAGCGCCGACTTCTTGTGCTTCGGGTGGACGTCGACCGGGATGCCGCGGCCGTTGTCGGACACGGTGATCGACTCGCCGTCCTTGTGCAGGGTGACGACGATCTTGTCGCAGTGGCCGTTCATCGCCTCGTCGACGGAGTTGTCGAGCAGCTCCCAGACGAGGTGGTGCAGGCCGGCGCTGTCGACGCCGCCGATGTACATGCCGGGCCGTTTGCGAACCGGCTCCAGCCCCTCGAGAACCGTGATGTCCTTGGCCGTGTACTTCTGTTGCGCCATGCGAATCCGCGCGGAAGCGGGCGGGTCGCCGACCTCACCGCACCACCGCCACCTCCTCCTCTGTCAGCGAACGCACGCTGTCACAGACGCGGCACTCGATCCAGTCCGGGGGTGAGAGGAGATCCACAGATGGACACTGATGGCCACAGATGGACACGGAGGTTCTCTTCCCATCTTCCCACCTCCACCCTTCTCCTCAATCGAGTCGGCGTCACACGACGCTGAGATTCGATTCAGCGCGCATGCTGTTCTTTGGCGAGGGGCGAGGGCGGGGCTTCTGTGTTCATCCGTGGCCATCTGCGTTCATCTGTGGATCTTCCGCGCGCTTGCAACTTTTATCAGTCTATAAGATTGTCCCGTCGCGTCTGGTTTGGGGGGATATGACGGCACGGACGATCGACAGGCTGGGGAGGCTGCTGGTGGTCTCGCTCACCGCGGCGTTGGCGTCGCGCGCGCACGGCGCCGCCCTCGATCAGGCCGGTGACATCAACCTTGGCGTGCGCGCCTACAACGCCGCGCGCGTCGCGACGCAGGACACCGAGATCCAGCTGATCCAGCAGGCGCCGGGACGGATCACGCAGCGCAGCCTGACCTTCCCGGTGTCGGCCGCTGGCCATTTGCGGCAGAGCCGGTCGTTCGTCGAGGCGACGCTCGAGCACAACCTCGACCGACTGGTGAAGGAGGGCTTCGGCCCGCTGGCGCTGTTGCAAGACCTGCCGTTCCAGCTCCGCAAGTTCGGCTATTTCCTGTCGTACCGCGGCGAGTACGACGGCGTGTACGACTACGGCCCGGCCGAGTACCGCACCGCGTACCAGTACTACAACACGACGCTGGTGCCGCTGAGCCCGCTCGGCGCCTCGCCCGACATCGGCAAGGCACGCCAGCACCTGCGCGACACGGCGGTGCTGCGGAATCGCCTCTTCCAGGCCTACGTGGAGGCCGATGTCGGCAAGCTCTTCCTGCGGTTCGGCCGCCAGATCCTCGCCTGGGGCGAGACCGACGTCTTCCGCCTGCTCGACAATATCAATCCGCTCGACAACAGCTTCGGGGGCTTCCTGGTGCCGCTCGACGAGCGGCGCGTGCCGCTCGACATGCTGCGCGCCAGCTACTCGATCGGCGCGATTCCCGGGACGCCGTTCTTCGAGACGTTCCTCGAGGGCTTCGCGGCGATCGACAACAAGGTCGGCTATTCGCCGGGCATTCCGATCGGGTCGCCGTGGTCGCTGCCCAACTTCGTCCCGTCGGCGACGCAGCTGACGCTGACCCAGACGCCGTCGCGGACGTTCGAAGACATCCGCGGCGGCATGCAGCTGAAGTTCATGGCGTCGGTGCCACTGATCGAGACCGCCACCTTCGGCCTGGCGCACTATTACACGTACCTCGACAACCCCGCGGTCAACCTGCTGACCCAGAACTTTCCGTTCCCGATCACCACGGGCGTCGGCAGCGGCTTCACCGCGCTCGCCGTGCAGTCAGCGCCGCGCGTGGCGATCACCGGCGGCAGCGCTTCGTTCGCCATTCCGCCCGAGTGGGCGCGCCTCGCGTTCCTGAGCAGCGAGCCGATCGTGCGCACCGAGGTGGCCTACTTCAACAAAGAGCCCCGCTGGTCGCAGCAGCAGCTCGACCCGTTCGTGTTCGCCCTGCCGCGCAGCGGCGGGCCGCCGTGTCCACAGGGGCACATCGATGCCAACGGCTTCTGCAGCGCGGGCGCGCGGACCGGCAACTCGGTGAACCTGATGGTCGGGTTCGACACCCAGCAGGCGATCCGCTGGCTCAATCCGAACGCGTCGTTCTTCATCTCGACGCAGTTCTTCTACAAGCACCTGCGCGGGGCGCTGCCACGGACGGCCATCCAGACGCCCCAGGCCCAGTTGCCGGGTCAGCCGGTGCTCTTCAACGGCGAGGTGTTCCCGGTGCAGCGCGCCATCTATTCGCCGGATCGCTGGGGACTCGGCGTTCCCGCCGCCGAGCCGGAATTCGTCCACAACGCCGCCGACCAGTACCTCCAGACGTTCCTCATCGGCACCACCTACCTCGGCGGCAAAGTGAGCCCGAGCCTGAGCGTGCTCTTCGACTGGTCGGGCTCGGTGGTCGTGCAGCCCAACGTCACGTGCTCGTACGACCCGTTCCGCTTCATCCTCAACTACAGCTACCTGTGGGCCAGCGACCTGCGCGCCAACTCCGGGACGAGCCTGCTGCGCGACCGCGACAACGTCCTCTTCCAGCTGGAGTACGTGCTCTGATCTGAAACCGCCAAGGACGCCAAGATCTCGCCAAGGGCTTTTTGGCGAGATCTTGGCGTCCTTGGCGGTTTCAGGATCGCGCGTTGCGTTGCTGCCGCCGGCGCCACGCGAGCAACAGGGCAGCGCCGACTAGAGACAACGCCCCATACCCGTCAGGCGCCCCGATCGCGCAGCCGCCGAAGTTGTTGGCGAGCACGGTCGGCCGGAAGATCGTCGCCGTCGGCGTGGCCGTCGGCGTCGTCGTCGGCGGCGGGATCGGCGTCAGCGTCGGCGTGAGGGTGATCGTCGCGGTGGTCGTGACCGTCGGCGTTTCGGTGATGGTCGGCGTCGGCAACGGGACGTCGATGATGACGGCGCCATCCACCGTGCCGACCTCGACCGGGCCGCCGGCGGCGTCGGTGACCGCGACGTTGACGAGCTCGAGCGCCGCCGTGCCGGCCGGCGTGCCGAGGGCGATCAGGAAGTCGCAGGTAGCCAGATCGCCCTCGCCGAGCGGCGGCGTCCCGTCGAGCGGCGCGATGGTGAGGCCGAGCATGCCGGGCAGGGGGCCGGCGGCGGTGAGTCGATGCGTTCCAGCGAGGCGCTCCGCCAGCGTGCAGTTGCTGGCGTCGGCGTCGAGCGGCGGGGAGGGGAAGGCGACGCCGAGCGTCGCCGCTACCGCCGTGCCGGTGGGATCATCGGCCAGCGCGATGACGGCGGCGACGCTGCCGCCCGGGACGCCGGTGCCGCCCTGGATCGACAGCACAGGTGCCGCCTGCGCCCGCGCCGCGCCGACGGCGACGACGAAGCCGGTCATTGCCGCGATGCTCCACTCTCGCCCGTGTCGCACGGATCGTCCCCCCGAGTGCTCGCGCCGGCGCCCCCGCGCCGGTCAGTCGGACAGATGCGTCAGCGTGCGCAGGCTGAAGTAATCTTCCGGCCACTGGCTCTCGAAGAACTGCGAGCTGTAGCGGCCGCCCAGCGCGGCGCGATTGGTCTTGTCGTTCACGCCGACCACGAGGTTGGGCGCGACGGCGGAGAAGGAGCCGTCGGCGGTCTTCGCCCAGTGGTACGCGCACATCGCGTTGTAGAAGTACTCGCCGGCGCGATTGTGCACGAGCTTCCAGTAGATCCGGTACATGTCCTTGTCCATGTACATGATCACCTTGCCGAAGTTGTAGTACGGATCGGTGGATTCGCCCTCGAGGATCCACACAGGCCGCGGGATCAGCACCAGGTTGTCGACGATCAGCCAGGGCGCGCCCTTGGCGCCCGGCGTCTCGTACGCGCCCTTGAAGTAGGGGATGGTCACCTCCGAGCGCGACTTGCTCACCGACGTCGGCACCAGCGGATCGGGTTGCAGCACGGGCGCGAGGATGTTGGTCTCACCGACGACCTTCCATTTGTAGTACTCGACCTTGCCCGCGTAGCAGTTGATGTCGTCGGCGAAGATGTCCATGCCGGCGACCGGTTCCGAGCGCGATGCCGCGCTCGCCTGGCGGACGCGGCGGGTCGCCGGCACGTAGAACCAGACCTTGTCCTGCGACGTCCACCCGTTGGTGCGCTTGGTGAGACCGCCGACACCGTCGATGTCGGTCGGCTCGAGCACGCCGCTCAGGGCCGTGCCGGCGAGCTTCTCGGGATTGTCCACGGGGCCGCCGTGACGCCCGATGAACGCGAAGCTGTGGATCCACGCCTTGATGCGCTTGTACTCGCCGTTGGAGTCGATGCCGTTGAGCGTGAACGTCGCGCCGCCACCGCCGCCCTGCGCCGTGGCGGCGACGAAGTTCCAGGCCATCTTGCAGCCGGCCTGTGGCTCCTTCGGATCGATCTTCGGGAACGGGTAGCCGAAGTAGAAATCGGGCGGACCACCGGTGGCGACGTCCTTGAGGCCGCACGTCTCGGGATCGAGATCGTACTTGCCGGCGTTCGCCTCACTCGCCGCCCAGAAGGCGTCCGAGTAGTTGTGCTTGAAGCGATCGGGGTCGATCGGCTGAACGCGGAACCAGTAGTCGCCTTTCTTGACGCGTTCGAGCACGGGTTCCGGCAACAGGCCCTCGGCCTGCTTCCAGTTGTTGCTGTCGAGAATCCATGGCTCGCCGGTGGCGACGCGATCTTCGGCGGGCGCCGGTCCGGTCGAGACGATGGCGAGCATCGCGATGACGATGGCCTGTGCACAACGGATGGTCATTGGTCGGTGTCCTCGTGGATCCTCAGCGACGCGCCGCCCGGTGGACGGAGCGCGGCGGGGCGACGCCGTTTGGTCGCGACGCGATGGGTGGGGAGAAAGAGCCGCACCACCGCGTCGGCGTAGGCGTTCCGCCGATCGGGGCTGAACGGATCGCATCCCGTGAGGAGTTGATAGGCGGGTCCCATGACGAAGGCGCTCGTCGCGGCGCCGACGAACAGATAGTAGGCGCTGACCGGTTCGATGCCGGCCAGCACGCCGCGCCGCTGCGCGGCCTGGATCAACACCAGCGCCGCATCGAACGACGGACGGAGGTGGTGATCGACGATCCAGCTGAGCCGCTCGCCGCGCGCCGCGGTCTCCTTGAGCATCAGGCGCGACAGCTGCGGGCGCTCGGCGGTGAAGAGGACGAAGTGGTGCAGGACGGCGGCGAGCGCCTCCGGCGGGTCGAGCGCCGCGACCTCGCCCAGCCGACCCTGCACGCTCTCGCGCATCTCGGCGAAGAGATGGGCGACGACGGCGCGCCACAATCCGTCCTTGGAGCCGAAGTGGTAGTTGATCAGCGGCTGCTGGACGCCCGCGGCCGCGGCGATGTCACGCGTCATCGCCCCGTCGAACCCGTGCTCGCCGAAGGCCTGCAACGCGGCCTCGACGATGCGCTGGCGGGTGGCGCCGGAGCGGGCCCGCGTGCGCCGCGGCTGCGGGCTCGGTGCCGCGCGGCGGCGGGGGCGGCGAACGGGCGCGCGACGGCGGGTGGTCACGCGAGAATTGTCTTATACGCTGATAAACAACGCAAGGGGTGAAGGCTGTCAGCCGTCCGCTGTCAGGGTGCAGCCGTCAGCATTGATCGCTGGTCTTTGGACGCGGCGCCTGGCCGATCGTGCAGACGGCCGATGGCTGACCCGCTGACTCCTACACCGGAGCGGCTTCGAGCACGGACAACGCCGAGGCCGTCCGGTGCACGCGCTTCAAGCGCAGGCCGACGCGCGCGAAGAGGGCGGCGAACTCCTCCTTGGTGCGTTCCTGGCCGCCGGTGAGGACGAGCATGTTGATGTCGAGCATCTTGCCCCAGTCGGCGCCGTTGCCGGGACGGATCACATGCTCGACGACGAGGACGCGTCCGTCCGGCGCCATGGCGCGGCGGCAGTGGCCGAGGATGCGCGCGCACTGGTCGTCGGTCCAATCGTGCATGATGTACTTCATCATGTAGGCGTCCGCGCCGGTCGGAACCGACGTGAAGAAGTCGCCACCCTGAACGGAGCACCGCGCGGCGACGGTCGGCGCGCGCGATGAATCCGCTGGCGCCGGCGCCGGCGACGACCTGTGGCTGGTCGTACAGAATGCCGCGCACCCGCCGATGGCGACCCAGCACGGTGGCGAGCAGATGTCCGTGCGCGCCGCCGACGTCCACCAGCGTCTTGAAGCGTCCGAAATCCAGGGCGCGGGCGACGGCGTCGTTCTCCGGTCCGGAGATGCTGGCCATCGATGCGGAGAATTCGCGGTCGGCGTCGCCGTGCCCGCGCAGGTAATCGAAGATCGGCTGGCCGAAGACGTGGTGGAACGGCTGCTCGACCCGTGCGCGATGCCGTGCAGCAAATCGCCCCACGGATTCCAGTTGTAGGTGTCCACGATCATCAGCGCGAAGGGCCGCAGCGAGCCCTTGACGTCGCTGCGCAGCGTGGCGCCGAGCGGCGTCAGCCTGAACCGTCCATTGGCGGTCTCGGCGAAGATGCCGAGGCTCGCGAGCGCGCGCAGCACGCGGCGCAGGTACGGCTCGTGGGCGCCGACCTTCTTGGCGAGCGCCGCCGTCGTGCGCGGGCCGCCGGCAAGCTCGTCGGCGATGCCGAGGCGAGCGGCGACGTAGACCAACTGGGAAACCCAGTATCCGGTGATGTGACCGAGCATGGTGTCCTGGGCGGGGGGACGCTTGTCGGCGGCTTTCATAGCATTCCTTTTCAGCGCAATTCCGCGCGGTGCTCAAGGCGCGCGCGGTGGTCCCGACGCGCGCGCGCGCGGTGGACAAAACAAAGGGGCGGCCCGGATGGGCCGCCCCTTCTGCTGTGGCGCGCGTGAGCCGCCGAGCGGCTCACATGTCGTCGTAGCCGCCGCCCGGCGCCGGCGCGGCCGCCGCTTCTTCTCCTCCGGCTTGTCGGCGACCATCGCCTCGGTGGTGAGCAGCAGGCCGGCGACCGAGGCCGCGTTCTGCAGCGCGGTGCGCACGACCTTGGTCGGGTCGATGATGCCCGGCCTTGATGCAGGTCCTCGAACTCCTCGGTGGCGGCGTTGAAGCCGAAGGCGCCCTTGCCGTTGCTTGCACCTTGTCGAGCACCACGGCGCCGTCGGCGCCGGCGTTCATGGCGATGCGGCGGCACGGCTCCTCGCACGGCGCGGCTGACGATCTGGACGCCGATGCGCTCCTCGTCCGGCACCTTGAGGTCGTCGAGCGCGCCGATGGCGCGCACCAGGGCGACGCCGCCGCCCGGGACGATGCCTTCCTCGACCGCGGCGCGGGTGGCGTGCATGGCGTCCTCGACGCGCGCCTTCTTCTCCTTCATCTCGATCTCGGTGGCGGCGCCGACCTTGATCACCGCGACGCCGCCGACCAGCTTGGCCAGCCGCTCCTGCAGCTTCTCGCGGTCGTAGTCCGAGGTGGTCTCCTCGATCTGGGCGCGGATCTGCTTGATGCGGCCCTCGATGTCGGCCTTCTTGCCGGCGCCGTCGATGATCGTCGTGTTGTCCTTGTCGATCACCACGCGCTTGCAGCGGCCGAGGTCCTTCAGCGTGACGTTCTCGAGCTTGAGGCCGAGCTCCTCGGCGATCATGCGGCCGCCGGTGAGGATGGCGATGTCCTCGAGCATGGCCTTGCGGCGGTCGCCGAAGCCCGGCGCCTTGACGGCGGCGGCGTGCAGCGTGCCGCGGATCTTGTTGACCACCAGCGTCGCCAGGGCCTCGCCCTCGATGTCCTCGGCGATGATCAGCAGCGGCTTGCCCGACTTGGCGATCTGCTCGAGCACCGGCAGCAGATCCTTCATGGCGCTGATCTTCTTCTCGTGGATCAGGATGTACGGGTCCTCGAGCGCCGCTTCCATGCGCTCGGGATCGGTGACGAAGTAGGGCGACAGGTAGCCGCGGTCGAACTGCATGCCCTCGACCACGTCGAGCGTCGTCTCGAGGCTCTTCGCCTCCTCGACCGTGATGACGCCTTCCTTGCCGACCTTGTCCATCGCCTCGGCGATGATGTCGCCGATGGTGCGTGTCGCCGTTGGCCGACACGGTGCCGACCTGGGCGATCTCGTCGCGCCCCTTGGTCGGCTTCGACATGCTCTTCAGCGCCTCGATCGACCCTGCGTCACCGCCTTGTCGATGCCGCGCTTGAGGCTCATCGGATCGTGGCCGGCGGCGACCATCTTGGCGCCCTCGGTGTAGATGGCGCGCGCCAGCACGGTGGCGGTGGTGGTGCCGTCGCCGGCGACGTCGGAGGTCTTCGACGCGACCTCCTTCACCATCTGGGCGCCCATGTTCTCGAACTTGTCCTCGAGCTGGATCTCCTTGGCGACGGTGACGCCGTCCTTGGTGACGGTGGGCGCGCCCCAGGACTTCTCGATGACGACGTTGCGGCCCTTGGGGCCGAGCGTGACGGTCACGGCATCGGCCAGCATCGACGACGCCGCGCAGGATGCGGCTGCGGGCCTCTTCGCCGAACTTGACGATCTTGGCTGCCATTGCTGTTACTCTCCTTTGCGTGGTGCGGTTCAGCTGCGGTGTGCGGTCAGCCTTCGATCACGCCGAGGATGTCGTCCTCGCGCATGATGAGGTGCTCCTCGCCGTTCGAGCTTGATCTCGGTGCCGGAGTACTTGCCGAACAGGATGCGGTCGCCCTCCTTGACGTCGAGCTTGATGACCTTGCCGTCCTCGTTGCGGCCCGGGGCCGACGGCCACGACGCGCCCTTCCTGCGGCTTTTCCTTGGCGGTGTCGGGGATGATGATCCCGCCCTTGGTCTTCTCCTCTTCCTCGATCCGCTTGACGATGACGCGATCGTGTAGTGGCCGCACTGCCATTGCCTGATCCTCCCTGTGGTGTTGTGTCTCGCCCCTCGGGCGAGTGCATTTCGGAATTTGGCGCCGGGCAGGTAAGCCGCACCCTGGTGCAGTGTCAAGGCTGCCCGGCGGAAGACCCTATGCCTAGCGCGATAAGGGGCGGCGGAGAACCCGTCGGTCGCGCTCGGACGGGTCCGGGGACCGTCGCGGCGGGCTTCGTCCGGCCAGATTCTGCCTCGCCACCCGGCGCGCAGCACGAGCGGCGGGCTGAAGCCCGCCGCTCCGTTCAGACGGTCTGAGCGCGGCCTCTCACCGCAGGTCCACCACCGTGATCCGCTTCAGGGCCTTCCGCCCCTTCTGGGCGCGGTGGGCGAGCTCCGGGAGGCTGATCGCGGCGCTCGCTGCCGTCGTCGCCGATGGCGATCGGGCGGCCGGCCGGCGGGTGGCAGACGGCCGCCGACCAGCGTCTCGTCGGCGTCGAGGCGCATCAGGATGACGCCGCGGCCGGCGCCGGCCAGCTCGGGCAGCTCCTCGGCGGGGAAGCTGAGTACCTTGCCCGCCTGCGCTGACGGCGGTGATGGCGTCGCCGTCGGCCGGGGCGACGCGTGACCAGGGCGTCGTCGTCCTTGGTGCGGGCGAAGCGCCGTCCGCTGCGCGTCGTCTCGCTGAGGTCCGGACGGCAGAAGAAGCCCATGCCGCCGGCGGTGGCGACCAGCCAGCGATCGACGAGCACCGTCTGCTCGGCGCCCGCGAGCAGCACGGTGGACGCGCTCCGGCGCGCGGCGCGCCTTCGGCGCTGAAGAGCTCGCCCTGGCCGGCCTTGCGCGGCGGTCTCGTCGCGCTCGGCGGCGGCGCGTACGAGAACGGCGGCGACGATGCGTTCGCCGTCCTTGAAGTTGAGCAGCGTCTGCACCGGCTCGCCGTAGCCGGTGGTGGCGGGCACGTTGGTGACCTTCATCACGTAGGCGACGCCGAAGTTGGAGAAGCAGCGCCAGGCTGTCGCGCGTGTTGCCGCGCAGGATCCATTTCGCCTGATCGCCCTCGCGCACCCGGGTCGAGCTCGGATCCTTGATCTCGCCGACGCGCTTCATCCAGCCGTCGCGCGTCACCACGACGGTGGCGTCCTCGTGCACGACGTATGCCTCGGCGTCGTAGGCCAGCTCGGCGCCGGCCTTGAGCACCGTGCGGCGCGCATCGCCGAACTCCTGCGGCGACCTCTGCGCAGCTCGCTCGACGACCATGTTCCAGAGCAGCCTTCTCGCTCTTCAGCAGGCGCTCGATCTCGCTCGGCGCGCGTCTCCTTCTCGCGCTGCTCGGCGCGGATCTTGTCGATCTCCAGCCGCGCCAGTTGGTAGAGGCGAGTCTCGAGGATCGCGTCGGCCTGCACCTCGTCGAGCTCGAAGGCCTTCATCAGGCCGCGCTGCGCGTCGGGCGCGACGCGGCGCTCGCGGATGATCTTGATGGCGCGGTCGACCCCGTCGAAGAGCTTGAGGAACCCTTCGAGGATGTGCAGGCGCTCGCGCAGCTCGCCGAGCTCGTGCGTCGAGGCGGCGGCGCACGACGTCGCGGCGGAAGTCGAGGAAGTGGCGGCACAGCTCCAGCAGGGTCAGGCGCGCCGGCTGGCCGACGCCGGCGCGGCCGGTCGGCACCAGCGCCGTCAGGTTGACGTTGAAGTTCATCTGCAGGCTGGTGTGCTTGAAGAGGTAGGCCATCACCGCGTCGGCCGAGGCGTCGGGCTTGATCTCGACGACGACGCGCACGTCGTCGGTCGACTCGTCGCGCACGTCGACGGCCAGCGGCAGCTTGCGGCTGATGATGTGCTCGGCGATCTCCTCGACGATGCTCGCCTTGTTGGTGGTGTAGGGGATCGAGGTGATGACGACCAGCGCTTGCGGCGGCCGATCTTCTCGAGCTTGTACTGCGCAGCGCACCCGCACCGGGCCCTGGCCGGTCTCGTAGATCTGGCGCAGCTCGGCGCGTGGTGTTGAGGATCTCCCCGCCGGTCGGGAAGTCGGGGCCCTTGATGTACTTGCAGCAGGTCCTTGGTCTGCAGGTCGGGGTCGTCGATCAGCGCGACCAGCGCGTCGACCACCTCGCGCGAGATTGTGCGGCGGGATGTTGGTCGCCATGCCGACGGCGATGCCGGTGCTGCCGTTCATCAGCAGCTGCGGCAGGGCGGCGGGCAGCACGATCGGCTCGCGCAGCGTCGCGTCGTAGTTGTCGCGGAAATCGACGGTGTCGTGGCGGATGTCGCGCAGCAGCTCCTCGGCGATCGCCGTCAGCCGCGCCTCGGTGTAGCGCATGGCGGCCGGCGCTGTCGCCGTCGAGCGAGCCGAAGTTGCCCTCGCCGTGCACCAGCGGGTAGCGCAGCGCGAACGGCTGCGCCATGCGCACCATCGCCTCGTAGGCCGCCTGGTCGCCGTGCGGGTGATACTTGCCGAGCACCTCGCCGACCACCGCCGCCGACTTGCGCGGCCGCGCCCCGGCGGTGAGCCGCAGGCTCTGGTACATGGCGTAGAGGATGCGCCGCTGCACCGGCTTCAGCCCGTCGCGCACGTCGGGCAGGGCGCGCGAGGTGATGACGCTGAGCGCGTAGGAGATGAAGCGCTCCTCCGCCGCGCTGCCCAGGTCGACCGTGGTGATCGCCTCACGTTTCTCGCCGCCATCGCGCCTCCTCCGCCGACGCCGCTGCGGTTGCCCGCGTCCGCTCACGCCGGCGGTCGCGTCGCCTGTCTCGTGGCGCGCTGCTATTCCTTCGCGCGCGACACGAAGCGCGCTTCGCGCGTGTCGACCTGCACCAGCTCGCCCGACTCGAGATACGCCGGCACCTGGATCACCAGGCCGGTCTCGAGCGTCGCCGGCTTGGTCTGCGCCTGCGCGGTGGCGCCCTTGATCGCCGGATCGGTCTGCTCGACCCGCAGGACGATGCGTCTGCGGCAGCTCGATGCTGATGACGCTGCTCGTTGAACACCACCGAGCGGATGCCGCCGAGCCCTTCCTTCAGGTAGCCGGCGGCGTCGCCGAGGTCGTCGGCCGTCAGCGCGAACTGCTCGTAGCTGATTGCCGTCCATGAAGTGGTAGCCGTCGCCGTCGGCGTAGAGGAACTGCACTGGCCGCAGCTCGACCTGCGGCTCGACGATGCGGTCCGGCGCCTTGAAGGTCTTGTCGAACACGTTGCCGGTGCGCAGGTTGCGCACCTTGGCCTTCACCAGCGTGGTGGCCCCGCGCGCCGAGGGCTCTGAAAGTGGACGTCGAGGACGGTGTACGGCTCGCCGTCCAGCTCGACGCGTCCGCCGCGCCGTAGATCGCTTGCTGTCGCCATCGCGCGCTATCTAGCGCGGCCCTGGTCGGCGAGATTCAATTCGACCACGGACGGTCCGGGAGGCTAGAGCTGCAGGGTCCGACCGGAGCTCGCCGGGTTGCGAACCGGAGCCGAGAGTAGAACTCGCCGAACAGGCCGTAGAGGGCGCTGCCCGCGTCGAAGCGCATCTCGTAGACGACGTCGCGGATGCTCTTCAGGTCGCGGGCGAAAAGGGTGACGCCCCATTCCCAGTCGTCGAGGCCGGTGCTAGCTGGTGATCAGCTGCAGGACGCGGCCGGCGAACTTGCCGACCGGTGGTGCCGTGGCCGCCCATCAGCTTCTTGCGCTCCTCGAACGGCAGGGCGTACCAGTTGCGCTTCTCGCCGCGCGACTTGCTCATCGGATAGAAGCAGATCAGCGGCATGTCAGCGGGGCAGCTGCGGGTGGACGCGCGCCTCGGCATACGCCGCCATGCGTGCTCGCAATCGTCGCCATGCCCTTGGCGAACTCGGGCGAGGCGGGATCGAGATTCTGCTCGTCCGACCAGCTGCTTCGCCCAATCGTCCGGACGCGCTCATGTACTCGCTGACCTCCGACATCGAGAGGAACGCGTAGACCGGGGTCAGGCAGGTGCCGAACGTGGTCGCGGCCAGCTCCTGGCCGAGCTGCTGGATGCGGCGCAGATCGGGGTGGACGGCCATGTAGCCGAAGTCGGCCTTGGCGATGCCGGCGAGCGGGACGAACTGCAGCCCTTCCTCGCCGCGACGCTGCCGCAGGCGGCCGGCGAACTCCTCGACGGCCGCGCGCCGGACGTCGGCGGACAAGTCCCTGCCAGCGGGCGCGATCGATGCGGAAGAACTGGTGCATCACCGGCCAGCCGACGATGTCCTGGAGGGTCTCAGCCATGCCGCCGAGAATAGCAGCCGCGGCGCGCGCCGCAGCTACGGTGCCGGCGGCGGAAGAGGGTTCCCAAAGCGCGCCCGACTGACCTACTATGCCGCGTCGAGACCGCTGATGACCGCGCCGATTGCCCGTTCCCCCGCCAGCGATTCCGATCCGGGCGGCGCAGCGTACGCGGAGCAGTCGCCGGCGCCTCGCGCCGGTCGCCGAGCTGATCTTCATCTACGGCATGGGGCTCGGCCATCGGGCTGCAGAGCAGCCTGATGACCTATGCCGTCTCGCACAAGCTGGCGGCCGCGGCGTACGTGGTCTTCGCGTCGCTGGTCTATTCGACGCTGGTGATGGTGCTCTGGCAGCACGTACTGCCGCGCTTCTCGCGGCTCTCGCTCGGCTGGCGCATCGCCTGCGCAGACGGCGCTCTCGACCCTGGCGTTCACGGCGTTGTCGGTCGCCCTGATGGAGCTGCGCGCCGTGCTGCTCGGCGAGTCGTCGCTGCTGTTCCCCTACACCGGCGCCCGATCTCACGATCACCATCCCGGCGCAGGCGATGCGCCGTGCGCCGCTGGTCTTCGCGCTCATTCCCGTTCTGCCCGTCGTGTTGATCTGCGTCGTCGGCTTCAACCAGCACTGGTGGCGCATCGTGCGTCCTGCAGGGTCGCCAGGAGGAGCTGCGCGAGCTCGCGGTGTCGGCGCAGCTGGCGGCGCTGCGCGCGCAGGTCAACCCGCACTTCCTGTTCAACAGCCTCAACTCGATCGCGCAGCTGATCGCCACCGAGCCGCGCAAGGCCGAAGCCTGCGTCGAGCGCCTGGCGGAGATCTACCGCTACCTGCTGCACCGCGCGCCACGCCGACTTCGTGCCGCTGGCCGAGGAGCTCAGCGTCGCCGAGTCCTATCTCGAGATCGAGCGCGCCCGCTTCGGCGACGCGCTGCGCGTCGAGGAGCACATCGACGCGCGGCGCCCGCGGCCTGCTGCTGCCGAGCCTGATCCTGCAGCCGCTGGTCGAGAACGCCGTCAAGCACGGCATCTCGCCGAAGATCGGCGGCGGGCCGGGTGACGATCGAGGCGCGCATCGACGACGGCGACCTGCGCCTGGCGGTGCGCGACACCGGCGTCGGGCGTGCGCGACCAGCGCGCGATCTTCGAGCGCGGCGTCGGCCTGCGCAACGTGCGCGATCGGCTGCTGCGCCTGTACGGCGCCGACTACGCGCCGCAGGTGATCAGCCAGCCGGGCGGCGGGCACGACGGTCACGCTGCGCATTCCGGTGGTGCACGGGAGCGCCTGACGTGCTGATCCGCACGCTGGTGGTCGACGACGAGAAGCTGGCGCGCGACCGCCTGCTGCGGCTTCCTGCGCGGCATGCGAGGACGTCGAGGTCATCGGCGAGGCCGGCAACGGGCCGGAGGCGGTGCGATGATCGAGGAGCAGCCGCCCGATCTGGTCCTCCTCGACGTGCAGATGCCGGGCATGGACGGCTTCGGCGTGCTGCGCCAGCTGACGCCACAAGCCCGCAGGTGGTCTTCGCCACCGCCTACGACGACTACGCCATCAAGGCGTTCGAGGTGCAGGCGGCGGACTACCTGCTGAAGCCGATCTCGCGCGATCGGCTGCGCGAGGCCGTGCGCCGCGTGCGCGAGCGCCGCGACGCGCTCGGTCGCCGACGCCGACCTCGCAGCAGGCTGATGCGCGCCCTGCAGGCGCGCGAGCGCCGCTACGCCGCGCAGCTCCCGGTGCACAAGGGGCGGCAGATCCTGCTGCTGGCGATCGAGCGACGTCTACTGGTTCGAGGTCGAGTACCGCCTGGTCTACGCCCACACCGCCAGCGAACGCTTCATGACCAACTTCACGCTCAAGGATCTCGAGGAGCGGCTCGATCCGGAGGTGTTCTTCCGCGCCCACAAGTCGCGTCTGGTGAACCTCAACCACGTCAAGGCGATCGTCCCGTGGTTCGGCGGCCGCTTCAAGCTGGTGATGCGCAACCCCGCGGCCTCCGAGGTCGAGCTGAGCCGGGCCCAGGCGCGGGTCCTGCGCCGCCGCATGCAGTGGTAGCCGGGCGCGGGACGCACCCACCCGGACGCTCGAGCTCCCTGTTCGCCCCCGAGGACACAAAAGGGCGAACCCAAACCATCCTGTATGGTGGCATGCTGAGCGCTACGCGGGCCTGCGCGTGTCCAAAAGTTTGACCCAAATGGAGCGAACGCGTAAACCCCTTGACCAGTACAGGAGCACGGGTGAGCCGCGCGGCCAGCGCCGGCCGGTCGACCGCGACGAATGCTGAAAGAATCTCATGGCGGGTGAGCTAACCCGCCGAACGGCAACGGTTCTGGCAGGGCGGCGACATGCCGCCGGCTGGTGCCTCGGCCTCGCGCTGCTGGTCGCGGCGTCCACCGTACGGGCAGGTGAGGTGCCGGGCGACGCCAACTGCGACGGCCAGGTCGATCAGAGCGACGTCCAGGCCGTGCTCGGCACCCTCTTCGGGGAAGTAGGCACCTGCACGGGGGTCGACGTGAACGCCGACGGGCAGGTGAGTGCCGCCGACGTCATCGCCCTGATGCAGATTCTGGCCCAGTCGCCGACCCCGGCGACCGCGACGGCCACCGTGCCCACACCCGTCATCACCGACACGCCGGCGCCGCCCAGCGTCACCGCCACCATCACCGCCACCATCACGGCCACCCAGCCGTCGCCGACCGGAACGCTGCCGACGCTGACAGCGACGCCGACACTCGCCGATACCGCGACGCGGACCGCCTCGCCGAGCATCACGCCGGTGCCGCCGACGCTCACGGCCACGCCGGTGGCCACCGCGACCGACAGCGTGACGCCGCTGGTGAGCCCCACCCGGACCCGCACGCCGACCAATACCCGGCGCCCGACCCGCGAGGCCACCGGCACCGAGACGCCCACCGACACCCGGACCGCCACGCGGACGCCGAGCCCGTCGCGCACCCGCACGCCGAGCAACACGCCGGAGCCGTCGGCCACCCGCCGCGTGACGCGCACGTTCACGCCGGGGGAATCCCCAACGCCGACGCGGACGCGCTCCGGCCCAACCGATACGCCGACGGACACCCCGCGGCCGGGCACGCCGACCGACACGCCGACGACGACCCGCACGCCCACCCTGGGCACGCCGTCGCCCGGTACGCCGACGCGCACGCCGACCAACACGCGCACCGGGACGGCCACGGTGTCGCCCAGCCGCACCGGCACCGAAACCCGCACCCCGCCGGACACGCGCACGCCGACAAACACCCTGACGCCCAGCATCACGCGGACGCCGTCGGTGACGGTGACGCCCTCCACCACCCGCACGTCGACCCGCACCGCGACGTCGTCGCGCACGGCCACCGCGACCAAGACGCTGACACAGACGCCGCCGCCGTCGTTCACGAAGACCCCCAGCCCGACGCGGACGACGACGCTCACCCGGACGCCAACCCGCACCGCGACGTCGACGCCGACGCGCACCGAGACGCGGACGCCGACCCCGACCATTCCGCGGCCGTTCGGCCCCGAGATCACCTTCTTCGGCATCGCCTCGGCGGACAACGTCGTCCGCACGCCGGACGGCCAGACCGACGACGGGGTGCCGCTCTACGACTGGCCGACGCAGGCCGGATTCATCATCGTGCTCGAGGGCCGCGCCGGGACCAGCAACCGCCAGATCAACGCCACCTGCGGCATCATGGGCACGGGGATTCCACCGTGCGCGGATCGCGCGCCCGTGCAGATCATCGCCGACCGCGCGCTCGGGAACGGCAGCACCGCCGTCTGCGACACGATGGCGCCGAACATCGGCGGCGTGCCGGCGGTGTCGGGGCTCGTCTTCGGTTCCGATCAGTCCACGACCAACGCCATCAACGACTTCGCCTGTCGCTTCGACTCGCATCCGACGACGACCGTCGCGTGCACCTTCGACGCGCTCGGGAACTTCTCGTACGTGAACAGTCGGACCGTTGCGCAGTTCTGCTCGGTGCCGGCGATCGGGCAGGAGCTGGCACTCAAGTCCGGCATCACGCGGTTCAAGGCCCAGTTGGTCGATGTGGCCGGCAACACGGGCAGCATGGCGGAGATCGCGATCCGCGTGCCGTGAACGCGGCCCACCGGAGGATTCCCAGATGCGCGCCATTCTTGCCGTCGCGGCGCTGACCGCGGCCTTCCTCGTCGGCGTCGCCTTTGCGAAGATGCCTGGCCCGGTCATCCAGGAGCTCGGGCCCGTCATGCCGACGCCGCAGCCGTCGCCGAAGGCCGAGCGACACATCCGGCTGATCACCTCGCTCACCCTCGGCAATCGGCCGGACGGCGACAGCGTCATCGCGTTCGAAGCCACCGACTTCGGCGTGTCGGGCGCCGGCGAAGACACCAAGTACCGGACGATCGCCACCGAGCAGTACACCCTCATCGAGCCGAAGCCGGAGGGACGCGAGCTGCGCGACCAGATCCTGCGCAAGCTGCGCGACCTCGAGAGCGACCTCCTGCGCTACGTCGAGATCGCCGGCCCGCCACGCGTGCGCGACACGGTTCAGACCCTGGGTGCCGGCGCCTCCCGTCCGTAGCGCCTGCCATTGTCCGCTCGCTCGGCCTGCGAAGATCGGCGACGATCGCAATCTCGAATGTAAAACGGCGGCTTCCCTCCGGATGTAGCGGCGGGCTTTACGCCCGCCATTCCGAGCTGGCGCGATCCGCTCAACGCGCCTGGAACGCTGTCCCGCGTTAGGGAAGCTCCATTTCGGCCGGGCGACCGCTCATTCTGCCCCGCGTTTCCCCCGAGTCGCGAGCGCAGCGTGCCCGTCCACGCCAGGAGGATGCACAATCCGCGATGGGTCGCCCCGGCTGGCTGTGACGTGACGGCCGGCCGTCACGCCGGATTCAGGCGGGGCAGCTGTTCAGCGCGTTGTTCACGGCGCTCACCAACTCTTCGATGGTCACGGCGCCGTCGCCGTTGACGTCGCCGGCCGGGCAGCTGGATGCCTCCGCGTTTGCGAGGGCGATGTTCACCATGTTGATCAGATCGGTGATCTCGACCTGCCCGTTGCCGTCGCAGTCACCGACGCAGCCGATCGGCGTGGCGGTGGCGGTCGATTCGGGCGTCGCCGTCTCGCTGTCGGTCGGCGTCGGCGTGGAGGTCTTCGTGACCTGACCGGTGAACGTCGGCGTCGGCGTGCGCGTCTCGGTCGGCGTCGGGGTCGAGGTGACGGTCGACGCGGGGGTCTGCGCGCCGCCGGAGTAGAAACGCCCGTACTTGAGGAGGTTGTCGAGCGCGTGGTTCATCGAGTTGGGCTGGCCGGGGGTGCAGAAGGTGAGCGTCGTGACGATCACCTTGCCGGCGCCGTAGTTGTACTCGATCCACGTCGGCTGACCGGTATTCCCGCGCAGGACGCTGGTGGCGCCCGCCGGCAGGTCGCTCAGGAAGCCGAGAGCGGTGGGGTTCCACTGGGTGAACGTCGAGGCGGTGAGCAGGTCGCCGCCGAATCCCTCGCCGGTGACATAGGGGTGGAGGCTGTTGAGGATTTCCTCGGAGTTCACGGCTTGCGACGGCAGACTGAGATTGACGCCACCGGGCGCGATGTCGGTGCGGACCGTCGTGCCGCCGCCGGCCACGTTGATGACCGCGAGGCCGCCGAGGCTGACAAAGCGATCCAGGAAACCGCCGGACTGCGACATCGCCTGCAGGAAGCCGTAGTCCGAGTCGCTCAGGCCCGGCGCGACGTAGACGCTGAGGAATTGGTTGTGGAGCGTGTCGGCGTCCTGGCCGGGGCGCGGCGAGGGACGTGCGAGCTCCTCGATCTGTCGGCTGGTCGTGCTGAAGCCGAGCGCAGTTGCCTGGTCTTCCGTGCAGCTCCAGGTGTTGGTCTCGCCCATGACCAGGATGTAGTCGCCGCGCGGCGGGAAGGTGTTGGTCGGCGTCGGCGTCGGTCCCGTGGGCGTCGCGGTCGCGGTGAGGCTGGCGGTCGGCGTGACCGTGGGGGTGTCGCTCGGTGTCGCGCTCGGTCCCTCCGGGTGTGTCGGTGCCCGTCGGCGTGATCGTCGGCGTGCGCGTCACGGTGCCGGTCGCAGACGCGGTGAACGTGGCGCTCGGCAGCGGCGTTTCGGTCGGGGAGGCCGTGTGCGTCCCCGTCGCCGTGGCGGTCGGGGTCGCGGTGCCCGTCGCGGTCGGCGTGCGCGTGATCGTGCCCGTCGGGGTGGTCGTGCGGGTCGACGTGTTGGTGGGCGTCGGCCCCGCCGGCGTGTCGGTCGTCGTCGGCGTCAGCGACGGCGTGAACGTGCGCGTCGGCGTGGTGGTGAAGGTGCGCGTGGGCGTGACGGTGCTGGTCGGCGTGACGGTGTTGGTCGGCGTCGGCACCGGGGTCGGTGGATCGCGGTCGAACACGACCTCCAGGGTTACCTGCGAGACGACGGTGCCCTGCGAGTTGCTGGCGTGGCGCACGCCGAATTCGGAGTTGGCGATGTCGGACGGCGACCACGACAGGCCGGTGGCCGGATTGACCTCGTCGAAGCGTCCGAAGCCGGTGAAGCCGAGACCGGCATCGAAGTTCAGCTCGCCCTGGTCGACACCGGCCGCGCTTCCGCAGCCGCCGGTGCGGATGAAGATGCCGCCCGGCGTGGCGATGGAATCCTCGTCGCGGGCGCCGATGATGGTCTTGACGCCGAGAATCGGTCCGGTGATGCCGCGCATCGCCGCGTTCTGCTGAAAGCAGAACGTCTGTCGGGCGCTCGAGAGCGCCGAGCGGATGCCGGTGGCGGGGACCGGCGGGCGATTGTCGACGCACGGGAATTTATTCACGCCAGCGCAGTTCTGCAGGGCCCAGGCATTCCAGAAGCCGTCGACGGTGGGGTCGAGGGCCACGATGCCAAGGTCGCCAGGCCACGCGGCATTGACCGAGAAGGTGTGATCGTCCCACCGCAGGCGCGGCGGATTGCTGCCGGTGTCGTCGGGGCCGATGCGCACCGTGATGACCGAATCCGCGTCGGTGTGCGTGCCCGAGACCTCCACGCCGTCGAGGCGCATCGCCGCCGTCCCGCCGGCGCTCAGCGCACGATACTGCACTTCGATGTGCGAGTACGTGGGGCAGGAGGAGATCGGCGCCTGCGTGGTGCCGATCAGGGTGCTGCCGCCGACCATCAGCTGGAGGCGCGCGTCAGGCAGCAGGTAGAGCTCGACGACCGGCTGTTGCGCCGACAGCCCGAACCAATGCCGGATGCGCCGGGAGCCGCCCTGTCCGACGACGTCGGGGAAGCACGCATAGATGCTGTCGGTGAAGACGTTGGTCGGCGCGAGCAGCGAGGTGAAGATGTAGCGCGCGGCGTTGGGCACCGCGGCCTCGAGCGCGAACTCGCCCGTGCGCGGCTCGCCGGGGTTGCCGGTCACCGCTGCGTTCATGCCCTGCGGGATCACCGTATAGTCGCCGGCCCAACCGCCCTCGAAGCCGTTGGCGCGGGCCAGCCCGCGCAGGATCGGGGTCAGCGTCGGCGTCGGCGAGTTCGTGCGCGTGGCGGTACTCGTCTCGGTGAACGTGGCCGTCGCCGTGAACGTCGGGGTGCGCGTCGCCGTCGTGGTCGGGGTGAACGTCGACGTGAAGGTGAGGGTGGGGGTCGGCGTCACCGTCGGCGTGAGCGTGATCGTCGGCGTCGAGTGTGCGCGTCGGCGTGAACGTGGCCGTCGCGGTGCCGGTCGGCGTCGGGGTCACCGTCGGCGTCGCGGTCGACGTGCCGGTCGGCGTCGGCGTGGCGGTCGGCGTGAACGTCGCGGTCGGCGTGAACGTCGCGGTCGGTGTCGCCGTCGGCGTGTTGGTCGGCGTCGGGGACGCGAAGCCGAAGGTGTCGAACGCGACCTCGCGTACGACCTGCGTGACGCGCGCCGCGCTGCCGCCGCTGAACGCGATCGTCGCGGCGCTGTGCGCTCAGCGCGTCGACCGTCCATGGCACGCCGGTCGCCGGATTGGCGTAGTCGATCCGGGTGATGCCGCGAAAGCTGCCGGCCAGGTTCACCCCGTCTGGATCGGACAGGCTGCCGCCGTTCCCGCCGCAGCCCAACGCGTTGGTGCGCGATCCGCAGCTCGACGTCGGCGGACGCGCCGCTCGTGCGCGCGATGTACGAGTCCTTGCTCGCGACGATGGTTGCCGAACACGCCGCCCGCCGCCGCCCTTTCGAGGCAGAGCATCTGCATCGCGTTGACGGTGCCCGACGTCACGAAAGACGTGTCGCCGTCCGGCGGCTGCTCGTTGGTGCAGGCGACGGCGTTGGCGCAGCCGCCAGTTGGCGTCCATTGAGCGAGCAGGTTGGGGTCGGCCGCGGGCGTGCGCGGCAGGAGGCCGGCGATGCGGAGCGAGGTCGGGAACGTCAGGCCGTCAACCAGCCCATGATCGTCCCACACGACGCGAAACGGCGTCCGCGCCATCGTCGTCGGGGCCGATGTGCGATCCGTCGATCGTCGCCGTCGAGAAGTGCGTACCGCTGCGCCGGTTGCCGTCGACGGTCAGCGCGGCCGTCCCGCTCGGCCCCTTCAAGTACTCGACGAACACCGACGAGAACTGCGGGCAGTCGGCGACCGCCGTGGTTGCGCCGCCGACCGGAACGCCGTTGACGGTCAGCTGCAGCTGCTTGCTCGGGAGTGAGCACCAGCTGTGCGACGACCGTGTTGCCGTTCATCCAGCTGCGGACGCGTCGCGCGCCCATTGTCGGCGCCGTTTCGACGCATGCCCAGATGCCATCCGTGAACGCGGTGACCGGGGTGTCGAGCGAGAGCTGAACGTACTCGTTTGCGCCGCCGCCCGCCGCGGTCTGCAGGCCGAAGCGCCCGGCGGCGTCGGTGCGGTGCGTCATCGACCCGACGGGACTGCCCGCTCCGGTCGCGTAGTCGCCTGGGCCGCCGCTTTCGAAGCCGTTGAAGCGGACGAGCTCGGACGCCTGACCGGAGGTGCGAACAGCGGCGGCAGCGAGCGCGACGCCCGCAAGGGCGCCCACGACGAGGGCCACCGATCGAGTCGCCCGGCGCGCGGGGAGAAGAACGAAGGCTGGTCGCCGCGCCACTGTCGTCTCTAATCCGCGCTCTTCCCCCCGCCGCACGAAACCAAGCTCCACAAGCGTCGTCGCTTCGTTGACTTGGGGTACTTGTCCCTGATAGCCGCTTGAGCTTCTTCATTCAAGCGCGCTCACCTGCATGAAAATCCCGTCAGTCAAAGGATTTCACGACGTCCTGCCGGGCGAATCGGGGCGCTGGGCGGGTCTGGAAGCGACCGCCCGCGGGGTCTTCGCGCAGTACAACTTCCACGAGATCCGCCTCCCGATCGTCGAGCGCACCGAGCTCTTCCGCCGCTCGATCGGCGAGACCACCGACATCGTCGAGAAGGAGATGTACACCTTCGACGACCGCGACGGCACGCCGCTGACCCTGCGGCCCGAGGGCACGGCGTCGGTGGTGCGCGCCTACGTCGAGCACGCGCATGCACGCCGCACGAGCCGGTCGCCAAGCTCTTCTACTTCGGCCCGATGTTCCGCCGCGAGCGGCCGCAGAAGGGCCGCCTGCGCCAGTTCTCGCAGATCGGCGCCGAGGTGCATCGGCCGCGACGATGCCGGCGGCCGACGCCGAGGTGCTGCTGCTGCTGCACGACCTGCTGGCGCGACCTCGGCGTCGCGCGACGCCGAGGTGCTGGTCAACTCGCTCGGCGATCGCGACGTGCCGGCCCGCCTATCGCGACGCGCTGGTCGCGTGGGGCCGGGCGCACGTCGCCGAGCTGTGCGACGACTGCGAGCGCCGCCTCGAGCAGAACCCGCTGCGCCTGCTCGACTGCAAGCAGCCGGGCTGCGCCGCCATCCGCGACAGCGCGCCGCGCATGGTCGACCACCTGTGCGCCCCGTGTCGCGCGCACTTCGACGCGCGTGCTGCGAGCTGCTCGCGGCGCGAAGGCGTGCGGCCGCGGCTCGCACCCGTACATGGTGCGCGGCCTCGACTACTACTGCCGCACCGCCTTCGAGGTGTCGGCCGCAGGGGCTCGGCGCGCAGAACGCGCGTCGGCGGCGGCGGGCGCTACGACGGGCTGGTGAAGGGCCTCGGCGGGCCCGGACGTCGCCGGCGTCGGCTTCGCGCTCGGCGTCGAGCGCCTGGCGATCGTCGCTCGGCGAGCGCGCCGGCGCACGCCGCCGTGCGCCGAGTTCGTCATCGCGCCGCTCGGCGCCGGCGGCCGAGGCGGCGGCCGTGCGCCTGGCGCATCGCCTGCGGCGCGCCGGCGTGCGCGTCGAGGTCGAGCCGCGGCGAGCGCAGCTTGAAGAGTCAGATGCGCCACGCCGACAAGCTCGGCGCGCGCTACGTGGTCATTCTCGGCGAGGACGAGCTGGCCGGCGGGCGCGTGACCGTGCGCGACATGGCTGAGCGAGCGCGACCTGCCGCAGGTGCGCGGCGCTCGAGCGCGACAGCGCCGAGGAGCTGCGCGCCGCGCTGGCGAGCCAGGCGGCCGCGGGGACGGCGATGGAGCGACAGGCATGACGCTCGATCTGCTCGGCGACTGGCAGCGCACTCGATCTATTGCGGCGCGCCGCGCGCGACCGACGATCGGCCGCGACGGTCACGGTGATGGGCTGGGTGCACTCGCGGCGCGACCACGGCGGCGTCGTGTTCGTCGACCTGCGCGATCGCACCGGCCTCGTGCAGGTCGTGTTCAATCCCGAGCACAGCCCGGCGGCGCACGAGCGCGCCGGCGGCCTGCGCAGCGAGTACGTCATCGCCGTGCGCGGCACGGTGCGCGCGCGCCCGCCGGAGACGGTGAACCCGAACCTCGCCACCGGCGAGGTCGAGGTGGTCGCCGGCGAGCTGCGCGTCCTGAACGAGTCGCGCAGACGCCGCCGTTCCAGATCGAGGACGACAGCAGCGTCGCCGAGAGCACGCGCTCGAAGTACCGCTACCTCGACCTGCGCCGGCCGCGGCTGCAGCAGAACCTGATGCTTGCGCCACCGCGTCGCCGCCGACCGTCCGCGACTACCTCGACGAGCAGGGCTTCGTCGAGGTCGAGACGCCGATCCTGACGCGCAGCACGCCGGAAGGGGCGCGCGACTACCTGGTGCCGAGCCGCGTCAACCGCGGCAGCTTCTACGCGCTGCCGCAGTCGCCGCAGCTGTTCAAGCAGATCCTGATGGTGGCCGGGCTCGACCGCTACTACCAGATCGTGCAAGTGCTTCCGCGACGAGGACCTGCGCGCCGACCGCCAGCCGGAGTTCACCCAGATCGACATCGAGATGTCGTTCGTCCAGCCGCGACGACATCTACGCGCTGATCGAGGGCATGCTGGCGCGCGGTGCTGCGCGCTGCAGCGGCATCGAGGTGCCGCGAGCCGTTCCCGCGCCTGACCTACGCCGAGGCCATGCGCCGCTTCGGCAGCGACAAGCCGGACATGCGCTTCGGCCTGGAGCTGGCCGAGGTCACCGAGTCGGTGCGCGACCGCCGAGCTGCGCGTCTTCCGCGAGGCGGCGGAGAAGGGCGGCATGGTCAAGGCGCTGTTCGTTCCCGACGGCGGGCGGCTGTCGCGCAAGGATCTCGACGCGCTGCCGGAGGCGGTCGCCACCTACGGCGCCAAGGGCGTCGCCTGGGCGCGCCTCGACCGCCGACGGCTGGCAGTCGCCGATCGCCAAGTTCCTCACCGACGAGCAGCGCGCGCGCCATCGAGCAGGCGACGCGGCGCCGAGCGCCGGCGGCATGCATCCTGTTCCTCGCCGACCAGGCGCGAAGGTGGTGAACGACTCGCTCGCGCACCTGCGCCTCAAGCTCGGCGCCCAGCTCGGCATGATTCCCGGCGAGCGCCAACGCGCTGTTGTGGGTGACCGACTTCCCGCTCTTCGACTACTCGCGCGGAGGAGAAGCGCGCGGTGTCGGTGCACCATCCGTTCACGGCGCCGATGGACGAGGACCTCGACCGCCTCGAGTCCGACCCGTACGCGGTGCGCGCGCAAGGCCTACGACGTCGTGCTGGAACGGCATCGAGCTCGGCGGCGGCAGCATCCGTATCCACCGCCCGGATCTGCAGGCGCGCGTCTTCCGCCAGCTCGGCATGAGCGACGAGGAGGCGCGCGCGACGTTCGGCTTCCTGCTCGACGCGCTGGCCTACGGCGCGCCGCCGCACGGCGGCATCGCGCTCGGCCTCGATCGGCTCGCCATGCTGCTGTGCGACGGCGCCGTCGCTGCGCGACGTCATCGCCTTCCCGAAGACGCAGCGCGCCGTCTGCCTGATGACCGAGGCGCCGAGCCCGGTCGATCCGCGCCAGCTGCGCGAGCTCGGCGTCAGGATCGTGGGGTGAGCGCGCCTCGGCGCCGCGCTGGGACTGGCGCTGTTCCTCGCCGTTGCCGCCTGCGGCGAGCGAAGCAGACGCCGCACCCACCGCTGTTCGCGCGGGTCGTCGCGGTGCTGCCGCTCGATACGGCTCCCAGCGCCGATCGCGGCGAGAAGCGCGGCGAGGCGAAAGCCGGCGACCTCGTCACCGCCCAGATCTACCGCTTCCTCGGCCGATCAGACGACGTATCCGCTTCGTGCCCGACCTGACCGTCGTCGACACGCTGGCGACGCCGGAGCTGCGCCGTGCCCGTCGGTCCGCACGAGCGCGCCGCGCAACTCGGCCAGGCGGTCGGCGCCGACGGCGTGATCTTCGGCCGCGTCGACCGCTTCGATCAGCGCGTCGGCACCGCCTACGGTGCGAGTCAGGGCGCGTCGGTGACGTTCAGCATGGGCCTGGTCGTCGGTCGCGACCGGCGAGGTCGTCTGGGAGGGCGAGTTCGAAGAGACGCAGGAGTCGCTGAGCGCGAACTTCTTCGACTGGTGGATGTTCTGGGACGCCGGCCCGCGCTGGCTGAGCGCCAGCGAGCTCGCCGGGCCTCGGAGTCGATAAGCTCCTGAAGGAGTGCCAGGCCTCGCTGACGCCTGAGCGCGACGACGGGGGCGTGCCGGTGCCGGCGACGGACGAAGGGCTGAAGGACGAAAGCTGAAGGGCGAAAGATGAACGGCGAAAGCTGCGTTTCAGCCTTCGTCTCGATCCGTTGTCTTTGATCCTTCATCTTCTTTCGCCGCCGTTGCCTGCCGCAGATCCGCCACACTGATCCCAGCAAGCGGCCACGCCACCAGTCCCTGGCTGACGATGCTGAGGAACTGCACGGCGTTCAACACCAGTCCGTACGCCAACGCGTCGCCCTTGGGGACGCCGAACAGCCCGAGCGCCAGGATGCAGGCGTACTGGTAGGGGCCCAACATCCCCGGCACGTTGGGCAGGGCGGTGCCGAAGCCGATGAAGATGAACACCACCACCGCGGCGCTGAACGGCAGCTCGAACTCGAAGGCGCGCATCATCACGTAGCTCGACAGGATGGGCAGGAACCACAGGACCACCGACACGAGGAAGACGGCCAGCAGCAGCCGCGGGTTGGGGAGCACGCGCATGCCGGCGACGATCGCGCCGGTGACGCGCTTGACGCCGTTGCCGAAGCGCTCCGGCAGGAAGCGAAGCACCCAGCGGTCGACGAAGGCCTCGCCGCGCCAGTAGAGCAGCAGGACGAGCACGACGAGCACCGCGGCGCCCACGGCGGGGAAGCGGGCGCCGGTCGCGCACCCAGTCGGGCAGATTCTGGATCGTCGACCAGCCCGGCGAGGATGTAGAAGCAGCGTCACCACCGCATCCATGGTCTTCTCGACCACGAGGTTGCCGACGACGTTCGAGAACGACACCGCCGAGCGGCGCGACAGCAGCCACGGCCGCACGACCTCGCCGAGCCGCGCCGGTATGAGGTTGATCGCCATGTACGCGACCGCGGTTACCACCCACAGCCGCCCGAAGGGCACGTGCTCGAGGGGCCGCAGCTCGATCTGCCAGCGCCACGTGCGCAGGACCATGATGAGCAGGCTGATCACGATGGCGACCAGCAGCCAGCCCGGATGGAGGCGTCGCAGCGCCGTGCCGAGCTCGGCGAGCGGCACGTTGCGGAACGCCAGGTAGAGGAAGACCGCGCTGACCAGCAGGCTGAGCGCGACGGTGCGGCGTTGACTCACGTTCATGAGATGAGCGGGGCTTCTAGCTCGCGCAGTAGGCCGCGTCTATGCGCGCGGCGACTGGCAATCGCTGGCATCAGCTCGTCACTACGCACAACTGCACGCACATCAGGCCATTGCGGATCTGCTGTGCGAACGCGAAAGACGAGGGTTTTTCTTGTTGACGTGCAAGATATTAAAGATATTACCGCAGTGAGATTGCATTGGCCCGCTGGGAAGAACGGGCAGAAATCGGGCATAGGCCAGTGACGGAGGACGCTGTGGCGAAACTGATGCGGAAGTTGCGACGGATCGGAAGCCGGCGCGGGGCGGTGGCGGGGTTGGTTGCGGCGGTCAGCGTCGCCGTGCTGTCAGCGAACGCCACCATGGCGGAATCCAAGAAAGCGCTGGCGGCAGCAGACCTGCGCGGCTGCTGCGTCTGCCGCGGCACCGACGGCGGCAGCGCGATCAGCGTGCGTAGTTGCAGCGACGGCGCCAGCGTCGACGCCTGCGTCAGTCAGTGCAAGACCATCAACGCCGACTCCCTGGCATTCGGCTACAACCAGACGTGCTCGCAGGGCTGCGCCGGATTCCCGACGCAGGGCCTTCACTGAGGAGCGGATGATGATGCGCCCACTCGCCGCTCTGTTCCGCGCCGCGCTCACCGCGAGCGCCCTGGTCGTCGCCCTGGCCTCAGCGCAGCCGGCTGCGGCGGGGCCCTCCGACACGCCAACGCCGGCCCCGACCGGCTGTTGTCTGTGCCTCGCCTGTCCGAGCTCGGCCGGCTTCTGTACCGACGGTCAGACCGCCATCGAGTGCTCAGACGGTTGCATCGTCCAAGCCGGCTGCAACGCGTTCGTCTTCGGACTGGATGACACCTGCATGATGGACGGTTCGTGCGCCATGGTGGCGCCGCCGACATCGACGCCGACGGCGACCGTCACCGAGACCCCGACGGAGACGGAAACGCCGACTCAGACCGAGACGGCCACCGACACTGCGACGGTCACGGACACCCCAACGGAAACGGCTACGCCGACGGCGAGCGACACGGAGACGCCGGCCGATACACCTACCGAGACGTCGACGCCCTCGGCGACGGCAACCGAGACGGACACGGCGACCGTCACCGAAACGGAGACCCCGAGCGAAACGCCGACCGCGTCATCCACCGAGACGTCCACGTCGACCGCCACCGCGACGGCGACGGCGACGGCGACCAACACGGTCACCGAGACGCCGACGTCCAGCTCCACCCCGACCGCGACGTCGACCGCGACGAGCACCGCCACACGGACCGACACGGCGACGGCGACGAGCACGCGAACCGTCACCGACACGCCGACCGCGACGTCGACCCGCACCTCGACCCCAACGCGGACGCCGCGGCCGCCCGTCATCATCCCGGGCGTCAACCCTGGCGATGACACGGTCCCCGGCAACGGTCAGCCGAATTGTAATCTCCTCGAGGTCTGCCTGATCGGCGGCGGCGGCACGACGCCGGCCAACCCGCCCTGCATGGCCCCCGACAGCATCCTCGGCAGCGGAGCCAGCAACGGCGCGGGCAACTTCAACATCCCGATCGCTCCGCCGCTGGTCGCGAACCAGTGCATCTACGTTTTCGACACGTGCAACAATCTGGTCGGGCCCGTCGCCTGTGCGCGACAAGCGGCACCGGCACCGGCGATGTCGCCGCGCATGACCGTGGTGGCCATGATGGTCCTCGGACTGGTGGCGCTTCTCGGCCTGCTACGGCTGAAACGCGACCTCTGAGGCCGGAGCGGAACAGCTGACAAACGGGGGCGGTCGCGCGAGCGGCCGCCCCCGTTCACGTTCGACGCCAAGGATCGATCGGCACGCCGGGATTCAGGATCCCGGCCTTGGCTCTCTGGCCCTTGTGCCGCAAGCGTTTCCGCGCACCTCTAGCCGGCGCGGTGGCTGCCCGGTGGCCGGAAATCGGCTGCCGGGCAGCTGCCGGCGTAGGGGAACCACCTCACTTCGGCGCGTCACCGGCACGCTCGATTGGGCCGGCCTGGAAGCGTTCCACGTCGCGCTCGACGCGCTACACCAGGGACACCAGATCGCAGCACGGCCCCTGCGACGGGATGCCGCAGGAGCCGCGCTGAATGATCAGGGAGATGGAGCGATCAGGAGCCGCCGCGGACGGCGCGAGCGTAACGGCTGCTGAGTTTCAGGCTGTCGAAAGGCGCTGTGTTATCCCCGAAGTACCCCACCCACACGCCGACGCCCGGAGGAATGTCGATGTCAGCCTCGGTAGTCGACGACCAGTAGAGGTCCGCCACCGTGGGTCCAAATATCGGATTGATGCACGGCCCCCCCGAACTGCACCCGGCGGCGCCGAAATCCTCGATGCCGCGCAACTCCTCGATCGTCGGCAAGCGCCAGTCGCAATGGCCGGCGAAGCCGCCGGTGATCGAGGTTCCGTCGCTCATGCAATTGTTCAGTTGGCCCAGAAATTCGGTGAACGCGGTTCCGTCCGGCATAGTGCCGGTGCTGCTCCACGTGGATCTGGCGTTCACGCAATGCGGGTCCGATCCGCATATGCAGGCGCCGCCGCCTCCATTGTCGACGCAGTCATTGTCGGTCATGCAGGCGATCGGGAAGCCGGGGACGGGGGTAGAGACGCACTCGCCACGGGTCGTCTTCTCTTCCCACATCAGCCCGGATTGCAGGTCGCTGACCGTCCCGTCGCCGTTGTCCACGAATCGCGGCCCGGCGAGCGTGGACCCGGCCAACATGGTGAGCTCGGTGACCACCGACTGTACCCGACCAGCATCGCCGCTGGTCGGACACGAGCTGCCACCTTTGCTTTCGGCTTTGGCCCACTTGTCCGTGAACGTGGCGTCGCACTTGGCAAGGTCGCCGGAGGTTTCGGCGCCCGGCCCGATCTTCACGCCCTTTGCCTGCACCTTGAGGCGACAGAGCCCGTACTTGCCGGCGATCTTCAACTTCGCCGCCTCACACTTAGCCGCCGGCGTTGCGGCCCACGCAGTCTGCCCCGACACGATCACCAACACGGCGACAATTATTCGCCCGCTGATCGACATTCGCTGGCCTCCTTGTGGAAGGGGATCAAGCCCGCCGAGCGCCACCTACGTACCGCAGCCACCGGGGGAAGCACAGGAAAAAACGCAAATCCCGACATCGAGCTCGCACCGCCAGGTCGTCCCGGCAGCGATCGATCATCGCCTGCAGGTGCGGCGGCCACGGCACGTCGGCGGAGACACTCTCGATCCACGCTTGGAGGGCCAGCGCGCGTTCGCGGAGTTCCGCGGGCGTCATCGACACCGAGGGTAGGTGCGGGATGGACGCAGGCGCAATGGGTACGGCGGATGGTGCGGCGATCTGAGTTGGCGCCGCGTCGCGCAGCGCGTCGACGGCTGAGCCGCTAGTCAGTGGCGCAATGCCGCGCCGATAGCGGCAAAGATGTCCCGCGTCGCGCCACACCGACACCGTGTGTCGTGGCTGAACGGCGGTAGCATGTCGACGTGGAGCGGCTTCGCGGACGGCATGCGCGCCGATAGTACAGACGACGCGCGGAGCGTGACGGACGTGCTACGCCCGCCGCATCCGCAACGCGATGAACGCCGCGCCGATCAACGCCGCGATCATGGCCGCGAGTCCCGTGTTGGATGCTGCCGGGGCTGGTGCAGCTGCGGCGACGCACGTGCCGTTGACGCAGCTCCCCGATGCGCAGTCGCTTGGGTTCACACACGCGCCGCCGTTCGGAACACGCGTGTTGGTCGGCGTATTCGTGGCCGTCGCGGTCGGGGTGCTGACGGGCGTGCCTGCCTGGATACACGACACCGTGTCGGCGGAGCAGCCCGCGCCAGCGCTCGGGCCCGGACATGCCATCGCCGGGCCACAACCCGCGCCCTGACAGGCGCCCTCACATCCCTGGGCATCGGTGACGCCGAAGCAAGCGGGGAAGCACGTCGTAGAGTCTTCGCACGTGCAGCAGCAGCCGCCGCCCGGGGGGGGCACCCCGGCGAATGCAGCGTGCTGCAGAGGCGCACACACCATCACCAACCACAGGGCCAGCGACCCCGTTCCGATGATTCCCTGCCGCTTGAGCACGCGAGCGACGCTCATAGCGCGCGTGTCTCACATGGCGGGCTGTCGGTCAAACGGCAAAAGCGGGCGGGCCGGCGGCGGCGTGCCTAGCCGATGTGTGCGGTGATCACCGCGAAGAGCAGCGAACAACGGCAGCGGCGACTAGCGGCGGCGCAGAGAGTAGGCGCGTCGAGCTGCGGTGTCGAAGGAGCGAGAGTAGCAGGCGATTGTGGGTGCGTCGGGACCTATCGGCACCCGTGCAAGGCATCGCGGACTGCCAGAATGCCGCAGTCGATCACGCCGCCAAGCGGCTGCGGACAGTCGATAGCTGGGCAGGCGTCAACCGTCCTATCGCCGAGCAAGACGTGTATCCCGGTGATGAGTTCGTTGATTCGCACCACGCCATCGCCGTCGCAATCTCCGACGCAGGCAGCGGGGGGATCGTCGGCTCCAAGGTCGATGATCCCGATCGCCAAGTCGGCAACTGCCGTTCCCGCCCACAGCAGGAGGGCCGCACCGATGATGAGTGAGCGCATGGCGCCTTTTAGACTGTCCGATGAACCGACCGCAACGCCGCTGGTGTGGACCCGCCGCCGATGCGCCCGCGGTCACGTCGTCGAGCATCCGGGGCGCGTCGTCGAGCGCGACCTCGCCGCGCCGTGCCGGTGCGGGGGGCCGGGGCAGGCGGTGACAGTGTATCGGCTCGGCGCGGCTACTTCAGAACCTTCAACCCGCACGACTTCCGCCGCTCGGCCGCGCGCAATCTCGCCTGGGCCGGTATCTCCGAACAGGTGGCCATGAAGTTCACGGGCCACCTCAGCGCCGACATGTATCGCCGGTACGACATCGCCGACGAGAAGGTCATGCGGGAGGCCGTGAAGCGTCTCGCCGAGTTCCAGCGCGAGGAGGCCGAGCGCTTCGCCGCTGGGCACAATCCGGGCACAGTGGCCCCGATTGGACGCACGCAGGGGGCGTTAGTCGTTGATTTCCCGCTACGGATCGATCAGCACGCCGGGGTTCAGGATCCCCGCCGGGTCGAGCGCGCGTTTGGCGGCGCGCAGCGCGTCGGCAAAGCCATCCGGCCGTTGCCGGTCGTACCACGGCCGATGGTCGCGCCCGACCGCGTGGTGATGGGTGATGGTTCCGCCGTGTTGGATGATGGCATCGGCGGCCGCCGCCTTGATCTCCGACCACTGGCGGATCTGGCTGCCGACGCGGCTGGGCGCGATGACGCTGTAGTAGGGCGCCGGCCCGTCCGGGTAGACGTGGGTGAAGCGACACGACACCGAGCCGGCGCCGCACACCCGCCGCACCGCCGCTTCGGTCGCGCCCATCACCGCGGCGTGGAAGGCCTCGAAACGATCCCAGGTGATCGCGGTCTCGAACGTCTCGCTGATCATCCCCAGGCCGACCACCGCGTCACGCAGGTAGGGCGCGCCGAGGAACGCCGAACGCCACGCGCCGGCGGCCCCCTCGCGGGCGCCGGTCGCGTCGTGGCGGGTCGCGCCGGCGTCAGTGGGCACCTGGCCGCCGTGCTCGCGCGCGATCTCCAGGGCGCGCGCCATCCACGCGTCGAGCGGGTGATCGGCCGACTCGAAAGCGATCAGCAGCACCGACTCGGTGCCGCTGCCGGCGCCGTTCAACGCGGCCTCGTTGGCGTCGAGGAGGCGGCAGTTGGCTGGGTACAGTCCCGCCTGCGCGACGGCGCGCGCCGCGCGCGCGGCGGCGAGGAAGTCGGTGAAGGCGACCGACGCCGACGCCCGCTGCGTCGGCCGATCCTGGAGTCGCATCCAGGCCTCGGTGATGACGCCGAGGATGCCCTCCGAGCCGATGAACATTCGGTCGGGGCTCGGTCCGGCGCCCGATCCGGGCAGGCGCCGCGACTCGACGAGGCCGTGCGGCGTCACCACGCGCAGCGACTCGACGAAGTCGTCGATATGCGTGTAGAGGGTCGCGAAGTGGCCACCCGAGCGGGTGGCGATCCAGCCGCCCAACGTCGAGCACTCGAACGATTGCGGATAGTGGCGCAGGGTCAGGCCGTGCGGGCGCAGCTGATCCTCCAGCGCCGGTCCGAGCACCCCGGCCTGGATGCGCGCGGCGCGCGACGCGCGGTCGATCTCGAGCACGCGATCGAGTTGCGTCAGGTCGAGCGAGATCCAGCTGCGGTAGACGTCCCCGTCCGGCCCCTCGATGCCGCCGACGACGCTCGAGCCGCCGCCGTACGGCACCGCGGCGATGCGGGCGCTCGTGCACCAGTCGAGGAGCGCGACGACGTCCGCTTCGTCGCGCGGGCGCGCCACGAGATCGGGCGGGTTGGCGTAGTCGCGCGCCAGGGCGCGCACGACGTCGCGGAAGGATTTGCCGTAGGTGTGGCCGGCGCGCTCGGTGGGGTCGGCGCTGCACAGGGGCGCGAGCGTCGCCGGCGCCGCGACGCGCGGCGGGCGCAGCGCGATCTCGTCGATGCGCGGCGGCGGCAGCGCCGCCGGCGGATCGATGCCGAAACGCGCGCCGAGCAGCGCCGCGATGCGGCCCTGCTGCTCCGCGGTCGGGCCTTCGTCCTCGTAGCCCCACCCCCAGAACTTGCGCGCGCGCGTGCTCATCGGCGTGTCAGGCGCGGCGGCGGACCCGGGTCCGGGTGGTGCGCCGCTTGGTCTTCGTGCACGCGGTGCCGATCGTCCACATCAGATCGTGCAGGTAGTAGATCTCGGGATAGATGACCGGCTTGCCGCTGGTCATCAGGGCGGCGCTGATCTGTCGCTCGGGGTCGGCCCAGGCGATGATGTTGGTGAAGCCCAGGTGGCCGAAGGCTTCGTTGGTGTCGGGGCCGTAGAGGCTCAGGGTCTTGCCCCCCAGCATGAAGCCCATCCCGTAGCGCAGCGGCAGCACCAGCGTGAGATCGAACTCGAGGTACGACTGCTCCTGCACGGCGCGCCGAATGGTGAGCGGCTCGAAGACGTTCACGCCGTCGAGCGTGCCGCCGGCGAGGAGCAGCTGATAGAAGCGGCTCATCTCGTTCGCGGTGGCGACGACGTTGCCGGCCGGCACGACCGCGGTGAGGAAGCGCGGGTCGTTGCTGATGGTGATGACCTGCTCCATCGGCAGGCCGAGTGCGCGCTCGATCAGCGTCGACAACGGCGGCAGCAGTGGCGGGCCGGTGAAGTAGCTCAACGCCACCTTGCTCACGTCGCGCGCCGCGACGCCGTAGTTCATCCAGCGAAACCCGAGCGGCGCCAGGATCTCCTCGCGCAGGAACGAGCGGATGGGCTTGCCGCTGACGCGCTTGATGACCTCGCCGAGGATGAAGCCGCCGGTGATCGCATGGTAGGCGAGGCGCCGGCCCGGGCGCCATGTGAGGGTGGTGTCGCAGAGCTTCGCGAGGATCGCGCCGTCCTCTTCGAGCATATCGAGCCGCATCATGTCGCGCGGCAGATTGGGTACGCCGGCGCGGTGCGTGAGCACGTGCTGGATGGTGACGCCGTCCTTCCCGTGCTTGGCGAACTCGGGGATGTACTCGCATACCGGATCGTTGAGATGGAGTTGACGCCGTTGGACGAGCAGATGGATGAGCATCGCCGTCACGGCCTTGGAGGCGGAGAAGATATTGAACGGCGTCGCCGGCGTCGCCGCGACCTTCTCGGTGTTCCGGCGGTCGGCGGGTCCGTTGCCTCTCGCGTGACCGATGGCGCGATCGATCAGCACCTCGCCGTGGCGCCGCACGCAGAGCTGCAGCGCGGGATGGATGCCGCTGCCGTACAAGCGTACCGCGGCGCGCCAGATTGCCTCGACGCCCTCGTCGGTGACATCCACGGCGCGCGGCGCGACCTCCGCTGCGTCGTTGATGGCCGTCACGGCCGCCAGATCGTTGGGCACCCGACTCCGGGTGATGAGCGATGGCAGGCGCATCCGGCCAGCCGATAGCAGGGGCGCTGCGATGATGCGAGCCGCACCGACGTGCGAGAAAGAGTCGACAACCTCGTGACGATGTGGCACATGCGGCCCATGCGTCAGCGGCTCAACGGAGTGCGAGCGGACGCGGTCCGCGGCCTCATCGCCGGGTTCCTCGTCTGCGCGGTCATCAGCGTCGCGCCGCGGTCGGCCGGCGCCATGTGCTGCGTCTGCGAGGGCTGCGTCGGCGCGGCGTTCTGCGTGGACGGCATCGCCAACACGCTCGATTGCGCCATGTTGTGCGCCCAATCGGACTGCCCCAACGTGGTGTTCGAGAGCGCCGACACGTGCGCCGGGGGCTGCGACGGCCAGCCGGACCTGCCGACCGCCACCCCGAGCGAGACGCCGACGACGACGCCCACGCCATCCGAGACTCCGTCGGTGACGGCGACCGCGACCGCCACCGAGACGACCAGCCAGACGGCGACCGCGACCGAGACCGGGACGATGACGGAGACGCCCACCCCGACGTCGACGCCGGTGGACACCGAGACCCCATCGGCGACGCCCTCGGCGACGCCGACCGAGACGGAAGCGCCCTCGGCGACGCCGACCGAGACGGAAGCGCTGTCGGCGACGCCGACGGCGACGCCCACCGACACGGCCTCGGTCACGCCGACCGGGACGGAGCCGCCGACGGCGTCGGCGACCGCCACCCAGACCGAGGCCGCGACGGCGACAGCGACGCATACGGGAATCCCGACGGGGACGGCGACCGCCACCGCATCCGCGAGTCGCACGGCGACTGGCACGACGACGCCGACCGTCATGGCGACCGGCACGGCGACTCCGCCCCCCACGGTGACGGGCGACCCGACCTCGACGTCGACGGGGACGCCCACCGGCGTGGCGAGCGCCACGCCGACAGGGACGCCGGTGGCAACCGCGACCACCTCGCCGAGCGCCACGCTCACGGTGACCCAGACGCAGGCCGCGACGCTCACGCCGACAGGGAGCGTGACGCCGACGAGCACGGGTGCCGTCACGGCCACGCCGACGGTCACGCCTTCGCTGACGCCGTCTGTGTCGCCCAGTCCGACCACCATTCCGGGCGACTGCGCCGGCAACGGCGTCGTCTCGATCGAGGACCTGATCACCGGCGTCAACATCGCGCTCGGCAATCTCCCGATCAGCGTCTGCCCGGCCTTCGACGTCAACGGCGACGGCAAGGTCACGATCGAAGAGTTGATCCTCGCGATCAACGCCGCTCTGGCAGCCCCGCCGCAGTAGCGCGTCCAGCGCTGCGCGTCGCCTTGGTACGCCGTCGGCGCGCGCGTGCGCCGGAGCGCCGTCAATTTTCTCGACCGTTTGCGTCGACCCGCAACGCACGCCGCCGCCCTGCGGGCGCCGACGGGCCCGGAGGCCCGCGCTACTTCAGAACCAGACCGACGGGGAGCGACTCGTCGAGGATGCGCGCGCGCTCCTGGCCTTCGAGCGGGACGACCTCGCCGACGAGTCGAGCGGCTCGTTCGCCGTGCGGGAGCGTGCGCAGCCGGTCGGCCAGGCGGCGGCGCAGGGGCTCGTCGAGATCGCGTTCGCGGTCGCCGACGCAGCGCGCCAGTTGGGCGAGGGCGAACACCGTGGTGCCGACGCGCGGCCACGGCGCCTCGAGCAGGCGCGCGACCCACTCCGCCACGGTCGCGCCGGGCACGACGCAGTTGAGCGGACCGGCGAAGGGCGCCCGCGCTCCGAGCCGGCCCAGCGCCCAGATCTCCGCGTCGGTGGCCTTGCCCTTGGCCACGGCGGGCAGCAGCGCGGTCCCGAGCTCGGCCTTCGCTTCCGGTGCGAGACGCTCGCAGCTGGCGAGCAGTTGCCAGTACTCGCGCAGCTCCTGCGGTCCGACCGCGCGCTTCTCTTTGATGCGCGCCTTCAGCCGCGGCAGCAGCAAGGGCGCGGTCTGGTTGAACAGCTCCTGCTGCTGGGCACGGCTCAGGCCGCCGGCGACGCGCTTCCACAGGCCCCACCACTCGACGCGGCACTGGACGGCGCGCGGGAAGCGCATCCCCTGCGAGTACACCTTCCACAGCTGCTGGATCCGCCACTCGTCGAGCGCGTGGCCGAAGCCCGGACGGAGCAGGAAGCCGCAGAGGTTGAGCCAACGCGCCTCGTGCTCCTGGCTCGCGCCGCGACCGGCGGCGCCGGCAAGCAGCACATCCCAGAGCGCGCGGATGGCGGCGAGCGGCCATGCGTCCTTGCCCGCGTCGAGCGCCGATTCGAGATCGCGGATCAGCGTCACCGGACTGCGCGTGCCGGCGCCGTCGGCGGGAAACGCCTCCGCCAGGATGGCGGTCGCGGCAGCGATGCGATCGTCGGCGATCGCGAGTTCGGTGCTCGACGCCGGCGTCGGCTCGTCTTCGGCGGCGGTCGGCGAGGCGTCGCGCAGGCTGAACTGGAGACGCCAGCGATGGTCGGTGGACAGCGAGCGGCACCAGACCTCGAGGGTTCCGACCTCGGTCAGTCCGGCAACGACGTGCACCGGCAGCTCGGTGGCGGCGAGCTTCTTACCGTAGCGCAGCACCGTGCGGATGGGCGGCAGCTCGGTCAGCGTGGCGCGCTCGGCGCGCACGACGGCGCCCGCCGCGTCGCCGAGGCGCGTGCTCGACGTGAAGAGGGGAAAGCTCACCGGACGGTTGGCGATCACCGTGAACGTGGGACTCGTGATCTCGACCTGCTCGCCCTCGTGCTGGCCGCGCGCCACCAGGCAGACGGCGTCGACCATCTCAGCGGGTAGGTCCGCCGGCGGCGCGAGGCCGACGAAGAAGGCGCGCGGACTGCCGCCGCCGATGCGCACGCCGAGGCCGCGGCGTACCAGGCCGTAGTACGCGGCACCGCGCGAGACGGCGAGATCGAGGCTGGCGCTCTCCAGGACGCTGAGGGGACGGCCGCCGTTCCAGCCCGCCAGCACGTCGCACAGGCGCGTGCGCAGGACGGCCGGGGTGAGCGCGCCGCCGTTGAAGAGGACGGCATCCGGGAAGCCGAGCGTCGCGTCGCCGTCGGCCAGCCGGTCGCCGGCGTGTCCGGCGAGGAAGGCCGCGAGGTGGCGCGGCACCTCCGCCTCGGCCGCGAACGGCAGGCCCCACTCCTGCAACCCGGCGCGCGGCGTCCGGCGCGGGCGCGCGTCGGCAGGGACGAGCGGGAAGAAGCCGTCGAGCACGAGCCGCGATACCTCGTCGCCGGTCAGCTCGCTCCGGCACGGCGCCGCCGACGACGGCGCGCCCCCGTCCGCCGAGGTGAATCGGCACCGCGCCGGGCGGCGCCTCGGCGAGCAGGCGCTCCTTGGCGTCGCGGCACAGGTTGGTGAGGAGATGCCAGCGCTGGCTGTCGAGCTTCTCGCCGAGTCGCGGCTCGATCAGGCGGGCGAGGGCGACGTCGATGTTGTCGCCGCCGAGCAGGATGTGATCGCCGACCGCGAGCCGCTCGAGCGCCAGCCGCTCGCCGTCGGGACGGATCCGCACCAGGCTGAAGTCCGTTGTGCCGCCGCCGACGTCGACGACCAGGACGAGTTGGTGCGCGCGCAGGCGCTCCTCCCAGTCGGCGGCGTGCGCGCCGATCCAGGCGTAGAACGCGGCCTGCGGTTCCTCGAGGAGCGTGACGCGGGGCAGGCCGGCCTGCCCCGCGGCGGCGACCGTGAGCTCGCGCGCGACCTCGTCGAACGATGCCGGCACGGTCAGCACGACATCCTGCGCGGCGAGCGGATGGTCGGCGAATCGCTGGTCCCAGGCCTCGCGCAGGTGCGCGAGGTAGCGCGCCGAGGTCGCGACCGGTGACAGCTTGCGGACGCCATCCGCCGCCGCCCACGGCAGGATGGCAGCCTCGCGATCGACGCCGCCGTGGCACAGCCACGACTTCGCCGACGACACCAGCCGGCCGGGCACGCGCGAGCCCTGTGCGCGGGCGAACTCGCCGACGGCGTAGTCGCGCCGCGCATCCCACGGCAGCGCCAACGCGTCAGGCGCGACGTCGTGCTCGCCGGCCAGGTAGAGGAACGACGGCAGTGTCGGCCGCTCGCCCACCGTTCCCTCGGCGACCAGCTGCGCGATGTCGAACGACGTGATCGTCCGCTCGCGCGACTGCGTGTCGACGTAGGCGACCGCCGAGTTGGTGGTGCCGAGATCGATGCCGACTATGAATCGCGCTGCCATAGGCCTTTTTCACCACGGAGGCACGGAGACACGGAGACGAGGCCACGATCTCCGTGTCTCCGTGCCTCCGTGGTGAAGGAGTTATGTCCTGACGTTGAACTCGAGCTTCCACCGCTGCCCGTCGCGGCTGACGCAGCGCAGCTCGAGGATGCCGAGCTCGTTGACGTCGGCTTCGAGGTGGACGGGGATGACGGCGCCCTCGTGCCCGGTCCACTCGAGCGTGGTGTGCAGCGGCGGCAGCTCGGCGATCTCATCGGCGCTCCAGCTGTCGAGGAGCAGGCCGGGATGATCCTCGCGGCGCGTCGTCGAGCTGAGGAAGCGGAATTCCGTCGGCTCACCGACCACCAGCGCGAGCTCCTGCGACGGCAGCTCGACCGCGCTGCCCTCTTCGAGGCCGTGCGGGACCACGCACAACGCCTTGATCGGCGGCCGCATGCCGGGCACGGCGGGCATGGCGGTCTCGATGCCGACGTAGAACGTGCGAGCGATGCCGCCGCGGATGCGCACGCCGCGGCCGCGCCGGGCGAGCCCGTAGTAGGCGGCGCCGCGCGCGACGGCGAATTCTGGGTCGGCGCCGCCGAGCGCGCGGACGGCGCCCCCGGGATACCAGCCGGCGAGCACGGCCAGCAGGCGCTCGCGCAGCGCCGGGGCCCGCATGACGCCGCCATTGAAGAGCACCGCCGTCGGGGCGGGAGCGGCATCGGCGCTGCGGCTGAGAAAGCTCGCCAGGTGGCGCGTGACGGCGGCATCGGCGGCGTAGGGCAGGCCGAGCTCCTGCAGGCCGGTGCGGCGCGGCGTCTGCGGGCGATCGCCGAGCGCGCAGCGGGGGAAGAAGCCGTCGACCAGCGACGTCGTCGCGTCGTCACGCGCGACCTCGGCCCGCAACGCACCGCCGACCACCTTGCGGCCGCGGCCGAGAATCGCGACCGGCAGGCTCGCCGGCGGGTCGGTGCCGAGCAGCTGCTCCTTGGCGGCGCGACAGCTCGCGACCAGACCGCGCAGCTGCCAGGCATCGAGCGCGGTCCCGTCGGCGGCGAGGCGCTCGCGCACCGCGTGGGCGAGCGCGAGATCCATGTTGTCGCCGCCGAGGAGGATGTGCTCGCCCACCGCGACCCGTTCGAGCTCGAGGCTGCCGCCTTCATCGCGGGCGGCGATCAGGCTGAAGTCCGAGGTGCCGCCGCCAACGTCGCAGACCAGCAGCGCGTCGCCGACCGTCACCTGCCGCCGCCAGTCCTCGCCGGCGGCGTCGATCCAGGCGTAGAGCGCCGCCTGCGGTTCCTCGAGCAGCGTGACCGTGGGCAACCCGGCGTCCTCGGCGGCCTGCACCGTGCGCTCGCGCGCGGCGGGGTCGAACGACGCCGGCACCGTCAGCAGCACGTCCTGCTTGGCGAGCGGATCCTTCGGGAACGCCGTGTTCCAGGCGTCGGCGAGGTGGGCGAGGTAGCGCGCCGACGCGGCGACCGGCGACAGCTTGGGCACGTCGTCGGTCGCGCCCCACGGCAGCAGCACCGCGTCGCGATCGGGGCCGGCGTAGGAGAGCCACGACTTCGCGGAGGCGATGACGCGGTCCGGCACCTCGCTCGCGCGCTGGCGCGCGTAGGCGCCGACGATGGCGTCGCCCGATGCGCTCTCCCCGGCCGCCGGCAGGTAGAGGAACGACGGCAGCTGCGGCGCCGACTCCGTCGTGCCGGGCGCGACCAGCTGCGGGACAGGCAGAACGCGGATCGCGTCGCTGCCGTCCACCGGCGCATAGGCGACGACTGAGTTGGTGGTGCCGAGGTCGATGCCGACTACGTAACGGGCTGCCAAAGCTCTGTGGTCCTCTGTGCGTGCTGCGCTGATTGCCTAGGCGATCTCGACCTCGGCCGGCGCGAGGATCGCGTTGTCGACGCCCGCCGTCTTCGGCAACGAGACGTGCGCGGCGCGCCAGCCGCCGTGCTGGAGCACGCCGTGGAACGGCGGCTGGCCGTGCACGTTGCCGGTGAGACGCACCGCCGCCGGATCGAATCCCGAGGCGACCTCGACCGACGCACCGTCCTCCTCGCCGAAGATGCGGGTGATCTCCATGCGTTCGTGCAGCGCCTTGCGGCAGCCGGAGTGGATCGCGCGCACGGCGGCACCGACCTGCGCGTCGGTGTACGGCTGGATGTCCTCCTCGAGGAAGTCCACCAGGCGGCCCTCCTTCTGGAGAACGGCGAGCAGGCGCAGCGCGCCCTCGCTGGCGCCGTCGCCGCCCGCCGAGCTCGCCGCCGCCGCGGTCGTCCCGCCGCCCTGCATCCCGACGAGCAGGGCGAGGATCACGCCCATCAGCAACGGGGCGCCGCTGAAGAACCAGACGAAGTGCGGGTTCTGGCCGACCGACTGGCCGATCGAATGGATGATCTGCTGCATCAGGCCACCCTCGACCGGCGGGGTGGTGCCGGTCAGCTCCTGTACCACCAGGGCATGACAGAGGATGTTGCCGGCCGCGAGCAGGATCGCGGAGAGCAGGATGATGACGATGAGCAGGGTGCGACCGCGCGAGTTGGACATGACGGCGATTCCTCCGTGCCGAGACGACAAGCCCCGTTCTATATCCAACCCCTTCGCCCATCTCCATACGGCCGGCCAGGGCTGCCGCGATTGCATCGCCGGCGGCGACTTGTCAGACAGCCGGCATGCCGGTCCGTATCGGGGTCGACCTCGGCGGGACCAAGATCGAGGGCGCCGTGCTCGACGACGCCAGCGAGCAGGTGCTCGCGCGCCAACGGGTGGCCACGGACAGCGGCCGCGGCTACGCCCACATCGTCGAGACGGTCGGTGCCCTCGTCGACCGGCTCCGCGCCGCTCATCCCGACGCCGTCAGTGTCGGCATCGGGACCCCGGGGGCGATCTCCAGCCGTACCGGCCTGATGAAGAACTCGAACACCACCTGCCTGAACGGCCGTGACCTGCCCGCCGACCTGGCGCGTCGCATCGGCGGACCCCTACGGGTCGAGAACGACGCGAACTGCTTCGCGCTGGCCGAGGCGCGCCGCGGGGCGGGACAGGGTGGCCGCTTCGTCTTTGGCGTGATCATGGGCACCGGCGTCGGCGGCGGACTGGTGATCGACGGGCGCCTGTGGTCGGGGCCGCAACACATCGCCGGCGAGTGGGGCCACCACGTCATCGATCCGCAGGGCCCGCACTGTTACTGCGGCCACCGCGGCTGCGTCGAGGCGCTGATCAGTGGACCAGCCGTCGAGCGCCGCTATCGCGAGCGCGGTGGCGACGCGGCGGACACGGCGGCGATCGTCGCGCGCGCTCGTGCCGGCGACGGGCTCGCCTCGCAGGTGGTGGGTGAGCTGATCGCGCACTTCGGGCGCGCGCTCGCCAATGTCATCGACATCCTCGATCCCGACGTCGTCGTGTTGGGCGGCGGCCTGTCGATGATCGACGAGCTCTACGGCGCGGGTCGTGAGGCGGTCGCGCGCTGCGTCTTCAACGACGAGCTGCGCACGCCGATCCGCCGGCACCAGCTCGGCGACTCGGCCGGCGTTATCGGTGCGGCGTTGCTGGACTAGGCTTGGCGGGCGCCGCCGGAGCGGCGCCCGCCGATTGCCGGGCCCGGATCAGAGCAGCTCTTTGATGGCCGGCATGCACACGAGATCCGACTTCATGACGTCGTAGAACTCGGTGGATTCCACATCGGCCTCGACCTCGTCGCGGATCATCACCTTGCGCGGCAGCTTCAGGTCGTCGTTGCCGGGTTTCTTCTCCGTCTTGATCTTGTAGCAGACGAGGTGGACGGTCGGGTTCGCCAGCGTGCCCGGCGTCGCCGTGCCGTCCGTGCGCACGGCGGGGTTGCACTCGAGGAACGGGCGCAGCACCGCGTTGAACTCGGCGCCAAACTGATCGATCAACTTGACCACGCGCTTCGCCGGCTTGGGTTTTCCGAGCGTCGTCTTGATCCGGTAGCACTTGTACGGATCGACGCTCGTCGGCACCTTGGGGGTGTCGCTCGGCGTCGACGTGGCGGTCCGCGTCGGCGTGCTGGTCGGCGTCGAGGTGGGCGTCGGCGTCATCGACGGTGTCAGCGTGATCGTCGGGCTCACGCAGCGGCCGATCGAGCCGTTGCATTCGGCGTTGTTGATGAAGACGCCCGGCGTGTTGCAGGTGAACGGCGAGACGACCGGGCCGCACGCCGGAATGGCGTCGTTCTGACAGCACTGCTTCGGCGTGGGCGTAACCGTCGCGGTGTTGGTGATGGTGGGCGTGTTGGTGATCGTCGGGGTGCTGGTCGTGGTCGCGGTGAAGCTGGCGGTCGGCGTCTCCGTGGGCGTCTGACTCGGCGTCCAGGTCTGCGTCGGCGTCCAACTCGGGGTGGCGGTCGGCAGGTCCGCCACGACGCTGCAGCCGCCGCTGCAACTGTCGGTGTTGTCGAACACCACGTCCGGGCAGTTCGCGTTGGAGCAGAGCTGGGTGCACGCGACGGCGCCGGCGAGGCTGTCGATGCAGAAGCCGGCATTGCAGCCACCGCCGCGGCAGACGCAGCACATGGCGTCGGCGCGCGGCGCGGCCAACGTCACCACCGCGACAATCGCCGCCATGGTGCCCCCGAAGATGAGTCCTGCCCACCGCATCTGCATGTGTCCCCTCCCCTGATTCTGCACTCGCGAACGTCCTGCCCGCGTCGCCCCAGACGCGGCAGCTACCACCCGACGATTTCGGCCTACTGTCATTCGTGTAGGTTCTACCGGTGCCTTAAGTCAAACCTCAATTGCACTGTCTGCGGCGCAGCGTAGCGCGTCACGGCGGGCGAGCGACATTGTGGAAAACCCGCATAGGCAACCGGCGGCGGTCGGCCGGCCTCACATCCGCGCCCCATCAGGACCAACGATTCATTCTGTTCATTTCACGAATGACCGAATTTCCTTCGGCGGAAGTCTTGAATCCAGTTCTGACTTCGACTATCCCCCCTCGTACACCTTATGAAATTCGATGAGGAACAGCCTGATCTCGACGAGATCGACGTTCGGATCCTCGCCCTGCTCCAGGAGCATTGTAAGACGCCGCTCGCCAAGATCGGCGAGCGGGTGGGGCTGTCCGCGCCGGCGGTGATCGAGCGCATCAAGAAGCTCGAGGAGAGCGGCGTGATCGTCGGCTATCGGGCGCTCATCGACCCGCGCAAGCTGGGGCACGACATCGGTGCCTTCATCGGCGTGCTGACCTCGCATCCGAGCGGCATCCGCGATGTCGAGGAGCGGATCGCCGGTCGGCCCGAGGTGCTCGAGTGCCATCACGTCACCGGCGGCTACACGTTGCTGTTGAAGGTGCGCACGGCGGACACCTCGAGCCTCGAGGAGTTGATCAGCCACCTGCGCGCGATCGAGGGGGTGACGCGGACCGAGACGATGGTGGTGTTGTCGACGCACACCGAGCGCCAACTGGCCGTGCTGCCGGAGGTGCCGGTGAAGCGGCGGTCGCGCAAGTCGATGACCAAGATTCTTCTGCAGGCGAAATCCACCGGGTGAGAAGGAAACGTCACATGGAACGAGCGCTGAAGCGGCAAGGGCTCTACGATCCCTTCTTCGAGCACGACGCCTGCGGTGTCGGCTTCGTCGCCAACATCGACGGGACGCGGTCGCACGCGATCGTCGAGCAGGGGCTGACGGTGCTGCGCAATCTCACGCACCGCGGCGCCTGCGGCTGCGATCCGGAGACCGGCGACGGCGCCGGCATCCTGATGCAGGTGCCGGACGCGTTCCTGCGCAAAGCCTGCGGCGCGCTCGACATCGAGCTGCCGCCGGCGGGCGAGTACGGCGTCGGCCTGGTGTTCCTGCCGCGCGACGTCCAGGAGCGCAACCACTGCGAGCGCGCCTTCGCCAAGATCGTGCGCGAGGAAGGGCAGAAGATGCTCGGCTGGCGCACGGTGCCGGTCGACGAGACCACTGCGGCAGTCTCGCGCGCCGCAACCTGCCCGAGATCCGCCAGGTCTTCATCGGCCGCGGCGCGCAAGACGCCCGATCAGGCGGCGCTCGAGCGCAAGCTGTACGTCATCCGCAAGCGCATCGAGCGGCAGATCCGCGAATCGAACCTCAACGACCGCGAGTACTTCTACATCGCCGAGCCTGTCGTCGCGCACCCTGGTCTACAAGGGCCTGCTGCTGCCCGGAGCAGATTCCGGCGTTCTACGTCGACCTGGTCGATCCGGAGCTCACCAGCGCCCTGGCGCTGGTGCATCAGCGCTTCTCGACCAACACGCTGCCGTCGTGGGATCGCGCCCATCCGTATCGCTTCATCGCCCACAACGGCGAGATCAACACGCTGCGCGGCAACATCAACTGGATGCATGCCCGGCAGAGTCAGTTCGCGTCGCCGCTGTTCGGCGACGACATGAAGAAGATCATCCCGATCATCGAGCCGCACGGCTCGGATTCGGCCATGTTCGACAACGCCCTCGAGCTGCTCACCTACACGGGCCGCTCGCTGCCGCACGCCGTGATGATGATGGTCCCGGAGGCGTGGCAGAACCACGAGACCATGAGCGACGCCAAGAAGGCGTTCTACGAGTACCACTCGGCGCTCATGGAGCCGTGGGACGGCCCGGCGTCGATCGCCTTCACCGATGGCACGGTCATCGGGGCCGTGCTCGACCGCAACGGCCTGCGCCCGTCGCGGTACGTGGTCACCAAGGACGGCTTCGTGGTGATGGCGTCGGAGGTCGGCGTCCTCGACATCCCGCCGGAGAACGTCCAGCACAAGGATCGCCTGCAGCCCGGGCGCATGTTCCTGGTCGACACCGCGCAGAAGCGCATCATCGCCGACGAGGAGATCAAGGAGGGGATGGCGGCGCGCCATCCGTATCGCACCTGGGTCGACATGCACCTGCGGCGCCAGTCCCAGCTGCCGCCCGCGGCGGCGATTCCGGTCGAGCCGGGCGACGACCTCCTGACCCGCCAGCAGTGCTTCGGGTACAGCCTCGAGGACCTGCGGATCCTCATGGCGCCGATGGCCCTCAACGGCCAGGAGGCGGTGGGCTCGATGGGCACCGACACGCCGCTGGCGGTGCTGTCGAACAAGCCGCAGCCGCTGTTCAACTACTTCAAGCAGCTCTTCGCCCAGGTGACGAACCCGCCGATCGATCCGATCCGCGAGGACCTGGTGATGTCGGCGGTGACCACGATCGGCGCCGAGCGCAACCTGTTCGACGAGACGCCCGAGCACTGCGAGCAGCTCCGCCTGGAGACGCCGATCCTCACCAACACCCAGCTGGCGCAGATCGCGGCGCTGAACCAGGGCGCGCTGCGCGCCGTGCGGCTGCCGATCCGCTATCCCGTGCACACCGGCGGCGAGGGGCTGCGCACGGCGCTCGACGCGCTCTGCGCCGCCGCCGCCAAGGCGGTGGCCGACGGCGCCACGATCCTCGTGCTGTCCGACCGCGACATCGACGAGGAGCAGGCGGCCATTCCGAGCCTGCTCGCCGTCGGCGCGGTGCACCACCACCTGATCCGCGAGGGCTCGCGCACGCGCTGCGGCCTCGTACTCGAATCGGGCGACCCGCGCGAGGTCATGCATTTCGCGCTGCTGGTCGGCTACGGCTGCGCCGCGGTCAACCCGTACCTCGCCTTCGAGACGCTCGTCGACATGATCCGCACCAACATCCTCAAGGGCGTCGGCGAGGAGGAGGCGGTCGAGCACTACGTCAAGGCCGTCACCAAGGGCCTGCTCAAGGTCGCCTCGAAGATGGGGCTCTCCACGATTCAGAGCTATCGCGGCGCGCAGATCTTCGAGGCCATCGGCCTGAGCAGCGAGCTCGTCGACCGCTATTTCACGTGGACCCCGTCGCGCATCGAGGGCGTCGGGCTCGACGTCATCGCCGACGAGTGCGCCGCGCGCCATCACCATGCGTTCGACGTGTCGCCGTCGCTCGACGGCGATCTCGACGTCGGCGGCCAGTACCAGTGGCGCCGCCGCGGCGAGTTCCACATGTACAACCCGGAGTCGGTGGCGAAGCTGCAGCACTCGGTGCGCAAGGGCAGCTACCCGCTGTTCAAGGAGTACACGCGTCTCGTCGACGACAGCAATCGCGAGATCGCGACGCTGCGCGGCCTGCTGCGCCTGCGGCCGTCGAAGGCCGTGCCGATCGAGGAGGTCGAGCCGGCGAGCGAGATCGTCAAGCGCTTCAAGACCGGCGCCATGTCGCTCGGCTCGATCAGCCGCGAAGCGCACGAGAACCTCGCCATCGCCATGAACCGCATCGGCGGCAAGTCGAACACCGGCGAAGGCGGCGAGGATCCGGTGCGCTTCACGCCGGACGCCAACGGCGACCTGCGGCGCAGCGCCATCAAGCAGGTCGCGTCGGGGCGCTTCGGCGTCACCAGCTACTATCTCGTCAACTCCGACGAGCTGCAGATCAAGATGGCGCAGGGCGCCAAGCCCGGCGAGGGCGGCCAGCTCCCGGGCCACAAGATCGACGAGTATATCGCGAAGATCCGCTACTCGACGCCAGGCGTCGGCCTGATCTCGCCGCCGCCGCATCACGACATCTATTCGATCGAGGATCTGGCGCAGCTCATCCACGACCTCAAGAACGCCAACGATCGCGCCCGGATCAGCGTCAAGCTGGTCGCCGAGGTCGGCGTCGGCACCGTCGCCGCCGGCGTCTCCAAGGCCAAGGCGGACGTGGTGTTGATCAGCGGCTACGACGGCGGCACCGGCGCGTCGCCGCTCACCTCGATCAAGCACGCCGGAATTCCGTGGGAGCTCGGTCTCGCCGAGACCCAGCAGGTGTTGGTGATGAACGACCTGCGCGGCCGCATCCGCGTCGAGACCGACGGCCAGCTGAAGACCGGTCGCGACGTGATCATCGCGACCCTGCTCGGCGCCGAGGAGTACGGCTTCGCCAGCGCCGCGTTGGTGGCATCGGGCTGCATCATGATGCGCGTCTGCCACCTCAACACCTGTCCCGTGGGCATCGCCACGCAGGATCCGGTGCTGCGCAAGAAGTTCGAGGGGAAGCCCGAGCACGTCGTCAACTTCATGATGTTCATCGCCGAAGAGGTGCGCGAGTACATGGCGCAGCTCGGCTTCCGCACCATCGAGGAGATGGTGGGCCGGGTCGACCGGCTCGACGCGCGCGAGGCGATCGAGCACTGGAAGGCGCGCGGCATCGACCTCACCCAGGTGCTGCACCGCCCCGAGGTGCCGCGCTCGGTGGCCACGCACTGCGTCACCACCCAGGACCACGGCCTCGAGAAGGCGCTCGACAACACGCTGATGGAACTGGCGCGCCCGGCGCTCGAGCACGGCACGGCGGTCGAGATCGCGATGCCGATCCGCAACATCAACCGCACGGTCTGCACCATGCTCTCGGCCGAGATCTCCCGCCGCTGGGGCGAGGACGGCCTGCCGTCGGGGACGATCCGCATCAATCTGAACGGCTCGGCCGGACAGAGCTTCGGCGCGTTCATGGCGAACGGCATCGACGTGCATCTCGAGGGCGATGCCAACGATTACTTCGCCAAGGGCATGTCGGGCGGTCGGATCGTCGTCGTGCCGCCGGCCGCCGCGACGTTCGTGCCCGAGGACAACATCATCGTCGGCAACGTGTCGCTCTACGGCGCCACGCACGGCGAGGTCTTCCTGCGCGGCATGGCGGGCGAGCGCTTCTGCGTCCGCAACAGCGGCGCGACCGCGGTCGTCGAAGGCGTCGGCGACCACGGCTGCGAGTACATGACCAAGGGGCTGGTGGTGGTCCTCGGCAAGACCGGGCGCAACTTCGCCGCCGGCATGAGCGGCGGCGTCGCCTACGTGCTCGACGAGGACGGCAGCTTCCCGGTGGTGTGCAACAAGGGCATGGTCGACCTCGACCCGCTGGGGGAGCGCGACGCGGACCAGCTGAAGGAGCTCATCCATCGCCACTACCAGCTGACGCAGAGCGCCGTGGCGTGGCGCATCCTGTCCGGCTGGAAGGACTACGTCGGCAAGTTCGTGAAGGTCATTCCGACCGAGTATCGGCAGATCCTGTCCAAGGCCCACCTGGACTCGGACTCGGCCAAACTCGCGAGCATCTAGAGAAAAGATTCAACGCAGAGACGCCGAGGACGCGGAGAACGCGGAGGGATCTCTGCGAGACTCGGCGATCTCTGCGTCTCTGCGTTGAAAGGAATTGGGTTCGGACGATGGGAAAGATCACGGGATTCCTCGAAATTGATCGCGCGCTGCCGGCGCGGCGGCCGGTCGCGGAACGGCTCCGGGACTGGCGCGAGCTGGAGGGCAAGTTCGACGACGCGGCGCTGCAGGCGCAGGGGGCGCGCTGCATGGATTGCGGCATTCCCTTCTGCCACAAGGGCTGCCCGCTCGGGAACATCATCCCCGACTGGAACGACCTCATCTATCGCGGGCGCTGGCGCGCGGCCATCGACCGGCTGCACTCGACCAACAACTTCCCCGAGTTCACCGGGCGCATCTGTCCGGCGCCGTGCGAAGAGGCGTGCGTCCTCAACATCAACAACGATCCCGTCACCATCAAGCAGATCGAGAAGCAGACCATCGACCACGCGCTGAAGGATGGCTGGGTCGTGCCGCAGCCGCCGCCGCAGCGCACCGGCAAGCACGTCGCGGTCATCGGCTCGGGTCCCGCGGGCCTGGCCTGCGCGCAGCAGCTGGCGCGCGCCGGGCACCTCGTCACCGTGTTCGAGCGCGCCGACCGCATCGGCGGCCTGCTGCGCTACGGGATTCCCGATTTCAAGATGGAGAAGCACCTCATCGACTTCCGCATGCAGCAGATGGAAGCCGAGGGCGTGACGTTCAAAGCCGGCGTCGACGTCGGGGTCGACGTGACCACGGCCGACCTCAAACGCGACTTCGACGCCGTCGTCATCGCCGCCGGCGCGACCAAGCCGCGCGACCTGCCGGTGCCCGGCCGCGAGCTCGACGGCATCCACTTCGCGATGGACTTCCTGCCGCAGCAGAACAAGGTTGTCGCCGGCGACACGGTGGCCGACCAGCTCACCGCCACCGGCAAGCACGTCGTCATCCTCGGCGGTGGCGATACCGGCTCCGATTGCCTCGGCACCTCGAATCGGCATGGCGCGGTCTCGGTGCACCAGTTCGAGCTCCTGCCGCAGCCGCCCGACGGGCGCACGCCGGACATGCCGTGGCCGAACTGGCCGATGATCCTGCGCACCTCGAGCTCGCACGAGGAGGGCGTCATTCGCGACTGGAGCATCAACACCAAGCGGTTCATCGGCGCCAACGGCAAGGTGACCGAGCTCGAGGCGGTGCGCCTGGAGTGGGTCACCGGCGACAACGGCCGCCCGCAGATGCAGGAGGTCGCCGGCAGCGAGTTCCGCCTCAAAGCCGACCTCGTGCTGCTGGCGCTCGGTTTCCTCGGCCCCGAGCACTACGGCCCGGTCACCGACCTCGGCCTGAAGACCGACGAGCGCAGCAACGTCGCCGTCGACGACAGCTACATGTCGAGCGAGCCCGGCGTCTTCGCCTGTGGCGACGCCCGCCGCGGCCAGTCGCTGGTGGTCTGGGCGATCTGGGAAGGCCGCGAGTGCGCCCGCGGCGTCGACCAGTTCCTCATGGGCCACACCGACCTGCCGGCCAGCCCGCAGGTGTAGGCGGCCGGCGCGCGCGCCAGTGGGATCAGGGCGGTGCCGGCCCGCCGAGCCCTTCGCCCCCGTACGGGACGCCGTTGCCGCGTCGATCGCCAACCGCGCCGTATCCGCCGATGATCGCGTGTCGGGGCGCCGTGCCGTCGTCGTTGCACCCTCGACTCTCGGCGTTGGCCGTCGGGTAACGCAGCACGGGGGTGGGGTCGGAGAACGCTCCTGTCCGAGGCGTTGGGGATGTACGCGAACGGTGCCGCCTGTGCGGCGACGGCGGTGACGACCGCCAGTACTGCGAGCGCGATTGCACGCATGCTTCCCCCTCTGTGACGCCCCCGTCACCGGCAGAGTGACAGTTCGAGCTAGCGAGGCGCGGACAGGCAAGTCAGGGCGAATCGCGTGCGGCCGCTGCGGCTCAGTCGTCGAGTCCGAATACCTCGCGCACCGCCGCCGGCGACGCGTGCCGCGATCGAGGCCGCCGCGGGGTTTCTGCCGCGGCGCGGATCGGCCGAGTCCTGGCTGGACGCGCCTGGTGCGGGGTGACAGACTCGCTGCGGACAGCCAGTCGCCATCGATGAGACCCCGGCTTCAATTGCTCGCGCTCTCCGCACTCGCGGTGGCGCTGTGGCGGGAGCCGTCGCCGGCTGCGGGGCAGGTGTGCATTGGCGACTGTCAGGGCACTGGCAGCGAGAGCATCGAGTCTCTCGTGACCCTGGTCGGCATCGCGCTCGGCAGCGTGCCGCTGTCGGCGTGTCCACATGGGCTCCCGGACGGTGCGCCAGTGACCGTCGCCCTCCTCATTCAAGCGGTCAACAACGCGTTGGGTTCGTGTGCGGGCCTGACGGCCACGCCGACGTTCACGCCGCTCGCGATCGACACGTTGACGCCGACGTCCACGGTCCCCGCCGGCAGCACCGGTTGCGCTGCAGGTCAGCATCGGGTCTGCCATGGCGGCAGCGGGCGAGGCGGCGGTTACCACCGAACCTGCAGCTGCGTCGCCGATCCGACACCCACCCCACCCGTCTGCAGAACGGCATCGGGCACGCAGATCGCCGCGGGAACGTCGGTGGTGCTGTACGATACCGCGACGGTCTACGCGCCCGACACCTGCGCGTCGCATGGAGTGCTGGTGTCGTGTGGAATCGACGGCACGCTCACTCCAGCGGGCGCGACCGGGTACGCGGTGTGCCAGGTCGTCGGAGACGAAGGCCCGCCGGACTGAATCATTCCCGAACCGGCGGCGCGCCGCACGTCCGTCGGGCGCGGCGCCGTTGCTGCGGTTCTGGCCGCGGCACCCGCACTTCGCCCTCGCGAGGACCCGTCGCGCGCCCGACGAGCGAGATCTCGCACGGCGATTTCGTCTGGACGCCGCGACGGGTCGGCGCCCGCCGCGATGGGCCGAACAGCGACGGTCCCACGCGGATTGGCCATCTCTCCGCGTCTTGATACGGTGTCCGCCGCGCGGTCTTCCGTGTCGCGCTCGATCTGACAATGCCTGTCTCCTCGCCCACCCGTGATCATGCCGCTTTCGGCAACGGCCGCGTCCTGGCACTGGTGTCGCCGAGCAGCGCCATCGAGTGGCTGTGCCTGCCGCGCGTCGATTCGCCGTCGATCTTCGCGCGCCTGCTGGACGCCGATCGCGGCGGCACGTTCCGCATCCTCGGCGGCGAGGAGGAGCTGCGCGGCGTCGGCGCCAATACGCACGCCGGCTTGAACCATGCCGCGATGACCACCGACGAGCTCCTCGACGTCCGTGAAGGCCACAGGCGCAGGTGGTACTGAAGCCCATGTCGCGCCTGCTCATCGTCGCGAATCGCCTGCCGATCACCGTCGAGACGACGGATGGACGGATGGCGATCAGCTCCAGCCCCGGAGGATTGGCGACGGGGCTGCGCGGTCCCCACCAGCAGGCCGACGGGATGTGGATCGGCTGGCCCGGCGATACCGCGGGACTCGACGCGGCGCAGCAGGCCGAGCTGGCCGAGTACCTGGCGACGGAGCGCATGGTGCCGGTGACGCTGCCACCGGAGGACGTGCAGGGGTTCTACGAGGGGGTGTCCAACGGCGTCCTCTGGCCGCTCTTTCACTACCTCGTCGACCAGGTGCCGTTGGAGGTCTCGGATTGGGGCGCCTACGAGCGCGTCAACCAGGCGTTCGCCGACGTCGTGGCGGCCCAGCACCAGCCCGGCGACATGGTGTGGGTGCACGACTATCAGCTCATGCTGGTGCCGCAGATGCTCCGCCAGCGGCTACCGGAGGCGCGCATCGGCTTCTTCCTGCACGTGCCGTTCCCCGCGTCGGAGGTCTTCCGCACGCTGCCCGTGCGCGATCACCTGCTGGAAGGCGTGTTGGGGGCGGACCTGGTCGGTTTCCACACGGCCGCCTATATGCGCCACTTCGCCTCCTCGCTGCTGCGGATCCTCGGGCTCACCGTCGACGTCGATCGCGTCCTCGTCGGCGACCGTCACGTGCACCTCGGCGTCTTTCCGATGGGCATCGACGCCGCGCATTTCGCCGCCCTTGGCGACGAGGCCGGCGTCGTCGCCGAGGCCGCCGAGCTGCGCGGCACCGATGGGTGCCAGACACTGGTCGCGATCGACCGTCTCGACTACACGAAGGGCCTGCCGCGCCGCCTGCTGGCGTTCGAGAAGCTGCTGCGCGACCACCCGGCGCTGTGCGGCCACGTGCGGTTGATCCAGGTCGCCGTGCCCTCGCGCGCGGCGATCGGCGCGTATCAGGACTTCCGGCATCAGGTCGATGCCATGATCGGGCGCCTCAACGGCGCCTTCGGCACGCCGCAGTGGGTGCCGGCGCACTACATCTACCGCGCGCTCTCCGAACGCGAGCTGGTGGGGCTGTACCGCGCCGCCGACGTCATGCTGGTGACGCCGCTGCGCGACGGCATGAACCTCGTGGCCAAGGAGTTCGTTGCCGCGCGCAGCGACGAGGACGGCGTGCTGGTCTTGAGCGAATTCGCCGGCGCCGCGGCCGAGCTGGCGGAGGCGCTCGTCATCAACCCGTACGACATCGAACGCGCCGCCGAAGTGTATTATCGCGCGCTCACCATGCCCGTGGATGAGCGGCGTACGCGCCTGCGCGCCCTGCGCTCGCGGGTCATGGCGAACGACGTCCAGCATTGGATCTCCGCGTTCCTGCGTGCCCTCGAGGATGCCAGCGCGCGGCGCGAGACCCCGGCGCTGCGGCCCACCTCGTCGGCTGCCGTGGACGACGCGGTGCGGGCAATGCGCGCCGCGCCGCACCTGCTGTTGCTGCTCGACTACGACGGTACGCTCGTCCCGTTCGCCGCCGTGCCGGAGCTGGCGGCGCCGGACGGCGCGCTGGTGGCGCTGCTGGGGCGGGTCGCGGCGCGCCCACACACCAGCGTGCACGTTGTCAGCGGCCGGCGACGCGACACGCTCGAGCGGTGGCTCGGGGCCCTGCCCATCGGCCTGCACGCCGAACACGGCCTGTGGTCGCGGCCGCGGCCGAGCGATGACTGGCACCAGGAGGTGGAGCCGCCCACGGAATGGCGCGAGCGCGTCCTGCCGATCCTGCAGGACTTCGTCGCCAACACGCCGGGCTCGCTCATCGAGGAGAAGACCGCCTCGCTTGCCTGGCACTACCGCATGGCCGATCCGGAGTACGGCGCCGCGCACGCGCAGGAGTTGCAGATGCACCTCGCGCAACTGTTGAGCAACGCGCCGGTCGAGATCCTGCGCAGCGCGATGGTGGTCGAGATCCGCCCGCACGGCGTGCACAAAGGGCTCATCGTACCGCCCCTCGTCGAGGCAGCGCCCCCCGGCACGTTGGTGGTGGGCATCGGCGACGACCACACCGACGAGGATCTCTTCGCGGCGCTTCCGGCGGACGCGCTCAGCATCCACGTCGGGCCGCAGGCCAGCCGCGCCGCGCTGCGCATCCCCAACATCGAGGCGACGCGGCGGATCCTCGCGGCGTTGCTCGACGAGGCGCCGCCGTCGGCCTGACCGGCGGCGTGCGCGGCGTTCCGCCGGGGCCGGCTCGTGAGTCGCTTGACTGGCCGCGCCGCTGGCTAGGGCGTGGCGGCGCAGCGTTGGGCGACGGCGGCGATCGCGACGCGGTCGGCGGCGAGCGGAATGCTGTGGGCCGCGACCGCGGCGACCAGCGCCAGTTCCTGCCGCAGGACATGTCGTTGCGCGCTGCTCCGGCAGAGCGGCAGCAGGCTCTCGAGGTGATGGCTCTGCCGGAGCAGCACGGCTTCGTTGCCGGCCGCGTGTTGGCGGATCTGGTCGAACGCCTGCCGGGTGAGACTCTCGAATGTCGGCCCGCGCGCGATCACGCGCAGCACCCCGTCCTCGAGGCGAGCGCGGCTCGGAATGCGGCGCTCGGCGACCCGCCGCAGAACGGCGGTGAGCCAGTCGACGCACATGATCGCCGTGGTGGTGTCGTTGATGCCGGGCGATAGGGCCCTGAGCGCGACGTCCACCATCTGCCGTACCCCGTAGCCGAGATCCTGCTCGGTGGTGCGGTAGTGGTCGAGGATGAAGATCCGGTTCACGCGCTCGGCGGTCGCGTCGTCCACGTCAGCTCCACCGGCGAGCGAGACCAGGGCCGTCCCCTCGATGGCGAAGTCCCCGACGGCGTGTTCCATGCGCACCACCACGCCGCGCTCGCGGGCGAATGCCAGCAGGGCCTCGCAGTCGACGTGGCGGACGTAGCCGCTGCGGCCCGCCAACACCGGCCGCCACGGACCAACGGGTATGCTCGCCCCGGCATCGATCGCGTCCTCCGCCGGCTCGTCGCCGAGCGCCTCGGGAAAGATGACGTCGACCGCCGCGAGCGTTTCCTCGGCGACGTTGGCGACGATCGTGGAGGCCTGAATCGCCGTGGCGATGTGGTGGATGAAGTAGACGAACGTAGCGATCGCGACCAACGCGAGGATGACGCCGCCCGAGACCGCCAGCGCTGGCACGAAGATGTGTTCATCGCCGCCGCGCACGGTGCGCAGCACCACCAGGCAATAGGCGAAGGTGCCGACCAGCACCCCGAGCACGCGCTGGCTGGTGCGATCGCGCATGAAGTTGCGCAGGACGCGCGAGGAGTACTGACTGGCGGTCAGCGACAGGGCGACGATGGTGATCGAAAAGGCGACGCCGGCGACGGTGATGATCGAACCGGCGATGGTACCGAGCACGCCACGGGCGCCCGCGGCACCGATGCCGAGCGGCGGCGGGCCGGAGCGGCTGGCGGCAAGGCGAACGTCCAGGTGGATCATGAGCAGTGCCGCGCCGACGGCGGCAAGCACCAGCAGGGCGGGCACGAACCACAGGCTCGAGCGCAGCTCAGCCCAGTACAGCCGCAGGGTCGGCAGGGGGTTCATCGCAGCGCGCTCGGCTGCGGTGGATTCACGGCGCGCCTGCCGATCGGCCGCACTTCAGTCTCATTCCAACAGCCTACCCCCTCGACGGCGCCGGTGGTACCACCGGCCCAGGTTTGGCGGTCGGGAGCCGGAGGGGCGGTCGGGAGAGAATGCCGCGTCGTCCTGGTTGGACAGCAGAGACCCGTCGGTGGTCGGACCGCCCTGTCCACGGTTGTTGATGCGCGCGGGCACCCGTACACGGGGGTGATGCGCGTCGGATTTAACCACAATCCTTACCGTGTACGGCTGCCCCTTTACCGATCGCTCTCCTAGCGTCCGGTGCAGGAGGAAGACCCCATGATTCGGAGAGTGAGCATCTTTGCGTACGGCGTGGCGAGCTACGCGATCTTCTTCGCCACGTTTCTCTACGCCATCGGCTTCGTCGGCAACGTCGGCGTGCCGCGGACCATCGACGGACCGCTGCAGGGATCGCTGGCGGTGGCCGTCCTGATCAATCTCGGCCTGCTCGGGCTGTTCGCTGTGCAACACAGCGTCATGGCGCGGCAGGGCTTCAAGCGTTGGCTGACGCGCATCGTTCCCGAGCCGGCGGAGCGCAGCACCTACGTGCTGGCGTCGAGCGCCGCGCTGCTGCTGCTGTTCTGGCAGTGGCAGCCGATGGGCGGCGTCGTGTGGAACCTCGAGGGCAGCGTGGCCCGGGGGCTGGCCTACGGCGTGTTCGCCATCGGCTGGGCGACGATTCTCTTCTGCACGTTCCTCATCAACCACTTCGACCTGTTCGGCCTGCGGCAGGTGTGGCTCGCGTTGCGGGATCGGCCGTACACACCGCTCCGCTTCGCGACGCCGAGCCTGTATCGCGTCGTCCGCCATCCACTCTATGTCGGCTGGCTGCTGGCCTTCTGGGCGACGCCGACCATGACCGCGACGCACCTGCTCTTCGCGCTCGCGACGACCGCATACATCCTGATCGCGATCCGCCTCGAAGAGCGGGATCTGGTGCGCATGCACGGCGAGTCGTACCTGGCCTACCGGCAGCGCGTTCCGATGTTGATCCCCCGCCTGCCTCGCCGGGAGGAATCCGTCCCGGCGCCCCGCACCGCCTGACTACCCTCCGACCTCCCGCCCATCGCGCCAGTCACCCCGACCGCATCCCCACGCGGGCTGCGCCGGGGTGGCTGGCGTTCCCCAACTCGCCCGAACGCCAGCCAGCCCGGCGCCACCGAGGGAATCGTCTACAGCCGACTACCCTCGGTGCGGCATGGCGCGTCGATCCGACTGAAGTCCCATCGCCGCCGCCGTCAGCTCCACCGAACGCAGGCGCGCCTCGACGGTCGGGGACGGGTGCACGGTGATCAGCTCGTTGGCGCCGGCGAGTTGTGCGAACTGGTCCAGATAGTCGCGGACCTCTGCCGCGATTCCCACGGCGGAGTAGAGGCCCATGTACTTCACGTGTCGCCCCTCGGGTGACTCCAGCAGGTCGTCCGCTTCCGCGTCGCTGAGCGTGCGGCCCCGCCCGAGGAGCGCCCTGACCCGCGATCGTCGCGCGGTCGCCATCTGCTCGGCCGCGTCGCTCGCGCTATCCGACGCGATGACGTTGACGCCCGCGATCACGTAGGGGTTCTCGAGCTGCCGGGAAGGGCGGAACTCCCGTCGGTAGATCGCGACGGCGTCGCGCAGCGCGCCCGGGGCAAAATGCGATGCGAACGCGTACGGCAGCCCGAACGCCGCGGCGAGCTGCGCGCCGAACAGCGACGAGCCGAGGATGTAGAGCGGGACGTTCGTGCCCTTGCCGGGCGTGGCATTGACGCCGGGGATGCGCGACTCGCCGCCGAGATACCCCTGCAGCTCGAGCACGTCTTCGGGAAACGTGTCGGCCGCGCTGGGGTCGCGCCGCAACGCCCGCGCGGTGGTCTGATCGGAGCCGGGGGCGCGTCCCAGGGCGAGGTCGATGCGTCCCGGGTGCAGACACTCGAGCGTCCCGAATTGCTCCGCGATCATCAGCGGCGCGTGGTTGGGCAGCATGATGCCGCCCGCACCCAGTCGGATGCGCGTCGTGTGCGCCGCGATGTGGGCGATGAGCACGCTGGTCGCCGATGACGCGATCGTCGGGATGTTGTGATGCTCCGCGTACCAGACGCGCGTGTAACCGACCTGTTCCGCGCGTTGCGCGAGCGCCACGCTGCCGATGAAACTGTCGCGCGCCGTCTGGCCGGGGCCGACGAAGGCGAGATCGAGAATGGAGAGGGGGACGGTCATGGAGAGTGCCGTGACGCATCCTCTCACCACAGAGGCCACAGAGGAACACGGAGGCCCGGGGTGTCTCTGGGCTTCTCTGTGGTGACGGCTCGGTCACTGCGCGCCGGTGGTGGCGAGCAGGCGGCGCAGGAGGTCGACGGCGCGGGCCCGCGTCGCCTCGAAGCGGGCGACGTCCCAGCCGCCCTCGGGCTTCGGGTCGCTGCCCTTGCCGTGCTCGAAAGTGTAGCGCGCGAGACTGGGGCTGACCTGGCCGCGGACGTCGTCGAGGAAGGCGCGCGCGTCGGCGGCGGCGGTGCGCGCCGCAGCCGAGTCGGACTCGCCGGCGGTCGCCGCGAGGTCCGCGATGGTGGTGAGGTACTTGGCGTCGTCGATGCCGACGCGACTGAGCTCCCACTGGATGGTCGGGATCGGCGTGCCGTCGATGCCGAGGAAGCCGTCGTGCACGTTGAGCCCGCCCTCGCCGCGGTCGTCGACGTTGACCGGAAAGCGGTTCGGCTGTGCCGGGTAGGTCCACGGCAGCATACCGGTCAGCCCGTTCGCCCAGACGAAATAGCCGAACAGAAACCGCGGCGCGTAGGTGTTCTGACCCATCATGGCGAAGTTGGCGTAGATGGCGGCGTGCGATCCGTCGCGCGCGGCGGCTTCCAGTACGTCCGGCGTGTAACTGCGGAAGGCGACGATCCAGTAGTCGGCCAGGTCGCCGACGGCCTTCGCCGAATCCGGCGTGCAGGTCACGCCGGTGCGGCCGCCCGCGTCGCGGATGGCGCCGAGCACGGCGCGCGCGATGGTCTGGCGCGACTCGGGCGGGTCGAGCCAGGAGATGCCGTCGCGCAGGTTCGGCTCCTCGATCGGGAGGAAGATGATGCCGGGCAGGCCTTCGTCGGCGAACCGTGCGGTGTAGTAGCGGGCGACGTCGCGGGCGACGCCGAGGTCGCGGGTGCGGTTGAAGGTGCGGTAGGAGGCGGCACGGTTGTTCTTGTTGGTGTGGAGCAGCGTGCCCATCTGGTAGAGCATCGGCTTGGTGAAGCCGATGCGCCGGTAGAGGAGGATCGCGACCTCGACGTCGCGCAGGTAGGGCTCATTGGCGCGCAGCGTGTACTCCTTCGATGACCACGGGCTGATGGTGTTCATGCCGTGCGCCCGCTGATCGCGCAGCATCACCTCGGCCTGTTCGAGTAGCGGGTCGGCGCCGGCGATGTGGATGTTCTCCTCGAGCGTCTTGCCGGGCAGCACCGTGTGCGGATGGGCGAGCACCTCGCTGATCTTGGCCAAGGGGTTGATCGACAACGTGCCGTAGAGGATGTCGGGCTCGTGGAGCCGGATCGGCAGCACATCCACCGACACGGGGATCTCGCGGCTGCCCTTGGCGTGAGCGATCCGCACCGTGCCGCGATAGACGCCGGCGGGCTGGTCGGGCGGGACGTGGACGGTGATCCAATACGGGCGCACCGTGTCTTTGGCGACGGCGAGCGGCACCGCCACTTCGAGGGTCTTCGGCACGACGCCGAAGCGGTCGCGGTGACGATTGGAGAGGGGGGCGCCGTAGAAGCGCACCATGCGCACGCTGCTGTCGGCGGCGGGGATGGTCTCGCCGGCATCGTCGCGCAGGTCGGAGGCGGTGACGGTGACGCCGGTCAGGTCGTGCACGGCGTAGACGCCGATCTGGACGGGCTCGTATTGATCGCGGGCGGCGACCAGAGTGAGCTTGCTGGCCAGCTCGGGCGCCTGCGGCCGCGAGTTCGCATAGATGCGCAACAGCGGATCGCGGGTGAAGACGATCACGCCGCTGTGTTTGTCCTCCGCCGTCGGCTTGGCGCGCGGTCCGTGCTCCTTGAACTCGGTCCACTGGTTGCGGCGCAGCCAGCGCCGGATGTGAAAGGGGAGGTGCAGGTGGAAGGGCAGGTGCAGGCTGAACGCGAGTGCGGGTCGGCTGTCGACGGCGACCAGCAGCAATGCGAGGGCGAGCATCCACCGGCGGGCGGGCCGCGAAGAGCGACCTGAGATGCCCCGTACCCGTGCGGCGCCGAGTGGAGTCACGGGCCCCACTGCAGCAGTCCGCGGGGCCCGCCGCAAATCGGCGGCGGCGTCGCGGCTACGTCGGGCTCTGCAGGTTGTGGACGATGCCGAGGAGGGTGCGGCGCGGCAGAAAGGGCACCAGCCGTGCGAGGATGGCGTTGCGCGCGCCGGTGATGACCACGCGCCGGTTGGCCTGCCAGCCGGCGTAGCCCAACTTCGCCACCTCTGCCGAGCTCATCGGCGTGTTGCGCGCCAGGCGGGTCTTGCCGGTGCCGGCGCGCTCGCGGAACTGGCTCACCGTCGGGCCGGGGCACAGGCAACTGACGTGCACGCCCGTGCCTTCGGCCTCCTTCCACAGCGCCTCGGAGAACGACAGGACGAAGGCCTTGGATGCGTAGTAGATGGCCATCAGCGGTCCCGGCTGGAACGACGCGGTGGAGGCGACGTTGAGTACGCCGCCCGTGCGAGTCGCCAGCATGCGCGGCCAGTAGATGTGGGTCAGCTCGACGAGCGCGCGGTCGTTCAGGTCGATCATCCCCAGCTGATTGGCGCGATCCGAGCCGTTGAACGCGCCGGCGATGCCGTAGCCGGCGTTGTTCACCAGCACGTCGACGGCCAGCCCGCGCGCCGCGATGGTCGCCGCCAGGGTGGCGCCGCCGCCCGGCACGCCGAGATCGCCGGTGATCGGCGTGGCCGTCACGCCGTGTGCCGCGGCCAGCCGCGTCGCGACCTCCTGCAGCGCGTCCGCGGAGCGCGCGGTGAGGATCAGGTCGTAGCCATCCTGCGCGAAGCACTCGGCCAGATCGACGCCGATGCCCATGCTCGCGCCGGTCACGAGCGCGGTCTGCCCTTCGCCCTTGCGTGCCATACGGATCTCCTCTCGCCGCGGCGCTGCCGTGCGCGGATCGCGCGCGACCGATAGGCGCTGCCACGCGGCGCGGTCAAGCACCTCGACGCGTTATCAACCCCCGATTGGAGGGCCGCGCTCCCGCGCGGCCTGTCCCGGATGGTACATCGCAAACCCGACCCCGCTGCCAGGCGCCGCGGGAGCGGCGCCCTCCAATCAGGCTTGGAGGCGTGGGGTGCACACGGAGTCAGGACGCTCTACGGCCGCACCAGGCCGCGGCCGATCGGCAGCGGTACCTGCAGCGCGTCGAGCATGCCCGGAGGCGCGGCGCAGACGAACGGGATGGCGTTGACGATGCGGGCCGCGGCGGTGGTGTTGCCGCCGCCGGCGGCGCTGCCGGTCGTCGTCCTCGGGATCGAACGTCACGGTGAGGTTCGGGCGGCCGGTGATGGCGACGCCGTGGGCCCCGTCGCCCTTCGGCTTCGGCCATTCGGGGGCGATGTCGTTGACGATGCGGGTGACGTGGTCGACGACCAGCAGCGGCTTGCCGCCGACGATGCCCTGGATCTCGAGGCGGAAGGCGCCCATCGTGCCGGCGTCGAACTGGCCGAGCTGGTTGGTGACGGTACGCGCGAGCGGGCGCTTCACGACGGACTCGCGGATCTCGTCGAGGGTGAGACCGAGGCCGCGCGCCATCAGGCGGATCGGGCCGCCCCAGACCATCGTCGGGACGCCGGGTGTCAGCATCGGCGGCGTGGCGTCCATCGGCTGGCCCAGGCCGACCAGGTTCCGCACCGCGTCGGGCTGGGCGTAGGTCGCGTAGTTGAAGAGCTCGAATGCCCGGATCTCGTCGACCCGCTCGCACAGCCCGCTGAGCAGCAGCGGGATGATGTCGTTGATGAAGCCGGGATCGACGCCGGAGACGAAGATCGATGCGTTGCCCGCCGTGCAGGCGGCGCCGATGCGCTCGCGCAGGTCGTCGGGAGCGGAAGGGGATCGTAGAGCGGGTAGATGGACGTCGAGACGACGTTGAGCCCGGCGCGCAGGCAGCGCTCGATGTCGTCGATCGCCTCGGTCGGCCGGAAGTCGCCCGAGGCGCAGTAGGCGACCGCATCGGCACCCGCGGCGAAGGCGCCGTCGACGTCATCGGTTGCGCGCACGCCGGTTGGCGGTAGGCCGCACAGCTCGCCGGCGTCCCTGCCGACCTTGGCGGGATTCGAGACGATCACGCCCGCGAGGCGCAGCGCCGGATTGGCCAGGACGATGCGCAGCGCCGGCACGCCGACGTTGCCGGTACCCCAGACGATGACCCCGCGCGGCATGGGAGGGACAGGGGTCAGTGGTGAGGCTGTTGGCTGCGCGGGCAGGGAGTTTCAGGCTCGACGGTGGGCCGTCTCATCTCCGCCGTTCCTTCTACGGCTTCCACACCCCGAGACCGTCGGGGAACTGCAGGTTGTCGGCGATCGTCTCCGGCGGGTTCGGCGTGCCGTCGTCGTTGAATGTGATGCGCCGCAGCGAGCCGAGATGGTCGCCCGGTCCCGGGCCGGTCGGCCGGATGATGATGCCGATGTCGGCGTAGTAGAGAGTCCCGTCATCGCCGACGGTGACGCCGAGCGGCGTGCCGGTCGTGTAGGTCTTCGTCATGCTGATGCGGTCGCCCGCCGGCGGGCGCAGCACGGTCTGCACGTACTGCCAGTCCTTGTCGTATTCGTTGATGAGGCCGCTGAGCACGCTGGCGACGTAGAAGTGTCCGTTCCTGCCGCCGGTGATGCCCGAGGGCGTCGCCAACCCGTGGTCCGGCGCGGCGAGCACGCGCTCTTTGTGGATCGCATCGGCGAGCGGCGAGCCGAGGTTGTCGATTCGGCCGCAGCCGCCGCGGGCGTCGGCGGAGGTCGGGTAGGGCGGGCTGTACTTGAAGATGCCGGCGGAGGTGGCGTCCGGCTCCACCGCCGTACGCGGCGAGTTCAGATACAGATTGTCGTGCTTGTCGACGTAGATGCCCTGGCCAGTGGCGAGGTGCAGGTCGAGCTTGCAGAACGAGATCTCCTCGCCGGTGAACGGCGGGAACCACAGGATGAGCTGGCCGTTGGCGGCGCCGCCCGCGTTGTTGCCGATGTCGGTGGTGAGGATGCGTCCGTCCGAGAGCACGGCGCAGCCGTAGTTGTCGGGACCGTCGGGCGTGTCCTGGTAGGTCGGGACGAGGCGCGCCACGCGCGTCTTGAGCGCGAAGTCGCCGACGCCGTCGCCGGTCAGCTCGAAGATGCCCCATCCGGCGGGCGGGTCGGGCTGGTGCGTGTCCTCGCCGCTGACCAGATAGCGCTTGCCGCCCTTGGTGAAGTGGCAGATCTCACCGTTGATGTCCCAGGCATCCGGATTGCCCGGGGTCCCGTCGAAGGTGTGGTTCGCGGCGTTCACCTTCTGCGAGACGAAAGGCGGCGTCGTTTCGTAGGCCCAGAGGTTGTTGCCCTCGGGGCTGAAGACGACGTCGTCGTTCCCCGCCGAGCTGGACGACGAGGACGAATCCCCACACGCGGCGACGAGTGCGCTGAGGACGACCAGGCAGACGCGGATCGATTGCTTCGACACCGGACGCGATCCTTTCCCGCAGCGTCCGACCCGACGCCCCCCAGGAGCGACTTCCCGCCGTCGCCGCAACCAGATGGCCTGTGCGAGGCGTACGTCGCCGTGACCGTGACAGTCAAACGAGGCGGCTATTTCTTCAGGACGAGCTCGGCGGTATCCGACTCGCTGCGCGCGCAGGCACGGCCACGGGCGGCCTGCAGCGCGGTGGCGTACCACTCGAGCTCGTCGAAGAAGCGGTCGGCGCGTTTGTGGAAACGCGGATCGGTCGGTGCGCCGGCGTCGTCGAAGGCGTTCTGCACGGTGGGGATCGGCAACGTCGAGGGAATGCTCGACATCCCCATCTCGGCGAGCATCGAGCGCAGCACGACCGCGGCGCGGACGCCGCCGAAACTGCCGGCCGAATACGACACGATCGCCGAGGGCTTGCGAAAGTACTCCTCGAGGAAGTGATCGAGCAGGTTGGCGAGCGCGGGCGGAACGCTGTGGTTGTACTCGCCGGAGACGACGATGTACGCGTCGGCCGGAATCACGAGGTCGGCCATGCGTTGCAGCAGCGGCGGCGCCTGGCCCGGCGCGTACTCCTTGTACATCTTGTCGATCAGCGGAAGCGCGAACTCCTGCGGGTCGATCAAGACCGCCTCGTGGCCGCGCTCGCGACACTTGTTCATCACGAAGCGCACGGCCTTGATCCCCTGGCGCTGCGACCGTACCGACCCGTAGAACACGACCATCTTCAGCGACATACCTGCTCCTCGCTTGGCTGGCGCCGTTGCCGCATGGCTTCCGGCCACCCGCCATTTGCCATAAGCCAGGAGCGCAACGCAGCGCACGCGGGGAGTGAGATGATGGGCAACAGTCGCAGGTGTCTCGGAATTCTCGTAGCGGCGATCGTGAGCAGCACCGCGGCGCACGCGGCGCCCGCCTCGCTCGATGCGACCTTGCAGCCGTACCTCGCGACCTACGGCCTGCCGGCGCTGGCCGCCGCTGTCGCCAGCGGCGGGCAGGTGGTCGCGGCCGGTGCGGTGGGTACGCGTCGGTTCGGGGTGAACGCGCCGGTGACGCTCGACGACCGCTTTCACCTCGGCTCGGATACCAAGGCGATGACGGCACTCCTCGCCGCGATCCTGGTGGAGCAGGGGAAGCTACGGTGGAACTCGACTGTCGGCGAGGTCTTTCCGGAGCTCGCCGGCCGCATGGATCCCGGCCTGGCCAAGGTGACGCTCACGCAGCTCCTCTCCCACACGAGCGGCGTGCCGAGCGACGATCAGGCGTTCACGAGTGCGCTCGAGCGGTCGCAGACCCAGGAGGGGAATCTCGACGAGCTCCGGTACTGGCTGGTGCGGGAGTGGTGCCCGCAGAAGTTGGTGTCGACGCCAGGGACGACGTTCGCCTACGCCAACATGAACTACGTGCTGGCCGGCGCGATGATGGAGCGCGTCACCGGCCGCACGTGGGACGAGCTGATCGTCGAGAAGGTCTTCACGCCGCTGCATCTGCGGACGGCCGGTCTCGGCAATCAGGCGTCGATCGGCCGCATCGACGCGCCGCTCGGCCACGCGCCGGGGAGCGGCACCCCGAAGGCGATGCTGGCGGGGCCCAACGGCGACAATCCGCCGGTCATCGGGCCGGCCGGGATCGCGCACATGTCGGTCGTGGACTTCGCCCGCTGGGCGGCGTGGAACGCCGGCGAGGGCGCGCACGCGCCGGCGCTGGTGTCGCCGGAGACGATGCGCAAGCTGCACACCCCGGTGATCAGCATGCCCGTCCCGGTGGACGCCAAGCCGGGCACGCCGCCGGGCGGTGAGTACGCATTGGGATGGGGCCGGTTGACCGTCGAGTGGGCGGCGCAGCCGCTCCTCTACCACGGCGGGTCGAACGGCCTGAACGTCGCCCAGATCTGGATCGATACGGCCCACGACTCGGCCATGGTGTTGATGACCAACATCGGTGGCGCGAAGGCGGAAGAGGGGCTCAAGGCCGTGGCCGGCGAGCTCTACAAGCAATACCTGGCGCCCGACGCGGCGCCGCTGCCGACGCCGGTGGTCGAGGACACGCCGGCCTCAGCGGCAGCGCCGCCCCGCAAGAAGCGCGGGTTCTTCTCGGGCGACACCCGCCGCGGGCAGGGCGAGTGATGCGGGCGTCGTGTCGGTGACGAGGATCCTGACCACTCGGTCGGGCCCCGTCAGTACCCCGTGACCCTGCCGTAGCGGGGCCTCGGGGGTGTCACACGTCTGTCTGGGGGCGCGGGGATATGCTTGCGGCCCGACCCCGTTGCCGTTCAGCGGCGGGGCGAGCGCGGTCCGGAATTGTTGCGGAAGAAGCCGCCGTCGATCTCAGGGCCGCGGTTCACCTTGGTGCTGGCCATCGGCGGCGGAATGAAGCTCGCGCGGTCGATGGCGCGCTTGATGGTGGTGCGCAAGTTGGAGCGATTGATCGTCGACTCCTGAGCGGCCTCGATCTCCTTTGCGGGGATGACGAGGGTCGCCTTGTGCTTGCGCAGGGTGACGACGGCGGTGACGCCAGCCTCGCCGCCCGTCTGGGCGGTGACGACGAGGTCGGCTTTGCGGTCGATGGTCCGAACCAGCGTCCACAACACATTTCTCGCCTCATCCAGTGTCAAGGCCATCCTGCCTCCTTGCGCGCATCTTGGCGCTCCTCGTCGGCGCAGGAGCGCGCTGCGACGCAGTGAACTCTACACCCTATTCGGAACTTGTCGCGAGTCAAGAATACCGTCATCGGCTGGTGAGGAGATTTCACACCCCTTTTCAAGGGCAACGGGTGCCTCCAGGCCCCGAATGGAGGGCCGCGCTCCCGCGCGGCCGCTCACCGCGGACTCGATCGACCCACCTGCCAGGCGCTGCGGGAGCAGCGCCTTTCGGGGACCGAAAGTGTCTCCCGGAACAGCTCGTCCGACGATTGCCCTCAGTGTCTCGGCAGGCCGATCAGGGAGGTCCAGTGGACGTCGCCCACCGCCGTGGCGAGGGGAAATCGGTCGATCTCCCAATCATATCCGACGTCCCCGAGGCTGCGGGTGAGGTCGCGGAGCTCGTCGACCGAATAGGTCCGCAGGGCCGACACGACGCCGTCCCAGGTGAGCAGCAGGGGCCCGACGGGCACCACGTAGGTGGCCAGGAGTCGCGCCACGGAGAGGTTGCCGATCACCGGCGTCACCAGGAGGCCGCGGATGACGCCGCTGAGCGCCACGAGGGCGATCATGCGCGCCGTGCGCTCCAACGGCTCGAACACCGCGATGCCGGACCGTTGGCGCACCGCGTCGGCGAGCACCGCTCGCGCCGCGGCGGGCGGGAAGTGATGCAGGGCCGCGAACATGGTGCGCAGGCCGGTGAGCCCCGCCGGTACGTCGGTGGCATTCACCGGGGCGAGCTCGCCGCGGACGCCATCGCCCGCGACGGCGCCCAAGGCCCTGGCGTTGGGATAGAGATCGGTCAGCACGATCTCGACCGACCGGCCGATCTTCTCCTCGACCAGCGGGCGCACCGACAGCAGGGGGCCGCTCGCGCCCGAACAGAGATCGACGATGCGGGTACCGCCGAGACACGCCAGCGCCGCGGCGAGCCGTGTCGCGATGGCGTCGTGCGCCGGCTCCATGTCGCTGCCGGTCTGCGCATAGCGGAGATGGTCGGTGGCGTAGTCGCGCAGCAGCGACGGGAACCAGGGTTGATCCTCCCATTCGAAGAGCTGGAAGCGGCGCACGGCGCTCCGGCGGGTAGCACGGGCGCCGCGAGTGGCCAACGCCCGGTCGCGTCCACGGACGTGCGAGCGCGCGTCTGGAGTCGGCGGCAGCCGCGGCATAGAGACAGCCCGTCGGCCGCAGGCGTGCCGGCGCGAGGAGGATCGTCATGACCCGAGCCAGTTGCCTGTGCGGCGCCGTCACCTGGGAGCTCGATGGACCGTTCGTGTTCATGCACCACTGTCACTGCGGCCGCTGTCGCAAGGCGCACGGGACGCCCTTCGCGACGTACCTCGGCGGGCCGCAGGAGGGTTACCGCCTGCGTGGTGCCGAGCATGTCGCCACCTGGGCGCCGCAGCCGGGCGCCGCGCGCTCGTTCTGCGACCGCTGCGGGTCGGTGGTGCCGGGCCCGCCGTTCAGCGGCCTGGTGTTCTCGCCGGCGGGCAACCTCGATGACGACCCCGGCGAGCGCCCCGGCGATCACATCTTCGTCGCCTCCAAGGCGCCCTGGTACGAGATCGCCGACGAGCTGCCGCGCTTCGACGCCTATCCGCCGGGCGTGGACGCGACCGTCCTGCCGGATCCGCCGCGCAGCGCGCCGGCGGAAGGGACGCTGCGCGGCAGCTGCCTGTGCGGGGCGGTCGCCTACGTCATCGACAGTCCGCCGCTGCTCGCCCGCAACTGCCACTGCGGCCGCTGTCGGAAGGCGCGCTCGGCGGCGCACGCCGCGAACATGTTCGCCTCTGCCGAGCACCTCCACTTCACGCGCGGAGCCGACCAGCTCGTCGCCTACAAGGTGCCGGAAGCGGACCGCTTCACGCAGACGTTCTGCCGCACCTGCGGGTCGCCGATGCCGACGATCAACCGCGAGCGCGGCATGGCGGTCGTGCCGATGGGATCGCTCGACGATTCACCTGCCGTGATTCCCGACTCGCACATTTTCGTCGGCTCGCGGGCGCCCTGGTTTGCCATCGCCGACGCCCTGCCGCAGCACGAGGAGTACCCGCCGAGTTAAAGAATCTGCGAACTATCGAACCCGCGACCGGCATGGCCACACTTGGGCTGGCCGGAGGCGTGTGCGTCTCCGCCGAAGAAGGGGGCGCGAATGGTGGGACTGCGAGTACAGGCCGGTCGCTGGTGGCAAGTCGCGGTGTTCGCGATGTGCGTCGCGGCGGTGCCGGGCGCGGCGCGCGCGTCGAAGTGCGGCGATCTGCCCGGTGATGCGGTGGCCCTCGCGGCTGTACGCGCCGATGTGGCGGAACAGTGCGATTGCGCCACCGCGCAGTCGCACGGCGCCTACGTGCGGTGCGCGAAGCACGTCATCAGTCGCGCCATGTTTCTCGACGGACTGTCGGTGGCCTGCGCGGTGAGCGCGAAACGCTGTTCGACGCGGTCCATCTGCGGCCGCGCCCCGGGCGCCGTTACGTGCTGCCGGACGACCTCGAGCGGCAAGACGAAGTGTGGGATCAAGCCGAGCGCCGACAAGTGCAAGGCGCCCGCCGGCGGCAGTGTGTGCACGGGCGTCTTCACGAGCTGTTGCGACGCCTGTGGTGCGAGCGGTTGCGCTGCGGCGTACACGCCGACCATCACGCCGACGGCGACGATCACCCAGACGCCGACCATCACGTTGACGCCGACCATCACGCCCACGGTCACGGCGACGCCGACCTTCCCGGCGATCTGCCAGAGCAACGGCGTGCCGCTGCCGCCGATCGCGCAGGTGCCGTTCACCATTCAGATGGGGAGCGCCAACTGCGGCGGCGCCGGCCTCGCCAATCCCGACCCGGCGGCGCCGTTCTCCGGTTCGGTCGCCGACGGCGCGGCCGCGACCATCGACGGCCTCGGTGTGGGCTGTCTCTACACCGGATTCCTCCCCGGATTGCGGCTTCCCGACGGTGCGGAGTCGAAGCTCGACGTCGTCAACCTCAATCTCCTGCCGCCGAGCGTCACGCTGGCGGGCAGCGCCGGGACCGGGCCGAACGATTGTAGCAAGGGCGCCGGGCCGGGGCGCAGCTGCGTCAACGGCGCGCCGGGGTTCGACGGACACGGCACCTGCGAGTTCGACGACGACTGCAACGGCATCACCGGCGCCTGCGCGCTGACCGCCAACTGCTACTTCGGGCCGCCGGTGCCGCTGACGGCGTCGGGGCTGCCCACCTGCATCGTCAACGCCTTCCTCACGGACATGTGCGGCAACGTCCAACTCGTGCCGCCGACCGCGACGCTCGCGGCGGCGCTCGAGAGCCGGATCTACGTCACCGGCAATGCGGACTCGCCGTGTCCGCGTTGCGAGAGCGGTGTCTGCAACAGCGGCGACAACATGGGCCTGTCCTGCACGCCGATCGGTTCCGGCGGGACGACGAATGACTGTCCGCCGCAGACCAACACGTTCCTGGCCTCGCTGCGCGTCGTGCTGCCGGGGCTGACCACCGGCGCGTCGTCCATGACCTCGACCGACGGCTTCTTCTGCCCCGGCCAGACCGTGCAGGGCGCGTTCGGCATCCCTGGCGTGCGCAGCATCTCCGAGACCGGCGTGGCGCCGGGCGGCGGTATCGACGCGCTTCAAATGACGCTGGCGGGGACGTTCTGCGTGCCGTCGGCCGGCCCGCTGCTGGACTTCGTCGCCAGGATCCCCGGACCAGGCGCGGTCTCGGCGAAGGGAACGATCGACCTGTCCGGCGTGTTGCCCTGACGCGGAGGGGGCGGACGTGTGAGACAGCCGCCCCTCTCCGTGAGCTCAGGACTGAGAGTGCGCGGCGCGGAGCGGCTGCGCGCCCCCGGCCATCGGTTCCAGCGCGTGCTCGAGCACCTGCTCGATCGTGTCGACGAAGTAGAACTGCATCGCGGCGCGGACTTCCTGCGGCACTTCTTCGAGGTCCTTCTCGTTGCGCTTGGGCAGGATCACGGTGCGCATCCCGGCGCGGTGGGCGCCGAGCACCTTCTCCTTGATGCCGCCGACCGGCAGCACCTTGCCGCGCAAGGTGATCTCGCCGGTCATTGCCACGTCGTGGCGAACCGGCCGACCGGTCAGCAGCGACGTGAGCGCGGTGGCGATGGTGACACCGGCCGAGGGACCGTCCTTCGGCACCGCGCCGGCGGGCACATGGATATGGATGTCCATGTTCTCGAAGAAGTCGGCCGCGATGCCGAGGCGAGGGGCGCGCGACCGGATGTGGCTGAGCGCCGCCTGCGCGGACTCCTTCATCACGTCGCCGAGGTTGCCGGTGACGGTGATGCCCTTCTTGCCGGACATCTTCGTCGCTTCGATGAAGATGATGTCGCCGCCCATCGGCGTCCACACCAGGCCGATGGCGACGCCCGGCTCGTCGTTGTGTTCGGCGACTTCGGAGTAGACGCGCTCGGGTCCGAGCAGCTCGCGCACCTTTTCCGGCGTGGCGACGACGACCTCGGTCTGGCCTTCGGTGATACCGCGCGCGACCTTGCGGCAGATGGCGCCGATCTCGCGCTCGATGTTCCGCAGCCCGGCCTCGCGGGTGTAGTGGTGGATGAGGAACAGCAGGCCCTCGTCGGTGAAGACGATCTGCTCGGTGGCGATGCCGTTCTCGGCGATCTGCTTCGGGATGAGGTGGCGCCGGGCGATCTGCAGCTTGTCGCGATCGGTGTAGCCGGCCAACTCGATGACCTCCATGCGGTCGCGCAGCGGCCCGGGGATCGGATCGAGCTGGTTGGCGGTGGTGATGAAGAGCACCTTCGAGAGGTCGACCGGGACGTCGAGGTAGTGGTCCTGGAATGTGTTGTTCTGCTCCGGATCGAGGACCTCGAGCATCGCCGAGGCCGGGTCGCCGCGGAAATCGGCGCCGAGCTTGTCGATCTCGTCGAAGATGATCACCGGGTTGTGCGAGCCGGCGGTGCGCAGGCCCTGGATGATGCGGCCGGGCAGGGCGCCGATGTAGGTGCGGCGGTGGCCCCGGATCTCGGCCTCGTCGCGCATGCCGCCGAGCGAGATGCGGATGAACTTGCGCCCCAGGGCGCGCGCCACCGAACGGCCGAGCGAGGTCTTGCCGGTGCCCGGCGGGCCGACGAAGCAGAGGATCGGGCCCTTCGAGTCGTTCTTCAGCTTGCGCACGGCGAGAAACTCGAGGATGCGGTCCTTGATCTTCTCGAGGTCGTAGTGGTCCTCGTCGAGCACCTCGCGGGCGTGGCGGATATCGAGGTTGTCCTCGGTGCCGATCGACCACGGCAGGTTGCAGATCCACTCCAGGTACGTGCGGACGACGTTGTGCTCCGCCGACTCGACCGGAATCATACGCAGGCGCTCGAGCTCGTTGTCGGCCACCTTGCGCACCGCTTCCGGCGGCTTGGCGATGTCGAGCTTCTGGCGCAGCTCGTCGACCTCGGAGTCGCGCGGGTCGCCTTCGCCGAGCTCCTTCTGGATCGCCCGCATCTGCTGACGCAGGTAGAAGTCCTTCTGGTTCTTCGTCAGCTCGTCCTGGACCTGGGTCTGGATCTTCTGGCCGAGCTCGAGCAGCTCGATCTCGCGGTTGAGGATGCTGGTCAGGCGCTCGAGGCGCTTGCGCACGTCGAGCTGGGTGAGCAGCTCCTGCTTCTCGTCGAGCGAGACGTTGAGGTTGGCGGCGATCAGGTCGGCGACCTTGCCGGCGTCCTTGATGTTGGTCGCGACCACCTGCAGCTCGTCCGGCAGGTACGGGATCATCGAGACGAACTTGGCGAACAGGTTCACCATGTGCGCCTGCATGGCCTCGAGCTCGGGAGTGGTCTCGCGGACGTCGCTGAGCTCGCGCACGCGAGCCGTATAGAACGGCTCGGTCTGGATGATCTGCTGCAGGTCGATGCGCCGCAGGCCCTGGACCAGGATGCGGACGCTCTCATCGGGATACTTCAGCATCTTGAGGATGCGGCCGGCGGCGCCGCGAACGAAGAGGTCGTGCGGCTTCGGCTCCTCGTCCTCGGGCCGTTTCTGCGTGACGAGCGCCAACATGCGGTCGCCGGCGAGCGCCTGCTCCACGACCTTCAACGACGAGCCGCGCGAGATGAGCAGCGGCACGATCGCCGACGGAAAGACGACGACGCCACGCAGCGGCAGCACCGGCAGGGTCTCCGGGACGCTGATGCTGCTGAGATCTTCTTCGAAGCCAAAGACGCGGTCCTTCGGACTCACCTGTTGTTCTTCCTGTTCACTCATTCGTGGAATCCCCATCGGGGAGCACGCGCACGACGACCGGGCGCGAGGGGGCGCGCCGTGGCACGTGCACGGTCAGCAAGCCGTGGTGGAGGTGGGCGGTGATCGCCTCCCCGTCGCTGTCGGCGGGGAGCGAGACACAGCGTTCGAACGGGCCGTAGTCGATCTCCAGGCGCAGGGCGTCCGCTCCGTCGAGCGCCGGCGGCCGGCGGGTGCCGGCGATGCGCAACCGGTTGTCCTCGACACTGACCTGGAGATCCGCCTGATGGACGCCGGGCAGCTCGGCGACCACGGCGATGCCGTCGGGCTCTCGAAACACGTCGATGCTGGGCCGCCAGCTGTGCTGCAGGCCGTAGCGGGGGACGTCGAGGAAGCCGGCGACGCGATCGACGAAGTCGTCCAGGGCGTCGCCGGACAGCGGTCGATCGGTGCCCGGGCGGGTGGGGTTGCGGGGCATGGGCGTAGAACATAATGCCGACCGGGGTCACGTCAACCAGCGGTTGCCGACCTGGCCTCAAATTGACATGGTGGCCCGCGAAGGCGCGGGTTGAGCGGAGAACGTTGGTGAGCACCGAGCCGCAGTTGTTTACGGTCGATGAGGCCAATGCGTTGATCCCGCGCTTGGAGCTCATCATGGAGCGTATGCAGCGCCGCGGCATCGAGCTGCGGCAGGCGATCGAGACGATCGCCCGGGAGACGGACTCGCCCCTGATGAACGTCGAGGTCAGCCAGCTGCTCGAGCGACGGCCCGAGCTCCAGGCGCTGGTCGAGGAGCTCGAGCACTGCATCGCCGAGATCGACGAGCTGGGGGCCCAGTTCAAGGGCCTCGAGCTCGGCCTGGTCGACTTCCCGGCTGAGATCGACGGCCAGATCGGCCTGCTCTGCTGGCAGTACGGGGAGAAGGAAGTCACCCACTGGCACACGCTGGACAGCGGGTTCGATCACCGCCAGCCGCTGCCCAGCGCCAACGGGCGCTCGTTCCTTCAGTAAAGGGGGGCCGCGTGCCCTGGCTGGTCCTCTTCTTCTACATCTTCGCGCTCGCCGTCTGGGTGGGCCAGGTGATCTTCTTCTCGTTCGTCGTGGCCCCGCAGGTGTTCGGCGGCCTGCCGGTCGAGCAGGCGGGTGCGGTCGTCAGCCTCGTCTTTCCGACCTACTACGCTGTCGGGCACCTCTGCGGCGCGGTGCTGGTCGGCTGCGCACTGCTGCTGCGCAACTGGAGTCGGCCGGCCGGCGGATCGTGGCTGATCGCCGCGGGGATCGCCGGGCTCGCCCTCGTGGTCTCCCTCTACGCCGGTGTCATCGTCCAGCCCCGCATCAGCGCGTTGCGACCGCAGCTGCATCACGCCGACACGCCGGCCGCCGTGCAGGCGGAATTCGACGGGCTCCACCAGCTCGCGGTCGAGCTCAACGGCGGGATCCTGATCGCCACGCTGGCGCTGGTCAGCCTGCTCGCGGGGCAGCTGACCGGCGGGGTCCAGGCCCGGAAGCGGCCGGTGCGCCGGACCTCGGACCTGCAGTGGTGATGCCGCGCTACCGCGCCGTCGTCTTCGATCTGTTCGGCACGCTCGTCCACTTCCGCGGCCGCCCCGACCCGCGCTTCGAGTGGCTGCGCGAGCCATTCGCGGCAGCGAGCGACCCAGCCGTCTTCGAGGCCTTTCGCGAGGCGTTGCGCGCGGTCTCGATGGAGATCATCGCCGGGCGCGAGCCCGACCACCGCGAGGTGCTCTCGCGCGACCGCTTCGCTCGCGCCCTGTCCCGCATCGGCGCCGATGACGCCGCGGCGGAGGCGCTCTCGACGGCCCACATGGGGCACCTCGCCGGCTTCACCGCGCTCCCCGACGGGCACCTGGAGGTGGTGGCGACGCTCGCCGACCGCTACCGCATCGGACTCGTGTCGAACTTCGACCACGCGTCCACCGCCCGTACGGTGCTGGCGCGCCATGGCCTCGACCGGCATCTCGCCGCGACCGTGATCTCGGCCGACTTCGGCTGGCGCAAGCCGCATTCCGGCATCTTCCGCGAGGCGCTCACCCGCCTCGACGTCGCGCCGGCCGAGGCACTCTACGTCGGCGATACCCACCTCGACGACGTCATCGGGGCGCTGGGCGTGGGCATGGATGTCGCCTGGCTGGCGCCGTCAGGCGCTGCCGTTCCCGATCCGCCGCCGACATTCCGCATCGCCAGCCTCGCCGAGCTGCCCGCTCTCCTCGGCCGCTGACCAGCGCGCGCCGCTTGACTCGCGGCGCGCACCCTTCCAGAGTCCCGCCCCCGGTTGCCGACTTGAGGGCCTGGTCGCGCTGCGCCGTGTGCGGTTCGGTGCGCGCGACGCGTGAAGGTTCGACGGAGGATCGATGCGTACCCACCCCGATTTCTTTCGACGAGTCGATGTCCGCGGCGGCGTGGCCCTCGCGCTCGGCATCCTGCTGGCCGGTCGCCCGGCGCCGGTGCGTGCCGTCGACGGCGTCCTCGAGATCAACCAGGCGAAAGTCGAGAGCACCAGCGGCTTTCCGTACCTCATCAGCCAGCCGGGCAGCTACCGCCTGACCGGCGACCTCACGGTCGACGAGAGCACGACCGCGATTCGCGTCACCGCCAAGAACGTCACCATCGACCTGAACGGCTTCTCGATTCTCGGTCCGACCGTCTGCTCCGGAACGCCGCCGATCACGCCGTTCACGTGCACGCCGAACGGCGCGGGCAACGGCATCGTTGCCGATGCGGACAGCGACGCCGTCACCGTGCTCGGCGGCACCATTCGCGGCATGGGCGCCGCCGGCGTCACTCTCGGCCCCCATTCGCGGGTCGAGCGCATCAATGCCATCAGCAACGGCGGCAGCGGCATCGCCGCAAACTTCAGCAGCCTGATCGCCAACAACGTCGTCAATAGCAACGGCGGCACGGCCATATCGCTGGGCTCCGGGTGCACGGTGAGTGGCAACACCGTCAACAACAACGGCGGCGGCATCGCCGCCCAGGCGGGCAGCAGCGTCACCTTCAACACCGTGCGCGGCAATATCGCGTCGGGCCTGAATCTGGGGGGCAGCGGCACCGCCTACGGCAACAACGTCCTGAACGGCAACAACGCGGGCGGCGCACAGGTCAGCGGCGGCGTCCAGATGGGACCGAACATCTGCAACGGCGCGGCCTGTCCGTAACCGGCCTTGGGCGGCGGACTGAGCGCGATAATGACGCATCTCGCGGCTATGCCATGAGGCACGGCCTTCGACTCGCCCTGGCGCTGGCGGTGCTCGCCGCCGTCACGGCTGCGACGGCGGCGCCGACGCCGCTGCTGTCGCTCTGGTTCGTGCCCGACATCACCCTCAAGCTGAACGGCGTCACCGTCTCGCCGCACGAGGCCGCCGTCGACGACCTGATGGGCAATCTCACCCGCGTCCAGCTCGGCGAAATCCCCGAAGGCACGCGGATCACCGCATTCGTGAACATCGGCGACGGCGATGATCTGTTGACCTTCGATACGACCGTCGACTTCGGCGACTTCACCGCCCGTGCCGGCGACGTCGTCCGTCTGAGCGGCTCGACCTACCATCCATTTCTCGACGCGGCGGCGGCGGGCATTCCCGACGGCGTCCTGGTGGACGCGTTGTCGTTCGCTCAAGGGGAGTCCCTGGTCATGTCGTTCGACGTCACCGTGAAGCTCGGCGATCTGACCGTGGCACCGGGTGATCTGGTGCTCTACGAGGGGACGGCGTTCTCGATGTTCTTCGACGCCGCCGCGGCGGGTGTGGCACCGGGGCTCGACCTGGATGCCGCCTACGTCAATCATCGCGGTCACCTGTTCCTCTCGTTCGACGGCAGCGGTCTCATCGGCAACCCGCCGGTCACCTTCGATGACGAGGATGTCCTCGAGTACGACCCGGAGTCGGACAATTGGGAGATCGCCTACGACGGTTCTCTGCAGGCGGCTGGCTGGCCACCCGCCGACCTGAAGGGACTGCTGATCGTGGCGCAGCCGGAGACGCCGACACCGACCGCCACGTCGATGATGGCCACGGCGACCGGGACTGCGACCACGCCGATCGCCACCGCCACCGCATCGCCGCCGGCAACGGCGACGGCAACGGCCACCGGGCCGGTCGCCACCGCGACTGCCACAGTGACCGGATCACCGCCGGCAACGGCGACGGCAATGGCCACCGGGCCGGTCGCCACCGCGACTGCCACGGTGACCGGATCGCCGCCGACAACGGCGGCGGCAACGCCCACCGGCCCGATCGCCACCGTCACCGGCACCGCGACCGGATCGCCGCTCGCGACGGTCACGCCGGGCGGCGCCTGTCCCGGCGACTGCAATGGCGACGGCGTCGTGCGGATCGACGAGCTCATCGTGATGGTGAACATCGCCCTCGGGACCGCGCCCGCGACCGATTGCCCGGCCGGCGACACCAACGGCGACGGCAGCGTCACCATCAACGAGATCATCGCCGCGGTCGTCGTCGCGCTCGGCTCCTGCCCGGCCTGACCGCTCGCCCCTGGTCAACCCCGATTCCGGCCCCCGGGTCTCCGCGCGATGGCGTCGGCGGTGCGGCCGCCCGTCGGCGTGACTTGACCCCCTCAATCGCCGTCGGCAAAGCTATTCGGTTGAAACCAACGGAGCGGACATGGACAGAGACGTACAATCGATCGCCGCGCAGGTGCAGGACGCCTCAGGGTTCGTCTACGGGCTGCGCGAGGAAATCGCGAAAGTCGTCGTCGGCCAGCGGTATGTGGTCGACCGCCTGCTGATCGGCTTGCTGGCCAACGGCCACATCCTGCTCGAGGGCGTTCCGGGGCTGGCCAAGACCCTGTCGGTGAAGACGCTGGCGCAGGCCGTGGACGCCAGCTTTCACCGCATCCAGTTCACGCCCGACCTGCTGCCCGCCGACCTCATCGGCACGCTGATCTACAACCCGCGCGAGGGAGTCTTCACGACCCGGCGGGGGCCGATCTTCGCCAACCTGATCCTCGCCGACGAGATCAACCGCGCGCCGGCCAAGGTGCAGAGCGCGCTGCTCGAGGCGATGCAGGAGCGCCAGGTGACGATCGGCGACGAGACCTTTCCGCTGCCGATGCCGTTCCTGGTGCTCGCCACCCAGAATCCGATCGAGCAGGAGGGCACGTACCCGCTGCCCGAGGCGCAGGTCGACCGCTTCATGCTCAAGTTGTCGGTCGGCTACCCGTCGCGCGAGGAGGAGCGCCAGATCCTCGACCGCATGGCGCTGACCAACCCGGACACGCGCGTCAACCCGGTGACCAGCGTCGCCGACATCGTCCGCATGCGCGGCCTCGTCGACGCGATCTACCTCGACGACAAGGTGAAGGAGTACGTCATCGACCTCGTCATGGCGACGCGCGAGCCGCAGGCCTTCAAGCTCGATCTCGCGCCGTACATTCAGTACGGCGCCTCACCGCGCGCCACGCTCTACCTCACCCTCGCCGCGAAGGCGTACGCCTTCCTGAACGGCCGCGGCTACGTCACGCCCCAGGACGTGAAGTCGATCGGCGCCGACGTGCTCCGCCATCGCGTGACGATCTCGTATGAGGCGGAGGCCGAAGAGCTGACCTCCGACGCGATCATCCAGCGCATCTTCGACGGCGTGCCGGTGCCGTAGGAAGACGGTCGAAGGACGAAAGGGCGAAGGACGAAGGATCGGAGACGGGCGATGTCCTTCGGGTGTTCCTCTTTCGTGTTTCATCGCTCCATCGTTCATCTCGGGGTCCTTGATCCATCCGTTCCATGCTGACCCGCGAACAGCTCAAGGCGGTCCGCAAGATCCAGATCCGCACCAGCCATCTGGTCAGCGACCTGTTTGGCGGCGAATACCACAGCGTCTTCAAGGGGCGCGGCATGGAGTTCGCCGAGGTGCGCCAGTATCAGCCCGGCGACGAGGTGCGCACGATCGATTGGAACGTCACGGCGCGCACCGGTGAGCCGTACGTCAAGCGCTTCACCGAGGAGCGCGAGCTGACGGTGATGCTGCTCGTCGACGCCAGCGGCTCGACGCGCTTCGGGTCGGTGCGCCAGTTCAAGCAGGAGCTGGCCGCCGAGATCGCGGCGCTGCTGGCGTTCTCGGCGATCACCAACAACGACAAGGTCGGGCTCGTCATCTTCACCGACCGCATCGAGCTGGCGGTCCCGCCGCGCAAGGGCGACGCGCCACGTCCTGCGCGTCATCCGCGAGATCCTCAACCACGTGCCGAAGGGGCGGGGCACCGACATCCCGCTGGCGCTCGACCATCTCGAGAAGGTCGTGCGCCGGCGCAGCGTCGCGTTCATGCTCTCCGACTTCCTCGCGCCGGAGCTGCGCCGCCCCCTGCGGGTCGCCAATCGCCGTCACGACCTCATCGCCGTCGTGCTCGAGGATCCGCGCGAGCACGACCTTGCCGGACATCGGCCTCGTCGCGCTGGAGGACAGCGAGAGCGGCGAGCGATGCATCGTCGATACCGGGGATCCGCGCCTGCGGGCCGAGTTCGCGCGACGGCAGTCGGCGGCGCGCAACGATCGCGACCGCTTCCTGCGCAGCCTCGATGTCGATGCCGTCACCGTGCGCACGGATCAGCCCTACGCGACGGCGCTGCTGCGGTTCTTCCGTCGGCGGGAGAAGCGGCGGTGACGCATGCGCACGGGGTTCCACGCGGCGCTGGTGCTCCTGCTGGTGGCCGCGTCCACGGCGTGGGCGCAGGAGGATGCGCCGGCGCCGGTCACCGCCAAGGCGACCGTCGAATCGCGGCCGCTGACCATCGGCACACCGTTCCGCTACACGATCGAAGTGACGGCCCCCACCGGGGTCGAGGTCGAGATGCCGCAGATCGGCGCCAGATCGGCGACTTCCAGGTCGCGGACTTCGGCGCAGGAGCCGAATCGCGAGGACGGCGGTACGACCGTCGTGCAACGGTGGTACCACGCTCGTGACCTACTTCACCGGCAACCAGAACGTGCCGGGGCCGAGCGTCCAGCTACCGCGTCGCCGGCGGCGACTGGGAGATCGCGCGCGTGCCGGATGCCCTGGTGTTCGTGCAGAGCCTGTGGACGCGGCCGGCGCGACGCCGCCGAGCGACGTGCGCGACATCAAGGGTCCGGTGGCGCGTGCCGCGCGACTACACGCCGCTGCTGTGGATCGTCGCCGGCGGCGCTGATTGCTGGTCGGCGATCGCCCTGCTGCTGATGCGCTGGTTCACGCGCGCCGCGGGCGGGCGTGCTGGTGCCGGCGCGCCCGGCGCACGAGGTTGGCCCTCGAGGCGCTGGCGCAAGCTTGCAGCGCCGGCGCATCTGATCGAGGCAGGGTCGCCACGAGGAATTCTACGTGCGCCTCTCGTCGATCGTGCGCGAGTACCTCGAAGCGCGCTTCCGCCTGCGCGCGCCGGAGATGACGACCGAGGAGTTCCTCCAGGCGGCGCAGCGCGACGCCGCAGCTCGCGCCGGCGCACCGCGTCGCTGCTCGGCCAGTTCCTCGGCGAAGCCGACCTGGTGAAGTTCGCGCGCCACCATCCGGCGCCCTCGGATGCCGAGCGCGCCCATCGACGCCGGCGCGCGAGTTCGTCGCATTCGACCGCCCCGGAGGAGGTGCCGCGTGCAGCTGCATGATCCGTGGGCGCTGCTGCTCCTCGTGCTGCTGCCGTTCCTGACGCGCGGCCGGCGGCGCAACGCTCCGCCGACGCTTCCGTTCCCGGTCATGGAGGCGGTGCGCGCCGTCGGTCCGCGGGCGGCGGGCGCATTGGCGTTGGCTGCTTCCGGCGCTGCGCGTCGCGGCGCTGGGTCTGTTGATCCTCGCGCTCGCACGGCCGCAGCTCGGCAAGGCCGCGACGCAGGTCCGCGCCGAGGGCATCGACATCATGCTGGCGGTCGACCTGTCGAGCAGCATGCTGGCGGAGGACTTTCAGCTCGATGGCGACGCGCGCCAACCGGCTCGAAGCGGTGAAGCCAGTCGTGCGCGAGTTTCTCGACAAGCGCCCCAACGATCGCGTCGGCCTGGTGCTCTTCGCGGCGCGCCCCTACACGCAGGCGCCGCTGACGCTCGACCACGGCTGGCTGCTCAGCCAACCTCGACCGCGCCCGCATCGGCATGATCGAGGACGGCACCGCGGTCGGCTCCGCGCTGGCGACCGCGGTCGGCCGCCTGGAGAGCTCGGAGGCGAAGAGCAAGATCGTCATCCTGCTCACCGACGGGCAGAGCAACGCCGGCAAGGTCCCGCCGATGACCGCCGCCGAGAGTGCCAAGGCGCTCGGCTACCGCGTCTACACCATCGGCGCCGGCACGCGCGGCACCGCGCCGTATCCGCAGGTCGATCCGTTCGGCCGCAAGGTCTACGTCAGCATGCCGGTCGACGTCGACGAGGAGACGCTCCAGCACATCGCCGAAGCGACCGGCGGTCGCTACTTCCGCGCCACCGATACCGCGACCCTGCGTCAGATCTACGACGAGATCGACAAACTGGAGACCACCTCCCAGGAGGGGCTGCAGTATCTCGACTACGACGAGATCTACGTCTGGCTGCCGTTTTGGCGGGGATGCTCCTGCTCATCGGCGAGGCGGTGCTGGCGCAGACGTGGTTGCGGGTGCTTCCATGATCGCGACCGAGAGAAGGCAAAAGGCAGAACGGCAAAGTCGAAAGGCAAAATGTGCGGGCGAGGACTTTCGATGTTTGCCTTTCGCCTTTTGCCGTTTTGCCTTCTCCGCGTCTTCGGCGGCGTCGGAAGCGGCTGACATGGGGACGTCCTGAATGCTCTGGCGCGACCCCAGCCTATCTTCTGGTTGCTCCCGGCCGTGCTTGCCGTCGGCGCGCTGCTCGTCGTGCTGCTGCGCCGCCGCGCCGCGGCGCTGGCGCACTTCGCCGAGGCGCCGCTGGCCGCGCGCCTGACGCCCGATCTCGATCGGCGCCGCTGGGGCTGGCGGACGACGTTGCGGTTGGCCGCGCTGCTGCTGCTCGTCGTCGCGCTGGCGGGACCGAAGTGGGGCTTCCACTGGCAGCAGGTGAAGCGCGAGGGGCATCGACATCATCGTCGCCATCGACACGTCGCGCAGCATGCTGGCGACAGACGTGAAGCCCAACCGCCTGGAGCGCGCCAAGCTCGCGGTGCTCGACCTGCGTGCCGCTGCTGCAGGGCGACCGCATCGGTCTGGTCGCCGTTCGCGGGCACGGCCTTTCTCGAATCGCCGCTGACGATCGACTACGCCGCGTTCGAGCGCTCGGTGCGCTCGGTCGAGGTCGGCATCATCCCGCGCGGCGGCACGGCGCTGGCGCGCGCGATCGACACCAGCCTGGAGGGATTCGACGCGCGCGAGGGCAAGTACGAGGCGTTGATCCTGATCACCGACGGCGAAGACCACGAGGGCGACGTGCAGGCCGCCGCGCGAGCGGGCCAAAGCGCAGGGCGTGAAGATCTTCACCATCGGCATCGGTACGCCCGAAGGCGAGCTGTTGCCGCTCGGCGCCGACGGGTTCGTGAAGGATCGCAGCGGTCAGGTGGTCAAGTCGCGCCTGGACGAAGAGACGCTGAAGCAGATCGCGCTCGCCACCGGCGGCGCTTACGTGCACGGCATCGGGCCGAGCCTCGGCCTCGATCAGGTCTTCCGCGACCACATCGCGCCCATGGAGCGTCGCGAGGTCGCGAGCGCCCTTCAGCGCCAGTACGAGGAACGCTTCCAGGTGCCGTTGGGGCTCGCCTTTGTCGTGCTCATCGTCGAAGCGCTGGTGCCGTTGCGTCGCCGGCGTGCGCGCCGGCGTTCGCCGCCGCCGGCAGATGGGCGCGGCCGCGGTCACGCTCTGTCTGCCGCTCCTCTTCGGATTCTTCGATCCGCCGTCCGATCGCGCCGACGAGGGCAACCAGCTCTACGCGGCCGGGAAGTACGATGAGGCGGCGAGCAAGTACGGCGAAGGCTTGATCGATGCGCCGGCGTCGCCGCTGCTGGAATTCAACCTCGCGACCGCGCTCTACAAGCAGGGCAAGTACGACGACGCGATCAAGGCGCTGGGGCAGGTCGAGGCGAGCGGCGATCCGAAGTGGGTCGGCCCGGCGGCCTACAACGCTGGCAACGCGCAGTATCAGGTCGGCGCCGGCTCCGAGAGCTCCAACCCCCAGGCCACCATCAAGAGCTGGACGCAGGCGCTGGTCGACTATCGCCGTGCCATGGTCGCCGATCCGGCCGACACCGACGCCAAGTTCAACCACGAATTGGTGAGCCGCAAGCTCGCCGAGCTGCGCAAGAAGCTGGAAGACGAGCAGAAGAAGAAAGACGAAGAGCAGAAACAGAAGCAGGATCAGGATCAGGATCAACAGAAACAGGACCAGCAGCAGGACCAGGACCAGCAGAAGCAGGATCAACAGGATCAACAGAAGCAGGACGACCAACAGCAGCAGGACCAGGACAAGCAGCAGGATCAGCAGAAGGATCAGCAGGAGCAGGGCGATCAGCAGGACCAGCAGAAGGGCCAGGACCAGCAGCAACAGGATCAGCAGCAGGCTGAGCACAAGCCGGAGCAGCAGCCGGACAAGGGCCAGCAGGAACAGCAGGACCAGCAGAAGCAGGCCGGTGAGGGGCAGCAGGCGCCGGCCGAGCCCGCCGATCAGCAGGCGGCGGGCGGGAGCGCCGGTGACAAGTCTCCGGATTCGCCGGAGGCGAAGGCGGCGCAGGCGGTGATCGACACGGCGCGCGGCGAAGAGCTCAACCCGATGGACATCGATCGCCCCACCGGCATGGCGGGCAGCAGCGAGCCGTCGCGCGACTGGTGATGACGATGGGGATGCGGGGCAGGGCGGCGGCGCGCGGATGGCGATGGGAAGGACTGCTGGCGGCCGCGGCGCTGCTCGCGCTGGCGGTGCCGATGCGGGCCGCGGCGGCGCCCGCGATCACGGTGAGTGCCTCGGTGGAGAGCACCGACGTCGCGGTCGGCGAACCATTCCTGCTGAGCATCGTCGTCGACGGCGCCCAGAATGTTCCCGTGCCGAACGTCGCGGTGAAGGGGTTTCGCGCCGACTACATCGGTCCGTCCACGCAGGTGTCATTCGTCAACGGGCATACGTCGGCATCGGTCACGCACCGCTATCGGATGATCGCCGACGAGGAGGGGCAGTTCACGCTCGGGCCGTTCGTGATCGGCTACGAAGACCAGCGCTACGAGACGAAGCCGATCGCCGTGCGCGTCCGTCCGTCGGGTACGCACGCTCAGGCGCAGGCTGTCGCACCGGGCGGCAACCAGGACCTGCGCCTGGTGGTGCAACCGACGCGGTCCGAGGCTTACGTCGGCGAGCGCGTCGGGGTCACCCTGACGCTCTATGTCGGCGACATCCGCGTCCGTGATCTCCAGTTCCCGGTCATCCACGCCGACGGAGTGACGGTCGAGAAGTTCGGTCAGCCCGATCAGGGCACTGAAGTGGTGAACGGGCGGCGTTACACCACGGTGCGGCTCAAGACGCGACTGACCCCCGTGCGCCCGGGGCCGATCGAGCTCACGACGACGATGAACGTCTCGGTCGTGACGAATCGCCGGGGCGGCTTCGATTCGTTCTTCGATCAGCTGATGCCGGGCGACGCGAAGCAGGTGGAGGTCCAGGCCGAACCCACGACGCTCACGGTGCTGCCGCTCCCCGAGGAGGGCCGCCCCGCTGGTTTCGGGGGTGCCGTCGGCACCTATCAGTTCGACCTCACCGCCAAGCCGACGTCGCTGCAGGTCGGCGATCCCATCACGCTCCGCATGGAAATCACCGGCACGGGCACCTTCGCGACGGTGACACCGCCCGAGCTGCCGACGGGGACCGCGTTTCGCCGCTACGACGCCCAGCCGGTGAAGGGCGAGGACGACGATGCGCACCGGGTCTTCGAGCAGGTCATCATCCCGAACTCGGTCGATGTCCACGAGATTCCGGCCCTGCACTTCAGCTTCTTCGATCCAGACGCACATGCCTACACGACCATCACCAAAGGCCCGATCCCGATCGAGGTGCAGGCGGCGGCGCCGAGCCATGCGGGTGTCGTCGACTCCGCGCCCGCCGTCGCGCCGACGCCCGCCACCGAGGCGCCACTCGGACACGACATCGTCTACATCAAGGACGCTCCGGGCGCGGTCCGGCCGCGCGGCGAGCGCGCCTCGCGCGGCGCATGGCTGGTGCTGCTGGCGTTGCCGGTGGCGTTGTTTGCCGCCCTGCAGGCGTGGGCGCGGCGGCGCGATCGACTGGCCGGAGACCCGCGGCTGCTGCGCTTTCGCGCCGCGGGACGGGACGCGCAACGGGCACTCGCCGTCGCGCGCGCCCAGAATGGACGCGAGCGCGTCGACGCGATCAGCGGCGCGGTGACGAGCTACCTGGCCGCCAAGCTCGACCTGCCGCCGGGAGCCGTGGAGCGCGATCGCGTGCTGCAGCGGCTCGGCGCCGGCGGCGTGGCCGATGGCGTCCAGTCCGAGGTGGCGCGCTTCTTCGCGCTGGCGGAGGAGGCACGCTACGCGTCCGGTGCCCCCGGCAGCACCGGCGATGCCGTCGGGGACGCGGCCGACCGCGTCGTCGCCGCGCTCGAGCGCGAGCGCGGTCTCGAGCGCCGCCTGGGTGCGATCGCGCTCATCCTGCTCGGTGCGCGTGTTGCTCGCCGGCGCCGGGCGCGCGGACGAGCCGGTGCAGGGCGTGCTTCCTGCAGGGCAATCAGGCCTACGCCGCCGGCCGGTACGACGACGCGATCGCCACCTACGAGCAGGCGCGCGCCGGCGGACAGGAGAGTGGTGCGCTCGACTTCAACCTCGGCAACGCCTACCTCAAGCGCGGCGACATCGGACACGCCATCGCCAACTACGAGCGGGCGGCCCGCCTGTTGCCGCGCGACCCCGACGTCGCCGCCAACCTCGCGTTCGCCCGCGAGCGCGCCAGCATCGAGGCGCCCGGTGCGCCGATCTGGCAACGCCTGGCCGCACCGTTCGCCTTCCGCGCGAGCGTCGAGGAGTTGGCGGTCGTCTTCGCCGTGTTGTGGTGGCTGTTCTGGGGCGCTCTCACGGCGCGCCTGCTCTGGCCGCGCGCCGGCGCGACGCTGGGCCGCGCGGCCGCGATCGTCGCGCTGCTGGCCGGCGTCGTCGGCGTCAGCCTGGCCGTGCGCGTGACGGCGGTCGAGACCAGTGGCGCCGCGGTCGTCGTCGCGTCGGGCGACACGCCAGTGCGCTTCGAGCCGACCGCGAACGGCACCGAGCACTTCGTTGTCACCCCCGGCGTCGACGTGTCCGTGCACGAGGAGCGCGACGGCTGGCTGCTCGTCGCCCGCTCCGACGGCCGTCGCGGCTGGCTGCCCGCGAACGCGGTCGAGCGGATCGACTAGCGGCTGGCCGTGCGCGGCCACGCCCGCTTCCGTGGCGCGCCGCCGTCAACGATCGGGATGTCGCGGCGGGCGTAGAGCCCGCCGTTGGGACCTCGATTGAATCCAGCCGGCCTCAGCGCGCCAGGAAGCCTTCGAGCAGCGCCTTCACTGTCGGCCATTCGGCGGCGATGATGCTGAAGTAGACGCTGTCGCGAATCCGTCCGTCCGGCATGACCATGTGATTGCGGAACACGCCCTCTTCGACGGCACCGATGCGTTCGAGGGCGCGGCGCGACTTGTCGTTCAACCGATCGGTCTTGAACTCGACGCGCAGGCAACCGAGCGATTCGAAGGCGTGGCGCAGCATGAGATACTTCGCTTCCGTGTTCACCGGCGTGCGCTGGCGCTGCGGCGTCACCCAGGTGCCGCCGATCTCCACACGGCGGTGCTGCGGGTCGGCGGCAAAGTAGCTGCTCGAGCCGATCGGCGCGCCGCTGGCGCGATCGATGGTGGCGAAGCCCAGTCCCTCGCCCGTCGCGTACACGTCCTGGAGACGCGCGACGAAGCCGTACATGTCGTCCTCGGTGCGCACCGCGTATGGTTTGAATCGGTAGACCTCCGGGGCGCTGGCCGCCCACAGTGCCGGCACATGGGCGGGCGACAGCGGTTCCATGCGGATGTGACGCCCCTCGAGCGTGACCGGTTCGATCCACATGCGCGCAGAGTCGCCGAGCGGTCGGGCGCAGTCAACGTCCGCCGTCGCCACGATCGTCAGCGCGTCGCGGGATCGCCTCCGTCCGGATCCAGGTCGTAGGCGCGGATCGCCTCGGCGACGGCATCGGCCGCGACGCGTCCGCGACGCGCCAGCTCGGCGAGCGCGGCGACGGCGATCGACGGTGCGTCGATCTCGAAGAAGCGCCGCAGCGCGTCGCGGGTGTCGCTGCGCCCGAAGCCGTCGGTGCCGAGCGACACCAGGCCGGCAGGGACGAAGCGCGCGATCTGATCGGGCACGATCTTCAGGTAGTCGCTGGCGGCGACGACCGGCCACGGCTCGCCGGCCAGGATGCCCGCGAGATACGACACGCGCGCCGTCGATGCGGGGTGCAGCCGGTTCCAGCGCTCACAGGCGAGCGCGTCGCGGCGCAGCTCGGTGTAGCTGGTGACGCTCCAGACGTCGGCGGCCACGCCGCGCTCGGCGAGCAGCGTTTGCGCGGCGAGCGCCTCGCGCAGGATGGCGCCGCTGCCGAACAGATGCAGGCGCGGCGCATCGGGCAGATCAGCGGCCGGCGCGACCTTGTAGAGCCCGCGCCGGATGCCCTCCTCGACGCCCGCCGGCATGGCCGGCATCGGGTACATGCTCGTTGTAGACGGTGAGGTAGTAGAAGCAGTCCTCGCCCTCCCCGTACATGCGGCGCAGCCCGTCCTGGACGATCACCGCGATCTCGTAGGCGAACGCCGGATCGTAGGCGCGAATGGTCGGCACGACGCTGGCGAGCAGCTGGCTGTGGCCGTCCTGGTGCTGCAGCCCCTCGCCGGCGAGGGTCGTGCGGCCGGCGGTGGCGCCGACCAGGAAGCCGCGGCCGCGCGCGTCGGCGTTCTGCCAGATCAGATCGCCGATGCGCTGGAAGCCGAACATCGAGTAGAAGAAGAAGAAGGGAATCATCGTCAACGCCGTGCGTCGCGTAGGCCGTGCCGGCGGCGGTGAACGACGCCATCGCGCCCGCTTCGGTGATCCCTTCTTCGAGCAGCTGCCCGTCGGTGGCCTCGCGATAGTAGAGGACGACGTCGGAGTCGGCCGGCTCGTAGCGCTGGCCGAGGTGCGAGTAGATGCCGAACTTGCGGAACAGCGCGTCCATGCCGAACGTGCGCGCCTCGTCCGGGACGATCGGTACGATGAGCTGGCCGATCGCCTTGTCGTTCATCAGGCGCTGCAGCAGACGCACCAGCGCCATCGTCGTCGCGACCTCGCGCTCGCCCGTGCCGGCGAGTGAACTCCGCGAACCAGTCCGCCGATGGCGTGGCCAGTGGGACGGCGTGGACGCGGCGCGCGCGGCACGAAGCCGCCGAGCGCGCGGCGGCGCTCGAGCAGATACTCGATCTCCTCGCTGTCGTCGGGTGGCCGGTAGAAGGGCGTTTCGAGCAGATCGCGATCGGCGATCGGGATGCCGAAGCGGTCGCGGAACTCGCGCAGCTCCTTCTCGTTCAGCTTCTTCTGCTGGTGGGTGACGTTGCGGCCCTCGCCCGCCTCGCCGAGGCCGTAGCCCTTGATGGTCTTGGCGAGGATGACGGTCGGCGCGCCGACGTGCTCGACGGCGGCGCGATACGCGGCGTAGACCTTCTCTGGGTCGTGGCCGCCGCGGCGCATGCGGCGCAGCTTGGCGTCGGTGAGATCCTCCACCATCGCGAGCAGCTCCGGATCGCGTGCCGAAGAAGTGCTCGCGGATGTAGGCGCCGTACGACACGGTGTACTTCTGATACTGCCCGTCGACGACCTCGCCCATGCGCTGCACCAGCAAGCCGTTGTCGTCGGCCGCGAGCAGCGGGTCCCAGTCGTCGCCCCAGATGACCTTGATGACGTTCCAGCCGGCGCCGCGGAAGACCGCCTCGAGCTCCTGGATGATCTTGCCGTTGCCGCGCACCGGACCGTCGAGGCGCTGCAGGTTGCAGTTGATCACCCAGATCAGGTTGTCGAGGTGCTCGCGCGCGGCGAGCGTGATGGCGCCGAGGGTCTCGGGCTCGTCGGTCTCGCCGTCGCCGAGGAACGCCCAGACGTGGCTGGCGTCAGTGTCGTGCAAACCGCGGTCGCGCAGGTAGCGGTTGAAGCGCGCCTGGTAGATCGACGAGATCGGCGAGAGTCCCATCGACACGGTGGGGAACTCCCAGAACTCCGGCATCAGCCATGGATGCGGATAGGACGAGAGCCCGCCGCCGCCGACCTCGCGGCGAAAGGCGTGCAGCTGCAAGTCGGACAGACGCCCTTCGAGGAAGGCGCGCGCGTAGACGCCGGGCGAGGCATGGCCCTGGAAGTAGACGTGATCGCCGGCGACGCCGTCCTGATGGCCGCGGAAGAAATGGTAGAATCCCACCTCGAACAAGGTCGCGCACGAGGCGTAGGTGGAGATGTGGCCGCCGATGCCGCTGTAGGTCCGGTTGGCGCGCACCACCATCGCCATCGCATTCCAGCGGATGAGGCTGCGGATGCGCCGCTCGATCTCCCGATCACCCGGATAGACGGGCTGCTCGTCGGCGGGGATGGTGTTGATGTACGGCGTGTTGGCGGTGAACGGCAGGCTGACGCCGCTGGCGAAGCCGTGCTCGATCAGACGGCTCAGCAGATAGCGGGCGCGTTGCGGCCCCTCGCCGTGTAAGACCGCATCGAGCGATTCGATCCAGGCGTTGGTGTCGGCGGGGTCGGTGTCGGCGCGGTAGAAGGCGTCCATGGGACCCCACTCTACCATATTCGAGCGCGGTGAAACGGCGCGCGCGCAGCGGCAGGGAGGGCTGCCGCCGCGCGCATGTGGGGGGGAGGGTGCGGCCGTTCGACCGGCCGCCGGGGAACTACTGGACGCTGACGGGGATCTGACGGCGGCGGGTGCGCTCGCTCTTCGGGAGACGCAACTCGAGGACGCCGTTGCGAACGGTGGCGCTGATCTGATCGGCGTCGTAGCGCGACGGATCGCGGAGCGTGAAGCGCCGAGTGAATTCGGTGGCGACGCTGGCGTCGCCCTCCGGCTGCTCGACGCGGGCCGTGACGCTCAGCACGCCCTCGTCGAGAGCGACGTCGATACGGCCCGGATCCACGCCGGGGACGTCGGCGGAGACGAACAGGGCCTGTTCGTCCTCGAAGATCTCGACCTCCGGCGTCCGCCGGTACACGCGCTGCTCGACGTCGGTGCGACTGACTTCCTGGTTATTCATCGTTTGAGCTCCTTCGTGTGATGTGGGTTCCGACGGTCAGCTGACCTTGACCTCGATCTGCCGCGGCTTGGCCTCGGCGCGCTTCGCGATGCGGAGCGTCAGGACGCCGTGCTTCGCCTCGGCGCTGATGCTCTCGGCATCGAGATCGTCGGACAGTCGCAGCGTCTGCGCGAACGTGCCGTAGGTGCGCTCGCGCAACTGATAGGCGCCGTTCTCGCGCTTTTCGGTGGGGCGCTCGCCGGAGATCGAGAGCACGCGGCCCTCGACGCCGATCTTGATGTTGGCGGGATCGACGCCCGGGAGCTCGGCGCGAACGGTCACGCCGTCGGCGTCGGGTACGACCTCGAGCGCCGACGCGGCCGGCGCACCGGCGTAGCCGAAGGCGCGGCGGAAGACGTCGTCGACGTCGCGCTGGAAGCTCGAGAAATCGCGCGTGGGGCGGGGGGTGCGAACGTGAACAAGCATTGAAATCCTCCTTGGCCCGCAAGGGCGGGCGACGTGTTGTAGGGTCGCGATGACACTCGGCAAGCTAAGCCCGGTCGATGGGCTGTCAAGGTCGCGCGACGCGAAAAGGGTTGTCACTCGACCGCCGATCGCGATTGAATGTGCGTGTGAGCTCGGTCGCCGATGTCGCGCTGCCCACCGCGACGCTACCCGACGAGACCTGGTCGGACCGCGTGTTCACCGGTATCGGCCTGACGGTCGACCGCGCGGTGGTCGAGATGATGCGTCGCGTGATCGACGCGACACTCATGCCCAGCGCCACGGACCTGCCGCAGCTGCGCGCTGCCGCGGCGCCGTATCAGAGCGGCGTGCTCCGCCACTCGCCGCGGCGCTTCTTCGCGTTTCTCGATGCCGCCACTGACGCGCCCGAACCGACGGTCGTGCGGCAGTGGCGGCGCGACGGCGGCGTGGTCATCGCCCGACGCTTCACGGGTGCCTACCGGCCGTACGTGGGCGACGGCGGCGAGCCGAACGACGCCATCCTCGTCGAGCACTGGATGCACGAGCGCCGCGCCCCGCGCGCCACTGTCCTCGCCCTGCACGGCTTCGGGATGGGAACGCCGCGCGTCGATGCCTGGGCGCTGTTCGCGTCAGCCTGGTACGCGCGTGGTCTGGACGTCGCGTTGCTGACGCTGCCGTACCACGGCGCTCGAACGCCTGCCGGAGCCCGCTTCTCGGGCCAACGCTTCGCCGAGCGCAACCCGGCGGCGATGTGCGAGGCGGTGCGGCGGGCGATCTACGACATCCAGCTCGTGCGGACCTGGCTCGCGGCCCACAGCGACGCGCCGGTCGGCCTACTCGGGCTCAGCCTGGGTGGCTATCTGGCGGCGATCATGGCGGGCCTCGTCGATGATCTGCCGTTCGTCATCCCGATGGTGCCGCCCGTCTGCATCGGCGATCTCGCCTGGCGGTTCCTGTCGGCGACTCCGGCGGCGCGCCGGGGAGCCGAGACCGGCTATACGCATGCGGAGCTCCGCGCCACCCATCGCGTGCACTCGCCCCTCACGTATGCGCTGCGCGTCCAGCGCCGGCGGACGTTGATCATCGCCGGCCGCGGCGACCGCGTCGTGCCCCCGGAGCATCCGTACGCACTGTGGGAGCACTGGCGACGTCCGGCGATCCATTGGTTCAGCGGCAGCCACCTGGCGCCGTTCGGGCGCGACGGCATCATCGCCGCCGTGGTCGATCATCTCCGCGGCCTCGACATCCTCTGAGCCGTGGCAGCGCGGCCGACAGCCAACGACCTCGGCGTCCTGATCGGCCACTGGTCGGATCCCGCCGCCGTTACGGGATGCACCGTCGTCCTGTGCCCGCGCGGAGCCGTCGGCGCGGTCGCCATCCGCGGTGGGGCGCCGTGCTCGCGCGAGACCGAGATCCTGGCGCTGACGCGTGGCGTCGCGCCGCGGTTGGTGCACGGCGCGGTCCTGTCCGGCGGCAGTGTCTTCGGTCTGGCGGCCACGGACGGCGTCGTCCGCTGGCTCAGCGAACGCGGCATCGGACTGGCGACGGGCCATGCGTGCATTCCGATCGTGCCGGCGCTCGGTCTCTACGACCTCGGCGTCGGCGACCCCAACCGGCGGCCCGACGCCGATGCCGGCTACGCGGCCTGCGCCGCCGCCGGCGGTACGAGGCCGGTCGAGGGACGCGTCGGCGCCGGCACCGGGGCGACCGTCGGCAAGGCGGCCGGCCTGCAGCGCTGCAGCCCTGGCGGTCTCGGTATCGCGCGCCGCGCGGTTCCCGGCGGCGCAACCGTGGAAGCGATCGTCGCGGTCAACGCGTACGGCGAGATCGTCGACCCCGCCAAGGGTCGGATCGTCGCCGGCGTGCGGTCGCCGCGCGGGCGCGGGTTCGAGTCCGTCGACCGCATCCTCGTCGGCGACGGCACGACCCCGTTCGGCAACACGACGATCGGCGTGCTCGTGACCGACGCCACGCTGACGCGTGAGGATGCGACCGACCTCGCCAGCCAGGCGCACGACGGCCTGGCGCGGACGATCCGACCGGTGCACACGCGCGTCGACGGCGACGCGCTGATCGTGTTGGCGACCGGCCGTCGTCGCCGCGCGACGACGGCGATGATCGACCTCGTCGCCCTGCAGCACGCCGCCGTCGAGGCAGTGAGCGCGGCGGTGCTGCGGGCGGTGACTCGCACGCGGTGAGCCACCATGGACGCCGGTGGGGGCCAAGAGGGCGCTCTCTCAGCGACCTTGGCGTCCGTGGCGGCTCTTCAGCGCCGGCCAACGCCGAGCGCGATTGCTACGAGCAACACCCCTGCACCCACCATGGTGTGGACGTCGAGGTGCTCGCCGAGGAACAGCCCGGCGAAGACGGCGGTCGAGATGACGGCGGTCGCGCCGGCAAGGCTGGCCTGGATCGCGGGGGCGAAGCCGAGCCCGAAGTGCAGCAGGAGTTGGCCGGCGACCGACATGACGACCACCACGAGCAGGGCGAGCCCGAGCTCGCCCCTGATCGCCGGCAGACCCGACAGCAGCGATGGCGCGGTCAGCACGGTGCCGATGGCCATGAAATACGTGGTGACCAGGTAGGCGCTCTCGACCGCTCGAAGCTGGCGCGCGGTGCTGACCGCGGCGCCGGCGAGCACCGAGGCGGCCAGCGCATACAGGCTGCCGGTCGTCGCCGCCCCGGAGAGATCGGCGCCCGGAATGACGACCACGGCGATGCCGGCGACAAACACCAGGAGGGCGAGTCCGAGTCGCGCGTCGAAGCGTTCGTGTAGCAGCGTGGTGGCGATCACCGCCGTCCAGATCGGGTAGGTGAAGTGGAGCAGCGTCGCGAGGCCGGCGCCGGCGCTCTGGATGCCGCGATAGTAGAGCAGGATCGCGCCGGCGCCGAGGATGCCGCGCATCAGGATCGGCGGCAGCGTGCCGACCGGTCGCAGGCTGCGCTCACCGCGCAGGACGAGCAGAACGACGAACGAGCCGAGGAAGCGCATGAACGCCACCTGTCCGGCGTCCATGCTGCGCGTCGCCACGCGCACCGCGACGGCCATGGCGCCGAGGAATACCGAGCTGCACAGGATCACACCGATGCCGCGCAACAACAGCTGTCGCTGGTGGTGGGCGGGTTCCGTCAGGGCGGCGCCGACCGCGTTCATGCGGCCGCAGGCCTAGCAAGCGGACGGTGGGGGCGCCATCGAGTTGGCGCCGGGCGTCTCGACGGTCGTGGGGATGCGGGAGCGCTGGGCCTCACGCCGCGGCGCCGCGGCGGGCATATCGGCTGAGCGCCCAGGCGAGGACGACGAATGGGACGGCGGTGATCGCGGCCTCGAGAGCGCCGCTGTCGGCAGGCGTGCGGAGTGCGAGGGCGTTGCCCCAACCGGCGACGATGAGGCCGGCGAAGAGGACGCCGAGCAGGGCGTCACCGGCGATCAAGCCGGAGGCGAACAGGGTGGCGGGATCGTCGTCACGCTGGCCGCGGCCCCAGTAGGCGGCGATGAGGCCGCCGAAGATGAGCGACGCGGTGGTGGTGATCGGCAGGTAGAGTCCGATCGCGAATGGCAGGCTGGCGATGCCGGCGAGCTCGGCGATGGCGGCGAGCACGACGCCGAGCCCGAGCAGCGCCCACGGGAGTTGGCCGTGCATGACCCCGTCGGCCAGCGTCGCCATGAGCCTGGCCTGCGGCGCCGGCAGGGCCGGCGAGCCCAGCGTGTAGGCCGCGTGCAGGAGCGCGATGAGCCATCCGGCGCGCAGCGCCGCCACCGCGACCCCGATCATCTGCGAGATCTCGAGGGCACGCGGCGTCGCGCCGACCAGGGCCCCGCACTTGAAGTCCTGGATGGTGTCGCCGGCCAGCGCCGCCGCGGTGCAGACGATCGCCGCCACCGCCAGGGTTGCCGCCGTGCCGGTGTGCCCATCGTAGCCGAGCGCGCTCAAGACCGCTGCCGTCACCAACAGCGCGGTAATCGTCATACCGGAGATGGGCTGCGAGGTCGTGCCGATCAGTCCGACGATCTGCCCCGAGACGACGACGAAAAAGAAGCTGAAGACGAGCGCCAGGCCGACCTCCGGCAGATGCATCTCGTACGCGGGGACCAGCCACATCGCCAGGCCGAGCGCGGCCGTGCCGCCGATGACCACTGCCGGCGGCAGATCGCGCTCGGTGCGCGGGACGTCGTGCAGCCCGCGCTGCGCCGCCGCGGCGAGCAGCGACTGCACACCGCGCCACATCACCGGCATGGCGCGCGCGATCGACCACACGCCACCGCACGCCACCGCGCCGGCGCCGACGAAGCGGACCTGCGTGCTCCAGATCGGCCTGCGCACCCTGCGTGGCGAGATCGGCGGGGAGGCCGAGCAGCGTTCCCGCGCCGGTCCCGGCGATAGTGTCGAACAGCGGAATCAGGATCATCCAGGCGAGGACGCCGCCGGCGAGCATGATGCCGGCGATGCGCGCGCCCACGAGATAGCCGACGCCGAGGAAGAGCGGCGTCAGCTCGGCACCGAACGACACCTTGTGCAGCGATTCGGCGGTGATGAACACCGCTTCGTTCCACAGCTGGAGGCCGCGCGAGACCAACTGATAGGCGGCGCCGAGGCCGATGCCGATGAACACCGGCCGCGCCGCGGCGCGGCCGCGATCGCCGGCGATCAGCACCGTGGCGCAGGCCGTTCCCTCGGGAAACGGCAGGCGGGGGTGCTCGACGATCGTCAGCTCATGGCGCAGCGGGATGAGCATCAGGACGCCGAGCAGCCCGGCGGTGGCGGCGAGCAGGAAGATGCGGAAGCCGCTGGGATCGTAGCCGAGGAAGATCAGCGCCGGGACGGTGAACGCGATGCCCGCCGCGAGCGAATCGCCCGACGAGGCCGTGGTCTGCACGACGTTGTTCTCGAGGATCGTGCCCCGTCCGAGCAGGCCGCGCAGCACCGCCATGGAGAGCACCGCGGCCGGGATCGACGCCGAGGCGGTCAGCCCCACCTTCAGCGCCAGGTAGGCGTTGACCATGCCGAACGCGGCCGACAGCAGTATGCCGAGCAGGACCGCGCGCGCGGACAGCTCCGCCGGTGCCTGATCGGCCGGCACGTAGGGCGGCGGTGCGGGAGAACCGGGCTCCGTCTGTCCCGCCGCCATGCCCCGCGCCGCGCCCCTATTGCGCGCTCAGTCGAGAGGCTCGAAGCACTCGGCCCGGACGATATCGGCCAGCGATTCGCGGCGCGCCGCGAGGTGGGCGCGACCGTCCTCGAGCCACACCTGGGGGGCGCGCCCGAGCGAGTTGTAGTGCGAGCTCATCTGCAGCCCGTAGGCCCCGGCGTCGTGCAGCACCAGCAGATCGCCGATGCGCGGCCGCGGCAACAGGCGCGGCTTCAGCAACTCGTGATCGTCACGGGTGAAGACGTCGCCCGACTCGCACAGGGGGCCGGCGACGACCAGCGGCTCGGGCGTCCTCGCCGCGTCGCTGCCGTGGATGCTGATGTGGTGGTACGACCCGTACATCGCCGGGCGCACGAGATCGGTGAAGCCGGCATCGACCATGACGAAGGTGTGCCCCGGTCCCTTGTCGTTGGTGGTCGTTGCCTTCACGTCGGTGACCCGCGCGACCAGCACCGCGCTCGGAGCGACGAGATACCGACCGGGCTCGATCTCGACGCGCAGCGTTCGGCCGGCGCGCTCGCTCAGGCGGCGCTGTGCCTCGGCGAGCGCGCGGCCGACCGGGGCGAGGTCGATCGTCGGCGCGTCCGGTTGATACGGATGCGGAATGCCGCCGCCCATGTTCACCGCCTCGAGAGCGGGGAACTCCCGCACCCAGTCGGCGAGGAAGTGTTCGAGGCGACCCATGTTGGCGGTGAACTCGTCGATCTGCGGCCCGCTGCCCACGTGCGCGTGCAGGAGCACGACTGGCAGTCCGGCGCGATCGGCGGCTTGCCGCACCGCCGCCAGGTCGTCGGCCCAGATGCCGTGCTTCGAGCTCGGGCCGCCGGTATCGGTGGCCTGGACGTGGCCGTGGCCGAAGCCGGGATTGACGCGCACGCCGATCGGCCCGCGATAGCCGGCGTGCTGCAGCGCGTCGAGCATCGCCGGCGAGCCGATGTTGGGGAGGACGCGCTGTTCGACGACGACGCCGAGGGCGTTGTCGCGGAACACGTCGGCGGTGAGCAGCACGACCGGCGGCGTGGCGCCGGCGGGGAAGCCCGCGGCGGTCGCGCGCAGCACTTCGTTGCCGGACACGGCGTCGATCCACACGCCGGCGTCGCGCACCACCTCGAGCACGCGACGCAGCGAGCAGGCCTTCATCGCGTAGCGCGCCTGGATGGCGTCGCCCGGCGCGATGGTCTGTACGTCGGCGATGCGCCGGCGCAGCGTGGCGGCGTCGTAGAGATAGAAGGGCGTGCCGACGCGACGGGCGATCGCTTCGAGGTCGACGTCGTCGAGAAAGGCGGCGGGCATCGTGGGGTGCGTAACAAGGCGGGTAGGGCAGGGCAAGGTACGGTCGGGCCGGTGCTGCTCGCCGTGATCTGACGACTTCTAGCCGCCAAGGACGCCAAGAACGCCAAGTGGAGTAATCGTTCGAGCTGTGTCGCCGCCTCTCAACGGCAACCCCATCGGCGCTGCCGTCTGCCGACGCTGCCAGGCCTGTAAGGGTTCCCGACATCGACTTGGCGCCCTTGGCGCTCTTGGCGGCCAGGGCTTCTGAGATCGCGGTGACTTGCTCACGGTGGTGGAGCCAGGACGGTCGCCGGGCGCCACGGCGCTGAGTCGGGCGGGACGGAAGGCCTCACCGGCTGTGGAAGCGACGCGGAGGCTGCGCTAGGGAACGACGGCATGCCGGGGCGGCGGGTGGAGCGAATCGGTCTGATCGGGTTGGGCAAGCACGGGCTGCGCTATGCGCGTCACATCACCGGCGATCTTCCCGATCTGACCCTCGCGGCGATCGCGCGGCGCGACGCCGGACGGTTGGACGCGGCGCGCGCCTTTGGGGCGGACGGGTTCACCGACTACCGCGCCATGATCGCCGCCGGCGGCGTCGACGCGCTCATCGCGGTCGTGCCGCCGACTCTGCATCTCGACATCGTCCGCGCCGCCGCCGCCGCCGATCTGCCGCTGTTGCTCGAGAAGCCCGCCGCCCCGACCCTCGCCGACGGCCGCGCCATGCTGGCGGTGCTGCGCCAGCGTCCGATCCCGGTGATGGTCGCCCAGACGCTGCGGTACAACGTCGTCGTGCGCGCCATGCTGGCGGCGTTGCCGCGCATCGGCCCGGTCCATTCCTTGACCTTCACGCAGCGCTTCGAGCCGTCGCCACTCGACTGGCTCGACGATCCCGTGGTGTCCGGCGGCGGCATGACGTTGCACACTGGCGTGCACGCGTTCGATCTCTGCCGGCGACTGAGCGGCCTCGAGGTCGACCGCGTGACCTGCCAGATGCAGGCGATCCGCACCCGCAACACCGAGGACAACTTCGCCGCCACGCTCGAGCTCGGGGCCGGCGCGGCGCTGGCGACCGTCGTCTGTTCGCGGGTCGCCGGCGGCCGCAACGGCCACGTCGAGGTCTCCGGCGAGCGCGCGACGCTGATCGGCGATCACGTCCTCGGCGGCGCCTCGCTGGTGACTGGCACGACCGTCGAGACGCTGCCCGTCGGCACCGCCCTGCCGACCGTGCGCGAGGTCGTGCGCGACTTCGTGACCGCGCTGCGCGCCGGCGAGGCGCCGCCGATCCCGCTCGACGAAGGGCTACGAGCGATCGCCGTTGTCGACGCCTGCTACGCATCGAGCCGCAGCGCCGGCGTGGCGGCCGTCGAACCGCTCGCGGCGGAGGGCTGAGCGCCCCTCGCTTGCGTTGCGCCCGTTCCTCGGGCGACATCGGCGCATGGCCGGCACGCTGTACGTGGTGGCAACGCCACTCGGCAATCTCGAAGACATCACGCTGCGCGCGCTGCGCGTGCTCAAGGAGGTCTCGCTGATCGCCGCCGAGGATACGCGGCACAGCCGCACGCTGCTGACGCATTTCGGCATCGAACGCCCCATCACCAGCTACTTCGACCACGTCGAGCGCGAGCGGGCGCCGAAGCTGGTGGAGCGCCTGCGGCGCGGTGAGGACATCGCGCTGATCTCCGACGCGGGGACGCCGGGCATCGCCGATCCGGGCTATCGGCTGGTGCGGGCTGCCATCGAGGCCGGCATCCGCGTCGTGCCGATTCCCGGCCCGTCGGTGGTCACGGCGGGACTGTCGGTTGCGGGCGTTCCCACCGATCGTTTCGCCTTCGAGGGGTTCGTGCCGGCGAAGGCGATGGCGCGGCGGCAGTTCTACGAAGCCGTGGCGCGCGAGGATCGTACCGTCGTCTGTTTCGAGTCGGGGCGGCGGCTGGTGGATTCGCTCGCCGACCTCGCGGCCGCGATGCCGGACCGTCCGGTGGTCATCGCGCGCGAGGTGACCAAGATCTACGAGGACTTCGTACGCGGCCCCGCCGCGGAGCTGGCGGCGCGCGCCGGCGATCTGGTCGCACGCGGCGAGGTGACGTTGTTCATCGCGCCATCCGCAACGCACGCGCCGACGATGACGGCGGAGGCATTGCAGGCCGAGATCGGGCGCCGCCGGGCGGCGGGTATGCATCTGAAGGAGATCGCACGCGCCCTCGCCGCGGAGAGCGGCTGGGCGGCGCGTGACATCTACCGGCTCGGGCTCGACGTGAAGGCACCCGAGGCTGAGGATTGAGCCGCGTTCCGCGTGGACAAAGCCGATTTCCGCTGGTAGCCATCAGTGGCCATGCAGCGAGCCCAACCGATCAGAACGCGTCCCGGACGTAAGCCGGGCGAACTGGTCGTGTCGCTGCCCCCCGGCTGGGAGCTGCGCCTGCGGCGCGTGCTGCGCGAGATGTTGGCGGAAACGCTGCCCAACCCGCGCGAGCGCGGCCTCACCCCGCCGCAGCGCGCGGCGCGCCTGCGCGAGCGGCAGCGGCGCATCCGCGAGGCGATGTGCCATTTCGTCAGCGAGCTGATCACCGCCGACATCGTCGGCAAGGAAGTCGCGCTCTCGACCCGCGCTCGCTTCGGGACCCGCACGGGATCGCTGCGCGAGCACGTGCAGGCACTGCTGCGCGAGGTCGGCGTCGTCCGCCCCGTTGGGCCCCCGCGCGGCCGCCGCGCTTCGTAGGCCTCCGCTCACGGGCCTGGCCGCCGTGCCGGCGGCGATCGACTCGCCCGCCGTCGATGACGATCCCACGGTTTCGCCCTGACCCGTCGCGCGGCTACTTGAACGGTCGCTCCTCCCACCACGGATAGAAGTCCGGCATGTCCGTGGTCGGGCTCATGGAGAAGTGCGGGGGTCGCTTCTGCAGGAACGACGTCACGCCCTCGACCGCGTCGGCGTTGCGGCCGGTCCAGTGCACGCAACGCGAGTCGACGCGATGCGCCTCCATCGGGTGGTCGGCACCGAGCATGCGCCACATCATGGCTCGTGTCAGCGCGATGGACACGGCGGAGGTGTTCTCGGCGATCTCGCGCGCCAGGGCGTAGGCGGCGGGAAGCAACTCGTCCGGCGCGACGACGCGGCTGACGAGCCGGCCGGCGAGCGCCTCCTCGGCGGGGAAGACCCGGCCGCTGTATGTCCATTCGAGCGCCTGGCTGATGCCGACGACGCGCGGCAGGAACCAGCTCGAGCACGCCTCCGGCACGATGCCGCGGCGCGCGAAGACGAACCCGAAGCGCGCCGCCGACGAGGCGATCCGCACGTCCATCGGCAGGGTCATCGTCACGCCGACGCCGACGGCCGGGCCGTTGATGGCGGCGATCAGCGGCTTGCGGCAGTCGAACAGCCGCAGGGTCACCAGGCCGCCGCCGTCGCGGTGCGCCTCGATCGGTTGCGGCGCGCCGCTGTAGTCGAACGATCCGCCGCCGCCGCTCAGGTCGGCCCCGGCGCAGAAGCCGCGCCCCGCGCCGGTGACGACGATCACCCGCACGTCGTCGTCGGCGTCGGCGCGGTCGATCGCGGCGATCATCTCGCCGCACATCCGTTCGGTGAACGCGTTGAGCTTGTCGGGCCGGTCGAGGGTGATGGTCAAAACGCGGTCGGCGATCTCGTAGCGAATCTCGTGGAAGTCCATTCGGGGGTTAACGCACGGATGATGATCGGAGTGTAGCGGCGGGCTTCAGGCCCGCCAGGGGCGGGGTGGGGCGACCTCTCGATGGACCCCCATCCCCACCCCTGGCGGGCCTGAAGCCCGCCGCTACGTGCCCGAAACCTTCTCCGCCGACCGCAGTTTGGCGCTCGCGGCGCGGGGGTTGGCGGCGATCTCGGCTTCGTCGGCGATGATCGGCTTGCGATGCAACAGGCGCAGGCGCCCGGCGGCGGCCTGGTCGCGGAGGAAGTGCTTGACCATCCGATCCTCGAGCGAGTGGAAGGCGATGACGGCGATGCGCCCGCCGGGCGCGAGGGCGGCGACCGCCTGCGGCAGCACGTTGGCGACCTGTTCGAGCTCGTCGTTGGCGGCGATGCGCAGCGCCTGGAAGATGCGCGCGGCGTCGCGGCGCGCGCGCCAACGCGTGGCGGGCGGCAGCGACTGCTCGATGGCCGCGATCAGCTGATGGGTCGTGGTGATCGCCTGCTCACGCCGGCGGGCGACGACGGTGCGGGCGATGCGCGACGCAAAGCGCTCCTCGCCGTAGTCGCGAAAGATGGCCGTCAGCTCGTCGGCGTCGCGGGTCGCGAGGATGTCGGACGCGCTCTCGCTGGCGTCGTCGGTGAGATCGAAGCGCATGTCGAGCGGCTCGTCGCGCTGATACGAGAAGCCGCGGCCGCTGACGTCGAGATGGAACGAGCTGAGACCGAGGTCGAAGAGAATGCCGTCCACCGGCGCGAACCGGTGGTCGTTCAGGATCTCGGTCAGCCCGGCGAAGCTCCCGGCGGCGAGTTGCAGTCGGCCGGCCTCGAGCGCGCTGGAGCAGCGCCCGGCGAGGGCGGTGAGGATCTCGGGATCGCGATCGATCCCGAGGACGCGTCCGTCCGGCGCGCAGGCCTCGAGCACGGCGCGCAGGTGGCCGCCGCCGTTGGCGGTGGCGTCGACGTAGCGTCCCCCGGGCCGTGGCGCGAGAGCGTCGAGGACCTGGGGCAGCAGCACCGGGACGTGCGCGGAGGCGGCGTCCATCTCACGCGGCGGCGCGGCCGGTCATTGCGCCAGCAGCTCCTCGTACAACGCCAGATATTGCCGCGCGCTGCGCGCCCAGGAATGGTCGATGCCCATGATGCGGCGCTGCAGGCGGCTCCAGGCCGTCGGCTCCCCGGTGTAGAGGCGCCAGGCGCGCAGGACGGCCTCGGCCAGGTGGGCGGCGTCGAACGTCGTGAACGAGAATCCCGACGCGCGGCCCGCCTGCAGGGCGGCCGGCGTGTAGTCGACGACGGTGTCCTTGAGGCCGCCGGTGGCGTGCACGATGGGCACGGTGCCGTATCGCTGGCTGTACATCTGATTGAGACCGCACGGCTCGAACACGCTCGGCATCAGGAAGGCGTCGGCGCCGGCCTCGATGAGATGGGCAAGCCCTTCGTCGAAGCCGATCGTGGCGGCGACCTGCCGCGGATATTGTGCCGCGAGCGCGCGCACGGCGGTCTCGATCGCCGGATCGCCGGAGCCCAGGATCGCGAGCTGGACGCCGAGTGGCGCGAGGATGCGGAAGGCATCGCAGATCAGCGGAACGCCCTTCTGCCAGTCGAAGCGGCCGACGGCGGCGAGCAGCATCGCCGACGCGTCGAGGGGGAGCCCGCTGCGCTGTTGCAGCGCGCGTCTGCAGGCCGCCTTGCCGGAGAGATCGGCGGCGGAGAACGACGCCGGCAGGGACGCGTCGGCGGCGGGATTCCAGCGCACGATGTCGATGCCGTTGAGGATGCCACGCAGCTTGTGGCTCCGGGCGCGGAGGACGCCGTCGAGCGCCCAGCCGGAGGCGGGGGTCTGGATCTCCTCGGCGTACGACGGCGACACCGTGGTGATCGCGTCGGAGAAGAAGAGACCGCCCTTCATCAGGTTCAACCCGCCGTAGAACTCGAGTCCGTCCGGATGGAACCACGTCCACCCGAGCCCGGCCGTGAGGACATCGGCGGCGGGATAGTGCCCCTGGTAGGCGAGGTTGTGAATCGTGAACACGGATCGCGCCCCCGGCAGCGCGCCGGCGCGCAGGTAGCAGGGGAGCAGGCCGGTCTGCCAATCGTTGCAGTGGACGACGTCGGGCGCCGCCTCGAGCACCGGCGCCAGCGCGATCGCGGCGCGGCAGAGAAACGCGTAGCGCGCGACGTTGTCACCGTAGTCGCCCCCGCCGGGATCCCCGTAGAGTCCCAGTCGGTCGTAGAAGCCGTCGTGGACCACGAACGCCAGGCGGCAGCCATTGTGGCGGGCGAGGCGGAAGCGCAGCGGGTGATCGGTGGGCCCGATGCGCTGCGGCGGCGCGTCGACGTCCTCCGTCGCCACCCCGTCGCGCGCGATCGCCGTCGCGGCGCTGCGGTAGAGCGGGGTGACGACCGTCACGTCGCAGCCGCTGGCGGCGAGAGCGGCGGGCAGTGACTCAGAGACGTCGGCCAGGCCGCCGGTCTGACTGAAGGGGCGGACCTCCGAGGTGACGAAGGTGAGGCGCACGCCTCACGCCTCGGAGCTCTCGGGCGTGATCTTGACCGAGCCGGGCTCGTGGATGCGCGGCTGGATGCTGCCCGGCGGTGGCAGCGACGAGCTCTGGATGATCGGACCCTCGCGCGGCACCGTGGCGCCCTTGGGAATGACGACGACGCCGCCCGAGCTCACGTGGAAGCGTGACGCATCGAGTATGGGATCCTCGCCGATCACCGTGCCGTCCTCGATGGTGACGTATTTGTCGCAGATCACCCGGCGCAGCCGCGCGCTGCGGCCGATGTTGCTGCCCTGCATGAGGATCGACTCGTTGATGTCGCAGAAGCTGTGCACGAAGACGTTGTTGAAGACGACCGAGTTGTGCACCCGGCCGCCGGAGATGATCGCGCCGTTGGCGATGATGCTGTCGACCGCGTGGCCGGAGCGGCCCACGGAATCGAAGACGAACTTCACCGGCGGGTACTGCAGCAGCACCGAGCGGATCGGCCAGGCGTGGTTGTACAGGTTGAGCATCGGCGAGACGTTGCGCAGATCCATGTTGGCGTCGAAGTACGCGTCGATGGTGCCGACGTCGCGCCAGTAGCCGCGCTCGCGATCGCCCTCGCCGGGGACGGTGTTCTCGAGAAAGTTGTAGGCGTACACCGGATAGCGGCTGATCATCGCCGGCAGCACGTCCTTGCCGAAGTCGTGCGACGAGCTCGCCTCCCCGTGGTCCGCGTGCAGGACCTGCTCGAGCACGTCGGTGTCGAAGATGTAGTTGCCCATCGACACCAGCGCCTTGGTGGGATCGTTGGGCAGCGGCTTGGGATCGGCGGGCTTCTCCTCGAAACCGACGATGCGCCATTGCTCGTCGACCTCGATGATGCCGAACTGGCCGGCCGCTTCCTTGCGGTCGAACGGCAGGGTGGCGACGGTGCAGGCGGCGTGGTGCTCGCGATGGAAGGCCATCATCTGACGGATGTCCATCTTGTAGATGTGGTCGCCGCCGAACACGGCCACGTCCTGCGGCATCTCGTCCTGGACGATGCTGAGGTTCTGGTAGATCGCGTCGGCGGTGCCGATGTACCAGCCCATCTCACCGACCCCTTGGGCGGCCGGAATCGGATCGACGTAGTGCTCGGACAGAGAGCCGAAGTTGAACCCGCGCGCCAGGTGGATGAGGAGCGAGTTGCTGCGGTACTGCGACAGGACCTTGATGCGGAAGAAGCCGCTGTTGATGAAGTTGCTGAGCGCGAAGTCGATGATCCGGTAGCGGCCGCCGAACGGCACGGCGGGCTTGGCGCGGTCGCGGGTCAGCGGATACAGCCGCTCGCCGCGTCCACCAGCCAGGATCATCACCAGTACGTCGATCATCGTCGTGGTTCGCGGACAAAGCAGCGATGCAGCGGTCGTGCCGCGTCGCGTCAGGCTGCTGCCTCACGCGTTTCGCAGCCCGACGGCGCGATTTCAAGCCGATCGCGCGGCGGGCCGTGCAAGAACGAACGGGACGTGGGGGGGCCGCGGTGACGCCCCGCGAGCCTAGGGCTACTGGCCGCCACGAACGCCAAGTGGACCGACGCGGCGTCCTTGGCGTTCGTGGCGGCCAATAGATAGGCGCGTGTCCCTTACCGCCCTTCTGTCCTATGCGGCGTGGCGCGGGCGACGGCCGGGGGGCTGAACCTGGTGGCGCCCGCGACCCGCCTGGAGGCGGGGCCGGCGGAAGCTGCGCTGGCGTTCGCGCCAGGTGGTGATGACGTGGCGGACGCGGTCGACGTCGAGCCCGAGGATGTCGCACACGGTGCAGAAGGCAAACGGCCAGCTCCGGCTATCGCTGCTGAACCAGCGCTGCGCCTCCAGGGCGACGGCGCGCCGCTCGTCGCCGTTCGCGCCAGCAGTGCTCAGCACAGCGCTGATCGCTTCCTCGAGTACGGCGACCATGAGCCGGCGTTCCGGCTCGCTACGCGGGTCCACCAGCGCTGAGAAAAATTGCGCTGGCAGGATGACATCATCGGTGTCTGCGCTCATCTGATTCCGGTCCAGGTATTTTTCGGCAGGCTGCCCCATGGTCGAGCTCGGTCCTTTCGCGCAAAGCGTTTGCTCGGAGAGATGAAAGAAAGTGGCGAAAAGTTCCGTTGCCTGCGGATACGTCCGGCGCGTTCGGTCGGATTGTCCGTCTGAACGGTTGGTGAGAGGGGGCCTTTCGGCCCCTCGGGGCGGAGCAGCGAGTGTTTCGGGGGCCGCCGCGCCCGGGTAAGTGGCCGCAGATTGACGCAGGACGGTTTCCTCGCCTGTTTCCGCCGAATGAAGAATCAATGACGCGCCGAGGGCGGGCGCAGCAAAATGCGGAAGCGAGCGGCTATTTCTGGCCGTCAGCGATGGCCCGCAGGTGGCCCGGCGCGAGGAACCAGTGCAGCAGGCCGGTGGTGCGCGGCGGCAGCGCGTCGACTTCGATCGCCGCGACGCCAGCCTTCTTGAGCGGCAGCGGCGAAAGATCCGCCGCGCCCGTGCACAGGTAGGATGCGAGCTCACCGAGGCCGGGTTGGTGGCCGACCAGCAACACGTGTCGGGCGCCGCGCGGCGGACGCAGGCCGGCGGCGATGGCTTCGGCCGCCGTGCCACCGGCGAGCAGGGGCGTCAGCGTGATCGCGCAATCCGGCGCCAGCACCCCGCCGGCGATGCGCGCCGTCTCGTCGGCGCGCCGCAGTGGACTGGAGAAGATCGCGTCGGGTACCACGCCGAGCGCGCGCAGTCCCTCCGCGACGCGCGTCGTCTTGCGTACGCCGTCGGCGGTCAGGGCGCGGTCGGCATCGGCGACGCCGCGGCTGGGTTCGTCGGCGATGCCATGCCGCATCAGGTACACGAGCACGCTCATACGTCCTTCGAAGCCATAGAACGGCTTGGTCGGCCGTCGCTCTCAGGCCGCGACATCGGGGCCGGCGGTGGCGAGCGTATCGAGCAGGTCGCGCAGGCGGCGGCGAGCGCCCTTCTCGGCGAAACGCTTCCACGCCCGGTGGAACTGCGCCTGCGCGGCACCGGCGCGCCGTAGCTCGGCATCGGCGACGGCCGAGAGTGCCTCGCGGGCGGCGGCGGGCGGCGGCGGCTTCAGTCCGTCGCGATAGCGGCGGACGGTCGCGGCGGTGACCATCGAGTCGTTGAACCGGCCGAGCACATCCTGGAGTCGGACGAGTTGCTTCGTGAGCCGGCGGCCGTCGCGGGCGGTGATCGGCTTGAGCGCTTCCAGGACGTAACGCAGCCGCTTGGCGCGGATGCGCAAGGTGTGCAGATCGGCCGCCTTCGGGATCTCCTCGATGGCATCGCCGAGCTTCCGCAGGCGGCGCACCGCGCGTTTGATCGCGCGCCGGCCGGCGAGGCAGATCGGTTCCGCCGCGGCCCCGGCGGGTGCGCGTCGCGCCGCGGTGGCGACGCGCTCGAGCGCGAGTAGCAGCTTCGTGTAGCGCGCCGTCGCGAACGCGTCCCGCAAGGCCGTCAGCGCCGTCAGGCGCTCGCGACGCAGGACGCGGCGGAAGCCGTCGATCGGTGGCCGCGCCGTCGCATCCACCCGGCGTCGATGCCAGTCGGCGGCGAGGAGTTGCACGTCGAGGTCGCGCACCCGACCGAGCACGTCGCCGAGCCAACCGAGCTCGCGGGCCAGGGCATCGCGCTGCGGTGCCGGCAACGCCGGCTTGCCGAGGCGCAGCGCGGTGCGGAGGCGCCGCACCGCGACGCGCATCTCGTGTACCGACTCGGGGTCGTTACCGCGCCCGACCGCGGGTTGCACCGCGCGCAGGCGTCCGAGCTGGGCGGCGATGATGGCGCGGGTCGCGCTGGCCAGCGAATCGCCGGCGGTGATCGGCGGTGGCGGCGCGGCGATGGCGTCGGCGGGGAGCACCGCGGAGAGGCCGCGCGCGAACTTGGTGGCGCGCGAGGGCACCAGATGAAACCGGCGACGCAGCGCGCGTCCGACGGCGACGCAATCCGCCGGCTGGCCGGCGCGTTGCTCGATCTCGACCTCCCAGTACTCGGGCGCCGCCGGTGTGCCGTCGGGCCTGCACACCAGCACGGTGTCGAGTGCCAGCTCGGCGAGCGACGGGCCCCCATCCGTCGGCAGGACATCCACGATGCGGCGTTCGACGTTGGTCACCAGCACCGGTTGGAGTGGCCGCCCGAGCAGATAAGGCTCCAGGGCCTCGGCGAGCGGCCCCTCGGGAAGGCGGAACGGCGGCGTGGGCTCGCCGGACAGCGGAACCGTCAGCTCCGGCCGCGTATGCAGCGAACCGCTGACGCGGCCGGGCCACTTGGCGGTGGCCTCCCAGCGGCGCCCGGAGCGGCGGAGGCGGACCGCCACGCCGGCGCGGGCGAGCGCCAGAGTGGGGGTGTCGAGGTACGTCGTCTGCAGGGTCTGCACGGGGCGGCGGCGCAAGCGGTACGAGCCGAGCGTGCCGAGCCCGGCGATCTGCGCCAGCGCGTCGCGCGACGCGGCTTCGAGCTTGACCTCGACCTCGTCGGGGATCGGCTCCGCCTTGGCGGGGGCGCGCGACGGTGCGGCGACGCGACGTGCGGTTCGGCGGGCGGAGCGCACGGCGTTGGGCGCCGTGATGCGGCTGGCAGAGGCGACCCCGTGCTCGACCGCAGCCGGATCCGGGTGAACCTTAGTCGCCATGGATGGGCGTCAGCTATGGACCGATCGCGAAGCGGGCGTCAAGACCGTGCCGAGCGCGTCGCGTCCCTCAGGATCCGGCGCGGACGTCCACGTCCAGACCGAGCACGTCCGCCAGCAATCCCGCGCGCTGCTTGGCCTCCCACAGCTCGAGCTGCGCGTCGCCGCCGGTGGCCAGGGTCAGCGTCATGCGCTGCGAGCGGCGGCTGACCGTCACGTCGCGCACGACGCCGTAGTGCGTGCGGTCGAGCGCGTCGGCGATGCGCAACACGGCGCTGAGGGCGCGCACCGTGTGGCGGGCGCGCTGCGGCAGGCGACGAAACTCTGCGTCGGACGCCTTCGGAACGGACTTGCGATGGTAGCGAGCGACGAGGCCGATGATCTCCAGCTCCTCGCGCGCGAAGCCGAACAGCTCGCCGTTGGTGATCAGGTAGTACGAGTGGCGATGGTGGTTGGCGTGGTCGATGTGGTGACCCACGTCGTGCAGGAGCGCGGCGTACTCGAGCAGCTCGCGGGCGCCGTGCTCGACGCGCAGCAGGCTCTCGATCTGATCGAAGATCTGCAGGGCGAGACGGGCGATGCGCGGCCCGTGCTGGCCCGTCTCGCCGAGATGGCGCGCGAGGCGGGCGACGCTCCGGCCGCGCGGAGTGCCGAAGCGCTCGTTCTCCTCGATGTGCTTGCGGTGGCGGGAGATGAAATCGAGGAGCACGCCTTCGCGCAGGGCCCACGTGCAGGCGACGAGCTGCTTGGCGCCGAGGCGCTGGAGGACGAAGTCGGTCAACACCGCGCCGGCGACGATGAGATCGGCGCGCTTGTTGTCGAGCCCCTTGATCTTCAGCCGCTCGTCGCGGCCGCTCTTGCACAGCAGGCGGCGGACCTTGGCGATCTCGGTGCCGGTCACGGCGAAGTTGTTGAGATGCAGCTCCGGAGTCTCGCCGCGCAGGTGGCCGGCGATGCCGATCAGGTTGAGCATCGTGCCGGACGTGCCGACGACGCGCCGCACGCGGTGCGTGCGGAACTCGCTGAGCATCGGGTCGAGCTGGTCGGCGAGGTACGCTTCCAGGGCGTCGATTTCCTCGGCCTCGGCCGGATCGCTGGTCAGGAAGCGTTCGCTGAGGCGGGCGACGCCGATCTTGTGGCTCTCGAGCGCGACCGCCTGCTCCTTCTCGGTGAGGATGAACTCGACGCTGCCGCCACCGATGTCGACGATCAGCGTCGGCTTGTCCGACAGATCGATGGCGTGGCGGACGCCCAAATAGATGAGGCGCGCCTCCTCGCGTCCGGGGATCACTTTGACACGGAGGCCGACGTCCTCCTCGACGCGCTCGATGAAGTCGCCACCGTTGGCGGCCTCGCGCACGGCGCTGGTGGCGACGGCGGTGATGCGCGACACGCCCTGGCGCTCAGCGAGGGTGCGAAAGGCGGACAGTGTGCGCACGCCGGCGTCGATCGCCTCCGACGACAGCTTGCCCTTGCTGAGCGTCTTGCGGCCGAGGCGCACCATGTCCTTGGCGCGGTCGAGGACGCGGAAACGTCCATCCGCCTCCACCTGGGCCACGACCATGTGGATGGAGTTGCTGCCGACGTCGACGGCCGCGATCCGCATACCCGACCTGGCTACCGCCTCTTCCGCCGCACCTGCCCCAGCACCACCGCCGGCGAGCCTTAGCATAATCTAGGAATCGCGAAACACAGGCGACCTTCCCTCTGCAGGGGTGGCGCTGATGCGTGGGTTGTGGAGCACGAGCCTCATGGAATCTCCTGTGCGGTCGGGCTGGACCCGGTGCCTGCGTGGTCGCTTCAGCGTCGGCCGGTGAGCGAAAAGATCGCCCCGACCAGCACGAGTAGGCCTACGGTCATGTAGAGGAGCATTCCTCCGTCCTCAGTCATGTGCGCCTCCTGTCGTCCGCGGCGTGGTTCATCGTCGTTCGCGTAAAATGGAGCGGCGCTGACGACTGCCCCGGCACCGACGCTCGAGCGCTATTGAGGCCTTATGGCGTGGAAACCACGCAGGTACAACCGGCCACGCTGCCGCCACCCTCGGCACAGCTGAGGACGGTACAGGCCAGGTCGGCGAGGGTCGGCGCGGCGACGCCGCCGCAGTGGTCGAAGGTGGCGGTGAAGAGCTGACCGAGTGGCGTGTTCCGCGAGATCAGCACCTGCACCGCGTATTCCAGGTCGTTTGGCGTGAAGGCCTGCGGTATCGGCGCCGCCGCCACGACGCGCTGGCGGACGGACGTCGCCGTCCCCGTGCCGGGGATGCTCATCTTCGTGCTGTTGTATCCCAACAGCACGGTCGCCGTGGTCGGCTGGAACCCCGTCGGTGGCACCAGGTCCACCCGGAACGCCGAGGTCGGCGCCCCCGGGCTGCTGCACGGGCCGACAACACAGTCGGCGGCGCAACCGCCGCAGGTCTCTCCCGGCTCGATGACGCGATTGCCGCAGGTCGCCGCGCCCGGCGTGGCGGTCGCCGTGAAGGTGCGGGTGGGGGTGAAGGTCGGCGTCTCGGTAGCCGTCGGCACGCCGCCGAGCGGTGTGTTGGTCGCGGTGCGCGTGCTGGTGGCCGTCGGCAGCGGGCCGGCGGGAGTATGGGTCGCGGTCGCAGTGACGCTCGGGGTGGCGCTGACGGTTCGAGTCGCGGTGGCCGTCGCCGTTGCCACCGGCGCGTCGCCGCGATCCTTGAACTGACTGGTGTCATTCTTCTTGGGAGGGCCGGAGAAGCGCGCCTCCCAGCAGCGGCCGCCGAGGTAGGTATTCTTCAGCTGGACGACGACCTGTGGGTCCTGGGCGAGTGGCAGGTCCGGGGTATCGAGCGCGTCGCCGCTGCCCTTCACGATGATCTTCGCCTTCCCGGCAGCGCCGGACTTGAGAATGATCTTCTTGATCCCATCCGCGGCGGCGGCCGGATCGCGGTAGCTGAGGCCCTTGCTGTTGGTGCTCCAGCACGGAAGGCCGTCACACGTGCCGCCGGCCGGGACGCGCGCCTGCAGCGCCAGCGCGGCCGTGCCGGCGACCTGGCCATACACGCACAACGTGTACTCGGTCGCGCCGTTCACCGGATCGCCGAAGTCGGTGCTCGCGGTCGCCTCGCCCTTGGTCCACTTCCACACCAGCTTGTCGCGCGGGCCGCCCTTGTCCTTGATGAGCAGGAGAGCCTTGTTGGCGGCGAGCGGTTGCTTGCATCCATCCAGCGGCTGGTCCGGGCAGATCGGATTGGGCGTTGGCGTCGAGGTGATCGTCGGCGTGAAGCTCGACGTGAGCGTCGGTGTCGGTGTGTCGGTGATCGTCGGCGTCGGCGTTCGCGTCGGCGTATCGGTGACGGTGAACGTGGCGGTGGCCGTGGCGGTCGGCGTGTGCGTGGCCGTGGCGGTCGAGGTGTTCGTCGGCGCGACCACGTTCAGCACCAGTCGGGGCCGATTCGTCGCCGCCTCGCGCGAGTTGTAGTCGGCGTTGCCGTTCTGATTCTCGAGGTCCTTGCGAATCATCCAGCCGTAATTCGCCGTCCCGTTGAGGAACGCCGTCACGTCGGCGGTGACGTCCCACGAGACGTACTGATTGACGATCGCGTCCGATTGCAGCACCGCGCTGGTGCGGGTGGGGGTGAAGGTGCCGCCGCCCGCCCACTGGCTCGCGCAATCGGCGGCGCCGTTGCCGGTGTTGGTGTCGATCGGGCAGTTCCAGGTGGCGCCGGCCTCGGTCCAGTCGGTGTTCATGCGGTGGACGTTGACGTCGCGGCCGACGCCCCACTGATTGGACGCGTTCACATACAGCTCCAACGTCGCGGAGATCAGCACCATGCCGCTCGCGGCGCTGGCGATCTGCGGCTGATCGAAGCGGACGATGGTGCGGAGGGGCGAGGAGTTGATGCGGACGAAGGTGGCGCTGCCGTCGTTGCTGTTTTGTGCGCCGGACCGCAGGTAGGTGTCGCCCGTCGCGTTGAGCGTGACGACGCTGGCCCCGGCCGGAACGGCGATCAGGCCGAGTGTCAGAGAAACCATCGCAAGCGCGCGAGCCGGCATGCCCATCTCCGCGCGGCGCCAAATCTCACGCCGCCGTCCACGGAGACCCCCCAGTCGCTGAATCGACTATCAGGTCGAGGTGACAGCCGTGTTGCAGAGGGGTGATGGTTTCGTTCGCGGCGGCTACTGACGCGGCGAAGTTCCCGAAACCGTCACGGCCTCGTCATCGGACTGCAAACGCGACCCGATTAGGGTCAATGTGCGTGCGGCGGCAGGCAAGGAGACCCCCCTTATCTCTAGCCTGTTCAAGCGCGTGGGGAGGGGCCACGCGCGGCCCCTCCCCTCCATTCATCCCGTTAATCTTGTCGGAGCATTAACCTGATTGTCACAGTCCCGTAACACGCCGCCGATAGTGCGATCCCACAAGGGGGTCTCCAATGGCAGCAGAGCGTGTGGCTCGAGCGGCGGCGCTGGCGTGTATCGTCCTGGCGATCAGCGCGGTGCAGGTATGGGCCGAGGAAAAGCGAGTGGTGGACGAGCTACTCGACATCCTGCGGTCCAACAAGCAGATCACCGAACAGCAGTATCGGGCGTTGAAATCGCGCGCCGAGGACGAGCGTCAGCAGGATCTGCGGCAGCAGGCGGTCGAGAAGACGGCAGTGGCGACGCCGACGGCCGTCCTCGTGGCAGCGCCGGCGGCGACTCCGCCGCCGGGCGAGACCCTGCGCGCGTACTACAAGAACGGCTTCAACCTCGAATCCGCCGGCGGCGACTTCAAGCTCATCGTCGGCGCCCTGACACAACTCGACTGGAACGTCTCCCTTCCGGGGGCGGGGGTGCAGAAGAAGTTCATGCTGCAGGACACGTACGACGGCTTCGAGTTCCGCCGCGCCCGGCTCTACATCGCCGGCACCGTGTTCAAGAACATCGACTACAAGTTCGAGTACGACTTCGCGGAGAACGCCAGCGGGGAGCCGGCGTTCAAGGACGTGTACATGGGAATGGGCGATATCCCGTACGTCCAGTATGTCCGCGTCGGCTACTTCAAGGAGCCGTTCTCGCTCGAGGAGCTGACGTCAGACTGGATCACCACGTTCCAGGAACGGGCGACGATGAACGCCTTCGCCCAGCCCGACCGCAATACCGGCATCGCGGTGTATCAGACGTACCTGGATCAGCGCATGACGTTCGCCTCGGGCTTCTTCCGGCTGACCAACAACTTCGGCGACGGCTTCGGCAGCGACGCGCCGTACGACATCACCGCCCGGCTGACCGGCCTGCCGGCCTATGTGGCGGGCGACAACCTGATCCACCTCGGCCTCTCCTATTCGCACAAGTTCCGCGACTTCACTCAGCAGTCACAGGAAACCCTGTCCTTCGCCTCGCGACCGGAATCGCATCTCTTTCCCGTCAACCTGGTCAACACCGGCAAGATCAACACCGACGGTGCCGATCTGGTCGATCCCGAGATCGCCTTGGTCCGCGGTCCGCTCGCCATCCAGGGCGAGTACACGTGGGCGCTGGTCCAGCAGGCCGACCAGTCGAATCCGACCTTCGGCGGCGGATACGTCGAGGCCAGCTACTTTCTCACCGGCGAGAGCCGGGCCAGCTTCTACCGGATGGACAAGGGGCACTTCGACCGCGTTCTGCCGATTCACAACTTCTCGATCGATGGCGAGCACTGGGGAGCGTGGCAGTTGGCGGCGCGCTTCTCGCGCATCGATCTGAGCTCGGAGGCCGTTGACGGCGGCGCCCTCGACGACGTCACCGGCGGTCTCAACTGGTACCTCAACCCCGTCACCAGAATCACCGTGAACTACATCTGGGCCCATCGCGAGAGCGTCGGCGACAGCAATGTTGTCCAGGGTCGCTTCCAGCTCGCCTTCTAGCCATCTGTCTGAAACAGAGGAGACTGCAATGAGAAACCGATTCCCCCACTACCGGAGCATCGCCGCGCTCGGCGTCGCCGCGGTGCTGTTCGCGGGCACCGCGCATGCCGCGCCGGTGCAGGTCGACGCCGCCATCCCCGCGTACGCGAAGGTCGGCGGCGTCTCCGGCAACCTCAGCAGCGTCGGTTCAGACACGTTGAACAACGTGATGACGCTGTGGGCCGAGACCTTCAAGCAGCAGTATCCGAACGTGCGCATCCAGATCGAGGGCAAGGGCTCCTCGACGGCGCCGCCGGCCCTGATCTCGGGCACCGCCCAGCTCGGTCCGATGAGCCGCGAGATGAAGCCGACGGAGCTCGACGAGTTCGAGAAGAAGTTCGGCTATCCGCCGGTCAAGGTGCGGGTCGCCATCGACGCGTTGGCGGTATACGTCAACAAGGACAACCCCCTGGAGCACCTCACGCTGGGGCAGGTCGACGCCGTCTTCTCCAAGACGCGCAGCTGCGGCGGCACCGCCGACTTCGCCAACTGGGCCGATCTCGGCCTGCAGGGCAGCTGGGCGCAGAAGCCGATCAGTCTCTACGGCCGCAACTCGGCCTCCGGCACGTATGGCTTCTTCAAGGAGCACGCCTTGTGCAACGGGGACTTCAAGGACACCGTGAAGGAGCAGCCCGGATCCGCCTCGGTGGTGCAGGGTGTGACCGAGGACATGTACGGCATCGGCTACAGCGGCATCGGCTACAAGACATCGGGCGTGAAGGCCGTGGCGCTGGCCGCCAAGGACGGCGCGCCGTTCATTACCACCGATGCCGACAACGTCTACGCCGGCAAGTATCCGCTGGCGCGCTTCCTCTACGTCTACGTGAACCAGCCGCCCAACAAGCCAGCGGATCCGCTCGTGAAGCAGTTTCTCACCTTCGTGCTGAGCCAGCAGGGCCAGGCCATCGTCGTCAAGGACGGCTATATGCCGCTGACGGCGAAGATGGACGAGCAGGAGCGGGTACTCCTACGCTGATCACCACTGGTCACCGCTGTAGGCCGCCTGTCCCGTCGGGAGTGAAGTGGCGAGCGCACGCGACATAGCATCCGCCCTCTCCGGTGAGGGCAACGGACGATCGGCCGAGAACGGCAACGCCGAGAGCGGCGTCGTCGCGCGGCGGGTACGACGTCGGGTGTGGCTCGACCGCTTCGCCACCGGCGTGGTGCGCGCCGGCGGCTTCGGCATCATCGCCAGCATCTTGGCGATCCTCGTCTTCATCATCGTCGAGGTGCTGCCCATGCTGGGTGGCGCGGGCGTGTCGCTTTCGCGCATCGATCCACTGCCCGGGCCGCCGGTTCGGGCGGTGGTGGCGGACGAGTTCGGTACGCACGTCGCGGCGCTCGATGAGAGCGGCACGGTGCGCGTGCTGCGCGTCGCCGACGGCCAGATCGTCGCCGAGCAGGCCCTCGCCGAGGGCGCCGGCGGCCTGGTGGCGGCGCAGGTGCCGCCCGGGACCAATCTGCTGACCGGCGCCACGTCCGACGGTCACGTCGTGCTGATGCCGGTACAGTGGGACGCGCATTTCGAGGGCCAGCAACGCGTGGTCACGCCCTCTCTCGGTCAACGCATCGGCCTCGAGGTCGATCCCGCGGGCCATGCCGTGCCGGTGTACACCGCGGCCCTGGCCACCACCGGCGCCGCCGCCGCCGCACAACTCGATGACCGCAGCCTGGTGGTGGTGCGGCAGACGCGGGAGGAGAACCAGTTCACCGGCGAGGTGAACGAGGCGCAGGAACGGTTCAGCGTTCCGGTCGCGGGCCACCTGACGCAACTCGTCTTCGACCGCCAGCAGCGCAACCTGTTCGGCGCCGACACCGACGGCAACCTGCTGTGGTGGCCATTGGCGCCGACCGGGATCGGCGCGGCGCAGGTCGTCACGGCAGGCCCGGCGGTCACAGCGCTGAGCCTGCTGCTCGGCGGCCGTTCGTTGGTGGTCGGTCAGGCCGACGGCGCGCTCAGCATCTGGTTCGTGGCGCCGCAGGACAACGGTCCCGCGCGGCTGACGCGGGTGCGCGACTTTCCGCGCCGCGGCGCGCCGATCACCGCGATCGCGCCGTCGCAACGCGACAAGGGCTTCCTCGCGACGGACGCGCGCGGCGGACTGGGACTCTACTACTCGACCTCGAATCGCACGTTGTGGACCGGCAACGCGCCGTTCATCGCCAGCGCCCTGGCGTTCGGTCCGCGCGGCAACGGCGCGTACGTCGCCGGCGATGGGCGCGTCGCGGTCTTCGCGGTGGACAATCCCCATCCGGAAGTCAGCCTCGACGCGCTCTTCGGACGCGTCTGGTACGAGGGCTATCCGCATCCCGACTTCGTCTGGCAGTCGAGCAGCGGCAGCGACGACTTCGAGCCCAAGCTGAGCCTGACGCCGCTGCTCTTCGGCACCCTCAAGGGCACGATCTATTCGCTGCTGATCGCGATCCCGCTCGCGGTGTTCGGCGCCATGTACCTGTCGCAGTTCATGCACCCGCGGCTGAAGGTGGTCGTCAAGCCGGTGGTCGAGATCATGGCGGCGTTGCCGAGCGTCGTCCTGGGCTTCCTCGCCGGCCTGTGGTTGGCGCCGCGCGTGCAGCAGTTCTTCCCGGCGCTGCTGGTGATGACGGTGGTCTTCCCCGTTCTCTCCGTCGCCGCCGGTCTGCTGTGGAGCGGGGTGCCGCGACGCTGGCGCGGTCGCCTGCCGGCGGGCAGTGAGGTGAGCATCTTCCTCGTCGTTCTGGCGGCCGGCCTGTGGGGGTCGATCGCCGCCAGCGCGGGTGTCGAGCGCGCGCTCTTCGGCGGCAACTTCCAGGCCTGGCTGCTCGACACCACCGGCCTGGCCTACGATCAGCGCAACGCCATCATCGTCGGTCTGGCGATGGGGTTCGCGGTCATCCCGATCATCTTCGCCATCGCCGAGGATGCGTTCTCGAACGTCCCGCGCGACCTGGTGTCCGGCTCGCTCGCGCTCGGCGCCAACCGCTGGCAGACCGTCACCCGCATCGTCCTGCCCACGGCCAGCCCGGGCATCTTCTCGGCCATCATGGTCGGGTTCGGGCGCGCCGTCGGCGAGACGATGATCGTGCTCATGGCGACGGGCAACACGCCGATCCTCGACTGGAGCCCTTTCAACGGGTTCCGCACCCTGTCGGCCAACATCGCCGTCGAGATTCCCGAGGCGCCGGTGAACGGCACGCTCTACCGCGTGCTCTTCCTGGCCGCCCTGCTGCTCTTCGTCGTGACCTTCGTCGTCAACACGGCGGCGGAACTCGTGCGGCAACGACTGCGCCGGCGGTACGCGCAACTGTGATGACCACGACCGCCGCCCGACGCCGCGCCGATCTCCTCGGCCAGTCGTTCACCTGGATGTGCGCGGGAGCGTTGTCGCTCAACCTCCTGCTCGCGCTGGGCCTGCTGCTGCTCATCGCGATCTCGGGGCTGGGCTATTTCTGGCAACAGCCGCTCGTGCTGCTGACGTTGACGGACGGGTCGCAGGTGTTGGGCGAGATCCACGGACGCGAGGATCGCCCCCGCGCCGAGGACGGCAGCGCCGGCGGTACCCGCACCCGGGTCAAGGTCGGCAACCGCGATCTCTACGGGCTGGACTTCCGCTGGATCGATGACGACCAGATCGTGTCCGAGACGCGGCCGCGCGACGCCGTGCTGCTCGAGCGCGTGGAGTGGGGCAACTTCTACGGCAACATGCGCGAGCTGCGGCGCGGCGACGAGGTATTGGCGAGCGGTCCGGAAGCCGTGTGGGCGGCCTTCGAGCCGCTGCACGCCGAGAAGGTGCGCCAGCGCGCCGCGGTGGTCACGCTGGAGAAGGGACAGATCGGCGACGTCAATCAACAGATCGAGCGCGCCCGTCTCGCCGAGCGGCGGCTCGAGCTCGAGCATCTGCCGGCGGCGGAGCAGGCCGCCCGCCAGGCCGTGATCGAGCGCGACCGCGTGGCCCTGCAGGCCGTGTACGAGCGGCTCGCCGCGCAACTGTTCGCCGCGCGCGAGCAGCTCGGCGCCGAGACGCTGGTGATGGTGTCGGCGGACGGCCGCGAGAAGCGCATTCCCGTCGGCGATGTCCTCATGGCGCTGCGTCCGAACGCGATGAGCACCTGGGCGATCGTCCGACTCTACGGCCAGCGCATCTGGGCCTTCGTCTCGGAGGATCCCCGCGAATCGAACACCGAGGGCGGCATTTTCCCCGCGATCTTCGGCACCGTGATGATGGTGTTCCTGATGTCCTTCATGGTCGCGCCGTTCGGTGTGCTCGGCGCGCTGTACCTGCGCGAGTATGCGCGCGAGGGCCTCTTCGTCCGCACCGTGCGCATCGCCGTCAACAATCTCGCCGGCGTCCCGTCGATCGTGTTCGGCGTGTTCGGCCTGGGCTTCTTCGTCTACCTGATCGGCGGCTCGATCGACCAGCTGTTCTTCCCGGAATCGCTGCCGACGCCGACGTTCGGCACCGGCGGCATCCTCTGGGCCAGCCTGACCCTGGCGCTGCTGACGGTGCCGGTGGTGATCGTCGCGACGGAGGAGGGGCTGGCGGCCGTGCCGCGGGTGGTCCGCGAGGGGTCGCTCGCCCTCGGCGCCACGAAATTCGAGACGACGTGGCGGGTGGTCCTACCCGCGGCGGCGCCGGGCATCCTGACGGGGATGATCCTGGCGATGGCGCGCGCCGCCGGCGAGGTGGCCCCGCTGATGATCGTCGGCATGGTGAAGCTCGCGCCGGCATTGCCGATCGACGGGCATTTCCCGTTCGTGCACCTCGAGCGCAAGTTCATGCATCTCGGCTTTCACATCTACGACGTCGGCTTTCAGAGCCCCAACGTCGAGGCCACCCAGCCCCTGGTCTTCGCCACCGCGCTGCTGCTCGTGCTGGTGGTCGTGGTCATGAATCTGGTCGCCGTCATCGCGCGCAACCGCCTGCGGTCGCGCTCGATGTCGAGCGCCGTGTGAGGTGGTCGCGTGGCTCGCGAAAACTCGTTATACAGACTTCCCATGAACGTCGTCTCGCCTCCGCTGGTGCGGGCGGGCGATCCGCTCGCCGACGACGAGGCCGCCGGCCTTCCCCAGGGGGCGCCGGCCGTCGTCGCCGCGACCCCGATGCGGGTGGTCCTCGAAGTCGACGGCCTGTCGCTGTGGTACGGCGACGCCCGGGCGCTGAATCACATCAGCCTGACCATCCCCGAGAAGCGGGTCACCGCCTTCATCGGCCCGTCCGGCTGCGGCAAGTCCACGTTGCTGCGCTGCTTCAACCGCCTGAACGATCTGGTCGAAGGCGTCCGCACCGACGGTGACATCCGCTTCGAGGGCGCCAGCATCTACGATCCGACGCTGGACGTGAACAGCCTGCGCCGGCGCATCGGCATGGTCTTCCAGCGCTCGAATCCGTTTCCGAAGACGATCTTCGAGAACGTCGCCTACGGCTGCCGCATCCACGGGATTGCGCGCAAGGACGAGCTCGAGCGCATCGTCGAGCGCAGCCTGCGCGGCGCGGCGCTCTGGGGCGAGGTGAAGGACCGGCTGCACAGCAGCGCGCTCGGTCTCTCGGGTGGTCAGCAGCAACGCCTGTGCATTGCGCGCGCGATCGCCATCGAGCCGGACGTGCTCCTCCTCGACGAGCCCTGCTCGGCGCTCGACCCGGTGGCGACGGCGAAGGTCGAGGATCTGATCCACGAGCTGAAGGCGCACTATACGATCGTCATCGTCACCCACAACATGCAGCAGGCGGCGCGCGTCTCGGACTTTACCGCCTTCATGTACCTCGGCGAGCTGATCGAGACCGGCGACACCGAGCGGATCTTCACGGCGCCATCGAAGCGCGAGACCGAGGACTACATCACCGGTCGGTTCGGGTGAGGCGGAAGGGACCCATGGCAACGCGGGCACACATCGACCGGCACTACGACGAGGAGCTCCAGGAGCTGCGCAGCCACCTGCTCGAGATGGGCGGGCTGGTCGAGAAGCAGATCGCCGACGCCATTCGCGCGTTGGTGGAGCGCGACGACGAGTTCGCGCGGCTCATCATCGAGCGCGATCGGACCGTGAATCGCATGGAGGTGCAGATCGACGATCTGTGTCTGCGCCTGCTGGCGCTCCATCAGCCCGCGGCGCGCGATCTGCGGCTGATCACCACGGCGTTGAAGATCACGACCGATCTCGAGCGCGCCGGCGACATGGCGGAGAACATCTGCGAGCGCGTGCTCGAGCTGTGTCGGGAGCCCCAGCTCAAGCCGCTGATCGACGTGCCGCGCATGGCGGCCATCGCCCAGGACATGCTGCGCCAGTCCCTCGACGCCTTCGTGCGCGAGGATACCGAGCTGGCGCTGCAGGTGTGCCATCAGGACGACGAGGTCGATCAGCTCGCCGACCAGCTGCTGCGCGAGCTCCTCACCTTCATGCTCGAGGATCCGCACACGATCTCGCGCGCGCTGCGGTTGATCTTCATCTCCAAATATCTCGAGCGCCTGGCGGATCACGCGACGAACATCGCCGAGATGGTCATCTTCATGGTGAAGGGGAAGAGCATCCGGCATATGGACCGGCCGCCCTCGACGTTGTGAACGACGCACCCAAAAAGAAGATCCTCGTCGTGGAGGACGAACCGGACATTCGCGAGCTCGTGCGCTACAATCTGGAGCAGGCGGGTTTTCGGGTCGCCGAGGCGAACGACGGCGAGGAGGCGCTGCGCAGGGTCGGGGAGGAGAAACCGGCGCTGGTCATCCTCGACCTCATGCTGCCGCAGGGCGATGGGCTGGAAGTCTGCCGCGCCCTGCGCGGCCGGCGCGAGACGGCCGACCTGCCGATCGTCATGCTGACGGCCAAGGCCGCGGAGGTCGATCGCGTTCTCGGCCTCGAGTTCGGCGCCGACGACTACGTCACCAAACCGTTCAGTCCGCGCGAGCTCGTGGCGCGCGTGCGTGCCGTGCTGCGGCGCGCCGAGGGCGGCGAGATCGGCGCCCCGACCAACGTCTTCGAGCGCGGCCGCCTGCGCATCGACTTCGACCGCCACGAGGCGTGGTTGGACGGCAAGTCGCTCGAGCTGAGCCTGCGCGAGTTCCAGCTCCTGCGCTTCTTCGTCCGCAATCCGAACCGCGTATATGACCGCCTGACCATCCTCGACCTCGTCTGGGGCAACGACACGTACGTCGAGCCGCGCACCGTCGACGTGCACGTGCGACGGCTGCGCCTGCTGGTCGAGCGCGACGCCTCGAACCCCGAGCTCATTCAGACGGTGCGCGGCGTCGGCTATCGGTTCAACGAGCAGGGGTTGGGCGCGTGAGGCGGCGGCGGACGGGGGCGTGGAGATAGTTCCCCACCTGGCGTGGGCCGCGCTCGTGGTGATCGCGGCACTCGGCCTGCGCCGCACGGCGCGCCGACGCACCGCCAGTCTCGGCGCGCTGCGCGGATTCGCCCGCGCGGTGGCCGACGACGGCGCGCTGCCGTCGCTGCCCGAGCCGGCGGACGCCCCCATCGCTGGCGTGCAGGCCGCCCTCGTCGATGCGCTCGCGCACCAACAGGGACGGCTCGAGGCCGCCGATCGCGAGCGGCGCCGTCTGCAGGGCGTCCTCGGCGGCATGGTCGAGGGCGTGCTCGTGATCGACGCGAACGGCATCGTCCTGCTGTCGAATCGAGGCGCCGAGGAGCTGCTGCAGTTGCCCCCGGGGGGCGACTACACGGGGCGCCCGCTGATCGAGCTGACCCGCCATCCCGATCTGCACGAGCTGGTGCGCTGGGCGGTGAGCGAGGGGGGCCTGGAGCGCGATTCGACGCTGGAGGTCGGGCTCGGCGGCACCGGTTCCTATGTGTTGCAGGTGACGGCGACGCCCGTCGACGCCGGTCCCGACGCCGGGCGCGCATTCATTCTGGTCTTCCACGACATCACGCAGCTCAAACGGCTCGAGAACATGCGGCGCGACTTCGTGGCCAACGTCTCGCACGAAGTGCGGACGCCGCTCGCCGCGATCGCCGGCTACACCGAGACGTTGATCGGCGGTGCCGTGGACGATCCCGAGCGGGCGCGCCACTTTCTCGGTATCATCGAACGTCACGCGGAGCGGCTCGGCCGGCTGGTGAACGATCTGCTGACGTTGTCCGACCTGGAGCTCGGTCGTACCGAGTTGCGCCGGACGGCGGTGTCGGCCTCGAACGTCGTGCAGGCCGCGCTCGAGGTGCTGCACGGTCGCGCCGAGCAGAGCGGGGTCACGCTCGCCGAGGAGATCGACCCCGACATGCCGCTGCTGGACGCCGACCAGGATCGACTCGAGCAGGCCGTGTTGAACCTCGTCGACAACTCGATCAAGTACACGCCGCGCGGCGGACGCGTCACGGTGCGGGCGCGGGCGCTGGCGGCGGAAGAGGTGCCCGAGGTGTTGCGTCGTGACGACCGCGCGAGCTTCTGCGAGGTGCTGGTCGAGGATACGGGCGTCGGCATCCCGGCGGAGGACATCCCGCGCCTCACCGAGCGGTTCTACCGCGTCGACAAGGCGCGCTCGCGCCAACTCGGCGGCACGGGCCTCGGCCTCGCCATCGTCAAGCACATCATCCAGGCACACGGCGGGGCACTGCAGATTCAGAGCGAGCTGCACCGCGGCACCACCGTGCGCCTGGTGTTGCCGGCGCACGAGGCGCAGCGCGCAGACGTGGCCGAGCGCGCGCTGCGCTCGGCGTAGCCGGGGCCCCGAACGCCCGGGGCCCGGCCCGCCGCTCGGTCAGGGGAGTCGCGCCGAGCAGGTGCACCCCTCGACCCCGCCGCCGCCCTGGGCGCAGCTCAACACCGTACAGGAGACATCGGCGAGGGTCGGCGCCGCGCCGCCGCTACAGCGGTCGAACGTCGCGGTGAAGAGCTGTCCGAGCGGCACATTCCGCGAGACCAGCACCTGGACGGCGTAGTCCTTGTCGTTGGGCGTGAACGCCTGCGGGATCGGCGCCGGCGCGACGACGCGTTGACGGACGGTGGTCGCAGTGCCCGTGCCGGGGATGCTGAGCTTGGTGCTGTTGTAGGCGAAGAGCACCGTCGCCGTCGTGGGCTGGAAGCCCGGCGGTTGCACGAGGTCGACGATGTAGGCCTGCGTCGGCATGCCCGGCGCATCGCACGGTCCGACCACGCAGTCCGGCGGACAGCTCTCGCAGGTCTCGCCGGATTCGAGCACGTGGTTGCCGCAGACCGCGCCGCTGCCGCCGGTCGGCGTGGCCGTGGCGGTGAAGGTGGCGCTCGGGAGGGCCGTGGCGGTGAACGTCGTCGTCGGCGGCGCCGTTGCCTGCGCCGTTGCCGTCGCCGTCGCGGTGACGGTCGCTCCGGTACTGCCGGTCGGAACGCCGGTCGCGGTGAATGTCCTGGTGGCGGTCATGGTCGGCGTCGCGGTGCCCGTCCCCGTGGCGGTGCTGACGGCGGTGCGCGTCACCGTCACCGTCGGCGACGCGGCCGGCGTCGCCGTCAGGGGCCGCGTCGCGGTTGCCGACGGTATGGCAGTCGCCGACGGGGGGATCCCGGTCGCCGTCACGGCTGCGGTGGCCGTCGAGGCCGGACGCGTGGCGCTCGCCGACGCGGTGGCGGTGGGCGCGGCGGTGTCCGTGCGCGTCGGTTGACGGGTGACGGTCTCGGTGGCGGTCGCGACCGGTACCTTGGTGGACGTCGACCGCATCGAGGCGGTGGCGGTCGCGACCTGGGCCATCGTCCGGGTCGCGGTCGCCGATGCGGCGGTCGAGGTCGCCGTCGCCGTTGCCGGCGTCCGCGTCTGGGGAATGAAGACGGCGACCGATGAGTCGCTGCCGCACGCGGCCCCGAAGAGAGCGAGCGCGGCGATCACCGCCGCTCCGGTCGCCCGGATGCCCCGCTCGCCGACCCCAACTTCGAATCTCGCCGCTCGCCGCTCACGCCGCTGGTGAATCGCCATCGTTCCCCCTCTCTTTTCAGGGCAGGCTCACGCTGCAGGTACAATCAGGCAACTTTCCGCCTCCCTGGGCGCAGGACTCGACCCGACAGCTCAGGTCGCCGACCTGCGCGGCTGGGGCGCCGCTGCAGATGTCGAGATCGACGTCGAGAAGCGGTCCCGCCGGCAATCCTTCCTTCTTCGAGACCACCACCCGCAGCGCGTAGCCAAGGTCGTTGACGAACACGAGCGCGCCCGCCGGGCGCGGCCTGACCCGAGCCTTCACCGCTGGGGCGCTCTGCTCGCCCGGCAGGCTCAGCACGCCCTTGCGATAGCCGATCAGGACAGTGACGGCCCCGACGGTGTCCCAGCCGCTCTGCGGCGTGAGATCGACGGTGATCGTACGCCGGCCCTTCGTCTTGCACGTCGAGGGCTGGCAGTCGGTAGGGCAGCTCTCGCAGGTGTCGTACGTGCCGAGCAGGCCGTCGTCGCACGACGGCGTCGGGACCGGGGCCGGAGGCGTCGGCGCGGCGGCCGGTGCGTCGCTGCTGGTCGTGCCGTGGCCGGCGCTGGCCCAGGCGAGGCCGATCAGGAGCGCGGCGGCTGCGAGTGTGCTGGGCGAAGGACGGATGGGCATGAAGACTCCTCGAGGGCTCGTCACGGCTGCGCGACCACGCACGCACAGCCCGGAATTGCGCCGGCCGCGTCGGCGCAGCGGACGACGATGCACGACAGATCGTCGACGGTGGGTGCCGGCTCGCCGCCACAGCCGTCGAAGCGCGCCGTCGCAAATGGGGCGGGGGCCGTCGGGAGGCCGGCCGATCGGGCGCTGCTGATGTTCACCGCGTAGTCGAGGTCATTGACCAGGAAGGTCGTCGGCGGCGGTGGCGCGAAGCGGACGCGTTGACGGACGGTGACATCGCTTCCGCTACCGGGGATGCTGATGACGCTGCTCTTGTAGGCGAGCTCGACGGCCGCGTCGATTGGGGCCCGGGCGCTGGCGAGGGCGACGTTGAAGGTGAACGTCTCGCCGCTGGGCGTGCAGACGGCCACTTCGCAGTCCGCCGGGCACGAGCTGCAGGTCTCGCCCGGCTCCAGGAGCCCGTTGCCGCAGCTTCCCTCCTTCAGCGTCGGCGTCGGTGTCGCCGTCGGCGTGGTGGTCGGCGTGACTGTTACGGTGGCGGTGGGGATGACCGGGGTCGGAGTGAACTGGGCGCCGCACGACGAAAGGTCGTAGCCGTCGCAGGTGCTCAGGCAGTCGGGGAAGTCATCCTCGCCCATGGAATATCCGAGCAAGCTACACCTCGCGAAGCCGATGTTGGTGCCGTCGCAGACCTCGACCCCGGTCTGGATCGCGCCGTCGCCGCAGCGTGCGCTCTGGCAGACGGCCGTGCAGGCGTCCGTGTCGATCGTGTTGCCGTCGTCGCACTGTTCGCCGGCGTCGAGGTGCCCGTTGCCGCACTGCGTGAGATTCTGTCCGCTGCTGCCGCAAGCCGCGACGGCGAGGGCGAGGAACAGGGATCCGCACCAGCGGGTGATGGGGGAGTGGTGGCGGGAGGGCATCTGGGCTTCTCGAGGACGAAGCGGCGGGGGGCGATCGCCCCCCGCCGACAGGTCACGGGGCTGGCGTCAGGGTGCAGGTGATCTGGTCGCCGGGGACGACGTTGAAGTCTGCGTCTCCGCCTTCCCTGACGTTGCAGACGATGCTGCTCAGGGGCGGCGCCTGGGCGGCGGAATCGCAGAGGCGGAACTCGATCGTTGCGCCGACGCCGTCGCTGTACCCGACCAACGATGGGTCCTCGAGCAGGAGGTTCAGCCCGTAATTGAAGTCGCGCGGCGTGACGGCGAAGATGTCGGAGGTCACCGAGGCGAGGACCGCAGCGTCATCGTTGGTGCCGGCGACGTCGAGCGTGCCGTCCGGGTAGCGGATGAACAGGTTGAGCGACGTCAGGAACACGTCCGGATTGTTGGCGGCGAAGTGCACGTTCACGCGCAGCGGCCGGTCCTGCGCCAGGGTGCAGGGCTTCACGCAGCAGTTGCTCGGGCAGCCGTCGTCGTCGATCGTGTTGCCATCGTCGCAGGTCTCGGTATGACTCAGCACGTCGGGGATGCCGTCGCCGCAGTTGTTGGAGGGCCGGGCGCAGATGTCCGACGTCGGCACGGGCGTGACCGATGTCGTCGGCGACGTCGTCGCGGTCGGCGTCGTCGCGGTCGGGGTCACCGCGGTGCAGGTGCCGAGCGCGTTGTTGACGCCGATGATGAGCTCGTTGATCGCCACCGTGCCGTCGCCACTGGAGTCGAACGACGGACACGCCGTGATCGGGCTGGAGCCGAGGGCGATGTTGACGCCGGTGATGAGCTCGTTGATCGTGACCGAGCCGTCGCCGTTGCAGTCGCCGACGCACTGGGCGCCGGCCGGCGCGGCGAGGGCAGCAATGGCCAGGGCGGCGATCGGGACGCACAGGAATTGTCTCAAACTCGTCATGAGAAACCTCCTCTAGATGGGTACGTCAGAATGCGTATTGAATGCCGGTCGAGAACGTGACGCCGGTGCGGTACCGGTTGGTGATGCGCGGCCCCTGCGTCTCCTTGAAGACGTCGTTGAGCATGTTCTCGACGCCGAACTTGGTGGAGAACTGGGTGTTGAACAGGGTCACGTCGCTCAGCCAGACGAAGTCGAGCTGGTCGCGTCGCACGGTCATGATGTCGTCCAGCGGCTTGCCGTTGCTGAACTGCGTCCCCTTGGCGACGATCGCCGGGCCGATGGTGTTGTAGAGCAGCCGAAAGACGCCCCAGCGCGTGTTGTCGTACTCGAGCGCGGCGTTGACGACGTAGGGCGGCGCCGACACCAGAGCCTTCTCTCCGGGAGCCGGCGACACTTTGGCAATGTACAGGGGCGGCGGGGTGAAGGCCTCGGATGTCGCCGACTCGTTGGTCGAGACGTTGATCAGCAGCTGCACGTCGGCGAGATGCCGCGCGACCGGGGACAGCCAGTCGACCTTGCGCGCCCAGGGCTCGGCGAAGGCGAAGTTCTTTCGTGCCTCGAGCTCGAAGCCCCACAGGGTGGCGCTGTCGTAGTTGACGTAGACGTCGGAGACGTTGCCGCCGGCATCGGTGCCGGTGACGACCTCGATCGGGTTCTTGAAGTCCTTGTAGAAGAACCCCACCGAGGCGAGCTCCAGCGGCGTGAAGAACCACTCCCAGCGCAGGTCCCAGTTGGTGATGTTGGCGGTGACCAGCTCGGGATTGCCACGCAGCGAGCGCTCGCCGGGCAGGGTGGTGAAGAACACTGGCGTGAGCTCGCGGAACTCCGGACGCGACACCGTCTGGCTGAAGGCGGCGCGCACGTTCATGTCGTCGCGCGGCGTGTAGACGAGGCTGACCGCGGGCAGCGGGTTGAGGTCGTTGATGACGTTCTTGACGGGACCGACCGCCTGCTCGAAGCCGTCGGTGCGAATGTACGAGTACTCGAGACGGGCGCCGCCGATGAAGCGCAGGCGGTCCTTGATGACCGGCGTATCCACCATCCCGTAGAATGCGGCGATATTCTGGGTGGCGTTGAAGGGTTCATAGCTGAAGCGCGTGAATTCGAACGGCCCCTCGGTGGAGAAGTTCTCCGGTACCAGCAAGCTGTCCGGGGGCTGTGTTAGATTCAGACGCTGGGCATTCAGACCGGGAATTCGAAAGACCTGATACAGAAACGACCGGTCGCGCAGCGCGTAGTTGATGCCGCCCTTGATCTTGCCATCCAGCGCGCGCCATCCATCGACCAGCGGCAGCACGCGAAACGGCACGATGCCATCGACGTAGTAGTCCTGCAGGAACTCATCCAGCGACGTCCAGATGCGCTCCGGCTGCAGATCCGGTCGGACCACCTCGAGATGCGGGAGCGTGCCCGGCGGACTGTCGATCAGCCGGTTGTAGTTGTAGTACTTGGCGTCCGGGATCTGTTGCGACGACGGCGCCCAGGAGCCGCGCCAGTCGACGTCGATCCACGAGAAGTGGTCGACGCCCTCGAGGGCCCCAAACCCGAGCTGGTTGGCGGTATACTCGCTGGAGGTGGAGAACTGATCGAGGGCGGAGAGGCTGATGTCCGTTCCGCGTCCGCTCTGGACCTCGTTGATGCCCTGGCGATTGACCAGGGCGCGGGCGAGGATCTTGTGGTCCGGATCGATCTGGTACTGCGACGAGAGCAGGGCGCCGAGCTCGGTCTTGAAGTCGCTCACGTCGTAGGTGAAGTTCTCGCCCTCGCCCGCGTCGATCTCTCCCGGACTCTTGAACGCGTTGTTGATCTGGTTGCGGTGAACGGTGAACTTCCACCCGTAGACGCCGGCCAGGGCGATGCCGAACGGCCCCCAGGTGTCGCCGATCGAGCCGTCGAATTTGAAGTTGGGCGGGGCGGTGGCCGAGTCGATGTTCCAGTTGTCCGCCAGGCTGGCGACGAGGGAGCGCATCTGGGTGGTGGTCGGGTTGAACGGCGGGTTGGGATTGGGATTCGCCGGAAAGATGTTGAAGGTGCTGGGCTGCTGCCGCGGACCGTCGCCGAACGTCAGCCAGTCCTGGGGGTAGCCATCGTACGTGTCGTACTTCTGGAAGGTGGTCTCGGTGTTGAAGCTCATCGAGGTGTTGATCGACCACTCGAATTCCCGCGGCGGCTTCGCCAGCTTGATGTCGACCAGTCCGCCGGCGAAGTCGCCGGGCAGGTCGGGGGAATACGTCTTGATGATGGTGAGCGCCTCGATGAAGTCGGCGGGAAAGATGTCGAGCGGGACGATGCGCCGGTTGGGGTCGGTGCTGGGTAGGCGGCTGCCGTTGAGCATGGCGCTGCTGTAACGCTCGGTCAGGCCGCGGACGATGATGTACTTGTTGTCGCGGGTGGTCACCGACGGGGCGCGCGTGACCACCTCGGCGGCGCTGGAGGCGGTGGTCTTGGAGATCGCCTCGGCGCCCAGGCTGTCGCCGACGGTCGTTGCATCCTTCCGTTGCTGCAACTGGGTGGCCTCACTCGCCTCTTTGACCACCGCCGTCACCTCGACCAGTTGCTTCGACTGGGTGGTGGCGGATTCCTTCGGCTTCAGCTTGGCGGTCGCCCCGATGGCTTTACCGGCGACGACGGTGAGCTTCTCGATGGTCACCGGATCGTATTGCTCAGCCGACGCCTTCACGGCGTAGGTACCTGGCGGCACGTCGATCCGGGCTTTGCCGTCGGCGGCCGTGGTCGCCTTGGCGTGCGGCTCGCCGACCGTTTCAATCGTGGCGCCGCCGATTGCCGCGCCGCCGGTCTGATTCACGACTTTCACGATGATGGCTCCGCGCCCCTTCTGTTGCGCTGTGGGCGCCGGGCCCGGCGCGGACTGGCCGGTGGCTCCCTGCGCCAGCAGCAGCGACAGCCCGATCATCCACCGCGCCCACCACGCCACTTCCCCCCAACCGCCGTGCATTCGGATCGTGTTCTCCTGATCGGGACAAGCGTCGAGTAGGCAAGTGGTACCGCCAGCCTGCCGGTGAGTCCCCCTTGTTGTGTGGCAGGCACGCGGTGGAACAGGTCGTTCCGCAGATTTCCGTAGGGCGTTTCTAGTGCGCCCACTGTTTTCCCGTCGTGACGGCGCCGTGAACGTTCGATGACAAGCCACCCGACGGCTGGGCCGCGCATCACGCAGACATCACGCCCAGGTAAAGGTCCCGTAATGTTGACCCGCTAAGCACAGGAGCTGCGGGGTTTCTTCTCCGCACCCTACAGAGCCGGCGAAGCTGCCTTGAATCTTCACATGCGAGCAAACGGTTCGTCACGCGGCGCGGGATAACTTCGCCGCACTCGAGACGACCACGGCACTGACCGCGAATGGTGGCGCCGCTCGCGTGCGCTCGAGAACGACTCGGAGAAGGGGGCTGAAATGAATGCCGGCGGCGTCCGGAGAAAGGAGGGGGGCAGCGACCGCGGACCGATCCGGACCGGCCGCTGATGCGACAGTCAGGACGAGAGGATTGAACAGGACTTGGTCAAGGCCCACCGCGCACCCGGTTTGAGAGCCTGAATGCGCGGCGGGGTCCCCAACCGCGCGGCCGCTCGCAAGTGTCGAGAGTAGCCGCGGAGAGCGGAAGGAGATCGTGAGATGTATCAAAACACCATTCTTCGTCAAACCCGGATCGCGGCGTCGCTCGCCGTGGCCGTACTGGCGTTCGGCGCGACGGTCGCCGGCGCCCAAGACATCCCGGATTGCCAGAGGGCCGTCGTCAAGGGCGCCCAGAAGTACGCCAGCACGCGCATGAAGGCGATGCAGAAGTGCAGCGAGGCGGTCCTCACCGGCAAGAGCCCGGGACCGTGCCCGGACGCCAAGGCGTCGGACAAGATCACCAAGGCGTCCGCCAAGCTGCAGGACGGCATCACCAAGAAGTGCGGCGGCGTCACGGTCGCGGACCTGGGCTTCGACAGCCTGGTGCCGCAGTGCGTCGGCGGCGACCGCGACGGTGAGTACTGTTCCACCGACGCGCAGTGCCCCGGCATCTGCGTCGGCGGCACCAAAAACGGCGAGATCTGCACCGACGCGACTCCGTTCCCCAACAACCCCCAGTGCAGTGGTGGCAGCTGCTCCGGCCCGCCGCCCGGCGTCTGCGGGGCCGCGACCCTGTGCCCGGCATTCCTGAACGACAGCCTGGGCGGAAGCTGCGCCACCCCCCTGGCCTCGCCGGCAGACGTGGGAACGTGCCTCACCTGCACCTCGGCGCAGAAGATCGACACCCTGATCGGCACCTATTACGGCACGCTGCTGCCCGCCAGCACCGACAAGGACGTGCTCAAGTGCCAGAAGGACATCGGCAAGCGCACCGCCAAGTTCTTCGACGCGGTCGAGAAGGCGCTCGCCAAGTGCCAGGACGCCCTGATCAAGGGCAAGGTGCCGTCCTGTCCGGACAGCAAGGCCACCGACAAGATCGCCAAGGCCTCGGCCAAGCTCGACGCCGCCATCGCCAAGACCTGCACTGGCGCCAGCACGATCAGCGGCGGGGCCAAGCCGAGCGTGATCCTCGGCCAGTCGACGCGGTTCGGCGCCTGCCCGCAGGCCAACACCCAGACCTCGGCCGGCCTCTCCGGCACCCTGGCTTGCCTCACCCAGGCGGCCGCATCCTGTGACGTCGGCCTGACCGTCGGCGACCCGACCTGCTCGGTGCTGCTCTGCGGCAACGGCCAGATCGACAACGGCGAGACCTGCGACGACGGCAACACGGTCGCGGACACCGGGTTCGGACCCGACGACATCTGCCCGCCCGACTGCAGCGTCGCCGCTTGCTCGGTCACCGGCACGCAGTCCGTCACCGTCCAACTCACGACCGCCACCCCGCTGGTCAGCGCGCTGGTGCTCGTCGGCTACGACGACAACAAGGTCAGCATTCCCGGCATCGGGAGCCAGGCGTCGGTGATCAACAGCGTCACCTCTGGCGTGTTCGCCACCAGCCCGGACGATACCGACACGGCCCTCCGCATCGATCTCGAGGATCCGAGCTTCGTCGGCGTCGGCTCGGGCCCCGCGGCGACCGTGACCTTCAACACTTGCACCGGCACGCCGGTGACCGCGGCTGATTTCAACTGCGTCGTGGTCAGCGCCGGCGATACGTCGACCGAGGTCTTCGGCGCGACCTGCGCCGTCACCGTTCCGTGATCGGACGAGAAGGTAGGAGGTCTGATATGAAGCAACTGAGCAAGCTGATCGTCCTCGCCAGCCTGGTGCTGGCGACCGCCGGCAGCCGATCCGCGTATGCGGCGGCGGCCTGCGGCAACCTCAACAACGACGGCTCGGGGGTGACCTCGACCGACGTCACCATCCTCGGCCAGTGCGCCGCCGGCTCCTGCCCCACCATCGGGGGCGCCGGTATCTGCGGCACCGGCAATGCGCTCGACTGCGGCGACATCGTCAAGGACGGCGTCATCGACGCCCTCGACGTCGACGCCCTGCGCATCAGCGTCACCGGCGGCGACCCGCTGTACGACCTCTGCAACGGCCCCGGGCCGGACATCGCCTGCCCCGGCGGTACCGTGACGCTCGGCATGGGCGCCCCGTTCGCCATCACCAGCAGCCAGACCTGGCCGAAGGCCTGCACCGTCCGCCTCGCCGGCCTGGTGACGGTGGAGACGCCTCCGGGCGGTCCGGCCACCGTTCTCACCATCGAGCCGGGCAGCATCGTCCGCGGCGTGGTCGGTACGACCACCGCCAATCCGGCGGCCCTGATCATCCAGCAGGGCTCGCGCATGGACGCGCCCGGCACCCCCAGCCAGCCGATCATCTTCACCAGCACGGGGGCTCCGGGCGCGCGCCTCAAGGGTGACTGGGGTGGCGTCGTCTTCAATGGCAACGGCACCGTCAACGGCCCTGGCTGCACCTTCACCTCCGAGGGCCTGCCCTTCAGCTTCGGCGGGTGCGAGAGTGACTACAACGCCGGCCGCGTCACCTACTTCCGGGTCGAGTTCGCCGGCCTGACCTTCAGCCCCAACAACGAGCTGAACCTGTGGACCATGAACGGCCTCGGCACCCAGACCAAGATGTCGTACGGCATGGCGGTCAACGGCTCCGACGACTGCTTCGAGTGGTTCGGCGGCACGTCCAATCACGACCACATGATCGTCGCTGCCTGCGCCGACGACGGGTTCGATCACCAGCTCGGCTTCACCGGCTCGATCCAGTACGGTGTCTACATCCAGAACGGCGTTCAGACCGACACCGGCGCGGATTCGCGCGGCATCGAGGCCGACAACAGCGAGTTCGACTTCTCGGCGACGCCGTTCTCCAATGCGTCGATCTGCAACATGACCCTGGTCGGCGGCGGAAATCAGCCGGGCCACAACGACGGCTCCGACTCCGGCGTGTTCCTGCGCCGCGGTGTGCGGGGTCACTACGCCAATCTCCTGGTGACCGCGTGGGCGGATGCCTGCACCGAGGTTCGCGACGACGTGACCGAGAACAACGCCACCATCGACGCGAACAGCGACCACATCCCCGAGGCGCTGACCGGCAACTTGATGCTCTACAACAGCGTCATGTTCGGTTGCGGCTCGTGCGCGGACTCTGGCGGCGCCGCGTACGAGATCGCCAAGGACGGCGGCAACGGCGACGCCAATGCCGGGGTCTGCAACGAGACCCTCGCGGCTACCGCGGGCTACAACGCCGACACCGAGAGCTGGTATGCGTTGCTGCCCGGTATGGCCAACGTGAATGGCGTGGCGCCGGCCACGACCTTCACCAACGCGGCGGCCAACATGGACCAGTACCCGGCGATCGACAACACGGGCTGCACTGGTCTTGGAACGCCGTTCACCTGCTGCGCGGGCGCCGGCACCGGCTCTTGTCGCGCCCTGTGGGACCCGCGTCCGGTCTACAGCGGCGCGGCCCCGCCGGCGCCGTATCCGTGCCCGAGCATCAACCCGGTCTTCGAAACCACCAGCTACCTCGGTGGCGTCAATCCGGCAGCTCCCTGCACCACCACCGGTGGGGCGGCGGCCTGCGACTGGATGAGCAAGCCGTGGGTTGAGTTCAACATCAACTGATCGGGTCTCCCGATCATCAGCGCCTGGAAGCAAGGGAGGGGGTGGCCGTGCGGTCACCCCCTCCGTCTTTTCTTGCCGACTGCATCTTGCGTACGAGGAGACTCACCGTGTTGACCGCGCATCGCGTCGCACGCCTGATCACGGCGTGCTGTTTTCTGGCCGTGCCGTCCCTGCTCGCCGCCGCCGAGACGCCCGCCTCGACCCCATCCCCGGCGCCGACGGTGTGGAGCGGCGACAAGCCGCCGTTCGGCTTCACCGGCGGCGCCGATTCCGTGGATGCGTTGCTCGACCAGTTCGTCGCGGCTCTCACGGCGGGCGACCTCGCGGCCCTCGAGCCCCTGCGCGTCACCCAGGAAGAGTACGGGAGCATCATCGTTCCGGGTATGGTTGAGAAGGGCCAGCAGCCGCGCGCGACGTTTGAGAAGACCAACCAGGTCTTCTTCGGCATGCTCGACAGCCGCAGCCGTTATGCGGCGGAGGCGTTCATCAACCGCTTGAAGGGCAAGAAGATCGTGCGCCGCGAGGTGACGTTCACGAAGCCGACGCAGGAGTGGGCCTGGTACACCTCCCGCGGCTACCTGCACCTGATGCTCTTCGACGACCAGGGCGAGAGCTACGAAATGAACGGCGGCTGGATCGCCGAGGTCGACGGGCGATTCAAGTTCATCGGCTTCAACGGGAAAAGTTGACGCCCGCGCCGGACGGTGGCGGTGCGAGACCGCGGCTGGCCGCTGGCGACAACCGGTCGAAGTAGGGTAGTCGGTTCGCCATCGTGAGGTGCGCGGGGTGAGCGGCAAGGTTCGGTGGCGCCGGTGGGTGTTGCTGGGAGTTCTGATTATCGCCGTGGCAGTGGTGGCGGGTCGGCACTGGATGGCCGGCCGTCGCATCGCCGCTGACAGCTGGGTGCTGCTCGATCTCGACGGCAGCTATGCCGAGGAGGTCGACGACGACGCCGCTGGCGCGCCTGCTCGGCGAGCCGTCGATGTCGCTGCTCGACCTGCTGCTGACCATCCGCGACGCCGGCGAGGATTCGCGCGTCGCCGGTCTGGTGGTGCGCATCCGCCCGCTCGCCATCGGCTGGGGGAAGGCGCAGGAGATCCGCGGCCGCGCTGGACAAGTTCAAGGCGTCGGGCAAGCCGTTGCACGCGTACCTCGAGCTCGAGCTCAGCGGCGGCTCGATGGAGTACTACGTCGCCAGCGTCGCCGATCACGTGCATGTGCCGCCCGGCGCGGCCGCGCCGGTCACCGGCCTGCTCGCGCAGTATGTCTTCCTCGGCGGCGTCTGGGAGAAGCTCGACGTCGACATGCAGGTGCTGAAGATCCGCGAGTACAAGACCTTCGGCGACATGCTCTCCGAGAAGACCATGACGACGTGGCACCGCGAGATGGCCAACTCGCTGCTCGACAGCATGTACGGCCAGCTGGTCGACGCCATCGCCGAGCAGTCGCAAGCTCGAGCCGGCGGTCGGTGCGCAAGACGATCGACGGCGGGCCGGCGACCCCAGACGAGCTGCAGGCCGCGGGCCTGATCGACGACGCGCAGTTCCTGGACGAGCTGCGCGCCGCGCTGGTCGGTCCCGACGGCAAGTGGCTGGCCGCCGAGGACTACGCGGCGGACCGCCGGCCGCTGCCGGGCGCGCCCTCGGTGCAGCCAACGCATGGCGGTGATCTACGGCGTCGGTACCGTCACCACCGGCGAGAGCGAATCGACGCCGGGACGCGGCGAGGGCTCGATGGGCGCCGACACGCTGATCGAGGCGTTCCGCGACGCGGCGGCCGACGAGGGCGTCTAGGCGATCATCTTCCGCATCGACAGCCCCGGCGGCTCGGCGCTGGCCGCCGACCTCATCTGGCAGGCGGCGCACGCGGCGCGCGAGAAGAAGCCGGTGGTGGTGTCGATGTCCGACGTCGCCGCGTCGGGCGGGTACTACATCGCCGTGCCGGCGACGCGCGTCGTCGCCGATCCGGGCACGATCACCGGCTCGATCGGCGTCGTGCTCGCCAAGCCGAACGTGCGCGGGCTCCTCGCCAAGCTGGGCATCAATACCGTCGAGCTGCAGCGCGGCGAGATGGCGTCGATGCTGTCGCTCACCGAGAGCTTCACGCCGGCGCAGCTGACACGCCTGAACGCGACGATGGATTACGTCTACGATCTCTTCGTCGAGCGCGTCGCGAGCGGCCGCTCGCTCGAGAAGTCCCAGGTGAACGAGGTCGGACGCGGGCGCGTCTGGACCGGCGCGCAGGCGCAGGAGAAGGGGCTCGTCGATGAGCTCGGCGGATTTCTCAGCGCCATCAACGCCGCGAAGAAGGCCGCCGGCATTCCCGTCGATGAACGGGTAGCCCTCACGTTCTACCCGCAACCGAAGACGTTCGCCGCGCGCATCGCGAAGATGCTCGGCGCCCGCATCGCCAGCGCCGCGCCGCCGTGGTGGCAGCAGATCGAGCGCGCCACCGTCGCCTGGCAGTTCCCGGCAGGCAGCATCCTGACGCTGATGCCCGAGGACATCTCGATCCGATGATACGGGGAGAGGCGATGACGCTGCGACGCGCGCTCGCGCAGGGCATCATCCTGTTCGGAAGCTGGCTGCTGGTGCAGGTGCCGGTGAAGCCCGAGCATCTCGACGATCCGGGCAACAACGACCCGCCGATCGCCACGTTCAAGGTCGTGAGGGAGTTCGACTCGTCCGGCGACTGCGAGGCGTACCGCGACGTGGCCCTGCAGGACAGCGCCTACGTCGGCTCCGACGCGATGATGGACCAGTCGTCGCAACTGCGCTGCGTCGCCGCCGCAGAGGTCACGCCGAAGGCCGTCACTGTCGGCGCGACACCGGCGCCGTGACCTGAAACATGAAAGGCAAAAGGCAAAAGGCAAAAATCAAAAGGCAAAAGTAGCCGAGTCATAGAATGGCTGGCGCGTCTCTCCCACCTTTTGCCTTTTGCCTTTTGCCTTTTGCCTTTCCGTCGGCCCCCGCCTCACTCGACCGTAACGCCGTGCCAGAACGCGACGTATCCGGCGATCTGTGCCGCGGCGTCCTTCGGGGTGGGGTAGTACCAGGCGGCGTCTTTGTTGACCTGGCCGTCGACGACGATGTCGTAGTAGCTCGCGGTACCCTTCCAGCCGCACACCGTGTGCGTCTCGCTCGGCCTGAGGTACTCGCGCTTCACGGCGTCGGCAGGGAAATACTGATTGCCCTCGACCACCAGGCAGCGGTCGCTTTCGGCGAGCACGGCACCGTTCCAGATTGCGCGTGGCATGCGGACCTCCTCCTCGTCGGCGCCAGCATAGTCGCGATTGCGGCCCTCGAACACCACCCCGGCGAGGCTTACACGTCGTCGATTCCGAGCCGCTTCATCATGCGGTAGAGAGTCGTCCGCTCGATGCCGAGCGCCTGCGCGGCGGCGGCGCGGTTGCGGCCGGCGGCGGCCAGCGCGGCGCGGATGCGGGTGGCGGCGGCGCGGTCGAGACAGTCCTGCAGCGTGCCGTCGGTCGCCGGCGCGGGCGCACCGGTCGCGGACGCGTCCTCCAGGAGCAGGTCCTCGGGCGTGATCTCCGAGTCGCGCGCCAGCACGACGGCGCGCTCGACGGCGTTCTCGAGCTCGCGGACGTTGCCCGGCCAGCGATGCGCCTGCAGCGCCGCGGTCGCATCGGCACCGAAACGCAACGTGCGGCCCGCCTCGCCGGAGAAACGGGCGAGGAAACGCTCGGCGAGGGGCAAGACATCCTCGCGGCGCTCGCGCAGCGGCGCCAGCTGCATCGGGATCACGTTGAGGCGGAAGAAGAGATCCTCGCGGAAGCGGCCGGCGGCGACCTCGTCGCGCAGCGTCCGATTCGTCGCGCCAATCACGCGCACGTCGAAGCGGCGCGGGGTCGAGCCGCCGACGCGCAGGACCTCGCTCTCCTGCAGCACGCGCAGTAGCTTGGCCTGGAAGTCGCCGCTGATGTCGCCGATCTCGTCGAGGAACAACGTGCCGCTCTCGGCGCGCTCGAAGCAGCCGGCGCGCGCGGCCTGCGCGCCGGTGAAGGCGCCCTTCTCATGGCCGAACAGCTCGCTTTCCAGGACGCCCTCGGCGAACGCCTTGCAGTTCACCGCGACGAACGGCCGGGCGACGCGATCGCTCCAGAAGTGCAGGAGGCGCGCGACCAACTCTTTGCCGGTGCCGCTCTCGCCCTGCACCAGCACCGTCGCGCGGCTCGGCGCGACGCGGCGGATCAGCGCGAGCAGCTCGCGGCTGCGCGGGCTCTCGGCGACCATGGTGTCGGGCGCGTAGCGGTTGCCCAGCTCCTGCCGCAGCCAGCGGTTCTCGCTCGCCAGGCGGGTCAGATCGAGGGCGCGCGCCACCAGTGCGCGGAGCTCGTCGTTGTCGAAGGGCTTGGCGACGTAGTCGAAGGCGCCGTCGCGCATCGCGGCGACCGCCGACGGGACGCTGGCGTGCGCCGTGAGCAGGATGACCGGCAGCTCGGGTCGCGCCGCGTGCAACCGGCGCAGCAGCTCCAAGCCGTCCATGTCGGGCATGCGCAGGTCGCTGACGACGACGTCGGCGCCGCGCGCCTCGACGGTCGCCAGGGCGGCCTCGGCGCTGCCGCACTGTTCGCAGGTGTGGCCGTCGCGCTCCAGGGCCTTCGCCACCACGGCCGCCATGCGGGGCTCGTCGTCGACGATCACGATCCGCGCGGCCATGGGGGCGGTTTACCAGGCGACGCCGGCCCGGCGCCACGGCTGCCGCGCGCCTCTTCCGTGCTCAATTGGCCAGCCCTTGCCCACATTCTGGGCACCGACGGGGGAGACTCGCGGCAGCCAAGCGGCGTGATCGAGTCATGCGGGATGACGCGATGGATGGCATCCGCGTTGCTTTACGTGCCTTCGATCGCTGCGAGGCGAGTCTGAGGATCGCAGGGGGAGACGGTGGCGCGCGCCGTCGCCGGCGTCTGCAGGTCGGGCGCGCAACGAGCGAGACAACCCGGAGGAAGGAGCGGCCATGAAGAAGGTCGAAGCGATCGTCAAGCCCTTCAAGCTGGACGAGGTGAAGGAAGCGCTGGGCCGACAAGGCATCCAGGGGATGACGGTGTCGGAGGTGAAGGGCTTTGGACGGCAGAAAGGGCACACGGAGCTGTATCGCGGTGCCGAGTACGTCGTCGACTTCCTACCCAAGATCAAGATCGAGCTGCTGCTCGACGACAAGGACGCCACCAAGGCGTGCCAGGTGATCGAAGAGACCTGCAAGACGGGTCGCATCGGTGATGGAAAGATCTTCATCATGCCGGTGGATGAGGTGATCCGCATCCGCACCGGCGAGCGCGGCTCCGACGCGGTGTGAGCGCGACGTCGATCCTGTAGCACCCCGAATCCCTTTCGACCGTCGCGCGCGGTGGTTGCGGAGGCGGTGAGTCGAGCGACGGGCCCGACGCGTCCCAGTGGCGCGTCGGGCCGTTTTTTCGTCGCGGCGCGCGCCGCTCTGGTCATGTGCGCCACGACGTTGCCGGCGGTCGATCTGCCGCACGCGAGCGTCGAACACGTTCGGCCGCGTGCCCACCCGCTGAGCAGCACGACGGTGCGCTGGCGGCGCGTTCTCCACACGGGGCCGCGCGGCGCAGGTGGCACATCCCGTGCACCTGCTCAGCGTATCGCGGAGGGCGATAGCGATGCGCGATGAGACCCATTACGAACGCCTATCGGCGCTCGACCAGACGTTCCTGGCATTCGAGACCAGCAATGCGCCACATGCACGTCGCATTGACGGGCGATTTTCGAGCCCGGATCACTGGCCACCGAGCACGGCGGCGTCGACATCGATCGGATCCGCCGCCACATCGGCGCGCGGCTGCGGTTCATCCCGCGCTACCGGCAGCGCGTGGTCACGCTGCCGCTGCTCAACGACGCCATCTGGATCGACGACGATCGGTTCGACCTCGGCTATCACGTGCGGCACGCCAGCCTGCCCCGACCGGGTGGCGAGCGCCAGTTGCAGCGGCGCTGCGCCGAGATCCTCGAGCGCGCGCTCGATCGCCGGCGCCCGCTCTGGGAGCTGTGGATCATCGAGGGGCTCGAGGCCGGACGGTTCGCAATGGTCGCCAAGGTGCACCACTGCATGGTGGACGGCATCGCCGGCATCGACCTGCTGGCCGCGCTGCTCGGCACCGAGCCCACCGAAACCATCGAGCCGCCCGACCACTGGCGGCCGCGCCCTGCGCCGCAGCGAACGTGACGTGCTCGTCGACGAAGTGCGGCGCCGGGCACGCGCGTCGCTCGACGCGGCGCGGCGCGTCGGCAGTTGGCTGCGCGCTCCGGGGGAGGCGGGGCGCGCGGCCGGCGCCGGCGTGTCCGCCTTCGTGCGCCTGCTCGGCAAGCTCGGCGGCGCGCCCGCCACGCCGTTCAACCTGCCCATCGGCCCGCACCGTCGCGTCGACTGGTTCTCGATCAGCCTCGCCGAGGTGAAGGCGATCCGCACCCGATCTGGGCGGCACGCTCAACGATGTCGTGCTGACGACCGTGGCGGGGGCCGTCGGCCGCTTCCTCGCCAAGCGGCGGTGTTATCCGGGCGGAGAATTCCGCACCGTCGTGCCGGTGAGCGTGCGCGCCGTCGACGAGCGCGGCGCCACCGGGAACCGCGTGTCGGTGTGGCTGACGACGCTGCCCGTCACCGAGCGCGATGCGCGCCGCCGCCTCGCCAAGGTGAGCGCCGCGACGGCGGCGCTGAAGGACGATCAGGACGCGATGGGCGCGGAGCTGCTCACCCAGGCGGCCGAGTTCACGACGGGCAACGTCGTGAACCTGATCGCGCGCCTGATCAACAGCTCCCGCCGCTTCAACCTGATCGTCACCAACGTACCGGGCCCGCCGGTGCCCTTCTTCCTGCTCGGCTCGCGCATGCTGGCCGCGTATCCGCACCTGCCGCTGTTCGAGAATCAGGGCCTCGGCGTCGCGCTGCTGAGCTACGCGGGCACGCTCTCATGGGGCATCGGCGCCGACTGGAACCAGATGCCCGACCTCGTCGATTTCATGAGCATGCTCGCCGAGTCGTTCGCGGAGCTGCGCGAGGCCGCCGGCCTCGCGGCGCCGGTCGCCGCCGGCGAACCGCAGCTCACCGTGCACCGCGGCGGCGCCGCCGCTACACCGTCAGCAGCGCTGGCAGCCGCTCCAGGGAAAGTCGCACGAAGGCGCGTAGTGTCTGCGGTTGGTGATCCTCCGCGCGCAGTCCCAAGCCCCAGGCTCGAGCGAGGCCGGTCTTCCCGATAGAGAGCCCCGACAGTCGGCCGGAGGCCAGGTCATCGGCGACCGCCCAGCGCGGCACGATGGCCAGGCCGAGGCCGGCGCGTACCATGCTCGCCACCGCGCCGAGGTGGTCGAGCTCCATGACGATGCGCGGGAAGATGCTGGCTTCGAGCAGGGCCCGTTCGACGAGGCGGTAGGTCGAGCTGCGGCGTTCGTAGACGAGGAGCGGCTGGCCGGCCAGCTCCGGCACCTCCACGCGCTTCCGGCCGGCGAGGGCGTGGTTCGGCGCGGTGATCACCACCAACTCGTCGCGGCCAATCTCGAAGATGCGCAGCTTCGGCTCGCTGATTGGGAGCGACAGCAGCGCCGACGTCGAGGTCGCCCTCGAGCAGACGCTCGATCGAGCGCGGCGAGGGGCCGCTCTGAACGCGCAGCTCGACGCGCGGGAACTCTTCGTGGAACGCCTGCAGGATCGGCGGCAGCAGATGCTCGCAGGCGGCGCCGCCGGCGCCGATCCGCAGCACGCTCGCGCCGGTGGCGTCGTACACGGTGAGCATGCGCGCCGCCTCGTCGACCTTCGCGAGGATCTGGCGCGCGTAGTGGAGCAGGAGCTCGCCGGCGGGCGTCGGCCGAACGCCGGTTCCCGATCGCACGAGCAGCTTCACGCCCAACTGTCGCTCCTGCGCGGCGATCTGCTGGCTGATCGCCGACTGGCTCAAGCCGAGACGCCGTCCGGCGCGGGTGAAGCTGCGCACGTCGACGATGGTGACGAACGTGCGCAGCAGGCGCGCGTCCAGCTCGGGGCGCCGGCGCTCGACGGCTGCTTTCGCCGTGGAAACGTCGGTCTCGTCGGTCGGTTGGGGCGACGCCTGTCGTGGGGCTCTCATCGAAGTGTGCTCCATCCGCGGCCGATTGGGGCGGCGGCGTCAGGCCAGTAGCGGAATGGATGATGCGCAGTGGCCATCGTGATCGCGCCCAGGCCTGCCCAATCGCCGGGCAAGGTGGACGCGGCGCGAGCACCGGCGGGCCGGCGCCGGCTGCCTCGTCGCGTATCGCGGTGACCTCGAAAGCCCATACGGCACAAGGGCTTTATGCATCATCTTCTCCATTGGGTGCGGCGTCGCGCCGGTGGCAAGGCGCGCGCAATGGATGTGATGAGCACAAGCGATGCCAGCCCGCGTCTGGTGTGCGACGGCGGTGCACGCTGCTCATCGGGAAGGCGCTTGCCTACCGCATGAGCAATTCAGATCGCGCGCGGCCTGGTCGAACACTGCGTCAGCCCGCGCGTTCGATCTGGCATGGCCAATGCTCTTACAGAGAAATGACGCACGATCCTCGCGTCTGGAACGCAACGCGGGGAGCCACAGACGCTGCCCACGGATGTGGCTCCCCGCCCCCCCCTTATTTTGCCCGAGGCTCAAGGATGGCGCGCAGGGCCCTCATCGTGGACGACGACCGATCGGTGCGCTTCGTCCTGCGCCAAGCGCTCCTCAGCCAGGGCTGGGAGGTCGAGGAAGCCGACGACGGTTCGCTCGTCGAGGAGCGACTGGAGTCGACGCGCTACGACCTCCTCATGCTCGATCTCTACATGCCCGGCATGAACGGCTACGAGGTCCTCCGCCGCATCCGCCAGCCGCACTGCGGCGTGCGGCCGGTCTGGAAGACACAGCCGACGGTGCGCATCGTGGTGCTCTCCGGTGCCGCCGGTCGCGACGGTCTGGATTTCGCCGGGCGCCTGGGCGCCGATACCTGTCTCGCGAAGCCGTTCGACGTCGCCGAGATCCTGGCCGCCGCCAGCGGCCGTAGCTCGCGCTGAATCGTCTTCACACGGAGAACGGAGCAACGGAGAGTTGCTGCCGGGATTCGGGTTCCCCTCTCCGTTGCTCCGTTCTCCGTGTGAAAAGCCTCCTCAAGGAGACGCGGTGTCGGCGGCTGGCGCCGCCGCGGCCGGAGCGCCGAGTGGCTCGGTGAGGGTGGCGATGGTCACCGCGCCGCCGGCGCGTGCCGCGTCCATCGTCTGCATCGCCACGGCGAACGGAACGTCGTCGGCGGCATCGAAGAACAGGACGTGATCGGTGCGCGCCGCGAACATGCGCCGCAGCCGGTCGGGGAGCTCTTCGCGGGTCAGCGTGACGCTGTTCACGGTGATGGCGCCGTCGGCGGCGATGCTCAGCACCAGCGGCGGCTGCGGGTCGGCGGCGGGCTGGTCGACTTCTTCCTTCTCCTGCTTCGGCGTGTGTACCCAGAACTTGCGGCTGGCGACCGGCGTCATCGCCATGAAGATGATGAGCAGCACGAGCACCACGTCGATGAGCGGCGTGACGTTCATGTCGGGGGCCGGGCGTTTCTTGCCGCCGCGCGCCCCGCCGAGATCCATGGCCATGGCGCGTCAGCCTCCCGCCGCCATGCCGCCGTCGCCGCTCGCGTCACGGCGATCGATCACGTTGACGCCGAACGACATGCCGGGGAACCCGATCTCGCGCAGCCGGTTCTGCAGCGTCCGCGTATCGCCATATTTGAGCGTCGCATCGGCGCGCAGCACCAGGCGGCGCTGCGGGTTGGCAGCGTGCTCGGCCTCCAGCTGGTTGATCAGCCCGTCGAGGTCGTAGACCACATTGTGGAAGTGATACTCGCCGGCCTTCTTCACGTGCACCTTGAAGGGCTCGCCGTTGGCGACGTCGGGATCGGCGTTGAAGATGCTGGGCAGGTCGACCTGCACATCCTGGTCGAGCTGCGGGATGACGACCATGAAGATGATCAGCAGCACCAGCACCACGTCGACGAGCGGCGTGACGTTGATGGTAGGCCGCACGCCGCTGTCCGGCGAGCGGCGGCCGACGCTCGCCCCTCTCACGCGCGCGCCCCCGCGCGCGCCGGCTCGAGGCGCGGCGGCATCGTGTTCTGCGGCTCGTGGGCGGCGCGGCGCTCCTCCCAGTCGTCCACGGTGTCCAGCAACTCGCCGGCGGAGTGCTGCAGGAGCAGCTCCTCGCGGCTGATCAGGTTCGAGAGGTAGTTGAACACCAGCACCGCCGGGATGGCGACGGCAAGGCCGAGCGCGGTCTCGATCAACGCCTCGGAGATGCCGGCGGAGACCGCCGACAGGCCCCCCGAGCCGGTGGCGGCGATGCCCTGGAAGGCCGAGATGATGCCGACCACGGTGCCGAGGAGGCCGATGAACGGCGCGGTCGAGCCCACCGACGCGAGGACGCTGATGCCGCGTCGCAGGTCCGCGCCGACTTCCTCCATGAAGCGCTCGAGGTGGCGGCGGGTGCGCTCGGCCGGCGGCAGCCCGCCGATGTCGACGGTTTCGAGCGCGTGCGTGTACGCCTGCAGGGCCGAACGCACGATGTGCGCCAGGTGCGCGTGCTTGAAGGCGGGATCCTCGGCGCGCTTCAGGATGCCGGCGATGCGCTGCGCCTTGACGTCGGCGCCGACGGCACTGGCGAACTGGCGCGACGCCGTGCGCGAGCGGCGCAGGGCGAACATGCGCTCGACGAAGACCGTCAGCGATGCGAGTCCCATGGTCATCAGGACGCCGGCGATGATCATCGCCGGCACGCCCATGTGGGCCCAGATATCGCCAAAATCGAATGACATCAGTTCTCCTTCTCGGCCCTGCTCAGGCGTTCAGGCGAAAGCGGATCTCGATCGTGTGTCGCACCGAGATCGCCTGACCCTGGTACTGTCCCGGCTCGTAGCGCCACTTCTTCAATTCCTTCTGAACGAAGGTGCGGAAGGGCTCGTCGCCCCGTTCAATGTTGACCTCGTCGAGGATGCCGTCGGCGCGGACGACGCACTTGACGATCACGACGCCCGTCTCCTTGTCGGCGAGGGCGGACGGCGGGTACTCCGGCTTCTTGTTCTGACGGCGCGGTTTGGGCGCCACGGCGCCCTTGGGGAGCCCCTCGAAAATGCCCACCATGTCGCCCGAGGCGTCGCCGAAGCCGCCTTCCAGGCCCGCGGGATCGCCGTCGCCCGGCTCGCCGTACACGGCCACGCCCGCGTCGAGGCTCGGATCGGCCTCGGCCGGCGCGTCGAGCGGCATCTCGCGCGGTGCCTCGAGGACTTTCGGCGGGGGAGGTGCGTCGAGCTTGTGGACGCGCATGTTCTTCGGCACCGCCGCGGCGGCGGCCGCCACCTGCTTGCGCGTGTTTTCCTCGATCTTGGGTTCCGCCGGCTTGGGGGGCACGACCTCCGGCTTCACCACCTTCTCGACGAACTTGACCTCGACCGGCTCCGGCTCGACGACCAGCTTCTTGGTGAAGGCTCCGATGACGAGCACCAGAATGCCGATCAGGACGTAGACGATCGACGACGTGAACAGCGCCGCCGCCCAGTTGCCGGAGACGTGCTCGACATCGCCGTAGTGGCCGAACGCCGAGCGTTGCTCGCGATCCTCAGCCACGCCGCCCCTCGATTGCTCGCGTGGGCCGGTTCGATCGGACCGGAACCTGGTCCCGGAGCGCCACCGAGATCACCGCTCTGCCTCCAATGAGAATACCGCCGGGCGCTGGACGCACCCTCATCCGCAGCACCCGTAGGTCTGACGCGCCGTACGCTACTGAGTTCCGGTTACGGGGAGGTTACAGATCGGTGAAATCTGCGGACGCGCTCAGGGGCGCGCGGCGAGCGAATCGACGGCGCGTCGTAGCGACTCGGGCAGGGGGCCGTCGGGCCAGCGCCAGGTGCTGCGGGCGTGCAGGGACCGCTGGCCGCCGATCGACAGCTGGCAGTCGGTGTCGAAGCGGTCGGCGTCGATGGCCGTCACCCAGACGCTGCCGTCCAGGTGGTCGCGGTAGCGCGCCGCTTCGAAGTACTCGAGGTCGTGCGCGACCAGCCGCGGCCGCGGCGTCCCGGGAACGGCCTGCAACACCCAGCCACGCGCCGCCAGCGCGTCCCACACCATCTGCTCGACGAAGGTGCTGTACTGGGCGTTGTTGACGTGCGCGACGGTGTCGATGTCGGCGAGCTCGACCGTGCGCGCGACGCGCTCGGCCTCCGCCGGGGGGGCGCGGCCGGGCTCGCCACGCGCGGCTCGCTGGTGACGCCGTCGGGCATCAGGGCGCGCTGCATCTCGATCGGCGGCTGCATCAGGGCGCCGCGGGCGAGGTCGACGTAGACCCAGTCGGTGACGGCCCGCGCGACCGGGCCGTCGCCGCCGGCGCGCTCGACGATGTATTGGCGCTGCGAGCGCACGCGCCGGATGTCGGACACCCACGTACGGATCGTCAGCTCGTCGCGATAGCGCGGCGGCGCGAGCACCTCGACGCGGGTGCGGCGGATGATCCACAGCGTGCCGGCCTGCTCGTACCACTCGAGGTCGTACCCCACCGCGGTCGAGGCGTCCGACGCCGTCTGCCAGAGAAACCGCAGCAACACCGGCGTCCGCAGGTCGCCGAACGCGTCGACGTCGAAGATGCGGACGGGGAATTGGGAGGAGTGCATGGGGAGAAAGGCGTGACCGGTTACCGGTGACCAGTGATCGGTGGGGTGGCGGACCGGTCACTGGTCACTGGGCACCGGTCACGCTTCCTTCAGCGCCCGATCAACGACGGATCCCGCGCCAGATCCTTCGTCATGTTCTTGTGGTGGGCCTCGAGCGTCCCGCCGCCGATCTCGAGGAGCTTGGCGTCGCGCCACAGGCGCTCGACGACGTACTCGCCCATGTAGCCGTAGCCGCCGAGCACCTGGATGGCGCGGTCGGCGATCTCCTTGCCGACGCGGGCGGCGAAGAGCTTGGTGCCGTCGGCGTCGACGCGATTGCCGTGGCGGTCGAGGTCGAGCTTGCGAGCGGTCTCGTAGACGTAGCAGCGTGCCGCGCGGTACTCGGCGTACGACTCGGCGATGTGGCGTTGGATCTGGCCGTGCTCGCGGATCGGCACACCGAACGTCTTGCGCTCGCCGGAGTAGCGCAGCATCACCTCGAGGCAGCGGCGGGCGATGCCCAGCGACATCGCCGCCAGCGTGAGCCGCTCGAGCTCCAGGTTGCGCATCATGTGCAGCGTGCTCTGGCCCTCGTCGCCGAGCAGCTGGTCGGCGGGCACCCGGCAGGCATCGAACACCAGCTCGGCGGTCATCGACGCGCGCACGCCGAGCTTCTCCTTCCAGCACTGTCCCAGCGAGAAGCCGGGCGTCCCCTTTTCGACCAGCAGCGTGCTGATGCTGCGCTCGCCGGTGCGGGCATACACCAGGAACAGATCGCCGAGCGTCTGATCGTCGATCGCGCCGTTGGTGATGAAGGTCTTGCGACCGGTGACGACGTAGTGGTCGCCGTCGCGACGGGCGGTCGTGCGCATGCCGAGAACGTCGGTGCCCGCTTCGGGCTCGGTCATGCACATGGCGCCGATCTTGGCACCGCTGATGGCGTCCGGGAGGAAGCGTCGGCGTTGGTCGCGCGATGCGTTGCGGGTGAAGTTGTTCACGAACAGGATGCAGTGCGCGAGGTAGGCGAGGCAGAAGCCCGGGTCGGCGGTGGACAGCGCCTCGTGAACGATCACCGCCGCCGTCGCGTCGAGCCCGGCCCCGCCGTCGTCCTCGGGCACCGTCAGGCCGAGCAGGCCGAGCTCGCCGCAGCGCCGGAACAGCGCGAGATTGAACTTCTCCTCTCGGTTGAAATGCGTCGCCTGGCCCTCCACCTCGTCGGCGACGAACTGCCAGATCGTGTCGGCCAGCAGTCGATGCTCCGGCGTCGGCGTGAAGAGATCGAGCGACCGCCAAGCGTCGTCGGGGAGAGTCATGACGAACGCGATATCCCGGCCGACAGAGGTGCGCAACGCGGGCGGGCACGGACAAGCGTGACCGGTGCACCGGTCACGCCGTTCGTCCCGCTTGTCTCCCGCCGCGCGGGTATGCTCTCAAGAACCGATCGGGGAGGAACGCGTGAGCGAACTGGGGCGGACCTGGAAGCTGTACATCGACGGCAAGTGGGTGGATGCGAGCGGCGGCACGTTCGACGTCATCAATCCGGCGACGGAGGAGACGGTCGCCAAGGCGCCGAATGCGACGACGGCCGATCTCGAGCGCGCCATCGCCGCGGCGCGGCGTGCGTTCGACGCGGGGCCGTGGCGCACGACCACGCCGCACGATCGCGCCCGCATCATCGAGCGCCTCGTGGCGGCGCTGGAGAAGCGGCGCGATCGGTTGCGCGAGATCCTGACCGCCACCGCGGGCGCGACCTGGGTCTCGCACTCGATCCAGCTCGACCTCCCGTACCAGATGCTGGCCGGCTATGCCGATCTCGTGCGCTCGTTCCACTTCGAGGACATGCTGCCGGTGCTGGTGAGCGAGACCCCGATGGGGACGACGGTCAACAACTCGATGGTCTACCATCAGGCGGCCGGCGTCTGCGGTCTGATTCCAACCTGGAACTTCCCGTTCTTCACCACCGTGCAGAAGATCGGGCCGGCCCTCGCCGCCGGGTGCACGATGGTGACGAAGCCGTCGCCGTACGGTCCGCTCGTCGACCTCGTCATCGCCGAGGCGGTGGAGGAGTGCGATCTTCCGCCGGGCGTCTTCAACGTCGTCACCGGCGATCGCCCGGAGCTCGGCGCCGCGCTGGTCGAGAGCCCGCTGGTCGACAAGATCAGCTTCACCGGCAGCGCCGTGACCGGCAAGCGCATCATGGCCGCCGCGGCGCCGACGCTGAAGCGCGTGCACCTCGAGCTGGGCGGCAAGTCGGTCGCCATCGTCCTCGACGACATCGACCTGATGCAGGTGGTGCCGTATGCGTCGTCCCCGGCGTTCTTCCACGCCGGCCAGGGCTGCGCGATGTGCACCCGCTTCATGATCCCGCGCGCCCGTCAGGAGGCGGCGGTCGAGAGCTTCGCCGGCTTCCTCGGCGCGATGGTCTCGATCGGCGATCCCGCCGACCCCGGCACGATGCTCGGGCCGGTGATTCGCGAGGAGCGCCGGTTGAAGATCGAGGAGTACATCGCCGCCGGTCGCGCCGAAGGCGCGCGCCTCGTGACCGGGGGCGGCCGCCCGCCGGAGCAGGCGCGCGGCTACTTCCTGCAGCCGACGGTGTTCGCCGACGTCCGCAACGACATGCGCATCGCCCGCGAGGAGATCTTCGGGCCGGTGCTCTCGATCCTGCCGTTCGACGACGTCGACGAGGCGGTCCGCATCGCCAACGACTCGCCCTACGGCCTCGGCGGCGCGATCTACGCCACCGACGTCGCCAAAGCCCTCGACGTCGCCAAGCGGCTGCGCACCGGAACGGTCAACATCAACAGCGCCCTGAACCTCGTCAACCTTCCGTTCGGCGGCTTCAAGGAAAGCGGCATCGGCCGCGAAGGCGGCCGCTGGGGCATCGCGAGTACACGGAGATGCAGTCGATTGCGTGGAAGTAGGCGGACGCGCAGACGTGCTGACGTTCGCCAGGCGGCGGCCGACCGAACGGCGCCGACGTCAGCACGTCAGTGCTTCAGGCCGTCCCCGGCTCGTACGTAATCTTCGACTTCGGCGGCACCGAGTGCACCAGCCACACGTTGCCGCCGATCACCGAGCCTTCGCCGATCACGGTGTCGCCGCCGAGGATGGTGGCGCCGGAGTAGATGGTGACGTTGTCCTCGATGGTCGGGTGGCGCTGGGCGCTGTGCTGTGCGTCGCCGCCGCCGCGCGGAATGCTGAGCGCGCCGAGCGTGACGCCCTGGTAGATCTTGACGTTGCGGCCGATGACCGCGGTCTCGCCGATGACGACGCCGGTGCCGTGGTCGATGAAGAAGCGCTCGCCGATCCGGGCGCCGGGATGGATGTCGATGCCGGTCTCGCCGTGCGCGTACTCGGCGATGATGCGCGGGATCATCGGCACGCCGTCGCTGTAGAGGCACGTGGGCGACGCGATAGGCGGTGATCGCCTCGATCGCCGGATAGCTGAACACGACCTCCTCGACGCTCTTCGCCGCCGGGTCGCCGTCGAAGGCGGCGAGCACGTCGCTGTTGAGCAGTGCGGCGCAGCTCCGGGCAGCGCGCGAAAGAGGCGCAGCACCACCTCCTCGGCCCACTCGGGGCCGCGTGCCGACGGGGCTGCGGCCCATGGCCTTCTCGTAGGTCAACACGCGGAAGATCTGCTCGACCAGGATCTCGTAGGCCGGGTAGAGATGCTCGGCGATGGTGTGGCGCAGGTTGTCCGGCGCCAGCGAGCGGGTGCTGTAGAAGCCCAGGTAGATGACCGGCTTCAGGTGGTTGAAGGCCTCGATCACCGCGCGCTTGTTCGGCAGCGCGGCGCTCTCGAGGCTGTTGATCGCCTCGGGCCCGCGATAGCTGGCCAGCGACCGGTCGATGGCGGATTCGAGGTCGCCGAGCCTGGTCAATTGTCGCGCCATGGGCGGGAGGAGAACACAACTCACGGCGGGACGCCATGCGGCCGCGTCGGCTTTGTCCGTTGGCGCCGTTCATCGGGCAGCGCGGGCGCGTCGCAGGGCTTCCGTCACGCGTCGTTCTGCGATAGGCAGGAAGGCAATGGACGACGGACCGAGTTGTCGGACGGACCGCCGCGTCGACCCCCGCCGCTGCTGAGCACGCTCGGCGCGTCGATGGCCGGCGCTCAGGACACGCAAAGGCCATGTACGCGCTCAACAGGCTGGTCGGGCCCGGAGATCGGGGAGCTGCTCGAGCAGCGCCGCTTCGATCGCTGCGCGCGCGCGCTGCTGGAACTCGAGCCGGCCGACGTCGCCGACCTGGTCGAGGGGCTGGAGCAGGACCAGGCGGCGCTCGTCTTCCGCCTGCTGCCGCGCGATCTCGCGACCGAGGTGTTCAGCTACCTCGAGCCGGAACAGCAGCAGAGCCTGATCGCCAGCCTCGGCACCGAGCGGGTGGCGGCGCTGATCAACGAGCTCGAGCCCGACGACCGCACCGCGCTGCTCGAGGAGATGCCGGCCGAGGTGGCGCAACGCCTCATCGCGCTGCTGACCCCGGCCGAGCGCAGCGTCACGCAGTCGATCCTCGGCTACCCGGAGGAGAGCGTCGGCCGCCTGATGACGCCGGACTACGTGCGGGTGAAGGCGGAGTGGACCATCGCCCACGCGCATCGACCACATCCGCAAGTACGGGCGCGACGCCGAGACGGTGAACGTCATCTACGTCGTCGACGAGCACCGCCGCCTGATCGACGATCTGCGCATCCGCCAGTTCCTGCTCGCCGACGCCGCAGCAGACGGTCGAGTCGATCATGGACCGCAAGTTCGTCGCGCTGCGCGCCACCGACGACCGCGAGGAAGCGGTGCGCGCAGATGCAGCACTACGACCGAGTCGCGCTGCCGGTGGTCGACTCGCGCGGCATCCTGGTCGGCATCGTCACCGCCGACGACGTCGCCGACGTCGCCGAGGAGGAGGCCACCGAGGACATCCAGAAGATGGGCGGCATGGAAGCCCTCGACGCGCCCTACCTCGAGATCGGCTTCGGGCCGCTGCTGCGCAAGCGCGGCGGCTGGCTGTGCGTGCTGTTCGTCGGCGAGATGCTGACCGCCACCGCCATGGCCTACTTCGAGCACGAGATCGAGAAGGCGGTGGTGCTGGCGCTGTTCATCCCGCTCATCATCTCGAGCGGCGGCAACGCCGGCTCGCAGGCCTGCTCGCTGATCATCCGCGCCATGGCGCTCGGCGAGGTCGGTCTGCGCCAGTGGTGGCGCGTGCTGCGCCGCGAGATCGCCAGCGGCCTGGTGCTCGGCGCGCTGCTCGGCGTCATCGCCCTGCTGCGCATCGTCCTCTGGCCGGCGCGTCACATCGCTCTACGGCGAGCACTACCTGCTGATCGCGTTGACGGTCGCCATCAGCCTCGATCGGCGTCGTCACCTTCGGCACCCTCGCCGGCTCGATGCTGCCCTTCATCCTCCGCCGCCTCGGCTTCGACCCGGCGGCCGCGTCGGCGCCGTTCGTCGCCACGCTCGTCGACGTCACGGGTCTGGTGATCTACTTCAGCTGCGCCGCGGTCATCCTGCGCGGCACGCTGCTGTAGCGGGGCAGGTGCTGACGTTCTGAGGTGCTGACGTTCGGGGACGTATGCGAAGCCAACGTCAGCGCGTCTCAGCCGGAAAACCCCACCGCTGTGGCAAACGGCAGTGCAAGCGCGAACGTCCGACAACGGGAGTACCGTCAACGGGCCGGAGCAAAAAGCCCGCTACAACCGCCTATCATCTCAACCGAGCGCGACCGGGACTTACGTCTGGCGCGCCTGCGCTCTGAGGAAGGCGCCGAGCTCCTGGTTGAATCCCTCTGGGTTCTGGATGTTGCAGATGTGGGCGGCGTGCGGCAGCGAGACGTGTCGGGCGCCCGGGACGGCCGCGGCGAGGCTCTGCATGATCTCGGGCGGGCCGCCGCCGAAATCGTCCGCGCCGCTGATGAACAAGGTCGGCACCCGGATCCGGTCGAGCCGATCGGCGAAGGCGAGCGTCAGCAAGGCGGCGATGCATCCGTAGTAGCCGAGGGGATCGGTGCCGCGGATCTGCGCGCGCACGGACTCCAGAACGGCGGGATTCGCCGCCTTGAAGTCGTCGGTGAACCAGCGCTGCACGGTGGGCTCGACCATGCCTTCCATGCCGTGCGCCTTCACCGTCTCGATGAAGACCGGCCAGACGGCGGCGAAGGTGGGGGTCATCTCGGCGCGGCAGCAGCTGGGCACCAGACTGAGCAGGCGGTCCGAGTGCTGGATGCCCAGGCCGATCGCGGTGGATCCACCGAGGCCGAGGCCGACGAGGTGCGAGGCGCGGATCCCGAGCGCGTCCCACAACCCCAGCACGTCGCCCATCAACAGGTCGAAGGTGTAGTCGCCGGCGGTCGCCTGCGTGCCGCCATGACCGCGCGAGTCGTAGCGCAGGAGGCGAAAGTCCTCCGCCAGCGCCGCCACCTGGCCCTCCCACATCGTCGTGTCGTTGGCGATGCCGGTGATGAAGGTCACCCAGGGAGCGCCCTCGCGCCCGTCGATGCGGTAGTGGATGCGGAGGCCGTTGGCGTCAGCGTACATTCTCCTCCCTCGACCTTCGTCGCCGTCTTCGCGCGGCGCGCGACGAGTTCGTCGGCGACACCGACACGACCTGCCTGTCGGCCGCGAAGGATTGATCTCAGAAGAAAATCCCGTCGCGCTCGCGCAGCCCCTTGTCGAGCATGGCCTGGATCGTCTCGACGACCCTGTCGACCTTGCGGTCGACGGCGCGTCCTCGTCGTCCGGATCGCCGTCGAAGCGCATCGGCTTGCCGAAGTAGATGCGGTACTTGACCGGCAGCGGCAGCAGGCCGAGCGGGCCGAGCCACGGCCAGGTGAGGGTGATCGGGGAAGGCCGGCATGCCGAGCAGGCCGCCGAGTCGCTTGAGGTTGGCGATCGCCGGCGCCTGCTCCTCGGAGCCGACGACCGCGACCGGCACGATCGGCGTCTTGCGTCGCCAGCGCCAGGCGCATGAAGCCGGAGCCGAAGCGCTGCAGCCGGTAGCGCTCGCTGAACAGCTTGTTCATGCCGCGGATGCCCTCGGGGAAGGCGATCACGGCTTCGCCGTGGTCGCAGCAGGTCGGTGCAGTTCTTCGGCGTGCCGACCACCGACCCGGTGCGGCTCATCAGCAGGTTCACGAACGGGACCGTCGGCAGCCAGTACTCGCCCATGCCGCGCACGATGCGCGGCGGCTCGCGTTCGAGCACGGTGGCGGTGCCGATCATCGCCGCGTCGAGCGCCACCTGGCCGGCGTGGTTGGAGATCACCAGCACGCGGCCGTCGGGAATGTTGTCGATGCCGAAGGTCTCGACGCGGAAGTAGTAGCGGTAGAGCAGGGTGGTGATGACCAGCGCCCGGCGCATGGCGTCGACGTTCAGCCCCCACGGATCGTAGCCGTACTCGTTGAGCGCGTCGGCATGCGGCGCAGGCGCGCCGCGATCTCGTCGTTGATCGTCGCGCACCACGTCCGGGGTTGAGCTGCTTCCACAGCTCGTCGCCGAGCTCTGCGCAGCAGGTCGCGCAGGCCGCCGCGCGGCGGCGGCGCGGGGCCGGCGGCAGGCGGCGCCTCGGCGCGGCGGCAGCGGGCGCGGCGGCGGGCGTCGCCGACGGCGGTGCGGCGCGCGGCGCCGCGCGGCTGTCGAGGATTCGACTCGTGCGGCCATGCGTCCTCTCGTGTCGGCGGTGTGGCGCGACGCGTCGACCGCTCACGGCGCGCACCGCGGCGAACGTCTCGGCCAGCGAGAAGCGCGGCGTGAAGCCGGTCGCCGTCGCGGAAGCGGCGTGCCGTCGAGCGTGCACTGGTACTTGGCGAAATCGATGGCGCGCGGCGGAAACGCGATACAAGCCCCCAGCGGAACAGCGTGCGAGATCGCCGGGCGCACGGCGACTCGGGCAGCGGCAGCGGCCGTGCTGCCGACCTCGCGCGATCGCCGACGTGCAGCGGCACCGCGCCGGGGCCGACGACGTTGAACACGCCGCGCAGGCTCGCGCTCGATGCGCCAGCACGATCGCCTCGGCGATGTCGTCCTCGTGGAGGAACTGCATCATCGGATTGAAGCCCATCACCGTCGGCACGTAGTCGCGCTGCAGGTAGCGGCCGATGGCGCTGCGGACGTGGTCAGCCGAGCACGCTCACCGGCCGCAGCACGGTGATCGTGATGTCCGGGTAGTGCCACAGATAGGCGCGTGGCGAGCATGTCCATCTCGGCCAGATCGCGCATCTCCGGGTAGGTCCGGCTGGCGTTCAGCGGGAACGACTCGTCCATGTAGTACGGGTTCTCGGGCAGCGCGCCGTACACGTACGAGCTGGAGACGACCACCACCTGTTTGACGCCGTGCGCGACGGCGAAGTCGAGCAGCCGCCGGGTGCCGTTGACGTTGACCTCGTGGCGCAGGGCCGGGTGGGACTTGAAGTGGCGCACCGACGCCGAGGTGCACGATCACGTCCGGCCGCTCGCGCCGGATGACGTCCTCGAACTTGCGCTTGCGCACGTCGGTCATCGCCATCGTCGACGCCGCGCGGGCCGGTCCTCCCACGGGCGGACGTCGACGCCGACGACCTCGTAGCCGGGTGCGCGCGATCGCAGCAGCTTGCGCGCGACCAGCTTGCCCTGGCCGCTGGCGATGCCGGTGATGAGTACCTTGTTCACGCGGCTCACCCTACTAGTCGATCGGCCGGGCCATGGGAACCTGCGGGCCGGGCGGCCGCGCGACGCCGGCCCGGATCCGTACCGAATAGTGACGGCCGCGCGGCGGTCGATTTTCTGCCACAGCGGGACCGCGCTCGGCAACGGCCATCGGCGCGGCTGAGGGGAAGGCCGATGCGTGGCACGGCGGTTGCGAATGCGCTCCGCATGGCGGATCGAGTGCGCATGGGCGCGGCCGACCACGGCGGGGGAGCACGACGAGGACGACGGCGCTGTTCGCGCAGCTGGTCCACGACCTGCGCAACCCGCTTGGCGTGATCGCCTACTTTGCCGAGGCACTGCCCGAGGCGGGCGAGGCCGAGCAGCAGGAGCTTTGCGAGCGGCTGCAGCTCAACGCGCGGCGCGCGCTGCAGGTGCGTCGAGGAGTTCGCGCTGCTCGCCGACCTGCGCCACGGCCGGGCCGTGCCGGACGATGCCGAGTGGGACGGTCGCGAGCTGCTCGGCGAGCTGATCGCCGAGGTCGAGGCGCTCGAGCGCCGGCCCGGCGCGGTCGCGCTGGCGACGCCAGCCGATGCGGCGCGCCTGCGCGGCGATCGCAACTCAGCTCGCCTGTGCGCTGCGCGGCGTGCTGCGCGAGACCGTGCGCAGCAGCCCGCGGCGAGGTCGGTCACGGCGCGCCTCAGCGACGACGAAGGCTGCGCCGTCCTCAGCGCTGACCGTGCCGCTGCGCGTCGATCGCGAGCTGGAGATCGTCTCGCGCTTCGACGAAGACGCCGCTGCCGGTCGAGCTCGCGCGCGGCGTCGCGCAGCTGCACGGCGGGACGCTCTCGATCGAGCAGCGTCCGGGTCGCGCGGCGCTCGCGCTGGCGCTGCCGCGCTAGCGGCGTCGCTCAGTGGGTCGTCGCCGTCGCCGATTCGAAGCTGGTCACGACGTCGCCGTAGCCGTAGGTGCGCTGCAGGATGCGGCGCACGCGGGCCAGCAGCTCGCCGCGGTCGAAGGGCTTGGCGAGGTAGTCGTCGGTGCCGGCGAGGAAGCCGCGCGTGCGGTCGGCCGCTTCGTCGAGCGCGTGAGCATCAGGACCGGCATGGCGCGGGTGCGCGCGTCGGCGCGCAGCCGCTGGCAGACCTCGAAGCCGTCCATCTCCGGCATCATCACGTCGAGCAGGATCAGATCGGGCGGATCGGTCGAGCGCCGCCGCCAGGGCCTCCGGACCGTTGGTCGCCGTCTCGACGTCGATCGGGCATGCCGCTGCGCTGCAGGAACATGCGTCATCAGGTGGCGGAAATCGCGCTCGTCATCGACCACCAGGGCGCGGTAGCGGCGCGGCAGGTTGGCGCGGGCGGGAACGGTCGTCGTCGAGGTCTCGGATGCTCATGCGTAGGCAGGTCCATGCCAGCCGGTGTCGCACGATCGGTTTTGCCAGACGTACTCGTCGGTGGTGTCGCGGCAGACAATCGTGCGCCGTGGACCCGGCGTTGACTGCCTCTGCCGGCATGCGCAGTTGGCTGGCGAAGTGAACCCATGCGGCGACCCTGGCCGGGCCTGACGATCGGCGGCGACGCGCCGGTGCGCGCTCATGGCCGCGATCAACGTCAGCCCCGAATCGTTCTTCAGCGGCTCGGTGCACGAGCGACACCGCGGCGCTGCGCGACGCGGCACAGCGCGCCGCCGACGACGGCGCCGATCTGATCGACGTCGGCGCCCAGGCATCGGCGCCGTATCGCCGCACCGCGATCGCGCTCGACGAGGAAGTGCGGCGCATGACGCTGGGCGGTGGAGGTCGTCGCCGGCGCGGTCTCGGTGCCGGTCTCCGCCGACACCACGCGCGCCGCGGTGGCCGCCGCCGCGCTCGCCGCCGGCGCACGGGTCATCAACGACGTCAGCGGTCTGCGCGGCGACCCGGCGATGGCCGACATGGCCGCGCAGGGCGCCGGCGTCGTGCTGATGGCGGCACCGGACGGCGGACCCGACGCCGACGCCGCTCGCGCTGGCTGCGCCGCGCCCTGCTCGACAGTCTCGCCCGCGCCGCCGGCGCGGGAATCGCGGCGCCGGAGATCGTGCTCGATCCCGGCATTGGCTTCTTCACCGCCAGCGCGACGCCGCCCGGCGACTTCAACCTCGCCGTCCTGCGTCGGCTCGCCGAGCTCGCGTCGACTCGGCCGTCCGCTGCTCGTCGGCGTGTCGCGCAAGCGCTTCATCGGCACGCTCACCGGTCACCGTGATCCTGCCGACCGCCTCGCCGGATCGCTCGCGGCGGCCGCCATCGCGGTGGTGCACGGTGCCGCGGTGATCCGCGCACACGATGTCGCGGAGACGCGCGACGCCGTGCGCGTCGCGGAAGCGCTGCGCTGACGCGCTGCGCGCCCGGCCGCCGCTCAAGCGGCGTGTGCCAGCGTCACCTTGACCAGCGGGTGGTCGGCGATGCCGAGCGCTTCGAGAATCTCGGCATCGAGCAGGCCGGCGCGGCGCGCGCTCTTCATCAGCTGCGGCAGGCGACGGCCGGCGAGCACCTCGGCGCGGTTGCGGGCGTTGATCTCCTGCTGCTCCCGCAGCAGCGCCGGTCCGATGGCGTCGGCGTCCACGTCCGCCTCGCGCAATCGGCGCTGCAGTCGGGCGAGCATGATGGGCCCCGGTTGATCGGTGGCCGAGAAGAGGATCTGGCCGAGCCAGCGGCGGGCGAACTCGATGCGCGCGTCGCGATCGTGGGTGCGCATGTACTCGGCGACGTACAGGATGCCGAAGCCCATGTGACGGCTCTCGTCGCGCGTGACCAAGGTCAGCAGCTCGCGCAGCAGCGGGTTGGTGGCGTGGTCGCGGATGCCGTCGAAGATGTCCATCGCGACGCTCTCGAGGAAGAACTGCTCCGTCGCCACGAGCTCGAGCGCGCCGTCGGCGGCGAGCAGCGAGTCGAACATCATCTCGGTGCCGGCGTCGATGTCCTCCGGCGCCTCGTCCATCTTCTCCAGGAAGCGCCGGTAGGCGAGGTGGTGGCGCGCCTCGTCCATCGCCTGCGCGGCGGCGTGGTTGCGGTAGTCCTCCTCACGCAAGCGGAGACCCAACTTGGCGCAGACATCCTGGGCGACGCTCTCGCCGACCTGGAGGACGTTGAGCATGCGCCCGAGGGCGCGGCGCGTGGCGTACGTCTGGACGCGCTCGGGGAGCGCGCGAAACGTCGGCGTCGAGCCGAACGCGCCCCAGCTGTGATCGACCAGGGAGTCGTCGGCCGCCACCGGGATCGTCCAGTCGACGTCGCGGTCGATGTCCCAGCCCGCCGAGTGCGCCTTGGAAAACAGGGCGTTGATGCCGGCGTGGCCGCTGTTGGGCAGGTTGATCAGCTCGCGTGTGCGCATGCGCGCCTCCGTCCGCCGACACTAGGCGGGCGATGGGGGCGGGTTCAAGCGGAGGTCCATTGGCGATGGCATCGCGCACGTGAGCGGAGTAGGAACGGCTATGCGATCGCGGGTTTGCTGCAGGTTCGTCTCCCGAGACGCGGTTGGGGTGCGATGCGCCTGATCGCGGCGCGCCTGCTGTTCCTCGCCGGCGCCGGCCTGCTCGTCTGGGCCGCGACGCTGCTCGGGTGGAGACGGTGGCTCGACCTCGACGATGCGCCCTCGGCGCCGGAGTCGCCGCCGCTCGTGCTGCGCGGTCCGTTCGCGATCATCCGCCATCCGCAGACGCTCGCGCTGCTGCTGCTCCTCGGCAGCGCCGCCGTGCGTTGGCCGCGGCCCGGCCTGTGGGTGCTGACGCTGATCGCGGCGACCGTCGCGCTGGGGCTGGCCGCTTCCGAGGAGCCGCGGATGGTGCAGCGGTTCGGCGAGGCGTTCCGGCGCTACCAGCGGGCGGTGCCGTTCCTGTTGCCGCGCTTCTGGTGAGGTCGGGCCGCGCATGGACCGACGTCTGGAAGTCGGCCATCGCGGCGGCGCGCGCCGCCGGTGAGGTTGCGCTGCGGTATTTCCGCACCGAGCTGCCGTCGAGCGCAAGGCCGACGCCTCGCCCGTCACCGCGCCGACCGCGAGGCCGAAGCGCGCGCCGTCGCGGTGCTGCGGGCGGCGTTCCCCGAGCACGGCGTGCTCGGCGAGGAGTACGGCGAGCAGGGTGGCGCAGGATCGGCGCTGGATCGTCGATCCGATCGACGGCACGCAAGCAGCTTCATCCGCGGCATCCCGTTCTTCGCCACCCTGATCGCGTTCGAGGAGGAAGGCGAGATCACCACCGGCGTGATCTACGCGCCGGCGCTCGATGACCTCCTGTACGCGCAGCGGGGACAGGGCGCGTTCGACCGCAGCGGGCGGCTGCGCGTGTCGACCGTCGACACCGTTGCGCCGCTCGATGCTGGTCTTCGGCGGCGTCGGCGTGCTGCGCAGCGGTGGCTACTGGCCGGCCTACGAACGGCTGGTCGATGGCTCCGGTCGCCAGCGCGCCTACGGCGACTACTTCGGCTACACCTTCGTCGCTCGCGGCCAGGCCGAGGCGATGATCGACATCGACCTCAAGCCCTGGGACCTGGCGGCGATCAAGATCATCATCGAGGAAGCGGGCGGGCGTTTCACGGACTTCGCCGGCCAGCCGACCGCGTTTGGCGGCAGCGCCATCGCCTCCAATGGGCTCGTGCACGACGCCATCCGGGACCTGATCGACCGTCCCACGTAGTGGCAGGCTGGACGCCGGTCGCTAGTCTCCAACTAGCGGCCGCCACGCAAACCCCACTTGGACGGCTATTTTCGCTGTGCTTTCATGCGCTGCGAAGCGGATCTACGCAGAACGGAGACTCGATGGTCATGCGACGGCTGATGGGGGTGGGGGTGGCGGTGGTGCTGCTGGCAGGGCCAGCGGCCGCCGATGCGGTGGACCGAGTCGGACTTCGACGCCAAGGCCCGGCTGACCGAAGCCGTACGTCATGGTCGCGAGCACGCGACCCGGCCGTGGCCGACACGATGATCGGGCAGCGTCCGCCAGTACTCGGTCGTGAAGGGCGATACGTTCCTCGACCTCGCCCGCTTCTACGGCCTCGGCTACAACGAGCTCGAGCAGGCCAACCCGGGCGTCGACCCGTGGATCCCGGCGTACAAGAGTCAGTCGGTGATCCTGCCGACCGCCTGGATCATTCCCCAGGGCGCGCATTCGGGAGTGGTCGTGAACATCCCGGAGATGCGGCTCTACTACTTCCATCCGCGCAAGGAGGGAGAGCCGCAGCGGTCACGACCTATCCCGTTGGCCTCGGCCGCGACGACTGGCGCACGCCGAAGGGCAAGTTCAAGGTCCAGGGCAAGACGAAGAATCCGACCTGGGTGATCCCGGAGTCGATCCGCCAGGAGCACATCAAGGAGCGCGGCGACAGCCGCACGATGATCGAGGGCGGCGCTGCCGACAATCCGCTGGGCAAGTATCGCCTCGAGCTCACCATGCCGGGCTACCGCATCCACGGCACCGACATTCCGTGGGGCGTCGGCATGCAGGTCTCGCATGGCTGCGTGCGCCTCTACCCCGAGGACATCGAAGCAGCTCTTCCCCATCGTGCCGGTCGGGACGCCGGGCGAGTTCATCTACGAGCCGGTGAAGATCGGCGCCCGCGACGGCCACATCTACGCCGAGGTCTCGCCCGACATCTACAAGCTGGTGCCGGACATGCGTGGCGAGGCCGAGCGCCTGGTCGCCGAGCTCGGGTGGCAGAACTACATCGACCACCAGGCGTTGGCGCGTGCCGTCGATACGCAGAGCGGCGTGCCCACCGACATCACGCTCGGCGGCAAGTCACTTCGTCAGGCGCAGCCGGGCCGTCCGGAGATGCTCTGAGATAGGAAGGAGCGCGGGCGTTCCCGCCCGTCGGCGCGCCGGAGCGCGCTGGCACTCGAGCCAAGCCGTCGGCGATCGATGCGCGGTAGTCTCCGCCGCCCTGCGGGCGGCGACGGGCACGGAGGCCCGCGCTCCTGTCCCAGGCCGAGGGCGGAACGCTCAGCCGTTCCAGACGACGCCGACGCAGACGCAGCCCGAGACGCCGGTCGGATCGGCCCGACGGGTGGCGAGGCACTGGCCCTCGGTGCGGAAGACGTCGCCGCGGCGGTTGCTGACGAGGACGAAGCGGCTCGGTGGGATGGTCTGGGGACGCGGCACCGCCATATAGCCCCACGTGGTGCACGGCGGGACGCTCTGCAGGCGCAGGCGGAGCAGCTGGTTCTCGTCCAGAAGCTGTTGCTGGGCACGTGCCAGCGCGTCCTGATCCGCCTGGGCGCCGGCGAGGCGCGCGTCGGCATCGGCCTGTGCCGCGTCGCGCGCGTCGTCGTGGCCGGCGAGCTGCGTGCGCAGGGTGTCGACCTGCGACTGCAGCGCTGCCAGGTCGACGCGCATCCGGTCGCGTTCGGACATCAGCGCGGAGATATCGGCGGCGGGCGGCGCCGGTTTCTCGGCGGGCGGCGGCTCGGCGGCGCCCGCCGCGGCGGCGACGCGTGCCGCGGTCGCGCGCCGCACCATGAACCGTCGGTCGGCGGAGATCAGGCGGCCGAAGCGCGGATGGCTGATCTCGAGGCCGTACTGGCCCGGACGCGGGAACCGCGACGGATCGATCTCGAATGGGGACTCGCGCAGGCCAAGGTCGATGCGCTGGCCGTTGCCGGTGAGCGCCGCCTGCATCGGCTGCGGGCCGTCCCAGCTGACCGTCACCGGCCCGCTGACGATGGCGCCGTCGGCCGGGGCCACGATCTGCGGCCGCAGCAGTCGCAGCAGCGAGGACTCCATCAACAGGTCGGCGCCGACCACCGCTGCCGCGCTCACCAGCGCGACGCCAACCGCCTGTCGTACGCGCATGATCGACCGGCGCTATAGGCCGAGCTCGGGCCGGCTGACAAGTCGTCGGCACCCGCGCATCAGTACACCAGCGCCGCGGCGCGCACGGGTGCGCCGTCGGCGATCGGCAACGCGATCGGGAAGCCGACGAACGCGATGTTCGGCTCCTTGACGATGGCATCGAGGTTGACCAGTCCGGCGATGATCGGGATGCCGGCCTGGAAGAGCGGCAGGTACTCGGCCCAGACCTCTTCGGGGCGGCTGCGCGCGGGTCATGCGGTTCTCGATGTCGTCGAAGCTCACGATGGCGGGCAGGTCGGTGGCGAGGGCGCGAATCTTCTTGGCCGTCAGATACTCGGCCGCCTGCGCCGACAGCGGCGCATAGCGTGGCCATTCACCGGCCGCCGGCGGCTCGTAACCCAGAACAGGATGACGATCTCGCCCTCGGCGATGGGCTTGAGCTCGAGATCGGTGATCTGGATCGGCGTGTGGCGATTGTGCCAGCGCAGGTCGATGACGCGCGCCGGGCCGAAGAGATCGCTGAGGTCGATGCGGGCGGGGGTCTCGCCGCCGCGCAGGAGGCGCGAGGGCGCGTCGAGGTGGGCGCCGGTGTGGCTGAGCATCTCGATGGTGCGCATGCCCCAGGTGAAGGCCGCATCGGACGGCACGATGGGCGTCGAGCGGATGCGACCATCGGTGCCCAGGAACGCGCAGGGCCCGCGTCCCCAGGCGCTGGATATTGAGGTCCGGCGTGATCACCGGCGAGAGGTCGACGATCTCACGCGGAATCGGGACGCTGTTGCTCTGTGGGCAACCCGCGACGAAGGCGGCGAGGAACAGGAGGCGGACGAGACGCATGGGGGGCCGGCCCCGTCTGTACCAAACTCTTCCGGCGAGTCGAAGCGAGCGCGTTTGGGCGGCCGGCGGCGGTGACCACACGGCGGGCATCAGTGGAGCACCTGGCTGACGTCGAAATAGACCCAGGCCTCGCGCTCGCAACGCCGGCATTCGAGATGCGCGGCGCGGAGTTGCGGCGCCGCGCCGGGCCCCTCGCCGCGCAGCAGATAGTGCCCGCCGCACGGGCAGGCCTGCAGGCGGACGGCGATGTCCATCTCCCCATAGTCGCGGATCACGATCGGCTGGTCGGGGCTGCGACCAGGCTGGGCCCGCTCGACCGCGCGCCGGCGCAGCAGGCGCACCCCGACGGCGATCACGGCGATGAGCGCGGCGACCCCGAGCAAGCTGCCCATGGGGCCCAATCCTATGCCGCGTGCCGCCGCCGCGCGAGCGCCGCACCGGCATTGAAGGGCCCCGCACTCTTCGATAGGTTCCGCGGCCGGTCGGGGTGGCCGCCCGCAGGGCCAGACCGAGACATCTGGAAGTCTTGCCCGCCGTGCGTGCGGCGTCGAGATCGAAACAGGGGAGGAACCCATGCCCAAAGCCTATGCCATCACCGCGGCGGCGATCGCCGCCGAGCGCAAGCGCGTCAACGACGACCTGGAGCAGTTCGACGCCTCGCGCGTCATCGCGCTCGATCAGTCCGAGCTGCGCCCGGTCGGGCCGCGCGACGTGCACCTGCGCATCCTGGCGGTCTCCCTCGAGCACAACGTCGATCACGCGGTACTGGCCGATACCGTCAACATCACCGAGCTGCGCGGCGGCAAGATCTACCCCGGCAACAGCGCCCTCGGCGAGGTGACCGCCGTGGGCGATCAGGTGACGCGCTTCAAGCAGGGCGACATCGTCGTCACGCACTGCAACGGCGAGCCCGACATCTACGGCTACCCGATGCGCATCTGGGCGTACGACAAGCCCGAGTCGATCGGCTGGTACGGCGAGGAGGCGGTGGTCGGCGACTGGCAGATCGTGCCGGCGCCGCTCTCGTGCGGTCTCTCGCTGTGGGAGATCGCCGCCCTGCCGTTGCGCGCGCCGACGGCCTACCACCTTTGGCGCCGCGGCCATGACATCTTCCGTCTCAAGGTGCCGCGCGAGAAGCTCGCCCGCCTGAACGTCCTCGGCTTCGGCGGCGGCGTGTCCGAGCTGTTCCTCATGCAGGCAGTCGCCGAGGGGCATCGCGCCTTCTTCTGCTCGGGCAGCCCGGCGCGGCGCGCGCATCTCGAGAAGCTCGGCATCACGCCGATCGACCAGAAGGAGTTCAACCGCTTCGCCACGGGCGATGGCGTCAAGGCGTTCATGAAGGCGGTCAAGTCGCTCACCGGCGGCGTCGGCATGCACCTCGTCTGCGACATGCTGCGCGGCCCGGTGTTCGCCGCCGGCATCGCCGCGGCGGCGCGCGAAGGCGTCAACGTCAGCGCGGGATGGCAGCTCGACAAGAAGATCACCTACGACTCGGCCGGCATGTCGGTGAAGCAGATCACGCTCGACCACACGCACTACGACACCATCGACGGCTGCAACGCCTGCACCGAGCTGTACGGTGTCGTCTACAAGCCCACCGTGCACGAGGAGATCTATCCTTTCGCCGAGCTCCCGCGCGCGCTGCGCGAGATGCATCAGAACACGCAGACCGGCATTCCCATCATCCGCGTCGCCGAGCAGATGCCGGCCGCGGTGCAGAGCCTGATCCGCTGATCCGCACGGCGCCGCCCGCGCCATGCCTATGCAGGCCGCGTTCAGCTCCGGTCCCCGGCGCCTCACCGTGCGTTCGGTGCCGGCGCCGGCGCCGGCGGCCGACGAGGTCGTGCTGCGCGTCCGCGCCTGCGGGATCTGCGGCAGCGACCTGCACTGGTTCGCCGGCGGCGCGCCGCCGCCGGCGGTGTGCCCCGGCCACGAGATCGCCGGCGAGGTCGTCGGCTGCGGCGCCGCCGTGACCGCGGTCGCCGCGGGGATGCGGGTGACGGCCGAACCGATGGCGACCTGCGGCGCGTGTCGATGGTGTCGGGGCGGGACCCCGCAGCTCTGCCGCGGCCTGCGCATCGCCGGCATGCATCGCCCGGGCGGATGCGCGGAGCTCGTGGCCCTGCCGGCCGCCATGCTCCATCCGCTGCCCGCCGATCTCGACTGGGCGGTGGCGGCCCTCAGCGAGCCGATGGCGGTGGCGGTGCACGCGACGCGGCTCGCGGGCATCGGCGCCGGGCAGCGCGTGCTGGTTCTCGGGGCCGGCGCGATCGGCCTCCTCGCCGTCGTCGCGGCGCGCGCGGCAGGCGCCGCCGACGTGTGGATCACCGCCCGGCACCCGCACCAGGAGTCGGCGGCACGTCGGCTCGGCGCGACGCGGGTGTTCGGGACCGACGCGCGCGCCGGGGCCGATCGACGCGCGCTGGCCCGCGATCACGACATCGATGCCGTCCTCGAGACCGTCGGCGGCGTTGCCGACACGCTTGGCGACGCCGTGCACTGCGTCCGCCCGGGCGGCACCGTCATCGTGCTCGGCGTCTTCACCGCGCCGCCGCCGCTGCCGGCGACGCACCTCCTGGTGAAGGAGGTGCGGCTGATCGGCTCCATGATGTACGACCGGTCGGGCCCGCGCCCGGACTTTGCGACCGCGATCGATCTGCTGGTCGCGCACCGCGACGCGGTGGCGCCCCTCGTGACCCACCGATACGCGCTGGCGGATGTTCAGCAGGCGTTCGAGACCGCTGCCGACAAGCACACCGGCGCGATCAAGGTGAGCGTCCTGCCGTAGGTCACCGGGACCTCAAAGCCGCCAGAGCTGCCTGGCGTCCTTGGCCGCTTCAGGATCTCAGGCCGCGCTCGACTCGAGGTTGGCGTCGCCGAAGATGACCGGGAGGCGCACCCGGAAGACGGAGCCGACACCCCTCTCGCTCTCCGCCTCGACCGTGCCGCGCAGCAGCTCGGCGTTGCGGCGGACGATCGCCAGGCCGAGCCCGACGCCGCCGAAGGAGCGGGTGGGGGATCCGTCGACCTGACGGAACGGCTCGAAGACGTGCGCCAGCTCGTCGTCGTCGATGCCGATGCCCGTGTCGCGCACGACGAACTCCGCCGTGTCGTCGAACAGGCGGAGCTCGAGGACGACCTCGCCGCTGGTGGTGAACTTGATCGCGTTCAGCAACAGGTTGCTGAGGATCGAGTACAGCCGGTCGTAGTCGGTGTAGAAGACGAGGTCGGCGTCCGCCTGCACGCGCACCGCGATGTTCGCGCTGCCGCGCACGTCCGAGCCCAGCTCCCGGAGCTCGTTGAGCAACGCAGCGGCGGGGAAGCGGCGAGGGATGACGACGCTGCGCCCGCGATCGAGGCGCGCGTACTCGAGGACGCTCTCGACCAGGCGGTGCAGCGCACGGCCGGCCGACGCGATGCGGTCGAGAAAGAGCGGCGCGTCGCCGTCGCGCGGGAGGTTCGGTTCGTCGGCGAGGAGGTCGGCGTAGCCGATGATCACGTTGAGCGGCGTGCGCAGCTCGTGCGACATGTTGGCGACGAACTCGGCCTGCAGGCGGTTCGACTCGCGCAGCCGATGCAGCAGCTGCTCGGTCTCGCGTTCCTGCTGGCGGCGCTCGGTGACGTCGCGGGCGATGCACTGATAGGCGCGCGGCGCGCCGGTCGGGCTGATGCGGCGCGCCCGCAGCTCGAGCGTCGCCGGCGGCCGGCCGGCGGGGCACACCTCGACCTCGAAGGCGCGCTCCGATTCGTGGTGACGCTGGCGGCCGAGGTCGACGCGACGCTGCACCTTGCGGCGCGACTCGGCGGTCACGAACTGGTGCCAGCGCAAGCCGTCGAGCGCGCCGGCCGCGATGCCGACGAAGTCGAGGGCGGCCTGGTTGGCGAACTGGATACCCCCGTGCTCGTCGATCACGAAGATGAGGTCCGTGGCGCGCTCGAACAGGTCGCGATAGCTGGCTTCCGAGGCGGCGAGGCCGTCGAACAGGCGCGCGTTCTCGATCGCGATGGCGGCCTGCGCCGCGATGGCCTTGAGCAGGCTGAGCTGGCGCTCGTCGAAGCGCGGCGCGTCGGCGTGGGTGCGCGTCACCACCAGCAGGCCGACGACGGCGCCCTTGGCGGTGATCGGGGTGAGCGCCATGCGTTGCACGTGATCGCGCGCCAGGTCGGCGGGCGGCAGCCAGTTCTGCTCGGCCGGATCGTTGATGAGAATGGAGCGGCCGGCGAGCACCTCGCGCATCGCCGGCGTGTCGAGCGGCGTTTCGATGGCGAGGATGTGCGCGCGCATGGTGGGCTCGGAGGCGTTGCTGGCCATGACCACCGCCTGCCGTCGGCGGGGATCGATAAGGAGCGTGGTCGAGAAGTCGCAGCGCAGCGCCGTCGCCGTCAGGCTGTTCACGCGATCGAGCACCGTGGGCAGATGGCTGAGCACGCTGATTTCGCGGGCGATCGCCAGCAGGATGCGTTCGGCATCGAGGAGCGATCGCGTCCGCTGGTCGGAGGCGAGGAGGGCGACGCTCTGCTTCCAGCTCTCACGCCGCGTGCGGTCGGCGAGCGTGGCGCCGACACATCCGAGCGCTGCGCCGAGCATCGGCCCGACCAGTTGATGACTCTCGGTGATCGCGCGACCGCTGGCGACGAGTGCGAGGTAGTACGCGAGCATGGTCAGGGCCGCCGATGCGTACTGGAAGATCGGATGCCACGGGAACAGCAGCGCCGTGGCGACGAGCTTGAGGACGAGGAAGAGCGCGGTGCCGGAGACGGTCGTGGTGGGAATCACGAGGCGGCCGGCGAGGAGGATGGTGAAGACCAGATCGGCGCTGAGCACGACGCCTTCGACGTGGCGACGCAGCGGACCGCGCGCGAGCACGAGCGCGATCGGCGGCACCATCAACTCGGCGATGTACGTGAGCGCCTCCCACCCATTCGGCGTGCGCACGAGATCGATCACCGCGTACGTCGCGGTGAGCGCCATGATGACGGCGATGCCAGACGCAAAGCTCGCTGCCACGGCACGCTGGCGGTGAGCGGCGTAGGTGGGAGCAGGGGATCCGATGCGCTCCGGGGCCATGTCGGTCGGCATCGCGCGCGGAATCCTAGCTGCTCGATTGTCCTTCGCAAATAACAATTTACTGCGTTCTTGTGGGGGCGCGACGCGGCGGGCTAAGCGGAGCCCCACAGCGCCCTTGATGGGCGCGCGAGGAGGGCGACGATGCCGGACATGGATTGGGAGAAATCGCTCGGCGGTGAGCCGGCGCGGGACGCCGCCCTGCTCGATGGCGGTGCCATCGTCGGGCGCAGCCTGCGTGACGCCGGCGTGCGCCATCTGTTCGCGATCAACGGCGGCCACACGTTTCCGATCCTCGGGGCCCTACGCGCCAACGACGTCATGCTGGTCCACATGCGACATGAACAGGCATGTGCGTATGCGGCCGATGCCTATGCCCGCGCCAGCGGCGGGGTTGGCGTCTGCTGTGTCACCGCCGGCTGCGGGCTGACCAACGCGGTCACCGGCCTGGCCGGGGCCGCGCTGACCGGCTCGGCGGTGGTCTGCATCGCCGGCCAGCACCCGACCACGGAGGACGGGATCGGCTCCTTCCAGGAGGCGTACGGCGTGGACGTCTGCGCGTCGTTCGCCAAGTCGACGGCGCGGGTGCTCGAGTGGGAGCGCATCGGCTTCGACCTGCGCCAGGCGTTTCGCGCGGCGCGCAGCGCGCCGCAGGGCGTGGCGCTGGTCGAGATCCCGACCAACGTCCTCTACCACCAGGGCGATGCGACCCAGCAGCGACGCGGCGCCGCCGGCTGGGATCCGGCGACGTTGGGCGCGCAGGCCGATCCGGCGGCGGTCGAGCTGGCGCTCGACGCGCTGCTCGGCGCCGAGCGGCCGCTCATCGCCGCCGGCGACGGGGTGTTCTGGTCGGACGCCGCCGCCGAACTGCGCGAGCTCGCCGAGCTGTTGGAGATCCCGACCTATGCGCGGCGCGCTGGCCAGGGCGCGCTGCCCGAGACGCATCGGCTGGCGGTGCGGGGGCCCTGGAAGAAGCCGTTCACGTCGCGCGCCGACGTCGTCCTGGCGGTGGGCTTCCGTTTCTGGAGTGGCGAGCACTTCGGCGAGGCGCCGACGTGGAACGAGTCGGCCACGGTCGTGCAGATCGACGCGACGCCGTCGCGCATCGGCTGGCAGGTCCCCGTGCACGTCGCGCTGCTCGGCGACCCGCGTCTGGTGCTGCGCCAGCTCTGCGACGCGGCGCGCCGGCGCGGCGCCGCCGCCGTCGGACTGGAGGCATGGCGCGGCGAGGTCGCGACGGCGGCGGGCAACTTCGCCCGCTTCCTCGACGAGCGCGAGCGCGGGAATCGCGGCCGGACGCCGCTGCATCCCGATTGTCTGGCGCGTGCCCTGCGCGACACGATCGCGCCCGACGCGACCGTCATCCTCGACTCGTTCACGATGAGCGGCTGGGTGACGCAGTGGCTACCGGCGGCGTTCGCGGGCCAGGTGATCGACGCGGGGCCGCTGGCACCGGTGGGTCACGGCATCGGCATGGCCATCGGGGCGCAGCTCGCGCGGCCCGGCAAGCAGGTGGTCGTGGTGATCGGCGACGGCGGGCTCGGCATCGGCGGCTGGGACATCGAAACCGCGCTGCGCTACCGTCTGCCGATCCACACGGTGCTCTGGAACAACAGCTCGTGGGGGCCGAGCTTCGAGGAGATGCCGCTGCTGAAGGGGCGCACCGACCCGTTCAACATGCTCGCCGACATCCGTTACGACGAGATGTTCCGCATCATGGGTTGCCACGCCGAGCACGTCACCGAGACGGCCGAGATTTCTCCCGCGCTGCGCCGCGCCTTCGATTCCGGCATTGCCTCGCTCGTCAACGTCATCGGCGACAAGCGCATCGGTCATCCCGGGTTGGGTGGCAACCTGCTCGGGTCGACGAAGCTGTGAATCCACCGATGGACACGGATGGCCACAGATGAACACGGGTGAGCCAGGGCCTCTGCGTCCATCCGAGGCCATCGGTGTTCATCGATGGCTCAGACGTGGAACGGCCGTGACAGAAGAATTCGTCCGCCGGGGTCGACGACGTAGACGTCAACTGTGTCGAAGCTGCCGCCGTTGGCCGGCTCCGGGATGAGGGCGGTGAACCGTTCCCACGTGTCGCTCAACGTCAGGGGATAGCCGGTGCTCGGCGTCGCGCCGTGGAAGTGTCCGCCGGCGCTGACGGCGGGGCCTTCCGCTTTCTTCGGCCAGGCGGCCCAGGCGTGCGGGGTGGACTGCTCGTCGCGGGCGACGACGAAGACGAAGCAGGGCAGGCTGACGCTGGCGCTGGTCCGCAGCCGCAGCGACACGCTGAGGCGGTCCTCCTCGTCGCTGCGCTCGCGGCTGGCGGCGAACCGGTCGAACAGCACCGCGTCGCGCTGGAGGCGGGGGTCGGGCGTCGGGTCCGGGCCGCCCTCGAGCAGGGTGCGCCGTACCAGGACCGCGCCAGCGGCAACCAGTACCAGGACGACCAGGAGCAGCGCGGCGATGCGATCCCGTCGTGCCATCGTGCTTTCGGTCGCCATGCCCTCATGGCTAGCCGGTCTCGGGGCTCGATTCCACGTCGCCGCGTTCCCCCCCGGCGAGGGTATGGTAGACGCTCGGTCATGTTCGGACTCGGTCTCATCGGCTCGGCCCTGATCCTGAGCGCGCTGCTGGCCCTCGCCGGCATCAAGATCGTCCGCGAGTACGAGCGCGTCGTGATCTTGCGTCTCGGGCGGCTCGTCGATTCGCGCGGGCCGGGCATCATCTACGTGGTCCCGGGGATCGAGCAGATGTACAAGCTCGATCTGCGGACGATCACGCTCGATGTGCCGTCGCAGGACGTCATCACTCGCGACAACGTGTCGGTGAAGGTCAGCGCGGTGCTCTACTTCCGCGTGATCGATCCGTCGCGCGCCGTCGTCGAGGTACAGAATTACCTCTATGCCACGTCGCAGCTGGCGCAAACGACGCTGCGCAGCGTCTGCGGCCAGGCGCAGCTCGACGAGCTGCTCGCCGAACGCGATCGCCTCAACGAGAGCCTCCAGGAGACCATCGACACCAGCACCGAACCGTGGGGCATCAAGGTGATGATGGTCGAGATCAAGCACATCGATCTGCCGGCCGATCTGCAGCGCGCCATGGCGCGTCAGGCCGAGGCCGAGCGCATCCGGCGCGCCAAGGTCATCAGCGCCGAGGGCGAGTTCCAGGCGGCGGCGCGTCTCGGCGAAGCGGCCGAAGTAATGGAGAAGGAGCCCGTGGCCATGACGCTGCGCACGCTGCAGACGCTGGCGCAGGTCGGCACCGAGCGGAACCACACCATCATCGTGCCGTTCCCGATCGACCTGCTGCGCACGTTGACCACCGGCAACGTGTCGCGGGGCTGACTCGATCGTGGACGCCGCGGTCTTTGCCGAGCGCCGCCGTCAGTTGCTGGCGACGCTCGGTCCCGACGCCGTCGCCGTCTTCCCGGCCGCCCCCGAGCGCACGCGTTCGAACGACGTCGAGTACCGGTACCGGCAGCAGAGCGACTTCTACTATCTGACGGGGTTCGCCGAGCCGGGCGCGTTGTGCGTGTTGCAGCCCGGCCACCCCGATCACGAGTACGTGCTCTTCGTCCGCCCACGCGATCGCGAGCGCGAGACGTGGACCGGTCGGCGCGCCGGCGTCGAGGGCGCGATGATCGATTACGGCGCCGACAAGGCGTACGCGATCGACGAGATCGATCAGCAGCTGTCGAAGTGGATCGGCGAGCGCCAGCAGCTCTACTGCGCCCTCGACGGGGACGAGGCGTTCGCCCAGCGGGCGATGCGCTGGTTCGCGCACGGGCGCGCCGGACGGCAGCGCACCGGCACCGGCCCGGGCGGCCTGCTGGACGCGGGCCAGCCGGTGCACGAGATGCGGCTGTTCAAGAGTCCGGCCGAGCTGACCGCGATGCGCCGCGCCGCGGCGATCTCGGCCGAGGCGCACGTCGCCGCCATGCGGGCGGCGCGGCCCGGCGGCTGGGAATACGAGATCGAAGCGTTGATCGAGTACACGTTCCGCCGCCACGGCGCCGCCGGACCGGCCTATCCGTCGATCATCGCCGCGGGCGCCAACGCGACGATTCTGCACTACACCGCCAACGATCGGCAGCTCGGACCGAACGAACTGCTGCTGATCGACGCGGGCGCGGAGTACGACTTCTACTGTGCCGACATCACGCGCACGTGGCCGATCGGGTCCGCGCTTCGAGGGCCGCGCGCGCGACGTCTATGCGCTCGTCCTGGCCGCGCAGGAGACCGCCATCGACGCCGTGCGCCCGGGCGTACGCTTCGACGAGCCGCACCAGGCGGCGGTCCGCGTCCTCGCCGACGGTCTGGTGTCGCTCGGGATCCTCGGCGGATCAGCCGAGGAGGTGGTCGAGAAGGAACTCTACAAGCCGGTGTACATGCATCGCACCAGCCATTGGCTCGGCATGGACGTGCATGACGTCGGCCTCTACAAGCGCAGCGACGGTGCGCGCCTGCTCGAGCCCGGCATGGTGCTGACCATCGAGCCGGGCCTCTACGTTGCCGACTTCCTCGAAGACATCGCGCCCGAGTGGCACGGCATCGGCGTGCGCATCGAGGACGACGTGCTGGTGACGCCGGACGGCCGCGATGTGCTGACGGCGGCGGTGCCGAAGGGGATGGCGGAGATCGAGGCGATCCGGCGGGACGCAAAGGCGTGAGCCAGTGCGCCCGTGCGCCACTGCGCCGGTAACGACAAGCGTCGGCACCACCCTGCCTCTCCTGGCGCACCGGCTCACTGGCGCACCGGCTCACGCCTCTTTGTTCTCAGCAAATCGCCCCCGCCTCCTTCAGCCCCGCGATGTCCTCCCACGTGTAGCCGATCTCCAGGAGTGTCGACTCGGTGTCGGCGCCGAGCTCCTGGGCGGCGCGGCGGACCTCGTGCGCCTCGTTCGAGAATTGCACGGGGCTGGCGGTGACGCGGAAGCGGCCCTGGGAGGGGTGGTCGAACTCCTGCACGTAGCCGTTGGCGATCACCTGCGGGTCGGCGGGAATCTCGGCCGGTGATTGCAGCGGCGCCCAGATGCACTCGGAGGCGTTGAGGCGCTCGGCCCATTCGTGGCGCGGGCGGGTGGCAAACAGGGTCGTGAGCTCGGCGACCAGCGCCGCGGCCTCGCGCTGGCGCTTCTCGGCGGTGTCGAAGCGCGGGTCGGTGAGTAGGGCCTCGCAGCCGAGCGTGCGCGCGGCGAGGGGCCAGAAGCGCTCGCCCTGCAGCATCATCAGCACGACGCCCTTGCCGTCGGCGGCGAAGTAGGTGTGCACGAGCGGATTGGCCGCGCCCATCGCGCCGCTCGGCGGCAGCTCGAAACCGTAGGTCATCGCGGCCACGATGTCAGGCGCCATGATCCAGGCGGCGTTGCCGAGGAGCGAGACGTCGACCTCGATGCCCTCGCCGGTGCGTTCGCGATGGAAGAGCGCGCCGGCGATGCCGCCGGCGAGGAACATGCCGCCGGTGAAGTCGCCGAAGGCGGGGCGCTGTTGCACGAGCGGCTGACCTGGCGTCGTCAGACGGTCGGCGACGCCGCCGCGCGCCCAGAACGAGCAGCCGTCGTACCCGCCGCGTCCGGCATCGGGACCGCGTTGCCCCTGGCCGTGGCCCTTGGCGTAGATCAGCCGCGGGTTGAGAGGGCGGAGATCCTCGTAGGTGATGCGCAGGCGTTCGCGGGCGTCGGGCAGAAAGTTGGTGAGAAAGATGTCGGCGGTGCTCACCAGCTTGTCGAGGATGGCGCGGCCCTCGGGACGGTTGAGGTCGACGCCGATGCTGCGCTTGTTGCGGCTCAAGTGCTCGACGAAGAAGTTCACGCCGCGCGCCCCCGGCACGAGGCCGGAGGTCACCAGGCCGCGCATCGGATCGCCGCGCACCGGGTGCTCGACCTTGATGACGTCGGCGCCCCAGTCGCCGAGCACCGTGCCGGCGGAGGGCACGAAGCCCCAGTCGGCGACCTCGATGAGGCGGATACCCTCGAGAATCTGCATGCGGCCTCGCTGCTGCCGGTGGCGCCAGCCGGCGGCGCGGCGGACGCCGCGCCGCCAATCGACGAGAGTGGGATTACTTCGGCTGCGGGACGACCCGCAGGTACGGCCTGACGGTCTTCCAACCGCCGGGGAACTTCGCCTTCGCATCATCGTCGGACAGCGACGGGACGATGATCACGTCCTGCCCGTGCTTCCAGTTCACCGGCGTTGCGACGCTGTGCTTGTCGGTGAGCTGCAGTGAGTCGATGACACGCAGCAGTTCGTCGAAGTTGCGACCGGTACTGGCGGGGTAGGTGAGGATCAGGCGGATCTTCTTCTTCGGGTCGATGATGAACACCGAGCGAACGGTGAGCGTGTTGTTCGCGTTCGGGTGAATCATGTCGTACAGGTCCGACACCTTCCGGTCCGAGTCAGCGATCAAGGGAAAGTTGAGCGCGTGACCCTGGGTGTCCTTGATGTCGTCCGCCCACTTCGCGTGCGAGTCGGCCGGATCGACGCTCAGGCCGATGATCTTGACGTGTCGCTTGTCGAACTCCGGCTTGAGGCGCGCGGCCTCGCCCAGCTCGGTCGTACAGACCGGGGTGAAATCCTTCGGGTGAGAGAACAGGACCGCCCAGCTGTCGCCAATCCATTCGTGGAACGAAACCTTGCCCTGCGTGGTCTGCGCCGTGAAGTCCGGTGCTTCGTCGCCCAATCGGAGCGCCATGGTGTTTCCTCCTTACAAGTGTGGGGCGTAGATCGCGCCCCGCCAGTGGGTTGTCAACTGCGTGGGACGAAGGACGAAGGCTGAAAGACGAAGGATCAGGAACGAGGATGTCCCGTTGGTCGTTGGTCTTCGTCCGTTGTCTGGCATCGTTCGGTACTACGGTTCGAACACATTCGTCTGGGTCGATGCGTGATGCCGGACCTGGCCGCTGGCGCCGATGAACTCCTCGCGCTCGATGCGGCGGAGGACGTCGGCGTCCGTCAGATTCGCCCAGCAGCGGCGGCCGTCGGCGAGGCGAGCGACGACGATACCGAGCGCCGGATTGCCCTCGCGATCGTGGGTGACGGTGTAGGTCTCGACCGTCGCTGCACCTTCGGCGGCCAGCGCCAGCTCGGGATGCGGCTCGGCATCGATGGTCCTCTGGTAGGTCGCGGGATCGACGCGCGCGAAGCCGTGCGTCGGCGGCGCACTTTGGTAGATGCCGACGGCATGCTTGGTGAGGTACCAGCCCACGCCGGTCACCAGGCCCCGACGGCCCGGAGTCGCGCGGAGACGGCCGACCATCGATGCCACCGAATGCGTGACGAAGTTGTTGCCGGGGCCGCCGTGGTAGGGCAGGGCGCCGGTGACGGTCAGGGGCCGCGGATCGTCCATGGGGATGCCCAGCATGTCGGCGCTGATCTGCACGGCGCAGGGGAAGCAGCTGTAGAGATCGAAGTAGTCGACCTCGTCGATCGACAGCCGCGCCTGCTCCAGCGCCTGCACGCCGGCGGTGCGTATGGCGGGAGAGGTCCAGTAGTTGACGCGGTCGCTGATGTACCAGTGGTCGGTGGCGTCGCCGCAGCCGACGACGTACACCCAGCGCTCCTCCGGCACGCCGAGCTCGCGCGCCGTCTCGCTGTCGGTGAGCAGTAGCGCGGCCGCCTGATCCACCGCGATGATGGCATTCATGTACTTCGGATACGGCCAGCCGATCATGCGGTTGGCGTCGCTGACGGTGGTGATCTCCTCCGCCGACTTCCCGTCGCGAAACCAGGCGTAGGGGTTCTCTTTGGCGACGGCCGCGAGGCGCGCGCACAGCGCCCCGAGATGGGCGCGATGGCGGTCGATGCTCCAGCCGCGATGCGCGCGCAGCGCGTTCTCGAAGAGGGGGTACACCGACGTCGGCATCTGTGCGTGGTGGTGCTGCTCGGTCTCGTTGTTGCCCCAGCGGCTCTCGCCCACGGTCGCGGGAGTGCCTTCTTCCGCCCACGCCAGCTTGACGCCGGCCTTGCGCGCCATCTGCAGACCGGCCACGGCTTCGGCGCCGGCGATCAGCGCCAGCCGCACCTCGCCGCGGGCGATGCGCGCGGCCGTCTCGTTGACGCGCCATTGCGGCGAGTTGCCGCCGAGGGCGGTGTACCAGCTCTGGCGCGGCGTCATCCCGAGGCGCTCGGCCAGAAAGCGTGGCGGATCGGCGTAGGCGCGCGCGATGATGTTGATCACCGTGAGCTCGTCCACCTCGCGCAAGCGGTCGCCAATGCCCGCGTCGGCGGCGGCGCGACGCGCCACCTCAACCATCATGGCGAGTGGTTCCATCACTTGGCTCGGATCGCCGGCGCGAAGGGTGAGCTGGCCGACGCCGATGACGACTGGCTGACGTGTGGTCATCGAGTGGTGAAACCACAGATCGGCGGCGATGGCCACACGGCAGGCGTGGCTACGTCGGTTCGTGAGGCGCTAGAGATGCGGGCGAGCCGCCCGCGCTCCCGGCGCGGGAACCCAAGGCCGCGGCTGGGAGCGCGGGCGGCTCGCCCGCATCTCTAGACGGCGACATACATGCTTTGGACGCGCGGCGGTGGCACGTCCGATCTCCGGGGCTGCTCGCGAATGCCACGGCTCATCGTAGGCAGGCGACGCGTTCTGTGCTCAGCTGCGCCCGCATGGGCCGCATCGCGATTGCCGTCATTGGCACCGGGTTCGGCGCGCGCATTCAGGTGCCGGCGTTGCGCGCCAGCGGGCGCTTCGACGTCGTGGCGCTGGTCGGTCGCCGGCGCGATCACACCGCGGAGCTGGCGGCGCGCCTCGGCGTGCCGGGCGCGTTGACGCGCTGCGACGACGCGCTCGCGCTGCCCGGCGTCCAGGCGGTCTCGGTGGCGACGCCGCCGGACACCCACGCCGCCTACACGGTTGCCGCCGCGAGTGCGGGTCTGCACGTCCTCTGCGAGAAGCCGATGGCGCGCACGCTGGCGGAGGCGCAGGCGATGCTGGCGGCGGTCCGTGCGGCGGGTGTCGTCGGCATGATCGATCACGAATTTCGTTTCGATCCGAGCCGCGCGATGCTGACCCGGCTGCTGCGCGCCGGTGCGCTGGGCGCGCCGCGCCTCGTCACGACCCTGGCGATGAGCACGCTGTATGCCGATCCGAATCGGCCGGCGCCGGCGTGGTGGTTCGACGCCGCCAGCGGCGGCGGCTGGCTCGGCGCCTCGGGATCGCACCTGATCGACGCCGTGCGCGAATGGGCGGGGGAATTCGATTCGGTCGCCGCGTTGGTCGACGCGTTTCAGCGTCAGCGACACGAGAGCGCGGCGGGTCCGGCGTCCGCGCCGGCCGACGACACGTTTTCGCTACTGTTCCGCATGGCCTGCGGCGCCGAAGGCATGATGCAGCAGTCAGCCGTGAGCTGGGGCCCGCGCCTCACCCTGGCGCGCGTCGCCGGCGCCGACGGGACCGCGTGGATCGACGAGCGCGGTGAGCTCTGGCGCGCGGGCCCCGCCCTGCGCGCCGCGCCGGTCGCGCTCGACGCCGACCTGGCTCTCCCTGCCGCGGAGATCCCGCCCGACAGCGGCTCCTTCGCGCGCTGGGAGTTCCCCTCGTTCGTGCGCATGGCCGAGCGCTTCGCCGACGCCATCGAGGGCCGGCCCGTCGCCTTCCCCGCGGCAGCGACCTTCGCCGACGGCGTCGCGGTGCAGACGGTGATGGATGCGGCGCGAGCGTCGTCGCGCGAGCATCGGTGGATCAAGGTGAAGGACGAAGGATAGAAGACGAAGGACGAAGGCCGCCGCTTCTTCATCCTTCGTCCCTGATCCCCTCCCTCACGATATCGCTCCCGCCTCCTTGTACGCCGCGATGTCCTCCCACCCGAGGCCGAGCTCGAGGAGGATCTCCTCGGTGTGCTGGCCGAGGTCGGGGGCGCGGGTCACGGAGGGCGGCGTCTCGTCGAACTGGAGCGGGTTGGCTGACCAGCGGGAAGGTGGTGCCGTCGGCGTGCTCGACCGGGAGGAGATAGCCGTTGGCTTTGGCCTGCGCGTCGGCGGGGATCTCGCCCGCTTTCTGCATCGGCGCCCAGACGCCTTCGGCGTCGGCGAGCGTGGTGCGCCACTCGTCGAGGGTGCGTTGAGCGAAGATCTCGTCGAGTCGGCTGACGCAGTCGGTCCGGTTCATGAAGCGCGACATGCCGTCCTTGAAGCGCTCGTCGTCGATCAGCTCCGGATGGCCGATGCGCCGGCAGAGATCCGGCCAGAAGCGGTCGGGCTGCAGCATGTTGAGGAACAGCCAGCGTCCGTCCTTGGTGCGGTAGCTGTTGACGATCGGGTTCGGCGCGTCGGCGCGCGTGAACTGCGGCATGGCGCTGGCCGACAGCGCGCTGGCGATGATGTCGGGCGCCATCAGCCACATCGCGGTGCCGAGCAGCGAGAGGTCGACGATGGACCCGCTGCCGGTGCGCTCGCGTTTGAACAGGGCCGCGGCGATGCCGCCGGCCAGCGCCAGGCCGCCGGTCGAGTCGCCGAACGCCGCCCGTTGCATCACCGGCGTCCCGGCACCGGCCGGCGTCAGGGCGTTGCAGATGCTGCCGCGGCACCAGAAGGAGGCGGCGTCGTAGCCACCGCGCTCGGCGTCGGGGCCACGCGCGCCCTGACCGTGACCACGCGCGTAGATGATGCTCGGGTTGACCCGGCGGATGTCCTCGGCGTCGATCTTCAGCTTGCGGCGGGCGGCGGGCAGGAAGCTGGTGAGGAAGACGTCGGCGTTCTCAACCAGCCGGTAGAGCAGCTCCAGGCCCTCCGGCTTGGCGAGGTCGATGCCAATGCCGCGCTTGCCGCGGTTCGGTTGCTCGACCATGAAGTTCACCTGCCCGGCGCCGGGAATCAGACCCGAGCTCACCAGTCCGCGCATCGGATCGCCGGTCTCCGGGTGCTCGACCTTGACGACCTCGGCCCCCCAGTCGGCCAGCACGGCACCGGCGGCGGGTACGAACCACCACTGGGCGACCTCGACGACCCGTATCCCCTCGAGCACTTCGTGCATCGAAATCCCTCCCGGATGGCCGGCGCTCGTAGCACGGTAGCGACTCGGGTCGCCAGCGGGACGGCTGCCGAGGTTTCAAGCCAGTTTCGAGCTGATTGGACGCAAATGCCTGAGTACGTGAGGTTTCTTTCGATACTCAATTGGGGGCACGCGAGCCGTGCATCTGGGTCCCACCTGGAACGGCGTCAGCCGCCCCTGAAAACCAACGAATGTTGGGTTGAATCAATTGTGGACCTCGACTGTCTATGATAAGTGAACAGCTGTTCAAATCCGGAGGACAAAGAAGGCGACTTATGAGCAACCGAGGAATGAGCAGTGGTGGACGTGGCGTACCGCAGATGTGGTCGGGCGTGTCCGATGACGCGCTGATCCCCGAGGCGGCCCTTCCCTCACAGTTCGCTGACATCTGGTACCGCTCCCGATCGATCTCGCCGGAGCGGGCGTTGGCGCTGGCCGTGCTCTGGGAGGCGGTCTTCGATCTTCAGAAGTTCCGCTTTGCGGTGCGGCGTCGTCAGCAGCGTCTCTATTGGGAAGCGTACCAGTGGATCGTCTCGAACGAGCGCGCCTGGCCGTACTCGTTCGTGAACCTCTGTGAGCTCCTGGGCATGGTACCCAACGCCGTGCGCAAGCAGCTGCTGGGTGCGATGGCCCCGGTGCCAGCCGACGAGTTCCCGATCCACGAGGAGATCGTCGAAGCGGCCTGAGCTGCGGATGGCGGGCGAAGCGCGCTGCTTCGCCCGCCGTTCAGATGTTCAGCGGTCGCCCGTCGACCGCGAGCGCGGCTTCCTTCAGCGCCTCGGCGAGCGTCGGGTGGGCGTGCACCGTGCGCCCGATGTCCTCGGCGCTGGCCGCGAACTCCATCGCCATGAGCCGCTTCGGCGATGAGGTCGGAGGCGTGCGGCCCGAGGATGTGGACGCCGAGCACGCGATCGGTCGTCGCGTCGGCGATCACCTTGACCGCGCCCTCGGTCTCGCCCATGCCGCGCGCGCGCCCGTTGGCGATGAACGGGAACGAGCCGATCCGGACCGCGATCGCCGCTGCGCGGCATCTTCCTCGCTCATGCCGACGCTGGCCAGCTCGGGCGCGGTGTACACCACGTTGGGGATCGCGTCGTAGTTCACGTGGCCGGCCAGGCCGGCCATGCACTCGACGGCGGCGACGCCTTCGTCCTCGGCCTTGTGCGCCAGCATCAGCGCCGGGGATGACGTCGCCGATGGCGTAGATGCCGGGCACGGCTGGTGGCGAAGTGCGCGTCGACCGGGATGCGGCCGCGCTCGTCGAGCGTCACGCCCGACCGCGTCGAGGCCGAGCCCTTCGGTGTAGGGGCGCCGCCCGACGGCGACGAGCAGCACGTCGGCGCGCTCCTCGCTGCCGCCGTTGGCGCCGGTCAGTTGCGACGCGTACGCCGTCGGCGTCGGCGGTCGGCGCTCTGCAGCGTCGTGTTCAGCCGGAAGGTCAGCCCCTGCTTCTCGCAGCGATCTTCTGCAGCAGGCCCGCCATCTGGCGATCCATCCCGGGCACCAGGCGGTCGAGCAGCTCGACGACCACGACCTCGGCGCCGAGGCGCGACCAGACCGAGCCCGAGCTCGAGCCCGATCGCGCCGCCGCCGATGACCAGCAGCCGCTTCGGCATCTCGCTGGCAGCGAGAGCGCCTCGGTCGAGGAGACGATGCGCGTGCCGTCGAACGGCGCCGCCGGCAGCTCGATCGGCGCGCTGCCGGTGGCGATGAGGATCTTGCCCGCGGTCACGGTCTGCGCGTCGGCGCCCGTGACCTCGACCCGCATTCCGCGGCGCGAGGCGGCCGATGCCGCTGACCGCTGGTGATCTTGTTCTTCTTGAACAGGCCGGCGACGCCGTGGGTGAGCGCCTTCACGACCGTCTGCTTGCGCGTCATCATGCGTGGCGAGATCGAGTCGAGAGCGCGCCGACCTGGATGCCGTGCGCGGCCAGGTCGTGCGTCGCCTGATAGTAGCGCTCGCTCGAGTCGAGCAGCGCCTTGCTCGGGATGCAGCCGACGTTCAGGCAGGTGCCGCCGAGCGCTGGCGTCCTTCTCGACGCAGGCGACGCGCATGCCGAGCTGCGCGGCGCGGATGGCGGCGATGTAGCCGCCCGGTCCGGAGCCGATGACGACGAGGTCGTAAGCTGGTATCGGGCATGATCTGCGTTCTCTGCCACGCGGCGGCGCGGCGGCGAGGCGGACGGAGGCGCTCAGATGCCGAGCAGCAGGCGGCTCGGATCCTCGAGCCGCTCCTTGACCTGGACCAGGAACGTCACCGCCTCGGCGCCGTCGATCAGGCGATGATCGTACGACAGCGCCAGATACATCATCGGCCGGATGACGATCTGGTCGTCCACCACCACCGGCCGCTTCTCGATCTTGTGCATGCCGAGGATGGCGCTCTGCGGCGGGTTGAGGATCGGCGTCGACAGCAGCGAGCCGTAGACGCCGCCGTTGGAGATGGTGAAGGTGCCGCCGCTGAGGTCGTCGATCGCCGAGCTTGTTGTCGCGCGCCAGCTCGGCGAGGCGGGCGATCTCGCGCTCGATGCTCGGCGAACGACGAGTCCGTCGGCGTCGTGCACGATCGGCACCACCAGCCCGCGCTCGGTGCCGACGGCGACGCCGAGGTGCACGCGCTTGTGGTAGACGATGTCGGTGCCGTCGATCTGCGCGTTGACCAGCGGCATTTCCTGCAGCGCGGCGATGCAGGCGCGGGCGAAGAACGACATGAAGCCGAGCGACACGCCGTGCACTTCGGTGAAGCGCTGCCTTGTAGCGCGCGCGCAGCGTCCATCACCGCGCTCATGTCGACTTCGTTGAACGTCGTCAGGATCGCCGCCGTCGCCTGCGCCTGGCGCAGGCGCTCGGCGATGCGCTGGCGCAGCCGCGTCATCGGCACGCGCTCGACGTCGTCGCCGTCGCTGCGCGTCGTCGGCGCGCCGGGATGCGGGTACGGCGTCGGCGGGCGCGGCGCGTCGGCGGCGACGGCGGCGGCGCTGGCCGGCGCCGGCGCGTCGGCTGGCGGCGCTGCTGGCGGCGCGCGTTCGCGCGAGGTGGGCGAGCACGTCGCCCTTGGTCAGCCGTCCGCCCTTGCCGCTGCCGGTGATGCGGGCGCGGATCGAGCTGCGTGCTCCTCGACGAGCCGGCGCACGGCCGGGCTCAGCGAGCCGGTCGGCTGCGGCGGCCGGTGCGCGGCATCGGTGCGCCGCGGCTGCCGGCTGCCGGCGGCGCGGCGCGGCGCTCGGCGGTGCGGGCTGCGGCCGGCGCTTGCGCGGCGCCGCGCTCGGCTCTTGCGGCGCCGTTCGGGCTCGATGCGCGCCACGACGTCGCCGACGTGCACCGTCTGCCCTTCCTTGGCGAGCACCGCGACGACGCCGGCGGCTCGGCGCCGGAATCTCGACGCTCGCCTTGTCGGTCTCGAGCTCGAGCAGCGGCTCGTCGGCGGCGACGGTCTCGCCGTCGCGCTTCATCCAGCGGACGATGACGCCTTCGGTGATCGATTCGCCGAGGGTCGGGATCTGAACGTCAACGGCCATGGCGCTTCCTCAGCGCGTGGTCGATGATGCTCGGCCTGCTTCGGCCTGGTGCGATCTTGTAGGATCCGGTCGCCGGGCTCGCCGCCTCGTCGCGCCCGATGTAGCGCAGCGAGCCGGTCCGCCGAGCAGCGGCAGCAGGCGCTGCGAGCATGAAGTGCCAGGCGCCCATGTTCCACGGCTCTTCCTGCACCCAGACACACCTCGCGTCGCCGCGGTGTACGGCGCCAGCGCCGCGGCGATCTCGTCGCTCGGGAACGGGTAGAGCTGCTCGACGCGGACGATGGCGACGTCGGCGACGTCGCGCTCTCGCGCGCCGCCAGCGAGGTCGTAGTAGACCTTGCCGCTGCACAGCAGCACGCGGCGCACCGTCGGCGGCATCGAGCGCCGCCGGCTCGCGGCAGCACGGGCTGGAAGCGTGCCGTCGGTCAGCGTCGGCCGACGATCGACACCGCCAGCTTGTGGCGCAGCAGGCTCTTCGGGCTCATGACCACCAGCGGCTTGCGGAAGGTGCGGTGCATCTGCCGGCGCAGGGCGTGGAAGTACTGCGCCGGCGTGGTCAGGTTGCAGACCTGCATGTTGTCCTCGGCGCAGAGCTGCAGATAGCGCTCGAGGCGCGCGCTCGAGTGCTCCGGCCCCTGGCCCTCGTAGCCGTGCGGCAGCAGCATCACCAGGCCGCTCATGCGCTGCCACTTCGATTCCGCCGAGCAGATGAACTGGTCGATCATCACCTGCGCGCCGTTGGCGAAGTCGCCGAACTGCGCCTCCCAGAGCACCAGGTTGCGCGGATCGGCCGAGCTGAAGCCGTACTCGAAGCCGAGCACCGCGGCTTCCGACAGCATGCGTGTCGATGATCTGCGAACCAGCCCTGTTCGTCGGCGCCAGGTGCTGCAGCGGCACGTAGCGCGCGGCGGTGGTGCGGTCGTGCAGCACGGCGTGGCGGTGGCTGAACGTGCCGCGGCCGCTGTCCTGCCCGGCGAGGCGGACGTTGGTGCCCTCGCAGCAGCAGCGTGCCGAAGGCGAGCATCTCGGCGCAGCCCCAGTCGATGCCGCTCGCCGTTGCGGCACCGCGGCGGCGCGCTCGTCGAGCAGCTTGCGCACCTTGCGGATGCGCGTCGAAGCCCTCGGGGATGCGGCAGCGCGCCGTCGGCGACGGCGCATGCAGCGTCGGCGCCGGCACGGCGGTCTGCGCGCTCCAGTCGTCGCCCGCCCAGCCGAACCCCTTCCACACGCCGCCGAGCGCGAACACCTGCTGGCGCGGCATGAAGTCGCGCGCGTAGTTGAGCGCGTCCTCGAGCAGCTCGCGCAACTCCGTCTTGTAGCGCTGCGACGTCGGCCTCGTCGAGGACGCCCGTGCTCGACCAGGCGCCGCGCCGTAGAGCTCGCGCGACGGTCGGCAGCTGGTCGATGATCGCTGTACATCGTCGGCTGCGTGAAGGTCGGGTCGTCGGTCTCGTTGTGGCCGTGCCGGCGGTAGCAGACGAGGTCGATGATGACGTCGACGCGGAACGCGTCGCGGAAGCGCGGCCGCCAGCCGCGCCGCCTGCACGGCGGCTTCCGGATCGTCGCCGTTGACGTGGAAGACCGGCGCCTGGATGATCTTGGCGACGTCGCTCGGCGTAGCGCGTGAAGCGGTAGTCCGTCGGGCGAGGTCGTGAAGCCGACCTGGTTGTTGATGATGACGTGGATGGTGCCGCCGGTGCGATAGGCGGCGAGCTCGGACAGCGACAGCGTCTCGGCGACGAGCCCCTGGCCGGTGAACGCGGCGTCGCCGTGGATCAGCAGCGGCATCACCGTCGCGCCGTCGGCGTCGTGGCGGATGCATCTGCTTGGCGCGCACGATGCCCTCGACGACCGGGTTGACGGCTTCGAGATGGCTCGGGTTGGAGAGCAGCGAGACGTGCACCTTGCGCCCGCTGCGCGTGATCGTGGTCGCGCGCGTAGCCGAGGTGGTACTTCACGTCGCCGTCGCCCTGGATGTCGCGCGGGCAGGAAGGTGCCCTCGAACTCGGCGAGGATCATCTCGTACGGCTTGCGCAGGATGTTGGCGAGCACGTTCAGGCGGCCGCGGTGCGGCATGCCCATGACGATCTCCTCGACGCCGGCGCTCGCCGGCGTCCTCGATCAGCGTGTCGAGCAGCGGGATGAGCGCCTCGGCGCCCTCGAGCGAGAAGCGCTTCTGGCCGACGTACTTGGTCTGGAGGAACTCCTCGAAGCCGGTGGCGGCCGCCGAGCTTGCTCGAAGACGTGCGCGCGATCCTCGACGCTCGAGCGCCGGGCTCGTTGAGCGTCGGCTCCATGTGCTCCTTGCAGCCAGTCGCGCTGCGCCTTGTCGGAGATGTACATGTACTCGACGGCGAGCGTGCCGCAGTAGGTGGCGCGCAGGAGCGCGATCAGCTCGCGCAGCGTCGCCTGCGGCTGGCCGCGGAAGCGTCGGGCACTGCGACGACGCGGTCGAGGTCGTCTTCGCGCGAAGCCGAACTCCGCCAGTCGCCAGCAGCGGATGCTCGGTCAGGTTGCCGCCGAGCGGGTCGAGGTCGGCGATCAGGTGGCCGAGCTCGCGGTAGGAGTGGATCAGGTCGAAGACGCCGACGACGGGCTCGGCCTGGCGCGCCGCCGTCGGTGCTGCGGGGCGTCCGTTGGTGCCGAGCTCGAAGCCGGCGAAGAAGTGCGCCCAGTCGGCACCGACGGATCCGGGATCGCGCCGGTACTGCCGGTACAGATCGTCGACGTAATCGGGGTTTGCCCGCAGGATGAAATCCAGATCCATGCGCCGCCTCCTACGCGGCGCTCCCACCCTAGCAGAGCTGCACGTGAAATCAGCCCGGGAGTGCCGCTTCGGGGGCGTGCCCGGCACCCCCAACCACTGCCACACGGCTCCCTACGTTGACTTGCCGACGCGTGCAAGCTCAGCTGCGACTGCGTGCAGCAGCGATGAGACATGGCTGACAAGCCCAAGGGCGCTTCCGGCGCACCGGCCGATTCCGCCCGGGCCCCACGCGTCGTCGCGCCGGGTCGCGGGGCGCGCAGCTCGCTCATGCACGTCGGTCGCCGCGTCGACTACGCCGTGCGGGCGCTCGCCTACCTGGCCGCGCAGCCCGACTCTCGCGTCGTCGGGCGCGCCGAGATCGAGTCCCGCCAGCACATCCCGCGCTCCTTCCTCGCCAAGATCCTGCGCCGTCTGGTGGCCGCCGGCCTGCTCGAGTCGGTGTCCGGCGTCCACGGCGGCTTCCGCCTGAGCCGGCCGCCGTCGGCCGTGACCATTCGCCAGGTCTACGAAGCGGTCGAGGGCGAGCTGGCGCTGATCGACTGCCTGCGCGGCGATGTCTGCAGCTTCGACCCGGTCTGCTCGCAGATCGACATCTGGCGAGGGGCGCAGCGGCGCCTCGCCGCCTATCTCGACGGCATATCGATCGCCGACATCGCCGACCCGCAGGGACTCAGCGCCCGCCTCGCCGCCTCCCGCGAGCGCGGCTGACTCCCGGCAAGCCGCCCAGGACGCCACGACCGCCAGGGATGGTGTCTCCCCGGGCGGGTCCTGGCGTCGTTGGCGGCTTGCCTCGACTTCGTCCCGTCACGAAGGTTTCGCCGCGCCGTCATCACGCCGTCACCTGTCATCCCTACCGTGCAGTTGCGGAGGGGAGAGGTGCAGGAGGTGACGATGCTGACTCACGAAACCCACGCCACACCCCAGTTGCCCTTCACGGTGCGTCTGGCGAAATCGGCGGCCGACGTGCGGGCCGCGCAGCGCCTGCGCTACGAGGTGTTCGCACTCGAAATGGGCGCCCGCCTCGCGGATGCGACGGGCGGCCTCGATCGCGACCGCTGGGACGGGCATTGCGAGCACCTGCTGGTCTGCGAGCGCTCCACCGACCGCGTCGTCGGCACCTACCGGATGTTGCCGCCGGCGCGCGCGGCGGCCGCCGGCGGCTGGTACTGCGCCGGCGAGTTCGACGTCGCGCGCCTCGTCGGCGAGCGCGACCGGATCGTCGAGGTCGGCCGCGCCTGCGTCGATCCGGACTACCGCACCGGCGTGGTGATCGCGCTCCTCTGGGGCGGCCTGATGCGCTACCTGCGCGCCCACGCGGGCGCCTTCGCCATCGGCTGCGCCAGCATCGGCACCGCGGACGGCGGTCATGTTGCCGCCAGCGTCTGTCGCCGACTGCTGCGCGATCACCTCGCGCCGCCGACCTGGCACGTGTCGCCGAAGCAGGCCTTCGTGCTGGAAGGATGGTGCGACGTTGCCGAGCCGCCGCTCCCGCCGCTCCTCAAGGGCTATCTCCGCCTCGGCGCCGAGGTGTGTGGGCCGCCGGCCTGGGATCCGGAGTTCCGCACCGCGGATCTGCTCATCCGCCTGGATGTCGCGCGCGCCAACCCCCGCTATGTGGAACGTCTCCTCCGCGCCGCCTGATCGCGGCCCCGCGTCGCGCACGCGGCTGCTCCGCTGCGCGCGCCTCTTGGGGCTCCTCCTGCGCATGTGGGTGGGGGCCCATGCGGTCGTGCCGCGGCAGCGACCGAACGCGCGCGCTCGCCTGATGCGGGGCTGGGCGCGGCGGCTTCTGCGCGCGCTCGCCGTCGAGGTGCGCGTCCACGGCGCGCCGGCCGCCGAGGCGGCCCTGCTGGTCGCCAACCACGTCTCCTGGCTCGACACCTATGCGATCCACACCGTCGACGCGCCGCGCTTCGTCGCGAAGTCGGAGGTCGCCGGCTGGCCGGTGATCGGCGTCATCGCGCAGCGCTTCGGCACCATTTTCATCAAGCGCGGCTGCTTTCGCTCCGCCGCGCGCACCGTCGGCGCGATGGCGGACGCCCTCTGCCGCGGGGAGTCGGTGGCAGCCTTCCCCGAGGCGACGACCAGCGACGGGCGGGCGCTGCTGCCGTTCTACCCCGCCCTGTTCCAGGCCGCCGTGCTGACCGGGGCGCGCGTGCAGCCGGTGGCCCTGCGCTATCGCGATGTCGCCGGCCGCCACTCGTCGGCCGCGCCGTTCGTCGGCGAGATGACGGTCGCCGACTCGCTGCGCCTGCTCCTCGCCGAGCCGCGTCTGACCGTCGAGGTCATCTTCTGCCAACCCATCGACCCATACGGTCTGAGCCGCCGCGAGCTCGCCGCGCGTGCGCGCGCCGCGATCGCCGATGCGCTGGGGCTGCAGACGGCGGAGTCCGATCCGACGCGATACCGAAGGGCGGCGTGAGAGCGGACAGGGGACGCACGACCCAGGACGAAAGGCGAAAGACCAAGACGAATGACGAAGGACGAACTCCCTGTCGTCCGTTCGCCGTTGATCCTTCGTCCTTCGCTCCTCTGTCCTCGAGCTCGATCTTCGTCCTACGGTGTCCTTCCCTTCATCGCGTAGATCCGTGTCACCTCGATCTCCAGCGCGACGGTCCGGCGCGCGTTGCCTGTTGCGCCGGGGCGCGTGTCGCGCAGGCTGTCGGGGATCTCGCGCGCGATGCCGTGCACGATGGCGGCGGCGCCATGCTCGCCCCAGGTGGTGAGGGAGACGCGCGGGTTGTCGCGCAGGTCGCGCCGCCGCACCGCGTTCTCGTAGATGGTCGAGCGCAGGTGGCCGTCGACGAAGTCGGCGTGCACCGGTGCGAGGTGTGGCGCGCCGTCCGGTCCGCTGGTCGCCATCGCTTTCAGACGGATGCCGTTCCAGAACGCCACGAACTCGGCGGCGGTCATACGGCGCTCGGTGTGGTCGAACGTCTCGCGCACCGCGGCGCCGGCGGTGGCTCGACCGCGATCGAGAGCGGTCTGGATCGGGGCCAGCCGCTCGGCCGGCCAGGTCGAGGGATTCTTGGCGTCGGTGGTGGTATCGGCGGCTACCGGCTGGCGGGCGGGTGGATCCGTCATCGTCCCCATGGCGCTCTCGTAGCACATCCGGATTGTGACGCCGGTGCCTCGCGATTCGGGCATTGCCAACTCGCCGCGGTTGCCTGCCGTGGCGCCGAACGCGTAGCGTCGCCGCGATGTCGGAGGGGGTCGAGCCGAGAGTCATTCGCTACCGGCGTGTCGTCCATCTCAGCCACGTCCTCGCGCCGGGCATGCCGGAGTGGCCGGGCGATCCGCCGCTGACGTTCGAGACGGTCGCGACGCTGGCCGACGAGGGCTACGGACTGCGCCGCGTGAGCGTCGGCGAGCACAGCGGCACGCACGCCAACGCCCCGGCATCCTTCCACGCAGGCGGCGCGGCGATCGATGGCTATGCGGCCGACTCGTTGGTCGTGCCGGCGGTCGTCGTCGACATCGCCGCGGCGTCGGCGCGCGATCCCGATCATCGACTCGGTAGGGACGAGATCGCCGCCTGGGAGGGGGCGCATGGGACGATCCCCGCCGGCGCGGCGGTGCTGGTGCGCAGCGGATGGGCGTCGCGCTGGGGTGATCCGGCTCGCTTCTTCAACCGTGGCGCCGACGGCCGCATGCATTTTCCCGGCGTGTCACTGGCGGCCGCCGCATGGTTGCTCGCTGAGCGTTCGGTGAGCGGCCTCGGCATCGACACGCACGGCGTCGACGGCGGCGACGCCGCAACCTTCGCCGTCAATGCGCGCGTGCTCGACGCCCCGCGGCTGTTGCTCGAGAACCTCGCCAACCTCGATCGGTTGCCGCCCGTCGGCGTGACGATCGTCGTCGGGGCGTTGCGTCTGCGCGGCGGCACGGGCGCGCCGGCGACGGTGCTGGCACTGGTCTAGCTTGCAGCGTCGGCAGAGCCGCCGTAACGGACGTCGTATGGAGGGCGCGCGCATGGGCGACGCAGTGAAGTCGGTCCGCTTCTACTTCGACTACATCTCGACCAACGCCTACATCGCCTGGCACGCCCTGCCGGAGATGGCGGCGCGCCGCGGCGCGCCGATCGAGCCGGTACCGGTGCTCTTCGCCGGGTTGCTCGAGTCCACCGGGTTGCTCGGCCCGGCCGAGGTGCCGATCAAGGCGCGCTGGATGTGGCGCAACAACCTGCGCAAAGCGGCGCGGCTCGGCCTGCCGCTGAGCGTGCCGCGCTTCCATCCGTTCAATCCGTTGCTGTCGCTGCGCATCTCCTCGCTGCCGATGCCGGAGGAGGATCGGAACCGACTGATCACCGGACTGTTCGCGGCGGTGTGGGTGAACGGGCAGCACGTGAGCGAGCCGGAGGTCGTGGCGCGGGTGGCGAACGAGGCGGGTCTCGACGGCGCCGCGTTGGTCGCCGCCGCACAGCAGCCCGAAGCGAAAGCGCGTCTGCGCCAGCAGACCGACGACGCCATCGCCGCCGGCGTGTTCGGCGTGCCGTCCATGGCCGTCGGCGACGAGGTCTTCTGGGGCTACGACGACTTCCCGTACCTCGACACGTACCTCGCCGGGGAGGATCCGTTGCCGTCGCTCGACGCGCCGCAGTTCAATACGGCGCCGGTCGCATCGGCGATGCGGAAGCAGATGGCGGCGCGACGGGGGAAGTGAACGTCGCCCGCGCCGCCGGAGCGACGCGGACCAGCGTGGTTGGGCAGTCGGGCGACCGACACGAGCGGTAGCCGCGGCACCTGTGGCCGCCGGCGACGCGATGCGTCGCCCGGAGGGGCGGCGGGTTGGCGCCGCTCCCCCCTCGCCCGGCAGCGCTCCGCGCTGCCCGCGGCCACAGGTGCCGCAGCTACGGTTCGATGCGGACCCGGGCGGCAAGACCGCCGCCGTTGCGGGCGCGCGGCTAGTGGGCCTTCGGGCCCTGGCCCAGTGCCAGTCGGGCGAAGGCGCGCAGCTTGGGGTCTTGGAGCTCCGTGCTGAAGCGGCGCAGGGCTTGTTCGCCGGTGGGGCCGGCGAGGGCGAGGGCGGTGAGGGCGCCGCGGGCGGCCTCGGGGTTGGTGCGGGCGACGTCTTCGAGCGCGCTGACCACCGGCGCGCCCAGCGCGCCGAGCGCTTCCGCGGCGGCCGAGCGGACCGACGGATCGGGATCGGCCAGCGCCGGCACGCACCCGTCGACGCCCCATGCGGTGTGCGTCGCGGCGAGCGCGACCGCGGCGGCGGCGCGAACGCGCGCATCGGGATCGCTGCGCACCAGTGCGGGGAGGCGCCGCTCGACGGCGTTGCCGCTGACGAAGCGCGCGCCGACGGCGCGCACGGCCGCCTCCGGCCGATCGAGCAGCGCCTCGGCGCGCGCCGGCGGCAGGCCGCCGGCGGCGGCGGCGATGGCCGTCAACGCCTCGGGCTCGAGCGCGCTGCCCGGTCGCGCCAATCGTTCGAGCGCGGGCCGCGTCGCCGGCCGCCGGGCGACGGCGGCGAGCTCGACGATCGCCACGCGCAGCGCCGGCGGACGCGCGCCGTCGGACGCGGTCTCGAGCAGGGCGACGAGACCCTTGTCGGGGATCGCCGCGGTGAGTGCCGGCACGCGGCGCAATCGTTCGAGCGCGGCGACCGCGATCGCCGGCGACGCGGTGCCGGCGATGCCGAGCAGCGCCGACGCGCGCAGCGCCGGCTCGGCATCGGGCGCCAGCGCGGCGTATTGCGTCAGCAGCTGCACGTCGCGGGGCGACGGATCGTGAACGAGCGCATTCCCACTACCGGCGATCGTTCGAGCGCCCGGGTGGTCGGCGGCGCGCTGGCGCCACAGCGATCCGGTCGGCAGCTCGACGAGCGCGACGAGGACCGTCTGTCCGTTCGCGAGCCGCGCCGGACGGCCGCGCGACAGTTCCTCCCAGAGTACCGTGATCGGCGCACCGGCGGCGGCACCGCGCAGCGGCTGGAGCACGGTGAGGGTGGCGACGTAGCCGCTGATGTCGACGCTCTTGGCGGCGTCGACGCGCGCCAGCACGGTCACCGGCGCCGACTCGATCGCGGCGAGAAGCGGGGCAACCTCGGCGTTGGGCTGCGCGACGACGGCGCCGGCCAGGAGCAGGCCGGCGCCGAGGGCCGCGGCGATGCGGATCACGGCGTTTTCGGCGGGTTGAAGCCGGGTTCGTTGTCGACGTCGGCGTAGAGCGCGTTGGTGAAGCCGAGGGCCAGCGTGCCGTCCTCGCCGAGATTGCCGTCGGTGAGGTCCGCCAGCGTGGTGTTGGTGGCGCGGCGGATGTCCTCGCCGAAGCACCGGGAACATCGGCCGGGAGACGCCGTCGGTGCCCTTCACGACCACGACGAACCAGGTGTCCGCTGGTGAGCGGGAAGGGAACGGTGAAGTGCGACACCCACCGCTCGGCGCCTTCGACCCGCGCGTCGACCACCTCGCGCTCGAGCGGCACGTCGACGCCGGCCTTGAGCACCAGCGTGGGCTCGGCACCGAAGAGCGTCGGCACGCCGCCGCGCTCGCGGGCGACGACGGTGTCGGCGTTGGCATAGATCTCGATGCGGTCGAACGGCGCCCAGAGCGGCGCCTGCACGTCGACGTCGAGCAGCACGGTGCCGCTCTCGCTGCGCACCGTGGACACTGCCGGTCCGAGCTGAAGTCGGCGACGGCGCCGGAATCGTCGCCGGCGCGCAGGCGCGCCTGCACGTAGACGCCCTGGCCGCAGACCGCGCGGCCGGCGACGACGGCGCGGGCCACGTCGGCGGGATCGATCTCGGCTGGGATCGTCGGTCGGCGAGGCCGTCCACGTCCGCGCGCCCGGCGCTGTTGAGCGGCAGGAACTCGTGCGTGTCGGTGTCGGCGATGCCGGTCGTCGATAGGCCCTGGTTCAGATGGTTGAACCAGATGCCGAGGCGCAGATCGAGGAACTCCGCCTGCTTGCCGCGGCCCGAGCCGTTCCACAGCTCGAGCGCCTTGAAGTGGGCGAACAGATTGCCGCTGTTCGGATCGAGGCGGTAGCGCAGCAGGTCGGCCGGGCTGATGAACGACTGCGGCGGCACCAGCGAGGTGTCGATCTGCAGTGGGTCGAAGTTGCTGTCGATGTGATTGATCTGCACGACCGTGTCCGGGCGTCGCTGTTCGGCCCGGTTTCGGCCAGGACCTGCAGAGCCGGCAGGCTCAGGGATGAATGCCCCGAGCGATTTGAAGTCCTTGCCCGCGGGCTCCGCGACCGCCCAGTCGGTGGAGCCCCCGTTCGGGAGCGTCGGGTCGACGAGCAACGGGTAGGCGTTGTAGTGGCCGTAGTCCCAGGTCGTGATCTCCTCGCCGATGGTGGCGTGCACGAACGGCGTGAAGCCGAGGCTCTCGATGGTCGGCATCAGGTCGGTGTGGGCGTGGTGATCGGTCATGATGATGTTGTCGACACCCTCGCCGGCGAACTGCCGCACGCGGTCCCGATTGGGGATGCGCGAGTCGGCGCTGGCGATGCCGTGGACGTGGAAGTCGGAGGAGACGAAGCCGGTGACTCTCGACGACGTGCACGATCTGCGCGACGACGGTGGTCGGTGCGCCGGCGGCGACGGCGACGGTCTCGGTGTAGAGCGAGTACTCGGTGCCGCGCGACACCGCGATCTGGTAGTCGCCCGGCTCGATGTCGAACTCGGCGTGGCCGTGCGAATCCGTGTAGTCGACGTGGGCTATGCCGAAGGGCAGCGCCTCCTTCTGGTCGTAGAAGAGACCGGTGGTGTCGGAACCGGGGAAGGCGACCTCCGGGCTCGGATCGAAGCCGATGACCGCGACGCGCGCCGGCAGCGGCTGCGCCGTCTGCGTCGGCGACCGCCACGCGCACGCGACCCGGTCGCCGGCAGCGCGATGTTCTGCTCGACGCGTGTCGCCGTCGCCGACGCGTGATCGGATGGACGACGGGCGTCGGACCGCCGCCCTCGTACGGCGTGCCCTGGCGCGCCGCGGCCACACCGTAGGTTCCCGGCGGCAACGTGCCGGCGTAGCAGCCGTCGGGGCCGGTGACTGAAGATCGAGGTGACGCTGGCGATCGCGCCGTTGGTGACCGGGCCGACGGCGACGCGCGCCTGCGGCGCCGGAGCGCCGCCGACGGTGACGCATCCGTGGATCGAGCCGATCGGCAGGCCCTTCACCATTCGCTCGAGGTCGACCGCGTTGCTGCCGCTGCCGTCGCCGATGGCGAAGTAGCGCGTGAAGCTGTTGCTGCCGTGGGCGGGGACGATGAAGTTCGGATCGGCGCCGAGCACGACGTCGATGACCGAGTTGCTCTGCATGACGTAGGAGACGCCGGCGGCGGTGAAGAAGCTCGAGCCGGGGTGGGACGATCCGGGGATCGGCAGCGTGACGTGCGCGTAATCGACGCCCGCGGCCTCGCCGTAGCCGATGAAGCTCATGACGCTGAGGTCGCTGGTGAGAATCTCACCGATGCCGGAGCCCGAGTTCGTCCACTGCTCGACCTCGCCGGACGCGTTGATGTAGTCGCCGACGTAGAAGCCCTGGTCGGCGTCGTCGTTGTTGAAGAGCGTCGTGACCATCTTCACTGCCCGCTCGCCGGGCGCGAGGCTGTACTCGGTGCAACCCTCGACGTTGTAGTCGGCGTCGTCGGCGGCGGCGGGGAAGGGCAGTCCACCGATGTCCTCGATGATCGTCGACGGATTGACGAAGTCGAGCACGTCGTCGGGTCCGCAGGTGCGGATCGTCGCGGGGCGTCCGTCGCTGCCGTCGTTGACGATCTCGACCGTCTGCGCGTTGATCACGGTCTCGATCTGCACCGCCGGCTGGATCTCGAGGAAGTTGTCGAGGCCGGGATGGCCGACGAGCTCGGCGTCGATGATGTTCCCGCCGAACGCGCCGACGCTGTACAGATTGCGCTGCGGCGCGTCCTGGATGATGAAGCGCGCCACGCTGTTGGCGAGCAGCCAATCGCCGACCTTGCCGTCGGCGAGCGGTCCGGTGATGAGGTCGGCGGGATCGCTGATCCGCCGCGCCACCGACTGCGGCGGCAGATAGTGGAAGCCGACGGTGTTGCTGACCGCCGCGGCGCTGCCCGCCGGAATGGCGGTGACGGTCAGGACATTGTCGGGTTCGAGCGCGTCGTTCGGGCCGATCTCCGCGACGTACTGTCCGGCGACGGTGCCGGCCGTAAGGCCGATCGCCGTGCCGTTCAGGTCGGCGTCGACGCTTTCCACGGCGGCATCGGCCGGATCGACGGCAGCGCGGATCGTGAACGAGACGGTGGTCACGGTGCTGCCGTTGGCCGGCTCGAGAATGCGGACGGAGAGGAGGCTGGTCGCCGTCGGTGACGGAGTCTGCGTGGGCGTGTGGCTCACCACCGGGGTCGCGGTCGCGGTGGCGGGTGGCTTGGTCATCGTCGGCGGCACCGTGGCGGTGGCTGTGGCGGTGGTCGTGCCGGGGGCGGTCGTGTCGGTGGCGGCCGGCGTCGCGGTCGCCGTCGCCGGCGGAACAGTGTTGGTCGGCGCGGTCGTGTCGGTCGCGCGTGGGGTGTTCGTGGCGGTTCCCGGGGGGGTGGTATTGGTCGGGGCGCTGGTGGCCGTGCTCGCCGGCTGGGTGGCGGTGGCCGGCGGCTTGGTGGCCGTCGGGACGCCGGCGGTCGCCGTCGGGCGGGGCTTGTTGTCGTTGCTGGAGCCACAGGCGGCAAGCGTGATCGCGAGGACGGCAACGGTCAGCAGTCGTATACGCACGGTGAAGACCCCCTATCCCGTGCATAGCGGGCGAGGGGGCGATGAGACAAATCGGGTTCGCCGCTTGGTGCGTGGCCGGATGATCCGCGGCGCCCGTTTCCGTTGCGGGCGAGAATCCGCGCCACACCGCCACCCCACCGGGCGACGCGCGGCGTCGCCGGCGGCCACAGGTGCCGCAGCTACGGTCGGATGTCGTAGCACCGGGGCGTCATCGGTAGACGTAGCCGCGGCGCTTGTCGCCGCACGGCGGTGCTTTGCACCGCCCGGTCGGGCGGTGCAAAGCGCGCCTTGACGCCGCCCCACCGGGCGACGCCGGGCGTCGCCGTGCGGCCACAAGGGCCGCGGCTACGCCCGGACGTTCGCGCGGGGTAGCGGAGCATTCCACCGATCGAGGAACGCCACCTCGTCGAGCGGACGGCGGGTGGTGACGCGGAACGGGCGCAACGGATAGCCGAGGGGCACGAGTGCGGCGATGTGAATGTGCTCGGGCATGCCGACGGCCGCCCGCATCGCCGCGTCGGCGCCGTGGAAGACGGTGGTGAGGGTGGAGCCGATGCCGAGGCCGCGCGCGGCGAGCATGAGGTTCTGGACGGCGGGGAAGATCGACGCGTAGGCGGACAGCGGCGCGACGACGGTGCCGCGTCCATCGGCCATCGGGCCGAGGCGCGTCGTGTCGAGACCGCACAGCACCAGCACCGGCGCTTCGTGCACGTGGGTCGCGAGATGGTCGACGGCGCGCATCATCGGGGCGTAGTCGGCTCGCGCCTTGATGTCCGCGTCGGCATCAGCGGCGACCGTGAACGCCTGGGCACGGTGCCAGGCGTCCAGGTAGACGCGGCCAATGGCCGCCTTGGCGTCGGCATCACGCACCGCGACGAAGGCCCACGGCTGGGCGTTGCGGGCGCTGGGCGCGCGCGTGGCCGCGGCGAGGATCTCCCGCAGCACGGCGTCGGCGATCGGGTCCGCCCGGAAACGCCGGACGGCGCGCTGGCTGTGCAGGGCATCGAAGAGATCACCGCCGCTCGTGTCGCCGGCCGGCGACTCGAGCACGCGGCGCATGCCGGCGAACGCGTCGTCGCGCATCGCCTGGGCGTGCAGACGCAGACTGCGTCCACTCCCGAATGACGCCGCGGTGTGCGCGCTGTTCGGGCGCACACCCCGATAGGCGTAGCGCACGCGGGTGCCGCCGGACTCGGCGAGAAACTCCCACCGCGCCGGCCCGAGCATGTCGCCGTCCGCATACCGCAGATCGATGCCGCGGTGCGGATCGAGCCCCGTCACCTCCACCACCCAACTGACCGGCCCGCCAGACATCCGATAGCGGCTGCCGACGCGCAGCATGCCCTCCGTGCCGAGCACCTCGGTGCGCACGAGACGCCACCATTCGCCGTAGCGCCGCGCTGCCAATACGAGCTCAAAGCAGCGCGCGGGCGGCGCGTGAATGATGGCCTCGTCGACGTGGAAGTATGCGACTTCGGTCATGCGCGACGCTGTACCACGGCCCGAGAACCACAGATGAACACCGATGGCCACAGATGAACACAGACGCCCACCCAAAAACGGGAATCAATTTGTTCGATGATCGTCCTTTTCTTGCGGGGGCGGGGCCGTGCGGGGATCTGCGTCCATCGGTGGCCATCGGTGTTCATCCGTGGTTCTTCATCCATGCGCCTGTGCTACAGACGGCGGCACCCGCTAGTGTGGGCGCCAAGGAGAGCGAGCAGGATGCGAGGCAGGGAATTCGGGGGGGCGCTGCTCCTCGGCGTGGTGATGGTGTCGGCGGCCGGTGTCGCGCAGGCGGTCGTGATTGCCGTGGGCTCGGGATCGGGTGCGCCCGGTCAGGTCGTGCCGATCGACGTCACCCTGGCCACCGAAGGCAGCGCGGTGCTGGCGACGCAGAATCGCATCGACTTCACGCGCCAGGCGTACATCGCGGCGGGCGTCAACGGCGCTCCCGACTGCGCCGTCAATCCGGAGATCAACAAGGGCGCCACGGCGTTCCGCTTTCTCCCGCTCGGCTGCGATCCAGCGGTCGACTGCACCAGCGTGCGGACCTTCGTCCTCTCGTTCAGCGATCTCAGCGCGATCGCGGACGGGTCGCGCCTCTACACCTGTGCGGTGCGAATCGCGCCGGCCGCCCCGGCTGGGTCGTATCCTCTCACGCAGGCGGAGGTCGGCAGCTCGGCCGCCGGCGGCGTGCTGTTGCCGACCACCGGCGTGAACGGCCAGGTGACGTCGATTCCGCCACCGGTGGCGCAGGTCGTCCTCGGCTCGGCGGAGGGCCGGGCCGGGGACACCGTGCAGATCGATGTGACGCTGGCTCTGCTCGACCAGACCGCGAAGATCGCCGGCGTACAGGTGGACTTCGGTTTCGATCCTGCGACGCCCGTCGCCGTCAGCCAAGGCGGCGCACCGGACTGCACCGTCAATGGCAGCATCAGCCTCGACGTCCAGAGCTTTGTCTTCACGCCGAGCGGCTGCACGCCGGGCGATGACTGCACTGGCGTCCACGCCCTCGTCCTGTCGGTCGACAACGAGACGCCGATCCCCGACGGCGCGTTGCTCTTCACCTGCGCGGTGTCGATCGGTGCCGAGACGGGGGCCGGCGTCTACCCGATCACGGCGGGCGAGATGCTGGGGAGCGATCCGGACGGCGTGCCGGTGTCGGTCATCGGCAGCGACGGTGCGATCACCGTCGACGAGACGCCGCCCCCGCCGGCCTGCGCGGGCGATTGCGACGCCAGCGGCGACGTGTCGATCAACGAGTTGCTGGTGGGCGTCAACATCCTGATCAACGGCGCGGCGCTCGACCTGTGCCCGGCGATGGATACCAACGGCGACGGCAGCATCACGGTCAACGAGCTCGTGCAGGCGGTCAACGTCGCGCTCGGCACCTGCCCCCCGTGAGGCCGCGCGCCGCCGGCGGCGCGGCGCCGGCGCTTGACTTGGCGACTGGTCGGGCCATGGTACGCGCATGCCACCGTCGCCGAGCGGCGGGTGAGGGCTGAGCGACGTGCTCGCCGACTTCGTTTTCATCCTCCTCCTGATCGTCGCCAACGGCATCTTCGCCGGGGCCGAGATCGCCGTCGTGGCCGCTGCGCAAGCTCGCGCGTGCTCGAGCTGGTCGAGGCCGGCCGGCGCGGCGCGCGGTCGGTGCTGGCACTGCGCACCGATCCGGAGCGCTTCCTGGCCACCGTGCAGATCGGCATTACGGTCGTCGAGCGCGACGGCGGCGGCCTTCGGCGGCGCGACGGTCGCCGCCCGGCATCGAGCCGCTGATCGCCGATCTCGGCGTGCGCGCAGCGCTGCGCGCAGAACATCGCGCTGGCGCTGGTCGTCGTCGATCGTCTCCTACCTGTCGATCGTGATCGGCGAGCTGGTGCCCAAGTCGCTCGCCCTGCGCCGGCCGGAGACGTACGCGCTACTCGTCGCGCGGCCGCTGCTGGCGCTCTCCTGGATCGCGCGGCCGCTGGTGCTGGCTGCTCACCGCCGAGCTCGAACGCGCTGCTGCGGCCGTTCGGCGATCGCACCACCTTCACCGAGACGCGCCACTCGGCCGAGGAGCTTCAGCACCTCGTCGAGGAGGCGGCCAAAGCCGGCACCGTGCACCCGCAGGTCGGCGAGATCGCCTCGCGCGCCATCGACTTCGCCGATCTCACCGCCGGCCGACGTCATGGTGCCGCGCGAGCAGGTCGTCGTGCTGCCGCGCGACGCCTCGACCGAGGACGTCCGCCGGCGTGCTGCTCGAGCACGGCCACTCGCGCATTCCGGTGTACGACGGCCGGGTCGACAACGTCGTCGGCTACATCAACCTCAAGGACGTGCTCGCCATGGCCTGGGAGCGCGAGCTGATCGTGCTCGATGATCTGGTGCGGCCCGCCGTACTTCGTCCCCGACAGCGAGGCGGCGGTGGACGTGCTGCAGGAGATGCGGCGCCGGCACGTGCTCATCGCGATGGTCGTCGACGAGCAGCGGCGGCATGGAGGGCATCGTCACCATGGAGGACCTGCGTCGAGGAGCTGGTCGGCGAGATTTTCAGCGAGCACGTCCGGCAGGTGCCCGAGCTGCTTCCACCGCGAGCCGGGCGGCACGGTGCTGGTCGACGGCGCCGCGCCGATGCGCGACGTCAACCGCGCCCTCGAGCTCGGCCTGCCCGAGGACGAGGCTGGAACACCGTCGCCGGCCTGTGCCTGGCCTCGGCGGGCCGCATCCCGGCCATCGGCGAGCGGATCCTGCTCGAACAGGGCCGATTCTGGAGATCGTCGACGCGACCCCGCGTCGCGTGCGCCGGGTGCGCGTCCATCCGGCGCGCGCCAGCGAGGAGACCCATGAGGAGTGATCCGACCTTTGCCGCGCCGACCCGCATCGAGCGAATCTTCAACGGCGCGATCGGCTGGCTGCTCGGCCTCGGCATCGGACCGTCGCACATGCGCCTGCTCGAGGTGCGCGGCCGATCGAGCGGCCGGACGTACACGCTGCCCGTGGACCTGCTCGAGTACGAGGGCCAGCACTATCTGGTCGCGCCGCGCGGACGCACGCAATGGGTGCGCAACGTCGCCGCGAGCGACGCGATCGTGCTGCGGCGCGGCGCCCGCCGCGAGCGCTTCGCCCTGCGGGCGCTCGCGGACGGCGAGAAGCCGCCGGTGTTGAAGGCCTACCTCGACCGCTTCAAGAGCGAGGTGGGCCGCTTTTTCCCGGTGCCGGCCGGCTCGCCCGTCGAGGTCTTCGTGGTGCTCGCGCCGCGCTACCCGGCCTTCGCGCTGACGCGCTTGCCCGACGCCTGAGCGCGACGCGTCCGACCGGGCGCACGCCGCGCATTGGCTCATCCGCCCGAAGGCGTCGGGCATCTCGCCCGGAGCTCGCCGGCGCGGTGCTGATCGGCGGGTCCGCCGACGTGCTCGATCACCCTTCTCAGCGCGGCGCGCCGGCGAGGATCCAGGCGCGGATGAGCGCCACCTGGTCGTCGGAGAGCAGCGGGCCGGTGAGCGGCATGCGGCTGCCCTGGCCGAGCGGTGGGCCGGTGAGCTTGGTGAGCAGGAAGCTGTTGTCCGGATGGCCGGCGTCGACGCGGAGCATCCCGGCGTCGTGCGCGGCCTCGACGGTCGGCGCGACGCCGACGAGGGCGGCGTGGCTGGTGTCGGCGTCGACGAGGACCAGTCCGCCCGACGCGACGGTGCTGTCGTGGCAGGTGGCGATGGCGCAGCGCGGCGAGAAGATGGTCGCCTGAATCACGTCGAGGGTCGCGGCCGGTGTCTCGGTCGGCGTGGCCGTCACCGGGCAGCCGTTGAGCAGCGAGTTCACCGCCGCGATCATCTCGCCGACGATGGCGACGCCGTCGCCGTTGCGATCGAGCGCGGGGCAGGGCGTGGTGCCGTCGAGCACGCTGGCGACCCCGGCGATGAGCTCCGAGACCGTGACGACGCCGTCATCGTTGCAATCGCCCGCGCAGATCACGGGTCCCGCGGTTGCGGTCGGCGTCGGCGTGCTGGGTGCGCCCTGCGTCGGCGTCGCGGTGGCCGGCGGCGGCCGGTTTGTGAGCATCACCGTGTAGACGGCCGATTGCGCGTACGACGGCGACTCGGTCGTGAGCGTGAACGAGAGCGGGAAGTCGCTCACGACGCCCTGCGCGACCGAGAGCTGCCAGGTCGGATGCACATGCAGGGTGCCGACGGTGCCGAGCAGCGCATGGTCGCCCGGTTGGGTGAGGCCGACACCGTTGATCTTGAGCGTTGCCGCCGGATCGATGGCGACGATCTCGATCGACACCATGGTGCCGGCGGCGAGCGTGAAGAATCCCGGGCGCGGATCCTCCTCGACGGCCATGAAGCCGGGGTCGATGGTGCTGTAGCGGCACTCGCCGCCGCCGCAGGCGGTCTGGAACGTCTGCAAGACGTCGCGATTGACGAAGTCCCAGTCGATGGTGAGCGCACCGCCACCATCGGCCGTCGACCAGATGAGCATGCAGTCGGTCCCGACACAGGCGCGAGCGGGCAGGGCTGCCAGGAGGGCCAGTCCGGCGACGATCAGCGCCAACGCGCCGCAGTGGAGACGATGCACGGTCCCCAGCTTACCGATGGAGGCTGATTGAGCAAAGTGCGGCTCGGCCCGGTTTGGCGCGGGTGATCTCCCATCGGCGGTGGAGGGCGCGCCGTGGTGGGCGTGCCACTCCTGCCCAACCCATCGACGTCCGTGCGAACGCCGCCCTTCACTCCCGCCCGTTCCGACCGCTACAACAGGCGGCGACAGATGACCGAACTGCGCAAAGAGGCATACGGACCCGAGGGCCGTGCCGCCCACCATCTGCCGCTGGCCGAGCTCGAGACAAGGCTGGCAGCGCTGCCGGTCGGACCTAGCGATGTCGGCCGCGTGGCGCTCATCCTGCGCCGCCATCCCGACGGCACGCGGGAGACGCCGGATCGTGTGCAATTGGCGCCGCAGACCGGCGTCCCCGGTGACGGCTGGGCGCGCCGGCCGCCGCGCGACCCGCAAGCCGAGCTGGCCGTCATGCGCCGCGACGTCGCCGAGCTCATCGCCAACGGGCAGTCGATCACCCTGTTCGGCGACAACTTCTTCATCGATCTGGACATCTCGGCCGCGAACCTGCCGTGCGGGACCCGGCTGCGCGTCGGCGACGCGCTGGTGGAGGTGACGCCCAAGCCGCACAACGGCTGCGCCAAGTTCGGCGGCCGCTTCGGCGCCGACGCGGTGCGCTTCGTCCAGGCGCCGGCGACTCGTCACCTCAACCTGCGCGGCATCTACTGGCGGGTGGTCGAGGACGGCGAGACGAGCGCTGGCGCCGAGATCCGGGTCGTCGCCAGGCCCTGACGCTTTTCTTGCATCCTCGGGGCGCGGTCGCTAAGCGTCGAGGGGTATGAGCTCGCTGCCGGTTCGCGCACTCCGTTGCGTGGGCGTCTGGGTGCTGCTGGCGCTCCTCGCGGTGCCGCTGGCGGCGAGTGGGCATCATCACGAGCCGCTGCGCACCGCGGCGGACTGCACGCAGTGCGCCGCCGTCGGCAGTCTATCGGCCGCCTCGCTGCACGCGCCGCCGCAGATCACGTTCGTGGTCTGTGCGTACGCGCACCAGCCGCTGTCGCAGAGCGCTCCCGAGAGCGTCTTCGCCGTCGCTCACGCGGCGCGCGCCCCGCCCCTGGCGGATTCGCAACGCCCCGCGTAGCCCCGCCACGGCTCTCCCGCGTCGACTGAGACGCGATGCGTTCGTGGCGGCATCGCCACGAACCCGCAACCCGGGAGGAAGCCGATGCGACGCATTCCGCATCAGCGGGGGCTCGCCTGTTTGGTGTTGGGGACCGTCCTCGCGCTGTCGGCGACCGCCGCGTCCGCCGAGGACCCCAGCGTCGAACAGCTGCAGCAAGAGATGAAGGCCATGAAGGCCCAGTTCGAACAGATGCAGCAGAAGCTGAAGCAGCAGGACGAGCTGATCCAGAAACTGAGCAAGGAGAAGTCCGCGTCGGCGCCGGCGGTCACGCCGTCGCCGGCGGCCGCGGCCGCCGCGGCGCCGGCGAACGAGGAGCAGCTCAAGCAGGACGTGACGGCGGACGTCATGCGCGAGATCCAGCCCAGCCTGCAGCGCCGCGAACAAGACCTTCCCGTCGCAGTTCAATCCGGCGATCGGCCTGATCATCGACACGGTCGGCTCGTATCAGGAGAACGGCGGCGGCAACTTCGAGTTCCGCTCCGCCGAGATCGGACTTGTCCGCGTCGATCGATCCGTTCGCGCGCGGCTACGCGATCATCAACGGCAACGCCGACGGGATCGAGGTCGAGGAGGCGGCGATCGTCACCACGTCGCTGCCCTACAACCTGACGGCGAAGGGCGGCCGCTTCTTCGCCGACTTCGGCCGCCTGTCGAAGTTCCACGACCACGACCTGCCGTTCGTGAACCGGCCGATCGTGCTCGACGAGTACGTCGGCGGCGAGTCGCAGGCGGACGGCGTCGAGCTGAACTAGCTCACGCCGCTCGAGCAGTACCTGACCCTCACCGTCGGCGCGTACAACAAGATCGGCGCCGAGAACTTCCGCGTCGACAACTTCGATCCGCGGCCGCTGGACCAGTTCACCTACCTGGTGCGCCCGGCGACGTTCGTCAACATCAACGACAACAACAGTGTCGACGTCGGCGTCGTCCTGGGCCTACACGCCGAAGGTCGACTCCTACAAGGTCGACGGCACCGAGTTCCTCACCGACGGCAAGGCGCGCCACCTCGTCGACCTCGACCTCACCTACCGCTACATCCCGCTCGCCGAGGCGAGCTACCGCAGCCTTGTCTGGGGGACGGAGGTGCTCTACAACCGCGAGAGCTTCGAACGTCGGCACCGACACCGATCCGGTCGTTCAGCGGCGAGAACGCCTTCGGCCTCTACAGCTACGCCGAGCCGCGCCTCACCCGCCGCCTCTATCCGGGCTTCCTTTCCAGTGGGTGCAGCCGATCAACCGCCAGGGCGGCGACACCTGGCGTATTCGCCGTACCTGACGCTCTGGGCGTCGGAGTTCCAGCGCCTGCGCGCACAGTACCAGTACCTGAGCGCGCCGGGCGACCACGAAAGCCAGTTCTTCCTGCAATGGACCGCGATCATCGGCAGCCACGTGCACGGCTTCCGCGATCGCTAGGAGTCGACCCATGTACCGCCTCACACTCGCCATCGCCGCCGCGGCGTGATCGTCGGCGACCGCGACCGGCCGCCGCGACCCTCAACGTGGTGACGACGATTCCCGGACCTCGCCGACGTGACCCGCCACATCGGCGGCGATCTCGTCGAGGTGAAGAGCCTCGCCACCGGCGTGGAGGACATCCACGCGGTGCCGATGAAGCCGAGCTTTGCCGTCACGCTCAATCGCGCCGACGTACTGGTGGTGCTCGGTCTCGAGGCCGAGCACGCCTTCATGCCCGGTCTGCTCGAGGCGGCGCGCAACCCGAAGATCCAGCGCGACGCGCCCGGCTACATCGACTGCTCGATGTACATCAGGCCGCTCGAGGTCCCGACGCCGCATCGACCGCTCACTGGGCGACCAGCATCCGATGGGCAATCCGCACTACAACCTCGACCCGGTGCGCATGAAGGACGCGGCGCGGGCGATTGCCGAGGGCTGTCGCGCAACTATCCGGACAATGCGAGCCACCTACAAGCAGAACCTCGGCGCGTACCTGGCGACGCTCGACGCTGACATCGCGCGCTGGGCAGCAGGAGGCGGCGCCGCTCAAGGGCAAGAAGCTCGTCAGCTATCACCCGGACATGGTCTACTTCGCCGAGCGCTTCGGCATGGAGGCAGTCGGCACCATCGAGCTGCGCGCCGGCGTCGATCCGACGCCGGCGCACGTCGAGGAGCTCGAGAAGATGATGCAAGGACCAGCATGTGACTTTCGTCGTGCGCGAGCTGCACTACCCGGCGGGGCTGGCCGAGACGGTGGCGCAGGTCACCGGCGCCACGCTGGTGCAGCTGCCGGTGATGTCCGGCGGCCTGCCGCAGACCCAGGACTACATCGACTTCATCGACTACAACCTGCAGACGATGCTCGCGGCGCTCCCGTGCGGTGCATGAGCGACACGCTGGTCGCGCTGTCCGACGTCAGCCTCGGCTACCGCCGCCACGCCGGTGCTGACCGGCGTCTCCTTCGTCGATCGCACGCGGCGAGTTCGTCGCGCTCGTCGGTCCGAACGGCGCCGGCAAGACGACCCTGCTGCGCGGCATGCTGGGACTGGTGCCCCTGCTGGCGGGCCGCATCGACTGGTCGTTCGACCGCGCCGCGCAGCCCGCCCGGCTACGTGCCGCAGCGCGACACGCCTCGATCCGATCTTCCCTCTCACCGTGCTCGAGGTGGTGCTGATGGGGACCTACGCGCGCTGCCGCCGCTGCGGCCGGTGGGCGCGCGCCGCCGGCGCGCCGCGGCGGAGAGCCTCGAGCGGGTCGGGCTCGCCGCGATCGCGGCGCGTCCCGTATCTGGGAGCTGTCGGGCGGGCAGAAGCAGCGGGTCCTGATCGCGCGCGCCCTGGCCGGCGAGCCGCGAGGTGCTGTTCCTCGACGAGCCCACCGCCGGCGTCGATCGCGACGCCGAGGCATCCATCATCGCCCTGATCGCCGAGCTCAACCGCGAGCGCGACATGACGGTCGTGCTGGTCAGCCATCACCTCGGACGCATCCAGTCGGCCGTGCGCTCGGTCATCGTCGTCGATGCCGGGCGTGCCGACCGGCACGCGCTCGGCGCCGGCACGTGGCGCGCCGCCGCCGATTCGGTGTGGGAGCCCATGGCGGCCGGCGAATGAGCACGCTGTCGACGATTCTCAGCCGCCGACTTCCTGCTGCGCGACGCGCTGCTCGCCAGTGTGCTCGTCGGCATGGTCTGCCCGCTCGTCGGCGTCTACTTCATCCTGCGCCGTATGATCTTTCTCGGCGTCGCGCTGCCGCAGGTCTCGGCCGCCGGCATCGCCTTCTCGTTCCTGGTCTACCGGCGTGTTCGCCGGTCCGCACCAACAGGTCGAGCTCGGCGAGCGCATGCTCGGACTGATCGGCTCGGGCGTGTTCACGATGACCACGACGCTCGTCCTCGCGATGCTCGAGCGCAACGGCCGCGAGCGCATCGAGGCGCGCATCGGCGCCACGTACGCCTTCGCCGCCGCCGCGACGATTCTCTTTCTCGCCGCCGATCCGCACGGCGACGCGGAGATCGTCGGCCTGCTCAAGGGCGACATCCTCGCCACCACCAGCGCCAGCCTGAACGTGATGACGTGGATCTTCGCCGGCGTCGTGCTGGCGCTGTTCGCCTTCCGCAAGGAGCTGCTGCTGGTGTCGTTCGATCGCGATCTCGCGGTGGTGTTCGGCAAGCGCGTCGGGCTGTGGGACGTCGTCCTCTATCTGCTGATCGGCGCCGTGATCTCGCTCGGCGTGATGGCGGCGGGACCGCTGGCGACCTTCGGCTTCCTCGTGATCCCGCCGCTGACCATGCGGCTGGTGACGCGCCGGATGCTGACCTTCTCGCTCGGTTCGGCGGCGCTCGGCGGCGTCGTGGCGTTCGTCGGCTTCTATCTGCGCCTACCGCTACGACCTGCCGCTGGCGCCGGCGGAGGTGGCGGTTGCGAGCTTCGCGCTGGTGGTGGTCGGCGCCGCCACCGGCGTGCGGCGCGCGGCGGTGCGCTGGCGGACGGCGTGACGGCAGCGCTCTGGATCTGCTTCGCCCTCTCGGGCGCCGCGGCGCTGGCGCTCGAGATGCTGTGGATGCGCTCGGCCGGGCTCGTGATCGGGCAGACGGCGGCGACCGCGGCGACCGTGCTCGCGTGTTATTTCGCCGGCCTCGGCGGCGGCGCCGCCGCGGCGCGCGGCATCGTCGTACGGCCGGTGCGCGCCTACGGGCGACTCGAGCTCGGCGCCGCGGGCGGGGCGCTGTGGTCGTTCGCGGTCTTTCACTTGCTCACGGGCGACGACCGCGCAGCGCTGGCTCGCGATCGGCGGAGGACCGGCGGCGGTCGTCGCCGTCGGGCTCGCGACGCTGCCGGCGACGCTCTGTCTGGGAGCGACCCTGCCGGCGCTCGGCCAGGGCCTGGCGCGCGGCCTCGCGCCGCGCCGCCGCGTCGCTCTACGCGCTGAACACGCTCGGCGGCGCACTGGGCATCGCCGCGGCGGGATTCGGGCTGCCGGCGCTGATCGGCGTCCGCGCCAGCTACGCCGTCGTCGCGGCGGCCAGCGCATTGGCCGGCGGCGTCGCGCTGGCGCTGGCGCCGCGGCTCGACACGGCGGTGGATCCGGCGCCGGCGGCTGCGGCCACAGGGCACCGCGCGCGGCTCCGGCTCGTCGCCGCGACCACCGGCGCGATGGCGCTCGGCCTGGAAGTCATCTGGACGCGGCTCTTCGCGCAGGTGCTGCACAACTCGGTCTACTCGTTCGCCGCCGTCGCGTTGGTCTTCGTGGTCGCCATCGCCATCGGCGCCGGCGCATCCGCGGTCGCGCTGCGCCGGCACGGCGCCAGGGGCGTCGCCGCCGCCGGACTGGTCGCCGCCGCGGCGGCGACGGCCGGCGGCTTCTGGCTGTTCATGTGGTGGACCGATGGGCTCGGCTACGTCGGCATGCGCAGCGGGCTGGGCGAATACCTGCTGCGCATCATCGCGCTCGCGGCGGCCACGGCGGGGCCGGCGGCGGTGGCGTCGGGCATGGTGCTGCCGGCGCTGTGGGCCGCCTGGGGGCGAGATCGGGTGGCGCGCCCGCTCGGGGATCTGACCGCCGCCAATACGTTCGGCGGCATCGCCGGCGCGTTGGCGGCCGGCTTCGTCGCCGTCCCGGTGATCGGCGTGCGCGGCAGCCTGCTGCTCGTCGCCGTCGGCTACGTGCTCCTCGCCGACGTTGCGGCGCCGCGCCGCGCCGGCTGGCCGCGGCGGCTCGCCTACGCGGCGTTGCTCGCCGTGATCCTCGCCAACCCGCTGCGCGCGCCGCTCGTGCATCTGCGATCCGACGACGAGAGCCTGCGCGCGCTCGCCGAGGGCGCGAGCGGGACGGTCAGCGTCGTGCAGACGGCCGACGACCTGCAGCTCCGCCTCGACAACTACTACGTGCTCGGCGGCAGCGCCGCGGCCACCGGCGAGCGCCGCCTCGGGCTGTTGCCGCTGTTGCTCCACGCCGATCCGCGTCGCGCCGCCTTCATCGGCCTGGCGACCGGTATCACCGCCAGCGCGGCGCCGGCGCTGGGCGTTGCGGACACCACAGTGGTCGAGCTCGTTCCCGAGGTCGCCGCGGCGGCGCGCCGCCATTTCGCTGCGTGGAACGGTGGCCTTCTGGAGCGGCCCGACGTCCATCTCGTCGCCGGCGACGGGCGGCGCTGGCTGGCGGCGCAGGACGGGACCTTCGACGTCATCGTGTCCGACCTGTTCGTGCCGTGGCAGGCCGGCGCCGGCAGTCTCTACACGCGCGAGATGTACGCCGCCGCCGCGCGGCGTCTCGCGCCGGGCGGGCTCTTCTGCCAGTGGCTGCCGCTCTACCAGCTGACGCGCGAGGAGTTCGCGCTCATCGCGCGCACCTTCACCGACGTCTTCCCGGCCGCGACGCTGTGGCGGGCCGACTTCTATCCCGATCGGCCGGTCGTCGGCCTGGTCGGCCAGCTGGCGCCGCGCGCGATGGACCGCGACGCCATGCGCCGCCGCGTCGATGCGTTGCCCGACTGGGCGCGCGACCCGCTGCTCGCGACGCCGCGCGGGCTGTGGATGCTGTCGGTCGGCAACCTGGCCGACGCGGCGCCGCTCTTGCCCGGCACCGACCTCAACAGCGACGATCGGCCGGTGCTCGAATTCCTCGCTCCGCGCCTGACGCGCATCAACGCCGACGGCGACAAGGACTGGTTCACCGGCCCGTCGCTGGCCGAGTTCTACGATGCGTTCGCGCCGCGCGCGGAGGGCGCAGCCGATCTGTTCCTCGGCGGCGGCGACGACGTCACCGAGGCGCGCCGCGCCGGCCGTCTGCTCTACCACTATGCGCTGGCGGCGACGCGGCACGACGCCGACGAAGCCGCGCGCGACGAGGCCGCGGTGCGCGCGCTGGTGCCGGACGTCGTCGCCGGCGCCGAATCGGCGGACGCGCTGGGCACGCTCGCCGACGCCCGGCGCGGGCTCGACGAGCTGCGCGAGGAGCAGGCCGCGGTACGCCAGCGGCTGGAGGCGATGGAGCGCCAGCTGAGCGAGCTGTCGCGGCCGCGCGAGGAGACGCGATGAGGCACCCGCGATGGTGGGGCGTGATGCTCGCCGTCGTCGTCACCGGGTGCGCCGTCCAGGCGCCGCCGCCACCGGCGACGGTGCGCACCGTGGCGGTGTTTCCACCCCTGAACCAAACCGGTGAGGAGTTGCTCATCGCCGGCGGCTCGATCCTCGAGAAGTACGTCTTCCACACCGAGCGCTTCACGGTCGGCGACGTGCTCGCCGCGGAAGCGCGCTCGCTGCTCGCGCAGCGCGGCTACGACGTCGTGGCGCCGGAGGCGGTCGAGGCCGCCGTCGGCGCGCAGACGCCTGACTCGCGCTACGCCGCCGCGATGCTCGCGAAGGACAAGGGACTGTCCGGCGCCGTGCTGTACATCGACCTGCGGCGTTGGGTCGTGTCATCGCCCGACGCGATCATCGTTTCGCTGCGCGTGGATCTCGTGGACGTCGGCAGTGGTCGGGTGCTGTGGAGCGTCGACCGGCCGTCGCGACCGGTCCCGACGCAGGGCACCATCGACGTCGCCAACGCCTACTACGTCGCGGCGCGCCGGGTGATGGACGAAGCCCTGGAGTCATTCACGCCCCCGGCGGCTGCCGGCGCGGCGGCGCCGGAATCCTGATCCGAGAGCGCCGGTACGGCATTCGCGCGGCAGTCGCGCGGGGCGACAGGACGGCCTGTCGCGAGTGGTCAGTGGGGATGGGCACGGCGATCCGTGCCCATCCCCATCGGGTTTATTCGGTCGGCAGGGGCAGGGGCGGCCGGCCGCGGCGCGGCGGACGCTGGCCCGTGCGATTGCTACGCGCCGGCAGGGTCGCAATGGCGGCGTCGAGCCCTTCGTTCAGGAGCGCGATGACCACTGCAGTCTTCGAACACCCGAGCTCCTCGGCGACGCGATCGATGCCTTCGCTGACGTTGTCAGGCACCTTCACGTTCATCAACTTGCTCGGAACCTTCTTGCGCTCCAAGTCAGAGAGCCGCAAATCTGCACGCATGATTCCTCGTCCTTTCTCCCATCCTCTGGCAGCGTCGACAGCTGCGTACCCTATTGTGCTACTGGACTATCAGCCCCTTTGCAACGTTGCCGGTCGATGACGCTCCTCTTTTGTGACTGTCGCGTACCGCGCCAGACCTCGTCGCGACGCCACCTTAGCGCATCGCGACATTAGCGGTTCCGATTGCGGCGGGGCGACGCGCCCCGGTCGCCGCGAAAAGCGACGCAGCCGAGGCGGCGGGCTGTGCAAATGGCTTTGGCACACGCGAATCTCGCGCGCCCGGAGCGACGTAGCAGTTGGGTGCTGTGAACCGGTCAGCTCTGGCCTTGCATGCGTGCAGCCCGCGCGAGAACGCAGTAGACAAGTCTTGCCCCATTTGTTCTATGTCGCCGTCGATGGCGGCCGAGCTCAGCCTGCGCACGCGCGAACGCATCCTGGACGGCGCGATGGCCGCGATCGCCCGCCACGGCCTGGCGAAGCTCGGCATGAGCGACGTCAGCGTCAGCGCCGGCGTGTCGCGCGGAACCCTGTATCGCTATTTCCCCAGCCGCGAGGAGTTGCTGCGCGACCTGGCGGTCTTCGAGAGCGCAGCGCTTCCAGGATCGCGTCGCGGCGGCGCTGCGCGGACGCGCCGGCCGACGCGTCGCGTCTGGAAGTCGCGCTGCAACTCGTCACCCGCTACGTGCAGCGAGCACCCGGCGATCCGGCGCGTCATCGAGACCGAGCCGGCGTTCGTGCTCGATTATCTGCGCGCCGAGTTTCCCGCCCTGCGCGCGATCACCGGCGCGTTCCTCGCGCCGCTCCTGGCGGTGACGCGATCCGGTGCGCGCGGGACTGGCGACGACGGAGCAGCTGGTCGACTGGCTCGACGCGCGTGATGATCTCGGCCGTCCTCTTCCCCGATCCCGATCCCGATCGCATGGCGCAGGGTCTGACGGCCGTGTATCGCCTGCTCGGCCCGTCGCGCCGCGCGCGCGGCCGCGCGCGCGTCCGTCCCGACACGAAAGGAACCGACGATGAGCGAAACGCCGCCGATGGCGACCACCAACAAGCTGTTCGGCGGCACGATGATGAGCCCGATCGTCGATCCGTACTCCGTCTACAAGCGGCTGCGCGACGACCACCCGGCGCTGCCGGTCAACACGATGATGGGCGATCAACCACATGATCACCCGCTACGACGACGTGCTGACGGTGCTGAAGGACGGCAAGACCTTCTCGTCGAAGCGCCAACGCGCGCGGCATCGGCATCGTCATGGGCCGCACCATCCTCGAGATGGAGGGCAAGGAGCACGTCCGCTTCCGCAACATCATCGCCCCCTTCTTCGGCCCGCGGGCGATGAAGGCGGAAACGGGCGAGCTGGTCGGCACCGTCGTCAACGGACTGATCGACGGGTTCGCCGGCGCGGGCGAAGCCGACCTCGTGCAGCAGTTCACCTTCACCTTCCCGATGCGAGGTGATGGCGACGATCATCGGCATTCCGGTCGACGACTACCACGCCTTCCACCGCATGGCGCTCGACCTGATCAGCGTCGGTGACGATCCGGCGCGCGGCTTCCAGGCGGCGCAGGATCTGCTCGTGTACCTGACGCCGCTGATGGAGGAGCGCAAGGCCGAGCCGCGCGACGATCTGCTCAGCAAGCTGGTGCACGCCGAGGTCGACGGCACCCGCCTCACCGACGAGGAGGTGCTGGGCTTCCTGCGCCTGCTGCTGCCGGCCGGCGCCGAGACGACCTACCGCCTCACCGGCAGTTGCCTCTACGCGCTGCTCGCGCCATCCGGAGGTCTACGACGAGGTGCGCGCCGATCGCTCGAAGATCGAGCTCCTGATCCAGGAGACGCTGCGCTGGGAGTCGCCGGTGCAGTTCGTCTCGCGCGAGGCCGACCGAGGACGTCGAGTTCTCCGGCCAGCCGTGCCCGCCGGCGCGCTGCTGTCGGTGACGGTCGGCTCGGCCAACCGCGACGAGCGTCACTACGCCGATCCCGACCGCTTCGACCTGCACCGCAAGAACGACGACCATGTGGCGTTCGGCTTCGGCGCGCACTTCTGCGCGGGCTCGCACCTGGCGCTGTTCGAGGCGCGCACGGCGCTCAACGCGCTGCTCGACCGCCTGCCCAACCTGCGCCTCGATCCGGCCGCCGACTGCGACGTCGTCGGCCTGGCGTTCCGCTCGCCGAATCGCCTGCCGGTGCGCTTCGACGCGCGTCACTGACCGACACGAGACGCCACGGAAGGGGCACGGAGGAGGAGGCGTCATGCCGCTCGATCCGCAGGCTCAGGCCTTTCTCGATCAGATCGCCGCCGCTGGGTGGCCAGCCGTTGTCGTCGATGCCGGTGCCGCACGCGCGCGCCAGTCGATGGAGATGCTGCCGGCGATGCGGCGGTGCCGAGGTGCCGATCGCCTCGGCGGTCGACCGCACGCATCCCGGGCCCGGCCGGCGAGATCCCGGTGCGCGTCTACACGCCGAACGGGACGGCGCCGTTTCCGCTGCTCGTCTACTTCCACGGCGGCGGCTGGGTGCTGGGCGGCCTCGAGTACGCACGACGGCATCTGCCGCTCGCTCGCCAACGGTGCCGGCTGCGTGGTCGTCTCGGTCGACTATCGCCTGGCGCCGGAGCACCGCTATCCCGCCGCGGCCGACGATTGCTACGCGGCCACGCAGTGGTGCGCCGCGAACGCCGCCGAGCTCGGCGCCGACGCGATCGCGCATCGCCGTCGGCGGCGACAGCGCCGGCGGCAACCTCGCCGCCGTCGTCGCGCAGATGGCGCGCGATCGCGGCGGCCCGCCGCTCGTCTTCCAGCTGCTGATCTATCCGGTCACCGACGCGCGCCTGCGACGCGCCCTCGTATCGCGAGAATGCCGACGGGCTATCTGCTCACGGCCGGCGACATGGCCTGGTTCTGGGACCACTACCTCGGCGACGACCGCGCGCGCGGCGCCGAGCCGTATGCGTCGCCGATCGCGCGCCACGACCCTCGCCGGCCTCCCGCCGGCGCTGGTCATCACCGCCGAGTTCGATCCGTTGCGCGACGAAGGCGAGGCCTACGGCGCCGCCCTCGAGGAGGCCGGCGTCGCCGACCCGCGTGACCCGCTACAACGGCATGATCCACGGCTTCTTCGGCATGGGCGCGATGATCGACAGGCCAAGCCGCCGTGCAGGAAGCGACCGGCAGCCTGCGCATCGCGTTTCAGCGTCGCTGAGCCGTTCGACCGCAGAAGGCTGTCCGCGCGGGCCTCCGTCGGCCCTCTGTGGCTGATCTGAAATGGATCTGCTCTCTCGCCTCGCGACCCTCGTCGAGGATCTGCGCGAGATCCCGCACTACAAGCGCATCGGCGACGCGCTGAAGCAGGCCGGCGCCGACGGCTTTCGCACCTGCGGCTACCTGATGCGCGAGCAGGCCGAGCGCATTCCCGACCGCGTGCTGCTGCGCTTCGAGGCGAGCGGGTCACGCTTCGGTGCGTACAACGCAGGCGTCAACCGCTACGCCGACCTGCTGGCCGGCGCCGGCGTTCGCCGCGGCGACGCGGTGGCGATCATGATGGAGAACTCGCCCGACTTCCTGATGGCGGAAGGGGCGATGGCGAAGCTGGGCAGCATCGGCGCGCTGATCAACACCAACCTGCGCGGCGCCGGCGCTGGCGCACGTGCTGGCGCAGCTCGACGGCGCCGCGTCGTGCTGGCCGACGCCGCGTGCTGGCCGGCGGTGGCCGAGCTGCCGCCCGTGGAGGGGCGGCGTGGTGTTCGCCGCGGCGTCGAGCGCCGACGCTCGCGCGGCACGCCGGTCCGCTCGCTGCCCGAGGCGCTGGCGGCGGCGTCGACCGGCGAGCCGAACATCCCCGACGTGAAGGTCTCGGACGTGATGATGTACATCTACACGTCGGGCACCACCGGCTATCCGAAGCCGACGATCATCCGCCACTCGCGCTTCACCATGGGCGGGCAGTCGCTCCGCATCGTGCTCGACCTGCAGCGACGGCGACTGCTCCTACGCGCCGACGCCGCTCTACCACGGCTACTCGAACTTCGTCGGCTTCGCGCCCGCGTTCCACGCCGGCACGACGTTCGCCTCGCGCCGCAAGTTCTCCGCCAGCGCCTTCCTGGACGACGTGCGTCCAGCACGGCGCGACGCATTTCATGTACGTCGGCGAGCTGTGCCGCTACCTGCTGCGCCAGCCGCCGAGCGCGCGCGACCGCGCCCACCGCCTGCGCATCGCCACCGGTCCCGGCCTGCGCCCCGACATCTGGCAGGCGTTCGTCGACCGCTTCGGCATCGATCGCGTGATCGAGACCTACGGGCAGACCGAGGCGAACCTCAGCCTGATGAACCGGCGCGGGCGCGTCGGCTCGGTCGGCCGCTCGGCGCCGTTCACGCACGCGCAGCTCAAGCTGGTGCAGTTCGACTTCGAGACCCAGCAGCCGCGGCGCGGCGCCGACGGGTTCCTCATCGAGTGCGGTCCGGGCGAGGTCGGCGAGCTGTGCAGCGTCGTCGCGCAGAACACGATGATGAGCTTCGACGGCTACGTGAACAAAGCCGACAACGAGGCGAAGCTGCTGCGCGACTGCTTCGCGCCGGGCGACTGCTACCTGCGCACCGGCGATCTGCTGCGGCGCGATCGCGCCTCGTACTACTATTTCGTCGACCGCATCGGCGACACGTTCCGCTGGAAGGGCGAGAACGTCGCCACCGCCGAGGTCGCCGAGCTGCTCAACGGCGCCCCGGGCGTCAGCGAGACCGCCGTCTACGGCGTGCGCGTTCCCGGCACCGACGGTCGCGCCGGCATGGCGCTGATCGTTCCGCAGCCCGACGCGACGTTCGATCCGGCGGCGTACTACGCCTTCGCCGAGCGGGCCCTCCCGGCCTACGCGCGGCCGCTGTTCGTGCGCGTCGGCGCGGCGATGGACGTGACCGGCACGCTCAAGCACACCAAGACCCGCCTGCAGGCCGAGGGATACGACCCCAGCGTCGTCCGCGACCCGCTGTGGTTCCGCGACGACGCCGCGCGCACCTACGTGCCGCTCGATGCGGCCTTGCGGGCGCGCATCGACGGCGGCACGATCGCGCTGTGACCTGCGTTCTTCGCGAGCCATCCGCCGCGACGACGGATGACGGATGACAGTCGACGGTTCACCCGAGCATGATCATGCCGCCGTCGACGGCAAAGCACTGGCCGGTCATGAAGTGGGACGCGTCGCTCGCGAGGAACACCATGACCGGCGCCATGTCGGCGTCAGGGTCGCCGAGCTTGCCGCCGAGCGGCACGACGTGCTGCATCGCCATGTCGTGGATCATGCGTTCCTGGTCGCCCATGCGCGAGCGCCAGGCGTCGTACATCGGCGTCCAGATCGCGGGCACGACGGAGTTGACGGTGATGCGGTACTTCGCCCACTCCTGCGCCACGGTCCGCGTCCATGCCATCACCGCGCCCTTCGACGCCGAGTAGTGCGCGGACCCGGCCTGGCCCCGGATGCCGGCGCCGGACCCGAAGTTGATGATCCGTCCGCCGTGCTCGCGCAGGTGCCGGAACGCCGCCTGGTTGCTGTACAGCGTGCCCTTCACGTTCACCGAGAAGATCAGATCCCACTCGGCGTCGGGGATGTCCTCGGCGGGCGTGCGCCGCTCGACGCCGGCGACGTTGGCCATCACGTCGAGTCCGCCGAGGTGCGCGACCGCGCGATCGACCGTCGCGAACAGCCCGGCGCGATCGGCGATGTCGCAGCGCAGAAACGTCGCGCCCACCTCGTCGCACACCCGGCCGCCGCCGGCTTCGTCAACGTCGAGGGCGACGACACGCGCCCCCTCCCGTACATAGGCCCGAACCGTGGCCGCGCCGATGCCGCTCGCGCCGCCGGTGACGATCGCCCGTTTGTCGGTCAGCAGCATACGGCAGCCTCCAAAGCCGACCATTCCGCGGGCGTCAAGCGCCGCGAGGCAGCGCCAGTTCGTTGCGGGTTTTCCCCAATTTCTGGAACCGCGCGCAGTCTGCTATTGCTGCGGCCAACGGATGGGATGTCCGGGAGCGGGCATGAGCAAAATTTGGGAAGCCTTGAAGCAAGCGCAGTTGCACCGCGAACCGGCAGTGGCTGCCGAGCTTCCCTCGCCGAATGAGCACCTCTCCCCGCAGCAGCAGGATGCGTTGCGGGCGCTCCTCGCACACGGCTCGGTGGGCGCAGCGGCTCAAGCCTGCGGACTTGCCTCGAGCGCACTCGAGGGCTGGCTGCGGACGCCCGATTTCGTCGCCGCCTACCACGCCGCCAGCCGCGCCGCGCGAGCCCGCCGGTAACCCCTTCGCCGCACGGTTGCGGCGGGCCGACGCGTAGCCGTCGAACGTCACATTCCGGCCCGGGTGATTTGCCGCGTGACGTGCTATACCCCGGCCGCGAGGGAGTGGGGAAGGTGGCACCGCGGTTGCTCCTGTATTTGCCTTCATCACCGAGCAATTCATGAAGGCCGTGCGAGTGGAACGAGGAACCGGGTGGGCGCGATGCGCGGCCCTGTCACTGCTCGTTCTCTCTCTGGCCGCGCCCGCTGCGGCGCTCACGGGTCTCGGCGGCGAGGTCAAATACTACATCGGCGGCGGCACGGTGCCGGACGTCACGGTGGAGCTCGACGGACCCGGCCAGATGAGCACGACCACGGACGCCAACGGCAACTATGCGTTTGGCGATCCGGGGGCGGGCGACTGGGAGGTCTCGCCCCGCAAGCTCGGCGGCGGCGGCGTGGGCGTCAGCACGCTCGACGCCGTCTTTGCGCTCCAGGCCGTCGTCGGCGTGCGGACGTTCGATGACTATCAGCGTCTCGCCTGTGATGTGACCGGTGACGGGACGGTGAGCTCACTCGACGCCGCCCGTATCCTGCAGTTGGTGGCGGGGGCGCGCCAACAGTTGCCGGCGGCGGAGCTGTGCGGGTCGGACTGGATCTTCGTGCCCGATCCGCTCTCGGCGCCGAACCAGCGCCTCATCACGCCGCAGATGGCGCCGATGTGCCAGCCGGGCGCGATCGTCTACGAGCCCCTCGCAACCCCGCTCGACCAGCAGGACTTCCTGGCGATCCTGCTCGGCGACTGTACCGGCAACTGGCAGGCGGGAGCGCCTCCGGCGTCGCCGACGTCGACCAGCCCGCCGTCCACCGCGACGTCGGTGAGCACGCCGACCAACACGCCCGTCCCGACGTCGACCAACACGCCGCCGGCGACGCCGACGAACGCGCCGCCCGCGACGGCCACCCGCACCGCGACCGCGACGAATACGCTCGTGCCGACCGCCACCCATACGCCGCTGGTGGCGTCGACCAATACCGCGACCGGCACCGTCACCCGCACCCCGACGCGCTCGAGCACGCCGACGAACACCGCGACGAACACGTTCCCGTCGACGGCGACGCGCACTCCCACCCCGACGCGCACCGATACGCGCACGCAGACGCCGACGCGGACGTCCACCGAGACCCCGACCAAGACGATCACCGTGACCAGCACCGCGACCCGCACGGGAACGCGCACGCAGACCTACACGCCGACCGCCACCGAGACGCCGACGCCCACCGCCACGTGCATCAGCGGCCTCGGCTGGCACGTGTCGTCGCCAAAGCTGATCAGCACGCAGACCGGGGGCGAAATCTGGCTGAGCCGCACCGTGCCGACCGACACCGGCTGGGGCGTCTTCTGGCTCCGCACCGATCCGGACGCCACGCAGTCCGCGCACCTGTACTACGCCCACGTCGACTTCGGCGGCACGACCACGGTGGCGCCGAAGCTGGTCGCCTCGATCGGGAAGGTTCCCTTCCGCTCGCACTACTACATGGTGACCTGGAACGCCGGTCACTACGGCCTGTTCACCGCCGAGAGCGCGACGCTCTTCTATCAGTCGCTGTCGCTCGACGGCACGGTCAGCCAGCGGCACGCGGTCGGGCCGCCGCTGTTCGTCGATCCACAGTACGACGAAGAAGCCGACGGCGACGTGTATCCGATCCCCGGCGGCTTCATGGGCGTCGTCGAGGGGGAGTGCGCCGGTCACTCGTGCAGCTATGCCTTCAAGATCGACACCAACGGCACGCCGACGAGCAGCGTCATCAACCTGGTCGACTTCGACCTCACCCATCAGTTCTATCCGAGCGCCGCGTTCGACGGCTCCGGCTTCACCATCCTCACGGTCAAGGACATCCAGATCGCGACCGGCGGTGTGATGACGAAGTACTGGTCCTCGACGGGTACGCTCAGCAACAACGTCAAGGTCGTGAAGAGCAAGGAATACCTCTGGGACGAGTTCCCGGACATCGCCTACAACGGCAACCACTATGCGGCGCTGTGGACGGAGAACTCGGCCCGCTCGCACACCGCGCCGTGGCAGATCCACTTCGCGACGTTCAATCGCAACGCCGCCGGTGGCACCGACATCGCCAATCGTGTCGTCGACATGGTGTCGGACAAGACCAACCACCGCTTCACGACGCAGGTGCACCCGATGGGCGGTGACTGGGTCGCGCAGTACGCCAGCCGCGCCCCGGACGGATCGATCGTCGCGGTATACGAGTTGCTCGGTGACGATGCACAGACCGGGATCTACCTGGAGCCGTTTCCGTTGACCGCCGACGCGCTCGGGTCGAGCCGCCAGACCGCCCCCGGCGTCGCCGGCGTGCTCGGCATCGCCCGCGGCTCCTACGTCGCCAACGCCACGACGGTCGAGTTCTACACGCTGGCGCCGCCGAGCTGTCAGTAGGGGCCGACGGCCCGGCGGCTTGATCGCTCGAAACGCCGCGCGCGTGCACACCTGCCCGAGTGCTGTGGAGGGCGCGCGAGAGATGCGGGGCGTGCCACCCCCGCTCCGAGCTGGTGGCACCGTGCCGGGAGCGCGGGCGGCTCGCCCGCATCTCCAGCGCGTATCGGAGTGCCGCCGTGGCATCCAGTATCGATCCGCGCTACGAGTGCGGCGGCGGAGAGGGAGGAGGGCGGACATGGGCGCGCAACGGTGGATGGTGGTCGGCGGAGCGGTGCTGGCTCTCGCGGCCGTGGGCTGCTCGACGGCCAAGAAGAAGATCACCGCCGCCGACATCACTGGTACGGTGGTGCTCGAGTCGTACAGCGTCAACCTCGGCTGGAACTACCAGCTCAGGGGCATGTTCATCGACGGCGACGGCGGCGTGTGGGTGTACGAGCAGCACGGCACGCCCTGGTATCCGGCGCGCCTGACCCCCGACGAGCTCGGCGAGCGCGACCTCCTGACCAAGCACAAGGGCGCGCAGCGCATCGGCACGGTCGATCTCACGCAACTCGTGCAGATGGCTGGGATGGTTCCGGGCGCCGGACGCGGCACGATCACCCGCGCGCACCCGGAGAACGAGGGCCACGGGACCCTCGACGTCGCCTACACGCTCGACAAGAAATCCCACACCTACAGGGAGATCATCCTGTCCGGCACCGGCGACCTGAGCGCCACCAACAGCTCCGGTGAGGCGCGAGCGCTGGACGACTATCTGCGCGAGGTCGAGCAGACCGTCGGCTATCACGCCGATCGCTGACCCCCGACCTTTGACTTGCGCGCGCGGCGTCGCGTAGAGCGCGACTGCTGCATGACTGCCGTGTTCCACGAGGTCGCGAGCATCGACTACCCGATCATCGACGCCGACGCGCACGTCTACGAGCCGCCCGACGTCTGGCAGGCTGCGCGTGGCGAGTCGCCTGCGCGACCGCGCGCCCCAGGGTGATCGTCGCCGACGGCGAGACGATGTGGTCGTTCAACGACGGCGAGCGCCTGCGGCCGATCGGCCTGATGGCCGCGGCCGGCGCGAGCTACCTCGACTTCCGCCCCTCGGGCCTCACGTACGAGACCATGCGGCGCGGCTGCTTCGACCCCGCCGCGCGCCTCGCGGACATGGACGCGGACGGCATCCATCGCGCAGCTGCTCTACCCGAGCGTGTGCGAGGAGGGCGCGCGGATGTTCGGCGACGACCGCGCGCTGCAGCTCGCCTGCGTGCGCGCCTACAACGAATGGCACCTCGAGTTCTGCGCCGCCGGCAAGGGCCGCCTCTTCGGCCACGCGGTCATGCCGGCGACCGGGATCGCCGACGCCGTCGCGGAGCTCGAGTGGGCGCTCGCGCAGGGATACCGCGGCGTCCTGATCTCCGCCTTTCCCAACGGCAGCGTCGAGCCGTCGACCGACGACGACCCGTTCTGGGCGCGCGCCGCCGAGGCCGGCGTGCCGGTGGCGCTGCACATCGGCAGCTTCCACGCCGACGGCCCGGTGCGGCGCCGGCGGTTCGATCCCGCCGCGGTGCTGCCGCGCGCGGCGACCAGCAAATCGGGCGCGAACACGGTGCCGCTGGTCGCGCGCATGATCTTCTCCGGGCTCTTCGATCGGGTGCCGGGGCTCGCGCGCGCTGCTCGTCGAGGCGAACATCGGCTGGATTCCGGCAATGCTCGAGCAGACCGACGACATGTTCCTGCGCTACCGCTGGTTCACTGATACCGCCGGGACCCTGCCGACCATGCCGAGCCGGGTCTTCCATCGCAACTTCTGGGCGACGTTCATGATCGACACCGTCGGCATCGAGCTGCGCCATCGGCTGAACCTCGATCACCTCCTGTGGTCGACCGACTATCCGCACACCGGCACCGACTGGCCGAACAGCCGCGTCACGATCGCGCGCGCTCTTCCGCGGCGTGCCGGCCGACGAGGTCCGGCGGATGCTGCACGACAACTGTCGCGCGCTGTATCGACTCGACCACGTCCCGGAACGCTGGCCGGGCTGACGCGATGGACGGGCGCCTGGCCGGCAGGGTCGCCATCGTCACCGGCGCCGGATCGGGCATCGGGCGGGCGATCGCGGAGCGTCTCGCCGCGGAGGGCGCCGCCGTCGTCGTGGCCGGCCGGCGCGTGGCGCGGCTCGACGAAACCGTTGCTGCGATCACCGGGCTGGGTGGCCGCGCCCGCGCGGCGGTGTGCGATGTCGCCGATGCCGGCCAGGTGCACGCGCTGGTCGACGCGGCGCAGGCCGCCTTCGGCGGCATCGACGCGCTCGTCAACAATGCCGTGACGTCGCGGCCCGACGGGGCCGTCGTGGAGCGCGTCGCCGAGCTCGACGCGCAGTGGTGGTCGGCGACGATCGACGTCAGCCTGACCGGCGCGTTTCTCTGCGCCAAGGCGGCGTGCCGGCGCGATGGTCGCGCGTGGTCGCGGGGGCAGCATCGTCAACATCGCGTCGACCTCGGGCCTCGCCGGCAACTGGAACCAGAGCGCGTACGTCGCGGCCAAGCACGGCCTGGTCGGACTGACGCGCGCCATCGCCCTCGACTACGCAGCGCAGAGCATCCGCGCCAACGCCGTCTGCCCGGGCTTCATCGAGACCGATCGCTCGCTGGCCTTTTCGCGCCACAACCGCGGCGACGATTGGCGGGCGCGCAAGCTCGGCGAGATCCCGCTGGGCCGCTTCGGGCGGGTCGAAGAGGTCGCGGCGCTGGTGGCGTTCCTGATCTCCGACGACGCGAGCTATATCAGTGGCGCGGTGATTCCGGTGGATGGTGGCACGGCGGCGCGGCGGGGGTGATCGGTCGCTCCAGGCGGAGACCACGGATGGGCTATCGGCGGCGAGCTCACTTCTCGACGAACGCCTTCAGCCGGTGCAGGGCGTCCTCCCACTGTTGGGCGACGGTCTCCAGCGCGCGACGCGCGTCGTCGAGTGGCTTGCGCTCGAGGGCGAAGAGACTCTCGCGTCCCTGGCGCACGCCGCGGACCAGGCCGGCGCCTTCGAGCACGCGCAGGTGCTTGGTGACCGCCTGACGCGAGACGGCGCAGCCCTCGGTGAGCTGCGAGATGGAGCGAGGCCTGCCACCGCTCAGCGTGGCGACGAGCGACAGGCGCGTCTCGTCACCCAGGGCGGCGAACACGGGTGCCGCGTCGCGCAGGCGAACCGCCGTGGCGCTACGCCGCGACATGAGTGGCGATGTTGTGCATCTGCGCTTCCCATCCGCCCTCGTTCATCCGGAACGCCTCGGCGCGCCGTCCCTCGGGGAGGGCATCGAAGCCAGACTCGGTGACGACGAGGAGCGTCCCCGCGGGAGTCTTGGCGAGCGTGAACTCGACCAGAGTCGGCGGCTCTTTCGAGAAGTCGGTCTTCGGGTCGACCGCGTACGGATGCCAGGTGAACGAGAAGAGGCGCTCGGGCTCCATCCGCTGGACGACGACCGTCATCGTCGCGTGCTCGAATCCCGGGTAGGTGATCCGACCCGTCGTGGTCCTTCCCGGGGCGAAAGGCGTCTCGAGATCGACGCGGAACCATTGGCCGAACTCCTTGTGGTCGGTCAACGCGCGCCACACCCTGGCCACCGGGACGCGCAGCTCGATCCGCTTCTCGATCCGATCGGTGCTCGTGCTCATGTGCAACCTCCTGGTTGCCCATCTAGCGTGCCGCGGCGCGATGCGCAACCCCTGGGTTGCGTATCGCGTGACCCGTGGTTTCCGAGGCCTGACGCGCGCGCGCCGCCCGCGTTCCCGGGTCAGGCCGCCTTGCGGCGGCCGGGCTGCACGGCGGCGATGAACTCGAGCTCGGGGTGGTTGGCGAGCGCGCGCTGGAGGCGGTAGTCGGTCTCGAACAGCACGAGCGGTCGCTGTTCGATGTCCACCAGGCAGGTGGCGCCGCTGGTGCGCTCGAACTCGTCCGGGTCGAAGTCGGGATTGCCGATCCAGCGCGCGTGCTGGAACTTGAGCGGATCGAGGCGCACGTCGACGTTGTACTCGTGCTTGAGCCGATACTGCATGACCTCGAACTGCAGCTGCCCGACCGCGCCGAGGACCGGCTCGCGCTCGAGCCGGTGGCGGTCGAAGAACACCTGCACGACGCCTTCCTCGGCGAGCTGGTCGAGGCCCTTCTTGAGCTGCTTGCGCTTGAACGGCTCGGTGAGGACGACGCGCACGAAGTGCTCCGGCGAGAAGCGGGGAATGCCGTCGAACTGGACCGTCGGATCCTCGCTCAGGGTGTCGCCGATGCGCAGCACGCCGGGATCCCACAGGCCGACGATGTCGCCGGGAAGGCCTCTTCGATGATCGTCCGCTCCTGCGCCTTCAGCTGCAGCGACTTGTTGAGGTTCAGCGACTTGCCGGTGCGCACGTGGATGACGTCCATGCCGCGCGTGAAGCGGCCGGAGCACGACGCGCACGAAGGCGATGCGGTCGCGGTGCTGCGGGTCCATGTTCGCCTGGATCTTGAAGACGAAGCCGGAGAAGAAGGGCGCGTCCGGGCGCGACGTCGCCGGCGGCGGTGTGGCGCGGGAGCGGCGGCGGCGCGAGGTCCAGGAAGCGGTCGAGGAACGGCTCGATGCCGAAGTTGGTCAGCGCGCTGCCGAAGAACACCGGCGACAGCGTTGCCGGCGCGGAACGTGTCGAGGTCGAAGGTCGGTGCCGGCGCCGTGCAGCAGCGCGATCTCGTCGAGCAGCTGCTGATGCGCGTGGGCGCCGATCGCCTGGCCGCAGCGCCGCGTCGTCGATGCTCGCCGACCTGCATCATCGCCCGGTGACCAGCCGACTCGCCGCGTTCGAAGCGCAGCAGGCGGTTGGTGTCGCGGTCGTAGACGCCCTGGAACTCGGGGCCGGCGCCGATCGGCCAGTTGAGCGGGGTGCACGGCATGTCGAGCACGCGCTCGATCTCGTCGAGCAGGTCGAGCGGCTCGCGGCCGTGGCGGTCGAGCTTGTTGATGAAGGTGACGATCGGCAGCTGGCGGGCGCGGCAGACCTGGAACAGCTTGATGGTCTGCGGCTCGACGCCCTTGGCGCTGTCGATGAGCATCACCGCGCAGTCGGCGGCTGCCAGCGTGCGGTAGGTGTCCTCGCTGAAGTCGTTGTGGCCGGGCGTGTCGAGCAGGTTGAGCTGGAAGCCGCGGTACGGGAACTGCATCACGCTGGTCGCGATCGAGATGCCGCGCTCGCGTTCGAGCGCCATCCAGTCACTGGTCGCGTGGCGCTCGGCGCGCCGCTGTTTGACCGAGCCGGCGAGTCGGACCGCGCCGCCGTAGAGCAGCAGCTTCTCGGTCAGCGTCGTCTTGCCGGCGTCCGGGTGCGAGATGATGGCGAAGGTCCGCCGCCGGTCGACTTCGGGACGGACTTCCTCGGCGAGGCCGGACATAGCCCCTTTGAATGCCGCGCCCGGCCGTTCGGTGCAAGGTGGGTCAGGGCCCGCCGCCGGCGGTGGTGACCGCTTTCAACCCTGAGGCCGCAGACGGCGCAGAGGGGAGGGGCGGGGCGGCGCAGCGAATTGGGCGATTTGCGCTTGAATGCGGTCGCGTCATACCCTCGGCCAGGAGGGGAAGACGATGGTGCGATGGGGGCTCAGCGTACTCGTCCTGGCGGCGGTGTTGGCGGGATGTGGGGACGATGACAACCCGCCGCGTCCAACGCCGACCCCCACGATACCCGTGTCGGCCACCGCGACCGCGTCCGTCGCCGGCACCGCCACGGTCACCCTCGTCCCCACCACGGCCACCGTGCCGACCCACACTCCCGGTCCCCTCTCGACTGCCACGCGTACGTCGACGCTTTCGGATACCCCGACGCCGACTTCGACCCCAACGTCGACCTCCACCCCGCAGCCGCCAGAGATTCTGCTGTTTGGTCTCGCGCGCGCCGACGACCTGGTGCAGGAGCCCGATACGCACGACGCGGTGGGCCGGCCGGTCTACATCCGCAGCCAGGGGCAGGGGATGATGCTGTTCGTCGAAGCGCGGCGCGGGGCGTCGCGGCTCGAGGAGAGCGCCTACGATCCAGACGGCTTCGCGCCGGGCGTCGAAATCATCGCCTCGCGCCCGCTCGGCGACGGCAGCCCCGCGGTCTGCGACTACAACCCGCCGATCATCGGCGGCGTGCCGGCGGTCGATCCTTTCGAGTTCACCGACAGCGACATGGTCCGCGACGCGATCGAGGATCTCGGCTGCCGCTTCAACGATGGCACCGGCGAGCCACGCGGGCGGACCACCAACAGCGCCTGCACGCGCGACGCCGGAGCGCTCTACAGTTTCGTCACTCCGACGGCCGAGCTGCAGTACTGCCTGCCGATCGCCAAGGCGTGGTCGTTCCCGATCGGCGACACGATCGTCGCGGCGCGTGTGCGGGATTCCGCGGGCCGGGTCAGCGCGACGAGCGAGATCGTCATTCGCGTCGTCGGCGACCAGCCGTTCGACTGCACGAATGGCCTTGGCGAACGCGACTTCCTGCCGCGCGCACCGGCCAGCCGGCTGGTGGTCGATGCCCAGGGGCAGGTGAGCCTGGACACGTGGGCCGCCGAACCGCTGCGCGTCTGTGCCGGGCCCGACGTCGGGGGCGGCGTCCACGCCCTCAACCTGCGCGAGGACGCGACCCTCGGCATCCCCCTCGTCGACGGCGAGACGCTGTGCGTCCGCTTCCGCTCGCGCGGCAGCGACGGCGTGCTCGACTGCGGCAACAGCACGCCGCAGGACGTGCGCGCGATCGCCAACGAGGACACCGGGCGCATCACGGTCGACTCCGGTCTCGGCATTCCCGCCGGCACGGGCTCCGCGTCGTTGCGCCTGCCGGTGTCGTTCCTCGTCCTGCCGAGCGGCTCGTCTCCGAGCGATTGCGCCGACGGGGAGTTCGGGTCCTCCATCAACGATGCGTTGACCACCGCGACCGCCACCGCCGAGGTGATCGACGGGCGGGGGATGACCGTTGCCTCGCTGGTGCGCGTCGGCGCGCCGTTCGACTGTGCGCGCTGGCCGGCCGGCGGCGACGCGCCGGTGTGGGTGTTGCCGATTCCGACGGTCGACCCCATCGCGGGCTCGGTCGCGGCGACGCTGGTGTTGGTGGAATGATCGCGTGGGTCCGACGATTCGCCGCCTAGTGACCGCCGTGAGTGCGCTCAAGCATCCGGCGGTGGGAGCGGATGATCGCCTGCGCGGGTTTGTTCCACGCGAAAGGTGCGGGTGCTTCCTCCAGGCGCGCATGTAGGCAGCGATGTGCTCGCGGAGCGCCTTCTTCGACGGAAAGTCGGTCACGCTGAGCGATTGCTTGCCGAAGATGCCGAAGAAGCCTTCGACCTGGTTGAGCCACGAGGCGCTCGTCGGCGTGTAGTGGAAGTGCACCCGCGGATGCGCGGTGAGCCAGTCGCGGATAGCGAGCGTCCCATGCGTCGACGAATTATCGAGAATGACGTGCAGCTCCTGGTCCGGATAGGCACGCACCACCTGGCGCATGAACTTCAGAAAGTCGCTGGCGGCGTGCCGGTCTGTCACGCGATAGAGAACGTTCCCGGTGGCCACTTCGAGAGCAGCGTAGAGATCCACAACCCCGTGGCGCTTGTAGTCGTGGGTATGGCGAACGGCGCGCCCCGCGCCAGAGGGAGCGGCCGTTGCGTGCGCTCCAACGCTTGGATTGAGGTCTTTTCGTCCACGCTGAGCACGATCGCGTGCTCTGGCGGATTCAGATAGAGCCCGACAATGTCGCGGACCTTCGCCGCGAACTCCGGGTCCCGACTCACCTTATACGTCCGCACCAGATGCGGCTTGAGGCCGTGGCGGCGCAGCAGATCGGACACGCAGCCGGGCCTGTACCAAGCGGATCGGTAGTAGCTCGGTGCGTCGAATCTCCGCCAGCTCCACCATTCCCGCATACCCTGAGTAGCGAGCGCAGCGAGCGTATCGAAGGGCGATATGGAGCGGCGCTCGGCAGGCCGCCCCTTCGATATGCTCGCTGCGCTCGCTACTCAGGGTATGCGGGGAATGGGATGGCGCTACCAATTCAACTGATACAGGCCACTAGAACGCCGCGGGGGGCCAATCCGATCGACTTGGCGCCCCTGGGGCGCGCGGGGTGCGTGCTCCGCCCGTCAGCGCGCCGGGCTGGTGGGGATCTCCGCCGCGATCGCCTGACTGAGGTCGGCGACCAGCGCGCTCAGTGCCGCGGCGTTCTGCTCCGGCGTTCCGCCCGGTCGGGTGTACGATGTGGTCTGCAGCGCGATGGTCGCGTCGTGGCTGTCCCGGACCATCCAGCGCGCCTCCAGGAGCATATTGCCGTCCGGTTGTTGCTCGAAACGGCTCGCGCCGACGGTGACGACGTAGTCGATGGCCGCGTTGGCGTACCAGGGGAACGAGAGGATGCGCTGCGGATTCATGATCTGGACGAGATTCGCCGCGATCACGCGCTCGAAGTTCTCCGCCAGCGGCTGCGCCCAGCGCGCCGATGGATCGTAGGCGATCTGGTTCTCGTTGACGCGACGCGCCATGTCCGGTCGCTCGAGGTAGTTGGGCAACGAGATCGGACCGAGGCCGATGGTGATGTTGGACGTCGCTCCCGTCGCCGGCGCCACTGCGTTGAGGACGAAGAACTGCGTCTGCAAGATCTTCGGCGCCGTCAGCAGCGCGCACCCGGCGAGCGCGAGGAGCGGCGGGAGGAAGGCGAGGGCGCGGCGGCTCATGGCGTGCTCTCCTGGGGTTGCGATCGGCCGTAGAGGAGCGCGGCGGGGTTGCGCTCGAGGTAGTCGGCGAGCAGGCGCAGCGCATCGGCGGACCGGCAGACCGCGCGCAGCGATTGGCGCAGATCGGAGTCGAGCGGCGAGCCGGGCTGGATGATCGTGGTGGCGGCGCTGGCCGTCCGCTCGACGCTGGCCATGGCGCGCTGTCGCGCCGATCAGGGTCTCGCGTGCCTCGCTGCTCAGAGGATCGACCTGATGGTTCGATGCGGTGCAGCAGCGCATTGGCGTTGTCCACGACCGCGTTCAGGTTCTTCACCGTGCCGGGAAGTTGGTCGAGCGCCGTGTGCAGCGCCGGATCCTCGACCACGTGGCGGAAGCCGGCGAGCGCGTCGTTGGCCTGGTTGACCATGGCCCTTGAACTCGATCTCGCGCAGGTCGCTGATGATCTCGCGCGCCGCGTCGATGCCTGCTCGAGCACTGTCGGCATGGTGGGGATCTCGGGCGGGTCGGACGGTTGGGGAAGGACGTAGGTGGCCGGCGTGTCGGGAAAGAAATCGAGCTGGATGAACAGCAGGCCGGTCACCATGCTCTGCGACTGCAGCTGGGCGCGCAGGCCGCGATTGATCAGCTCCTCGCGCGCATTGGCGGGTCGGGCATATCCATCGGCGTTGCCGTCGTGATGATCTTGGCTCGGATCGATCTGGACGTAGACCGGGATGCGCGCCTTCGGGCCCTTTCTCCCGTTGCTGAGCACGAGCTGGATGTTGGTCACGGTGCCGATGTCGACGCCCTTGAACTTGACCGGCGCGCCGACGCTCAGGCCGTCCACCGAGCCGGGGAAGTACATCACGAACGTCGCGGTGCTGCGGAAGAACTGGCCCGAGCCGAACACGACCACGCCGAGCACGGCGAGCGCGGCGGCGCCGAGCACGAACGCGCCGATGATGGCGGGATTGGCCTTCTTACCCATGCGGTGGCGCCTCCGTCTGATCTGTCTGATCCGCGCCGCGCGTCAGGAAGCGGCGCACGGCGGGCTCGTCGGAATGATCGCGCAGCTCCTTCGGGTCGCCCTGTGCGATCGCGGTGCGGCTATCGACGTCGAGGAAGACGCTGTTGTTGCCGATGGTGAAGATGCTCGCCAGCTCGTGCGTGACGACGACGATCGTCGCGCCGCAGGCTGTCGCGCAGCTCGAGGATCAGGTCGTCGAGCAGGCGCGAGCTGATCGGATCGAGCCCGGCCGACGGCTCGTCGAAGAACAGGATGTCGGGATCGAGCGCCATGGCGCGCGCCAGGCCGGCGCGCTTCTGCATGCCGCCGCTGATCTGCGACGGAAAGAAGTCCTCGAAGCCCTTGAGGCCGACCAGCGCCAGCTTGAGCGAGGCGACCTCGCGGATCTCGGCCGGGAGAGGTCGGTGAACTCGCCGAGCGGCAGGCCGATGTTCTCCGCCAGCGTCATCGAGCTGAACAGCGCGCCGCTCTGGTAGAGGACGCCGAGCGGCGCAGCATCTGCTCGCGCTCCTGCGGCGTCGGCGTTGGTGAAGCTCTCGCCGTCGTAGAGGACCTCGCCCTTGGCCGGTTCGATGAGCCCGATCAGGTGGCGCAGCAGCGTGCTCTTCCCGCAGCCGCTGCCGCCCATGATGATGAAGATGTCGCCGCGGTTGACGGTGAAGTTGAGGTCGCGCATCAGGACGAAGCTGCCGAACGCCATCGTCAGGTCGCGCACCTCGATGCGCGGCGCGTCGCCGTCGTTGCCGCCGCTCGTTGCGTCGTTCCGCGTCGCTCATCAGATCCCCAGCACGTAGAACACGACGGCCAGCATGCCGCAGGCGCAGACGATGAGCACGATGCCGGTCACCACGGCCGAGGTGGCCGCGTCGCCGACGGCCGAGGCGCTGCTGCCGCTCTGCATGCCGCGGAGGCAGCCGGCGATGGCGATCAGCACGCCGTAGACCGACGCCTTGAACACGCCGCCGACGAGATCGGCGATGCGGACGGCGTCGAACAGCGTGGCTGGAAGTAGACCGGCCGGATTGAGTCTGCAGCATGCCGCTGGCGATGACCGCGCCGCCGAGGATGCCGATCAGGTCGGCGTACAGGCAGAGCAGCGGCATCATCAGACAGAGGGCGACGGCGCGCGGCAGGACGAGGAACTCCATCGGATTGATGCCCATGGTGGTGAGCGCGTCGATCTCCTGCGTCACCTTCATCGTGCCGAGCTGCGCGGCGAACGCGGCGCCGGTGCGTCCGGCCATGATGATGCCGGTCATCAGCGCCCCCATCTCGCGCACGACGGCGATGCCGACCAGGTCGGCGACGTAGATCTCGGCGCCGAACTTCTCGAGCTGCATCGCGCCGACGAACGCCATGATCACGCCGACCAGGAAGCTGATCAGCGTGACGATCGGCAGCGCGTCGGCGCCGGCCTCCTGCATGAACAGCAACAGATCGCCGCCGCGGAAGCGCGCCCGGCCGCGCAGCAGCGTTGCCGGCGGCCATGCGTCAGCTGGCCGATGAAGTCGAGGAACTCGACCGCGCCGGCCTTGGCGGCGATGGCGGCATGCCCGACGCGCGCCAGGAAGCCCGGCCGCTTGGCGTCGCCGCGCGCGCCCTGGCGCTCGGGCACGGCGTCGGCCAGCGCCATGAGGCGCTGCACGCCGTGGGGCAGCCCGCTGCGGTCGATGTCGATGTGGTGCTCAGTGGCGAGCTCGCCGACGTGCGCGAGAAAGATCAGCAGGGAGCTGTCCCAGGCGCCGAGCTGGCCGGCGTCGAAGGCGATCCGCCGCGGTGCCGGGGTGTCGGTCAGCGCCTTCGCGACGCCCTCCGGGTCGGGCACGCCGCCGCTCATCCGCCAGGGGCCGGCGAGGCGCACGACCAACTGGTCGGCGGACGGTCGGTCGAGAGCGAGCTCCGCGGCAGGCATCGTCGTTGGCGTGGCGATGCGCCGCTCTACCACGTGGCGCTCTCACTGCAAGCAAGCGCTACGGACTCGGCGTCGGGGTTGCTGCGCGCGGGTCGACGAAGTTGCGCATGTCGCTGAAGACACGTCCGACGCCCTGGCCGAGCAGGCGCGGCGTGCCGATCAATGCGTCGGCGAACCAGCGCGCCGTCGAGCCGGCGAGTGCGCCGGCCTCGGGGTGGATGCTGGGATTGTCGAGGTTGCCCTCGAAACGTGCCGGGATGACGGGTAGCGACAACAGGCTGGAGCCGGGAATCGGCACCGCGCCGAGGGCGAACACCTTCTTGATGCCGTGCGGCGTGAGGGTCACGCGGCCGTAGAGGTCGAGCTGCCCCTCCAGACCGATCGTGCCGGCGGCGGTGAGGTCGTAGTCGTCGCTGTCGACGGTCAGGTCGTCGGTGTGAATGAGGCCGTCGGCGAGCGTGAACGTCTGCGTCAGGCTGGTGAGGCGGTTCGGCGTCCCTCCGTCGCGCAGCGTGCGCGACGGCACGACGGCGACGAAGATGGCGCGCAGCAGCGCCGTCGAGGCGAGGTACCCGCCGCGCAGGGCCAGCGAGCCGCTGCCCTGCAGCGCCTGGCGCCACGTATCGTCGAGCGTCGAGCGCGCCCGCAGCGAGAGGTCGAGCCCGTCGGGATCCAGGGTCGGCGCCTTGATGCCGACCATCGCGAGCACCGCATCCGGGTTGGCCCGCTTGACGGCCAGGGTGCCATCGATGCGCGGCGGCGCGTCGAGGCCGACCTCGCCGCTGCCCTGCCAGGGTGCGCCGGCGGCGGTGAAGCGCAGATCGGCGAACTGGATCCGGGCGGGATCGAAGCCGAGCGAGGCGGTGGCCTGGGTGCCGTGCAGCACGCTGTAGCGGACCGCGGCCGCGCTCACGACGCCGTTCTCGACCGACCAACGCGAGCCGTCGACCCGCACGGTGGCGGTGCCGCGCGCCGGGCTGGTCACCGTCAGATCCTGGAAGAGAAAACGGCCGCGCGACAGCTGGACGGTGAGGTCGGCCGAGGTCGCGCCCTGGCGCGGACGACGCACCGTGGCGTCGATCGTCGCGGTGGCGCCGTCGCTGCGCGGGCCGGCATCCAACGCGGCGAGGATCGGGTCGAGGTTGACGGCGGCGGCGCGCACGGTCCCGTCGACCTCGTCGCGCGCCAGGGTTGCGCTCACCGTCCAGAGGCCGCCGAAGGCGCGCGCGGTCAGCGGCGAGACCTTGAGATGGCCGGGCCCGGCGCTGGCGAAGTTGGCGCGGACGTTGCCGACGTCGGTGTTGGCGAGGCGAACGCGGTTGAGCTGGGCGCGGCCGTTGGTGACCTGCACCGCGCCGCTGCGCCAGCGCAGTGTTCCGCTCGCGGTGGCGGGCTGGAAAATTTGCAGGCCGCCGGCGGTCATGGACGCCGACGCGAGGCGGAGGGCGATGGTGCCGGTGCCGCCGCGCAGGGTCGCGGTGACGTCCACGTCGCCGGCGGTGCCGGTGTCCTCGCGTCGACCGGTGAGGAAGGCGCGCGCCAGGTGCGCGGCGTTGATGCCGACGGCCGAGAGCGTGATGTTGGGCGCGCCGTTGTTCAACGGCACTGTTCCGGACGCGGTCACGTTCCCGTCGAATGCCTGGGCGCTCAAGGCGTTGACCTGGACGGTATCGCCGCTGAAGGCGAAGCGCAGGTCGACGGCGCTGGCGGTGAGATCGCGGTCGCTCGCCGTCGCGATCTGGGCGTTGCCGTTGGTGATCGTGAACGTGCCCGCCTGCGCGGCGACGTCGGCGCTCAGGCTGAGCGGCGCGGTCGCGCTGGTCGTCTTCCACGTGCCCGTCCCCTCGGCCATGGAGACGGCGAGCTGGCCGATGAGCGCGCTACCGACCGCACCGCTCACGGCCGCGTGGACCCCGACGGGTCCCGCGATGTCGAGCGGCGTCACGGCGTCGCCAACGAGCTGGTGCAGCGCGGCGGTGAGGGCCGCGCCGTCCACCGCGTCGGCGTCGACCGCGCCGTCGAGCGTCACGCCGTCGGCGAGCCGCACCGTGCCGCTCTGCCGCCATTGACCGCCGAGGATCTCGCAACGCCCGTCGTGCAGGGTCACGCCGGTCGCGTCAGCCGAGAGGCTGGCGTGCAGCCCGCGTCCCTCGATTCCCGCGGCCTGGACGTGAGCGACGTCGATCTCGCCGGTCGCGTTCGTCAGACCCTCGTGTCCCCAGCCCCCTTGCACGCTGACGGCGATGGGCGCGGTGGCGCGCACCACGTCGCGCCAGGCGATCGCGCCGCTCGCCAGGCTCACGGCGATGTCGGCCTGGCAGGCGGTCGGCCGCCCGCTGAGATTGGCGGTGAGTCGGCCGCGTCCCGACATTTTCAGCGCGTCGCCGGCACGCGGCAGCCAGGCGGCGATGTCACCGGCATCGGCCTCGCGTGCCTCCAACTCGGCGTGGAACGGCGCCGTGGCGATGCCGCCGAGGCTGTCGAGCGTCGCCTCCAGCCGCACGTCGCCGAGTTGCGCCGAATGGCCGGAGAGCGAGGCGCGCGCGCCGGGGCGGGTCGGCACCAGGCTTCCGGTGATTCCCTCGATCTGCAACTGGTCGCCGGCGCGGTCGTCGCGGATCGTCACGCGGCCGTCGTGCAGGGCGACGCGCGGGCAGGAGGCGTCGAGCGCCGGGGCGGCAGCATGATCGCCGCCACCGCCCAGCGTTCGGCCCCCGAAGCGCAACTCGCCGTCGGCCGATCGCGAGATATCGGCCTCGAAATCGTCGACCTGGACCAGCGCCACGAATGGCGGGCGGCCGACCAGCGCGCGCAGGCGGACGCGACCCATGACGCTGCGCGCCCGGGCGATCGGGACGCCGTCGCCCCCGAGCAGCTCGACGCCGTCGAGCACCACCGACAGCGGCGGCGGCCAGAGCGTCACATCGATGCCGTGGAAGCGGACCGAGGGGCCGAGCGCAGCGGCGATCTGGGTGGCTGCCCAGCGCTGCCCCCAGTCCGAGTTGGCCAGCCAGAGGGCACCGCCGCCGAGTGCGGCGAGCGCGATCACACCGACGAGAAGCGCCCGCCGGACCGCCTTGGCGACGCGTCCTGTCATGTCGATTGCAACCGCCGTCTCTAGCCCGGATCGCCGGCGCGCGCCACGGCCCCAGGCGTCTCCGTGCCGTCGGCGGTCAGACCACAGCGTTGAACTGGCCACAGGGCTTCGGTAGAGTCGCGAGCCTACGTGGAACGCGCCGTGTGCGGGGGGACGCGGGGCCTGCGCCCGACCCGCGCGGCCGATTTGGTGGGAGCAGGCGGTTGATGATGAAGACCTTGTTTCTCAACCCCCCCTCATACGAGGGCTTCGACGGCGGTGCCGGGCTCGCGCTACCAGGCGCGGCGCGAGGTGCGGTCGTTCTGGTATCCGACCTGGCTGGCGCAGGCGGCGGCGCTGGTGCCGGACAGCACGCTGATCGATGCGCCGGCCGACGAGCTGACGCCTCGACGAGGTCCTGGCGCCGCGCCGCCGGACACGAGCTGGTGATCATCCACACCTCGACGCCGTCGGTGGCGCAGGACGCCAAGACCGCGGCGCGCCCTCAAGGCGGCGCTGCCGGGCGTGCGCATCGGCTTCGTCGGCGCCCACACGATGGTGCTGCCGGAGGAGACGCTGCGCGCCGCCCCGGCGGTCGACTTCGTCACCACCGGCGAGTTCGACTACGCCGTGCGCGACATCGCCGCCGGCGCCGACTACGCCGAGGTGCGCGGCATCGCCTATCGCGACCGCCGACGGCGGCATCGCGCGCACCGCGCCGCAGCCGCCGATCCACGATCTCGACGCCTTTCCGTTCGTCACCGACGTCTACGCCCGCCACCTGACCATCGAGCACTACTACATCGGCTACCTGCAGCACCCGTACGTGTCGCTGTACACCGGCCGCGGCTGCCGCAGCCGCTGCACTTTCTGCCTGTGGCCGCAGACCATCGCCGGGCACGCGTACCGCACGCGCACGCGTCGAGCACGTGGTCGCCGAGATGGCGCACGCCCAGAAGCTGTTCCCGCAGGTGCGCGAGTTCTTCTTCGACGACGACACCTTCACCGACGACCGGCCGCGCGCCGAGGCGATCGCGCGCGGGCTCGGCAAGCTCGGCATGACCTGGTCGTGCAACGCCAAGGCGAACGTCCCCTACGAGACGCTCAAGGTGCTGAAGGACAACGGCCTGCGGCTGCTGCTGGTCGGCTTCGAGAGCGGCAACCAGCACATCCTCAACAACATCAAGAAGGGCACGCGCATCGATCGCGCCCAGCGAGTTCATGCGCGACTGCCACGCGCTCGGCATCCTGGTGCACGGCACCTTCATCGTCGGCCTGCCCGGCGAGACCCGCGAGACCATCGCCCGCACCATCGAGTTCGCCAAGGAGATCGATCCGTACAGCCTGCAGGTGTCGCTGGCGGCGCCGTACCCGGGCACCGAGCTCTATCGCCAGGCGCAGGCGGAGGGCTGGCTGCCGGTCGGAGCGCGGCGGGCTGGTGCAGGCCGAGGGCATCCAGGAGGCGGTCCTCATCGTACGACCAGCTGTCGAGCGCCGAGATGCACGAGGCGCTGGAGCGCTTCTACCGCGCCTACTACCTGCGGCCGCGGCCGATCCTGCGCATCGTGCGCGACATGCTGCGCGACCGCGAGGTCATGGTGCGCCGCCTGCGCGAGGCGCGCGAGTTCTTCTCCTTCATGGCGCAGCGCCGCCAGCCGCCCGGCAGCGGCGCGCGGCACGGCTGGCCGACGGCGCGTCGGCCGCGTCGCACTGACGGCCGCTGCGTTGCCTCTCCACCGCCGCCATGCGATGGCCAGGCGGCACCGCGATGAAGCCGAATCGATCGCCGCTCGCCCGGCGCGCGCGCGCTGGCGCCGGCATCATCTGCCTGGCGCTGGCCCTGGCCGCGCCCAGCGCCGCCGTCGTCCCTGACGCGCCGCTGACGCTGTCCGCGGCGGTGGAGCGCGCCCTGCGCGAGGCCCCCGATGCGCGCATCGCCCGCCTGGAGGCCGAGCAGGCCGACGACGCGGCAGCGGCGGCGCGCAGCCTCTACTGGCCGCACGCGGCGGTGAGCAGCAAGGCGGGCTGGTCGAACCGCCAGGACGATACGATCAACGCGATCGACGGCCAGGGCAATCTCAAGCGCTATCCGTTGTCGACCCTGGGCTCGGCGGAACCGTGGCTGGGACTCTACATCGACCAGGTGCTCTTCGACCTGAAGCAGTGGCGCAACGTCCAGCGCAGCGAGCTCGAGGCCGAGGCGGCCGCGGTGGCCGAGGCGCAGCAGCGGGAGGGCATCAGCGCCGCCGTCGTCGACCAGTACCTCGAGGTCGTGCGCCTCGAGGCGTTGAGCGATCGCGATCAGCAGCGGGTGCGTGACGCCGAGTGGCTCGACCGCCAGGCGCGCCTGCTCCTCAATGCCGGCCGGGCGCTGCCGAACGAGCAGGAGCAGGTGGCGCTCGAGGTGGAGCAGGCGCGGCTCGACGCCGACGAGGGCACGGCCCAACTCGCGCACGCGCGCGCCGTGCTGGCGCAGCTGATCGGCGAGGAGGGCGACGCCGCCGCCCTGCGCGTCGATGCCGGCAGCCTCCCGTCCGTGCGTCCGACGCCGGTCGATCCCGACGCCGCCCTGGCCAACGCGCCGGAGCTGCGCATCCTCGCGCTCCGCCAGCGCATGGAGGAGGTGACGCTCGACGCCGCCCGCGCCGGCCGCTATCCCACGCTGGCTGTGCGCGGGGGGTACTTCCACTACGGCACCAGACGGTTCAGCGCCTTTGAGCAGGAGTTGGCCATCGGCGTCGATCTCAAGATGCCGGTGTTCGACGGCTTCGAGACCTCGGCGAACGTCGACAAGGCGACCAAGGCGGCGGAGGCGGCGCGATTGCGCTATCAGTCGGTGCACGAGGAGAAGCGCGTGCGAGCGGAGGAGCTCGAGCGCCGGGTCGGCGCCGCCGTGCAGCAGGAATCGCTGGCGCAGCGCCGCGTCAAGATCGCGGCCGAGCGCCTGCGCCTCGCCGACGCGAGCCTGCAGGGGCAGCGCGGGTCGGTGGCGGAGGCGCTGTCGGCGCGTGCCGACGCGAGCCGCGACGCGCGGGCGCTGGTGGAAGCGCAGCTGGCGAGCGTGCGCGCGTGGGCGGCGCTGCAACGAGAGCGTGGTCACCTGGCGGCGGCACTGGTCGGCGACGTCGCGGCCGAGCCGCAGGCGGCGAAGGAATGATGGGCTCGTGGCGTCGGGCGCTCTGGCTGCTGCCCCTGCTCGTGCTCGTCGTGACGGTGCGGGCGTATTGCGGGCGCACCGTCGCGCCGTCGGTGCAGACGGTCGCGGCGAAGCGCGCGCCCCTGCGCGTCGTGGTCTCGACCAACGGCAAGGTCGAGCCGGTCGATGACATCGAGGTCCGCGCCCGCCTCGACGGGCGCGTGGTGAACATTCCGGACCCCGGCAAGGCGGTCGCCGCCGGCGACGAGATGGTCCGTTTCGACGAGGGGCCCGTGGCAGGGCAGGTGGCCGCGGCGGAATCGGAGCGCCTCGCGGCGCTCGAGTCGCTGCGAGTCGCGCGCGCCACCGCCGTCGAACGGCAGGAGCGACTCGCCACCGACCGCGCGTTGCAACGCGAGGGGGCGCTGACGCGCGAGGTGCTGACACAGAGCGAGCGCACGGCCCGCGAAGCCGCCGCCCAGGTCGACTACCTCGAGCACGACGTGCCGTTGCGCGTCGCCGCGCTCGACAAGCGCATCGCCGAGTTGCGCGCCCAACAGCAGGCAAGCGTGGTCCGCGCGCCGTTCGCCGGAACGATCTACAAGACGCAGGCGAAGAAGGGCGAGGTGGTGCGACTGGGCGACCCGCTGCTGTGGCTCGCCGACCTCGAGCACCTGCGCGTGCGCGCCAACGTCGACCAGGTGGACCTGGGCCGGGTCAAGCCCGGGCAGCCGGTGCGGGTGACGGCCAACGCGTTTCAGGGGCGCGCCTGGAACGGCACGGTCAGCGAGGTCGTACCGAACGTGGTCGTGAAGGAGAGCCGCTCGGTGTCGGAGGGGCTCGCGCGTCTCGATCCGCCGACCGACGGGTTGGTGCCGGGCATGACGGTGGACGTGGAGATCGTCGTCGCCGAGGACCCCGACACGCTGCAGGTCCCGGCCGAGGCGGTGCAGACGCAGGGGCGCGATTCGTACGTGTATCGCGTCGACGGCCGGCGGCTCCGCAAGACGCTGGTGCGCACCGGCCTGGCGAGCGTCTCCGCGATTGCGATCGCCGAGGGTCTCACCGAGGGGGCCTTGGTCGTGGTGGGCCCGACGGAGGGGCTGGAGGACGGCATGCGCGTGCAGCCCGAGCCGCGCGCCGTGCAGGAGGCGGGGTCGAACGCCGCCGCGGGGAGTGGCGGATGACGCGCGGCGCGACCTCGTGGCCGGACCGCGTGGCGATCGACGAGGCGACGGCGCATCCGAGCGCGGCGCCGCCGCTCATCAGCCTGCGCGGCATCGCCAAGACGTATCAGCGCGACGGCACGCCGGTGACGGCGCTGGGCGGCGTCGATCTCGACATCCACTCCGGCGAGCTCACGGCGATCATGGGCCGCTCCGGCTCCGGCAAGTCGACGCTGCTGCATATCCTCGGCCTGCTCGATGCCGAGTACGAGGGCCGCTACGTGTTCGACGGACAGCTCATGTCGGGGCTCTCGCCGGACGAGCTCTCCCGCCTGCGCAATCGCAAGATCGGTTTCGTCTTCCAGCAGTTTCACCTGTTGCCACAGCTCACCATTCTCGAGAACGCGGCACTGCCGGCGCTCTACGCCGGCGGCGTGCCGCGCCGCTGCCGCGCCGCGGCGCGCGAGCGGCTGGAGCAGATGGGCCTCGGCGAGCGACTGGACCACCGCCCGAACGAGCTGTCGATCGGCCAGCGCCAGCGCGCCGCCATCGCGCGGGCGTTGGTCAACGAGCCGCGCGTGATTCTCGCCGACGAGCCCACCGGTGCGCTCGACAGCCGCACCGCGATGGAGATCCTCGAGCTGCTGCGCGAGCTGCACCGCGGCGGCGCGACCGTCGTGCTGGTCACGCACGACCACGAAGTCGGCGACGCCGCCGAACGCATCATCCACATTCGCGATGGAACGACCGACGACGGAGTGGCTTAGCCTCCTCCTGCGCTTCGCGCTGGACGGCCTGCGCGGCCAGCGCGGGCGGTCGCTGCTCACCATGCTCGGCATGGCGATCGGCACGGCGAGCGTGGTGGCGGTGGTGTCGATCGGCCTGCTGGGCCGCGACTACGTCATCAGCCTCATCGAGGGCGTCGGGTCGAACCTCGTCTTCGCCTACGGCACCGGCGGCGGCGTCAATCCCGAGGAGCTCGAGTTCGAGGACGTCGACGCCTTCCGGCAGCGCGTGCCGAACGTCGCCGCGATGGCGCCGGTGTTGAACGGCAACGAGCTGATCTCGATCCGCAACCAGCCCGAGACGATCACCGTGCTCGGCGTCACGCCGGAATATGCGACGGTGCGCAACATCGTCGTGCAGAGCGGCCGCTTCCTCTCCGCCGCGGAGGAGAGCGGCGCCGCGAAGGTGTGCGTGATCTCGAAGGAGCTGGCACTCAAGCTCTACGGGACGCTCGACATCGGCGAGGAGTCGCTGCGCATCTTCGGTCTGCAGTTCCGCATCGTCGGCGTCTATCGCGAAGGCGTCGAGAGCGCGGCGGCGCTGCAGAAGAGCGAGGCCGCCGGGCTGGTGGCGATCATCCCGTTCTCGACGTTCCGCAATCTGTCGGGCGTGCGCTTCGTCGACGTCGTGTACTTCCAGGCCGCGAATCCGCAGAGCGTGCCCTCCGTGGTCGCCGCGGCGAGCCAGGTGATCGCCGCGCGGCACCGGTCGCTCAGCAGCTTCAAGATCGAGTCGCTGGATCAGTACCTGGTGCTGGTGCAGCGGATCTCCGACGCGGTGAGTCTCGGGCTGATCGCCATTGCGGCGGTGTCGCTGCTGGTCGGCGGCATCGGCATCATGAACATCATGTTGGTCACGGTGACCGAGCGCACCCAGGACATCGGCATCCGCCTCGCGCTCGGCGCCGGGCGCCGCGACATCCTCATCCAGTTCCTGATCGAGGCCGGCATCCTCAGCTTGGTCGGCGGCGTCGCCGGCACCCTGATCGGTGCCGGTCTGCCGCTCTACCTCGGCTTCCTCTACGGCATCGACGTTCCCGTGTCCGGCGTCAGTGTCGCCGTCGCCTTCCTCGTCTCCGTCGGCGTCGGCCTGTTCTTCGGCCTGTACCCCGCCCGCAAAGCGGCGGCGATGAACATCATCGACGCGCTCGGGTACGCGTAGACCTCAGGGCCCCTCCGGGGCGCGGTGGGCCTACCGCGCGGCGCGCAACCGATAGCGGACCGGCATCGACTTGATGCCGCCGACGAACGAGGAGCGCAGGCGGGAGACCGGGCCGGCGAGCTCGACCTTCTCCAGGCGCTCGATCAGCTGGCGGAAGATGATGCGCAGCTCGAGGCGGGCGAGGTTGGCGCCGAGGCAGAAGTGCTCGCCGATGCCGAAGCCGAGGTGCGGATTGGGCGTGCGGTCGACGCGGAAGGCGAACGGATCCTCGAAGACCTCTTCGTCGCGATTGGCCGACGGGTAGAACAGGCAGAGGTTCTCGCCCGCTGGAATGTGCTGGCCGCGCAGCTCGACGTCGTGGATCGGCGTCCGACAGAATTGGATGACCGGCGAGGTCCAGCGCACGATCTCCTCGACTGCGGCGTCGACCAGCGACGGGTCGCGGCGCAGCTTCTCGAGCTCGGCTGGATGCTGCACCAGCGCCATCAGGCCGCCGCTGGTGGCGTTGCGCGTCGTCTCGTTGCCGGCGACGACCAGCAGGAAGCAGTAGGAGAGCAGCTCGAAGGGCGGTACGTGCTCGCCGTCGATGCGGGCGTTGGCGAGCACGCTGACGATGTCGTCCGTCGGCCGCGCGCGCCGGTCCTCGATCATCTGCCAGAAATACTGGAAGAGCTCGCTGCGCGAGCGCTCGGCGGTGTCGGCCGCGGTCTCGCCGCGCTGCTGGAACTCCGGGTCGTTGGCGCCGATGGTTTCGTTGGTCCACTGGAAGAGCTTCGGCCAATCCTCGTGGGGCGCGCCGAGGAGGTCGCAGAGGACGGCGAGCGGGAAGGTGGCGGACACGCCGCTGACGAAGTCGGCTTCGCGTTCACCGCCGTCGCCGGCGAACTGGTCGAGCACGTCGTTGGCGATGCGCTCGACGGGAGCGGCGAGCCGTTGCAGCTGGCGCGGCGCGAAGTGGCTGCTCACCAGGCGGCGGAAGCGCCCATGCTCGGGCGGGTCCATGTTGATGAGGTGGCGGGCCGGCGGCGGACCGTCGTCGAAGGGTTCGAGGCCGGGGAACACGCCCAGCCGCGGAGCGTTCTGGAAGACGGCCGGGTTCTTCGAGATGGCGACCACGTCGGCATGCTTGGTGATCGCCCAGAACGGCTTGACCCCTCCCGCAGGAGCGAACCGCCGGATCGGCGCCTCGCGCCGGAGCATCGTCCACGCCTCGTGGGGATAGCCGTTCTCCTCATAGGTTTCGTTGCTGATGACGTCGAGCGCATCGAGGTTGGGCATCGCGAGGCCTCCGTGGGCGGCGGATCATATCCCGGGCGGGAGGTCGGACAAACGGGTTCGGGCGAGGGTGGTGCCTCAGGTTGATTGGCGCGGTGGTGGTCGCAACCCCGACAAAGCCGCCAAGGACGCCAAGGGCGCCAAGCAGCGCTGCTTGGCGCCCTTGGCGTCCTTGGCGGCTATCTGAGCAGCGGGCCACCGCCGCGCCAATCAACCTGAGGCCTACCGGGAGAGGGCTCTTTCACTTTGTCTTTGCGATCGCTACTGTCAGTGCAGGATGAACCTTCGGGTGAACCTGTTCCGCCCGATTCGAGAGGATTCGCCCCGCGCGTCCGAAGATGAGCTGACGGCGCGTGGACGTGCGGCGTTCGACGGCGCCGCCTCCGTAGGTCCGGCTTCTGCGTCGCATGTGTCACCGTCGCACCGCCGGGCTGGCGAATCCCGCCGAATGAATTGAACGGATTCTCCAGCCCGGCCGCACAGCCTGGTCGGACTGGGAGAGGCCAGTTCATGAACCGTTTCCAGTGGTTGCACGGGACGCGCCCGATGCGGCGTCTGTGGCACGCGCACTCTGCGGCGTTGGCGTTGATGACGGCGGTAGCGACGGTGGCGACCGCCGACGTCGACGACAAGACGCTGCATCTGACGCCGGCGCGGGTCGGATACGTCGAGGGCGATGTCTCCTTCTGGCGTCCGGGTGCCGGCGATTGGGAGGCCGCGACCATCAACATTCCGCTCGCGCCCGGCGACGCGCTCGCCACACGCGACGGCCGTTTCGAGGTGCAGATCGGGCCGCAAGCCTTCCTGCGTGCCGGTGACCAGACGCAGCTGCGCGTCAAAAGTCAGGAGCCGGACTTTCTTCAGATCGACATGACGCAGGGTACCACCGTCCTGGACCTGCGCCGCCTCACGCCCGGGCATGTCGTTCAGATCGACACGCCACAGGGATCGATGACCGCCGAGCGCGACGGATTCTACCGCGTCGACGTCGACGCCGATTCCACCCGCCTGACGGTGCGCCGCGCTGGCACCGCGTCGCTGATCCCGGTCGGCGGGCAGGCGATCCAGGTCGCGACCGGTGAGGCCGTGACCGTCAGCGGCGGTGCCGCGGCGCAGTTCAATATCGTCGCCGCGCCGGCTTTCGACGAATGGGATCGCTGGAACTACGCGCGCGCCGACAGCCTCCTGGCACCGAACCGCAGCTACGCGGTGTCGGGCGACGTCTACGGCAGCGGCGACCTCGATCGCTACGGCGACTGGCGCACCGTGTCGACCTACGGCCGCGTCTGGGTGCCGTCGTCGGTACCGGTTGGTTGGGCGCCGTACACCAACGGCCGGTGGTTGTGGGATCCGGTCTACGGCTACTCGTGGGTCGACTACGCGCCGTGGGGCTGGGCTCCATTCCATTACGGGCGTTGGGTGTATTCCGGCTACTGGGCCTGGGCGCCTGGTCCGGTGGTGGTGACGCCGGTCTACGCACCGGCGCTGGTGACGTTCTTCACGCCCGGCATCTCGGTCAGCGTCGGGTTTGGCGTTCCGTGGTTCGGCTGGTCGGCGCTGAGCTGGGGCGAGCCGCTGATACCGTGGTGGGGCGGCGTGGGCTTCATCGGCGCGCCGTGCTGGTACGGCTGGGGCGGTCCGCGCATCGTCAACAACATCGTCATCAACAACGGTGACACGGTGAACGCCAATCAGATCAACGTGTATCGCAACGCCCATATGCCGGGCGGCCTCGTCGGCGTGCCGAAGAACCAGTTCGGCGGTCCCGATGTTCAGCGCGTCCGTCTGGCGGCGCTCAGCAGCAACGACGCGAAGCCCGTGCGCGGTGCCGTGCCGGCGTCGCTCGGGGCGAGCCAGGGCGGTGGCCGCGCGTCGTGGGCAAAGGGTGCGCTGCCCGAGCTGTCGCCGGGCCGCGCCGGTACGCAGGCGGCGCGCGCGTCCGGCATGACGGACTTCTCGCGCCAGTCGCCTGCCAGCGCCGGCGGGGTCGGCGCTGTTCCGCCGAAGTCGGCTGAGCAGGCGACGGCGTACGACCGCCTGCGGGGTGGCACGGTCGAGGCCTCGCGCGATCCGCTGCCGAGACAGGGCGGGATGACGGACTTCTCCCGTCAGGCCCCCGCGAGCGCCGGCAGCCTCGGCGCCGGCGCAGCGCCGCCGAAGCCCGCTGGGCAGACGACGCCGTATGATCGCCTGCGCGGCAGTACCGTCGCAGCGGCGCGCGCGCCGCTGCCGAAACAGTCGATTCCTGCGATGGGACGCCAGGCGACCACTGGCGTCGCGGCCCCGCCGCCGCTCCGCGGGCTCAACAAGCCGGCGGGCGGCAGTGCCGAGGCCTACCGTCACCTGCGCAGCAGCGCGTCCGCCGCGCCGCACGCCGCCGTCGCGCCCACGCACGGGCGCGGCGTCTACGAGCGTGGCGGCTACGAACGCGCACCCGTGGGGAAGGCGTCTGTTCCGCCCTCGCTCGATAGCCGCCGCGCCGCGACGGCGAGCACTGGCGGCAACCTGAACCGCGTCGCGCAGCCGGCGTATGCACCGAGAGCCATGGCGAGCGCCGAGCCGCGCGCGCCAATGGCCGATTTCTCACCGCAACCGAAGGTCAGCATGCCGAGCCTCGGTGGCGGCTCGGTGGCGCCCATGGGTGGCGGCATGACCAATGGCGGTGGCATGGGCGGCGGCATGGGCGGTCGTGGCATGGGTGGCGGCAACATGGTCCGCGGCGGTGGCGGTGGCATGGGTGGCGGCGGCGGTCACCCGAACTTCTCGCGTTAGCCAATTGCCGGGGCGGGTCGATGACCCGCCCCGGTTTCGTTTCGCCGTTGGCGCGACGACGATCGTCGCGCCAACCGACCTTGCGGCAACTCGGGGGCGGTGACAGGGAGGTCGGATGGCCTCTCCCATCACCGTTCGCGCCGCCGAGCGCACCGACCTTCCGGCGCTGACCGCACTCCTGATCGCGCAGCTCCGCGACCACGGCAACGACGTGCCCGACGCCGCCTTGGCGGCAGCCGCGCATGGCATGCTCGAACGGCCGCAGCGCGGGCGGTTCCTGCTGGCGTTCGACGGCGCGAGCGTCGTCGGCCTCGCCGCGCTGTCGTATCTGTGGACGCTGGAGCGCGGCGGCCGCGCGGCGTGGCTCGACGAGCTCTATGTGCTGCCCGATCGCCGCGATGCCGGCGTCGGTGCCGCGCTGCTGGCGGCGGCCGTTGCCGAGGCGCGCGCCGCCGGCGCGCTCGCGGTCGACCTGGAGATCGAAGCCGGCCACGAGCGCGCCGCCACGCTCTACCGGCGAGCCGGCTTCTCGGCGCTCTCGCGCCAGCATTGGACGCTCCTCCTCCCGCCTGACGAGGAGGGAGCGCGGCCGGCGGCGCCCGCCTCGCTGACGGGTGGCTGCTGCTGCGGAGCGGTGCGCTACGTGATCGAGGCATCGGCGGCCGACGTCTCCCACTGCCACTGCTCGATCTGCCGCCGCAGCAGCGGTGCGCCGGTCGTCACCTGGCTGACAGTCCCCCGGCCGACCCTGCGCCTGCTGAGCGGCACGCCGCGCGAGCGACAGTCATCGACGCACGCCGTGCGGAGCTTCTGTGCCGACTGCGGCACGGCGCTGACGTTCCGCGGCGACGGGCAGCCGGACACCCTCGATGTGACCGTCGCCAGCCTCGATCACCCGGAGCGGGTCGCACCGCGCGAGCACATTTGGGTCGGCAATGCGTTGCCGTGGATGCGGCTGGACGATGATCTGCCCAGGCATGAGAGACGTGCGCCGATCGCCGGGTGAGTGGGGGGGCCGTGAGTCACAGTGCGTCGCCAATCCGTACGGTCCTGAGACTTCGGGCCACCGTCCTCGTTCGACGCTGCGGAGAATCCAGCGGCTTGGCTAGTGAACCGCCGAGCACCGTTCCGCTTGGCGTCTCCGTCGGTTGCGAATCCGCAACACCGGTACAGCGCGCTAATCGGCCACGGCGCTGCGGCGGGCACGGAGGAATTCGATCACCGGCGGGATGATCGAGATGATGATGATCGCGATGATCACGAAGTGGAAGTTGCGCTTCACCACCGGGACGTTGCCGAAGTAGTAGCCCGCCAGCGTGAAGGCGGCGACCCAGAGGGCGCCGCCGACGATGTTGTACGCCGCGAACTGGGCGTAACGCATGCGGCCGATGCCGGCGACGAACGGCGCGAAGGTGCGCACGATCGGCATGAAGCGCGCGAGGATGATCGTCTTGCCGCCGTACTTCTCGTAGAAGCGCTGCGTGCGTACGAGGTGCTCCTTGTTGAGGAGCTTCGAGCTCTCGCTGGTGAACACCACGGGGCCGAGCCGGTAGCCGATCGCGTAGTTCACGGCGTCGCCGAGGACGGCGGCGATGCTCAGGAGCACCACCGCCGATCCGACGTGGATCGGCGAGCCGTCGATGGCCGCCAATGCGCCGATCGCGAACAGCAGGGAGTCGCCGGGCAGGAACGGCGTCACCACCAGCCCCGTCTCGGCGAAGATGATCATGAACAGCAGGACATAGAGGAACGGCCCGAGCGCGGTCGCCAGGTCGTTCAGATGCGTATCGAGGTGCAGAAAGATATCGACTGCGTGGTGGATGAACTCCATCGGTCTCCCTTGCCGGCGGGCAACGTGATCCGGGTCGTATAGAGAGGATCGCGCGGCGACTCAACGGTCCCCACGGACGGCGAAGCGTCCGCGTTGAGTTGGCGCACCGCGCGTGATCGACTGCCGCGATGCGCCTCGACCGCAGCCAGCTGGCTCTGCTCGCCGTGGCGGTGGCGGTCGTCACCTGGGGCTGCAGCAACGTGATGATCAAGGGCATCGCGGTACCGGGGCTCGTCGCCTCCTTCTACCGCCTGTGGTTCTCGGTGGCGCTGCTCTGGACGATTCCCCTCGTGCACCCGCCCATCCGGGCGCGACTCGATCGCGACTGGCTACGCGCCGTGGCGATCGGGGGCTCGCTGTTCGCCGTGCACCAGGTCCTGTTCTTCAGCGCGCTCAAGCAGACCACGGTCGCGAACGTCGCCCTGATCGGGTCGCTGCAGCCGCCCCTGGTGCTCTTCGCGGCGCGCCGCTGGTTCGGCGAGCCGACCGCGCCGCGGTCGATCGGCTGGTCACTGGTCGCGGTGCTCGGGGCGGGGATGGTGATCGCTGGCGCCGCCGGGCTGCCGGGGTGGAATCCGTTCGGGGATCTCCTCGCGGTGGCCAACCTGTTCGCCTTCACCACCTACTTCCTGACCACCAAGCGCCTGCGCGCCCGCGCTGGCGCCACCGAGTACATGATCGGCATGACGAGCGTCGCGGCGCTGATCATGCTCGTGATCTGCGTCGCCAGCGGCCAGCCGCTGCTGGCGCCTCGCGGCTGGCAATGGGCGGCGCTCCTCGCGCTGGCGCTGTTTCCCGGCACGCTCGGCCACTTCCTCGCCAGCTGGGCCTACCCGCACGCGTCGGCGTTCGCGGTGTCGATCCTCTTCCTCGCCGTGCCCGTAGTGGCGACCGCGGGAGCGGCCGTGTTCCTCGGCGAGCGGCTCGGGCCGCTGCAGCTGATGGGCGCCGCGATCGTGCTGATCGCAGTGGCAGCCGTGGTGCTGCTGCAGCCGGCGCGCGCCGGCGAGGAGCTGGCCGAAAGCGTCGTCGAGACCGACGCGCCCTGACGCGCCACTAGGCGCGGCGCGTTGGAGCGGTCAGATCACGACGCGCAGCAGCCAGAGACTGGCCACCGCGATGAACAGCCCGGTGCCGGTGACGAACCCGGAGACCGGTGGTTCCCAGCGGGCGCGCTCGGACACCGGCGCCAACAGGAAGTCCGCGCATTCGGCGCGCGACGTTACCAACAATGCGCTCAGCACCAGCCCGGCCAGCGCCCCCGCGAGCAGGTTCACATCCATATCCCGGCTCCCCCTTGATCGATCGGCCGCCCGTTACGGCTCCCCCATGAGCACTGCAACGACAGGGTGCCCTTGCCCGGCCCCTGTCGATCCCGTGCGGCTATTAATGCGACGAACACCTATGATTAGGCAACAAGAAAATACGTAGTGCGCACGAATACGGCCGACTTGGCCCTCGCGCCCGGCTGGGATCTGACGTGCGCCCGTTGCCGGGTCGGGGGGCGGCGTCCGTACCGGCGCGCTGTTTCTGTTCAGCGAGTTCTGGATCCTCGGTGCCGATGGCTGACCCGGCATTCGAGTCTCGATCTGGTGTCGGCGGCCTCTGTGTTGAAAAGACGGTCACCGCTTCCCCGTCGGGTTTGACAGACGGCCGGGCGCGTCCGATGAAGATGAGTGGCGTCGGGACGACGCCGCACAGGAGACTCGCGATGCTGCAAGCCGGACCCCGCCATCTGCGTCCCACCTACGGCGACGACGAGCGTCGCCCGTATCGGCGCATCACGCCGCGTCCGATGAGCCCGACGATCGGGGCCGAGCTCGGCGGCATCTCACTGGCCGAGCCGATGGACGATGAGACGTTCGACGAGGTCCACCGCGCGCTATTGGAGTTCAAGGTCATCTTCTTCCGCGACCAGGACATCACCCCCGAGCAGCACGTCGCTTTCGCGCGGCGCTTCGGGGCGCTGGAAACGCATCCGTTCGTGCCGCATCGCGAGCAGTACCCCGAGGTGATGGTGCTGAAGAAGAACGACCGCATGGGCGGCTACGAGAACGTCTGGCACAGCGACGTCACTTGGCGGCTCCAGCCGTCGCTCGGTTCGGTGCTGCTGGCGCGCGAGGTACCGGCGGTGGGCGGCGATACGCTGTTCTCCGACATGTACGCGGCGTACGACGGGCTCGATGACGATCTGCGCGCGTCGCTGGAGGGCCTGCGCGCCGTCCACGACTTCACCCGCACCTTCGGCGCGCTGATGAGCGCCGAGGAGCTGGCCAAGAAGCGCGAGGAATTTCCACCCGCCGAGCATCCCGTGGTGCGTACGCATCCGGAGACCGGTCGCAAGGGGCTGTATGTGAACGCCCCGTTCACCGACCGCATCGTCGGAATGGAGGAGGGCGAGAGTCGCCGCCTGCTCCGCAAGCTCTACCGAGAGGCGTCGGTACCGGAGTACCAGTGCCGCTTCCGTTGGCAGCCGCACTCGGTTGCCTTCTGGGACAACCGCGCCGTCCAGCACTACGCCGCGTCCGACTACTATCCCAGTCGGCGCTTGATGGAGCGCGTGACCATCGTCGGCGACACGCCGGTCTGAGCATCGGGCCGCGTCGACGCGGCAAGGGGGCCCATGCGCATCGCGGTGGTCGAGACACTCGTCTTCGCCGTCGTGCTGGCACTCTGCCTGTTCGTGCCGGCGGGCGCGCTGGCGTGGCCGATGGCGTGGGGCGTCATCGTCGTCTACGGATTGTTCGCGGCCGCCGGACTGCTGCTGCTGCCGGCGGATCTCCTGGCGGAGCGCAGTCGGCTTCCTGCCGATTCGCGGCCCGCCGACATCCTCATCGCGGGGATGGCTCTGCTCCTGCTCATTCCCGCGACGGTCATCGTCAGTGCGTTCGATCACCGCTGGCACTGGTCGCCGCCCGTTCCGGGCGGGGTGCGGGTCGCGTCGCTCGCGCTCTTCGCGCTCGGCTACGCGGTCTCGATGTGGGCGGCGTGGTCGAACCCGTTCTTCTCGGCCGTCGTGCGCATCCAGCGCGAGCGCGGCCACCGCGTCGTATCGAGCGGGCCGTATGCGCTCGTGCGCCACCCGGGGTACGCCGGGCCCGTGGTGGCGCATCTCGGTCTGCCGGTCGCCCTCGGCTCGCTGTGGGGACTGGTGCCGGCGCTCCTCGGATGCGCCTGTCTGATGGTGCGCATCGTCTTCGAGGAGCGCGTCCTGCGCGCCGAGCTGCCCGGCTATCGCGACTACGCCGAACGCGTGCGCTGGCGAGTGGTGCCGCGCGTCTGGTAGCGCGGCACGCTCACGCCGGTAACGCCTCCATCGGCCCGATCGCGTCCGCCCGCAGCGTCAACTGGCGGCCGTGATAGCCGGCGACGGTGGGACGCGTCGACAGCGACAGCACGCCGCTGCCCGGCAGGCGCTCGCGCAGGATGGCGTAGACACGCGCCTCGGTCGCCTCGTCGAGGCCGGCGGTGGTGTCGTCGAGCACGACCCAGTCGGGCTGGTGCAGGATGGCGCGCGCGACGGTCAGGCGGAGCTGCTGGTCCATCGGCAGCTGTTGGTCCCACGGCTCGCTCTCGTCGAGCCGGGCGGCGAGGTGGCCGAGGTCGACGGCCTCCAACGCCTCGCGCACCTTGTCGTCGGGGAAGGCGTCGGGCCGGGCCGGATAGGCGACCGCTTCGCGCAACGTGCCGATGGGCAGATACGGCTGGCTGGGGAGGAAGATCGGTTGCGCGCCGGCGGGCAGCTCGATGCGGCCGCTGCCGAACGGCCAGATGCCCGCCAGGGCGCGGAACAGCGTGGTCTTGAGGATGCCCGCCGAGCCGAGAAGGGCGACGCGCTCGCCCGCCGCGATGGCGGCGTTGAGGCCGGAGGCGATGGAGGTGCCGTCGGGCTCGCGCAGCGCCAACGCGTCGAGACGGAGCTCGGGTCGCTCGGCGGTGGTGAAGCGGATGCCGTCGAGGGTCGCGAGCTCCTCGCGGGTGCTGTCGAGCACGTCGTTGAAGACCGCGAGACGTTCGATGCTCGCTCGCCAGTTGGCGATCTCCTGGTAGGCGTCGACGAACCACGACAACGCCCCGGACACCTGGCCGTACGCGATGCCGGTCTCGGTGAGCTGGCCGAGCGTCATGTGGCCGGCGAAGAAGGCCGGCGCCGCGACCAGCAGCGGCACGACGCCGTTGGCCTGGCCGATGCCGCTCGTCAGCATGGTCAGATTGCGCTGCGCGGTGATCAGCAACCACCAGTTGCCGACGATGTTGCGAAACCGGTCGAGCGCGCCGGCGCGCTCGACGACCTCGCCGCGCGAGACGGCCACCGCCTCGACGTGGTCGCGAAACCGCACCAGCCCGTAGCGGAAGTCCGCCTCGAAGCGCAGGCGGTCGAAGTTGATCGACACCAGGCACCGGCCGACGCGGTTGGTCACCCAGGTGGCGGAGAGCGCATAGAGGATGGCCACCCACATCATCAGGCCGGGGATGTGGAACTCGTGGGTGCCGATACGCAGCGGCCATTCGCCCGACAGGCGGTACAGGATGCCGGCGAACGAGATCAGCGTCGCCACCGCCGAGAGCAGGGACAGGGACAGGCCGAGCGCGCTGGCCACATAGGCCTGGACGTCCTGGGAGATACGCTGGTCGGGGTTGTCGGCTTCTTGGTGATGCAGCTCGCGTTGCCAGTAGGCGTGCGGGCCGATCCACTCGCCGAGGAAATAGTCGGTGAGGTGCTCACGCCAGCGGATCTGCAGGATGTTGCGGAGGTAGATGCGGTAGGTGGACACGAAGACCACCATGAGCGCGACGGCGAGAAACCACTCCATGGCGCTGAGGAAGGTCGCCGCCTCTTTGTTCTGGACGGCGTCGAAGACCCTCGCCTGGGCCTGTGCGAGTCGGACGTTGCCGTAGACGGTGCCGAGCTCGCCCGCGATGCACAGACCGAGCAGCGCGCCACCCTTCTTGTTGTCGGACGAGGTCCAGTAGATGCGCGTCAGCTTCAACAGATGGTTGAGGAACCGACGCTCGAAGATCCCGCTCTGGGTGGACGCCACGGCTTCTCCTTACCGAGCATACGGGGAGCCGGATCGTCCCCCCCTTGGAAAACGCCGCGCAGTCTGGCGATTCCGGCCGGCGAGTCAAACGGCGCCGGCGGGTCGGCGTCAGGAGGTGGCGACCAGGCGGAGCCCGTCGACCGCGCCGAGACCGCTGTCGGCGGATCCGTAGCGCGCACAGACGAGCTGATCGCCGGGCGCCAGCGTCTGGTCGGCCGTCGCGACGAACGCCCAGCCGGCGTGGTCGAAGCGCAGCGCGAACTCGGTGGGCCCGAAGGGGAGGTCGCCGAGGCGCGTCGCGGGGCATTCGGGCGCCGCTTCGTACGCTTCGATGCGCAGGGTTTTCCCGCGCGCGTGGTGGTCCATCTCGTCGATGCCGGGAAAGGCGCCGGGGAACGGGTGGTCGGTGCCGTCGCGTCGGCTGGGCTCGTCGACGGCGAGCACGTGAGGGACGCGGAACTCACGGCGCGCCGTGTCGGCGATGAGGACGTTGAGATCGACATTGCTCGTCGCGGCGATCACCGTGTCGGCGTACCGGGTTCCGGCGTCCTCGAGCGTTTCGACGGCGAGCGCGTCGCCCTGGTAGACGGTCAGGTTGTCGCGCGCGGCCTGGCGGCACATCGCGGCGCTGCGATCGATCAGGGCCACCTGGCGGTCCGACGCCGACAGCACGCGCGCCAGCAGGCGGCCGAACGTCCCGGCACCGACGACAATGGTGCCGCGCGCCGCTTCGACGTCGACGCCGAGCCAGCGCGCCACCGTCCCGGCGGTGAGCCCCTGCAGCGTGACCGTCAGCGCCACGGTGACGAAGATCAGCGCTTCGAGCGTCGTGCCACCCTTGATGTGGGCCGCATCGAGACGAATGCGGAACAGGCCGGCGACCGACGCCGCGACGATGCCGCGCGGGGAGATCCAGGCGACGAACAGGCGCTCGCGCACGGTCAGCGCGCTGCCCGCGGTGCACACCGCCACGGCCAACGGCCGCGCCACCCACGCCAGCGCCGCGACGACGAGCGCCCCGCGCCAGCCGAGCGCCGCCACCTCGGCGAGCGGCAGGTCGGCGGCCAGCAGCACGAACAGGAAGGCGAGCAGCAGCACCGTGATCTCTTCATTGAAGCGCCGCAGCTGCTGCACCTCGCGGAGGCGCGCGTTGGCCATGACGATACCCTGAGCCACGACCGCCATGAGGCCGGCCTCGGGGGACAGGCGGCTGGCCAATGCGCCGGTGATCAGCGCCGAGCCGAGCACGGCCGGATTGCCGAGCTCCTCTGGAATCCACTTGCGGTGCAGGGCCATCGAGACCAGGCCGCCCGCCGCGACGCCGACGGCGGCGCCGATGCCGAGGCGGCCGAACAGCACGAAGACGGCCTGCCAGGCCTCCTGTTCGCCGAGCACGTATTCGAGCACGACGAGGGCGGCGATGGCGCCGAGTGGATCGATGAGCACGCCCTCGCTCACCAGCAGCTCGCGCACCGGCCGGTTGACCGTGAGGCGGCTCATCAACGGCGTCACCACCGTGGGCCCGGTGACGATGACCAACGCGCCGTACAGTGTCGCGGTGTGCCAGGACACGCCGAGCAGTGCGTGCGCCGCCGTCATGCCGACGGCCATCGAGATCGCGCCGCCGACGGTGAGCAACAGCAGCAGGGGGCGCCGCTGCAGGCGCAGGTCGCTCAGGCGGAGGCCGAGGCTACCCTCGAAGAGAATGATCGCGACGCCGAGGGTGACGAGATCGACGCGGCCGTCGCCGAACGACGCCGGCGAGAAGATGCCGAGCACATCGGGACCGATGGCGACGCCGGTGAGCAGCAGCAGGACGATGCTCGGCACCGCCAGTCGCGTCGCCACAACGTAGGCGGTGACGCCGGCAGCCAGCGCCAGCGCGGCGTTGTACGAGGCGGAGTCGGGCATGGTGAGGAGTAAACCATGGATGGGCCGGAATACACGGACCGCGTCCGCGAAATCGTGGAATCCTCACCTCGATCCGACGATATCCGGCCGCCGCGCGCGCCAGGAACGCCAAGTCGAGTCATCGTTCCAGCCCTGTCTCCGCTTCTCACAACCCCATTCGCGACGACGTGTGCGGATTCTGCCAGGCCTGCACTGGTCGCCGCCTTCCGACGTGGCGTCCTTGGCAGCCAAAGAAGGTCAGATCAAGGCTCGCGCCCGACGGGCGACTCCGCTACCGCCGCCAGCGCGACAGCCACCATCCGCCGCCGGCGGCGGCGAGGGCGACGCCGCCGGCGATTGGCAGCACGTGCCAGACGAGGAGGTGCGCGGGTTCGTCCACCGAGCAGAGGACGCGCATGAGCACGTAGGCGATGAGGAAGCCGGCGCCGCCGCTCAGGGCCGCGGCCCGGCGCGGCGCGAGCGGTGCGCCGCGCCAGACGGCCCAGAGCATCGCCAGGGCGGGCAGCAGTGCCAGGACGACCGTGCGCTCGGCGCAGGGGATACCATTGGCGACGAACGACGCCGGTCCCGGCGCCGCGTGCCAGAACAGCATCGGGCTGAGCGCGACGGCGCACGCGACCACGATCCGTCCGGCCCGCGGGGTCCGACCGGGCACCGCGGCGCGCAGCGCCAGCGCGCTCCAGACGAGCACGGCGACCAGCGCGACGAACATCTCGGTCCTGAAACGCATGGGGTCGGCGTGCGTCGGAAAGGACCAGCCGAAGGCGGTGCCCACCGCCGCTGCGAACACCACGCACAGGATCAACCAGACCGCCCAGCGTGCCGGCATCGGCCAGAGGCGACGGACCGGTGCCCCGTCGGCGATGAGCGAGTCGATGAGCGTCTTGTCCGATCCGTCCATGCTCATTCGTCCCGCAGCAGGGCGCGCAGCGTGCGGTAGGCGCGATGGGCGCGCACCTTCATGGCGCCCGGTGTCGTCCCGGCGCGCCGGGCGCCTTCCTCGCTCGACAGCCCCTCGATCTTGAGCAGGCTGAAGGCCTCGCGCTGCGTGGCGGGGAGCGTGGCGAGGGCCTCGGCGAGGTGTCGCTCGGCGGGGGCGTGCTCGGGCGCGGCGATGTCGGGCAGGTGCTCGACGGTGATCTCGCGTGCGCGCCGGCGCGACTCCCGGCGGTGATGGTCGATGGCGACGGTGCGCGCGATTGCGAACAGCCACGGCTCCAGGGGTCGCATCGGATCATAGGTGTGGCGGGCGCGGTGCACGGTGATCAGCGCCTCCTGGCGGAGGTCGTCGAGGTCGTGCGGGTCGCGGGTGAAACGGCGCAGGAAGGCGGCGAGGAGCGGCGCCAGCTCCTCGAGGAGCGTCCGATAGGCGTCGCGGTCGCCAGCCTGGGCACGGGCCATGAGCTGGGCCCTTCGACGGCTCTTCTCCAATCCGATTCGCGCATCCTCTCGTATCATAAATGCTCAGTTCGCCCCGCAGGTTACACGCCGGGCGCGACGTCAGATAGCCGCCAAGGACGCCAAGGGCGCCAAGCAGCGCCGCTTGGCACCCTTGGCGTCCTTGGCGGCTTTGCCGGGCTGGAAGCATCGCCGCGCCAATCAAATTGAGTCACCACCGCTGTAACTTTCGTGGGCGGACGCTCGTACTGGTTGGCGAAGGACGACACAGGGCCGCGAGCCCCCCGGAGGATCGATGACCAGCAGTGAGCGCAATGACGTGTTCGAGGAGCTGATCCGTAGCCATGGCCGTCGCCTGCTGGCGACGGCCCGGCGCATTCTGCGCAACGACGAGGAGGCGGCACGCGATGCCGTGCAGGACGCCTTCCTGTCCGCCCACCAGTCGCTCCCCCAGTTCCGTGGCGACGCCAGCCTGCCGACGTGGCTGCACCGCATCGTCGTCAACGCCGCGCTGATGCGCCGCCGCGGCCGCCAGCGCCGGCGCGAGACGCCGATCGAGGATCTGCTGCCGACCTTCAGCGACGACGCCCATCACCTGGCCATGGCGGTGCCGCCGCTCCGCCCCGAGGGCGCGTTCGAGCAGGCCGAGTTGCGGAACGCGGTGCGGGCATCGATCGAGCGCCTGCCCGAGACCTACCGCGTCGTGCTCGTGCTCCGCGATCTCGAGGAGCTCACCACCCAAGAGGCCGCCGACACCCTCGGCATCTCGACCAACGCGGTCAAGGTCCGCCTGCACCGCGCCCGTCAGGCGTTGATGACGTTGATGAGTGGGGAGGCGGACGTCGAAACGCGGGGCTTGGAGATGGCGGTCAGCTGTTAGGGTTCGACGCGCGATACGGACCAACTACCGAATGGAGGGCCGCGCTCCCGCGCGGCCGCTCGCGGCACTCGCATCGCGAGCACCGACGAGGTGCTGCGGCGCCCTGATCGGACGGTGATTGCGCTGCATCTGCGCGGACAGGCCGCGCGGGAGCGCGGCCCTCCATTCGGTGATTGGGCGAACCGGCGGCGGAACGCGCGGCCCGTTGGCGATTGAGCTGCGCCGCGGGAGCCCGGACGGTCCGGGCTCCCGCAGGCAAGCTTACGGCCGGCAGTCGATCGCCGGGTTGCCGAGCGGCGGTTCCTTGGCACAGTCGCAGAGGGCGGCGGCGTCCGCGAACGTGGGATCGTCCGGCGCGAGGTCGGCGGCGGGGAAGGCGGGCGTCCGCTCGTCGATGGTCTTTACGAAGGCGACCAGATCGCGCGCCGCAGTCTGGTCGGCGTCGATGATGTTCGAGTTGCCGCCGGTGCCGGCGCGCCAGTGGGCACGCGCGGTGGGCAACAGGGCCGCGTCGGTGCCGATGCCGAACAGCGCGTCGAGTGTCGGCACGGCGCCGTTGTGCAGGTACGGGGCGGTGTCGAAGACGCCGAGCAGCGACGGCGGGCTGAAGCCCTCGCCGCCGAACGCCGCGGCGACCGTGAGCGCCGGCGCCACCGTGTTGACCGGGCTGAGGGCGTTGGAGCGCACCTCGATCGGATTGGCGGCCGTGAAGGTGCCGACCCCCCGGACGATGCGGATGCGCTCGGCGTTGCCGCCCGGCGGCGGCGGCACTTCGCAGATGCGGCCGGCGCCGGCCGCCGAGTTGAAGCCGTTCAGGTAGACAGAGATCGCCTTGGACTCGGTGTCGTCGATGGTGCCGTTCTGGTCGAGGTCGACCGGCGGGATGTTGACGATGCCGGTCTCGGTGCCGGGCACCGGGTTCACGTCGGTGGGATCATAGGTGACGCGGCTGACGGTCCACTTGCTGCCGCTGTGACAGGCGACGCAGTTCGCGCCGGTCTCGCCGCCGGCGAAGATCGTGCGCCCGCGCGCCGCGTCTCCGGTCGCCGGCGGCGACAGCGGGCTGCGCACCGCCAGCTGGATGTAGGCGGTGATATCCTCCTGCTGCTGCGCCCGGCCCGAGCTGGCGGGGCCGAAGTTGCGCACGTTCGGATCCGAGTCCGGCGCCATGCCGTCGCCGTTGACGTCGGTGTTGGTGACAATGAAGCCGCGGCCGCCGAACACGCCGCGCGTGTTCAGCTCGAAGTCCTGGTTCTCGTCGCGCACCGGGCTCCAGTTGAGGGTGCGCTGGTCCTCGGGATCGACGTGGCTGAAGGTGCCGTTGAGGGCGATCGTCTGGCGCGGGCCGGCCTCGAACGACCAGGTGACGGTGTCGGTGCCGCCGTCGGGATGGCACGACCAGCAGCCGCCCCAGCCGCGGTCGGACCAGAACGGCCGCGAGGTGAAGAAGTCGATCTTGCCGCGGCGGATGGTCTCCTCGATCGAGCCGATCGCGGGCAGCTCGCTCGAGCGCACGCGCTGCACCACCGTGTTGGCGACGAGGTCGAGCACGACCACATCGCGGGTCGTCGGGCAGGTGACGTAGCCGACGAGTCCGTCATTGCTGAGCGCGATGCCGCGCGGGTTGCGGCCCGAGAACAACGCGTTGGGCGGGGTCGATGGTGGAGATGCGCGTGATCGGGCTCACCTCGAACGGCCCGGCGGCGGTCGGGGCGTTGATGGTCGGCTTGCCGTCCTGGCCGAAGGTCATCTTGACGACGAAGTCGCTGCCCTGGCTGACCACCCAGCAGGTGTTGCTGACGTCGCTGCAGTCGATGTCGACCGGCGCCGAGGGGAAGAGGCGCTCGGTGTTGTCGCGCACCTGCGCCTCGAGCAGCCCGCCGGGGATGTCGAAGTTGATGCCCTTGTTGAGGTTGAAGGTCTGGTCGGTGAGCTCGTTGCCGCTGCTGAGGTCGAACACCGACACCAGGCTCTGGACGTTGACGTTGAGCCGCAGCGGCGGCTCCGGCGACGGCGCCGTGCTGGGGACGAAGCCGCGATTGCCGAACAGCACGATGCTGAGCAGCAGGTTGGGGAAGGCGCCGGTGGGCTGCGCCACGGTGCCGTCGGTGCCGCCGTCGGCGAAGATGGTACGCGGGGCGTCGTTGGCGGCGTTGGTGACGAAGGCGCCGCGGGCGACCTTGAAGCCGGTGTCGGCCACGGGGCCGAGGACGACGTGGCTGACGACGGTGTTGCTGGTCGCCGAGATGACGTCGATCACCGCCTCGCGCGAGTCGTCGAAGATGCCCTCGCCGACGATCGCCTGGTCGCGCGAGCCGGCGGGGAAGGCGTTGGCCGCATCGGCGCCGCCGAGGTCGGCGGTGCTGGGCGGCGTGAACCCGGCGCGCGGGCGCGCGTAGAAGTTGGGGACGTAGATCTGCTCGTCGAGATCGTCGCCGTCGCCGTCGTTGGTGATCGCCAGTGCGCGCGGGCTGCGGCCGACCGGGATGGTAGCGAAGACGACGTTGCTCGTCGTGTCGATGGCGCTCACCGTGTTGCTGCTCGCGTTCGCCGCGTAGACGTAGAGGCCGTTCGCCGCGGCGACCACCGCCCACGGCTCGGTGCCGACCGGGATGGTCGCGACCGTGGTGTAGTCGAGCAGGCTGATGACCTGCACGGTGCCGCTCAGCGTGTTGGCGACGTAGACCCACGGCTTGTTCGAGAGTATCGCCACGGAGCGCGGCTCCTGCCCGACCGCGACCTCCTTCACCTTGGTGAGCTGGCCGTCCGCGCCGACGTCGAAGATCGAGATCGTGTCGGTGTCGGTGTTGGCCGCCACGACCGTCTGACCGTCGGGGCTGACGGCGATCGGCCCCGACTTGTTCGCCTTCTGCGGCGTTCCCGCATTGCAGCCGTTGAGCAGATTGCCGACGGAGGCGATCAGCTCGTAGATCTCCACCGCCTGCGTGTTGTCCGTGTCGAAGACGGAACAGGCGGAGATGTCGTCGGAGCCGAGGGCGATGTTCACGCCGAGGACGATTTCATTGACCGTGATGATCGCATCGCCGTTGCAGTCGCCGACGCACGCGGCACGAGCCGAGGCGGGAAGGGCGAGCAGGGTGGCGAGTACGGCGGCGAGCCGGAATCGTCTCTGCGGGTGTCCGTTGATCATGGTGTCTCCTTCACTTCGACGAGGGTGGGCTGGCGGACGGATCGCGTCGCCGTTGGGCGAGAAGGGCCAGCAGCCGGGCGTCGCGGCGGGCCTTGAGGCGCACCAACTGGTGCGCGTCGGGCTCGTCACGACCTCTGGAGATTTCGGCGGTCCCCTGAGCGCGTCCACTGGGATCGGTGAGCATCGGCGCGGATCCTAACGGCGACCCCGGTCACGAGTCATAAGCGAACGGTAAGCTTTCGGTAAAAGGACGATCGGATCCACATCGTCCGTCTCGGTGAAGCGGCCTCGTGAATACCGCTTCGGGTCCAGCGCGCACAAGTGCCGTCGGGGCACATCGACGCCTTTCTGGGGCTGATTTTATACGCCGAAGGAAGGGTTTTTGCCGGTTAGTCGAATGCCTGATGAGGGTGAAAAGCAGCGCTGCTGATGCGCCGCCAATGCGGCCGCCGTGAGCGCGTCACCGAGCTGACTTGCACCTCCGCTGCGCTGTCGGGTGGTGACTCAATTGATTGGCGCGGCGGTGATCGCAGCCCGGAGGCAAAACCGCCAAGGACGCCAAGCAGCGCTGCTTGGCGCCCTTGGCGGTTACCTGAGCAGCCGGGCACCGCCCGCGCGAATCAAACGCAGGCACTACCCGCTTTCTCCCCCGCTGGTCGTCCAAAGTGCCAACGGGGTACACGGCGGTCGGAACGATTGTTCGGGTGATCCCTCGCCATTTGACAGGACCGGTCGGGTGTAACGCTTACACGCGTTGAAAAAATTTCTCGGCTGACTCGACCCTCCACGCTCTCGCGACGTGGCGACGGTCAATGGCCGATCCTTTGCACCGCGCCGTCGCTCCGGTGGGTGAATGGGCCATTGCTACAACTGCAAGGCATCGCCAGCGCGCCGGTCTGCGTCTCCCCGCCGCACGTCGTCGCCCGACCGACCTGTTGAGCTCGCGACGCGCGCCTCTGCGGCGCCCCTCGTGGCGGTAACGCGAATGGGGAGGGCTGCATGAAGGCCGATTCCGTCACCAACGGAAGCGCGCGCGCGCGCGCTACGGAGGTCAACGACGGGGCGCGTGTCCGCGAGGAGAGCCTGGACAAGCGCCAGCTGCTCGCCGCCCTCAAACAGTTCAGGCGCGGCAACTTCAGCGTCCGGCTGGACGATCACCTCGCCGGCATCGATGGGCGCGTCGCCGACCTCTTCAACGAAGTGGTCGAGCTCAGCCAGCGCATGGCCGAGGAGCTGGCGCGGATGCGCGAGCTCGTCGGCGTACGCGGACAGATCGGCCAACGGGCCTCGCTCGGCGACGTGACCGGCGCGTGGTCGATGTCGGTGGAATCGATCAACGCGCTGATCACCGACCTGGCGCTGCCGACCAGTGAGACGGCGCGCGTCATCGGCGCGGTGGCGCGTGGCGACCTTTCGCAGACGATGCCGCTCGAAATCGCCGGCCGGCCGCTGGAAGGCGAGTTCCTGCGCACGTCGCGCATCGTCAACACCATGGTGGACCAGCTCGGGTCCTTCGCCTCGGAGGTGACGCGCGTGGCGCGCGAGGTCGGCACCGAGGGCAAGCTCGGCGGCCAGGCGGAGGTGTCGGGCGCCGCCGGCACCTGGAAGGACCTGACCGACAGCGTCAACCTGATGGCCGGCAACCTCACCGCCCAGGTGCGCAACATCGCCGAGGTGACCACCGCGGTCGCCAACGGCGACCTGTCGAAGAAGATCACCGTCGACGTGAAAGGCGAGATCCTCGGCCTCAAGAACACCATCAACGTCATGGTGGACCAGCTCAACTCGTTCGCCTCCGAGGTGACGCGCGTCGCCCGCGAGGTCGGCACCGAGGGCAAGCTCGGCGGCCAGGCGGTGGTGAAAGGCATCTCCGGCACGTGGAAGGACCTCACCGACAACGTCAACCTGATGGCCAGCAACCTCACTGGCCAGGTGCGCAACATCGCCGCGGTGACCACCGCGGTCGCCAACGGCGATCTGTCGAAAAAGATCACCGTCGACGTGAAGGGCGAGATCCTCGAGCTGAAGAACACCATCAACACCATGGTGGATCAGCTCAACTCGTTCGCCTCCGAGGTGACCCGCGTCGCCCGCGAGGTCGGCACCGAGGGCAAGCTCGGCGGCCAGGCCGAGGTGCGCGGCGTCGCGGGCACGTGGAAGGACCTCACCGACAACGTCAACCTGATGGCCGGCAACCTCACGGCTCAGGTGCGCAACATCGCCGAGGTGACGACCGCCGTCGCCAACGGCGACCTGTCGAAGACCATCACCGTCGACGTGAAGGGCGAGATCCTCGAGCTCAAGAACACCATCAACACGATGGTGGATCAGCTCGGCTCGTTCGCCTCCGAGGTGACGCGCGTGGCGCGCGAGGTGGGCACCGAAGGCAAGCTCGGCGGCCAGGCGGACGTGAGCGGCGTCGCCGGCACCTGGAAGGACCTCACCGACAACGTCAACCTGATGGCCGGCAATCTCACCGGCCAGGTGCGCAACATCGCCGAGGTCACCACCGCGGTGGCCAACGGCGACCTGTCGAAGAAGATCACCGTCGACGTGAAGGGCGAGATCCTCGAGCTGAAGGACACGCATCAACACCATGGTGGACCAGCTCAACTCGTTCGCCGCCGAGGTGACGCGCGTGGCCCGCGAAGTGGGCACCGAGGGCAAGCTCGGCGGCCAGGCCGACGTGAAGGGCGTCGCCGGCACGTGGAAGGACCTCACCGACAACGTCAACCTGATGGCCGGCAACCTGACCGCCCAGGTGCGCAACATCGCCGAGGTCACCACGGCCGTGGCCAACGGCGACCTGTCGAAGAAGATCACCGTCGACGTGAAGGGCGAGATCCTCGAGCTGAAGAACACCATCAACGTCATGGTGGACCAGCTCAACTCGTTCGCCGCCGAGGTGACGCGCGTCGCCCGCGAAGTGGGCACCGAAGGCAAGCTCGGCGGCCAGGCCGACGTGAAGGGCGTCGCCGGCACGTGGAAGGACCTGACCGACAACGTCAACCTGATGGCCGGCAACCTCACCGGCCAGGTGCGCAACATCGCCGACGTGACCACCGCCGTCGCCAACGGCGACCTCTCGAAGAAGATCACCGTCGACGTGAAGGGCGAGATCCTCGAGCTGAAGAACACCATCAACACCATGGTGGACCAGCTCAACTCGTTCGCCGCCGAGGTGACCCGCGTCGCCCGCGAGGTGGGCACCGAAGGCAAGCTCGGCGGCCAGGCGGACGTGCGCGGCGTGGCGGGCACCTGGAAGGACCTGACCGACAACGTGAACCTGATGGCCGGCAACCTCACCGGCCAGGTGCGCAACATCGCCGAGGTGACGACCGCCGTCGCCAAGGGCGACCTGTCGAAGAAGATCACCGTCGACGTGAAGGGCGAGATCCTCGAGCTGAAGAACACCATCAACACCATGGTGGACCAGCTGAACTCGTTCGCCGCCGAGGTGACGCGCGTGGCCCGCGAGGTGGGCACCGAAGGCAAGCTCGGCGGCCAGGCGGAGGTGCGCGGCGTCGCCGGCACGTGGAAGGACCTCACCGACAACGTGAACTTCATGGCCGCCAACCTCACCGGCCAGGTGCGCAACATCGCCGACGTCACCACGGCCGTCGCCAACGGCGACCTGTCGAAGAAGATCACCGTCGACGTGAAGGGCGAGATCCTCGAGCTCAAGGACACCATCAACACCATGGTGGACCAGCTGCGCTCGTTCGCCTCGGAAGTGACGCGCGTGGCCCGCGAGGTGGGCACCGAAGGCAAGCTCGGCGGCCAGGCCGAGCGTGCGCGGGCGTCGCGGGCACCTGGAAGGACCTCACCGACAACGTGAACTTCATGGCCGCCAACCTCACCGGCCAGGTGCGCAACATCGCCGACGTGACCACGGCGGTCGCCAACGGCGACCTGTCGAAGAAGATCACCGTCGACGTGAAGGGCGAGATTCTCGAGCTGAAGAACACCATCAACACGATGGTGGACCAGCTCAGCTCGTTCGCCGCCGAGGTGACCCGCGTGGCGCGCGAAGTGGGCACCGAAGGCAAGCTCGGCGGCCAGGCCGAGGTGAAGGGCGTGGCGGGCACCTGGAAGGATCTCACCGACAACGTCAACTTGATGGCCGGCAACCTCACCAGCCAGGTGCGCGGCATCGCCAAGGTCGTGACCGCGGTCGCCAACGGCGACCTGAAGCAGAAGCTGACGGTGGAAGCGAAGGGCGAGATCGCCGCGCTCGCCGACACCATCAACGGCATGATCGACACGCTGGCGACGTTCGCCGACCAGGTGACCACCGTGGCGCGCGAAGTGGGCGTCGAAGGCAAGCTCGGCGGCCAGGCCAGCGTGCCGGGCGCCGCCGGCACGTGGAAGGATCTCACCGACAACGTGAACCAGCTCGCCGCCAACCTCACCACGCAGGTGCGCGCGATCGCCGAGGTGGCCACCGCGGTGACCAAGGGCGACCTGACCCGTTCGATCACGGTCGAGGCCCACGGCGAGGTCGCGGCGCTGAAGGACAACATCAACGAGATGATCCGCAACCTGAAGGACACGACGCAGAAGAACAGCGAGCAGGACTGGCTGAAGACCAACCTCGCCAAGTTCAGCCGCATGCTGCAGGGCCAGAAGGACCTGCTCACCGTCGGCCGCCTGATCCTCTCCGAGCTGGCGCCGGTGGTCGCGGCCCAGCACGGCGTCTTCTACATCCTCGACCACAGCAGCGAGGAGCCTGAGCTGAAGCTGCTCGCCAGCTACGCCTACCGCGAGCGCAAGCAGGTCGGCAGCAGCTTCAAGCTGGGCGAGGGGCTGGTCGGCCAGTGCGCGCTCGAGAAGGAGAAGATCCTGCTCACCAACGTGCCGGCCGACTACATCCAGATCTCCTCCGGCCTCGGCGTCGCGCCGCCGTCAACGTCATCGTCCTGCCGGTCATCTTCGAGGGCCAGGTGAAGGCGGTGCTCGAGCTGGCCTCGTTCGAGCGCTTCAACACCACCCACCAGGCCTTCCTCGACCAGCTCACCGAAGCATCGGCATCGTGCTCAACACGATCGAGGCCAACATGCGCACCGAGGACCTGCTCAAGCAGTCGCAGTCGCTGGCCCGCGAGCTGCAGAGCCAGCAGGAAGAGCTGCGCCAGACGAACCAGAAGCTGGAGGAGAAGGCGCGCCTGCTGGCCGAGCAGAACGCCGAGGTGGAGCGCAAGAACAGCGAGGTCGAGCAGGCACGTCAGGCGCTGGAGGAGAAGGCCAAGCAGCTGGCGCTCACCTCGAAGTACAAGTCCGAGTTCCTCGCCAACATGTCGCACGAGCTGCGCACGCCGCTTAACAGCCTGCTGATCCTCTCCGACCAGCTGTCGCGCAACCTCGAGGGCAACCTGACGCCAAGCAGGTCGAGTTCGCCAGCACGATCCACTCCTCCGGCACCGACCTGCTGACGCTGATCAACGACATCCTCGACCTGTCGAAGATCGAATCGGGCACGGTCGTCCTCGACGTCGGCGAGGTGCGCTTCGCCGACCTGCAGGACTACGTCGAGCGCACCTTCCGGCCGTCGCCGAGGCCAAGGCGCTGGCTTCGCGATCGAGCGTCGACGCGACGCTGCCGCCCACGATCTACACCGACGCTCAAGCGCCTGCAGCAGGTGATCAAGAACCTGCTCTCCAACGCGTTCAAGTTCACCGAGCGCGGCCTCGTGACGCTGCGAGGTGCAGCCCGCCGAGCGCGGCTGGACGCGCCGACCACGACGCGCTCAATCGCGCCAGGCGGTGCGTCGCCTTCTCGCGTCAGCGACACCGGCATCGGCATTCCCGCCGGACAAGCAGCAGATCATCTTCGAGGCGTTCCAGCAGGCCGACGGCAGCACCAGCCGCAAGTACGGCGGCACCGGCCTGGGCCTGGCGATCAGCCGCGAGATCGCCCGGCTGCTCGGCGGCGAGATCAGCGTCGACGAGCACGCCGGGCACCGGCAGCACGCTTCACGCTCTACCTGCCGCAGACATACGCCGCGCCGCGCGTCGCGCGGAAGGGGTCGCCGAAGCCGCTCCCGCCGCCGGCGGCGCCGGTGTTCGCCGAGGCGATGCCCACCGAACCAGCGGCGGCCGCTCGCCGACGAAGCGTTCGGCGACGACCGCGCATCAGCTCCAGGCCGGCGATCGCGTGCTGCTGATCGTCGACAACGATGAGAACTTCGCCCGCTTCCTGTTCGATCTCGCGCACGAGCGCGGCTTCAAGGCAGTGGTCGCCGACGTCTGGCGCCGCCGCCGTCGCCCTGGCGCGCGAGCTCCTGCCGGACGCGATCACGCTCGACATCCGGCTGCCCGACGTGGACGGCCTGAAGGTGCTCGGCCGGCTCAAGGCGGACCTCGCGGTGCGCCACATCCCGGTGCACGTCATCTCCACGGACGAGAACGTCGAGGTCGGATTGCGGCTCGGCGCCCGCAGTGCGCTCGCCAAGCCGATCCAGAACCGCGAGATCCTCGAGGCGACCTTCGCCGTGATGGAGCGCGACCTCGAGCCGACGGAGCAGACGCTGTTGATCGTCGCGGCGGACGCGACGGAGGTGCAACGCGTGCGTGCGGCGCTGGATCTGTCGGAGTTGCGGGTGCTGGTCGCCCACGGCGCCGAGACGGCGCGCGAGTCCGTCGCCGAGGCGGCGCCGGACGCCGTCGTCGTCGGCGGCATGCCGGGCTGCGAGGCGCTTGGCCTGATCGAGCAGTTGGCGCAGGAGCGGCCGCACCTGCCGCTGCTGTACGTGGCGCCGCCGTCGGTGACCAAGCGCGACGAAGCGGCGCTGCGGCGGCTCCAGCTCAACGCCCGCGTCCGCCCGATCCACTCGCTCGAGCGGCTGCTGGACCAGACGGTGCTCGCGTTGCACCGCCGCTGGAGCGAGCTCCCGCTCGCCCACCGCGAGGCGATCGCCGGGCTGTACGAGAACGACACGGTGCTGGCGGGGCGCAGAGTCCTGGTCGTCGACGACGACATCCGCAACATCTTCGCCCTCACCAGCGTGCTGGAGCGCGAGCAGATGGAGGTGCTGTCGGCGGAGACCGGCCAGAGCGCGATCGACCTGCTGCGGACGACCCCCGAGGTCGATATCGTGCTGATGGACATCATGATGCCGGGGATGGACGGCTACGAGACGATGCGCGCCATCCGCCGGATGCCGAAGCTCCGGCACCTGCCGATCGTCGCGGTCACGGCCAAGGCGATGAAGGGCGATCGTGAGAAGACGATCGAGGCGGGCGCCTGGGACTATCTCTCGAAGCCGGTGGACTCCGCGCAGATGCTGGGCGTCATGCGCGCGTGGCTGCGGCGCTGAGCGCGCGAGGCTGCTGACCGTGGCCGACACGCACGCCCAGGCGCCGGCGGTGCTGGTGGTCGACGACAACGTCGCCCAGCGCGCCGCCCTGCGGGCCGTGCTCGAGGATCTCGACGTCACCGTGGTCGAGGCCGAGTCGGGACGGGACGCCCTGCGCTGCCTGCTGCGCCAGACGGTGGCGGTGATCCTGCTCGACGTGAACATGCCCGGCCTCGACGGCTTCGAGACCGCCGCGCTGATCCGGCAGCGCCCGCGCTCGGAGCACACGCCGATCATCTTCGTCACGGCCCACGAGGACGACACCTACGCGGTGCGCGGATACTCGATGGGCGCGGTCGACTACATTCTCTCGCCCGTGCAGCCGAGCGTGTTGCGCGCCAAGGTGGCGGTGTTCATCGATCTCTACCGCAACGCGGAGGAGATCCGGGCTCAGCGCCGGACGCTGGAACAGTACGCGACGCAGCTCCGCCAGCTGAGCGAAGCCTCGCTCGCCATCTATTCGGCGAGCGACTTCGAGGATGTGCTGTCGGTGGTGGCCGATCAGGCGGCCCGCATCATCGGCGCCCGCCAGGCCAGCGCCAGCGCACTGGCGCCGCACAGCGGACGGATGACCACGGTCGCGCTGGCGACGCCGGCCGCTGGGGCGCGTGTCACTCGAACGCTGCGCACCGCGCCGGATCTGCCGGCGCTCGGCCTCCGGCAGCCAATGCGCCTGCCCCATCCGAGCGGCAACGGCGAGAACATCGCGCCGGCCACGCTGATCGACGGTTGGCCGCTGCGCGGCTGGCTGGCGGCACCGCTGATCGCCCGTGACGGCCGGTCGCTGGGCATCGTGCAGCTCTCCGAGAAGGCGGACGGCGAGTTCAGCGCCGCGGACGAGGACCTGCTGATGCAGCTGGCACGCATGGCGGCGACGACGCTCGACAACACCGTCGCCGCCGAGGCGCGCGAGGCCAATCGCCTGAAGGACGAGTTCCTCGGCGTGCTGTCGCACGAGTTGCGGACGCCGCTGCAGGCGATCATCGCCTGGATGGACATCCTGCGTCAGCAGCCGAGCGACGGGGCGCTGCGGGCGCAGGCCGCCGAGGTGGTCGAGCGCAGCGCCCAATCGCAGATGCGGCTGATCAGCGACCTGTTGGACGTGTCGCGCATCGCCCGCGGCCAGCTGCACGTCGAGCGCGAGAGCCTCGATCTCAGCGGCGTGGTGCGCGTGGCGCTCGAGGCGGTGCGGGCGATGGCGGCGGCGAAGCGCATCACCCTGGCGTTCGTCGCCCCGGCCGACGAGTGCCTCGTCGACGGCGACGCGACGCGGTTGCAGCAGGTCGCGTGGAATCTGCTCTCGAACGCGGTGAAGTTCACCCCCGAGGGCGGACGCGTCGAAGTGTCGCTGGCCCGCGACGTCGATCAGCTGACCCTGCGCGTCCGCGACAGCGGTCCGGGTATTCCCGCGACCTTTCTGCCGCACATCTTCGAACGCTTCCGCCAGGCCGACAGCAGCGCGGCGCGGCCGTACGGCGGCCTCGGTCTCGGGCTGGCCATCGTGCGCCATCTGGTGGAGCTGCACGCCGGCCACGCGTTCGCCGACAACGCTCCCGGCGGCGGCGCGCTGTTGACCGTGACGCTGCCGCGGGCTCGCGGCGCGCCGCAGGCGACTCCCGAGCGGCGCGTGCCGCTCACCGCGGTGGACAAGCGTCCAGCGCGGCTCGACGGTATTCGTGTGCTCTTGGTCGAGGACGAGAACGATTCACGCGCTGCGCTGAGCGAGCTGCTGCAGTGCCTCGGCGCCGAGGTCGAGGCAGTCGACTCGGCGAAGGCAGCGCTCCAGGCCGTGCAGCGGCGCGTGCCCGACATACTCGTGTCCGACGTCGGGATGCCCGGCGAGGACGGTTACGCGTTGATCCAACAGGTGCGCGCCTGGGAAGGCGCGCAGGGTTCTGGCATGCCCGCCGTCGCGCTCACGGCGTACGCGCGTCTGGAGGATCGCGTCGCCGCGCTGCGCTCCGGATTCGACGCCCACGTCCACAAGCCCGTCGAGCCCGCGCAACTCGCCCACCTGGTGAAGCAGCTGGCGCGCCGCGCCTGATCGCAGCCGGTCCGCCTGCCGGCGATCAGCGGGCGTCGAGCGCCACGATCGGTTGGGTCCGGGGTGGGCTCGCACCGTCGTCCGCCGCCGCCATGCCGGCGAAGCGCCCAACAAACTCCTCCACCGGGCAGCCGCCCGCGCTCACCATGCCGGAGTTCAGGCGAATGACGAGGCGCCGGCCGTTGTCCTCCAGGTGGACGCTGCCGACGCTGGGAGCGTCGTCGAGTCGCAGGTCTCCGCGCCAGACCACCAGCTTGCCGCTGGTCGCCGAAAGGGCGCGCGCCGCGATGAACAGCGGCGGCGCGGTCGCGGAGGCGGCCAGGCTCACCACCAGCGCCGTGCCGTCGCCGGCGAAAAGCGCGACCGCCTCGCCGCCGCATGTCCGGTTGTAGCGTCCTACGAACATGCAGGCATCGGGGAGGCCGGTGGTCAGCTGGTCGAAGCGGCGGACGCATTCTTCCGCGGAGCTGCGCACCGCGCACAGGAGCGCCAGCCCCATCACGGCCGCGGCGCCGAACCGGTTCGATCGGTTGTGGGGCATGTCTCGAAACCATGATCCGTGCCAACGCTCCGGGCATGCTCCCGACGAAATCGTCGTGGCGTGGTCAGCAAAAGGTACACGCTCAGCCACTTGCGCGCGCAAGAATTGCAGAGTGCGCGATCACAAAGGGGTAACTGGCCGGTAGTGTCTGAGGTTGATTGGCGGCGGCGGTGACCCGCTGCCCAGAATAGCCGCCAAGGACGCCAAGGGCGCCAAGCAGCGCTGCTTGGCGCCCTTGGCGTCCTTGGCGGTTTTGCCAGGGGTGCCGGTCACCGCCGCGGCAATCAAGCTGAGAAGTGTCGGCTCGCCCCTGCGCTTGCGCGGGCTGCGCCACGCCGGGCGATCACCTGGGTCAACTCGGCGCCAAAGAACAGGATCTGGGCGGAGTAGTAGACCCACACCAGCACCACGACGAATGAGCCGGCGGCGCCGTAGGCGGAGGCCAGCCCGGCTTGTCCGAGATACAGGCCGACCAGCAGCTTGCCCAATTCGAACAACACCGCGGTGCACAGGGCGCCGACCCAGACGTCGGACCAGCGGACGGGGGTGTCGGGCAGAACCTTGAACATCACCGCGAAGAGCGCCGTCTCGATCCAGAGCGTGATCCCCGCGTTCACGGCGATCCAGAGGCCGGCGGCGCCGCCTCCGTGCAGATAGCGGCTGGCGGCCGCGAGCCCGGCGTTGATCACCAACGAGACGAGCAGGACGAAGCCGATCCCCAGGACCAGGGCGAACGACACCACGCGCTCGCGGATCATCGCCAAGACCCAGGTGTCGTCGGCGGCCGGGACACGCCAGATGGTGTTCATCGACGCCTTGAGCTCGCCGACGACGCCGCTCGCGCCGAAGAGCAGCACCGCGAATCCCAGGACCGAGGCCGGCAGGCTCTCGCCGGTGAGACTGGCGTGCGCGATCAGATCCTCGACCGCCGACGCGCCGTCGCGGCCGATGAGGCCGGCCATCTGCGCCACGAGCTCGCCGCGGACGGCATCACGCCCGAGGAAGGAGCCGGCGATGGCGATGGCGACGACGAGCAACGGCGCCAGAGAGAACATCGTGTAGAACGCCAGCGCCGCGGCCAGGCGCGGGGCGCCGTCGGCAGTCCATTGGAAGTAGGTCTCCCGGGCCACGGCCCACGCGCCGCGCCGTGGAGCGCCGGCACGGCGCGCGCCGTCCTCTTCGCGCCGATCGGCGATACGCCCGCGGGGGCCCACTGCGTCCGCGCCCGCAACGCTTCGTGGACTGCTCGACGTACGAGCTGCGGGCACCGCACGCCTCGTCCTCAGAACGCTCTCGCCGCCGCGCCGCCGGACGGCGTCGGATGGCGTCCGCCGCATTCGGCCTCCCGCCAGCCCGCCGCCGCGTCGAGCAGACGGAAACCCATGGCGGCGAGCACCTCACCGCCCAGCTCCTGGCGCGCCAGCGGAAACAGCTCGCGCTCTTTCTCGGCGGCGTGCTCGGCGACGGCCCGCTCGAGGACACGCGCCGTTTCCCGCCAACCGGGCTTGGCGGGAGCCGTGGCCAGGAGCTCGTTGGCGAGGGCGACTATGCGTTTCTGTTCCGTGCGGGCGCGATCGACGAGAGCGCGGGCCGCAGGACTGCGAGCCAGCGCCGAGTAGAAGACCGCTTCCTCGGCCGAGCTGTGCGCCAAGAGCTCTGCGTAGAGGGTGCGGAAAAGCCCGCGAGCCCGAAGCGCGTCGTGTTCCCGCGCCAACTCGGCGAAGAGCGACGCCAGATAGGTGTGCTCGGCATGCAGCTGGGCTACGACGTCGGTTGCCGCCGTGTTCGCGTCCATGGGCGTACCCAGAGCAACAGCCGTGCCTGGGCAATTGGTCCGCCGCAATCGCCCGCCGGGCGGGCGGAGCGGTTCCCGACCGCGGGTCCTACCGGCCAGGTGTACCGTTCCAGCCGGTAAGGCGCACACGCCGGTTGGTTGCGCCTGGGATGCTCACGGCGGAGGTTCGTCGCCGCCGGGACCAGGATCGGTCAGGGCATCGGCGAGAAATTCGAGCAGCTCCTTGAGCGACGCGAAGCGGCGGCTGCGCCCGGAGGCGATGTGCTCGACGCGCCCTCCGATGACGCCGCTGCGCGGGTCGCTCCAGGCGAGGAACTGCACGACGAAGGCGGCGCGCGGGCTGAGGGTGCCCTGGGTGTCGCTGCGGTCGTTCCGCATGCCGGGGACGCTAGTCCGTCGCCGCGCGCGGAGTCATAAGCGAACGGTAAGCTTTCGGTAAAAGCCGCGAGCTCGGCGGACTGCTCCGCGTAATGACCGCCGCGAGGCGGTTACGCTGACAAGCTCTTCGCTGTCAGGGACAAGAATTCTTCGGCCCCGACAGCGCCGTTGGCGCAGTCCGAGCGTCAGTAGCCGTGCTCGTGCTTGACGCGCTCCTGCACCTTCGCGCCTGACTGGACGCCGCCGTCATCGTCATCGGCTGGCTCGGCTTCTTTCAGCCCGCCGCCGGCGGACGAGTCGTCGTCCTCCGAGATCATCTCGCGCGGTCCCGGGTCGACCGTCGGCCCGTCGTTGGCTTCCGAGTCGGTCACCCGGCTGTCGACGGGGCCATCCATCGGCATCGACTCCGCCGGCGCTGCCTCCATCTTCCGAGACTCGTCCGGCACGCCCTCCAGCGGCCTGCCGTCGGCGGGCTCGCCCTCGAACACATGGCTCCCGAAGTCGCCGTCGTCATCGTGGGCGTAGAGAGGGCTGGCGTACCCTGACGCCGCCGCCACGGCGGCGAGGAGTGCGATCGCCAGCCCGAATTCCGCTCGCGCCATCACGACGACGAAACACCCGGCAGGCAGGCGGGTCAAGCTCGGTCGGACAAGGGTGGCGGAGACGCCACAAAGGTTGAGCCGATGCGCCTTTTGCGGTAACTGCGCTCGGTGCGATCAAACTGCAAAGGCCAGGGGGTGAAGATGAGGAATGTCGCGGCTGTCATCAGAGGGCTTGTCGTCGTGACGCTCGTCGGAACCGGGCTCGCGGGTTGCGCGATCGATGTCGACCTCAGCTCCAGTCCGGGCAGCGCGAAGGTCGGAAAACCCGTGACGTTCGACGTCTCGGTCCGCAACCGGACCACGTGTCCCGTCGGCGGCGTCGTCGCCGTGCTGGTGCCGTTCATCCCCCGGAACTTCATCATCGATCAGATTCAGGACCCGAACCTGCGCGCGGCGCTGAGCGCCTTCGTCGACGCCTTCTGCAGCGGCCAGGACGTCCAGCCTCCGGACGGCGCGGGCGGCTGTCGCCTCGAGAACGGCGAGCTGATCTGCGACCTCGCCCCGCAGATGTCGTTGCCCGGGCCGTTCCCCGAGGCGGCCGTGGCGATGACCGATTCCGGCGACGAGGTCACGTGTGCAAGCGACGGCGCGAAGGTCACCTGCCGCTTTCCGCACGCCATCGTCGAGCAGGCGATGGCGCAGGCGGCGACGAGCGAGCCGTCGATCGGCGCGCTGCAGTGCGTGCCCGGGGCGAACGTGGCGGTGTGCGGCGCGCTGCTGCTCGGTCCCAACGAGACCAAGAGCGCCCAGGTGCAGATGAACGTCACCCGGCCCGGCGCGCTGCGCAACTGGATCGTCTCCTTCGCCACCGTGCGCGGCGGCGTGTGCACCACCGGCGTCCTGCGCAACCGACCGTGTAGTGACGACACCGATTGTCCGGGCATGGTGGTGGATCGCTGCGGCGACGGCATCTGTGCCGGCGGCACTCGCGACGGCTTCGGCTGCAATACGAGCAACGGCAACGGCGACTGCTCCGGCGGCGGCACGTGCACGACGTGCGAGGTGGCCGACGACGGGCAGGTGCTCTCCGGCGTGGCCTGCACGACGACCACCGGGACGGTCGATGCCGTGCCGGCTGCGTCGACCTGGGGACTCGTCGCCATGATCGCGGCGCTTGGCGTGATCGGCACGGAGACGATCCGCCGAATGCGGCGGACGCGCTGAGAGGGAGCCCCGATCTCAGCACTGTGAACGCGCGGCGCGGTCGACTTCGGCGTGACGTGGGCCCTCGTCGCGTGGCGCTGGGGATCGGCACGACGGTCGGGTGGAGCGCATCGCGGTGACAGTGGCGAGAAGATCGGCAAGGCGCAGCTGACCCATGCGCAGCAGTCGTTGCGATGTCGACGATTGCCGTCGCTGATGCGTTCGGACCGGCGCACTAGACACATCCTCTCGTCCGGCGTGGTGGGGACGATGGCCGCCAATCGATCCGGCCTGCAGGCACGGCCGTGCGCAACATCGCGCTCGCGTGGGTGCCGACGTTGCCGGTGGCGATCCTCCTGGCCGGCGCGCTGTTCGCGAGCACGGCCAGCCGGATGATGGGCGAGTAGGGTGGTCGCCCGCCGCCGTCGCCGCAGGTGATCCAGGCCGACGCGCCACTGCGGTAGCCCGGCGCCGGGGGAAATCTCCGAACGATCACCGCGCTGACATCGGCGTGTCACGTCACCGCGCTAGGTCACCGCGTGGGGTGGGGCAGCGTCGGGTGATACCGAGGAGACCCCCTAGTTTTCAAGGTCGCGTTCGGCGCTGTCCCCACCTTACCGAGGTGCATGCGAGACTCGCCACGTCCGATGCGTCGCTCGTCAGTCGGCTGCGACATCCGCTCGGAAGAATTCTCGGATCCGCGGTCGACGCGTAACGGCGCGGCCGTGCGGTCGTACCGTGCGACGCGCGACACTGGATGCTCGACGACGGAGCGACCGGCGCGGCGCGATCCCGGCGGTCTCCGCAGCATCCGGAGGGAAGCGTGCGGCGCATCCTGATCGGACTCGTAGTGGTCTCGGCGCGGGCGGCGGCAAGCGCCCGCGCGATCTCGCCAGGCGACCGGTCTCACCTGGGAGCGGCTCGGCGACGACGGCTCCGTCCACGACCAGGACATCGCGTACACCTGGACGAACGCGGTCGTCACCAAGATCGGCCTGCTGAACGGGTCGCGCTTTGCCGGCCACAACGACTGGCGCCTGCCCAACGTCACCGAGCTGCAGACGGAGCTATGGCACCACGGATCCGGCGGTGTCGCCGCCGTTCGAAGCCGGCTGCACGGCGAGTTGCGCCGTGGCGTCGTGCTCGTGCACCGCCGCCAGCGCCTACTGGACTTCGACCACCTACCTGGGCGATCCGTCGTTCGCGGTGAGCGTCGACTTCGCCGGCGGATTCATCGGCGCGACCGACAAGGCCGACGCCCTCGCCGTGCGCGCTGTCCGCAGCGGAATGTGACCGGGTTCGCCGCCGCCTGGGCGTCCGCGATCCGTGCGACCGACGTGCGATCCGCGTTGTCCGCGGTTGATCTTGGATTGCTGGGCAGGACCGGCGTCCGACTCAGCCGAGCACGATGTGGACACGATGCGTGGCGCCGTCGTCGGCAAGCGGGATCACCGCGCCGGGACCCGCCAGCGCGGTCCCATCGAGAGTGGCGGCGGTGACGCCGCGGGTCACGCCGCGCGGATTGTCGACGACGATCTCGTAGCGCGCGGAACGGTAGCCATGGGACAGGGTGAAGCGCGGCCATCCGCGCGGGATGCACGGATCGACATGCAGCATCGTCCCGCGCAGGCGGACGCCCAGGATCCACTCCATGCCCGCCCGATAGAGCCACCCGGCGGCGCCGGTGTACCACGTCCAGCCGCCGCGGCCGACGTGTGAGGCCAGGGCGTAGACGTCGGCGCAGACGACGTACGGTTCGACCTTGTAGAGCTGGATCGCGCTCCGGGTGCTGCCGTGCGTGACGGGATTGAGGTATCCGAACAGCTCGGCGGCGCGATCGCCGTCACCGAGGACCGCCGCGGCGATCACCGACCACACGGCCGCGTGCGTGTACTGGCCGCCGTTCTCGCGGACGCCGGGCGGGTAGCCCTTGATGTAGCCCGGGTCGAGCGGACTCTGGTCGAACGGCGGCGTGAAGAGCAGGATCATGCCGTCGGCGTCACGCACGAGATGTTCGTCGACCGCCGCCATCGCGGCGACGGCGCGCCTGGGATCCGCGGCGCCGGAGATGACGGCCCACGACTGGGCGATCGAGTCGATGCGGCATTCGTCGTTCGTCGCCGACCCGAGCGGCGTGCCGTCGTCGAAGTAGCCGCGCCGGTACCAGTCGCCGTCCCAGGCCTCGCGCTCGATCGCGTCGCGCACGGCCGCGGCGTGCTGGCGCCACGTCTCGGCCCGCGTCGCTTCGCCTCGTCCGTCGGCGACGGGGGCGAACGCCGACAGCGCGGCGTGCAGGAACCAGCCGAGCCACACGCTCTCGCCCCTACCGGCCTCGCCGACGCGGTTGAATCCGTCGTTCCAGTCGCCGCCGCCGATCAACGGCAGGCCGTGCGCGCCGACCGCGAGGCTCCGCTCGAGGGCGCGCGCGCAATGCTCGAAGAGCGTGGCGTGCTCGTCCGAGATCAGCGGCTGATAAAAGGCGTCGTGCTCGCCCTCGCCGAGGGCGCGCCCGTCGATGAACGGCACCATCTCGTCGAGCACGCCCGCGTCGCCGGTCACCTCCAGGTAGTGCGCGACGACGTACGGCAGCCAGAGCCGGTCGTCGGAGATGCGCGTCCGCACGCCCTGACCGTTGGGCGGCAGCCACCAGTGCTGGACGTCGCCCTCGACGTACTGCCGCGCCGCGGCGCGGAGCAGATGGGCGCGCACGAGTGCCGGCCGCGCCACCGTGAGCGCCATCACGTCCTGTAGTTGGTCGCGGAAGCCGTACGCCCCGCTGGCCTGATAGAACGCCGAGCGGGCCCAGAAGCGGCAGGCGAGCGTCTGATACAGGAGCCAGCGGTTCAGCATGAGATCCATCGCGGGATCCGGGGTAGAGACCTGCACTCCGCCGAGGACGTCGTCCCAGCCGCGCGTCACCGTCTCGAGCACCGCGTCGAGGTCCGCGGCGCGGTAGCGCCGTACCAACGCACGCGCCTCGACAGCCGACGCGGCGCCGCCCACGAAGAAGACGACCTCCGCTTCGGCGTCGCGCCGGAGCTCGAGGCGGGTCTGCAGGGCGCTGCACGGGTCGAGTCCGGCGCCGACGCGACCGGAGAGGGGGCCGCCGAGTGCCAGGCTCGCCGGACGGTCGAGCGTGCCGTTGCGGCCGAGGAACTCGGTGCGATCGCCGGTCCACGACGTCTGCTGGCCCGCCAGGTCGGCAAAGGCGACGCGCTCGCCGAATTCGTGGCTCCAGGGGTTGCGAGCCAGCATCGCGCCGGTGTCGGCATCGAGCTCGGTGACGATGAAGGGTGCGCCGGCGGCGCGCGACGCGCCGAGCACCCACTCGGCATAGGCGGTGATCGACAGGCGGCGCGCGCGTCCCGAGAGATTCCGGATCTTCAGACGCGAGATCTTGATCGCATCGCCGGTCGGGACGTACTGCAACAGCTCGAGCGCGATGCCGTGCGCGGTGTGCTCGAACCGACTGTAGCCCTGACCGTGTCGGCAGCGGTACGACGCGCCCTCGTCGCGGATGGGCAGGGCCGTCGGCGTCCAGAGCGCGCCGCTGTCCTCGTCGAGCAGGTAGATCGCCTCGCCCGGGCGATCGCACGCCGGATCGTTGGACCAGGCGGTGATCTGGTACTCGCGACTGTTGAGCGCCCACGTGTAGCAGCCGCCCTCGGTGGACACCTGAAAGCCGAATGACGGGTTGGCGATCACGTTGATCCACGGCGCCGGTGTCCATTGTTCCTCGCCGAGGGTCGTGACGTACTCGCGACCGCCGTCGGCGAAGCCGCCGAGGCCGTTGAAGAACCCGAGGGGCCGCTGCGGCGGGGAGGCTTCGACGACCGCGCTGGCGGCCCCGCGTGCGGTCCGTCCGGCACGCGCGCGCCCCGCGGCGCGCGCCACCGACTCGGCCGCCATCGACTCATCGACCCGGCGGAGCTGCTCGGCCAGGCCGCCGCGACGGCTGACGAGCACCGCCCGGGCGACGCTGCGCAGGAGATTTCGCGCCTCGAGCGTCACGAGATCGGCGCGCAGGACGAACGCGCGGCCGCGCGCGCCTTCTCCCTCCGGCGGCGGGGACTGACTGGAGCGCACCAACGCCAACAACGCGTCCTGGAGATCCTGGGTGTACGACGAGGACCGTTCGTTGACGATGACGAGGTCGACGGCGAGCTGCTTCAGCCGCCAGTACTCGTGGGCGCGCAGCAGCTGCCGGACGATCTCCACGTCGGCGATGTCGTCGATGCGCACCAGGACGATCGGCAGATCGCCGGAGATCTCGTACGCCCACAGCGTCGACGGTCCGCGCGTGTTCAACGCCTGCACGGCCGGTGACGATCGCATCGCGGGATTGGCGTACACCACGTGGTTGGCGAGCGCCTGAAACAGGTTGGCCTCGTCGCGGCTGATGCCGAGATGGTGCAGTTGGACCTGGGCCTGGGTCCAGGCCAGCGTGATCGCCCGCTCGAAGGCGGTCGAGTCGTGATGCTTGTCGGCGAGATCGAGCGCGTCGCTGCGCGACGAGGCAACCAACGTCCAGAACGCCACCCGCGCCGTGCCGCCCGCCGGCACGCGCAGGCGCCGGCGCAGGCTGAACACGGGATCGAGCACGGCGCCGACGCTGTTCGAGAGCTTTCGGCCGCCGAGCATGGCGATCGGAGAGTGGATTTCGCGGCCGCGGCCGAGGAAGCGCGCGCGGTCGGTCTCGTACTCCATCTCGCCGACGGCCTCGCCCTCGACGGCCGCCAGGTGTCCCATCCAGACCTCGGGCTCGTCCGGCGAGCGCCGGCGACGCGTCGCCAGGAGGACGCCGACATCGGCGGCGAACTCGGTCTCCACGAACAGCTTGGAGAACGCCGGATGCGCCGTGTCGGCCGCCGCCGGGGCGAGCACGAGCTCGGCGTACGACGTCAGCTCGATCTCGCGCGCGTGGGAGCCGGAGTTGGTGATCGAGACGCGGCGGACCTCGGCATCGTCCTCGGCCGACACCGCCACCTCGAGCGTGGTCGTGAGCGTCCCGTCGCGCCGAACGATCTCGACCCGTCCCTCGGAGAACTCGACCTCGTAGCTGTCCGGCTCGACGCCGGTCGGCTGGTAGCCGGCCGACCAGACCTCGCCGCTGACCACGTCGCGCAGGAAGACGAACGCGCCCCATGGATCGCTGGTCGGGTCCTCGCGCCAGCGGGTGACGGCGAGATCGCCCCAGCGGCTGTATCCGGACCCCGCGGCGGTGAGCATCACCGCATAGCGGCCGTTCGAGAGCAGTTGCGTGCGCGGGATGCGGTCGTGCGGCGTATCGAAGCGCCGGCGGGTCAGCGGCGCCATCTCGCGCACGCTGGCGCCCGCATAGACCTCTTCGGCGCGCGGCCGCGCCACGGCGACGTCGCGCGGCGTCCGCTCCTGCAGCAGCAGCTCGGTCGCCTGGACGATCGGCTCGGCGTGGAAGCGGGCGCGCATCGCGCCGGCGTGCAGCGCGTTGTCGATGGCGATCACCGTCATCCCCTGATGATGCGCCATGTAGGCGCTGCACCACCGCGACCGTCTTCACCCGTCGGCAGCCGCGACGGAGTGTAGTCGAGCGCCTCGTAGAACCCGAAGCGCCCGGCGGCGCCGGCGGCCGCGAGTCGGGCAAAGTTGTGCGCCGCCGCCGTCGGATCGACCATCGCCGCCAGCGCCGTCGCGTAGGGCGCGACGACGGCGTCCTGGCTGAGCCCGCGTTTCAGGCCCAGGCCGGGCACGCCGAAGTTCGAGTACTGGTAGGTGAGCTCGAGATCGCGCGACGTTGTAGGCCGATTCCGAGACGCCCCACGGCACGCCGCGCTGCACCGCCGTACTGCATCTGCCGCCGGACGACGAAGCGGCTCGTCTGCTCCAACAGGCTGCCCGCCGGTGCGCGCATGACCAGCGAGGGCATCAGGTACTCGAACATCGATCCCGACCACGAGATCAGCGCCGAGCCGCGGTCGACCGGCGTGAGCGCGCGACCGAGGCGGAGCCAGTGGCGCGCCGGCACGTCGCCCTTGGCGATCGCGATGAAGCTCGCCAGGCGCGCCTCGGAGGCGAGCAGGTCGTAGCAGTTGGATCGAGCACGCCCTCGGCCACGCGATAGCCGATCGACAGGAGTTGCCGGGCCGGATCGAGGAGAAAGCCGAACTCCATGGCGTCGCACAGCGCCCGACTCCGTCGCGCCAGCGCCGCCAGGTGCTGGGCGAGCTCGCGTCCGGCGCTCGGCCGCGTCGCAGCAGCGCCGCGATCAGCGCCGCGCGCGCCTGGCGGGTCGTCGGCGGCCGCGGCCGCCGCGCAGGGCGCCGACCGCGGCCTCGCAGCGATCGGGAAGATCGGCCAACGTCGGAATGGCGTCGAAGACGGTGCCGCCAGCACCGCCAGATCGGCGCCGACGGGCAGGAGCGAGGAGGGCCCAGGGCATCAGCGCCTCGACATCGCGCGCGTGATCGGCGACACACCGGCGCAGCGCGTCGGCGCAGGCGAGCACGTCGGCGGCGTCGGCGTGTTCCCGGCTGAGAGCGCAGTGCCATGTCGCCGATCGTCTCGGATCGCGCGGCGAGGTCGGCGAGGTGCGTCGCGAGGCTCGCCGGCGTCGTCGGCAGCAGCGCCAGCGCTTCGGCAAACTGCTCCAGCGTCTGCAGGAACTGGCGGTGCGTGACCGTCTGCGGCCGGCGATCGGCGGGCAGCGCCTGCACGGCGGCGCGGGTCAGCTCGACGCGCATCCTCGATGCCGGCGACCCACGACGGGGCGACGACGGGTCCCGCGCCGATCTCGCGGCAGGCATTGCCAGCGCGATCAGGTGTCCGGCGAGATTGCCGCTGTCGACCGACGAGACGTACTTCGGGTCGAGCGGTCGGCAGATCGCTGGTGTCGTACCAGTTGTAGAAGTGGCCGCGGAAGCGCTCGAGGCCCTCCATCGTCGCCAGCGTCGCCTCCAGCCGTTGCGTGACCGCGAGGATCCCGAGCCAGCCGAAGTCGTGCGCCGCGACGGACGGACAGCAGGTACAGTCCCGAGATTGGTCGGCGAGGTGCGGTGGGCGACCACCGGCTTCGGCGTCTCCTGGAAGTTGTCCGGCGGCAGCATGTGATCGGCGGGGACGACGAAGGTCTCGAAGAAGCGCCACGTGCGACGGGCGATCAGGCGCAGGGCGCGCGCGTCGGCGGCGCGTGGCGACCTTCATCTCCGCGAGCGGCCGCGGTCGGCTGGCCCAGCTCGCGACGACCGGCGACAGCATCCACAGCAGGACGAACGGCACGGCGATGAGGCGACCGCCGTGGCTGAGCACGGCGAGGATGATGGCGGCGCCGGCGGCCAGCGCGACGCCGCCGGCCATCTCGCGTAGAACCCCGCGACATCGAGCCGCGATCCGCGCTTGGCCTGGGCGGCGGTGAGCCACTCGAGCAGGCGTCGATGGCTGATGAAGAGCCGGAACAGCGTGCGCGCGATGGCGTCGGTCATCAACCACGCCTGATGGGCGAGCAGGGTGAGCAGGAAAGCGATCTGCGACAGCGCCAGGGTCAGATCGGCGGCCACGGCGAGCAGGTGGCTGCGCTTCGAGATCCCTTTGCGTCGCGGCAGGATCCCCGCGAAGAAGGGCAACAGCGGTGGCAGCGCGATCATGCCGAGCAGGGCGGTGGTCCACACCGCCGCCGCCGCGAGGGGCAGCGTCCACCCGGCGACAAACGCGAGAAAGGTGGTCGGCGCGGACAGCGAGCGGCGCAGGTTGTCCAGCATCTTCCAGCGGCCGACGAGCGGAATGGTGCGCCGTCCGGGTTGGCCGCTGGTGTCGCGTCCGCGGCCGAAGATCCAGGGCAGGAGCTGCCAGTCGCCGCGCGCCCAGCGATGCTGGCGCGCGGCGGAGACGTCGTAGCGCGCCGGAAATTCCTCGACGACTTCGACGTCGGAGACCAACCCCGCACGCGCGAAGGTGCCCTCGAGCAGGTCGTGGCTGAGGATCGTGTTCTCCGGCACTCGTGCCGGCCATCGCCGCCTCGAAGACGTCGACGTCGTAGATCCCCTTGCCGGTGTACGAGCCCTCGCCGAGGAGATCCTGGTACACGTCGGACACCGCCGCCGCGTACGGATCCATGCCGCCGGGGCCGGAGAACACGCGCTGGAACAGCGATCCCTCGCGCCCCATCGGCAAGGTCGGCGTGACGCGCGGCTGCAGCACCCCGTATCCCTCGACGACGCGGCCGCTCTCCGGCGCGAACCGCGGGCGGTTGAGCGGGTGCGCCATCTTGCCCACCAGGCGTCGGGCGGCGCCGCGCGGCAGCCGCGTGTCGGCGTCGAGGGTGATGACGTAGCGCACGCCTGGCGGCACCGTCGGCTGGCGGCCGCCGACGGTCAGGAAGGTGGTGTCGGTCGCGCCGCGCAAGCAGGCGGTTGAGCTCGTGCAGCTTGCCGCGCTTGCGCTCCCAGCCGATCCATTTCCCCTCGCTCGCGTTCCACAGGCGGCGGCGATGGAGCAGGAGGAATCGATCGCCGCCCGGCCCCGCCGGCCGCGCGCGATTCAGGCGCGCGATGCCATCGACGGCGATCGTCGAGCAGCGCGTCGTCACCGGCTATCGACTCGGTGCCGGCGTCGGTCCAGTCCGACAGCAGCGCGAAGCACAGATCGTCGTCCGGGCTGGCCAGGTAGTGCACCTCGAGGCCGCTCGATCTGCTCCTCGATCTCGGCGCGCGTCGTCAGCAGCGTCGGCACGACGACCAGTGTGCGCAGCGCCGCCGGCACGCCGGCGCGCAGCTCCATGGCGGGGCAGCGCCACCGGGCCGAACCGCGCCGCGACGTGGCGGTTCACGAGCGCCACCGCGGCGTCCGTCATCGGGATCACCGCCAGCGCGGCGAGCCAGACGAGTGTCGCAGGCGGAACGCCGAGGCGCGCCAACGCCGAGGAGCGGCAGAGCGAGGATCAGGGCGGTGGCGAGGGCGATGGCCGCCAGGTAGCCGAGAATTCCCGCGGCGGCGTATGCACGCCTCGACCAGTCGCGCAGCGGCGGGCGAAACCCGAGGGCCTTTTCGAACGACGGGCGCCCGCCGCCGATGAGATAGTAGCCGGGATCCTGGGCGCGACGGTCGGCGGTGCCGTGCCTGCGGATCGGGCGCCCGCACGGCGGCCTCGACCGCTCGCCGAGCGACCTCGAGCTCGTCGTGGGTCGATCCGCGCGCCAACGCTTCGATCGCGTGCCGGTAGTGGTCGCGCGTCGGGAAATCCATCGCCGCGAACTCGTGGGCGGCGCCGAGCTCCGCGTCCACGAGGCTGACGCTCTCGAAGAACTCCGCCCAGTCGACCGCCGACATCAGCCGCATGCTCGTGATCACGTTGCGCACGGTGACGTTTGCCGAACCCTGGCGCTGGTGCTCGTCGCGGACGACGTCGTCGATCGTCAGTGCCTTCGCGCCGCCAGTCGCTCTTCCAGCCAGCGCAGGGCCGGCGTCACCGCCGGATCCTGGTCGCGCAGTCGTTGGATCAGCTGGACGGCGAAGGTCCCCGTCAGCCCGCCGCGCTCGAGGCGTTGCAGATCCGCGTCGGCCAGCTGGGCCTCGCGACCGCCGCCGAGGAGCCGGTCGGCCAGCGCATCGGCGCCGTGACCTGCCGCGCGTCCGCGCATGATGCCCTCGGCGGAGCGGCGCAGATTCTCGACCAGTACGATGCGCAAGGTGATCGCCACGGCCCACAGCTCGCCGATGGTGAGCGGCTGCACCCGCTGGTAGGCGCGAACGAAGCGGCCCAGCGTCTGCGGATCGAACAGGCTGTCGGTGTGCGCGACGAAGGCCCACGCCAGTCCGAAGACGCGCGGATACCCGGCGAGCGGCCCGTCCGCCAGCTTGGGCAGCTGGCGATAGTACCCCGGTGGCAGATCGTCGCGAATCTCGCGGATCTGCTCCTCCGCGACGTGGAAGTTGTCGACCAGCCACTCGGCGGCCGGGGTGATGATGAGCCCCTCGCGCACCGCCGCGGCGATCTCGCGGTACGCGGCCAGCAGGACCTGGCCGTTGTCCTTCAGCCGCGCGTCGAGCCGCCGTCCGCGTCCGCCGCGCCGCGCGACGGCCTGCGCGACCGCCAGGCTTTCGGCGTGCTGCTCGAGCCGCTCGACGCTGAACAGCTCGGAGCGAATCGGCTCCTGGAGTGAAGCGTCGCGCGCCGCCGGCTGCCAGCCGAGCACGCTCCGCCGGGCCCGCCGCTTCACGTCGTGCTCGACGACGCGACTGCCGGGCGGTGAGGTGGGGACGCCCGGCGACTGGTGGCGATAGGCGGGATCATCTCCCGGCTATCGTACCAGTTAGATCGCCCACGTCAGGACGTGCGGCACACGTCATGGATTTCGTGTCCGCCGTCCTGCGTGGACCGACCGTGGGCGCGAAGCGCCGCGCGCGCGTTCCGCGCGGCGCTCGCACCCGGTCTGTCGCCGTTTCAGCGACGATCCCACCCGCCGCCACCGCCGCGGCTGCCGCCGCCGCCGCCGCTGTCGCGATCGCGGGCTTCGTTGACCTTGAGCGCGCGGCCCTTGACGTCTTTCCCGTCGAGTTGCTGGATGGCTTTCTGCGCTTCCGCGTTCGAGCTCATCTCCACGAAGGCGAATCCGCGCGACTGGCCGCTGAACTTGTCAGTGATCACGGACACGGAATCGCAGGTGCCAGCTTCCGCAAACAGCGCCTCGAGCTCCTTGTCGGTGACGTCGAATCCCAGATTGCCAACATACAGTTTCTTTCCCATCGCAAACTCCCTCGTCAGTGGGCCGCGGCAACGACCGATTGGATGATCCCCGGGCTGCCGAAACTCGGGAGTGGCGCGATGCCGCGCCGGGGTGCGTCCGCGCGTGATCCCTGGGAGGGACGCGCAGCCTCGCGGCGCCCCGGCGGTTCGCCAGGGCAGCCGTTGGCTAGGCGGACAGCGGGTTGTCGATCTACCTGCCAGCCGCTGAGCGTCGGCGCGCCACACTCGTGCCCGCGCCACGCGCGGACCGGCGAGATGAGGACGACAACACCCGAGCTCGCTGAAGGCGAGGGCACTCCTTATCCGCTGGCGCGAGCAACGCGACAGTGGCGTGCCTCCTCCTCAACCTTCCGCACAGCTCCATACCCCACCATGGCCCCTTTGCCCGCCCTCCGCAACGGACCCGTCGCGATTAACGGGATCGGTGACGACCTGCCGGTGCAGCCGCGACCGGATTGCAGCTATGCGATCCGCCGGTCGCTTGCTAAGCTACGCACCTCAGGCGAGCCGAGCCGCGCGGGCGACCGGCGCATCCAAGGAGGACTGGTGGGCGACAAATCTCCCAAGTCGAAGGAACGCGGCCAGAAGCAGAAGAGCGTGGCCAAGGCGACCGGAAGCGCGAAGTTGGCCGACAAGCAGGCCAGCTACACATCGGTGACGAAGCCCGCGAAGGGCCGCTGATCGCATCGATCGGGTACGCTCCCAGCGCGGCGTTTCAACGCACCGCCGCAGCGGAGGTGGGGCTGCCGAGGTCGAGGTTCGGCCGGTCCTGGCCGGACGAACGCGTCGTCCCGCATCCCGCGGCGGGCCGCCCTCACGCTTTGCCGTCGCTGCCGAGGAGGCGAATGCGCTCCACGGTGGCGAGCCGGATCGCCGCTTCGACCTCACCCATCAGCTCGTACAGGTTGAAGATGTCCGGACGCTCGCCGAGCACCTGGCGCAGGCGTCCGAGCGCCGCCAGGCGCAGGTCGGAGTCGGTGTTCACCTTGGCGATGCCCATCGTGATCGCCTTCTGGATGAGCTCCGGCGGAATGCCCTGCGCATGCGGGAGCTTCGCCCCGTAGCGCTCGGCGAACAGGACCTGGTCGTGCGGCAGTGACGACGCGCCGTGCAGGACGATCGGCTGCTCGACCCGAGCGGCGATCTCCTTCAGGCGGTCGAAGTCGAGGTGCGGCTCGCCCTTGAACTTGTAGGCGCCGTGCGACGTCCCGATGGCGACCGCGAGCGCGTCCACTTCCGTCTCCGCCGCGAATCGCACCGCATCGTCCGGCTGGGTCAGCATCGACCGCGCCGCCTGCTCGCCGAGGTCCTCGATGCCGCCGAGCGTCCCCAGCTCCGCCTCCACGTGGACGCCGCGGGCGTGTGCGTAGGCGACGATGTCGCGCGTCTCGCGCATGTTCTCGTCGAACGACTCCCGCGACGCGTCGATCATGACCGACGTGTACCCGGCATCGACCGCGGCGCGCGCCAGGTCCTCGCTCTTGCCGTGGTCGAGATGGAGCGCGACCGGCGCCGTGGTGTGCTCGGTCAGCTGGCGAACGATCGCCACGATGGTGTCGAGTCCGAGGTGCTTGACCGCGCCCTCGGACGTCTGGATCAGCAGCGGCGCCGCCGCCTGCTCCGCGGCGTCGATGACCGCGCGGGTCGATTCCAGATTGAAGACGTTGAATCCACCCAGCGCCCAATGCTCGCGGCGGGCGCGGACGAGATATGCCTTCGGGTTCACCAGCATCGATGGGTCCTCCTCACCGCGCTCTCCCCCGTTGTCCGCCGCGTCCGCCGCCATGGCAAGCGCACCGGCCGCATGCCTGCGGCGCAAGCGAAGGCGTGAGCCGAACGAACATCGCCGCGCCTCTTCCCAGGAGGGGCTTTCGGGGGTTCAATTGGTGGGCGGGCCGCTCGAGTGGCCACGCACGCCGAAGGAGGCCGCGCCAATGCGAACGTACATGAGTGCTCGGGTGGCAATGCTCGCCCTACTGTTTGTCGCGGCCGGCACGCCGGCGCGCGGCGCCCAGACCAACTGCACGATGGTGTTCGACCTCGAGGGCTGGTCGGCCTTCTACAAGACGGCCTCGGGCGACGGCACGATCACCTGCGACAACGGCGAGACCGCCGCGGTCGCGATCAAGGCTACGGGCGGCGGATTGACCGTAGGCAAGTCCAAGGTGACTGACGGGCACGGGAAGTTCTCGCCGATCTCCAGCATCAGTGACGTGTACGGCCCCTACGGGATGGCCGAAGCGCACGCGGGCATGGGTGCCTCGTCGTCGGCGCAGGTGATGACCAAGGGAACGGTGTCGCTGGAGCTGACCGGCAAAGGCCAGGGCGTCGACCTCGGCTTCTCGTTCGGCAAGTTCACGATCTCGCCGCACGGCGGCGCCGCCGAGAAATAGCCGCGCGCATCGCCGCCGCCGCGTGCCCCCGGGCACGCGCGAGCGGGGTCTTCGGCGGCCGACCCCGCCGGTGGCCGCCGAGAGTGCTGTTCGACGTTGGCTCGAGGAAGCACGTCGCCCACAGGAGCGCCGGGGCGACTCCGCCCGGTTCGTCGGCACGTCCGAGTGAACGCCGTCGGGCCCGGACGGCGCGTGCGCGCGCCGGCGACGGATTCAGACGACATCCGGCCGGTGATGCTGCCAGTAGTCGAGCACGACATGGTCCGGCGCCTCGTTGCCGTCGACCGTCACCTTCCAGGCGTCGGCGTCGGTCCACGTGCCGTCCGGATTCAGGTACTCCGCCCGCGGCTGCGCGCCGTCGTGATGGGTGACACGCGCGGGACGCCCCTCGTGCAAGTGGTACGTGACCTTCGCGACCGAGACCGGTTCTCCAACGGTCTGCGGCGCCTCGGCGCGATCAGGGCTCTTCTTCTCCGACATCCAATGCCTCCTGTGTGTTGCGGCCTGTGCTCCGGGACGTGCCGTCGTCAATCGATGCGCCATGGCGATCGGATCACCCTCTTCCTGGATGCTACTCGGCTGCGGCGAGAGGTCGAGAGGCGGCGGCGCCGGGAAGGGCTTGGACCGTCTTCCGTGATTATCCCCGCCCCGTGATCCGTCACGTCATCGCGCCGAAATAGAGGCGGGGGTTTCCGATTCCGTTGGTCTGGAACAGTCTGGTTGGACGGCACCAGAGGCAGATCGTAAGAGGACCAACCATGGCCGACATTCGCATCGTTGCGGGTCACTTCCAGGGAAAGGAGCAAGCGATCGCCGAGATCATGGAGGACGGCTACTGGCCGGTCTCATGGATCGACAAGCCGGGCGTCAGTTACGAGCCCCATCGTCACCGAGATCGGGAGACGCTCTACCTGGTGGCCGGCTCGCTGGATTTCACGGATCTGGAGACGGGCAGGACCTATCGTCTCAAGCCGGGAGACAAGCTGCTGCTTCCTGCGCACGCACCCCATAGTGCCCATACTCACGAGGGCGCCACGTACATCATGGGCATCAGAACACTCGTGGCGTTTGACGAACACTCCCTTCCGACCACGTGAATGGTGAGTAGCGCGCACCCGAATCAGCGCTCTGGCGCCACCCTCGCAGTGAAGCGGAAGCCGGCGTGGTGACCCAGGGCACCTGTTTCAGGTAGCGGGCCTGCCTGCCTCGCGCGGGGTTCCCAAGAGTCGTTCGATCAGCCGCGGATCACCCGGCCACGCCTCGAGGATGACGCTGCGCGGGACGCGCCGGCCCGCATAGCGGAGAGCGAGTGCGACGACGACCACATCGTCGAGCGGCCCGATCATCGGAAGAAACTCCGGAATCAGATCGATCGGAGAGAGCACCCAGAGCATTGCGATCAGGACCGCGATCTTCGCGCTGCGCGGCACCCGGGGGCCTCGGCGCAGGCGACGAATCATCGTGACGCAGGCTGGGAGGAATCTGACCAACTCCTTCATGAGCCCGGGCGGCAGCCGGGCGGCCAGCACAACCAGAACCGCCCACGATGCGAGCAGACACCCGAAGGCGATGAGCACGACTTTCACTGCCCGACCGTGATCGGCCAGCTGACTCCGCGTCAAACTGAATCCCGGCCTGCTGACCTGCCAGACCTCCGGAGACTCGCTCGAAAAGAGAACGGGAGCCCCTGCATCGCAAGGGCTCCCGTGAGGTGGGCCGCGAGCGATTCGAACACTCGACCCGCTGATTAAGAGTCGGTTCAGTGACGAAGAGAACGACCATGAGTGACAAGCATTTGCGGTGATGCCACTCGCTTCTATCGGCGCGCGATCATCGATGGAGTTCGACCGAGTGTGGCCAGTTTCGATCGCCAACTGGCACCACTACTGGCACCAGCGACGGAACGTCCTTGCGCCACCGGCCGTCGACGGCACGCTGTGTTTCCGGCGCCCCGTGCCAATGCCTAGCACGCGCGTTTAGGGGCGCGCTGAGGCGTTTTGAATGGCGATCCATGGCCAAGCACGGATCGAGCGACAAAGCGCGTCAAACGCTGCCGCTGTGTGTCAGCCGCCATAGCGAGTCGGTCGTCCGCTCGAAGCCGCGCGGAACCATCGATGGGCGCATTTCATGACGTTTCCGCGCGCGAGGCACGGCGGCGGCGGCCACGCGCCAGCAGCCGCGCGCGGCGCGAACAATGAGCTGGGCAGACACCGGGGCGCGAAGGGCTCGGGAGAATGAGGCACGGCGCGTTCGCGCAGCTCCGCGGGCGTCATCGCTGCCGACGAAGGCGTTCTGCAGCGCGGGGCAGGCGGCGGTCCCTGCGTCGTTGCGGAAGTCGCGGCAGCGGTCGCGGCGAGGCGGAGATCTGTAAGCGGGTGCAGCCGACCATCTGCACGCCGTCGTTCGAGATCTTCCCCGAGGGCGCCGCGCCCGACGTCGCCCAGGCCAAGGTGCGGGTCAAGACCGCCGGCTTCGACGCGCCATCGTCTTCCGCCTGCAGGGCAGCGCGAGCAGCAGACGTACGTCGCCGCGCCCGCGTACGGCCCGTCGTTCTGGGGCTTCTACGGACGCGCCGCGCCGATGATGACCAGCCCCGGGTACGTGCGCAGCGACACGCTGGTGAAGGTCGAGACCACCGTCTACGACCTGACCGCGGACCAGATGGTGTGGGTCGGCACCACCGAGACCCTCAACCCGAAGGACCTCCCCGAGCTCGTCGACGGCGTCGCCACTGCCGTCGCCGCCGACATGCGCGAGCAGGGCCTGCTGGCGAGAGACTAACCGCGGATTACGCGGATTCGCGGATCTGGTGCGAGCGATGCGATTCCGTTGCAGGGTCGCACCTTGACGTTGAGTGGACGCGGCGGTTCCACCGGGCAGCCCGAGGTGCGCCAGGGTCAGGCGGGTGTCGTGATCGGCGGGGGGCGCAGGTGTTCGACGGCGCGTCGGAGCTGGTCGAGCCTGGCGAGCTCCGCCTGCGCGGCGTCGTGGCCGGTGTCGTGCTGCACCCGAGCTCGCGTGAGCGCGCGCTCGGCCGACGCGGTGATCCGTGCGAGCGCGGCATCCGAGGCCTCGATCGTCCGCTGGTGCTGCCCGCGGCGCCCGGCCCCATGGCGAGCCCCATGATTGATCTCCCGGTGCCCCGGCGCGTATGGCCTGCGCTATGGCGACGCGACGATACCGGCTGCTGACGTCCTCGCCCTGGGCTCCCTGCTGCAATACGCCGAGCAGGGGATCGCCAGTCGCCTGCTGGCCAAGACGGGCGGTGGGAACCTGACCCTGTTCGCGTTCAACGCCGGCCAGGACCCCAGTGAGCACGCGACTGCCCGCCAAGGAGGTGTCCCCAGGTGACAACGCCTTTCGAGAAAGGTCGATTCCGGTCCGGCCCGTACGAGCTGGCCTATGAGATTCACGGAGATGCGGGTGTCCCCTGCGTGCTCCTGCATGGGCTCTTGCTCGATTCGCTCGTGAACCGAGACCTCGCAGCGCGCTTCGTGACCCAGGGCTACCGGGTGATCCTGCTCGACCTGCTCGGGCATGGCGAGAGCGACAAACCCACCGATCCACGCGAGCTGCGCGTCGACTTCTTTGCCGATCAGACGCTTGAGCTGCTCGACCACCTCGGGATCGAGCGGGCGCTCGTCGGCGGCGTGTCACTCGGTGCGATCACGGCGCTGCAGGTCGCCGCCAAGGCTCCGGACCGCTGCCTCGGCCTGTTCATCGAGATGCCGGTGATGGAATGGTCGACGATGTTCGCCGCGCTGCTCCTCGTGCCGCTGATCACCCTCGTGGACTACGGCTCGTTCATCATGCGCCCGGTCGCACGCCTCCTGCGCCGTATCCCGCGGCCGAGTAGCGATCTGCTCGCGAGCCTCCTCAACGCCGCGTCCGCGGAGCCCGAGGTCATCACCGCCGTCCTGCACGGCATCCTGGTCGGCCCGGTCGTGCCGCCCGCCGCGCGTCGCAAGCAGCTCACGATGCCCACGCTCGTGATCGGCCATCGCGGGGATCGCCTGCACGCGCATCGTGACGCTGCGGAGTTGGCGAAGGAGATGCCGAACGCCCGCTTGCTTGAGACGTCCTGGATCGGGGAGCTGCGCGTGACGCCGGAGCGTCTCTGGCCGAAGATCCGTGTCTTCCTCCATGAGGTCAGCGCTGCCGCCGGCCGTGCGGAGAAGCGCCGGATGCGCAGCGCCCCGAAGGGCGCGCTCGACGTCACGATTCGCGCCAGCTGAGCGGCCCTGCCCAGATGACGGTGGTTCGTGGGGCTCCGTCATGGCTTCACTCGAATGGCGCGGTCGCGCTACGGCTCAACGGCGGCGCGGCGGGCAACGGAACGCCGCTGCCGCACTCGAACTCTTTCCGCGTTCCTTGCGAGGTTCTATGCCGCGACACGAAACAAGTTGACGGTTGAGTTGTAGCCGTGGCATGCGTATGCGCCGATTCGACCACTAATACGTTCATCCCGGAGCGCCGACTGGATGGCTGAAAAATGCTGAGAGCGACCTGGCGGGGGCTCGATGGTCGGCTGGTCGCTGCTCGTCAGCCGAGAACCGGGGCTGCGGCGCCGGCGAAGCAGGACACCGGCACGCACGCGCGCCTCCGACCGTTGCCGGCAACGCTGGCGCTTGTTCCGGTCGTTCCGAGCAAGGCCTATCAGGCCAAACCCGGCCGCTGAGCGCTGCCGCACGACACCACGATCCCAGCGTCCCCGAACGCTGCGTGGGCCGCCGTTCGAGGCCGGCCTTGCCGAGCTGAGCGGTTCGCCGCCGCAGCTGCTCCAGGCGTGGATTCCTACCGCGGGTGTTATGCGCTGCCGCGATCGCCCGTCACCACTCATTGGGGGGGGCGAGGTCCACTTGCGCTGTGTGCGCATGGAGCACCCGTCACCAACAACACGGCTCGTTGGCTGCAGCACTGGCGGCGCGGCAGCTGCAAGCGAGATGGACCACAGAGTACACGGAGGCGCCCAGCGGCAGCGCGATGGACGATTTCGCCCCTCTGTGATTCGCTGCGCTCCTCTTGGCTGACCGGACAAATCCCACCTCGTTGGAGCTCGCGGCGGCGAAGGTGTTGTTCGAGCCTTGGCGCTGGCTGACGGCCCCGCGCTTCAGCGGTCTCGAGCATCTGCCGCGCGACCGGCCGGTGCTGGTCGCCGCCAACCACACCCTGATGGGCGTGCTCGACGCGCCGTTGCTGGTGCTCGGTCTGCATGACCACACCGGCGTCTTCCTCCGCGCCCTCGGCGACCACCTCCACTTCCGCGTCCCCATCTGGCGTGACCTGCTGACCCACTTCGGCACCGTCGACGGCTCCCGGCAGAACTGCCGCGCCCTCATGCGCGCCGGCGAGTCGATCCTCGTCTTCCCCGGCGGTGGGCGCGAGGTCTTCAAGCACAAGCACGAGAAGTACCGGCTGATCTGGAAGGAGCGCGTCGGCTTCGTCCGCCTCGCGGTGCAATTCGGCTACCCGATCGTTCCGCTCGCCGCCGTGGGGGCGGAGGAGTGCTACGACATCCTGGTCGACAGCGACGAACTACTGCACACGCCGATCGGTCCGCTGCTGCGCCAGATCGCGCCGCGGCCGGACGAGATCCCGCCGCTGGTCGCCGGCATCGGGCCGCTGCCGCGACCGGAGCGCTTCTACTTCCACCTCGGACGCCCGATCGAGACCGCGCCCTGGCGCGGCCATCAGGCCGACGACGCGCTCTGCCTGCGCCTGCGCGAGCGCGTCCGCCGCGCCATCCAGCGCGGCATCCGACAGCTGCTGGAGGAGCGGGCCCACGATCCGCAGCGCTCGGTGCGAGCGCGGGTGCTGCGACAGCTGCGCCGGGTCACGCGGCCTGGAGGCGCGGCCCGGCGGTGAACATGCACGCGAGGTGGAGCATGAACAACGTGTTGTGGATCCTGCAGGGGCTGGTGGCGCTGCTCCTTCTGTTCGCCAGCGGCTCGTAGATCCAGCTGGCGCCGACGGATCGGCGCCCTCCGATGCCTGGCGGTAGCGGCCGCGGACGCGCGGGCGATCGTAGGCAGGGAAATCGGATAACGGATTGCACCGCCGAAGCGGACGTGCGCGCGGCAGCCGATCACGAGCCCGACACCGGCGGCCACTGGGCCGACTGACCGCTCCCCGCCGCCACCCCCTTCCAGGCTGCCGAGCCGCCCTGGCGGTGCGCCGGTACGCCCGAGCCAGTCCCGGCCAGGCCCGTCTGCGGGCGAGCCGCGTTCCACACCACGCGCGCGTGGGCGTGCGCGCGAAAGACCCATTCGTAGCGCGCTGCGGCTATCGGACGCAGAGTGAGCCGCGCGGGCGGCGGCGCGGGCGCGTCAGTCGACGGTGAGGCGGCTCGCCGGCGCATGGCTTGCCGAGTCGCGCCTCAGCGCGGACTGTCGCGCTGTCCGACACCGCCGCGGTCCTCACGCGCGCAGCGCGCTGCGAAAGCGCTGGACCACCGACCGGGCGGTGGTGCGGGCGTCATCGAACATCGAATCGGCCGTCTGCTTGATCTCGCGCCAGGACTCTCCGGCGCTGGTCGACAGCTGCTTCAGCGTCCGGGCGGCCTCGCGCCGGCGCGCCCGCAGCGCGTGCACCTGCGTCTGCGCCTGCTTGCGGAATTCGCGAATGCGCCGCCGCGCATCGGCTTCGATGTCCCGCTCGGCGGCGCGCAAGCTCCGCTGAATCTCGCCGATCGCCTTCTCCAAGCCGGCGGCGCCCTTCTGAATCTCGCCGTAGGCGGCTCTCACCTCGGGCGACATGGTGCTCTTCGCTCGCCGCGCGGGGCGCGCACCGCGCGAACGCTGCACTTTCTTCTTTGCCTTCTTCACGGCCATCATCTCCTCCTTCACGGGGGGCGTCACGACGCGGGGGACAGCCCCAGAATGCGATCATAGCTCTGCAGGCGCGACGCGTCGCCGCTGCCGATACGGCGGGCGTTCATCTCCACGGCGAGCATGCGCCGGTTGATGAAGGTCGTCGCCAAGACGAGCTTCTCCTCCGAATGCGCGGCCTGTTGCAGCAGCTCCGAGGCCACGAGCACGTCGATGACCATCTCGCACAGCCGCTTGGCGTTGAGCAGGGCGTAGCGCGGATCCGCCATCAGCGCCGACAACGATTTGTTGATCCACTCCATCCCGCCGCTGCACCTGATCCACCAGCTCGGCGATGCGCCCCGCGCGCCGACGCGAGCTCCGCGCCGATCTCCTCCAGGCGGCGAAGATCGCTCCCTTGCTCATTTCCTTCAGCGCGAAGCTGGCCTGGATTTCCGAGGTGCCCTCGTAGATCGTCGTGATGATCGAGTCGGCAGTGGTACTGGCCGGCGCGCGACTCGGCCATGTAGCCGATGCCGCCGTGCACCTGGACGCCGCGCCGCGCCACCTCGTTGCTGATCTCGGTCGCGTAGTACTTGCAGAGCGGCGTGAGGAAGCGGACGAGGTGGACGTGCGCTCGTGCTCCGCCTGCAGCGCTGCGCGCTGCGGGTCGGCGCGGCCCTGCGGTCCGAGTCCGAGGTAGTCGCCGAGCGCGCGCGTCAGGTCGAGCGCGCGCAGGTGCGATAGAGCAGCGCCCGAGCCGCCTGGACGTGGATCGCCATCAGCGTCAGCATCGACTTGACCAGCGGCTGCTCGATGATCGCGCCCTCGAACTGGACGCGCTGCACGGCATACTCGCGCGCCTCGCGAAAGGCCGCCTCCGCCACGCCGATCGCCTGCGCGGCGACGCCGAGGCGGGCGTTGTTCATCAATTCGAGCATGGCGCGGAATCCCTCGCCCGCCGTCGCCGAGCAGGAAGCCCTCGGCGTGCTCGAGCTCGACCACGCAGGTGGGCGAGCCGTGGATGCCGAGCTTGGACTCCAGCGCGGGTCACCCGGATCCCGTTGCGCCGCCCGTCGGGCAGGATCTTCGGGCAGAGGATCAGGCTGAGCCCGTTGGTGGTGCCGCGCGACTGGTCGTAGGTGGCGGCGTCGCGCGCCAGGACGAGATGCACGTCCGCCCCGCCGTTGGTGATGAAGATCTTCTCGCCGTCGACGATGTAGTGGTCGCCCTCGCGCGGTCGCGCGCGTCGATGATGCCGCCCAGGTCCGATCCCGCCTCCGGCTCGGTCAGGTCCATGCAGCCCTGGTACTGTGCCGCTGGCGAAGCCCGGCAGGTAGCGCTGCTTGATCTCGTCGCTGCCGTACGACTCGATGTCGTGCGCCACGCCCGCCTGCAGGCCGACGATGGTCATGAGGCTCGAGTCGGCGCGCGCGACCATCTCGAGGTAGGCGTTGTTGATCAGGCACGGCAGGCCGATAGCCGCCGTACGCCGGGCTCGAGCGGCAGCGACACCAGGCCTGCGGCACGGAGCTGCTGCGTAGCCGGCGGCGATGTGCGGCGGCACGACCACCTCGCCGTCCTGCAGCACCGCGTGCTCGTGCCAGTGGTCGCGCGCACCCGTCCTCGATCGACTCGCAGATCTCGCCGGCGGTGCGCAGCACCATCTTGTAGGTCTCGACCTCGTCGCGCCAGTTCGCGTCCGCGCCGCGCTGCCAGGCGCGAAGTACCGCGCCCAGTCGACCCGATGGTCGAGGAAGAACTCCATGTCGCGGTTGAAGAACTCCTTCGCCATCGACGATACCTCACTGCCTGTCGCACCGCCGACGCGGGCAACCAGCGACCACGATGCGGGTCACGCGTGCTCGCGGCGCTTCCCGGACCTCGTCATCATGTGCGCCGATCGTTTGGGCGGCACCCGCTGCAGACGTTTCGCGACCGCGGCGGCCCGCGGCAACGCGCGCGCTTCGAGCTCGTCGATCGCCGCCAGGAAGTAACGGCTCAACAGCTCCGGATCGGGAATCGCCGCGGGGTCGGTGTCGATCCCGACCCCGTAGGTGTCACCGTATGACAACAGCGCCATCGACAGCGGCGTGCCCACCGCCACCGGCGCGAACGGGTAGATCGCGTCGACGGTCGCGCCGGCAAGGTAGCGCCGCTCCGGCGGACCGGGCACGTTCGTGCAGATCAAATTGACGCGCTCCGTGAGGGTCTGCGCGAACAGCCGATAGGCAAACCCCGGCATGAAGGTCAGCGCGCGCATGAAGAGCGGGAAGGCGGCGCCGCGGCGATCGCTCTTCGCGGCGCCGGTCTGGCGGCGGATACGGGCCAGACGCACCAACGGATCGGGCTCGCCGATCGGCAGCGCGACGTTGAACGCGCCGACCCGATTGCCCAGCTCGTGAGCCCCGTCGTGGGGCCGCAGGTTCATCGGCACCATGCAGCGCAATTCGTCGACGTGCACCTTGCGGTGGACGTGGTAGCGGCCGACCGCGCCCGACAGTGCCGTCAGCATCACATCGTTGAGGGAGACGCCGAGCGCGTCTTTGATGCGCCGCAGGCGCGGCAGGGAGAGCTCTAGGGCGTCGAGGCGGCGGCCGATCCCCGTCGAGGCCTGCGCGAGGGGGTCGTGTATCGCCGGCACGGTCAAATCGCTGATCATGCCGCGCACCCCGCGCCCGGCGCTGGCCATCTGGTGCAGCAGCTCACCCGGTCTGAGCGCCGTTTGCGCCGACAGCGACGCGACCGCCCTCAGTCCGCTCACCGCGTTGCCGACTGCATCGCGCACCAATCGCCCGACGCCGATTCCCTGCAACGGGGCCGGACGCGGCGCAACGTAGCGCGGTACGCGCACCGGCTCGGCGCGGTGCGCCTGGGTGAGCGCGTCGAAGACGGCGACGGATGCAACGCCGTCCATCACCGAATGGTGGGCCTTGAAGAAGACGGCCGCCCGGTCGCCGTCCAACCCTTCGATCAGATACGCCTCCCAGAGCGGACGCATGCGGTCGAGCGGCGTCGCAAACACGGCGCCGGCGAAGTCCAACAGGTGACGCGGGGTCGCCGGTTCCGGGAGGATCACCTCGCGGGCGTGATAGTCGAGCTCGAAGTGCGGGTCGTCTTCCCACTCCGGCATGCCGAGATGGAGCGGGGCCTCGACCACGCGTTGTCGCATGCGCGGCAGGCGCGCGATCCAGCGTTCGACACACGTCCGCAGGCGATCATGGTCTGGGCGCCGATCCAGGAGGAGCAGCCCGCCCACCAGTGGGCGCAACTCAGGCGTCGCCTCCTCCACGTACCAGAAGAGCGCATCCGTCGGTTGCATGCGCGAGGTGAGCTGGACGGGATAGTGAATTCGACCGGTGGAAGACATGGATCGACCTCGCCCGCAGCGCTATCTGGACCGCTCGGCGGTGCGTGCGGGTTCAGGCGCTCTCGGCCGTACGAGCACGAGCACCGTCAGGCAGAGCGACAGGTCGATCAGCATCGATCCCGCCAAGGCCGCCAACTCGAGCGTGGACATCGCGACACTCCTTATCATCGGCAGCGGCTGGAGCCGCGTTCACCGTTGAAGCTCACCCGGTGCCAGGAGCATGCCACCTGGGGTGTGACTGTCGCCGGATGCCTGGGGCGCCGATTCCACTACTCCTGGGAAATCGTCCTCCGCGGCGCTCGCACGATTGGGAAAGCCTGTCGGGTGTGCGCGAGGATCGCTCGACTACGGCGCGCGCTCGATCAGCGTCGCTGCCAGCGCCGTCGTCGCGGCGATCACCGGCTCGATGAAGGCCGTCGCCCACGGCGAGTTGCGCCGCAGGTGCAGCCAGCCGAGGGCGTAGAAGCAGCGCAGCAGGAGGAAGGTCGGCAGCTCGGCGACCTCCGCGTCGCTCGAGCGCGCGGTGCCGCGATAGCCCTCCACGCCAGGCGTCGAGCAGCGGCTGATAGAGGTCCGAGCCGTAGTAGACCAGCAGCGCCGAGGCGGCGTCGTAGAGGTACCAGCCGAAGCCGGCGTCGTCGAATCGATCAGCCGCACACCGTCGGCGGCGACGATGCAGATTGTCCGGCATGAGATCGGAGTGGATCATGCCGTAGCGCTCGCGTCCCTTGCCCCAGCGCGCCGGCGAGCCGCGAGCCCAGCGCCGGCGGCATCGCAGCACGAGCGCCCGCTGCTCGGGGGACAGCGCCCAGTTGTCCCAGGCCGGCGCGACGCACGGATGCTCGCCGCTGAGCAGCGTCGTCTCGTCCCAGCGCTGGCGGGTGAAGCCCGGCGGCGGCTGCCAGGCGCTCGCCTGCAGGTGGCAGCGGGCGTGCAGCTCGCCGAGAGTCGGAAGCAGTCGACCATCTCTTCGCCGGCCGGCTCGTGACCGTCGATCCACTCCAGCACGTCGACCAGGCGCGTGTCGGATTCCGCGCCGAGGGGCACGGCCATCACCACGGAGCCGTCGCGCGCCGGCGACACCTGCCGGCGTGCGCACGCCGACGGCGTCGAGCGCCGCGCATCCAGTCGAGCTCGCTACTCGATCGTGGCGCGCGTTCTGATAGCCGGGGACGTGCACCCGCAGCGCGCCCAGACGCCGGCCGTCGGCCGCGCGGACGGCGAAGACGGTGTTCTCGCGGTGCTTGAACACCTCGAGCCCGGCGTCGGCCGGCAACGCGTAGCGCGGCGAGCGCGGCGCGCGCCGCCGCGGTCGCGCGCCGAGCTGCTGTCGACCGGCAGATCGAAGAAGCTCATCCGGTCGCTCGTCGATCAGCTTCGCCGCCGCCGTCGTCGCTTGCCCAGCCTCCGGCGCCGGCTTACGCGCGATGCGGCCGGGCGGCGCAAGCGACCGACGCGCCGCACCGACGGAGGCGATCCCATGACCGACGAGAAGCACCGCATCCTCGACCTCGCCAGCCGGCACGTGTGTCCCGAACCGCGTCGAGATGCTGCAGGCACTCGGCGTCGATCTGGTCATCGGCCGGCGCGAGGGCTACCGGCATCTGGGACGTCGACGGCCACGAGCTGCTCGACTTCCACCTGAACGGCGGCGTCTTCAACCTCGGCCACCGCAACCCGGAGGTGATCGCGGCGCTGCACGAGGCGCTCGGCGGCGCTCGACATCGGCAACCACCACTTCCCCAGCGCGGCGCGCGCCGAGCTGGCGGCGGCGCTGGTCGCGCACCGCGCCCGGCGACCTGCATACGTCGTCTTCGCCGCCGAGCGGCAGCGAGGCGATCGAGATCGCCATCAAGTCGGCCCGCCACGCCACCAGCCGCCGCCGATCGTGTCGATCCGCAAGGGCTACCACGGCCATACCGGCCTGGCCCTGGCGGCCGGCGACGAGCGCTCCAGCCGGCGCTGTTCCTCAGCGAGGGCGCGCCGGGCGAGTTCGTCCACGTGCCGTTCAACGACCTCGACGGCGATGGAGGGCGGCGCTGCGCGGCGACGACGTCGCCGCCGTCGTCCTCGAGACGATCCCGGCGACCTACGGCTTCCCGATGCCCGCCGACGGCTACCTGCCCGGCGTGCAAGGCACTGTGCGAGCGCTACGGCGCGCTCTACGTCGCCGACGAGGTCCAGACCGGCCTCGGGCGCACCGGTCGGATGTGGGGCGTCGAGCGCTTCGGCGTCGAGCCCGACATCCTGGTCGCCGGCAAGGGCCTGTCGGGCGGCATCTACCCGATCGCCGCCGCGCTGCTCAGCCCGCGCGCGGCGGCTGGCTGCACGACGACGGCTGGGGCCACGTCTCCACCTTCGGCGGCGCCGAGCTCGGCTGCCGCGTCGGCGCAGAAGGTGCTCGAGATCACCGCCCGTCCGGCGGTGCTGGCGCAACGTCGCGGCGGTCTCCGAGCGCCTCGGCGGCGGGCTTGAAGCGCTGCGCCAGCGCCGCCATCCGGACTGGCTGCTCGAGATCCGCCGCTGCGGCGTCGTCATGGGCCTCCGCTTCGCCCATCGAGCGCGGCGCGCATGCTCATGGCCGCAACGCTCTACGACGTCCGGCATGTGGGCCATGTTCGCCGGCTTCGATCACCTCCGTCCTGCAGTTCAAGGCCGGCCTGCTGGTCGATGCCGCGTACTGCGACGAAGCCCTCACGCGCTTCGAGGACGGCCTGCGTCGCGCTTCGGCGGCGCCCGCGTAGCTCCTGTCGGGCGCGCGTTAGCCGGATGACCGCTGCGGCTGATCCCCGACAGTTCTTCACCGACCGTTACGAGACGTATGCTCGCTTCATCCGGGCGATGCGCTATCCGCAGGGACTGCGGGCCTTTTTTCTGGCGTCCCCGCTGATTCGGGCGAACCTACGGATTCTTGATGCGGGTTGCGGGACGGGCGCCCTCACGCTCGCGGTGCGTGATGCGCTTGTGCGCCGTGGATTCACGAGATGTACGCCCACGCGAGCGAGATCCTGCAGCACATCGGCAAGCAGGATCAGGCCGAGGGCTCTCTGATGGTGCAGCGCTGGGGCTCGCCGCGCCGCCTCATCGAGCAGCTGCGCGAGCGCTGGGAGACCATCGGCCCGTTTGAGCTCAGCGTCATCCCGCGCTACGGCACCCTGCCGCCGGCCAAGGCCGAGGCCAGCTTCCGCCGCTTCGCCGAGCAGGTGCTGCCCGAGCTGGCGCGCTGGTAGTAGCGCGGGCCTTCAGGCCCGCGCCCGCCGCCGCGCTCGCGCGGCGGCTTTCGTCCGGGCACGGAGGCCCGCGCTCCCTCAACGGCGGCGCGGCACGAACCAGACCGGGCACAACGCCTTTTCCAGCAGGGCCCTGGCGTTGTCCTTCACGAAGAGGCTGAGCAGCAGGCCGTGGGTGTGCTCGCCCATGATCATGAACCGGGCCCCCACGCGCTCGGCGGCCTCGAGGATGTTGCCGACCGCGTTGCCCTTGGCGAGGTGACAGGTCGCGCGCCCGGCGAGGTCGGACGGCACGAACGACTTCAACGTATGCTGGGCGTTGTCGATCGCCGACTGCGAGGCGCCGCTGGCGACGACATGCAGGAGGTGGAGGTGGAGCGGCAGGCGACGCGCCAGGGCGAACGCGTAGTCGGTGAGCGCCCTGGCGCTGTCGGCGAGGTCGACCGGCAGCAGCACCGGCACCTCGCCGCCGCGCAGCGTGAAGCCGTCGATCGCGGCCCCCTCGTGGATGGTCAGCAGCGGCACGCCGGACTGATTGAGCATGCGCTCGGTCACCGAGGCGTGATCGAGGTCCTTGAGGCCGTGATAGCCGAGCACGACGAGATCGGCGGGCAGGCGCGCGGTCATGTCGAGCAGCACCACACCGACTGGCCCGTGGCTGACCGTCGCTTCGGCGGCGACGCCGGCCGGCACCTCCGCGAGCAGCTGGCGCAGACGCGCCGCGGTCTCGTCGGCGTTGATGTAGCCGGCCTGGTGGTACTGAGCCCACTCCCATTGGCGAGTGAGCCCCGGCGGCACCTCGGCGATGTTATGGTGCATGACCAGGCGGGCGCCGAGCGCGGCGCAGACCTCGATCGCCAGCGTCAGCTCGCGGCGTGAGAGGTCGGAGAAATCGATCGGGCAGAGGACCGTCTTGATGTCGACCATTTGTCGTACCTCTACATGACTTATAGCCCGATCATCCGCCGCCAAGTGGGAATTCGCACTGCCATCCCGTACCGGTCCGGTGCGCCGCGTGCTGTCGGGTAGAGTACGACGCCTGCGGCGTCTGGCGCTGGTCGCCATCTTCGTCACCGTGCTCCTGGCGGTGCTGGCCGGCGCTCACCTCTATCTGGCCGAGCGGTTCGTGTAGGCGCCGGATCTGCCGCCGCCGTGGCGGACCCTGGTGTCGGTGATCCTCGCGCCGGGGCCGCGTCGCTGCTGCTGCAGCCTGTAAGGAACCGCCCGGGCCCCCCGCGACACGCGGCGGCAGCGTGCGCTCGGCGATCAATCGGTGCGCATCATCGTCGCTTTCCTGCGAGATCCGCATCAGTCCGACGAAAGTTCCATTGTAAGACGCCACCGCGCAGTTTCCGAAGATGACGGGCTTCTGGAAGGCGAGGGTCAGGACCTCCGTCGCGGCGCTGCCGGTAGCGACGAGTCGGATCTCGGCCCGGCCACGCAGCCGCCCGCGCACCAGCTGGCAGCGGTTCAGCGGCTGGATCGAAAGCCAACTGGCACCACTACGAGCACCAGCGCCGACGCCGCCCCCGCGCAGACCGCAGAAGGGCAGAAGCCCCTGGTTTCCCCAGGGGCTTCCGAGTGGGCCGCGAGTGATTCGAACACTCGACCCGCTGATTAAGAGTCAGCTGCTCTAGCCAACTGAGCTAGCGGCCCGAGGGTCCGTTGGTACCGAATCGGATTGCGGAAGTCCACCCATCTTCGGGATCGTTTCAAACGGACCTGGCGGCGTAGGGACGCATGGCGGCTGCCCGCCGCCGGCTTTTGATCGGGATCGGCGCGCAGATCACGAGGCGCGGCCCGCTTGGAGAGGCGGGTCGTCAGCGCGGAACGACGCGGAAGCGCGCTTCGAGCGGGAGATCGCGCGACGATGAGCCCACCTGCGCGATGTACTCGATTGGCTCGACGACGAAGCGGTTGGCGGCGACGTCGAAGTACGCGAGGTCGGCTGCCGGCACCTCCAGGGTGACGGTCTTCGTCTCCTGGGCGGCGAGCGAGACCCGCTTGAAGGCGCGCAGGTCGCGCACGGCGCGCTCGACGCTGGAGCCCACGGCACCGACGTAGAGCTGCACCACCTCGTCGCCGCTACGCGCGCCGGTGTTCGTCACCCGCACCCGCGCCCGTAGCGTGCCGTCGTCGGCGAGCGCGTCGCGCTCCAGCGTCAGGTCGTGAATCGCGAAGGTGGTGTACCCGAGCCCGAAGCCGAACGGATAGCGCGGCTCGAGCCCGGCGTGATCGACGTAGCGGTAGCCGTGGAAATAGTCGTAGGTGACCGCGGTCGCCTGTGGGTCGAACGGCGGGAGCTGGGCTTCCGAGGTCGGCACCGTGACGTCCAATTTGCCGGACGGGTTCACGTCGCCGAACAACACCTCGGCGATCGCGGTGCCGCCGTCCTGTCCCGGGTACCAGGCCATCAGGATCGCACGCGCCTGATCGACCCAGCCCTCGACGGTGATGGCGCTGCCGCCCTCGAGGACGACGATGGTGCGCGGGTTGTGGCTGGCGACGTCGCGGACGAGCTGCTGGTGCGCCGCGGACAGGGCGAGCGTCTTCCGGTCGCCGCCGGAGATCCCGCTCTCGCCTTCGTCCTCCGACGTCAAGCCGACGAACACGACGGCGGCGTCGGCCGCCTCGATCTGCCGCGCCGCATCGGCGTCGATCTCGTCGCTCGCGATCGCGCTGATGGCGACGCCGCTCGCCGCAGCCTGGAGGCCCTCGAGCGGCGACACGGCCTGCGACGGGCGCGCCGCGCTGCTCCCCGTGTCGCCGAGGTTCGCCCGCGCGGCGAGCGCTCCCACCACCGCGACGCTGTGCACCCGGGCGCGGTCGAGCGGCAGCGCCGCCGTGTCGTTCTTCAGCAGCACGATCGCCTTGCGCGCGACCTCGAGCGCCAGGTCGCGGTGCGCCGGGCTCTCGACAACGACCGCGGGATCGAGCGGCGGGCGTCCGTCGAAAATGCCGAAGCGGAACTTCATTCGCAGGATGCGGCGCACCGCATCGTCGATCACCGCGATCGGGACCTGGCCCGCGTTCACCGCATCGACGAGCTTCTGCCCGTAGTGCACCGGCTGCGGCATCTCGATGTCGAGCCCGGCGAGCGCCGACGGCGCCGTGCTGCGCACGGCGAGGAGCCAGTCCGACTCGACGAAACCGTCGAAGCCCCAGTCCTCCTTCAGGATGTCGCGCAGCAGATGGCGGTTCTCGGAGCAGTACTCGCCGTTCACCTTATTGTAGGCGCTCATCACCGACCCGACGCCGGCGTCGACCGCGCGCTTGAAGTGCGGCAGGTAGACTTCCCGCAGGGTGCGCTCGTCGACCGTCACGTTCACGTTGAAGCGCGTATTCTCGATGCTGTTCAGGGCGAAGTGCTTGGCGCTCGCAATGACCTGCTCCTGCACTCCGCGGATGAACGCGGCGCCCATCACGCCGACGTGGAACGTGTCTTCGCCGTAGGTCTCCTGGGCGCGGCCCCACTGCGGTTGGCGGAGGAGATTGATCGTCGGCGCGAGGAGCACGTTCGCCTGGCGCGCGCGCGCCTCCTCGCCCATGGCGCCGCCAACGCGCAACTCGAGATCGGGATCGAAGGTCGCGCCACGCGCGCTACCGACCGGAAACGTCGTGGCGTAGCCGGTCGCCGCGCTGACGCCGCGCGGCCCATCGACCATCGCGAACCCCGGGACGCCGAGGCGGGCGTTCTCGGGCGTGGGATACAAGCCGCGGCTGTCGGCGGGGAAGCCCGAGCCGTGCATCTGCTCGACCTTCTCCTCGAGCGTCATGCGCCCGAGAAGATCTTCGACCCGCGATTCGATCGGCGCCTTCGGGTCGCGGTACACCTCGGTATCGGACGCCGGCGTCGACTCGTCCCCACACCCGGCGAGCACTCCGGCGAGAATAATCGCGGTCAGGAGGAGGAGCGGAGGAGTCGATTGCATGTCGGCGATGCTCGCTAGCAAAGCCGACGCGCGTGAGAGACGCAACCGCAGCAACCTCAATCTGACGATATCCAGCCGCCAAGGGCGCCAGGAACGCCAGGTGGAGTCATCGCCCCGGCCGGTCTCGGCTTCTCTCGCAACCCCATACGCGATGGCGTGTGCGGGCGCCGCCAGGCCTGCACGGGTCCCCGCCTTTGGCTTGGCGTTCTTGGCGTCCTTGGCGGCCAAAGAAAGCCGGATCACGGTGGTGGTGAAGGCGGATCGGCGAGTTCGCCCCACCGGGCGGGACGGCCTTTCCCCAGGCCTGGGGAAAGGGCATGCAGGAGGGAGAGGTTCCGGCATGAATGGATCGCGTCGCTTCGCCGTTGTCGTAGTCATCGCCGCCGTGGCCGCGGGGTGCACGACCGCGGCGGGGCATCAGCAGCAGCTCGGCTCGACGGCCGAGCGCGAGATGACGGTCGGCGTCGTGCAGCGCGAGATCCACACCGGGCTGACGCAGGACCAGGTGGCGGAGGCGCTGGGCTCGCCGAACATCGTGACCCGCGATGCCAGCGGCAACGAATCCTGGATCTACGACAAGATCGCCACCGAGGCGTCGTACTCGAACAGCAGCGCGTATGGGACCATCCTGATCCTCGGCGCCAACAGCGCGTCGGGCGCGTCGGCGACGACGCAGCGCACGCTGACGGTCGTCATCAAGTTCGACGCCAACCGCCAAGTGGACACCTTCTCCTACCACGCGAGCAAGTTCTGACCGGCATGAGACCGGCGGTCCCTCTCCTCCCGCTCGCGGCAATCGCTCTGGCCGCGGTGGGCCTGGCGCTGGCCGCCGGGTGCATGCCGCCGGCGCCGCCGGCGCAGACGCAGCTCGAGGTGCGCGAGTACCAGACCCGCACCTTCGACACCGCCGACACCGCCCTGGTGATGAAGGCGATGTTCAACGTGCTCCAGGACGACGGCTTCGTCGTGAAGAACGCCGTCGTCGAGCTCGGTCTCATCACCGCGCAGCGCGAGAGCGACCTCGCGCCGGGCCGCTCCGGCGCCAACGGTGGCGGTATCTTCGGCGGCCTCGGCGGCATCGTCATCGGCGGCACCGGGCCGGGCGGCGTCGTCGTCGGCGGCCAGCAGCACGAGCCCTCTTTTCCGAAGACCGAGGTGCGCGACTTCACCGGCAACGTCAGCGCGTTTGGCCAGCAGACCAAGGTGCGCGTGAGCTTCCAGCGCAAGGTGCTCGACAGCCGCGGCCAGGTGGTCGAGGTCGAGCCGGTGAGCGACCTGAAGATCTACCAGGAGTTCTTCTCGCGCATGGACAAGAGCCTCTTCCTGCAGAAGGAGAACCTCGGATGAGCGATCTCGCGCCGCGCTCGCGGGCCGCCTTCGAGTCGCTGCTCGACCTCCTCCGCGAGGTCGGCGCCACCCACTTCGCGATGGAGCGCGGCATCATCGACGAGACCACCGCCGCCGAGGGCTACCGCTTCCTGCTGCATCTGCTGGCCGCCGGCGCCGAGCACCACCTCGACGGGGATCCGGCACGACCGCTGTTCACGCGCATCGTGTCGCCGACCCGCAAGGTGCTCGGCGACAATCCCGACGCGCTCTACTACTGGAGCCGGATCGACGGGCGGCGCACTTATCGCGTGCGCGGCGCGATCGACGGCGCGGTCTACACGTCGTTCACCGTGCACGGCGTCGATCCCAGCGGCGGCAGCATGGAACGGGTGATCAGCGACGTGAACGACCACCAGCTGCAGATCGACGCGGACGGCTCGTACGAGCTGACGCTCTCGCCCGACCCGCAGCCCGGCAACTGGATCCGTACCGATCCGGACGCGACATCGGTCATCACCCGCCACTACTACGAGCGGCCGCAGAGCATCGCCGCCGACCCGACCGCCGGCGTGCGCCTGCGCATCGACACGATCGATCCGCCGACGCCGGCGCCGCCGTGGTCCGACGCGGCGCTCGCGGATCGCCTCGCGGCGCTCGCGCACTACGTCCGCGCCAACACGCTCGGCATGCCGCGGCCCGGCGAGGGGCCGGCGTACCCGTTCGTCTCGCGCGTGCCCAACGTGCTCCCGAAGCCGGCCAGCTTCCGCAGCTCGGACGTCGAGACGGTCGGCGCGGTGGACATCCACTACGCGATGGCGCCGTACCTGCTGCAGCCCGATCAGGCGTTGGTGATGGAAGGGCGCCTGCCGGCCTGCGGGTTCGCGAACGTGATGCTCTGGAACATGCACATGCAGACGCTCGAGTATCGGGTCCGCCGGACGTCGCTGAATCGCGCGCAGATCCGCTTCAACGGCGACGGAACGTTTCGGATCGTCGCCGCGCATCGCGATCCGGGCGAGGCGAACTGGATCGATACCGAGGGGCATCCGATCGGCATCGTGTTCTGGCGGATCCTGCTGCCGGAGACGGAGCCGGAGGAGATTCGCTGCAGCGTGGTGGAGCTCGGGTCGTAGAGGAGCTGTCGCGCCGGCGCGGAATGTCGCGCCGCGCCCAACCCCACCGGGCGGTGCTGCGCACCGCCGGCGGCCACAGGTGCCGCGGCTACGGTTGGTCGAAACGGCGGACGAATCGACGGTCGATCCGATCCTTGAGGTGCATCGCCCAGCGCGCGTGGATTGCCAACGGACCGTAGTTGAGGATGGCGCGCCCGTCGGCGGTGTTGAGGAGCGCGAGGGCTCGCGTCTGTGGGCGGAATGGGCGCGGCGACGCACCGCGCAGCGCGGCGCGCAGGTTCGCGGCGAGGATCGGGCCCTGACGCACGGCGTAGACGCCCGACTTCGGCACCTCGGCCGTGCCGTCGATGGTGGCGCAGTCGCCGGCGGCGAAGATCTCCGGGTGGGTGCGGCACCGGAGCGTCTCGTCGACGAGCAGAAAGCCGCGCCCGTCGACCGGCAGCGCGGCATCGCTGAAAAGGCTGCTGGCCACCGCGCCGGCGGCGGTGACGATCAACTCGGCGGGCAGGACCGTGTCGTCATCGAGATGCACACCCTCGGCCGTCAGCGCCGACACGGCTTGGCCGCCGGCCCAGGTGACGTCGGCCCCCGCGAATGCGCGCTGCATGAGATGGACGGCGCGCGGCGCGAAGCCGGGGAGAGGGTGTGAGGCGCGGTCGCAGGCGGTCACGCTGCCGCGGCGGAGGCGCGCGGCGAGGGCGAGCGCGACCTCACAGCCGCCGGCGCCGGCACCGACCACCACCGCGCGCGCGTCCGGCCGCGCCGCCAGCGCGGTGTCGATCGCCGCGACGGCGGCGTCGATCGGCTTGATGGCGACGAGCGGCGCGTCGGGGGCGGTCGGGATCGGCGCCGTGCGCGAGCCGATGTCGAAGGAGGCGTGGTCGTAGGACCATCGCGAGCCGTCGCTCAGCACCAGCATGCGCTGCCGCGGATCCAACGCGGTGGCGCGCGCCGCGACGAAGCGCCCGTGGGCGCGGCCGGTGAGGCGGCGCAGGTCGATCTGGGCGTCGCGCAGCGGATACCGCCCGCCGAGGACACCCGGCACCATTCCGGAGTACGTGACGAGCGGCGTGGGCGCGACGCAGACGAGATCGACATCCGCCGCCGGCTGGCGCGCGAACGCCTCGAGCACGAACAGGTGGCTGTGCCCGCCGCCGACGAGCAGGAGGACCGGCCTGCGAGGCGGAACGGTCAAGGGGCGAAGGGGCGAAGGGACGAAGGATGAAAGGACGAAGGACGTCGAAAGGACGGAGGGCCGCGACCGACGGTCGTCGGCCCTTCATCGGTCGTGCTTCATCCGTCGTCGTTCATCCTTCGTCTCTACGTTCGTCGCGCGGAGCGCCGCCATCCGGCGCTCCGCACCCCGATCACTTCTGCGGCGTCGTCACCGCGATGCCGACCGCTTCTGTCATCGTGATCTCGACCTTGTCACCGACCATGACGCGGTCGAGGTTCGCCGGATCGCGGGCGGGGACGACGACGTCCTCTCCGCCCTCGAGCCCCGCCAGGGTGACGGTGCCGGCCTTCTTGTCGATCGCCTTGATCGTGGTGGTGATGGTGACGACGCGCGCGCCGGCGGCGCCGGGGCGCTCGCCGGGCTCGGCGCGCACCGAGTCCTGGGCGATGGCGACGCCCGGCGTCGCGCCGCTGCCCGGCCGCATCACCTGGTACGACAGCGAGCCCATGTAGCTGATCGTCACCAGGTCGCCGGCTTTCACCTGCGCCAGATTGCGCACCTCGGGACCCGCGTGGATCTCCTTCGTGGTGCCGTCCGGCATTTCCAGGACGACCTCGCGGGTCTTCTGGTTGATCTTCTTCACCGTCGCGGTCGCGGTGACGACGCCCGACTCGAGCGTGCCACTCGGCGGCGGTCCCGGAGGCGGCTTCTGTGCACAGCCGACAGCGGCGATCAGGGTGAGCAAAGCGAGAGTACGGATGCGGATGAGCGTCATGTGGTCTCCCTCTCTTCGGCGCCGTCGACGACGCGCGTTGGCGAGAACGATCCCGCCGTAGGCGGGGGCCCGATGGTCAGCGGCGCATAGTGCAACTCCGCCGTCCGTTGGTCAAACCTTCGCGGGGTCGCTCACCGCTCCTCCGGCATGAACTGGCTGATGAACTTCACCAGGTCCGGGCCCTGGCGAATGGTGTGACCCCCGTCGACGGGAATGCACTGGCCGGTGATCCACCCGGCCTCGTCGCTGAGCAGAAAGGCGACCAGCGCGCCCACGTCGTCGACCGTCCCCAGGCGGGCGATCGGCATACGCCGCAGGTATTCCGCGACCGTCTCCTCGCCGCTGACCAGCGGCGCCGCCATGTCGGTCGGCACGAGGCTGGGCATGACCGCGTTGACGCGGATGTGGTGCTCGCCGAGGTCGTCGGCGGCGCACGCGGTCAGCATGTTCACGCCCGCCTTCGACACGCAGTAGCTGGTCATCCACCGGTGCGTGAGCGTCGCCGCGATGGAGCTGACGTTGACGATACTGCCGCCACCGCCGGCTTTCATCGCCTTGGCCTCGTAGCGCAGGCAGCGGAAGGTCCCGACCAGATTGGTCTCGAGCACGGGCTGCAACTCCGCCGCGGTCGAATTGAGCACGGTGCCGGCGCCCGGCTGTCCGTGCGAGTTGACTGCCAGATGCAGTCCGCCATGCCGTTGCACGGCGGCGGCGACGGCGGCCTCGACCGACTCGTCGCTGGTGACGTCGCAGACGACCCAGTCGGCGCGCTGGCCGAGCGCCGCGGCGGCATCGCGCACCACGTCAGCGCGGCGTCCGGCCAACACGACGGTCCCGCCGCCGGCCGCGACGTGCTTCGCGCACGCCTGCCCGATGCCGGTGCCGCCGCCGGTCACCAGGGCCACCTTTCCCGAGAGATCAGGCATCTCCGTCCTCCGTTGAGCCCGTATCAACGACACGGGAGCGCGGTGCGCAAGAGCCAGAACCGCCAAGGACGCCAAGATCACGCCAAGGCCATCTTGGCGTGATCTTGGCGTCCTTGGCGGCTTTCAGATCAGGAACGGCAGCGTAGCCGCGGCGACTTCGTCGGGACGCTCCTCATGGACCAGGAAGCAGGCGTTCGGGATCTCCACGAGGCCGGCGCGGCGTCGGAACTGCTCGGGGAGGCGGCGCGCGTATGCGACCGGGAAGGTGCGGTCGTCGGCGCCCCACACCAGCAACGTCTCACAGTCGATCCGGCGATGGGTATCGACGAGCCCGTCGATCACCGCCCAGTCGATGCCGCGCAGGTAGCGCAGCGCCCCCTCGAGGCGCGACCGCGAACCCAAGAGCGGTGCCGCGACGCGCGCCAGGAACGCCGCGTCGATGCGGGCCGGATCGCGAAAGCAGCCGCCGTAGCCGAGCGGCGAGTGGGCGAACCCGGGCAGCCGCATCGTCAGGGCGAATCCGGCGGCGGCACCGGGCAATGCCGCGATCCGGCGGTACAGCGGAATCCATGGCGGCCGGTGGCCCGGCATCTCGGTATTGAGGAGCACCAGGCGGCGCACCAGTTGCGGGGCGCGCGCGGCCAGAAGGCGCGCGATGGTGGCGCCGGTGTCGTGGGCAACGATCGCGTAGCCGTCGAGGCCGAGCGCGGCGGCGAACCGGCCGATCGTCGCCGCCTGCCCGGACAGGCTGAAGTCGGTGCGCGCCGTCCACTCGCTGGCGCCGAGGCCGGGCGTGTCCGGCACGTAGCAGCGAAAGTGGGCGGCCAGGTGCGGCACGAGGGCGCCGTAGGTCGTCCCGTCGAACGGCCAGCCGTGGAGCAGCAGCAGGGGCGGACCGTCGCCGACGCAGCGATAGGCGATGCGCGCGGTGTCGACGTCGGCGTGCTGGAGCGGTGCGCGGCTGAGAATGTCGGTGTCCATGGCGATGGGTCAGAGCAAGGCGGGTGCCACGATGGCGCGGCGGCCGATGATCCGCGCAACCGCCGGCGTGTTGCGTGACCGCCTCATGGGCGTTGCTGGAAGGCAACGCGCTCCACTCCCAAGGACAGAAGTTTCGGAGTATGACGGACGCACATGGCGGATCAGAACGGTGAGGATTTCGCGTCGCTGCTGGCGGCCAGCGAGGCGCAGGCGACGCAGCGGCCGACGGTGGGTGAGTCGGTGCGCGGGCGTGTCATCGCCCTCGGCGGCAGTAGCGCGTTCATCGAGATCGGCGGCAAGGGCGAGGCGGTGATCGACCTCGCCGAGTTCATCGATCCGGAGACCGGCGCGCCGTCGTTGGCGATCGGCGACCAGATCGAGGCGACGGTCGTGGACGACGGCCGCAGCTCGGGCACCGTGCTGTTGAAGCGCACGGTCGGGCGCGGCGGACACATCCCCGGCGAGCTCGAGCAGGCGTACGCGCACGGCATCGCGGTCGAGGGCGTGGTCGCGGCCGAGGTGAAGGGCGGCTTTCAGGTGCAGATCGGCAGCGTGCGCGCGTTTTGTCCCGGCTCGCAGATCGATCGCCGGCGCGGCGTGGCCGCGGCGGAATACATCGGTCAGCGACTGCAATTCCGGGTCACCAAGATCGAGGCGGGCGGGCGCAACGTCGTCGTGTCACGGCGCGCGCTCCTCGAGGAAGAGGCGGCGCAGCAGGCGGCGCAGACCTGGGAGCGGCTGCAGGTCGGGAACATCCTGCAGGGCCGCATCACCTCGGTGCGGGACTTCGGCGCGTTCGTCGATCTCGGCGGCGTCGAGGGTCTGGTCCACATCAGCGAGATCGCGCATGGCCACGTCGCCCATCCCACCGAAGTGCTGCAGCCCGAGCAGGTGGTCGAGGTGAAGGTGTTGAAGGTCGAGCCGGCCGAGCCCGGCGGCCGCGCGCGCATCGCGCTGTCGCTGCGCGCGCTGGCGCCGGATCCGTGGGCGAGCGTCGCCGAGCGCTTCCCGATCGGCGCGACGGTGCCGGGTACGGTGCGCCGCCTGGAGAACTTCGGCGCCTTCGTCGAGATCGCGCCGGGGCTCGACGGCCTGGTTCACGTGTCGAAGATGGCGCTCGACCGCCGCGTCGCGCATCCGCGGCAGGTGGTGAGCGTCGGCGACGCGGTGCAGGTCACGGTGCAGGCGGTCGATCCAGCCCAGCGTCGCATCGGACTGTCGATGGTCGAGGCGGCGCGGCGCGAGCGCGACAACCAGGAGTTCTCGGCGCGGCGTGAAACCGAGTCCACGATCGGCCAGATGAACGAGAAGCGCAGCCTGGGGACGTTCGCCGACCTGATCGCGGCCACCAAACGCGATCCCAAGTAACGCGCTGCGTCGCGAAATTCTGGCCTTGGCAACTACTGAACAGATATGCTTAGCGTTGTCCCATTCGTTCAGGTGACGTGACGTCGATCGGCGCCACGGGGGTGAGCCGCAAGGCTCGTGGGTCAACGGTTCCGAGACGAGGAGGAAGACAGTGTTCACGAAGCGTGTGTTGACGATGGCTGTGGCAGCTCTGGCGGTGTCCGCGTCGGCGGCTCTGGCAGGCACGAAGTACCAGGCGAACGTCGTGCCTTCGAGCACGACGAATCCGCCGAGCAATCCGACGCTGTCCGCGAAGGGGAAGGTGAGCCTCAAGGACAGTGGCGATATCAAGGTCGGCATCAAGGGCGTGACCGACGGGACGGGCGCCCCGGCCGAGTCGACCACGGCGTACAAGGACAGCGGCTACACGACGCTGGATGGGTCCGAGTACATCTATATCGCCAAGGGCACCTTCGTCTCCCTCGGCGTGTCCTTCGAGGCGTACGTGCCGATCCCGGTCAAGAAGGGCAACGGCAAGGGTTCGCTGAATCTCAGCTCGCAGTTCGGCCTCATCCCCGCTGGGGTTGGCCGCGGCGTCGAGATCACCGGCGGCGAGGTGTGGGGCCCGATCGGAACGGCGAACCTGGCCGCCTGCCAGGCCGACGTGACTGCCGGCGCCGTGGTCGTGCTGCCTGACAACAACTGCCGCCAGGGCGACCAGATCGGCGTCGCCGGCATCGTCGTTCCCTGAGCTCGCAGCTACCGTTCGGAATCGCGAAGGCGCGCGGGGGTCACTCCGCGCGCCTTCGTGCGTTTGGCCTCAGCGCGGCTCGAGCGCGGCGGCGAACAGCTGCAGCACGTCGCCGACCAGCTTCGGGCCCGCCTTCTCCGGCGAGCCGGCATCGAAGGGCGGCTGCGGGTCGTACTCGATGGCGAGTTGGATGGTGCGCGCGGCCTCCTCACCGTGGATCTTCGCGGTCAGGGTGAGCGCCATGTCGATGCCCGCCGAGACGCCGGCGCCGCTGATGAAGGGCGGGTCGATGACGACGCGATCGGTGGAGACGGTCGCGCCCATGCCGGCGAGGACGTCGCGAAAGGCCCAGTGCGTCGTGACGCGATGCGTGCCGAGCACGCCGGCGGCGGCATAGAGGCTCGAGCCGGTGCACACCGACGCGCACCACTGTGCCTGCGGCGCCGCGGCGCGCACCCAGTCCAGCAGCGCCTGGTTCTGCAGCGGTCCGAACGGGCGCGACGAGCCGGGGATGACGATGAGATCGGCGCGCGGCAGCGTCTCGGGCGTGTCCGTCGGCGATACGATCAGGCCGTTGTCGGCGACGTGCGGGCGCATCTCGGTGGCGAGGAAGCGCGCGCGCGCGTTCGGCCACGAGGCGATCGGCTCGTAGGCGCTGACCAGATCCAGGGCGGTGAAGCCGTCGTAAATGACGAAGGCGATATCCATACCGCGATGTCACATGCGGGCCGGGACGCGGCAAGGACAAACCGCCGACGAATCCTGCCACGGCCACGGCTCAGTCATCGAATGACGATCGTCGACGAATCCTGCCACGGCTGCGGGTCAATCATCGAACGGACGATCGCCGACGAATCCTGCCACGGCCGCGGGTCAATCATCGAACGGACGATCGCCGACGAATCCTGCCACGGCCGCGGCTCAATCATCGAATGGACGATCGCCGACGAATCCTGCCACGGCCGCGGGTCAATCATCGAACGGCCGATCGCCGACGAATCCTGCCACGGCCGCGGGTCAATCATCGAATGGAGGGCCGCGCTCCCGCGCGGCCTGTTCGCGCGGGTCAATCACAAGCATTCTGCGAACGGCGCCGTGGCGCCGCCGGCGGCGATCGCGACGAGTCGTTGGGAACAGGCCGCGCGGGAGCGCGGCCCTCCATTCGCTGATTGAGCCGCGCCAGCAGGGGACGAATGCCCCCGAGCGGCTCGCTGATTGAGCCGCGCCAGCAGGGACGGATGCCCCGAGCGGCTCGTTGATTGAGCCGCACCAGCAGGGGACGATGTCCCCGAGCGGCTCGTTGATTGAGACGCACCCGCAGGGGACGAATGTCCCCGAGCGGCTCGTTGATTGAGCCGCGCCAGCAGGGGACGAATGTCCCCGAGCGGCTCGTTGATTGAAACGCACCCGCAGGGGACGAATGTCCCCGAGCGGCTCGTTGATTGAAACGCACCCGCAGGGGACGAATGCCCCCGAGCGGCTCGCTGATTGAGCCGCACCCGCAGGGGACGGATGCCCCCGAGCGGCTCGTTGATTGAGCCGCGCCAGCAGGGGACGGATGCCCCCGAGCGGCTCGTTGATTGAGCCGCACCAGCAGGGGACGAATGTCCCCGAGCGGCTCGTTGATTGAGCCGCACCCGCAGGGGACGGATGACCCCGAGCGGCTCGCTGATTGAGCCGCGCCAGCAGGGGACGGATGCCCCCGAGCGGCTCGTTGATTAGCCGCACCAGCGGGGTGCAGATCCCGAGAGCGGTTCGGTGATCGAGATTCGCTGGCTACGACGCGGCGAGCGGCAGCGACACGATTGCGATGCAGCCGCCGCTCGGGCGATTGGCGAGGGTGACCTCGCCGTCCTGGGCGTGGGCGATGGCGCGCGCGATGCTGAGCCCCAGACCCGTCCCGGCGCCCTGGGCGGCGCGGCCGCGGAAGAAGCGGTCGAAGATCCGTGCCGCTTCGTCGCCGGCGATGCCGGTGCCGTCGTCGGCGATGCTGACTTCCGCTCGGCCCTCGTGCGCGACGGCGCAGACGGTGACCGTACCGCCGTCGCGTCCGTGGCGGAGCGCGTTGTCGAGCAGGTTGGCGAACAGACGGTAGAGGTCGGCGGCCGCGCCGGACACGCTGAGCCGGGGGTCGGCGTCGACGGTGATGCGGATGGCGCGCTGCTCGGCGAGCGGCTCGCAGGCGTCGGCGAGCTCGTGCAGCGTCTCGGCGAGATTGATCGTGGTCGCCGGTCGCGGCGGCAGGCCTTCGAGGCGCGCCAGGGTCAGGAGATCCTCGGCCAGGCGATCGAGGCGCTCGCTGTCCTGCAGCGCGTCGGCGAGCGCCGCGCGATACTCCTCGGCGGTGCGGTCGCGGCTGAGCGTGACCTCGATGCCGGCGCGCAGGACCGCGAGCGGCGTGCGCAGCTCGTGCGCCGCGTCGGCGGTGAGCCGCTGCATCTGCGCGACCGCCGCGGCGAGGCGGTCGAGCATGCGGTTGAGCGCCGCGACCATGTGTCCGATCTCGTCGTCACCGGTGACCGGCAGGCGCGTCGCGAGGTCCCCGATCCCGACCCGGCCGAGGTCGGCGGCGGCATCCTCGAGCGGCCGCAGCGCGCGACCCGCGACCGCCCACATCCCGCCGGCGAGCAGCAGCAGGGCCGCCGGAATGCCGATGAGGAGGAGCGCGCGGAGGCGTCGGGCCGCGTGCGCCGCGGCGGTCGCCGGCACGCCGACCATCACGGTGAGGCCGCTGTCCGACGGCACGGTGGCGGCGCTGGCAAGGCGGAACGTGTTCTGGCTGCCGCGCAGGCGCGCGGCCGCGCCGGGCGGCGCTTCGGCGATGACCTGCCCCCCGCGCGACACCGCGATCTCCTTGCCGACGCCGAGATCCGTCTCGGCGGCGATGCGATCGACCAGCGACGGGAGCGCGTCGGCGCCGGTCGGCTCCTCGAGCAGCGCGGCGAGCGTGGACGCCTCCTCCTCGAGCGCGACATCGAGGTCGCGCAGCAGGCGGTCGGCGAACACCTCCTGCAACAACCAGCCCGCCAGCACCGCGGTGGGCAGGAGGAAGAGGAGGATCGACGCCACCAGGCGCCCGCGCAGGGAGCGCTTCACCGCGGTTCCGCGCTGAGCACGTAGCCGGCACCGCGCACGGTGTGCAGGAGCCGAGGCGCGCCGTCGGCCTCGAGCTTGCGGCGAAGACGGTTGACGAAGACCTCGATGAGGTTCGAGAGCGAGTCGTAGCGCTCCCCCCAGACGTGGTCGGCGAGCATGGAACGGGTGACGACCTCACCGGCGTGGCGCATGAGGAACTCCAGCAGGCTGAATTCGCGCGCCGTGAGGTCGATGCGGCGGTCGCCACGCCGTGCCTGCCGGCGGCGCACGTCGAGCGAGAGGTCCGCCACCTGCAGCGAGACGAGGTCGCGCTGGTGGCCGCGCCGGTGCAGGGCGTTGATCCGCGCCAGCAGCTCGCCAAAGGCGAACGGCTTGCTCATGTAGTCGTCGGCGCCGGCGTTGAGGCCGGCGATGCGATCGTCGACGGCGCCGCGGGCGGTGAGGATGAGGACCGGCGTCGAATGGCCGGCCGCGCGCATGCGGCGGAGCAGGTCGCTGCCATCCTGGTCCGGCAGGCCGAGGTCGAGCAGCACGAGATCGTAGGGGCTGAGCAGCACGAGCCGCCAGGCCTCCTCGACGCGATCGCAGACATCGACGGTCCACGCCGCTTCCTCCAGCCCGCGCTGCAGGTGGCGGGCAAGCGCGCGCTCGTCTTCAACCACCAGCAGGCGCATGCGCGACCTCCCGCGGTGGCATGTGGTGCGGCGAGAGCAGGATGTAGAGGAGGGGGATGCCGATCAGCGAGCAGAACATCGACACCGTGATGCCGCCGAGGATGGCGATGGCCAGGGGCTGCTGCATCTGCGCGCCGGCGCCGATGCCGAGGGCGAGCGGGGCCAGACCGGCGAGCGCGGCGAGCGTGGTCATCAGGATGGGGCGCAGGCGGACGCGCCCGGCCTCGACCAGGGCGGCTTCGCGATGCCCAAGCCGCGCCTCGGCGCGCCCGGCGAAGTCGAGGAGCAGGATGCCGTTCTTGGCGACGATGCCGACGACCATGATGATGCCGACGATGGAGGACACATTGAGCGCCGTTCCGGTCACCCACAATGCCAGCAGACTGCCGGACAACGCCATTCCGCTGCCGAGGACGATCGCCACCACCGCCGCCACGCGAGCCGAACTCCACCAGCAGCAGGGCGGCCACGCCGGCGACCGCCGCGGCGAAGACCAGCAGGAGCTCGCCGAACGCCTTCTGCTGGCTGGCGTAGAGTCCGCCATACTCGACGCGTATGCCGGCTGGCAGCGCCAGGTCGGCGAGGCTACGACGCACCGCGGCGGTGGCCGAGCCCAGATCGCGGCCCTCGAGCCGCGCCGTGACGTGCACCACCGGGCGCAGATTCTCGCGGTCGTGCTGCACCTCGGACGGACCGGGCGCCAGGCGCGCCAGGTCGCTGAGTGGCGCGAGCTCCCCATTGGGGGTGATCAGCGTCAGCCCGTCGAGCGTGCGCAGGTGCTCCTGCAGGGAGACCGGATAGCGCACACGCAGGGGAATGGCGCGGTCGCCCTCCAACACATGGCCGACGACGGTGCCGGAGATGGCGGTCGTCAGCCAGCGCTGGACGGCGGCGGCGTCGAGCCCGGCGAGCGCCGCGCGCCGCGCGTCGATATCGATGTCGTACGTCGGTCCGATGACCGTGACGCCGTCGAACACGTCCACCACCCCCGGAATCGCGGCGAGGCGCTTCCCGACCTGCGGGGCCAGGGTGCGCAGGACCGCCGGATCGTCGCCAAACAGCTTGATCTCGATGGGGCTCGGGTTGCCGCTCAGGTCACCGATCATGTCCTGGAGCACCTGCACGAACTCCACCCGCAATCCCGGCACCTGCGCCTCGATGCGGCGGCGCACGCTCTCCATCACCGCTTCGGAGCTGCGCCTGCGCCGGGCATGCAGGCTCACGGAGTAGTCGCCGCGGTTGGACTCGGTGAGGAAGAAGCCGAGCTCCGCACCAGTGCGGCGGGCAAAGTCAGCGACTTCCGGCGTGTCGCGGAGGATGGCATCGACCGCCGCCAGCATGCGTTCGGTCTCAGCCAGCGCCGCGCCGGGCGGCGCCCAGTAGTCGAGCACGAAAGCCCCCTCGTCCATGGCCGGCACGAAGCCGGTTTCGACGTGTTGGTAGGCGACGAACGCGAGCGCCGCGAGCAGGGCGCCGACCGTGAGGGCGAGGGCGCGATGATGCAGGGTCCAACGCAACCCCCGAGCGTACAGCCGGCTGAGGAGGCCGGCGAGGCGGTCGCCGGGCCCGTGCCGCAACGGCCGCGGGTCCGACGGCATGACAGCGGCGGCTAGCGCCGGCGTGAAGGTCAAGGCCAGGGCGAGCGAGACCAGCAGGGCGACCGACATGGTCACCGCCAGGGGCTGGAAGAAAGCGCCCGGCACGCCGCCGAGGAGCGCCAGCGGCAGCAACACGACGACCGGGGTCAGGGTCGAGCCGAGCAGCGCGCGGGTGATCTCGGCGAGCGACGAGCGCACTGCCTGCGGCGCGGCTTCGCCGGTGCCGCGGTGGCGGCTGACGTTCTCGATGACGACGATGGCGTCGTCGAGAATCAGGCCGATGCCGGCGGCGATACCGCCGAGGGTCATCAGGTTGAAGCTCAGGTCGAGGGCGCGCAGAACGAGGCAGCTGATCAGCACCGTCGCTGGGATCACCGCCGCGGCGACGGCCGTGGCGCGCAGGTCGGCGATGAAGAAGTACAGCGTCGCCACGGCCAGCAACAGGCCGACGGCGATGCTGTCGCGGACGCTGGCGATGGCCTCCTGCACCAGATCGGCTTGGTCGTAGACGACCGTGAAGCGCTCCTCCGGATGGGCGCGTGCCAGGGCGGCGAGGCGCTCGCGCACCGCCGCGGCGATGGTGACGGCGTTGCCGTCCGGCTGGCGCGAGATGCCGATCAGCACGGCGCTTTCGCCGTTGGCGGCCGCACGCGTGAAGTCCTCGCGCAGGGCGGGCGACACGTGTGCCACGGCGGCCAACGGCACGGTGGCGGCATCGCGGGTGGCGACCACCAGATCGGCGAGCGCCGCCGGCCCGGCGGCGGGGCCGCGCACGACGGCCAGCACGAGTTCGTGGCCATCGACGCCCTGTCCGGCGGCGGCGATGGTGGTGCCGTCGCCCACCGCGCTCTCGACGGCCGTCAGGTCGAGGCGGTGGGCGGCGAGCGCGGCGGGATCGACGGTCACCGCGTACTCGCGCAGCTTGGCGTTGTTGAGGTCGACCCGGTAGACGCCAGGGATGGTGCGCAGCGCCGGGGCGACCTCGTAGATCACCAGGTCCGAGAGCGTCCCGAGGTCGTGCCGCGCCGAGGTCACGGCGACGCCGACGATGGGGAAGGCAGAGGTGTCGAGCAGGCGTCCCTCGAACTGGCTGCCCGGTGGCAGCTCGGCGGCGGTTTCGTTGGCGACGCCGAGCACGGCCTGCAGCGCACCGGCCATGTCCGTGCCCCAGTCGAAGACCAGGTCGAGCTGGGCGCCGCCGCGCGTGGTGACCGAGCGGATGGTGTGCAGGCCCGGCACGGTGGTCATGGCATTCTCAAGCGGCTTGGTGACCGTCGTCACGGTCTGATCGACGGGCAGGTCGCCGGCGCGGGCGATGAGCGTGATGCGGTGGAAGGCGACCTCGGGGAAAATGGCTACCGGCATGTTCCAGGCGGCAATGGCGCCCGCTCCGGTGAGCAGGGCGGTGAGGCCGAGGATCGCCGTGCGGTTGCGACTGACGAGCTCGCCGAGCGACACGCCGCGTCCTATTCGCCGCCGGCGGTCTGCACCGTCACGGCGGCGCCGTCGGGCAGACCGTATTGTCCGGCGACCAGCACCAGCTCGCCGGCGGACAGGCCGTCGCGCACCTCGACCTGCTCGGCGTCGCGCAAGCCGGTGCGGATCGGGCGCAGGTGCGCGGCGCCGTCGGCGGCGACCATCACCGTTGCGCCGCCCTGGCCATCGTCGTCGAGCAGCGCGGCGCGCGGGACGAGCAGCGCGTCCGGTTCCTCGGCCACCGTGATGTGGCACTCGGCCGCGGCGTGCAGCAGGGGCGGGCGGGGCGTGGTGGAGAGGGTGATGCGCACCGGCACCGTCAGACTCTGCGGGCTGACGGCCGCGGCCAGCGTGGCGACGCGGCCCGCGAGCGTGGCGCCGGCCAGGTGCACGGAAACCGGCTGGCCGGGATGCACGTCGCCGCTGCGCGTGGCCGGCACCTGCGCGACGACGATCAGCGAGCGGGGGTCGAAGAGCTCGACCAGTACGTCGCTCGGCGCCACCTGCTCGCCGGGATTGCGCAGGCGATCGGCGACGATCCCGTCGAAGGGCGCGCGCAGGGGGATGTCGCGCGCCGCCAGGTCGCGCGCGAGCCGCTCGGCGGCGGGCTTCTCCGACGGGCGCAACGCGCCGGCGTCGGCGAGGATGCCGAAGCCGTGCAGGGCCGCCTCGTTCTCCTGCGGCAGCACGCGCGCCGCCACCGCGCCGGCCGCCAGGCGGTCGCCGGGCTGCACGGCGACCGCCGTGACGCGGCCGGCAACCGGCGAGGAGAGCCGCACGCTGGTGAGCGCGGCGGTTTCGCCGCTGGCGATCAGCACGTTGGCGATGGGCCCGGGCCGTGCCGCGACGACGTGTACCGCGACGGGCGGCGCGGGAGCCTCCGTGGTCGCCGTCTCGTCCGGCGCCGCGCAGCCGGGGAAAGCCAATAGGGCAAAAGACAAAAGGCAACAGACAAAAGACAAACGTCCCCCTCCCAACCCTTTGCCCTTCGTCTTTTGCCTTTTGTCTTTTGTCTTCCGCACGTCTCTTCCCCTCCGCCACTGCCGGCCGCCGCCGCCCGCGCGATTCCAACTCCCCTCCATGGTCACGGCTCACTCCGCCCGAGGAGTTGATCCTGCGTCGCCGCGGCGACGCGTTCGTCGAGACGGGCCTGGGAGACGGCGACGCGGGCGGCGATGGTCTGGTCGAGCGCGTCGAGTACGTCCACGAGTGTCGCGCCGCCGCCGCCGAAGTAGCGCGCGCGGAGGAGCAGCAGGGCGTCGTCGGCGGCGGGCTGGGCCCGCTGCCAGGCGATGGCGTCGGCGCGCGCGCGCTGCGCGTCGGCGCGGACATGCGTGAGCGCGATGGCCAGGGTCTGGCGCACTTCGCCGACGTTCGCCTCGGCGCTGGCGCTGACGGCGGTGGCCGCCGCGGTGCGCGCGGCGATGGCGCCGCCGTCGAAGAGTGGGATGCTGAAGCCGAAGAGGAACTGACCGCCGCCGTTGTCGCGGAAGGTCGGACCCGGATTCACGCCGAGAAAGCCGCCGTCGGCGTTGAGGGCGAGATGGCCGCGGCCCTCGCTGCGCGCCGCGTCGGCGTCGCGCCGCGCCGCCTCGGCGGCGGCGCGCGCGTCGGCGAGCAGCGGGCTTGAATCAATCGCCTCGTCAGTCGCGGGCGCGGCGAGCAGCTTCGGCTCCTCGAGCGCGTCGGCGTCGACGAGGACGCCGGTGAGCTCGGACAGTTCCTCGGCGGCGGCGCCGAGCGCGGACGTCGTGGCGCGCTCGGCGCTGCGCGCCGTCTCGAGCGCCAGGGCGGCGCGCGGCACGTCGCTGCTCGGGGAGAGGCCGAGGTCGACCTGGCGTTGGAGCAGGGCGAGATAGTTGACGAGCGCGTCGCCGGCGTCGCGATAGATCTTGGCGCTCACCTGCGCGGCCACGGCGGCGACGTAGGTGGTGCGCACGGCGAACGCGACGTCGGCCTGCCGTTGCTGCGCCTGCTGCCCGGCCGACGAGACGCGGGCGCGCGCCGCCGCCAGCTCGGCGGCGCGGAGCCCGCCGTCGAGGATCGGCGCTTCCACCGCGATGCCGAGTGCGGTGACGCCGCCGTTGGTGATGGCCTCGTCGTAGCCCTCGGCGTGTCCGTACTGCGCCTGGCCGAGCAGGCGCGGCCAGTAGGCGGCGCGCGCGGCGCGGACGCGCGCCCGTGCCGCCTGGAGATCGGCGGCCGCCGCCTGGGTGGACGGCGCGCGGGCCAGGGCCAGGCGGACGCATTCGTCCATCGACACTTGCATCGCCGGGGCGGCGGTAGCCACCGACAGCGCGACCACCGCGATGAGTACACTGCGCACCATGATTGGCAGCGATGGTAAACAAAGCCGGCTGAACCGGGGGTGAATGCCAGCTTAATTCTCGTTCATGTCGGCGCGATTCCGGCTCGTTGCGATTGTGAACCGGCCGCGCGGGAGCGCGGCCCATTCGGCGATTGGTCGCATCAGCCTCGCGACGCGCCGACGCGATAACCGAATGGAGGGCGCTGCTCCCGCAGCGCCTGGCAGCGCGCATCGGGTTGCGAGCGCGGTGGATGTGTGACGAACCGGCGCGCACCAGCCGTCCGGCGGCGCGCCTCTTCGGCGATTGAGACGGGGCGGGAATGGACGCTAGCGCAGTGGTCTACTCGCCGGTGCGCACCGTGGTGGTGGACACGCCGTGGTCCCTCACGCAGGTGATCGACTCGTTCGGCGATCGCCGTCGGGTAGTAGAAGGCGAACAGGTTGCAGTGCTCGTTGATGTCGGTGAACGGACCGAACGTGTAGTCGACGTCGTTCGGGTTCTCCCAGTAGCACTCCCACTCGAGACCCTGGCCGGCGGCAAACGGCAGCGGCGGATCGTAGACCGTGGAACACCGGGTCCGTGTAGCCCTCGTGCTCGTAGATCAGCGTCGCCGCGCGTGTCGTCATCCCACCGGTAGGTGGTGAAGCGCTTCCCGCGGAAATGGTAATGGCCGGTCTGCGCGATCATCTCCATCGCGCTTCGGGAACGTGCAGGTCGGCCGACTCCGAGTCGTTGCTGAGCGCCGGAACGAAGACGTCGCGATCCTGGCCGAAGATCGCGCCGGCGTGGGCGGTGATCGTGCCGGGATCGGCGTCCTGGAGGTTCATCACCACCTTGCCCTCGCCCGATGTCTCCAGCGAGCCGACGTTGACGAAGTGGGTCTGGACCAGGAGCTGTTCACCGGCCTGAAGTGGAATGCGACGCCCTCGGGCAGCTCCCAGTCGGTCTTGCGCAGCTGGGAGGCGACGACCAGCGCCCACTTGTCGAAGTCGACGGCCTGATTGCAGACCTCGAAGCCGTCGGGGACGTCGAGCGGCTGATAGGGGCGGTAGAGATGGATGTGGTGGCTGCCGCCGCTGACGTTGATCTGGATGCGGTTGACGTCGAGGTCCACGTCCGAGGGCAGCTTGAAGTAGTGGCAGAGCGTCTCTTCCGATCCCTTCGGGACGGGGCGGGCGGTGATCTTCAGCTGCACGCCGCGCGCCGGCACGGGCAGACTGACGTCGGCCGGGTTGTCGCCGGTGTTGCCGAGTTGGCGGCCGTCGTCGCCGGGCACGACACCGTCGGCCGGCGCGCCGGCCTCGATCCACGCCTTCAGGACCTCGATCGTCGCCGTCGTCGAGCGGCGTGGCGTTGTAGGGCATCGGGAATCCCTCGCCTGCGGCGAGATTGTTGGTCAGCTTGGCGATCAGGAAGGAGCGCGCCGGGATCGCCCGGCCAGACGCGCTTCATGCCGTGCGCGGCGCGGCATGATTGGCCGGCGACATGGTCGCTCAGCGCGTCCCATGAGTAGCCTTCCTCGAGGATCAACCCGCCGGCCCGGCCGACGCTGCTGTGGCACGAATCGGCCGAACAGCTGACGTTGAAGACTTCGTTCTGGATGCGCTCGAACGTCGCGGCCTGGGGTGCCCCTCCTGACGAACCACCGCCGTCGCCACAGGCCACCAGGCCTGCCGCCAAGCACAGGGGCGCCAGTGCCCCGACCAGAATCCGTCGCCCCATGTGGCCTCCCAACCGCCCTTATCTACCAATGCGAAGAACCGCTGTTCAATGTCAATTCTACCATCTAGGCGATCGGCGCCGCGCCGGCAGGGCCTCAGGGCACGGATCGTGAGGATCTCGAGCTGGTCTGCCGCGTGGGTTGGCATGGGCCTCCTGTGCATCGGCGCGCTGCCGGCCGCCGCGCACAATTCCCCGCCCCCCATCGAGCTCTGGGGTCCCTTCCTCCCCGGCACCCAGACCTGTCTGCGGCGGATCAGCCATGCCACCCACGCGTGTTTCGACGCGGTCTTCGCGCTCGAGCAGGCCTGCCGCGACGCCGAGGCGAGCGGTGGATCGTGCGACGAGACCCAGGTGGAGGCGGACATCGCCACCGCTGACGGCGCCCTGCGCGCCACCCTGGCCGACGCCTGCGCGGACGGCCAGCTGACGGAGCTGAGCTACATCGGCTTCTTCGACGCCGGCGCCGACCTCAACCGCGGCTGCGTCGGCGAGGCGCAGAGCGCCATCGCCGCGGTGTACGCGCCGACCCGTGCCGGACCGGTGTCGGCGGACGCCGCTCGCTGCATGTCCGCGGCGGCCGCGTACGGACGCAAGGTGATGTGGTTCGCGCTGCAGCGGGAGGTGCCGGTGATGGAGCGCATCGCGACGCGCCTCTTCAGCACCGACGACAAGCTGGCGGCGATCCTCAAGGTCGGTCAGGAGCTCAGCGCCGATCGGGCGCGCTGGAGCGCCGGGTTGCTGGCCGCGTGCCCGGAGTTCGCCCAGGTGTACGGCCGCGACGCCGACGGGTTCCTGCGCACGCTCAAGCAGCGCGTCGACTGCGTGCTGTCGCGCACCTACGTGCACAGCGCGGTGTCCTGCCCGACGCAGGTCTGCGGCAACGGGATTCCCGAGGGCACCGAGGCCTGCGACGACGGCAACGCCGACGACGGCGACGCCTGTCGCAACGACTGTACGGCCGGGCTCAGCAGCCGCTGAGCGCGTTGTTCACGGCGGCGATCAACTCGTTGATCGTGACGGTCGCGCTGGCATCGGGATCGGCCTCGAGACACTCCGCCACCGATCCGCGGCCGAGGGCGATGCCGACGCTGCGCACGAGCTCGTCGATGTCGATCCGCCGGTTGTCATCGCAGTCGCCGAGACAGGCCGGTCCGGGATCGGTGCCGTTCACGAAGACCGAGACGGCGTTCGACAGGGCGTCGACGCTGACGAGGTCGGCGACGCGGCTGCGATCGACGTCGGCGGTGGCCAGCGCCACCGGCATGTGGCCGGTCGTGAGCGATGCGGGCGCGGCGAACGCGCCGGCGCCGAGGCCGCGCAGCACGCTGAGCGAATCATCGAGGCAGTTGGCGCTGACGAGGTCGATCACGCCGTCGTGGTCGAGGTCGGCGGCGGCGATCGCCGCCGGAAACGCGCCGGCGGGGAGGGAGGTCGCCGCGTCGAACGACCCGTCGCCGTGCCCGCGCAGGACGGTGATGGCGTCGTCGTTGGTGGCGGCCGCGGCGACGTCGAGCACGCCGTCGCCGGTGAGGTCGGCGACGAGCGGCGGACCCGGCATGGCGCCGGCGGCGATGCGCTCCGCCGGCGCGAAGCTGCCGTCGCCGTTGCCGCGCAGGATCCAGACGGCGCTGTCGTCGATGTTCACGCTGACGACGAGGTCCACCGTGCCGTTGCGATCGAGATCGGCCGCCGCCACGCCGGTCGGCCCGCCGGGCACCGCGATCGGCGCCGCGGGCGTGAAGCTGCCGTCGGCGTTGGCGTGGAGCACGATCAGCTGATCGTCGTAGCGGCTCGCCACGGCGACGTCGGTGCGGCCGTCGCGGTCGAAGTCCCCGGCGGCAAGGCCGCTCGGCGCCGTGGCGGTGCCGATGTCGTGGGCGGGGTCGAAGCTCCCGTCGCCGTGCCCGAGGAGCAGGCTGATGGTGTCGCCGACGGCGTTGGCGACGACGAGGTCGGCGCGGTCGTCGCCGTCGATGTCGGCCGCGATCACGGCGGCCGGGGCGCGGCCGGTGGGGAGCGGCCCGACCGTCGTCGGCTCGCCCTGCGCGGTGGCGAGGAGCACCGACACGCCGTCGGCATCCGCGAACACGGCGGCGATGTCGGCGCGGCCGTCGCGGTTGAAGTCCGCCGTCGCCACGGCCGCGCCGTGCACGGCGGCGGGCACGCGGCGCAGCGCGAACGACAGTGCCCCGGTGGCCGGGGAAGCGGCGATCGAGCCGAGGCTCGCGGCGACGAGGACGACGGCGAGCCGCACGGACGCGACGATACCTTCGCGGACGGGCAGTGGCGAGCGGCATTGCCCTGCTCACCACGGCGGCCACAAGGGAGCACCGCGACACTGCGGCGCGGCGGCTTGGCGACTGTTTGAGCGCGGCAGGCGACCGGTTGGACGATTTTCGGGGTCGGATTCGCCGTGATTCGTAGGCCTGACACCCACTTACCGCTAGACTAACAGGCGCCGGGACTGCGAATCTGTAGCTTTAGGGGGTAGGGCATGACGGGCTCACGGGCGGATGTGCGTCGGCGGCGGCGCGGGGTGGCTGGGGCATTCTTCTTCGCGGCGATGATCGGCGCGGCAGCGCCGCTGCCGGCCGGCGCGTTCACGACCTTCGAGAGCGGGCAGGTGCGCCCGTTGGCGCTGTCGCCGGACGGTACGCTGCTGTTCGCGGTCAACACGCCCGACGATCGACTGGAGATCTTCGACGTCACGGCCAGCGGCCTCTCGCCGCGCACGTCGGTGCCGGTCGGTCTGGAGCCGGTGGCGGTCGCGGCGCGCAGCAACACGGAAGTGTGGGTGGTCAACCACCTGTCGGACAGCGTCAGCGTCGTCGACGTCGGCAGCGATCCGCCGCGCGTCGTGCGCACCCTGCTGGTCGGCGACGAGCCGCGCGACATCGTCTTCGCCGGCAGCGGCGGCAACCGTGCCTTCATCACCACCGCCCATCGCGGCCAACAGCGCACCGACATCTCGATCTCGGCGGTGCCGGGCGCCGGCGATCCGCAGTTCACGACGGCGGGCGTCGGCCGCGCCGACGTGTGGGTCTTCGATGCCAACGCGCTGACCGGCGCCATCGGCGGTACGCCGCTCGCCATCACCACCCTCTTCGGCGACACGCCGCGGGCGCTGGCGGTCAGCAGCGACGGCAACACCGTGTACGCGGCGATCTTCAAGTCCGGCAATCAGACCACCGTCCTGTCCGAGGGCGCGGTCTGCAACGGCTTCGGCTCGGCATCGTCCTGCACGGTGCAGGGACAGACGATGCCCGGCGGCCTGCCGCCGCCGAGCACCGACGCGCTCGGCCAGAACGCGCCGGAGACGGGCATGATCGTCAAGTTCGACAGCGTCTCCGGCCAGTGGCGCGATCCGCTGGGCCGCAACTGGACGGCGGGGGTGCGCTTCTCCCTGCCGGACCAGGACGTGTTCGCCATCAACGCCAACACCCTGGCGCAGTCCGCGGTCTACACCCACGTCGGCACGACGCTGTTCAACATGGCGATCAATCCGTCGAACGGCGCCCTGTACGTGTCGAACACCGACTCGCACAACGAGGTGCGGTTCGAGGGGCCCGGCGTGTTCGGCGGCACCACCGTGCAGGGCCATCTCGCCGAATCGCGCATCACGGTGGTCACCGGCAGCGGCGTGTTCCCGCGCCATCTGAACAAACACATCGACTACAATCAGCTGCCGGCCCCGGCCGGCACGAAGGAGCACAGCCTGGCGACGCCGACGGGCATGGTGGTCTCGCCGGACGGCACGACCCTCTACGTGGCCGCGTTCGGTTCGAGCAAGATCGGCGTGTTCAATACCGTCGCGCTCGAGGGCGACACCTTCAACCCGGCGGTCGACAGCGACGACTACATTCCGGTCAGCGGCGGCGGGCCGACCGGGCTCGTGCTCGACTCCACCCACCAGCGCCTCTACGTGCTCACCCGCTTCGACGACAGCGTCTCGGTCGTCGATCTCGGATCGAGCGCCGAGGTCGCGCATCTCGCGCTGCACAACCCCGAGCCCGCCAGCGTCGTGGCCGGCCGGCCGTTCCTCTACGACGCCGACAAGACGTCGAGTAACGGCGAGGCCTCGTGCTCGAGCTGCCACATCTTCGGCGACATGGACGACCTCGCCTGGGATCTCGGCAACCCCGACGACGCGGTGAAGAACAACCCGATCCCGATCAACCTGGGCATCGCGATCACGAGCGGCGCGGTGGTCCTGCCGGCGCCGATCAACGGCACCGGGAACCTCGCCGACTTCCATCCGATGAAGGGCCCCATGACCACGCAGACCCTGCGCGGCATGCTCGGCAGCGGCGCCATGCACTGGCGCGGCGATCGATCGAACCCGCCGGGCACTGCGGCCTCAGCGTTCAACGAGGAGAATTCGTTCAACAACTTCAACGTCGCCTTCCCGGGCCTGGTCGGCCGCGACAGCGAGCTGACCACGGCGGAGATGCAGGCGTTCACCGACTTCATCCTCCAGGTGACGCTGCCGCCGAACCCGGTGCGCGCCATCGACAACACCCTCAACCCGGCGCAGGCGGCCGGTCAGGCGTTCTTCTTCGGCCCGCGGCTCTCCGACGGGACGGCGGGGAACTTCCTCGGACAGCAGTTGGGCTTCACCTGCGAGGGCTGTCATCGCCTCGAGCCCGGCCTCGGCCACTTCGGCACCGACGGGCGCGCGAGCTTCGAGAACGAGGAGCAGATCATCAAGATCCCGCACCTGCGCAACCTCTACCAGAAGGTCGGCATGTTCGGCGTGCTCGACGTCGCCGGCGAGCTGCCCCTCAACCAGCCGTTCCAGGGACCGCAGATTCGCGGCTTCGGCTTCCTCCACGACGGCACCGTCGACACGCTCTTCCGCTTCTTCAACGCCACCGTCTTCAACGGCCAGTTCAGCTCGCAATCCGGCTTCCAGAACAACACCCAGAAGCGCAACGTCGAGCAGTACATGCTCGCCTTCGATACCAACCTGGCGCCGATCGTCGGCCAGCAGATCACATTGACCGACAGCAACGCCGGCGTCACCAATCCGCGCATCGACGTGCTGATCGCTCGCGGCGCCGCGAACGAGTGCGACGTGATCGTGAAGGGCGCCGTCGACGGCGAGGCGCGTGGCTGGATGCGTGACCCGGGCGGCCAGTTCATCAGCGACCGCGCCAGTGAAGCCGCGCTGAGCGACAACGCGCTGCGCGGTCTCGCCGGTACCGTCGGCCAGGAGCTGACCTACACCTGCGTGCCGCCGGGCGAGGGCTTGCGTGCCGGCATCGACCGCGATCTGGACGGCTACTTCGACCGCGACGAGCTCGACGCGGGTTCCGATCCCGCCGACGCGGCCAGCACGCCGATGACGCTGCCGCAGGTCATCGTCATTCGCACCAGCAAGCTCATCATGAAGGACGACGTCGATGCGCCGATCGACCCGAACAAGCGCCGCATCACCTTCAACGTGAAGAGCAAGTACGAGCTGCCGGCGCGCCAGGTCGTGCCGCCGCTGCCCGGCAGCACCGGCGATCCGACCGTCGGAGGTGCGACGCTGGTGGTCTACAACGCCGACGGCGCGACCACCGATGCCGTCAGCGTCTCGCTGCCGGCCAATGGCTGGTCGGTGCTCGGGAGCCCAGCGTCACCGAAGGGATGGAAGTTCAAGGGCGACGCCGGCGCGGCCATTCGCAGTGTCGTGATCAAGAGCAACAGCATCATCCTGCGCGGCGGTCGCAGCGCCTGGGGGTATACGCTCGACGAGCCCTCGCAGGGCCGCGTCGCGCTCCGCCTCGCGCTGGGGACCGACCCGGGCTGGTGCACCGCGACGACCGCCGACGTGAAGGGCAATCCGCCGACGACGGCCAAGTCGGATCGCGCCGGCTACTTCAAGGCCGGCGGCCTGGCGCCGGCGCCGGCGACCTGCCCGCCGCTGCCGTGATCATCGGGCGGTTCGCTGTCCGTCCATCCGGAGAGCGAACCGCCCAGTTCTGCAGCGCGCTAGAGATGCGGGCGAGCCGCCCGCGCTCCCAGGCATTGCCTCCATGCCGCGGGCTAGGTTGAGTTCGCCAGCTGGGAGCGCGGGCGGCTCGCCCGCATCTCTAGCGCGGCACCTCCTTGACTGGCGCCGCCGCCCGGGAGGATCGTCGCCGCGGCTGCCTCCCAAGAAGGCAGGAACGTCCGCGACGACGGAGAGGAGATGGCGCGATGAGGCATGCAATCGTTCTCCTGGTGGCGGTGACGATGCTGTGTCCCGCTCTTGGCCTGGCCGGAGAGGGGCACGACACCGGCGGCGGCGGTGGGGCCGACCAGGCCACCACCGTGAAGAGTGGCAAGAGCAACTCGAGCGATCGCGCCGCCGCTCAACCGAAGGCCACGCCGGACAGCGGCAGTCAACGCGGCACGACGGTGAGGAGCGGCAAGAGCAACGCCGACAACTGACCGCGCGGGCCGGGCGCCCCTCCGTGCGCGCGGTGGCCGATCAGGCCTTGTTCCAGCCGCGCTGCTTGCCGTAGAAGATCGGCCCGCCGAGATACATGGCGAAGCCGATGCCGAAGACGAAGGCGAGATCGCACTCCTCCTCGGAGGCGACGATCTTCCGATCGCACAGCTCGCGCGCCTTCGCGTAGAGCGCCTTGGCGCAGCGCTCGACGATCTCCTCGGCGCCGGCGACGCGCGTGCCGCGGTCCGGGACGAGCGCGGCGAGGCCCGCCCACTCGCCGGTCTTCTTGCCGTTCGTCGTAGTCGTAGACGCCGGCGCCGCTCTTGATGCCGAAGCGCTTCTGGCGCGCGCAGCTTCCAGACCAGCGGCTCGAAGGGCAGCGGCGCTCGCCGCGGCGATGGTGTCGAACATGCCGGCGGCGATGTCGAGGCCGGCCTGGTCGCCGAGCTCGAACGGGCCCATCGGGAAGATCGACTCGCGCATGGCCTCGTCGATCGACGGCCGACCGGCGTGCCCTCGCGGTAGAGCGTCTCGGCCTCGAGCATGTAGGCGGCGAGGCCGGCGTTGACCAGGAAGCCGGGCGAGCCGTCCTGCAGGACGACCGGCGTCTTGTTGATGCTGCGCACGAAGGCGTGCGCGGTGGCGACCGCGTCCGGCGAGGTCTCCTTCGCCGGCGATGATCTCGACCAGCTGCATCATCGGATGCTCGGCGGGGCTGAAGAAGTGCAGGTTGAGGAAGTTCCGCAGCGTCGCCGCCGCCGGCGGCGAAGTCGGCGCCGAGCAGGCCCGGGGCCCATCGAGCTCGAGTTCGACGCGACCAGGCCGTCGGCCTTCATGCCGTGCGCCGAGCGCCCGGTAGAACTCGCGCCTTGATCTCGCGGTTCTCCATGCGCGCCTCGATGACGAGGTCGCAGTCGGAGAGCGTCCGCGATGTCGGTGGTCGACGCTGACGCTGCCGACCTTGCTTCTCGACGTCGGCCGCGCTCATCGCGCCCTTCTTCACCGCCCGGCCGTACTTGGCGCCGAGCTTCTCCGGCACCGCCGCGGCGAACTGCGGCAGCGGCACGTGCGCCGACGACCTCGTAGCCGGCCTCGAGCGCCAGCCAGGCGATGGCGTTGCCCATGTAGCCGTCGGCGCCGTCGACGCCGATCTTCTTCAGCGTGCGCGGCTTGCCGGGGAAGCCCTTGGGCAGCTTCTGCACCGCCTGCTGGGTGAAGAAGAAGCGCATGCCGGCGCGGCCCTCCGGCGACGTGGCAGACGTCGAGGAAGGCGTCGCGCTCGACCCTGATCGCCTCCTTGCAGCGGCAGCGCGGCGCCCTTCACCATCACGTCGAGGGCGACGTACGGGGCGCGCGGGTTGGGCCGGCCCATGGTCGCCTTCTGCGATCATCGGCAGGACCATCGGCTTCAGCGCTCTCGGCGTTGGCGAGGTCGGCCGGCGGGGTGCGGTCGATCGCCGGCAGCGTCTCGCGCAGGAACGCGCTCGGCGAACGCGTCGACGTCCGCATCGGCGGGAATGACCGCGTCGATCATCTGGATCGCGGCGGCGTCCTTGGCGCGTGAAGTTCTTGCCGGTGAGGACGGCGGTGAAGCCGGCGTCGCCGCTGATCGGATCGGCGGCGTTGATCAGGCCGCTGCGGCGCGGCATGCGCTGCGTGCCGCCGAGGCCGGGGAAGATGTTGAGGCGGATCTCGGGAAAGCCGACGGTCGACTTCTCGGTGGCGACGATGCCGCGGCAGGCGAGGGCGAGCTCGTAGATGCCGCCGAGCGCGAAGCCGTCGATCACCGCCAGCCAGGGGAGCGGGCCGTCCTCGATCGCGTACAGCGCGGCGTGCCCGCGATCGATGAACTCGGCCGAGTTGCGCGCGCGTGGCGCGTCATCAGCTCGCCGATGTTGGCGCCGGCGCCGAGCCCGAACTTGTTGCCCTTGAGGATCGACGCCCGCCAGCGGCGTCTTGGCGTGGATCGCGGCGCAGCTCCTTCACCGTCCTGTCGAGCGCCTCGACCGCCGCCGCCGACAGGGTGTTCATGCCGCCGGAATCGAACGTGACGAAGGCGATGCCGTTGCGAATCTCGTGCGTGAACATGGTGACTCCCCTGAAAAGATCTTCACGCACGGAGGCACGGAGACACGGAGTCTACGCGGAACGGCTCCGGTGTCTCCTGTGCCTCCGTGGTGAAAGTTCCGGTTAGTCGTTGCGAGAGAGGTAGGTGTACTCGCTCAGCCCTTCCTCGTAGCGGCGGCGCAGGCGGGCCGATTCCTCGAGGGTGAGCTGGCCGTTGCGCATTGCGGATTCGATGGTGCGGCGGACGCGTTCGATGAGCGGGTTGCGGTCGTACTGGACGTAGCGCAGCACGTCGCTGACCGAGTCGCCCTCGACGACGTGCTCGACGACGTAGCGGCCGTCGGCGCCGAGGCGGACGTGCACGGCGTCGGTGTCGCCGAAGAGGTTGTGGTAGTCGCCGAGGATCTCCTGGTAGGCGCCGACCAGGAAGACGCCGATGAAGTACGGCTGGCCGGTGAACGGGTGCAGCTCGAGCACGTCCTTGACGTCGCGCTGGTCGATGAAGCGGTCGATCTTGCCGTCGCTGTCGCAGGTCAGATCGGCGAACACGCCGCGCCGCGTCGGCTTCTCGTCCAGGCGGTGGATCGGCATGACCGGGAAGAGCTGCTTCACCGCCCAGTGGTCGGGCGCCGACTGAAAGACGGAGAAGTTGCCGTAGTACGTGTCGGCGAGACCCTTCTCGAGCGGCTCGAGGTCGTCCGGCACGTAGGGCAGCTCGCGCGTGATGCGCAGGATCTTCTCGCAGCAGTCCCAGAACAGGCGCTCGACCCGGGCGCGCGCGCGCAGGTCGAGGAAGCCGAGCGAGAACAGCGTCGTCGCCTCCTCCTTGAGCTGCAGGCTGTCGTGGTAGGCCTCCTGGACGTTCTTCTGCGTGATGCCGGCGTAGACCTCGGCGAGGTCCCGGATCACCTTGTGATCGGTCGCCTGCACCGGCTCCGGCGGCTTGCCGGAGAGCATCTCGTGCACGCCGAGCACGTCGAAGATCAGCACCGAGTGGTGCGCCACCATGGCGCGGCCGGCCTCGGTGACGATGTCGGGATGCGGGATGCCGCTGCGCGTCGCACGCTTCCTGGATCGAAGGCGACGACGTCGTTGGCGTACTCCTGCACCGAGTAGTTCATCGACGAGTGGAAGTTGGTCGGACGAGCCGTCGTAGTCGACGCCGAGCCCGCCGCCGACGTCGATGTAACTTCGGCTTGGCGCCCATCTCGTGCAGGCCGACGAAGATGCGGCTCGCCTCGCGCAGCGCGTCCTTGTGGGCGCGGATGGCGGTGATCTGCGAGCCGATGTGGAAGTGCAGCAGCTCGAGGCAGTCGAGCATGCCGTCGGCGCGCAGGCGGTCGACCGCGTCGACGATCTCCACCGCGGTCAGGCCGAACTTCGAGCGGTCGCCGGTCGACTCGATCCACTTGCCGGCGCCCTTGGTGCTCAGGCGGGCGCGCATGCCGATGTGCGGCCGGATCCCGAGCTCCTGAGAGACGCGGATGATGAGATCGACCTCGTGGAAGCGGTCGACGACGATGATCGGCGTGCGTCCGAGCCGCTGCCCGAGGAGCGCGGTCTCGATGTAGTTCTTGTCCTTGTAGCCGTTGCAGACGATCAGCGCGCCGGGTGTCTCGCAGAGCGCCATCGCGATCAGCAGCTCGGGCTTGCTGCCCGCTTCGAGGCCGATGCCGTAGGCCGCACCGTACTCGACGATCTCCTCGACGACGTGCCGCTGCTGATTGACCTTGATCGGGTACACGCCGCGGTACGCGCCGCGGTAGCCGTACTCACCGATGGCGCGATTGAAGGCGCCGCAGAGACCCTGTACGCGCGCCGCCAGGATGTCCGAGAAGCGGATCAGCAGCGGCGGCCGCAGGCCGCGCTGCTGGAGATCCTGAACGAGCTCGAGCAGATCGATGCGCGCCCCGTCGAGTCGCGGCGCGACCTCGACGTGTCCCTTGGCGTTGATCGAGAAGAACCCCGCACCCCAGGTAGGTACGTTGTAGAGCTCCAGGCAGTCCCGCACCGTCCACGCGCGCATCGTCTCTGGGGATCCCTCCGTGTCGCCGAGCAAAAGCAGTCTCTCATAACGCGTGCGGGGAGCAAACGGAATAGGGCGGATTAGGGCGCGATGCGATCGCGCGGGCGAGGCCTGGACAGCGGCGGCTGTCGGCGCATTATCGAGGCATGACTCGGATGCGTGACATCGATCACGAGACGACATGAGCTCGCACGCGATCGATACGCCGCTGCGGATTCTCTTCCTCGACGACTTTCCGGAGCGCAGCGCCGAGTTCCTCGCCCTGGTGCCGCACGGCCACTGGGTCGAGACGGCCGCGGACTGCATCGCGCGCCTGGCGGAGCCGTGGGACGTGGTGTTCCTCGACCACGATCTGGGGGGCATGGCGTTCGTCGACCCCGAGGAGGAGGACACCGGCTCGGGCGTCGTGCGCTGGGTGGTCGCGAATCGCCCGCGGGTCGGGCGGTTCATCGTCCACAGTCTCAACGAGGGCGCCGCCACACCGATGGTCGCCGACCTGCAGGCCGCGGGCTATTCGGCGGAGTACCGCCCTGGGGCGTGGAGCAGCGCCGATGCCATTCTCGCCGGTCGCGGCGGCGGGGGATGACCGCCGGCGGGTCGGACGCGACGTCCAGACCCGCCGGCGCATCGGAAGGGGTGAGTGATGGGTCTTGAACCCACAACCCCCGGAGCCACAGTCCGGTGCTCTACCGTTGAGCTACACCCACCGTACGGTGGTCGAAAGTAAGCAGAGTCACGCGGCGAAATCCAGCAAGGGCCGGTGCGCGTTGGTCTTTCACCGCCGCCGATCGTAGAAGTCGGGGATGGGTCCCGAGCTCCGGCTCCTGCCGGTCGTGCTGCTGGCGAGCGTCATCGTCGCCGCCTGTGGCGATGACGATGGTCGTCCGCCGGCCACGCAGACGCCCACGGCGTCCGTGACCGCGACCGCGACCGCGGTACCGACGCACACCGCCCCCCCGTCGTTCACCGCCAGCGCGACGCGCCTGGCGACGCCGACGCCAACCGACTCGCCCGCGCAGACCGCGACGGCCACCGCCACGTCGAGCGCGACGGAGACGCCCACCCGCCCGCCGCTGCGTCTGCCGGATCTGCACGCCGAGCCGAACGCCGACACGGGCGGCCGTATCGTCGACGCGGAGGGCCGCGAGGTGCTGCTGCGCGGCGTCAACGTCAACGCCCTGGTCGAGTACTGGCCCTACGGGGACCTGCCCACCGTCTTCCCCTTCACCGAGGCCGACGCCGATCACCTGGCGGCGATCGGCTGGAACGCGGTGCGGCTGCTGCTGTCGTGGTCGCGCGTCGAGACGGCGCCGGGCGTCTACGACGACGCCTATCTCGCGCAGGCGCGCGCTGCCGTGCGCGTGCTGGCCGAGCGCGGGATCTACACGATCCTCGACCTCCATCAGGACGCCTGGGGGCCGACCCTGGCGGCGCGCCCGGATGAAGTCTGCGCGCCGCCGGGCCAGCTGGCGTTCGGCTGGGACGGTGCGCCCGGATGGGCGACGCTCGACGGCGACGCGCCCCGCTGTCCGACGTTGGGCATCCGCGAGCTCAGCCCGGCGGTGACGACGTCCTTCTCCAACTTCTTCGCCGACGCGGCCGACACGACTGGCGTCGGGATCCGCACCCGGTACGCCGCCATGCTCGGACACCTCGCCCGCGTGCTCGCGGCCGAGCCGGGCGTCGCCGGCTACGACCTGATGAACGAGCCGAACGCGTTCTTCGACGAACAGCTCGTTCAGCTCTCCGACCTCTACGCGGCCGCCATCGTCGCCATCCGCGCCGGCGAGCGCGACGCCGGCAGCCCGCCACGCCTGGTCTTCTTCGAGCCGAGCGCGGTGTGGTCGCTGCTCGGCACCGGCGCGCCGCCCGATTTCGCGCGCGATCGCGACGTGGTCTACGCGCCGCACCTCTATCAGGGCGGCCTCGACGATCAGCCGCTCATGCCGCAGTTCGCCCGCGCCCGCGACGAGGCGAAGGTGTACGGCGGCGCGCCGGTGCTCACCGGCGAGTGGGGCAGCGACCCGCGCCGCGCCTCGGATCCACAGGACGTGTATTTCGCCGAGCACCAGCGCCTCCAGGACGAGTCGCTGATCGGCGCCACCCTGTGGACCTGGCGCGAGTCCTGCGGCGACCCGCACAAGGCCGGCGACGTGCGCAGCGGCAACGTGCCGTACGTCTGGGGCGAGTTCGAGGTCGACTGCGCCACCGGCAACGCCGTGACCGGGATGCGGCAGGACCTGGTCGGGCAGCTCACCCGCGGCTACGTGCGTGCGGCACCGGGGCGGTTGGCCGCGACGACGTGGAACCCCGTCACCGGCGCGCTCAGCGCCAGCGGCGACACGGCGCCCGCCGGCGCCGAGCTGCTCGCGTTCTATCCGGTCGTCGGCGCCGGCAACGTCGTCGTGAGCGTGTCCGGGCTCGCGGACGTGCGTATGGTCACCTCGCCGGCCGGCGATCACTACGTCGTGGCGGACGCGGTCGGCGGCGTCTGGAGCCTGACGATCACCCGCGGGTCCTGAGCGTGCGTCGAGCGCGGCGCGCGGTAGCGCGCCAGGCAGGAATCGAACCTGCGACCAGCAGCTTAGAAGGCTGCTGCTCTATCCACTGAGCTACTGGCGCCGATGCTACCGCCGCGCGCGAATGGTCGGGGCGAGCCGATTCGAACGGCCGACCCCCTGCTCCCAAGGCAGGTGCGCTAACCAGGCTGCGCTACGCCCCGTCATTTCGCCGCGTGCGCCGGGGCTAACAGAGGGGTATCGCGAAATCAACGCGCCGGTGTTTGAGGCCGCTGCCGCGCGCCTCGCAGCGCGAATCGTCCTAACGATCGCGACCGGCGTGAACGATCGCGGCGGCGGGCCAGGGCGGGCGACCGGCGTTGAGATGCGCGCTGCGAGGGCGCCGCGGGAGCGGCGCCCTCCAAGCTACGCGCTCAGAAATCCCGCGAGCCGCGGCCGCAGGGCGGCGATCGCCCGGGCTCGGTGGCTGACGCGATCCTTCTCGTCGGCGCGCATCTCGGCGAATGTGCCGGTCGCCGAAGAGGAAGACCGGATCGTAGCCGAAGCCGCCGTGGCCGCGGGGGGCCGCGGTGATGAGGCCCTCGCAGATGCCTTCGGCGATCAGCTCCGCGTCCGTCGGGTCGCGCGACGACCACGGCGCAGCGGAAGCGCGCCGGTACGCCGGTCGGTGGGAACGTCGCGCGAGGCGGTCGAGCAGCAGCGCGACGTTGGCCGCGTCGCCGCGCGCCGCTGCCGGCGTCCGCCGCGAAGCGCGCCGAGCGCACGCCCGGCAGGCCGCCGAGGGCATCGACGTCCAGGCCCGAGTCGTCGGCGATCGCCGCGAGTCCGGTGCGCCGCGCGACCGCGTGCGCTTTGATCCGTGCGTTGGCGAGCAAGGTCGTCGCCGTCCTCGGCCGGCGCGACGAAGTCGGGCCAGTCGGCGAGCGCCCGCACCGTGATCGCCGGATCGGCGAGCAGGGTCCGCAGCTCGCGCAGCTTGCCGGCGTTGCCGGTGGCGGCGACCAGGATCACCGCGATGCCGGCCGCGGCGAGCGGTCTGGCGCTGACGCTGGCCGCGAGCGCGGCGATCGCCTCGCTGCCCAGCGCGGTGAGACGGGCGAGCTGCTCGGCGCTGAACGGATGCGCCTCGGCGGTGCCCTGCACCTCGATGAACGCGCCCTTGCCGGTCATCACCAGGTTCATGTCGACGTCGGCGGTGCTGTCCTCTTTGTAGCAGAGGTCGACCAGCACCTCGCCGGCGACGACGCCGACGCTGACCGCCGCGACCGAGTCGGCGAGCGGGTTGCCGCTGATCGAGACCGCGCCCGCGCAGACGGTGCAGTGCCAGGGCGAGTGCGACGTAGCCTGCCGGTGATCGATGCGGTGCGCGTGCCGCCGTCGGCCTCGATGACGTCGCAGTCGATCCAGATCGTGCGCTCGCCGAGCGCCGCGCATGTCGGTCGACCGCGCGCAGGCTGCGGCCGATCAGGCGCTGGATCTCGTGCGTCCGGCCGCCGATCTTGCCGCGCGCCGACTCGCGCGCGATGCGGCTGGTGCTCGAGCCGGGCAGCATGCCGTACTCGGCCGTCACCCAGCCGCGGCCGCTGTCGCGCAGGAACGGCGGCACGCGTCTCCTCGACCGTCGCGGTGCAGATGACGCGGGTGTGGCCGACCTCGATCAGCACCGAGCCTTCGGCACTGGCGGATGAAGTCCGGCGGTGATGGTGACCGGGCGGAGCTCTGCCGCAGCGCGGCCGTCGGATCGAGTACGCATATCGGCCCCGTCTAGCCTGGATCCTCGGCGCGGTCCGCGCCGCCCGCGCGCGGGCGGTGACTTGGCGTCCTGGCGGTTCTGCCTCCGGGCTGCGATCACCGCCGCGCCAATCACACTGAGGCGCTACCCGGGCGCGTTTCACTACGCACAGCACGTGGTGCATTCGGAGGGCTCGGCGGGCGAGAAAGGTGCTCGGGCAATAATTCGCCGCGAAAATAGCGGTTGTGGCGATCTTTGCTCGTGTTATTTTTTCGTCGCTCGGGCTTTCGCCGAGCAATCGACGGAAGGGGCGCATCCGCATGGAAAACTTCACGATCAAAGGCAACCACCCGGTGATGGAGAAGATCCTCAGCATCTCCCAGCGGGTGGCCGACCACGGATTCGACGGTGCTGATCATGGGCGAGAGCGGCACCGGCAAGGAGCTGATCGCGCGCTTACATCCACGCCCACAGCCGGCGGGCCAACCAGCCCTTCATCGCCGTCAACTGCGGCGCCATCCCGCCCGACCTGCTCGAGTCCGAGATGTTCGGCCACGAGCGCGGCGCCTTCACCGGCGCGGTCGGGTGCGCGCATGGGCATGTTCCAGCTCGCCAACGGCGGCACGATCTTCCTCGACGAGATCGGCGAGATGACGGCACCGCTGCAGGTCAAGCTGCTGCGCGTGCTGCAGGAGCGCGAGATCCGGCCGGTCGGCTCCGACCGCTCGGTGAAGGTCGACGTGCGGGTCATCGCGGCCAGCAACCGCGACCTGGCAACGAGGTCGAGAAGGGGCGCTTCCGCGAGGACCTCTTCTACCGCCTGCAGGTCATCCCCATTCTGCTGCCGCCGCTGCGCGAGCGGCGCTCGGACATCCCCGTGCTCGTCCAGTACTTCCTCGACAAGTACAACGCCAAGCACGAGGGCCGGCAGTGCCACGTGGCGGACGACGCCATGGTGCACCTGTGGGAGTACGACTGGCCGGGCAACGTGCGCGAGCTGGAGAACCTGGTCGAGCGCATGGTCGTGCTGAGCGAGGACGGCATGATCCGCGTCGACAGCCTGCCGCCCAACATCCGCTCGTTCATCTCGGAGAAGAAGATTCCGCGCCCGACCCTCACCGAGGAGGGCATCGATCTCAACCGCGCCGTCGAGGAGTTCGAGTACCGGCTGATCGACGAGGCGCTGCGCCGCACCAAGGGCAACAAGCAGGCGGCGGCGCGCCTGCTCGGGCTCAAGCGCACCACGCTGGTCGCCAAGCTGCGGCGCAAGACCGGCGGTGGCGGCGAGGCCGAGGGCTATCTGATCTGACCGGGCGGGCGAGGAGAGCATACGATGAGCGAGCACAAGAACGGCAGCGCCAGCGCACGGCCGCATCCTGATCGTCGACGACGATCCCAACACGCTGGAGATCCTGCGCCGCTGGCTGAATCGCGAGGGCTACTCGACGGTCAGCGCCGACAACGGGCCGGCCTGCCTGCGAGGCGCTCGGTAAGGAATCGGTCGACGTCATCGTGCTCGACGTCATGATGCCGGGCATGGACGGCCTGCAGGTGTGCGAGCGGCTGCGCGAGCAGCGACGCCTGGCGCGGCATCCCGGTCGTGCTGCTGACCGCCAAGGACGACATCGAGACGCGCTCGCGCGGCATGATGCTCGGGCGTCAGCGAGTACCTGACCAAGCCGGTCAACAAGCTCGAGCTGTTCGCCCGCCTGCGGGCGCAGCTGCACAGCCGCGAGCTCGAGCGCCGCATGGAGGCGACCGCGGCGACCGTCGCCGGCATGGCGAAGAAATAGGGTTCCCCGGCCCCGGCCCGACACAATCACCGATTGGAGGGCGCTGCTCCGCAGCGCCTGGCAGCGCGGTGCGAAAGATGGGCGACGGGGTTGTTCGCGCGGATTGCGTCGAATCGGCGCCGGCAGGCCGCGCCGGAGCGCGGCCCTCCAATCGGGGATAGGCCGGGTTCTGCTCTTCCCATGGCGTCGTCGCGAGCGCGACGGTATGCATGTTCCATGGGCCCCGAGGTCGCCGAAGCCGTGGTGGCGGTTGCGCCGCTGCGCAACGTCCGCATCGTGCTGGTGCGCCCGCGGGGCGCCGCCAACGTCGGCGCCGACGGCGCGGGCGATGAAGAACCTGCGGCGTTGGCGACCTCTCGCTGGTCCGGCCCGCTGTCGCGCGTCTGGCGGCGGCTGACCGCATGGCGGTGCACGCCCGCGATCTGCTGCGCGACGCGCGCCTGGTCGAGACGCTGCCCGACGCCGGTCGCCGACTGCCACCTGGTGGTCGGCACGACCTGCCGGACCGGCGGCTATCGCGCCGACCGTCGAGGATCTCGGAGCGCTGGCGCCGGTGATCGTCGAGCGGGCCGTGGCTGGGCGGGTGGCGATGCGTCTTCGGCCCGGAGGATCACGGCCTGTCGAATGACGACCTGCGACACTGCCAGCGGCTCTGCGCGATCGACACCGCGGACGCGTACGCGTCGCTGAATCTCGCGCAGGCGGTGCTGCTGGTCTGCTACGAGCTGCGCCGGGCGGCGAACGCCGCGGCGCCCGCCGTTGATGCGGAGGCGGCGGCGCCGGCCGCCGAGGTGGGCGCGCTGCTCGATCACCTGCAGGCGGCGCTGTTGCGCATCGGCTTCCTCAATCCCGCAGAACCCTGACCACATCATGTTCGCTCTGCGCGGCATCTTCGGCCGCGCCGCGCTCGACGACGCACGATGTACGCCTCCTGCGCGGCCTCGCCCGCCAGATCGAGTGGGCGGCGCGCGCAGGCGGACGGTGTCACCGGTCGACCGGTCACGCCGATCACGCGGCTGAGCCATGGCCGAGATCATCTCGTTCGGCTCGCATGCCAGCGCGCGCCGCCGCGCCCGGGAACAGGCGGCGACCGAGGCGTGCGTGCGCATCCTCGAAGCCAACCTGCAGTGGGCGCTGCACGTCTTCGCGATGGCGCCGTCGAGGAGAGAGCGATCCGTGCTCGCCAGCTGCGCCAGCTCGCCGAGCTGCTCGAGTACGTCACCCGATGCACCTGAAATTTGTCGCCGGCGCGCTCGTCGGGCTGGCGGTGCTGGCGTCGAGCGCAACGGCGATCTCGTACCAGGGCGAGCGCGAGCTCGGGCAGCAGTTCGACCTCGCGGCCCGCCAGCGGGCGCCGATCATCGACGATCCCGATGTCGTCGCCTACGTCAACAGCATCGGCAAGCATGATCGCCGCGACGCTGGACGACTCGTACTTCGACGTATCAGTTCGCGGTCGTTCGCGACCCGCGCATCAACGCCTTCGCCGTCCCGGGCGGCTACGTCTACGTGCACAGCGGGCTGCTCGCGGCGCTGCACAACGACGACGAGCTGGCGGCGGTGCTCGGCCACGAGATCGGCCACGTGCACGCCCACCACGTCGTCCGCCAGCAGGAGAAGACGCAGGTGCTCAACTACGCCGCGCTGCTCGGCATGCTGCTCATCGGTCGTGCAGCCGGCGGTGGGGTCGCTGGCCACCGCCGCGTCGCAGGCGGCGGCGCTGCAGTACACCGCGCGAGTTCGAGCAGGAGGCGGACTACCTCGGCGCGCGCTACATGCAGGCGGCCGGCTACGACCCGCGCGCCATGCTCGATTTCTTCAAGAAGCTGAGCGATCAGCAGCGGGCCTCGCCGAGGTCGGCGCCGCCGTATCTGCAGACCCACCCGATGACCGACGAGCGCCTCAACCAACTCGAGGCGGTGCTGAAGACGCACGCAGTGGGCGGCCGCACCAGCGGCCGCCGGCCGAGCTTCGCCCTGCAGCGCGTGCAGGCGCTGGTGCGCGCCGCCAGCGAGCCGCCGGCCGACGTCCTGACCGCGTATCGCCGGTCGCGCGATGCGAACCCCGACAATCCGAACGCGCAGTACCTGTACGGCATCGTCGCGCTCGAAACGGGCCAGCTCGACGAGGCCGCGCGCCGCGCTCGCGGCCGCGCGAAGCGGGCCAGTCGACGGTGTCGAGCGCGAGCTCGGCCGCCTCGCCCTGCGCCAGCGCGATCGCCGCGAAGCGCGCCGCCGGCTCACCGACTACCTGGCGCGCCATCCCGACGACGCCGGCGCGCAGGTCGATCTCGCCAAGACGTATGAGGCGCTCGGCGACACCGCCTGCGCGCGAAGGTGCCTACCAGCGCGCGCTCGCCATCGCACCGGGGCTTGAAGCGGCACAGCACGGCTACGGCCATGCTCGCCGGGCGCGCCGGCCACGCCGGCGACGGCTTCTACCACCTCGCCACCGCCGCCCGCCTCGACGGCGACTACGCCACCGCCCTCAACCAGTACGCGCGCGCCGCCGCCGCAGCTTCCCAACGGCGACGCCCGCGCGCCGAAGCGGAGAGCTGGGTGGAGGTGTTGAGTGCGTACCTGAAGGTGAAGCCGCCGGAGCCGAGGACGAAAGACGAAGGCTGAACGACGAAGGCGCCTTTCGTCTGCGTCATCCGCTCCCCTAGTGCACGCCCGGGCCCAGCGTGAGCGAGTGCGGCTCGATGCCGAGCCGGCGGATCGCGACCTCCCACATCGTCGTCGCTTGGCGTCTCGAACATCAGCTGCGGGTCGACGGGCACGGTGAGCCACGCGGACGCGGCGAGCTCGGCGTCGAGTTGGCGCGGTCCCCAGCCGGCGTAGCCGACGAGGAAGCGGCTGCGCTCCGCCAGGTCGTCGCTCTCCAGCACGCGGCGCAGGAGATCGCGTGAGGCCGAGAGGAACACGCCGGGCGTCACCTCGACGCCGTCGCCGAGGTCGGAGTTGACCAGCAGCCAGCCGCGCGATGGATCGACCGGGCCGCCGATCCACACCGGCATGCCGTTGTCGCGGTCGATCGGCGGCTCGAGTTGGACGATCGAGGAGGCGGTCGTCTCGGTGCAGCGGTTGATCACCAGCCCCATCGCGCCTTCCTCGCGATGCTCGCAGAGCAGGACGACGGTCTTGCCGAAATTCGGATCCTGGAGCTGGGGCATCGCTACCAGCAGCGTTGGCGCCAAGGCGCTCGTCTCGTCCCACATGCGCAGCCTCCCACCTACGACCCAGCGAAATGTTGCGGGCGCGTCGGCGTGAAGTCAATGGGCTGTCCCGCGGGCGCGAGCGCGCGGCCTCGCGGTGTGGATTTGACTGGCGCACCGTCGCGGGGGAAAGGGTCGCCGCGGATGACGTTGCGGCGGAAGCTCGGGTGGGTGGCGTTGCTCTACTTCGCGGAGGGTCTGCCCTTCGGCGTGGTGAAGGAGATGATGCCGGTCTATCTGCGCTTCAGCGGCGTCGACCTCACCGCCATCGGTCTCTACTCGTTGATCGGGCTGCCGTGGACGCTGAAGGTCGCCTGGTCGCCGCTGATCGACCGCTACGGCGACCGGCGGACGTGGATCGCCGCGTGCCTGGCCGTGCTCGCCGTGGCGACGGCGCTGCTCGGCACCATCGCGCCGACCGCGGCGCTGCTGGTCGGCGTCGTGATGCTGCTCATCGCGTTCGCCTCGGCGACGCAGGACATCGCCATCGACGCCTACACGATCGGTCTCGTCGATCCGGGCGAGGAGGGCAGCACCAACGGCGTGCGCGTCACCGCGGCGCGCGTCGCCTTGATCGCCAGCGGCGGCGGGCTCGTGCTGCTCGCGACCTGGCTCGGCTGGCCGGCGGTGTTCACGATGGCCGCCGCGGCGTTCGGCGTGCTGGCACTGCTGGTGCCGTGGGCGCCGCGCGTCGCGACGTCGGCCGAGTCGCGCCACCTCTGGCTCGAGCCGCTGCGCGATTGGGTGGCACGGCCCGGCGCGCCGGCGGTGTTCGCCTTCGTCCTGCTGTACAAGCTCGGCGACGCGTCCATGGGGCCGATGGTCAAGCCGTTCTGGCTCGATCACCACCTGAGCGTCGGCGAGGTCGGCATCGTGTCGAGCACCGTCGGCATGCTGGCGACCATCGCCGGCGCCATCGCCGGTGGCCGATTCACCGACCGCTGGGGCATCTGGCGCGCGCTGCTCTTCCTCGGCCTGGCGCAGGCGCTCTCGAACCTGGGCTACGCGACGGCCGCCTGGGTCAACCCGCCGGCGCCGACCACCGAGGTGACCAGCCTCGCCGGCGCGATCGCCGCGCTGCGCGATCCGGCGCGGGCGCTGATCTACTCGGCGTCGATGATCGAGTCGTTCACCAGCGGTCTCGGCACCGCGGCCTTTCTCTCGTTTCTCATGCACATCTGCGACAAGGAGCACGCCGCCGTGCAGTACGCCGGCCTGTCGGCGCTGTTCGGGCTGTCGCGCGACGTCGCCGGCGCGTTCAGCGGTTGGGGCGTGCAGACGATGGGGTATGCCGCCTACTTCACCTTCACGGTCTTTCTCGCGGCGCCGGCGCTGTTGCTGTTGCCGTGGATCCGCGGCTGGATCCGCGAGCGCCCGGGTGACGGCGTGTTGACCGGCGCGCCGCCGAGCGGCTAGCCGATACGGCGGAAGGAGACTGTCATGCGGGCCGTGGTGTTCGACCAACCGGGCGACGAGAGCGTCCTCCACATCGGCGAGGCGCCGGCGCCGGCGCTGGGCGCCAACGACGTCCGCATTCGCGTGCGCGCGACGGCGGTGAACCGCGCCGATCTGCTACAGCGCCAGGGATTCTATCCGCCGCCGCCGGGTGCGTCGCCGGTTCTCGGTCTGGAATGCGGCGGCGAGATCGCCGAGATCGGCTCGGCGGTGCGCGGGTGGACGGTTGGCGACCGCGCCATGGCGCTGCTCTCCGGCGGCGGCTACGCGGAGCAGGCCGTCGTCGACGCCGGCTCGGTCATGCGCGTACCGGCAGCGCTCTCCGATGAGGAGGGCGGGGCGTTCGCCGAGGTGTTCCTGACCGCGTTCCTCAACATCTTCATGCTCGGCGCCGTGCCCGACGGCGGCCGCGTCCTCGTGCACGGCGGCGGCAGCGGCGTCGGCACCGCGGCGATCACCCTGTGCCGCGAGGCCGGCCTCACGGTCATCGTCACTGCCGGCAGCGCCGAGAAGTGCCAGCGCTGTCTGGACGCACGGCGCCGACGTGGCGATCAACTATCGCGACGGCGACTTCGCGCCGGCGGTCCACGCCGCGACCGACGGCAAAGGCGTCGACGTCGTGCTCGATGCCATCGGCGCCCGGTACCTGGAGGGCAATCTCGCCTCGCTGGCGGTCAACGGACGGCTCGTGATCATCGGATTGATGGGCGGGAATCGCGCCGAGATCGACCTCGCCGGGCTGCTGATGAAACGACAGCAGGTGATCGGCTCGACGTTGCGCGTCCGTCCGCCCGCCGAGAAGGCCGCCATCGTGCAGGCCTTCCTGCAGCGCTTCGGCGCGGCGCTCGAGGCCGGTCGGATCAAGCCCGTGCTCGATCGCGTCCTTCCACTCGCCGAGGCCGGCGAAGCGCACCGCATCATGAAAGCGAGCGCGCACTTCGGAAAGATCGGGCTCAGGCTGTGAAGGCTGAAGGCTGAAAGCCAGCGTCAGTGCGCCGCCTGGATCAGGCTGGAGATCTTGAACCAGTCCTCGGTGAGACCGAAGCGATCGCCCTGATTGAAGTACCAACCCTCGGTGCCGGCGCTGCTGCGGCTGGGGAGGGCGACGCGGGTGACGTGGTCGGCGTTGACATCGACCATCACCACCGCGGGGGCGAAGGCCATGTCGGTCGGGTAGGACACCTTCGCGCCGGGGAACGCCTCCTTGCGGTAGGAGAACAGGTTCAGCCACACCTTCCAGAGCTGGCCGGCGGGGTCGTAGATGTCCGACAGCGGGACGACGAACGTCTCGGCGTCGACGAACAGCACGCGCTTCGAGTAGGCGTACTGCGGCAGTTTCGAGGTGCCCTCGATGACGTACACGCGGCGCGGCTCCCAGACGTCGTCGAACGCGAAGTCGGCGCTGCCCTCGCCCCACTGCACCGGGTAGTGGGTCCCGTGCATGGGCGCCAGAACGGAGCGCTCGCCGAGGAACTTCCAGTCCATCCAGCCGATGTGGCCGCTGTAGCCGAAGTAGCTGTCGGTATCGATGTCCTGGTTGAACAGCGCGTCGGAGCGCTGCGCGCTGGAGAGCCGGCGCACGCGACGCAGGTTGGGCAGGTAGAGCCAGCTCTCGTCGGGGTGGTTCGGCGCCATGTAGCGGACGCTGGTCATGCCGACGCCGCGCAGGTCGAGCGGCTCGACGACGGGGTGCAGCGACTCGCGATAACGGATGCCGTCGGGGTTGGGGAGACTCGGCTTGGGGTCGACGACGAGGCGGCCGTTGTAGAAGAGGCGGCGCAGGTAGCCGAGCTGGAAGTGCCGCTCGACGTTCATCGGCGTGCCGTCGCGGCCGATCGGTCCGGCGTCGGCGGAGAAGTCGCGCGCGTCGAGGTCGTCGGTGGCGAGCCACTTGTAGGCGGCGTTCCACATCACCTTCACCGCCGCCTGCGGATCGGCCGCGTCGATGGTGGTGAAGGGCTGGCCGGCGACGTAGTTCTCCAAGGTCAGCCCGTCGCTGCCGAGGCGCACCTGTGGCGCGTAGCGCTCGGTCGCTTCGCGATACGCGGCCGGCGCGGGAATCGGTCGCGTCTCGCCGACCCGCACGACCATGCCGCGGCGCACGCACCATTCGACACCCGGGGTGAGCAGTCCGGCGGCGGATTCGAGCGAGGCGGCGGTGAGCACGTCGCCGGGGCGCGGCTCGGCGGCGCCGACGACGCCCGCGCACAGCAGCAAAGCGACGAGCGGCGACTTGGCGACGCGCGACCGATGGCGTAGCGTCGCGGCCGTGGGAACGCCGGGGATCTGGGTGTGCGGCAGTGGGATCCGTGCGGCCGCGTTGGGACGCGCACTGGCGCGCCATGCGCGCGTGCACGACGCGGCCTTGCCGGCGGCGCGGCTGAGCACGGCGGCGGCCACCGCGGCCAGCGCGCGTCGCGCCGACCAGGCGTGGCGTGCGCTGGGGACGGTCGATGCCGTGATCATCTATCCTGACCTATCAACCGCTGCCCGTGGCAGAAACCCGGGGTTGAAGGCGTGGCGCGACGGAATCGATGCGACGCTGCGCGCCAGCTACCTTGTCGGTCGCGCCGCCGGTGCCGCGCTCGAGCAGCAGAAGCGCGGCGCGTTGCTGATCGTCGTCGAGACCGGGCGCGCCGACGACGCCATCGCGGCGGTGGTCGCGGAGGGGCTCTCGTGTCTCGCCGACGCCCTGGCGCGAGCGCTGGGGCGCGGCGTGCGCGTCGGCGAGGTTACGATCGGCACCCCGCGCGCGTCCGCGGCGGCCACCGCGCGGAGCGTCCTCGATGCCATCGCCACGGCATCGCGCGGACCGTGGCCACTGTTGCGAATCGTCGCCGGATCGCGGGGTTGACTTCAAAATGGTCGCGGGTAATCTTCGCCCGCAGTTGGTGAGGAGTGGGCTAATTGGTAAGCCACCTGACTCTGGATCAGGCGATTGTAGGTTCGAGTCCTACCTCCTCAGTTCAGTAGACATAGGGTCGTCGCGACCGGCCTGAGCGGCCAGCGACACACGCCAATGAGCCGGGATCACATGCCCGGCTCATCGTGTGTTGAGGGAACGACGCCCGCAGATCTCTCTCGGTCCCATCGTCTAGCGGCCTAGGACACCGGCCTCTCACGTCGGGAACACGGGTTCGATTCCCGTTGGGACCACCTTCGCAATACACTCGAACCGGGCTCCGAGATCTCCCCGGGGTCCGGTTCGAGAAGTGCGAGGAGCGTCGAGGCTGGTCCGGGCGCGATAGTAGGGCGGCCGACCCCGGGCTGAACCGGCTCCAGCACGACGGGGCCGAGGATCCGTCGCAGGATCAGGCCCGCCGGTCCGGTCCGACGCTCGAGCACGGACTGCAGGGTCGTCAGGCGCTCAGCGACCCACGCGTCGGGAGGTGTCGCGAAGGCTGACAGACCTGACGAGGACAGCCCTCGATCTCGGCCCGCAGTGCGGTCGCCTCCCGCTTCGGCTCGGTCTAGGGCGCTGGCGAGGGCCTGGCTACCGCGGCCCTCGCCGATGAACTCGACGAAGTTGCTGATCTTCCGATCCAGGCAGTCAGAAGATTTCGAGCACAATCGCGGCCTCGGCTGCTTGAATTTCCATCCGGCAGCCGTCCGGCCGCGGACGCCCCTTCTTGTCCAGGCGCATCTCGCCGACGGGCACCGACCGGTAGCCGAAAGTGCGCTCTCCGACCGAGAATCCACGCTGCTTCTGGCCCAGCTGTCCGCGAAGAGTTTTCTTGCGCAGGTCGCGTCGAAGGAGAGCTGGCCGGCGCTAGGTAGGCGGGCGTAGCCGCCGGGCGCTCCTATGTCGGTGTCCAGCATGGCAGCTCGGCACCAAAGTCATCCAGCTCGCCAGTAGAGGTTTTCGCGACACGGGGGAACGTGACCCTGTCGAGTCCTCCCATCGATCTAGGACTCGGCTCATGGGAGTCACCGGCATTTGGCTGACCTCCAGGTGCCGCCGCTCCGCTCCGACGATCGATGGACCTTCCCTTTTTCGGTTTGCCCAGAACGATGGCGCCGCGCTAACGGATCGTACCATCCCGACATTGATGCGAAGGGGCCTCATGGAACGCTTTCTCCTCGAGGATCTGCGGCGGCTAGAGCATGAAATGCAGCTGCTCACACAGTCGGCTGTCGCGTCAGCGCTATCGCCTGAGCAACTCGATATGTTGTCGAAGATACAGCGGCGCGTCGTTGAGCTGCGGCAAGAGCTAAGGTTGCCGAGACCAAAGTGACCGGCGCATCCGAGCGACGCAGATCCGCCTCGGCAGGCCGGGATGAGCGGCGTACTCGGTCCGTGCCCAATTCCAACATTCGACCGCTCCCGAGAGTTGCCGGAAGAATTGTCGAAGCGCCGGGGTAGGGATACGATTCGGTCTGCAGGGATCTCATGGCGGATCCTGACGATCGGTTCTGCGCCGCGCGAAAACAGCTCAGTCGGAGTTTGGCATGACGTCAGACAGACCTCCCCCGTCCACTGAACGGCGCGATGGTCGAGAGCTCCGGCCCTTTCCGATTGTCGGTGTGGGAGCATCGGCCGGCGGCATCGACGCGTACAAGCAGCTTCTCGAGGCCTTGCCGGCCGACACCGGGATGGCGTTCGTGGTGGTGCTCCACTTGGATCCTGGCCATCAGAGCATGCTGGCGGAGATCCTCGGCCGAGTAACCACGATGCGCGTCATGGAAGTGCGGGACGAGCCGCGGGTCGAACCGAACTGCGTCTACGTGATTCCTCCCAACCGAACGATGTTGATGGCGAATGGGCACCTCACGCTCTCGCCGCGCACCGAGATCCATGGACAGCATCGATCCATCGATGCCTTCCTGCGTTCACTGGCCGAGGATCACGGCCATAGCGCGATCGGCGTCATCCTCTCCGGCACGGGGACAGACGGCACGCTGGGGCTGGAGGCGATCAAGGCCGAAGGGGGCATCACCTTCGCCCAGGACCACGGTTCCGCGCAGCACGACGGCATGCCGCACAGTGCAGTCGCCGCGGGATGCGTGGACTTCGTTCTGTCACCGGCCGCGATCGCCGAAGAGCTCGTACGCATCGGCTGCCATCCCTACGTGAGGCCGGAAGATGCCATCGCGAAATCCGCGGCCCGCCAGACGGACGAATCGCAGGATCTCCAGAGGATCCTGCGTCTCCTCGGCGAGGTGACCGGCGTCGACTTCTTCCACTACAAGTCCAGGACGCTGCACCGCCGGATCTCCCGCCGCATGTTGCTCCACCGGCTGGAGACGCTGGCGGATTATCTGGCCATGCTGGTCGGGAATCCCGCGGAGGTGCAGAGTCTCTACCACGACCTTCTCATCAACGTCACGGCGTTCTTTCGCGACCCGGATTGCTTCGAAACCATCACCCGCAAGATCCTGCCGCGGTTGGCCGCGGGGCGGTCGCGCGCCCATCCACTGCGCATCTGGGTCTTGGGCTGCTCGACTGGCGAAGAGGCATACTCCCTCGCCATCCTGGTCAACGAATTTGCCGCAGGCCAGTGCATGGATCTTCCGGTTCAGCTGTTCGCCAGCGATCTGAGTGAGCGCGGAATCGAAAAGGCACGCTCGGGACTCTATTCCAAGAACATCGCCGAAGACGTCTCGCCGGAACGCCTTCAGCGGTTCTTCGTCGAAACGCAGGGTGGGTTTCAGGTCGTGAAGGCCATTCGCGAGATGTGCGTCTTTGCCCGGCAGAACGTCCTGGCTGACCCTCCCTTCTCGCACCTGGATCTCATCAGCTGCCGGAACCTCCTCATCTACATGGAGCCCGCCCTGCAGAAGCGGCTCATCCCGATGTTCCACTACGCGCTGAAGCCGGGCGGATATCTGTGGCTCGGCACCTCAGAAACCGTGAGCGGGTACGACGAGCTCTTCCAGGCCACCGAGCCGAAGCACAAGATCTTCGCGCGCAAGCCGGGGCCGGCCACGATCGTGGCCCCCACCCGATCCCCGCGAGTTCCGTGGGAGCCTCGGCATCTGGTTCCGTCGGCGGGCACCCGCAACGTCGAAGACGCCGGGGTCGATCTGCAGCGCGAGGCGGACCGCCTGGTCGCCGCGACATATGCGCCGCCCGGCGTGCTGGTGAACGCGGCGCTGGAAGTCTTGCAGTTTCGCGGCGATACCAGCCGCTATCTGGCTCAGGCCCCGGGCAAACCCAGCCTGAACGTCCTGAAGATGGCGCGCGAAGGATTGCTCGACGCGCTGCGCACCGCACTCGAGGAGTGCGCCAAACGAGGAGCGCCGGTGCGGCAGGCGGGGGCGCGGGTCAGAACCGACAACGGATTCACCGGCGTTGATCTCCAGGTGCTTCCGATGCGTGGCGGCACCGGTGATTCGCACACATTTCTGGTGCTGTTTGAGTCGCGGGCAGACGGCACGCCTTCTCCAGCGGACTCCTCCCACCGAGTGGGTCCGCCCCAACGGGGCGACGAGCCAGATCTGGTAGCCCGGCTCACGGACGAGCTGTCCGCCACGCGAGAGTACATGCAATCCCTCGTCGAGCAGCAGGAAGCCGCGAACGATGAGATGCAATCGGCCAATGAAGAGATTCAATCCGCCAACGAAGAATTGCAGAGCGTCAACGAAGAGCTGCAAACATCGAAGGAGGAGATTCAGTCGAGCAACGAAGAACTGACCACGGTCAACGACGAGCTCCGCCATCGCAACGACCAACTCGACCGCGCACACAGCGATCTCAGCAATTTCCTCGCGGCAAGTCAGTTGGCGATGGTGATGGTCGACACCGACCTTCGCATTCGGCACTTCTCAACGGCCGCGGGATCGCTCCTCAAGCTGATCGCGGCCGACATCGGCCGGCCGATCGGAGACCTCAAGCTCACCCTCGATCGCACGGACATGAGTGCCCTCGTGGCCCAGGTTATCGATACGACTCGTCCCTGTGAACGAGAAGTGCAGGACCGGTTCGAACGCTGGTACTCGCTGCGTGTGCTCCCCTACCGCACCCCCGACAACACGATTGACGGCGCCGTGGTGCTGCTCGTCGACATCGAGCAGCAGAAGCAGGCGCAGGAAGAGATTCGCGCCAGCGAGGAGAAATACCGGCTCCTGGTCGAGGGAGCGACTGGCGTGGCGATCATGCGTCTCGACGCCGACGGACGTGTCAGCGGTTGGAACACCGGGGCCGAACGGATCTTTGGATTCACCGAATCTGAGATCGCCGGCCAGCACCTGTCTCTCTTCTTCGTCCCCGAGGACGTGACGGAGCATATGCCCGGACGCGAGCTCGATCAGGCTCGACGCGAGCAACCCTGCAACGACGAACGTTGGCTGATGCGGAAGGACGGCACTCGCTTCTGGGCGAGCGGAACCACCACCGCCCTGAAGGACGAGGGCGGTAACGTTTGCGGGTTTTCGAAAGTCGTGCGCGACGTCACCGAGCGCAAGCGCACTGACGAAGCGCTGAAGACAAGCGAGCAGCGGTATCGCGAACTCGTCAACGCGCTGCCCGCCGCCGTTTATACCTGCGACACGGACGGTCGGATCACGCTCTACAATGGTGCCGCCGCCGCTCTCTGGGGGCGCGAACCCGACGTGAGTAGCGATCGATGGTGTGGAGCGTGGCGCCTCTATGAGGCGGATGGACGCGTTCTGGCGCCGGAGGACTGCCCGATGGCGGTGGCCGTGCGAGATGGACGAGCCGTGCGAGGGCGCGAGATCGTCGTCGAACGACACGATGGTACTCGTACGCGGGTGCTCCCCTGTCCGGAGCCCGTTCTCGACGAGTCCGGAGCCGTGGTGGGCGCGATCAACATGCTCGTGGATCTCACGGAGATCAGCCGTGCCGAGACCGCCCTGCTCGAGAGCAATGCCCGTCTGGAGGCGGCCCTGTCCGCCGCCCATATGGGAACGTGGATCTGGTACATCGAGGAAGACCGCCAAGTCTTGGATGCCAGCCTGCGCACCCTGATGGCGGTTGACCCGGATCACGGCGTCGATGCGTTGGAAGACTTCGTCGCGCACGTCCACCCGGACGACCGCGAGGACGTTCACGCGGCGTTCCATCGGTGCGCCGAGGATCGTGGAGAGCTCGACCTCGATTTTCGGGTCATCTGGCCTGATGACTCGGTTCACTGGTTGAGGGATCGCGGGCGCTTTTCAAAGGATCACGAGCTCGGTGAGTGCCTCACCGGGGCGTGCGTGGACATCACCGATCTCCGCGCCGCGGAGTTGGCGCTTCGGGACGCCGATCGTCGAAAGGACGAATTCCTCGCCACCCTTGCGCACGAGCTTCGCAATCCTCTCGCTCCAATAGTGACTGCGCTGGAAGTCATGCGGCGGGGCGGTACGGATCCAGCGGCGTTCGCGAACAGCCGCCAGATCGTTGAACGGCAGGTGCGCAATCTTACGCGCTTGGTCGACGATCTGCTCGACATCGCGCGGATCAGTCGCGGTAAGGTCGAGCTGCGCGAAGATTCGGTAGATCTTGTCTCCGTCGTTCAGCGGGCGATCGAATCGGCGGAGCCGCATATGGCCGCCGGGGCCCATCAGCTGACGGTCGCGCTGCCATCGCAACCGGTGTGGACCCGAGGCGATGCCCTGCGACTCGAGCAGGTGATCGCCAACCTTCTCCAGAATGCCGCAAAGTACACCGACCCCGGCGGACAGATTGCCGTCAGCCTCCGCACGTCAGCCCCCATCGGGGACACGTCACTGACTGAAGCCACTATTTCGGTGCGAGATACCGGCGTCGGGCTCTCGGCGGAATCGTTGGATACCATCTTCGATGCGTTTGTCCGGATCGATCTATCGTACGCCCGGCATAATGGCGGCCTCGGGATAGGGCTCTCGCTGGTCAAGAGGTTGGTGGAGCTTCACAGGGGGCGGGTAGAGGCGCGCAGCGCGGGCCTGGGTCATGGAAGCGAGTTCATTGTCCACCTGCCGCTGAGGTCCGTGCCGCTTCAGGCCAGCGGAGCAGCCGCTGCGGCGGAAAATAGATCGCCATTTTCCGCGCGGCGCATACTGGTCGTCGACGACAATGTCGACGCGGCCGAATCGCAGGGAGAGCTTCTGCGGCTGGCGGGGCACGAGACCCGCGTCGCGCACAGTGGACCCGCCGCGCTCCAGATCGTCGAGGTGTTTCAGCCGGACATCGTGCTCCTCGACATTGGCATGCCGGGCATGGACGGCTACGAGGTCGCTCGTCAAATGCGGCAAAGAGCCAACCTGATGCCAACGATCCTGGTAGCGGTGACCGGTTACGGAACCGATCAGGACCGCGTCCGTTCGGAAGCCGCAGGGTTCGATGCGCACCTCGTCAAACCCATCGAGCCCGACGAGTTGAGACGCATCCTCCGCCTTCCCAGCGCCTAGTCGGCGACGTGCAGCTTGGAAGAAAAGGCTCAACGGTCTGCATTTTCCACAATCCCTGGCGCTGGTGCGAACTCGGCCGGGCCGGAAAAAGCGTGGACAGATATCGGTCAGATTCTTGCTCGGGCGAGGCGCAAGGGAGAGTGAGAATGCCGGACAGAGCGAACAACCCCAAGCAGGGACGAATGCCGCCCTACCAAATCCGGCCGCTACCTCCCGAGCGAGCGGCGGTTGGTCTCTTCGACCTGGCTCCCCGCGAAGAAGAAGGCGATCGACACAATCCGGACCCACTCCCCGCAACCGCCCGTGAGCGCGAGCGGTTCTGAGTTCGCCCTCCGCGCGCTGCTCTCGACCTCGAGGCCCGGCCCGAGGCGGATGCCATTCGCGCCAGCGCGGCGCTTAGCGGCTTTTCGCCTCACGCCCACCCGCGTGCATGGTGAACAGGTCGGAGTACCCGCACCTGGCCGCTCGCGCCGGTCCACGTCGGTTCGAGCACGAGCGTACCGTCCAGATAACGGCGAACTAGGTTGGCATCCTCGGTCGGGGCCAGCGTGCAGGCACCGCCGCGTTCCCAATCGAGCAGGCGCCCGAACGAGCTGTCCTGAAATCAATCATGCGCCCAGCATGTCCGCTCGCAATCACCCCGGAAAAGTTTGTTTCTCGTCTCCACGGCGATGTACGTCGCAAGCGTTCGATCGTTGCGGTTGATTCCCCAGCCAAAACAGACCGGCCCGTGTAGGCTTCGCGGATCGCGAGCCGATCGGTCCATTTCGAGTGTGCGTACCTGCGCGCCGGGAAGATTCTGCACTCGAACCGAGCGGCGTGCCAGACGATGTGGCGCCGCAACCACCCGCGACGGTGGCGCGGTTCTTGCGGCCAGAAATCATCATCATGCCGCAGCCGATTGGACAGAAGCGCTGGGCGATCGCTGAGGGGATACATTCCGGCTTGCAGCCTGGACCCGAGCCGGTGCGGCTGGGCCGTGAGTTGCGGGTCAACATCGCGGTGCCGGTGCTGCCGCCGCTCCACGGCCCGCGCCGCACCAGTTGGGATGGGCGGCGACGGATACTTCTCCGGCGACTGTCTCGACACGCACAGTCGGTATGGGATGTGCGGCAGCTGATCGCCTGGATCCGCGCCGAGGGTGGCCGCGCGATCAGCGTATACGGATTGTCCCGCGGTGGCTCCACGGCAGCGCTGCTGGCGGCGCTCGAGCCGCGGCTCGCCTGCGTCGTGGCCGGCATTCCCGCCTCCGATTTCGTCGAACTCGGCCGCCACCATCTACCGGGCTCGCTGCTGGCCGACGCCCTGTGCGCCGGCGTGGACTGGACGGCGGTGGAACGACTCTTCCGCGTCATCTCACCGCTGGCGATAGCAGCGCGGGGGAAGCCGAGCTGCGTCGCTGGGTTGGACGAGGCGCTGCGCCGTCATCTCGTGCCGCGCGCGCCGCGCGTCCGCCCAGCCGCGTGAGAGGGTTGCGAGGCTTACTGACATGCGTTCCGAAGCGGACACCGTCCTACTGGTCGACGACCATCGCGAGTCGCGTGAAGGGCTCCGCTTTCTGCTCGAAGGCGAAGGCTTCCGCGTCGAGACCGCGGCGGACGGACGTGAGGCGCTGAACAAACTGGTGGGGGGCCTGCGGCCGTGCATCGTCGTGCTTGACCTCGAGATGCCGATCATGACGGGCTACGCGTTCCGTCGGGCCCAACTCAGGGATAGAACGCTCAGAGATATACCCGTGGTCCTTTTCTCATCCGCCCCCAACCTTGACGATGCTGCCCGCCAGATGCGGGTTCAGGCGTATGCGGAAAAGCCGAGCGAGCCTGAGAAGCTGCTCGAGATCATCTTACGCCACTGCGTTCGTGATCCGCCTGCACGCTCGTGCGGAACCACGTAGCGTGCGAATGCGGAACTGTGAAGGGCGTCCCGCTGTACTGGACTGGTACGGCGCCGTGCGCCTTCACGTCCTGGAACACGCGTCCTCCCAAGCCCGGGTTGGACGTTCTGATTTCCCTCATCGCCAACCACGGCTGATCGCAGGCCGCGCTGGGTTCGCGCGCCGCGGCGGGCCGTCCGTACTGGGCGCGCGTCGTCGCGCTGTCGATCTCGCCACGCGGGTTCTGCGCGGTGACGCCGAGACGCTGAGCCAAGCGCACGGCGTCGTGCGACGCGTTGGCTTCGTAGTCATTTGTCGAACAAGACGTAGACGTCGCGGCACGTACGGCGCGGGGGCATCCAGTTCGCGATCCGGCGGGCGTCGGCCGGCTGCTCACCCGCCTGCCAGCATTGGATGCGCGTCGCCCAGCCATCCAGGGCGGCGTCGCCGTAGCGGCTCGCGTACTTGCGCTCGGCGCCGTGCAGGCGCGCATACACGAATCCCGCGGTCAGCTCCTCGATACGCGGCCAGTCCGGCGAATCGGAGCAGACGACGGCGACGCCGTGGCGGCGCGCCAGGTGTGCGAACATCGGCACGCAAAAGGTCTCGGTTCGCACTTCGATGGCGTGGCGGAGACGCCGCTTCGGCCCCGGTCAAGTCCAGCTTCGCCCGTCAAGGCGATGGTCATGTCGGCGCGCCAGCCGCGCGGCGGCCTCGCTGTCGCGCGGGAGCAGGGAGAAGAATGCCGCGAGTCGCTCCGGGTCGAAGCGGGCGTTCTGCGGAAGTTGCCAAGCGATCGGCCCGAGCTTCTCCGCGAGGCGTAGAATCCCGGACGCGAAGAAGTTGGCCAGCGGCGTGGCCACGTCGCGCAGCTTCTTGCTGTGGGTGATGCATCGGCTTCCTTTCACCGCGAAGACGAAGTCCGCCGGCGTCTGCTCGCGGCATTCGCGAGCAAGCGGCATACCTCAACGCGCGCGCTGATCCGGTCATCCCGACAGGTGGTTCCCCAAGTACCTCCAGGGTAACGGCAGAAGATTCTCAGGTAGCCCCTACGCATGGGTTGGCGTGCGCATCGGAGATGGCGTCGGCAACGTCGGGTCCCGCCGCCGCGCAGGCTCTCGGCGGAGCCGTTGCCACGCCCCCCGCCCCATCCGCGGCAACCGCGATGCTCCGCGTCCGGGCGCCCCTCACCGCTGCGCCACGGCGTCGTTCATCATTTTCGCTTCCTGAAGATGGAACTGCAACGTGGGCAGCGTCTTCTGCGCAAAGGTGCGCAGATCCGCGTCGAGGCTCTGATCCTGGCTCGCCCTGTGGAAGAGATCGACGGCGCTCTGATGATCTTTTACCATCTGCGCCGCATATGCAGCGTCGAAGGCGTGGCCCGACTTTGCTCGCAGTGCCTTCGCCTCGGCCTGCTGCTTCGCCGTCGGACTACTCGGCACGGTCACACCCTCCTTCTTCGCGAGCGCCTTCAGATCCCGGTCCGCGGCGGTGTGATCCTTAACCATCATCTGCGCGAACTGCTCCACCTTCGGATTGTCAGATTTGTCGACCGCGATGCGCGCGAGCTCGACCTCCGCCATGCCGTCGGTGGCGGCCTTGCGCACGAACGACTGCGACGTGGCAGAGGTGCCAGCCAAAGCGGCGTCGACCACACAGAGAACTAGTGGTGCTACGAGCCATCGATGCATAAGTCCCTCCTCTTTCTGCCGCTCCGTGTTGCAAGAAGCACACCCCTACCGCCGCCCTTCGGGGGCGACGACCGTGCGGTCGTGACGGGCAGCTGGCCGTGTAGAGTCGCGGGTAGACTTTGCAGGGAGGCGTGGGAATTACGCCGTCGGCGGGGCGCGTCGGGTCCGAGAATTAGCCGGGCCTGGTGCGAGAGTCCGCACATCCAACTTGCTGCTTCCGGTCGCTCTTGCGTTGGCTATGCCGGCCGTCGGCGACCGTGACTGGCATGAGGAACGCGCCCCAGGCGATGGCGTATCGGCTGAAGTTCGACGAACCCGTGGCGGATGGCGTCCGGCGTTATCGTGCGAGGGCAGGTCGACAAGGCGCGGTGCGGAATGGAAGGCCGTCGGCGGTGGACGCGGCGACGGCGTGCATCAACTGCGCCGGCACTGCAAGAAGATCCGTGCCGTGCTCCGCCTCGTGCGCGCCGACCTCTGCGAGACCTCGGGTCGAACTCCTCGGGCTCATGCGGCTGCGCTACCCGTTCCTGCCGTCTTGCGCACCGATTGCCGAGCGCTGACCGCCGCCACACCTTCCGTACGGTTGTAGTCCCTGCCTGGTGCCCTCGCCGGAAGGGGCGCTCCGACGGCAGCGCGGGGGCCCGGCCCGGGCTGGCGCCGGACTTGCTGCCATCGCAAACCGGAGGATTCGCTATGTCGTTCATCCAGCAGCCGGTCGAGGTCAACGTTCTGGTATCGACGACCTCCAATCAGTGGACGCAGTTCGAGGAGTTCGCGCTCTTCATGCCGGGGGTTGAGGCGTTCGAGCAGCGGGAGGGCCGCCACGTGCACTGGCGAGTGCGTATCGGACCGGCGCGCCGCGAATGGACCGCGGAGATCAGCGAGCAGTTCCCCGGCCAGCGCATCGCCCGGCGCAGCACGGGCGGGGTTGCGCGCGCCGGCGTGCTCACCTTGCTGTCGGGAAACCACTCGCGATGAACCGCGCCCGCCAGTCGCGCTCGGGCCTGCACTGTCACCAGCGCGATTGTGGATGCTCAGTGCCCAACGGCGAAGCGTATTGCGGCGTCTACTGTTCGGGCGTCGATCATACGGACGTCGAGGAGGGCGCCTGCGCGTGCGGCCATCCCGCCTGTCTGGCGCGCCAGGAGCGGCCGTCGCCACACGCTCGGCGCGAGATCAAGACTGCGATCGGCGGGCCGTCGTCCTCGACGTGAAGGGAACGCAGGCGACGACTCGTGCACCGCCATCGCGCGGCGGCGTCAGGCTCGCCGCGCGCTCGATTTCAGCTCGACGGTCGTCGTGGTCGTCGACGTCGAGCCCAGACGCGGGGACAGTTCGCGACGCGTGGATTTGCCGCACGGGGCCGGTCGCCGGCAATGACGGTCGCTCGGCATGCCCAACACGGAACGGTCGAGGCGCCGATTGAGCCAGCGGAGGGTGACGACAACGGCCGTCACGAGCGCGCCTGCGAAGGCGATCGTGCCGATGGCGGGACGCCGGGCCGCGCGACGACGCCGTTCGCGGTCCAGGCGAGGACGACGATACCCGGCGCCATCCCGGCGAGTGTGCCGAGCAGGAAATCGCCGAAGGAGATCTGCGATCCGCCGGCGACCACGTTGACGACGGTGAACGGCGCCAACGGCAGAGCCGGACCGCCAGCACGGCGATGAAGCCGCGGTCGCCGAGCGTGCGCGTCAGCCGGTTCAGCCTGCGACCTGCCAGCCGGCGCAGTGCGTCGCGCCACGGCAGGCGCCCGATGCCATAGCCTAGGCACGCGCTCAGCAGCGAGCCGACCAGCGCGGCGACGATTCCCGGGCAGGTACCGAGGGCCAGCACGATGGCGACGATGAGCGCGGCAACCGGCACGGCGAAAAGCGCGGCCGCGGCGAAGAGGAGGGTTGCGAGTAGGACGCCGAGGCCGCCGTCGCGCAGCGGTGCGGCGACTGCTGCGAGCTGACGCGGCTGCACCCACTGCGCAAGCGGTGTCCACAACGCGGCGGCGACGCCGAGCAGCAGCAGAATACTGACCAGCACGCGGCGAGGCGGTGGGCGCGGCGTCGACGGGGAGCGCGTACCTGGCCAGGGCCTCGTCGATCGGGCATTGCGGATCGGCCAGCACCTCGGGCAGGCACGGTGCCGCGATCTCGTCGGCGCCGACCTCGAGCTCGATGAGCGTGCGGGCGCCGCCGCGCAAGCGGTCTACCGCCGCGGCCAAGCCGTCGTGCGCGACGGCCGCCGCGACGCGCACTTCATCGGTGCCGAGATGTTCGGCCAGGAGGGAATTGCGGAAGCCGGCGACGTCGGCGCTGTCGGTTCGGTCGACCTCGATGGCGGCGGCGCACTCGGTGTCGAGCCGCATCGAGCGCGTGCTCAGGTTGGCGGATCCCATGCACACCAGTCCCAGCCGAGGATGTCGATGTGCAGGCGCCGGTTGCGCGCCGCCAACGCGTTGAGCTCCTCGGCGAGCGTCGCGCCGGCGCCGCCGTCGGTGCGCGGACGCAGGCACATCTGGCTGTGAAAGTCCCACCCGACCATGACGATCGAGCGGTGCGCGCGCGCCATCGCCGCCGCCAGGACGCCGAAGTACGACGCCGCATCGACGAGAAGGGCCACCCGTCGCGCGCGCTCGAGCCGCCAGCAGTTGATCCCGGGCTCCAGGAGCGACCTCATTCCGCGGCCACGATCACCGGAACCAGGGGCGATGTCGGCTCGTCGGGGTCCCGGCGCGGGATGGATCCGGCGCGCCCAATTCGGGTCTCCCATTCGCTCGTCTCCGCCACCGGCATCAACCAGCCGGCGGAAGGTGAGCCTCCGAGTGCGAAGCGGCTCGGCAGGAGCAGCGCGGGGGTCACCGGCTCGGACGGCGCGCTAGCCGACGCCGCTCTACTCGAACGCCCCCTTCGGTTCGCCTTGTCGTGGCAACCGGAATTGCCAGTCGTTCCGAGCCGTCGGGTGGGGGGGAATCGGCAGATAGTTCGCCCTGCACGCGGTGAACAGCGCGGCGTCCGTCCACGCCCCTCCACGCCATGCGTCGCCATTCGTTCATCGTACCCCAGGGCGGCGAGCAAGCGAGGTACCGGCCGACTGCGTTCCGAGCCACATAAGTCCCCCACAGATCGTGAGAAAACTGTCGGTAGAAATCGCCGGACGGTTGTAGAAACGGTCTTCCCGCGCATGCGCTTTTTGAGAGCACGTTCGCCATCTGCGCAATCGGGTTCAAACGCTGGACCCCGGCTCACGGCTCGGTGACAGGCGCGAGGGGTCGCGCCTAGTGTCCCGCCTCAGAAGTCCTGTGCATATCGCGGCGGCCCTCGGCGTCCCTGGCGGCGTTGCGCCTCCTCGCCATATTCCCGATATGCCTGCGTCGGCGCGCCTTGCCAGGAACGCCGATCGCTCGCCGGGATATGCACACGACTTCTGAGACGGGCTAGCGCTTCCGCGCGATCATGCGTCGCTCCGCGAAACCGAGGACGGCGACCACCACGAACACGGCGATGGTCGCGAGCGCAGCCGGCCCGTACAGGCCCAGGCCGCAGGCAGCGCCGACGCCGCCGATCACCCACAAATCGGCGGCGGTAGTGACGCCGATCGGCAGGCCGCGCCGGAGGATCTGGCCGGCGCTGAGAAAGCCGAGGCCGCTGACCAGTCCCTGCAGCACGCGCGCGACCGCCGTGCGATCGGCGGGCGTTCCGGTCGGGGCAACGAGGATCAGGAAGAGCGCCGCCCCGACTGCCAGCAGAATGTGGGTGCGCAGGCCGGCGGGTTTCCGCTGTGCCTCACGGTCGAGTCCGACGATCCCACCGCAAATGGCCGCGGCGAGCAGACGCTCGCCGACCTCCAGCAGCGGCAGATCGAACACCGGCACGCGGCACCATCGCGCTCAGGGGCGCGCCTCGGCCTCCGTATCGCGCCTGCCGTGCCCGGAGACCTTGCGGCGAGGAGCGGGGGTGGCGCGTTGCTCGCGCCTCCAGATGCGCTGATCGGTCTTCACGACGAGCGGCTCTTGCGCTTGGACGGAACCTTGCCGCCGGCCTTGCGCGCTTCGCTGAGGCCGATAGCGATCGCCTGCTTGCGCGACGTCACCTTCTTGCCCGAGCCGGAGCGCAGCGTGCCGCGCTTGCGTTCGTGCATCGCCTTTTCGACCTTGGCGCTCGCCTTGGAGCCGTAGCGCCGGCTCTTGGTGGTCTCTCGCTTGTGGCTCGTCGAGCCGCTGCGTTTCGTGGCCATGGGGTCCCTCTTCAACGTTTGGATTTGAGATTGACGACGACGAGACGACCCCTCGCTAGCGGCGCGGGGGTGCCGCCTCGCCGGTCGAGGATATGTCCGTGGCGCCGCGGGCCTTGAAGATCTCCTTCACCCGGTCGAGCTGGTCGCCGTTGTCGGTGTGCACCGACAGAAGGATGTTGCCGTCGCGGATCTTGCCCTCGTACTGCTTCGCCTCGTACTCGGGTATGCCATAGCCGACGAGCGCGCCCGCCAACCCGCCGGTGGCTCCGCCGACAGCTGCGCCGCCCAGCGCGGCCATGATCGGGCCGGCGGCGATGAACGGACCGACGCCCGGAATCGCTAGCGCGCCGATGCCCGCCAACCATCCGAGGGTTCCGCCCAGCAGTGTGCCGGTGCCGGCGCCGATGGCCGTTCCCTCCGGCGCCTTGGTGGCCGCAGTGTGGGCGAAATCGCGCGATCCGGCCGTGTCGGGAAAGAGCGCCGAGATGTCATTGTTGGCGAATCCGGAGCTCTTCAGGTCGTCGACGATTGCCGCCGCCTGTTCCCTGGTCTTGGTGATACAGAGTGCCGTCTTGTCGCTCATGATCAGGTTCCTCCCTGTGCGACTTCGAGTTGGTTGTCGATTGCCAAGACGCCCTTGACGCTCTTCGCCTTCGACTCGATCGAGGCCTTCTCGGCGGGACTGGCGACCGGCCCGCGCAACGTCACCTCGCCCGACACCGTGATGATCTTGATGTTGTGCGCCTCGATGGACAGCGTGTCGTCGTTGACGACGAGCTCGCGCAAACTGGCGGTGATGCGCCGATCGTCCGCGCTCTCGCCCTGATCGAACGCGGTCAGGGTCGATCCATTCTTGTCGCGCTCGTTGACGGCGGTGTTGTCCGCATCGACTGCCAAAGCCGCTGCCGCGAGCGCCAATCCGGCCGCAGCAGCGAGCAGGAAACTCGTTGTCTTCATCTTCTTCCTCCGCGATGGCGGTTCGGAACGCGACGCCGAGCACAGCGAAAAGCGGGCCAGTCGCATTCAGGATGGAGAGGAGACGATCGGAGCGAACAGCGATGAAGAAACAGCGTGCGCGGTCGGCATTACCTGCAGACTGTAAGCTCGGTGACGTAAGGATTGCCGACGCGCCGGAGGAGAAGGCGCCGACTTCTGTGCGGCACGCGCGGGGCGGCATGCCTGGCGGGCGCGTTGCTTAGGTTGACATGGCTGCTCTGGGACGCCGGCGCTCGTCGTCGGTGAGAAGGCGGTTCCCGCCGTGCGCTCGGCTGGCGCGTCTCAAGTGCGACCTCTCGGCGTGCGGCGTGCCCGTACTCTATGTCAACGACAACTTCGGATATCGGGATCTGGGACTGCGCGAACTGGTGGCGTTCTTCGAGCGGACGGCGAATCGTGGTCAACCTATCATCGAGCTGCTCGCCCCCATTCCGGGCGACTACTCTATCCTGAAGCCGAAGCACTCGGACTTCTACGGCACGAGTCTCGCGCTGCTGTTGCAGCGACTGGGCGTCCGCGCGCTCATCCTCACCGGTGTCGCAGCGAACATCTGCGTATGGTTCACGGCGATCGGCGCGCACATCTGCGGCTACTGTCTCATCGTTCTCGCCGACTGCGTGCCTTCCGAGCGGGCGGCGGACACCGCCTACGTCCTCGATCGAATGCGCGCGCGATGCGAGCCGACACCTATCCGGCCGACGAGAGCTGTGCGGCGGCGACGCCGGCCGACGTCGCCGCCGGGTGGGTTATTGTCGCTCCATCTGCGGCGGACCACGACACCCGTACATCAGACACAGGAGGGAACGACACATGGAGATCGGCTATGCACTCTCGAGCGAAGAGCATTCGCCCGTCGATCTTGTCCGCTTCGCGCAACGCGCGGAGGCCGTCGGTTTCGACTTCGCGCTCATCTCCGACCACTTCCACCCGTGGGTCGATCGGCAAGGGCAGAGCGGGATGGTCTGGTGCACGATCGGGGCGATCGCGCAGGCGACCAGCCGCCTGCGGCTCGGCACCGGCGTCACCTGTCCGATCCGGCGCATACATCCGGCAATCATCGCGCAGGCCGCGGCCACCGCGGCGACGCTGATGCCCGGGCGCTTTTTCCTCGGCGTCGGGGCAGGCGAGAACCTCAACGAGCACATCTTCGGCGATCCGTGGCCGCAAGGCGTTGTGCGCTTGGAGATGCTGGAAGAAGCGGTCGAGGTGATCCGCCTGCTCTGGCAGGGCGGCGAGCAGAGCCATCGCGGCCGCCACTTCACCGTCGAGCAGGCGCGGTTGTACACGCTGCCGGCCGAGCCGCCGCCGCTCTACGTCGCCGCCGACGGCGACGAGGTCGCCAGCCTCGCCGGGCGCATCGCCGATGGTCTCATCGGGGTCGCGCCGGAAGCGGCGCTGATCGACCGGTTCGCCTCGAGCGGTGGCCGCCGCAAACCGCGCTACGGTCAGGTCACCGTCTGCTACGCCGGCGCCGAGGCCGAGGCGCGCCACATCGCGCACGAATGGTGGCCGACGTCGGGACTGTCAGGGACGCTCGCGTGGGAGCTCAAGACGCCGGCGCTCTTCGAGCATGCCGTCGAGAAGGTGCGCGAGGATGACATCGCCAAGTCGATCGTGTGCGGCCCAAACCGCGATCGTCACATCGAGAAGATCAGAGCATTCGCCGACGCGGGCTACGATCACGTCTATGTGCATCAGGTCGGTCCCGATCAGGTCGGATTCTTCCGCTTCTACGAGGAGGAAGTGCTGCCGGCGCTGTAGTGCCCGTGCGGTCTCAAGATCGTCTATCGGCGAACTTCTGATGCCGACCATGGGCATCGTGCGTGTGACCGCCACGGGGTCGTCCGGCGGCGGAACGCCGACGGGCGTCGCCACCGGTTCGGCGACGCGAACGGCTACGTCCCCCGGCACGCGCACGCCCAACCGTTCCAACGAGGACGACGGCTGCGCCATCGTGCCGCCTCAGCAACCGGCGTGGAGCATGAGTCCGCTGTCGCTATTGCTGATTGCCCTGCGCGCCTGGCGCGGCAAGCGGCGGGACTGAAACCTCAACCCTGAGCCCGCGCGCGATGGCTGCCAGCACCAGACACCCGACCCGGTTGTCGCTGCGCATCTCGCGCTGGCTCTCGCTCACGCTCGCGTACGACGGGGCTGCCTGGCGTTTCGTCTCCTGGTCGCACCTGCGCGGCAGGCGCCTGCGGCCGCCGTCGGCGCGGGCGCGTTCGCAGTCGTTCCGCAGCTGGGAGGCGGCGGCGGAGTTGTTTCGCGCCGCTATCGGCGCGCCCTGCCGGCGCCCTGAGGGCGGGGGCGGCTCGCGGCGCCACGTCCCGGACTTCGCTTGGCGCCGATCAGCGCTCGAATTGCCGTCGGTGGTTCGGCGCTGGCGGCGGTGGCGAGGTCGCCCTTCTCGTGGAAGGCGATCTCCGCCTCAGAATGGACTCAGAGAAAACTGGACGACTTGACGTATTCGGCCGGCGGTCAGTGAGGAGGCGGCTGCATCCAGTGTGCCGGCCTCGCGAGCGCACATGGCCGTCCGTGGTGCCCACCGGCTGCGATGACGTATACCTTCGCCATGCCCCGCCGCCTCTTTCCGCTGATCCTCGCGGTGGCAGTCATTCTGCCGCTGCTCACCTTAGTGTTCGTCGCGCCGCGCGCCGTGACGGACGTCTGGAAGTCCGCCGGATTCATGCCGCACGCACATTGCTACCTGTGGCAACCGGATCTCATGGCGTTGCATGCAGGCTCTGATTCTCTCATTGGGATCGCCTACGTGGCGATCTCGTTCACGTTGGCAATGATCGTCTATCGCGCCCGCGGCGGCATTCCCTTCCACTGGATGGTCCTGGCCTTCGGCACCTTCATCGTCGCCTGTGGTGCCACGCACTTCATGGAGGTATGGACGCTATGGTACCCGTCATACTGGCTCTCGGGCGACATCAAGGCGATCACCGCGATCGCCTCCGTCGGCACCGCGGTGGCGTTGCCGTTCCTCGTGCCGCGCATCTTCGAGCTGATTGATGCGGATGCGCTCGCCGCGCACCGCGGTGCGGAGTTGATCGAGCGCGACCGCGTTCTCGAGCTCGAGCGGCGGGCACGCAATCAGGCCGAGCAGGCCGACCGAGCCAAGGACCAATTCTTGGCGACGATCTCCCATGAACTCCGGACGCCGTTGTCGCCCATCCTGGCTTGGACGCAGATGCTACGCGGCGATCAATTGGCGCCCGCCCAGCGCTCACGCGCCCTGGAAGTGATCGAACGCAGTGCGCGCACGCAGGCGCAGTTGATCGAGGACCTGCTCGACCTCTCACGGATCGCTGAAGGGAAGATGCGGCTCCACGTGCAACCGGTGTCCCTTCCCGAGGTCGTTCGGCGCGCGATCGACACGGTATCGGCCGCGGCCGACGCCCGCGGCGTTCGCATCCAGGCGATCCTCGATGAAGGCGTGGGTCCGGTGTCGGGCGATCCGGACCGACTCCAGCAGGTGGCGTGGAATCTGCTCTCGAACGCCGTCAAATTCACGCCACGCGGCGGTCGCGTGCATGTCGTAGTCGAGCGCGTGAACTCGCACGTGGAGCTGGCGGTGGGGGACAGCGGTCGCGGACTCCCGGCGGACCAGCTGCCGCATCTCTTTGAACGCTTCTGGCAGAGCGACAGCTCAAGTACCCGTGAGCACGGCGGGCTGGGCCTGGGGCTGGCCATAGTGCGGCATCTGGTGGAGCTGCACGGCGGGACGGTGCACGCGGAGAGCGCCGGTCCGGGTCAGGGAAGCACCTTCACCGTCAAGCTGCCGATCACCCCGATGAAACGAACGGCGGGCGAGGACGAGCGACGCCATCCGGAAGTGTCGTCCGACCGGGCGTCTCCGGTCATCCCCCTGCACGGGGTCCGCGTGCTCTTGGTGGACGACGACCCCGACTCTAACGAAGCGGTGCGGGTGATTCTCGATCACTGCGGCGCTGAGGTGCGCGTTGCGGGATCGGTGAGGCACGCGCTCGAGATTCTGTCGCGCTGGGTGCCCGACGTAGTCGTTACTGACATCGGCATGCCTGGGGAGGACGGGTACTCACTGGTTGAGCGGATGCGCGCGATGGAAGGGCGCGCCGCGACGCTGCCCGCGATCGCCCTCACTGCCTACGCGTCAGTGGAAGACCGCGTGCGCCTTTTGTCGAGCGGGTTCCATATGCACATCGTCAAGCCCGCGGATCCAAGCGAGTTGACGGCCGCGATCGGTGCGATCAACCGCCGCCAACCGAGCTGACCCGGGCGACGATGCCGCGATCGATCTGATGGACAACTTGAACAAAGTTTGCCGAGCCGTATGGCGGCGAACGGCCCAAGAAAAGAGGCGAGCAGCATAGACCTCGAACGCGCCTCCCCCTCAGAACGGTGCCGAGGCTCAGGGCAGGCGGCGCGGCAACGTTCCGTCCGCCGTCCAACCCAGCAAGGTGTCGGCATCCCAGCAGTTGAGAATTCGCTCGGGAGGAATTCCGACCTCGCGCGCGGCCGCTATACCATAGTCGAGAAATCTGAGTTGCCACGAAGCATGTGAGTCGGAGCCGATCGAGATTAGTGTGCCCGCGTCGCGCACCTGCTTCAACAATTCTGCGTCGAGGTCCTGGCGGTCGGGGAAGGCGTCGATCTCGATGGCGCGGTTGCGCTCACGCGCGCGGTCGAAGACGCGTCCCCAATCCGCTTGGAGTCCCACGCGGAAGTTGAAGATGCGGCCACGCGGGTGCGCCAGGATATGGATGTTCGGATTGTCCAGCGCGGCCAGATAGCGGTCGGTCTGATCGTCGGTGACGCGAAGCCGGGAGTGGAACGCTCCCAGAACGAGATCGAGTTGGTGGAGAAGTGCAGGATCAAGATCGCCGGTTCCAGTGGGCGAGAGATTCATCTCGACTGACCGAAGAATGCGAAAGTCCTGGCCCGCGTACGTGTCGTTCAGCTCGTCGATCTGCCGACCCTGTGCCGCGAGTTGGGCCTCGTCCATGCCATTGGCGATGGCCAAGCCCTTTGAGTGATCGGTTATGGCTATGTACGCCAATTCCCGCTCGACCGCCGCCTTGGCCATATTTTCGATGGAGTCGGAACCGTCGCTTCCGAACGTGTGCATCTGGAGGTCGCCGCGCACCCGTGCCGCAGCGGCATGACGCGAGAGGATCCGATCGACTTCGGTGCGCGTCAGAAATCCCTGCCGGGTCGGCGGCGGCAGCGGTATGGCGGGCGGGTCGCCAATCCAGGGTTCAATGATTCGCGCGAGCCAGGGACCGACGGCCCGGAGTTCGGTCAACGACTGACCGCGGGCCAGCAGGTCATACGCTTCCACCGGCCAGTGGAACGCCGCCCGACCCGCCCGGCGCAGCGCCCGCCGTTGTTGAACGGTCCGTTCGCCGTTTTCCGCCGCGGCGCAGAGCAGCTCGCCGATGGCGCGATTGGATAGTCCACTGTCCGACGCCATAAGCGCGTCAGGGATACTCGTCCGACCCCTGGACCCAGAGGAAGGATTGAATGTCGATCCTGTCGCGCGGTCGCAGGTCGCGCAGATCCCGCCGCACGCGCTCGGCGAAGCGCAGCAGGCTTGCGTAGGTTGCCCAGTTGGGTTTCGATTCGTATTGGAATTCCTGGTCGTAGCGTTTGGCCGCGAGCCGTATAACCGTCGGCTTCAGGAAGATATGCGTCTCGGGCTGGGCGATGAACGGAAAGACAGTCAGCACCGGCCAGGTCATCACCCGCGTTTTCCGGCGCGGCAGCGCCGCGACCGCTCGACACCAACGCTCGAATCGGCGCTGGTCGCTGCCGCGCCCGTAAAGAAGGTCGAAGAGACCGGCGGCGAAGCCGCGCGCGCCGGCTGCCGAGTGCAATGCATCACGCACAGCCATCTTCTCGAACGAAAAAAGGAGATTGGTACGGGATTCAATCCGGACGGCATGTGCGGCGATCTCCGCCGCCTTGCCCTGGAGCAACAACGCCCGAAACGCTCGACGGTGAAGCACCGTCTCCCACGATTCGTGGGCCTGCCACTTATAGTTGCGTTCCCACTCGAGGTAGGTCGGGTCGCGAAACGCGGTCGGGAAATATCGCAGAAACTTGCGGCGACAACGGGCAGCGCGGCCCGCGACCGTTCGAACGTGGCTCCCAACTGTGCGCTGCCGGTCGGTTGGACCCGTTCGCATGGGAAAGCTTTCCGCCCGCCTTACCGACGGTCGTGAAGCATCTCCCCGCGCGACTGCTGCGCACGCGCCGCACCGATCGCGGTCTTCACGTGCTTCTGCTCTTCGGGGGGCGGCAATACGGCGTCCATGCCGAGTGCCTGTAGCCATAGCTCCCGGCCCCAGCCCGTGCTGTGGTAGAGGTGTTCATCTTCTTGCTGCTCGATCTCGTCGCAGGCCGCAACGAGTGCCTTGCGCTGCGTCCCCTTGGCGATGTCTTCAGCGTACGCCCGCAGCAACTCCCAATTGGCGTGATCCTTAGTTTCAGCGAGGCTCACGCACTCGCAGGCCACCAGCTCTGCGGCGTCTACTGCTCCGTCGGCTTGGGCCATCCGCATCGCCTCAACCAACGACTCGCCGATGTGCTTCGCGATCTTCCGACCCGGAGTCAGCTCGTCGGCGTCGAACCCGAAGTCTTGGACCAGTCCGCGCACGACCTCGACGTGACGCGTCGTCTGATCGCGGTACTTCTCCCATTCCTCGCGGAGCTCACTGTTCTGGGCACACCCGATCGCCGCACCGTAGATCTGTACGCCACCCAGCTCGGTCTCCAGCGCCTGCAGGAGCAATTCCTTAATTTGGTCTGCCATCGGTTTCCCCTCCATGATGTGTTGTTCTCTCCGATCTGTTCTCAAGTCCCCGAGGTAGAGCAACGGCCAGGCCACATTCCGCGGGTGTTCAGCACCCGGCCCGACTGTGCGGGCAATGCCCGTTTGATCGGTAAAGCAGTCCACTGCCGAGGCGCTCCTCTCGGTCATCCTTTCACGCCAGTCGGAGGTGCCGCTCCGGAGCTATGGAAATGCCACCCGACAGCGTTATCGCGTAGGCGCCCTACGCAAGCCGGCCGAGGGAACCTGCTCGGGGCCTCGCCCTCGACTCCCGACAGCACCGGATTGACCCAACGGTACGGCCGAACGCGCCTCGTCAACCGGCTGGTGTTCGGATCGCGCGTATTCGTCATTGGCGACGGCATGAGCCTCGGTGGACATGTCAACCGCGGGGTGACCGTCCACCGAGGGGGGTAGAAGTTTACCCGCGGGAACGCAGGAGGTTGCGAAGGGTAGTGCCGAGCGCCGACGGAGCGTTCCGGTACGATCTTTGCGTGACAATTGCGAAACGTCCTGAGGAAGGAGATCTTCGGATGGATAAGGTCGCTGTCATTGCCCCGAGCGCGGAACGCGTACCCCAGCACACGGCCGAAGACGTCAATCGGTCGATCGGCGAGGCCAAGGCTCGTTCGATCGAATACTTCAGCCAACATCGCGATGAGATCCCGACCCGGCTGGAAGATCTTGATCGAGAATGGGATGTCGAACGCGCGCTTGCCGCGGGATCCTCATGCCTCTCGCTCTTCGGCCTTCTAATCGGGCTCACCGGGCGGCGGCGCCGATGGCTGGTTCTCCCCGTCGCCGTTCAAGGGTTCTACCTTCAGCACACGTTGCAGGGGTGGTGTCCGCCGCTTCCAGTGTTCCGTCACTTAGGGTTCCGAACACCCAAAGAGATCGGGCAGGAACGGTGTGAGCTGAAGGCGCTTCTCGATCCAGATGGGCCCGGTAGGGCACCGATAAAACCCCCGTTGGAGGGTGGGGACGGCGTGTTGGCCGGTGTGGCCAGCCCGGTTTGTGATTCGGTTCTGATCATGTCGGCGGTCCCGGCGCACAAAAAGTACGCTGAGGACCACCACGCCATGCACGACCGCTTGCTCGAAAACGGTCACGTCCTCACTGCGGGCCGAAGAGCTGGCGCATGAAAGCGCCGTCGGGAGGGCAGCCTCAGTCAACGGCACTCGGCCTTGTCGCTCACTGGCCAGTGTTCAGCCGTCGACAACTGGCCGGTTTTGAAGCGTCCACCGAGGCGTTCTGAACGCGTCGCGCGGACGCTGAGTGATGGAGCCTTCGTCATTCTCCCATGATGCTGCGGAGTATGACGGCTACGAGCCGCCAGCACTGCGCGCGTTGCAGCGCCGCCTCGTCGGTCGCGTTGCTCGACGAGCGGGGCTTGACGAGCGCAGGGCTCGATGCGCTTTTTCCTCCCTGACGGCTATACGCCGTCGCAAGCCTGCGCCCCCGGAAGCGACGGTGCTGGTTGCCAGCGCCGGCCCGCGCACGAACATCCGAATGAACGAGTGATCGACGTCGGACAGCCTCCTGTGCATTGCTCACCGCTCGGAGGAGCTCCTGGATCGCGGCCGTACCGCTCGGTCAGGATCGGGGCGCGCGGCGGTTCGAATGCTTTGCGAACGGGACCACTTGCGTTTGGTGAAACGGCAATCCGGATGCTCGGGTTGCCGTTTCGCTTTTCGGCCCGCTTGCGAGGCTCCGCCCAGGTCTGCCGTGGCGGTCGATGCGCACTCGCGCGAAGACCTTGGTGGTGGGGACGAGGATGATAGAGACCGGACCATGAGCGGGGTGGGGGACCCATCACTCGACGTCGCGCCGCCACCGACGGTCGTTCCGGCACGTCGGGGCGATCTGTTCCGCATGGTCGGTGTCCTTGCCGTCGAGGCGCTGTGTCCGTTGATCCTTCTGGCGATCCTCCTCGACAGCACGAGTCGGGTCGAATGGATCAACTACCAGCGCGATCCGGCGATCTACGCGTCGATCGCGCGCTTCTGGCAGGACGGACTGATTCCGTACCGCGATGTCTGGGAATTCAAGCCGCCGCTCATCTTCGTGGCGCTTCGAGCCGGCTTTGCGGTCTGGGGATACGAGCCCGAGAGCCTCCGGCGCGTGCTCATGATCCTGACGTGGCTGGGCGCGTTCTCGATGTACCTGGGGCTTCGTCGCGCCAGGTGTCTGATCGCCGCACCCATCGCCTCGCTCGGGTTGATGACCCTGATGGTCGTCAATCCTTGGGGACTGCCGTGGCAGAATACGGAAGCGCTCGTCGTGGCGTTCGGCGCCTGCGCAATCGGCTGCGCCGCCGCGCATCAGCGCGACGCCCGCTGGTGGTGGGCGGTCCTCACCGGCACGTCCCTCGGTCTCGCCACCGCGGGCAAGCAACCCGCCGCGCTCTTCGCGATTCCGCTGGGGATGCAGCTCGGCTTGTGGGGAATGCCCGTCGGCTGGCGGGCGCGGATCTGGTACGTCGTGCAGCGCGCGCTGTTGGGAGCGATCGGGTTCGCGATCGTCGTCGCCGCATTCGCGCTGTATTTCGCGAGCCACGACGCGCTGGCGGCGTTCTACAACGCGGTCTTTGTCGACGGCGCGCGCTACTCGCAGGACTTCAGTCTGGCGTGGCTTCATCCGACGACGTTGGCGCAACGTATTCCGCCGGGGTTCAAACGGTTCCTGACCCTCAGCGCGACGTTTCCGTTCGTGGACTTTGGCCAGATGTGGCCGTTTGCCGGCGCGGTCGGCTGCCTGGCGCTGCTCACGGTGCTGCGGCCATCGCGGTGGGCGGCGACGTTGTGGACGTGGCTCGCCGCGTCGTCGCTGGCGGTTCTCGCCGGGCCGTACGGCGAGAATCACTATCTCGTGATGTCACTGCCGGCCCTCGCCCTCGCGGTCGGTATCGTGTGCGAGCTCTGCTCGACCGTCGTGGCGCCGTTTCGCGGCGGAAGCGATGCGTTACGGTTGGTGAGCGGGCTCGTCATCGCGGCGATCCTGTATGGCTCCGCGTGGCGCGAGAGCTACCTCCCGCGCCGGTCGCAGGGTCCCGGGGTCGACGTGATCGAAGCGGAAGCGCAACGGCTGGGCCTCGCGATTCGCGCCGCCGCCCGGCCGGGGGACCGGCTCTTCGTCGGCGACGAGCCGTTGCAGATCTATCTGTACGCGGGCGTCCCGCCGGCCTCGCGCTTCATCTACTGGAACGCGCCGAATGACAACGCGATCGCCGAGCGCGCCGAGGCGCTCAGGCGAGAGCCCACCTTCGTGTTCCTCACCCGCGCCGCCGAACAGGATCGGCAGGCGCGGCTCGCCCACCAACCGTCCGAGCCGGATCCGCTGGAGCAGCGCTACGAGCGATGGGCGACGTCTCCGGTGGGGGTCGTGTTCCGCCGGCGCTCTCCGGAGTAGGCCGGCGCGATGCGGTTCGCGAGGCCGCCGGTTCGTGGGCCGGGCCGCGCTGCCAGGCGCCGCGGGAGCGGCGCCCTCCAGTTGGTGATGGATCGGTGGCGCTCCGAGACGGATGGCGCGGCGTCGTCGGACGTTCGGACGGACGCGGCAGGCGGCCGTCGAGCCGTGTCGACCGGAACACGCGCCGTGAGGTATCGATCATCGCGATGGGGGAGCCGTCGAGCGCCTTTCGCACCGAGCAGCTGAGCGGTTGGGGCATGTCCGTTGGCGGACCGGCGCAGGTCGCGCGGCCGTCCACGCGCGCCGCGGTTGCCGCGGCGATGGCGCTGGTCGCCGAGACGGGCGGCTCGCTGGCACTGCGCGGTGCCGGCTGCAGCTACGGCGACGCGAGCCTCAACCGCGGCGGGTACGTGCTGGACCTCGGCGGCATGGATCGCGTGCTCGCGTTCGACCGCGAGCGCGGCGTGATCACTGTCGAGCCCGGCGTCACGGTTCGTGACGTGTGGCGGCAGTCGATCCGGTCCGGCTGGTGGCCGCCGGTCGTGCCCGGCACCATGGCGGTGTCGGTCGGCGGCGCCACGGCGTTCAACATCCACGGCAAGAACAACTTCGCCGTCGGCACCTTCGGCGACCATGTGCAGTCGTTCGTGCTGCTGACCGCGACCGGCGACGTCCTCCGTTGCTCGCGCCAGGAGAATGCCGACCTCTTCCACGCCGCCATCGGCGGCTTCGGCATGCTCGGCTGCATCGTCGAGGTCACGCTGCAGCTCAAGCGCGTGCACTCGGGTCGGCTGCGCGTCTGGGCGATCCCGACGCGCGACCTGGCGGACAACCTGCGGCGGCTGGAGGAGCTGAAGGGCGCGGCCGACTACCTGGTCGGCTGGCTCGATCTGCACCCGCAGGGGCGCGGGGCTCGGCCGCGGCCTCCTGCATCGGGCCGATCAGCTCGAGCCCGGAGAGGATCCAGACGGCGCCGCGTTCCTCGATCCGGCGCGCCAGGATGTTCCTGCCCGGCTCTTCGGCGTGGTGCCGAAGGGATGGCTGTGGCCCGGCATGTGGGTGGCGATGCACGGCGGTGGCGCGGCCGCCGTCAACGCCCTGAAGTTCCGGGCCGGCTTTCGCGAAGGCCAGGGGTCGCCGTACCTGCAGAGCCACGGCGCCTTCCACTTCCTGCTCGACTACGTGCCGCGCTGGCATTGGATGACGAAACCAGGCGGCCTCCTCCAGTTCCAACCGTTCGTTCCACAGCGCGAGGGCGAGGCGGTGCTGCGGCGGCTGATCGAACGCTGCCAGCGGGCGCGCAGGGTGCCGTATCTCGCCGTCCTGAAGCGCCACCGGCCCGATCCGTTCCTGATGACGCACGCGGTCGATGGCTACTCCCTGGCGATGGACTTCGCCGTCGGCACCGGCGCGGCGGATCGCGCGGCGCTGTGGACAGCTCTGCAAGGAAATGGCGGAGGAAGTCCTCGCCGCCGGCGGACGCTTCTACTACGCCAAGGATGCGGCGCTGCCGGCGTCGGCGTTCGCGCGCATCCACGGCGCCGCGGCGGTGGCGCAGTTCCGCGCGCTCAAGACGCGCCTCGACCCGCACCGTCGTGCTGCAGTCCGACCTGTCGCGCCGTCTCGGTCTCTGAGGGGGATCGGCGATGGCGTTCGCGGGGAAATGACGGTAGGGCTCGATCAATTCATGCCGCGCTGGGCTCTCTCCCGTCAGGCGACACTGGTGATCGCCGGTGCCGGGCTGCTGCTGCTGCTCGTCAGCATCGGCGCGCGCTGGCAGCTGTCGAGCGCCTTCGAGGCCGACAACCAGGTCGCGCACACGCAGAACGTGCTGGCGGCGACCAACGAGCTGCTGGGTCACCTCATCGATGCCGAGACCGGCCAACGCGGCTACCTGCTCACCGGCCAGGACGACTACCTCGAACCGTACCTGCAGGGCAGCGTCGCGGTGGAGCGGGACATCGCGCACCTGCGGGCATTGATCGACGAGGATCCCGAACAGGCCAAGCGCCTGCAGGGCGTGACGGTGTTGTCGACGGTGAAGCTCGACGAGCTGCAACGCACGATTGCCGCCCGCAAGATCGACGGCCCCGACGCCGCCAACGCGATCGTCGCCACCAATCTCGGCAAGCTCACCATGAACCGTATCCGCACCCTCCTGGGCGAGATGGAGACGCGGGAGCGGGGCCGGCTCGCGGCAGGACTGATCGAACGGTCGGACCAGCGGCGCCGATTCAGCAACGTGCTCTTCATCGGCGCGCTCGGGGCGCTCGCGCTGCTCGTGGCCGGGGTGCTGGCGCTCAATCACGGGGCGGCGCAGCGGCTGGCCGTCGAACGGGCTCTGCGCGAAAGCGAAGAGCGACTGCAGACGACGTTGCGGAGCATCGGTGATGCGGTGATCGCCACCGATCCGCGCGGCGCGGTGGTCTTCCTCAACGCGGTGGCTCAACGCCTGACCGGCTGGTCGGAGGCGGACGCGATCGGCCTCCCGCTCGAGACGGTGTTCCGCATCGTCAACGAGGACACCCGCGCCACGGTCGAGAGTCCGGTGGACAAGGTCCTGCGCCTGGGCCAGATCGTCGGCCTCGCCAACCACACCCTGTTGATCGCGCGCGATGGCCGCGAATGGCCGATCGACGACAGCGGCGCTCCCATCCGCGACGCCGACAGCGCGATCATGGGCGTGGTGCTGGTCTTCCGCGACGTCAGCGATCGCAAGGAGATGGATCTGGAGCGCGAAGCGCGGACGCGGGCGGAGTTGCAGGCGACCGCCGCGCGCGCGGCGCGCGACGCGGCGGAGTCCGCCAATCAGGCCAAGGACCAGTTCCTCGCGGTGCTCTCCCACGAGCTGCGCTCGCCCCTCAATACGATCGTCGGCTGGCTGGCGATGCTGCGCCGCGGGCTGGACGGCGCGCTGCGAACGCGCGCCCTCGACACCATCGAGCGCAACGTGCACGTCCAGGCGCAGCTCATCAACGACCTGCTCGACGTCTCGCGCATCGTGTCCGGCAAGCTCAGCCTCGAGCACGCCCCCATCGACCTGGCGGCGGTGATGCAGGCGGCCATCGACAATGCGCGCCCGAGCGCCGCGGCGCGCGGCATCGCGCTGCGGTCGCGCGTCGAGGACCTCGGCGGTGCCGTCCAGGGCGACGCCAAGCGCCTGCTCCAAGTGGTCACGAACCTGCTCACGAACGCGCTCAAGTTCACCTCCGGCGGCGGCAGCGTCGAGGTCAGCCTCTGCCCGCGCGACGGACTCGCGTGCATCGACGTCGTCGACACCGGCATGGGCATCGCACCGGAGTTCCTGCCGCACGTGTTCGACCGCTTCCGCCAGTCGGACGAGAGCGATTCCCGTGCGCACGGCGGGCTCGGCCTTGGGCTGTCGATCGTCAAGCATCTGGTCGAACGGCACGGCGGTACCGTCGAGGCCCACAGCGAGGGCATCGGCCATGGCGCGACGTTCCGCATCTCGCTGCCCATCGAGGTCGCGGCGGCGGGCACGCCGCTGCTGGCGTTGCCGTCGCGCCGGCTCGACGGCCCCACCGATCTCCGCGACGTGCATGTGCTGGTGGTCGATGACGACGCCGACACGCGCGAGGGTATGTGTCTCGCCCTCGAGATCAACGGGGCGCGCGTCACGACAGCCGATTCGGTGACGACGGCGTTGGCCGCGCTGGCGCGCGAGCTTCCGCATGCGCTGGTGAGCGACATCGGCATGCCCGGCGGCACCGGCCTGGATCTCATGCGCGCCGTGCGCGACCAGTTCGGCGGTCTGCCGGCCATCGCGATCTCCGGCTACGCGAGTCGTGAGGATCGCGAGGCGGCCCTGGCGGCCGGCTTCGCCGAGCATCTGGCGAAGCCGGTGGATCCGGGCGTGCTGCTGGCGGAGCTGCGCCGCGTCGTGGACGCGGCCGCCGGTCCTATCCCAACGGCAGGGTGAGGAGCGCGGCGGACGTTCCGCCGTTGGCGATCAACGCGCAGGTCCCGCCGACGCTCGCGGCGATGCGGAGTGCCAGCGCGGTCGCGGCATCGTCGAACGCGGCGCCGTGAACGCGACAATGGGCGCTGCTGCCGTTGCGCTCGAGGTGCACGCCACAGGCGGAGCCGCGGGCCAGATCGCCGAGGGCGTGGCGGACGAGGTCGAGCAGCAGCGTGCTCACGGTCGCCTCCGCGACGCCCGCGATGACCACGGTCTCCGGGACCTCGACAGCGAGCGCAAGGCCGCGCTTGCGCGCCGCGGGTGCCGCGAGCGCGGACACGTCCTGCACGAGCTGACGCAAATCGCAGAGGTCCGGCGCCGTGTCGGAATGCGTCGTCAGCAGCAACCAGCGCTGCAGCAGTTGGTCGAGCCGGCGGACCTGATCTCCCATCGCACCCAATGCCGTGCCGCGTTTCTGTTCCACGTCCTCACTCGAAGACATCGCGCGCAACAACTCGAGGCGGAGCGCGATCGCGTTCAATGGGCCCTTCAGGTCGTGGAAGTAGTCGGGTGCAAACGTGGCGAGCGCGCGCATGCGAGCAGCCAACAGCGAATCGTCGAGGCGAGCCATCTAGCGCGCTCCCCTCTGGCGCCCGCGCGGCGCAAGGGCAAGGACGTGGGGTCGCCTCATGACTCGCCGTGCCACCGGCCGAGAACTCGGCGGAGCACGGCCACGAGCACTCCGGATTCCGACGGCTTGGGAAGGACCGCGTCGGCAAGGCCGTAGACGCTGCCCAATCCCAGCATCTCGAGGAAGTCGGCTGTCAGCACGAGCACCGGGAGCTGCGGACGGACGGCGCGCAGTTCGGCGAGCCAGCGGCGGCCGCCGCCAGGGAAGAGCGGATCAGTGATCACGGCGTCGATGGCTTCCGTCTCGAGGATCTCGCGCGCCTCGTCAACGTGGCCGGCCACCACCGTCTGGAACCCGTAGCCGTCGAGCAGAAACGCCAAGGCATTGGCGACGGAGCAGTCGGCGTCGAGAATGAGGACGCGAGCAGGTGTGGGACTGTCAGACGGCCGTGGCTCTTCGGCGCTGGCGGCGGTCATGGCGAACGCAGTCATGGCGTGCCCTCACGGGATCAGGCCGATCAGCGCCCCCACCGAGCGGAGGGCGCCGGTTGTCGACGATTCGCTGCCGCCGCTCAGGACGGCGTGCAGCCGGGTCCCGAGCTCGCGCAGCTCGCCGGCGGAGAGCAGGCGGCGGGCGCGCGGGAAGAGGTCGTCATGCTCTTCGTCGATATGGTGCTCGACGAGCTCCTTCAGCACCTTGGCGCGAGCGGCGAACACGTCGGGCTCGTGGCGCGAGTCACGCACCTCTGGCAGGACGAGGTCGACGATGTGGTGTTCCTCGCGCGCCTCGTGGAAGAGCTTGCGATCCTCCTTCGTCTTCGCGGCTTCGCGAAACGCCGGATAGAAGATGTCTTCCTCGGCGCTGGTGTGACGCTTGAGCAGCCGCTCGGCTTCCGCGATCAGCGTCGCGCGCCGGACCGCCGTGCGTGCCTGCTGCAGGGCGGACAGAACAGACTTGATGCGGACGTGATCGCTCTTCAGGACGGTCACGGCGTCGCGCCCGGCGGCGCCCGCGCGCCGCGCACGCCGGCGGGACGGGCGGGCGGTGGTGCGCTGCGCGGACGGCCGCGTCTTGGATGTCGTCGTCTTGCGGGTAGTCTTCATCTGTACCTCCTCGGTTGCCGTTGTCGAATACGCCGACGCTACTCGAGGCGGATCATCTGGCCCGCGTAGTTGCGCGGGCCGTCGAAGCGCGCCAACGACGGCGGTTCGCCTGGGGCGACCAGGAACTCGGTCTTCGGCACCAGGCGTTGCAGGATCGGATCGACCAGGAAGTTGACCGTTGGCAGCAGGGTGATGCGGTCGGCCTTGATGCTGCCGCCGGTCCGCACGACCGTGGCGTTGCCGTCGCGCTGAAACTCCATGTCGATGATTCGCGGCTTCGGCGTCGACACGACGCTCTGCACGACCACCTTGCCGTCCGCCGCATTGGCGGCAAAATTCTTGACGACGAGCATGTAGAGCGGTCCCCAATAGGTGGCGGGTCCGATGTCCACATCCTCGTTGACCTCTTCGCGCTTGCCGCCGTCGATGTAGAACCCGCTGAGGTGGCGCGCCGCGACGTCGATGTGAAGGTCCATCGTCGGCTTGCCCTTGGTATCGCGGATGATGGAGTGCCCGCCGATCGCCCGCAGCTGGTCGCCGACCTGCACCTCGGCGGTATCCTCGTCGCTCGAGCCGTCGCGGAAATGCGCGGTCCGCTCGATCTTCAAGTGGTCGCCCTGGCGGTGCTGGCTGTAGGAGATGAAGCCGATTATGTGCTTGCCGTCTTCAGTCCAGATGGTGGTTGCACCGGCGTAGTCACCCTCCAGGTACTTGAGGGAAATCGGTTGCGACTCCACCCCTCGGGCGGTGACGGGGACCAGAGGTATGACGAGCGCGATGACCCACAGCATCCACCACATGGGCTCCTAGTGAGCAACCGCCGGGCCAGCAGCGGAACGGTGACTCTGCGACGCGGAACCGGCGATGCAGAGGTTCATGTGTAAATCTGCCGCGTAACTCTTGCGCGGGCCGAGTGAATTCGCGCCGGCGAGCAGAGATTCAACCAGGCGTTCCGGCCGATGTACTGGACGTGCTGCTTGTCGAGCTGCCCCTGTTTGGCGAGTCGCTGTCGAAATAGCCAGGGCAGACGGATGCTGCGCTGGCCACCACCCCAGTTGCCGCACTGCAGGCCAGAGACGCGAACACCTCGCGGCGCGGCAGGGAGGGTCCACTGGCTGCCCTCGGTCGTGGCCGGGACCCGATCGACGCGCTCGACGCCGCTGAGCTGGGTGAGCGCCGCGTGCGGCCGCGCTTGTTCAGAGTCGGCGGCGGCGTAGCCGCGGACGAAGCCGGCGTCACTGTCCGCGTGCCGACGTCGCCGCCGCGACACGAGAAAGCAGCGCCGCGTACGTGCGACACCGATGCGTACATCCTTTATCCCGATGCGGGACATTTTTGTTGCGGTTTTCGCGCCTCAGGGAATAGGGTGCGATCGTCGATAGGTCGCTGCGGAGAGGATGCATCGGGCGATAGCGCCGCGCATTGGGGAGAGGGCCTCATGAGGGTTTATGCCACCAGGCTCGGAGCGATGCTGAGCGTCACCTTCGTCGACGATGGCCAAGGGTGGCGCTTCTCGAGTTGGTCGACGACAACAAACGGTTGTCCCGCCGAGCAACCGGATGGCGCTGACCGCGACCGACGGTTTGTCGACGTCGCGTCGGCGCTCACGCACTTCCGCGAGCGCTACCAGCACGTCGCCTGACCGCGAGAGCCGGCGGCTGTGGCCGACGTCCGCGCGCTTCAGGACTTGTCGTCCTTTTCGAAGCGGTGCAGTCCGTCCTCGTATTTCTTCTCGCCGGTGCGGTCGAGACTGTGGTCGGCGTGCTTCGGCGCCTCCGCCTGGCTCCGCTTGTCCTCGACGTCTTTCGCGCGCGCGAAACCCTGGTCCTGACCCGGACGCGGTGCGCGGTCCTCGTTCTCGACCTTCCGAGTGCGATTGGTGCGATCGTTCATGGAACCTCCTAGCGATGCGTTTGGGGATGACGAGGCTGGTGAGTTCGTGCCGCGGCCTCGGCTTCCGCGTGGCGTTCGGTCGGACGCTGTCGATCCCAGCCGCGGATGACGACGACGAAGGCGAGGCCGACGCCGCCGCCCAGTACGAGGAGCCCCAGCAGGATGCCGTAGCTCGAGACCGGCAACGGCGCCGCCGGCGTGCCTTCGCGAGGACCCGCGTCCCTGAGCACCCCCGGCGGTTGAGCCGACGCGGGGACGACGATGTCGGATGGCAATGCCAGGACGCCACAGAGGAGTACGAGGGCCGTCCAAAATCGGAGTAGCGATCGGAAGTTCATGGCCAGTCTCCTGTGATCTCCGTCTCAGGCGCAGGCGAGATCGCCATCCAGCGCGATGCTGAGATTGATCAGCACGAACACGAGCTCCTCGAGCGTCGAATAGCGATACGCCAAACCTCCCGCGCTCTCGGCGTTGGCGACGGTCCAGCCGAATGCGGGACTGCCGTGAACCGCGATCGATTCGCTGCCGACGCGGACGGAGAATTCGGGGCCAAGCTGTTCAAGTTGCTGCCGGTCCATCAGGCACCCCCAAGGCGACACAGGCCGCCCGGTCTACGCGGCGAATCGCCGCGTTCGCGACACGACGGGAAGTCGGTCGCGGATCGAGCTACTTCTGGCGCGGGACCTTGCCGCCCGCACGGCGTGCCTCGCTCAGGCCGATGGCGATGGCCTGCTTGCGGTCGGTGACCTTCTTTCCGGAACCACCGGAGCGCAGCGTGCCGTGCTTCATCTCGTGCATCGTCTTCTCCACCTTCTGCGAAGCCTTTGCTCCGTAATGGCGATCACGCGTCCCGCGCTTGGCCGTGGTGGATGCCTTGGTATGACGCGCCTTCGTTCCCGTGCTCCGCTTTGTGGCTGCCATTGCTCTCTCCCTTCGCACTTCCGGAGGAGCAAGTGGCGGGCCAGTCGTGCCAAGCGGGGAGGGCGGGCAGGGTGCGGGGGGCGACCGTGTAAGCTTGACCGAGACGGCTGGTCGTACCGACCAAGGGTCAGGAGACGGCGCCGGGACTTTCGGCCGCGGCGCGCGCGTAGCGGCGCAGTTGATCCGCGAGGGCTTCGGCAGCGGCATCGTCGAAGCGGTCGGCGAGCGGGAAGAGGCGTTGCGCCTCGTCCTGGAAATGTCGCTCGATCATGCTGCGCAGTTCCCTGATGTTGGCGACGCTCGGGGTGCCGACGGTTTCGTCCAGCAGCCCGTCGATCGCACGATGGGCGGCGAGGGCGTCCTCGACGACCTCTTCGGCCTGGCGGGCAACAGCGGCATAGAAGACGTCCTGTTCGAGCGCCGTGTGGGCCTGGAAGGATTCGCCGGCGCGGACGAGCAGCCGTACGCGTTCGATGTCGTCGACGGCGAGATCCAGCTCGTCGAAGACCGCCAGTATGTCGTCGTGCTGGCGGACCAGCAGCTCGGTGGGATTCATGCGACCTCCGCGGATGTCACGCCACCGGACGACGCGCCCGGCGATTGATCGAGGTTGGGGAGGGAGTGGAGCGCCCCAGCTTGTCCGTGACGCCTCCATGCGAATACGAACAGTCCTCTCCGCCTGGCGGCGTGAGGCTGCGAGGGCAAACTCAGCAATCGGCGCACCATCACGCATACGGCACAGCGGACACACTTGCCGCAGGGGGGCTCGCGGCGCCATGCCGGTAAGAGCTGCACGCATGGTCCAGGACTTTCCGAGGCGTTGTCGAATTCCGTGGCGGATCGACGCGCGCGGCGGTCTCCGAAGCTCGCTGAGCGGCAGTCCACACCGACGGCGGCGCTGTGAGCGCCAGCATCTGCTGGAGTGTGTCTTTTTGGGGGTGGGGATGCGGGTTCATCCGTGGCCCCGCGAGTTCATCCGTGGATGACGCGGAGGGTCAGGGCCGCTCCACCCCGAGCTTCTTCATGCGGCTGCGCAGGGTGCTCGGGCGCAGGCCGAGCCGCGCGGCGGCGCCGCGATCGCCTTCGATGATCCAGTCCGCCAACGTCAGGGTCTCGACCAGGTGTTGTCGTTCGACTTCGGCAAGGCGCCGCGAGCCGTTGGCGGAGGGCGGAGCGCCGGTGACCGGCGACGCGGGCGCGGGCGGATGCGATGGAGAGGGCGTGGGGAGATCGGCGCCGAGCTCGAGGAAGGCGCCGTTGGCAAGGACGACCCCGCGTTCGATGAGATTGGAGAGCTCGCGGACGTTGCCGGGCCAGTGGTACGCCAGCAGCCGATCGAGCGTGGCGCGCGACACGCCGTCGATTCGCTTGCCGAGCTCGCGCGCGAAGCGGTCGACGAAGTAGCTGACCAGCAGCTCGATGTCGCCGGCGCGCTCGCGCAGCGGCGGGGTGATGATCGGGAAAACATTCAGGCGGAAGAAGAGGTCGGCGCGGAAGCGGCCGGCGGCGACTTCCGCCTCGAGGTCGCGATTGGTGGCGGCGATGACGCGCACGTCGACTTTCTTCGTACGCGTGCCGCCGACCGGCTCGATCTCCCGTTCCTGGAGGACGCGCAGGAGCTTCACCTGCGTGTCCGGCGGCAGCTCGCCGACCTCGTCGAGAAAGATCGTGCCGCCGTTGGCAATCTCGAAGCGTCCGGTGTGGGCGCGCACCGCGCCGGTGAAGGCGCCGCGCTCGTGGCCGAAGAGCTCGCTCTCGACCAGGCCGGCGGAGATGGCGGAGCAGTTCACCTTCACCAGCGGCCGATCGCGGCGCGGGCTGCGGTCGTGGATGGCGCGGGCGATGAGCTCCTTCCCGGTGCCGGTCTCGCCGAGGATCAGCACCGTCGACGGGGTCGGCGCCACCGTCTCCACCATCGACAACACCCGGGCGAGGGCGTGGCTGCGGCCGACGATCTCGCGGAAGTTGTGATCCTGCCGGATCTCCTCCTTGAGGTAGACGTTCTCGGCCGCGAGCTGGTCGCGTAGCTGCTGCAGCTCCTCATAGGCGAAGCAGTTGTCGACGGCGACGGCGACGGCGCTGCCGACGCGCTCGATGAGGGCCTGCGGGATGTTGCGATAGGCGTCGCGGTTCGTCGACATGAAGAAGAGCGCGCCGAAGCTCTTGGTCTCGCGCAGGAGGGGCAGCGCGTAGAGCGACTCCATACCCTCGCGCTCCATGACCACGTGCGTCATCGGGAAGCGCTCGCGCAACGCCTCGCGCGAGTCGGCGACGTACCAGTGGCGCTGCTCCTGCGCCCAGCGGCAGGCGGTGCCGGCGGAGGGAAACTCCTCGATCATCGGGCCGCGCGAGGGCTGATCGAGCGCCAGGACGTGCACGCGCAGACTCTCGGGGCCCGTCGGCACCTCGATGCCGAAGCGCTCGCAGGGGAGGAGCGGTTTGACGCTGCGCGCCAGCTCCGAGAACAGATCGGCGCGGTGCAGGTGGCGGGTCGAGGACTGATTGATCTCGAGCAGCGCGCGCAGCTCGCCGTAGGCGAGGTCGAGGCTCTGGCGGGTGACGGCGAGATCCTGACGGGTGCTCTCGAGGCTCACCTCGAGATCGGTGAAGGCGCGCTGCAGCACCGCCTCGGCGTGCAGGCGTTCCATCTCGACGCGGGCGCGGTTCGCGAAGACCTGGAAGATGGTCAGGCCGCGCGGGTCTTCCTCCATCGGCGCGGTGTCGAGCGCCGCGAGGTGGCCGAGGGTCTGGCCGTTGGCGCCGCGCAAGGGGACGCCGAGATAGCTGCGCGCCTCCATCGAGACCAGCGGCGTGTCGAGCGGGAAGAGGGTCTGGATGTCGTCCTTGTACAGACACAGGTCGCCGGCGACGACCCGCTGACAGGGGGTGCCGGACAACCGGTACTCGACGTTCGGCGCCCAATCGTCGTGGCTCCAGAACGCGATGGTCTTGACCCGATCCTCGGCGCCGGCGAACTCGGCGACGAACGCGTAGGCGACGCCGAGGGACTGCGCCAGGTTCTTCACCAGATGGCGCATGAACTCGAGGCCGGCCTTGTCGGCCGTCGCCTCGACCACGGCGCGGAAGGCCAGCTCGCCGTTCCAGCGTTCGATTTCCTTGTCGCGCCCGACCACTTGCGGGTTCAACATGTCCGCCTCGTCAATCGTAGTCGCCGCGCCCGTTCCGGCTGGGCGATACTGTCGTGAGCGCCGGTTCAGTAGTCAAGCGCGGCCAGGTCAGTCGGGACGGAGGTCCCGACCTTCATCCCGGGGTGGCGGTTGGCGTCGGACTGGCGGGATCGACCGTCATCGACAGGCCCTTGTATGCGGTCGCGCCGCTGGGGAAGTCGAAGACTCCGACCGTGAACGTGTACGTCCCGACCAGCGTCGGGATGCCGGCGAGCTCGCCGTCCTCCTGCAGGCCGATGCCGGGAGGGAGGGTGCCGGTCTGCAGGAACCAGGCGTCGCCGCCGCAATTCGAGGTCAGCGGCACGTCGTAGCGGATGCCGACGGCGGCGTCGGGCAGCATGCGCGTGCTGACCCGCAGGCTGCAATCCGAGCAGCCGCTCTCGGTGACCACGCCGCCGCCGAGCAGCAGGGTCGTCGCCAGTGCCACGAAGATTCCGCGCGGCGGGCGCCCGCGACTGGTTTCGGGCCGAGCCTCCTCCCCCATGGGCCGACTGTATCGTCCATTCGCGGCTGGGTGAAGCGCGAAGGCGTGGGGCGTGCCGCGTCGTCGACGGGCGTGGATGCGGCTGCGTTGCGACCGCGCAGCCGGCTGTGTACGCTGCCGCGCACCCGCGGGGACGAGATGGAACGCAACGCGCCGACACCTTCCGACTTCATTCGCGACATCGTCGCGGAGGATCTCGCCAGCGACAAGCACCACGGTCGTGTCGCGACCCGCTTCCCGCCGGAGCCCAACGGCTACCTCCATATCGGGCACGCCAAGTCGATCTGCCTCAACTTCGGCATCGCCATCGAGAACCACGGCGTCTGTCATCTGCGCTTCGACGACACCAATCCGGCCAAGGAAGACGTCGAGTACGTGGACTCGATCCAGTATGACGTGCGCTGGCTCGGCTTCGACTGGCACGACAAGCTCTTCTACGCCTCGGACTACTTCCAGCAGCTCCACGACTACGCGGTGATGCTGATCAAGGCCGGCAAGGCCTACGTCGACAGCCTGTCGCCGGACGAGATCCGCGCCCACCGCGGCACGCTCACCGAGCCGGGTCGCGACAGTCCCTACCGCACCCGCGCGGTCGACGAGAACCTCGACCTCTTCGCCCGCATGAAAGCGGGCGAGTTCGACGAGGGCACGCACGTCCTGCGGGCGGCGATCGACATGGCGTCGCCGAACATCAACATGCGCGATCCGGCGATCTTCCGCATCAAGAAGGCCCCGCACCACCGTACCGGCGATGCCTGGTGCGTGTATCCCATGTACGACTTCGCGCACGCGCTCTCGGACGCCATCGAGGGCATCACCCACTCGATCTGCACGCTCGAGTTCGAGGACCACCGGCCGCTCTACGACTGGGTGCTCGACAACCTCCCGGTCCCCAGCCACCCGCAGCAGATCGAGTTCGCGCGCCTCAACCTCAACTACACCGTGCTGAGCAAGCGGAAGCTGCTCACGCTCGTCGCCGACGGGCACGTCGCCGGATGGGACGATCCACGCATGCCGACGATCGCCGGGCTGCGCCGACGCGGCTACACCCCCGAGGCGATTCGCACCTTCTGTTACTCGATCGGCGTCGCGAAGCGCGACAGCGTCGTCGACGTGGCGATGCTCGAGCACGCCCTGCGCGACGATCTCAACCGGCGCGCGCCGCGCGCCATGGCGGTGTTGAAGCCGCTCAAGGTCGTCATCGAGAACTATCCGGAAGGGCAGGTCGAGGAGGTCGACGCGGTCAACAACCCCGAGGACGCGACCATGGGCACGCGCCGGGTGCCGTTCTCGCGGGTCCTCTACCTCGAGCAGGACGACTTTCGCGAGGATCCGCCGAAGCAGTTCTTCCGCCTCTCGCCGGGGCGCGAGGTTCGGTTGCGCTACGCCTACTTCCTGCGCTGCGAACGGGCGATCAAGGATGCCGACGGCCAGGTGGTCGAGTTGCGCTGCACGTACGATCCGGCGACGCGCGGCGGCGACGCGCCCGACGGCCGCAAGGTGAAGGCGACGTTGCACTGGGTGTCGGCGGCGCACGCGATCCCCGCCGAGGTGCGGCTCTACGATCGCCTGTTCACCGTCGAGAACCCCAACGCCGAGAAGGACGGGGTGCCGTGGACGTCGCACCTGAACCCGCAGTCGCTGGAGATCGTCACCGGCTGCCAGCTCGAGCCGAGCCTGGCATCGGTGTCGGCGGGCGACCGCTACCAGTTCGAACGGCACGGCTACTTCTGCGTCGATCCCGACTCGCGCCCGGGCGCGCTCGTCTTCAACCGCGCCGTCGGCCTGCGCGACACCTGGGCGAGGATCGAGAAGAAAGGGGCGGCTGAGAACCCGCCAAGGACACCAAGGATGTCTTGGCGTGATTTTGGCGTCCTTGGCGGGTTCTCAGGAGCCGATCATCGGCAGCGCGCGGTCGAGGCGGCCGACGGTGCGGTCGCGGCCGAGAACCTCGATCAGCTCGTAGATACCCGGGCTGACGGTGCCGCCGGTCAACGCGACGCGCACCGGCTGGGCGAGCTTGCCGAGTCCCAGGTTGTGGCGGGTGAGCACTGACTGGAACGCGCCTTCTATTCCCGCGGTCGTCCAGCCATCGAGGGCGGCGAGGGCGTCGCGCAGCTCCAGCAGGGCGTCGCGATTCGCCTTCGCGAGGTGCTTCGCTGTCGCCGCGGGATCGAGGGTGACCGGCTCGTTGAAGTAGTAGGCGCCCTGATCGAGGAGATCGACGAGGGTCTTGGCTCGCTCCAGCAGGGTCGCGGCCATGCGCGCCAGCCACGCGTCGTCGCCGGGCGGCGTCCAGCCGCGCTCCGCGAGGAACGGGGGCAGCAGCGCCGCGACGGCCGACGGCGGCGTCATCTTCAGGTGCTGCGCGTTCACCCACTCGAGCTTCTCGGGATTGAACACGCCGGCCGAGGCGCCGACGTGGTCGAGCGAGAACTTCTCGATCAGCTCCTCGCCGGTGAAGATCTCCTGGTCGCCGGCCGACCAGCCGAGGCGGGCGAGGTAGTTGTTGAGCGCCGATGGCAGAAAGCCCTCGTCGCGGTAGGAGAGCACGGAGGTCGCGCCGTGGCGTTTGCTGAGGCGGGCGCGGTCGAGACCGAGGATCAGCGGGACGTGCGCGAAGCGCGGCGGCGCGAAGCCGAGCGCCTGGTAGATCAGCACCTGCTTCGGCGTGTTGGCGAGGTGGTCGTCGCCGCGGATGTTCATGGTGATGCGCCATCAGCGCGTCGTCGACGACGACGCAGAAATTGTACGTCGGCGAGCCGTCGCTGCGGATGATGATGAGGTCGTCGATCTCGGTGTTCTGGAAGGTCACCATGCCGCGCAGCGCGTCGTCCACCTGGGTGTCGCCGGCGAGCGGGGTCTTGAACCGGATGGTGAAGGGCTGCCCGGCCGGCCGGTCCTGGCGATCGCGACAGCGGCGGTCGTAGCGGGGCGTGCTGCCGGCGGCCTGCGCCGCCGCGCGGCGCGTCTCGAGCTCCTCGGCCGTGCAGTAGCAGCGATAGGCGCGCCCGGCGGCGAGGAGCCGCTCGGCATGCTCCTGGTAGATGCGCGGTCGCGCTGGCTCTGGAAGAACGGGCCCTCGTCCCAGTCGAGGCCGAGCCAGCGCAGGCTGCCGAGGATGGCGGCCGGTCGCGTCGTCGGTCGAGCGCTCGCGGTCGGTGTCCTCGATGCGGAGCACGAAGGTCGCCGCCGTGGTGGCGCGCGTAGAGGAAATTGAAGAGCGCCGTGCGCGCCCCGCCGATGTGCAGATAGCCCGTCGGGCTGGGAGCGAAACGCGTGCGGACCGGCGACATAGGGCGCGCGTACCAGCGGCCCGAAAGTGAGTCAACGCGACTCCTTGCGTCGGCGCGGATCCTTTGGGTAAGAGAGCGCGACAAGGCCGCCGTCTGGGGATTGGGGAAACGTGGCGTCGGCTGGCGCGCTGCTGCGCAGAGGGGGCGTTAATGGCACGAAGCGGTCGCACGATGAGGGGAGTCATCGGGACTCTCGGCGTCGGACTGGTATTGCTCGGCCTGAGCGGAGCGCGTCCGGCACTGGCAACCTTGAAGTACGGGCCGATCGAGCTCTCGGGCTCGGTCGACTCGCAGACGTTGGTGCGCACCGGTCAGATCGACCAGTACCAGTTCATCCAGAACCGCAACACGGCGCTGTTGCGGCTCGACTACGACTGGTTGGAGAACGGCACAGCTCGTCGATCGATACGACGTGCCGTGCGTCAAGCGGTCGAAGCTCTACATGCTCTATCGCGGCGTGTACGACAGTTTCTGGGGCATCGGCACCGGCGGTCGTCAGCAGCGGCGTGACCGCGTACGACGATCTGGTCGGCGGGCCGATCTCCGGCAACAGATCGGTCAGGCGTGTACGACGCCCGACTGCATCTGCACGACGCCGGGCTGCAGCTCCCTGCGCGAACGGCATCTACTCCAGCCTCACCACTCGGAGGGCCGCAACTCCCTGGCCTGGGAGAACACCCTGCGCGAGGCGTACATCGACCTCGCCCTTGCCGACGTGCCGCTCAGCTTCCGCGTCGGCCGCCAGCAGGTGATCTGGGGCGAGAGCGACCAGTTCCGCCTGATGGACATCATCAACCCGCTCGACACCACCTGGCATCTGCAGCAGGAGGATTGGGACAAGCTGCGCATCCCGCTGTGGCTGGTGAAGGGGATCTACGACTTCGGCGACGTCGGGCCGTTCTCCAACTCCTTCGCCGAGCTGGTCTTCAACCCGGGCGACTTCCAGCCCGGCAACAAGGTCGAGTTCCTGCCGGCGCCGTGGGGCATTCCGGTGCCCAACCCGGTGCGCACCGGTCAGGTCCAGCTCGCGCAGCCCGAATCAGCCGATCTTCGCTGACGCCCCTCTTCAATCTGCACGGCACGAGCTTCCGGCAGGGCGACTTCAAGCGGAACCTCGCCGACGCGAGCGAGGTCGGCCTGCGCCTGCACGGCGTCACCGACATCCCCTGGGTCAACATGCAGGGGTTCGAGTTCACCTTGAACTACTATTACGGGCGTTCGCGCGGCATCGGCGCGGTCGCCGGCGCGCCGTTCGCGTTGGACATCAAGAGCGCCGTCGTGCCGAGCTTTCAGCAGGCCAATGCGTTCCGCCAGAACCCGCAGGATCCGACCAGCCCCGCCGCCACGCTGGTCGGCGTCCGCGCGCCGGTCTACCCGGCGCAGGTCGATGCGGAGTTCGTGTTCCCGTACTCGAACATCTTCGGCTTCACCGCCAACTGGTTCGAGGGCAACTACACCAACACGGTCTTCCGGATGGAGCAGGCGTACCAGATCGACGCCCCGTTCCAGACCGCTTCGCTCAACGACCGCGCGCCGGTGACGCAGGAGCTCACGCCGGGCGGATGCGCCAACGGCGTCGGCCCGACCTGCAAGGCGCTGCCCGGCGTCTACGCGCCGCTCGGCTACACCAACCGCGACGTCTGGGCGGGCATGATCGGCTTCGACCGACCGACCTGGATCAAGTGGCTGAATCCACGCACCACCTGGTTCATCACCGGCCAGTTCTTCTGGAGCTTCGTCAACGGCCAGCACTCCGACCTGCGTGGCTCGGTCCTGAGCGCCAGCCAGGAGCCGTATTTCTCGCCCAAGAACCAGAACCCGATCATCGTGCCGGAGAGCGTCCGCAACACCGGCCGCGTGCAGTGGGCGAACGGCATCTACGCCGGCCAGAGCGAGCGCACCCAGGACTCCACCTACCTGGGCGGCACGGCCGACAACTTCCACCAGTGGGAGCTGCTGACCACCCTGGCGGCGACGTCCTTCTACGCCGGCGGCACGATCGTGCCGTTCGTCGCGGTCGCCATCGATCCCATCAACCGCAACTTCCTGTCGCAGCTCAAGCTCGACTACTTCCTGACCAACAACTTCATCATCCAGGGCCGCGCCAACTTCTATTCGGACCTGGGTTCTGGCGACACCAGCCTCGATCCGTGGGGCGCCGGCGGCCTCAACGCCCGCCGCGACGAAGTCGGCCTCAAGATCACCTACCAGTTCTAGGCCGGTCCGACCGGCCGCGCTGCACCACCGAGGCCACGGAGGGCACAGAGGGGACCCCCTCTGTGGGCTCTCCGTGGCCTCTTTCGCCACAGCCCGTGGAATCCCTTCCTTGACCCTCCGGAACCGAGTTGATAGCAAAGCAAATTCAGTCTGTTTCAAGAACTTGGAGCATTTTGCAGGCGAGAATTGATTGAAGGCACGTAGCTCAGGGGGAGAGCACTTCCCTGACACGGAAGGGGTCGGCGGTTCAAATCCGCCCGTGCCTACCATTCTGTGCCGGCAGGCGCCGTTCGAACGGCGCCGTCCGGCTCGTCTCCGAATCCGCACGACGCGACATGAGCATCACGGTCACACTGCCGACGGGTACCCGTCACGAGGTCGAGCCGGGGACGACGATCGTCGCCGCGCTGAAGGCGGCCGGTGCGCGACCTGAAGGGTGCCGTCGCCGCGCGGCTCGACGGCCGCGTCGTCGATCTGTCACGAGCCGCTCGACAGCGGACGGTGAGCTCGGCGGCCGTGTCGGCCGAGTCGCCGGACGGCCTCGACGTCCTGCGCCACTCGACCGCCCACCTGATGGCGCAGGCGGTGAAGCGCCTGTTTCCCGACACGCAGATCACCATCGGTCCGGTGATCGAGGACGGCTTCTTCTACGACTTCAAGAAGGCCACGCCCTTCACGCCCGAGGATCTCGAGCGCATCGAGGCGGAGATGCGCGCGATCGTCAAGCAGCGATCTTCCCGGTCGTCCGCGAGGAGATGGCGCGCGACGAGGCGATCGCGCTTCTTCCGCGAGCATGGGCGAGGACTACAAGGCGCGAGATCATCGACGGCATGCCCGAGGACGCGCGTCGGTCGCTCTACCGGCAGGGCGAGTTCGTCGACCTCTGCCGCGGCCCGCACGTGCCGTCGACCGGCGTGCATCCGCGCCTTCAAGCTCACCGGCATCGCCGGCGCCTACTGGCGCGGCGACGAGCGCAACGAGATGCTGCAGCGCATCTACGGCACCGCGTTCGCGAGCAAGGAGGCGCTCGAGGAGCATCTGGCGCGCATCGAGGAGGCGAAGAAGCGCGACCACCGCACGCTCGGCAAGGAGCTCGACCTGTTCTCGTTCGACCCGTCGCGCCGGGCAGCCCGTTCTTCCACCCCAAGGGCGCGATCGTCTACAACGAGCTCGTCGACTACGTGCGCGGCCTGTACCGGCGCTACGGCTACGACGAGGTCATCACGCCGCAGATCGATGGACGTCGAGCTGTGGAAGCGCTCCGGCCACTACGACAACTACCGCGAGAACATGTTCTTCACGCAGCTCGAGGAGCGCGAGTACGCGCGTCAAGCCGATGAACTGCCCGTCGCACTGCCTGATCTTCGGCCACCGCAAGCGCTCCTACCGCGAGCTGCCGATCCGCTACGCCGACTTCGGCCGCCTGCACCGCGCCGAGCGCTCCGGGACGCTGCACGGCCTGACGCGCGTGCGCAGCTTCGCCCAGGACGACGCGCACATCTTCTGCATGCCGGAGCAGATCGGCGACGAGATCAGCGCCTCTGCTGCGCATGATCGACGAGGTCTACACGCGACTTCGGCTTCAACGAGCGGCGACGTGCTGCTGTCGACCCGGCCGGAGAAGTCGATCGGCAGCGACGAGATGTGGGAGCGCGCCGAGGGCGGCGCTGCGCCGATGCCCTGCGCGGCGCCGGCATCGCGTACGAGATCAACGCCGGCGACGGCGCCTTCTACGGGCCGAAGATCGACTTCATCATCGCTCGACGCGCTCAAGCGCGCGTGGCAGCTCGCGACGGTGCAGCTCGACTTCGGCGCGCTGCCGGAGCGCTTCGACCTGACCTACGTGCGCCCCGACGGCAGCGAGGCGCGGCCGGTGATGATCCACCGCGCCGTCCTCGGCACGATCGAGCGCTTCATGGGCATCCTCATCGAGCACTGCGCCGGCGCGTTCCCGCTGTGGCTCGCGCCCGATGCAGGCGCGGGTGCTCACCCTGACCGAGCGCCAGCAGGCGTACGGCGCGCGAGGTCGGCGGGAGCGCTGCGCGCCGCGGGCTTCCGCGCCGAGCTGGACGACCGCAACGAGAAGCTGGGCTACAAGATCCGCGAGGCGCAGCTGGCCAAGGTGCCGTACATGCTGGTGGTCGGCGACAAGGAAGCGGCCGACCGCACCGTCGCGCCGCGCAGCCGTTCCGGCGGCAGCAGCGAGCCGGTGGCGCTCGACGCGATTCATCGCCGAGCTGCGCGACGAAGTGAGCCGCGCGCGGCGCCGTCTGACGAGCATCCACGAGGAGAGGACCATGCCCAAGATCAAGACCAACCGCGGCGCCGCCAAGCGCTTCAAGGTGACCGGCACCGGCAAGATCATGCGCAGCAAGGCGTATCTGCGCCACCAGCTGACCTGCAAGACGCGCAAGCAGAAGCGCCACCTGCGCAGGCTCGGCGCTGGTCGACGCCGCCAACGCGCCGCGCGATCCGCAAGCTGATCCCGTATCTATGAGCGGCCCGTGGCGATCGTCGCGATCGCGCACGCCTGCCGATCGCACGCAGGAAGGACAGCGCACATGCCACGCGCTAAACGCGGCACCAAGGGACTCGCCAAGTCATCAAGAAGATCCTCAAGCTCGCCAAGGGCAACGTCGGCGGCCGGCGCAAGCTGTATCGCGCAGGCGCGCGAGACGGTCGAGAAGGGCCTCGTCTACGCCTACCGCGACCGCCGGGTGCGAAGCGCGAGTTCCGCGGCCTGTGGATCGTGCGCATCAACGCCGCCGCCCGTCTGGTCGGGCCTGAGCTACTGCCAGCTCATGCACGGCCTGAAGAAGGGCGGCATCGAGATCGACCGCAAGATGCTCGCCGATCTGGCGATGCGCGACCCGGACGGCTTCAACGCCGTCGCCGAGGTCGCCAAGGCGCAGCTCGCGGCCTGAGCACGCGCCGGACGAAAGCCGAACGACGACGGATGGCGGAGAATGGCGGCTCTCTCCGTCGGCCTTCAGCCGTCGTCCTGAATCGCTCCCCGACCGCTGAACCGGCGACGCCGCGCATGAAGGACGCCCTGGAACGCATCCGCGCCGCCGCCCTGGCGGCGCTCGCCGAGGCGGCGACGAGGCGGCGGTCGAGGCGGTTCGCGTCCGCTTCCTCGGCCGCAAGGGCGAGCTGACCACCGTCGTCCGCCTGCATGCGCGACGTGCCGCCGGACGAGCGGCCCGGCCATGGGCGCGCTGCTCAACGCGATCAAGGACGAGGTCGAGACGCGCATCGACGAGGCGCTCGACGCACCGCGCGGAGCGGCGCCGCGCTCGCGGGCCGCCGCCGAGCGCATCGACGTCACCGTGCCCGGGCCGCCGCTCGCGCTCGGCCGCGCTGCATCCGATCACGCAGATGATGGACGAGATCGTCGACGTGTTCTGCGGCCTCGGCTTCAGCGTCGCCGAGGGCCCCGAGATCGAGGACGACTACCACAACTTCGAGGCCCTCAACTTTCCCGCCGACCATCCGGCGCGCGACATGCAGGACACGTTCTTCGTCACCGACGGCCACGTCCTGCGCACCCACACCTCGCCGGTGCAGATCCGCGTCATGGAGACGCAGCCAGCCGCCGCTGCGCGTCATCGTCCCCGGGCGTCGTCTACCGCCACGACAGCGACATCACGCACTCGCCGATGTTCCACCAGATCGAGGGCTTCATGGTGGACAAGCGCATCACCTTCGGCGACCTGAAGGGCGTCCTCACGCACGCGCTGCAGGCGATCTTCGGCGCCGAGACGCCGCGTGCGCCTGCGGCCGAGCTTCTTCCCCTTCACCGAGCCGAGCGCCGAGGTGGACATCGGCTGCTTCGGCTGCCGCGCGGCGGCGAGCGCGGCTGCCGCATCTGCAAGGGCAGCGGCTGGGTGGAGATCCTCGGCGCCGGCATGATCGACCCGAACGTCTTCCGCGCCGTCGGCTACGATCCGGAGGAGGTGTCCGGCTTCGCCTTCGGCATGGGCATCGAGCGCATCACCATGCTGAAGTACCAGATCGACGACATCCGCCTGTTCTTCGCCAACGACCTGCGCTTCCTGCGCCAGTTCTGAGCCGGGAGCGCCGCGCCGATGAAAGTCCTGCTGAGCTGGCTGCGCGAATTCGTCGCCGATCGAGCTCGACACGCCCGCGCTCTGCGAGCGGCTGTCGCTCGGCGGACTGGTGGTCGACAGCGTCGAGACGCTCGGCGCCGAGATCCGCGACGTGGTGGTGGCGGAGATTCTCAGCACCGCCCCGCATCCCCCGCCGAGCGCCTGACGCTCTGCGAGGTGCGCACCGGCAGTGCGCCGACGGTGTCGGTCGTCTGCGGCGCGCGCAACATGAAGGCCGGCGATCGCGTCGCCTATGCGCCCCCGGGCGCGAGGCTGCCGGGGGAACGGCGCATCGACGCAGGCCGAGATCCGCGGCGTCATCGTCGGCTGGCATGCTGTGCTCGGAGGCCGAGCTCGGTCTCGGCCCCGGCGCGCGACGGCATCCTCCTCCTCGGCGCCGACGCGCCGCTGGGCCAGCGCCTCGGCGGTGCACCTCGGCGTCGAGGACACCGTGCTCGACATCGACGTGACGCCGAACCGCGGCGACTGCCTGAGCATGCTCGGCATCGCGCGCGAGATCGCCGCGCTCACCGGCGCAGTCGCATGCCGCGCACGCGCAGCGCCGTGCGGGAGACGCGGTCGCTCCGGCGGTCGAGGCGATCGGCGTGCGCATCGACGACCCACTCGGCTGTCCGCGCTACGCCGCGCGCCTGGTGCGCGGGGTCACGCGTCGGCCGTCGCCGCCGTGGCTGGCAGCGGCGGCTGGCCGCGGTCGGCCTGCGCGCCGATCAACAACGTCGTCGACGTGACCAACCTGGTCATGATCGAGCGCGGCCAGCCGCTGCACGCCTTCGACTACGACCGACGCTCGATCGGCCGCGAGATCGTCGTGCGCCGCGCCGGCGCGCACGCGGACGCTTCGCACGCTCGACGGCGTCGACCGCAGCCTGGCACCCGACGACCTGCTGATCACCACCGGCGACGACGCCGATCGCGCTGGCCGGCGTCATGGGTGGCGCCGACACCGAGGTGACCGATCGCACCACGACGGTGCTGCTCGAGTCGGCCTGTTTCGATCCCGCGAGTATCCGCCGCACCGCGCGCCGCACTCGAGCTGCGCTCCGAGGCGTCGTTCCGTTTCGAACGGGGTGTCGACATCGAAGGCGTGCCGAGCGCCGCCGACCGCGCCGCGGCGCTGTTGAAGCAACTGGCTGGCGGCGAGATCGCGCCGGGCATCGTCGAGGCGTATCCGCAGCCGTACAAGCCGACCGCCATCCACGCTGCGGCCGAAGCGCGTCGAGGAATTGCTCGGCGTCAGCGTGCCGCGCGCCGAGATGAGCGGCGCGCTGAAGGCGCTCGGCGCCGGCATCGGCAGCGCGCCTCAGGGGGCGTTGCTGGTGACCCCGCCGAGCTACCGGCGCGATCTCTCGCGCGAGATCGATCTCGTCGAGGAAGTGGCGCGCGTGCTCGGCTACGAGCGCATCGTCGCGGCAATGCCGACCGCGCCGATGATTCGCGGCACGCTGCCGAAGCGCATGGTCTGGGAGCGCGAGCTCAAGCGGGTGCTGATCGCCAATGGCTTCTACGAGGCGGTGTCGCTGAGCTTCGTGGCGACCGCGACCAATGGGCTCTTTCCGGGCCTCGGTGTGCCCGGCGCGGCGGTGGAGGTCGCCAACCCGATCAACCGCGACGAGCCGGAGATGCGGCGCAGCCTGCTACCCGGCCTGCTGGCCGCGTGGCGCACCAACCGTAATCAGGGCGCGAGGGGTCTGGCCGTGATGAGCGTCGGGCGGGTGTACTGGCAACTCGAGGGGCCCCAGGAGGCGTGGCGGCTGTCGGGCCTGCTGGTAGGCGACCTGCCACGGCGCGGCCTCGGAGCCGCACCGACGGCGACCTTTGCCGACGCGAAGGGGGCGGTCGAACTGCTGTTGGAACGCCTGGGTGTCAGCGATCAGGTGCGATTCGAGGCGAGCGGAGAGGCGTTGCCGTTCCATCCCGGCAAGACCGCCATCCTGGTCTGCGGCGAAGAGCAGGTGGGCGTGGTGGGTGCCCTACACCCGGACGCGGCCTTCGCCCTGGATCTGGCGGAGGAGTGCTGGGGTTTCGAGCTTGACATCGAAAAACTCCTTCCATACTGTCCGCAACGTTCTGCTTTTGTTGGATTGCCGCGTTTCCCGGCAACCGTGCGAGACGTCGCGGTGGTGGTCGACGAGAGCTTCCCGTCGGAGCGAATCGTGCAATTCGTGCGTCATTGGCGGCCGGACCTGATCGAAGAGGTGTCGTTGTTCGACGCCTATGCCGGCGCGCCCATTCCAGCCGGCCGCAAGAGCCTGGCCTACAGCATCGCCTACCGGGCGGCCGATCGTACCCTCACCGATGAGGAAGTGAACGGGCTACAGAACGACCTGCGCGGCGCCCTGACCCGCGAGCTCGGCGTGGCCCTGCGCGAGTGACGGCCCGCGGGGCCCTTGCACCGGAGGTGGACCGATGGCGTTGACCAAGGCCGACATCGTCGAGCGCATCCACGAACGCGTGGGATTCTCGAAGAAAGAGGCAAGTGAGGTGGTCGACTCGATCTTCGAGGTCATCAAGGCGCAGCTCGAGCGCGGCCAGAAGGTCAAAGTCTCGGGTTTCGGCAATTTCGTCGTCCACGAGAAGCGGCCGCGCAAGGGTCGCAACCCGCAGACCGGCGAGACCATCATCATCCGCGGGCGCCGCGTGCTGGGCTTCAAGGCCAGCCCCATGCTGAAGAAGAGCATGAATCCCGAGCCGTGACAGCCATGTCCGCCACCGGTCCCGAGCTCCCCGACAAGCTGTACTTCAAGATCGGCGAGGTGGCGAAGATCGTGGGCGTGAAGCCCTACGTGCTGCGCTACTGGGAAACTGAGTTCTCGATCATTCGACCCGGCAAGACGCGCTCGCAGCACCGCCTGTATCGTCGTCGCGACGTCGAATCCCTGCTCGAGATCAAGCGTTTGCTGCACAACGAGCGCTACACCATCGAGGGCGCGAAGCGCCGGCTCAAATCGCTCGCCAAGGTCACCAGTCCGACCGCCGAGCCGCGCCCCCAGCTCACCCTGCCGCTCGGCGAGCGCACCTACCGCAACGCGCTGGTGCGGGTCAGAAAAGACCTGCAGGCGCTCTACGATTTGCTGCGGTAGTCAGCCCTCAGCTGCGGGCGGGAACCACTCTGGCTGGAGGCCGAAGGCTCGAAAGGCTGACCGCCGCCAGGGGGCAGCGCGTTACGACTTTGGCACTGTCCCTTCCAATTCCGTACGCCTGGGGCGCGGAGCCGCGTGCCGCCGTGCCGGATGGCTGGCATATCGGTTGCTGATTGACGGGACATGCGAATCGATCATCTCGAGGGCCGGCCTCTGCGCACCCACGCCGAGGCGGCTTTTGCTTTGTTGCGGGTGTTGATCACGGGTCAGGTTCTCTTTGCCGGCGAGAGTGGGCTGTCGCCGAGCGCCGCGGCGGCGCTGGTGGATGCCCCGCCCGCGGTGCTGCGCACCGCCCTGGCGCGTCTGCTCGCCGATGGCGTGGTGGTGTTCGACGCCGCCCACGGCACGGTGCGGCTCAGCGACGAAACGCTCGCCGGGCTGAGTGAATCCGCGGTGGTTCACTGATCAGCGGCCGCTGAAGGTCGCCGCCGCGCGCGCCACGGCGCGCAGCTTGGCGTCCGCCGCCGCGGCGGATAACGCGCGCAAGCCTGCGGCCGGCTGGATCCACACGGTGTCGTGGATGTAGCGCCCGAGCAGGCGTTCGAGCAGGCGCGCCAGGGCGGACGGGTCCTCGGGCGTCGGGTTCGTCGCATCGACGAGGCCGAGCGCCAGCGGCTTGCCGGACCCGGTCTCGGCGATCGCGTCGATCATGTCCGGACGGCCGGCGCAGTCGACGGCGATGAAATCGCCGGGGAGTGAGTTGAGCTGGGCATAGGTCGTGCCCGCGTCGGCGCCGTAGGTCGCGATCAGCACCGTCGCGCCCTGGGCGGCGTCGACCAGGGGCTCGAGCAGCGTCCGCACGAGCTTCGCGTCGTCCGGTCGGGCCAGGAGGAGGGGCTCGTCGATCTGCACGACGCGCGCGCCGGCGACGACGAGGGCGGTGACGTCCTGGGCGAGCAGCATGCTGAGGTCGCTCGCGACGTCGGTGGCGTGCCGATAGGCGGTCGTGGCGATCGCCGCCGCGCACGCCAGCGTGTAGGGACCCGTCAGCACCGCCTTCAGCGGCCGCGTCGCTTGTGGCGCGGCGCGTCGATAGGCGTCGAGCAACGGGCTGTGCAGCCGGCGCAGCTTGGCCTCGACGATCGGCCGCGCCGGGAGGGCGATGCCGAGGGGCAATGTGCACGGCGCGCCCAGCCGGACGCCCGCGAGCGCGGAGAGGATCGGCGAGATGGGATCCGCCCATCCCGGCTGTCCGTCGGTGATGACGTCCATGCCGGCGTCCGCCTGTCGTCGCAGCGTCGCGGCGATCTCGTCGTCGTCGGGCGCGTCGGTCGTGAAGGGCAGGGCGCCGTGCGTCGCGCAGACGAGCCGCATGGGGATGCGATAGCCGGCCCGGCTGCCGATGTCGATGTCGAGGGGCCGGCGTGAGCCGGCGCGCCCGTGGGCTGGTACCGTCCTCCACCGTCGAGCCGGCATCGTGCATCACGGGTAAACCGGCATACGCGCTCACGCCGTCTCTTGCGGTGCCACTCGCTCGTGCGAGAATGGCGCCCGATGTTCGACGTGGCGGTGCTCGGTGGCGGGTTGATCGGCTGTGCCACCGCCCGGCTGCTCGCGCGCGCGCGCCTGCGCGTCGCCCTCTTCGAGCGCGGCCGCATCGGCGGCGAGGCGTCGGGCGCCGCGGCGGGCATGCTCGGGGTGCAGGGCGAGAGCGCCGATGAGGCGGCGTTGCGGCTCGGTCTGGCCAGCCGCGCGCTCTATCCGGCGCTGCTCGACGCGCTCGCCGACGAGACCGGCGAGCGCGTCGAGTTCTGGCGCCAGGGCACGCTCGGCGTCGCCTTCACCCCCGTCGACACGGCGCAGCTCGAGCGGCGTCTCGCGATGCTCGCCGCCGCGGGGGCGCCGGCCGAGGCGCTGTCCGTCCGCCGGCTGCGGACGCTCGAGCCGGAGCTGAGCCATGGGGCGCGCGGCGGCGCGCTCTTCCCGCTCGACGGCCGCCTGGATCCCGCGGCGCTGACGGCCGTACTGGCGCGTGCCGCCGTCGCGGCCGGGTGCACGCTGTACGCCGGCGAGGAGGTGCGGTCGGTCGTGGTCGAGCGCGGCGCGGTCGCCGGCGTCGTCACCGCGTCGCGCCGGGTCGCCTGCAGCGCCGCCGTCAACGCGATGGGCGCCTGGGCCGGTCGGGTGCGCGGCATGACCCCGTTGCCCGTACAGCCGGTGCGCGGCCAGATCGCGGTTCTGCAGGCCGCCCGCCCGCCGCTCCGCCACGCGCTGCGCACCGTGCGCGGCTACGCGGTCGCGCGCCGCGACGGCCGCGTCCTGCTCGGGAGCACGCGCGAAGCGGTCGGCTTCCGCAAGCAGGTCACCGCCGGCGGCCTGGGCGACGTGCTGGCGGCCGGGGTGGAGTTGGCGCCGGGGTTTGCCCGGCTGCCGCTGGTGGCGAGCTGGTCAGGGCTCCGCCCGGCGACGGCCGATGGCCGTCCGATCGTGAGTCTGGATCCCCTGGTGCGCCACTACGTGGTCGCCACCGGTCATGATGCCGACGGCGTGCTGTTGGCGCCGCTCTCCGCCGAGCTGGCGGCCGGCCTGCTCCGGGGCGAGCGCTCGGAGTGGGACCAGGTGCTCTCGATGGACCGGTTTGACGAACCGGGCGGGCGCGCGTTGACCCTGTAGCCGACGGCCGTTAGAGTCCGCCGCCTCTCGCGGTATGGCCGTCCTCGAATCCCTCACCGTCACGCTCGACATCTACCGCCGTGCCGGGGCGCGCGGCGGCACGCTCGCCGTGCGCAACTGGGCGGTGCTGCTGTCGGTGTTTGCGTACGCCGCGATCCTCTGGCTGGGCGGCTATCTCGCGGTGTTCGTCGGGCTGATCGGCGGCTTCCTGATGTCGCTGCTCTTCGCCGCCTGCGCGAGCTCGTTCCTCTACTTGGTCGAGATGATCGTGCGCACGAACCGCGTCACCTGGGAGGACTTCACCCGCAGCTTCGGGGTGTACCTCTGGGACGTCGTCGGCGTCAGCTTCGTGCTCTGGCTGTTCTGGTTCGTGGCGACGCCCTTTCTGCATCAGCTCCCGCAGGGTCACGTCGCGGTGTTGGCGATCAACCTGGTGCTGGTCGTGCTGTTCAACGCCGTACCCGAGCTGATCTACCTTGGTCACTCCGGGGTCGTGGATCTGCTCTCGCGCAGCTACCAGTTCATCGCCGCCAACTGGATCGAGTGGTTTCCGCCGAACCTCTTGTTCATCGCGGGTGTGCTGGTGTTGTGGCGGCTACCGCTCGGTGACGGGATCCTGCCGTTGGTGGGGCGCGTCGCGCTGGTGTCGCTGTTCCTCTACTTCGCGATGGTGGTGCGCGGGTTCCTCTTCATCGAGCTCGACGGCAGCACGCGGCGGGCGCGCCTGTTCCGCCACAAGATGGGCCGCTGAGGCGCGCCGGACGGGTTGGCGGCGGGGCGGCGCGGCGGGCGTTGAGACCGCCGCGCCGTACTCGACGGGGGATCCGCGAGTGGTGATTTACCACCGGGCCGCGTCGGGGGCGCGGCGCAGCTGGCGCGGCAGGCGTACGGTGAACGTCGTGCCGCTGCCGAGGCCCGATTCGACCTGGATCGTGCCGCGCAGCAGCTCCACGAACTGCTTCACGATGTAGAGGCCGAGCCCGACGCCCTGGGCGTGCGTCGCGACGGCGCCGGCGGTGCGGCGGAAGGGATCGAAGACGTACGGCACGTCGTCGGCCGCGATGCCGATACCCTGGTCGCTGATCCGCAGCACCACCGTGTCGGTGCGCGGCTCGCTCGCGACCTCGACGGTCACCGGCTTGCCGGCGCCGTATTTGACCGCGTTCTCGACGAGGTTGCGCAGGACGGTGAGGACCTTCTCGCGATCCGTGTACAGACGTCGGGAGTCCTTCGGCCGCCGGCCAGACGACGCGTGCGCCGCCGTCGGCGTCGGGGAAGTCGTGGCGCAGCTCGCTGAAGACGCCGGCCAGCGGCACGTCGCCGCACATGATGACCTCGCGGCCGGACTGCAGTCGGTTCACCAGCCGGCTCACGTCGAGCAGGCGGGTCAGGTAGCGATGCAGGTTCTCGCCCGCCGCCTGGACCTTGCCGAGGACCTGGCGCTGCTCCGACGGCACGGTGCCGAACTCGTCCTCCAGCAGCAGATCGACGTAGCCGAGAATGACGGTGAGCGGCGTGCGCAGCTCATGCGAGATGCTGCCGAGGAACTCCGACTTGATGCGGTCCGCCTCCTGGGCGCGGTGGCGTTCCTGGCGGGTGCGATCGACGAGATAGCCGTAGAAGGCGGCGGCGGTGAACAGGAACGGAATGCGGATCAGCGATGGCGACGACGTCCAGGACCAGCCGCCGACCGTCACCGACATCACGTAGAGGTACGCGCCGCACACGGCGACCGCGGCGAGCGCGATCAGCCACAGCGTCTCGCCGATCGCGGCGAGGAGCAGGATGAAGAAGTAGAGGAAGAAGAACTCGGCGGTGAACTTGCCGCTGATCAGCAGCGCGGTGGTGATCCAGAGGGTGTCGCAGATGATGATCGTCGGACCGAAGTACGGCGAATTGATCAGGCGCGAGGGCAGGAGCGAGATGAGGACGTTCGACGTCAACGCCGCGACGATGAGGAGCAGGGCGGGGATCGGCGGGAGGTTGAGGTTCTCCTCGACGATGAGCAGGTAGGCGGTCGCGACGATCAGCGTGTAGCGCAGGAGGCGGAAGGCCCGATCGGGAGGCAGCCCGTCGGCCACGGGATCGTGACGCACCAGCCCGGCGCCTGGCCGCGGCTCAGCCGCGGCTGAGCCGCGGCCAGGCGCCGGCTTCCCCGGAATATCGGCACTCGTCACGTCGTACGCCCTGATCGTGCAGAGACTACAGACCGGCGCGACAGCCCCGAGTCCCCCTCCGCGTCAGCGCCAAATATCGCGCCCGCGACGGCTTTTGAAGCCGTCGCGGACACTTGTCTGGGATGAACCGCAGGTTATGGGGCAGTCGGGGTGTCCCGTCCGGATTGAAGCACCGAGCCTGTGATCGGCACGCGCTGGTCAGGCGTCGGCGTTCGGCTTCTTGCGGGGCGACCGCCGCGGCCGCGCGGCGGCCGGCATTGCGCCGCCCGCGGGAGCCTTCGCCGGGACCCGCTTCGCCGCGGCTGTGCGTCGCGGGCGCTTCGGGGCTGGTGCCTCCGCCGCGTCGCCGTTGACCTGTACGACCGGGGTCTTGGCCGCGGCCTTGCGTGGGCGAGCGGCCCGCGCACGCGCCGGCGCGGCGCGCCGGGCGCGCTCGGGCGGCGGTGCTGCCGCCTCCACCGGTGCGGCAACGGCTTCGACCCGGGTGGGCTCGGCCGCCGCGGGGACCGGGGCGGCGGTGTCGTGGGTCGATGCGGCGCTGTCGTTGGCCTCGGAGTGTGCCGGCGTCGTCGGCGTCGCCTCGCGGCGCCCCTCACGTCCGGCGCCACCGCGGCGGCCGCGTCCACCGCGGCGGCCGCGTCCGCGCCGCGCGGCATCGCCGCCCGTCGGGGCAGGGCGGGGTGCTGCGTCGCTGGCCTCTTCGGCCGCGGGTGCGGCGGCGGCTTCCGGCGCCGGCGCGTGGCCGTTGGTGCTGACCTCCGCGACGTCGCCCTCGTAGACGGCCGGCTCGCGACCCCCGAGCGTCGCCAGGCCGATGCCGATCGCGCTCGCGGCGCGCAGGCCCGCGCCGCGCTTGCGACCGCGCCGGCGGCGCTTCTTCTTGTCGCCGGCCACGGCGCCATTGCCATGGCCGTTGGCGGCGGCGGCAACGGCAGGAGGGGCGTCGGCGACCGCCACGGTGCCCGGCGCCACCGACTTCTCCAGCGCCGGAACGGCGACCCGCTCGCGCACCTCGATCTCGACCTGGTGCGGCATCAGGGTCTCGCGCAGATCGACCTGGATGCGCGCCGCGTAGCGCTGCTCGAGGCGCGCGAGGTCGTCGCGCTTCTGGTTCAGCAGGTAGAGCGCGACACTGCGGCGGCAGCGCGGCGCGCAGGGTCGCGACGTCGCCGAGCGCGACGCGGTTGTGGATCTTGCGCAGCGCGACCAGCGCCGCCGATTCCGTCGTGCGCACCGCGCCGTGCCCTTCGCACATCGGGCACGACGTGTAGGTCGTCGCCATCGCCGCCGGACGCATCCGCTGGCGAGAGATCTCCAGCAGGCCGAGGCGCGAGATGCGGCCGGTCTCGTGGCGCGCCTTGTCGGGCTTCATCGCGGCGCGCAGCGGCCTGCTCGACCTCCTGGATGTGCGCGGTTGTCGCGCATGTCGATGAAGTCGACGACGATCAGGCCGCCGATGTCGCGCAGGCGGAGCTGGCGGGCCACCTCGGCGGCCGCCTCCATGTTGGTGCGGAACGCGGTCTCCTCGGGATTGGGACCGCGCACCGAGCCGCCGGAGTTCACGTCGATGGCGGTCAACGCCTCGGTGCCGTCGATGACGATGGTGCCGCCCGAGCTTGCAGCGGCACGCGGCGCTTGAAGACCGAGTCGATCTGCGCCTCGACGTCGAAGGCCGAGAAGATCGGCTGCTCGCCGCGATAGCAGTGCAGGACGTGCTCCTTGCCCGGCATGACGTTGCGCAGGAAATCGCGGGCGCGCAGGATAGACGTCCTCGTTGTCGATGTGGATCTCGTCGATGTCGGGAGTGAAGAAGATCGCGGATGGTGCGCAGGACGATGTCGTGCTCGCGGTAGACCAGGGCCGGACCGCGCTTGTGCCGCGCCGCCTCCTGCACGCTCTCCCAGAGGCGCAGCAGATAGGTCGAGGTCGCGCTTCAGCTCGCCGGTTTCCTCGTCGAGCCCGGCGGCGGTGCGAACGATGAGGCCGAAGCCCTCCGGCGGATTGAGATCTTCGACCAGCTTGCGCAGGCGCTGGCGCTCCTCGCCCTCGATGCGCCGCGAGATGCCGGTCTCGTCGGAGCCGGGCAGCAGCACGAGGTAGCGACCGGGCAGCGAGTAGAACGTGGTCAGCGTCGGCGGCTTGTTGGCGAACTGCTCCTTGGCGATCTGCACCAGGATCTCGCTCGCCGGGCTTGAGGAGATCGCGGATGCGGCGGCGCCGCTTCTTGCCGTTCTCGTCGACCGGTTGCGGCGGGACGTTGGGCAGGTTGCGGAAGCAGATCTCGTCGAGCGGCAGGAAGGCGTCGCGTTCGGCGCCGATGTCGACGAAGGCCGCCTCCAGCGCCGGGTGGATGCGGTGGATGACGCCTTTGTAGATGTTGCCTTTGAGGTGTTCGCGGCTGAGGGACTCGATCTCAAACGATTCGAGCACCCCGTCGTTGATGATGCCCGACCCGGCTCTCTTCCGAGTGGGTGACGTTGATCAGCATGAATCTTCGGCATTCAAACTCCTCCCACCACGACACTCGACGGGTGCGCAGCGTCCGCCGGCGGGAGACGGGAGCGGATGATGCGCCGCGCCCACAGGGCAGCAGTCACGCATCACACGGTCTCCAGCCGCAGCAGCGGCACCGACGCATCGAGCGGCGGCAGGGTCCGCTCATCGAGCGGACGGAAATAGTGGACGAAATCGGATACGGTCGCGCGCAGGTCGAGGCCGAGCAACGTCGGCGAGTCAGCCGCCGATTCGGCTAGCTTCTCGATGCCCTCGCGCGAGAGGGCCGCTGCGCCAGGCAGCGATCCCACATGGATCTTGAGGAGTGCGGCAGCGATCTGGATGAGACCCTGCAGGGTACGGGCCGGCCGGCTCTCGCGCGGCACCGCGGCCCACAGGCTCTCCCAGGCTTCGTGCGCCTCCCAGAAGTAGAACGTGTTGAACCGGTCGACGCCGCACAGCCAATCGTCGAGGCTGCGCCAGGCGGATGGATCCCACGCGGCGCGTCGCGTGCAGCGGCGCGGCCGGACCGTACGAATGCCCAGCGGGATGGCGGGTTGGATGCGGGTGCAGGCCGGGCACGAAGCGATACGGAGGCAGGGGCTGATTCGGACAGTAGCGGACGACCGAGCGGGCGGGGGCGACGATCTCGGTGAGGGAATTCACGCTAGGACTTGAGCCAGCACTGCCTTTCTCCTTTGACGTGTACTGCATCGGGGCGCTCCCGACAATCCCTTTGAGCAGGGAACTGCGGCGGCCTACGCTCCGCATGCCCGACGCCGCTTCCGGGGCGCCCGCGTCGGATGCGGGCGCGCGGTCCCCCCTTCGGGGACGACGGGATCCCGGTGGACTATCGCCACAGAGCCTCGGCTGCCGACTCGCCGCTGCGGATGCAGTCCGGGATGCCGACCCCGTCGTAGGCGTTGCCGGCGAGGTGAACGCCGAGCGCGGCGGCGCGGGCGCGGATGCGGGCGACGCGTTCGATGTGGCCGACCTGATACTGCGGCATCGCGCGCGGCCAGCGGGCGATGCGGGTCAGATGCGGCGCCGCGCGCACGCCGAGCAGCGCGGCGAGCTCGCTCGCGCACCGCCGCCGTCAGGGAGTCGTCGTCGAGCTCGAGCAGCTCGGGCTGCAGGGCGCCGCCGACGAAGGCGCGCACGAGCACCGACTCGCCCGGGGCGCGCCCCGGATACTTGAGGCTGGAGAACGTGCCGGCCAGGAGGCGCCGCCGCTCGACGTGCGGGACGACGAAGCCGAACCCGTCGAGCGGGTGCGGAATGTCCTCGCGGTCGAACGCCAGCGTCACCGTCGCCGACGAGGCGTAGGGGATGGCGGCCAGCTCGTCGCCGAGCGCCGCATCGAGCGGGCGCAACAGCGTCGCGGCCGCGTGCGCGGGCGTGGCGACGACCACCGCATCGCACTCGAAGGCGCCGTCGAGCCGCCAGCTCGCCGCTCGGCAGGCGTTCGATCCCCGCGATGGGCCGGCCGAGCTGCAGCGTGCGCATCGGGCAGACGGCGCGGTGAGCTCGTCGACGAGGCACTGCATGCCGCGGTCGAAGCTGAGGAACAGGCTCCAGCGCGCGCCGCTGTCGCTGCTGCGCCGCGCCGCGGCGCGCTGCTGCCGCCACATCGCCAGAATCACGCTGCGCGTCGGAGCGCTCCATCTCCAGAAAGCGCGGCATGGTCGCGGCCAGGCTGAGGTGCTCGGGGTCGGCCGTGTAGATGCCACCGACCAGCGGCTGGGCGACGCGCTCCAACGCTTCGCGCCCGAGGCGGCGGGTGACGAACGCGGCGAGGCTCTCGTCGCCGCCGACCGCCGCGCGGCAGGACGAGGTCGAGCGCCATGCGCAGCTTGCCGGGCCAGGAGAAGAGCGGCGTGGTGAGCAGCGGCCAGAAGCGCGTCGGCGCCATCAGCAGGAACCCCTCGGGCAGCGCGTGCAGGCGGCCGTCGCGGACGACGTAGGTGCGGCGGAACTCCTCGCGCGTGCCGACCAGCCGGTCGGTGATGCCGAGTCGCTCGCAGAGGCGCAGCGCCGCCGGCTTCTCGGAGAGGAACGAGTCGGGCCCCGCTTCGATGACGAAGCCGTCGGCGCGCTCGGTGCGAATCACGCCGCCCAGCGCGCGGCCCGGCTTCGAAGAGGCGAACGGCGAGGGGATGCGCCGCGTCGCGCCCGAGCTCGATCAGTCGGTGTGCCGCCGCCAGTCCGCTGATGCCGCCGCCGATCACCGCGACGCGGCGCGGTGCCGTCATGCCGCGGCCTGTGCGGCCGACGACGGCGGCGAGCATGCGGACGAAGCTCGGATGATCGTTCACCGTCTCGGCGCGCGTGAAGCCGATGCCGGCCGCGTCGGCGATCTGCCGCGCCTCGACGTCGAGATCGTAGAGGACCTCGACGTGGTCGCAGACGAAGCCGATCGGCACCACCAGCAGCTCGCGCGTGCCGCGCGACGCCTCCTGCGCGCACGACCGCGCAGATGTCGGGCTCGAGCCAGGGATCGCGCGGGTTGCCGCTGCGGCTCTGATAGGCGAGGCGGTGATCGCGGAAGCCGAGCTGCTCGGCCACCAGCGCCGCGCCGACGCGCAACTGGCCCTCGTAGGGCGACGCCGCGGCCATCGCGATCGGGATGCTGTGGGCGGTGAAGACCAGTGTGCATCGTCGCGCCGGCGCTCCGGCGGCAGGGCCGCCAGCGCCGTACGCGCCGCGATCGGCGACCGCGTCGATGTACAGCGGGTGGGCATGCCAGTTGGGCGCGAAGTCGACGGCCGGCGCGGCGTCGCCGAGTGCCGCCCGCGCATCGGCGACGTTCCGCTGATAGCGGCCCCACCCGGCCTCGTTCTGCTGCGCCGAGAGGATGATTCCGATCGCGCGCCGCACGCCGTCGCGCTGCATCGTCGCCAGCGTATCGGCGAGATACGGGTGCCAGTTGCGCATGCCGAGGTACACCGGCAGCGCGGGCTCGGTCTGGCGCAGCTGCGCCTCGCAGCGCGGTCGCCTGGCGCAGCGTCAGCTCGGTGAGCGGCGAGCGCCCGCCGATCAGCTCGTAGTGATGCACCACCGCCTCGATCCGCTCCGGCGGCGCCGGCCGCCCGCGCAGGACGTTGTCGAGAAACGGCCGCACGTCCTCCATGCGCTCGGGGCCGCCGAAGGCGATCAGCAGGACGGCGTCGTATGCGGCCATACGAAAATCACAAACACAGATGGACACCGAGCGCCACAGGTGGACACCGATGGCACACAGATGAACACCAAGCCCCAACGGACGCGACGTGCCGCCGCCACCTCTCGCTCTCGGCGGGGAGGGGGCGTCCGCGTTCATTGGCGGGGGAAGGCGGGGGGCTTCGTGTTCACCCGTGGATCTTCTTCTCCGCGCTCATCTCGTGCACGGCATCGACCAGCGCGCCGACGTGATCGACGGGCGTCTGCGGCAGGATGCCGTGGCCGAGGTTGAAGATGTGGCCGGGCCGGCCGGCGGCGCGGCGCGAGGATGGCCTGCGGCCTGGCGGCGGATGTCGGCGATCGGGGCGAACAGCGCGATCGGGTCGAGGTTGCCCTGCACGGCGCGGTCGTGGCCGATGCGCTGCCAGGCGGCGTCGAGGTCGATGCGCCAGTCGACGCCGATGACGTCGCCGCCGGCGTCGCGCATGCAGCTCGAGCAGGCCGCCCGTGTCGGTGCCGAAATGGATCACTGGCGCCAACGCGCTCAGGCCGTCGAGCGCGGCGCGCGCGTGCGGCAGGACGTAGGCGCGGTAGTCGTCCGGCGACAGGCAGCCGACCCAGCTGTCGAAGAGCTGCACGGCCTCGGCGCCGGCGGCGATCTGGCCGCGCAGGTAGCGGTTGACCAGGCGGGCGAGCAGGGCCAGCAGGTCGTGCCAGGCGGCTTCGGGTGCTCGTACATGAAGCGTCTTGGTGCGCACGTAGTTGCGCGAGCCGCCGCCCTCGATGAGATAGGAGGCGAGGGTGAACGGCGCGCCGGCGAAGCCGATCAGGGGCACGCGACCGGCCGAGCCCGGCGCGCGCCGCGCGCACGGCGTCGTAGACGATAGGCGAGGGCGTCGTCGACGTCGTAGTCGGGCAGGCGCGCGCACGTCGTCGGGCCCGCGCACCGGCCGGCTCAGGGTCGGACCATCGCCGGTGGCGAAGGCGAGGCCGACCCCGAGCGGCTCGAGGACGAGCAGGATGTCGGCGAAGATGATCGCCGCGTCGACGCCGAGCCGCTCGACGGCGGTGACCGTCACCTCGGCCGCCGCCTCGGGGTTGTGGCAGAGCTCGAGGAAGCCGAAGCGCTCGCGCACGGCGCGGTACTCGGCCATGTAGCGGCCGGCCTGACGCATGAGCCAGATCGGCGTGTACGGCGTCGCCTGGCGGCGGCAGGCCAGCAGGAACGGGTGGGTGGTCACGCGCGGCTCCGTACGCGAAGGTCGGTAGGGGGTCAATCGACCGCCACGCCGCGTTTGCCGTCGACGAGCGCGCGGCCGCTGTTGGGCGACGGCGCCGACGAGCTGGCCCATCTTCGGATGCTCCGGTTCGAGGTCGACGGGCAGGCCGTGCGCGCGCAACGCTTCGCTGCACACCGGGCCGATCGAGGCGAACACGACCCGCGGTGCGGCCGCGTGCAGCGCGTCCAGGCAGTCCGAGCCGGCGCGCGGTCTCGATGACGTGATCGACCTGTTGGGCGCTGGTGAACAGGGCGAGATCGACCGTTCCGGCGGCGAGTCGGGCGACGCCCTCGCGCAGCGGCCGTGGCGTCCTCGGGATAGTCCCAGCGGTAGACCGGAACGCGCATGACCGTCGCGCCGCGGTCGCGCAGGCCGTCGATCAGGTCCGGGTTCGTGCGGCCGTACTCCTGGACCGCGACGCGTTTGCCGGCCACCGGCAGCTCGGCATCGAGGGCCGCCAGGAGCTCGCGCCAGGTGTTGGGCTCGGGAACGAGCACGTCCGCCGTGAGGCCGAGCTCGCGCAGCGCCGCGACCGGCTTGGGCCCGCGCACGACGATGCGGGCGCGCCGGAGCAGGGCGGCGAAGCGCTCGGCGGGCAGGCGCGCTGGCGGCGGCAAGGGCGCGGGTGCCGACCCCGGTGAGCAGGATGATCACGTCGACGGAGCCGTGCTCCAGCGCCGCCAGCAGCTCGGCCGCTTCGGGGCTGGTGTCGAGCGGCACCTCGCGCATCGACGGCGCGCTCACCGGGGTGCCGCCGCGGCGGCGGATCAGCTCCGCCATCTCGGTCGCGCGCCGGCTCTCGAAGGCGAGCACCGTCAGGCCGTCGAGTCCGCCGCTCATGGGGGCACCTTGTCGGGGCGCCGCTGGGCCGTCAATCGACCCCGCCGCCCGTGGACAACGCGCGGTCCGCTCGGTAGTGACAACGCGCTTGCAAAAGCAGGGGGGCGCCGGGGAGCATGGGGGAATGATGCGCGCGGTACGACGGACGAAGCGGGCGGGGGGGCGGACCCTCGGACTGGTGCTGTCGGGGGGCGGCGCCCGTGGCGCCTTCCAGGTCGGGGTCTACGAGCGTCTGCTGCGCGATCCGCGCTTCGCCGACGGTCCGGTGGTCCTCTCCGGCACCTCGGCCGGCGCCATCAACGCGGCGCTGATCGCCGCGGGGCGCAGCGCCGCGCGAGATGATGCGGTTCTGGAACGGCATCGCCGACGACCCGCCGGTCGTGGCCAGTCCGCTGTTCTTCTCGTCGTTGGTGAGCAGTCTCCTGCGCCTCGCCGTCACCGAGCTGCCGCAGCTGGTTCCTCCCGTCGCACTCGTGGCTGCGGTTCGCGCGGCGCGCGCGCCATCATTGGCCACCGCAGCTCGGCTCGGGGCTGGCGGCTGCTCGTCGAGTACCTGCTGACCACCCGTTTCGAGCTGATCAGCGGTCTGCTGGAAGGCATGCGCGAGCCGTTTCTGGCCGAGCACCGCTCGGCTGCGCGAGCGCCTGGTGGAGGAATTCGGCGGCGAGATCATTCCGGTGAGCCGGCACCGGCTGGCGATCAACACCGTCGACGCGCACACCGGGCAGGTCGTGCGCTACGTGACGCGGCACACCCCGCATGACCCGCCCACCGGACTACATCATCGTCGACGCGATCACCGTCGACATGGTGCTGGCGAGCGCGAGCATTCCGCTGCTCTTCCCGACCGTCGAGGTCGGCGGCCGCTGGCTCTGGGACGGCGGCCTGCTCGTGAACACGCCGCTCGCGCCGGTCGTCGCGCTCGGCGCCGACGAGATCATCACCGTGCTGGTCACCGAGCCGCCGGACGGCAGCACCGGCCAGTTTCCGCACTTCGGACGCGCCGTCGAGCGCACCGTCGATGCCATCCTCGAGAACGCGTACAACGTCGACCGCAAGCTGCTCCTCGATCGCAACCGCCTGGCCGCAACTCGAGGGCAGTCCGTATCGCGAGGTGACGCTCTACGACGCCGTTCGTCCGGCACGCGACGGCAACTTCGGCGCCGGATCCTACCTGTATTTCGAGCGCCGCGTGCTCGAGGAGATGCGCGTTTCCGGACGCCGCGCCGCGACCAAGTGGCTGGAGGCCGGACCGCGCGTCGACCGACTCGAGACGCCGGCCGAGGGTGCCGCCGCCTGACATGCCGATGGCGCCCGCTGCCGTCCTGGTCGTGATGGCCCGGCAGCCGGTGCCCGGCGCGGTGAAGACCCGGCTCGGCCGCCGCATCGGCGCCGAAGCCGCGTGCGCGCTGTATCGCGCCTTCCTCGTCGACATCGCCGCGACACTCGGCGGAGGTCCGTGGGAGCTGACCTGGGCGGTGACACCCGCCGGTGCCGACCTGCGGCCGATCGTCGGTGCCGCGGCGCACGGCATCGCGCAGCGCGGCGCCGATCTCGGCGAGCGCATGGCGCACTGCTTCGACGATCTCTTCGCGCGCGGCGCATCGCGCGTCGTGATGATCGGCGCCGACGTCCCCCACCTCGGCGCGGCCGCCATCGCCGCGGCGTTCGCGGCGTTGGACGACACCGACGTCGTGCTGACGCCGACGCGCGACGGCGGCTACTGCCTGGTCGGACAGCGCGCCGTGCACGACCTGTTTGGCGGCATTTCCATGGGCACCGCGCAGGTCTTTGCGCAGACCATGGACCGCGTCGCCGCCCTCGCACTGCGTGCCAGTGTGCAGCCGCCGTCGTTCGACATCGACGAGTGGGAGGACGTGGTCGCCTTGCGCGCGCTGATCGCCGGCGGCGCCGTGTCGCTGCCGCATACCGCCGCGGTCCTCGACGAGATCTTCCACAACACGGACCCGATGTAGCGGCGGGCTTCAGCCCGCCACCCTTAGCGCGCCGGCGCGACGCGACGGCGAGGTGAAGACCGAGGGTCCGATTCCTGCGCCCTGGAAGGCGCCGGGATGGCGAACCCGGCGCGCTGGAGGTGGCGGGCTAAAGCCCGCCGCTACATACGATCCGCCACGGGGCCTGGCGCCCGGCTACCGTTTCTCGTCGAGCAGGTGCTTCAGCTCCTCCAGCTCGCGCTCGAGCTGCGGCTGCGGCGAGCGAGGCTGGTGACGTAGATCAGCATGCCGATCCAGACGACGGCGTAGGCGGCGATCAGGAACGGCAGATGCGTGGCGAAGTCCATGCCGGCTTAGAGGTTGGCCGGTGCCAGCTGGGCGCGCAGATCGTCGACGGTGTCCTGCAGCCGCGCGGTGCGCAGGCGCAGGCGCAGCAGCCACAGGAAGAGAAGGAAGAAGGCCAGCATGCAGACGACCAGCGTCACGCGCATCAGCGGATCGGCGAGGCCGGAGCCGCCCTCGCGGTTGACGATCACCGCGGGGTGGATGCCGCGCCACCAGTAGACGGCGCGGTTGATCAGATAGAGGTCGACGACGCCGGAGACGCCGAGGATGGCGGCCAGGGTCGCGCCCTGCTGCGGTTCGGTGGCCAGGGTGCGCAGCAGCAGGTAGGCGGCGTAGATCATCCACAGAATCAGCGTCAGCGTCAGGCGCGGATCCCAGGTCCACCACGTGCCCCAGATCGGCTTGGCCCAGATCGAGCCGGTGGCCAGGCCGAGGCTGCAGAAGAGCAGGCCGAGCTCGGCGGCGGCGCGCCCGAGGTGGTCCCAGCGCGGCGGTCCGCTTCCACAGGTAGAGCAGGCTGGCGAGGCCGACGAGGCCGAAGGCGGTGAAGGTCGCCAGCCACATCGCCATGTGGACGTAGAAGATGCGCTGGACGGGGCCCTGGAAGGCGTCGGTCGGGACGGCGACGAAGACCAGATAGAGCGCCGCCAGCATGGCTGGCGATGACCGCGGGCGGCAGCAGCGCGGTCGATGGGCAGACTCTCACTCCTCCACCACATACTCGAAGGCCATCCACCCGACAACCAGGAACACCACGTCGAACGCGGCGAGCAGATTCAGCCAGTGCGACACGGCGGCGAACGGCTCGCCGGCCATCAGCTGCGTGCTGGCCTGGATGCCGGCGATGAGCAGCGGCGCGGCCAGCGGCAGCATCAGCAGCGGCAGCATGACCTCGCGCGCGCGCGTGCGCAGCGAGACGGCGGCGAAGAGTCGTGCCGACGGCGGCGAAGCCGAGCAGGCCGAGCAGCAGCACCGGCGTGAGGCGACGACGGTCAGCCAGAAGGGCAGGTTGAAGAAGAAGACGAAGAGCGGCACGAGCGACGAGCTGGGCCGCCGTCATGAAGAGAAAGTTGGCGGCGGTCTTGGCGAGGTAGATCGAGCCGCGGTCGACCGGGGCCAGCAGCAGGCCCTGCAGGCAGTCGTGCTCGCGCTCGCGCAGCAGCGAGCGGTTCATGCCCAGCGTTCCGGCGAAGATGACGCGCCACCCACAGCACGCCGGGCGCGGCGGCCTCGCGCAGCGGGCTGGTGGGATCGAAGGCGAAGCTCAGCACGACCAGGGTCAGCAGGCCGAGCAGCAGCAGCGCGGCCAGCGTCTCCTTGGTGCGCAGCTCGATGCGCAGATCCTTCCAGCAGGATCGGCGAGCATCGGTCAGTCGGTCGGCGACGCCGGCGCCGAGGCGCGCGCAGCTCCGCCTCGAGGCTGGCTCGCGTCGTCCGGCGCGACGGGCCGGCCAGGCGACCAGGCGTGCCGCGCGCCAGCACGAGGGCGCGCTGACAGAGGGCGACGCCGAGCGGCACGTCGTGGGTGCTCATCAGTAGCGTCGCTGCCGCGCGCATGCGCGTCGCGCGAGCACGTTCGCCGAGCAGCTCGCGCGCGGCGACGTCGAGGCCGGTGAACGGCTCGTCGAGGAGCAGCAACTCGCGGCCCGTGCAGCAGCACGCGCGCCAGCGCGCAGCGCTGCAGCAGGCCGCGCGACAGCGTGCGCACCGGGCGCTGCGCCCAGCCGCGCAGGCCGAGGCGGTCGATCAGCTGCTCGACCTGCGCGCGCGCGTCGGCGAGGCCGTAGAGGCGCGCGTAGAAGAGCAGGTTCTCGGTGAGCGCTGAGGTCGGGGTAGAGGAAGCTCTCGTGCCCGAGCACGGCGATGCTGGCGGCGCACGGCGGTGCCGTGGCCGCCGGCGTCGAGGCCGCAGACGCGCACGCGTGCCGCTCGCTCGGGCGCAGCAGCGTCGCGCACAGGCGCAGGAGCGTCGTCTTGCCGGCGCCGTTGGGCCGAGCAGCAGGACCGCCTCGCCGGCGCCGATGGCGTCAGGTCACGCCGCGACCGCGGCCGTGCGGCCGAAGCGCTTGCTGAGGCGGTCGACCTCGAGCGCCGCCGGCGGGGCGGCGGTCGTCGTGGCGGCGGGATCCACGCGTGATCCGTGTCAGACCAACTCTTCGACGAAGTTGCGCACCACCACGCTGCGCACGCGCTCGTTGAGCGCGTCGCGCGTCGTCGATACGACAGGCCGGCGGTGGGGATCGGGATCGGCGAGGACGATGCGCACGCGCCCGCCGGGGCGGATCGACGGCACAGCCGCGGGGCAGGAACTTGCGCGTGCCGCTGACGCTCATCGGCACGATCGGCAACTGCGTGCGCAGGGCGAGGCTGACGCCGCCCTTCTTGAACTCGTGCACCTTGCCGTCGCGGCTGCGCGTGCCCTCGGCGTAGAAGAGGATGCCCATGCCCCGTTCGGTCCGTCGCGGCGGCGGCATTGATGCGGTGCGATGGCGGCCTGCGGGTTCGGCGCGGTCGATGACGATGTGGTCGCTGACGCGCCAGCGCCTGGCCGAACACCGGGAAGCGCAGCAGCTCCTTCTTGGCGACGAACCGCACCGCGAACGGCATGCTCGCCAGGGTGCACCAGATGTCGAAGTTGCTGAGGTGGTTGCAGATCAGGATGTAGCTCTGGCCGGGCTGGAGATGCTCGAGCCCCTCCACCTCGAGGTCGATGCCGCAGACGCGCACGATGCCGCGGCTCCACAGGCGGCCGATGCGGTCGACCACCCAGCCGCGGCGGGTGACCAGGGTGCCGAGGATGGCGATCAGCGCCGAGCACGATCGTCGAGACGAAGATCCAGGCGTCGGCGCCGAGTCCCCACAGGTAGCGCAGCGGGTGTTGCAGCGGCGAAGGACAACAGCGAATCGTCCGCGGTGCCGCTGGCGGCTCCCGCCACGCGGCTGAGCGAGCATGACGTCGTTCCTAGCCGAAAGCCTTCCGCGACTTCCATTTTCACGTGCGCGCACGGTGCGCGCGTCTGAACGGAATCGACGCCACGAGACGCGCCACCGCTCGGTCGTCAGATTAGGGCTGCGCGAGAGAAAAAGAAGTATTGCCAAATACCGGCGGCGGATGGTATGGCGCCGACAGTTCATTGGGGGAGGCCGCAGATGGGCCGCAAGCTCTACGTCGGAAACCTGTCGTTCACGGCGACGGAAGACGAGCTGCGGGACTATTTCGCGCAGGCCGGAACGCCGGAATCGGTGGCGATCATCAAGGATCGCATGACCGGCAAGTCGCGCGGCTTCGGCTTCGTCGAGATGAGCAACGACAGCGAAGCCGCGTCGGCGATCGAGCAACTCGACGGCAAGGACTTCAAGGGCCGCCCGCTGAAGATCAACGAAGCGCGCGCCCGCGAAGGCGGCGGGGGTGCGGCGCGCGGCGCGGCTACTCACCGCGGCGCCGGTCGTGCATTCAGCCGCCGGCTATCGCCGCTGGGCAGTCGGCCGCATAGCGCCGCGAAGCGATCCGAGCAGCGGCAGGATCGTTGTCGCGATCGGCGGACGGCAGCGAGAAGACGCCGCGCGCGCTGCCGGCGTCCGCGAACGATCGCGCGAGCGTCGGCGTCCGCCGGCACGCCGTACGCGTGATCGTCAGCGAGGACGGGTCGCGCCCGGCCGCCGTGGCGCGCGCCCGCAGGTCGGCGATGTCGTCGAGCAGGTTCAGCCCCGCGCATCGGGATCGGCATCCATCCGTCGCAGTAGCGGACGACGCGGTCGAGCGCCTTGGGCCCGTGGCCGCCGAGATAGATCGGCGGGTGCGGCTTCTGCGCCGGCTTGGGCCACGACCAGATCGGATCGAAGTTCACCGTGTCGCCGTGGTAGGCGGCGTCGTCGTCGCGCCAGATCGCCTTCATCGCCTCGATGCGCTCGCGCAGCACCTTCCATCGACCGGCGAACTCGGTGCCGTGGTTGGCCATCTCCTCGGCGTTCCAGCCGCCGCCGATACCGAAGAGAAAGCGGCCGCCGGAGAGGTAGTCGAGCGTCGCGACCTCCTTGGCGAGCGTGATGGGGTCGCGCTCGATCACCAGACAGATGCCCGAGCCGACCTTGAGCCGCGTCGTGACGGCGGCCGCCATGCCGAGCGCGACGAACAGGTCGTGCGTGTGCCAGTACTCCTTCGGCAGCTCGGCACCGCCCGGCCATGGCGATCTGACGGCTGGCCGGGATGTGCGTGTGCTCGGGGAACCAGAGCGACTCGAAGCCGCGTTGCTCGACCTCGCGCGCCAGCTCGTCGGGCCGAATCGCATAGTCGGTCGGGAACATGAACACGCCGAATTCCATGGCCGCACCTCCAGTCGGTGCATGGCACAAGGCATCGGGCAGCGCCAAGCGGTCAGTCGTCGCGCGGGGGACCCGTGGGGTCGAGGAGGGCGCGCTCCTCCTGCATCAGACGCTGGCAGATCGACAACAGCTCCTGTCGTAGGGCTTCGTTGTGCGCGTTGTTGGCGAGGGTAGCGATACGGTTCGCGGTCTCGCGCACCCGGAAGGCGGCCATGCGCCGCAACTCGGTGTCTCGCGCCGGCGTGGCGCTGTTCTGTCCGTTGCCGCCATCAGCCTTCGCCGCGTGCAGCGCAACTGCCGGCTGGTTGTCGCCAAGCCGCTTCCCAGTCATCGTCGACGCCTCCCGGCGTGACGAAGAGCAAGAGATGCACCACCGATCTCACGCGGCTGGTCGGGCCGCTGGGTCCGGGGCACTGTCCAGTCGGCCGTCCCCCCCGGCCGGGGGCGTCCAGTCTAGTGGACGCGCGAGGCCTGCTGCTGGATCTCGCGCGCCTTGTCGTCCGGCGCGAGGTCGCTGTGGCAGGCATGCTTGCTCTCGACCACCGGCAGCGCGCGCGGCGCGCTGGGCGAGCAGCTCGCGGCCGTCGTCGCTCACGCCCGGGCTGCGCATCGCCGATCGCTCGGGTTGGAAGCCGGGATCCTTGCCGCTGGCGAACTCGGCGATCTCCTTCGAGATGCGCATGCTGCACCAGTCGTGGCCGCACATGGCGCAGAAGTCGGTGTCGACCTCGAGATCCTCGTCGTGCAGGGCGCGCGCGGTCTCGCCGTCGAAGGCGAGCTCGAACTGCCTCGGCCAGTTGAGCGCGGCGCGGGCGCGCGACAGGTCGTCGTCCCACTGCCGGGCGCCGGCGATGCCGCGGGCGATGTCGCCGGCGTGGGCGGCGATCTTGTAGGCGATGCAGCCGGCCTTGACGTCCTCCGCCTTCGGCAGGCCGACGTGCTCCTTCGGCGTGACGTAGCAGAGCATCGCCGCGCCGGCGCGCGCCGCCTCGGTGGCGCCGATGGCGCTGGTGATGTGGTCGTAGCCGGGGAAGACGTCGGTGACCAGCGGGCCGAGCACGTAGAACGGCGCGTCGTCGCAGACGCGCTGCTGGAGCTGCATGTTGAAGGCGATCTGGTCGAGCGGCACGTGCCCGGGGCCCTCGACCATCGCCTGCACGCCGGCGTCGCGGGCGCGCTGCACGAGCTCGCCCAGCACGTGCAGCTCGGCGAGCTGCGCCGCATCGGAGGCGTCGGCGAGGCAGCCCGGGCGCAGGCCGTCGCCGAGCGAGTAGGTGACGTCGTACTCGCGCATGATGGCGCTGATCTCGTCGAACAGCTCGTACATCGGGTTCTGCTTGCCGTGGTGGATCATCCACTTCGCCAGCAGCGAGCCGCCGCGCGAGACGATGCCGGTGACGCGGCTGCGGATCAGCGGCAGGTGCTCGCGCAGCACGCCGGCGTGGATGGTGAAGTAGTCGACGCCCTGCTGCGCCTGGCGCTCGATCTCGTGCGAGGATCATGTCGTAGGTCAGGTCCTCGATGCGCCGGCCGATGATCATGCTGTAGATCGGCACGGTGCCGATCGGCATGGTGCTGTGGTCGATGATCGCCTGGCGGCAGTCGGCGAGGTCGCCGCCGGTGGAGAGGTCCATCAGCGTGTCGGCGCCGAAGCGCTGCGCCCAGCGCAGCTTCTCGACCTCGGCGTCGGTGCGCTGCTCGACACCGGCGAGGCGCCGATGTTGGCGTTGATCTTGGTGGTGATCATGCGGCCGATGCCGGTCGGATCGAGTCGCTTGGGCGCGCGCTCGCCGCGCAGTAGCCTCGGCGTCGTCGAGCACGCGCGCGCGCTGCGCCACGGTCTGGTTCACCCACAGCGTGCGCGTTCGCCCGCGCGCCGGGATGGCCGACCGCGCGAGTCGCGCCGGCGGCGTGCCGCGGCGTCGGTGCGGTGCCGCGCCGGCGCTGCCGGCGAGATGGCGCACGTTGGCGGGGATGACCAGCCGGCCGCGCGCCACCTCGTCGCGGATGAACTCCGCGGTCGTGTTCTCCCGTTCCGCGACGCGGCGCATCTGCCTCAGTGATGATCCCGCCTCGCGCGGCTTCGAGTTGCGTCATGCGCTCGACGAGTACGACTACCCCGTCGAGCGATCAAGGCTCGGTGTCCCCGGTGCGCTCCGTGGTGAACGCGTCATCCGTCGGCGCCGACCGCGCTGCGCGACGTTGGCGAATCCGTCGCGCACGAGCAGCGCGCGCAGCTCGCCGCACGACGTCGTTGGCGAAGGTCGGGCCGCGGTAGATGAAGCCGGTGTAGGCCTGCACCAGCGACGCGCCGGCGCGAATCTTTTCGTACGCGTCGGCGCCGCTGAAGACGCCGCCGACGCCGATGATGGGCAGCCTCGCCGCCGCCGAGGCGGAAGAGCGCCCGCACCAGCGCGGTGGCGCGGGCCCGCAGCGGCGCACCGCTCAGGCCGCCGGCTTCGCCTGCCAGCGGGTGCCCGGCGGGCAGGACGCTGCGGTCGATCGTCGTGTTGGTGGCGATGATCCCGGCGAGACCGTGCGCACGCACCGCCGCGATGACGGCGGGTAGCGATTCGTCGGCGAGGTCTGGCGCCACCTTGAGCAGCAAGGGGCGCGGTGCGATGCCCGCGGCGCCGGCCAGGCGTCGGTTCTCGTCCTGCACGGCGGCGAGCAGCGGAGCGAGCTGCGCCTCGGCCTGCAGGTCGCGCAGGCCGGGCGTGTTCGGCGAGCTGACGTTGAGCACGACGTAGTCGGCGAGACCGTGCAGCGCGCGCAGGCTCGCGCAGTAGTCGTCGGCCGCGCGCTCGAGCGGCGTCACGCTTCGACTTGCCGAGGTTGATGCCGAGCGGCACGGGCGGCCGGCCCCCGGCGAGGCGCGCGCCGAGCGCCCGCGCCACCGCGTCGGCGCCGTCGTTGTTGAAGCCGAGGCGGTTGATCAGCGCCTGCTCGGCCGGCAGGCGGAAGAGACGCGGCGTCGGATTGCCGGGCTGCGCCAGCGCCGTGACCGTGCCGAGCTCGGCGAAGCCGAAGCCGAGCGCCGGCCAGACGTGCGGCAGCGCGCCGTTCTTGTCGAATCCCGCGGCGAGCCCGAGCGGGTTGGGAAACGACAGGCCAAACAGATCCTGGGCGAGGAGCGGATCGCGGACGGCGGCCGCGCCCGACTGGTGCTGCAGCGCGCGTTGCCACACGGCGAGGGCGCGGAGCGCGAAGTGGTGCGCCGTCTCAGGCGCCAATTGGAAGAGCAGGGGGCGGGCGAGCTCGTAGAGCATGCGGTCGTCGGCCTGCTGGACGCACGGCCGCCGCACCTTTACGGAGCGCGATGCGTAGCGACAAGCGTGGGCGAAAAATTGTGGACGAACGCGTTTGCCGACGCTATGCGTGGATCATGATCCATTCCGGCTCGAGCGGACACGGCTCCTCGGTCGCAGGCGGTCATCGGGAGCGCCGGCGATGGGCCGGGCGGGGGCGACGGCAGTCGGCGGTCGTCGTCCTTGTAGCCGCGGGGATTGGGACCCGCACGCGTTTGGCTGCGCCGAGAAAGGAGGTGGTCCAGTGTCGAGTAACCCTACGGTGATCAGTGAGGTGGTGGCCCCTTAGGCCGTCTTCACACGTGTTTGGTTCCGGCGTCGTGGAACCAGCCGGACGGTCGCGGTCAACGATCGGACGGCCCACTGCGTACGAACCCGGCGCATCGCGCGATGCGTCGCATGAGGTGATTCTGCCTGGGGAACCCAGGCACCATCGGCCCCGGTTGCTCCCGCGACATCACCCGCGGGGCGGCACACTGCCGCAGCAGCGACCGGGGTTCTTTTTCGGCCGCGCGACGAGCGGCCGTGCGCCGGTGGCGAGGGCGCGGTATGCAGCGGGCGTGCGCCGCCACGCCGCCAACCTCGTCACGCTGCTGCGCGTCGCCCTCGCTCCGCTCTTCGCGTTGGCGGTGGTGGCGGCGGAGCACGGCGCGTCCGGCTGGATCGCGGCGGCGCTCTTCACGGTGGTGGCGCTCAGCGACACCGTCGACGGACGCCTCGCGCGCCGCTTCGGCACCGCGTCGGGGGCTGGCCGCGCGCTCGATCACGGCGCCGACATCATCTTCCTGCTGACCGCGCTCGGCACTTACGCATCCCTCGGCGCCGCGGCCTGGTGGGTCCCCGTGGCCATGGCCGGCGCCTTCGCTTTGTACGCCGTCGACTGGCGGTGGCCGCCGGCGCGACCGCCGCGGTGGAACGCCGACCGCATCGGCCATGCCGGCGGCGTGGCAAACTGGGTGCTGGTCGGCGTGTTCGTCGGGAACCGCACCGTGGGGCTCGACTGGTTGCCGCCGGCGGTGATCCTGGCGCTGTGCGCGGCGGTGCCGGTGTACTCGGGCATCGCCATCGCCGGCCGCCTCGCGGCGCGCCGGTGAACGGTTAGCGGTGCGCCGGCGTCGGCCGCGCCGCGTCGCGGCCGACGCTGCTGCTGCCCTGCACGAACATGCCGTGCAGGAAGAAGAGACTGATGAGCAGCGGCAACAGGTAGTACGCGACACGGAACAGCAGGACGGCCACGACCGCGGTCTCGAACGGCACCTGCATGCTCGCGAATACCGCCGCCATCGACCCTTCCATGACGCCCAGGCCACCGGGGATGAGCGACGCGAAGGAGAGCACGATGCCGACCGCGAAGCCGACGATCACCTGGCTCAGGGCGATGTGGTAGTGCACCGCGAGGAACGCCGAATAGAGGACGAGGATGGTGAAGAACCAGTCCAGCGCGATGTAGACGAGCGGGCCGACCATGGCGCGGCGGCGCGCGAGCAGGAAACCGATGCCGCGGTTGAGGTTGAACTGGTAGCGCCAGATGTGGGTGCGCGGCGGGGCGCGATTCGGGGTCACGCGGCGCAACACCCAGTGCGCGGCCTGCGCGCCGCGGAACAGCGTTCGCCGGCGCAGCCGCGCGTGGAACAACAGGAGCGCCGCCAGGATCGCGGCGACGACGAACAACACCAGCAGCACGAGCGTCACCACCAGGGCCGATCCGGTCAGGGTCCGGCTCGAGAAGACGTACGCGAACCCGACCAACAGGAAGATCAGCAGCATGCAGTTGGTCAGGAAGGTCTGCGCCAGCGAGATGATCACCGCCGTCTGCGAGGAGATGCCGGACCGGGTGAAGAAGTACATCCGCACCGCGAACCCGGAGAGGCCGCCGGTCGAGACCAGGTAGTTCATCGAGTTGGCGACGAAGGTGATCTTGAGCATCTCGACCAGCGACACCGGGCAGTCGGCCGCGGCGGCGATGCCCTGATACGAGCGCGCCATCGTGATGTAGCTGAGGAAGACGCAGATCACCGGGAGGATCAGGAGCCACGGGTTGGCATTCGTCAGGACCGACCAGAGCTCCTTGGGATCGGCGAAGACGAAGATCGCCGCGAAGGCGAGGAGACCGAGCAGGAGCGCCCAGCGGACCCAGCGCGACCCACGCACCGTGCCACCGCGCACGGGTAGATAGGCGGCGGAGCTCTCTTCCTGCCGCTCCTGGCCCGGCGCCTGTGTCACAGGACCCTCGCCTGCGACTTATGGCCTCGCGTCGGGTGGGTCAAGGCCGCTCGCGTGTCGCAACGCGATCGGTTAGCGTGCGGCGCGCATTTGGGCGCGCTCTTCGGGATGAAATGGGTTCGACTGCTGGTGCTGGCACTGGCGCTGCTCGTCGTGGCCGCCCTGATCGCGTTGGCGGGCCCGCTGCGCGGCCGTTGGGAAGAGGCGCTGCGCGGCGTGGTGGAGCGCGAGGTGGGGTTGGCGCTGCACACCGAGTGCACCGTCGAGGGTCTTTCGGTCTCGCTGTTCCCGCCGCGCGCCGACGTGCGCGGCTTCCGCCTCGGCGCCGACGGCGCGATCGCGAGCCTGAGCACCGCCCGCGTCGCGCTGCTGCCGCAGACCAGCCTGCGCCAGGCTCGACCGGTGCTCGACGTGGAGGCCGACGGCGTCGTGCTCGATCTGCCGGCCCTGCTCGACGCGCTGCCACCCACCCAGGTCGGACCGCCTTCGCCGGTGCCGCGGTTCCGCCTGCACCGCGTCCACCTGGCCGACGCGCGGGTGCGGGTCACCGACGAGCCCGAGCCACTCGTCGTCACGGCGCCGCTCGTCGACGGCCAGCTCACCGCCGACGGCCCGCTCGGCCGCCTGCGCTTCAGCGCGCGCGTGGCGCCGGTGACGATCGAGCATGGGCCGCGCGCGATCATGCTGACGCAGGTCGAGGCGCGCGGCGGTGAAGGCGACGGCGGCTGGGTGCTGCGCCAGGCGCTCGTGCGCGGCGACGGCATCACTCTCGACGGCACCGAGCGCGACGGCGCGTTACAGATCGCCGGCGACCTCAGCCTCGCCAAGCTGGTGGTGATCGACGACGCCCTGGCCGCGTTGCACGGCGTCGCGCATGTGGAGGGATCGCTCAGCGGAGCCCTCGACGAGCCGACGATCGACGTGACCGTCCACGTGGCGGCGCTCGCCATCGCCGATCGCGCGCTCGGCGACGTCACGGCGACGGCACGCGTCGACCGCGCTCAGGTCACGGTGTCGTCGGCCCAGCTCAAGGGATTCGGCGGCACGGCGGAGGGCAGCGGCACCATCCAGTTGGATGAGGCGCTCGACTCGACCGCCAAGGTGACCTGGAAGGATTTGGGGCTGCCCGAGCTGATCGGCCCCCCGGCGGGCGACGTTCCAGCCGCGGCGCTCGACGGCGAGGCCGATCTGAAGGGCACACTCACCCCGCTCGCGATCTCCGCCACGGCGTCCGGGCGCATCGCCGTCCCGGGCGGCGCGCCGCCGCTGCAGTTCAAGGGCGATGGCCGCTATGCCGACGGTGGCGGTGGCGGGGTCGTCGAGGTGACGCAGGGCAACGGCAACGTCGCCAACGCCAATATGAGCGTGGCGACGGATGGCGCGCTGGCGGGAACGCTGCGGCTGCGCGTCGCCGACCCCGACGCGCTCGCCGGCCTGGCGAAGATCCAGTCCCTGCCCAACGTGCGCGGTGCGCTCGAGACCACCGCCACGATCGCCGGGACGGTGCGCGCGCCGCGCTTTCAGGGGACGGTCGACGGGCGCGACCTGGTGGTCGTCGGGGTGCGCGTCAATTCGATCGGTGGCAGCTTCGCCGGCGACCCCAGCGCGGTGCGCAGCGACGGTATTCGCGCCGCGCTCGGCGGCGGCAGCCTCACGGCGCGCGGCACGGTGGCGCTCGACCGGGTCGGTGAGAACACGTGGACGGTTGCCGCCAGCGGCATCGACGGCGACGCCGTGGGCGGATTGGTCCAGGGCATCGGCGGCGCGCGGCTGCCGGTCGCGGGAGGCAAGTTCTCGCTCGACGCCTCGGCGACGGGTCCGTGGCCGCGCGTCCGTCTCGCCGGCACGGCGCACCTCGACGACTTCTGGCTGGGGCGCGAGCGCATTGCGCAGCTCGCCGCCGACATACAGGCCGCCGACGGCCGGTGGACCGTCGACGCGCACATGCGCAACCGCGCGCGCCAGGAGGTGCGCGTCCGCGCCAGCGGCCGCGGCGATCAGGACCTCGACGTCGCGCTCACCTGCGACGCCTGGTCGCTGACGTCGCTCTGGCAGGGCGAAGAAGCGGAGATGGGCGGCACCCTGCGCGCCAGGGCGTCGCTGCGCGGGCCGGCGCGCTTCCTCGGCGGCACGGCGACCGTGGCGGCGGACGATCTCGTGATCGGCGGCCGCGCCTTCGGCAGCGTCCAGCTGGACGTGACGGCGGACCGCGGCCGCTGGCGCGCCAGCACCAACGTGCTCGACGACACCTTGCGCCTCACCGCGGATGTTCGCCCGGAGGCCGGCCTGCCGTTCACCGTCGATGGAACGTGGACGGAGGCGGACGTGGCGCGCCTGATCGGCGCGCAGCACGGGATCGCCGTCACGACGAGTGGTACGCTGCACGCCAGTGGCCGGCTCGACGCGGTGGCGGATGTCGACGCGCGTGTCGACCTCAGCACCCTCGCCATCACCGGCGGCGCCAAGCCGGTGGCGGCCGACGTGCCCGTCAGCATCGTCTGCCGTCGGGGGCTCTGCCAGCTCGATCGCCTGACCCTGCGCGGCGGCACGAACAGCCTGCGGGTGAGCGGCGAGGTCGGTTTCGACGGACGCGTGCGGCTCGCCCTGACGGGCGACGGCACGCTGAGCCTGCTCGAGCTCGTCGATCCGATCGAGTCGGCGCGCGGCACCTTCACCGTCGACGCCACCGTCACGCACGGCGCCGCCGGCTGGACGGCGCTCGGCACCCTGAACCTCGATCAGGTGGCGATCGACGCCGGGCTACCGGTGGCGGTGACGCGCAGCGCCGGCCGCCTCGTCTTCGACGGCAACCTCGTGCGCGTCGAGGATCTGCGGGGCCGCATCGGCAGCGGCACGCTACGTCATCGGCGGCTCCGTCGACCTGCGCAACGGACCGGCACTGACCTGGCAGCTCGCGGACGTCGGCGCCGATCCGTTGCCGTCGCTGGAGGTCGAAGCGGGCGGTCACGGCACGCTCGAGGGCACCTGGGAGCGCCTGCGCGTCGCCGGTGACGTGCGGATCAACCGGCATGCTCTACGACCGCAACATCGAGCTCACCGACTTCCTGCCGCGCTTCAATCGGGCGCTGGCCGCGGCGCCGCGCCAGACCGAGGGCACCGTCGTGGAGCTGGCGCTGACGGTCGATGCGCCGGGCGAGCTCTTCGTCGAGAACAACCTTGCCCGGATCGAGGCCCGCGCCGACCTGTCGCTCACCGGCACGGCCGACCAGCCGGTGCTGGCGGGGCGCATCGAGGCGCTCGACGGCGAGATCTACCTGCGCGGGCGCGACCTTCGATCTGCTCGGCGCCACGGTCGACTTCCGCCCCGATCTCGGCACCGGCGGCGGCGCTCAACATCAGCGCCGAGAGCCTGATCGACACGCCCGACGCGACCTACGTCGTCGGCGTGCGGGTCACCGGCACGACCCTGGACCCGCGCGTGACGCTGACCAGCGACGATCCGAGCCTGTCCCAGACCGACATCGCGACGCTGATCGCCTTCGGCCAGACCACCGCCCAGTTGCGGCAGGAGCGGCGGCGGCTTCTCCGATCTCCGACGCGCTCGGCTTCTGCCCGGAGGTGCGGCTCGCTGCTCAGCGGCGAGGCGCAGAAGCGTGCTGCCCGATCGACCGCATCGAGTTCGAGCCGACGTTCTCGACGCACGACGGGCGCGTTCGAGCCGCAGCTCAAGCTCGGCAAGGACCTCACCGACGACCTCGTCGGTCTCGGTCGGCCAGACGTTCGGGGTCGAGTCGCGGACGCAGGTCGAGGTCGAGCTATCGCCTCGGGCCGCGGGTGTCGGTGTTGGGGGCGTGGGAGAGCCAGACCGAGACCGAGGCCGGCGCCTTCGCCGGCGGCATCCGTCTCCGCTACGAGTTCTGGCACCTGACGCCGTTCACGCTGCTCGGGTGATCTGCAATGACGCGCGGGGCGCGTTGCACGAGGGGGTGCGCGCTCTGGCGCTGGCGGCGGTGCTGCTGTCGCTGGCGGTGGTCGCGCACGCCGCCGACCCGGCGATCGGCCTGCCGCTGAGCGCGCGTGCGACTTCGAGTGCCGACGCCTGGTTCGATGACGCGGCGCTGCGCCAGCGGCTGCCGCTGCAGCGCGGGCGAGCCGGTGACGCAGCAGCAGATCGACCGGACGCGGGCGGCCATCGAAGCACGCCGGGGATCTTCAGCGACGTCGACATCGTACCGGAGGTCGAGGACGGCGAAGCGGTGGTCGTGATCCATCTCGATCCGCCGTCACGGTCCTGACGGCGGTGCGGATCTCCGGCTACAGCGCCATGGGCTGGCGCGACGTGTACCGCTTCCTGCGCCTGCGCACCGGCAGTTCTACGATCGCGAGGCGATGCGCGCCGCGCGCAAGCGCCTCATCGAGCGCTATCACCAGTTCGGCTACCCGCAGGCGCGCGATCCGGACGCACCGTGCGCAAGCGCCCCGGCGAGGTCGAGCTCGACATCGACATCATGCGAGGGCGAGCCGAACGCGTGCGGGTCGTCGCCGTGACCGGCACCCCCGGCGTGTCGGCGCGCGAGCTCGAGCTGTCGCTGCGTGATCTCCTCGGCCAGCCGCACCGCCGCGAGACGGTCGCGCACCGGCGAGCGCACCCTGCTGGCGGCGTTGCGCGACCGCCGGCTACTTCGAAGCGTCGGTCGAGGGCGACCTGGGTCCCGTTGTCGCCGACGGAGGCGGGATCTGCGCTTCGCCGTCGACGCCGGACCGCGTACCGTGCTGGAGGTCGTCGGCAATCGAGCAGTGAGCGCGTCGCGGCTGCTCGACGTCGATGGATCTCTCGAACCGCCTGATCATCACCGACGGCACCTGGCGCGAGATGGCGCGGCGCATGATCGGGCGTCTACCGCAGCAACGGCTTCTACCGGGCGAAGGTCAAGGTCAAGCAGGTCGAGGGCGATCCGCACCACGTCGTCTTCACGGTCGACGAGGGACGCCACTACGCCGTCCGCCGCGTGCGCTTCGTCGGCAACGCCGGGCTCTCGTCAGGCCGAGTTGCGCGCCCAGATGAACACCGGCACGCAACGCCTCGCTGCCCTGGCCGCGCAGCGGCGCCTTCGTCCGCGAGACGTTCGACGAGGACCTGCGGCGGTTGTGGTTCTTCTACCGCGAGGAGGGATTCGCGGAGGCGCGAGATCGTCGATGCGCCGGTGACGGTCGACGACGACACCGGCGAGATCGACGTCACGATCGTGATCGAGGAGGGACCGCGCACCATCGTCGCGTTGGTCGAGCCCCCCGATCTTGCGGGCCTGTCGACAGGAACCGTCGATCGCCAGGTCAAAGAGAACGATCCGCTGCGGCCGGCGGCGCTCGACGCCGACACGGCGGCGATCGCCACGGTGCTCGCGCCGCGACGGCTACGGCTCCGCCAGGGTGGAGGCGGACGTCCGGCGGCACGCGTGTCGGTGATCGACGACTACGCGACCGTGAGCTGGACCATCACGCGGGGCGAGCGGCGAACCATCGGCGGCGTGGTGGTGCAGGGCAACGTCGAGACCCGCGACGAGATCATCGAGCGCCAGGTGCCGTTCTAGGTCGGCGACGCGCTCGATCCCGGAAGCGCTGCAGGCGCGGGCAGGATGCCGTCTACAGCCTCGGCACCTACCGCAGCGTCTCGGTGCAGCCGCTGTCGGACACCGATCCGGCGCCGACGGTCGGGGTCGAGGTCGCAGCCGCGGCCCCCCGGTACGTTGCAGTGGGGCACCGGGTACAACACCCGCGACGGCTTCACGCTGAACGGCGAGATCGGCTACGACAACCTCGGGCACCGGGCCCGGCGCATCTCGCTCCGCGGGCAGGTGCAGCCTGCTGCCCAACGACGTCAGCTCGTCGCAGTACGTCGCGGCGCTCGGCTACCGCGAGCCGCAGTTCCTGCACAGCCGCTGGGTGTGGAACGTCGAGCTCGCTCGGCGAGCGCTCGACGCGCAGACATCGACCAGTACAGCGTCCAGCGCATCGGCTTCGGCAACGGCTTCACGCGCAACTCTACCCGCGGCTGAAGTTCGTGGCCGAAGCGCAAGCCGAGTACGCGGACGTATTCGACGTCCAGCCGAAGTCCTTCATCGACGAGGACAAGGGATCGTCGTGGACGACGGCGTTCGCGCCGTCGCTGCTCTTCGACGGTCGCGACGATCCGTTCGCGCCGACGCGCGGCGTCTTCGACACGGCGCGCTTCCGCTACGCGCCGCCGGGCATCTCGACGGTGCAGTTCGGCAAGCTCAATCTGCAGCACAGTCAGGCGTTGCCGGTCGCCGTCCTGGCTCTCGCTGGTGGCGACGGCGCGGATCGCCTACGGACGCGCCTTCAGCGGCGCGGAGGTGCTGCCGATCCGCGAGCGCTACTTCATCGGCGGCGCCACCACCGTGCGCGGCTACTCGGAGAACAGCCTGGGCCCGACCAGCTGTCGCAACGGCGACGAGCTGACCAGCTGCCCCACCGACGATCGCGCCGTGCTGGGGGGCGATACGGCGATCATCGCCAACTTCGAGGCGCGCGTGCCGATCTGGGGCGCGCTGAGCGTCGCGGCCTTCCTCGACGTCGGCGGCAACTTTCCTCACCCAGTGCGACGCCGCCTGCCAGCAATCGCGCGGCGTCTACGACAACACCTTCAACTGGCCCAACTTCCGCAAGGGCGCCGGCCCCGGCCTGCGCTACATGACACCGGTCGGCCCGCTCAGCCTCGACTACGGCTTCAAGATCGACCGCCGCGACGGGCGAATCGATCGGCGAGGTCCACTTCAGCATCAGTGGAACCTTCTGACCGAGAAAGGCGTGACCGCTGCGCCGGTGACCGGTCACCGGTTCACCGCTGCCAAGCGATCACCGGTCACGCCGTTGGGGGAGCGAGCAGCTCCTCGAAGTAGTGCAGGAACTCCGGGTCCGTCCACTCTTCCGGGCCGATCACGTGTTTGATGACCTGGCCCTCGCGGTCGATGATGAAGGTTTCGGGATAGCCGGTGACGCCGAAGCGCGCGGGCAGTGTGTTGTCGGTGTCGAGGAGGACGGGGAAGGTCAGGCCGAGGTCCTTCGACGAAGCCGGCGACGTCGGCGGCGTTGGTGTCCTCGGCGACCGCGAGCATGACGAAGTCGCGGCCCTTCAAGCGCTCGTAGAGCGTTTGCATGCTCGGCATCTCGGCGCGGCAGGGCGGACACCACGTCGCCCAGAGGTTGAGGAAGACGATCTTGCCGCGCAGGTCGCTGAGTTGCACCGGCGTGCCGGACAGATCGGGCAGGGTGAAGTCGAGCGCCGCGTAGCCGCTCACCGGGCTGTGCTGGAGAAACTGGAGCCCGACCACCGCCCCGAGCACGACGACGAAGGCGATGGCGGGTCCGACGATCGAGCGCTTCATCTGGGCGCGGCGGGCGCCACCTCCGACCGCGGTGCCGACGCGCGCGCCGCGCAGGGCGAGCATGCCGCAGGCGCCGATCGCCATCAGCACCAGGCTGAAGAGCTGGGCGGCGCTGAGACCGAATGCGACCGGCGGGTTGATGCGCCAGAACTCGATGACGAAGCGCGCGAAGGGAACCAGCACCAGGTACCAACAAAAGATGGTGCCGTCGGCATGCGGCCGTTTGCGCATCGACCAGAGGATCCCGAACACGGCGACGTACGCGAGCATCTCGTACACCGGGGTTGGATGCACGCGCACGCCCTGGCGGATACGTCCAGCCGACGATCGCGTCGGGGTACGCCATCGCCCACGGCAGGTCGGAGACCTTGCCCCAGTCGCCGTCGCCGGCCAGCTGACAGCCGATGCGCCCGATGGCCGTGGCCGATCGCGAGCGCCGGGGCGATGCAGTCGACGGCCATCAGCCACGGCAGCCCGTTCCGACAGATCGCGTAACTGACGCCGGCGGTACCGCCGAGCAGGCCGCCGTACCAGACGAATCCCGAACCGGAGAAGATCGTGCCCGATGGGGTCGGCGATCAGCGCTCGCGGGTTCCTGGAGCACGGCCCAGAGCTTCGCGCCTCCAAATGCCGCCGACGGCCGCCCAGCAGACCAACGTCCAGGCGAGGTCGCCCGCAGCCCGCGCCGCTCGAGCTCCTGAGCGACGACCCATCCGCCGACCAGAAGCGCGATCGCCTCCATGAGTGCCGAAGCGATGGATGTCGAACGGACCCAGATCTGCAGAGAATTTGGAACCACAGCCGGCGATGATATCCGAGGCCGGCAGCGACAATCCAGCGACGCGGCGCGGTCCGCACCGGCTCAAATGTCGATTCTCGATATCGTGGATAAATAATTGAAATATCTGGAGTGATCCGCGATAGCGTGTTGTCTGAACGGCCGGCCACGTTGACAAGGCGGTGGTCGGCACACTATGGTCGCGCGATCCTTTTTCCCCCAAGTTCGGAGTCCGCGAGCCATGCGCATGATCGTGCCCACTCGTTGCGGGAGCGGCGGGTGATCAACCGCCTGCTCGTGGCATTTTTTCGCGAACACAGAGCGCGCGAACTTCAACCGCGCGATCGGCGAGATCTGCCGCTTCTACGGCTGAAGCGACCGCAGGTGGAGTGGTTCGAGTACCTCGACTGGGGGCGCACCGCCGGCCGCACGTACGAGAACGGCAAGATCCATCTCGTCCATCCCGAGAACTGGAAGAGCGGCCGCAAGTACAACACCGAGAAGCAGTGGGTGAACGCGGTGTACCACGAGATGGGGCACTACGTGTTCTGGACCGACGCGGAGCGCAAGGCGGACACGTTCGCGCTGCGCATGGAGCGCAACGTTCGCTGCGGCTGCCGATCTCGTCGCGTCAGCGGCTCGGTGCGCAGGGCCGCATGAGCACGCCGGACGGCGAGTCGCCGCCGAACGGTTCGGACGGCGGCGGTCCGGAAGGCGGCGGGCCAGCGGTCAAGGATCGCTGGTGGGTCGACACCGGCGACAAGAAGCGCGAGCGCGCCGTCGCGCGCGCCGCGGCCGCCGGTCGGCAGCCGGCTTTATCGCAGCGGCGTCGGGCTTCGATCAGGACAAGGCGCAAGTCCCGGCTCACCGACATCAACCTGAAGCTGCTGCATCGAGGCCAATCCCGGACGGGGGCGAATGGGCCTACCTGCAGCTGGCCGAAAGCCGCACCGCGAGCAGAACCGCGAGCGCATCGTGGAGCAGGTGACCCTGCCGCCGTACGCGCGCGGCGTGGTCGTCGATTGCGGGCGCACGTTGCGCGCTGCTGGTGACGGGCACGCCGATTGGGCGCGCGCCTGCTCGATCTGACGCTCGGCGAGCACGCCGTCGTTCGACTGCTGGATCGACGGCGACTGGGTGCGCGAGCGCGTCTTCCGCGACCAGCGCAGCGCGCTCAGTGGCTTGCGCCGCTACATCGCCGAGTTCCTCTCGCCGGAAGGCATTGCCGCCTGGGAAGCGATGCGCGCCCGCGTCTGAGCGCGGCGCTCAGTCCGCGCGCGAGCGCCGCCGGCGCGGGCTCGGTGCCTGCGAGCGCCGCGTGCGCTGCGGAGCGCCGGGCGCGTTGCCGAGCAGGCTGTCCACGTCCAGCTGCTTGCGCACGCCGAAGTAGTAGCAGCAGGCCTGCGCGTCGAGGTCGTTGTTGAACGTGCGCATGCGCCCGTCCTGGAACTGGATGCGCACCAGGCACGTGCCGCCCGGGACGGTCGAGGTCATCTCCTCGACGACGCGGCCCTCGCCCCACTCGCGGTAGTCGCGGTGAGTGACCATGTCGCCGGAGCCGGAGATAGAGACGGAATCCGTTGGTACCCATCCAGTCTCTGCATAGCATGCGGGAGCCGAGGGGAGGCAAGGGGAGGGATGGGCGCGGCGACGAGGGACGAACGACGAAAGTGGCGTCGTCCTTCGTCCCGAGCCGCTCAGCGTCTCGGTCGCGACGATCATCGTCGCGGCGGCGCTCCAGACGCCGCCGGTGCCGTGGCAGATGGCAGTCTTCGCGTCGGGCGACCTGGCGCGCGCCGCATTCGCCGCGCAGCTGGCGCACGGCCTCGATGATGGTGAAGATGCCGTACATGCCGGTGTGCGTGTACGAGAGGCCGCCGCCGTTGGTGTTCATCGGGAAGGCGCCGCCGGGTGCGGTGCGCTGGCCGCTGACGAAGGGGCCGCCCTCGCCGCGCTGGCAGAAGCCGAGCGCTTCGAGCGCGAGGATCGGCACGATGGTGAAGGCGTCGTAGAACTCGCGCGACGTCGATGTCGGCGTGTGCGACGCCGGACATCGCGAAGGCGCGCGCGCCGGACACCTCGCGCGGCGTCCCAGCGGTCGAAGGCGGGCATCTGGCTGACCATCTGGTGCGTGGCGCACTCGCCGGTGCCGAGCACGTAGACCGGCGGCTTCGGCAGGTCGCGCGCGCGCGCGGCCGAGGTGACGACGCAGGCGCCGCCGGCGTCGGTGACCAGGCAGCAGTCGAGCAGGTTGAATGGCCAGGAGATGAGCCGCGAGTTGAGGACGTCGTCGATGGTGAGCGGATCGCGCGGCATACGCCTTGGGGTTGAGCGCCGCCCACTTGCGCGTCGCCACCGCCACCTCGGCCATCTGCTCCTTGGTCGTGCCGTATTCGTGCATGTGGCGGGTGGCGAGAAAGCCGTAGCCGGTCGGCGGTCCGGCGGTGCCCCAGCACCAGCTCGAACTGGTTGTTCGTCGAGTCGTCGCCCCAGCGCGGCGCCGGCATGGCGATGCGCGAGTAGCCCGACTCCGCCGTGGGTGATCAGCGCCACCTCGCACAGGCCGGCGTGGATCGCCGCCATGGCGTGCTCGACGTGCAGGATGAACGAGCAGCCGCCGACCTGGGTGCCGCCGACGAAGCGCGGTCGGATGCCGAGGTACTCGGGCACGTCGTTGGCCATGTTGCGGCCGGAGGTGAACACGGCGTCGACGTCGCTCTTCTTGCAGCCCGGCGTCGGCGAGCGCGTTGTGCGCCGCCTCCATGTGGAGCTGCAGGGCCGACTTGTCCGGGCAGCTTGCCGAGCTGGTCCGACTCGGCCACGCCCGACGATCGCGGCGGTGCCGCGCAGCTGGCGCGAGGATCGGCGCTCATGGCGTCGTCCGCGGCCGGAACTTCGGCAGCGTGATCTCGTCGGTGATGTCCTCGAACACCACCTCGAGCGGCATGTCGCAGCGCAGCGCCGCCGGGTCGGGCTCGACGCCGACGATGTGCGACATCATGCGCGGGCCTTCCTCCAGCTCGACGATGCCGATGCACGAACGGCGCCGGCACCGGGTAGTTGCGCGGCGGCCGGTGGTTGATCACGAAGGTGTGCAGGACGGCGCGGCCGCTGGCAGTCGACCCAGCGCACCCGCCGCGACAGGCACCCGGGGCAGAGCGGGCGCGGGTAGAAGTAGTGCGTGCCGCAGTCGTCGCACGCCTGGATGACGAGCCGACGCTGCTTCGCCGCCTCCCAGAAGGGCGCGTCTCAGGCGTCGGCTTGGGGATCGGTCCCCTGTAGGGCGCTGACATGCGCCCGTGTTCGTATCGGGGCGCCGAGCGCGCGGTCAAGTGCGGGGCAGGAGGACGTAGCGGTTCCACCACAGCGGGCATCGAGAGGCCCGCTCTCCATTTCCCCGTGCGCCCCAGTGACCCTCTGGTGAAACCGTACCCGTCGCTTGACTGGTCGGATGACCACTTCTATGCTCCGCCCACCGTTTCGTCCACGCTCTGTGCCAGCGCCGTGCGGTCGCGCCTCGTTCCTCGCTATCAGCTCATGAGTGAGCACCCAGCCCTTGGCTCAGCACCCGCGTGGCCGGCGTCATCCTGGCAGGCGGCCGCAACAGCCGCATGGGCGGACATCGACAAGGCGTTCCTGCGGGTCGGCGGCGAGACGGTCTTCGCCCGCACGCTGAGCGTCCTGCGGCGCTGCTTCGCGCAGGTCGTGGTGGTCAGCAACGCGCCCGAGAAGTACGCGGGCTACGCGGTCGACGTGACCGCGCGACGAGCTGGTCGGCCTCGGGCCGCTCGGCGGGCTGCACGCGGCGCTCGGCCGCATCCCAACGCCGCTACGCGTTCGTCACCGCCTGCGACATGCCGTTCCTGCGCGAAGAGCCGATCCGCTACCTGGTCTCGCGGCTGCGCGACCAGGATGCGATCGTGCCGCATTGGGACGGCGACATCGAGCCGCTGCACGCGCTCTACGCCGCCCGGCTGCGCCCGCGCATCGCGGAGGCGACGGCGCGCGGCGCACGGGCGTTGCGTGACTTTCTGCCGCGAATTGGACGTCGAGTACGTCTCGCAGACGGCGATGGCGGAAGTGGCCGGCGCCGAGGAATCATTTCGCAACGTGAACACGCCGGAAGAAGCCGCGCGCTTCGCCGTGCAGGTCGGAGGCGAACCGTCTGACGCGGCCGTGACGAGGCCGCGTCGCCGCGATGCAGCCGCGCAAGGAGAGCCAGCGAGGAATGAGCGACGATCCGATCCGGGCCGCGATACGAGGAATGGACGCGGGGTCGCGACCCGGTCGCCGCCCGGATCGCGCTGTTCGAACGCGTGCGCGATCTCCCGTTCCGCTATCCGTCGCCGCCGCGACCCGCGCGAGGTGCTGCGGCTGGGCGCCGGCTCCTGCTCGGGCAAGCACTATCTGCTCGGCGCGCTCTTCGCCCACGCCGGGCTGCCGTGCGCCACATGCTCTGCACGCACCGCTTCAACGATTCGCCGATGGCCTTCCCCGAGCACATGCAGGGCTGCTGCAGCAAGAACGAGATCATCGATGTGCACGACTACCTGCAGGTCTGCGTCGACGGCGAATGGATCGACGTCGATGCCACCTGGCCGCTGGCGCTGCAGCGACTTCGGCCTCCCGGTCGACCGACGACTGGGACGGCAAGATCTTCGATGGTGCTCAGCGTCGTATCGGACGAGCACGAGGAGCTCGACGGCGATGCCGCGAAGGCCAAGGAAGAGCGGCTGTCGAAGCTGACGCCCCGCCAGCGCATGCTGCGCAAGCAGTTCCTCGAGGCGCTGAGCCAGTGGGTGGACGAGCTGCAGGTGGAGGCGGCGCGAGGAGCGCTGATGTCGGCCGCGGAGCTGGTGGACGTCGTCGACGCGGAGGACCGCGTCGTCGGTCGCGCCAGCCGCGGCGAGGTGCGGGCGCGCCGCCTGCGCCACCGCGCCACCTACCTGCTGCGTGTTCAACAGCCGCGGCGAGCTGTTCGTCCATCTGCGCACCGCGACGCAAGGACATCTACCCCTCGTACTAGGACGTCGCCGTCGGCGGGGTCGTCGGCGCCGGCGAGATCGTACGACGAGGGCGCCCGCCGCGAGCTGGCCGAGGAGGTCGGCATCCGCGATGCCGTGCCCGGAGCCGCTGTTCGACTTCGCCCACGAGGACGACGGCAACCGGGTCAACGGCCGCGTCTACCGCGTCATCTGGGACGGGCCGCTCGACGCTGCAGGCGGAGGAGATCGTGCGCGGGCGAGTGGCTGCCACCCGCGGCGGTCCGCGAGCGCATGCGTCGAGAGCCGTTCTGTCCGGACGGCGTGGTCGCGCTGGAACGCTATCTCGGCGCTGGCGGGCTGACGGCGCGCGCGTGCGAGCAGGCGCGCCGCCGTGCACGCGCTCAGAGCGTGCGCAGCGTGTCGTAGATGACGTGCACCGCGTCGCCGAGCGCGGCGACCGGCAGGCGCTCGTCGACGCCGTGCACGGAGGCCGTGTACTCCTTCGATAGAGCACCGGGAAGAAGCCGTATGCGGGCACGCCGCGGCGCCGGAAGAAGCGCGAGTCGGTGCCGCCGAGATCATCGACTCGGTGACGACGACGCCGGGATAGACCGTGGACGCGGCGTGTACGCATGGCGCGGAACAGCGGCGTATCGGTGGGCGACGTGCCGCGGCCGTCTCGGGCTCCTGCAGCAGGTCGATCTTGACCTCGGGATCGTCGATGGTCTTGCGCAGCTGCTCGATGAACGCCGCCGGCTTGGTATCGGGCAGCAGGCGGCAGTCCAGCACCGCCTCGGCGCGCTCCGGGAATGACGTTGGGCTTGTAGCCGGCGTCCAGCATCGTCAGCGCGATGGTGTCGCGCGTCATCGCCGCGCCCACGGCTCCTGTTGCAGCATGCCATCGGCGAACAGCCACACCACCGGGTTGCTCAGGCGGCGCATGGCGAAGCCTTCCATCCCGCTCGCCTGCGCGCCGACGCGGCGAAAGACCTCGCGCGTGATCGGCGTCAGGCGCGGCGCCGGCGGATTGTCGAGGATGCGGGTCAGCGCCGCCACGAGGCGGCGCGGCGCGGCACCGGGCAGTGGCTGCGAGCCGTGTCCGGCGGGCCCTTCGACGGAGAGCTTCGCACCACAGCACCTGTTTCTCCGTCACCGAGATCATCAGCGCCGGGGCGGGCAGCAGATCGGTCGACCCGATGCCGCCCTCGTCCCATACCGCCTCGACGTCGAGCAGGTCCGGACGGTTCTGGGCCAGCCACGCGGCTCCCTGCGCGCCGCCGACCTCCTCGTCGGGGACCGCCAGGAAGACCAGATCGTGCTGTGGCAGCTCGTGGCGGTCGGCGAGGAGGCGCATCGCCATCAGCATCGCAACGCCGAGGCCCTTCATGTCGAGCGCGCCGCGCCCGTAGACGATCCCGTCGCGGATCTCGCCGGAGAACGGCGGGAACGACCAGCGCGCTGGATCGGCGGGGACGACGTCCATGTGGTTCAGCAGTACGATCGGCTTGCCCGCCGGACCGCGGCCTTTCAGCCGCGCGATCAGCGACGGCTTCTCCGGGACGGCGCCGACGCTCTCCGAGGGGATGCCGGACTCGCGCAGCTCGGCGGCCAGAAAGGCCGCCGCCGCGGTGGTCGTGCCGGGCGGGTTCTGGGTGTCGATGCGGATGTACGACGAGAGCAGCGCGGCGCTGTCCTCGGCGACGCGTTGCCAGTCGATGGGCGCCGGTTCGGCCGCCTGGGTGCTGCCGCACCACGGCAAACCCAGCAGCAAAAGGGCGGCGAGGAGGAGGGCGGGGGTGCGACGACCGGGCATGTGCGGCGACAACCCTCGCGTCTCTACTCGGTCACACGCGCGCGCGCCAGCACGCCAGTCAGCGACTTGCGTGCGACGAAACGGCGTGGCTATTGAAAAGGATGCGGTGCGACCTCTCTCCGCGACAGCTCGTACCGGCGCTGGTCGCGGTCATCCTCTCCAGCGGTGCCTCCGCGGAGGCGGTCAGCCTCGGCGTGTCGTCGGCAACCGTCGCGCAACCCGGCGGGGCTGCCCAGGTGTGCGTCTCCCTCGTCACCGGCGGCCAGGAAGTGGCCGGGACGCAGAACGATCTCGTCTGGGACGGGACGTGCATGACCCTGAACGACAACGGGTGCTCGGCCGCCGGAACGCACGGCAAGCAGGTCAACACCCGCATCCAGAACAGCGCCGATTTCCGCATGCGCGTGCTGGTGCTCTCGCTCAGCGACGTCGATCCGATCGACGACGGTGTCCTCTACTGCTGCAACGTCCAAGGCGAGGCGCCGGCGGGGTCGTGTTGCAGCATCTCGGTCGTCAACACCGGTGCCAGCGACTCGAAAGGCAACGCCGTCGGCGGCGTCGGCGGCAACACCGGGCGCGTCTGCACGCAGGGCGGGAGCGGTGGCGGCAGCGGCGGCGGTGCGGTCGGGGCGTTCACCGGCAACCAGCAGGCCAACAGCATCGCCAACAACCCCGCCCCGCTCGACCAGGGCATGCCTGCCGGCAACAGCGGCGGGGGCAACGCCGGTTCGGGCGGCTCGGCGCCGCCGGCCAGTCAGGTGGTACAGGGCGGCGGTGGCGGCGCGCCGGTGCCGGCAACGGGTGGGGCCCAGGTCCTGCCCGGCGGCGGTGGCGGCACGCAGGTACTCCCCGGCGGCGGTGGTGGCGAGCAGGCGCCGCAGGTCGCGCAGATACCGGTGACGCCGATCGCGCTGCCGACACGCGCGGCGGCCGCGCCGGTGGCCCCCGCCGCTCCGGCGCCCGCGCTGGCGCCCGTGACCGTGGCGGCAACGGCGGTCGCGGCGGCGGCAACGGCGCCGCCGACGGCCGCCGAGCTTCCAACCGTGGTGCCGACGGCGGTCCCACCCACCAAGAAGCCGGCGTCGACCGCGACCGCGCCGCGCGCGACGGCCACCCCCGAGGGCGGCTGGTTCGGTTGTCAGATCGGCGAGCGCACCAGCGCCACACCGCCGCTGGCGCTCGCCCTCCTGCTCGCCGCCCTCGCCGGGGTGCGCCGCCGGCGTCCTCCGCATCGTTGACCAGAGGAGACTTCATGTCGATCACCCTGCGATCCCTCGCCGCCTTCTCCCTGGGCGCGCTGCTCGTGGCTCCGACCACGGCGCGCGCCGTGAACCTCACCCTCGAGGCGACCAAGAGTGACGGGGGTGCGATCCGCGTCTGCGTCGGGCTCGACTCGACCGGCCAGAAGATCGCCGGAACGCAGAACGACCTGGTCTGGGACGGCAGCTGCGCGTCGTTGAAGGCCGGCAGCTGCGCCGCCGTACCCGACTCGAAGAAGCCGCTGCACGGCAACACGCCGCCCACCTCGCCGAATACCTACCGGGCCCTGGTCTTCGCGCTCGACAACGTCGATCCCGATCCGCGACGGCGCGCTGTACTGCTGCGATTTCGAGATGACCGCCAACCCGGACTGCTGCGCGATCAAGTTCGATCGCCTCGGCGTCAGCGATCCGGTCGGCAACGCGCTGCCGGTCACCGGACAGCCGCCGCAGGTGTGCCTCAACACCGGCGCCGCCGCGCCCGCCGCCGCCGCGCCGGCCGCTCCCAACGCGGCGCCGCCGGAGGCGAAGCCGGGCACGCCGTGGCTCTGGATCGGCCTGATCGGCGCGGCGGTGCTCGTCGCGGTGCTGCTCGCGGCGCGGCGAAAGAGCTGATCGAAAGCAGAACCGCCAAGGACGCCAAGATCACGCCAAGAATATTCCTTGGCGTGATCTTGGCGTCCTTGGCGGTGCCTTTCAGCTCAGCATCCCGCGCGGCCCCGCCGCGACGAGGAGCGATTCGGCGAACTCGATCGCGTGATCGGGGGCGATGCGGATGCGGTGGAACGTGACCGTGTGGCGCCCGAGCGGGTTGTGGACGAGCACCGCGAGGTGCGTGCCGTCGGCGCCGCCGCGCACCACCGTCGGCTCGACGCGTTCCACCGGGCGCTCGAGCCGCCAATCGCCGCCGGCGGTGAGCAGCGCCAGCTCTTCCGCGTCGGCGAGGACGGTCGAGTGGATCCAGCGCTGGCTCGCCCAGAGCTCCTGGATCGCGAGGACATACTGGAGCGCGCCGGCGGCGGAATCGTCGAACGAGAGGAAGCGGTAGAGGAGCTCGACGTCCTGCGAGCATCCCGCGCCGGATGGCGCCGTGGCGTCGGGCGGCGCGTGCCAGTCGAGCAACTTGAGGATCGCCGTCAGGTCGCTGGTGGCGCGGGTGATGAACGGCCGCACCAGCAGGTCGCCGTCGCGGCGACCGTAGAAGCGGTAGCGTACCGCGTGGCCGGCGGCGAGATGCACCTTCGGCAGGACGGCGAGGACGGCGGTGGCGTTGCGCTCGAAGAGATCCTGCCAGTAGGCCGGGTCGTCGGCGTCGGCGCGCGCTTCCGGCATCGATTCGCTGGCGAGGCGGCGCGCGGTGGCGACGCGGTCGCGCAGCGAGCGCACCAGCGCCGCGTCGACGTGCTCGACCTGCACGTCAGCGCCCGCGCGCGCCGGCGCGGCGAGCCCGAACGGCGGCGAGGTCGATCACATTCGGCGCCGCCAGCGCCACCTCGTCGACCTCGACCCACTGCTCTTCCTGGGCGGCGCTGCGCGCCGAGACGAGGCGGGCCTGATGGCGCAGGATCAGCCCGGCCTCCGCCTCGGTGATCGGCCGGCCGAAGACGTGCACGTCGCGCGCCACGCTGGCGTTGGCCCAGGCGGCGAACTCGGCGGGGTTCGGCGCGTGGCCGAGCTCGATCGTGCAGCGGCGCACGACGAACCCGATCATCATCTTGGGCAAGCGCTCGGAAGCCATCAGTTCCGCAAACGGGCGTGCTGTACGTCGATCCCGGGGCGCAAGGCAAGCGCGTTCAGCGCGGGCGATCCCCGATCAACCGGTCCAGCTCCGCCTTGAGGCGCGGCAGGACGTCGGCGTAGCCGAACGAGCCGATCTTCTCGTCCTTGCGCTTGAGGGTCACGGTCGACGGCCCACACCACAGGCCCAGATCGGCGTCGTCGGTCTCGCCGGGGCCGTTCACCCGGCAGCCCATCACCGCGATCGTCACGCGGTGGTCGGCGGCGTAGGCCGTGAGGTCGCGCACCTGCTCGGCGAGTTGGACGAACGCGTCGTTCTCGACCCGCGAGCAGCTCGGACAGGAGATGATGTTGAGGCCCTTGCCGAAATCGGGGACCGAGATGAAGCGTCCGGCGCGCACGTCGTCGAGGATCTGGAAGCCGACCTCGACCTCCTCGTGCTTGCGCTCGTTGGGGAGCGTGAGCGAGGCGCGAATGGTGTCGCCGATGCCGGCGGCGAGGAGCTTCTCGAAGGCGAGGCGGGTCTTGATGATGCCCTGCGGTGGCAAGCCGGCCTCGGTGACGCCGAGGTGCACCGGGACGTCCGGGCGCGCCTCCGCGAAGCGCCGGTTGGCGGCCAGCACCTTGTCGGGGTCGGAGTCCTTCAGCGACACCACGAAGCGGTCGAAGCCGAACCCGTCCATCAGCTCGCAGTGGTAGAGCGCCGACTGCACGATCGCTTCGAGCTGATCGCCCGGGTAGCGCTCGAGGAACGCGGGGGCGACCGAGCCGCAGTTGACGCCGATGCGGATCGCGACGTCGTGGTCGCGAGCGATCGCCGCCAGCCAGGCGACCTTGTCGGCGACCGACTTCTCGCGCTCGACGTGGTGCAGGTGCCCCGGATTGTAGCGCAACTTGTCGACGTGCGCGGCGACGCTCGCCGCCAGCCGGTAGTTCTCCTGCAGGTCCACCGACAGCGTCGCCGAGGTCTGCCGGCGGATCTCCGCCACGGCCGCGACGTCTTTCTCGTTGTCCACCGCGATGCGGACGACGCCGGCGCCGGCGGCGCGCAGCTGCTCGCACTGGGCGACGGTGGCGTCGATGTCGCGCGTCTTGGTGGCGCACATGCTCTGCACGACCACTGGCGCGTGGCCGCCGATGGTGGTCGCGCCGACGCGCACGGCACGCGTCCGCCGGGTATCGAGCGGCTGGGTCATCGCGCCGACGCTACCGAACGGCGCGCGGACGAACAAGGTGGTTCTAGAAGACGACGGGCAGCGCCGACGGCGAGCGGAAGGCCAGGCCGACGATGCCGTGCGCGGCGTCGGGTGCGAAGCGGATCCGCGGCAAGCGCCGCACCAGCGCTCGCACGGCGGCGCGCGCCTCGAGACGGGCGAGGTGCGCGCCGACACAGAAGTGGCGACCGTAGCCGAATGCCATGTGGTCCTCCGGCCGGCGGTCGGACCGGAAGGCGTCGGGATCGGCGAACCGTCGTTCGTCGCGGTTGGCGGAACCGACGGCGACGAGGATCTGCGCGCCGGCCGCGAGGTCGACGCCGCCGAGCGCGGTCGCCGTCGTGGTCTCGCGCGACGTGTATTGCACGGGCGACTCCCAGCGCAGCGTCTCCTCGATCGCCCAGTCGAGCCTGGCTTCGTCGGCGCGGACCGCGGCGAGGGCCGGCGGGTGCGCGAGCAGGGCGTGCAGGAGGTTGCCGATCAGGCGGAACGTGGTCTCCGCGCCGGCCGGCAGCAGCAGGCGCAGGAAGCTGTAGATCTCCTCGTCGTCGAGTCGCTCGCCGTCGACCTCGGCCGTCCACCAGTCGGCTGATGAGATCGCCGCGCGGCTCGGCACGGCGCGCGGCGATCAACGGCGTGAGGAACTCGACCAGGTGCTGTGCCGCGGCGGTGCCGCGCGGCGGATCGTCGGTGAAGCCGATGATGTCGAGTCCCCACGAGTGGAAGGTCGTGTAGTCCTCCATCGGGATGCCGATGACGTAGGCGATCACCCGAATGGGAATCGTCGAGGTGAACTGGCGCACGAGGTCCGCGGCGCCGTCGCCGGCGAAGCGGTCGATGAGCTCCTCGACGATGTCGTCCACCACGGTGGGCAGGTCGCTCCGCAAGGCCTTGGGGACGAACGCCGGCGCGATGATGCTGCGTTGGCGCGTGTGCTCGCGTCCGTCCATCTCGAGGATGGTGCGGCCCATGATCAACCCGATGCCGTTGGCGTTGGAGTGCGAGGAATAGGTGAGGGGATCGGTGAGCACGGTGCGCACGTCGTCGTAGCGCGTGACGAGGAATCCGGGGCCGTTCCACAGCTCGATCGGCATCACCGGCTGCTCGTCGCGCAAGCGCCGGTATACCGCGTAGGGGTCGGGCACCGGGACTCATGAAGTCGCCGCCGAACAACTGCGTCAGGTCGGCCATCGGGGCAGTCGCTATGCCACGTCCGTCGCGGCGTTCACAGGGGAACTCGCCGCCGGCTTGCGGAGCGGCGCGCGGGCGGGACATCATCGAACGGCAGCGATGGCGATCATCCAGTTTCCCGACCCGCGCACGGCCAGTCCCGAAGGCATCGTCGCCATCGGCGGCGATCTGCATCCGGAGTCGGTGATCGCCGCGTATCGACAGGGGATCTTCCCGTGGCCGGTCGAGAAGCTGCCGTTGCTGTGGTTCTGCCCGGCCGAGCGCGGCGTGCTCGATCTCGGCGCGCTGCACCTGCCGCGCAGCCTGCGATACGCGCAACGCACGGCGCCGTACACGTTCAGCATCGATCGGGACTTCGCCTCGGTCATCCGCGGCTGCGCCGAAACGGCGCGCCCCGGCCAGCACGGCACCTGGATCACGCCGGCGGTGATCGCCGCGTACACCCGCCTGCACGACGATGGGCATCGCGCACAGTGTCGAGGCGTGGGTGGACGACAGGCTGGTCGGCGGGTCCTACGGCGTGGACGTCGACGGCGCCTTTGCCGCCGAGAGCATGTTCTACCGGCAGCCCAACGCGTCGAAGCTCGCTCCATTGCACCTGATCGATCACCTGCGCAGTCGCGGGCTCGACTGGATCGACGTGCAGACGCTGACGCCGCACATGGGTCGTCTCGGCGCCCGGTTGGTGCCGCGCGATGAATTCCTCGCCCGCCTCCAGCGCACGCGTGCGCGCGGTCTGCGACTGTTCGGCTGACATCCCCGCGTCGGGCGTCATCGAACAGCCGCCGCGTCTTCAACAAACCGCATCAGGTGACGCTTCGCGGCAGGTAGCGGCTGCGTGCTGTCCCAGCGCATGCCGTGGCACGGGTAATGCTGGATGCGAGGGTCATTGTGATCGTGAGGCCGCCCATGGACGTCATCGACTCCAATACGCTCGCCGCCCTGCGGAGCCTGCAGGAGGAAGGGGAGGACGATCTGCTCGTCGAGCTGATCGACCTGTTCCTCCAGGACGCGCCCGAGCGGATCAGCGCCATCGGGGAGGCCGTTGCCGTCCGCGACTGGGAGCGCATCGGCGAACGCGCGCACAGCCTGAAGGGCAGTTGCGCGAGCCTCGGTGCCGTCCAAATGTCCCTGTTGTGCGCGCGGCTCGAGGCGATGGGCCGCGACATGGCGCCGCGGGGAGAGGCGGCTGAAGCGTACGCGGAGTTGGAACGACAGTACGGCCAGGTGCGGCTGGCGCTGGAGCGAGAGCGCAACGCCGCGCACTGAGCGGCATCCCCGGGCGGCCATTCCTTATCCCCGGGGGCGCCGCTCCGGCATACGCGGGGTGTAGCTGCGGCGCTTGTTGCCGCATGGCGGTGCGGGCGCCGCCGGGGGGCGGGGCCCGGCGGGGCCCATGCCGCCACCCCCCCGCCGGGCGCCGCGTCCGCGTCGCCGTGCGGGCACAAGGCCTGCGGCTACGACGACCCCAGGGGGGCGCGGGCGTTCGATCGCTGACGGCATGTGCCTTCCTGCCCAGCTTCTATTCGGCGTGGGCCTCGGTTATAGCGCCGGTCGGGACGGGGATGAGTCAGGTCATCGCGAGCGACGCCGATCGGGCCCAGCTGGCCGAGTTCGGCATCGCGTCGGAGGAGGTCGAACGGCAGATCGCCCTGTTCGTCGAGCCCCCGGCGCCAATCCGTCTGGAGCGGCCGTGTACCCTTGGCGACGGCATCAGCCGTCTGACGGCCGCTCAGGTAGCGGCGGCGCGGCGTGCCCACGCCACCGCGGCGGTGGCGGGGCGGGTCAGCAAGTTCACCCCGGCCTCGGGTGCCGCAAGCCGGATGTTCCAGTCGTTGCTGGCGGTGCGAGGCGCCGGCCTGCGCGACCGCGCCCAATTGACGGCATGGGCGGCGACCGGCGACGGCGCGGCGGCCGACGTGCAGACGTTCATCGACAACCTGCCGCGCTTCGCCTTTGCGGACGTGCTCGCCGCCGCCGTGGCGCGCGGTGGACAGTCGCTCGACGCCCGCCTTGCCGCGGGGGACGTCGGCGCGGTCCTGGAGGCGCTGCTGACGCCCGCGGGCCTCGACTACGCCGCCGCACCGAAGGGCCTGCTGCTCTTCCATCGCTATGCCGAGGGTGCGCGCACCCCGTTCGAAGAGCATCTGGTGGAGACCGCCGCGCTGGCGCGCGGAGCTGACGGCGTGGCGCGCCTGCACCTGACCGTCTCGCCCGAACACGCCGCTGGATTCAGCGGACTCCTCGAGCGGGTGCGGGGCGCGTACGAGCGGCGCTATGACGCGCGCTTCAGCGTCGGGTTCTCCACGCAGCAGCGCGCCACGGACACGATCGCCGTCGACGCCGACAACCGGCCATTTCGCGACGACGACGGACGCCTGGTGTTCCGTCCCGGCGGCCACGGCGCGTTGATCGGGAACCTCGCCGCTCTCGACGGGGATCTGGTCTTCATCAAGAACATCGACAACGTCCAGCCGGACGAGCAGCGTGGCCCGGCGCTCGAGTGGATGCAGCTGTTGGTCGGCCACGCCGCGGCGCTGCAGGAGGCGATCGCCGTCCACCTGGCGGCATGGCGCGACTCGCCGGCGACCGCCACGGCCGCCGCGCGCCAGTTCGCGGCGGACGCGCTCGGCTTCTCGCTTCCGCCCGGCGCCGACGTCGCGGCGGCGTTCGAGCGGCCGCTGCGCGTCTGCGGCGTGGTGCGCAACACCGGCGAGCCGGGCGGCGGTCCGTTCTGGGTGCGGGGCGCCAATGGTGGGGCCACCGCCCAGATCGTCGAGTCGGCGCAGGTCGACCAGCACGATGTCGGCCAGCGCGGCGCCTTCGCCAGCGCGACCCACTTCAATCCCGTGTTCCTCGCCTGCGCCGTGCGCGATACGCGGGGACGGCCGTTCGACCTCCAGCGCTACGTCGATGCGTCGGCGGTCTTCATCGCCCGCAAGTCGAAGGACGGCCGAGAGCTCAAGGCGTTGGAGCGGCCCGGCCTGTGGAACGGCGCCATGGCGCACTGGCTGACGGTGTTCGTCGAGGTGCCAGAGGCGGCCTTCACGCCGGTCAAGACGGTCAACGATCTGCTGCGTCCGGCCCATCAGCCGCGGGCGTGACGCGAGGGACTTCAACATGGACACCATCCTCGTCACGGGCGGCGCCGGCTTCATCGGCTCGAACTTCGTCCGCTTGGTGCTGCGCGAGACCGAAGCGCGCGTCGTGGTGATCGACAAGCTGACGTACGCCGGCAACCTCGAGAGTCTCGATGACGTGCGGCGCGACCCGCGCTTCAACTTCGTCCAGGGCGACATCGCCGATCGCACCCTGGTCGACCGCCTGTACACCGATCATCACCCGACGTGGGTGGTGAATTTCGCCGCCGAGAGCCACGTCGACCGCTCGATCGACGGGCCGCGCGCGTTCGTCGAGACCAACATCGTCGGGACGTTCGAGCTGCTCGACGCTGCACGCGTCTATGCGCGCGAGCTCGCGGCCGACGCGCGGGAGCGCTTCCGCTTCCTGCACGTCTCGACCGACGAGGTGTACGGGACGCTCGGGGCGACCGGGCTCTTCGACGAGACGACCCCGTACGCGCCGAACTCGCCGTACGCCGCATCGAAGGCGAGCGCCGATCATCTCGTGCGGGCGTACCGCGAGACGTACGGGCTGCCGACCCTGATCACCAACTGCTCGAACAACTACGGACCGTATCAGTATCCGGAGAAGTTGATTCCGCTGATGACGCTGAACGCGCTCGAGGGGATCGCGCTGCCGATCTACGGCGACGGCGGCAACGTGCGCGACTGGCTCTACGTCGAGGATCACTGCGCCGGCATCCTGCTGGTCCTGCGGCGCGGGCAGGTCGGCGGGAAGTACAACATCGGCGGCGCCAACGAGCGCAGCAACCTCGACCTGATCGACCGCCTGTGCGCCGTGCTCGACGAGCTCGCGCCCGTCGGCGCCAATCCGGTGCTGGCGGCGAAGGGTCTGCGCCGCTACGCCGATCTCAAGACGTTCGTGCCCGACCGGCCGGGCCACGACCGCCGGTACGCCATCGACGCCAGCCTGATCCGTCGCGAGCTCGGGTGGACGCCGCGCTACGACTTCGAATCCGGCCTGCGCGCGACGGTCGGCTGGTATCTCGCCAATCGGCACTGGTGCGCGGCGGTGCAGGCGGGTACCTACGGGCGCGAGCGCCTCGGCACCGTCGGCCACGTCGCGTAGCGAGACAGGAGAGGCAATCGCACTCATGCGCAAGGGCATCATCCTCGCCGGCGGATCCGGCACGCGGCTGTACCCACTGACCCGCGCGGTCAGCAAGCAGCTCATGCCGATCTACGACAAGCCGATGATCTACTACCCGCTCTCGACCTTGATGCTCTCGGGCATCCGCGAGGTGTTGGTCATCACCACCCCGCACGAACAGGAGGGCTTCCGCCGCCTGCTCGACGACGGCCACGGCCTCGGCCTCAACATTCAGTACGCGGCACAACCCAGTCCGGACGGCCTCGCCCAGGCGTTCCTGATCGGCGAGTCGTTCATCGGCGACGATCTGGTCACCCTGGCGCTCGGCGACAACATCTTCTACGGCCACGGCTTCCCCACGATGCTGCGCCGCGCCGCCGAGCGCACCGAGGGGGCCACCGTCTTCGGCTACTGGGTGCGCGATCCGGAGCGCTACGGCGTGGTCGACTTCGACGCCGAGGGGCGGGCCGTGCGCCTGGAGGAAAAGCCCAAGGACCCGCGTTCCCCGTACGCCGTGACGGGCCTCTACTTCTACGACAACCGCGTCGTGGAGATCGCCCGCGCCCTCAAGCCGTCGGCGCGCGGCGAACTGGAGATCACCGACGTCAACATCGCCTACCTGCGCGATAGCGCGCTGCACGTCGAGAAGCTCGGCCGCGGCATCGCCTGGCTCGATACGGGCACGCACGAGGCGCTGCTGCAGGCCTCGACGTTCATCCAGGCGATCGAGGAGCGACAGGGATTGAAGGTCGCCTGCCTCGAAGAGATCGCCCTGCGCATGGGGTACATCTCCGCCGGCGACGTCGAACGCATCGCCGCGACGATGAAGAGCAACTCCTACGGCCAGTATCTGCTGCGCGTCCTCGAGCAGGGCTGATGCAGGTCCGTCCCACCGAGCTGCCGGGGGTGCTCGTCGTCGAGCCGAAGGTGCATGGCGACGCGCGGGGCTTCTTCCTCGAGACCTACCACGCTACCAAGTATCGCGAGGCCGGCATCGCGCTGCCGTTCGTGCAGGACAATCACTCGCGCTCCGCGCCGGGCATCCTGCGCGGCCTGCACGCGCAGCTCGGCGAGCCGCTCGGCAAGCTGGTGCGCTGCGTCCGCGGCGCGATCTTCGACGTCGCCGTTGACGTCCGCCGGGGCTCACCGCACTTCGCGCAGTGGGTCGGCGTGCCGCTGACGGCGGAGACCCGTCACCAGCTCTGGGTGCCACCGGGCTTCCTGCATGGATTCTGCGTGACCGAGGGTCCCGCCGAGGTCGAGTACAAGTGCACGGCGCTGTGGAACCCGGCGCAGGAGATCGCCGTGCGCTGGGACGATCCGCAGCTCGGTATCCAGTGGCCAATTGGCGCACCGCAGTTGTCGGACAAGGACGCCGCGGCGCCGCTGCTGGCGGAGATCTTCGATCGGTTGCCGGTGTTTCCGTAGGAGCCGTCTTCATCCGGCCGCGGATGCAAATTCCGTTGCATTACACTCCTGGCGCTCTGCAACATGGACCTACGGGAGAACGTGCCAGATGGAGTGTCCGGTCTGTGAGGCGCCCATGACGCATCTGGGCTATTTCAGTTGGACCTGTGACGACTGCGGCCATCGCTGCGAGGGCGACCTACCGCCGGGGCGCATCGCCGCCGTCGAGGAGGACGGCGCGCCGTAGCGCGCCGCCTCACTTCTTCTTCGCGGCGCTGTAGGTCCAGCCCTCGATCCCGAGACCGATCGAGGGGTTGTAGCCCGTCTTGGACGACTGCACCTTGCCGGCCGCGTCGATCAGCACGAACGTCGGCGTGCCGCTGACGCCGTAGGACTGGAAGGCGATGCGGTAGGGATCGACGGCGACCGTCGCCGGGAATGGCTCGGTGCGTTCCTTGAAGAACTGCGTGAGCTGTTCGGGGTCCTCGTCGGTGATCGCGATGACCTCGACGCCCTTCGCTTTGGCGAACGCCATCACCTCTGGGACCGAGAACTTGCACGGCAGGCACCACGTCGCCCAGAAGAAGAGCAGGCGTGGCTTGCCGGCGCCGAGCGCGTCATCGCCGCGGAAGGCAGTCACCTTGGTCAGCGGCGGGGCGACGCTGCCGACTTTCGGCGGGCCGGGCAGCTCGGGCATCTTGATCGGATAGGGCTCCGGCTTGAGCACGACCTGCTGGATGTGTCCGTTGCGGGCGACCTGGAGGGGCGCCGGCTCGCCGATCTCGCGGCGCATGGTCCACTCGCGCACCTGGTGCGGCTCCTGGAACGGCGCCTGCGGCGGCCCGAGGATGACGTCGCCGACCTCGAGGCCGGCCTTGCTCGCCGGCGAGTCGGGATAGACCGTCATCACGGTCACGGCGCCGGCGGTGCGCTGCTCGCGCGTGCGCTGCGCGTCGGTGAGCGGCTTGAACTGGATGCCCATCCACGCCGGCATCACCGCCTCGACGACGCGCCGATCGTCGTCGAGTGGCGGGAACGATTCCGGCGGCTCCATCGCCGCCGCGGTGGCCGCGCTCGGCTCGGCGACGAAGTTGACGTCCTCACAGGCGAGCAGGGAGGCATAGGTGTCCCGCTCGGCCGGCGTACCGTGGTCGGCCAGATACACCCGCCCCGCGATCTGGATGAGGATGGCGCGCATCCGCAGGACGACGCCGAGGCGAACTTCCATGCGATAGGCCGCCTCGGACGCCTGCTCGCTGCGGGTGCGAAGCAGCGCGAGCCGGTCCGTGGTGGCCGCGTCGTGCGTCGTGAAGACGCCGAGCGCGACGGTCAGCTCGTCCCCGAGCCGCTCGCGGCCGGCCGGATCGAGGTCGGCGATGGCTTTCGGGGCGAGGCGTTCCTTCCAAGAGGGGTTGGCGTCGATGAAGCGCTCGAAGTTCTGCTGCTTGAGCGAGTCGAGGGCCTCCTGCCAGCGGTCGGCGTAGGTGCGCAACTGGTCGCCGACCTGGGGGAGGATCCGGGTCTGCAGCTCGAGCTCGCCGAGCGAGCGCGGGCTGAACATGCCGAACGTCGCGCCGACGCGGTCGAGGAGACGAATCTCCGGCTCCCAACGGGCGCGGTCGTGGAAGGCCTCGTTGATGTACGCGTCGACGACTTCGGTGAACGGCTTGCCCTGGCGCTTGGCGTCGGCGGTCAGCAGCTCTTGGAGGTAGAAATCGGACGTCGTGTTCGGCACGTCCGGCGAGTCGTCGCTGACCAGCACCCGGCGCTCGGCCTCGGGCATGCGGCCGACCGACGTGAGGGCCTCGAAGAAGGCATGCGAATGGCCGACGCCGTCGCGCCCGAGGTTCTCGGGATAACATCCGTAGGCCGGCCGATCCTCGTTGGAGGCGAAATAGCCGCACTGGTGGCCGCTGGCGGTGAGGGCGCCGCCGCTCGGGAAGATCGCGTTGGCGAACGACCCGCCGAAGCACTGCGACATCAGCATGACGACACGCACGCCGGGATCGAGCTCGGCGAAGAGCTGGCGCGTCTGCTCGACGCTCAGCTTCTCGTTCCACAGCACGATGCTGTTGTTGGTCTGATCCTGCTTGTTCAGCTCGCCGTGGTCGGTGACGTAGAAGAGCAGGGTGTCGCCCGGGCGCAGCTGCTTGCCCTCGGTGGTGAACCAGGTGTGGAGCGCCTCGAACGTCGCTGGACGCAGCGTGTACCCGTCGACCGTGGAGTCGATGAACTGGACTGGGCGCAACAGCTGCGCGGCGCGCGGCGGCAGCAGCCACGCGTTGCCGCTGTCGTCGGGTCGCGCGCGGGTGGCGAGGTCGGCGGCTGGATCGGGGCCGTCGGACGAGAAGATCGTGATCTCGTCGGGCGTCGCTCCGTTCGCCTGGAGGAATTCGACGAGGGTGCGGACGTGCGTGAGGTGCGACTGAAAGTTGCTCTGCTTCTTGCCACCGCCGTTGATGAGCAGCGCCTTGAAGGTTCCCGGGCCCTGCGTGATCGGTTCAAGCGGCGGCTGACTCGCAGGCGCCGGTGAGCGGCATGCGCTCAGGCAGACCAGGAGAACGGCGGCGACGGCGAGGAGCAGGGCTGGGCGCAGAGACGACTCACGCATGCACGGTCCAGATCTATCAGAGGTTCGGCGACGACCAAACCGGGCGCTAGGCTTCGTCCTCGTCTTCGACCCAGATGAAATGCGCGCCGCAGTGCAGGCAGACGGCATCGAGGTAGAAGATGCCGCGCACGCTGCCGAGAGCCAGGCGCTGGCGGTGCGTGGCGCCGTGACCGTCGCGGCACTCGTGCGCGACCGACCGCCCTGTTCCCGTCACCGGCGAGCGCTCGGGCGGCTTGAGCGGCGTGAAGGTGACGATCGTGGGCACCGGCAGGGTCTCAGGCGCGGAGCTCGGCGAGGATCGCCGCCGTCGCCGGCGACTGATTGAGGGTGTAGAAATGCACGCCCGGCGCGCCGCTGGCCAACAGGTCGCGACACTGCGCCAGCGCGTGCGCGATGCCGACCTGCAGCACCGCCTCGTCACCCTCGGCGGCATGGAGGCGCTCGCGGAGCTCGGCCGGAATGCGCGCGCCGCACAGGCTGGTGATGCGCTCGATCTGCGGCACGTTGGTGATCGGCATGATGCCCGGCAGGATCGGTACCGTGATGCCGGCGCGGCGCGCCCGCTCGATGAACGCGAAGTAGTCGCGGTTGTCGTAGAAGAGCTGGGTGATGATCACTTCGACGCCGGCATCCACCTTGGCGCGCAGATGCTGGACGTCCTGGTCGCGCTCCCGGCATTCCGGATGCCCCTCGGGATAGCCGGCACCGGCGAGACAGAAGGGATAGCCGCCGCTGGCGATGAACGCCGACAGCTCGCTTGCGTACCCGAAGCCGTTGGCGGGCCGCACGAATTCGGTGTCGCCGCGCGGCGGGTCGCCGCGCAGTGCGAGCACGTTCTCGAGGCCGGCGTCGGCGAGCCGGTCGAGGATCACCGCGATTTCGTCGCGCGAGTGACCGACGCAGGTGAGGTGCGCCATCGCCTCGAGGCCGTGATCGCGCTTGATGCGGGTGACGATCTCGATCGTCTTCTCGCGCGTCGTGCCGCCGGCCCCGTACGTCACCGAGACGAAGCTCGGCTCCAGGGGACGCAGGCGGTCGATGGTGCGCAGCAGGCTGTGCTCTCCGGCCTCGGTTTTCGGCGGGAAGAACTCAAAGGAGAAGACCGGCCGCGCCTGGCCGAAGAGGTCGCGGATGCGCATAACCGTGCGAGTCTAGAGGAAAGGTCGCCGGCAGAGCAACGGAGGCCCAGCGACGGGCACGTTGTGATTGAGGACCGGGCCTTCCATGCCCGCATGGAGGGCCGCGCTCCCGCGCGGCCGTTCACGGGCAGGCGCGTGGCAAGCAGGCCCGGGGGATTTCGCGTGCCGCGCGGCCGTGGACGCACGCTTTACAAGCTCCCGCCCAGAACCGAGAGTGCCGCCCCATGAAACTCGTCTCCTTCTTCCGCCTCAAGGAAGTGCGCTGGTCCCTGCCCGACGAACGGGTCGCCGAGTGGCGGCAGCGTTTCCCGCGGCTCGATGTCGTGTCGGTCGAGGATGACGCTGACCTGGCGGCGGCCGTGGCCGACGCCGACGCGTTCGTCGGCTGGCGGCTGCCGCCCGAGTATTTCGGCGCGGCGCGGCGCCTGCGTTGGATCCATTCGGCGTCGGCCGGCATCGAGGAGTCCCTGTATCCGGCGCTGGTCGCCAGCGACGTCGTGCTGACCAATTCGACCGGCCTCCACTCGATCTGCATTCCCGAGCACATCGTCGGACAGATGCTGGTGCTGGCCCGCAACTTCCACGAGGCGGTGCGGCTGCAGGAGCGTGGCGAGTGGAATCGCTTCGCGGTGATCGTCCACCAGGGCGGGCTCCGCGAGCTGCACGGGTCGCACCTCGCCATCCTCGGCGCCGGACCGATCGGCGCCAACCTCGCCCGCATGGCCGCGGCGCTCGGCATGCGGGTGCGGGTGATGCGGCGCGACACCAGCAAGCCGGTCGAGCACGCCGAAGCCGTGGTGGCGCCGGCGGATCTGCACGCGCTGCTCGGGTGGGCGGACTTCGTCGTCCTCGCGGTGCCGCTCACCGACGAGACGCGGGGCATGATCGGCGCCGCGGAGCTGCGCGCCATGCGCTCCAGCGCCTACCTGATCAACGTCGCCCGCGGCGAGGTCGTCGACGAGGCGGAGCTCGTGCGCTGCCTGCGCGCGGAGGGCATCGCCGGCGCGGCGCTCGACGTCTTCGACGAAGAGCCGCTCCCGGCCGGCCACCCGCTGTGGTCACTGCACAACGCGGTGCTGACGCCGCACATCTCGGGCTACACCGCGACCTACTTCGATCGCATGCTGGCGCTCTTCGAGGACAACCTGACGCGCTTCCTCGGCGGCCAACCCCTGCGCAACGTCGTCGACAAGCAGCTGGGGTACGCGCACGACTGAGAGACCGCCAAGGACGCCAAGATCTCGCCAGGAATTCCTTGGGCGAGATCTTGGCGTCCTTGGCGGTCCCTTCAGAACCCGAGCTCGCGCATTTCGATCGGCCGACGCTCGCGCACGGACCGCTCAGCGGCAATGCCCATGGCGACGGCGAGCGCACCGTCGTCGATGCTCACGGCCGGTGCGCGGCCGTTGCGGATCGCGTCGATGAAGGCGCGGTGCTGGTAGTACGTGGCGCCATGATGGAAGCCGGCGTCGCGGATCGCGGGATCGATCGCGATTCGCTCCTCGTCGCGCGCGAGGCGATCGCGGCGGCTGAAGACCAGGCGATGGGCGGGGACGAAGGCCTCGACCTTGCCGGCGTCGCCGGTCGCCGCGAGCGCCATTTCGTTCTCGGAGTTCTCGGCGAACATGCAGAGGTCGAGCAGCGCGCGGGCGCCCTGGTCGAAATCGACGACGGCGAAGGCGTTGTCGAGGATGTCGGGCACGGCGCCGTCGTAGCGTTCGTCGCGGTGGTTCACGTCCTGGCCACCGGAGGCGTAGACGCGCACCGGACGCTGGCGCGTGAGCAGCGCCATGAGGTCGAAGAAGTGGCAACACTTCTCGACGAGGGTGCCGCCGGTATTGTGGGCGAAGCGGTTCCAGTTGCCGACCTTCACCAGGAACGGGAAACGGTGCTCGCGGATGGCGACCATGTGGAGACGGCCGACGGCGCCGCCGTGCACCGCCTCGATGAGGCGCGCGACGGTGGGGACGAAGCGGTACTCGAGGCCCACCCAGACCAGGCCGCGGTGCCGGGCGGCGGCCTCGCGCAGACGGTGGCAGTCCTCGATCGTCGTGCAGAGCGGCTTCTCGACGAGGATGTGCAGATCGGTCGCGAACGCGTCGCGCAGCACCGCCGCGTGCGTGTGGTTGGGCGTCGCGATCACCACCGCGTCGAGGGGCGCCCGCAGGACCTCGCGGTAGTCCTCGTGCACGGAGGCGTCCGGGGCGGTGTGACGGGCGACGTCGCGACTGCCGGCGTCCGGATCGGCGACGGCGGTCACCCGTGCGCCGTCGATCAGGGCCAGGTTGCGGAGATGCTCCCAGCCCATCATGCCGGTGCCGATGACGCCGTAGCGGATCGGTCCCGAGGCGTGCGCGGGGCCGTCGCTCAGGGCGCCTCCGGCGTCAGGCGCATGGTCAGCGGATGCGAGAAGTGGTGGACGAACACGTCGCTCCAGTACTTGTCACCCATCGCCTTGGCGACCGGCTCGGCCATGTCCGGTGCGGGGTCGGCCCTGACCTTGTCGAACGTCTGCCCGGCGATGCGGATCTTCACATCGGGCTTGGTGGCGTTGCCTCTCGATGCGGGCGGCCGCGCGGCTGCCGAGGCGGATGTAGACCTGGCCATCGATCACCACCAGCCACACCGTCGACCAGTGCTCGACGCCGTCCTCGGTGGTGAGGAACTCGAGCGTGTTCTCGGTGCTGAACGCCTGCGGGTTCCAGTCGGCGTTGGCCACCGCCGCGGTGGTCAGCGTCAGGGCGATGACGAAGGCAAATCGGCGCATCGGTCCTCCTGCTGCGGGTGTGCGGCGCTCATAGCGGCTGGGAGGAGAGGATGAAAGGCGGAGGACCGAACGACCAAAGGCCAGGGTGGCTACCGGTCGTCCGTCATCCTTCAGCCTTGGTCCGCCTCAGAAGTTGTACTCGACCTGCCCGGTGTAGATGACGTCGGCCCGGATGCCGTCGGTGTTGAGCGGGAACTGGAAGCTGGCGTTGAGGACGAGCCCGCCCCAGGGGTTGAGCTTGAAGCCGACGGCGGACTGGACGACGTTGTCGTTGATGCCGTCGCGTTTGTCGTCGTGGTAGCCGAGGAAGTCGCCTGACAGGGTGAGCCAGCGCGTCGTCAGCACGTCGGCGCCGGCGATCCACTGCGCCTGGCTGACGTCCTGGCCGCTGCGGAACGAGTAGCCGAGGTTGACGTGCGGAGAGACCCGGCCGAATGTTCTTCGAGGCGATGAACCACGGCGTGAACGTCGGGTCGTGGAAGCCGAGCAGCTCGTCGGCGTTGCCGGTGGGCAGCGTCAGGACCTCGGCGACGGCGATGTCGGCCAGCCAGGTGTCGACGACGTGCCACTTGGCGCGCAGGAAGAGTCGCCGGTGCCGGTTGCCGACTGGTTGAAGCTCGCCTCGGCGCAGCGGAATGCCTGGCCGCAGACCGGGCCGGTGCCGCCTGCGATCAGCCCCGGGTTGATTGAGGGAGAACGCGCGATGCCACGCTGCCCGCCGTTCGCCGTTCGGGCTCGAGCGTCATGGCGAACGGCGCTGCCCTGCATGTGGGCGTGATTGATCGGCCAGCGCCAGGCTGACGTCGATGTTGTCGGTCAGACCGTAGGCGGCGCTCAGGTAGAACATGTCGAAGGTGAAGGACAGCTCGAGCTGCGTCTGGATGAGGTCGTCGCCGAACAGCGCCTGGTCGCTCGGGCGGCAGCTTGGCGAGGTATCTCTTCGTGAACGCCGGCTGCGACCGAGCACGATGTTGCCCAGCGGATCGCCATCGAGGGTGCTGAAGTCGACGTGTTGATACGAGAAGTCCGACGTTGAAGCGGCCCCTGCCGAGCGTCTGGGCGCGTTCGCCGAAGCCGGCGCCGAGGCTCTGCTCGAAGCGGACGAAGGTGTCGAGATCGGAGTCCCAGGCGAAGCTGAAGGCGCCGCTGGAGGAGGGCAGCGGCACCTGCGAGCGCGCCGCGGCGAGCTGCGCCGAGAGGTTGCTGAAGCGCTGGACGACGCTCGGCCTGTCTGCGTCGCTGAACGGTGGCGCCTGAGTCGATCGTGGTGCTGCAGCGTGCCGCCGAACAGGCTGGGAATGACTTGTTCGAGCGGCGTGGCGCCAGCGGCTACAGCGAGCCGAGCAGCAGCGATCAGCGACCAGGATACACGCCCGCCGGACGCGAACGCGCGCCGGCGGCGGCTGGGCTAGTCGAGCCCGCCGCGCCGCCGGCGGCGCGGGCTCGGGCAATATCCCGTGCGACTATTGTCCGCTCCCGATCTTCCAGGAGGACTGCTCCCGGACGAGAACCTTAGTCAAACGCACCTCGAGACGCACGGGGCGGCCGCTGCTGGCATCGGTGAAGTGGTCGCGGCGGACGAACGAGACGAGGTAGCCGCCCTCCTGCGGCGTGATGGTGATGTCGGTGATCTCGACGACCAGATCGTTGGCCGTGTCGAGGTACGTGCGCAACGCCGTGCGCTGGCGGTCGGAGAACGTGGCGTAGGCGGAGGCGACCTCGTCGAGATCCTTGCTCTCGACCGCCCGGCGGTAGCGGTCGAGCAGCGTCCGCACCTGCTGGTCGACGTCGGGCGACACCTCCTCGGCGCGCGCGGCGGGCAGCAGCAGGGCGGCGAAGCGGTCGACGGCGCGCGTCGAGGGCGGAATGGCGTTGCGGCTTGGGCTGCGTGCGCTCGGCGCGCGGCGAAGGCGCGACGATGCCCTCGGCCTCGAGCAGCAGGCGATAGGCATCGACGTCGGTGTTGGTCTGCTTCTCGATCGACTGGCCTTCCTCGGGGGAGAGTTGGACACGCAGGCGGCGCAGCATGCTCAGCACCAGCTTCTTCTGGAGGTCGAAGAACTCGTCGAGCTGGCCCTCGACGGAGTCCGAGGCCTCGTTGACGCCGGTGCGGGCGTCGACGATGCGGGCGTCGATGCGCAGCGTCTTGTCGCTGACGTAGTACGCGCCGGTGAGGAGCCGGCCGATGCCGAGATCGCGGGCGGTGATCAGCGGATCGGTGCCGCGCGCCCGCGTGGTCCGGTCGATGAGCTCCGGGGAATAGACGCGCAGCGCCTTCACTTTGCTGAGCTCGGTGTTGAAGGCGAGACGCAGTGCCTGGCTCATCCAGTTGTACGACGGATCCTGGCGCAGGTTCTGGAAGTCGAGCACCCCGATGACGTTGTCGACCCGCGTCTCGCCCTCGCGCGGCTCCGCCGTCGGCGGCAGCGCCGGCGCCGGCCGCGGGGTCACCGAGCCGACGTTGAGGAGCACCAGGTCGGTGCCCTCCATCTTGTTGTACGGATGCTGTCCGCCGCCGGTGAGCTGTGGCACCCGCCGGGCGACGTAGCCGAACAGCTCGGAGACGGAGAGGGAGCCGTCGCCGTCGCCGTCGGCCTGACCCTCGACGCCTTCCAGGACGGCATAGGTGAAGGCGCCGTGGCCGAGGGCGCTGCGCTCTTTCGAGTCTTCACCCGGCTTGGCGGCGGCAAGCAGGAAGAAGCCGTCGCCGGTCGTCATCTGGCGCGCCATCTCGTCGGGCGCCACCGCGGCGGCGGCGGGGATGCCCGAGGGAGCCGGAATGGCACGTGTCGAGCATGACGATCACGGCGCGAATGTTGCGGCGGATCACGCGCAGCGATTCGTCGAAGTCCGACATGCGCAGGCCCTGGGCGAGCAGATTGGAGGCGGTGGCCGGGTAGGGGAGGAAGTAGTAGCTGCCGCTGGAGAGGTCGCGGACGCCGTGTCCGGCGACGAACAGCACCGCGACATCGTCGGGACCGGCCTGGCCGAGAAAGCGCGACAGACCGTCCAGCATGCTTTCGCGCGTCACCTGCGCGTCGGTCAGCACGAGGCTGCGCACCTCGCGGTAGGGGCCGCGCCGGCCGGCGGCCTCGAGCTGTTCGGCTCAGGGCGCGCGGCGTCGGCGTCGGCGTACTCCAGATTGAGGTCGGCCTCGGCGTAGTGGCTGACGCCGACCGACAGCACCCAGAGTATCGGACCCTCCCGGGACGCCCTTGCCGGTCTGCGGTGCGGTCGGCTGGGGAAAGGGGAAGGCCCGATCGAGGGCGGTCGTTTGCCACAGGCCGACCGCTACGAGTACCCCCATGGCCAGGCCGACACCTGCCACGACATAGCGCCACCCGGCCGTCATCGGACCACTACCGCGCACCAGTACGCCGGGCCTTGTGGCCGCGCAATCCACTCCACTCCCCCGCAACAGGGATGGAGGATCGTCGCAAGATCTTGCATGCAAAAGGGAAATGCTATGATTTGGAGCAACCACGACTATTACAAGCGCCAGATGGTCATCTGACGGACGATCTCGCATGCGCCCTGGTTTTGCCATTGAACCATCCCGGGACCTTCTCGCATCGTCCGCCGCAGCAAAACGCTTCACCCATGCATCTCGTGCTCTAGAGAGTCATGGAAGCACGATACGGTGTACGGGCACGCGTCCGCGCCGGAGGGCAGGTTGGATTCGCTAGACGAGGCGCAGGAGGCTCGGCTGCTCATTGGCCGCTGTTTGACGGGGGACGTCGAGGCAGCGACCGAGTTTCAGGCGCAATACGGCGAGCTGATCTACGGATATCCGATGCGGGTGTACCGGGTGCCACCGGACGAAGCGGGGGATTTCTACGTCTTCGCCTTCGAGCGGGGGCGGATCTTCCGACGTGTGCGCACGTACGAGGGCAGAGCGCCATTCCGAGCCTATCTGCTCGGCTTCGTGCTCGACGATCTTGTGCTCGAATGGAAGCGCGGCGTGCGCGAGATCGAAACCGTGTCGATCGAGACCCTTGGCGAACTGCCCGATCAGGGGGCGGCCGACCGCGCCACAACCAATGAAGGCGACATGCTGATGGACAGCACGACGTTTAGGCAGATGTTGGTGGAACTTTCTCCGTCGAAGTCGGTGGTGATGAAGCTGCTCTACGTCGAGGACTACGAGTTCCAGCCGACCGAGGTGCGCTATCTGGCGCAGGTCTCCGGCTGCGACGTTCCCGAAGTGCTCGATCGCATCGACCGGCTGCGTGCCACGGTGCGCGAACGCGAGGCGGGGCTGAAGCGCATGGAAGACGCCCTCGACGCCGTACAGGCGTGGATCCAGCTGTACGAGCGCCGCGTCCAGCGCATCAGCGACGATCTGTCGGCCCTCCCGCCGACCAGCATGGCCGCCGAGCGGCTGCGCGAAGAGCGCCTCCAGCTCGACCGCAAGATTCAGCGCCGGCGCCAGCAGCGCGCCAAGCTGCTCGCGCAGGCGCAACGCCGCAAGGTGACGGCGCCCTACAAGGACATCGCCGCGATGCTGAACACCAGCATCGGCAACATCGGATCTCAGATCGCACGCTTGCGTCGGGAGCTGCTCACCAAGGTCGGCTCAGTCGGGCCGAATCTGGAGCTGCCGACCCAGCTCGATCAGATGGCGCGTTCCTGACCGATTGTTCCGACACACCGAACTCGTGCCGCGGCGGATGCCGCGGCGGAAGGTGACCATCCAAATGACAGACGCGAGGCAAGCCGCTGCGGGCCGCGGCGAACAGTGTCCCGACTTCGAGGTCCTCTCCTGCTTCACCGACGGCGAGCTCGTCGGCGCCGAGGCGGCCAGCGTCACCGCGCACCTCGCGGGATGTTCGCGCTGCGAGACCCTGACCGGGCGTTTGCGCGAAGGGCTCGGTGGCGGTGAGGCCCGTGCCGACGGCGGCATCGGCGGATCAGGCTGCATCGGTGAGGAGCGGCTCGTTCTCTACGCCAGCGGTGGATTGGTCGGCGACGAGCGGGCCGTCACCGCCGCGCACGTCGCCGCCTGTGATCCGTGTGTCGCGTCGCTGGTGCAACTCCATCGCCGCCTGAGCGTGCTCGCCGACGTCGCCGCCCCCATCCCGGCCGGCGTGGCACGGCGCGCCCAGGCGGTGCTTCCCGGCGCGCTGGCGGATCTCGCGCCGGCGGCGCCCGTTCGCCGTTTGCAGCCGACGGTGACACGCGCGGCGACGCCGGGCTTCGTCGAGCGTCTGCGCGGATGGTTTCAGGTTCCGGTGCTCGCTCCGCTGGCGATGGCGGCGATCGCCCTGTTCATGGTGGCGATCGGCCTGCGTCCCAGCCCCGAGCCCGCCGGCATCGAACGCAGCCGCGCCGTGCCACCAGCCGCTGCCGTACGCATGCGCGTCACCGCCAACGAAACGACCCTGTTCAGCCGTCCCAGCGGCAAGTCGGACGCAGTCGCTACTGTCACTCACGGCGCGACCGTCGCGGTTGCCGGTGAAGAGCGCGATTGGTACGAGGTGCATCTCGACGATGGGCGCTCGGGTTGGATCGCGCGGGAGGCGTTCGAGTAACCAGTGTCCCCTGAGGCACAGCGCCAGCGCCGCTGGCGTCCGCGCGTGACCAGCATGCGGGCGGCGGCGGTGGCGCTGGCCGGACTGCTGGCGGCGGTCGCCGCCGGCGCGCAGGATTCGCTGGTCTGCGGCGTCCCGCAAGCGCGGGACCTGGCCGCGGGCGCGACGCACGCGTACGCGATCACGGCTGCGCCGGGGGCGTCCGTCGTCATCCAGACCAGCGACGTCGGCGGGACGCTCGGCCTGATCCGCATGCAGGTCCGCGGATCGAGCGGCATCATCGCCGACACCTGCACCGGCGTGGTGCAGTTCACCGCTGTACCCGGCCCGCTCGACCTCCAGGTCTCGCAATGCAGCGGCAACACCGGCGGCCAGTACACGATCAGCCTCAACGTCGTGACGGACGACGGCGGGAATTGTGGTCGCCCGCTGTTGTGCGGCGCCACGCCCGACGGGGTCGGCTTCAAGCTGGCCGGCGAGGTCGACTCGTTCCTGCTGTCGCTCCACGCGGGGCAGACGACCAACCTGCGGCTCAACTACACCGACTTGTCGGGGGCGCCGTCGCTGCGCCTGTTCGACCCGCACGGCAATGAGGTCCAGCTGGAGGGGCGCTGCGCCGGTCAGATCACCATCCAGCCGACGCAGGACGGCGTCTACACCGCGCTGGTCAGCGCCTGCGGCCGGCCGGTGAAGCACCCGTACCGCATCGAATTCTACGATGCGGACTGTCCGGCAGGGCCGGTGATCACGACGTTCGCGGTCGCCAACGCGGCGAACGACAAACAGGAGCCGATCGGCTACGACCCCGCCGGGCGCCCGATCTTCAACCATCCCTTCGGCCAGGGCTTTTCGCTGGTGCTCGAGGCCCGGGCCGGCGCCAACCGCCACAACCCCGGCGTGTATCCGGCGCCGTACTACGCCGGCGGCGTATTGCACGATCCGGACATGCAGATGATCGAGTCGCGCGCGCTCGGCGACGGTAGCCCGGTGATCTGCGACACCTTCCCGCCGGAGCTCGGCGGTGTGCCGGCGACGGATCCGTTCCAGTTCAGCTCGACGCCGGCGGCACTCGACATCGTGCACGACATGGGATGCCGATTCGGCGACGGCACCGGCCAGTTGGTCGCGCGGCAGACCACGATCGAGGCGTGCACGCGCACCGACGAGGCGTTCGGATTCGGCTTCGTCGATCGCGGCTCGCGCATCCAGTTCTGCGGGCTCATCGCCACCGCCTGGAGCTTCCAGCTGGGGGACACGATCGTCGGGGCGCGCGCCAAGGACGGGGAGGAGGGCGTGTTCGGCGCGACGCGCGAGATCGTCGTCCGCATCGGCGATCCGCGGCCGCCGACCGTCACGTTCACGCCGACTGCGACGCCGACGCCGACGCTACCCACCGCGACGGCGACGCGGACCATCCGTCCGTCGAACACGCCGACCGAGACGCCACCGATCATCCGCTTCACTCCCACCGCCACGCGGACGCGCACGCCCACCCGCACCGTGACCCCGACCCGGACCGGGGACACGCCGACGCCGCACGCGTACTGCGCCGGCGACTGCAACGGCGACCATACCGTGACGATCGCGGATCTCACCAAGGTCCTCACCATCATCATCGGCGACGTGCCCCTGGACACCTGCCCGGAGGCCGACGCGGACGAGGATGGGAACCTCACGATCGGCGACATGATCGGCGCCGTGAACAACGCCCTGGGCGGGTGCCACTGACTTCGCCGCCGGGGCGTAGTATTCCCGGAGGCGCATGGGCGCCCCGTCCGCTCCGCCCGCCGCGGGCGCTGCCTACTGTCCGCACGCGCCCGCCTGCGCCGGTTGCGCGTTGATCGGCACGGCCTATACGCAGCAGTTGGCGATCAAGCGCGAGCGCGTCATCGCCGCCCTCGGCGCGTATCCGCGCCTCGCCGGCGCCACGATCGGCACGATCGGCGGTTCGCCGCGCATCTTCGGCTACCGCAACCAGGTCAAGCTCGTCGCCCGCCAGGCCCGCCGCGGCCTGCTGCTCGGCGTCTACCGCCCGGGCACGCACCAGGTCGTCGACGTCAGCCGCTGCGCGGTGCACGACGCGCGCATCACCCAAGTGCTGGCCGGCATCCGACAGGCCGTCGAGGCCACCAACGTGCCGGCGTACGACGAGCGGACCGGCGGCGGCTGGTTGCGCTACGTCGCGGTGCGCACCTCCGCCTGGAAGCACAGCGCGCAGATCATCCTCGTGGTGCGCGACCGCCAATGGTCGGGCGAGGCCGCGCTGCTGGCACGCCTGCGCCGGCTTCCGAGCGTCCGCAGCGTCGCCCTCAACCTCAACCGCTCGCCGGGCAATGTCATCTTCAGCGATCGGTTCATCGCCATCACCCGCGAGCAGTCACTGGTCGAGCGCGTCGGCGGCCTGACCTTGAGCAGCCGCGCCGGTGCCTTCCTGCAGGCCAACATCAGCGTCGCCCGCAAGGTCTACGAGCGCGTCCTGACGCTGGCGGATCCACAGCCCGACACCGTCGCCGTCGATCTCTACAGCGGCGTCGGCGCCATCGCCTTCTATCTGGCCGGCCGCGCCCGCCAGGTGTTCGGCGTGGAGGAGTCCCCGCACGCGATCCTCGATGCCAAGATGAACATCCGCCTCAACGGCTACCACAACGTCCGCTTCTTCGGCGCGGCGGCGGCCGCCGGCATGGCCGAGCTCACCGAGGCGCTGCCCGGTATCGATCTGGTCACCCTCAACCCGCCCCGCAAAGGCGCCGACGAGGCGACCCGCGCCGCCATCGTCCGTGCCGCGCCGTCCCGCATCGTCTACGTCTCCTGCGACCCGACCACTCTCGCCCGCGACCTCGACTGGTTCGCCGAACGCGGCTGGCGCACGCGGCAGGTGGATCCGTTCGACATGTTGCCGCAGACGGAGCACGTCGAGTGCGTGGCGGTGCTGGACCGGTAGAAGAGGCGTGAGCACGTGATCAGTGCGCGGTCACGGCTCTGGTCACCGGTCCTGCCCTCTCTTCACGCCGGCGGCAGCACCACCGCATCGTACCGCTGAAACTCCATCGCGGTGCGGCGGTGGACGATGCGCCAGCCGTCCGGGCGGCGCGCGAGCTCGTCGAGGTAGCGGACCCCGACGATGAAGTCCTCCACGTCGTCGTCGTTCTCGAGGCGGTGGTAGACGAGCGCATAGGTCTCGCACGTGGCGCGATCGCCGCTCAGCTCGATGAGCGGGTTGGTGAGGAAGTGCATCGTCGTGCGGTAGCGCGGCATGCGCTCGCGCAGGGTCGCGAGCACCACGTCGATGCCGCCGGTGCCCAGCGAGCCTTCGTAGGCGGCGTCGGCGGCGAAGCAGGAGGCGACGACGACGAGATCGCGCCGATCGACGCCGCGCGCGTAGCGCATGATCAGATCGTGGATGGCCGTCCGATCGAGCAGCGCTTGCACCGCGGCGTCCATGCGGGTCGTGTGCCAGTCGCGCCGGCGGCTCGTCAACTCTGGTGCCGGCGTCATCCCCGTCGCCGCGCCAGGGACCCCGCTTGACTCCCCCCCCGGTCGCGCGGAAGCTCACCTCCATGCGTTGTCGGGCCTGCGGCACGACGTTGCTTCCGGGCAAGTCGTTCTGCCACGCGTGTGGAACCCGTGCGACGCAGACGTGTGCCAACTGCGGTGTCGAGGTCGATCCCGGTTTCCGCTTCTGCCCCGACTGCGGCCAGCCGATGGCCGCCGACACCACGGCGGCGCCCACTCCGCCGAGCAATGTCCCGGACTCGCTGGCGCAGAAGATCCGCGATGCCCAGGGCATGCCGGGCGAGCGCAAGCAGGTCACCGTGTTGTTCTGCGATCTTGCCGGCTCGACGGCCGTCGCCGCGGGGCTCGACCCCGAGATCTACCGCGAGGTGCTCGACCAGTACGTCGCCCTGGCGATGCACGAGATCTACCGCCTCGAGGGCATCGTCAACCAACTCTCGGGCGACGGCTTCATGGCCCTGTTCGGCGCGCCGGTGGCGCACGAGGATGCGCCGCAGCGGGCCGTGCTCGCCGCGCTCGCGATTCGCGACGCGCTGGCCCACTTCAACGAACAGCTGCAGCGCGAGCGCGGCGTCGCCCTGCCGGCGCGCATCGGCCTCAATACCGGTCCCGTCGTGGTGGGCACGGTCGGCAACGACCTGAAGATGGACTACACCGCGATCGGCGACACGACCAATCTGGCCGCGCGCCTCGAGCAGCTCGCGACGCCGGGGACGATCCTGATCAGCGAGACGACGGCGCGGCTGGTGCGCGGCTTCGCGCGCCTGCGTCAGGTCGGACCCTTGGACGTGAAGGGCAAAGCGGAGCCGGTCACCGCCTACGAGGTGCTCGACGGGCGCGAGGAGGCCAACCCGATGTCGGTGGCGGCGGAGCGCGGTCTCACGCCGTTCGTCGGCCGGCGCGAGGAGCTGGCGCAGCTCGACGCCTGCTTCCGCCGGGTGAGCGGCCATTACACGCAGGTGGTCGGGCTGGTCGGTGCCGCGGGCAGCGGCAAGTCGCGCATCATCTACGAGTTCAAGCAGCACCTTCTCGAGGAGGGCGAGGGCGCCTATTTCTTCGAGGGACGCTGCGCCGCGCTCAACCAGTCCATCCCGTTGGCCCCGTTCGTCGCCATGCTGCGGCAGTACTTCGATCTCTCGGCGGCCGATGACGAGGCGAGCGCCTGCGCCAAGGTGGAGGCGCGCCTCGGCAAGGCGATGGCCAATGTGGACGATGCCTATCCGCTGCTCTGTCGCGTGCTCTCGGTCCCCACCGCGCTGCCCGCGGATCTGCCGCTCGAACGGCTCAAACGCGAGATGTTCGATGCGATCGCCAAGCTGGTGCAGACGGAGAGCCGCCGCGGACCCGTCGTGATGATCCTCGAGGATCTGCACTGGATCGACGAGCCGTCGCAGGAGCTCCTCGAGATGGCGGTCACTCGCCTGAGCCGCGCGCAGGTGATGGTGCTGGTCAGCCACCGGCCGGAGTATCGCCCGCAGTGGCGCACCGAGGCCGCCGTCACCCAGATCCACCTGCGGCCGCTGCTCGACGCCGACGTGCTGCGCATCGCGCGCACCCTCGGCGGCGGCGCGCTGCCCGACGAGCTCGAGACGCGCATCCTCGCCAAGGCCGAGGGGAGTCCGTTCTTCGTCGAGGAGATCACCCGCTCGCTGAACGAGGAGGGGTTCCTGGCAGCCGACGACGGGACGGTGCGCCTCACTCGCCCGGTCGACGAGATTCTCATTCCCGGCACCGTGCGCGAGGTCATTGCCGCCCGCCTCGATCGGCTCCCCGCAGCTGCCAAGCGGGTCGCCCAGATGGCGGCGGTGCTCGGCCGGCAGTTCGACCGCCAGCAGCTCGTGCAGCTCCTCGCCGACGACCAGGTGGACGTGGAGCACGAGCTCGCCGAGCTGCGTCGCCGCGGCGTCATCCATCGCAAGAGTCTGTTCTCCGACGACGAGTATCGCTTCGGCGAGAGCCTGACGCAGGAGGTCGCGTACGAATCGCTGCTGCACCGCCAGCGCCGCCAGCTCCACGGCCGCGTGGCGATGCTGCTCGAGGCGGGCGGCGGTGATCCGAGCCTGGCGCGTCCGGCGTTGCTCGCGCACCACTTCGCCCGCAGCGACGATCGCGCGCGCGCCGTCGAGACGCTGCTGCACGCCGGCGCCGAGGCCGAACAGCTCCCGAGCTATCGCACCGCCCTCGATCTCTATCGGCAGGCCTGGGAGATCGGCGAGGCGCTGCTCGGCGACGCGCCGGACGATGCGCGCGTCCAACGCTGGGTGATGGAGGCAAGCGCCGCGTTCACGCGCGTCACGGTCCTCTATGGCAGCTCCGCCGATCCCGACGCGGAACGCGCGGCGTTGCGCGGTCGCGAGCTCGCGCAGGCGCTGGGCGACAAGAACACCGCCGGGCTGCTGCGGACGATGCACGGCATGCTGTTGACCGTCGACCCCGAGCGCTTCGCCGAGGGCGTGGCGATCACCGAGGCGGCGGTGGCCGAAGCCCGCCAATCGGACGACATGGTCCAGGCGCTCAGCGCCTCGCGCGCCGTCGCCTGGCACTATCTCCTCGACGGGCGCTTCGACGCGGCGCGGGCGACGATCGAGTGGGTCGAACGCGGCCTGCAGGAACGCGCGGAGATGCCCGGCGCCGTGGATATGCTGCTGGCGACGCGTATGATGCACGACGGCATCCTGCAGGCGAGCGACGAGCTCGATCTCGCATTCACGCGCGCCACCGAGACGTGGGACATCGCGGACAGGGCGGACAACCACACCGTCCGCGCCGGCATCAGCGTTCTGCTGGCGCAGCTGAACCTCCAACGCGCCGACTACGTGGAGGCGCGCCGTTGGGCGGCGCGCGGTCTCCTCACCGCCGAACAGATCGGCAACTTCGCCGCCCTGCAGCGGGCGCGCGCGATTCTGCTGGCGTCGCGCGTTGCGCTCGGCGAGCCCGTCACGTTGGGCACGCTCGGCGACCTGCTCGAGGAAGGCATTGCCCGCGGGGGCAATGCCATCGTGTCGGTACAGCCCATCATCGATTCGTTCCTCGGGCTGGGCGAGCTGAGCCGTGCCGAGCGCGTCGCCCGCATCGCCGGCGAGCGGGCCGCCGGTCGCTATCGGCAGTTGCTGGCCGGCGCGGCGTTGGCCGACGTCCTCGTCCGCCAGGGTGCCTCTGACTGGGCGGAAGCGGAGCGCTGTATCGATCGCATGCTCGGGATGGCGGAGGCCATCGGCGCGCGCGCGATTCAGGCGCAGCTGCTGGTCGCGGCCGCCCGTCTGGCGTTGGACCGCGAGATGCCGCACGACGCACGCGCGGCGCTCGAGCGGGCGCGGGTCCTCTGCCTGTCGATCGGCCTGGCCCGGTTCGCCGGATCGATTCCGATGCTGATGGCCCAGGCCGAAGCCGGCAGCCGGGCGACGGCCTAGCGGCGTTGGGCTAGCCGGTCGACGCGCGGACCGCGGCGATGACTTCGTCGACCTGCGCGTCGCCCAGGAACGGCGACATCGGCAGCGACACGACCTCGGCGGCTGCCCGCTCGGATACCGGGAAGGCGCCGGCCGCATAGCCGAAGCGGCGGTAGCCGTCCTGCACGTGCAGCGGCCGCGGGTAATGGATGCCGGTGCCGATACCGCGCTCGGCGAGCGCCTGCCGCAGCGTGTCGCGGTGCGCGGCGCGGACCGCGTATTGGTGATAGACGTGCTCGACATCGGGCCGCTCGCGCGGCGGCGTGACCGGGAGGCCGGCAAGCCCCGACGTGTAGCGCGCCGCGACGGCGCGTCGGGCGCGGTTCCACCCCTCGAGGTGCGGCAGCTTCACGCGCAGCACGGCGGCCTGGAGCGCGTCGAGTCGCGAATTGCGGCCGTCGGGAATGACGTGTTCGTACTTCGCTTGGTCGCCGTGGTTGGCGATCAGGCGGACGCGCGCCGCGACGTCGTCGCGCGTGGTCACCAGCGCGCCGGCGTCGCCCATCGCGCCGAGATTCTTGGTCGGGTAGAAGCTGAAGCAGCCGGCGTCGCCGATCGTTCCGACGCGCCGCCGCTCGCCGGCGATAGTGCACCAGGCGCCGTGCGCCTGCGCCGCGTCCTCGATCAATGCCGCGCCGTGACGGCGTGCCAGCGGCAGCAGGCGGTCGAGGTCGGCCGGTTGGCCGTAGAGATGGACGGCGATGATCGCCTTGATCGGCCGCGTCGCCAGGAGGGACGCGGTCGCCTCCACGTCGATGGTGAAGTCGTCGGCGACGTCGACGAACACCGGCTCGGCGCCACTGCGCACGATCGCCTCGACGGTCGCCGCGAAGGTGAACGGGACGGTGAGGACGGCGTCGCCGGGGCCGACGTCGAGGGCCTGCAGGGCGAGTTCGATTGCGTCCGAGCCGTTGGCCACACCGACCGCGTGCGGCGCGCCGAGGTAGCGCGCGAACTCGGCCTCGAATCCGGCGACCTCGTCACCACCGACGAACGCCGTGCGGTCGATGACCCGCGCGACGGCCGCGTCGATCTCGCTGCGCAGGCTGCGGTACTCGGCGGCGAGATCGAGGACGGGAACGGGCATGGAGGGAGGAGGCGTGCGCCGGTGAGCCGGTGAGCCGGTGCGACGCTCCGGCCGGCGTACTGGCTCACCGGCGCACTGGCTCACTTCTTGACGGGCGGGTGGTACAGCACCAGCATCGTGTACGTGAGGGCCGGGCGGTCGTCGCTGCCGACCACGTGCACGGCGATCTCCTGCGTGACCTGGGTGCCCTTCGGCTTCGGTTCGACGCCGACGAGACGGGCGCGCGCGTGCACCTTGGCGCCGGCGGGGACCGGGCTGACGAACCGCAGCTTGTCGGAGCCGTAGTTGGTCGCGTTGCCGTAGCCGACGACCTTGTGGTCGGCGCCGGAGCGCAGGGTCGGCAGCAGGCTGAGGGTCAGGAAACCGTGCGCGATCGTGCCCTTGAAAGGGCTCTCTTTCTTGGCGCGCTCGACGTCGACGTGGATCCACTGGTGGTCGCCGGTGAGGTCGGCGAACTTGTTGATCATGTCCTGCGTGACCTCGACCTCGTTGCCCCACGGGCCGAACGTCTCGCTCACCTTGGCGCGCAACGCGTCGATGTCGTCGAAGCGGATCTCCTGCATGATTCCTCCTGGACCAAGCGGAATGGTGTAACCCTGGCGATGTAGTACGCGCGCCAGGGGCGTTCAACTCGCCGGGCCGTCGCCTACGGGCGCGCGGGATGGCTGGCGGCGAACGCGGGCGAGTACTGCCGTATCGCGTCGTAGAGCGGCGCCAGCGCGAGCTGACCCGGAGCCGTGGGCGCGCCGACAAAGCTGTAGGTCAGGAGCGAGTCGAGCAGCGGGAGGAAGACCCGCGTGGCGGCACCGGCGGCGCCCATCCCGATGACGATGCGGGGAGCCCCGGGGAAGCGCATCAGGTCGACGAGGGAGGCGAGGTCGGCGGTGTCGCGCATGGTCGTCGCGATCTTGACGATGTCGCCGCGCAGCGCGCCCGCCGCGAGCAGGGTGTGCAGCGCCGTGCGGGTCGGCCGCGCGTCGAAGAAGTGCGCGGACACGATGGCGAGGCGCCGGTGGCGGCGGGCGAGGCCGACGACCTCGTCGCAGAGGGCCGACCGGAGCTCCACGTCGAGGGCGTCAGCGCGTGGGGCCAGCGCTTCGTACAATGCCAGCCGCTGCGCGTCGGTGAGCGCGCCGGAACCGCCCTCGGCGCTCCAGCGCACCGTCGCGATCACGGGCTTGCCGAGGCGCCCCGCCGCGTCACAGGCGGCAGCCGCCGCCGCGGGCGTCGGATCGCTGCACTGATCCACGCGCAGCTCGATGGCGTCGGCGAGCGTCGCCCAACCGACGTCGACGAGATCGCGGTCGGTGATCGCCGCAACGATGCGCGGCATGGTGCCGAGTTCGAGGTCGCCCAGGTGCAGCACGGTTGAAGGGAAGCACGTGGGGCGGAGCGGCGCCAGTCGGTGCGCTGCTTGCGACGGGCGAAGGCCAGGCGCGGATCATCCGTGGTCGGTTCGGTCTGGGGCGGGTCCTCACTGCCATTCCGTCTGTCCGGCGAAGGTCGAGCGGACGCCGATCTCGCGCAGGCGATCGGGCGGGACGGCGGCGGGGTCTTCGCTCAGGACGACGGCGTCGGCACGGGCGCCCGGACGCAGGACGCCGATCTCACCGTCCATGCCGAGAACGGCCGCGGCCCCGCGGGTGTACATGCGCAGCGCGTCGCCGGCGGTGATCGCCTGGTCGGCGCCGAGCGGTGCGCCGTCGGCGGTCAGGCGACGGACGGCGGTGTCGATGGCCGCGATGACGTCGAAGGTGAACACCGGCGCGTCCGAGCTGGCGGCGAGGACAAGGCCCGCATCGAGCATCTGCCGGTGCGCCTGGTAGGCGAGACCGGCCGGGAGGCCGGTCTCGCGCAGCAGCGGACCGGTGTCGTGCAACTGCACGGGTTGGACGACGACGTGCACGCCGAGGTCGACGGCGCGGCGCAGCGCCGCATCCTCGAGGAAGAAGAAATGATCGATCCGCGGCGGCAGCGCGGCGCCGTGGTAGCCGGCGCCGAGGGCGGCGAGCGCCTGGTCGACCGCCTCGTTGCCGCCGGCGTGGATGCCGACCGAGAAGCCGCGCGCGCACGCGGCGCGCACCAGCCGGGTGAGGGCCGGGGCATCGTAGTAGAGCAGGCCGGTGTGCACACGGCGGTCGGCGCCCCAGTGCGCCGGTTGTTGGAGCGCCAGTCGCCACGGCGCGAGTGAGCGGTGGCGGAGGGTGCGGACGAGCATCGCCGCGAACTGGCGGATCGCGTCGTGCAGGGTGAGGCAGATGGCGCACTTGGTTCCGCCGTCGGTGAACAGTTTGAGCGCCCCGAGCGAGAGGCGGCCGTCCGACCATCCGGTGGCGGCGCCGTCGAGGCGATCGTCGGGCACGGCGAACATGTTCTCGGCGAGCGGCATCATCGTCACCCCGACGTGCAGCTCGCCGCGCCGTTGCCATTCGCGGTAGAGCGCCTCCATCGACGCCGGGACGGCAGCATCGCAGACGTGGGTGATGCCGGCGGCGAGGACCCGCTCCTGATAGCCGTTGGCGGTGCGGAACCACTGCTCGCGATTGGCGGCGAGCCGCCCACGGCGCGCCACGGATTCGGCGGCGCCGAAGCAGCGCTCGTAGACGCGCCCGTCGGCGGCGCCGCCCGGCGTGCGCCCGATCATCCCGCCGGGCGGATCGGATGCGAGCGCGTCGAGCCCGGCGGCGCGGAGGCCGAGCGAGTTCAGCACCCCCTCGTGGTAGGTGAAGTGGATCAGCAGGACGGGGTGGCGCGGGGCGACGCGGTCGAGCTCCTGGCGATCGGGCGCCCGGCGTTCAACCAGGTTGGTGTCGGTAAAGCCGACGAGCACGATCCACTCGCCCTCCGGCGTCGTCTCGGCGGCGCGCGCGAGGACAGCCAGCACGTCGGCGAGCGTGCGGCACGGTGGGCAGCGGATCTCCGGGAACGACGCGTAGGTGGCGGCGAAGCAGAGGTGATGGTGCGCGTCGATGAACCCCGGATAGACGACGGCGCCGCGCAGATCGCGTTCGTCGGCGTGCGGTGTCATTGCGCGCACCTGATCCAGCGTCCCCACCGCCGTCACTCGGCCGCCGGCGAAGCCGACGGCCGGGGCAACCGTCGCCGTATCCTCCACGGTATGGACGGCAGCGTTGTGCAGGATGAGGCGGTCGAACCGGTGAAGAGGCATTGGAGAGGAGCATGAAGGGTAGAAGACGAAAGATGAAGAACCACCATGCAGAAGGACGAAGGATGGAAGGACGAAGGATGACGCGCTTGGGAACGGTGCGAGCGTTCGTCGTTCATCCTTGTCCGTCGTCCTTTGGCCTTCATCCCTGCCGGGCTGGAGCCCGGCGCCACTTCCCGATAGGCTCCCCACCCGTGGACGGGATGCGGCCGTGACGCCGAGGATGCGGTTTTGGGTGGGGCTGTTGGTGCTGGCGGCCGCGGCGGCGGTGATTCGTATCGTCGGCCTGCGGGACCTGCCGCCGGGCCTGTTCTGCGACGAGGCGGGGCTCGGGTACAACGCCTACTCGCTCCTGCACACCGGCCGTGACGAGACCGGGACGGTCTGGCCGCTGTACGTCTGGTCCTTCGGCGTCAGCTACAAGAACCCGATCTTCATCTATGCGGCGATGGGGCCGGTCGGGATCTTCGGGCTCAACGAGTTCAGCATCCGCCTGACCTCGGCGCTGTTCGGCATCGCCACGGTCATCGGTATCGGCCTGCTCGGCCGGATCGCGTTCGGTGCCGCTGGCGGTCTCATCGCGGCGCTGCTCCTGGCGGTGGTCCCCTGGCACGTCCACTTCAGTCGCATCGCCTTCGAACTCATCAGCTTCCCGGCGATCTTCGTGTTCGCCTTCGCCGCGCTCGCCGCCGGCGTGCGCGGCCGGCCGCGCTGGCTGCTGTTGGCCGGTCCCCTGTTCGCGCTGTCGCTGTATTCGTACGGTCCGGCGAAGGTGTTCGTGCCGGCGTTCCTCGTCGGCGCGATCGCGCTCTACGCGCGCCGGCTCTGGGCGGTGCGCGGCACCGTGGTGATGGCCGTCGTGCTGATGGTCCTGACGGCGATGCCGGTGCTGGTCTTCGACTACACGCACCGCGATCGGTCGAGCCAGTACTTCAGCCGCACGACGACGCTCAATCCGGCGCAGTCGGTGGAGGAGAACGCCCGCCGCGTCATCGACCAGTACGAGCGCTTCTTCTCGCGGTCGTTCCTCTTCGAGAACGGCGATCCGCTGGTCCGCCACGCGGTGCCGGGCTTCGGCGAGCTCTTCTGGACGATGCTGCCGCTCCTCGGGCTCGGCGTGCTCTGGTGCCTGTGGCCGAAGCGTCCCGAGGGCAAGTTGTTCCTCTGGTGGCTGTTGCTCTATCCGGTCGCGCCGGCGCTGATGAACGAGGCGCCCAGCGCGTCGCGCGGCTTCATCGGCGTCGCCGGGTTCTGTCTGGTCGCCGCGGCGGGCGCGACGCTCGTGCTCGACGCATTGCGTCGCATCCTCCCGTGGCTGGCGGTGCGGCGGATCGTACAGGCGGCGGCGGTGCTCGCTCTCGTGGCGGGGTTGGCGGTGGAAGGACATCGCTACTGGACCGCCTACACGACGACCTATCCGCTGCAGGCCGCCGACGACTTCCAGTACGGCTATCGCGAGGCGATCAACTTCATGGAGGAGCGGCGCGACCAGTACGACCTGCTGCTCCTGACCGCCAACCATGTGAACATGCCGCAGATCTTCGCCGCCTTCTACAACGCCGAGCGCCCCGGCGGCATTCCGAGCGTGCGCGAGCACGGCTACCTGATCCTCGATCCCGCCGAGTACGGCCGCTACGACATGAACCAGCGCATCCTCGCGGCGCTGCGCGAGGACGACCTGCGGCTGTTCGACGACTACACCGAGCTCCACCGCGTGCTCCAGCCGAGTGGCAAGACCGAATACATCATCGCCGACGTGCGCGCCCGCAAGCGCTTCCTGCGCGAATGGCTCCTGCTCGGCCCGTTCGACAACCGCGCCGAGGCGGGGGTGGGGCGCAACTACATCACGCCCGCCGACGTGCAGCCGCGCGCCATCGAGGGAGTCTGGGGCCCGACGTACTGGCGGCGCGTCCTGCCGCAGTTCGTGCGCGTCGACCTCAACGCCGCATTCCGCCACGCCGCCGACACGGCGGGCAAGCCGCTCGAGTGGATGTGCGGCTACGCCACGACCCAGCTGCAGGTGGCGGCGCCGAAACAGGCGGTGCTGGAGATCGGTGCCGCGAACCACCAGGTGCAGGCCTGGGTCAACGGCAATCCCGTCACCGAGAAGATGGTACCCGTGACGCCGGCGCCGGTGCGCTGGCCGATCCAGCTGCATCCCGGCGCGAACCAGGTGCTGCTCAAGGTCTGCAAGACGGTGGGCGATTGGTACTTCACCGCGCGCGTCACCGACGCGGCGGGCAAGGATCTGCCCGATCTCGCCGTCGTGCCGGCGCTCCCCGAGCCGGCAGTCGCCGGTGCGCCGGCGGTGCCGACGCAGCAGGTCGACGGCTTCGCCGCGGGCGTGCGCTCGAGTCGCTACTCGGATCTCTACAGCGACTACCGCGGCAACGCCCGCGCCTGGTGGGAGGCGCTCGAGGACGGCGGCGGCGAAGTGGTGTGGACCACGGACGCGGCGCCGACGAAGGCGCCGACGGTGTTCGACTTCACCGGCGCGATGAGCGAGCAGCCGGGCACGGCCGAGCTGTGGGTCAACGGCCACTACGCGCTCAGCTTCCAGACGGGCCGCTTTCCGACCCCGCAGCGCTGGGCGCGCGGTCCCTACGTGCTCGAGTATCTGCCGAAGGAGCAGGGCAACTACCTCTCCGGCGCGTTCCGGCTGCTGGTGCCGGCGGACGACGTCACCGCCGGGCAGCCCGTCGAGCTGCGCGTCGCCCACCGCGACGGATCGCCGTTCGCCTTCTTCCAGATCAAGGGACGCGACGATACGGCGCAGGTCGAGCATTTGACGCTGGACGGCGCCGCGGCGCTGGCCGCACCTGGCGCGGCCACCGCGCCGGCGGCGTCTCCCGTGCCGCCGGGCGCCTGAGGAACGATGCGCGAAGCCCTGGCGATGTGGCGCAACACGCGCCTCGTCGTCCTGACGGCGATGAGCGCATCGCTGTATGCCGCGCTGCTGATTCCGTTCAAGGTGCTGCCGCTCATTCCCGGCGTCACCGAGCTGCGTCCGGGCAACGCGATTCCGGTCGTCTGCTCTCTGCTCTTCGGTCCCGCCGGTGCCTGGGGCGCGGCGCTCGGCAACCTCATCGGCGACTTCTTCGGCGGCATCGGTCCGGGCGACCTGTTCGGGTTCGCGGGTAACTTCCTCTACGGGCTGATTCCCTATCTGGCCTGGCGCGCCCTCACCGACGCCGATCCGGTACCGCGCACCCTGAGGCAGTGGACGGCGTTCGTCGCCGTCGTCGGGCTCGCCGCCGGCGCCTGCGCGCTGTGCGTGGGGTGGGGGCTGAACATGCTCGGTTTCGTGCCGTTCTCGGTGCTGGGCAACGTCATCTTCTTCAACAACTTCGTCATGTCCGTCGTGCTGGCGCCGCTGCTCCTGCGCGCCGTGTACCCGCGCGTGCGCGCCGCCGGCCTGCGTATCGACGACCTGGCGCCGCCACCGTCGCGTTCGCGGACGGTGCGCCGCTTCGGGTTGCTCCTCGTCGTGCTCGGGGTCGTCGGTGGGTTTCTCGTCGCCAACGCGATCTCCACCGGACACCTCACCATCGCCGCGCTGGCCACCGATCCGCCCGGCACGCGCGCCGCGCAGGTCGGCGCCGGCGCGGCGCCGTTCATCGCCCTGCTGCTGATCGGGTTGGTGTTGTTGTGAGTGGAATTCGACGTGCCGCGCCCCTCACCGCCCGGCGGTGCCGCGCACCGCCAGCGGCCACAGGTGCCGCAGCTACGGGTCGAGTTGTAGCCGCGGGACCTGTGCCCGCGGGCGACGCGAGAGCGTCGCCGGGCGGGGCCGGGCATGGCGGATGCAATGATGAATGGCGGCGACGTCGTTGTCGCGCTGCGCGACGTGAGCTTCACCTACCGAGGCGCTGGCGCGCCGGCATTGCGCCGCATCTCGCTGCGCGTGCACCGCGGCGAGATGGTGGTCGTCATGGGCGCGACCGGCGCCGGGAAGTCGACCCTGGCGAAATGCATCAGCCGCAGCATTCCGCAATTCCAGCCCGGGAGCCTCACCGGAGCCATCGAGGTGCTCGGTGAGGACGTCGCGGCGGCGACGGTGTCGGACCTCGCCGGCCGCGTGGCGCTGGTGTCGCAGGACTTCGAGGCGCAGCTCTTCTCGACCACCGTCCGCCACGAGGTGGCGTTCGGCATGGAGCAGCTCGGGGTTCCCCGCGCCGAGATGAGTGAGCGGCTCACCCAGGCCCTGGCGGTGGTGGGACTCAGCGGTTTCGACGGACGCGACCCGATCACGCTCTCCGGCGGGGAGAAGCAGCGTCTGGCGATCGCGGCGCTACTCGCGCTGGAGCCCGCGGTCCTGGTGCTCGACGAGCCGACGACCGATCTCGACCCGCTCGGCAAGACCGAGGTGTTCGCCGCCCTCGCCGCGGTGCGGGCACGCGGCGCGGCCATTCTCCTCGTCGAGCACGAGACGGCCGCCGCCGAGCGTGCGGATCGGCTGGTGCTGATGGCCGACGGGGCGATCGTCGCGGACGATGCGCCGGCGACGTTGCTGGCGGACGTCGACCGGCTCGAAGCGATCGGCGTGCGGCCGCTCGACCTCGATCGACTGGCCCGGGCGCGCGGCTGGGCCGAGCGGCCCGCGGACGTCGCGGCGGCGGCGACGCGACTGGTCGCGCGTCCCGCGCCGGTGGCCGGCGCCACCCGCGGCGCCGGCGGCGCCGCTCGTCCAGGCCGACCGCATCACGCACGCCTATACGCCCGGGCGCGTCGCGCTGGACGGCGTCTCGCTGACCGTCGCCGCCGGCGAGTTCGTGGCGCTCATCGGCCAGAACGGCTCGGGAAAGACCACGCTGGCCAAGTGCCTCAACGGCCTCATCACGCCGCAGCGCGGAACCGTGCGCCTGCGCGGCGTGGAGTTGTCGTCGGTGCCGGTGACGCGCATCGCCGCCGAGGTCGGCTACGTCTTCCAGAATCCCGACCAGCAGATCTTCGCCGCGACGGTGCAGGAAGAGGTCGGGTTCGCGCTGGCGAACCTCGGGGTGCCGGCCGCCGAAGCGGCGGGGCGAGTCGCGGCGGTGCTGGACGCCGTCGGGCTGGCGGGCTGCGAGGCGCTCGATCCATTCCTGCTCGGCAAGGGACAGCGGCAGCGACTGGCCGTGGCCTCGCTGCTGGTGCTCGAGCCGGCCGCGCTGATCCTCGATGAGCCGACCACGGGACTGGACTACCGCGAGCAGCGCCACCTGCTCGAATTGCTCGCCGGGTTGCACCGGCGGGGGCTCACGGTGGTGGTGATCACGCACAGCCCGTGGGTGGTCGCCGAGTACGCCGAACGCGGCGTGGTGCTGCGCGACGGGCAGGTGGCGTACGACGGCCCGCTGCGGGAGCTGTTCGCGCAGGAGGCGCTGCTCGAGGCGAGCCACTTCCGGTTGCCCGATGCCACCCGGGTGGGTCGCCGCCTCGGCTTCACGCCATTGTCGGTCGACGAGCTCCTGGCCCGAGTCGAGCCAGAGGGCGGCGCGTGAGCGCCGCGCAAGCACACGGCGCTGGCGCGCCGCACTCCATGGTCTAGATGTACCTCTTCCTCGACCGCGATACCTGGGTGCACCGACTGCATCCGCTGGTGCGCCTGCTCGGCATGGTCGTCGTCTTCATCGCGGCCTTCGTCGTCGAGCGGCCGCTCTGGCAGCTGCCGCTGTTCGTCCCGCTGGTGCTGCTGCTGTGGTGGACGGACGGGTGGCGCAACGTCTGGCGGCTGCGCCTCCTCTTTGCGTTGGTCTTCGTCATGACGCTGCTGATCTGGACGTTCTTCTACGGGCCGGACAAGCACCCGCCGTTGTTCGACTGGGGACCGGTCCACGTGAGTCAGACAGGCCCGTGGTTCGGGCTCGGCATGGCGATGAAGCTCGAGATCTTCCTCGGCGCCGGGATCCTCTTTCTCTCCACCACGCGCATCGAGGACTTTGCGTACGCGCTCACCCGCCTCGGGATGCCGTACACGGTGGGCTTCACGATGACCATGGCGTTCCGCCTCGTCCCGGTCTTCGTCGACGCGGCCACCACCGTCGTGCAGGCGCAGCGTTCCCGCGGTCTCGACTTCGAGCGCGGCGGTCTGTGGCAACGGGTGAAACGGTATGTGCCGGTGATGGTACCGGTGTTCATGGGGGCGCTGCGACGCGCCGACCAGATGGCGATGGCGCTGGACGGACGCGGCTTCCAACGGGCGGCGGCGCGCACCGCGCTCGACGAGCATCCGGTGCGGCGCAGCGATGTTCTCGCCGCGGTCGTGCTCGTCGCGCTGGCGGCCACCTACGTCGCTCTGGCGGCGGCCGGCCGGCTGCGCCTCGCCTGACGGCTCAGGAGGGGCGGTCGACCAGCTGGTCGACGAGGGCCAGCAGGTAGTCGCGGTACGGCGAGTCGGGCAGTGCCAGCAGCGCATCGCGCGCTGCCGCGACGTGCGTCGCGGCGATCGCGTAGCCGCGATGGATGGCGTTGGAGCGGCGCAGGCGTCCGAGGACGGCGCTCACCTCGCCCTCGGAGAGATCGTCGCGCGCGAACAGGCGCCGGAGCTCCTCGTCCTGCTCGAGGCCGAGGACGATCGGCAGCGACGGATTGCCCTCGCGCACGTCGAGGCCGATGGGCTTGCCAAGCGCCACTTCCGACGCCGTGACGTCGAGCAGATCGTCGACCATCTGGAACGTCAGTCCGACGTGCCGGCCGCAGCGCGCCATCGCGTCGACGATCGTCGTGTCCGCGCCGGCGAGCCGCGCCGCGGTGCGGGCGCCGACCTCGAACAGCGAGGCCGTCTTGCGGGCGATGATCTCGAGATAGTCGTCGAAGCGCACCGCCGGGTTGTGGCGGAAGCGTCCCTGCATGATCTCGCCCTCGGTGAGCGCGACGCACGCCTCCGCCGCCCAGGTGATCAGCTCGGCGTCGAAGCGACCGCAGATCTGGAAGGCGCGGCTGAAGAGGAAGTCGCCGGTGACGAGGGTCTGGGCGACGCCGAATTTCTGGCGGGCCGACTCGCGCCCGCGACGCGTCTCGTTGCCGTCGATGATGTCGTCGTGCAGGAGGCTGGCGGAGTGGATGAGCTCGAGGGCGACGGCGACGTCGACCGCGTCGGCCACCGCGCTGCCGCCGCAGGCGCGGAAGACCAGCAGGGTCACCGACGGGCGCACGCGTTTGCCGCCGCTGCCGATCAGATGGTTCGCGATCTCCGTCAGGCGCGGCTCGCGCGCCGTCAGGAGCGTGTTCAAGCGCTCCTCGACCTGGCGCAGCTCGTCGCCCACCAATGCGGCGACCGTGGGCAGCGCCGTGGCCGTGGCAGTAGGGCGGGGCGTCACGCGGACACTCCGCGCTGCGGGCGCTGGAACATGAGCAGCCGGATCATGTCAGGTTGCCGGGGGCTGTCAAGGTAACGGCGACCGCTGGACCGGTGCGTTGCGTCTCCATAGGGCAGCCGTTAGGCTCGCGCCGTGGTTGATGCGCTGACGCCGATCGAGATCCGCCGCCTCGGGACACATGCGGTCCGCATCGCGTGGACGGACGGCCACGTCAGCGAGTTCCGCAACGCCCATCTGCGCGCGCACTGTCCGTGCGCCGGGTGCCGCAAGCTCCCGCAGCACAGCCTGCCGGTGCTGAATGCCGGTGGCGAGGACATCTACCCGATGCAGATCGGCCTGGTCGGCCGGTATGCGATCAGCATCGAGTGGAGCGACGGACACGACACGGGCATCTACAGCTACGAGACGCTGCGAGCCCTGTGTCCCTGTGAGGAGTGCGCGGCGGCGACGCTGGCGGTGTCATGATCACGATCGACGACGTGCGCGAGCGGCTGTCGGAGGTGCGTCCGCACGGTCTGCAGCGCGACATCGTCGTCGGGCGGCCTGGTGCGCGACGTGCGCCTGACCGACGGCACCGTGCTGGTCGAGCTTCAGCCCGGGCCACTGCCGCCGCCCATTCTCGATGCGACCGTCGCGGACATCCGCCGCGTCGTCGGAGCGTTGCCTGGCGTCATCGCCGTCGAGGTGCAGCTGGCGCGTCCGGCCGAGCAGTCGATGGCGGCGATTCCCGGCGTCGGCGACATCATCGCGGTGAGCAGCACCAAGGGCGGCGTCGGCAAGTCGACGGTGGCGATCAACCTCGCCTGCGCGCTGCAGCGGCGCGGATTGCGGGTCGGGCGTGCTCGACGCCGACGTGTACGGCCCGAGCCTGCCGACCATGCTCGGCATCTCGGGACGGCCGGAGGTGATCGGCCAGAGCACCGTCATCCCGCCCGAGAAGTTCGGCCTGCGGGTGATGTCGATGGGGTTCTTTCTCGACGACACCTCGCCGGTCATCTGGCGCGGTCCACTGGTCACGGGCCTGATCCGGCAGTTCCTCAAGGACGTGCGGTGGGGCGAGCTCGACGTGCTGGTGGTCGACCTGCCGCCCGGCACCGGCGACGTGGCGCTCACCCTGGTCCAGCAGGTGCCGCTCGCCGGCGCGGTGGTGGTCACCACGCCGCAGCCGGTGTCGCTGGTCGACGTCGAGCGCGGCATCGCGATGTTCCATCAGGTGAACACTCCGGTCTTGGGCGTGATCGAGAACATGAGCGGCTACCTCTGCCCGAAGTGCGGGACGCGCGACGATGTGTTCGGCGCCGGCGGCGCCGCGCATCTCGAGCAGACGTTCGGCCTGCCCGTGCTCGCGCGCATTCCCATCGAGCCGGCGGTACGCATCGCCGGCGACGCCGGCACGCCGCTGGTCGTCGCCCAGCCGGAGCATCCGATCAGCCGTCTCTACGCCTCGGTCGCCGAGCAGGTCCTCGAGGGCATCGCCGCGGAGCGCACGCCGGCGCCGCGGATCGTCGGCTGAATTCACACGGATGAACACGGATCCCCGCGCGCATCCTCCCCGATGAAGACTGGTCCCCGCCCCCCGGCTCTTCGCGCACTGGGCAGGGGCGGGGCTCCGCGTTCATCGGGGAGGATTCATCCGTGTGGAAGTCGCCCGGCGCCTCCGTTATAGAGCGCCGGATTCGCCGCCCATGTTCCGCATGCTGTTCGCTCTCCTCAATCTCGTGCTCATCCTCGGCGCGGCGTCCACCGGCATGCACTTCTATTGGAAGGCGCACCCCGACACCTCCTCGGTGCGCGGGTCGCGGATGCTCAGCAGCGGCGTGCGCGCCTGGTACTACAGCAACCTCGACCCGTTCGAAGCGTGGTTCGTCCATGTCGGCGTCTCGCCGATGGCGATCACCTATGCACAGGTGCTGGCCAGCGTGGGCGTCGCGGCCGCGTACGCGGGGGGCCTGATCTTCACCGCCGGGTTTCTGGTGCTCTTCGCCGGCACGCTGGACATCCTCGACGGCAAGGTCGCGCGGCGCAGCAACGGCGCGAGCGCGCGCGGCGCCTTTCTCGACTCGGTGATGGACCGCTATGCGGAGTTCGTCGGCTATGCCGGGCTGATCGTCTTCTTCGGCGGCGGCTGGCGGGTGTGGGCGGTGTTGCTCGCGATTCTCGGCGGCATGATGGTCAGCTACGCGCGCGCCCGCGCCGAGGGCCTGGGCGCCCGCTGCGAGATCGGCATGCTGCAACGCCCGGAGCGCTACGTGCTGCTCGGCTTCGGCTCGATCTTCAGCTCGATCCTCGACCATCTCATCGGCGGACCGCAGGTGCTGCTCACCGCCACCGTGGTGGTGTTGGCGGTGCTGTCGAACGTGACGGCGGTGCAGCGCGTGTGTACGTCAGTCGACAGCTCGGGGCGCACCATGAGTGAGTTACGCGGCAAGGGGTGGCGTGTGCTCGGCTACTTCATCTGGATGCTCGGCGCCGGAGTGGTGCTCGACAGCGAAGCGTTGAACGCCGGTGGGGCGATGCTGGCGGTCGGCGCCTCGCTCTTCGCGCTCGGCGTCGGCGCAGTAGTCTGCGCGCCGGGAGGCGCGCCGTGAACAGCCGCGGCTGCGCATCGGCGTCAGCGTCGCGATGTCGGCGCTGTTTCTCTGGCTTCGCCGTGCGCGGCGTCCACTGGGCAGAGGCCGCGGCGGCGCTGCGCGGCGCCAACTATCTGTGGGTGGTGTCGATGCTGCCGGTGACGGTGTGGACGTTGATCATCCGCGCCCAACGCTGGCGGGTCTTCCTGCAGGCCGTCGGCGTGCCGCCGCTGCGGCCCTTGGTGTCGGCGACGAACATCGGATTCATGGCGAACATGATCCTGCCGCTGCGCATCGGCGAGGTCATCCGCCCGGTGCTGCTGTCGCGACGCGCCAAGCTGCCGCTCAGCGGCGTGCTCGCCAGCGTGCTGCTGGAGCGCATCTTCGACATGTTCACGATCCTCTTCCTGTTCGGCGTCTCGGCGAGCATCGTGACCGTGTCCGATCAGGTGCGGCAGTGGGGATGGATGCTCTCGGCCCTGGCCCTGGCGGTGGCGGCCGTGATCGTCCTGATCCGCCTCCAGGAGCGGCTCGCCCTGCGCATCGCGCGCGCGCTCGCCAACCTGTTGCCGGGGAACGTCGGCGACCAGGCGTATGGCTTCGCCGAGGGCTTCGTCCGCGCCCTGGAGATGCTCGACAGCCCGACGGCCTACGTGCGCGCCTTCGCCTGGTCGCTCTACCTGTGGCTGGCGATCTCCGTGATCTACGTGCTTCGGCTTCTGGGCGTTCCACATGGACGTGCCCGAGCTGCGCGGCGCGTTGGTGCTGACGACGCTGGTGGCGATCGCCGTGTCGGTTCCCTCGGCCCCGGGGTTCATCGGCGTCTTTCCAACTCGGCTGCGTCCTCGGGCTGCGCATCTTCGGCATCGACGACAGCCCGGCGCTGGCCTTCTCCCTGATCGTGCATCTGACGCAGTTTGTCGGCGTCATCGGCGCCGGACTATATTCCCTGTGGGTCGAGAACATCAGCTTGCGCGACGTGGAAGCGGCCGAGCAGGAGCATGTCCGGACGGATTGAAGGCAAACGGGTCGTCGTCGGACTGAGCGGCGGCATCGCGTGTTACAAGGTCCGCCGAGCTGGTGCGCCTGCTGCGCGCCGCGGGGGCGCGCGTGCGCGTGGTGATGACGCGCTCGGCCTGCGAGTTCATCACGCCGCTGACGCTGCAGACGCTGGCGGGCGAGCCGGTGTCGACCGATCTGTTCGACCTGACGCAGGAGTCGGAGATCGGCCACATCCATCTCGCCGACGACGCCGACGTGATCCTCGTCGCGCCGGCGACCGCCAACCTGATCGGCAAAGCGGCGGCCGGCCTCGGCGACGACCTGCTGACCACGGTGCTGCTCGCCACCCGCGCCCCGGTGCTGCTGGCGCCGGCGATGAACGTGCACATGTGGGAGAATCCGCTGGTGCAGGACAACCTGGCGCGGCTGCGGCGACACGGCTGGCGGGTGATCGATCCCGGCGTCGGCGCGCTGGCCTGCGGCTACGAGGGCGCCGGCCGCCTGGCGGAGCCGGCGCTGATCGTCGCCGAAGTGGAGCGCGCGCTGAGCCCGCAGGATCTCCAGGGCGAGCGCGTGCTGGTGACCGCCGGCCCGAATCGCGAGGCGATCGATCCGGTGCGCTTCATCTCCAACCGCTCGACCGGCCGTATGGGCTACGCGATGGCCGCCGCGGCGTGGCGGCGCGGCGCGGACGTCGTGCTGGTGAGCGGGCCGACGGCGCTCCCCGACCCGCACGGCGTGCGCTGCGTGCGCGTCCAGACGGCGGCCGAGATGCGCGACGCCGTACTGCGTGAGTTCGCGGCGTCGACGGTGCTGCTGATGGCGGCGGCGGTCGCCGACTACCGGCCGGCAACGACGCGCAAGCAGAAGCTGAAGAAGACCGACGGCCCGATGCAGTTCGATCTCGACGCGCACGGTCGACATTCTCGGCGAGCTCCGCGGTCGCGCCGGCCGCCGGCTCGTGGTCGGCTTCGCCGCCGAGACCGAGGACGTCGAGGACAACGCCGAGCGCAAGCTGCGCAGCAAGGGCCTCTCCCTGATTGTCGCGAACGACGTCAGCGCCGCCGACACCGGCTTCGCCGTCGACACCAACGCCGTCACCCTCATCGACGCGTCCGGCCGCACCGACGTCCCCCTCGCCAGCAAGGACGACATCGCGGATCGGGTGCTCGACCGGGTCATCGAGTTGGCGCGGACGCGGGGCGGGAAGGGGACGGCTCAAGGCAAAAGGCAAAAGGCAAAGGGCAAAAAGCAAAAGGGAATCCTGCGCGCTCTCCGATGAGGGATGAGGGGATGGGTGGGGAACTTTAGCCTTTTGCCTTTTGAGTTTTGCCTTTTGCCTTTCAGTCCCTCCCAGCCCGGAGGCACGCCTCTCAGGCCCATTTGCGGCCTTGGCCACGCGGTGTTAGCCAAGCCGCAGGCATGGGCGATGCGGACCTCCATGACGAGCTGCGCGCCGTGCTGGCCAGCTTGCGGGCGCAGATCGAGTGGCAGCGCGACTGCGGGCTGCCATGGCTGCCGCTCGGCATCGCGACGGCGCCACCACCACAGGCGGCGCACGCCGCGCCAGCGGTGGTCATGAGCCAGCCCCGGCAGCCAGCGCCGATACCGGCGCCGGGTCCTGCCTCGCCACTCGAGCCGGGTCTGGCGGCGACGGGGTCGCTGGACGAGCTGCGGGCGCACATCGGCGACTGCCAGCGCTGCAAGCTCGCGGGCGGCCGCACCAACCTCGTGTTCGGCGTCGGCGCGCCGACCGCCGACCTGATGTTCGTCGGCGAGGGGCCGGGACACGACGAGGACGTGCGCGGGGAGCCGTTCGTCGGCCGCGCCGGGCAGCTGCTCACCGAGATCATCACCAAGGGGATGAAGCTGCGCCGCGAGGATGTCTACATCGCCAACGTGGTGAAGTGCCGCCCCCCGAACAATCGCAACCCGGAAGCGGACGAGATCGCCAGCTGCATGCCGTTCCTGCAGCGGCAGATCGAGCTGGTGGCGCCGAAGGCGATCGTCGCGCTCGGCACCTTCGCCGCGCAGACGCTGCTCGGCGTGAAGACCCCGATCACGCGGATGCGCGGCAACTGGCACGACTACCACGGCATCAGGGTGATGCCGACGTTCCATCCGGCGTATCTGTTGCGCACCCCGGGCGACAAGCGGCTCGTGTGGGCGGACATCAAGCTGGTCATGGCGGTGCTGGGGCTGCCGATCTGATGGTGCGCCGGCTCTGGATGGCGCTGTTGCTCGCGCCGCTGCTGACCGCTGCGACGCCCGTTGCGACGCCGCCGGCGGCATCGCCGTCGCCGGTCGCCCGGGTGAGCGGTTCGGTCCTGCAACTGAACATCGACGGCACGATCAACGCCGCCACCGTCACCTACATCCGCGACGGGCTCCACCAGGCGCAGGAGCGCGGCGCCGCCGCGCTCCTCATCGAGCTCGACACGCCGGGTGGTCTGCTCGAGGCCACCCGGATGATCGTCAAGGACATCCTCGCGGCGCCGATCCCGGTGATCGTCTACGTGGCGCCGAGTGGCGGCGGGGCGACCTCGGCGGGCGTCTTCATCACACTGGCCGCGCACATCGCGGCGATGGCGCCCGGGACCAACATCGGTGCCGCCCATCCGGTGGACAGCCAGGGCGGGACCATCGACGGGACGATGGGCGAGAAGGTGGAGAACTTCGCCGCCTCACTGTCGCGCACGATCGCCGAACAGCGTGGCCGCAACGTCGAGTGGGCCGAAAAGGCGGTGCGCAAGAGCGTCTCCGCCACCGAGCGCGAGGCGGTGAAGCTGCACGTGGTCGACTTCGTCGCCACCGATGTCGCCGACGTCCTGGTCAAGGCGAGCGGCCGCACGGTGGAGGTCGCCGGCAAACCCGTCGAGCTCGCGTTGAGCGGTGCGCCGGTCGAGTTGCTGCCGATGCGCCTCGGTCAGAAGGTCTTCGATTTTCTCGCCAACCCGAATCTCGCGTATCTGTTCTTCATGGCCGGCCTGCTCGGGCTCTACGTCGAGTTCACCAACCCCGGTCTGGTGTTTCCCGGCGTCGCGGGGGTCATCTGTCTGCTCATCGGCCTGGCGGCGTTGCAGATGCTGCCGGTCAACTACGCGGGCCTCGCGCTGCTCGTGCTCGGCGTGGGGATGCTGATCGCAGAGGCGTTCCTGCCCAGCTTCGGGGTGGTCGGCGTCGGGGGCATCGTCGCGTTCGTGATGGGCTCGTTGTTGCTGTTCGACACGCCGGACGACGCGCTGCGCGTCGACCGCGGGCTGATCGCGGGATCCGCGTTCACGCTCGGAGCGTTCGCGCTCGGCATCGGCTGGCTCGTGGTCCGGGCGCAACGCCGGCAGCCGGCGAGCGGCGTCGAGGGGATGATCGGCGAAGTCGGCCAGGTGCGCCGCGTCGAGGCCGACGGCCGCCGCGCCAAGGTCTTCGTGCATGGCGAGTACTGGGAGGCGGACGCGGACGAAGCGGTCGCCGTCGGCGACGCGGTGGAAGTCACCGCCGTCGTGGGGCTGCGCGTGCGCGTGCGCCGCCACGCCGCGAAGTGAGAAAGGACCCCGGATGTTGATCACGATGCTGCCCTTCATCGCCGTCGCCCTGGTCACCCTGCTCACCGGCCTCAAGGTGCTCAAGGAGTTCGAGCGCGGCGTGGTCTTCCGGCTCGGCCGTCTCGTGGGTGCGCGCGGGCCAGGCGTGATCTACGTCCTGCCGATCCTCGAGACGATCGTCCGCGTCGACCTGCGCACCGTCACCTTCGACGTGCCGCCGCAGGACGTGATCACCAAGGACAACGTCTCGGTGAAGGTGAACGCGGTGCTCTACTTCCGCGTCGTCGACCCGCAGCGGGCGATCGTCGAGGTGGCCGACTACCTCTTCGCCACCTCGCAGCTGGCGCAGACGACCTTGCGCAGCGTCTGCGGTCAGCGCGAGCTCGACGAGCTGCTGTCCTCGCGCGACGAGATCAATCAGCACATCCAGCAGATCCTCGACTCCCAGACCGATCCCTGGGGGATCAAGGTGACGACGGTCGAGATCAAGCACATCGACCTGCCGCAGGAGATGCAGCGCGCGATGGCGCGGCAGGCGGAGGCGGAGCGCGAACGGCGCGCCAAGGTCATCAACGCCGAAGGCGAGTTCCAGGCCGCGCAGCGCCTGGCCGAGGCGTCGCAGATCATCGCCGCGCATCCCGTCGCCCTGCAGCTGCGCGTCCTGCAGACCCTCGGCGAGGTCGCGACCGAGCACAACTCGACGACCGTGTTTCCTCTGCCGATGGAGCTGGTGCGGCCCTTCCTCGAGCTGGTGGGGAAACCGGCGCCGGACCCGGCGCAGACGCCGGAGCCGCCCAAGGAATGAGCGGGGGGATATTCTGAGCCGGCCAGGACGCCAAGTCGCCAAGAGGTCGCTTGGCGGCCCAGGCGTTCTTGGCGGCGGCCTCTCGCCGCAGGGCTCGGTCGAAGTCACGTTGACTCCCCGGACCGCCTGTGGTGAGCCTCGGAGATGTCGCCAGGCCGGTCGATCACCAGCGAGCCCGCGGCGGCTGCGCCCCTGCCGCTCGCGGCCTTCGACTACGACCTGCCGCCGGCGCTGATCGCGCAGGCGCCGGCGGAGCGGCGCGACGGCGCCCGGCTGCTGCTGTTGTCCCGTGCCGGCGGTGCGATCGCGCATCGGACGGTCGTCGATCTGCCCGAGCTGTTGGCGCCCGGCGACCTCCTCGTCTTCAACGATACCCGCGTGCGGCCGGCGCGGCTCTTCGGCCGCATCGACACCGGCGGTGCGGTGGAGCTGCTGGTCGTGCGCGAGCGTCCGGACGGAACGTGGGACTGCCTCGGGCGGCCGGCGCGGCGCCTGCGGCCGGGGGCGCAGATCGACCTGCCCGACGGCGCGTCCGCGATGGTCCGCGAACGGCTGGCGCCCGGGCGATACGCGGTCGCGTTCGCGAACGCCCCGGACGTCGACGCGCTCCTCTCGCAGCACGGGGAGCTGCCGATCCCGCCGTACATCCGCCGGCCCGATGGTCCGCTGCCGATCGACGCGGAGCGCTACCAGACGGTGTTCGCGCAGGCCGCCGGCGCGGTGGCGGCGCCGACGGCTGGACTGCACTTCAGCGCGGCACTCCTCGACGCGTTGACGGCCCGGGGCGTCGCGCGCGCCTTCGTCACGCTCGACGTCGGGCCGGCGACGTTCCTGCCGCTGCGCGACGAGGCGCCGCACAGCCTCGAGGGCGAGTGGGCATCCATTCCGGCGCCGACCGTCGAGGCGATCGCCCGCACGCGCGCCGCCGGCGGTCGCGTCGTCGCGGTGGGGACGACGACCACCCGCGCTCTCGAATCGGCGGCGGCGCGGCCGGGCGGATTGGCGCCGGGGAGCTTCTGGGCCGACGCCTTCATCCGTCCGGGGTTCCGCTTTGCCGTCGCCGATGCGCTGGTCACGAACTTCCACCTGCCGCGCTCGACCCTCCTGATGCTGGTCGCGGCATTCGCCGGGCGCGCCCCGGTGCTCGCGGCCTATGCCGAGGCGGTGCGCGCGGGGTATCGCTTCTACAGCTACGGCGACGCGATGCTGATCGCATGAGCGCGATGACCGAGCCGTCCGACGAGCTCCTGGCGGCGGCGCCGCGACCGTCGCCGTTCGTGATCCGGCACCGCGACGGCCAGTCCACCGCCCGCGCCGGGGGGCTGCGCACGGCGCACGGGACGATCGAGACCCCGACGTTCATGCCGGTGGCGACGCAGGGCACGGTGAAGGGGATCACGCCCCGCCAGTTGCGCGACGCCGGGGCGCAGATCGTCCTCTCCAACACGTACCACCTGTCGCTGCGGCCCGGCATCGAGACGGTCGAGGCGCTCGGCGGACTGCACCGCTTCATGGCCTGGGACGGCGCGATCCTGACCGACAGCGGTGGGTTCCAGGTCATGAGCCTGGCGACCCTGCGCAAGGTCAGCGACGAGGGCGTGCTGTTCCAGTCCCACCTGGACGGCGCGAAGCTGCACTTTACGCCGGAGGGCGTCGTCGACCGCCAGCATCGGCTCGGGGTCGATCTGCTCATGCCGCTCGACGAGCTGGTCCCCGCCGGCGCGCCAGCGGCCGCGGTGGGCGGGGCGATGCGGCGGACGACAGACTGGGCCTCGCGGTCGGCTCGCGTGCCGATCCGGCCGGACCGCCACCTCTTCGCCATCGTGCAGGGCGGCTTCGATCACTCCCTGCGGCGAGAGCATGCCGCACAGCTTGCCGCTGGGGGATTTCCAGGCTATGCGGTCGGGGGTTTGAGTGTGGGGGAAGAGCGCGGACTGACGCGGGATGTGGCGGCGGTTACGGCAGCGGCGCTGCCGGATGACCGGCCCCGCTACCTGATGGGCGTCGGGTTGCCGCAGGATCTCCTGCGACTGATTGGCATGGGATACGACCTCTTCGACTGCGTGCTGCCCACCCGCAATGGGCGCAACGCCAGCTGCTTCACGGCCGCGGGGCGGGTGAACATGCGGCTGGCCCAGCACATCCGGGACGATCAGCCGATCGACGCCACGTGCGGGTGCGAGGTCTGCCAAAGCGTGTCGCGCGGCTATGTGCGCCATCTGTGCGTCGCCGGGGAGATGCTCGGCGCCCAGCTGGCCAGCCTCCACAACGTGCACTTCTATCTGGATCTCATGCGCCAGGCCCGCGTCCATATCGAGGCCGGTGACTATACGGCCTGGGCGACGACGCGCGCCGAGGCGATGGACCGCGGGGAGCAGGGATGATCGATGCCGCTTGGGCACAGGGTGGGGCCGCCGCCGGCGGCCCGCCGATCTGGATCCAGCTTCTGCCGTTCGCCGGCTTGTTCGCGGTCTTCTACTTCCTCATCATCAGACCGCAGCAGCAGAAACAGAACGACCACACGGCGATGCTCGCCAACCTCAAGAAGAACGACGAGGTCGTCACCAGCGGCGGGCTCTACGGCCGCATTCAGACGATCAGCGACGACGTGGTGACCCTCGAGATCGCGCCGAATGTGAAGGTGCGGGTGAGCCGCCCACAGATCGCGAGCGTCGTGAGCGGCATCAAGACGGCCGCGTCGTAATCGACCAAACCCGGAAAAGGAAAGGCCAAGTGAACCATTCGAACCTACTCTTTCGCACCGTCCTGGTCGTTGGCCTGACGCTGCTGGCGATTCTCCTCCTGCTGCCCACGGTCGTTCAGCCGCTGCCCGGCTGGCTGAGCTTTCTCAAAGGCAGCAAGGTGTCCCTCGGCCTCGACCTCCAGGGCGGCACCCACCTGGTCATGCAGGTCGACACCGATCAGGCGGTGGTCAACATGCTGGAGATCAACAGCGACGAGCTGCGTCGCGAGCTGCGCAAGGACAGCGTGCACGCGGCGAAGATCGAGCGCACCGCGACCGGGCTCACGGCCACCGTGCCGGCGGATCAGCGCGAGAAGCTGACCGATGTGGTCGGACGACTCTTTCCCAACCTCAAGGTCGGCGAGGCCGAGACGGTGGACGGAAATCTGGTCCAGCAGCTGGTCCTGTCACCGGCGGAGATCGCCCAGATCAAGGAGTCGGCCGTCGAGCAGTCCCTGGAGACCATCCGCAACCGCGTCGATCAGTTCGGCGTCAGCGAGCCGGTCATCCAACGCCAGGGCGAGCGCGACATCCTCATTCAGCTGCCCGGCGTACAGGACCCGCAGCGCGCCAAGGAGCTGATCGGCAAGACGGCGGTGCTGGCGTTCAAGCTGGTGCGCGACGTCAATCCCGAGCCCATCGCCTCTGGAAGCCAGCCGATGCCGGCGGGCACCGAGGTGCTCTACGAGGTCGACAAGCTGCCGACCGGCGAGCGCAAGAAGGGCCGGCCCCTGGTGGTCGAGTCGCAGACGCTGATGACCGGCGACGTCGTCACCGACGCGCGGGTACGTCCCGGCGACCTGCCGAACTCGCGGATCGTCGCGCTCGACTTCAACGCCCGCGGCGCCCGCCTGTTCGACGAGATCACCGGCGCCAACGTCAACCGCCGCCTGGCGATCGTGCTCGACGACACGATCTACTCGGCGCCGGTCATCAAGGAAGCGCATTCCGGGCGGCAAGGCGGTCATCAGCGGCAGCTTCACGCCTGACGAGGCCAAGGACCTCGCGATCGTGCTGCGCAGCGGCGCCCTGCCGGCGCCGGTCTCGGTCGCTGAGGAGCGCACCGTCGGCCCGACGCTCGGCCAGGATTCGATCCGCCAGGGCGTTCGCTCCTTCGTCGTCGGCGGCCTGCTCGTGGTGCTGTTCATGATCGTCTACTACCGCTTCGCCGGCTTCCTCGCCGACCTCGCGCTGGTCTGGAACATCCTGTTCATGATCGCGGCGCTGGCGGCATTCGGGGCGACGCTGACCCTGCCCGGCATCGCCGGCATCGTGCTGACGCTGGGCATGGCGGTCGATGCCAACGTCCTGATCAACGAGCGCATCCGCGAGGAGCTGCGGCTCGGCAAGACGGCGCGCGCGGCGATCGACGCCGGCTACGAGCGGGCCCTGCCATCGATTCTCGACTCGAACATCACCACGTTCCTGTCGGGCATCATCCTCTTCCAGTTCGGCTCCGGCCCGATCAAGGGCTTCGCCGTCACGCTGTGCATCGGCCTGGTGAGCAGCGTGTTCACCGCCGTCGTCGGCACCCGCCTGGTGTGGGACTACCTGCTCTCCCGCCAGCGCATCCAGACGGTGAGTATCTGATCATGATGCAGCTCATTCCGCCCAGTACCAGCATCGACTTCGTCGAGCCGTGCGGCAGCTGATGGTCGCATCTCGGTCGTGGCTGATCGTCCTCAGCCTCGGGCTGCATCCTGGTCCTCGGACCGAAGCTCGGCATCGACTTCGCCGGCGGCTCGCTGGTGCACGTCCGCTTTCAAGCCGCCGTCACCGCAGACCGACGCGGTGCGCGCCGCGCTGGGCACGGATCTCGGCGCCGTGGACATCCAGGACCTCGGGCACGACCAGCGACGAGTTCCTGATCCGCCTGCCGCTCAGCGCCGCCGGGAGTGAGAGCGTCAACAACAACGTCACGACCGCGCTCGCGGAGAAGTTCGGCCGAGACAAGGTGGAGATCCTGCGCGTCGAAGCGGTCGGCCCGCGCGTCGGCCAGGCGCTGCGCGAGAAGGCGATCCTCGCCGTGGTGTTCGCCACGCTGATGATGGGCGTCTACATCTGGATCCGCTTCGAGTGGCGCTTCGGCGTCGGCGCCGCCGTGGCCCTGGTGCACGACGTCATCATCTCCATCGGGTTCCTGGTCGCTCTTCGGCTACGAGTTCGACCTGACCATCGTCGCGGCGCTGCTGACCATCGTCGGCTTCTCGGTGAACGACACGGTGATCGTCTCCGACCGCATCCGCGAGAACCGCGCGCAAGGATCGGCGCGCGCCGCTGGCGGAGGTCATCAACCGCAGCGTCAACGAGACGCTGAGCCGCACGATCCTCACCACCGGCACGGCGGTGCTGGTGGTGACTGTCGCTGTACCTGCTCGGCGGCACGGTCATCCACGGCTTCGCCTTCACCCTGTTGATCGGCTTCATCGTCGGCACCTACTCGTCGATCTTCATCGCCAGCCCGATCGTGCTCTTCTTCGAGTCCAAGGCGGCCGCCCCGAGTCGCGAGGGGCGGGCGGCGACGAGCGCGCCGGCGCGGCGCACCTGAGCGCGGCGATGCGGCGGCGGGCGAGGCGGAGGGCGGAGCGGCGGGGGGCCCACCCGTGAGCCGCCTGCGCCGCTGGACGCTCACCGCCGCAGCACGAGGCGGGGCGGCGCTCGCCGCCGACCCTCGGCGTGTCGCCGCTGCTCGGCCAGTTGCTGGTCAATCGCGGCATCGAGGACGCGGCGCGCGCCACGACCTTCCTCGACTCGCGGCTCGATCAGCACCTGCGCTCGCCGATGCTGTTCCGCGACATGCCGCGGGCCAGCGAGCGGCTCGTCGACGCGCTGGCGCGCGGCGAGCGCATCGGCATCTACGGCGACTACGACGTCGACGGCGTCAGCGGCAGCGCCCTGCTGGTGCGCTTCCTGCGCAGCGTCGGGGCACGGCCGGACCCGCTGGTGCACATCCCGCATCGGCTGCGCGAGGGCTACGGCCTCAGCGCCACCGGCATCGAGCGCCTGGCGGCCGCCGGGGCGCAAGGTGATGATCACCGTCGACTGCGGCGCCGTCAGTCATCGCGAGATCGCGCTCGCCAACGAGCGCGGCATGGACGTCATCGTCTGCGATCACCATCAGGTGGCGCAGACGCGCCCGCCGGCGCTGGCGGTCATCAACCCGATCGAGCCCGACGCCGGCTTTCCGTTCTCCGGTCTCTGCGGCGCCGGCGTCGCGTTCTATCTGGCGCTGGGCGTGCGCATGCGCCTGCGCGAGCGCGGCGGCCCGGTGCCGGATCTGCGCCGCTCCTCGACCTGGTGGCGCTCGGGCACGCATCGCCGACCTCGTGCCGGTGGTCGAGGAGAACCGCGTGCTGGTGAAGTACGGCCTGCGCGAGCTGGCCAGCCAGCGACGCAGCCGGGCATCGTCGCGCTCAAGCGGGTCAGCGGGCGTGTCGCAGATGTCGACAGCGGCGCCGTCGGCTTCCGCCTGGCGCCGCGGCTCAACGCCGGCGGCCGTCTGGCGGATGCGACGCGCTCGCTCGATCTGCTGACCACCGACGGATGTCGGCGAGGCCGAGCAGCCTGGCGATGGCCCTCGACGAGGAGAACCGCGCCCGCCAGGCGATCGAGCGCGAGATGGTCGACGAGGCCGTCGGCGATGATCGAGGACGCCGGCGGACTGGGTGATCGACGCGGCATCGTGCTGGCGTCGCCGGCGTTTCACCCCGGCGTCGTGGGCATCGTCGCCTCGCGCATCGTCGAGCGCTACTACCGGCCGACCGTGCTGATCGCCGCCGAGCGAGGGCGGGCTCGGCCGCGGCTCGGGGCGCAGCATCGCCGGCGTCGACCTCTACGGCGCGCTGGCCGCGTGCCGCGATCTCCTCGAGCGCTTCGGCGGCCACCGCATGGCGGCGGGGCTCACCATCCGCCTCGATCGCGTCGCCGGAGCTGGCGGCGCGGTTCGATGCCGCGGTCGCGGCGCGCACGGTCGCCGAGGACTTCGTGCCGCAGGTGCGCGTCGATAGCGAGCTGCGCGCTGCGGCGCCGTCGATCACGGCGTGTCTCGCCGATCTGGCGCGCCTGGAGCCCTTCGGTACGGGCAACGCCGAAGCCGGTGTTCCTCGCCCGCAACGTCCGCGTCCGCGATCGGCGGATCGTCGGCGAGCACCACCTCAAGCTGGTGCTCGAGCAGGACGGGCGCACCATGCCAGGCGATCGGCTTCGGCATGGGCGATCTGTCGGTGGCGGCCGGGCGACCAGCTCGACGTGCTCTTCAGCATCATGTCGAACGAATGGAATGGCAATGTATCCGCGGAGTTGACGCCTGCGCGACCTACGCCCGGCCGGGGCGGGGTGAATCGTGCGGCACTCGCAGAGCCGCTACCTTGACTGGCTCTAACACAACGGTGTTATTCGACCGGCCTCTCCCCTCGAAATACCAGGCCGACGGTAGGACAGCCCGCATGGAACGCGACGACGCGATACTCAACAGCAAGGACGTCGCCCAAATCCTCGACCTCAGCCCGGACACGGTCAACGAGTACGCGCGGAAGAGCATCCTGCCCGCCATCAAGAAGGGCCGGCAGTGGCGGTTCCGGCGCCGAGACATCGCTTCGTTCAAGCGGCAGTTACGCGGGATGACGGCCGCGTAGGCGCGGTCGGGTCTGCGATCAGCGCGCGCCGCGCCAAGGAGTGCCCATGCCGATCCTCGAGAGCACCACCCACGCCTATCAGAGTAAGCTCTACTACGAATTTTCGCACCTCTACGATCTCGTCTTCGCGCGCTATTTCTACCCGCGCATCGCCGCGATGATCCGCGCCCTGCGACATCCCGGCCGGGGCGAAGGTGCTGGAGGTCGGCGTCGGGACGGGGCTGGCGCTGTCGGTCTATCCGCGCCACTGCCAGGTGACCGGCGTCGATCTGGCGCCGGAGATGCTCGAGCACGCGCAGGAGCGCATCAACCGCAACGGCTGGCGGCACATGCAGGTCATGGAAGGCGACGCCATGGACCTGAGCCTGCCCGACAATAGTTTCGACTACGTGATGGCCTTCCATGTCGTCAGTGTCGTGCCGGACGCGCGGCGGATGATGGCGCGAGGTGCAGCGCGTCTGTAAGCCGAACGGCACCATCGTGGTGATCAACCACTTCCGCAGCGACAAGCGGGTGCTCGCCGCCGTCGACCGGCGGCTGGAGCCGATCACCCGCCGCTGGGGCTGGCACACGCTGGGGCGCAACGAGGTGTTCGACGGGCTGCCGATGGAGCTCGAGCAGGTCTACAAGACGTCGCGGCACTCGCTGTTCACGATCGTCGTCGCGCGCAACGCAGAAGGATGCGCCGGCCGTGGCTCAGTGTCGCGACTTGACGTCCGGGGTCGTAGGGCGACGATCCCGCGGCGCAGGAGCCACTGGGCGTCCTGCGCGCCGCGCGTGCGCAGCCAGCGCGTGTAGACGCGCACGGTCTGCACGTCGCCGCGGAACATCTCTGCGAAGCTGATCTCGGAGAGGACGCGCACGAAGTCCGGGAAGCGCGCCGCGATCTCGCGCGAAGACGTCGCCGCGGGCGCCGCTGTCGGACGGGTGCCAGGCCGGACAGCTGGTGGTAGGCGATCTGGCCGATGCGCATGTAGTAGTCGGTCGAGACCGCGCGCCGCTCGAGGTGCTCCATGAAGACGCCGGAGAGGAAGAGCGCGGTGTCGCCGACGTGGCGCAGCGCGGCCAGCGGTGCGGGCGCGGGTGTGGAAGGACTCCAGGTAGTCGAGCGCCAGCGGGCGGTCGTTCCAATCCGGCCCGGCTTGGCGAAGCGCTCGAGCAGGCTGACCAGGTAGTGCTCGGTGGCTCGCTCGATCGCACCTCGTGGGTGCGCATCGCGCCTGCAGGAGCTCGCGGAAGAACTCGGTCAGCGTCCGGCGAATCAGGGCGGATTGGGTCATGCAACGGCCTGCCCGGCAGGATCCCCGCAGGCGATCCCGCCCCCGTCATCAACACCGCCACTCGCTCCAGCGAGGTGGTCGATCGCGACCCAGCCTCACGATCGGGATCTTTCGCGAGACCGGCCGCTAAAGCAAGACTGTTTCTCGAGCGCTGCCGCTGCCAGATCGAATTGTTGCGCAACGAAACTCCTGCGATATAGTGGCCCGAATTGGAGGCCCCATCACCGTGAAACAACGTGCAGGCATCATCGCTCTTTCTCCTGGTCGTCTGCGGCACGCTGCTGATGAGCAGCTGGCTGGCACGACAGGTCTCGGCGGTCGGCCGCGACGCGTATCACGAACATCGAGACGTTCGCGAACGTGCTGACGATGGTGCAGAAGAACTACGTCGACGACGTCTCCACCGAGCAGCTCATCGACGGCGCGATCAACGGCATGCTCGCGTCGCTCGACCCGCACAGCGCCTATCTGACGCCCGGATCTGTACAAGGAGCTGCAGGTCGACACGCGCGGCAGCTTCGGCGGCCTGGGCATCGAGATCACGCAGCGCAACGGCGTGCTGACCGTCGTCTCGCCGATCGAGGACACCCCCGCGTTCCGCGCCGGCGTCAAGCCCGGCGACCAGATCATCAAGATCGACGACGAGTTCACCAAGGACATGTCGCTGATGGAGGCGGTGAAGCTGATGCGCGGTCCGGAAGGGACCAAGATCAAGCTGACCCTCCGCCGCGAGAACCGGCCCGATTGGATGACGCTCACCCTCAAGCGCGAGGTCATCCAGATCAAGAGCGTGAAGTGCGCGCGTCCTCGAGCCGCACTACGGCTACCTGCGCATCACCCAGTTCCAGGAGCGCACCGAGCACGACGCCAAGGCCGCGCTCGCCGAGTTGGAGAAGGAATCGGGCGGCCTCCAGGGTCTGGTGCTCGACCTGCGCAACAACCCCGGCGGACTGCTGTCGCAGGCGGTCAAGGTCTCCGATCTGTTCCTCGACTCCGGCCTGGTCGTCTACACCGAGGGCCGCCTCGAGAATCAGGAGCAGAAGTTCTACGCGCACAAGGGCCCCATCACCGACGGACTTCCCGATGGTGGTGCTGGTCAACGGCGGCAGCGCCAGCGCCTCGGAGATCGTCGCCGGCGCGCTGCAGGACCACAAGCGCGCGCTGGTGCTCGGCACCCAGACCTTCGGCAAGGGCTCGGTGCAGACGATCCTGCCGCTCGACGACGGGAGACTCGGCGATCCGCCTGACCACGGCGCGCTACTTCACGCCCAACGGCCGCTCGATCCAGGCCACCGGCATCACGCCGGACATCGTCATGGAGCCGCAGCCTGTGGCGGCGGCGGCGGGCTCGTCGGACACGCCCGAGGCGATCCGCGAGCGCAATCTGCCGCGCCACCTCGAGCAGCACGGGAGACGACGGCGACCAGGAGCCGGAAGACGCAGGGCGGCGGCAGCCCGCAGAGCGACGCGACGATGCCCGGCCCCGACGCCGCGGATCCGCAGCTCGATCGCGCTCTCGAGCTGCTCAAGAGCTGGAACGTCTTCAAGACGGTCGTCGCCCAGACACAGCCGTAGGTTTCCGGGTCAGTCGACGCGACGGCCGGACAGGAGCCGCCGAACCATGGCCCTGCGCGGCGACCGGCCGCCGATTGGTCTTGCATGGATCGTGACCTGGCCGCTCAGCGCCGTGCTGGCGGCCACGGTCTTTCTCTCCGCGTCCGAGCTGCACCACTCCTTCCGCTCGACCGAGCCGGCGGCGCCACAGCTCACCAGCAGTGAGTGGAACGCCGGCCTGCCGGCCCGCATCGCCGCGGTCGATGCCGCCCTGCGCAAGGGCCCGCTGCATCTCGTGGCGCCGATCGAGGAGGACCGCGGGGCTGGGCCGCTGCGGTTCAAGCACCGGCTGTACGAGATGCAGCTGACGCGAGCCGATCAGGGCCGTGCCGAAGCCGCGATCGAAGCCGTGCGCGGCGCCGATCCCGGCGTCGTCCTGCACACCGTCCAGAACGCCGACGATACCGAGGTTCGCATCGGCATCGACGGACTGGAAGTCTCGACGGTCCGCTTCCTCTGGCGCGAGAATCCGCAGGCGCGCCCGCGCGTGTCCGTGGTCGTCGGCCCCTTCGGCGACGATCTGCGGCTGGCACGGCAGGTGATCGAGATGATCGACGCGCCGATCGTGCTCGGCGTCGATCCGCGCCAGCCCTTCGCCGCCCAGGTGGCGGAGCTGGGTGGGATGTTCGATCGCGAGGCGGTACTGCAATTTCGTGCGCCGCCGCCGCCGTTGCCGACGCCGATGCCCAGCGATGATCCGACGGTGACGCCGCCGCCGCGGCCGCGCCAGCCGCCGCCGCCGGACCTCGAGGCGGGACTGACCGTGCTGCCCAAGGCCATCGCGGCGGCGTGGGTCGGCGACGGCCCCTCCATTCCGCGGGCCGATCGCGGTCTCCTCGCCGACGCCGACAAGCACGCGCTCCCGTTCGTCGGCGACCGCGGCGACAAGCGTCGCCGCGATGCTGCCCGTGCCGATCGCGTTGGTCGAGGACGAGAAGCGGCCGGAAGCGCTGTCCGAGCAGCTCCAGAAGATCGCCGACACCGCGCGCCGCTATGGCCGCGCCGTCGTGATCGCCGCCCCTGGCGATGCGACGATCGACGCGTTGCAGGCGACGCTGCCGCAGTGGCGGCAGTCCGACCTGGAGGTCGTGCCGTTGTCGGCGCTCGTCGGCGCGGCGCCGGCCACGCCCGCCGCGGTAGCCACGCCGACCGCTCAGGTGGCACGGCGCTGAGGGCTCTGGTAGGAAGCGCGCGATGCGGGACTCGGTCGGTACCGGGACGCGCGTCCCGGTACTGAGCGTCTCCGAGCTCAACCGGCTGCTGCGCACCTGCCTGGAGGCCGGCGTTCGCCGAGGTGTGGGTAGCGGGTGAGATCTCGAATCTCCGCGTCCATACGTCGGGCCACTGCTACTTCCGACTGAAGGACGAGCGACGGCCAGATCGCGGCGGTGATGTTCCGCTCCGCGGCCCGCGTCGTTCGCTTCAAGCCGCAGGACGGTCTGGAGGTGCTGGCGCACGGCCGCGTCAGCCTCTACGAGGCGCGCGGCGACCTGCAGCTCTACGTCGATGCGCTCGAGCCGCGCGGCGTCGGCGGCGCCCAGCTCGCGCTCGACCAGCTCAAGGAGCGCCTGGCCGCGGAAGGGCTCTTCGCGCCCGAGCGCAAGCGCGCGCTGCCGGCGTGGCCCCGCGCGCGTCGGCGTGGTAACGGCGCTGACCGGCGCCGCCGTGCACGATATCGTGACGACGCTGCGCGGCCGGCTGCCGGCGCGTGCGCATTCGTGCTCCGCCCGGTGCGCGTGCAGGGCGACGGCGCCGGTGGCGACATCGTCGCGGCGCTCGGCCGATCTCGCGGCGCAGCCGGACGTCGACGTGGTCATCGTCGGCCGCGGCGGCGGGTCGATCGAGGATCTGTGGGCGTTCAACGACGAGCGCGTGGCGCGCGCCATCGCGGCGTGCCCGGTGCCGGTGGTGTCGGCGGTCGGCCACGAGATCGACGTGACCCTCGCCGACCTCGCGGCCGACTGTCGTGCCGCGACGCCGACCGCGGCGGCGGCGCTGGTCGTGCCGGACGCGCGCCAGCTGGCGCAACAGCTGGCGCGCGCGCGGCGATGCTCTGGCGTTGGCGCTGAAGCGCTCTCTGCGCCGGCGCCGCGAGCGGGTGGCAGCGCTGGCCCGGTTGGTGCGCGACCCGCGGCAGACCCTGCGGCGACAGCGGCTGCGCATCGACGAGCTGGCGGAGCGCGGCGCCCGAGCGCTGACGGGCGCGGTGCGCGCCGCGCATGCGCGCGTGGTCGCCGCCGGCGAGCGCCTCCACGCGCTCAGCCCCCTGGCCGTGCTGGAGCGCGGCTACGCAATCGCGCGCCGCGCGGCGGACGGGCAGGTGGTGCGCGCCGCGACCGAGATCGAGCCCGGGGGATCAGCTCGATCTGATCTTCCGCGTCGGCGCCGCCCGGGTGCGGGTCGAGCGCGTCGAGGGAACCGACGAGGAGACGAGATGACCCATGACGACGACGATACGGCGATCGGCTTCGAGGACGGCATGGCCCGACTCGAAGCGCTGGTGGCAGAGCTCGAGGCGGGCGACCTGGCGTTGGAAGACGCGCTGCTGGCGTTCGAGACCGGGGTCGGCCTGGTCCGCAAGCTCAACGACCAGATCTCGCAGGCCGAGCAGCGCGTGGAGGTGCTCACCCGCGCGCCGGACGGCACGCTGCGTCGCCGGGACGCCGGTGACGACGAGCTGTGATCGACCTCGACGCCTATCTCGCGCCGCGCCGGCAACGGGTGGAGGCAGCGCTCGAGGAGCGGTTCCCGCTCGACCCGGTGCATCCGCACCGACTGGTCGAGGCCGTCCGCTACAGCCTGCTGGGTGGCGGTAAGCGGCTGCGCCCGATCCTCGCGCTGGCCGCGTGCGAAGCGGTGGGCGGCGACAGCCAGACGGCCATGCCGATCGCCTGCGCGCTGGAGATGATCCACACCTATTCGCTGGTGCACGACGACCTGCCCAGCATGGATGACGACGCGCTGCGGCGCGGCCGCCCGACCGTCCACATCGCGTTCGACGAGGGCATGGCCATTCTGGTTGGCGACGCGCTGCTCACCGAGGCATTCGCCGTGCTGCTGCGCGCCGCCGAGCAGGCGCCTGCCGTCGGGCGGGCGTTGCAGGCGGCGCGCGAGATCGCCGATGCGGCCGGCCTGCGGGGCATGGTGGGGGGCCAGGCGGCGGATCTCGCCGCGGAGGGCCAAGAGGCGGACCTCCCGTTGGTCGAGTTCATCCACGTGCGCAAGACCGGTGCGCTGCTGCTGGCGGCAGTGCGCGCCGGCGCGCTCGTCGGCGGCGCCAACGACGGAGAGCTGCGCGGCCTGACGCGCTACGGCGAGTGTCTCGGGCTCGCGTTCCAGATCGCCGACGACATCCTCGACGTCGAAGCCTCGTCGGTGAGGACCGGCAAGGCGGTCGGCCGCGACGACGAGCGCCGCAAGGCGACGTTTCCCGCCGTGCTCGGCATGTCGGCCGCGAAGGTGCGCGCATGCGAGTTGCGCGACCAGGCGCTGGACGCGCTGGGCGGACTGTCCGCCGCTGCCGATCCGTTGCGCGCATTGGCGCACTTCGTCGTCGAGCGGGCGGCGGGCGGGTGAGTCGCGAGCGCCTCGACAAGTTGTTGGTCGATCGCGGCTACGCCGCCAGCCGCGAGCGCGCCCGCAGCCTGATCATGGCCGGCGCCGTGCGGGTCGCCGACCGCGTCGTCGACAAGGCCGGGACGCTCGTCGCTCCCGACGCGGCGATCAGCGTGTCGGGCAGCGACCTGCCGTACGTCAGTCGCGGCGGCGTCAAGCTGGCCGGCGCGCTCGACACCCTGGCGATCGACGTCGCGGGCCGTCTCGTCCTCGACGTCGGGGCGTCCACCGGGGGCTTCACGGACTGCGTGTTGCAGCGCGGGGCGCGCGCCGTGATCGCCGTCGACGTCGGCTACGGCCAACTCGCCTGGGCCCTGCGTCAGGACCCGCGCGTGACACTCCTGGAGCGCTGCAACGCGCGCCACCTGGAGGCCGCCCAACTGCCGGCTCAACCGGACTTCGCGGTCGTCGACGCCTCGTTCATCTCGCTGACCCTGATCCTGCCCCGCGTTGCGACCCTGGTGGCGCCGGAGAGTGTCATCGTCGCCCTCGTCAAGCCGCAGTTCGAGGTGGGGAAGGGGCAGGTCGGCCGGGGCGGAGTGGTGCGGGATCCCGAGCTGCATGTGAGCGCGGTCGCGCGGGTCCGCGAGTCCGCGACCAGTCTCGGCCTGGCCGTTCTCGGCGAGTGCCCGTCACCAATCCTGGGGCCCAAGGGCAATCGGGAGTTCTTCCTGGCGCTGCGCACGCCCAAAGCGGGCGTCGCGGCCTAGCTCGCCGCTACACCCTCCCTGCGAACCGCCATCCGTGTCGGTCGTCCAAATCCGCCATGGGGTTTGCCTGACGCCGCTTTTCCGCTACGTTCGACCGCTGGAGAGGGACCAACCCATGGCTCGCATTACGGTTGAAGACTGTCTGAAGAAGGTGCCGAATCGCTTCGAGTTGGTGCTTGTCGGAGCCCGCCGGGCCAAGCAGCTCCTGAAGGGGGCTCGGCCGTTGGTCGAGAGCGACAACAAAGAGGTCGTCACGGCGTTGCGGGAGATCGCCGCTGGCGAGGTCGATTTCGAGTACCCTGAGCGGGAGTGATCACACGCCCGGCCGGGCGAGGCGGCGATGACGGAGAAGGATCTCTATGCCGTCCTCGGCGTGTCGCGCACCGCCACGGCCGAGGACATCAAGAAGGCGTACCGGAAGCTCGCGCGCAAGCATCATCCGGACGTCAACCCCGGCAACAAGGAAGCCGAGGAACGTTTCAAGGCGCTGTCCGAGGCGAACGACATTCTCGGCGACCCCGAGAAGCGGAAGCTGTACGACGAGTTCGGCATGGCCGGCGCGCAGTCCGGATTCGACCCGGCGCAGGCGCGCGCCCACCGCGAGCAGGCGGCCGAGTGGCAGCGCCGCAGCAGCAGCGATGCCGAGGGGTTCGGCGGCTACAGTTCGTTCGAGGACATCTTCGGCGACATCTTCGGAGGCGGTGCCGGTGGCGGCGCGGCCCCCGAGATGCGCGGCGGCGACGCCGAATCCGAGCTGACGATCGATCTCCTCGACGCGGTCCGCGGATTGTCGACCGAGCTCACGATCCAGCGCCAGGAAGCCTGCCCGGTCTGTGAAGGCAGCGGCGCCGACCCCGCCAGCGCCACGACGTGCCCCGACTGCCAGGGGCGCGGCACCGTGCGCATGGGCAAGGGGCCGATGGGATTGACGCGGACCTGTCCGCGCTGCGGCGGCGCGGGCAAGGTGTCGACGCGCCCGTGCCCCACCTGCCAGGGGAGCGGCCGGCGAATCACCAGTGAGCGACTGAGCGTCCGCATCCCCGCCGGTGTCGATAACGGCTCGCGCGTTCGCGTGGCCGGCAAGGGATCGCCGGGCACCGGCAAGGCGCCGGCCGGGGATCTCTACATCCGCGTCATCGTGCGGCCGCACCCGCTCCTCGAGCGGCGCGGCGACGACCTGTACATGGACCTGCCGGTGACGGTCAGCGAGGCGATGCTCGGCGCGGCGATCGAAGTGCCGACGCCGGATGGGCCGGTGCGGGTAAAGGTGCCGGCGCGCAGCCAGGCGGGTCGCCAGCTGCGCGTGAAGGGACGCGGTGTCCCGCACCTGAAAGGCGGGGGCCGCGGTGATCTCTACCTCCGCCTCCAGGTGTATGTGCCGGATCAGGAGTCCAGCGCAGCGGCCGACGCGGCGCGCGCATTCGACGCGGCGTACGCGCGCGGCCCCGCGCGACGGGTGGAGGCTGTAGGGCGATGACCGCGCGCTACATCCGCCTGTCGGAGGTCTGTCAGCGATTCTCGATCGACGACGACCTGGTGCGGATCGTCGAGACGGAGAAGCTGGTCGAGATCAAGCATCCCGCCGATGCCGATCCGGTGCTCTCGCCGGAGCACGCCGAGCGCCTGCGTCTGATCGCGGTGCTGATGCGCGAGCTCGACGTCAACGTTGCCGGCGTCGAGGTCATCCTGCACATGCACGAGGATCTCCGTTCGATGCAGCGCCAGTTCGACGAGGTTCTACAGGCCGCTCGTGACGGAAATGCGCCGACGTCTGGCAGAGTGACCGGCGCATGACGACGCGACGACCCCCGCGAAGCGCGGCAAGCGCGCCCCGCGCCGCCCGGCAGAGCCGGCGGCGTCCGCCGCCGAGCCGACCAACGGCGACCGGCGCGCGGCCGACGCGGACGACGACGGCGAGACCGAGGACGACAGCGAGCTGTCGCCCGATGACGTGACGGCGGCGGACGTCGGCTCCGATGATGGCGACGGCGAGGCGTCGGGCGACGGCGAGGTCGTCGAGCCCGAGGTCGACGAGTCCGAGGACGAGCGGGGCCAGGCGCTGGCGCCGTTCGATCCGTTGCAGCGCTACCTGACCGAGATCCGCCGCTATCCGCTGCTCACGCGCGAAGAGGAGAAGCGAGCTCGGGATCCGCTACCGCGAGCACGGCGGACGTCGAGGCCGCCTACAAGCTGGTGACCGGGAACCTGCGCCTGGTGGTGATGATCGCGCGCGAGTATCAGCGCGCGACGCGCAACCTCCTCGATCTCATCCAGGAAGGGCAACATCGGCCTGATGGAGGCCGTCAAGAAGTTCGATCCGTACCGCGGCATCCGCTTCCCCTCGTACGCCGTCTGGTGGGTGCGCGCCTACATCATCCGCTATCTGATCAACAATTGGCGGGTGGTGAAGCTCGGCACCACGCAGGCGCAGCGCAAGCTGTTCTTCAACCTGCAGAAGGAGAAGGAGCGCCTGGAGCGCGGAAGGCATCGTCCCGGAGCCGAAGCTGATCGCGCAGCGCCTCGACGTGAAGGAATCGGAAGTGATCGAGATGGAGCAGCGGCTCGTCCTCGCGCGATCTGTCGGTCGACCAGCCGAGCAACGAGGAGAGCGGCGCCACGCTGCTCGACGTCCTGCCCGGCACGATCCAGGGTCCCGAGGAGCAGGTGGCCGACGCCGAGTTCCGGCGCGAGATCGGCGAGAAGATCCGCGCCTTCGGCGAGACGCTGAAGGACAAGGAGGCGGTGATCTTCAGCGAGCGCCTGCTCGCCGAGCAGCCGCTGACCCTGCAGGAGATCGGCGACAAGTACGGGATCAGCCGCGAGCGCGTGCGCCAGATCGAGGAGCGCCTGAAGAAGAAGTCTGCGCGCCTATCTGGAGGGCGAGATCAAGGACCTGCCGCGACGTGCTCAGACTCGATCTGCGACTGACGGCGAGCGCCGAGACGCACTGTCCGCCCGGCTGCCTTGCCCCGGCGGCGCAGGGCGATTGTATAGTTCGCGCCACTGCGCAGCGGTCGACCCGCGCTGACATTCGGGGAGCGCTTTGATGGGAACGGTACACGGGGGACGGCTGGTGGCGCATGCGCTGCAGGCCGAGCAGGTGCCGTTCATCTTCACGCTCTGCGGCGGCCACGTGATGCCGATCTACGACGGCTGCATCGACGAGGGCATCCGCGTCATCGACGTCCGGCACGAGCAGACGGCGGCCCACGCGGCCGATGGCTGGGCGCGGGTCACCGGCCGCCCGGGCGTCGCGGTCGTCACCGCCGGTCCGGGCCTGACCGATGCCGTGACCGGCGTCGCCAGCGCGCATCGCGCCAACATGCCGATGATCATCATCGGCGGGCAGGGGCCGCGGCCGTTCGCCGACATGGGCTCGCTGCAGGACATGAACCACGTCGAGCTCATGCGGCCGATCACCAAGTGGGCGGTCGTCGGTGCCCGAAGGGCGGCGCCTGCCGGAGTACGTGAGCATGGCGTTTCGCACCGCGACCACCGGGCTGCCCGGGCCGGTGTTCCTGGAGATGCCGATCGATCAGCTCTTCGACTCCTACGACGAGGAGAAGATCTGGTTCCCCACCGAGTACCGCACCGAGGCCGGCATCGCCGGCGACCCGCGCTACATCGAGCGGGCGCTGGCGGCTGATCAAGGGCGCCGAGCGGCCGGTGGCGCTGGTCGGCACGCAGCTGCGCTGGTCGGTGCGCCGCGAGGCCTATCCCGAGCTTCGCCAAGACCTTCGGCATGCCGATCTACGTCAACGGCCTCGGCCGCGGCTCGCTGCCGCCCGACGATCCGCACTTCTTCTCGCAGACCCGCAAGCAGGCGCTGAAGCAGGCCGACGTGGTGCTGATCTTCGGCACGCCGCTCGACTTCCGCATCGGCTACGGGCGCGACTCGCACATCAATCCCGACGCCGAGCTCATCCAGGTCGACCTCGATCCGCGCGAGCTCGGCCGCAACCGCCCGTGCGACGTCGGCATCGTCGGCGACACCGGCCTGGTGATGGAGCAGCTCACGCAGGCGGCGCGCGCCGGAGGGCTACTCGGCGGCCATGGTGAAGCCGTGGCTCGACGAGATGCGCAAGCGCGAGCAGCGCGGAAGTCGAGAAGGTGCAGCCGCAGCTGAACGTCCGATGCGTGCCGATCAACCCGCTGCGGGCGTGCAAGGAGATCGCCGATTCGGTCGGCGAGAACGCCATCTTCGTCGGCGACGGCGGCGACTTCGTCGCCACCGCCGCCTCGGTGCGTGCGCGTCTACCAGTCAGGGCCACTGGCTCGATCCGGGCCCGCTCGGCACCCTCGGCGTCGGTCCCGGCTATGCGATGGCGGCGAAGCTGGCCAAGCCGGAGTCGCCGGTGATCATCATCTACGGCGACGGCTCGTTCGGCCTGCACGGGATGGAGTTCGAGGCCTGGTCCGGCAGAAGATCAACGTCGTCGGCGTGATCGGCAACGACGCCGGGTGGACGCAGATCCGCCGCGGCCAGGTGCAGCTCTACGGCGAGGAGCGCGTCGGTGGCGACCGGCGCTGTCGTTCACGCACTACGAGAAGGTCGTCGAGGCGCTCGGCGGACACGGCGAATACGTCGAGCGCGCCGAGGACATCCGCCCGGCGATGGAGCGCGCCCTGGCGCGCCGGCAAGCCGGCGCTGGTCAACATCAAGATCGGCAGCAGCGACTTCCGCAAGGATGCGATCTCGATCTGAGAGTACGCTGCGATGGCCGCGCGACACGCACCGCCGCGCTGATCGTCATCGGCAACGAGATCCTGTCGGGGAAGGTGGCCGACACCAATTCCGACGTTCCTGGCGCAGCAGCTGCGCGGGCTGGGCGTCACGCTGCGGCGCATCGTGGTCATCCCGGACGAGGTCGACGTCATCGCCGAGGCGGTGCGCGCGCTGCAGCCGACGGTCGACGTGCTGTTCACCTCGGGCGGCGTCGGACCGACGCACGACGACGTCACCATCGCCGGCATCGCGCGCGGCCTCGGTCGCGCGCGTCGTGCGCCATCCCGACGATCGAGCAGCATGCTGCGCGAGCTACTTCGGCGGCGACGCTGAACGAGGCGCGCCTGAAGATGGCCGAGGTCGTCGAGGGCACCGAGCTGGAATACGCCGGCCAGCCTGAGCGTTTCCGACCCTCCGGGTCGAGAACATCTACATCCTCCCCGGCATTCCCGGAGATCTTCCGCGACAAGTTGCTGGCCCTGCGGCGAGCGCTTCGCCGCCGATCCCGTTCCACCTGCGGATCGTGTACCTGCGCGCGATGGAGAGCGCGATCGCGGCGCTACCTCAACCGGCACGCTGGAGGAGTTTCCCGAGCTGCTCCTCGGGCTCGTATCCGAAGCTGAACGATCCCGAGTACCGGGTGCGGATCACGCTGGAGTCGAAGGACGAGGCCTACGTCGAGCGCGCGCTGGCGGCGCTGCTGGCGTCGTTGCCGCCCGAGTCGGTGGTGCGGACGGAATGATGAGGAGGAGGTATGCGATGCGGACGGCGATGCATGGCAATGGCGAGTTGTGGCTGGCGGTGTGGTGCTGGCGCTCGGCGCCGGCCAGTCCGCGGCGGCAGGCCGACAGCGCTGGACGCAGGACGAGCTGCGGCCGAGCGGCCTCGTCGAAGCTCGGCTGGGGCATGGCGGCGGTCGGGACCAACCTCTCTACATTCCGGCGAAGTGTCTACGCGTATCGGCGGCGAGCTTGACCGGCCTCCTGGCGTGGGGGCTTCACGGCCGGCGACGACGACGTCGCCGTTCGGGCATGCTCGAGCCCGCTCTCGGGGGGCACCTGGGTGGTGACGCCGGAGATGCTGCGCGGCGAGCCATCCGATCATGTTCAACGGCCCGTCGTACGATGCCGCAGAGCGCTGACGCTCGCATCGAGCCGCCGTCCGCTGCGCGTGGAGCGGATGCGTTGAGCGCGCGGCGTACCGGCGCGAATAGGAGACCGCATGAACGATCAAGGTCATTGCTGGGGTGGTCGTCCTGGTCGTGCTGGTGTTGGCGTCGGGTACTCTGGATCGGTACGCAGCTCCAGCAGCGCAGGCGGAGTGGAAGAACGCCAAGGAGATCGTCGAAGAGAGCTTCAACAAGGACGGCGGAGTGGCCACCATCCGCTACGTGGCGCATCATCGACGCGCCGCTCGACAAGGTGCAGGACGCGGTCTGGGCGGTCGAGAAGAGCTCGCAGATGGTCGAGAACATCAAGAAGTCCGAGCTGATGAAGCAGGAGGGCAACAACAAGACCGTGCTGATGCAGCTGCAGGCGCTCAACCTGCCCGCTGCAGCAGTACATCGATGGAGTTCACGCTCGACCCGGCGACAGCACAAGGTCAACTTCAAGACGACTGCAGGCGCAGGCCGCCGATCTCGAGGGCATCCTACGCGCTGGAGGCCTCGCCGGACGGGCAACGGACGAAGCTCATCTATGAGGCGAAGTCGACCGACAAGATCGCCGTGCCGTTCCCCGCGTCGGCTGATCGAGAGCGCCAACCGCGAGACGTTCGTCAACACGATCCGCGGCGTCACCAAGGTCGGTCGGCGCGCCGCGCCGGCCAGCTGAGTGAGGCCGGCCTCGCGGCTCGGCGCGCGACCGGCGCAGGCCGGTCTTCGTCGCCGGCGCGGCGCGCCTCGACCGGCTGCCGCCGGCGCGCCTGCCGGAGGTCGCCTTCGCCGGGCGCTCGAACGTCGGCAAGTCGTCGCTGCTCAACCGCGTGCTCGGCCGGCGGGCCTGGCGCGCGTCAGCAAGACGCCCGGGCGCACGCAGCAGATCAACTTCTTCGCCGTCGACGAGCGCCTCGCTGCTCGTCGACCTGCCCGGCTACGGCTTCGCCCGCGTGCCGCTGGCGGTCAAGGCCGCAGTGGCGCGACGCTGGTCGAGGGCTATCTGCAGTCCGACGGCGCGCCCTGCGCGGGGTCGCTGGTGCTGGTCGACGTGCGCCGCGGTCTCGCAGCCCGACGACCATGCAGCTGCTCGACTTCCTCGCAGCGCACGGCTCGCCGGCCGCGGTGGTGGCGACGAAGATCGACAAGCTCGGCCGCGGCGAGCGCAAGGCCGGCCTCGCGCGCCGATCAGCGCCGCGGCCGCCGGGCGCGCGCCGATCGCGTTCTCGGCGTCACCGGCGAGGGCGCCGACGCGGTGTGGGATGTGATCGAGGAATGGGTTGCGGAGTAGACGGATGAAGGACGAACGGTGAAAGACGAAGGATCAAAGACGAAAGACGAAGGATGACAGACGAGGGGCGAGGGACACTTGAGTGCGCTCGTCCTTCGTCCGTGTTCCTTCGCCCTTCGCTTGTCCTACTTCCCGAACCGCGACAGCGAGTTCATGTCGAAGAACGCCGGGTCTGAACGGCACGTGCGTGTCGAGCGCCGACTTCGGGTCCGACTTCAGACCGGCGACGGTGGCGCGGTTGCGCCTTGATGTTCTCGGCGACGTTGTAGGACATGTTCGAGCCCTGGATGTAGTCGACGTTGCCGTCCGGGCGGGTCTCGGGCTTGAGGTTGTAGGCCATGACCTGCAGGGTGTTGAGCAACTCGCCCTGCCAGCTGAACTTGCGGTTCCACGAGCCCTGCGACGTCTCCTTGTCGATGCAAAGCTCGAGCTTGCCGTAGAGGTAGTACTTGTCCTTCGGCACGCCCTCGACGATGCACATGCGGCGCTTGGCCAGCGCGGCGCTGCGCGGCGCCCACGCCAGGCCCTTCCAGTCCGGATCCTGGAAGCCGATGATCTTCAGCGCCGGGTCCCAGTTCGCGCGCCAGCCGCCGCCGGGAATCCAGACCGAGTTCGACTTGCCCTCGCAGATTGAGCGGATCGACGAGGCGCAGAGCTGATCGGTCTCACCCTTCAACGTCCAGGTGAAGTCCTCCGGCTTCCCGTCGAAGAAGGGGCCGTCGTCCTGACTCATGTCCGAGCCGAGGAAGCCGTCGGAACGGTTGGCCGGGCTGACGGCGCGAACGCGGCGCAGGGCAGGGACGAAGGCCCAGGCGGAGTCGCGCTTGTCCGGATCGCGGTAGCGCCAGCTGAGCGCCGCGGTGCCGGCGAGGTCGGCCGGGGTCTTGGCGACGACGAGCTGCTGGGTCGACGAAGTTCTGCGGATTGGGTACGCGGTCGTTCTCGTTGACGCCGTCGTAGTACATGAAGTTGACGTCCTGGTCGGTGCGGCGCTCGATCGCCTTGGGACCGACCCAGTTCACCTGCGACTCGGCGTGCAGGTTGCCGTAGTACCAGGTCAGGTAGAAAAAGTTCCACAGGATCTTGGCGCCGGCCTGCGGGTCTTTGGCGTCGATGATCGGGAACGGCTGCCCGAGGATGAAGGGCGGCTGCTCCCCGGTGGAGTTGAGCACCACCGTTCCGGTCTCGCTGATCTTGTACTGCCCGGCGTTCTTCTCGGTCGCGGCCTTGAACTCGGGCGGCCAGTTGAAGGTGCCGAGCGGCCAATCGACGATCGGGTTCGAGTAGCCGCCGTCCTTGTAGTGCGCGAGAATCTCCGGCGGCAGCAGGCCCTCGGCGAGCTGCCAGTTGGACTGGTCGAGCACCATGCCCGGCTTCAATGCGTCGCTGTCGGCTGCAAGAGCAGCCGAGCTCGCCCAGGCGACCACCATCAGCGTCGCCAGGCCTCTCCTCACACTCAGCATCACGATCCTCCGAAAGCTTTTGGAATGCGCCGTCTGACGCGAGCGACCCACCCCCCAGTGAAGTCCGTCGACGGCACCTGCGGGCACAGTACGGGGTCGCCAACGCGAACGTCAAATGACGTGACGCCGGCCGCACTCCGTGCGCCTCCCCCGCCAGGCGACCGCACCGACGCTCACGCCGACGTCGGTGACCGGGGAGGCATCGGTGTCGTGCAGGACACCGGGGTAATGGTCGGCGTCGGCCCCTCGATGAAGCAGAGGCATTCGCCGGTGAAATGGTCGACCTCGCACTGCCCCTCGAAGCCCCCGCGCACGCAGTGCTGGAAGGCGCACCGCAGCGGATCGCACGGCTGGTCGGGCAGTCGCGTCGCCGGCGTGTAGCACGTCCGCGTCACCGTTGGCGTCAGGGTGGGGGGCAGCGGGATCGGTGTGCGCGACGGCGTGGGTGGGGTCGGCGTGGCGGGCCGAGTTCCCGTGGCGGACGGCGTGCACTCGCCGACGCAGGTCGAGCCCTCGCAGAAGCCAAGGCCGCACGCACCGAGACACGGCGCGGCATTGGGCGCGGTGCGGCAGTCGGTAGTGCGGGTGGGGATCTCGGTAGGCGTGACGCACGGCGCACATTCCGTCAGGCAGCGACCGCCCTCGCAGTAGCCGGAGATGATGTGGGCGCACGCCGGTCCCCCGCACGGGCCCATGCAGGGGCGGTCGCGCGGAACGCCGCTGCAGTCGGTCACGGGCGTTGGCGCCACGACCGGACACCCGTGGAGCGCGTTGTAGACGGCCTCGACCGCGCAGTCGATGAACACTCCACCAATATGCTGGGGGCAGTCGAGCGCCGGGCAGGCGCCGGCGGCCACCGTGCCCAGCGCGATGGTCACACCGGTGATCAGCTCGTCGATGCTAACAGCGCCGCCGCCGTCACAGTCTCCGACGCATGTGTCCGCAAGGATCGCGCCGGGCATCGCGACGATCAGATACAGTCCGACGACGCCGGGTCCAAGGCGCGTGACGAACGCGCGGCGCATCCAGTGCCCTCGCCACCAGCTTTCGCACGCCGCCGGACCGGAAGGGAAGGATGAAGGGGCAGGGCGGGCCGGAACCCGCGATTTGCGTGAGGCAGCCGAGTGGGCGTCCCCTCGTTGTGGCTGTGCGGCGCCTATGGCAATGTCCGCCGTTGCTGGACGATGAGCCTCCTTGCAGTCAGATCGCGTCACGCGCACCGATCCCATCGCGCCCGTAGTCGAGGGCGGTCTTCGGCGGACGTGAGCGCTGGTTCCGGTCCGAGGGCCGACGCGTGACGACTGCCCGACGCCGTAACGCCGTCCGTCAGCCGGCGGCACGCGATCGGTCGATCGGCATCTTCGATTCCGGCATCGGCGGCCTGACGGTGGTGCGCGCGCTCGCCAAGCTGCTGCCCAACGAGTCGCTGATCTATCTCGGCGACACGGGGCGCTATCCCTACGGCACCAAGTCGGCCGATGTCGTGCGGCGCTACTCGTTCGAGAACACCGACTTCCTCGTCGACAAGGGCAGTCAAGCTGCTCGTCGTGGCGTGCAACACGTCGACCGCGGTGGCCGCTCGAGGCGTTGCAGCGTCGCGTCGACGTGCCGGTGGTCGGCGTGATCGAGCCCGGCGCGCGGCGCCGCCGCGCGCGCCAGCCGCAATCGCAAGATCGGCGTCATCGGCACCGAGGCAACGATCCGCAGCGGCGAGTACACGCGCGCCCTGCGCCAGCTGCGGCCCGAGCTCGAGATCTACACTCGTGCCTGCCCGCTGTTCGTGCCGCTGGCCGAGGAGGGCTGGGTCGACAACGAGGTCGCGGCCGCGTGCCGCGCGCCTCTACCTGACGCAGCCTGCTGCACGCAGCGGCATCGACACGCTGATCCTCGGCTGCACGCACTATCCGCTGCTGAGCAGCGTGATCCGCGCCACCATGGGGCCGGGGGTGCGCCTGATCGACTCCGGCGTCGCGACCGCCGGCGCCGTGCGCGAGGTCCTCGAGGCCGAGGACCTGCTGCGGCGGCGAGCGCGGCGGCGAGACGTCGTTCTTCGTCACCGATGCGCCGGAGCGCTTCGTCAAGGTCGGTGCCCGCTTCCTCGGCGCGCAGGTCGACTCCGCGGTCCAGCTCGATCGGTGAGCGGGACACTCCCTTGATCTTTCGACCGTCGAGACGCACCATAGGGACGTTCATGGTGGACACGGGACCGCAATGAGTAAGCGCATGCTCCTCGGGGCCCTGGGCGGGGTCCTTCTCGGCGCCGTCGTCGGCGGCTCGATCGGCCTGGTCCTGGGTGGGCCGGACGCGATTTCGCGGGCCATGCTCCTGCGGCGGCATCGGCATGGGCGTGGGCCTTCATCGGCGGCGCCGATGGCCGCCGACCCGAAGAAGGTCTTCGGCAGCAGCAACGACCGCGAGATCAAGCGGCTGAGGCCGCTTGGTCGCGCAGATCAACCAGTACGAAGAGGCGATCGCAGGCGCTGCAGCGACGAGGAGCTGCGCGCCAAGACGGACGCCTTCCGCGCCCGCATCCGCGAGGCCACGGCCGGCGAGCGGGCCGAGCTCGAGCGGCTGCGCGCACTGCTGCGCGAGCCGCACCGCGAGGACGGGCCGATCACTCGAGAGCCTGCGCGGAGTCGATCAACGAGCCAGGAAGACGCCCTCTACAAGGCCGAGCAGGCGGTGCTCGACGAGATCCTGCCGGAAGCCTTCGCCTGCGTGCGCGAGGCGTCGCGGCGCACCATCGGCCTGCGCCACTACGACGTGCAGATGCTCGGCGGCATCGTGCTCCACCAAGGGCATCATCGCCGAGATGAAGACCGGCGAGGGCAAGACCCTGGTCGCGACGCTGCCGATCTACCTCAACGCGCTGACCGGCCGCGGCGTGCACCTGGTGACGGTCAACGACTACCTGGCCCGCCGCGACGTGCAGTGGATGGGGCCGATCTACCACGCGCTCGGCATCACCTGTCGCCGTCGATCGTGCACGACACCGAGCTTCCTCTTCGACCCGAGCGTACGTGGTCAAGGACTACCGCATGCTCAACCTGCGCCCGGTCGAGCGCAAGGTGGCGTACGCGGCGGACATCACCTACGGCACCAACCACGAGTTCGGCTTCGACTACCTGCGCGACAACATGAAGTTCTCGCTCGACGAGTACGCCCAGCGCGAGCTCACCTACGCGCATCGTCGACGAGGTCGACAACATCCTCATCGACGAGGCGCGCACGCCGCTGATCATCTCCGGGCCCGGCGGAGGAGTCGACCGACAAGTACTTCCAGATCGACCGGGTCGTGCCGCGCCTGCGGCGCGGCGCCACCACGCGTCGGCGACGTCCGCGCCGAGGAGCGCGCCGCCATCGAGGCGCAGGGCGACTACACCGTCGACGAGAAGGCGCGGACCGTGCACTCTCACCGAGAGCCGGCGTCGCCAAGGTCGAGCGCATGCTCAACATCCAGAACCTCTACGACCCGGGCCACATCGACATGCTGCACCACGTCAACCAGGCGCTGCGCGCGCACACGCTCTACAAGCGCGACGTCCACTACATCGTGAAGGACGGCCAGGTCATCATCGTCGACGAGTTCACCGGTCGCCTGATGCCGGGCCGCCGCTGGTCGGACGGCCTGCACCAGGCGGTCGAGGCGAAGGAAGGCGTGCGCATCGAGCGCGAGAACCAGACGCTCGCGACGATCACGATCCAGAACTACTTCCGCATGTACCGCAAGCTCGGCGGGCATGACCGGCACGGCCGACACCGAGGCGGCGGAGTTCGAGAAGATCTACAAGCTCGAGGTCATCGTCGTTCCGTCGAACAGGATGCCAGTGCGCGTCAGGACCACCCCGACGTCGTCTACAAGAGCGAGCGCGAGAAGTTCGACGCGGTCGTCGAGCAGATCGCCGAGTGCTACGAGCGCCAGCAGCCGGTGCTCGTCGGCACCATTTCGGTCGAGAAGTCCGAGCATCTCTCGCGAAGATGCTCAAGAAGCGCAACGTGAAGCACAACGTGCTGAACGCGGTGAACCACGAGGCAGAGGCCAACATCATCGCCCAGGCCGGGCGGCTCGGGGCGGTCACCATCGCCACCAACATGGCCGGACGCGGCACCGACATCCTGCTCGGCGGCAACCCGGAGTTCCTCGCCCGCGCCGAGATGGAGAACGACTGGGTGCGCCGCACCTCGAACCTGCCGGACGGCGGCGCTGCGCTACGAGGACGTGCTGGCGCAGCTGCGCGAGCGCTTCGACGCCGCCGTGGAGCAGCGCCCGCAGCTGCACGAGCCGAAGTGGTCGCCGCTGGCCGAGGGGCAGGCGCAAGGCGCTCGAGGAGCTCACCGCGGCCCATCGGGCCTACCTCGATGCGGACTTCTGGCAGGCGCGCGGCGCCTACGACAGCCGCCGTCGGCGGCGCTGGGCGACGGCGGCGAGGCGTACGACGCATGCGCCGGCCGCCGCCGAGCGCTACGGCGAGGCGCTGCAGGAGATCGATCGCGTCACCGGCCCGCACTTCGGCGAGGAGGGCGCAGCAGCGCTTCGATCGCGCGCTCGACGGAGTGGTGCCGGGCGCTGCGCGAGTCGGCCAGCAACGGCGTCGTCGGCCGGCGCTGGCGAGCGCCGCGCGTCGCCTTCGACCGCGCCCGTCAGGACTACGAGCGCGCGCATGCAGCGCGTGCTCGGCGGCGCCGGCCGACGGTCGCCGTCGACCGAGGCGCGCGCCGCCTACGAGGCGGCGCTGGCGCACCTACCAGGCGGCCGAGGCCGACGTACTCGGCGGCGCGCACGCCCTTCGAGGCGGCGGTCGACCGCGGCGCGCGACAGCTACGAGTCGGAGCGCAAGAAGTACACCAAGGTCGATCGACGACGTGCGCGAGCAGATGGAAGCGGCGCCGGACGAGCTGCGCGGACGCTACAGCGACATCCTGCAGAAGTACCAGGAGCTGTGCGCCGTCGAGCGGCAGCAGGTCGTCGACGCGGGCGGCCTCTTCATCCTCGGCACGGAGCGCCACGAGAGCCGGCGCATCGACAACCAGCTGCGCGGTCGCGCCGGCCGCCAGGGCGATCCGGGCGCGTCGCGCTTCTACCTTTCGCTCGAGGACGACCTGCTGCGCATCTTCGGCGCCGAGCGCATCCAGGGGCTGATGACCCGCCTGGGGATGGAAGAGGGCGAGCCGATCGAGCACCGTCTGATCACGCGCGCCATCGCCAACGCCCAGAGCAAGGTCGAAGCGCACAACTTCGACGTCCGCAAGCACCTCCTCGAGTACGACGACGTCATGAACAAGCAGCGCGAGGTGATCTACGACCAGCGCCGCGACGTGCTCGGCGGCGAGAGCCTGACCGAGCAGGTGATGGAGATGACCGACGGCGTCACCGCCGCGCTCGTCGATACGCAGTGTGCCCGGCGACGCACCCGCGCACGAGTGGGACTGGCCGGCCATCGAAGAGGCGATCCTCACCCAGTTCAACATCCGCATGCAGATCCCCGACGAGGCCCGCGAGCGCATGACCCGGCAGGACCTCGAAGAGGCCCTGCAGCAGGCGACGCGCGCCGCGCTGCGCGCAGCGCGAAGAGGGCTTCACGCCGCCGGTGATGCGGCAGCTGGAGAAGTTCGTCCTGCTGCAGACCATCGACCAGCTCTGGAAAGAGCACCTCCTCAACATGGATCACCTGAAGGAGGGCATCGGCCTGCGCGGCTACGCCCAGAAGAACCCGCTCCAGGAGTACCAGAAGGAGGGGTTCGAGATGTTCGAGGAGATGATCGATCGCGTCCACGCGGACGCGGTGCAGAAGGTGTTCACCGTCCAGGCGGTACGCAGCGAGGAGCTGGCCCGCCTCGAGGAACGGCGCCAGCCGCAGCCGGCGCAGACTGCGCATGAGCGGCGGCGGCGACACGGCGGCCCGCTCCGGTGGTGGCGCGCGGCCGGCGGCGAGGGCGGCGGAAGCCCCGAAGGTCGGGCGCAACGATCCGTGTCCGTGCGGCAGCGGCAAGAAGTACAAGAAGTGCCACGGGTCGTGAGCCGATCGCGCCCACGTCTACCGGGCACGGGCGCGAGTGCGGAGGACGCGGTGAAGGTCGAGGTGCAGCGCCATCCGGTGCGCGTGCCTGGCTTCCGCTTCGCCGGCGTCGCCTGTGGGCTGAAGGAGAGCGGCAGGCGCGACGTCGCCTTGATCGTCTCCGACGCGCCGGCGACCGCGGTCGCGCGCGTTCACGACGAATCGGGTGAAGGCGGCTCCGGTCGTGCTGGGACAGGAGCGTCTGCCGCGGCGGGCGGGTGCAGGCCGTGCTCGTCAACAGCGGCAACGCCAACGCCTACACGGGCGCCGACGGTCTCGCGGTGGCGCGCGAGATGACCGCGCTGGCGGCGGCGCGCCTCGGCATCGCGGACGCGCGGCTGGTCGTGCCGTCGTCGACCGGGCGCATCGGCGTGCCAGTGCCGCGCGCGAAGCTGCGCCGGGGTGTGCAGGCGGCGGTCGCGCCAGCTGTCACCGGACGGGTTCCACGACGCCCTCGACGGCATCATGACCACCGACGCGTTCCCGAAGTTCGGCGTGCGCAGGATCCGGCTCGACGGGCGGCCGGTCACGGTCGCCGTGCTCGCGAAGGGCGCCGGCATGATCGCGCCGCACATGGCGACGCTGCTGGTCTACATCCTGACGGACGCGCGCGTCTCGCGGCCGGCGCTGCGGCGCGTCCTGACGGACGGCGCTCCCGCGCTCGTTCAACGCGATCGTCGTCGACGGCGACATGAGCACCAACGACACGGTGCTGCTGCTGGCCAACGGCGCCGCCGGCAATCGGCTCCTGACGCCGCGTTCACGGCAGTACGGTGCGTTCGCGGCGGTGATCGCGGAGCTGATGCGCGATGTCGCCCGCATGGTGGTGACGGACGGCGAGGGGGCGACGAAGGTCGTCGACGTCGTCGTGCGCGGCGCGCGCACGCCGGCGCGACGCGGCGCGCGTGGCCGACGCGATCGCCCGCTCGCCGCTGTGCAAGACGGCCTTCTACGGCGGCGATCCGTACGCCGGGCGAGTCGTCTGCGCGGCGGGCTACAGCGGCGCGCGCTTCGATCCGGCGCGCCTGGACGTGCACCTCGACGACGTGCAGATCGTGCGGCGCGGGGTCGAGGTGGTCCGCGCCGTCGAACGGCGCGCCAATCGGGTCGCCGCCAAGCCGGCGTTCACCCTCACCCTCGATCTGCACGCCGGACGCGGCGCGCGCCGAGCGCATGGTCAGCGATCTGACCGTCGACTACGTCCGCTTCAATTCGGACTACCGGACGTAGTCTCCTCGCGCAGGCAGTCGGCGCTGCATCCGTCGCCGCCGACGGCGTTGCCGTCATCACACTCCTCGCCGCCTTCGACGATGCGGTTGCCGCAGACCGCGACCGGGCAGAGCAGGGCTGCCCTGCGCGTACGCATTGCCCGCGAGGCAGTCGGCGCGCGCGCTGGCCGCGCTCAGCACGTCCACCGCGTCGCGACCGTAGATGGCGACGAAACGCTCGTCCGGACAGCTGGGGGCGATGCTCGCCGCGAGGCGCGCCGCGGTGGCGTCGATGTGCGTCGTCGAGGTGGCGACCATGGGCAACTTGCCCCGGGCGGGCACGGCGCTCGCGGCGATGCGGTCGAGCACCCGCTGGCGCGAGCGGAACGCCATGCCGAACAGCTTGGTCGTCGCCGAGGCGATGGGCGCGCCGCAGCGCGCGAGATCGTCGGGGGCGACGCCGGCGAGCGGGTCGAGGACGAGCGAGGTGGCGGCCTCGTCGAGCTCGCGGCAGAAGCGGATGACGTCGGTCTGTGCCTCGTGGACGTCGAGGAATTGCAGAATGCTGAGCTGCATCGCGGTGCAGGCGCCGAAGACGTCGTCGATCGCCGCGAGGCGTGCGGTCTCGGTGGCGGCCTCAGTCGCCGCCTGATCGCACGCAGTGCCGCGCAGCGGCGCCAGGGCGCAGTCGCGGCGGGCGCGCCAGACGCGCAGGCCGCAAACGGCCGCGGCGCGGCCGATGACGCGCTGACAATTGGCCACGGGTAGGGGGAAGTCCCCCCAGAAGGTCAGGGCGATCGGCATGCCGTGCGCGTACACCGCCCCGGGAGGGACGAGTAGCGTCAGCAGCAGGAGGAGCGCCCGCGCGCCCCGAGCCGGCCGGGGGCGGAACGGTGCGCGCACCGTTCCGCCCCATGGCGCGGAGGGAATCACCGGTCGACGAAGAACGACCCCAACAGGATGAACATCTCGTCCTCGGTGGTGACGCCGCCGAGCAGCGGGCAGGCGTCGCACACGCCGTCGCCGGCGCCGGCCGCGGAATCGCAGGAGGCATTGAGCTGCTGCGGCGTCGTGCCGCTGCACGCCGTGCCGACGTTGCCGGCGGTGCAGCCGGTCGGCTTGGTGCACGGGCCGCCGAGGAGGCCGGGAATGCCGAGCGGGGTGGGCGGTGAGGTCGACTTCCGCTTCACCAGGGTCGGGTCCGTATAACCGTTGTCGTAGAGCGCGCAGAACGTCAGCGCGCGCTCATCGGGCAGTGAGTACGCGTTGCCCATCGCGAGCGGTGGCTGGAACTGCCGGATGACGGGGTCGTTGTAGATGAAGCTCGTGTACATGAGGCTGTCGTCCGCATCGCGATCGCCCGCCTCGGCGGCGGATTTCACGGCCTTGACGAGCTCGTCGACGGTCACGGTACCGTCCTCGTTGACGTCGCCACGGGGACATTCGTCCGACGCCGGCGGCGCCCAGGGCGATGCCGACGCTCTTCACGAGCTCGTCGATGGTGACGACCATGTCGGCGTTGCAGTCGCCGCCGGCCGGCGGCATCACGGACCGACACGTCGCGCCGGCGCAGATGTCCGGCGTTTCATAGGCCGCGTCAGGCCCGTAGGGTGAACACGGTGCGCCCGCGTGGGCGCCCCCGTCGCAGCGCCAGGCGCCGTCGAACGTCCGCCAGCGCTTGCCGCGCTGGTGCATGTGCGAGGCGAGCTCGAACAAGTTCGCGTTCGGCGGGAACTGGAAGATGTTGCACACCTCCTGCGCGTGGAAGGCCGGCACGTTCATGGTGAAGATCTTGGTGTCGTCGAAGATGCCGTCCAGCGGAAACTGCTGATCCTCGGGCGCGGCGAAGTCGAAGTTCAGCCACCCCTCGAGCTTGCCGTCGGTGTCGGTGGTGTTGAAGGCGTGCGAGTTCCAGATGATCATGCCCTTCATCGGCAGCGAGGCGAACACGCCGGGCGCGAGGTCGATGCTGGTCGCCGACTCCTGTGTGCCGGTGAAGCCGTTGCCGTTGAGGCCCAGACCGGCGTCGGTGGGAAGGTTGCGCTGGCCCACGCACGCGATGCTCTTCAACGCGTCGTTGGCGCACGCGCCGTCGGCGCCGCAGAAACCGATGTCCGTCGGGTCGCAGACCTGATCATCTTTGGCGCCGCCGCGGCACTTGAACGTGCCCCACACTGGATCGTGGGGCCCGGTGTCACCGTCGTAGAGGTTGACGATGAGGTGATGGCTCAGCGGGTCCTGGCGGAGTTGCTCGTGATGATAGCGGAAAGTGCCGTTCGGGCCGCGGAACTCTTCCGGCACCTGATCGGTGACGTCGTAGTAGCTGGCGTAGCAGACTTCGGTTTCGCTCTTTGCCTTCACGATCCAGCGCGGCATGTGGATCTGCACGCCGGTGCCCGGCGCGGGCGGCGGCAGCGGCTCGATCTGGATCGGCTCGATCGGCGGCAGGCAGGCGTCGAGCAGGTCGGCCGTGCCCTTGACCGTGCCCTCGCGGGGCGCGCCGGCCTCGATCCATCTGCGCAGCGCCTCGAGCTCGTTCGTGGTGATGGCGGGCAGAACGCCGAGCGGCATCGAGCGCAGCGGGGCGGTGAAGTTCTCCGGCGTGGTCTTGGCGGCGACGTTGATGAAGAGCAGGCTGCGGTCCTTCTCGCCGATCCGCACGCGCTCCCAGCCCGGGACCGTCTCGGCAGGCTTGCCGACGAGGTTGTCGAAGGCGACATCGGGGAGCAGGTCGAGGCCGCCCGACGCGCTGGCGTCGTGACAGGTGGCGCTGGTGCAGCCGCGGCCTTCGAAGATCACCTTCTGAATGGCCGAGAAGGTGCTCGTGAAGTTGTTGCTGCACTCGTCGGCCCGGGCGGCGCTGGTCGCCGCCACGAGTGCCACCGCGAACAGCGCTATGGCGCCAGAATTGCGTAACCCCCGCATGCCCACACTCCTTTCGAACCGAGGGTCCGAGGGACCCTCTCTTCTGCCTATAGGGGCATCGGTCGAGCTACAAGGGTTCTGCGCCAAGCGGTCGCTTTTTCTACTTCATCCGTCCCGCCGCGGCGGGCGGGTCGCCGCCGGCGCCGCGACCGGCTCCGGTCCTGGCGTGCCGCTCAGGATCGGGTCGATCAGGGCCCGGAAACCGTCCAGGGTTCGGTTCTGCAGGAGGCGGCCGTTGACGAATACGGTGGGCGTTCCGCGCACGCCGGCGCGGCGCGCGAGGCGGCGGTCGGACTCGACCTGAGCCTTGACCTCATCGGAGGCCACGTCCGTCTTGAAGCGGGTCATGTCGAGGCCGATCTTGCGCGCGTACTGCTCGATCTGTTCGGGCGACAGGGCGCGCTGGTTGGCGAACAGGATCTCGTGCATCTCCCAGAACTTCCCCTGCTTCTGGGCAGCCCCCGCGGCGAGGGCCGCCGGCAGAGCCTGGGGATGAATGGCGGTGAGTGGGAACTGCTTGTAGACGAAGCGCGACTGGGTCGGATAGGCGGCGAGCGCCTGGTCGATGAGCCCTTCCGAGCGCGCGCAGAACGGGCACTGGTAGTCGGCGAACTCGACGATGGTGATGGGCGCGTCGTCCGGGCCCTTCACCGGCGACCCTTCGACCGGAAGGTTGTACGTTCGCGCCGGGTCCGGCCCCATCGGCCGCGGAGCGGTGGCGGGGCGCGAAGCGATGCGGTCGATCTTCTTCTCGAGGTCAGCCAGTCGCGACAGGATCTTGCGGTTCTCGTCCCTGAGCTCGCTCAGCTCTTTCGTGCCGCGGTCGCAGCCGAGCGGCGAGAGGCCAAGGCCGGTCAGGACCACGGCGGCGACAACGGCGCCGCGACGGATCGGTTGCATGGGGTGCTCTCCTCGTTCCGGTGGCGCTCGCGGCTGCGCGAGGGCATCGACGAGTTGTACCGGCCGCCGGAATTTCGCTCAAGCGACGCGCGGGCGACTTGCCGCGGCGGGCGGAATCAGTCAGCGGAATGCGATGCGCGTGATCGCCGGCAGCGCCCGTGGGCGGCGGTTGGAGGCTCCGCGCGGGCGGTTGGTGCGCCCGACGGCCGACCGCATCAAGGAGGCGTTGTTCAGCATGCTCGGCAGCCGCGTCGACCTGGCGGGCGCCGCGATCCTGGACCTCTTCGCCGGCAGCGGTGCCCTCGGCATCGAGGCCCTCAGCCGCGGCGCCGCGGCGGTCACCTTCGTCGAACAGGAGCCGGCGGCGCGTCGGGCGCTGACCGCCAACCTGGAGCGCTGCGGCCTGGCGGACCGTGCTCTGGTGGTCGGTCAGTCAGCCAGACCGGCGCTGGCGCGGCTGGTCGGGGAGGGGCGCCGCTTCGACGGCGTGCTGATGGACCCGCCCTACCGCCAGGATCTGGCCGATCAGGCCCTGGCAACGATCGGCTCCGGCGCCTTGCTGCAGCCGGCCGGATGGGTCGTGGCCGAGCACCATATCGACGATCGGCTGGCGGAGGAGTACGGGAACCTCCGGTTGACCACGCGGAAACGCTATGGAAAGACAGGCGTGTCCCTGTACCTAGAAGGGAACAGTCCGGACGACGACGTGGCGGAGACGTGAAGCGGAAGGCCGTGTATGCGGGGTCGTTCGATCCCATCACTAAGGGGCACTTGGACATCGTCCGACGTGCCCTGGGTGTGTTCGATCAGATCATCGTCGCCGTCGCCCACAATCCAGGCAAGGAGACGGGGCTGTTCACCGCCGTCGAGCGGGTCGCGATGATCCGCGACGCGCTCACCGACATCGGCGAACACGTGGAAGTCGACGCCTTCGACGGCCTGCTGGTCGATTACTGCGATCGCATCGGCGCGCACGCCATCATCCGAGGCCTGCGCGCGGTGTCCGATTTTGAATATGAATTCCAGATGGCGATGATGAATCGCCATCTGAACGACCGGGTGGAGACCTACTTCATGACCGCCAGCGAGGCGTACTTCTACACCGCCTCGCGGTTGGTGAAGGAGGTCGCCAGCTTGGGCGGCAACGTGTCCGGCCTCGTGCCCGCGGGCGTGCATCGCGCGCTGGTCGAGAAGCTGGCGCGCAAGCCGAGCTGAGCGCCGCGCCGTGCCAATGGCCGGTCAGCGGTCCGACGGGTTCGAGGAGACCCCGTCGGTCAGCGGCGGTCGCGCGACGATGCGCGGCCACGTGCTCGTCCGCCCCGGGCACATCGAGCTGCGCGAGCTTCCGCGGCCGCGCGCCGGCGCCGATGGCGTGGTGATCCGCGTGCGGGCGGCGTTGACGTGCGGGACCGACGTGAAGACGTACCTGCGCGGGCACCCCATCTTTCCAACCCCGACGCTGTTCGGGCACGAGTTCGCCGGCGACGTCGTCGAGGTCGGCGCGCAGGTGCGCGGCGTGCACGAGGGCGAGGCCGTGATGGCGGCGCCGACGGCGCCGTGCGGCGCCTGCTACTACTGTGTGCGCGAACAGGAAAACCTCTGCGCGCAGGTGACCGAGCAGTTCGTCGTCGGCGCGTTCGCGGAGTTCGTCCGGCTGCCCGCGCCGGTGGTGCGCACGAACCTGTTCCGCAAGCCGGCGGCGCTGCCGTACGTCGAGGCCGCGTTGCTCGAGCCCCTCGCCTGCGTTCTCCACGGGCTCTCGCACGTGCGCCTGCGCCCCGACGACACCGTGGTGCTCGTCGGCGCCGGTCCCATCGCGCTGTTGCACGTGTTGGTGTTGCGCACCCGCGGCGTGTCGCGCGTCGTCGTCGTGGCGCGCAGCGCGGGGCGCGCCGTGCAGGCGCGTGCCTTGGGCGCCGAGGTCGTACCGACGGCCGTCGAGGCGGCGCGCGAGCCGATCCTGGCCCTGACCGAAGGGCGCGGCGCCGACCTCGTCATCGAATGCACCGGCGAGCCGAGCGTCTGGGAAGCGGCGCCGGCGCTGGCGCGGCGCGGTGGACAGGTCGAGCTCTTCGGCGGTTGCGCCGTCGGCACCAGCGTGCGCTTCGACACCGCCCGCCTGCACTACGATCAGGTTGCGATCACCAGTCCCTTCCACTTCACGCCGCGCGACGTGCGCGCTGCCTACGAGATCCTCGGCAGCGGCACCTTCGGCGGCGGGGCGCTGGTGAGCGACGAGTTGCCGCTCGAACGGTTGGAAGAGGCGCTCGCCCGGCACCGCAGCGGCCAGGGCGCGAAGTTCGCCATCCGGCCGACGGCGGCATGAAGGTCGCGCGGCTCTACGACTTCCTCGACGTCCGGATCGAGGAGCAGCCCGTGCCCGCGATCGGCCCCGGGGAAGCGCTGGTGCGCGCGCGTGCCTGCGGTATCTGCTCGGGCGACGTGGTGCCCTGGTACATCCGCAAGAAGGCCCCACTGGTCTTCGGGCACGAGCCGGTGGGTGAGATCGCCGCGGTGGGGGAGGGCGTCAGCGCCTTCCGGCCGGGCGACCGCGTCTTCGTCCACCATCATGCGCCGTGCTTTCGCTGCCGGGCGTGCGCCCGCGGCGAGTTCGTGCAGTGCCCGACCTGGAAGCAGTCGCAGATCGACCCGGGCGGCATGGCGGAGTTCTTCCGCGTACCCGCCGGCAATCTGTCCGGCGATACGCTCCACCTCCCGGACCACGTCTCCGACGCGGACGGTGCCTTGGTCGAGCCGCTCGCCTGCGTGGTGAAATCCCTGGCGCGCGCCGGCGACGTCAACGGCGCCACCGTGTTGGTCATCGGCCTGGGCGTGATGGGGCAGCTACACGTACTGCTCGCCCGCCACCTCGGCGCGGCGCGCGTCCTGGCGGCCGACCTGGTCGCCGAGCGGTGCGCGGTGGCGGCGCGGCTCGGGGCCGACGTGGCGATCGATGCGGCGGCCGCACCGCTGGCCGATCAGGTCCGCGACCTGACCGGCGGCGAGGGCGCCGAGGTCGTGATCGTCGGGCCGGCCACCGTCGCGGCGCTGGAGACCGGCCTCGCCTGCGCGGCGCGCGGTGGCACCGTGGTCCAGTTCATGGGCACGGAGCCGGGCGAGACGCTGGCGCTGCCGACGTTCGATTTCTACTTCCGCGAGTTGCGCCTGGTGCCGAGCTACTCGTGCGGTCCGGTGGAGACCCGCCGCGCGCTCGATCTCATCGCCCAGGGGGTGGTCGGCGCGCGCCACGTAGTCACCCATCGCTTTACGCTCGACGCGGCCGGGGAGGCGTACAGAGTCGCCGCGCTCGACAAGTCGGCGATCAAGGCGTTGGTGCTGTTCGACGGCGCGTGGGGCTGACGCCCCGCGGTTGTTGCTACGACGAAAAAGGGGGCGCCCCGGTTGGGACGCCCCCTTTTTTCACAACGTGTTCGTTCGGCCGGCCTTACTTCTCAAAGCCGTGGCTGCCGAGCTTGTCGGCTACGGCCTGCGCCTTCTGGGCCGAGGCCGCAGCCTTGCTCGCCGACATGTCAGCCGAATTCGCCGCGGCCTCCGCCTTGTTGGCAGCCGCTTCGATTCGGGCCATCAGATCGGGCGGAAATGGCTTCTTCGGGCAACCGGTCAAGGTCGCCAGAATACCCAGCCCCATCACTCCGACTAGTACTCGCATTCTACGCGTCATCAGCGCGCTCCTTCCCACCGACAGGTTCACAGTGCCCGTGGTACGGGTCACTTGCGGTACGACTTGCCGGCGACGGCCTCGCACTTCTGGGCAGCGGCGTCAGCTGAAGCAGCCGCCTGCGACGCGCTCTGCGCAGCCGCACTCGCCTTGTTCGCCGCCGCCTCAGCGCGGCTCACGAGGGCCTCGGCCTTCTGCATGTCCGCCGGTTCGATCTTTGCCGTACAGCCGGCCAAGGCGGTGAGGGCCAAGGCCACCATAATTCCCGTCATCTTCTTCATTTCCGTCCTCCTTCTTCCTTCACAGGTGAGAGTGGTCTACGCAGCACCGCAGCAGCCTATTTCCACAAAATCTGGCGCGGGGCAAGTGTCAAGATGAAAAAGTCTCATGTGGTGAGGGGCTGTGACAGCCATGATTCTGGGGCGATATTTGAGTCGCCGCAAGCGATTTGGCAGGGTCGACCTTGACCCCGGGTTGGCTGGAAACCCGCCTGGACGGCGCCTGGGCCCCAGCGTAGGAGGACGACGCGCTCATGGTCTACACGCTGTTCGCGCTGCTGGCCGGAATTTGGGGGCTGCGCTTCGCCAGCCGGAAGGCGCGCTGGGTCCGCGAGCGGGATCCGGGGACGGAGCGGATGCGCGCGGTTGCTCGCGCCATCCAAGAGGGGGCGATGGCGTTCCTGTCGCGCGAGTACCGCGCCCTCGGGGTCGTCATCGGCATCGTCACCGCGCTGTTGTTCGTCGGCGGACTGCTGAGCCGCGACTCGTCGTTCATGGTGGCGCTCTCGTTCGTCACCGGCGCGGGCTGTTCGGCGATGGCCGGCTACATCGGCGTGCGCGCGGCGAGCGACGCCAACGTGCGCGCGGCCAACGCCGCTCGCACGAACTCGGTGGCGGCGCTCGAGGTCGCGTTCTCCGGCGGCACAGTGATGGGCCTGGTCGTCGCCGGGTTGAGTCTCTGCGGCCTGACGGTCCTCTTCTCTGTCTACGCGGTGCTGTTCGGCGATGCGACGATGCGAGAGCTCCGCACGGTGATGAACGTGCTGGCCGGCTTTTCGCTCGGCGCGTCGTCGATCGCGCTCTTCGCGCGCCTCGGCGGCGGGATCTATGCCGCGGCTTCCGGCATCGCCGGCAGAACGGAACGCGGCCGGCCGGAGGACGAGTCGCGGAATCGGGTGGCGCTGGCCAACAGCGTGGGGGACACCGTCGGCGAGGTTGCCGGCAGTGGCGCGGATCTGTTCGAGAGCCACGTTGGCTCGATCCTCGCCGCAATGGTGCTCGGGGTCGCGTACGACACGGTGCACCTCGTCATCCTGCCGCTGTTGCTGGCCGGTGTCGGTGTCGCGGCGTCGATCCTTGGCACGCGCTTCGTGCGCACCGATGAGGCCGGCGATCCGCTGCGCGCATTGAACCGGGGCAGCCTCGGAGCCGCCGCGCTGATGCTGACGCTCGCCTATCCGTTCGCGAAGCTGCTCGTGCCGGGGGCGGTCGCGCCGGCCGACAACGTCACCGGCATGCTGCACGTGCTCACCGCCGGCGGGATTTACCTGGCGACCGCCTCGGGTCTGCTCGCCGGCATCGCCGTCGCGGTGGTGACCGAATACTACACCGCCGCGGCACGTCACCCAGTGGAGTATGTCGCCGCCCAGTCGCGTACCGGAACGGCGACGAACCTCATCGCCGGGATCGGCCTCGGGCTGCTCTCCACGGCGTGGCCGGTCATGTTCGTGGCCGCGGCGACCGGTCTCGCGTTCTTTTTCGCGGGCCTCTACGGCATCGCGCTGGCTGGCCTCGGGATGCTCTCGACCGTCGGCCTGCAGCTCGCCGTCTACGCGTACGGCCCGATCGCCACGAACGCCCGTGGGATCGCGGGGATGATCGAGCTCGGCCCGGAGGCGCAGGAGCGCGCCGATAGGCTCGGAGCGGCCGGCTCTACCACTGCGGCGGTCGGCAAGGGCTTTGCGATCGGGGCGGCGGCACTGACGGCGCTGGCGCTGTCCGCGGCGTACCAATCGGTCGCCGGCGTGCACGCGATCGACGTCGGCGACCCGTACGTGATGGGCGGCCTGCTCTTCGGCGCGATGTTGCCGTTCCTCTTCAGCGCGATGACGCTGCGCGCGGTCGGCGACGTTGCGGCCGACATGGTCGAGGAAATCCGCCACCCGCTCCCAGCCAGTCCCGGCCTCGCGGACGGGGCGGCGCGCGCTGACTTCGCGCATTGGGTCGACCTCGGCACCGCCGCGGCTCTCCGCCGCACGGTGGTTCCGGGAGCCATGGCGGTGGCGCTGCCAGTGGCGGTCGGGCTGCTCGACCAGCAGACGCTGGGAGGCATGCTCGCGGGCGTCACCGTTTCCGGCGCCCTCCTGGCGACATTCACGGCCAACGCGGGCAGCGCCTGGGGCAACGCCAGAAGGCACATCGAAGGCGGGCTGTTCGGCGGCGAGGGGTCCGACGCCGAGGCGGCGCTCGGGGTGGGGGATGCGGTCGGCGACCCGTTGAGGAACGCGGTCGGTCCGTCACTGGGTATCCTGATGAAGCTGACGGCGGTGGTGGCGTTGGTGATGGCGCCGCTGCTCGCGTAGGCCCGAGTCGCCCGTTCGCCGGGCGACTGAACTTTTCCCTTGCGCGGGCGGCGCCGGCGGCGCGAGAATCCCCTCCCCACAGCGAAGGGAGGTCCGTATGCCGTGTCCGGAATGCAGGGCGCAGACCGGGTCCGACCATCGGTACTGCGCATACTGCGGATTCCCGCTGCGCCCCGAGACGCTCGCCAGCGATCATCACATGCCGCCCGACGAGGCGACCTGCGATCGCTGGCAACGGGTGGCGGCCCGCTATCCCGATCGACCCGAGGCGCACTACAACCTCGGGCTCGCCCACTACCACCTCGGTCACATCGACGACGCCATCGCGGCATTGGAGCGCGCGGTGGCGATCGACGACGCGCTGCCGCACGCGCACTTTCAGCTCGCGGTGAGCTACTACCGCCGCGGCCGCCTCGACGACTGCGCCACGGCGTGTCGGCACGCGCTCCAGCAACACCCCGGCTCGGTGCCGGCGCGCTATCGGCTGGCGCTCTCGCTGTTCCATCTCGGCGAGCTCGACGAGGCGCTCGAGCACTTCCGCGCGGTCGTGATTGCCGATCCCGGCTACGTGATCGCCCACTACCACATGGGCGTGCTGTACGAGCGCCTCGGCATGGTCGACGAGGCGATTGACGCCTTCACGCACGTGGCCGACGGAAACCCGGACGATGCGGCCGCCCACTATCATCTCGGCGTGAACTACAAGCACAAGGGACTCGACGACCTCGCCATCGGCGAGTTCGCCCACGTGCTGAAGCTCGACCCGAGCGATCGGGCCGCCGAGGCGGAGCTGCGCTCACTGGAACGCTGACGTCCGAGAGATTTTGCCGCCAAGGGCGCCAAGAGGCCGCACCTCGTGGCGACTTGGCGTCCCTGGCGGCTTCTTCGTCAGTCTTCGCTGACGCGGTCGACGGTCTTGGTCGCCGGGTCGTACACGACGTGTCCGAGCGTCGGCTCGGTGAACGCCAGCACGCCGTCGATGTACAGCGAGAAGCCTTCCGGATAGCCCTCGTAGCGCACGTCGCCGTCCGGTCGATCCCACAGGATGGTGAGGTCGTGGCCGCGGTAGCGCAGGCCGTCGAGCGCGAAGTAGGGCCACTCGCGCGCCATCGGTTGCAGCTCGATCCGCTCGTCGACGCGTGGCGTCAGGCCGACGACGCCCTCGACGACCAGCGAGATGTACATGGAGTGGAAGTCGTGGGAGATGTCGGACGGCTTGGGCCGCGGCGACTGCGCGTGCGGCTCCCACTTCGAGTAGTACTCGTGCGCGTTCGGCCGCCAGTAGGGATCGTTCGGATGGACGCCGGGGTAGATGAGGTCGTTGTATCGGCGCATCAGCTCCATGAAATCGGCCGGCGTGATCGGATGCCCGTGATAGTGCTTGATGGCCTGCAGCGCGGTGCGCGCGCCCATGCTGATCGGGTGCGGCGCGATGTTGCGCGTCAGCCCGTCCATGTCCCAGGTCCACGCCTTGTAGTGTTTCAGGCTGGTGATGACCGGCGGGTAGCGCGCCCAGAAGTCGTTGGGATCGACGAAGGCGGCGAGCGCCTGCGTGTAGCGCGGCTCGTCGGGGGCGAGCAGGGTGGTGAACGGGAAGAAGCCGTGCAGCTCGCGGATCGGCGCGCGCATGTCGTCGCTGGCGCGCTGGGGGTAGAAGAAGTGCGTCTCGTCGTCCCACAGATGCGCCAGGGTGGCGGCGCGGATGCGCTCGGCATCGGCGCGGAACTCGTCGGCCATCGCGGTGTCGCCCGCTGCCGTGGCGAGCTCCGCGACGCCCATTGCGTTGGCGAACACGAAGCTGGCGAAGTCGACGCGCTCCATCGACGGCGGCTCGGCCTGGAGATCCAGACGGTTCCCGTCGAAGTACCAGTACGAGAGGATGTCGAGGTCGTAGCCGGTCACGCGCGGCCGATCGCGTTCCGGGAGACTGTCGCCGTCGGCGTCGTAGGCGGTGAGCCAGGCGCGGACGTCGTCGGCCATCTCGGGGAGCAGGCGACGCAGCGTCTCGGGCGGCAGCGGATGCACGCGGTGCAGCTCGGCGGCGGCGGCGGCGATCCAGTGCGAGTACGTCTCGTTCCAGTACGGGCTGCCGGGCGGGTCGATGACGGCGCCGTTGGGCGCGCGATTGCGATAGCTGTTGTCGAGCTGGTCGACCGCGTACACCGGATCGCGCAGATAGGTGAGCTCTTTGATCTGCAGCGGCACGGCGAAGCCGATCGGATTGTCGAAGCCGAGCTTGCCCTCGTAGAACGCGTAGCCCTTCAGGTCGGCGGTGGCCATGTCGACCATCGAGAAGCGCGCCACCCACCAGCGGTAGTACCACATGCGCTTGAAGCCCTGGTCGGCGGCGTCGAAGTACGGGACGTTCTCGGCGAACCAGCGGTTGTACTCGCGCGCCTGCGCCGTGTGGCTGGGCAGGGGATCGGCGGGCGTCGCGCGTTGGGTGTTGTCGAAGCGAACGGCGAGGGAGATCTCGGGGGTCGCGCCCTCCGCCGGCACCGCCAGGTCGCGGCGCAGATGGGTGATCGGCGTGTCGAGCCGCGTGAAGCCGGGCGCGTCGAGGTAGACGAACAACGGCATGCCCTGGAAGTTGCCGGCCGCGAGCAGCGGATACTCGGGTGGGGCCTCGGCGGCGTTGGGGATCGCCAGCGGACTCGCGATGGCCTCGATCGTCACGGTGTGCGCGGCCTTGTCGCGGCTGGTGGCGGTGTACGTGACGGCGGCGCGGTCGTCCCAGGTGATGAACTTGTACTCGGTGAGCGAGACGCCGGGCAGCTCGTAGTGGATGGCGGTGTGGCTCGGGTAGCGCTCGATCCAGTACTCGTTGTCGTAGATGACCGCCGGGTGGCCGTCGATCGCGAAGGAGACGTCGACGAGGCGCTTCAGGCAGTAGGTCGAGTGGCCGTAGCAGATCTCGCCGGCCAGCCCGGGTTGGAAGGCGATCTCGCGCGTCCACAGCCGGCGACCGGAGGAGAGCAGCAGCTTGTCGTCATCGAGCATCAGCTGGCGGCCGATCTGCGGCGGCACGCCGCGCGGCAGCGAACGGAACACTTGATGGCCGAGCATGGCGTCGACGTACCCGTCGCCGGCCTCGGTGTGGGCGCGCACGGCTGGCGGCTCGAGGCGCAGCCAGCGCGCGAACATCGGCGGGCCCGTCGGCGTGTCCGCCGTGGCGGTCGGCTCGGGCGCCGATGCGCTCGGCGGCACGGACCACGGGCGCCACCACGCCAGCGCCGCGACCGCGACGGCGAGCGGCACCAGCCAGAGCAGCAGGCGGGAGCGGGTTGGCGGAGGCATCGGCGACGTGGCTCGAGCTATATCGGAGGGCGGCGTTAGTCGCGAATGGACGGGCGGGCCCTGTGTTCTCCGTGGACACTGTGGTTAAGAGCCCCGGGGGCTGGGTGCGCGGAATCTTCTACGGGTGGTGGATCGTCGCGGTGGCGTTCATCACGAACTGCATCACCACCGGGATCGTCTTCTACAGCTTCGGCGTGTTTCTGCCGGCGCTGACCGAAGCCTTCGGCTGGAGCCGCGCGCAGGCGTCCTTCGGCTTCTCGTTGGCGTCGCTGTGCGGCGCCTTCTATTCCCCGGCCGTCGGACGGGTCGTAGATCGCCGCGGCTCGCGGCCGTCGCAGCTGGTCGGCGCGGTCGCGATGGCCGGTGGCTTCTGGCTGCTGCACGGGATGAGCTCGCTGACCGAGTTCTACCTGATCATGGGCGTGGTCGTATCGCTGGGCGCGACGTCGCTCGGTGGGCTCCCGAGCAACGCCGCCGTGACCCGTTGGTTCGTGCGGCGGCGCGGCCAGGCGCTCGGCATCGCCACGGCCGGCATCTCGATGGGCGGCGTGATCTTCGTCCCCCTGACCGGGTGGCTGATCGCGCGCCACGGCTGGCGCGGGGCGTTCGGATGGCTCGGGGTGATCGTGCTCTGCGCTGCGGTGCCGCCCGTGGCGCTCTTCATGCGGCGCGCGCCCGAGGTGATGGGACTCCATCCCGACGGCGACCCGGTGGCCGTCGGCGCCGACCCGGCGGCCAGGCGCGAGATCGAGCGCTCGTGGACGGCGCCGCAGGCGCTCCGCAGCCGCAACTTCTGGCTGATCACCGCCGCCTTCTCGCTGACCGGCGCCGGCCTGTCGGCGACCCTGTTGCACCAGATCGCGTTCCTGCGCGACCGCGGCCTCGACGGTCCGGCGGCCGCCTGGGTGCTCGGCGCGACCGCCGGCATGGGCGTCGTCGGCAAGCTCGGGTTCGGTGCGTTGCTCGACCGCTTCGGGCAGCGCGCCATCATCCTGCTCTGCTTCGGGCTGCAGGCCGTCGGCGTCGTGCTCCTGATGGCGCCGACGTCGACGCCCATGCTGACCGTCTTCGTCGTCGTCTACGGATTCGCGATGGGCGGCAATGCGACCTTATGGGCCACGGTCGTCGCCGCGTCCTTCGGCCGCCTGCATTATGGCGCCATCGCGGGACGGATGACGCCGTTCATCGTCTTCTTCCAGGCCCTCGCGATCCCGCTCACCGGTGCGGTGCGCGATGCGCGCGGAACCTACGCGCCGGCGTTCGCGGCGATCCTCGTGCTGACGCTGACGGCGATGGGGTGCATCGCCGGACTCGACGCGCACGCGCACGCCGCGGCCGAGCCGTGACCGCGCCGTTGCCTTGACAAGCGGGCGGAGCGGCCTCTAAGCAGCGGCAGATTTGCTGGGGTGCTGGGAGTTGCCCCGCTTGCCGCCGCGAGTCGGCGTGGTAGGCGGTGATGCACACACGGGAGGGACGCCATGGAATTCTTCATCTCCTCGATCACGCGCTGGATCCACATCGTCGCCGGCGTCATCTGGATCGGACATCTGTACTTCTTCAACTTCGTCAACGCGCAGTTCGCGCCGACGATCGACGCCGAGACGAAGAAGAAGGTCGTCCCGGAGCTGATGCCGCGGGCGCTGTACTGGTTCCGGTGGGGCGCGGCGTTCACCTGGCTGACCGGCGTGTTGCTCCTGATGCTGGTCTACTACCACGGCCAGATCATGTTTGACGTGGGCGGCGGCTGGGGGGCGATGTCGATTCTCTCCCTCGTCCTGGTCTTCGGCTCGCCGCTGGTCTACGACGTCATCTACAAGACCGTCCTGACCGACCCGAAGGCGGGCTTCGTCGGCGGCCTGATCCTCTCGACCGCCATGCTGCTGTTCCTGAGCTACGTGGCGCACTTCAGCTACCAGGCCTACACGATCCATCTGGGCGCGACGTTCGGCACGATCATGGCGTTCAACGTCTGGTTCCGCATCTGGCCGGCGCAGCAGCAGATCATTCGCGCCACCAAAGAGGGCACGCCGCCCGATGCGAAGCTGGTCGCGCTCGCCGGCCTGCGCTCGAAGCACAACACCTACATGTCGGTGCCGCTGATCTTCATGATGATGAACGCGCACGCCGCCTGGGCCGCCGCCAATCCGCTCATCATGGCGGTCATCGTGCTCGTGGGGTGGGGCGCGACGTATTGGATGTACAACCTGTCGAAGACCGTCAAGGGATTCTGACGCAGCCTGGGAGAGTGCGGTGCCCGTTGGCGCCGCACTCTTCACGCCCTCCGTGCCCCGCCGTTCAGGCGGGGCGGGGGCGCGGCTTCGGACGGTCGCCGGAATACTGCTCGCGGTAGATGCGGGCAAAGGCGACCAGGATGGCAATGACGGCCGGGCCGAGAAACATCCCGATGAAGCCGTAGGCCGAGATGCCGCCGAGGATCCCGAAGAAGAGCAGCAGCGTCGGGATCTGCGTCCGCCCGCCGATGATCAACGGACGGATGAGGTTGTCGATACTGCCGATCACGATCGTGCCCCACCCGACCATGATCGCGGCGCGGACGTAGTCGCCGGTGATGGCGAGGTAGATCGCGACGCCCACCCATACCAACGGGCCACCGTAGGGCAGCAACGACAGAAAGAAGGTCGTGCCGGCCAGCAGAACGCTGAAGGGCACCCCGAGCCCCCAGTAGGCGACGCCGCCGAGTATCCCCTGGGCGGCGGCGGTGACGACCGAGCCGAGCACTACGGCCGACAACGTCTCGCCGAAGCGCGCCATCACCGCTTCCTTGTCGTCGGGTTCCATCGGAATCAGGTCGCGGAACGCGGCCACCATGCGGCTGCCGTCGCGGAAGAAGAAGAACATCGCGAAGGCGGCGAAGAAGAAGTTGACGACGAAGCGGAAGATGTTGGCCGCCGCCGCCGGCGCCTGGCCGACCAGGAATCCGCTGACCGTCTGGCTGGTGCTGACGATCATGTCGGGAATGTCGATTCGGCTGCGCACCCCGAGGTCGTGGACCAGCAGGCCGAGGCGCGACGCTCGCATATGGTCCAGCGTCTCCTGCAGCTTCGACGAGGTCACGAAGTCTCGCAGGATCTCGTACAGCGACACCGACTCGGTGGTGATGACCGTCAGGAGATAGAACGTCGGCGCCACCACCAGAAGCAGGGTGGCGGCAGTCATCACGGCGGCGGCGAGTCCGTCGCGGCCGCCGAGCAGCCGCTTCAGGGCGTTGCAGAGCGGATAGAAGATGAACGCCAGCAGGGCGGCATAGCTGAGCGGGCCAATGAAATCCGAGAGAATCAGGTAGAACTGGTAGAGCAGGAAGCAGAAGGCCACGAAGAAGAAGGCGGCAAAGAGCTGCTCTCGGCGCATCGGTGCGCGGCGTAGCAGCGCGGCCGGGGGGCGGCAAGCGCCCGTTGTGGCCGTCGACCCTCTGCCGCCCCGAGGCTATACTGGCCCCGGATGGTGAGCGACGCCGCTGACACCCCCTCCGGCGCGCCAACGAGGAGCCTCGATGACAAACTCGAGGCCCTGCCGGCGCGGCCGGGGGTCTACCTGCTGAAGGACCGGCACGGGAAGGTGATCTACGTCGGCAAGGCGCGCAGTCTGCGCGGCCGCGTCCGCACCTACTTCCGCGGCGGGGATGAGCGCTCCCAGGTCGTCTTCCTGATGCAGCGCGTCGGCGACTTCGAGAGCCTGGTCACCGCCACCGAGAAGGAAGCGCTCATCCTCGAGAACAACCTCATCAAGCAGTACAAGCCGCGCTACAACATCCGCCTGAAGGACGACAAATCGTACGTCAGCGTGAAGGTCACGGTGCAGGATCCGTGGCCGCGCGTGATCGTCACCCGCAAGATCGTCAAGGACGGCAGCCGGTACTTCGGGCCGTACCACTCGGCGTTCAGCGTCCGGGAGACCATAGACACGCTCCGCAAGGTGGTCCCCTTGCGCACCTGCTCGGACACCGTCTTCCGCAACCGCTCGCGACCGTGTCTCGAGTACCAGATCCGCCGCTGCCTCGGCCCCTGTTGCCTGCCGGTGGATCGCGCCGAGTACGAGGCGCACCTCCGCGAGGCGATGTTGCTGCTCGGCGGCAAGCGCGTCGAGCTGCTCGACCAGCTGCGCCGCGACATGCTGGCGGCCGCGGGGGACGAGCGCTTCGAGGACGCGGCGCGCCTGCGCGACCGACTGCGCGCCATCGAGAAGACGCAGGAACGCCAGCAGGCGGTCGCACACGGCGGCGGCGATCAGGACATCTTCGGCTTCTATCGCGAGGGGGGCTTCATCGAGGCGCAGGTGCTGTTCGTGCGCCAGGGCAAGCTGACCGGCAACCAGGCCTACCACCTCGAGGACTTCGAGCTGCCCGACGAGGAAGTGGTGCGCGCGCTCGTCACCCAGTTCTACCAGGGCGACCGCTACGTGCCCGACGAGATCGTCCTGCCGATCGAGCTCGAGGACGAGGCGGTGCGCGCCGACTACCTGAGCGATCGCAAGGGGCGGCGGGTCGAGATCCTGCGGCCGCAGCGCGGCGACCGCGTGCGCCTGCTCGAGATGGCGCGCGAAAACGCCGAGCAGAGCTTCCGCGAGCGCCAGGACGGCGAGCACCAGTACGAGCGCATCAGCGACGAGCTGCGCCGCAAGCTGCATCTGCGCAACGCGCCGAAGCGTATCGAGTGCGTCGACATCTCCAACTTCCAGGGCGGCATGTCGGTCGGTTCCGTGGTCGCCTTCGACGAGGGGCGGCCCGACAAGAACGGCTACCGCCGGTACCGCATCAAGACGGTGAGCGGCCAGGACGACTTCGCGATGATGTTCGAGGTGCTGCGCCGCCGCCTGACCCGCGCCGTCCGCGAGCAGCAGTTCCCCGACCTGCTCGTGGTGGACGGCGGCAAGGGCCAGCTCAACGTCGCCATCGAGGTCCTGCGCGAGCTGGGCATCGAGCAGGTCGACGTCGTCGGCCTGGCCAAGATGCGGGTCGTGCGCGCCGCCCAGGAGACCGAGATCGAGCGCAGCGACGAGCGCGTCTTTCTGCCCGGGCGCGCCAATCCGGTCGTGCTGCGGCGCAACTCGAACGCTTTATTCCTCCTGCAGCGGCTGCGTGACGAGGCGCACCGCTTCGCCATCACCTACCACCGCGCCCTGCGCGGCAAGGAGCGGCTGCGCTCGGTGCTCGATGCCATCCCCGGCGTTGGGGCGGAGCGCCGACGCCGGCTCCTGCGCGCCTTCGGCAGCGTCAAGCGCATGCGCGCCGCCACCATCGACGAGCTGGCGGAGGTCCCGGGTATTTCGGCCGTGCTCGCGCGAGCGGTGCGGGAGGCGCTGGACCGCCTGCCCGCGGTGCGCGACGTTGACACGCGGCGGGGCCGGCTGGTAGCCGTGCCCATGGAGGGTGCGGTGGTGGTGGACGAAGAGCCGCAAGGGCGGGCAGGCGATGCGGCGAGCGCCGAAGGCGGCGTTGACTCACCGAAACCCGGGGACTATGCGTGACACAAGCGGGGCGAATGCCAGCCCCGCTTTTGTTTTGGGACCGAGCGCGATGCACCCCACCTTCAAGGAAATGATGAATGAGGTGGTGGAGTACGGCTCCTGTTGCGAGTGCGGCTCTTGTGTCCTGGTCTGCCCGCACAACGTCATCGACTACATCAACGGCAAACCCAAGCAGGTCGCCAAGGCGAGCGCCGCTTTCGATTACTGCGGGATGAGCGAGGGCATCGGCTGCGACGTCTGCGCGCAGGTCTGCCCGCGCCTCGGTGAGCGCGAGCACCATCTCACCGGTCGCGTGCTCGGCGAGCTCGATCAGCTGTACCGCGGGATGTTCGGTGCGTATCGCCGCGTCGTCGCCGCGCGCCTCGTCGACGCGGAGCTGCACCAGCGCTGCGAGGATGGCGGCGTCGTCACCGGGCTGCTGGCCTGGCTCCGCCAGACCGACGAGATCGACGGGGCGGTGGTGTCGGCGGTCGAGCCCGGCGCCGCCTGCGTGCCGGTGCCCAAGGCGGTGACGACGGTCGAGGAGATCCTCGCCAGCGCCAGCTCCTGGTACACCTACTGCCCGAACAACCTCGCGCTGGAGCAGGCCGAGAAGCTCGGCCTCACGCGCGTCGCCTTCGTCGGCGTGCCCTGTCAGATCACGCCCGTCCGCAAGATGCAGACGGTCGACACCGCGTTCCTCGACAACGGGCGGAAGAAGGAAAAGCACATCGAGCGCCAGACGAAATTCCTGCGCGGCTTCGGCGCGCGCGTCACGTTGACCATCGGGCTGCTGTGCAGCGAGGTGTTCACCTTCGACGGACTGATGCGCGACGTCATCGAGGGCCAGCTCGGCATCGACCTGGCGGACATCGCCAAGTTCAACGTGAAGGGCAAGGTCCTGATCGACACCCGCGACGGCCGTCGCATCGAGATCCCGCTCAAGCAGGCGCAGGAATACGCGCGCCCGGAATGTCACCACTGCGGCGACTTCTCGGCCGAGCTCGCCGACATCTCGTGCGGTGGCGTCGGCGCGATGGACTGGACGATCGTCGTGCTGCGCACCGAACGCGGCGAGACGCTGTTCGACCGCGCCGCCGCCGAGGGGATCTTCGAGGTGCGTCCGATGAACGAGTTCGAAACGTCGATGAAGGTGCTCCTGCGCCTGGCGCGCAAGCAGCGCCAGCGCGTGCCGACGCCCCCGGGGCGGCCGGAAACGTTCGCGCGCCCGAGCGGCTTCGCGAATCCCCACTGACGAGCCATGCCTGCCCAACGAGCCAACGCCGCGAATTCCAGCTACACGCTGCTGCCGAGCTCATCCTTCGAACGCCTGGTCGAGAGCTCGCCGGACATCGTCGTCGCCGTCGATCGCAACGGCCACGTCATCTACTACAACGACGGTGCCGAGAAGGGCCTCGGCTATTCCGCCGCCGAGATTCTCGGCGAGGACGTCGGCCGGCTCTATCCCTCCATGCAGGAGGCGCATCGCGTCATGGTGGCGATGCGCAGCGACGACTTCGGCGGACCGGGCAAGGTCAAGAACTTCGAGACCACGTTCATCACCCGCTCGGGCCAGCAGCTGCCGGTCGCCATCTCCGGTTCGATCCTCTACGACGAGAACGGGCTGGAGGCGGGCTCGATCGGCTTCGCGAAGGACATTCGCGAGATCCGTCAGCGCGATCGTCTGGCGACGCTCGGCGAGGTCGCGGTGGCGCTGTGCCACGAGATTAACAGCCCGCTCGAGGTGATCCTCAACGACACCGAGCTCCTCAGCGCGTTCGTGCGCCGCAAGGCGACCGACGAGGAGGCGGTGATCGAGGAGGAGCGGGTCGATGCCGTGCGCCGCGAGGTCCTGAAGATCCAGGAGATCGTCAACCGCCTGGTGGAGATGGCGCGCGAGGGCCAGTACGGGACGCGCGACTATCTGGTCGGCCAGCAGATGACCGATGTGTCGCGTCCGGTGCCGAAGCCCACTCCGCGGCGCGCCGACGGCGGCGGCCTGGACGGCATCCGCGTGATGGTGGTCGACGACGACCTCGGCGTCTGCCGGTCGCTGCGCGACGTTCTGCTCGCCGAGGGCTGCGAGGTCCTGGTGGCGAGCGACGGGTTGCGCGCCCTGGAGATCCTCAATCGGACGTCGGTCGACATCATCGTCAGCGACGTCGTCATGCCCGACCTCGACGGCTACGACCTCTTCATGGAGGTCAAGCGCCGCGGCACCACGCCGGTCATCTTGATGACCGGCTACTATTACGACCGCGATCACGTCATCAAGCGCAGCCGGCTCGAAGGTCTCGAGAGCGTGATCTTCAAGAAGCCTATCGATCCGGCGCGTCTGAAGGCGATGATTCGGACGCTGACGGGACGGGCGTCGGCGGCGGCGCACTAGTCCACGTGACGATGGGCGTGGACGTCACCGTCGGCGCGGCGGCGACGCGGAGCACGAACGGCCCATCGTCGCCGACGATGGTGATGCGGTCGACCTCGATCGACGTCAGCTGGCCGAGCCCTTTCAGGATCTGGCCGGCGCGCACGAGTTCGCTGCGCCCCGCGGGCGATTCGACGACGGCATACGTGACGGACCCCACGACGGTGCCTGCCAGGCGGTATCCCGCGGCGGCCCTGGGCAGGACGCCGGTCGCCGTGGCCGTGACGGTCGCGGTCGGTGTCGTGCTCGGCGACGCCGTCGGCGGCGGCGCCGGGGGCGGCGCATGATGGGCGCGCCAGAGCAGCCACGTGCCCAGCGCCAGCACGGCGGCCACCGACAACGACAGGATCAGCCCGATGGCACGGTCGGGGTTCATCGCCCGGGCTCGACGTCCGGCACCGGTCGGGGGTTCGCCGCCTGGGCGCCGGTGGTTGGCTGGGTGGCCCTCATCGCGTGCTTCTCGGGTGACGGATTTTCGGACGAACAGACCGCGCTATGGTTGGCCAGAGCGCCATTCGTGTCCGGCCTGGGCCTTTCGCCCGCACACATCGACACGGCGAACCTGATCCTACGGAAGACCGCGCACTTCGTCGAGTACGCGATCCTGGCGATGCTGACCTACCGCGCGCTGGGCATGGGCCCAACGCCGCGCGCGCGCGGCGCGCGCCTGCTCGGCGCCGTCCTCATCGCGGTGGGCTGCGCGAGTTTCGATGAATGGCACCAGACGCTGACGCTGACGCGCACCGGGCGACCACGCGACGTGTTGATCGACGGCATGGGCGCGCTGACCGGCGCGCTCACCGGTGGCTGGTACCTGTTCCGCCGCCGCGCGCGTCCGACTTGACAGCCCGCCGCCGCCTCGCCATTGGCGAAGGCGGAGGCAGGGCAGTGGGGTTGGCTCACCGGCAGGCAGCGCGGCGTCGAGTGTTGCTGCGCCACGAGCGGGCGCTGTGGACGCAGGGCCTGATGCGCATCGCCGGCGTCGACGAGGTTGGCGTCGGGCCGCTCGCCGGTCCTCTGGTCGCCGCCGCCGTCATCCTGCCCTACGAGTGCGAGGTGCGCGGCATCGACGACTCGAAGAAGCTGACCGCGGCCCGCCGCGAGACGCTGCGCGCCGAGATCGAAGCGTGCGCGATCGCCGTCGGCGTCGGCATCGTCGAGGTGCGCGACGTCGAGCGGCTCAACACCTACTGGGCATCGATCGAGGCCATGCGCCGCGCGCTCGCGGCGTTGCCAGTCGCCCCCCAACAGGTGCTGGTGGACGCGCGCCACATCCCCGGCCTGGCGACGCCGCAGCAGGCGCTGATCAAGGGCGACGCGCGCAGCTACTCGATCGCCGCCGCCTCGATTGTCGCCAAGGTGATCCGCGACGAGATGATGACCGTCCTCGACGGCAGCTATCCCGCCTACGGCTTCGCCCGCCACATGGGCTACGCTACCGCCGAGCACCTCGCCGCGCTCGATCGCCACGGCCCGTGCCCGGCGCACCGCCGCTCGTTCCTGCCCGTCGCCCAGGCCCGCCTTCCGGGGCTCTGAGCACGTGGTTGGCGGGCGCGCGCACGCGCGCCGCTTCGTGCCGGCTGCGGGCGCAAGCCCGCCGTGACGAAAGACTCGACACCTCCGTCGCGGACGACGGCACGAGCCCGTATACTCCACCCATGGCGATTGACGTACGCATGCCGAAGCTCAGCGACAGCATGGAGTCCGGCGTCATCATCCGTTGGATGAAGGCGCCGGGCGATGCCGTGGAGAAGGGCGAGCCGTTGGCGGAGGTGGAGACCGACAAGGCCGACGTCGAGCTCGAAGCGTCGGACAGCGGCGTACTGAGCAAGATCACGGTGGCGGCGGGCGAGAGCGCGACCGTCGGTGCGGTGATCGCGGTGCTCTCCGCCGATGGCGACGGTGCCGCCGAGCCGGCGCCGGCGGCGAAGGGTGAGGGGAAAGCGGCCGAGGCCGCGCCCGCGGCGAAGGGCGAAGCGAAGCCGGCCAAACCGGCGCCCGCGGTGACGAGGGAAGCAACGGCGGCCCAACCGGCACCTGCCGCGAAGCGCGAAGCGCCGGCGAGCAAAGCGCCTCCCGCGCCGGTGCGGCGCATCGACCCGCCGCCCCCACAGTCGTCGTCGCCGGTGCGCGCGTCGCCGCTGGCGATGCGCAGTGCCGACGCCGCAGGGATCAATCTGGCCAGCGTTCGCGGCTCGGGTCCCGGCGGTCGGATCCTGCAGCGCGACGTCGAGACGGCGGCGCGCGCCGCCGCGCCGCCTGCCGACACCGCGCCTGTCGGGGCGGACGCGGAGGGCGGCGAGTCGGCACCCGCGCCGGTGGCCGGCGGCCATCGCGTCGAGGTGTCGCGCATGCGCGCCGCGATCGCGCGTCGCATGAGCGAGGCGAAGCGCGACATCCCCCACTTCTACGTGACCGCCGAGATCGACATGACCGAGGCGATGCATCTGCGCGAGTCGATCCGGAAGCGCGAGACGATGCCCGGCCTCACCGTCACGCACCTGTTGGTGCGGGCGTTGGCGATCGGTCTCGTCCGCCATCCGCACGTCAACGCGTCGTGGCAGGAGGGCGGCATCGTCGTGTTCGACGACGTCAACATCGGCATCGCCGTCGCTGTCGACGAGGGGCTCGTGGTGCCGGTGCTGCATCGCGCGCAGACGCTCACCCTCGGCGAGATCGCCGCGACGGCCGGGGAGCTGACCGAGAAGGCGCGCCAGGGCCGGTTCGGCAGCGACGACCTCACCGGTGCGACGTTCAGCCTGTCGAACGTCGGCATGCTCGACGTCGAGGAGCTGACGGCGGTGATCAACCCGCCCAACGCCGCGATCCTCGCCGTCGGCGCGGTCAAGGATCGCCCGATCGCACGCGACGGACAGCTCGCGATCGCGAAGACGTTGCGCGCCACGCTGTCGTGTGACCATCGCGTCCTGAACGGGCTCGAAGGCGGACGCTTCCTCGTCGAGCTCAAGAGCATACTCGAAAACCCCGTCAGCCTGCTGTTGGAGTGATTCCGTGCCCGCCGCTGCCGCCCATCTCGATCCCGTCGCGCTCCAGGTGCGACGGCTCGGCCGCCGTCCCTACGACGAGGTGCTCGCGCTGCAGGAGCGGCTGCTCGGCGACGTCGTCGCCGGCGCGCCGGAGACCCTGCTGTTGCTCGAGCATCCGCCGGTCTACACGCTCGGCCGCGGCGCCGATGCCGCCGACCTGCGCGGCGCGCCCGAGCGCCTCGCCGTCCCGTGCTTCCGCGTCGGTCGCGGCGGCGGGGCGACCTTCCACGGCCCGGGGCAGCTCGTCGCGTATCCGATCGTGCGCCTCCGCGCCGCCGGACGCGACGTGCACGGCTACGTGCGGGCCCTCGAGCAGGCGCTCATCGAGACCTGCGCGGCGTACGGCGTCGCGGCGACCGCACCCGCCGGCCAGACCGGGGTCTGGGTCGGCGACCGCAAGGTGGGCTCGATCGGGATCGGCGTGCGGCGCGGCGTCGCCTACCACGGCATCGCGCTCAACGTGGCCGCGGACCTGAGCTATTTCGAGGCGATCACGGTCTGCCGCAGCGACGGGCTGCAGTTGGTGAACCTCGCCGAATTGTGCGCCGTCGCGCCCACGCTCGATGCCGTCGGCGCCGTCTTCGCGGGCGCCCTGGCCGAGGGACTGGGCCGCGAGCTCCGGGAGGACGCATGGGTGTAGCGCGGCGCCATCCCGACTGGATCAAAGTGCGGGCGCCCGGCGGCGAGGGCTACGCCTCGACCAAGCGCGTGGTGCAGTCGCTCGACCTGCACACGGTCTGCGAGGAGGCGCACTGCCCGAATCTCGCCGAGTGCTGGGGACACCGCACGGCGACCTTCATGTTGCTCGGCGATGTCTGCACGCGGAACTGCGGCTACTGTGCGGTCGCACACGGCCGGCCGATCGCGGTCGATCCGCACGAGCCGGAGCGGGTGGCCGAGGGCGTCGAGCGCCTCGGGTTGCGGCACGTGGTGGTGACCTCGGTCGATCGCGACGACCTCGCCGACGGCGGCGCCGCTCACTTCGCCGCGACGGCGCGGGCGATCAAGCGCCGCCTGCCGGCGTGCACGGTCGAAGTGCTGACCCCCGACTTCAAGGGCGACCTCGACGCGCTGGCGGCGGTTGTCGATGCGCCGATCGATGTGTTCAACCACAACACCGAAACGGTGCCGCGCCTCTACAAGATCGCGCGCCCCGGCGGACGCTACGATCGCTGCCTGGGCATCCTGGAGGCGGCCAAGCGCCGTCGCCCGAGCCTGCTCACCAAGACCGGGCTGATGCTCGGCCTGGGCGAGGAGCCCGCCGAAGTGCACGCGGTGCTCGCCGATCTCCGCGCCGTCGACTGCGACATCCTCACCCTCGGCCAGTATCTCCAGCCGACGCGCCAGCACCTGCCGATCGCCCGCTACCTGTCGCCCGGGGAGTTCGACGAGCTCGGCGCCGCGGCGCGCGCGCTGGGTTTCCGCCACGTGGAGTCGGGGCCGTTGGTGCGCAGCTCGTACCACGCGTGGGCGCACGTCGGGTGATCCGGCGTCGCCGCCCATCCTCGCGGTCCTGATTCCGCGCCCCCGGGCGCGCGAAAGCGCGACCCTCCAGCAATCCGAGACGCGTCTAGCGCCGCGCCAGGACCTCGACGTGGCCGATCGAGAAGAACGCGTCGGGCGACTGTCCCCATGTGCGGAGGCCCGCGGCGACGGCATCAAGCTGCGGTTGCGTGGCGACGCCGTACTCCAGCGCTTTGACGGCGAGATTCGAATGCAGGGTCCGCTCGGCCCAGGATTCGGCCCAATCCTGCGGCGCGCCGTAGCCGGGGAAGGTCCAGGTCGTGCCGCTGACCTGCGCGTCGCGGAATCCGGCGGCGTGCACCCAGCCGACGAGGTGGCGGCCGGCGTCGGGCTCGGCGCCGTTGCGGCGGGCGACGGCGCTGTAGATCTCGAGCCAGCGCGTCCAGGCCTCGGCGGCGGGACTCCAGGTGCAGATGCCGTAGTCGCTGTCGCGCACCGCGACGATGCCGCCGGGCGCGAGCAGTCGGTACATGGCGCGCAGGGCCGCGGGCGGGTCGGGGACGTGCTGGAGGACCTGGTGCGCGTAGACGACGTCGAAGCTTCCGCCCTGATCGAGAGCGAGCAGGTCGCCGCGCTCGACGCGCAGATTGGTCGCCCCGCTCTGTTCGGCGTGCTCGCGCGCCTGGGCGACGACATCCTCGCCGAGGTCGATCGCCAGCACCGGCCCGGGCGCGACCGCCGCCGCCAGTCCAACGCTGATCGATCCCGGCCCGCAGCCGACGTCGAGCAGCCGCATGCCGGGCCGCAGGTGCGGCAGGAGAAACCTCGCCGCCTCGGCGGCCGTGCGCTTGCGGTGCTGGCTGACCACCGACTCGTGGTGCCCGTGCGTGTAGGTTTCGAGCGTGTCCACCATTCCGCTTCCTTGCCACGCCGACCACACCGCGGTCGAAGGGGATCCATGAACGGCGAAATGGTGCCCGAGGACGGCGGCTGATGGGTTGTAGCGGTGACGGCCCTCGTTGCCGTGACACCACCGCTCAACCCCGCTAGACGCTCGGGCGCGGAAAGGTGAGGCGACAGCATGGCGAGAAACACGTGGCGCATGGTTGCGATTGCCTTCAGTCTGACCGTTCTGGGCGTCGCGCCCGGGATGGCCAAACAACGGTCGGCAAGCGACGACGCGACGTCGATTGCCGAGGAGGCGTTCGTCTACGGGTTCCCCGTGGTCATGAACTACGCGGTGTTCTACGAGTACTTCGTCGACACGGCTTCACCGGAGTTCAAGGCGCCGATCAACCAACTCTACAACACGGCGCGGGTGTACACCCCGAAGGACACGGCGGTCGTCACCCCGAACAGCGACACGCCGTACTCGTTCGTCGCCATGGATCTGCGGGCGGAGCCGTTCGTGGTGTGCACTCCGGAGATCGAGAAGTCGCGATACTTCTCCGTGCAGCTCGTCGATATGTACACGTTCAACTTCGGGTACCTCGGGAGCCGCACCACCGGAAACAGCGCGGCATGCGCGATGATTGCCGGTCCCGGCTGGAAGGGCGCGCCGCCGAAGGGCATCACGAAAGTCTTCCGGAGTGAGACGGACTTCTCGCTGGCGATCATCCGCACGCAGCTCTTCAATTCGGCCGACATCGACAACGTGAAGAGGATCCAAGCCGGCTATCGCGCCGAACCGCTGTCGAAGTTCCTCGGTCAACCCGCGCCACCCGCGGCGCCGGAGATCAAGTGGCCGAAAATCGACCAACAGTTGGCCGACGCCGATCCGTTCGCGTACCTCAACTTCGTCTTGCAGTTCGCACCCCCGACCGGACCGGCGGCGGTCGAGAAGCCGCTACGGGCTCGCTTTGCCGAGATCGGGGTTGAGGCCGGCAAGCCGTTCC
>CAVWTK010000003.1:0-374806 GCA_963757755.1 uncultured bacterium | reverse complement strand
GATAGGCCTCGCCGCGACCGGCCGCCGCGCCCTCGAGCTCGAGGCCCATCCGGCGCAGCAGATGGTCGCCGGCGGCATGGCCGAACGTGTCGTTATAGGTCTTGAAGCCGTCCAGGTCGAGGATCCCAACGGCGATGTATTCGCGCTTCTTCCTTGTGCGCCTCGCGCACGGCCCAGATCGAGGTTGTCCATGCAGCCGGCGCCGTTTCTGCCATGCCGGTCAGGGCGTCGGTCATCGCGTGCAACCGAGCGGTGCCGAGCAGACGACCGTTCTCGGCGAAGGCCAGGACGAGCCGAATCAGGACGAGCAGGAGGGTGACCGAGGCGAGGATCAACGAAACGTCGGTCACGCGCGAGTAGTGGTCGATCGTCGTCAGGCCGACCGCGGTCAGCGCGATCAGCACCGGCAACATGATCGACCGTGCCTGATGCTCGGCGACGTTCGCCACCGACGGCCGCAGGCGCTGCCAAGCGGCAAGCCCGATCAGCGCCGCCGAGATCGTCCACCCGGCGTCGAGGAACGTGCCCCCGACATAACCCGAAGCAGCCTCCTGCTGGACGTAGATCGTGTCGGTGACGACGACGGTGAGCAGGCCGAGCCCGAGGACGACGAAGTCGCGCCGCCAGCCGACCAGCACCGCGGCCGCCGCAATCCCGCCGAGCAGCAACATGTCGCCGATCGGATAGGCGAGGTTGACCGCGAGCTCGATCGGCTTCGCGTGCGCGTAGCCGACGAGTGACGGCCCGAGCAGCGCCGCACCGATCGCGGCCGCGCCGGCGGCGGCGATCGCACCGTCGAGAGCGAGCGACACCCCCACGCGTCCGACGACGCGGCGGGCCAGGATCAGGGCGCCGGCGGCGACGAACGGGTAGTAGGCGAGCCACAGAGCGTCGGCGATCGACGGGTACGGCGCGTGCTTCATGTCCGCGTACAGGAGGGCGTAGACGATGTCGGCGGCGACCGAGGAGCAGACGCCGATCCCGGCAATTAGTGCCCACGGAAGGCGATCCTTGTCGACAAGCACGACCCGCACCACAACGGCGATGCCGGCGGCCGCGAGGACCGCGTAATACAGCCAGTCGGTCCCGAAGGTCTTGAACGCTCCCGTGGGTGCCAGCATCGCCGCCGCATGGGCGGCGGTAAGCGCGCCGACCGTGGCCAACAGCCACAGCGAGGCGACGCGCACGCGGCGTTCGGGCACGGATCGATCAGGCGGCTGGCCCATACCAGTCCATCGGTATGGGTGAGATCGCGCTTTAGGCGTCTGGACTTCGTTCCACGGCCCGGAACTCCCCCGTTTCGAGCTCCCTTGCGACCTCCTGATCGACGACGGCATCGTCGACGGGCGCGCCGGCGCTGGCAAGGTCCGCCGAGCGCTGGCGGCGCAGCTTCAGGATCTCGAGCGTGATCACCAGGTAGACGCTGGCGGCGAGCGCCGCGACGACGCAGGCGACGATCACCGCTGTCCACAGCGGGTCGAAATTGCCGTGGTCGTCGGAGTAAGGGATGAATCGCAGCGCAAGCGCCAGCCCCGCCATCACCGCTGCCCATCCGTAGAGGTAGGCCAGCGTGCGCCGCTGCGAGAAGCCGATGTCGGCCATCCGGTGATGGAAGTGCCAGCGGTCGGCGCGGTAGATCGGCTGGCGGTACCTGATCCGCTTGGCGATCACGAAGCCCGTGTCGAGGATCGGCACGGCGAGCACGACCAGGGCAGGATCAGAGGCAACCACGGCGTTCGTCTTCAGCGCGCCCTGGACCGCGACGGCCCCGAGCAGGTAGCCGAGGAGGTTGGAGCCCTGTCGCCCATGAAGCTCGACGCGGGCGGGAATCCGTGGCGCAGGAAGCCGAGCGCCCCACCGGCGGTCAGCGCCGCGAGGACGCCGGCCCGGGCTTGTCGAGCGACAGCGCGATCACGCGAGAGCGCGCCGCTGAGATCACGCAGACGCCCGCGGCGAGGCCGTCGACCCCGTCGATCAGGTTGATCACGTTGATCACGGCGACGATCCCGATGATCGTGAGCACGTGACCGAGGTGGACGCTGCCGAAGAAGGAGACGTCGAAGAGCTCGACCGAGCGCATGTTGACGCCGCCGACGAACGGGAGCGTGAAGAGGCGACGTTGACGCCGTTGAGCACCGGGATCGACGCGGCGACGAACTGCCCGGCAGCTTCAGGAGCGGCTTGAGGTCGAAGACGTCGTCGACGACACCGACGACGGTCAGATCACCACCGCGCCGACCAGCAGCGCCTGGGTCTGCTCGGCCCACGGCAGGAAGAGGATCGCGGCGACGCTGTGCCGACGAAGATCGCGAGCCCGCCCAGCTTGGGCGTCGGCTCCGTGTGCAGGCTGCGCTCGTTCGGGTAGTCGATCGCGCCGATCCGCCGCGCGATCCGCTCGGCGACGGGAACGAGCAGCCAGGCCAACACCGCGGCGATCACGAACGCGAACAGCGCCTGGATGGTCTCCGGCCTGCCGTCGACGAACATCAGCTCGCCACCTTGCGACCGCCGCGAGGATCGCCTCGACGAGGATGTCCGGGTCGCGCGGCTGGCGCGCCCCGGGCGCGGACTTGCGCTTGACGAGCTCGAGCCCGGCTGGCGAGTCGACAGCGGGCGCAGCAGGCCGTCGGCGATCAGCCGCTCGTCGACGGCCCCCATGCGACCGCTGAAGATCGTGTAGACGGGCGTGCCCAGCGCGACCGCCTCCCGGTTCATCGTCCCCCCCGCGCTGACGACCACGTCGGCGTAGGCGATCAGGCTCTGGGCGTCCACCGCGCGCTCGGGAACGATCAGCGACGGCTCCGCCCGGGCCCTGACGGCGGCGGCCTGTCCCTCGGTGCGGGGGATCACAACGGTGGCGCCCTCTCGGCCGCGGCGAGCTGGTCGAGCACCCTTTCGTAGACGGGATTGCGCTCGTGATAGGCCGAAGTCTCGGGCGGCGGGCGGACGACTGCGAGGATCGCGTCACGCTCGATCCCGAGCTCTCGAGGACGGTCGGGTCCGGGACGAAGTCGGCGAGGTAGTAGTCCTCCTTAAGGCCTGGGTAGCGCACCAGCTTGCGCTCGGCGGCGCCGGCGCGGCGCATCGCCTCGACGCCGATTGCGTCGGGCACCAGCACGCGGCGCGCGGCCCGAAAGGCGAGCTGACGCTGCAGCCCCGCGAACTCGTAGTCCTGAAGCTGGGCCGACGGAACCCGCAGCAATGACGAGACGACAGCGAGGTCCACCGACCCGTGGCCGACGGCGAGCTCGAAGCGGCGCGGGCGCGCCCAGGGGCCAGCGCGCGGCTGCGCCGCGCGAGTGCGAGGGCCTTGCCGGAGGTCGCGCCGCCGCCGTGCGCGCCGACAACCGTGTGCTCGAGACCGAGCCGATCGAGGATGCCCACCGTCTGCCCGTACTCGCGGGCGGTGATCTCCACCTCATGGCCGGACCCGCGAAGCCGCTCCACGATCGGCCGCAGGACCAGTGGATGAGCCGCGGCGGTGCAGTCGACCCAAATCCTCATCTGGCGCCGAAACTTACGTGCACTCAGGCGGGTTTGGTCGGTGGGGGGAGTCAACGACTCCATCAGGAGGAGAGACATGCGCACCAAGTGGAGACTGCCCTCACCGGCGATGCTGGTGGCGATCTGCGCGTTGGTTGTCGGTCTCACCGGCTCCGCCGTGGCGCTCCAGGGCAAGAACTCGGTCAAGTCGAACGACATCGCGCCGAGCGCGGTGAAGGCGTCGGACATCCACAAGCTGGCCGTCCAGCCGCCGTCGCTCGACCTGTTCAAGACCAACGGCCTCACCGGCCCGTTTGCGACCGCGGCCGGGACGCCGACCGACCTCGGCGGACCGACCGTCACCGTCAAGGTTCCCGAGACCGGCCTGATCGCGCTGTACGCAAGGGTCACCGGCAGCTCAACGGCGGCGGCCAGAGCGCCCTCGCCCAGGTTCACCTGTACCAGCCGACGCTGCTTCCCAATAGCCCGGCGATCATGAGTTTCACCAGCCCGAACCCGACGATTCGCTACACGGTCCCCGGCGCAGGCGACAACGACGGCGTCTCGAACCCGACCAGGGGCGGCTTCCTGGTCTTCTCACCGGTGAAGCCCGGCAAGTACACGTTCTCGCTGCGCTACAGCAACCCGGGCGGCGGGACCGCGACGTTCCAAAACGCCGGCCTGTGGGCCGGGGTCGTCCAGTAGGGCAGCCCGCGCTAGGCCGGCCGCGGTGGCGCGAGCTGCGGGTAGAGCGGATAGCGCTCCATCAGGGAGCGCGTTCGCTCTGCCAGCGCCTCGCGCTCGGACTCGAAGCGATCCGAGAGCGCGATCGCGATGACCTGGGCGATCTCGCGCATGTCGTCCTCACCGAGCCCGCGGGTCGTCAGCGCCGGGGTCCCGATCCGCAGGCCCGACGGATTCATCGGCGGCCGCTCGTCGAACGGGATCGCGTTGCGGTTGACCGTGATCCCGACGGGCTCGAGGCGATCCTCGCCCTCCTTGCCATCGAGGCCGGCGGGCCCGAGGTCGACGAGGACCAGGTGGACGTCCGTGCCGCCGGTGAGCACGTCGACACCGTTGGCGATCAGCTCGTCGGCGAACGCGCGGGCGTTGGCCACGGTCTGGCGCTGGCGGGCGCGGAAGGGCTCCGACGACGCGATCCTCAGCGCGACCGCCTTCGCGGCGATCACGTGCATGAGCGGTCCGCCCTGCTGGCCCGGGAAGATCGAGCGATTGACGTCCTTGGCGAGCTCCTCGCGGCACAGGATCATGCCGCTGCGAGGGCCGCACAGAGTCTTGTGGATCGTCGTCGTGACGACGTCGGCGTGCTCCACCGGATTCGGGTGCTCGCCGGCGGCCACGAGGCCGGCGAAATGCGCCATGTCGACCATCAGCCGCGCGCCGACGGAGTCCGCGATCGCACGAAATGCCGCGAAGTCGAGCTGGCGCGGATACGCCGACCAGCCGGCGACGATCACCTTCGGCCGATGCTCGGCGGCTAGCCGCTCGACCTCGTCCATGTCGCACGAGGTAGTCCTCGCGGCGCACGTGATACGGGACGACCTCGTAGAGCTTGCCCGAGACGTTGAGCTTCATCCCGTGGCTGAGATGGCCACCGTGGTCGAGCGCCATCCCCATGATCGTGTCGCCCGGATCGAGCATCGCCATGTACGCGGCGTTGTTGGCCTGGGCCCCGGCGTGCGGCTGGACGTTGGCGTGCTCGGCGCCGAACAGCTCCTTGGCGCGGTCGATCGCGAGTTGCTCGGCGACGTCGACCTCCTCGCAGCCGCCGTAGTAGCGCTTGCCCGGGTAGCCCTCGGCGTACTTGTTGGTGAGCACCGACCCGGCGGCATCGAGGACCGCCTGGGGGACGAAATTCTCCGAGGCGATCATCTCGAGCGTGTTCTGCTGGCGCTCGAGCTCGCGCTGCAACACCTCGGCGATCGCCGGATCGACCTCAGCCAGCGGGGCGGTCTGGAAGTCCTCGGGCAGCTCGGGCCATCGCGCCGATAATAAGCGCGTGGCGGACGACCTCGAGGTCATCGTCGAGACGTTCCGGCCTCCTCGACTCCGACACCTACGAGCGAGGCCCTCGAACTCGTCGACGACGAGTTCGAGATGGTGACGACCGCTAGCTCGCCAGCGAGCCCGACACCTACGGGGCCCGAGGGCGTCCGCGCTGGTGGGAGACGTTTCTCGACGTGATGGAGTGGGTCCGGCTCGAGGTCGAGGGCGTCCATCCGCTCGACGACGCGCGCGTGATCCTCGAGTTCCTGATCCACACCCGCGGCCGCGCCAGCGGGATCGAGACCAGTCAGCGCGCGGTCGGGCTCGCGACGGCTCGCGACGGCAAGCTCCTGTACCGGCTCAGTTCTTCACGAAGCTCGGCAGCGCCCGAGCCGCCGCAGGGCTTCCTCGCGGCTGAGCCCACCGTCGCGCAAGATCCGGGGCTCTCCGCCGCCTTCGATCGCGGTCACGTCGACCACGGTCGACGGCGCGCCGGTCAGCTCGCCCCCATCGATGGCGAGGTCGACCGCGCGGACGATCTCCGGATCGACGTCCGCGAACCGGGCCGGCGCGGGCTCGCCCGAGCGGTTGGCGGAGGTCTGGAAGACGGCGCATGACGCACCCGCGAGCGGTCCGTCGATCAGCCGAACGCCGAGCGGCTGCGGTCCTCACGGCAGGCAAGCGGATAGAGCCGCTCCGGGTTGGCCACGACCAGCGTGACCGGACCCGGCAGCAGCGCGCCGAGGACGTCGCGGGTGCGCCGGCCGACCGCCGAGCCACGAGCTCACGCATCGCCAGCGGCGAGAAGTACATGACCGCCGAGGCTTGCCGTCGTCGCGGCCCTTGATCGCGTGGATCCGCTCGATCGCGGCCGCGCGGACGGGTCACAGGCGAGCCCGTAGAGCCGTCGGCCGGGAACACGCCACGCCCCCGCCATAGCACGCAGGCGTCGAGGTCGGCGGCTCAGCCCATCCTGACATCCGCGACCACGCGCTCGATCCCGGCGAGGTCCGCCGGTCTCGATCCGCTCGTATGCCGGCCCGCCGAACCAGCTCCGCAACGGTCGGCGCCTGCTCGGCGCCGACCTCGAGCCCGATCGCGCGCGGTCAGTTGCGGCCCGACGCGAGGCCACCAGCAGCCCCTCGATCGCCTCGAGCCCGTCGGCCCGCCGACGAGTGCCTCGCGCGGCTCGTGACTCGCGAGATCTCGGGCTCCAGCCCTGCCAGCTCCGCCTCGCTCACATAGGGCAGGTTTGCGAGCACGAGGTCGAATGCCTCGCCGGTGGCACGAGCCCCGAGGCGAACCGGACCCGCTCGGCGAGCCCGAGCCGGTCCGGTTCGCCTTCGCGACCGCCAGCGCGTCGAGGGAGGTGTCTGTGGCGACCACGGGCGCCCGGCACTTCGTCGGCGACCGCGAGCGCGATCGCGCCCGAGCCTGTGCCGACGTCGAGGACGGTCGCCGGCTCGAGCTCGACGGCGAGCTCAACCAGGAGCTCGGTCTCCGGTCGTGGGATCAGCACGCGGCCGTCGACGTCGAGCTCGATGCGGCGAAACCCCTTCGAACCGAGGATGTACGCCATCGGCTCGCGCCGCAAGCGGCGAGAACCATCGCGCCGAACTCGCGAGCGGCACGGGCGTCGACACCCGCCTCGGGAGTAGCCGTCAGCCGCGCGCGGCTGCTGTTCGTCGCCCGCTCGAGCAACAGCTCGGCGTCCAGGCGCGCGCTCTCGATCCCCGCGGCCGCGAACGCGTCCGCCGCCGAGCCCAGCGCCAGCGACGCTGCCGGCGTCGCCGGCCCGCTCACGGTACCTCGGCGGTCTGCGCCTCCAGGCGGGCTCGCTTCTCCTCCTCGGACCCGAGCGCCGACGTGAACTCGCTCAGATCGCCGGCGAGGATTTCGTCCAGGTTGTGCGCGGTCAGCTTGATCCGGTGGTCCGTCACCCGGCCCTGTGGGACGTTGTACGTGCGCATCTGCTCGGCGCGCTCGGCCCGAGCCTACCTGGGAGTTGCCGCTCCGCGGCGATCTCCGCCTTCTGCTCCGCGAGCGCCCGCTCGTAGATGCGCGCGCGCAGCACCCGCATCGCCTTCTCACGGTTTTGAAGCTGCGACTTCTCGTCCTGCATCGAGACGACGATCCCGGTCGGCGCGTGGGTGATCCGCACTGCGGAGTCGGTGGTGTTGACCGACTGGCCACCGGGACCCGAGGACCGGTACACGTCGACCTTGAGGTCGTTCGGGTTGATCTCGACATCGACCTCCTCCGCCTCGGGCAGCACGGCGACGGTCGCCGTCGAGTGTGGATCCGCCCCTGAGATTCCGCTCGTCGGCACGCGCTGAACGTGATGCGTCCCGCCCTCGAACTTGAACACCGAATACGCGGCGTCTCCCTTGATCTCGAAGGTGACTTCCTTGAAGCCGCCGACCTCGGCCGCCGACTGCGACAGCACCTCGGCGGTGAAGCCGAGTTCCTCCGCGTAACGGGTGAACATGTTGTAGAGGTCGCCCGCGAACAGGGCCGCCTCGTCGCCGCCGGCGCCCGCCGCGCATCTCGACGATCACGTTCTTGTCGTCGTTCGGGTCGCGCTCCACCGTCGCGAGCCGCAGCTCCTCCTCTAGCGCTCGCAGCTGCTCGGGCGCCTCGACGACGATCTTGCGCAGCTCCTCGTCCTCGCCGTCCTCAGCGAGCATTTCCTCGGCGCCCGTCGAAATCGCCCTTGAGCCTGACGCCACGGACCGCGAGCTGCTTGCCTGGCCGAGCGCCCGGTACTCGCGCCCGACCGCCGCGTAGCGTTCGCGATCGGCGATCACCTCAGGGTCGGACATCTGCCGCTGGAGCGCCGGTAACGCCCCTCGACCTGCTCGACCAGCTTCTCGATTACCCCCGTTTCGGCCATGCCCTGAGGCTACCGGCGCAGTCACCGACACAGATCCTCGACAGCTCCCGCGCAGGCTGCCGGCTCGGCGGAGCCATCATCATCTCCTGATTCCCCGGATCACCCGCCACGGGCTCGCCGTCGCGCTAATCATCCCGTTGAACGACGCCGCTAGGTGTAATCCCTGAGCCCATCGTTCATCCGGGCCTCCTTGGAGGCTGGGGGTGTCAAAGCCACCCAGACCCAGGAGGTCACCGGATGAAGCTCCACGCTAATGCAGCGCTCAGCTTGAACCAGCGTCGCAGGCCTCGGCAAGACGAATTGTCGAGGAGGGCTGGTCGCTCACCGAGGCGGCCGAGGCCGCCGAGGTGAGCGACCGAACCGCCGGCAAGTGGGCGCCGCGTATCGCTCAGAGGGCGAGGCCGGCCTTCTCGATCGCTCCTGCGCCGCCCGGCGCCTCCACAACCGCACCTCCGAGCAGCGGGTGGGGCGATCTGCGCCCTGCGGCGCCTGCGCCTACCGCCGCCGAGATCGCCGAGGCCCTGCGGATGCCCGAGACGACCGTCTCGGGGATCCTGACCCGAGTCGGCCTCGGGCGCCTCGGGCGCCTCGGGCTCGAGCCCGCCCGCCGCCACGAGCGCTCCCGCCCCGGCGAGCTTCTGCACGTCGACGTCAAGAAGCTGGGGCGGATCGAGGGCGGGGCAGGCCACCGGGTCGCCGGGCGGCCGCGCACAACCGCAAGAAGACGGACGGCTCGGGCGTTGCTCGCCGCCAGGTCGGCTGGGAGCGCGTCCACGTCTGCGTCGACGACGCCACCCGGCTTGCCTACGTCGAGGTCCTGGGCGACGAGAAGGCGAGGACCGCGGTCGGCTTCCTGCGCCGGGCCTTGGCCTTCTACCGCGGCCACGGGATCGCCGTCGAGCGGGTGATGACCGACAACGGCTCGGCCTACGTCTCGACGATCCACGCGATCGCCTGCCGCGCGATGGGGATCCGGCACCTGCGCACCCGTCCCTACCGCCCGCAGACCAACGGCAAGGCTGAGCGCTTCATCCGCACGATGCTCGGTGGTTGGGCCTACGGGGCCATCTACCGAAACTCGGCCGAGCGCACCGCGGCCCTCGAGGGCTGGCTATGGCGCTACAACTTCCGACGACCGCACGGCTCCCTCGGCCGAAGGCCGTCGATCCAGTGCAGATCCTCGATCAGCGCGACGTGTCCTCGGCGCCGTGCTGCACGAGCTTGCGCAACACGCCGAAGAGCTGGCGCTGCTTCAGCATCGGGGTCGATGTGCGCCACCGGACGGTCCGGGTCGGGCACGCCGAAGAACTCGAACAGGACCGGCAGCACCTCGCGGTAGCCCTCATCCAGCAGCAGGAGGTGCCCGGCGAGCTTCTCGCGCGCGCGCCGGTCCGAATCCTGTTCCGTGATGCCGTAGTAGTGGCGGAAGATCTGCAGGATCGGCAGGAGGGGATTGTTCTTGCCGTACGCCGCGCAGCGCCCCTCGATCACCCGCATGCCGGCGGCCCGGCAGTGCTCGGCGAACTCGTAGCACAGCCGGCTCTTGCCCGTCCCCGCCTCGGCGACGACGCCGATCACCTGTCCGTTGCCGGCGCGGGCACGCGCCAGCGCCGCCTCCAGCACGCCCATCTCGACGTCGCGGCCGATGAAGCGCGTCAGCCCGCGAGCCCGTGCGACGTCGAGGCGCGTGTGCAGCGGGCTGGCGCCCTCGAGCACGAAGACGCCGACCGGCTCGGCGCCCCCTTCACGTCCAGCGGCCGAGCGAGCGCACGGCGAACAAGCCGTCGACTGCTTCTGCGCTGTGCTGCGACAGCGCGATGCCGTCCGGCGGCGCCAGCTGCTCCATGCGTTGCGCCAGGCCCACCGTATGGCCCTGGGCGGTGTATTCCATGCGCAGATCGTCGCCGATCGTGCCGACGACCACCTCGCCGGAGTTGAGGCCGAGGCGGAACGAGAAGTTGACGCCGGATCGACGCGCAGCTCGTCGGCATACTCGCGCAGGCGATCGCGCAGATCGAGCGCCGCGAGGCAGGCGCGCAGGGCGTGATCCTCGTGGGCGATCGGCGCCCCGAAGAGCGCCATGATGCCGTCGCCGGTGAACTTGTCGACGAAGCCCTCGAAGCGCTCGACCCCGTCGGCGAGGATGGTGAAGAAGCGTTGCATGATCTGCGACCACGCCTCGGGGTCCATCTGCTCGGCCATCTCCATCGAGCCCCTGACGTCGGCGAAGAGCACCGTCACCTGCTTGCGCTCGCCCGTGAGGCTGCGCGAGCCGAGAATCTTCTCGACGAGGTGTTTGGGCGTCGCCGTGGCGGGTGCTCTGGTCGGCGCCGGAGGCGGAGCGGTCGCGAGCGCGGCGCCGCAGCCGCCGCAGAACTTCTCGCCGGGCTGGTTCGTCTCCCCACACGCGGCGCAGACCGGCGCCAGGGCGGCCCCGCATTCCGCGCAGAACCGGCGGTCGGCCCGATTCTCATGGTGACAGGACGGGCAGCGCATGGCGGAGCGGTGCCTACCACGCCGGGCGCGAACGGCCGAATGCGGCGCCTGGAAACCCTCCGGCCGTGCCCCGATCCCGGCTGTTGGCGCCTCGGCGCCAATCTGCCGTTCGCCCCGCGTGCACGGGGACCCGCCGCCCTCCACTTCCGGCGGGCAATCCTGCTACGCAGTCGGGGATGCTCGCCAACCTGCCGATGCGATTTCCGCGCACGACCCTACTGGTCGTCGCGGCGCTCACCATCGGCCTGGGCCTGTTGGCGGCGCGCTTTCGCGTCGACAGCGCCGTCGACCAGTCTGCTGCCGGAGGGCGACGCCGACGGCGGCTTACTACGCCGGCGTGCGCCGCACATTCGGCAGCGAGGAGATCGCCGTCGTCGGCCTGTTCGCCGACGACGTCTTCGCGCCGGCGACGCTGGCGCGCATCGACCGTCTGCGACGCGCGCTCGACGCCCTGCCCGGCGTGCAGGACGTCACCAGCCTGACCAACCTGCAGCGCGTCGAGCTCGGCGACGACGGCCTCAGCCGCGCGCGGCTGATGCCGCCGCTGCCGCTAGACGGCCGCCGAGCGGCGGCGTTCCGCGAGCCGGATGCTCGCCGATCGCCTGGCCGAGCGCGCGCTCGTCTCGCCCGACGGCCGCGCCGCCGGCATCTGGGTGCGCTTCCGGCCGATGTCGCGACGAGCAGTTTCTCGCCGCAGGGCATCGAGGAGCAGCTTGCGCGCCGCCATCGCCGCGACGCCCGGGACCGGAGGCGGTCGCCGTCACCGGCCTGCCGACCATCAAGGTGCAGGCGGCGCGCAACATGCTCCGCGACCTGTCGCTGTTCGTGCCGCTGGCCCTGCTGCTCGTCACCGGCGTCCTGGTCTGGGCCTTCCGCACCTGGCGCGGCGTGCTGCTGCCGCTGGCCACGGTGGTGATCGGCGTGGTGTGGACCACCGGCATCATGGTCGCTGCCGGCGACGCGTTCACCATGGGCACCCTCGTGCTGCCGCCGCTGCTGATGGCGGCCGGCGTCGCCTACGCCATCCACGTCGTCACCCGCTACTACCTCGAGCTGCGCGACGATCGCAGCTACGGCGAGGCGGTTGGCGGCGGCGGTGGCGCACGTCGCGTCTGCCGGTCGGCATGGCGGCGCTGACGACGCTGATCGGCTTCGGCACCTTCGTCACCAGCCCGATCCCCTCGATCCGCGACTTCGGCATCTACGCCGGCGCTCGGCATGGCGGTGATCTTCGTCGCCTGCGTGGCGGTCATCCCCGCCGCGCTGACCTTGCTGCCGCCGCCGCGCCGCGTGCCGGCGCGGCTGGAGGAGGGCGGCCGATTCTCGCGCTTCGTCGCCGGCTGCGGCGAGCTGTCGATCCGCCATCGCTGGCGCGTTCCTGGCGGTCTTCACCGTGCTCATGGTCGCTCGGCGGCATGGGGCATCACGCGGATCCGCGTCGAGACCGACTACCTGCGCTTCTTCAGCCGCCGACCACCCGGTGCTGCGTCGACAACCAGCGCATCGGCGACGCGCTGGCCGGCACGCAGGTCGTCGACGCTGGTCATCGACGGTGACGCCCCGGAGCGCGTCACGCGCGTCGACGTCGCTCGACGGCGATGCGCGACCTGCAGCGCTTCATCGCCGCGCAGCCGGACGTCGACAAGACCCTGTCGGTCGTCGACCACCTCGAGCGCGTGCGCGCGCGCCGTTGCCGCCCGGAACGCGCCGATGCGCCGTTCGCCGGCCAGGACGAGGTCGACCAGCTGCTGCTCCTGCTCGCGCCCGCGCGACATCCGCCACGAGCTCACGCGCCGACCGGCAGCGCGCCAACATCACCGTGCACACGCGCCTCTCCGGGCTCGCAGGAGATCGACGGCTTCGTCGAGCGCGTCGAGGCCTGCGGCGCCGCGCGCCTCCCCGCCGACGTGCGCGTGCACGCGCACCGGCACGGTGGTGCTGCTCGATCGCTCCGCCGACGCGCTGGCCTGGAGCCAGGTGGTCGGCGACGGGCAGGTGATGCGCGATCCTGCTCGTCGCTCATGGCCCTGCTGTTGCGCTCGCTCGCGCCTCGGCCTGCTGTCGATGGTGCCGAACGTCTTTCCCATCGTCATGCTGCTCGGCATCATGGGCTGGGCGGGCATCGACCTCAACATCTGCACCAGCACGATCGCCTCGATCAGCATCGGCATCGCCGTCGACGACACCATCCACTACATGCTCGGCTTTCACGACGAGCTGCGCGCGCGGCGCCACGCGCGAGGAGGCGATCCTCGCCACCCTGCGCCAGCGTCGGCCGCCCGATCCTCATCACCTCGGTCGCGCTGACGGCCGGCTTCCTGATCGCCTGCCTGTCGAACTTCCAGCCGGTGCGCCACTTCGGCGTGCTGGCGAGCGTGACGATGGTGATCGGCGTCTTCACCGACCTCTTTCTCCTGCCGGCCCTGCTGGTCACCCTGCGTGTCGGCGAGCCGGCCACGGCCGCCGTTGCAGCAGCGGCCGCGGCATTGGACTAATGAACCCGATCTTGCCACGGAGGCACGGCGGCACGGAGTAGAACAGTGCACTCCGTGCCTAGTGGTGAAGATCTTTGAAAGGATCGACTCGAATGAATCGCACTGTTGCACTCGCGCTCATCGCGTTCGCGCTGCCATTGCAGATCGCTCTCGCCGACACGCCGCCGGCCGAGCGACGCCAAGGCGCTGGTCAAGCGGGTGATCGACGCGGCACCCGACCGTACCGTCGTCTCGCGCATGGAGCTGACCACGCCCGGCGGCCTCGTGCGCGAGTTCACGGTCGAGCGGCAAGACCTCGAGAACGGGATCGACGCGCGCTACCTCGAGGTCACCGGCCCGATGAACCTCAAGGACACGCGCTATCTGTTCTACGACCGCAGCGAACGGAGCGACGATCAGTTCATGTACCTGCCGTTCATGCAGCGCATCGTGCGCCTCTCGGAGCAGACCCGGCGTGAGCCGTTCCTGGGCTCGACGTTCTTCGTCGACGATCTGATCGAGCGGCCGATCGACGACTACACGTACAGCTTCGTCGGCGACGAGACGGTCGGCCAGCGCCCCTGCCGCCTGGTGGAGGTCAAGCCGATCCACCCCGAGAAGGAGCTCTACGGCCGCGTCGTCGCCGCCATCGATCCCATCGACCTGGTGGTCATGCGCGGCCAGCTCTACGACCACGACGGCAGCCTCTTCAAAGTGGAGACCGTCGAGTCGATCGAGAAGATCGACGGCTATTGGACGCCGCGCGAGCAGAAGATGGAGAACGTCCGCGACGGGACCTCGTCACGGCTCGTGACGACGGAGACGACGTACAATGCCCCGCTCACCGACGAGGCGTTTCACGAGGCGTATCTGAGTCGCTGACGCAGGTGATTGCGTCGTCCGCTCGGGTAGGAGCGCGGGCCTCCGTGCCCGTCGCCGCCCGCAGGGCGGCGCTGCGAAAGGCAACGCGCTCCGGGCCGGCCGAGCCGGCCCGACGGGCACGGAGGCCCGCGCTACTGTCTATCCCAGCGGCGGCTTGTCGTCGCCGCCGCTCTCCCGCCGCAGCTTGTACTTCTCGACCCGCTGCGTCGGCGTCTTCGGCAGCGAGTCGCGGAACTCCCACAGGCGCGGCACCTGGAACTTCGCCAGCCGCTCGGCGGCGAAGGCGCGCAGCTCGTCCGGCGTCACCGGCGCCCTGCGCGACGATGAACGCCTTCACCTCCTGGCCGAGCACCGGGTCGGGAACGCCGACCACCGCGGCCTCGGCGACGGCCGGGTGCTCGCAGAGCGTCTTCTCGATCAGCACCGAGGACATGTTCTCGCCGCCGCGGCGGATCACGTCGCGCTTGCGGTCGACGAAGTAGAGCCAGCCGTCCTCGTCGAGCGTAGCCGAGGTCGCCGGTGTGGAACCAGCCGTCGCGCAGCGCCTCCGCGGTCTGCTCCGGATCGCGGAAGTACTCCGCCATGCGATGCGGCGAGTGGATCGACGATCTCGCCGACCTGCCGCGCGGCGGCTGCGCGCGGCCGTCGTCGTCGACGATGCGCGATCGTCGACGCCCGGCACCGCCGGGCCCGCCGAGCCCTTGCGCGGCGCGGCGCCGAGCGGCGTCATCGTCACCACGCCGGCGTCGGTCGAGCCGAAGCACTCGGCGACGTCGCGCGACGCCGAAGCGCGCGATCACCTCGTCGCGGATCGGCGCGCTGCCGAGGCCGAGGATGACGCGCAGCGGATTGTCGCGCTCGAGCGTCGGCTCGGCTCCTGCGCAGCAGGATCGCCAGGATGGTGCCGAGCGTGTAGAGCACGGTCGCGCTGCACCTCGTGCACCAGCGGCCAGAACTCCGAGGCGCGGAACGCCTTCGGAAAGGCGACCGTGCCGCCGGCCTGCAGCGCCGTGGCCGCCGCGCCCCAGGCGTTGCCGTGGAAGAGCGGCGTCACCGCCAGGATGGTGTCGTCGGCGCCGATGCCGAGCAGCTCGAGGAAGTGCTGCGCCGCGCCGCCGGTGCTGCCGTGGTGGAACAGCACGCCCTTCGGCTTGCCGGTGGTGCCGGAGGTGTAGAGCAGGGTCGAGCCGTCGTCGACGGTCCGAGGCGCGACGTCGACCGGCTCGTCGGACGCTGCCGCCGAGCAGCGCGTCGAGGTCGACGTCGGCCCCGGCCGCGCCGAACGCCGCCAGTCGCGCGCCGAGCGGTCGCCGCAGCTTGCGGCGACGTCATGCGCCGGCGCGCTGGCGGCATCGGTGACGATCACGCGCGGCTCGGCGTGGCCGAGGATGTAGCCGAGCTCGGCGCGCCCAGGGCGGCGTTGATCGGGTGCAGAATGGCGCCCGGCCTTGAGCGCCCCGAAGGCCGCCACCAGATACTCGACCGAGTTGCCGAGCGCCGAGCGTGACGCGGTCGCCCTTGCTCACGCCCGAGCGCGCGAAGGCGTGCGCGGCGCGATTGGTGAGGCGGTCGAACTCCCCGTAGGTGACGCGCCGCGCCCGTCGTGGCAGAATGAACGGATGGTCGGCTCGCGCGCTCGCGCGACGCGCTCGGTGGTCAGGACGGTCGATGACGACGACATGAGGCAGGCCGATGCTCGCGGCGGGATCGTCGTCTGTCGACCGTCGGCATCCGCCCTCACGCCAGCGTCCCGCCGTCGCACACCAGCACCGCGCCGTTGATCATGCGCGGCCTCGTCGGACGCGAGGAAGGCGATCGAGCTTGGCGACGTCCTCCGGCTTCGACAGCCGGCCCGGCTTGGGCGGCGAGTAGTAGGCGACCAGCTGCGGCTCGAAGTCCTGGCGCGGGACGAAGCCGGCGATCATGTCGGTCTGGATGCCGCCCGGGGCGACGCAGTTGGCGCGCAGGCCGCGGCTGGCGAACTCGAGCGCGATCGAGCGGGTGAAATTGATCATCCCCGCCTTCGAGGCGCAGTACGCCGAGCAGTACGCCTGGCCGCGCAGGCCGGCGATCGAGGCGACGTTGACGATGTTGCCGCCGCGCTGCTGCCAGCAGGTGCGGCATCGCCGCCTTGGTGGTGTGGAAGACGCCGGTCAGGTTCACCGCCGAGCGATGCGGCTCCACTCGCGCTCGTCGATCTCCTCGAAGCGCGCCGCGCGGCCGATGCCGGCGACGTTGACGAGGATGTGCAGACCCGCCGAGACGCTCGACCATGTACTCGACCGACGCCTCCACCGAATCGAGGTCGGTGACGTCGCACACGCCGCCGAGCGCCGTCGCCGCCGGCGGCGCGGATGGCGTCCACCGTCTCGACCACGCCGTCGCCGTTGATGTCGACCGCGAACACCTCCGCGCCCTCGCGCGCGAACAGCTCCGCCGTCGCCCGTCCCAACCCCGACGCCGCGCCGGTCACGTAGACTGCCCGCTTCTCGAACCGCTGACTCATGCGGTGTCCATAAAGGGCTCACGGACGAAAGACAAACGATCGTTTGTGGCGGCGCGGCGCGCCCTCGCTCACTGGATCGCGGCAGCCGCGGGTGCGGCGCTGACGCGCCGCACGCCAGCCAAGCGTTGAATCCGCCGGCGCGGCGTGGTTCTGCACCCGCCATGACGCCGCTGCAGGATCTCAAGCTGCTCGATCTGTCCCGCCAGCTGCCGGGGCCCTTCTGCTCGACGCTGCTCGCCGACCTCGGGCATGGACACGCTGATGGTCGTCCAACCCCACCGACCCGTTCGGCTCCGGCATTCCGTTCCTGGCGCGCAACAAGCGCAGCATGACGCTGAACCTGAAGACGCCGGCGGGACGCGACGTCTTCCTTCGCCTGGTCGACGAGGCCGACGTCTTGCTCGAGGGCTTCCGCCCCGGCGTGACGAAGCGCCTCGGGCTCGACTACGCGACCCTCGCGGCGCGCAACCCGCGCCTGATCTACTGCGCGATCTCGGGCTACGGACAGGACGGTCCGTACCGCGATCGCGTCGGCCACGACGTCAACTACCTCGGCTTCGCCGGCGTGCTGGACTTCATCGGCCACGGCGACGGCGCCGCCGGTCATCCCCGGCGTACAGATCGCCGACATCGGCGCCGGCGCGCTGATGGCGGCGATCGGCATCCTCTCAGCGCGTCATCGCGCGCCAGCAGACCGGCCGCGGACAGATGGTCGACATCGCCATGACCGACGGCGCGGCGCTCTGGAACGTCTACCACGTGCTCCTCCATCAGCTCGGCCAGACGCCGCAGCGCGGCGCGCACCCAGCTGACGGGGCACCACGCCTGCTACGCCGTGTACGAGACGAAGGACGCAGCGCTACGTCACGGTCGGCGCCTACGAGGCGCCACTTCTGGGCGACGCTCTGCAACACCTCGGCCATCCCGAGATTCATCGAGCGCCAATGGGACGAGGGCGACGAGCGTCAGCACATCCTCGAGACGTTCCGCGCCATCTTCCGCACCCGCAGACCAGGCCGAATGGATGGCCGAGCTCGGCGAGCGCGACATCTGCTTCGGCCCGGTCAACGACGTCGAGCAGATGCTCGCCGATCCGCAGCTCCGCCACCGCGGCATGGTCCTCGATCAACCGAACGGACAGCCGACGCTCGGCAATCCCGTCCACCTCTCCGACACGCCGCCGTCACTGCGCACACCGCCGCCCCTCTTCGGCGAACACACGGAATCGGTGCTGCAGGAGCTCGGCTTCGACGCCGCCGGCATCGAACGGCTGCGCGCCGACGGAGTGATCGGTGAATAAAGACTTTCACCGCAGAGGCGCGGAGACGCGGAGATCGGCTGCCAGTGCGCCCTCTCTGCGTCTTCGCGTCTCTGCGGTGAAAGTCTTCTGAATGCGATGACAGTCGCCTGCTTCACGTTCGACAACATGGGCGAGGCGTCCGACGTCGGGTCCGGGCGATTGAGCGGCCCGCTGCCCGAAGGCGAGGACCCGTCGTTGGCGATCGGCTATCCGGCGTTGTTCGAGTTGCTCGAGCGCCGCGGCGTGCGCGCGACCTTTTTCATCGAGGGCTGGAACGGCGTGCACCATCCCGAGGCGGTGCGCGCCATCGTCGTGCGCGGCCACGAGCTCGGCATGCATGGCTGGACGCACGAGCCGTGGGAGACGCTCGACGTCGCGTCGGAGCGCGCGCTGGCGACGCGCGCCACCGAGGCGCTGGCCGCGCGCGTCCGGCGTGCGGCCGCGCGGCTTCCGCGCCCCCGGCGGCCGGCGCACGGCGCAGACCGAGCAGATCCTGCGCGATCTTGACTATCGCTACGATGCCAGCCTCGGCGACGACGGCATGACGCCCCGCCGACTGAAGTCCGGGCTCGCGCAGATTCCGTTCGTGTGGCCGGGCGTCGATGGCTTCCACTACCTCCGGCCGACGCCCGCCGATCCGGCTGCCGTGCGCGATGCCTGGGTGGCCGCGCTGCGACAAGGCGGCAGCGCGGGACGGCCTCTTCGTCACCGTCTGCCACGCGGCCATCACCGGCATCGAGCCGGCGCGAATCGCGGCGTTGGAGGCGGTGATCGACGCGGCGCGAGCCGAACGGCTGACGATCCGCACCGTCGGCGAGGTCGCCGACCAGCTGCTCGGCTGAGCGCAAGTTGCGAGTTGTTGCCTGACCGATGGGGCACTAGTATCCGTCGCCGCAAGGAGAGGATTCGATGAGCGAGCTGAAGATCGCCGACCGGCTGAACCACGTCGCCTATCTCACGAACGACACCGGGGCGACCTATCGCTTCTACACCGAGGTGATGGGCTTCAAGCTGGTCGCCGCCGTGCGCGGCGAGTACGACCCCGAATCCAACGCCGAGAAGCCGCATCTGCACACGTTCTTCGCGATGGCGAGCGGCGAGGTGATCGCCTTCTTCGACATCGAGGGGATGGAGCGCCCCAAGAAGGACAACGCCCCGACCTGGTCGCGCCACCTGGCGATGAGCGTCGGCTCGCAGGACGAGCTCACCGCCTGGCGGCAGCGCCTGCTCGATCACGATGTACAGGTCACGCCGGTCGTCGACCACGAAGGCGTCTGGTACTCGATCTACTTCGCCGACCCGAACGGCGTCCTGCTCGAGCTCACCTACCAGGCCCGCGCCCTCACCGAGGACGACGCCGCGAACGCCGCGCGCATGGTCGGCGAGTGGACCAAGGCGCACGGGCAGCGGATGGCGGTGCACTGACCAGAGAACGGCGTGACCGGTGACCGGTCGCTGCGACGAGCCGTCCGATCTCCGACCGATCCCGGTGACCGATCACCGGGCTTTGCCCACCAACTCCCTGAGCACATTCCGTTCCCGATTGGAGGGCCGCGCTTCCGCGCGGCCGGTCGCGCGGAAGCGCGACCCTCCAGGCGCGGGATCGATCCACCAGCCGAATTGGTGGGCAAGGCCCGATCACCGGTCACGCCTTTGCGGCGGTCTCGAACGACGGCCCCGCGTATTCCGCCGGCTGCGGCGTCATCGGGATCATGCTGCCACCGGCGGTGAAGCCGCCGTCGACGACCATCGCCGCGCCGGAGACGAAGCTCGATTCGTCGCTGGCGAGGAAGAGCGCCATCGCCGCGATGTCCTCCGGGTAGCCCGGACGCGGAACCGGCTGCAGTATCGCCATCAGCGGCGCCAGGGCCTCGGCCCCGCCCGGGAACCGCGAGGTCAGCAGCGGTGTGTTGATGCCGCCGGGACAGATGCAGTTGACCCGAATGTGATGCGGGCCCAGCTCGAGCGCCGCGGTGCGGGTCAGATTGATCACGCCCGCCTTGGCGGCACTGTAGGCGTGCGGCCCGGCGCCGCCGCGCAGACCGGCGACCGATGCGGTCGAGATGATCGAGCCGCCGCCGCCCGCTTTGAGATGTGGAATGGCGTGCTTGATGCCGAGAAAGACGCCGCGCAGGAGCACCGCCTGGGTGCGATCCCAATCCTCGACGCTGGTCTCTTCCAGCGGGCCGATCGCGCCGCCCAGGCCGGCGTTGTTGAACACCGCGTCGAGACGCCCGTATGTCGACACGGCGCGCTCGATCGCCCCGCGGACGTCCGCTTCGGCGGTCACGTCGGTCCGCTGGAACGTGGCGCGCCCGCCCGCCGCGGCGACGGCGTCCACCAACTCGCGGCCACCGGCCTCGTTGAGGTCGGCAATGACCACCGCCGCGCCCTCGGCGCAGAATCGTTTCACGGTGGCGGCGCCGATGCCGCTGGCGCCGCCGGTGATGACCGCCACTTTCTTCTCGAGTCGTCCCATGGATCCTCCGTTGGCCCGTTGCTGTAGTCGAAGCGATCCGGCGCGGGAAGCCGCCCGCCTCGCCGCTCAGCGCCGGCGGATGCCGAGCTTTTCGCGCTGGCGCCGGCGCGCGGCGCGGCTCTCGTCCGACGACCAGATGCTCGTGGCGTGCGCGGCGTCCTCGGGCGTTTCGGCGCGAACGCGCGCGAGCGCGGCGGCCACGAGGCGCGCCTTGGTGTGCGCGTACGACTCGCGCGGAAACGCCGCCATCCGCGCGGCGCGGCGCAGGACGGTGTCGGCGAAGCGATCGGCCGGAAACAGCTCGTCGACGATCCCGAGGCGCAGCGCCTGACTGGCCGGATAGAGCGACGCCCCCAACAGGAGCTCGGCGGCCCGCGCATGGGCGAGGCGCAGCACGACGATCTCCTGGGCGACGAGCGGGAACGACGCACCGATCGCAACCTCGTTGAGGCCGACGCGGTAGTCGCCCTCGACGCCGAGGCGGTAGTCGCACGCGAGCACGAGGATCAGGCCGCCGGCGGTGGCGTGCCCGTTCAGCATCGCGATGGTCGGCTTCGGGAAGCCGAGGAGCTCGGCATGCGCGTCGCGATAGAGGACGTTCATATGCGCCGTCTGCGCCGCATCGCGGCGCGGCGCGCCGAGGTCGAAGCCGCCGCTGAAGAACGCGCCGCTGCCGGTGAGAACGATGGCGCGGATCGCGTCGTCGGCCGCGGCCGCGGCGAGCGCGTCGCGCAGATCGGTCAGGAGCGTTTCGTCGATCGCATTCGCAGGCGGTCGATCGAGCGTGAGCACGCGGACGCCGCCGTCGTGGTCACTGGTGCGGATGGTGGACATGCGGCGAGGGAATCACATTTGGTTATGGCCGCAAAGGCGCAAAGGACGCCCAGTGGATCCGCTTGGCGTCCTTTGCGCCTTTGCGGCCATCTATTCGAAGCGCACCGCCGCGTGCTCGGCGTGGAACCACGGCCCGTAGATGTCCTTGCCGCTGAACAGCATCGGATCGGACGCCGTCGCCAGCATCGCGCAGACGCGGCCGGGGTTCTCGACCGGGAGGCCGCGGCTCGCGTCGAAGCCGAAGTCGGCGAGCTCGATGGCCATGCGCTCGGTGCCGACGAAGCCGGGCATCAGCCCGATGACGGCGATCTTGTCGGTGCGCAGCTCCTTGGCCAGGCCGGGCACCATGCGGTTGAACGCGGCCTTGCTGAGCGAGTAGCCGAGGCCCCAGCCGCCCTTGCCGATCGGCGCGTCGATCTCGCGGTCGCCGGCGCTGGAGGTGACGTTGATGACGATGCCGCCGCCCTGGCGGCGCATGATCGGCAGGCAGAGCTTGATCAGGTGCAGCGGCGCGATGACGTTGCAGAGCATCATCTGCTCGATCAGATCGACCGGCGTGTCCTCGAAGGGATCCATGTGCCCCGGCCCGATGTAGCGGCCGTTGTTGACCAGCACGTCGATCCGCCCGAACCGCTGCAGCGCGCCGTCGATCGCCGCCGGCCAGTCGGCGCGCACGGAGAGGTCGAGCTTGATCACCGCCGCCTCGGCGCCGAGCGCCCGCACCTCCTCGGCCGTGCGCTCGAGGCTGCCGGGAAGCGGCTCCGTCTTCGACCGGCGCACCGTCGACGAATGCTCGTAGCGCTCGGCGCCGGTGACCGTGCGCGCCGTCAGCACGAGATCGAACCCGCGCCGCGCCAGCTCCAGCGCACAGCCGCGCCCGATGCCGCGGCTCGCGCCGGTGATGAACGCCACCTTCTTCGCCGTCATCTGCGCTCCCCTCTCCGGCACCCATCGAACGACTTGAGGCGCGACGGAGAATCGTGATCTATTCGCGGCCTACGCTGTCGTCGTCAGGGGGTGGAATGAAAGTCGTCGTCGATTGGGATCTCTGCGAGGCCAATGCCGTCTGCATGAAGGTGTGTCCCGAGGTGTTCGAGCTGCAGCCGGACGATACGCTGTTGATCAAGCAGGAACACCCGGACGAGAAACTGCGCGCCAAGGTCGAGGAAGCGGTCCGCCGCTGCCCGCGCCAGGCGATATCGATCGAAGAGGACTGAGGCGCACGGACGAAGGCTGAAAGACGAAGGATGAAGGAGCTCGTTTTCTGTCTTTCGTCCTCCGTCTTTGCTGCCCTCCGTCAGCTCGGCCTGACCGTGATCCCACCGTCGACCGGGATCACCGTACCGGTCAGATAGGCCCCCGCCCGCGAGGCCAGGTAGATCGCGATGCCCGCCATGTCCTCCGGCTCGCCGATGCGGCCGAGGGGAACGCTGGCGCGGATCGCGTCGCCGAACGAGCGCAGCGTCTCCGCCATCATCTTGCTCTCGAACGGCCCCGGCGCGACGGCGTTGACGGTGATGTGCTTGGCCGCCAGCTCGACGGCCAGCACGCGCGTCAGGTGGTGCACGGCGGCCTTGCTCGACGAGTAGGCGTAGGTGTGCAGCATCGGCACGCGCAGCCCGTCGATCGAGCCGATGTTGATGACGCGGGCCGGATCGGCCGGCGTCGCCGCCGCCTCGAGCTGCGGGAGGCACGCGCGCGTCAGGTGGAAGATCGACTTGAGGTTCAGCGCCAGCACCTTGTCCCAGGCGTCGTCCGGGTATTCGGTCAGCGGCGCGCCCCAGTTGGCGCCGGCGTTGTTGACCAGGATGTGCAGCTTCGGCTCGCGCTTGGCGAGCTCCGCCGCCAGGCGGTTGCACTCGGCTTCCGAGCCGAGGTCGGCGGGCAGCGAGTGGCAGGTGCCCGACCTTCGACAGCTCGGCGGCCACCTGGTCGCACACCTCCCGCTTGCGCGAGGAGATGTAGACCGTGGCCCCGTTCTCGACGTAGCCGCGCGCGATCATCAGGCCGATGCCGCGCGAGCCGCCGGTCACCAGCGCGACCTTGCCCGCGACCGAAAACAGATTCTTCACCAGACGTCCTCCTCGAACATCGCGTCGATCTTGGCGGCGCGGCGACGCAGGAACTCGCGCTGCTCCGGGTGGGTGAGGATGTAGAGGTCGCCGCGATCGATGCCGCGCACGACGCGGCGCGCCACCTCGTCGGCCGTGATGACGCCGCCGGACATGGAGCTGGCCGGCAGCGGCGGCAGTTCCTCGGCATTGCGCAGGTCGTCCGGACGCATGCGCACCGTGTTCTCGTTGATTCCGGTGTCGACGATCATCGGGCAGAGCACGCTGACGCCGATCTGATGCGGCGACAGCTCGCGCGCGCATGCTCTCGGTCAGCGCCGACGACGGCGAACTTCGACGCGCAGTAGATGCCGAGCCAGCGCATGCCGACGAGCCCGGCCATCGAGGCGGTGTTGATGATATGGCCGCCCTGCCCCTGCTCGATGAGCAGCGGCACGAAGGTCTCCACTCCGTGCACGACGCCCCAGAAGTTGACGTTCATCGTGAACACCCAGTCGCGGTGCGAGGCGTGGTGCATCTCGCCGAAGGGGGCGACGCCGGCGTTGTTGCAGATGATGTGCACCGCGCCGAACCGCTTGCGGGCCGCTGTCCGCGAGCGCCTGCACGCTCTCCAGGCTGGTGACGTCGGTGCGGACGCCGAACACCGTCGCGCCCGTCGGCCTCCAGCGCCTCCTGCGACGCGCTGCAACGCCGCCTCGTCGAGATCGGCGAGGACGAGCTTCGCGCCGCCGCTGGCGAACGCGCGCGCCATCGCCATGCCGATCCCACCGGCGCCGCCGGTGATGACCGCGACGCGACCGTTGAATTGATCCATGGCGCGATGCGCTAGCACGGCCGTCCCCGATCCTTCAACGCGAAGACGCGCAGGTGCGAAGGAGGTCGGGGCGGGCCTTCGCGGCTGCGCGCCTTCGCGTTGAAGAGCCTTTCAGTCCGGCGCTAAGAGAGACGCCATGGACACCCTCAAGACCATGACCTACGACGTCGACGGGCCGCATCGCGCGCATCACGCTCAACCGGCCGGAGCGCGGCAACGGCATCACCCTCGATCTGCCGGTGGAGCTCGCGCAGTGCGTCGAGCGCGCCGATCTCGATCCCGCCGTGCACGTGATCGCGCTCGCCGGCAACGGCAAGGGCTTCTGCGGCGGCTACGATCTCGTCGCCAGCGCCGAGCGCATGGGCGACGGGGAGGGCCGCGCCCGCGCTCGGCGAGCGCCCATTCGCGCCCGCCGGGCTCGCCGCTCGACCCGCGCGTCACCGGGCGCAACCACGATCCGCGCACGGTGTGGGATCCGGTCATCGACTACCAGATGATGTCGCGCAACGTGCGCGGCTTCATGAGCCTCTTCCACGCCAACAAGCCGGTGGTGTGCAAGGTGCACGGCTTCTGCGTCGCCGGCGGCACCGACATGGCGCTGTGCAGCGACCTGCTGGTCATCGCCGAGGACGCGAAGATCGGCTACCCGCCGGCGCGCGTCTGGGGCTCGCCGACCACGTCGGTGTGGGCGTTCCGCATCGGCATCGAGAAGGCCAAGCGGCTGCTGTTCACCGGCGACTGCCTCAACGGCCGCGAGGCGGTGGACTGGGGCCTCGCCACCGAGTGCGCGCCGCCCGACCGGCTCGACGAGCGCTTCGAGACCCTGCTCGGCCGCATCGCCCGCATGCCGATCAACCAGCTCGTGATGATGAAGCTGCTGGTCAACCAGACCGTGCTCAGCGCCGGCCTGCCGACGACGCAGATCCTCGGCACCGTGTTCGACGGCATCACCCGCCACACGGCCGAGGGCTACGCGTTCCAGCAGCGCGCCGCCGAGGTCGGCTTCAAGCAGGCGGTGCGCGAGCGCGACGAGCCCTTCGGCGACTTCGGACCGTCGACCTTCAAGGGCTGAGTCGCTCGTGCTCTCCCATGAAGAAGGTCAACCACGGACGACACGGATCTCAGGATCCGGATATCCGTGAAATCCGTGGTTGATCTCTGAATGTCGCCGCGCAGGCACTCGCGCATACCCCCAGACAAACGATTGTTTGACTTCGCCGAGAGGCGCACGCTACGAGCCGGGGTCTGCTCACGACGAGCTGGGGGGACGAGCGTATGAGGACCACGTGGATCGCAGCGGCGTTGATGGCGTGCACGCTGGTGTCCGGCGCGCCGGCGTTGGTCGTCGCGGCCGACACCGTGCTGAAGCCGGGCGTCGTGCTCGGACCGGACAACTATCAGGCCGCGACCGACCTGCTCCCGCCCGAGATCCTCAAGCACTACCAGACCGGCGACTACAAGAACGTGATCGTCGACTACCCGGTGGGCAGCTCCCGCTGGGAGCCGGCCTGGAAGGCCGCGACCGAGAAGAACGCCGGCCAGCTCGACGTCGACGACGTTGGCACCGTGGTGTTCAAGGGCTCGGGCAAGCCGCCCGACTACCTGTACGGCTTCCCCTTCCCCAACATCGATCCCAACGATCCCAAGGCGGCGGTGAAGATCGTCTGGAACCAGTTTCTCGCCTACTGGGCCGGCGGCAGCTCGTTCAACGTGACCCGGGTCATCATGCTGCAGCCGAAGGGCATCGACCGCGACATCCACGCCGACGGCTACTTCAACTTCTGGGATGGGCAGGACGAGAAGTACCGCAAGCCGAATCCCAACAACCTGCAGAGCCAATTCCTCGGCGTGACCACGTTTCCGACCGACCTGCAGGGCACCTCGTCGCTCTCCTGGCGCTATCGCGACGCCGACAAGCGCGATTCCGTGTGGGCGTTCGTGCCGGCGCTGCGGCGCGTGCGCGCGGTCAGCCCCGCCAACCGCTCCGACGGCTACCTCGGCTCCGACATCAGCGGCGACGATGGCTTCTTCTTCGATGGCAAGCCGCAGGACTTCGAATGGAAGCTGATCGGCAAGCGCGACGCGCTGCGGGTCGTCGACCCCAACAACGTGAAAGGCGATCTGAAGGTCCCGCCGGCCCCGGGCGGCGGCTTCTCGGTGCTGACCTACGACAACCCGCCCATGGTCGGGTTCGAGGACCCGAACTGGACGGGTCTCTCCTGGGCCCCCATCCACGCGGGCCTGGCCCAGCGCCCGGTGTGGATCGTCGAGGGCACGCCGAGGGATCGCTACTACCTGTACGGCAAGATCCAGCTGTGGATCGACGCCGAGACCTGGGACGGTTCCTGGAACATCAAGTACAGCTGGCAGGGCGACGTCGTGCACTCGTACCAGACCATGGCGCGCGTCAACCAGACGGCCGAGGACGGCGAGATGATGCCCGCCGCCACCCAGGTCTGGGCCTGCGCCGAGAATTTCAAGATGAACCGCGCCACCCTCGGCGGCATGCGCGCCGATCCCAAGGCGCCGTTCGTCCGCCGCATCCAGATCGACCCGAACCTCTTCGACTCACAGGCACTGGCGAGGTACGGGAAGTGACGTGAGCCGGTGAGCCAGTGAGCCAGTGCGCCGGTGCGCCGGTGCGCGAGGGCGCGGGTGCGCGGGGGCGCCGGTGCATGAACAGCGCGATTTGCTCAACCTCTCGCCACCGGCTAACCGGCTAACCGGCTCACTGGCTCACCGGCTCACGCTCACCCATGGACTCCATCCGCACCCTCGCCAAATCCGTCTCCAACTGGGGCCGGTGGGGCGCCGACGACGAGCGCGGCACGCTCAACTTCATCACGCCGGATGTCGTGAAGCGCGCCGCCGGCCTGGTGAAGCGCGGCGAGGTCTTCAGCCTCGGGCTGACGTTCGGCGCCGAGGGTCCGCAGATCGGCCAGGGTGGGCGGGTCAATCCGCTGCACCTGATGACAGCGGTCGATCAGAAGCTGCCGGGCAACTACCCGGACGGGTTTCGCTACGCCGACGACGTGATGGTGCTGCCGCTGCAGTGCGCGACGCAGTGGGACAGCCTCGCGCACGTGCACTACGACGGTCAGCTCTACAACGGCTATCCCGCCGCGACGACGTCGGCGGCCGGCGCCGCGAAGAACGGCATCGACAAGGTGGGCCCCGGCATCATCTCCCGCGGCGTGCTCCTCGACGTCGCGCGGCTGAAGGGCCTGCCGAGGCTCGCGCCGGGCACCGCGATCACGCCCGCCGACCTCGAGGCCGCCGAGCGCACGCAGGGCGTGCGCGTCGAGAGCGGCGACGTCCTGCTCGTGCGCACCGGCCACCTCAGCGTCTTCACCACCGACGGCGACCGCATGGGCTACATGCGGATGATGCCCGGCCTCGGCATCGACTCGGCGCGGTGGCTGCACGATCGCGAAGTCGCGGCGGTCGCGTCAGACACCAACTCGGTCGAGGTCATCCCCTTCGAGGATCCCAGGACTCCCCTGCCCCTGCACCTGCTCGCACTGCGCGACATGGGCCTCACGCTCGGCGAGATGTTCGTCCTCGACGCCCTCGCCGACGACTGCGCCGCCGACGGCGTCTGGGAGTTCCTCTTCACCGCCCCGCCCCTGCGCGTCAGCGGCGGCATCGGCTCGCCGCTGAATCCGCTCGCGATCAAGTGAGTCCACCGATGAACACAGATGGCCACAGATGGACACAGATCCCCGCCACCCCCCGAGCCCTTGCGGATGGGATTGGAGGATCCGTGTCCATCTGTGGCCATCTGTGTTCATCGGTGGTTCAGGATTGACCGCTCCACCAACCCCCGCATGCGCGCCGATGCACCTCGTCGCGCGTCGCGGTCATCCCGCCGGCAACCCAGTCGGCGAGCAGGACCTGATCGAGCGCGCTGAAGACCTTGGCGAGGAACGCCGGGTCTTCGTCGACGAACACGCCGGCGGCGACGCCGCGGCGCATGAGGTCCGCCTGCAACGTGTGGATCTCGCGCCACAGGCGCACCTGCGCTTCGCCGCTCATCGACGGGCCGAGCACCCACGAGGTCCCGAGGCGCAGGTGCATGCGCAGGAAGGACGGGTGCGCGAGGAAGTAGTCGATGTACGCCTCGATCAGGCGATCGAGCGCGGCGGCTGGATCGCCGCCGGCCTGCGTACTGGCGCGCGCCACCTCGAGCAGATCGGCGCCGCGGGTGTCGAGGATGCCGCGGAAGAGCTCCTCCTTGCCGGCGAAGATCGCGTAGATCGTCCCCATCGACACTTCCGCCAGCTTCGAGATGTCCTGCAGCTTGGCGCTGTCGAAGCCGTGTTCGGCGAACACCTGTTCCGCCGCCTCGAGAATGTGCTGGCGGTACACGTCGGTGCGCGCCTGCCGCGCCTTGTCCTGAAGCTTCCCGCCGGCCACGCGCCGAACCCTATCAGCACACTATTCAATTGACAATTCGAAAGTCCGAATGGTAATTCGAACTTTCGTAATCACGGATGCAGGGTGGCCAGGCAAGCAGCCGCCCAAATCAAGGAGGCCGGCCATGGAGTTCGGAATCTTCTCGCAGATGCACACGCCGTACGACGACACCGAGCAGGCGCGGTTCCGCCGCGAGATCGAGGTCGCGCAGGCTGTGGACGCGGTCGGCTTCAAGTACGACTGGTCGCCCGAGCACCACTTCCTCAAGGACTATTCGCACCAGCCGGCGCCGGAGGTCTTCCTGACCTGGGTGGCGGCGAAGACCAAGCAGATCCACGTCGGCACCGCGATCACCAACATCACCGCCAAGGTGAACCACCCGGCGCGCGTCGCCGAGCGCATCGCGACACTCGACCATCTCTCCGAGGGTCGCGTCGAGTTCGGCACCGGACGCGGCTCGTCGTCGGCCGAGTGGGCCGGCTTCGACATCCCCAGCGCCGCCGAGACCAAGCCGATGTGGCGCGAGTCGCTGGAGGAGATCCCGCGCATGTGGCGCGACGAGCCCTACGAGTTCGAGGGCAAGTACTTCCGCATGCCCAAGCGCGACGTCCTGCCCAAGCCCTACTCCAAGCCGAATCCGCCGATGTGGCTCGCCTGCTCGAGCCCGCCGACCTTCACCGAGGCCGGCGAGCTCGGCCTCGGCGCGCTGTGCTTCACCTTCGGCACGCCCGAGCAGATCGCGCCGCTGGTGAAGGCGTACAAAGAGGGCATCGCGCGCTGCACGCATCCGGTGGGCGGCTTCATCAACGACAACATCGCCGTCACGACCAACATGCTCTGCCTGCCCGACGGCGACGAGGCGCGCACGCTCTACTGCAGGCGCCCGCACCGAGTACTTCTCGCAGCTGTTCTTCAGCTGGCTCGATTCGATCCCGCGTCCGCCGCAGTTCCCCAAGGAAGGGCCGGTGCCGAAACTGCCGCCAGCCGACGATCCAGGAGCTCAAGGCCGGCCTCCCCGCCGGCGGCCGCCAGGTCGGCGCGCCGGAAGAGATCATCCCGGTCGTCAAGATGTACGAAGCGATCGGCGTCGACCAACTCATCTACTCGCCGCTCACCATGACCCTCGACCAGAAGCACGTCCTGCGCTCGATCGAGACCTTCGGCAAGCACGTGCTGCCGGTGTTCGATCGCGACCCGATGCACAGCACGACGCGGATGCGGGAAGCGGCGGTCAAGAAGGCGGCGTGAGAACAAGCGTGAGCCAGTGAGCCGGTGAGCCGGTGAGCCGGTGTCACGGGCGCACGGGCTGCACTGGCTCACTGGCTCACTGGCTACCGCTCTTCGCATACCCATGCCTCACACCATCGATTCCGTCCTCATCGCCGGCGAGTGGGAGCGCGCTGCCGACGGCACGTATCCCATCATCAACCCCGCGACCGAGGAGCCTGCGGGGCACGCGCCGCAGGCGTCGCTCGACCAGGTGCGGCGGGCGGCGCGGGCGGCGCGCGAGGCGTTCGTCAGCGGGCCGTGGCCGCGCATGAGCGGCGCCGAGCGCGGGACGTTGCTGCACAAGGCCGCGGAGCTGTTCGAGCGCGAGAAGGCCTCGCTCGTCGACGTGACGATGGCGGAGACCGGCGCGCTGCGCTTCGTCGCCGAGACGCAACAGGTCGGCGCGGTCGGCCTGCGCCTCGCGAAGTACGCGACTCTCGCGAGCCTGCCGCCCGAGGAGCCGCTGCGGCTCACGGCGCTGCGCCAGGGACCGGGCGTCGGCAACGGCATGGCCGTGCGCGAGCCCGTCGGCGTCGTCGCCTGCATCACGCCCTACAACTTCCCGATGACGAACTGCGCCGGCAAGGTCGGCCCGGCGCTGGCGTGCGGGAACACGGTCGTCGTGAAGCCGGCGCCGCTCGATCCGCTCGGCGTCGCCGAGCTGTGCCGGATGATCGACTCGGTCCTGCCGCCGGGCGTCGTCAACTTCGTCTGCGGATCCTCGCCGGAGATCGGCGTCGCGCTCTGCGAGTCGCCCGACGTCGACATGATCTCGTTCACCGGCAGCACCGCTGTCGGCTGCCACATCCAGGCCGCCGCCGCGCGCCGCATGCAACGCACGTTGCTGGAGCTGGGCGGCAAGTCGCCGAACATCATCTTTGCCGACGCCGACCGGCAGAAGGCGCTCGCCAGCGCGATGAGCGTCTGGACCTTCCACACCGGCCAGATCTGCATCGCCGGCACGCGCCTGCTGGTCGAGCAGTCCATCTACGACGAGTTCACCGCCCAGCTCGCCGCCGCCGCGCCGCGACTGAAGGTCGGACCGCCCACCGAGGCCGGCGTCGTCGTCGGCCCGCTGATCTCGGCGAGCCAGCGCGACCGCGTCGAGCACTACATCGCCGCCGGCGTGAAGGAGGGCGCCACCCTCGCCTGCGGCGGCAAGCGTCCCGCGCACCTGCGCCAGGGCTACTACATCGAGCCGACGCTCTTCACCGGCGTGCGCAACGACATGACCATCGCCCGCGAGGAGATCTTCGGCCCGGTCATCGCCGCCATCCCGTTCACGGACGAGGCCGAGGCGATCGCCATCGCCAACGACTCCGACTTCGGCCTCTACGGCTACCTGTGGAGCGGCGACCTCGCCCGCGGCCTGCGCGTCGCCAGCGCCCTGCGCACCGGCACCGTTCAGATCAACGGCGCTCCGGTGAACGGCGACGCCCCCTTCGGCGGCTACAAGCTGAGCGGCATCGGCCGCGACGGCGGCACCTACGCGCTCAACGCGTACAGCGAGCTGAAGTACATCGGATGGGTCTCCTGAAGAAAAAAGATCTTCACCACGGAGGCACGGAGGCACGGAGACAGTCGGATCGTCTCCGTGCCTCCGTGCCTCCGTGGTGAGATTCAGGGTTTCTTCTATGGGCTTCGATACAATCATCAAGGGCGGGCGGGTCATCGACGGCTCGGGGCTGCCGATGCGTATTGCCGACGTCGGCATCCGGGACGGCGTCGTCACCGACGTCGGGCATCTCGACGGCGCCACGCGGGTCATCGACGCCGACGGGTTGATGGTGATTCCGGGGATCGTCGACGCGCACACGCACTACGATCCGCAGCTGTCGTTCGAGCCGTTCGCGACGTCGTCCTGCTTTCACGGCGTGACGTCGGTCGTCGCCGGCAACTGCGGCTACTCGATCGCGCCCTGCCGGCCCGAGGATCATCCCTACCTCACGGCGCTGTTCGCGAAGGTCGAGGGGATGACGCCGAGCGTCCTCGAGCAGGGGCTGCCCTGGGACTGGGAGAGCTTCCCGTCGTTCCTCGACGCGCTCGACCGGCGCATCGGCATCAACATGGCCTGCTACCTCGGCCACTCGGCGTTGCGCCGCTACGTCATGGGCGAGGCCGCGTCGGAGCGCGCCGCGACCGCCGACGAGCTGGCGCGCATGCAAACGCTCGTGCGCGAGGCGATGCACGCCGGCGCGGCCGGCTTTTCGACGTCGCTGTCGCCGACGCACGTGGATCAGTTCGACCAGCCGGTGCCGTCGCGCCGCGCCGCCTACGAGGAAGTACGCACCCTGATCGAGGCCACCGGCGAGGGCGGCGCCGGCAGCATCTGCTTCCTCCCCGGCACCGCCGCGCGCGGTCTCGACGAGGAGGATCGCGCCCGCCTGATCGAGCTGGCGACGCGCAGCGGCCTGCCGATCGTCGTGCAGGGCATCACCAAGCGCGTCGGCAATCCCGCGCAGTGGGCGGAATCCGTCGCCTTCCTCGACGACGCGCGCCGCAAGGGCGCGGCGATCTTCTCGGTGCTGCGCACGCAGCCGTTCATGCGGCCGTTCAACTGGCAGCGCGGCACCAGCCTGTACGACGGCGTCTTCGAGTGGCGCGACCTCACGTCGCTGCCGCCCGCCGAGCGTCTGGCGCGACTGCGCGATCCGCAGCGGCGGCAGGCGCTGCGCGACGCGTTCGACCATCCCAATACCGACGGCGGCAGGGGATCCACCCTGCCGCCGCCACCGCTCGCCACGGTCTTCGTCGACGTCAGCCGCAGCGATCCCGGCGCCGTCGGCAGGAATCTCGTCCAGCTCGCCGCCGCGCGCCGCGTCCACGCCGCCGACATCATGGCCGACCTCGCGGTCGCCGACGGTCTCGAGACGCAGTTCCTCTGGAACAGCGAGAACGCCGACTGGGCCGCCGCCAACGCCGACGCGCAGCGCAACCCGCACATGATCATCGGCACCGGCGACGGCGGCGCCCACGCCGACCGCGACGACGGCGCCGAGTGGTCGACGTACTACATCCGCTCCTGGCTGCTCGAACGCGCCACCACGACGCTGGAGGAAGGGATCCGCCGCATCACCCACCTGCCCGCCGTCATCTGCGGCATCAAGAACCGCGGCCTCATCGCGCGCGGCTACGCCGCCGACCTCGTGCTCTTCGATCCCGACCGCCTGCGCCTCGGCACCAAGCAGCTGGTCGCCGACCTGCCCGGCGGCGAGCCGCGCTGGCAGGTGAAACCCGAGGGCATCGAGCGCGTGCTCGTCAACGGCGAGGTCATCGTCGAACGCGGCGCCCTGACCGACGCCCTCCCCGGCCGTGTGCTGCGTGTGGGCAATCCAAAAGCATGAAACAGATCTTCACCACGGAGGCACGGAGACACGGAGACGGTCAGTTGGCGATTCCGCGCCGGCTACCCTAAGAAACCCTCTATGCCCATTCAGTTTGGTCGATCTTGGCAGGCTCTCTCCGTGCCTCCGTGCCTCCGTGGTGAACAACAGGGGTGGGGTGCGGCATGAAGGCAGCGGTTTTCTACTCCAGCAGCAAGCCCATCGCGATCGAGCAGGTCGAGGTGCGCGATCCCGGTCCCGGCGAGGTGCGCATCAAGATCATGGCGGCGGGGCTCTGCCATTCGGATCTGAGCGTCATCGACGGCACGATCCCCTACCCCGTGCCGGTGGTGCTCGGCCACGAGGGCGCCGGCATCATCGACGCGGTCGGCGTCGGCGTCCGCTCGGTGAAGGAGGGCGACACGGTCATCGTGTCGACGCTGTCGCACTGCGGTCGCTGCGCCAAGTGCGATGCCGGCCATCCGACCGAGTGCCGGAACGCGCCGAGCCCGAAGGACGCCAAGCCGTTCACGATCAAGGGCGTGCCCGCCTTCCAGTTCGCCAACGCATCGGTGTTCGCCGAGTACACCGTCGTCCGCGAGCAGGGCGCGATCATCATCGATCCGCGGGTGCCGTTCGATCGCGCCGCGCTGATCGGCTGCGGCGTCATGACCGGCTTCGGCGCGGTGGTGAACCGCGCGCAGGTCGAGACCGGCGCGACGATGGTGGTGTTCGGCGTCGGCGGCATCGGCCTCAACTGCGTGCAGGGCGGCGTGCTCAGCGGCGCGTCCAAGATCATCGCCGTCGACGTCATGGCGCAGAAGCTCGAGTGGGCGCAGCACTTCGGCGCCACGCACGTGATCGATGCGTCGGCGACCGACCCGGTGGCCGCGGTGAAGGACCTGACCGGCGGCGGCGCCGACTACAGCTTCGAGTGCGTCGGCAACATCGCCGTCATCAAGCAGGCCCTCGAGTCGCATCGGGGCGGGCGGCTCGATGACCATTGTCGGCGTCCCCAAGGTCGGCACCGCCTACGAGTTCGTCGTCCACGCGCTCTACCAGAACAAGTCGATCCTCGGCTGCCGCTACGGCGCCGCGCGCCCGCAGCGCGACTTCCCGATGCTCGCCGACCTCTACCTGAGCGGCCGCCTCAAGATCGACGAGCTCATCACCCGCCACTACGCGCTCGACGACTTCGATCACGCGCTCGATGACCTGCGCGCCGGGCAACTCGCGCGCGGCGTATTCTCAATGGCTTGAAACCACTGATGGACACCGATGGCCACAGATGGACACGAGACGCATCGGTGTTCATCTGTGGCCATCGGTGTCCATCGGTGGATCTGATTTTTCGGGAGGTATGACGATGGGTCGCTTTGGTTACCAGGTGATTGACGCCGACGGGCACGGCGGCGAGTTCGAGGACTGGCGCAAGAACGTGCCCGCGGAGTGGCAGCCGCGGTTGGCCGAGTACCGCGATCGCGTCGCCAAGCACTACTCGAAGCTGGTGCTGCCGGGCGGCGGGACGAAGCGGCCCGGCGACAAATTCGACATGCGGCCGGGCATGACCGATCCGGCCGAGCGGCTGAAGGACATGGACCTCGAGGGGATCGACGTGACGGTCAACTTCCCCGGCGGCGCCGGGGAGGAGTGGGCGATGCTCGACCGCGACTTCGCCATCGCGCTCTGCCGGACGATGAACAACGCCAAGCACGACGTTCGCCGCGCACGAGCCGAAGCGTCTCAAGGCGCTGGCGAAGCTGCCGATGATCGATCCGCCGGCGGCCGCCGCCGAGCTGCGCCGCGCCGTCACCGAGCTCGGCCTGGTCGGCATGGTGTGCCCGCAGCACGTCCGCGAGAAGAACCTGAGCGACCCGAGCTTCGACGTCGTCTGGGCCGAGGCCGAGAAGCTCGGCGCGACCGTGTGCATCCACGGCGGCGGCCAGGCGCCGGACCAGTTCCCGATCGGCGTCGACCGCTACAACACCCGCCTCGAGGTGCACGCGATGACGCACCCGATGGGCAACATGCTGGCGCTGATGTCGATGATGATCGGCGGCGTCATCCACCGCTTCCCCAAGCTGCGCGTCGGCTTCATGGAGTCCGGGCTGCGGCTGGCTGCCGTTCTGGCTCGAGCGGCTCGACGAGCACTACGAGCTGATGTCCGAGCAGGCGCCGGCGATCGACCGCAAGCCGAGCGAGTACTTCATGGACGGCCACTGCTACATCTCCTGCGAGCCCGACGAACACACGCTCAAGCAGGTCGTCGAGCTCATGGGCGACCGCCGCATCGTCTACGCCTCCGACTACTACCACTGGGATTGCGCCTTCCCCGACACGGTGAAGCTCATCGCCGAGCGCACCGACGTCAGCGACGCGACCAAGAAGCGCATCCTGTTCGAGAACGCACGGGAGCTGTATCCGCTCGTTGGAAACTGAATGCCGGTCAGTCTCCCAGAGCTCCTCACCCCCGCGCACACCGCGGTGCTGGTGATGGAGTGCCAGGAAGGCATCGTCGGCGGCAGCGCCGCGCTGGGGGCGCTGGGCGAGGCCGTGGCGCGGCACGGGACCATCGCGCAGATCGCGCGCGTGCTCGACGCGGCACGCGTGGCGAAGGTGCCGGTGTTCTACCTGACCGTCGCGCGTCGACCCGATTCCGCCGGCGGTACGGCCAACTGTCTGCTGTTGGCCTTGGGGCGCAAGGGCGAGCCGCTGCTGCTCGGATCCAAGCGGCACGCGGTTGTCGACGCGCTGGCGCCCCACGACGGCGACTGGCTGGTGAACCGCTTTCACGGCATCACCCCCTTCCATGCCGGCGAGCTCGATCAGCTGCTGCGCAACCTCGGCGTCAAGACCGTGATCGCGACCGGTGTGTCGGTCAACATCGGCATCACCGGCATGACCATCGAAGCCGTCAACGCCGGCTACCAGGTCGTCATCCCCAGGCAGGCCGTGACCGGCACGCCCGATGACTACGTCGAAGCGGTGTTCGCCAATACTCTTCGCCTGCTCGCAACCATCGCCGACGTGGACGACGTCATTTCGGCATGGCAGTGAGCCCTCCGTGCGCCCCTGTGCGCCTCCGTGGTGAATAATGTTCGCACTGGGTCCCATCAACGACGCGATCGCCGAAGCGATCCCCGACCACGAAGCGATCATCTCCGCCACGCGCCGCCTGACGTGGCGTGACTTCCAGCGGCGCTCGCGGCAGCTCGCCAATCTACTCAACCGGGCGGGCCTCGGCTGTCACCGCGAGCGGGCGCAGCTCGAGCCGTGGGAGTCCGGGCAGGATCACGTCGCCCAGTACCTCTACAACGGGCACGAGTACCTGGAGTCGATGATCGGCTGCTACAAGGCGCGCGTCGCGCCGTTCAACGTCAACTACCGCTACGTCGAGGAGGAGCTGCGCTACCTGCTCGCCGACGCGAAGACCAGGGGGATCATCTATCACGCCAGCTTCGCGCCGCGGCTCGCGACGGTGCTGAAGGAACTGCCGCCGATGGCGATCCTGCTGCAGGTCGACGACGGCAGCGGCGAACCGCTGCTGGCCGGCGCGCGCGACTACGAAGAGGCGCTGGAGGCATCGAGCGACACATTGCCGCCGGTGACGCCGACCGAGGACGACCTCTACATCCTGTACACCGGCGGCACGACCGGCATGCCCAAGGGCGTGCTGTGGCGCCAGCACGACATCTTCTTCGCCGCCATGGGCGGACAACTGCCCGCTGGCATGGGCACCGTGCAGAGCGTGGCCGAAATGGTCGAACGCGCGCCGATGGGATCGTACATCCGCTCGCTGCCGGCGCCGCCGTTCATGCACGGCGCGGCACAGTGGTCGTCGTTCATGATCCTGCACCAGGGCGGCTCGATCATCCTGCCGCACAACACCCGCGCCCTCGACCCCGACGACATCTGGCGCACCGTCGAGCGCGAGAAGGTCGGCACCCTGTCGATCGTCGGCGACGCCTTCGCCCGGCCGCTGCTCGACCAGCTCGGCAAGGCCACCTACGACCTGTCGTCCCTCTCCATTCTCGGTTCCGGCGGCGCCATCCTCTCGCCGCCGTTCAAGCACGCGTTCCTCGAACACCTGCCGAACCTGATGATCTTCGACGGCTTCGGCTCGTCGGAGACCGGCGCGCAGGGCGCGACGTTGACCACCAAGGGCGACGCGATCGCGCCGTCGTTCAAGATGGATCCCGACACCTGCGTGCTCGACGAAGGGCTGACGCGCACGCTCGCCGCCGGCGAGAACGCCGTCGGCTGGCTCGCCCGCACGGGGTGGCTCCCGCTCGGCTACTTCAACGACGCCGCCAAGACGCGGAAGACGTATCCGACCGTCGGCGGTACGCGCTACGCCGTGCCCGGCGACCGCGCCCAGGTGTCGGCCGACGGCACGATCGTCGTCTTCGGCCGCGACTCCGTCTGCATCAACAGCGGCGGCGAGAAGATCTTCGCCGAAGAGGTCGAGAAGGCGCTCAAGCACCACCCGGCGGTCTACGACGTCGTCGTCGCCGGCGCGCCGAGCGAGCGCTGGGGCGAGCAGGTGACCGCCATCGTCCAGTTCCGCCCGGGCCAACGCGCCGCCGACACCGAGCTGATCGAGGAAGCGGCGAAACACCTCGCGCGCTACAAGCTGCCCAAGGCGATCATCCCGGTCGAGCAGATCGTCCGCTCCGCCAGCGGCAAGCCCGACTACCGCTGGGCGAAGTCGATCGCCGCCGGCGGCGCCTGAGATCTGGCCGTCAACGGATCGATCCGTGTCGAACGAGCGGCCCGGCACCGCTCAGATCATGTCCACCAGCCGGGACGCCATCTTGAACGATTTCTCGAACACCCGGTTGCGCACGCGGCGGCCCAGCTCGCGGTAGAGCAGGTCGGCGGTTGACGAGTCGGCGTGCGGCACCGTGCGCAACACGCTCTCGCTGGTGTGGTCCTTGTGGCGCAGAATCATCAGATGCTCGCCATGGTCGCGCTCGACGATGAACTCATGGGTGCGGTCACCGCTCCCGGCGGTCAGCGCGACCCCCTGCACCCCCTGGCTCGTCGGGCCGGACTGCGGCAGCAGCGCGAGCTCGGCGTGTACCGGGGCTCCCTGCTTGTCGCGGAATTCGATGCACGCCTGCTCGAGCCCGGGACGTCCGGTGACGGGCTCCCACTCCAATTGCACGGCGAGCCACGCGACGATCAGCAGCGCGCGAAACTGGTAGCCCTCTTCGCTGCCGGGCAGCGACATGAAGTCGACGCGGACCTGGCGGAGATCCCACACCTCCTTCTCGTACATGCCGGCGTCGAAGAAGTCGGCGACGCTCTCGCGCCACGGGCGCAGGCGCGACCAGTTGAAGTTGGTGAAGGCGACGGTGTCGCCGTACTTGGAGATGAAGTCGGCGACCTGCAGCACCGTGAAGTGGAGATTGGTCCATCCGACGCCGTCGTAGATGAAGCGATCGGCGAACGTGAAGAACTGCTCGACCAGGAGACGCTGCGTGAGGAAGATCCCGCGCCACCAGATGGAGGTCGGCAGGTCGGCGACGAGCAGGGGCTGCACCGCGCTCGCCAGCTCCTTCACGGCCGCGCCGCTGGCGTTCAGCGTGAACTGCTCGCACGTGACGCTCTTGCCGGCACCGTCGCTGTAGGTGTGCGCCGAGACGGCGGACTCCAGCCCCGCCTGTCCGTTGCGCGGCTGCGCCACCGCGAGGATGACGCGGCAGGGGTGCTTCACGACATACTCCGCGATCGTCTCGGAAATCAGCGCCTCGTCACCCTTGTCTTCCGTGTAGATGACCAGATTCGACAGGCACGGGTGCGAGATGGCGCTATGGCCCTGTGCGATCTGGGTGGCCGTGAGCGAAGCGGGCGTGGCAGCATCCTGGGTCATCTCCTACCTCCGACTCACGCGCGCAGACGCCGCCGAACGGGAGACCCGTGGCCGGCGGCGCGTCGGCCCACCCACGCCTACAACCGCCGCCACTGCCGACCGTCCTTCGCGAGGAGCAGCTCCGCTTCCTTGGGGCCCCACGTGCCGGCCGGGTACTGCGGCACGAAGCGGGCGTTCTCGTCCTGCCAGGCGTTCAGAATCGGATCGAAGAACATCCACGAATGCTCGGCCTCGTCGTGGCGGATGAACAGCGTCGCGTCGCCGATCATCGTATCGAGCAACAGTCGCTCGTACGCCTCCGGCGAGTCGCCGCCGAAATGGAAGTCCATCTTCACCGACTGAATCTGCAACAGTTGCCCCGGCACCTTGGCTTCCATGCGCAACGAGACGCCCTCGTCCGGCTGCACGCGGATGGTGAGCACGTTGTGGTCGACCGGCGTGTCGCTGTCGGCGGCGTTGAAGAGGATATCGGGCGACTTCTTGAAGTAGACCGAGATCTCGGTGCCCTTCTTCGCCAGCCGCTTGCCGTGCCGCAGATAGAACGGCACGCCCGCCCACCGCCAGCTGTCGATGGCCAGCTTGACGCAGGCGAAGGTCTCGGTGCCCGACTGCGCCGAGACGTGCTCCTCTTCGCGGTAGCCCTTCACCGGCAGGCCGTCGGCGTAGCCGCGCGCGTACTGGGCCCGTACCGTGGCGCTCTTGACGTCGTGCTCGCGAATGGGCCGCAGCGCCTGCAGCACCTTGACCTTCTCGTTGCGGATCTGCTCGGCGTTGAGGCTGATCGGCGTCTCCATCGCCACCAGCGCGAGGAGCTGCATCATGTGGTTCTGCATCATGTCGCGCGCGGCGCCGGCCTCTTCGTAATAGCCGGCGCGCGTACCCACGCCGAGCGTCTCGGCCACGGTGATCTGGACGTGATCGATGAACTGGTTGCGCCAGATCGGCTCGTAGATGCCGTTGGCGAAGCGCAGGACCAGGATGTTCTGGACGGTTTCTTTGCCGAGGTAGTGATCGATGCGGTAGATCTCCGATTCGTTCAGCACCGACTGCAACTGCAGATTGAGCTTGCGCGCCGAGGCGAGATCGCGGCCGAACGGCTTCTCGACGACCAGCCGGCGCCAGCCGCGATTGGCGGTCAGGCCGTGCTCGCGCAATTGCGTCGAGATCGTTTCGACGAGGCTCGGCGCTGTCGAGAGGTAGAACAGTCGGTTGCCCTGCGTGCCGTGCTCGCGGTCGAGGCGGTCGAGCAGCTCGTTCAGCCGGCGGAACGTGTCGGCCTGCTCGAAATCGCCCTGGATGTAGTGGATGTTCTGCGCGAGCGAGTTCCACACGGCCTGGCTGATCGGCCGCTGGCGGCCGAACTGCTCCACCGCGTCCCGCATGTGCTCGCGGAACGACTCCGTCGTGAAATCGCTGACGGCCACGGCGACGAGGGCGAAGTACGGCGGCAGGGAGCCTTCATGCGCGAGGCTGTAGATGGCCGGGACGAGCTTGCGCTGCGCGAGATCGCCCGACGCGCCGAAGATCACCATGACGCAGGGCTCGGAGACACGCTGCCGCTGCAGTCCTTCCCGAAGCGGATTCATCGGCTGCGGATGCTCCTCCTCACACCCGCCGTTCGCAAGTCGGGACGCATCCGCCGTCATCACCTCTGCTAACGGTTCTCATCACCTCGCCACGACGACGCGCACGCGATGAAGTGCGTGAAGGCGACCTCATGCGATCGCGTGCTCGCGATGTTCACGAAGCGCCGACCCCCCGCCTGGCTGCGACCGCGTCGGTCGGTTGCGAGTGACCCTGCGGCCGACGCGAGTCAGAATCGCGCCGTGATGGCGAGGCCGAGGTCGTGCGGAGCGATGTGCCACTGCGTCGTCGGTTCGCTCGGCACCGCGCCATCGGTATCGACGAAACGCTGATATTCCTCCCAGTCGGCCGGCCCGTTCCACGGTTGAGACAGGACCTGCAGCGCGCCGACGGCCGTACCGATGCCGAACGACTGAGCCGCGAGCCCTTCGTCGCCGCACGCCAGGACCGGCGCCGCGGCCGCGGCGTTGATGAACACGACGCCGAAATAGAGGAGCCACGAGCTTCGGTCGTGCGCCCGCTCCGCCTCTCGGGCCAGCAGGTCCTCGGCTGCCACCAACTGCGCCACCCGATCCGCGCGTGTGGCGTCCGGCATCTCGCGCACCGGATCGGCGCCGCTGACGCCCGGCATCGGATTGAACAGCAGATAGGTCACGCCGATCAGGGCCTTGCCGGCCTGACTGATGCCGTTGACGCGCTTCGTGCCGTCCTCGAAGCCCGCCCGCGTCGCCGAGGCGATGCCGCCGGCGCTGGTGACCGTCAGCCATCCGTATTTCCACGCCGCCGCGTGTAGCCGGCGCTCGTCCAGCCGCTCGGTGAGGAAGGTCAGCCGGCGATCGACCTGCTCCTCGCTCAACCGCCCGGCCCGTTCCGCGCGCTGCAGGCGCTCCGCCTCGCGCATCTGTTTGTCGCCGATTCCGAGCGCCTTGCGCCCAGCGCTCTGCAGGGACGCGCATCCCGACGTCACGACCAGCAGACACGTGATGATGGCAGCATTCGTTGGGGAGGCAGTCATGACGAGCCTGGAGTTCTGCCATTCTCTGCACCCAACAGAGGGCGCGTGGCACACGCCGTCAGCAAGGCCGAGGCCACCTCGACTCGCCATCGCGAGCGTATTTCCCGGCGTGGCAGGCCGCCGCGCTTACCCAAGGTTGCGCGGCTGCCGGTAAGATGTACTCGGCCGGCACGGTCGCTCCACCGCGACCTGACGGTCTTCACCGCGATGTGGGTGGGCCTGCCCGCATCCGCGGCCGTTGGGCCGACGGTGCTGCATTGCGTCGCCGGCGGGATGGACGGGGGCACGCGGGCCCGGCGCTCCGCGTGCGGGCACACGGCCCGCAGCTACGCGCGCGCCACTCGCAAATGCAGTTGCGCTAGCGCGGCGGACGCAGCGCCGCGGCGTGGCGGGCGAGGTAGGCGAGCGCGTCGGCGCCGTTGTGGATGTGTTCGTAGTGCATCACCAGCTTGCCGTCGCGGAAGAGGTCCCATTCCTCGCCGCGGAGCACGAACGGCGGCAGCCCGTCGCGGGTGTAGGTCACCGTCCATTCGAGATGAATGCCACCGGGAATCGGCACCGGCCCGCTCGTCGGCACGGGCTCGCGCGTGTCGAAGCGGCGATCGAAGGCATCGACGCTCTTCTTGATGGTCGCGGAGACGTTGGCCCGCCCCTGGGCGAGAAAGGGTTCCGGCGACGGCAGGCCACCCACCGCCCACGCGACGTCGTCGTCGAACAGGACGTCCACCAGGTGCCAATCGTCGGCGGCAAAGCCGTCCTCGAACGCCGTCGCGTACTGCACGAAAGCCATGACCTCGTTGCTCATGCGCGCCTCCTCGCCTTTCGGGGCCCAGTCAGTTCGTTCATGGAACCGACCATAGGCCAGTGCGTTCGTTCGTGCAACCCTGTATGGTGGGGCGTATGCGACGCACATCCTTCCGCAAATGGCCGTGCTCGATCGCGCGCACCGTCGACCTCCTCGGCGACTGGTGGACCCCACTTGTCCTCCGCGAGCTTTTCTTCGGCCTGACCCGCTTCGACGACCTGCAGCGGGCGCTGTCGATCGGGCGCAACGTGCTCACTGATCGCCTGCGCCGCCTCGAGCATGAAGGGCTGCTGGAGCGCCGCCAGTACCAGGAGCGCCCGCCCCGCTTCGAGTATCACCTCACCGAAAAGGGGCGCGATTTCCATCCCGTGCTGCTCGCGATGATGCGCTGGGGCGACCGCTGGCTCCACGGCTCCAAGGGCGCGCCGGTCCTGCTGCGCCACACGCGCTGCGGCGCCATCACGCACGCCGAGCCCACCTGCGCGCACTGCCACGAACCGCTGCGGCACGAGGAGACGACCGCGGAGCTCCCGGACGGCCGTACGCCGGATCTGACGCTGCGGGCGGCAGCATCGCGGCGCTCACGCGTCCGCTAGGCAACGGGCGTCGACGGCGCGTGCGGCCCGATCACGTGCGGAACGTTCCGCTGTGCGACTCCGAGCGGTCACGGATCGCACGGACCCGTTCGGTCCGTGTGATCCGCAGCTTGCTCACGCGGTCTTGCGAACCTTCTCCGGCGTGAAGCGCACCGGCATGCGCTTGATGCCGTTGATGAAGCTCGAGCGCAGCCGTTCGACCGGGCCGGCCAGCGCGATATCGGGCACGCGGCGCAGCAGCTCCTCGAACATCACCTTGATCTCGAGGCGGGCGAGAGCGTTGCCGAGGCAGAAGTGGGTGCCCATGCCGAACGCGAGATGGTCGTTGGGGGTGCGGCCGACGTCGAACTGATCGGGACTGGCGAAGACGCGGTCGTCGCGGTTGGCGGACGGGTAGAACATCACCACCTTGTCGCCCTCGCGCACCGGCTGGCCGCCGATGTCGGTGTCCTGCAGCGCGGTGCGGCGGAAGCAGTTGACCGGCGTCACCCAGCGCAGGATCTCCTCGGTGGCGGTCGTCATCAGTGCCGGGTTGGCGATCAGACGAGCGCGCTGCTCCGGATGCTGGATGAGCGCCAGCATGCCGCCCGAGATGGCGTTGCGCGTCGTCTCGTTGCCGGCGACGATGAGCAGCAGGAAGAACAGGTCGTACTCCATCTCGGTGAGCCGCTCGCCGTCCACCTCGCCGTTCATGATGATGCTGGTGAGGTCGTCGGTCGGCTGCTCGCGCCGCTTCTCCGCCAGCTGGTTGGCGTAGAGGTACACGTCCATCGCGCTCTGCTTCTGCATCTCGCGATCGCCGGAGTACTCGGGATCGTCGAAGCCGATCAGCTTGTTGCTCCACTCGAAGAGCTTGCCGCGATCCTCCATCGGCACGCCGACCAGCTCGGCGATCACCTGCAGTGGCAGGTCGGCGGCGAGCTCGGTGACGAAGTCGCACTCGCCGCGCGCCGCGACGGCGTCGATGATCGCGTTGGCGCGCTCCCGCACTTTCACCTCGAGCATGGCGATGCGGCGCGGCGTGAACCCGAGGCTGACCAGACGGCGCAGCTTGGTGTGCTGCGGTGGGTCGCGGTTCACCAGCATCATCTGCAGGTTGGACAGGTCCTCCTCGTTCGACTCGAACATGAAGACCGTCCGCCGCTGCGCCGAATAGAGCTGCGGGCTCCGCGAGGCGTGCGCCACCTCGGCGTGCCGCGTGAGCGCCCAGAAGCCGGGCGTTTCCGTGTCGGGATGCCAGAACACCGGCGCCTCGCGGCGGAGCACTTCGAACATGTGATGGGGCGGACCCGAGTGATAGTTGTCGGGATGGGCGAGGTCGATGTCGGACATCTGCATGCGGACCGTTCTCCTGTCAGGAACTCTTGTTGAGGGGGCGCGGTGCCTGCGCGGCGACGTCGTCACCACCGAGCAGTCGGGCAACCGCGACCTTGAGGAAGTGCGACTGGCGGGCGAGGGCCGCGGGACTGTGCGGGTCGTCCGGCAGAACGGCCTCGAGCAGCGCGGCGTTCGCGAAGTACCCGAAGATGAGATGATAGAGGCCGGCGGCGAGATGCGGGATCTCCGACTCCGACCAGGTGCCGCTGGTCCCGGCGAGGACGCGCATGCCGCTGCTGTAGAGCGGGCTCAGCAGGCGGCTGACGGTGCCGCGCAATGCCTTGCTGTCGTCCAGGCCGGCGCGCTGGATCAGGCGCGGCAGATGCGGCCGCGCCGCCAGATAGTCCACCATGCGGTCGAGCACCGGATCGCTGGCGTCGCCGGCGGTCTCGCTGCCCGACACCAACTCGATGATCGGCTCGAGCCCGCGCTGCAGCACCGCTTCGTAGAGCGCCTTCTTGTTCTTGAAGTGATGGTAGAGGCTGGCCTGGTTCTTGAGCCCCGCATCACCGGCGATCTCGCGCACCGAGACCCCGGCGAAGCCGCGCTCGGCAAAGCGCCGTTCGGCCGCGTCGAGGATCACGTCACGCGTTGACCGCACCACCCGCGGCCGCTTCGCCGCCGAACGGGCCTTCATGAGGGTGGCAGTAGTTGACCAAACGTTTGTTTGTCAAGGTTGGAGCGCGGGAGCGCGGGCCTCCAGGCCCGTCGGCCCGGCAGGGCCGGAGCGCGCTGCCACTCGCACTGTGAGCCCTTGGGGCAGCAACGGGGATGGAGGCGCCTGCGCTCCTGACATTGCACCCAACGACCGACGCCGGATAGGCATTCCTGGTGGCGGGTCGAGGAAAGGGGGTTCGGCGACGGGCGGTGCTGCGCGCCGGGGTCGCTCTGGCAGCGGCGCCGCTGACACGCGTCCTCCGCGCCGGCGCGGCGACCGCCGCCGCCCCGGATGCCGACGTGTGCATCATCGGCAGCGGCCCGGCCGGGGCGATCCTGGCCTGTGCGCTGACGCGCCGCGGCCTGACGGTCACGCTGGTCGAGTCCGGCCCGGCGCGCGGTGCGCCGCGCGATCCGCGCGTCAACGCCCTCGACATCTACTCGTCGATCGGCGGGCTCGACTATCCGCTCGCCTCGACCCGCTTCCGCGGCGCCGGCGGCACCTCGAACCTATGGAGCGGCGCGTGTCCGCGGCTCCATCCGATCGACTTCGAGCCCAACGCCTACACCCCGCGTCACGCGCCGTGGCCGATCCGCTATGCCGACCTCGAGCCCTACTATCTCGGTGCCGAGGTCGAGCTGCGCGTGCAGGGCGTCGACGACGCGCCCTACGCGCCGCCGCGACGCGACCCCTTCCCGCTCTCCCAGCATCCGCCCTTCCCCAACATTCAGGAGCTGATGCGCCGGCGTGGCGCCGACCTGGCGCTGCACCGATCGCCGCGATCCAAAGGGGACAACGGCGTCGGCGTACGAATCGCCGTCACCCATCTCCCCGAGCTCGCGGCCTCGCCGAACGCGCTCCTGGTGACCGACGCCACTGCGACGCGCGTCGTCTGCGACGCGCGCGGACGCGTCGAGGGCATCCGGCTCGAGAACTTCACCGACCCGCCACGCCTGGCACGAGCGCGCGCCTACGTCATCGCCTGCGGCGGCGTCGAGAGCGCGCGCCTCCTGCTGCTGTCGCACTCCGCGCACGCGCCACATGGGCTCGGCAACCGCTCCGATCAGGTCGGCCGCAATTTCATGGAGCACCCGCTGGTCGTGAGGGGCCGCGCCACCATCGACGCCGACTGGGGCCCGCGTCCCGGCAACGAATGGGTCTCGACCGAGGAATTCCTCGACGACGCCAAGCAGCGCGGCCTGGGCGGCCTGCGCATCCGCGTCGTCGCGGACACGCTTGCCCCCAGAGACGACAAGCCGCCGCACCGGATCGCCCTGCAGGTGCGCGGCGAGATCGAGTGCGAACCCTCACCGCTCAATCGCGTCACCCTGAGCGACCGCCGCGACGCCCTCGGCAACCCGACGGCGCAGCTGGCACTGGACTTCACCGACGCCGACCGGCGCACCATTCGCCATGCCGAGACGCTCGTCTGGCAGGTGCTTGCCCAACTCGGCATCGAGCATCCCACCGTGACCGTCGGCCCACTCGCCTGGGAGCACCACCACATGGGCACCTGCCGCATGGGCGACGATCCGCGCACCAGCGTCGTCGACCGCGACCTGCGCGTGCACGGCACCCCGAACCTCTACGTCGCCAGCAGCGCCGTCTTCGTGACCAGCGGCGTCAGCAACCCGACGCTGACGATCACGGCGCTGTCGCTGCGCTTGGCGGAGCACCTGGCTGAGCGCTTGCGCGTGTGAGCCGGTGCGCCAGTGCGCCAGTGCGCCGGTCGAAGACTCGGCACTGCCTCACCGGCTCACTGGCTCACCGGCTCACTGGCGCACCGGCTTACCGGCTCACCCGCTCACCCGCTAACGCCCTTTGAAGTTCGGCTTCCGCTTCTCCTTGAACGCCTTCGGTCCCTCGCGGGCGTCCTCGGACATCGAGACGGGGATGCCGATCTCCATCTCCTTCTCGAGCGCCTTCTCGGTCTCCATGCCGAGGGCGGTGAGGGCGGAGCGCTTCACGGCCTGCACGGCGAGCGGGCCGTTGGCGGCGATGATGTCGGCGTAGCGGCGCGCCTCGCCCATCACCTGCGACGCCGGCACGACCTTGTTGATCAGGCAGACGCGGTAGGCCTCCTGCGCCGAGATGCGCTCGCCGGTGAGCATGATCTCCATCGCGATCGGCCACGGGATCTGGCGCGGGATCCGCACCGTCGAGCCGCCCATCGGGAAGAGGCTCCACTTCACCTCGGCGAGCCCGAACTGCGCGTCGTCGGCGGCGACCCGGATGTCGCAGCAGTTGAGGATCTCCAGACCGCCGGCGACACAGAAGCCTTTCACCGCCGCGACGATCGGCTTGTAGACGTCGAGGCTGCGCATGAAGCCCTTGTAGATGACGCCGACGTCGTTCTTGATCCGCTCGTCGTATTCGTTTTCCGGCGGAATCGCGCCCTGCATCATGCGCACCAGCTTGTCGAGGTCGGCGCCCGCGCAGAACGCCTGCTCGCCCGCGCCGGTGAGGATCGCGACGTGGATGTTGGCGTCGTTGTTGACGTCCTCCCACGCATCCGCGAGGCGGCACAGCATCTCCGGATTCACCGCGTTGCGCGCGGCGGGCCGGTTCATGGTCAGCGATCGCGACGTGGCCGTCTTTTTCGTAGATCAGGGCGGGTTCGGACATGGCTTCCTTTCAGAGAACGTGGGCCGCTGCGCCAGTGAGCCGCTTCGACGACTCACACCGGCGCACTGGCTCACCGGCTTACTGGTCGCTGCCGACGACCCACATCGCAAAATACTGCGCCCCGCCCCCGTACGCGTGGCCGAGCGCCGTCTTGGCGCCTTCGACCTGATGGGCACCGGCGCGGCCCATGACCTGGAGCGCGGCTTCGCCGAGGCGGAGCATGCCCGAGGCGCCGATCGGGTTGGTGCACAGCACGCCGCCGGACGGATTGATCGGCAGGTGGGCGCCCATCTTCTGGTCGCCGCGCTCGACCGCCTTCCAGCCTTCGCCGATCGGGCGGAAGCCGAGGTTCTCGAGCCACATCGCCTCGAACCACGCGAACGGCACGTAGATCTCGGCGGTGTCGATCTGGTTCCACGGATCCGTGATGCCGGCCTGGTCGTAGACGTGCTTCGCGCAGGTACGGCCGGCGAGCGGGTTCACCTGGTCGCGGCCCGGCACCCACATCGCTTCGGCGTACGACGCGCCGCCCTTCACCCACGCGGGTTTGCGCGGGCCCTTCTTCGCGTGCGCCTCGCTGGACAGCACCATGGCGACGGCGCCGTCCGAGGACGGGCAGGTCTCGAGATAGCGGATGGGTTCCCACAGGAACGGGCGACTCCATCACGTCCTCGACCGTCATCGGCTCGCTGAGATGGGCGTACTCGTTGCGGCCGCCGTTGGCGCGCGCGTTGGCGGCGGTCATCGGTCCGATATGCGGCGGCGCGCCGGTGCGCGCGATGTAGGCGCGCACGAACGGCGCGAAGTAGCCGCCGGCGCCGGCGACGAGCGGCGGCATGAACGGCATGTTCGGCGACAACGCCCACATGGCGTTGCCTTCCGACTGCTTCTCGAACGCGATCACCAGGACGCGGTCGAAGAGGCCGGAGGCGACGTGCGTGACGCCGGCCAGCGCCGTCGTGGCGCCCACCGATCCCGCCGTGTGGATGCGCACCACGGGCTTGAGGTGGCCACCGATCGGCGCCGACGAGAAACTGCTCGGGCTGCATGACGCCCTCGAGCATGTCGGGCGCCTTGCCGATCACGATGGCGTCGATGTCCTTGTGCTCCAGGCCGGCGTCGAGCAGCGCGCGATCGACCGCCTCGCGCACCAGGCCGGCGATGTTGACATCCGCGCGCCGGGCGCTGTGCTTGGTCTGTCCGACTCCGACGACTGCAACGGGACGTTTCACGACCACCTCCGCTCGCGCCCGAGCACGAACAGCACGTTCTGCTGCAGGCAGTGTCCCTGCGCGGCGTGCGCGATGGCGCGCTGCGCGTCCGGCACCGCGTACGCCCCGGCCGTGCCGCTCAACTGTTTGAACGCCTCGCCGAGGCGGATGAGCCCGCTCATCATGATCGGATTGCCGCCCATCGTGCCGCCCGACGGATTGATCACCGGCGCGCCGTCGCCGGTCGCCGGCAGCCCCAGCGCCTCGCGCAGGATCATTTCCTCGGCCGGCGTCGCGGCGCTGCAGCTCGGCGACGTCGACCTCGGCGGCGCTCTTCAGCCCCGCCATCGCCATCGCGTTTTCGGCGGCCAGCGCGGCGCTGGCGCTGCGCGACAGATCGCGCGCGCCAAGGCGACTGCAACTCGGCGCGCTGGTCGACGCCGTGGATCCACGCTGGCGCCGCGCACATCTTCTGCGCCTTGCCCTCGCCGGCGAGGATCAGGCAGACGGCGCTCTCGCCGACCGGCGGCACGTAGCCCTGGCGCAGCGGCTCGACCGCCCACGGCGTCTGCTGCAGGGCCGTGGCCGACGTCGGCTCGCGCAGCTGCGCGTTCGGGTTCTTCGCGCGCGGCGGCGCGACTGCGCGCCGCGCAGCGCCGCGAAGTCGCCGTCGGTCGCGCCGCTGCGCGCCATATAGGCGCTGGCCTGCAGCGCCGCCGTGCTGAGCGGACCGAGGCCGAGCGGCGCCAGGTAGTAGGGATCGAGCTGCAGGTTGAGGACGCGTTCCGGCTGGCCTTCCGACACCTTGCCGTAGCCGACGACCATGGCCGTGTCGCACTCGCCGGCCTGCATGCGGATCCACGCGTAGTGGGCGGCGAAGGCGGCGTCCATCTCGAGGTGCGAGTCCTGGCGCGGCGGCCACGTCCCCATCACGTCGAGCGCGGCGACGAAGCCGAACGGGCGGCCATCGATGTAGTCGGCCGAGCCGGCGGTCTGGTAGTCGATCGCGTCGCGCTCGACCCCACACTGCGCCAGCGCCTCGCGCACCACCGGGTAGAGCATCTCCGGCGCCATGCGATGCGCGATCGTGCGCGACGATCGGCGCATGCGCGAAGCCGACGACGGCAACGTTACGAAGTTTGGTCATTCACGAAATCCTTTTCACCACGGAGACACGGAGACACGGAGAACTCCGGTGAGACTGTCTCCGTGCCTCCGTGCCTCCGTGGTGAGAAATGCTGGTCACAGACGGTTGATGTAGGTCTCGGCCGCGGCGTCGGGCTCGCCGGTGGGGCGGAAGTACAGCACGTCGTCGAACGAGCCGGTGCGTTCGCCGTCCGGCTTCCACACCGCCTCGACGCGCATGCCCATCCGCACGTCGCCGACGGCGCATTCCTGGATGGCGGCGAAGATCGAGATGTCGGCGCCGTCGAGCGCCACCGAGGCGGCGACGTAGGGCAGCTGCAGGTCGCGGCCGATGACCGGGATGTTGACGATGCAGAAGGTGGTGACGACGCCGTTGCCCTCGAGCTCGACGAACTCGTATCGCAGGGCGCGAAGCTCTCCGGCGAGTTGACGATCGGCGTGACGAACACCTTGCCGGTCTTGCTGTCCCTGGAGCCGATGAACTTCTTGTCCTTCAGCCCGTGCATGGCGCGCGCCCGGTAGTCGCCGGCGATGTAGCGGTACGGCAGATAGACGTCGGTCTCGACGTACTTGACCGGATCCTTCGGCGGTTCCTTCATGCTGTCCTCGCTCAGCCGACGACGCGGAACGCGGCGATGTCGCGCACGCTGCCCACTCGCTCGTCGTCGGGCTCCCATTCCGCCTGCACGCGCGCACCGACCTTCAGCGTGCCCAGATCGCCGCGCGCGATGTGCGCGAACGCCGTGTCGGCCCCGTCGAGCTTTACCAGCACGAAGGCGAACGGCTCGTCGACCGGGTGCAGCCGCTCGATCGGCTCGCGCACGATCGCAGCGGCGGTGATCACGCCGGTGTCCTGCACCGCCACCCACTCGCCGCCGCCCGCGGCGTCGAGCTCCGAGTAACCCATCGGCGGCACCACCACGCCCTGCCCCTTCACCCGCTGCCCCCAGATCGTCTTCTGTTCCTTCAACCCGGCGAGAAAACGGCCCACCGTCTCGCCGGTCGAGTGCTTGTACGGGAACTCCATGACCTGGTCCTTGTACATGGGTTCAACCGTGCCTGGCGCGCTCATGCTGTGATCCTCCTCGTGCGTCGATGCGGGCGGGGAGTTACTGCGCCAAACGAGTGTTTGTCAAACCAGGAACCGTGACCGGTGACCAGGCTTTGCCCACCAATTCCCTGAGCACGTTCCGTTCCCGATTGGAGGGCCGCGCTTCCGCGCGGCCGGTCGCGCGGAAGCGCGACCGTCCAGGCGCGGGATCGATCGACCAGCCGAATTGGTGGGCAAGGCCCGGTGACCAGTGACCGGTGGCGTGATCGGCCGCGCGGCGCGCGCACTGCCCACGGGTCCCCGGTCACCGGCGCACGGGTCACGCCTTTGCTTTCAGCGCCTCCATCACCTTCGCCGGATGCTGCTCGGCGCTGGCGATGCGCGCCCAGTGCTTCTTCACCTTGCCGTCCTTGCCGATCCAGACGGTCGAGCGGATGACGCCGGTGACCTTCTTGCCGTACATCATCTTCTCGCCGTAGGCGCCGTACTTCGCCATCACCTCGCGCTCGGGATCGGAGAGCAGCGGAAACGGCAGCTTGTACTTGGCGGCGAACTTCTGATGCGACGCGGCGCTGTCGCCGGAGACGCCGAGCACGACGACGCCCATCTTCTGCAGCGCCTTCCAGTCGTCGCGAAAGCCGCACGCCTCCTTGGTACAGCCCGGCGTGTCGTCCTTCGGATAGAAGTAGAGGATCACGTCCTTGCCGGCGAATTCCTTGAGCGACACCTTCTTGCCGTCGGCGTCCGGCAACGTGAACGCCGGCGCCGCCTTGCCTTCCTCGATCGCCATGAGCACTCCCTTCGCGGTGGATCGGGAACTCATACCGGTCTCGCGACGCGGCACAAGCATCGGCCCATGGACGGCACGCAGCATTCGCAATCGCGCTCGGCGACAAGTATCGCGCCGCCAGAATTTTCGCGTGGCGGACCCATCTAGCCGCTGGCATCATCGCCGCAGCGAGCAGAGCCGCGCCGCGGCGCCTCACGCTCAGGACCGGCGGCGCGACCGAGGCACCGGTTCCTGCCGGCGCAGCAGCGCGCGCACGGACGCGTGACCGAGGAACGACGCACGCAGCGGGTGCGGCGGCGGCAACGAATCAGCCAGTCGCGTCACGAGGGCTGCGGCCTGCAACCGAGCTGCCTCAGCGTCGGCGGGGCGGCGCTGCCGGTCATGCACGCGGGCGGCAATGGCGGCGATGCGCCATTCGACGAGCGGCAGCTCGCACGCCCCGATAGCGGCGCGCGCCTCCCGGAGATGGACCTCCGCGGCCGACAGGTGCCCGCCCTGCAGGGCGATCTCGGCCAGCAGCCGCGCGGCCTCCGCCCGCGGCCTCGGTTCGTCGGCCGTAGCGGCCATCGCCCGGAGAGCGTCGGCCTCGCCGCGCGCCCGGTCGAGGTCGCCGCGCGCCAACCACAGCTGCGCCAGCCCTTGCCGGAGTCGGAGTTGCCTCGTCCACGGGATTGCCCCTTCGGTCACCCCGGTAAGCTGCGGCGCGGTGAACGCCGCATATGCCGCCTCGAGCTTCCCGAGGCCCATCAGCGCGAACGCCAGCCGGAAGATCGCGCCCTGACGGGCGGCTTCGGTCAACGCTTCCTGCTGGAGCTCCTCGCGGGCGATGGCCGCTGCGCCGGCGAAGTCGAACGCTTCGATGTGCAGCGAAGCCCTCTCGGACCGGAGGAGACTGGCAGAGTGACGATGGCCGTTCTGCGCCCCGATGCGCACTCCCTCGTCGATGGCGACGAGGGCCACGCCCCACTCCCCGAGCTGCAGGAGAGCGTCGACCCGTACCCTGTAGGACCACAGACACATGTACGCGCTACCGACGTCGCGGGCGATCTCGATTCCCTCCGCGGCTGTTTGTGCTGCCGCCCGCAAGTCCGAGCGGGAAAGCTGAACAAGGGCGAGCACGACCACGCTCTGCGCGAGAAGCTCGCGATCGCCTGCGACTCGCGCGGCCGCGATGGCGTCCTCCGCTAGCGGCACGTCCGCGACTCGGCACCCGTGCACGTAGAGCTGCCAGAGCGCCGCATGCGCGTGGGCATAGGCACGCAGCAGCGGGGCATCGACGCGTTGACTGAGCGTCGTGCCCTCGATGCTGGCGGCGCGGCTGCCCTCGGGATCGACCCATGCGAGCACCGTCGCACGGTGGAATACGGCGGTGGCCTCCCATCCGATCTCTCCGTGATCGCGCGCCCACGCCGCCAGTCTCTCGCAGGCCTGCAGCGTGCCCGCCAAGTCACCCAGCCCGCGGCGTACGCGGCCGAGTTGATCGAGAAGGTGCGGGATACACGGCCGCGGCATCCGCTGGAGGGAGATGATCGACGAGCGCGACGGCGCGCGTGAGTCGTGCCGCCGCCTCCTGATGAGCCCAATTCCGCACGTCGCGGTCGGCGGCGCGCCGCAGATGCTCGATCGCCCGCCGGTAGTCGCGGGCTTCCTCGAAGTGGTGCGCCATCTGCGCTTCGATCACCCCGGCATGCGCGCCATAGGTCTGCTCGAGCCATTCGCCGAGTCGCTGGTGCAAGCGCAGGCGGCGCGCCGCTGACACCCGGTCGGTCAGGACGCTCTGGATACAGGCTGTGGGTGAAGCGGTAGCGCGCCACCTGCGTCCCGTCGGGCCGGGTGAACAGCGCCGACGCGGCCAGGAACTGCCCCTGTCGCGCCAGCTCGTCGCAGCACTCTTCGACCGCCAGCGCATCCGTGGCGAGGCCGGCCGCGACCGACGGCACGGTGAACTCGCTGCCGAGCACGCTCGCCACCTCGAGCAGGCGCTGCGCCTCCGGCTCCAGGCGCGCAATCTGCTTCTCGACCAGCAGGCGGAGGCTCTCAGGGACGGCGCGAGCAATCTCGCTCGAGCGGCCTTCGCAGCCGCCAGCGCCCGTCCTCCGCCTCCAGGACACGCAGCGCCATGAGCTCGTCCACCACCCGCACCATGAAGAGCGGGTTCCCGTCCGTCCGCCGGTGCACGGCGCGCGCGAGCTCGGGCTCAAAGGCGTGCCCGCCGAAGCGCTGCGCCAGATAGGCGCCGACGTGCGGCTCGCGCAGAAAGGACAGCGCGATGTCCTCGCACTGGCGGCGCACCCGCAGCTCCTGAATGAGCGCCCGCAGCGGGTGTCTCGCCACGATGACATCCACCGAGCGATAGCTTCCGACCACGAGCAGGCGCGCCGACTCCTGCCGCCGCGCCAGCATCGCCAGCAGATCGAGGTCGAATAGTCGCTCCAATGGAGGTCCTCGAGCACCAGGAGCACTGGGGTCGCGGTGGACAGCACCTCGAGGGCTTCTGCCATCTCGCGCAACATGCGCTCCTTGGTGACCCCGAGCAGCTCCCGGCGCAGCGCCTCGCGATCGTCCCGGTGTTCCAGCCACGGCAGCTGCACCAGCCACGTGGGGGCGTGGGTCCGCAGCACACGGATGACCCGGTCCGCCTCGGGCTGGCGCAGCAGTCGCCCGAAACGCCTCGAGGACCGGCAGATACGCCTCCGCCGCCCCGTAGTGCTCGAGGCACGCACCGCGCGCGATCAACAGGTCCGGATCGGCCGCCGCGCGCGCCAGAAACGCGTCGAGCACCGTGGTCTTGCCGATGCCGGCCTCGCCGGAGAGGAACACCAGCTGACGCTCGCCGGCGCGGGCGCCCTCGAGCCGCTGCGCGAGCTGCGCCAGCAGGCCCGTCCCGGCCGACCAGGACAGCGCGGCGCATCCGCCGCCGCCGATCTTCGCCGAACGGGTGCGCGGGGCGATGAAGCGGTAGCCGCGGCGCGGCACGGTCTCGATGAAGCGCGGCGCCGCGGGATCGTCGCCGAGCGCGCGGCGGATCTCCAGGATGCTCACCTTGAGCACGCCGTCGCTGACATGGGTCTTCGCCCAGCCGGCGCGCAGCAGCTCTTCCTTCGTAACCAGCTGTCCGCTGTCCTCGACCAGCCGGCGCAGCACCGCGAATGCCTTCGGGGTGAGGGCGACCACCTCGTCCCCGCACAGGAGCTGCTCGGTGGCGAGATTCAGGCAAAAGCCCGCGAACGTCAGGCGTCGATCCGCTTCCATCGCCGCCGGAACCCGCTTTCTCACCGCCTTCTAACCGCAATCTCACGTCCGTTCCATCGTCCGGGGCAGCGCCGCGCCGTATCGTCGCCGCCATGGAACGGAAGCCGAAATCGCCCCGATCGCCGCGCGCACCACCCCCGGGCCCGCGCTCGAATTGCCGCCCGACCGCGCCTTCGTGCTGCACCTCGACGCGCGCGCCCAGCCGCCGCGCCGGGTCATCGGCCGGGTCGAGCACGTCACCTCCGGACGGGTGACGCACATCACCTCTCTGCGCGAGATGCTGGCCTTCCTGGAGGATGTTCTGCGCCAGCAAGGGGCAGGGACTGACGCACGGCAGGCCTCTCGGGCACGGTCGACGGAAAGCAAGCAGTGATGAGCTGTGAATCGGTGTGCGGCGGTACGCGGGGAACCGGACGGCGACAACGGGCCGCACCGAAGCATACCCACCGCGACGCCGCGTGGAGCGCGCGAAAGCCTTTGATCGAACCGTCCGCCGTCGCTCAGCGGCCATGTCATCAGGAGGGAGTCATGCATCAACATCATCTGTACCGCATTTCGCAGTCGTGACCGTCTGTCTCGCCGCAGCGCTGCCTGCCAGCGCGCTGATGCTGCGGTGTCCGCCCGACTCGGTGAAGGTCGGCGACGCCTGCATCGACAAGTACGAGGCAAGTATCTGGCAGATTCCGTCCGCGAACGCCGGCGCTCGTCAAGACGGGTGCAGTTGGGCCGCGTCACCCTCGCGGATCTGACGAATGGCGGGGCGACCGCAGGTGAGCCCTGCATCCACCTGTAGCCCGACGTTCCCGCCGACGTTCGACGCGACCGGGAATTGGACGAGCCCACTCTTCGCGGTCTCGGTCGCGGGCGTGCAGCCGACGAGCTGTGTGACCTGGTTCCAGGCGGAGCAGGCGTGCGCGCTCTCCGGAAAGCACCTGCTCACCAATCAGGAGTGGCAGCGCGCGGCGGCCGGAACGCCCGATCCCGGGACGGACGACGGCGGGACGGACTGCAACGTCGGTGGGCTCGGCAGACCGCTGGAATCCGGCTCGCGGACCCAGTGCGCGTCCAACTGGGGGGCGTTCGACATGGTGGGCAACGTCGAGGAATGGGTGGCCGACTGGACGGCGCAACCGACCGAGTGCACCGGCTGGGGCACTTTCAGCGACGACCATGATGTGCCTCGCGGGTGCGAGCACCACGGCGACGGGTCCGGCAGCACTGATTCGCGGTGGGTTCTTCACCGGCGTCTTCGTCGAGGCGGGCGTGTTCGCCTTGGACGCTGCCAACCCTGCTCGGGTTGCGCGGGGCATCGGCTTCCGCTGCGGCCGCACGAACATCAGTGCCCCGCACCCCCCGGTCACCACAGTGCGGCAGCAGGGGAACGGCGGGACGCACGGCGCAGCGATGCGCCGTATCGATTGGAAGGAACGATGATGATGCGAACGATGATGACGTAGTGGTGTCGACGAGTTTGAGTCGGCGGCCGTCGAACCGGTGGTGATTCTTCCCTCGCAGTTCTACGTCGGCGCGCAGTGGGTGTGCGACGCATCCGGACCGATCGCCCTCATGCTCGCCGTACTGGAAGAGGCGGCACGGTGCCTCGAGCGTGGACGCCAGCGCCGTCACCGCAAACTGGCCGCCGAGGCCGAGGCCTGGGTGCGCTCCGACAGTCGCCAGTGGCCGTTCGCGTTCGCCAACATCTGCGACGTGCTCGGGCTGGATGCGGACGCCGCGCGCGCCCGGCTTCTCGCCGACGGCGGATACCGAACCGGCGAGAGACGTGCCGCAGTGCGGCAGATGGCGCGCGGGCAGGGACGAACATCTGTCTGCCCCGCCCGCGCTGTCTCGCGGGCCGCATGATTTTCTCACCGCGTGGGGCAGCTTGGGGAACGCCGACGGGCAATTCGGCTCCGTCAGCATGTTGGACCCGAACGGCACCGACATCATCGGCAGCACGCCCGTGCAGAAGACACGACTCAGACCTCGATGGTCGAAGGAGGACACACATGATGCTGCGAATCAGTCTGGTCGCCGCCCTCGCCGTGGCGATGGCGTCGAGCACGATGCCAGCGGCGGCGCAGTGCCTCGGTGACTTCAACGGCGACTTCAAAGTGACCGTGGACGAGTTGATCGTCGCCGTCAAAAACTCGCTGAACGAGTGTGAGATCGACGGGCCGCGTTTCGCCGACAATCGCGATGGGACCGTCACCGACAACAAGACGGGGTTGGTCTGGGAGAAGAAGGACAATCTGGACGGCAACGCCGACCCGTCCGACCCGCACGATGCGGACAATCGCTACGCTTGGAGTCGTAGCGGGACCGCACCCGACGGCACGGCGTTCACCGACTTCCTCTTCGCGCTCAACGGCGGGACATCGCCGGATGGGGTGGCGACCAGCGGCTGCTTCAGCGGACATTGCGACTGGCGCCTGCCGACGGTCGAGGAGGTGACTGGGATTCTGGACCAGGCGCTGGGGAGCTGCGGTGGTGGGGTCGGGCCGTGCCTCGATCCCACCAGCGGACCCATGCAGGCCGACGGCTACTGGTCGGCGACGTCCTTCGCCCGCGATACGACCAGCGCATGGCTCCGGGACTTCAGCGGGGGAGATGCGGCCGAAGGCAGTAAGGCTCGGAGCTTCTTCGCGCGGGCCGTACACGGCGGCGTCTGATCGATCACGGACCCTGCAATCGAACGCCCCGGCATCGCACGATGTCGGGGCGGTGCTGTCGCGCCGCCGGTCCCGCCGATGGGCTGTGCCCCACCAGACTTTCAACGCGAGGACGGGAAGGCGCGAGGCAGATGCCCTTGGCCACCTCGCGCGGGAGTTCCTTCTTCCCCGCCGCCACCGCAGTCGCTAGAGGACTCGCATGGCCGGGCCGCTCGCGCACCTGCGCGTCGTCGATCTCACCGACCTGCGCGGCGCGCTGGCGGGGCGGCTGCTCGCCGACCTCGGCGCCGACGTGGTCAAGGTCGAGCCGCCCGGCGGCGACCCCGGCCGCCAGCAGGCGCCGTTCGTGGGCGGCGTCGCCGGACCCGAACGGTCGCTCGCCTTCGTCTATCGCAACCTCAACAAGCGCACGCTCACCCTCGATCTGCACGCCGCCGCCGACGCGGCGCGCTTTCGCGCCCTGTGCGACGCCGCCGACGTCCTACTCGAGAACTACGGCCCGAATCGCCGCCAGGTGCTCGACCTCGCCCCCGAGGCCGTGCGCGAGCGCCATCCCGCACTGGTCCAGGTCGCGCTGACCGACTTCGGCCTCACGGGCCCGCGCGCGCAGTGGCACGCCGAGCCCATCGTCGCCCTCGCCGGAACCGGCGCGCTGTTCAACACCGGATTTCCGGATCGACCGCCCTGCGCGATCCCGGGCTTCGGCGCGCACGACTGTGCGGCGGTGTTCGGGGTCGCCGGCGCGCTGATCGCGCTCCTCGATCGCGCCCGGCACGGCCGCGGGCAGACGATCGAGGTGTCGGCGCAGGAAGCCGCCATCAGCGGCTTCACCCCCTGGTCGATCCCGCTCGCCGACTACCACCGGCTCTACCCCTTCCTGCCGACGGCGCCGCCGCGCGCCGCCGACGGCAACTATCTCGTCCTGCCCGTCGCCGACGGCTACGTGCGCATCCTGCCCGCCGGCCGCCGCCACTGGCGCGCCCTGGTCGCTCTCCTCGATCGCGCCGACGCCTTCGCGGCGCCGGAGTGGGAGTTGCCGCTCTACCGGATGGCGAATCACGACGCGATCCGCTTGATCGCCGCCGAGGCGATCGCGCCACCGCACGCGCGCCGACGTCTTCGCCGACGCGCGCGCCCGCGGCGTGCCGCTGGCGCCGATCCATACGCCGGACGAATTCGCGGCCAGCGAGCAGAGCCGCGCCCGCGGCACCTTCAAGCGCGCCGGCGGCGTGCTCGGCGACGCGCCGGTCGCCGTCGCGCCGTTTGTCTTCTCGCGCACGCCGCTCGCGGCCCCGGCGCCGCCGCGGCCAGATGCGGTCGATGCCGTCGACTGGCCGGCGCCGCCGCGCGCCGCGACGGCGCCGGCCGAGGGCCCGCTGCTCGCCGGCACGCGTGTCGTCGTCTTCGGCTACGCCGTCGTCGCGCCCGAGCTCGGCACCCTGCTCGCCGAGCTCGGTGCCGACGTCATTCGCGTCGAGTCGCGTTCCAGCCTCGACCTGCTGCGGCAGATCACCCTCGAGCCGGACGTCCCGAACCGCGCCTTCACCTTCAACGACGCCTCGCGCGGTCACCGCAGCGCCTGCTTCGACCTGAACCAACCGCGCGGCCGCGACCTCGCGCTGGACCTGTGCGCCGCCGCCGACATCGTGGTGGAGAACTATCGCGGCGGCGCCCTGCGGCACCACGGCATCGACTACGCGGCGGTGAGCGCGCGGCGACCCGACGTCATCTACCTCTCGTCGCAGGGCTACGGCGCCACCGGGCCGCTCGCCGAGGCGTCCGCCTTCGGGCCCGCTCAACGCGTCGTACTGCGGCGTGCAGTGGCTGTGGAACGACCCCGACAGCCCCTACCCGGCCGGCACGTCGCTCAACCATCCCGACCACATCGCCAGCAAGCTCGGCGCCGTGGCCGTGCTGGCGGCGATCGAGCATCGCCGGCGCACCGGCGAGGGGCAGTACATCGACATGGCGCAGACCGAGGCGGCGGCGTTCCTCATCGGCGATCAGTACCTGCGCACCGTCTGCACCGGCGTCGCGCCGCGCCAGGTCGGCAACACGTCCGACGACGCGGTCCCGCACGGCGTCTATCCGAGCGCCGGCGACGACCGCTGGATCGCCATCGCCGTCGCCGGCGACGCGGCGTGGCAGCGCCTCGCCCGCTGCTGCGGATGGGCGGAGGATCCCTCGCACGCGACCCTCGGCGGGCGGCTCGCCGCGCGCGCCGCGATCGACGCGCGGCTCGCCGAGTGGACGCGCACCCGCGACCCCGAGGAGGCCGCCGCGACCCTGCAGGCCGCCGGCGTCTCCGCCATGGCCGTCCTCGGCCCCGACGAGCTGCGCGCCGATCCGCACCTGCGAGCGCGCGGCGCGATCGTCACCGTCGAGCATCCCGAGATCGGTCCGGAGCGCCACATCGGAACGCCGTTGCGGATGAGCCGCGCCGTCCTCACCACCGCCGGCCCGGCGCCGCTGCTCGGCGCGGATACGGAGGACGTGCTGGTGGGCGTGCTGGGGATCGCGATCGAGGAAGCACGGCAGCTCATCGCCGAGGGGGTCTGCGCGTAGATCGTAGGCTGGCGCGCGCTATCTCGCCTTGATGTGACATTGCGAACCGCCAAGGACGCCAAGGGCGGCAAGCCGAGCAGTGCCTCGGCTGCCTTTCGTTCGACCTCGTTGCTGAGGGGCTCAGCCGTCACGAGCGTATGATCGCGCTCGCCGTTGGCGTCCTTGGCGTTTCCTGGCGCCCTTGGCGGTGCACATTGTCCCATCAAGCCTAGAGATGCGGGCGAGCCGCCCGCGCTCCCAGCAGCGCGCTGCCGCGTGCGTTGCGACGCTCCTCCGCCGCCATTTCCCTCTCACTCCCGCGGCGTCTACCATCGCTCCATGCTTCCCCGCGCGCTCGTCCTGCTCGTTCTGCTCGCGCCGCTGTCGGCCCGGGCCTGTCCGAGCGATTGCGACGGTGACGGGACGGTGGGGATCAACGAGCTGGTGCTCGGCGTCGAGATCGCGCTCGGCAGTGCGGGCACGGATCGCTGCGCGGCGGCCGACATCGACGGCGACGGGCAGGTGGCGATCCAGGAGCTGATCGCCGGGGTCGACGCGGCGCTCAACGGGTGTGCCGACGCGACGCCGACGGCGACGCCCTCGGTCACGCCCGGGCCACTGCACTGCGGCGACGGCACCGCGGATCCCGACGAGGAGTGCGACGACGGCAACCAGGTCGCCGGCGACGGCTGCGACGCCGCCTGCCAGCTCGAGCCGGGCGGCAATCCGTGCGCCGGCGTCGCCGCGTTTCCCGGTGCGGCACTGACGTCGGTGCTGGTGACGGACGGGCTGTCGCTGCCGGTGTTCGCCGGCGCGCCGCGGCTCGATCCGCACCGCCTCTTCGTCGTCGAGCAGTTCGGCACCATCCGCATCATCAAGGACGGCGTCAAACTCGACACGCCCTTCCTCGACATCCATGAACGCGTCAGCTGCTGCGGCGAGCGCGGCCTGCTCAGCATCGCCTTCCATCCCGACTACGAGCACAATGGCCGCTTCTTCGTCGACTACACCAACACCCACGGCGACACCGTCATCGCCCGCTACACCGTCAGCGCCGATCCCGACGTCGCCGATCCCGACAGCGAGAAGATCCTGCTGACCATTCTCCAGCCGTTCGCGAACCACAACGGCGGCCTGCTCGCCTTCGCCCCCGACGGCACGATGTTCGTCGGCATGGGCGACGGCGGCAGTCAGGACGATCCGAACGGCAACGGCCAGAACGACCAGACGCTGCTCGCCAAGATGCTGCGGCTCGACGTCGACGTCGATGACGCCGAGGCCGAGGCCAGCGGCCGCTACTACCACGTGCCGCCCGACAATCCGCGCGCCGGCGAGGGCGCGCCGCTCGGACTGATCTGGGCGAAGGGCGTGCGCAATCCCTGGCGCTATGCCTTCGATCGCCTCACCGGCGACCTCTACATCGCCGACGTCGGCCAGAACCGCCGCGAGGAGATCGATTTCCTCCCCGCCGGAAGCCCGGGCGGCACCAACTTCGGCTGGGACGTCTTCGAGGGCGCGACCTGTCACGAGCCGCCACCGGGCACCAACCAGTGCCCCGAACAGGTGGCGCCGTTCACACCGCCGATCCTCGACTATTCGCACAGCGACGAGGGCAGGCCCTGCTCGATCACCGGCGGCTACGTCTACCGCGGTTGCGCCCTGCCCGACCTCCGCGGGCAGTACTTTTTCAGCGACTACTGCACGCCGTTCATCCGTACCTTCGCCTACGAGAACGGCATCGTGACAGGGCTCGAGGATCGTACGAAGGCGCTGGCCCCCGGCGGCGGCCTGACCATCGACTCGGTGGTGAGCTTCGGCGAGGATGCGCGCGGCGAGCTGTACATCGTCGACTACGGCGGCGAGCTCTACCGCATCGTCCCGAAGATCTAGCGCGCGAGGCCGGCCGGCGGTGCGTTTCGGCCTTGGAAATCAACCGTTTGCCCGGTGACTTCTTGTCACAGCACTCCCCCGCCGGTATGCAATCGTATGCTCCGGGGGACGAGGACATTCGTGACAGCGCGACTTCGCGGAACGCTGCTGGCCCTGATCATCGGCCTGACGACCGGCACGGCGTGGGCGCACGGCCAGCCGGCCGAGCTCGCGTTCTGGGGTCCGTTCCCGGCTGACGCCGCGCGCTGCCAGCGCGTGCTGAGCCGTGCCACCTCGGTGTGCATCGCCCGCGTCGCCCTGCTGCGCGGCAACTGCCTCGGCGCCGCCCTGAACGGCGGGGCGTGCGACGAGACCGCCCTCGACGCCGACGTCACCGACGCGCGCCAGCGCGCGCTCGACCGGCTGCAGCGCTCCTGCACCGTCAACCAACTGCAGAACCTCGGCTACATCGACCTGCAGGACGCGCAGAAGGACGTCACCGACGCGTGCCGTCAGCTCGACACGGCGGCGATGAGCGCCGCCTTCGCCCCCGTCATGATCGGCGGCACCGTCGCCAGCGTCGACCCGGGCAAGGCGGCGTGCGTGCAGGCCGGCGCGCGCGAGTCGACGCGACTGCTGCGCTACGCGATGCGCACCTATCAGCAGGCGCTCGACCGCATCGCCGGCACCGGCCAGACCGCGCAGCAGAAATCCCGCCTCGTCGACTGGGCCCGGGCCCGCATCGCGCGCGCCCAGGCCCAGAGCACCGCCGCGATCGCCGCCACGTGTCCCGAGACCGCCTTCACCGACGCGTACCGCCGCAGCACCGACGACTTCCTCGGCCGCATCGCCGCGCAGGCCGGCTGCATGGTCGGCTTCGTCTACGTGCAGGACGCCGTGACCTGCCCGGTGCCGGTGTGCGGCAACGGTATGCAGGAGCGCGGCGAGGAGTGCGACGACGGCAACGACTTCGACGGCGACGGCTGCCGGAGCGATTGCGTCGCCACGCAGTGCGACGCGTTCGCCACCACCTACGATCTGATCCAGAAGGCCATCTTCGAGAACCACGGCTGCACCAACGACGCCTGTCACGGGAAAGCCCAGTCCGGCGGCCTCGACCTGCGCGCCGGCGGCTCCTACGCGCAGTTGATCGACGTCCCGTCGAGCATCGATCCCGCGCGCAAGCGCATCGAGCCCGGCGATCCGCAGCGGAGCCTGCTCTTCCTGAAGCTCGCCGCGAAGACGCTGCCCGACCAGTACGACTTCGAGCAGCTCGGCATCGGCACGCCGATGCCGCTCGGCAACGTGGCCGGCCTGAGCGGGGACGAGCTCGAAGCGGTACGGCGGTGGATCTACGCCGCCGCGACCAAGGACGGCGCGGTGTCCGGCGTCGGCGATCTGCTGCACGCCTGCCTGCCCGAGCCCGAGCCGATCGAGATCAAGCCGCTCGATCCTCCGGCGGCGACGGACGGCGTCCAGCTCCAGATGCCGCCGTGGATCGTCAACGCGCACAGCGAGCACGAGGTGTGCTTCGCGAGCTACTACGACCTCACGGACCAGGTCCCCGAGGAGATGCGCGGCGGCGGCGACACCTTCTGCTACAACGCCGAGCAGCTCCGCCAGGATCCGCTCAGCCACCACCTGATCGTCAACCTGTACACCGGCGCCTTCGGCCCGGACGATCCGGCGTGGGGCGGCTTCCACTGCGATGGCGGCGCGCAGGACGGCGCCACGTGCGATCCGACCGTGAAGGACGCCTGCGGCGCCGGCAGCTTCTGCATCACCAAGATCGTGCCCGGGGTCGCCTGCAATGGCTTCGGTCCCGCCGATGGCGGGCGCGCCGCCGTGCCCTTCTCCGGTGCCCAGAAGACCAACGCCAGCTCGGCGTTCCCCGACGGCGCGTACCGCTGCGTGCCGCTCAAGGGAATGATCTGGTGGAACTCGCACGCGTTCAACCTGACCGACAAGGACGGGCTGCTGCGCGCCTGGATCAATTTCACATTTGCGAAACCGGCAGAGCGCCTGTACGCCTCCGACGGCATCTTCGACCTCACCGCCATCTTCAAGATGTCGGTGCCGGCGTTCCAGCAGCAGGAGGTGTGCAACACCCACGTGCTGCCGAAGAACGCCAACCTGTTCGAGCTCACCTCGCACATGCACCAGCGCGGCAAACGCTGGCGAACGTTCCGCGGCGAGTTCACCTGCTCGGGAGCGGGCGTCATCCCGTGTGACCCGCTCAGCCCATCGCAATGTCCCAACGGCGTCTCGTGCGCCGCCCCGGATGCCCGCGATCCGATGACGAGCCTGATGTACACGAACTTCCTGTACAACGATCCCGTCGAGCTGCGCTTCGATCCTCCGCAGATCTTCACCGGCGTCAAGGCGGAGCGCACGCTGACCTACTGCGCCCTCTACGACAACGGCTTCACGGATCCGACGAAGGTGAAGCGGAAGTCCACCTCGCCGCCGACGCCCTTCGGCACGTCGACCTGCCCGCAGGCGACGAACTGCTACAGCGGCAAGGTCGGCGCACCGTGCAGCGGCGCGACCGACGACGCGCGCGATCGTTCGTGCGACTCGAGCCCCGGTGCCAACGACGGCAGCTGCGACGCGTGCACCCTGAACGGCGGCGTCACCACGGAGGACGAGATGTTCCTCCTGCTGGGCACGTATTTCGTGAAGCCGTAACGGCGCGGCGATTCAGGCCGGCGACAATCCCAACAGCGTCGACGTCTCGCTCGTGTCGGCGGGTTCACGGCCCACGCGCCGCGCCAGGGCGGCCGCTTCCTCCACGAGCTCGACGTTGCGCGGCTGGCGCGCGCCGGCGTAGTCCTCGAGCCCGACGCGCAGGTGGCCGCCGCGCTCGAGCGCGAGGCGCGCCATCCCGGACTCGACGACGTCGCCGCCGATCACCGCCACCGCCCACGGCACGTCGCAGTCGCCAAGCAGCTCCAGGTAGGCCGCCAGCGCGGTCGGCGTCGGCGGCAGGCCGAAGCTGACGCCGCGCGCGCCGCCGCCGAGGTAGTCGAAGTCGCCGCCGAAGTAGAACTTGACGAACGTGCCGCGCGGCAGCCGGCCGGCCCGCCAGTACGCGAGGACGGTGCGCAGGAAGCCGGGCTCGAACACGGCCACGCTCGGCCCCAGGCGATGGCGCTCGCACAGCGCCGCCATGTGGCGCACGTCGCCGAAGCTGTTGGCGTACACGAGATCGAAGCCGCCGCCGGGCAGGCCGTCGTCGCCGATGCCGCCGAGATTCACCGAGCCGCTGTCGAACAGGCTCATGCGGATGGCGCCCTCGGCGGCGAGCAGCGGAATGTGCGCGTACCGCTCGACGATGTCGCCGCCGAAGCCGACCGTCGGATAGAGGATCGCGTCCGGTCGCTGCGCCAGCACCGGACGCCAGCCTTCCAGATAGCGCAACGCCGCCGCCGGCGGCGCGCTGCCGAACTGATCGATGTGATTGTGCACGATCGCCGCGCCCGCGGCGAAGCACGCCAGGGCGTCCGCCGCGATCTCCGCCGGCTCGCACGGCACGTGCGGATTGCGCGCCTTGTTGGCGATCCCGTTGATCGCGGCTTCGATGATGACGGGGCCCATGCGTCATCCACGGACGGACACCGATGGCCACAGATGGACACGGATCGAGATTTTTCTCCGTGTCCATCGGTGGCCATCCGCGTTCATCGGTGGCCTCAGAAGCGATACAGCGCCCGGCAATTGTCCGCCGTCACCTTGCGCACGACCGCGTCGTCGAGGCCGGCGAAGGCCGTGGTAATGGCCTCGGCGGAATGCGGGAAGGTGCTGTCGGGGTGCGGATAGTCGGAGGCCCACATGAAGTTGTCGGGACCGAGCAGCGGAATGAGCTGTGGGCCGAGCGGCTCCTCCTCGAAGGTCGCGAAGACCTGGCGCCGGAAGATCTCGCTCGGCTTCGCCCGGAGCTGATAGTCCGTCGCCTTCGGCACGTGCTTCTCCGCCGCCTGGTCCATGCGGCCGACGAAGTACGGCACCCAGCCGATGCCCGACTCGGCCAGCACCAGCGTGAGCTTCGGATGGCGCTCCAGGGCGCCGGAGAAGATCATCATCGCCAGCGGCTCGTCGAGCTGCATCGGCGCGACCGCGGCGAACGCGGCCATCTCCCAGCTCATGTAGGCGACCTTCACCTGCGAGGTGCCGTGGCCGATGTGGAAGCTGAGCGGGATGCCGGTGTCGGCGGCGGCGGCCCACAGGCCGTCCCACGCGGGATCGGAGACGCGGAACTCGAACGGGCTGACGATCGCCCCGCGATGCCCGAGCCGGGCGACGCGCTCGAGCTCGGCGATCGCCGCCGCCGGGGTGTGCGTCGGCAGCACCGGCAGCACGCACAGGCGGCTGCGGTCGTTGGCGTTGAACTCGTCGGACCAGTCGTTGTAGGCGCGCAGGCAGATGGCCTTCAGCTCGGGATCCGCGATCGGCAGGCCGAACAGCGACGGCCCGTAGATCACCGAGGCGCGCAGCCCGTCGCGGTCCATGTCCTGCAGGCGCAGGCTCGCGGTGCTGGCGCGGAAGCCGTCGTCCTCGATGCCGGCGCGGGTCGTGGCGTTGTAGTCGCCGAGCATCTTCAGCCCGCTCGGCCCCATCGTCGCGCCGTCGCACAGCCACCAGTCGTTGTCGCCCTGGCGCTCGACACGCGGGCCGCGCTCGCGCAGCGCGGCCGGCAGGCGGGCGGACCAGAGGTCGACCGGCAGCGTCCACAGATCGAGGTGGTCGTCGCATGAATAGAGCGGGTGCATGGCGCAGCTTAGGTGAAAGGCGCCAAAGAATTCCACCGCAGAGGTCACAGAGGGTCCCGGTTCTGGTAGAGAGTCGCGGATGCCGGAGATCGGGGGAATCCACGCCGCCAACGTGTCGCGATTCTTCGCGGCGCACGTGCCGCACGGCGACGTCGCGCTCGACTTCTCGCTGATCAGCGGCGGGCGTTCGAACCTCACCTACCTCGTCGAGGGCGGCGGAAGATCATGGGTGTTGCGCCGGCCGCCGCTCGGGCACGTGCTGCCGACCGCGCACGACATGGCGCGCGAGTATCGCGTGCTGGCGGCGCTCGCGGACACCGACGTGCCGGTGGCGCGGCCGATCGCGCTCTGCGAGGACGTCGCCGTCAACGACGCGCCCTTCTACGTCATGGAATATCGCCCCGGCGTGGTGCTCGCGCATGCCCTTCCCGAGGGGTACGCCGACACGCCCGAGGCGCGACGCCGCATCAGTCTGGCCATGATCGACACGATGGTGCACTTGCACGCGATCGACTACCGCGCCGTCGGCCTCGAAGGGTTCGGCCATCCCGACGGCTACCTCGAGCGCCAGGTGCGGCGCTGGGCCCAGCAGTGGGAGCGCTCGCAGACCGCGCCGCTGCCGGAGATCGAGACGCTGGCCGGGCGCCTGCGCGCGGCGCTGCCGACGTCCCCGTCGCCGACGATCGTCCACGGCGATTTCCGTCTCGGGAACCTCGCCCTCGACCCCGCCGATCCCGGCACGGTGATCGCGGTGTTCGACTGGGAGATGGCGACGCTCGGCGACCCGCTGTCCGACCTCGGCTACACGCTCATCTACTGGGCCGACCCCGACGACCAGATCGACGCCGCCAGCATCGGCAGCGTCTCCCCGTTCACCCAGCAACCCGGCTTCCTGCGGCGCGCGGAGCTCGTCGAGACCTACGCCCGCGCCAGCGGCCGCGACGTCGCCGCGATCGATTTCTACCAGGTGCTGGCACTCTACAAGCTCGCCATCATCGCCGAGGGCATCTACGCGCGCTACCTGCAGGGCAAGACCCTCGGCGAGGGCTTCGAAGGGATGCTCCGCCCGACCGCCGCGCTGGCGACCCGCGCGCTGGGGATCGCCGACGCGTCATCCGATCCGCGGCTACGGGCGTGACCCATCAGCCGGGGCGCCGTTGCCCGTAAAAACCTGGCGCCCAGGCTCGCTGGGTCACCGGTGCGCTTCCCATTGGCAAACAACGTACGCCGCGAGTAGCGTCGGGGGATACCGAGGTGCGCATGCGTGGACTGACGGGATTGGTGGTGATGACGTGCCTGGTGCTGGCCGCCTGCGGAAGCACCAGCAGCAGCTCGCCGAAGGCGACCAAGACGCCCGATCCCAACGCGCCCACCAGGACGCCGAAGTCGACGCGCACGGCGACGCGCACCGGCGGCCCGACGCGAACGGCGACGAAGACCGGCGGGCCGACATACACGCCGCGCCCGACCAAGACGCCGGGCCCGCCCGTCACGCTCTTCGTGCGCCAGAGCGGCAATGACGAGAACGTGGGTACGGCGCCGGATCAGGCCCTGCGCACGCTCGCCAAGGCGATGACGAAGATGTCACCGGGCAGCACGCTGCACGTCGGCCGCGGCGTGTACCAGGAGCGCCTCACGGTCACCGACATCGTCGGAACCGCCGCGCAGCCGGTCCAGATTCTCGCCGACCGCACCGGCGCGGCGACCGGCGATCCCGCCGGCGACGTAATCATCGACGGCGGCGGCAACCTCGTGGCGGCGATCGTCACCAGCTCGCCGTACGTCACGATCGACGGCTTCATCGTCCGCGGCGTCGCCCCCACCACCGCCACCAGCGCCGTCGACGTGCGGGTGCGCGGCGGATCGGACCACGTCACCATCAGCAACTGCGTCATCGCCAACGCCCAGCCGGCGGACGGCATCCGGATCGACGGCTCGAGCGACGTCCTGCTGTTCAACAATCTCGTCTTCTCGGCCGATCGCGGCATCCTCATCACCGGCGCCGCCAACCGCACCGAGCTGGCGAACAACACCGTCGCCCTGAGCGACCACGCCGCGTTGTCCCTGCGCACCAGCGGCGGGGCATCGCCCGCCGGCACCATCGTGACGAACTGCATCTTCCAGGAGAACGGCACCGGCGTCGCGATCGACGCCAGCGGCGGGCCGAACGGCTTCGACGGCGACTACAACCTCGTCTACCAGCCCGCGCTCGAGGACCAGCACACCGCCTACAATCCGCCCACCCTGCGCGGCAATCACGACAAGAACACCGACGCCCTGTTCGTCAACGCCAACGTCGGCGACATCCACCTCGAAGCGAACAGCCCCGCCATCGACGCCGGCTCCGGCCGCATCGGCGAGACCCTCAAATCCGCCCTCGAGGCGCTCACCACACTTTCTGACGGCGCGCGCGATCGGTCGCCGGTCGATCTCGGATACCATTACCCTCGTTGAGGGCCTGCGGGTCGCTGACGGGCGGGGAACCGGAAAACAGAAAGGCCAACGTGAAAGGGCCGGAGGCGGAATCCGCCGGGTGTCGCCCCACCCCACGTTCTTTTGCCTTTTGATCTTTGCCTTTCTGCCTTTCCCCTTCTTCCCCGCCCCTACTTCATCTCCCTCAACAGCTCGGCCAACACGCCCGGCTCGTCCGTGATGATCGCGGTCGGATGTTTGGAGAGCGCCTGGGTCAGGAACGGGCGCGAGTTGACCGTCCACAGGCTCACCTGCAGGCCGGCGGCGCGGGCGGCGACGACGTTCTCGGCGCTGATGCCGGACCAGGTCGGGTGGATCGCGTCGAGGCCGATCGCGGCGATGTGCGCGACGTCGGCGGGGCTGGCGGTGCCGGTCAGCCAGGCGGCGTAGAGGTCGGGATCGGCGCGCTTCAACGCGACCACGGCCTCCTCCTCGAACGACGAGAAGAGCGTGCGGCGCGCGGCCCCGAGCCGGCGGATCTCGGCGGCGGCGGTGCGCGCCAGCGTGTCGGCGCCGGTCGTCGGTGTGCCGCACTCGTCGCCGTAGACCTTGAGCTCGACGTTCACCAGCGCGTCGGGCGGCAACGCGGCGTAGACCTGGGTCAGCGTCGGCGGGTGCTCGTCGGTGGGGTTGCCGTGGCCGTCGACCAGCACGCAGTCCTGCGCCGCGGCGAGCGTGTAGGTATTGACGCAGCCCGCGCACGTGGTGGTGCGGTCGAGCGTGTCGTCGTGCATGACGAGCAGCTGGCCGTCGCTCGTCAGCTCGACGTCGAGCTCGATGCCGTCGGCGCCGAGCGCGATGGCGCTGCGATAGGCGGCGAGTGAGTTCTCGGGCAGCGGCGAGAGCGGCCGCGTCGGCCCGCTGCCGCGATGCGCCAGGTTGGCGGCCGGGGCGAGCGCCTCGATGCGCTGGCGCACGACGTCGTTGGCGGGCGCGGCCGAGCTCGAGCCGCTGCCGCAGGCCGCCGCCGACAGCGCCAACGAGACCAGGACGGCGGCGTGAGGGCGGCGGCAGCGCATCGCGCAGAGTCGGCTCGCGCGGCCGGCGCGATCAGAACGTGTCGTCGGTGCAGCGGCCGTCGAGGGTCAGCCGCACCGCGACCGGCTGGCCGAGGTCGAACAGGCCGGCGCCGAGGACGCTCTTCCCGACCACGACGATCTTCCAGATGCCCTGCTGGCTGCTGCGGTCGACGGCCTTGACGCGCGTCACGCCGTTGAGATTCCCGACCCATTTGAAACGGCCCTTGTCGGGCTTCGACTTGAACCAGCCGGGGTCGTTCGCGGGAACCGCGATCGTCAGCGTGTTGGGCCCCTGCGTCAGGACGAGGGAGAAGCCGTTGCGCGGATCGGCGCCGTCGTAGGTGTGGGTGAAGTTGAGCAGGCGGCTGCGCACCTTCAACCGGGCGGCGTCGAGGCGGGCGTTGACGTCGTACATGTCGCCGACCGTGCACGGCGTCGGACAGGCGCAGGCGTCGCATTCGCCCGGACACCCCGGCGCATCGGCACCGTCGCACTGCTCGCCCTGCTCCCGCACGTTGTTGCCGCAGACCGGAGCCGGGCAGGTGCAGTCGGGCTGGCAGAGTCCGCTGCACTGCTCCGCGTCGGCGCCGTCGCACGCCTCGTCGAACTCGCGGGTGCCGTTGCCGCAGACCGGCGCGGCCCCACCGAAGACGGTGCTGGTGATCTGGTAGTCGCCGGCGCCGCGCGTGCGCACCGCCGCCAACGACCACGTGCCGGCCGCCGGATGCTCGATCGTGCAGCCGCCGAAGACCGACTGTCCGTCCGCCTTGCAGTCGAAGCTGCCGGGCCCGGCACCCAGCCCCTGCTTCACGTAGAGATCGACGTTGAAGACGCCGTTGTCCTCGCCGTTGAGCGCGACCCGCAGGGCGTTGGCGCCGGCGGGCACGGTCACGGTGAAGGTGTCGGACGTGTCCAGCGAGTCGAGCGTGTCGTCGACGGCGACGACCGTGTTCTGCACGTCGCCCACCGGCGGCAGCCCGCCGCAGGTCGTCGTGTCGTCGGCCGACAGTTGCGCGAGCAGGAAGGTCTGCGAGTCGGAGACGCTGGCGTCGAAGCTCGTGTCGTTCGCCAGACAGTTGAAGCTGAGGCCGCCCGAGGTGACGGCGGCGACGACCTCGCCGCTGCCGAGGTTCATCAACAGCGGTCCGCCCGAGTCGCCATTGCAGGTGTTGGAGTCGGTGCCCGGCGGACCGACCGGCGAGTGGAAATTCCAGCACACGACCTCGGTGTCGGTGGCGCCCGACGGCAGTCCCGGCGGACAGTTCGCCGTCGTGACGGCGCCCACGCGCTTGATGCCGTAGTCGTTGGCGTTCCCCTGCGTCTGGCCAAAGCCGACGATCGTGCCCGCCGCCGGGATGAACGGCGCCGGGTCGACGAGGTTGATCGCGGTCGGTCCGATGCCGGTCACCCAATCCGCGAGATGGAGCACGGCGACGTCGGACACCGGGAATGTCGCTCCCGACGACGCCGGATGGAGCGAGACGGCGCTGACCGCGGCGATGCCGGCGTTTTGCAGATAGACCCAGTAATGGCCGGCGTGCGCGTCGTCGTCGACGCAGTGCGCGGCGACCAGGAAGGTGCGGCAGCCGATCAACGTGCCCGAGCAGCGCGTCGCCGCGTTGTCCTCGTCGATCACGCCGCCGCCGCTGTAGAGCAGCGCGCCGGTGGTCGGATGCGCGTGGGTGGTGACGCCGTTGACGATGCGCGGGCGCACCGTCGGGTCGAGCCGCACCCGCTCGGTCGCCGCCGCGACGCCGGCGAGGCAGAGCGCAGCGACAGCGACCACCTGTGCCCAGGTTCGCCACCGCATTGCACCCATCCCCCCGCCGCGAGGCGGTTTCCGCATCAGGTACCCCCTGCTGTCGTGGCGCGGCCCACCCGCCCACACGGACCGCTGAAATCTGTCCGATACCGACGTCTTTCACAAGTCGATTCATCCCGCAGCCATCCGAGTGGTCGCGGGATTTCACATGTCGGCTGACAACGCATCGGGAACTGCTTTAATGATGACCGCAAGGGTGGGTGGCTGTTGTGCGGGTATTGCTGGTCTCTCTGCTGTTGGCGCTGGCCCCCCTCCCCGGGCTCGGACGCGCCGATGAATGCCCCGGAGACCTCAACGGCGACGGTCAGGTGCGGATCGAGGAGATCATCAGCGCCGTCAACCTCGCCCTCGAGGGCTGCCCGCAGGGCAGTTGTCCCGGCGACCTGAACCGCGACCACCAGGTGACGATCGACGAGCTCGTCCGCATCGTCGCCACCTCCCTCGCCGGCTGTCCATCGACACCGACCATCACATCGAGCCGCACCGGGACGGCGACCGCGACCCCGACGGTGACCGTCACCAGCGGCGCCACGCGCACGCCGACGACAACCACCACGGCGACGCCGACCATCGCCCCCTGCGCTTCCGTCCTGCAGGATCTGACGACGGCGATGCAGCACTACAACCTGATCACGCTCGGCGACTACTCGACCAGCTCCGACGTCGAGGGCCGCTCGTTCATCGGCGGCAACTTCACCAATGCCAACTCCTCCACCCTCGCCGCGCACCTCGGCGGCGTGCCGGCCGCCGAGACGACCGTCGAGATCGTGGGCAACATCGTCGCCGGCAATCCGATCAACGTTCAGGGCGGCAGCCTGCACATCAAGGGCTCCACCAACGGCCGCATCATCAACTACAACGGTGGCGGGTCGACGGTCGCCGATCCGACGCTCAGCAACGGCCCGCTGACGGCGACGCTCCAGGCCTCGACGGCGTACCTCGCCGCGATCGCGCCCAACAACACCGTCACGTTGCCGAGCGGCCAACCGGGTCCGGCGCGCTTCACCGTCAGCCAGGTCAACGCCTGCGGCATCGCGGTCTTCACCGTGGACGCTGGCGCGCTCTTCGCGAACACGCTCGTCCAGCAGATCGAGCTCGCCCCCGGCAGCGCGTCGACGATCCTCATCAACGTCACCGGCACCTCGGTGAACTGGACGTTCGGCAACATGGTCTCGCAGTTCACCGATCCGACGTGGCGCAGTCACGTGCTGTGGAATTTCCCTTCGGCGACGTCGATCGCGCTCGGCAGCCATAACTTCAACGGCGCCATGCTCGCACCCTATGCGACGGTCAGCGGCAGCAACCCCATCGAAGGATCGGTCGCCGTCGGCGCGCTCACGACGACCAGCGAGGTACATCAGCCGGAGTTTGCCGGCAGCATCGCGTGCCTGTGCGGCGCGACCCCGACGCCGAGCGCGACGCGCTCCAGCACGGCGACCAGCACCGCTACTCCGACCATCACGATCACGATCACCGGCACCGCGACGTCGACGCGCACGCCCGAGACCACGCGCACCGCCACGGCGACCAGCACCGGTACGGTGACGCAGACGCCCAACTCAACCTCGACGTCGACGTCCACGCGCACACCCGAGAACACCCAGACCGCCACGGCGACCCAGACCGGCACGGTGACGCAGACACCCAGCACCACCGCGACGTCGACGTCCACGCGCACACCCGAGAACACCCAGACCGCCACGGCGACCCAAACCGGCACGGTGACCCAGACCGGCACGGTGACGCAGACGCCCAGCACCATCGGCGACGTCCACCTCCACGCGCACACCCGAGAACACGCAGACCGCCACGGCGACCCGCACCGGCACGGTGACGCAGACGCCCAGCACCACCGCGACGTCGACGTCCACGCGCACACCGGAGAACACCCAGACCGCCACGGCGACCCAAACCGGCACGGTGACCCAGACCGGCACGGTGACGCAGACGCCCAGCACCACGGCGACGGCCACCTCCACGCGCACACCCGAGAACACGCAGACCGCCACGGCGACCCAGACCGGCACGGTGACCCAGACGCCCACCGTCACGGCGACGGCCACGCCCACGCGGACACCAGAGGACACCCAGACCGCGACGGCCACCCACACGCCGTCGGCGACGGCGACCGACACCGGTACCGCCACGGTCACCCCGACGGCGACTGGCACCGCCACCGACACTGTCACCGCCACTCACACGAGCACGCCGACGGCGACCGCGACACCGACCGAAACGGCGAGCGCCACACCGACTGCGACGGACACGCCAACGGCGACCGGTACGGCGACGTCCACCTCCACCTTCACCGCAACGGCCACGGCTACCGCGTCGGCTACATCAACCGGGACCGAGACACCCACCGCCACGCCGGTGGATACCGCGACGGCGACGGCCACCGCGACCATCACCCCGACGCACACCGGCACGCCCACGGCCACGCCGGTCGATACCGCTACCGCCACGGCCACCGCGACCACCACCCCGTCGGACACCGCGACGCTCACGCCGACGCTCATGTCCACGCCGACGGCGACGCCGGTCAACACGGGCACCGCCACCGCGACGCCGGTCGATACCGTCACGGCGACGGCGACGTTCAGCGCGACGGCAACCGCGACGCGGACGCCCACCGGTACAACCACCATGACGCCGTCGACGACGGCCAGTCAGACGCCGACCGAGTCGGCGACGGCGACGCCGCTGGTCAGCCCCACCGCCACGGCCACCATCACCGCGACCGGCACCGCCACCCAGACGCGGACCACCACCGAAACGAGCACCCCGTTGGCCACGCTCACCGCCAGCGCGACACCGACGACGTCTTCGACCCCGACCGCGACCGCGTCGGGCACACCCACCACTACGCCCGGACCGGCGATGCTGGGGATCACCAAGACCAGCGAGCCGTTCGTCGAGGCCGGCGCCACGCTGGTCTACACGATCACCTACACGAACACCGGCGGCAGCACGGCCACGGGCGTCGTCGTCACGGAGACGGTGCCTGGCTCGACGACCTTCAACGCCGCCGCCGGCACTCCCGGCTGGTCCTGCCTCGACGGCGGCCCCGCGGGGACGATGTGCACGCATGCCGTTGCCAACGTCCCGTCGGGCGGGATGGGCACGCTGCTGTTTGCCGTCACGGTCGACGCGCACCCGCAATCGCTGACGATCACCAACACGGTGATCATCAGGGATGCCGCGGGCGGCGGCAGCGGCGGCGGCAGCTCGACCGTCGTCGGCCGACCAGCTCCCGCACCGACGATGCTGCCGTGGGCGGTCGTCAGTGCGCTCGCGGCGCTGCTCGCGGTCGCGAGACGGCGGTGGAGCTGAAGAGCCTGCGCCGGTGATTGGTGGAGGGCGCCGCTCACCGGCTCACTGGCTCACCGGCTCACTCCTTCCACACCATCCACTTCCCGCTGCGCCCGCGAATCGACGCTCCTGGCTCGACGACGCCCTCGTCCGCCAACGCCGCTATCGCAGCGTCGGCTCGTCCCCTGCTGCCGACCACCAGCGCGACGTCGTTCGGCGTCGCCGCGATCGCCGTCCGCAGATAGTGGCGCAGCACCGTCGCCGCCGCCTCGACCTCGCTCAGCCGCCGTACGCCGCGCAGGCGCGCGGCGTGACGCGTCGCGACCAGGTCCCAGACGTAGGTGAACGGCTCGTACCGCACCTCGACCATGCAGATGTGCAGCGTCTGTTGCAGCTCGGCCATCGCGGCGTCGAAAGCGCGGCGCTGGGTCGGGCGCGCCAGGTTGGTGGCGAGCTTCAGTGACAGCGTATCCTGCGGCCGCTTCCGATGCAGCGCGTCGAGGATCGCCTTTGCCGACGGCGACAGGAGACCGGCGCGATAGGCGGCGCCGTAGTCGGTGCGCGGCCCGAAGAGGCGGTACACCGCCGGGAAGAGCGACCAGGCGACGAAGGTCGGCTTGCCGCGCAGCAGCTTGCCGTAGAAGACCCGCCCCGCCGCCGGCAGCTGGTCCTTCAGGTTCCACGCGAGCGCGACCTCGGGATCGTGATGGCTGTGGTGCGGGAAGACCGGATCGCGGCGCCCGCACACCGCGACCCACAGGCACGGCAGGTTGAGCTGCCGGTACGCGAACAGCGACGCGAGCCCCGCCTCGTCGAGGAACCGCGCGGCGCGCTGGCGACCGGCGACCCGCAACGATGGCAGACGCCGGAACGGACGGTCGCGGCGGCGCTCGATCTCCTCGGCGTCGTGCATCGGACGCTTTCACCACAGCGGCGCACGGAGAGCCACAGAGGGCTTGCAGGACCGGGACCCGCCGGTATCGTCTGCGGATGCGCGTCGTGCACTGGTTTCGCAACGATCTGCGCCTGCACGACAACGCCGCGCTCGGCGCGGCGGCGCGCGGCGACGAGCTCATCCCCCTCTTCGTGCTCGATCGCGCGCTCCTGACCCGCGTCCATGTGAGCCCGCCGCGGCGGCGCTTTCTCGCCGCGTGCCTCGCCAGTCTCGCCGCCAACCTCGCCCATCACGGCTCCCGGCTGGTCGTGCGCGTCGGCGATCCGCGCACCGAGGTCGCCCGTCTGCTCGACGAGACGCGCGCCGACCGGCTCACCTTCAACCGCGACTACACGCCGTATGCGCGCCGCCGCGATCTCGCGGTCCGCGCCGCCGCGCAGAAGCGCGGCGTGGTGGTGGACGACCACAAGGATCGCGTCGTCTTCGAGCACGACGAGGTGCGCACGCAGAGCGCCACTGGCTTCGTCGTCTTCACGCCGTTTCGCAACGCCTGGCTGGCCCGCTACCGCCAGGCGCCGACGCCGACGCACCGCGCGCCGACACTGCCGCCGCCGGTCGCGGGCCTGACCACCGCGCCGCTGCCGGACGCCGCGTCGCTCGGCGCCGGCGACGACGCCACCGAGATCCCCCCGGGGGCGAGGCCGCCGCGCTCGATCGGCTCAGGCGCTTCCTGATCGGGCCGGCGCGCGACTATGTGCGCGACCGCGACCGCCCCGACCGCGACGGGACCTCGCGCCTCTCGCCGCACCTGCGGTTCGGCACCATCTCGATCCGCCGCTGCGTGCAGCAGGCGCTGGCACTCGCGACGGACGAACCGAGCGCCGCCGCCGGCGCGACGAAATGGCTGGACGAGCTCATCTGGCGCGAGTTCTACGCGGCGCTGCTCGCCGAGCACCCGCGCGTCCTCGGCGGCGCCTTCCGGCGCGAGTTCGCCGCCGTCGCCTGGAACGACGACGACGCGGGCTTTCGCGCCTGGTGCGAAGGGCGCACCGGCTACCCGTTCGTCGACGCCGCGATGCGCCAACTGCTGCAGACCGGCTGGATGCACAACCGGGCGCGCATGATCGTCGCCAGCTTCCTCACCAAGGATCTGCTCCTCGACTGGCGCGACGGTGAGCGCGCCTTCATGCGCCACCTCGTCGACGGCGACCCCGCCTCGAACAACGGCGGCTGGCAGTGGGCCGCGTCGACCGGCACCGACGCGCAGCCGTACTTCCGCATCTTCAACCCGGTGCTGCAGGGACGGCGCTTCGATCCCGACGGCGCCTACGTGCGCCGATACGTGCCCGAGCTGCGCGACGTGGATCTCGCGTTCGTCCACACGCCGTGGCAGGCGCCGAGCCCACCGCGCGACTATCCCCCGCCGATCGTCGACCACGCCGAGCGCCGCATCGCCGCGGTCGCCCGCTACGAGGCCGCGCGCGCTTCCGGGAAGCCGCCGCGCTAGCGTGGCCTGTATCAATGGAATCGGTAGTGGTGATCCTCGACCTGATACATCCCCATCCCCGCATACCCCGAGTGCGAGCGGAGCGAGCGTATCGAGGGGACGCCCTGGCGCCGTCGCATATCGCCCCCTCGATACGCTCGCTCTGCTCGCACTCGGGGCATGCGGGAACAGATGAACCCGTAGAGTCCCTGCGAATCGCTGCTGCCGATTCCGCTGGTACAGGCCACTAGCTAGTGCCCACCCAGCTCGACCTCTTCGGCGCGCCGCCACCGTCGCGCGGCGTCGGCCCGGCCGCGGCGTCCCCGGAGCTCGCCGCGCTCGCCGGCCGCCTGCCGCGCATCATCCGCCTCGGCACGTCGTCGTGGTCGTTCCCGGGCTGGGCGGGCATCGTCTATGACCGCGAGGCCAGCACGGCGACGCTCGCGCGGCGCGGTCTCGCCGCCTACGCTCGCCATCCGCTGCTGCGCACGGTCGGCGTCGACCGCACGTTCTACGCGCCGATCACCGCCGAGGACTTCGCCACCTACGCCGCTGCCGTCCCGGAGGACTTCCGCTTCCTGGTCAAAGCGCCGGAGGCCCTGACCACCGCGCGCTTCCCGGATCACCCGCGCCACGGCGAGCAACGCGGCGCGCGCAGCGCTGCCTTCCTCGACCCCGGCTACGCCACCGATGCCATCTGCGCGCCGCTCGCCGGCGGTCTGGGCGGGAAGGCGGGCGTGCTCGTCTTCCAGTTTCCGCCGCAACCGCTCGGACCGATCGGCGGACCGCTGCGCTTCGTCGAACGGCTCCACGCGTTTCTCGAGCGCCTGCCGGCCGGCCTCGCCTATGCGGTGGAGGTGCGCGCCGAGGCGCTCTTCACCGCCGCCTATCGCGATGCCCTCGCGGCCACCGGCGTCGGTCACGTCGTGAACGTCCACCCCACGATGCCGCCCCCGGCCGCGCAGGCCGCGCTCGTCACCCACGGCGACGCCGCGCCGCTCGTCGTCCGCTGGATGCTCGGCCACGGCCAGCGCTACGACGAGGCGCGCGCGCGCTACCTGCCGTTCGATCGCCTCGTCGACGAGGACCCCGCGAGCCGGCGCGACATCGCCGCCCTCTGCCGCGGCGGAACCGCCCGCGGCCGCGACGTGTATGTCGTCATCAACAACAAGGCCGAGGGCTCGGCGCCCCTCTCGGCGATCCGCCTGGCCGCCGCGATCGCTGACGAGGCGGAATGACGGGTCTTCCGTGGCCCTCCGTGCTCTGTGGTGGAACATCCGCCGTCTCACCGTCCCGCAACCCCCGTTGAGTCGCCTTGACACACGGGATAGGCGTTACCGATAAGAGCAATTCGCTTGTGAACGCGCCGCGGGCAGCCGGCGCAGACGCGGGGTTCCCACACATGAGCTGGAAAGAAATGCTCGCAGGCGAGATGCCTGCCGACTGGGCGCGCGAGATCGACGTCTTCGAGACGCAGATCGAGCTGAAGAAGCAGGGCAAGCTGACGACAAGCTGTTCGCCGAGACGCGCCTGCGCCGCGGCGCCTACGGCCAGCGCTACGACAACGGCCAGCGCCACGACGGCACCGGCGACCAAGACAGCTGCCCTATCGCATCCGGCGCTCACCAAAGGCCCGGAGACGCTCTGGGACGCGCCCGGCATGCAGCGCATCAAGATTCCCTTCGGCGGCCTGAACCCCGAGCAGATGGAGGTCCTCGCCGACCTCGCCGAGGAGTACTCCGACGGCATCTGCCACGTCACCACCCGGCAGGACTTCCAGCTCCACTACGTCCACATCGACGACACGCCCGGACATCATGCGCCGCCTCGCCGCGGTCGGCATCACCACGCGCGAGGCGTGCGGCAACTCGGTGCGCAACGTCACCGCCTGCCCGCTCGCCGGCGTCTGCCGCGACGAGCACGTTCGACGTCACGCCCTACGCGCGACGCGATGATGCACTTCATGCTCGGCCATCCCGACACGCAGGACTTCGGGCGCAAGTTCAAGATCGCCTTCTCCGGCTGCGCGCAGCACGCCTGCGGCCTGGTCAACATGCACGACCTCGGCCTGCTCGCCGTCGACGCAGGACGGTGGACGGCGTCGAGAAGCGCGGCTTCGCCATGTACGTCGGCGGCGGCCTCGGCGCCGTGCCGCACCAGGCCAAGCTGTTCGACGAGTTCGTCCCCGAGGACGAGCTGCTGCCGATCGCGCAGGCGATCGCGCGCGTCTTCGCCCGCCTCGGCGAGAAGCGCAACCGCGCCCGCGCCCGCATCAAGTTCCTGGTCAAGAGCCTCGGCATCGACGAGTTCCGCCGCCTGGTCCTCGAGGAGCGCGCCAAGCTGCGCGCACGATCCGCGCTGGACGTCGTACCTCCCGAAGGTCGCGGACGTGGCAGCGAGACGCCGCTCAAGTCGGGCGCCGCGCTCAACGGCGCCGCGCAGCCGGACGGCTTCGCCGCCTGGCACGCGACGAACGTCTACCGCGCAGCGCCAGCCGGGCTACGTCGTCGCCACCGTCACCCTGCCGCTCGGCGACATCACCGCGCGATCAGATGCGCGCGCTCGCCGACATCGTCGCGCAAGTACGTCGGCGACACCGTGCGCACCACGGTCGAGCAGAACATCGTCCTGCGCTGGGTGAGCGAGGCGGACCTGCCCGATCTCTATCGCCGACCTGCGCGCCGCTCGGCCTCGGGCACGCCGGGCGCGCAGCACGATCGTCGACGTCACGTCGTGCCCGGGCACCGACACCTGCAAGCTCGGCATCGCCTCCTCGCGCGGCCTGGCGCGGCGAGCTGCGCAATCGCCTGGCCGAGAAGTCGCTCACCAGCTCGACGACGCGGTGCAGCGGCCTGCACATCAAGATCAGCGGCTGCTTCAACTCCTGCGGCCAGCATCACGTCGCCGACCTCGGCTTCTACGGCGTCAGCCGCAACAGTCGGCGGCTATCACGGTGCCGCACTTCCAGGTCGTGCTCGGCGGCCAGTGGAGCGACAACGGCGGCTCCTACGGCCTGCCGATCGGCGCCATCCCGTCGAAGAACATTCCCGGCGTCGTCGATCGCCTCACCGACCGCTACGTGCAGCGAGCGCCAGGGCGGCGAGACCTTCCAGCAGTTCTGCGCAGCGCATCGGCAAGAAGGCGCTGAAGGAGATGCTCGACGAGTTCGTCAAGGTGCCGGCGCACGACGCGGACCCGGACTACTACTCGGACTGGGGCGACCCGCGCGAGTTCACGCACCGGCGACATGGGCACCGGCGAGTGCGCCGGCGAGGTCGTGTCGCTGGTCGAGTTCGACCTCGCCGACGCCGAGCGCGAAGTCTTCGAAGCGCAGCTGGCGCTCGAGGCCGGCGACGCCGCGAAGGCCGACGACGCTGGCCTACCACGCCATGCTGCAGGCGGCGAAGGCGCTGGTGAAGACGCAGGTCCCGGACGTCGGCGACGATGCCGCCGCGCATCGTGGCCGAGTTCAAGCCGCGCTTCGTCGACACCGAGCTCTTCTTCGACCGCTTCGCCAAAGCGATGGTCGCCGGCTACCTCTTCCGCCGTCACGAAGAGGGCCCGGGCACCGTGACCGCCGAGTCGTCGCACCAGCTGGTCGAGGAGGCGAGCCTCTTCGTCGAGGCCGGCCACGCGTGTCAGCTGCGCATGACGCAGCAGAAGGCGGGCCCCGCCGCGGCGGCCGCATCGCAGGTCGTGAGCCTGGAAGGTCTGAACTGACGAACCCGGCGATCGACCGGCGTCCGCCGGCCACACGCTTCGCCCCGCACTCTCTGAGGTCCATCGACATGCCTGCCGCGCTCGCCAACCTGCATCGCATCGGGATCAAAATCCCCTGCGCCAACGGCGCCTTTCCGGTGCGTGAGCTCATCCCCGTCTTCCATCGCTGGATCCAGACGGGCGCCGTTCCCCACCATCTGCTCGTCGACGTCGCCGACTACGACCACGTGCCCGAGGGTCCAGGCATCCTGCTCGTCGCCCATGAGGGCAATCTCAGCCTGGACCTGATCGGCGGGCGCCTGGGCCTGCTCTACTACCGCAAGCAGCCGCTCGACGGTGATCTCGCCGCGCGCCTGCGCGCGACGGCCGGCATCGCGCTGCACGCCTGCCGCCTGCTCGAGAAGGATCCCGCGCTCGGCGACCGGCTGCGCTTCAACGCCGGCGAGATCGAGCTCTTTGCCAACGACCGCCTGCACGCCCCGAACGAGCCCGCGACGTACGACGCGTTCCGGCCGGAGCTGGACCGCCTGCTGCACACGCTCTACGGCGATGCGAAGTGCACAGTGGCACGCCCGACCGACGCGCGCGCCCGCTTCGGCGTCACGGTGACCGGACCCGCCGCGACCGTCGATCAGTTGCTCGCCCGCCTCGGCTGAAGCCCCGGCGCTGCAAAGTGTCGGGCCGCCCGGCCGTCGCGGCGATGCAGTACGAGCTGGGCAGCTGTCAGGCATTCGCCGAGGCATGCCTCAAGAGCGCCGGCGCCACGGCACAGAGCCACGCGCACGCCGTGCGGCCGTAGCCGCGGCCCTTGTGGCCGCAGGGGGGGCGCGGCACGAGCTCCCGCACCCCACCGGGGCGACGCTCGCGCGTCGCCGTGCGGCCACAAGGGCCGCGGCTACGGCTCGACGGTGGTGGTGACCAATCCGCGCTGGGGCGCTGGTTGTTGTAGGCTTGGCGAATCCTAGCCGACGGTGGGCACGCGCGTGTGTCGGTAGATCATGCGCGCGTAGAAATCGCTGTCCTCGCGACGGCGCTGCATCCGACGCAGCTCATCCGCCCATCGCTCGGCCGCGAGCCCGTCCTCGCCACGACTTGGTAACGCTTCGAGCCCACCGCTATCGAACCACATCAACTGGCATCGCCGGCAGACGTCGATCTCAGGCCCCTCGGTCGGAACGAGATCCATCGATGCCGAGCAACCGGGGCACCGCCGTCCGGGGCGTCGAGCTGCGCCGATCGCGCGGTTCCATGCATCGCGCAGATAGGCGTGCTGGATCCCGCGGCGGAGCGTCGCGATCGTGGCCGCCCGGCCGTCGCAACGTTGGCAGACCCAGACGTCGAATGGATGCTCCCGCCGCCGAACCAAGCGACCGTGGCACGCAGGACAGTTCACGTCGCGCGCAAGGCTACGGGCGACTCCCCAAACCGTCAATCGCGATCTCCGATTGGAGGGCCGCGCTCCCGCGCGGCCGTCGCAGCGCGCGGCTCGGATCGAAATCCGCAGAACGGCGCCGCGAAGCGGCGCCCTCCATTCGGGAACAACCCGTTGCGCGCGAGGCTCGTCTACTCCAGGCCGCGGCCCGGCACCGGTGATCGACCGGCGAACGACCCCGTCGAGCGGGCCGCCGCATAGGCATCGAGGAGCGCCGTCATCTCGGCCGGCGCACTGGCGTGCAGCACGACGCCAGCGGCGCCGGCGGCGAACTGATCGAGGATTCGCTGCGCGCAGTGCTGCGGGGAGCCGACGGCGTTGCTGTCGCGCAGCCACGCCTCCGGGTACACGTCGCGCAACTGGCGCAGCTCGTCGAGGCTGAACTCGGTCGCATCGGCGAGCCCCGCCTGGAGCAGCGGATGGGCGCGCAGGCGCTCGAGCACGGCGCGATCCCAGCCGTTCGCGTCGACGATCAGCTCGCCGTAGCCGGGGATCTGCATGTACGTCGTCATGCGGCGCACGACGTGCCGCAGCATCACCGGCTCGGGCAGATCGCAGGCGGTGACGAGGCACGACCATACCTGCACGCGCTCGGGATCGCGCCCGGCGCGCTCAGCGGCGGCGCGGACGCGCGTCGCGCACGCGGACACCGCCGCGTCGGTCCAGTGCGAGTGCAGCAGCGCGGCGTCGAACGCGCGGCCGGCCAGCGCCTGCGACTTCGGCCCCAATGCCGCCAAGAGCAACGGCGGCGGCGGATCGACCACCATGTCGAGGCTCAGGTAGGCGAACCGCCCCGCCGGCCCCTCGTGGCCGAAGATCTTCTCGCCCGCCCACAGCCGGCGCAGCAGGCCGGCGCTGTCCGCCAGCATGGCACGCGTCACGCGCGGCACGCCCCACATGTCCGAGCGCATGTCGAACCCGCGCCCCAGTCCGAGCGCGAAACGGCCGCCCGAGAGTGCGCTCACGTCGCCCCGATCGCCGCGGTCATGATCGGATGCCGGGTGTTGGGATTGGTCACGCCCACCGCCACCGCGAGCGCATCGGTGCGCGCGACGGCGGCGCCGCTCAACGCCGCCGCCTCCTTCACGTCCTGCCGCTCGGAGATCCACACCGAGCCGAGGCCGAGCCGCTCCGCGTCGCCCACCTCCTGCAGCATCGGCCGGGGATCGGAGACCCGGCCGGGCAGCGTGTAGAACCCCAGCTCCGGAAAGCGTGCGCGCATGCCGCGCTGCTAGCACGCGCCCGCGCACGCCGTCGACGCTCAGAGCTGCTGGGGCTGCGGTCCCGCCGGCCGCAATCGGCGCGGGCGCGCGATCCGCTGGCGGCGAACCGGCCACCGCACGCTCAGGAGCCCGAGCACTGTGCAACAGATCGCCAGCAAGCCGCCGATGACGAGCCAGGCCTGGAGCTCCGGGACGGGGAACACGATCACCCCGGTGGGAAGGGTCGCGGCGGACGGCGCGGCGTTGATCAATCCGAACACGCTCAGTGGATTCATGTGCATCACCTCGTAACGACCCCACGCTAACACGCTGCGTCAAAATGACGAGGTGCGTCACAGATTCTTCACATGCGGCTCGGCGACGCGATCGCGGCGACACCGGCCGCGATGATCGCGGCGTTGCGCGTCGCTGATAGTGCGCCGCCATATGGGCCCACGCCGGCCGCATCGGGCCCGTGCATTCCGACCGATGATCGCGGCCGCCGCGCGGACTGATCTTCGGGCCCACCCGAGGCTCTCCACGTTTGTCTCGACGGTGGCCTGGGGCCGTCGAATCGGTGGTGGGGCACCCGCGCCCGTGCCTGCTGCCCGGCCGCGCAAATTGACAGCGGCCCGGCACATCGCCCAAGCTCTGACCGTGCACGACGCAGCCAGCCCCCCGGCGGCGGTTCCCGAAGACTCGACGCGGCCCGCACCGCTCTTCATCGATCACCGCGGCACCGGCGGCGCGCGCACCTGAGATCCATGTCCGACGCGCCCGGCCCTCCCCGCCTGCTGTTCCTCGGCTCCGGACTGCACAACGCCAGCTGGCGCTTCCGCGTCGCGCAATTCATGCCGCACCTGAGCGAGCGCGGCGTCGCGGTGGTCGGCGGCGAGTTGCACTGCGCCTGGCCGGAACGGCTCCGGCTGCTGGCCTCGGCGGCGCGCTACGACGCCGTCTGTATCCATCGCGCGCTGCTCACGCCGTTCGAGCTCGCCTGGTTGCGACGCGCCGCGCCGCGCTACACGTTCGACTTCGACGACGCGATCATGTTTCGCGACTCCGCGGCGGTGCGGATGGTCTCGCGTCGCCGCCAGCGGCGCGTCGCGCGGATGCTGCGCGGCGCTGCCGCGGTCATCGCCGGCAACGACTATCTCGCCGCCTGGGCGCAGCCGCACTGCGCGCGCGTCACCGTCGTGCCGACGGTCGTCGACCTCTCGGCCTACCCGATCGACCCGCCGGCCGAGGATGCCGCGGTGGTCGGCTGGATCGGGACCCGCGGCACCCTGATGTACCTGCACGCGGTACTGCCGGCGCTGACTCGCCTCGCCGCCCGGCAGCCGCGCCTCGTCGTCCGCGTCGTATCGGACGGCGCGCTCGACGCCGCCAACCTGCCACTCATCAACGTCCCGTGGTCGCTCGCCGGCGAAATCGACGAGCTGCGGCGGTTCCAGGTCGGCATCATGCCACTCCCCGACGATCTGTGGACGCGCGGCAAGTGCGCCGTGAAGATCCTCCAGTACTTCGCCGCGGGCATTCCGGTGGTGTGTTCGCCGGTCGGCGGCGCGCGCGACATCGTCGAGCACGGCGTCAACGGCTTTTTCGCCACCACCGACGAGGAGTGGACGGCACACCTCGAGACCTTGCTCGCCGACGCGGCCCTGCGGCGGCGAATGGGCGCCGCCGGCCGCGCGCTCGTCGAGGCGCGCTATTCGGTTCCCGCCACGCTGCCGCGCCTGCTCGATATCCTGCTCGAAGGGACCGCCCGTTAGCGCGGGCGTTGGTCGATGTGCTGGCTTCGACGAACAATCCGAACGTCAGCCACGGATTTCACGGATGGGAAGATGGAGCCTCGGACACTCCCGAGCATCAGTGGCGTCCGCGGTAGTCTTCGATGACGTCGATCTCCTTCATCGTGCCGGCGTACAACGAGGAGCGGCTCCTCGGACGCACGTTGCGCGCGATTGACCAGGCGTCGCGGGCACTGGGCGAGCCGGTCGAAGTGATTGTCGTCGACGACGCGTCGACGGACGGCACCGCCGAGATCGCGCGAGCGAACGGCGCGCGCGTCGTCTCCGTGCGCCGCCGCCAGATCGCCGCGACCCGCAACGCGGGGGCCAACGAGGCGCAGGGTGCTCTCCTGATCTTTGTCGACGCGGACACGATCGTCACCGCGGAGGTGGTCCGTGCGGCGGTCGCGGCCATGCGTGGGGGCGCGGTCGGCGGCGGCTCCGCGTTTCGCTTCGACGGTCGTTTGCCGCGCTACGGCCGGGTGATGGCCGCGGTCGCGATCCCCGTCTACCGGGCGGCCGGGTTGGCCAGTGGCTGCTTCCTCTTCTGCACCCGCGAGGCCTTTCGCGCGGTCGGCGGCTTCGACGAGACGCTGTTCGGCGCGGAGGAGGCGGCGATGAGCCGAGCCCTGCGTCGTCATGGTCGGTTCGTGATCCTCCGCGAATTCGTCACGACGTCGGGGCGAAAGCTGCGGGCCCATTCCGGACGCGAGATCCTCGGCATCCTGCTCCGATTGGCCGTCGGCGGCCCAAATTCCGTGCGCCGACGCGAGAGCCTGGACATCTGGTACGGCGAGCGCAGACCAGACCCGGACTCCGACGCCCAACCGTGAATTCCTGGAAGACGATCTCAACGCAGAGGCGCAGAGGCCGCGAAGATACGCGGAGAACTCCGACGTGCCACGGCATCCAGGAGCCATTCAGCCGTGCCGGTGAGGAACGTTTCTTGTTCATAGTTCGACCCTCGGCGAACCTCTGCGTTCTCCGCGCCGCTGTGTTGAAGCTTTCGTGCGATCAACGCCGACGGTGGCCGTGCGGAGCTTGATCACCGACATGCCAACGTTGGAGGCTGGCGCATGATCTTCGCGAAGCGGACGTTCTTGTTCGCGGGCGCCTACGGCGTCCTCGTGCTGCTGCCGCAGTACTTCCTCGAGGCGCAGATCGGCCGCGACTATCCGCCGCCGATCACGCACCCCGAACACTTCTACGGATTCATCGGCACCGCTCTCGCATGGCAGGCCGTCTTCTTCGTGCTCTCGACGAACCCGGTTCGCTACCGACCGATGATGATTCCCGCAATCCTCGAGAAGCTTGCGTTCGGCGTTCCGGCCGTCGTGCTGTTCTCACAGGGCCGCCTTGCGGGGATGGTCTTCGCCTTCGGAGTCATCGACCTGTGTCTCGGCGCGCTGTTCGCCCTGGCGTTCATTCGCACCGCCCCTTCCCGCGCACGCGGTCCAGCCTAGCTGGTCGCGACGGATCCGACGGTCATCGCGGCACCGGAAGGTCAGAGCGCTTGGCGAGCTCGTCGGGCGGTATGGGGGGTGGACGCGTGGCGCGGTCGTGCTGCCGCTCGCCTGCCGGCCGGAGCAGCTCGCGCGCGAGCATGGTCAGGCGCGTCTGGAAGGCCGCGAGGGTCCATTGGCCGAAGATGGTGTGGCCGCCCTCGTAGCACTGCTCCTGATACTCCTCGTTGGTCGTGACGTAGCCCATGTAGTCGTTCGCGTAGGTACAGATCAGCACCTGGCTGGCGCCCCGCGCCTGCAGGATCTCGCCGATGGAGCGCAGCAGGCGCGCGCCCGCGATGGTGGTGAATTCGCCCGGGCAGCAGACGATGGCGAGGCCGCCGATGCAGACGATCTGCAGCGGTAGCACGGTCGGGACGAGCGGGCTGTCGGCGATCGCGCCGATTCGCGCCTGACGTTTCATCTCGGCGATCGTCGGATCGAAGAAATCCGGCATCGCGAGCGCGTCGAGCCTCTGGCCGAGGATCGTCTTGCGCCCCGCTTCGAGCAGGATCGCCTTCGGACCTTGCGCGGCATAGATCCGGCGATAGTAGTCGCGGTCCGCCGCGGGGAGTTGCTCGAGACGGGCGAGTCGCCGCCGCTTGACGAACCCCGCGATCACCCGCGACAGCGAGGCGAGAAGCGGCGGCAGGCCGCGGCCGTCGACCGGTGTCCCCGCGAAGAAGCTGACCCCGTGGCACGGCTCGCTGGTGTGCGCGTCGACGCGGCCGTTCGCGAAGCGCGGCTCGGACGTGACGGCGCTCAGATCGGCGTAGCTGAGGATCGCGTCGAGCGGGCCGTCGAGCGGTTCGCCCCGCTGCTCCACCACCATGCTCAGCGCGCGCGCACTCTGTGCCTGGCCGTTGCGCTCGGCGTAGGCATACTCCGCCGCGCCCCTGATCTGCTTGCGCCGCTCCCAGTCGCCCGGGCCGTGAAAGTGGGGAGAGATGTCGCCGGCGGTGGCCTGGGCGAAGATCGCCACCGGATCCGGCGCGCCGCCGGCGCGCAGCTGCTGCTCGGCGTGCGCGGCGGCGTAGCCCTTGTTGTCGCCGTCGAACTTGTCGAGCGCGTTGCCGACGCAGGTCGCGTGCACACCGAACAACGACAGCAGTGCCTGCACCGTGCCGTCGCGATGAAAGCCGAGCACGTGCATGGTGCGATTCATCGCCAGGTGCCGCTCGCTCTCGCCGCGCCGGACGACGTCGGGGTTGCGGTTGTAGGCGCGCACGGAACGGTTCCACGCCACCGGCACCTCGTCGCCGAACGGCGCCTGGTACAGCCTGATCTCCGTCGGCGCGGCGCTGCGCCACGCGCTGACGATCGCCTCGGCGATCGCGGTCACCACGGCGCGGAAATCCGGCGTCACGAACCCGGGCGTCACGATGTTGTACAGCGCCTCGTGGGAGCACCCGCCGGGACCGGAATGCGTGTGGGTGCAGGTGAGCACCAGCGCGGCCTCGTCGAAGTCGGCGCCCAGCCGATCGCGCAGGACGTCGCTCACTCCGGACCGAACCGCGTAGCTGATCGAGCCCAGATCGGCGCAGCACACGATCAGTCGCCGCGCCCCATCGCCGATGCAGAACGCGCGCGCGAACAGGGGCGTCTGCCTGCCGCGGGCGCGGTGATTCCACATGCCGTAGCCGAACATCGCGTACCCGCGGGGCTCGACGGCGATCTCCGCGCGGCCCCATCCTGCGTGATACATGCGGTCGCCCCTTCCCCCTCCGGCGTGCCTTAGCGGGTTTGCGGATTGGTCGCCAAGACGCCGAGGACGCCACGGGTGATCGGCCTGGTGTCCTTGGCGCCTTGGCGGCCATCGGGTACGGCAGTGCCCCTGAGCGGATCCCGATGACATTGAACCGGTCAGTCCTCGATCGCGCCATCCAGTTCGTGCGGCCGCGGCTCGTCCGCGACTTCGCGCCGCCGCCGACGCCGATCGCGCCGGATCTGTGGTGCCTCGACCGTCGGATGCGCATGCCGGGCGGACCGATGCTGCCGACGCGCTCGACGATCATCCGGTTGCCCTCGCGGGGCCTGCTGGTGGTCTCACCACCGCCGGTCGAGGCCGGTGGGCTCGAGCGCCTCGAGGCCCTCGGGGCCGTCGAGGAGATCGTCGTGCCGAACAGCTTCCACTACCTGCACGCGCGCGAATTCCTCGCCCGCTGTCCAGGCGCGACGCTGCGCCTGGCGCCGGCGCTGCACGAGCGCATCGCCGGCCTGCCGGGCGAGGAGCTGACGGCGGTGACGCCCGCCGCATGGGGGACGGAGGTCGCGCATCAGATCCTCGGGCCCGTGCGCGGCATGTCGGAGGTCGCGCTCTTCCACACGCCGAGTGCGACACTCGTGCTGGCGGACGTCGCGTTCAACATGGTCGACTTCGCCAGCCGCTTCGAACGGGCGGCGTGGCGATTGAGCGGCGTGCCGGCCGGATTCGGCCCCAGCCGCACCGCCCGCACGTTCCTCCTCAACGATCGAGCGGTGGCAGCCGGGTTCCTCGGCCGCGTGCTCGAATGGCCGTTCCGGCGCGTGCTCGTCGCGCACGGGGCGATACTGGAGGCAAACGCCGTCGACGTGTTCCGGCGCGCCTTCGCATCATTCCTCGCCGCCCCTGCCGCCCGCTGAACGCCTCCCTGACCTCGGTGCGGGACGGCGTCACGAGCCCGGCCGTCCAACGGCGATCAGGAAATCCTGGTCGGCGGCGAGCTGAAACCCGCCCCAATTCGGATCGGCGCGGCGACGGTCGTTCGCGTAGTCCCGATAGCCCGATGCGACGGTCGCCGGCAGATGCGCGGCCTCGAGGGCCGCGGTAGCCGCGGCCGCCGCCGGCGACGGCGTCTCGTCGGCGGCGAAGACGAAGAGCCCGCTGCGCAGCGGGAACGGCGACTCGACGATGCCGCGCACCGTCCAGCCCGCCGATTCGAACGCCCCGGCCAATTGCTTCGCGAAGGCGCGCGCGGAGGGGTCGCGGCCGTCGAAGGCGATCCATGCCGGCGTGCCCTGCGGCTGGCCGGCGAGCGCGGCGACGAACTGTGCGCGAGCCTCATCGGCAAAATCCCACGCGCCCTTCGCGGCCGCCGATGCCGGCGCCGCTGGCGGCGCTGCTGAACCGGCGCCACTGCCGCCGCTGGCAAAGGCGGCGCGGCGCCGCGCCAGCGCCGCGTCGTCGCGCCAGCGCGGGTCGGCGAGCATGGCGGCGTAGAGCCCGTCGAGCTGCGCGCGCGCCGAGCGGCTGTCGGGCCGGACGGCGATGAGCTCGCGCAGGGTCTCCTCGGCGCGGGGGTAGTCGCCGTCCTCGCGGTAGTACGTCGCAAGCATGCGCAGCGACGCCGGCACGGCGTTGGCGTCGATCGCCGCGGCGCGGGCGAACGCGTCGCGGGCGGCGTCGCGCTGGCCGCGATCGGCGAAGCCAGCGCCGATGTTGTGCCAGCCGATGGCCAGCGACCCGACGCGGCGCTGCGCCATCCAACTCGGCTGGTACCAGACCGCGAGCCCGACCAGCCCGACGATCGCGGCGGCGATCGCCACCGGACGCCCCTGCCGCGCACGCACCGCCGCGGCGAACCACGCGAGCCCGCCGCCGGCCAGCACCGCCAGCGGCGGCAGCATCTGCACGCGCAGGCGGGCGAAAATGAAGAAGGGAAGCAGGCTCGCCAGATAGACGAGCGCCACGGCCAGCAACACCCGCACGGCGCGGCGACGCCACCCGAGGACGACACCGAGCGCCGCCAGCGCCACGAGCTGACCGAACCAGAGGACCGGCGCGCGCAGCACCGGCGACCAGGCGGCGAGAATCGCGACGTCCTCGGAGTCGGGAACCTCGTCGTTGTTCAGCGCCAGTTGCAGCTTGTGGATGGTCCGCGAAATCGAGAGTCCGAGATTGGCGCGCACGGCGTCGCCGGCGGCGCTCGCCCAATAGTCGGACAGGGCGCGATCCGACAGCGCGCCGGCGCCGCGCCGCTGCGCCTCGGCGCGGAAGTCCGGCATCTCGCTGTCGGTACTGGGGTGCAGGAAGTCGGGGGGCTCGTAGTAGCCGTATTGATTGCCGGCGTGGTTGCCGAGGTAGAGGTTGATGCCGAGGTTCGTGGTGGTCGGCACGAACTCGCCGCTCGCCGCGTAGTTGTGCAGGGTGGCCAGCCCGATCAGCGGCAGCGCGCCCGCCAGGAAGAGGGCGGCGCGCCGCCAGCGGTTGCCGCCGGTGGCGGTCAGGGGATCGCCAGGCTCGCGATCCCAACCGAGCACGAGCACCAGCGCCGCCAACGGCACGAAGGCCAGCGCGTTGCCGCGCGCCAGCACCGAGAGACCCGTGGCAACGCCAGCGAGGGCAATCGCGCCGGACGTCCCGATCAGGAAGGCGTCGAGCGCCGCGGCCAGCAGCAGCACCGAGAGCGCCGTTTTCTCGACCTGCGCCTCGAAGTGGATCGCCGGCACGAACAGCGCGACGGCGAGCGCCGCGGCGACGGCCGCGGCCTGCGAGCCCCAGGCGCGGCGGGCGATGCGCGCCACGAGCCAGACGGTGAGCACGCCGCAGACGAGGTTGAGCAGCCGCGGCAGCAGCACGTCGTGGCCGAACCAGGTGTAGACGACGCCGAGCAGGTAGGCGAACAGCGGATCGACCCAGAACGACGAGTGCCCGACCCACTCGCCGCCGGCGATGCGCTGCGCCCAGTCGTCGTAGTAGCGCGCGTCGAGCGTGAGGGTCGCGAAGAACGGCGAGGCGCGAAACCACAGCAGATGGGCGACGCGCAACGCGAGGGCGAGCGCCAGCACCGCCGGTAGGACCCAGGGCCGCCCCGCCCAGTCCTCGAGCGCGGCGTCGGTCGCGAACGCGAGCCCCTTCTCGTCGCGCCTGGCCACCGCGCGGTTGTGTCAGCTCGCTGGCGCGAGGGTCAAACTGATCGACCACCGCGATCACGGCGGCGCACGGAGGCTGACGTGACGCGGCACCACTGGCGCTTGGGCGCCGCACCCGGCGTCGCCGGGCAACAAAGCGGCGGGCGGCGGCATCACACGGGAGGTGGGGCCCGGGTCTTGCTCCGCTCGGGTGCGTGCAGGCGGCTCTGGAGGGGATGATGCGGCATATTCCACGCTGGCTGATCGGGCTTTTGCTGGCGTTGGCGGCACCGGCGGCGGCTCAGCCAACGGTGTTGTTCGTCACCCAGCCGCCGTGCGGCGAGCGACTTCGCGACCGTCAATTCCGTCTTCGGCAATCACCGCGCCGAGACGGCGTCGACGCCGCGCGGCGGCGACCTGTGGATCCGCTACGGCGACGGCACCCTGCGCAACCTCACCGCCGAGGCCGGCTTCGGCCTGGCGACGCGACAGGAGATCGCCGTGCGCGAGCCGTGCGTGCACTGGACCGGCACCAAGGCACTGTTCTCGATGGTGGTCGGCGGCACGACCAAGAACGACTACACGCAGGTGTTCTGGCAGATCTACGAGGTCAGCGGCCTGGGCGCCGGACAGACGGCGCAGATCGTCCGCCTGCCGCAGCCCGCGAACGCCAACAACGTCTCGCCAATCTACGGCAGCGACGACCGCATCATCTTCACCTCCGACCGGCCGCACAACGGCAACCAGTCGCTGTACCCGCAGCTCGACGAGTACGAGTCGACGCCGACCGTCACCGGCATCTGGTCGATGGCGGCCGACGGCACCGACCTGCACCTGCTCGACCACGCCGCCTCCGGCGACTTCACGCCGCTGCTCGCCGAGCGATGGACGAGTCATCTTCACGCGCTGGGATCACCTGCAACGCGACCAGCAGAGCGACGAGGGGACGCTCCAGTTCGGCGCCTTCAACTACGCCTCCGAGAGCAGCAACCAGGCACTCGCCACCAGCACCGAGATCTTTCCGGAGCTGCGCCACGTCGCGTCGGGCAGCTACTCGCACGGCCACACCATGAACTTCTTCTTCCCCTGGCAGGTGAACGAGGACGGCACCGGCCTGGAGACGCTCAACCACATCGGCCGGCAGGAGCTGGCGCGCTACTTCGACTCGTCGCACGACGGCCTGCCCGAGTTCATCCCGCCGCAGAATCGGCGCACCGCCGACATCATCCTGCAACTCAAGGAAGATCCGCTACGCCCCGGCTACTTCTACGCCACCACCGCGCCGGAGTTCGGGACCCACGCGGCGGGCCGGATCATCGGCCTCGACGCACCCGAGGATCTGAACGCCGACGACTTCCAGGTCGACTACATCACCTCGCCGCTCAGCGACGACATCGTCGGCGACGGCCAGACGCCCCCAGCCGGCCATCCCGGCCACTTCCGCAATCCGCTGCCGCTGTCCGACGGCACCCTGCTGGCCGTGCAGACGATCTCGCCCTATGGCGATCGCGCCGACAACGGGCTGCTGTCGTCGCGCTACGACTTCCATCTCGTCCGGCTGGTGTCCGGGACGCCCGACTGGACACCGGGTGCGCGTCTCATTCCGAACGGCATCAGCAAGTCGGTCACCTACTGGGACAACCAGTCGTATCGGCAGCTCAGCTACAGCGGCCCGCTGTGGGAGCTCGATCCCGTCGAAGTGCGCGCCCGGCCGCGGCCGGCGCGTCACAGCAACCCACTGCCGGGCATCGAGACGACGCTGCTGCGCGAGGAGCTCGGCGACGACGCGGCGATCGCGCGCCTGCGCGCCTTCCTCGTCGCGCGCAACCTGGCGCTGATCGTCAGCCGCAACGTCACCCGCCGCAACGACAAGCAGCAGGACTTCAACCTCAAGATCTTCGGCAGCGCGACGCAGACGATCGCCGCGGGCGCGACGCCGATCGAGGTCGCGTATCTGCAGCTCTTTCAGGGCGATCTGATCCGCGGTTATTCCCAGTTCCACCAGGGGCGCCGGCCGCTGGCGCAACCGCTGCATGACGGCCTGCTGCCGCCGCTCAGCGGCGGCCCGCCGGCAAGCGTCCAGCTGGCGGCGGACGGCAGCTTCGCCGCCCTGGTACCGGCGGGCCGTGCGCTGACGTGGCAGATGGCGCGGGACGACGGCACGCCGGTGGTGCGCGAGCGCTACTGGGTCACCCTCGCCGCCGGAGAGATGCGCGTCTGCACCAATTGCCACGGCATCAACACGACCGATCCGGTCGTGCATCAACCGCCGCCCACGAATCCGCCGCAGGCCCTGCGGCAGTTGGCGCGCTGGTGGCAGGACGACCTACGACAGCGGCGCGTCGACGCCGGCGATGCCGACCCAGACGCCAATGCCGGCGACGGCGACCCGAACCGCGACGGCGACGCGTACGCCGACCGCGACCCCGCCCGCCGCGACGCCGACGGCAGGCACGCCGGCCATGGTCAGCGGCCGCGTCCACTACTACCGCAACGACCTCCCGGTCGCGGGCGTGCAACTGCCCGGCGGCGCGGTCAGCACCGGGACGGGCGCGTTCGCGGTCACTGGCTCCCTCGGCGCCACCCTGATGCTCGCGCCGAGCCGCAGCGGCGGCCTCGGCGGGGCCATCAGCGCGCTCGACGCCGCCTGGGCGCTGCAGGTCGCCGCCGGCCTGCGCACGTTCGATGCCGACCAGCTCCGCGCCTGCGACGTCACCGGCAACGGGACCATGAGCGCCCTCGACGCCACGTACATCCTGCAGCAGGTGGTCGGCGTCATCGGCCGCGTCCCGGTTGCGCAAGCCTGTGGTGCCGACTTCGTCTTCGTGCCGGAGGCCGCCGCGGCCGCCAACCAGCGGCTGATCACGCCGGCCAACGGGCCGTCGTCCTGCCAGCCGGGCGCGGTGGCGTTCGAGCCGCTCGTCGCCGCCGCCAGCGGCCAGGACTTCCGCGCCATCGCCTTCAGCGACTGCACCGGCAACTGGCAGCCGCCCATCGCGTCGCTGAGCCGCAATCGTGCGCCGGTCGTGCGCGTCGGCCCGGCGGCCGCGTCGCGCCAGCGCGAGCTGCGGGTGCCGATCACGGCGCCGGGATCCGCCCAGGCGTTGCAGCTCGAGGTGCGCTTCGATCCAGCCCGGCTGCGCTTCAAGCGGGTCCGAACGGTCGGCCCACGCGACGGCCTGCTCGTACGGGCGGCGCTCGTGGAGTCGGGCGTGGTGCGGGTCGCCGTTGCGAGTGCCACCGACCTCACGCGCCTGCGCCTGGTGGCCTTGTTCGCGCCGCGGACGCCGGACGCCTCGCTCGCCGATCTGCAGATCGGCGCGGTCATGGTGGACGAGACGCCCGGCCGGGCCGCGGTCGTCACGTCGATTCGGCATCGAGCGGAATGAGCGCCGCGGCGCGAGTTGACCCGGCCCGACCGCGGAGTACGCTCGCGGATCAGGGAGGGTACTGCTCATGTCGAAGATGCTCGCCGCGCTCTCGCTCATCGCACTGCTGACCGGTCCCGCAGCCGCGCTCACCGACCAGCAAGCCAAGATGAAGGAGTGCAACACGCAAGCGACGCAGCAGTCGCTGACCGGCGACGCGCGCAAGACGTTCATGTCGAGCTGCCTGAAAGCCGGCGGCGGCAATGGCGGCACCCAACTCACCTCGCAGCAGCAGAGGATGAAGGACTGCAACGCCTCCGCCACCAGCCAGTCGCTGAAGGGCGAACCGCGCAAGGAGTTCATGTCGAGCTGCCTGAAGAAGTAGGGCGGCGGTGGAGTGCGGTGCGTCAGCACCGCTGGGCCGCCGCGGCCCGCCAGCGCCGCTCACGCGGCGCCAGTGCCAGCGGTGCTGACGCACCGCACTCCCTTCCGTGGCATTGAAACGCGCCACTCGCGCCGGCTAGGACGGTCGGCATGTCGAATGACCTCGTCCTGACCGAGCAGCACGACCACGTCCGCCTGCTCACCTTCAACCGCGTCGAGAAGCGCAACGCCTTCGACAACGCGATGTACCGCGCCACGACGGCGGCGTTGCAGGCGGCGCTCGACGATCCGTCGGTGCGCGTGGTGGTGATCACCGGCGCCGGCGAGACGTTCTGCGCCGGGCAGGACTTCGCCGAGATGTCGGCGGCCGACGGCGCCGACCACGGCTTTCCCGCCTGCCTGCGCACGTTGATCGACTACGACAAGCCGATCGTCACCGCGGTGAACGGCGTCGGCATCGGCCTCGGCCTCACGATGCTCCTGCACACCGACGTCAACTACATCGCCGAGGGCGCGCGCTTGCGGGCACCATTCGTGACGCTCGGCGTCGTGCCCGAGGCGGCGGCGAGCCTGCTGCTCCCGATCGTCGTCGGCCAGCAGCGCGCCGCCGAACTGCTCTTCACGGCGCGCTGGATCGACGCGGCCGAGAGCGTCTCGCTCGGCCTCACCTACGCCGTCGTCCCGCGCGCACGCCTGCTCGACACGGCGATGGCGAAAGCCGCCGAGATCGCCGCGAACCCCCCAGCCGCCGTCCGCCACACCAAGCGCCTCATGCGCACCTGGCGCCGCCAGGCCATCCTCGACGCGCGCCAACGCGAGGACGAGGCCTTCCAGGAACGGCTCGGCACGCCCGAGAACATGGAAGCGATCGCGGCGTTCTTCGAGCGGCGACCGCCGAAGTTCGACTGAAAGACCGTCCAGCACGGAGGACGGAGGTACGGAGAGCGGCGCCACCTCTCCGTTCCGCCGTTCGCCGCGCGAATCTGGTGCGGAGCGATGCCCCGGGGTCGCATACAACGGACTTGCCCAGCCGGAGCGGACGTGTCAGGCGGGACAATGGGAGAGACGACGATGCGCGTGAACGTGGTCGGCCAGATGCGGTCAACTCTGCCGACGGCAGACGACCATCCGTACCGGACCGGACCGTGGCGACCGAACCACGCCGAGTACGACGCCGACGACCTCGACGTCATCGGCACGATTCCCGCCGATCTCGACGGCGCCTATCTGCGCAACACCGAAAATCCCGTCCACGACTCGATCGGCAACTACCACCCCTTCGACGGCGACGGGATGCTGCACATGATCCGTTTCCACGACGGGCGGGCGACGTATCGCAACCGATTCGTGCGCACCCTCGGGCTCGACGCCGAGAACACCGCCGGCGGACCGCTGTGGGCCGGCCTGGCGGAGCCGCCGGCGCGCTCGCGCCGCGAGGACGGCTGGGGGGCGCGCACGCGCATGAAGGACGCGTCGAGCACCGACGTCGTCGTGCACGCGGGCCTCGCCAAGACGAGCTTCTATCAATGCGGCGACCTCTACCGCCTCGATCCGCAGACGCTCGAGAACCTCGGGCGCGAAACGTGGGACGGCCGCTTCCCGGCCGAGGGCGTGTCGGCGCACACCAAGGTCGACGAGCACACCGGCGAGTTGCTGTTCTTCAACTACTCGACGCAGGCGCCGTACATGCACTACGGCGTGGTCGACGCCGACGACACGCTCGTCCACTACGTCGACGTCCCCCTGCCCGGTCCGCGCCTGCCGCACGACATGGCGTTCACCGAGCGCTTCGCCATCCTCAACGAGTGCCCGCTGTTCTGGGACGCGGAGCTCATGGCCAAGGGGATCTACGCGGTGCGTTACCACCCCGAGCTGCCGACGCGCTTCGCCGTCATTCCGCGTCGCGGTAACAGCGGCGACATCCGCTGGTTCGAGGGCGCGCCGACCTACGTGCTGCACTGGATCAACGCGTTCGAGGAGGGCGACGAGGTCGTCCTCGACGGCTTCTTCCAGCACAATCCGCAGCCCTCGCTGCGCGGCGCCAACACCTTCTACGAGCGCATCAGCCGCTTCCTCTCTCTCGACCAGATGCAGAGCCGCGCCCATCGCTGGCGTTTCAACCTCGCCACCGGCGAGACGCGCGAGGAGGATCTGTCCGACCGCATCATGGAGTTCGGCATGATCAACGGTCGGCACGGCGGGCGGCCGTACCGGTACGCCTACAACATGACGGCGCCGACGGGCCGCTTCCTGTTCGACGGCGTGGTGAAGCAGGATCTGATGACCGGCGGCGAGGAGCACTACGCGTTCGGCGACGGCATCTTTGCCAGCGAGATGCCGATGGCGCCACGCCGTGGCAGCACCAGCGAGGACGACGGCTACCTGCTGAGCTTCATCACCGACATGAACGCCGACCGCTCCGAGTGCTGGATCTTCGCGGCGCAGGATCTCAAGGCCGGCCCGATCGCCCGCGTCGCCCTCCCCGCCCGCATCAGCAGCGGCACACACGCGTGCTGGGCGCCGGGGGATGCGCTGCGCGCGTGAGCCGGTGAGCCGGTGAGCCAGTCAGCCAGTGAACCCGTGAGCCAGTAGGCGCTAACCACAAGCTCGGAGCCGGCCTGACCGGCGCACTGGCTCACCGGCTCACTGGCTCACGCCGCTCCTGCTCGTCATGGGCACTCCCGAATTCATCGTGCTCCTCGTCCTCGCCGTCGTCATCGGCGGCGCGTTCATCACCATCGACGCGGTGACGCGGCCCGCGGCGCGCTATCGGATGGGATCGAAGGGGGGCTGGGTGGCGGCCCTCGTGTTCACCAATCCGCTGGTGACGCGCTGGTTCGGCGGCTTCGTCTGGCTGGCGACGCTGCCGGTGTTCATCGGCGCCGCGGTCATCTACTACGTCACCAATCGGCACGGGAATCCGACGCCGCGACCGGTGTGGCAGTGGGCGCTCGGTGGCGGCATCGTGGCGGCGGTGCTCGTCGCCAATGCCGCCCTGCTGCTCTACAGCATGGGCGTGGCGGGAACGGCGCCGGCGCCGGTGGCCACGCCGTCGGAGTCGGAGATCGTCGAATCCCCCGACGCGTCGATGCTGCTGGAGCTGCGCGACGCCGGCTCGGACCTCTCGCGGCCGCACGCCTTCGCCTTCCTGCTGTTCCTGCCGAGCGAGGCGGGAGCGGCGCGCGTCGGCCGCGCGCTGCGCGACCGCGGCTTCGCGGTCGAGGTGAAGGAGAGCGTCGGCGGCGAGCAGTGGCAGGCGCGCGGCACGAAGATGATGCTGCCCGACGAGGCCGAGCTCCTCCGCCTGCGGACCGAGCTCGACGCGTTGGCCCAGAGCGAGGGCGGCGAGTACGGCGGTTGGCGCGCGCCGGTCGTGAAGTAGCGTCCGCCGGCTTGGCGGGGCGCCGCACCGCCTGCTATCGCCTGCCGTCGATCCCACCACCGAGAGGACCGCATGGCGATTCACTACGCGAAAGACGATCACATCGTCACCATCACCATCGACCGCCCCGAGGCGCGCAATTCGCTCGACCTCGAGCATTTCGGCCAGCTCGCCGACTCCTGGGTACGCTTTCGCGACGATGACGACGCCTTCGTGGCGATCCTCACCGGCGTGGGCGACGTCTATTGCGTCGGCGCCGATCTGAAGAAGTTCATCACCTTCGTCACCGATCACGTCGAGGAGCTCGCCGCCGGCGGCGCGAAGGACAAGGTCGAGGGATCGCAGTACACCATGGCCCACAGCCTGGTGGCGGTGCTGCGCGACGGCGCGACGCTGCCCGATGGCAGCGAGTTCAAGCTCTACAAGCCGGTGATCGCGGCGATCAACGGTATCTGTGCCGCGGGCGGCATGGAGATGATGTGGAACACCGACCTGCGCGTGGTCGCCGACGACACGTTCTTCCAGCTCGCCGAGCCGCGCCGCGGCCTCTTTCCCGGCGGCGGGTCAACGGTGCACAGCGCCCGCCAGCTGTCGTGGTGCAACGCCATGGAGGTGCTGCTGCTCGCCGATCGCATCACGCCCGAGCGCGCCCTGCAGATGGGGCTCGTCAACGCCGTGGTGCCGCGCGATCAGGTCATGGCGAAGGCGCGCGAGCTCGCCAAGACCATCTGTCTCAACGGCCCGCTCGCGGTGCGCGCGTGCAAGCAGTCGGCGAAGGAGAGCACGTTCCTCGGTCTGACGCAGGCACTCGAGAACGAGATGAACCATTCCGCCGCCGTCTTCATGAGCGAGGACGCCAAGGAAGGTATCGCCGCGTTCAAGGCCAAACGCGCGCCGGCATGGAAGGGCCGGTAGCCGGCGCCGCGATGTCCCAGCGTTCGGCGATCGCCGGCACCGCGGCGCGCCGCGTCGCGCCGCTGACCGGCCGCGGTGATCTTGCCATCATCGCCGCCGGCACGTCGCTGAGCCTGACCTGGGCGGCGTTGCTGCTCTGGTTCGCGGGAACCGACAGCGACGGCACCGAGCTGGCGCTCCGCATGACGGCGCGCGCATCGTTCGTGTGGTTCATGCTCGCCTTCGTCGCCGCGCCGCTGCACCAGCTCCGTGCATCGCCGGTGAGCGCCTGGCTGGTCCGCCACCGGCGTGCCCTCGGCGTGACCTTCGGGCTCAGCATGGCGATCCACGTCGGCTTCATCCTGCGCCTCTTCGTGCTGCACGCCCCGGACCGGCCGCCGATGGTGACCGACGCCGACTTCTTCATCGGCATCCCCGGCCTGCTGCTCGTCGCGACGCTGACCGTGACCTCGCTCGATGCCCTCAAGCGACGTCTGGGCCCCATCGCTTGGCACCGCCTGCACACGACCGGCATCTGGGTCGTCTGGTCGATCTTCTTCCTCTGCCTGGTGGACAGTGTCGGGCGGAAGACCACCAACCACCCGTTCCTGGCATACTACGCGTTCATCGCCGTCCTGCTCGGTGGGTTGGCGTTGCGCATCGCCGCGTGGCGCCGTCGCGGCGCGGTGCCCTGAACACCATTCTCCGGGGCGCCGCAATTCACCACTGGAGGGCCGCGCTCCCGCGCGGCCTGCAACGCGCGTTTCGAGTTGGCAGCCCCCCTCCGGGCGGTGCTCCGCACCGCCGGCGGCCACAGGTGCCGCAGCTACGTCCCGCGGGCGACGCGGCAGCGTCGCCGGGAGGGGAGCGGTGTGGCAGCCGTTCCCGTACTCCGCCTCACGCCACCGCGGCGCGTATGCGAAACGAGATCGGCAGCGCGTCCGGCCCGTTGATCCCGAGCGGCGGCTTCCACGTCGCGCCCGCTTCCAGGCGCGGGCACTCGAGGCGCTCGGCGAGCGCGGTCAGGGCATCCTGGAGCTCGGCGCGCGCCAACGCGGCGCCCAGGCAATGGTGGGCTCCGTGGCCGAACGCGACGTGCGGGGCGGTGTCGTTCGCGGCCGGCGCGACCTGCTCGGGACGCGGATAGACGCTCGGATCGTGGTCGGCGCTCCACAGCGACAGAAAGACCGTCGTCCCGGCCGGAATGTGCTCGCCCGCGTGGTCGATCGGCTCCGCCGCGGTGCGCCCGACGGACGTCGCCGCGGACCGATAGCGCAGGACCTCCTCCACGACGTCGCGCGCCGCCAGCGTGCCCGAGGCCACCCCATCCCAGACGGCCGGCTGCTCGGAGAGGGCGGCGACGGTCCAGCCGAGCTGGTTCTTCGTCGTCTCGTGGCCGGCGAAGACCAGCCCGGCGATCGCGCCGTGGATCTCAGCGTCGGTCCATCCCGCCTCGTCGCCGGCCTGCGCCATGCGCGTCACCAGGTCGTCGCGCGGCTCGACGCGACGGCGCGCCGCCAGCTCCGCGGTGTAGGCGAGCAGCGACGTCAGCGCGGCGTCGATCTCGGTGATGCGGCTGGCAATCACCATCGGGTTGAAACCGAGGCCGATCGTGTTGGCCCAGCCGCGGAAGCGGTCGCGATCGGCGGTCGGCACGCCGATCAGCTCGCAGAGACCCAGCGACGGGTACGCATCGGCGAACTCGGCGACGAAGTCGCACCGGCCGCGCGGCGCGAACACGTCGATCAGCTGATGCGCCGCCTCGCGCAGGAACGGACGCAGGCGCTCGACGCTGCGCGGCGTGAACGCCCGCGACACCAGCGCACGCCAGCGCACGTGATCGGCGCCGTCGCGATTCAATGGCGACAGCGCCATCCAGTCGTAGAACGCACCGCTCGCGACGCCCATGCTGCGCAGGAACACCGTAAAGGTCGCGCGCAGGCGCGCATCGGCGAGTAGCTCGCGCACGCCTTCATGGGTGAGCACCGCCACGGCGCCGCTGTCGGTGTCGGCCAGCCACCCCTGCTGGCGGGCCTGAGCGAAGGTGCCGAGCGGATCGGCGACGAGATGGGGCGTCTCGATGTATGGACGCGGCATGGAACACCTCCTGAGCGAGCGCGGGAAACTGGCGATGCAACCACGTCCGCGCCCATCGGCGCAACGCCCCGCGGTCGCGTGTCGCGGTCGCGCGTTTGACATTCGCTCCCAGGCTGCAACAAAGCCGACATGGCCGGCGGTACACCGGAAGGCGGCACCCTCATCATCTCGGCGCTGCTCATCCTCGCGCTGATGTTCGCGGGGTACTGGATCATGGCGTACGCGCAGACGGGCGGACCGCCGAGCGGCATCCTGCCCTGGTTCGGCGTCATCGCCGCGCTGATCGTCGTCGTCGGCCTCGCCATACTGCTGCGGCGGGGCCGGTCGTAAGGCGGCACTCTCAAGCGGGGCGTGGCGCCGCGCGACGCGCCACGAGCCAGCCGCGGCCGACGCCGATCAGCACGACGCCGATGGTGACGCAGAGGGCGCCGACCAGAAACCCGCGCCGCGTCGGCAGCTCGGCCCAGGGCAGCACGCGGGCACGGTGGTAGAGCGTCGCCGCCGCCGCCAGCACCACGCCGAGTCCCGAGAGCACGACGCCAGCCGTGCGGCAGAAGCCGCGCAGGTCGAGCACCTCGCGCTCCAGCTCGCGGTAGAGCGCGGCCTTCTCGTAGGCGACGCCGATCTCGCTGGCGAGAATGTCGAGGAACTCCAGGTCGGCGGGCTCCAGGTGTCCGGCGCCCGGGTTGACCACCTCGAGCACGCCGATGTTGCCGGTGCGCGTGCGCAGCGGCGAGCACAAGAGCGAACGCGTCTGCATCGTCGTCTTGCGGTCGATGGCGTCGTAGAATCGGGCATCGGTCGTGGTATCGGGCACCAGCGCGCTCTCGTCGTGCGAGAGCACCCAGCCGGCGATGCCCCGATCGGCCGGAAAGCGGATCTCCCCCAGGGTCTCCGCCGAGGCGCCGCTCAGGCGTTGGCTGGCGACCGGAAAGCAGAACTCGCGCCGCGCCTCGTCGAGCAGCAGCAACGCGCAACCCTCGGCCTCGAACAGTTCGCGCGTGCGCAGCGTGGCGAAGTGCACGAGCTCGTCGAGATCGGTGAAGGTCGCCAGCGAGCGGCTGACGTCGGCGAGCAGATGCAATTGGCTGGAGGTGTTCGTCGTCATCGCCGGTGGCCGCCGCGCATCGCCGCGCTTCTAACCCGGAGGCGCAGCGAGTGCCAGCGACCGTGGAGGCGCTGGACCATCGGCCACGCACCGTCGTATGGGCGGCGCATCATGAGGAACCGCCCATGAGCACGCCTGCCCGTCCCTGGTACGTCTGGCTGATCAGCGCCCCGGTCGCGCTCGCCTTCTTCGCCGGCGGGCGGCGCCGAGAGCCGCGCGGATGACCGCCGTGAGCTTCGATCTGCGCGACAGGGTCGCGGTCATCACCGGCGGCAGCCGCGGCCTCGGGCTCGAGATCGCGCGCGCCTACGCCCAGGCGGGCGCACGCCTCGTGATCGCCAGCCGCAAGGGCGATGCCTGCGCGCAGGCCGCCGCCGAGATCCAATCGGCCAGCGGCCGTGACTGCATCGGCGTGGCCTGTCACGTCGGCCGCTGGCAGGATTGCGACGATCTCGCCGCCGCCGCGTACGCGCGCTTTGGCCGGGTCGACGTGCTGGTGAACAACGCCGGCATGTCGCCGCTGTACGGCGCGCTCACCGACGTCAGCGAGGCGCTGTACGACAAGGTGTTCGCGGTGAACCTGCGCGGGGCCTTCCGCCTCGCGTCGTTGATCGGCTCGCGCATGGCGGCGGGTGACGGCGGCAGCATCATCAACGTCAGCAGCATCGCCGCGGTGCAGCCGACACCGCACGAGCTGCCCTACGCCATGGCCAAGGCCGGGTTGAACGCGATGACGGTCGGACTGGCGCGCGCCTTCGGTCCGAACGTGCGGGTCAACTGCATCATGCCCGGTCCGTTCATGACCGACATCACCAAGGCGTGGGATCTCGAGGCGTTCGCGCACACCGCGCGCACCGTGATCCCGCTGCAGCGCGGCGGCGAACCGCACGAGGTGGTCGGCGCCGCGCTCTACTTCGCCAGCGACGCCTCGAGCTACACCACGGGCGCCGTGTTGAAGATCGACGGCGGCCTCGCGTACGCCCCGGCCTGAGCCGGACTCCGAACCCACTCCCGCCGATGATCTACCTGGGCGCGCTGCTCGCCGGCATCGTCGGCGCGGTCGTCGGCTGGTTCGTCAGCGGCGTCCTCGCGCTGTGGATCGCCGGCCTCTGCGGCATGAGCGACTTCGAGGGCGGGCGCGGAATGTTCGCCTTTCTCGGTGTCGGCCCGATCGGCGGCATCGCCGGCATGATCGGCACGGCGTGGTTCGTGCTCCGGCAACACTTCGGCCCGCGGCCCGGCGGCGGCGTGCTGCTCCGCGTCATCGGCGTCATCGCGGGGATCGCCGCGCTCGTCGCCACCGGCCTCGGGATCCGCCTGGTAACGCTCGACACGTACACGAACACGCTGCCGCCGCAGCTCCAATTCGAGCTGCGCGTGCCGACCGCCCTGGCCGGCCCGCGCGACGCGATCGCCATCGAGCTCGACACCGACAAGAACGTCGCCGACGCGCTGCTCGGCGACGACTGGCGCGACGAGGGCGCGACGCGCGTGCTCACCGGCCTCGTCTCCCTCGATTTCAAGACCACGTCGCGGCTCCTGGTGGTGTCCCTGCCCGACCAGCCGAAGCGCCTGTTCCGCCTGCGCCTCGACCGCGACCCCGACGCGACGCCCGCCCTGAGCGAGTGGCAACCACCCGATTTCACCGACGTGCCGGGCGAGGAGAAGGCGCATCGCGCGCGCCCCGACGATCCGCTCGCGCTTCGTTACCGCGTCGAACTCCCCGGCGAGTAGGGACCGCGGACACGACGATCACGACTGCCATGACCGCCTCCGAATGTAGCGGCGGGCTTTATGCCCGCCACCCCTGGCGCCGCCGGCCCAAGTTCGGATCCGAGCGCAGCGCGCTAGATGTGGCGGGCGTAAAGCCCGCCGCTACGTTCCCGATGCGAGAGCCGGCTCGCCGCGCCAGCGTCGGCCCCGCCCGACACCCTACAGCGCGATCTGCTTCGGGGGTCGCACCACCATATCCGCGATGTTCACGCTGATCGGCTGCGTGACGGCGAAGAGCACGGCCGCGGCGACGTCATCCGGGCTGGCGAAGAGCTGCTTCATCTTCGGCTGCATCGCCTCGAAGACCTCGTCGGGCAGCCGTCCGCTGGCGAGCACGTCGGCGCCCACGGTCACCCCCGCCATCTGCACGAAGCCCGCGACGACGGCGGGATCGAAGTTGCGCGCGAAGTTGGTGACGACCGCTCCCGGCATGATGTTCGTGACGCGGATCGAATCCTCCTCGAGTTCCTTGCGCAGGCTGCTCGAGATGCAGTTCACCGCGTGCTTGGTGGCGCCGTAGACGCCGGAGTCGTTGCGCTGTGCCGCGATGGACGAGATGTTCACGATGTGGCCCTCGGCGCCGCACGTGCGCATCGCGCGCACGGCCGCCTGGCAGCCGGCGAGCAGCGCCAGCACGTTCGTCTCGAACATGACGCGCCAGTGCTCGGGGTCGGCCTCGATGATCGGGGTCGGGTACGACACGCCGGCGTTGTTGACCATGATGTCGACGCGGTCCGTGTCGCGCAGCGCGCCCTCGACCAGCGCCGCCACGGCGCCCGCCTGGCGCACGTCCATCGTGACGATCGTGGCGCGGCCGCCGGAGGAATGGATGCGCTGCTGCGCGGCCTCCATGTCGGCGCGCGTGCGGCCGGCGAGATAGACGTGGGCGCCGGCGGCGCCCAGATGCTCGGCGATGGCGCGGCCGATGCCGCTCGAGGCGCCGGTGACCACGGCGGTCTTGCCGGCGAGCGAGGCAGTGGGGGACATGCGGGGCTCCTTTCCGCTGCGAACGTTGGGACGACCTGGCAGACGAGGGACGCCGGGGTTATTGACGTTGTGGACGTCTTTTGTCAACAACGTTTCTCATGCCCCGGCCCGCCGTCGCCACCCGCGAGCGCATCCTCCAGGCCGCCTTCACGCGCTTCGCCAGCTATGGGTTCCGGCGCACCTCGATGGAAGACATCGCCGAAGCGGCCGGCGTCTCGCGCGCCGCGCTCTACCTGCAGTTTCGCAACAAGGAGGCGATCTTTCGGGCGTTGTCGGAAGACCTCCACGGCGAGTCGCTGGCGGGGGCGGAGGCGGCGCTGGGGAAGGTGGCGCCGTTGGCCGAGCGGCTGCGCGCCGCGGTCGAGGCGAAGACTCTCCGCTTCGTCGAGATCGCCTACGGCTCGCCGCACGGGAGCGAGCTGCTCGACGAGAGCAACCGCCTCTGCGGCGACCTGGCGGCTGCCACGGAGGTGCGCTACCGGGCGCTGCTGTCGCGGGTTTTCCGACGCGCCGCGGAGGCGGGCGAGGTGGACCTCGCCGCCGCGGCGCTGACGCCGCCGGCGGCGGCCGATCTCTTCCTGCGCAGCATCTCGGGGCTGAAGGGACCGGGCGTCACGCTGGAGGCGTACCGCGACCGCGTCGCGGCGCTCGTGCGTGTCTTTGCCGCCGGTCTGCGGCCCACCGATACGACGCGACCGCCGGCGCGGTCACGGCGGCCTCGGCCGGAGGCCCGGGGCGACCAATTGGGAAGGGATCGGGACAAGGGAGCGGGGCCAAGGGCCAAAGACGAAGGATGAAGGGACGGCGCCTCCGTTCGTCAGGGTCGCGGTCCACGTCATCGGCGAGGAATTTCACGTGCGCCTGTCGATGTTCGGGCGGCCGGCTCGTCTCCCTGATAGAGAGGCGCAGCCGGCCCGCCCTCGGCCCCCACCCGGTCCGGCGAAGAACCAAGGAGAAGCCGATGCAGTACGCCCTGTTGATCTATGATGACGAGTCGAATCCGCCCGAGCAGTGGGACGCCGCGACGCGGCAGGCGTTCTTCGCCGAGTTCAACGCACTGACCTCCGAGATGCGCACGCAGGGCACCCTGCTCGCCTCGCAGCGGCTCGCCGCCACCGATGCCGCCACCACGGTGCAGGTGCGCGACGGTCGCGCGCTGGTCACCGACGGCCCGTTCGCCGAGACGAAGGAAGCGTTGGGCGGCTTCTATCTGGTCGAGTGCGTCGATCTCGACGCCGCGTTGGCGTGGGCGCGCCGCATTCCGTCGGCACGGAAGGGCCGGATCGAGGTGCGGCCGGTCTTCGGCGGCGCGTGAACGGCGCCGCGGCCCTCGAGCGCGTCTTCCGCGAGCAGGCGGGGCTGGTCCTCGCGTCGCTGACGCGCACGCTCGGTGACCTCGACCTCGCCGAAGAAGCCTTCGGCGAGGCGATGGCGCGCGCCCTCGAGAACTGGCCGCAGCGCGGTGTGCCCGACCACCCGGCCGCATGGCTGCTGACGGCCGCGCGCCGGAGCGCGATCGATCGGATCCGCCATCACCGGATGCAGGCGACGAAGGAGGATGCCGTGCGCTGGAGCGAGATCGAACGGCGCGCCGACCTGGCCGCGGACACGGCCGACGGCGCCGCGGCCATTCCCGACGAGCGCCTGCGACTCATCTTCACCTGTTGTCACCCGGCGCTGGCCCTCGAGAGCCAGGTGGCGCTCACGCTGCGCACGCTGTGCGGGCTCGGCACCGCCCAGGCGGCGGAGGCGTTCCTCGTCTCGGAAGCGACCATGGCGCAACGCCTGGTGCGCGCGAAGAAGAAGATCCGCGATGCGCGCATCCCCTACCGCGTCCCCGCTCGTGCCGAGCTGGGTGAGCGCCTCGCGGCCGCGCTCGCCGTCGTCTACCTCCTGTTCACGCGCGGACACGCGACCGCCGACGAGGACAGCGAGCGGGCGGCGTTGCGCGGCGAAGCGATCCGCCTCGGCACCGTATTGTCGAGCCTGCTGCCGGACGAACCCGAGGTGCTCGGCCTGCTCGCGCTGATGCTGCTGCACGAGGCGCGGCACGCCGCGCGTCTCGGCGCCGACGGGGTGATGATCGCGCTCGACGACCAGGACCCGGCGCGCTGGGACGACGCCGCCATCCGCCGCGGCCTCGCAACGCTGGCGCAAGCGCGCGGCCGCGCGCGCCCCGGTCCCTATCAGCTGCAGGCGGCGATCTCGGCGGCGCATGTCGTCGCCCTCCAACAACACGCGCCCGAGTCGTGGCGATGGGAGACCGTGGCGGCGCTCTACGCCGAGCTCGAGGCGCTGGCGCCCACGCCGATCGTCACGCTCAATCGAGCCGTCGCCGTCGGTCGCGCCCACGGGCCCGCCGCCGGCCTGGCGCTGTTGGCGACCATCGGCGCGGGCAGCGTTCTCGACGAGTATCAGCCCTACCACGCCGCGCGCGCCGCCCTGCTGCGCGAAGCCGGCGATCTCGCCGCGGCCGCGGACGCCTACCGCCGCGCCATCGCCCTCACCGACACCGACGCCGAGCGCCGCTTTCTCGAACGCCAGCTATCGGCGGTCAGCTGACCCCATCTCGCCCTGTCACCGAATGGGTGGCCGCGCTCCGGCGCGGCCACCCACGCGCGGACTCGACGCGACCAGGCGCCGCAGGAACGGCACACCAACATCGGCCGCTTGCCACCGGCGAGCCACGCGGGCTAGCGCATCCCTGCATGATGGGCTCCCCCACATGGACCGCGGCCCTGCTGGTCACCCTCACGATTCCAATGGCGGCTCACGCCGGGACGGCGGGCTCGGGCGCCTCTCGCGCGTGCGAGACCGCACTGCGCAACAAGGTGCGCGCCGAACACCCCAACTCGGGCCGCGTCGAGGTGCTCTCCGACAGCGAGAAGAAGAAGGCCGGCTCCCAGACGGCCGTCACCGGTACCGCGCGGGTCGAGACGCGCGACGCGGGTTGGCGACGGCTGACGTTCGACTGTCTGTACAACACCCGTGGCGAAGCGGCGTCGGTGCGCTACGACATCGGCGGGAGCGCGGGCGGCGGCAGCGATACGAAAGCAACGCCGACATACGTGTGCAAGCGCGCGGTGGCCAAGCGCATCCACAATGACCACCCTGCGTCCGGCAAGATCCGCTGGTTGGTGAGCTCGATCGCCGAGCAACCAGCGGGCAGCCAGACGAACGTCACCGGGGCGGGCCGCATCCAGACGCAAGACGGCACTTGGCGTAAGTTCACGTTCGACTGCACGTACGACAACGGCAAGGGCCGCGCGACGCGCGCGTCCGCCAAGTTCAAGTAGTTTGGCGGCGCGCCGCGCCCACCGCCCGCCGGCGCGGCGCGATCTGATCGGCGCAGCGCCGTGCGCCGGCGAGCAGATGATCGGTGCGCCCGTACATCGGCGTCGGTGTAGGGAACGTGGGAAAAGCGACCGTATCGAAACCAAGCTCCCGGGAAATCATCCAAGAGGGACCATGGGCGACCCGATCGACGAGGCGTACGCGCTGCTACTGGATCGCGCCCCGGAATACGGGTTCATGGCCTTCGCCAATCACGCGCCGATGGTCGTGGACGCCATGGTCGCCCTCGGGCGGGCGGACGCTGTCGGCCCGTGGCTCGCGCGCTACGCTGCGCAGCTCGGGCCCGGCCCGGAGCCCAACGCGGAGATCGATGCCGACGCATGGACGGCGTCCCTCGGAGATGAGGGTCGGTTCGCCGACTGGCGCGCTCTTTTCGATCGCGAGGTCGCGACGCGACCGTGGGAGGCTGTCCTCGACACGTGGGCACCCCGCCTGGCGCCTGGCCTCATCGGTGCAGCATTGCACGGCATCCTCCGGACCGCGCACGCGACGCGCTCGCTGGGCCGGCGCGACACACCGGTTCGGCGTCGCGAGCTGGCGCAGGGCCTCGCGTACTGGGCGGCCACCTACTCCTCGCTGCCCGGAGACGCCGCCGCGGCGCCGGCCGATCTCTCCCCCGACGCGGCGTTGCGCGCCGTTCCATTCCTTCCCCTGGCCGTTCGTCGACCGCACGGATCGATCGTCGACGCGCTGGCCCCGCTCGCCGACTTCACCCCTTTCCATGGTACCGTCGCGTTGATCGACCCCGCGACGGCCTCGCCAGATGCGATCCTCTCCGACATCACGACGACCCTGGCGGCGGCCTACCTCGCCAACGTCGACAGCGGGAACCTGATCGCGCTCATCCACCTCGTCACGGGCCCCGGCGCCATTCGACTCCTCTTCCCGCACGTCTCGGAGGCCACGCGCCGCCGTCTGCTGGTCTACGCATGGCAGGCGGGCGCGGCGCTGTACTGCGCGTACGGCACCACGGCCGAGGCGATCACGCCACGTACGCCGCTGCCGGCACGTGAAGAGCTGATCGACGGCGCCATCGCCACCGGCGACGAGCATGCGATCAAGTTCGTCGAGGCCTGCCTGCGAGAGGACGCCATCCGGACGGCGCCCGTCTTTCGCGCTGCCGCGTGGGACGCGATCGGACGACTCGGGGGCTGACACCGCACCCCTGGGGCGCTGCGCCCTTAAACATTGCGCGCACAATGTAACCCGTGGTACGGGCGCGCCATGTCGATCCGCGCCGGATTCATAGGTTTGGGCAACATCGGGCAGCCGATGGCGGCACGCATCATCGCCGGCGGCATCGCCACGACGGTCTTCGACCGCCGGCCCGAGGCCTGTCGCGCGCTGGCGGCGCTGGGCGCCAGCGTCGCCCCGTCAGCCGTGGCAGTGGCAGCGAGCGTCGACGTCGTCGGCGTGTGCGTCCGCGACGACGCCGAAGTCGACGACCTCCTGATCGGCGCCGGCGGGCTGCTCGCCGCGGCGGCGCCGGGATTAGTGGTGGCCATTCACAGCACCATCACGCCGGCCACCGTGCGCGCGCTGGCGAAGGTGGCGGCACCGCGCGGCATCGCCCTCCTCGACGCGCCGATCACCGGCGGCGCGGCCGGGGCCGAGAACGGGACGCTGACGTATATGGTCGGCGGAGAGGTCGCGGCGCTGGAGCGGTGCCGGCCCGTGTTCGCGACGTCCGCCGGGCGCATCGTCCACACCGGCGTGCTGGGCACCGGTGCGGCCACGAAGCTCGCCAACAACCTGATGCAGTACATGGAGTTTCTGGGCGCGCGCGAAGCCGCTGCGCTGGCGCGTAGTGCCGGTGTCGCGATCGAGACCCTGATCGAGGTCAGCCGCTCGGTCGGCATCATGAGCGACGCGATGGCCTCGGTCATCGCTTTCGGCGATCGCCTCGCGGCGGATCCGGGAGATCCGGCGCTGGTGGCGCGCGCGCAACACTTCGCCGCCCTGGCGGAGAAAGATCTGGCGGTGACGCTCGAGTGCGCACGCGCCGAGGGAATCGACCTTCCCGGCACCGTCGTGTGCCGCGCACGGATGAGGCGCACGTACGGTCTTCCCGACGAAGGGACGACATGACCGCGCTGGCGCTCACGGGCCGACGCGCGGTGCGCACGCAGGCGGAACGGAGCGCGGCGACGCGGGCGCGGATCGTGTGCGCCGTCGTGGAGTGCGTGAGCGACCTCGGCTTCCAGCGGACGACGGCGAGCGCGATTGCGCGTCGCGCCGGCGTCACGTGGGGCGCGGTCCAGCACCATTTCGGGGGCAAGGAAGGGATCCTGAGCGCCGTGCTGGACGATACGTTCGCGCGTTTCGCGCAGCGTTTCGACGACCTCCCATCGGGTCTGCCTCTTCCCGCTCGAACGGCGCGCTTCGTCTCCTGCGCGTGGACGCACTTCGGCAGCAGCCACTACCGCACGACGCACGAGATCCTCCTGCACTACCTGCCCAGCCACACGGCCAAGGGTGCGCCGGTGCTGCAGCGGCACATGCTCGACGCCTGGGATACGCTCTGGCGCCGCATCTTCGCCGATCATCCGTTGCCGCGTCGACGGCGTGACGTGTTGGCGCAGTACACCGTCAGCGTCCTCACCGGCCTGGCCCTGCATCGCGTCCTCCAGGGCCCGAACGCCGTCGAGCCGCGCGCCCAGCTCGCCCTGCTGACGGCGACGCTGGTCCGCGAGCTCGACGCCGTCGCGCGGTGAGGGAGAGGAGAATCCATGCCGCCGATCGACTTCAATCCATACGCATACGAGCTGCACGAGGATCCGTACCCGACCTATCGCGCGCTCCGCGACCACGCGCCGGTGTACCGCAACGAGGCGCTCGGGTTCTGGGCCCTCTCGCGGTATGCCGACGTCGGCGCGGCGTTCAAGGATACGGCCGCGTTCTCCAATGCCGAGGGTGTCGCGCTCGAGCGGTCGAGCCAGGCGCAGGCGTCGGCAACGGCGTCGTTTCTCGCGATGGATCCGCCGCGACATGACCAGATGCGCGGGTTGGTGTCGCGCGGCTTCACGCCGCGCCGCGTTGCCGATCTCGAGCAGCGGGTCCGCATCCTCACCGCCGGATATTTCGACGGATTCGTGCGGACCGGTCGATGCGACCTGATTCAGGACCTCGCAGGCAAGCTGCCGATGGCGGTCGTCAGCGAGTTGCTGGGGATCCCCGAGACGGATCGCGATCGCCTGCGCACGCTCGCCGACACGGTCGTCCACCGCGAGGATGGCAATCCGGGCATCCCGTCCGCCGCCATACAGGCCAGCCAGCAGATGATGCTGTATTTTCGCGACCTGGTGGTCGACCGCACGCGCGCGCCGGGAAGTGATCTGGTCAGCGCGCTGATCGACAGCGAGGTCGACGGCGTCCGCCTGTCAGTTCCGGAAGTGCTGGCCTTCCTGTTCCTGATGGTCATCGCCGGCAACGAGACCACCACCAAGCTGATCGGCAACGCCGTCTATTGGTTGTGGCGGAATCCCGGTGAGCGCGAGCGGGTCCGGCGCGACCCACGATTGATCAACAACTGGGTGGAGGAGACGCTGCGCTTCGACGGCTCGACCCAGATGCTGGCGCGGACGGTCGCGCGCGAGGTCGAGCTGCACGGCCAGCGCTTGCGGGTCGGCGATCGCCTGCTGCTACTGGTCGGTGCCGCCAACCGCGACGAGCGCGTGTTCGCCGAGCCCGATCGTTTCGACATCCTGCGCGATACCAGCCAGCATCTGGCGTTCGGCAAGGGCGCGCACTTCTGTCTCGGCGCGTCTCTGGCGCGCCTCGAGACGCGCGTCGCCCTCGAGGCCGTCCAGGCGCGTCTGCCGGATTTCGAGCTCGACGCCGCGGGCCTCGTGCGCGTGCACTCGCCGAACGTCCGTGGCTTTGCCGCCATGCCGATACGCTTCAGCGCGGCGGCGTGAGTCCCCGGCACACCGCTCAGTAGTCGTCGACGTGCTCGCGGACGATCATCCGCACGAGCGTGTCGTACTCCATGCCCCGCTCCGCCGCGCGGGCGCGCAGGGCCTGCATCACCGAGCTGTCGAAGAGCACGAAGGCCGGCTCCAGACCGCCCAGGATCGACTCGGGCCGAGGACCGGAGAACATGCTCGTCTCGTCGGTGCAGCTCCACCGCCGGCCCTTGAGATCGTCGATGTACGGCAACGGTTGAGCGGACCGGCGCGTGGCGGGACGCGGCGCTGCAACGCTGCGCTTCCCGGTACGAGTTGGTGCCTTGCGTGACTTGGCTTGGCGTCGTTGCATCCCAACCTCCCGTCTTCCCTGTTGTCCGACCATCGGACGGCAAAACGACAGCGCGCTGTTCAACCTGGAAGGCGTTACACGGGCCGTGACGACGTTCCGGAAGCGACGAGGAAGCGCAGCAGCCCGGACCGTGCCTCTCCGTGTCCGGACGGTATGCGTCGCCCTGAAGCCTGACAAAATCGGCGTTGACGAATCGATCCAGACGCGACTAGGGACGAGTGGGGGACAGTTCCGTCGCGCCGATGTCGACCGAACCGCTACCGAAGAAACCCGCGCCGGCCGAGGGGGACGATGCGTTCGTCGGTCGTCGGCGCGAGCTCCATGCGATCGGCGCGACCCTGGGTGCGATCACATCGGGGCATGGTCGCCTGGAGATCGTGAGCGGCGCGCCCGGTATCGGCAAGACGCGCCTCGCGCACGAGGTGGCCGCCATCGCGGGTCGGCGCGGCGTGGCCATTCTGCGCGGCGGCGGTTGGGAAGGCGGCGGCGCGCCGGCGTACTGGCCGTGGATCGATGTGCTGCGGCGGGATCTCGGGGACCAGGCCGGGGTGACTTCGGGGGACGCCGCCCGCGCCGCGGATTTCAGCCAGTTGGTGGAGATCGCCGCAACGGGCGCGGGAGTGCCGAATCGCGGCAACGTCGACGTATCGAAGGACGCGCAGCAGGCGCGCTTCATGCTCTTCAATCGCTTCTGCGAGGTCCTCGAGGCGAAGGCGGCGGCGCAACCCGTCCTCGTGATCATCGACGACGCGCATTGGGCGGATACCGGGTCGTTGCTCCTGTTGCAGTTCCTCGCCGGTCGGCTGGCGGACCAGCGGATCGCCGTGCTGATCACCAGCCGCGAGCCGCTGTCGGAGATGGTCGCGTCGACGAGCCGCCATGCCTGGGCCCGACATCTGGTCCTGCACGGCCTGAGCCGCACCGAGGCGCGGGCGCTGCTCGGTGCGCGCGCGGCGCGGACGGCCCCACCCGACGTGTTCGATCGTCTGATGCGTCTGACCGACGGCAATCCTTACTTCCTGAAGGCGCTTGGGCATCTGCTCGTCGACGGCGAGAAGGGCGCCGATCGGACAGGCAGAGTGAAGCTGCCGGCGAGCCTGCTCGTCGTCACGCTCCAGGAGTACAATCGCCTCTCGTTGAGCTGCCGAACCCTACTGCACGCGGCGGCCGTCGTCGGACGTGAGTTCGACGCGGAGCTGGCAGCGCGCGCGGTCGGCATGTCGATCCGCGACGCGGTCGGCCTGTTGGACGAGGCGGTGGATCATCGCGTCGTGGCCGCGCTCGACGGTGCCCGCTACCGCTTCACGCATGCCCTGATCCGCGAAGCCGTCGTCGACCAGCTACACCCGTCCGACCGCACGCGCCTGCACGAAAGCATCGCGGTCGCCCTCGAGCGACAGGTCGCGGCCGGCGAACAGATCTCCCCCGCAACGCTCGCCCACCACTTCTGCATGGGCCTCCCCTTCACACAGCGCCGGCAGGCCGCCACCTACGGCATCGACGCCGGCGAGAGCGCCCACCGAGCGTTCGCCTACGAGGAAGCCGTCTTCCAGTTCCGCCGCGCGCAGGAGATCTCCGGCACGTCGCTCACCGAGGTCGAATCCTGCGACCTCCTGCTCCGCCTCGGCGCCGCCGAAGCTGGCGCCGGCGAATGGACCCGCTCCCGCCGCACCTTCGAAGACGCCGCCGCCCTCGCCCGCCGCATCGACTGCCCCGCCCGCTTCGCCCGCGCGGCCCTGGGATTCAAGGGGATGATGTGGGCACCGTCCCTGTGGACGTCGACGCGATACTGCTTCTCGAGGAAGCCCGCTTTCGGCTCGGCAACGGGTGCCCAGCGTTGGAAGTCGAGCTATTGAGTGCGCTGAGCCGCTCTCTCTACTTTTCTGACGAGACAGAAAGGGCGAAGCTCTACAGCGACACTGCCATGCGGCTAGCCCAAGTCACCAGCGATGAACGTATTCACGCGATAGCGCTCGAGGCCCACACAGTTGGGATGTTGCGGCCCGACAGATCGGCTGACGTCCTCCGATCCGCTGACAAGCTAGTTGAGCTCAGCGAGCGCCTTCGCGATCCTCAACTGCGCTTCGACGCGAGAATTTTTCGTCAATACTCGCTGTTGAGCTTGGGGGATCTAGTACAGGCCGATCGCGAACTTGATCAATGTTCGCAAATCTCGGAGGCGGCCCCAAACCCACGCCGTCAGTGGCAGGTGGCATTGCTTCGCGCCGCCCGTGCGACCCTAAGAGGCAATTTGATGCTGGCTGAGCACTTCTCCTCTAGTGCTCAAGACCTCGGGAGTCGAGTCCATGACTCCAGCCCCGCCCACTATCAACTGCTTCAAGGCTTTCAACGCGCGCTGCTCCGCGACGATCTGGTCGGATGGCTGGAGGGTACCGAAGTAGTAATAGCCCGGTTTCCCACCGTCCCCGCGTTCAAGGTTGCACAAGCCCTGATCCTATCTCGCCTTTCGCGTATGCATCTCGCGCGTGAGGCGCTGCATCAATTGGGCTCTAATGATTTTGCTGCTATACCACCAAACAATCTTTCTCTTTGGCTACTGACAGCCCTCGCAGAAGTAGCCTTTCTGACGTCGCAGAAGACATACGCCACCGCTCTCTACCGATTGCTCCTACCGTACGCCGCGGAATATATAGTTGCGGCCTGGGGAACCCTCCTCGACGGAAGCGTCTCACACTACCTCGCCCTTCTAGCGACCGTCACCGACAACGTGGCTGCAAGTGCGCACTTCGAACACGCGATCGCGGCCAACCGAAGGATCGGCGCACCTGCCCTTACCGCTCGCAGCTGTCTGCATTTCTCTGCCCATCTCGCCAACGCCGACAGTCTTTCTGAGGCGCTCGATTTGGCGAGAGAAGCGGCTGGGACGTTTTCTGCTCTCGAGACTCCACGGATACGCGCGTCGCGCCGAGGAGTTTGGCGCCCGACTTCATGCAAGGCTGGAAAGTGCATCTTTGGCCGCTGGCACAGACGTGCCTTCGGCAGGATCCGGGATCAACATCTTCCGTCGGGACGGAGATTATTGGACGGTCATATATCGGGGAAAGGCCAGCCTCATACGGCATTCCCTGGGGGCACAATACGTCGCCACGTTGCTCTCAAAGCCAGGAATTGCCACCCACGTTATCGATCTGGTGCGCACGCGATTCGAAACGGGGGATCAGTATCCACAAGCGAATTTGACCGACTATCAGTCAGATACTAGAGCGAGAACTCAATACAAGGAACGCTTGAGGGATCTCGCGGCCGAGATTGACCTTGCAGATTCCAATCATGACCTTGGCTCGCTGGAGCGGCTGTTCGGCGAAAGAGACCATATCCACGCAGAATTGTCTCGCGCGTTCTCGATCTCCGGCTCTCCTCGCCCCAGGGGATCCAATACAGAGCGCGCGAGGATTAGCGTTCGCAATCGAATCGCTGCCCTGCTGCGAGCCCTGACAAAACATGACCCTGACGCAGGGCGTCACTTAGAGCGCTCCATTAAGACGGGCGTCCTATGCACGTATGATCCGATCGAGCCGGTCGAGTGGCACACCTAACGAACTGACTTCTGCGCGTCGAACTCAGCCTGCTGCAACTTCTCTTCTAATGTGTTCCAATGGCCCTACCTAATACCTCAACGTCAATTTCGTCCGCCGGTAAGTTTACGACAAAGCAACTGCCAATTCCCTCTGCGCTTGTGACCGAAATGAACCCGCCGCACTCTGCAACTATCTGGTGCGCAATCGCTAATCCAAGGCCTGTTCCCTTGTCTTTCGTAGTAAAGAAGGGATCAAAGATGGCGTCGCGAAGGGCGTCCGGGATCCCCGCACCAGTATCTCTGATCTCAAGCTGACACAATCGATTGCCCTCCTGCATCGAAGACTTCGTCTCCACCGTCACTTCCCCCCCCGTGGTGTCGCCTGGATCCCGTTCAGTCCCAAATTCAACACAACCTGCATCAACTGATCTCCGTCTGCGAGCACCGCGTCAGCCTGCGGCTCCACAAGGAGGGTCAACTTTACTCCCTGACTCCGAGCCTGGGGCTCGAGAAGGACTACGGCGCGCTCTGCAATCTCCGCCAGACTTACCGGGCGGAGACTCGGGCTCGGAGATTTCGCAAACATGAGGAGCTCCGTGATCAGATTTCCAATCCGTTGGACCTCGGCTTCCGCGAGCTTCAGGAAGGATGTCATGAACTCTTCATCGTTGAGGCGCTGCGGCGCAAGTTGAAAGAAGGTCTGAATAGAAACCAATGGGTTTCTAATTTCGTGCGCGATCCCGGCGGCTAAAGTGCCTATGGCGGACAGACGACCGGCCCGACTGATGATCGCACGAGACTGTCTCAATTCCTCAAATAGACGCGCATTCTGCAGCGCTATGCCCGCCTCAGCGGCGACCCGCCCGAGGATGGACAAATCGCCCGACGTGAAGGCCGTCAAGTGCGCTTCTTGGGACCCAAGCACAGAAAGCCAATCAGCTCTCTTCCGCTCCGAAATGGGACGATAACTGCCCAGCCCCGAGGCCCGCGTTGGCTCGCGATTGCCTCCTCGCTGCCCTGCCCCTCCAACTCCTCACGGAGGACGGCATCGTCAACCTGGGACAAACGGCGAACTAGCCAGTTATCCTGTTCGAGATTCTCTTCGAGTAGTGGGGGACCAATCCCGTGCCTCACGCTCAAGGCCCCCGATGTTCCTTCCCGAAGATACAGACCGATTTGATCGATGCCAAACGCATCACTGATCCTCTCGCACAAGAGAACCAGAAGGCGTTGCCTATCGAGTACTCGAACTACCTCCCCGGCCAGCGCGTCTAGGGCAGCATGGGAGGCGTATTTCGTCCGAAACAGCGATCGCCCCAACAAACGCTCGGCAGCTACCTGGACGCGCGGGAAGAGGATGCCTATGCCAACGAATAGGACGACCACCGCCGCAGAGAAATCGTAATGAACCTCCCCGAACGCCCACCTCTGCAGTATGAGAAATAGACTCGTTGCGGGAACGATAATCAGGCAACCAACCCCTACGTAAGCAAGCCCCTTTGTAACCACTACCTCGATATCCATGAGGCGGTGGCGAACAATCGCGTAGCCGACAATTCCGGTCCAAAGAACGCTAGCCAAGTTCCCAAGTGGATAGAACCGAATGCCGTATATCGGGAGAAGATTTGTCAACCCTAGAGGAATCGCGATCGCCATCCCGAAGAGCCAAAACTTTAATTGAAGCCGCATACGTGGTTCGTCTGTTGTATAGTACTCGCGAACCAAGAGCAGCGCGGCGCGACCGGAATTGAAGCCCAAGACAGCGTAAAGATACATAGAAATGCGTGCCGATCGAGTAGTATCCCCAATAGTATGTTGCTAGTTGAGTCACTAGGCGATCCATTGCGCTTAGGTATGCAAGTAGGCCAGAGATCGCGTAGTCCAGCAGCAGAATTGATCGCCAACGCCCGGTATTGCGCGGCCGGGTAGAACGAGGCTGAGATGGAGGATCGCGGGCATGAAGAAAACCCCGACCGTCCTGAATAGCCGCGAGTAGGTGAAGGCTGTCTCGTAGTCTTGGAAGGTATAGAGCGCAAAGAATATCAGGTTCCAGAATACCAGGGTGAAGGATAGGAACCCAAAGACACGGCCGAGTCTCCGGTCCGGGGCGGCTCCGTATACGACGAGCGCAAGCAATAGGCTTGCGGCGGCAGCCACCAAGGGAATAAGACCGTGGACGCGCATCACGAGAAGCTTAGAGTGGGCAGCACTGGCGGCGAAACATAGAGAGCGTATCCTGCACGGGAAGAACGCGATCGAGAGCTGACTAGCTAATTATCTTCATGCGCATAATACTAAGATCACCCCAATCGGGATGTTCTATCGTGACGCCCAATTCTTGAAACGACGCGCGCTGATAGAATTTTACGAGGTGGGGGAGCGCACACATATAATAGTCGGTGATTTTGGCACTCGCAGCTACCCTGGAGGCGAGTCGAAGTAGCCCGGGCAAAATTACGGCGCTATGCTTTACCGTTCGATAGTCCGGACTGATACAGAGCCTTCCGATCATCGCAGGCGAACGCCCTCTGGCCACAAGGCGATCAAGAGGTAGGGCCTCTTCGAACTCGAAGGGGCGCGATTGTGGCCAAACGATCCGGTAGGCGGCCACTACTGCCCGTATGTGATTTAGGACGATGAGGTGACACGCGCCGCCATCAAAGCCGTCGTCGGGATTCTTTCCAAGATCCAGGTTATAAACTTGGCTTCGAAAGCGCAGCACCTCATCAATTTCCTCAGGTTCTGACGAGTTTGAAGGTAAAGGCTTCTGGGATATTGTCACGGTGGGCGGTGCGTGTTCGGAGTACCGATGTAAGAGGATCCTGGGCATTCTGAGTGCGTCGTGTACCACGGGTCAGGGTTGCGGGAAACCCATGAAATTGGTTGGATATCCAATGCTTGAGGCGCCTCGGCGGGCTTTCTTGTTCATTTCGCAACCAATGGGTTCCTGGTCGATAGCTTCAATCGTGCGCTTTGCTGACAATGGACACGATCGCGCGTACATGATCGCTGACAAAAGCAACCAACCATGACCCTCTTCACGCCAGAGCATGAGCGGTTCCGGGAGCGGGTGCGGGCGTACGTCGTGGATCGGCTGGCTCCGTTCGTGGACGAGTGGGAGGGGGCCGAGGGGCTTCCTCGTGGACCGTTGGCGGAACTCGGGCGCGCGGGGTTTCTGGGACTCAGTCATTCGAAGCGGGACGGCGGGCACGGGCTCGACTTTGGATACGAGGTCGTTCTGGCCGAGGAGGTGCCGCGCTGCCGGGCGATGGGGGTGGCGCTGAGCGTGCTGGCGCAGGAACATATCTTTCCGCCGCTGCTCGCGAGGCTCGGGACCGCGGCGCAGAAGCAGGAGTTCCTGGTTCCCGGGTTGAAGGGCGAGAAGATCGGAGCGGTCGCGTCGAGTGAGCCGACGGGTGGGTCGGACATCGTCCGGTCGATCCGGTGCACGGCCACGGATGACGGCGACGCGTGGGTCCTGAACGGCGAGAAGAAATACATCACGAACAGTCCGATCGCGGACTTTGTGATCACGCTCGTGCGCACCCGACCCGAGCCATCGCTGCACAGCCTGTCCCTCGTCATCGTTCCCACGAACACGCCGGGCTTTCGCGTCAAGGACGTTCTCAAGAAGCTCGGGGTGAAGAGCTCGCCGACGGGATGGCTCGAGTATCGCGATTGTCGAATCCCCAAGACGCTCACGCTCGGCAAGCCGAACCTCGGCTATCACTACGTGGCCCGGAACATCCTCGAGGAACGGCTGATGGGCGGCGTGAGCGCCCTCGCGCTGGGTCGCCTCGTGCTCGAAGATACGATCGCGCACGTAAAAGCGCGGGAAGCGTTCGACGGCACCCTGGCGCACCTTCAGACGGTACGGCATCGCATTGCCGAAATGGCCGCCGAGCTCGAGAGCTCGCGGCGCTTCGTATATTCGGTGTGCGAGTCCTACCGGGATGGTCATGTGGAATCCAAAGAGATCTGCATGATCAAGTTTCACGTGTTCGAAATTGTGCAGCGCGTCGTCGAACGCTGCCTGCAGCTGCACGGCGGCGCTGGGTTTCTCGAGGACCACTGGATAGCCCGCGCCTACCGCGACGTGCGCCTGCTGAGCATCGGCGGCGGCCCATCCGAGCTCATGAAAGACCTCGTCGCGGCTTACCTGCGACTGTAAACTGGGCTTCACTGCCATGGACCCATGCGCGCATGGGTGCTATCGGATTGAAGTGGTATGAGGTCGGCCGCCGAGCGGAAGCCAGAAGAGATACGGAGGCTCCTCGTTTCGACCCTCGAGGAACTCGGCATCCCGAAGGAGCAGATCACCGAGAGCGCCACGATCTCGGACGACCTCGCACTCGAATCGGTCGCCTTCGTGGAGCTGCAGGTCGCGCTCGAGGACGAGCTCGGGATCGAGATTGACCCGGTGCGAGTGGTCGAGCTCGATGAGCTCTCAGCGATCGTGCGGTACCTGTGTGACCTCACCAATTCATGACGCTCTTCCAGGCACCGCACGATTCGTTTCGGGCCTCCATTCGGCGGTTCGTTGAAGAGCGGCTGACGCCGCATGCGGACGAGTGGGAACGGACCGAACACGTTCCGCGATCGGTGTTTCGCGAACTGGGCGACGCCAATCTGCTCGGCCTGACGCAGCCGGTCCGCCACGGCGGGCGCGAACTCGATTTCGGCTACGCAGTCGTGCTCGCAGAGGAGTTGCCGCGCTGCCGCATGGGGGGCATGACCCTCAGCATCCTCGCGCAGACGAACTTCTTCTCCCCACTGATCAGCCACTATGGAAGCGACCTGCAGAAGGACACCTTCCTGACGCCCGCGATCCGCGGCGAGAAAATCGGCGCCCTCGCATCGACCGAACCCGCCGGCGGGTCGGACATCTCCGGAGCCGTGCACTGCACGGCCGCGGACGACGGCGACTTCTGGGTCGTGACCGGCGAGAAGATGTACATCACCAACGGGCCGATCGCCGACTTCGTCGTCGCGCTGGTACGGACCCGAGCGGGTGGCGGACCGAACAGCATGTCGTTGCTGATCATCCCGACCGACACCCCCGGCTTCTCCGTCAAAGAAACGTTGCGGAAGCTCGGTCTGCACACGTCGCCCACGGGCTGGCTCGGGTTTGACCATTGCCGGGTTCCGAAGGCGTTCACGCTCGGCAAGCCCCATCTCGGCTACTATTACCATACGCAAAACCTGCTGGAGGAGCGCCTGGTGGGAGGGGTGGCCAGCCTGGCCATGGCGGATCTGGTCCTGCACGATACTATTGACTATGTGCGAAACCGCATGGCGTATGGACAGCGGCTCTCGAGCCTGCAGACGATACGACACAAGATCGCCGAGATGGCAGCGGAAGTCGAAATGGCTCGTGCCTTCGTGCACGCGGTGTGCGAAAGGTTCCGCGACGGTCACGTCGATGCGAAGCACATTTGCATGATCAAGTTTCAGGTCATCGATATCGTTCAGCGAATCGTCGAACGCTGCATCCAGCTGTTCGGCGCCAACGGCTTCCTCGAGGCGAACTGGGTGACGCGTGCCTACCGGGACGTGCGCGTCCTCAGCCTGGGCGGAGGCACCTCCGAGGTCATGAAGGACCTCGTCGCCAGCCACCTTCGGTTGTAGCCCACCACCATGGCTGCTCGACGCGCGGTGATCACCGGCATTGGCCTGATTGGCCCGACCGGGGTGGGACACGTCCCGTTCTGGGACGCCGTGCGCGCTGGACGGTCGGCGATTGGGCCGCTGCGGCGGTTCGATCCCTCCCTCACCCCCTGTCGGGTTGCGGGCGAAGTAGACGACGAGTGGCTGGCCGAGCGCGTCGATCCGCGCAAACGCCGCACCACGACGCGCGCGTCGCAACTCGCCCTGGTGGCCGCAGACCTGGCTATGAGCGACGGCCGCCTGCCCCAGTCACTCGTCCTCCCCGAGGCCTTCGGCGTGATGGTCGGCACCGCCCTCGGCGGCTGGGCCGACGGCGAGCAGCAGGCGGCGATACTCCTCGAGCGCGGCGCGCGCCGGGTCAATCCGTTCATCGCTGCCGGCGCCCCGAACCACGGGCCCGGTGTCGAAGTCGCGGCTGCCGTTGGCGCACAGGGGCCACAATGCACGTTCTCGACCGGGTGCCCGTCGAGCCTGCAGGCGATCGCACACGGCGCCGCCCTCATCGAGTCCGGCATCGTCGACAGCTGCCTGGTCGGCGGCACCGAAGCCCCGCTCTCACCGGTCGCGTTCGCCGGGTTGACGCGCACCAACGAGCTGGCGACCGGCGACGATCCAGCGCGCGCCAGCCGCCCGTTCGACGGCGCTCACGCGGGTATGGTGCTGAGCGAAGGCAGCGCCTTCCTACTCTTGGAGTCGTCCGAGCAGGCGCGCGGCCGCGGTGCACGGATCTACGCGACGGTGCTCAGCGGGGCCTTCTCCTGCGACGCGCAGGGCATGTACGGCGCGGAGGCGTCGGGCAACGCCGCCGCGAACGCCATTCGCCGACTGTTGACCACGACGGACACCCGACCCGACGATCTCGACTACATCTGCGCGCACGCCAACTCCTCGCCGCTGTTCGACCGCAAGGAGATCACGGTCCTCACGGCCGCCCTCGGCGAATTCCTGCCCGGGATTCCCATCAGCTCAATCAAGGGCGTGCTCGGTCATCCGTTCGGCGCCTCCGGCGCCTTCCAGGCGGCGGCCGCGGCGCTCGCGATCAGCGATGGCCTGATTCCGCCGACCGCGAACCTGGATACGCCCGCGCCCGAATGTCGCGCCCGGCACGTGCAGGGCAGCGCCCTGACCGCCGCCCTGCGGCGGGTGCTGCTCACCAGCTACGGCTACGGCGGCGTGAACGGCTACCTGCTGCTCGGCTCGCCCGACGCCTGACCGGAAGCGGTCACGGCGACGCGGTCTCGGGTGACGAGGCACCGACCGCCACGACCGGTGCCGGGCCGATTCCCAGCGGCAATGCCCGCGGACGCGTGAGGAAGCGCGGGCGCAACACGCGGATGATCGCCGGGAGTAGCCCACATGCCGCAAGCGCGCTCAGCGCCACGGTCATCGACGTCAGGAACGCGAGGCGCAGCCAGACGCTGAAGCCCGACAGCGACAGCGTGAGGTAACCGGCGACCACCGCGCTCGACACGTACAGCGCCGCCTTGCCCGACGTGCGCAACCCGTTGCGCAACGCCGTCTCGAGCTCGCAGCCGCGGAGCAACTCCTCGCGAACGCGGAACAAGAGGTAGATCGCGAAGTCGGCACCGATGCTCACCCCCATCGCCGTTATCGCCGCCGTGCTCATGTCGAGCCACACGCCGCTCCACCCCATCGCCCCGAGAATGACGAGCACGGCGAGCGCGAGCGGCGTCAGCACCAACAGCGCCCCGACCAACGATCGCAACACGAGCGCGCAGAGCACGAAGATGATGACCCCGACCTGGATCATGTTGACGATCTTCTCATGCACCACGATGTCGTTCATCGCGGTCTGGACGCCCAATGTGCCCCCGGCGATGCCCACGCGCACCGGCAGCCCGGCAAACCGTTGTGCCGCATAGTCCTGGAGCCGCTGTAACAGGTTGCGCGAGAACGCGGCGCTGTCCGTCTTACTGAGCGCGCGAATGACGGCGTTGCGATTGCCGCTGTCGATGAAGGCGCTGAGACCGTCGGGACCGGCTGACGAGGAGTACAGGAAGAGATACTCGCCGATGACCTTCGGATCGTCCGGAATGGCGTAGAAAGCGGGGTCGCCGTCGTGCATGGCCTGATGCATGCGCCGAACGTGGTCGGCGATCGACGTCACGCCGCCGAGCTCCGGTGTGCGATTGAGCTCGCCCTGGAGGTCGACCATCGCGCGCAGCACGGCCGGATCGAGCACCGCGTCGTCGCGGGTTCCTTCGATCAGGATGCGGAGCGTCGCGGTGCCCGGCAACACCTCGTTCAGCAAGGCGTCGTCGATGCGGACCTGCGTCGACGGCGCGAACCAGAGCCGAAAGCTGTTGTCGACGTGCAGCCGTTCGATGCCGGCCCCCACCACCAGGGTGAAGAGAAGGGTGCCGACGATCACCGTCCACGGCCGATCGATCGCCCACCGCCCAAGCCCGTCCAGGAACCGATCGAAGAAGCGGCTACCGCTCTCGCGGGCCAACTCGCGGCGCTTCGGCGCGGGCAGCAGGCACCGGCACGCCGGGGTGAAGGTCATCTCGATCACCAGGGCGCTCAGGATGCCGCCCGCCAGCAGCGCCCCGAAGGCGCGGACGCTGGTGATCCCAAACGTCGTCAGCGAGGCGAACCCCGCCGCGGCGATCAGCCCGGCCGTGAGCATCACGGGGCCGACGGCCACCAGCGAGCGCACCACGGCCTCCTCGGTGTCGCCGCAGAGCGCGTACTCCTCGTAGTAGCGTTTGAGGATCTGCACCGCGTGGCCGGCGGCGATCGCCAGGATCAGCACCGGCGTCATCGCGCTCCAGGTATCCATCGGCAGCCCGAGCAACGCCATGATGCCGAGCGCCCAGACGACGCTGAGGAGCGCCGTCACCAGCGGCAACAGCATCGCCTGCACGGTACGGAACGCCTCGTAGTGGACCAGGCCGATGATCAGCACCGCGAGCGGGAAGAGGAAGACCATCATCGCGGTATAGCGCGCCAGCTCCTTGCGGAGGATCGGTGCACCGGCGAGGGCGATCGTCACCGTGTCATCGCGCTCCGGCGCGACGCTCTGCTCGACGAACGCGGCGAGATCGACGTCCTTCATCCGATCGTCGAAGTCCGCGACGATCACCGCGGCGCGCTGGTCTGCCGACACCAGCGACTCGCGGAACAGCTCGTCGCTCTCGACCCGCTCGCGCACGCGCGCCGCCACCTCCGCGTTGGGCGGCCCCGTGCCCATCAGCGGCTCGACCCGCATCGTGCCGTCGGGATCCGAGCGCACCGTGCGCACGTACGGCGCCGACAGACTGAAGAGGCTCGGCTCGATGACGCTCGGCGACGTACCGAGCCGATCGGTGATGCGCTGGATCTTGCCGAGCATCGCCGGCGTGAAGATGTCGCCTTCGCGGGCAATCACGCCGATGATGACGATCGCCTCGCCGCCGAAGAGGTCGGAGATGCGATTCTGGATCTGGACGTAGGGATGCCCCTCGGGGAGGTTGGCGCGGCGGCGGATCTCGAGGTGCAGCGAGCCGAGTTGTGTGCCCAACCCGGCGGTGATCGTCAGCACCGCCGCGACGATCATCACCCGGTGCGCGACGACGGAGCGCGCGTAGCGCTCGAACCGCGATCGCCGTACCTCGGTCGTCGCGGCCGCGCTCGTGCCCGAGCCCTCTACCTCATCTGCCATGAAGCGCCGCGCCCCCGCGCTTGTCGTGTTGTGGAGATAGAACGCTTGTACTGCGGACTTCGCGACCCTTTCAAGCGTTTGACTCGCCCGATCCGGCCGGTCGCCGGCAAAGTTGCCATGTGGCAAGGCACTCGAGGTCTGACGCCCAACAGGCGGGAACAGCTGACGATTTGTCAGGTACCCCCACGGAGTCTCGGATGCCTGAGGCAACCGCTGTCAGGCACGTCGGGCGGCCGGGAAACCGTCGAACTTAATTGACCATTCGCGCCCAACTTGCGATAATCGCCTTCTATGCCGCGCACAGGGAAGACTGAATCGATGTTCAAGGTTGGTGAGAAGGTTGTCTACCCTGCGCATGGGGTCGGCGTCATCCAGAGCATCCAGACCAAGGTGGTCTCTGGTACCGAGAAGATGTTTTACATGCTGCGCATCCTCGACAGCGACATGACGATCATGATCCCGACGGAGAATGTGGATTCGGTTGGACTGCGCCGCGTCATCGGTCGCGAGATGGTTACCAAGGTCTACAAGATTCTGCGCGAGAAGCGGGTCGAGATCGACCAGCAGACCTGGAACCGCCGCTATCGAGAGTACACCGAGAAGATCAAGACCGGATCGGTGCTCGAGATCGCCAAGGTGTTGCGCGATCTCTTCGTGCTCAAGGGCGACAAGGAGCTGTCGTTCGGCGAGCGCAAGATGCTCGACACGGCCCGCAATCTCCTCGTCAAAGAGCTCTCCATCGCTCGTTCCCACCCGGAGGAGAAGATCATGGAAGAGCTCAAGAACATCTTCGCCCACTAACCGCGGCGCGGTCCGCCACGCGCGGACCGCAGAACGCCGCGCCACCCGCGGGAGCACTCTGGGTGTCGGTTGCCGCCATCATCGTCGCGGCGGGACCGGGAACGCGTCTCGGCGCGGGCATGCCCAAGGGGTTCGTGCACCTCGGCGGCGTGCCGCTGTTCGTTCGCTCGCTGCGCGCCCTCCTCTCGACACCAGCGATCGACCAGGCGGTCGTGGTGGCGCCGATGGGTGCGTTGGAACAGGCGACGGCGCTGCTGTCCGCCGGCGGGCCGTACCGACTGGCCCCGCGGATCGTCGCCGGGGGAACGGAACGGCAGGAGTCGGTCCGTCACGGATTGGCGGCCGTCGGCCATGCCGAATTCGTGGCCATCCACGATGCCGCGCGTCCCTTCGTCGCGCGCGAGACGATCGAAGCAGCGATCGACGCGGCGCGCGCGCACGGCGCCGCCATCGTCGCGATTCCCGCCACCGACACGGTGAAGGTCGTCGATGCGGACCGGTTGATCGAGTCGACGCCGCCGCGCGCGCGCGTCTGGCTCGCGCAGACGCCGCAGGTCTTCCGCACCGACCTCATTCGCGCGGCGCACGCCCTGGACGGGAGCGCCGCCCCGGCGACCGACGACGCCGCCCTCGTGGAACGGCTCGGACACCGCGTCCAAGTGGTCGCCGGCAGCGCCGACAACCGCAAGATCACGACGCCCGACGACCTGGCGTGGGCGGAGTGGTACCTGACACGGTCGGCAGCACCTCGTTGAGGCTGCCGGAGCGGAACCCCTGCAGGTCCAGCGTCACATAGCCGAACCCGATCGCCCGGAGCTCGCGCACGACGACGGCGCGCACCTCGTCACTCGCGAGGCGTGCCAACTCCGAGGCCGGCACCTCGATGCGCGCGATCGGCTCGTGCGCACGCACCCGGCACTCGCGAAAGCCGAGATCGCGCAGGACCCGCTCCGCCGCCGCGACCTTCTGCAGACCATCGATCGTAATGCGCGTGCCGTACGGAAACCGCGAGGAGAGACACGGGCTCGACGGTCGGTCGGCGGTCGGCAGACCGGCCTGCCGGCTCAGCACGCGGATCTCGGCCTTGGACAATCCAACCTCCGCCAGCGGATGGCGGACGCGATGTTCGTCGGCGGCGCGCAGGCCCGGGCGATAGTCGCCGAGGTCATCGAGATTGACCCCGTCGACGATGTGCGGCACGCCGAGGCGCTGCGCTTCAGCGGCGCAAATCTCATACAGGCTCCCCTTGCAGAAATAGCACCGGTCGGTCGGGTTGGCCGCATAGCCCGGGATCTCGAGCTCGTTCGCCTCGATCAGGTGATGGCGGACGCCGAGCGCCGTCGCCACCTCGCGGGCCATCGCCTCGTCTTCCTCGGGCGCGGTCGGCGAGCGGGTGGTCAGCGCCACGACGTCGTCGCCGAGCACGTCGACGGCGACCTGCAGCAGGAAGCTCGAGTCGACGCCGCCGGAGAAGGCGACGAGCACTCGTCCCATCTCGCGGAGCGTGCTCTGCAACGCCGCGAGCTTGGCGGTCTCGTCCATGTCAGATGCCCTCGCGATGGAACAAGTCGGTGGTGAGGTACCGCTCGCCAGTGTCGCAGAACACCGTGACCACCACCTTGCCCGGCCCCAGCTCGCGCGCCACCTGCAGCGCGGCGTGACAGTTCGCACCGGCCGAGATGCCGACGAGGATGCCTTCGTCGCGCGCCAGCCGTCGCGTACACTCGGCGGCGTCGGCGTCATCGACGGTGATCACCTCGTCGTACGCACTCTGGTCGAGTACCTCCGGCACGAAGCCGGCGCCGATGCCCTGGATGGTGTGATGTCCGGGCGCGCCGTGCGACAGCACCGCCGACGCCTTGGGCTCCACCGCGTAGATGCGCACGCCCGGCATCGCCTCGCGCAACACCGGTCCGACGCCGGTGATCGTCCCGCCGGTCCCCACGCCCGCCACGAACGCGTCGATGCGGGCAACTGGCGCAGCAGTTCCTGCGCGGTGGTGCGGCGATGCGCCTCCGGATTCGCCCGATTGCTGAACTGCTGGGGCATGAAGTAGTCGGGATGCTCTGCCAGCATCTGCTCCGCCGTGCGCACGGCCTCGTGCATCCCCTTCGAGTCCTCCGTCAGGACCAGCGTCGCGCCGTATGCGGCGAGGAGGCTCCGCCGCTCGCTGCTCATCGTATCGGGCATCGTGAGCACGAGGCGGTACCCCTTCACGGCGGCGACCAACGCCAACCCGATGCCCGTGTTGCCGCTGGTCGGCTCGATGATCGTACCGCCTGGAACCAAGCGGCCGTCGCGCTCCGCGGCTTCGATCATCGCCAGACAGATGCGATCCTTGACGCTGCCGCCTGGATTGTACGATTCGAGCTTCCCCCAGACCTCGGCGTGCTCGGGCCCGGGGAGTCGGCTGAGGCGCACCACCGGCGTGTTGCCGATCAGTTCCAGGACGGAGTGCGCGACAGCGGGACGTGGAGTCGCAGTCGTCATGCCCTGTGGAATCAGTACCGGCGCCGCGCCTACCGTGTCAATTCGATCGCGATGAACCCCGCGCCCATCAAGGCTTTGGTGCTGTTCCCGGGGGCGCTGGGCGACCTGCTGTGCTGCTGGCCGGCGCTGGCGGCCCTGAGAGCGACCGGACACAGCGTCGTGCTGGCCGCCCGCTCGGACGCGGCGGAGGTGTTGCCGCCGGCCGCCGTCACCATCTGCTCGATCGACCGGCGCGAGGTTGCCGATCTCTTTGCCAGCGGCCCACTCGCGCGCGCGAGCCGGGAGCTCTTCGCTGGCTTCGACCGCATCGACAGCTTCACGGGGGCCGGAGATCCGCACGTGGCGGCGCGACTCGCGGACGCCGCCGGGCGACCGACCGCCGTGCATGCCTTTCGCGGCATGCGCGCCGGCGAGCACGCGAGCGCGTACTACGCGCGGTGCCTCGGGGTGACACCGCGACCCGACCTCCTGCCGGTGCGCGATGAGGCGGCGGCGTGGGCCGAAACACTCTGGCGACGCCACCGACTCGACGAACGCGTTCTCGTCATCCACGCCGGAAGCGGCGGCGTTGCCAAGAACTGGGAGGGGATGGCGGACGTGGCGCGCGATTGGCGGCGCGCGGGCGGGCGCGTCGTCGCATTGATCGGTCCCGCCGAGATCGAACGGGACGCAACCGTCTCCGCCGACGTCGTCGTCGCCGGCGAGCCCCTGGCGCACGTCGCGGCGGTCGTGCGACGCGCGGATCGCTACCTCGGCAACGATTCCGGCATCAGCCATCTCGCCGGGCTGCTCGGCGCGGCGGCGCTGGTGCTGTTCGCCGACACCGATCCGGCGACGTGGGCGCCGTCAGGCCCGCGCGCGCGCGTGCTCCGTGCCGGCCCGATCTGCGCGGAATGCGGGCCGGGGACATTCTGCGCGCACCGCCTGTCGGTGACGACGGTCCTCGCGGCGCTCGCCTGAAGCCGACGCGCAGCGTTTGCGATGCGGCGGAGCGGGGCGTACGCATGACGTGACGGACACGCCAGGGGGAGGCGAAGCCACGCTCCGCGCGCTCGTCGATCGCCAGGAGTGGACCATGCACGACCTCATCATTCGCGGCGCGGACATTTGCGACGGCAGCGGTGAGCCGCCGCGCCGCGGGGACATCGCCATCCGCGACGGTCGCATCGCCGCGGTCGGCACGATCAGCGGCGCGGCCCGCAGGACGATCGACGCCGATGGTCTGGTCGCGGCGCCTGGCTTCGTCGACGTCCACACCCACTACGACTGTCAGGTGTCCTGGGACCCGGCGCTGACGCCTTCCTCCTGGCACGGCGTCACGTCCGTGGTCATGGGCAACTGCGGATTCACCATCGCCCCGTGCCGCACCGCGCATCGCGACCTGCTGATGGAGATGCTGCTCTATGTCGAGGGCATGCCCACCGAGGCGTTGCGCGCCGGCGTGCGCTGGGAATGGGAGTCGTTCCCGGACTACCTCGATGCCGTCGAACGCGCCCGCCCGGCGATCAACACCGCCGTGTTCGTGGGTCACTCGGCGGTGCGCTACTTCGTCATGGGCGACGCCGCCGTCGAGCGCGCCGCCACCGACGACGAGCTGGCGCGCATGCAGGCGATCGTACGCGATGCGCTGCACGCCGGCGCCGTCGGTTTTTCGACCTCCGAGTCACCGACGCACTTCTTCGGCTCCGGCGTGCCGGTGCCGAGCCGCGTCGCTCCGCGCGAGCGAGTTCCTCGCGCTCGCCTCGGTGCTGGCCGAGTTCGGCCGCGGCATCGTCGAAGTGGCGCCGCTGAACCTGATGGGCGGCGCCGACGACAAGCTGGAGGACCAGCGATTCTACGCAGAGGTGGCGCGGGCCGCGTGTCGCCCCGTCACCTGGGCACCGTTGCTGGCCAACCCCTTCGACCCGAGCGCCGCGCTCCGCATCATCGAAGCGGCCGCGGAAGCCCAGCGCGGCGGCGCCTTCGTCGTGCCACAGGTCGGTTGCCGTCCGCTCGAGGTGCGCATCTCCTTCGAGACCGCCGGCATCGCGATCGCCAACAATCCATTCTGGCGTCCCATCCTCGAGCAGCCGCGTGCCGAGCGTCGCGCCCGGCTGGCGAGCCGCGAGTTCCGCGATGAGATCCGCGCCATGTCGAGCGGCGGTGGCTTCGTCGCCGCGTTGGCGCCGAGCTGGGCGCACATCCTGCCGCGCCTCTCCGCCAACGCCGCGCACGCGCCGTGGATCGACCGCAGCATCGCCGACATCGTCGCGACGCGCGGCGGCGACCCCGTCGATACGCTGTTCGACCTCGCGCTCGAAGCGGATCTGGACTGCCAGTTCGGCGTTCCGATCATGAACACCGACGAGGAGGTCGTCGGGCAGTTGCTGCGCCATCCGGCGGGCGTGATCGCGCTGTCGGATGCCGGGGCGCACGTCGACACGCTGGCCGACCAGGGATTCACCACCACGTTGCTGGCACACTGGGCACGCGATCTCGGCGTGCTCTCGCTCGACGACGCCGTGCGCCGCGTGACCGCGATTCCCGCGCGGCTCTATGGCCTGCGGCAGCGCGGCGAGCTGCGCGAAGGTTGGGCCGCGGACGTGACGCTCTTCGAGACCCAACGACTCGGCCTACAGCGCACCGAATTGGTGCACGATCTGCCGGGCGGCGCGGCGCGACTCATCCAGCGTCCGCTGGGGATCGAGTACGTGATCGTGAACGGCGAGCCGTTGGTCGAGCGCGGTGAGCAGACCGATGCTCGCAGCGGCGCAAGTGCGCGGCGCGTGCGCGCCAACTAGCAACACTACCTTGACCGCACGGTGAGTGGCATCTATGAGAACTCGGCTGACCATGATTCGACCCGTCGAGTGGCGCAACGGCGCCGTCGTCCTCCTCGATCAGCGGCTGCTGCCGCTGCAGGAGGTGTATCGCGTGTATCGCGATCACCGCGAAGTCGCGCGCGCGATCAAGGACATGGTCGTTCGCGGCGCGCCGGCGATCGGTGTCGCCGCCGCCATGGGCATCGCGCTCGGCATGTCGCAGACGTCGGACAAGGATCAGGCGCGCGCGCTTCGATCGCATCTGCCGTCGCTTCGCCGCGACGCGGCCGACGGCCGTGAATCTCTTCTGGGCCATCGACCGCATGCGCCGCACCTTCGCGCGCGTCCGCGGACGCAGCCCTGAAGTCGTGCGCGAGGTGATGCGGCAGGAAGCGCTGGCGATCTACCACGAGGACATCGCCAGCAACCGCGCCATGGGCACGCACGGTGCGGCACTGCTGAAGTCGCGCACGACCGTGCTGACCCACTGCAACGCCGGCGCGCTGGCAACCGCGGGCTACGGCACCGCGCTCGGCGTCATCCGCGCCGCGCACGAAGCGCAGCAAGTCCATCTCCGTCATCGCGACCGAGACGCGCCCGTTCCTGCAGGGCGCGCGGCTCACCGCCTGGGAGCTCAAGAAGGAGCGCATCCCCGTCACGCTGATCACCGACAGCATGGTCGGGCACTTCATGCAGCGCGGCGCGATCGGCGCCGTCATCGTCGGCGCCGACCGCACGGCCGCCAACGGCGACGTGGCCAACAAGATCGGCACCTACACCGTCGCCGTCCTGGCGGCGCGGCACCGAATCCCGTTCTACGTCGCGGCGCCGATCTCGACGGTCGATCTGGCGTGCCCGAACGGCGAGGCGATCCCGATCGAGGAGCGTCGCGACGCGCGAGGTCACCCACATCCTCGACAAGCAGATCGCGCCGAGCGGCGTGAAGGTCATGAATCCGGCCTTCGACGTCACCCCGCACAGCCTGATCACCGCGATCATCACCGAGCGCGGGATCGCCCGGGCGCCGTTCACCAAGTCGCTGAGCCGCCTGGCCGGCGGCGAGTCGCGCGACGTGCGCCGGCGCGCCAGTCGTTCCTGACGCGCCGCCCCACTGGCCTACTGCCAGACGACCTGGCGCAGGTCGCCCTGCCCTGGGCGCTCGGCGCCGCGCCGATCCTTGGGACGGTTGCGCTCGTCGACGAACACCACTTTCGGCTCCCACGCGCGCGCGTCCTCTTCGCTCATCCACCCGAACGTGGCGATGATCACCAGGTCGCCCCTGCGCGCCTTGTGTGCCGCCGCGCCGTTGATGCACACCACGCCCGAGCCAGGCTGACCGCGCAGCGCGTAGGTGCGGAAGCGCTCGCCGTTCGTCACGTTCCAGATCTCGACTTCCTGGTGCGGCAGGATGTCCGCCAGCTCCAGCAACTCGGGATCGATGGTGACGCTGCCCTCGTAGTGGAGGTCCGCACCGGTGACGGTGGCGCGGTGGATCTTGCTGCGCAGCATGTTGCGATACATGGGAGCTCCCTTCCAATCCGTCAGGCGGTGGATGCGGTGAGGATGGTGTTGTCGATCAAACGGGTGCGGCCGATGAACACGGCCAGCGCCACCAGGGCGTGGTCGCGAATCTCATCCAGTGGCTCGAGGCCATCGACGTCGACGATCTCCGTGTAGTCGACGCGCGCCAGCGGCTCGGCGTCGAGCTCGGCGCGAACGGACGTCAGCACGTCGGCCGTCCGCCGGGTGCCGCTTGCCACCGCCGCGCGCGCCGCCGCCAGGGCGCGCGAGAGACACCGCGCCGCCTCGCGTTCGCCGGCCGACAGGTAGGCGTTGCGCGAGCTCATCGCGACGCCGTCCGCCTCGCGCACGATCGGCGCACCGACGACCTCGATGCCGGTATCGAGGTCGTTGGCCATGCGGCGGATCACGGCGAGCTGCTGGAAATCCTTCTCGCCGAACACCGCGACGTGCGGCTTGACGGCGTTGAACAGCTTCGTGACCACGGTGGTCACGCCCTTGAAGTGTCCGGGACGCGCACGCCCGCAGAGACCGCCGGAGACGCCGGCGACCGTGACCTCGGTCTGGAAGCCCGGCGGATACATCTCGGCGGCGGCCGGGAGATACAGCACGTCCACGCCGGCGGCGCTCAGGGCGTCGCGATCGCGCGGCAGGTCGCGCGGATAGCGCTCGAGGTCCTCGCTCGGCCCGAACTGCAGCGGGTTCACGAAGATCGATGCGACGCACGTGTGCGCGCGACGCCGCGCTTCGGCGACCAGGCTCAGGTGGCCGTCGTGCAGGTAGCCCATTGTCGGCACCAGGCCGATGCGATGGCCGGCGGCGCGCGCCCGGTCGGACCAGGCGCGCATCTCCGCCGTGGAGACGATCTCGTCCATCGGATCAGCCCTTGGCGACTTCCTTGGCGGGCACGGTGACCAGCGCGGAGAAGCTGTGAGCCGCGGTCGGGAACGATCGCCCACGCACCTCGGCCGCATACCCACCAACCGCGTCGCGCGCCGCCGTCCACAGATCGGCGTAGCGCTGCGCGAAGCGCGGCGACGGCCGATCGCTGAGGCCGAGCACATCGTGCAACACGAGGATCTGGCCGTCGCAGTGCGGTCCCGCACCGATGCCGATGGTCGGAATCGTGAGCTGCTCGGTGAGCTCCGCGGCGAGATCGAGCGGGATGCCCTCGAGGACGATCGCGAACGCCCCCGCCGCCTCCACCGCCAGGGCATCCTCGATCAGGCGCTCGCGCTGTCCGGGCGCCGAGCCGCGCCGACGGCCCTGGACCTTGTGGCCGCCCATCCGATGCACCGACTGCGGTGTCAGGCCGATGTGACCCATCACCGGGATGTCCACCGAGGCGATCCGCTCGATGGTCTCCGCGACGGCCGATCCACCTTCCAGCTTGACCGCCTCGGCGGCGCCTTCCTTGATCAGGCGCCCGGCGTTGGCGACGGCCTCGAGCGGGCTGACCTGGTAGGACAGGAACGGCAAGTCGGCGACGAGCAGCGCGCGGCGGCGCGCCCGCGCCACCATGCGGGTGTGATAGACCATCTCGTCCATCGTCACCGGCAGGGTAGTGTCGAAGCCCTGCACCACCATGCCGAGGGAATCGCCGACCAGGATGAGGTCGACGCCCGCCTCGTCGGCAATGCGTGCAAAGGGGTAATCGTACGCCGTCAGGGCGACGATCGGCCGGCCAGTGGCCTTGGCCTTGACGATCTCGGGAACGGTTACTTTCTGCTCCATGCGAAAGCCCTCCGAGACCGAGTGCCGGGAGGCTGTCGGGAACAGGGTCGGCGATCGACGCGCCGCTGGTCCGTCTCGAGCGTCAGTGAGTCGGGTGCGTGTTCCCGCTCGGCTCGATTCGGGGCTTGACGACGATCAGAGCCCGATGAGGCCTTCCGTCTCGGTCCAGTTATCTGGATCCAAGCGGTATGTAGTGCTGTACGCCTTGCCCCATCTCGCGGATCTCGCGGATCAGATCCGCGGTCTCTTCCGAGTGCGCGACGAAGTCGATCTCGGAGCAGTTCACCACGAGTAAGGGCGTGTCCTCATAGTGGAAGAAATAGTCCTTGTACGCCTCTGCGATGCGCCGGATGTATTCCGGGGTCACCTGCCGTTCGTAATCTCGCGACCGTTTCCTGAGCCGAGCCATAAGCACATCCGGCCGGGCTTGCAAGTACACCACCAGATCCGGCTTCGGAATGCGAGCCCCAAGTAAGTGGTAGAGCTGCCGATAGAGGGCCAACTCGTCCGAGTCCAGGTTGATCTGCGCGAAGATGTGGTCCTTCGCGAACAGGTAGTCGGCCACCAGGCTCTGCTTGAAGAGTTCCTGCTGGGCCAGCTCCTGCTGCTGCCGGAAGCGGGTCAGCAGGAAGAACATCTGCGCCTGGAACGAGTACTTGTCGGGCTCGTCGTAGAAGCGGCGCAGGAACGGGTTGTCGTCGACCTGCTCGAGGACCGTGCGGGCCTGCCACTCGTCAGCGAGCAGGCGGGCCAACGTCGTCTTACCAACTCCGATCGGGCCCTCGACGACGATGTACCGGGTCTTGTTCACCGCCTCCCCGCGCTGGCGACGCGGAGTAGCACGACCACCGAAACGAGTCTAGGTTCCGCCTCTGTGCGCGCGGTGCGATCTGGTAGGCGACGGGTGTGACCGACGTGGAGGAGCTCGCCGGGCGGGTGCTCGCGGTCGGCATCGCCGGCGTGCAACTCGACGACGCGACCACGCGCGCGCTCGCCGCGCTGCGCCCCGGCGCGGTCGTCCTGTTCCGCCGAAACGTCGAGGATCCGCGGCAGCTGCGCGCGCTGGTCGCCGCGCTGCATCGCCTGCCATCGCGACCGCTGGTCGCCATCGATCACGAAGGCGGACGGGTGACGCGGCTCGGGCCCCCGTTCACCGCCTTTCCGGCCGCCGCCGAGCTGGGACGCGCCGGCGCCGAGGCCGCGCACGCGATCGGCGCGGCGATCGGTCGCGAGCTCGCCAGTGTCGGGATCGACATCGACTTTGCTCCGGTGCTCGACATCGCCTCCGCCGCCGGTCCGTCGTTCATCGGCGACCGCGCCTTCGCTACCGACCCGGCCGACGTCGCCGCGCTCGCGCTCGCGTTCGCTGACGGCCTGCTGGCGAGCGGCGTACTCCCCTGCGGCAAGCACTTTCCCGGCCACGGCGCGACAACGACCGACTCGCACCTCGACCGGCCGATGGTGCGACAGACGCGCGCCCAGCTGCTCGCCCGCGAGCTCATCCCCTTCGGCGCCGCCATACGGGCGGGCTGGCCGATGCTGCTCTCCGCCCACGTCCTGTACCCGTCGCTCGACGGCGAGCGTGTCGCGACGCTGTCTCCGGCGATCGCCACCACGGTGCTCCGTCGCGATCTCGGCTTTCGCGGCGTGCTGTGGAGCGACGATCTCACCATGCGCGCCGTGAGCGCGGAGCTGTCGGCGCCGGAGGCCGCCGTCGCCGCGCTCGCCGCCGGTGTCGACGGCGTACTGGTCTGCCACGACCTCGACGAAGCGCACCGCGCGGCGGAGCGCCTGTGCGCGGCGGTCGGCAGCGGCGCCCTGCCGGCCCGTCGGCTGCACGAGGCGGCCGAACGGATCGCGGCGATTCCCGCGTCGCGCCAAGTGCGCCGGCTGGCGTTGCCGTGCGGCGCTCATGCCGAGCTCGCGGAGCGGGTTCGGGTCATGGCGACCGTGCAGCGCGCCTGATAGCCTCGCGGATTGTGACGACGGACAAGAATCGCGACCGCGACATCGCGGTCAACCGCCGCGCCCGCCACGAATTCCTCATCGAGGAAACGGTGGAGGCCGGGCTGGCGCTGATGGGCAGCGAGGTCAAGGCGCTGCGTGAGGGCAAGGCGAACCTCAGGGACAGCTTCGGGCGCATCGAGAACGGCGAGATGTGGTTGTGGAACGCCCACATCAGCCCGTACGGCCCGGCGTCGCAGTTCGGCCACGAGCCGACGCGTACGCGCAAGCTGCTGCTGCATCGCCAGGAGATCGAGCGCCTGAACGGCAAGGTGAAGGAGCGCGGCCTGACCCTGGTGCCGCTGCGGCTGTACTTCAAGAACGGCCGCGCCAAGGTGGAGCTGGCGCTCGCCCGCGGCAAGAAGCAGCACGACAAGCGCGAAGCGATCCGCGACCGCGAGCAGCGGCGCGAGATCGACCGCGCGCTGTCCGACCGCCGGCGCTCGCGCTGAGTCGACTACAGGACGTAGCGGAGCCAGAAGAACGCTTCGTCGTTGTCCTTGTACTGACCGACGACCGAGTTCGCGCTGCCGGCGATGAAGAGGTAGCCGACGCGGGCATCGAAGTGCTCCCAGAACCGATAGTCGATGCGCGGCATGAGCATCGTGTAGCCGGCCTCGAATCCCTGCAGGCCGATGAGCTGGAGGGTCAGGTCGTCGTGCAGGAAGTTGCCGCGCAGATTGGCGCTCAGCACGGTATCGACGTTCCGGGTCAGCAGATCGACGCTGTTGTTCAGAATGTCGGTCTGGTTGATCTGCAGGAGGAAGACGTAGTCCGACCAGGTGTAGTCGGCGCCGACGCCCCAATCGAAGGCGCTGCGCACCTCGAACGACTGCGGGAGGCGCACGGGCGCCGGCGACCGACCCTGCGCGATCTCCCGCAAGGCCTCCTCGATCTGCGGCGTCAGCTGTGAGGGATTGCTGACCAGCGTGCGCAGGTCGCGGCTGAACGGCCGGCCGCTGACGAACGCACCCTCGGCGCGGAAGGTGAAGCGGTTCCACGAATACGCCGCATCGCCGCCCCACAGGTCGACGGTGTGGAACACGGGGTAGAGGCGGGTCGTGGCGGTCACGTTCTGCACGAACGGCGGCTGCGGCAGGGGCTCGCCGGCGGCTTCGGCGGTGAGCAGGAAGGCGGGCCGGTTGTCGAAGCCGTGGTAGTAGTACCCGGCGTAGTCGACGCCGGCGCTGAACGCCGACGCGCGCGCGGCGTAGCCGCAGTTGTCGAGCTGAAAACTGGGCGGCGGGCTGTTGATGACGTGGAAGCCCAGCGGGATCGAGCGCATGAGCGGCGGCACCGGGAACGTCGAGGGCGGCGTGCCGGCCGGCGGGTACCATCGCTCGCCGGGCCGCGGAAACCAGTACGGGAAGTACTGGGGGATCCACACCAACGTGAGGCGCGCCTCCTCGGGTGTCCACGCGCTGCGCGGCAGGTAGTACGAGCCCTGCACGGCGGGCACGCCGATCTTGCGCTCGTCCTCGTCGAGGAGGAACGGGTCGCTGAAGCGCTCGGCGTTCAGCACATCGACCGGCTGGATGCGGTCGAGTTTGCCCCAGGCGAACTTCTGGATGCCGGCGCGTACCTCCCAGGCATCGAGCGTCAGCTCGGCGAATGCCTCCTCGAAGGTCACGGACGGCGAGACGCTCTGGAACACCGAGCGGTAGCTGTAGATGCCGGCCTTGGTGCGCTCGGTGGTGGGCCCGCCGTTCTGGAAGTTGACCGTGGTGTTCAGGGTCAGCGGCGGCACCGGCGCATACTTGGCGCCGAGCCAGAGCTGCTGGAGGTTGCGGTCGTCCGGCGTCGACTGGTCGACCGGCACCCCCTGCCGCACCATCGCCCAACCGGTGAGGTCGAGCGGCCGATCGGCGAGGGTAAACTCGAGACCGGTCGCCCGCCCACAAGCAAGCGTCAGAGCAACCAGCGCACCGCCCAGCCGGAACGCCCAGTGGCCGTTCACTCGCCCCTCCCGGCGCGGCTCATAACTTGAACCCCGCGGGCGGCGCAATTAGGACTGCCGTGTGGGGCAAGCGACCGCCTCCGAGGAGGATCATCCATGAGCACGCCCGATCTGTTGAGCCAGGCGCTCGACAAGGACATCGCCATCACGCACCAGCGCTTCGTGACCGCCATGGAGGCGCGCCTGCCGGGGCTCGAGATGACGTCGAAGGAACGCTACTTCGCCGTCCTGACCCTGCTCGTCGGCAAGCTCGAGGCCGAGGAGAAGTCACTGCGCGAGATCCTCGTCGAGATGATGGCCGAGGCGGGCCGCCATCTCATGGAAGAGATGAGCGCGCGCTGAGCGGGCGGCGCCGCGCTATGGCGTCGCGGTCGCCGTCGGCGCCGCCGTTCCCGTGGCGGGGATATCGCCGGGAAACGTCAGGTCGTTGCCGCCGCAGGAGACACCGGCGAGGACGAGGGCAAGCAGCACCAGGGCCCCGCAGAGGACGGCCCAGTCGCTGAAACGGCCAGGAGCGGACGAGGAATCCATATGTCTTCCAATCACCTCGCCGAGCGCTCGCCGAGAATGGCGACGACGGCGGTCTGAACCGGCTCTCCTGTCACAACGGCTTTCCCTCCGTCAACGAAGACATTGAGCTCGCTGCGCACCCCGAACTCGCCCGGCAGATAGATACCGGGCTCGATCGAGAAGCAGGTGCCGGACAACAACCGGCGCGTATCCGGCGTCTCGAATCCGTCGATGTTGGCGCCGTTGCCGTGCACCTCGACGCCGATCGAATGCCCGGTGCGGTGGACGAACTGCGCGCCGTATCCGGCGGCATCGATGACACCGCGGACCACGCCGTCGACCTCGCACCCGCGCAAGGGGCGTCCCGCCGCCACGTGGTCGCGCACGGTAGCGACGCCGGCATCGCGCGCCTGCCGGACGATCTCGAAGATCGCCGCGTGGCGGGGCGGCACCGTGTCGGCGACGAATCCGGTCCAGGTGATGTCGGCGTAGACGCCGCTCGGCTCCTTGGCCCACAGGTCGATCAGGACGAAGGTGGCGTCGCGCAGCGGCGCGCCGCCGCTCGCCGGCGTTTCGAAATGCGGGTCGGCGCTGTGCGCGTCGGCGGCGACGATCGGCGGATGATGCGTAACCAGACCGTGCGCGGCAAAGCCGTCGAGGAGGAATCGCTGGATGTCGCCCTCGCCGGCCGGACGACCAGCACGACAGCGCGTGCCGATCTCGGCGAAGGCCAGGTCGACCAGCTCGCGCACGACGCGCGCCGCGCGCGTATGGCTGGCATACTGCTCGGCACTCCACACGGCCTCGACGCGCTGCACGAGATCGGCGGAGCTGCACACCTCGACCCCGGCCGCGCGCACCAGCTCGATCGTCCCGGCATCGACCAGGGAGACGTAGGGCACCTCGGCGCGCGGCGAGTACTGCATCGCCACCCGTGCGAGCCCGCGCAGCATCTGGGCGAGGCCGCTCTGCAGCTCCTCCCAGGTGCGGTAGACACGCATCTCGCCGGGGAGCCCCTCTAGGGCGCCCGATTCGACCGCGGAAACCAGCCCGCGCGGCTCGCCCTTCGCCGGCACGCAGTAGAACCAGCGCCGCGTGGCCATCCGGTCGCCCAGGCCGAGGATCCGCCGCCCGATCGGGTCGCTGCCGCGAAAGTCGTAGAACAGCCAGCCGTCGATCGCCTCGTCAGCCAGGGCCGCCTGGAGGGCGGTGGTACGAACGTGCATCGTGGTCACGCTACCGGATGCGTACTGGAGGGTCCAATTGGACCCGTGCGACCGACCAGTCCCCGATAGGAGGGCCGCGCTCCCGCGCGGCCTGTCCGCGCCGGTGCGTTCCATCGGCGCACCACCCGGAACGTTCATGCCAGGACCGCGCTGCCAGGCGCCGCGGGAGCGGCGCCCTCCAATCGGGGATGGGCTGCAACACTCACCCATTCCGCCACCTCTGGCTGGCTCGCTCATCGGATCCGCGTTACCCTCCCCGAGCTTCGCCCCCCTGCCATGGCCGCCGCTTTCGCCCCCCGCCTGCTCAACCCGCCGTTTGGAGACCCCGGTCTCTACGTCGGCTTGCGCCATCAGGGCCGCGCGATGCTCTTCGACCTCGGCCGCATCGATCGCCAACCGGCCGCGGCGCTGCTCAAGATCGGCCACGTGTTCGTGTCGCACACGCACATGGACCACTTCATCGGCTTCGACCATCTGCTGCGCATCTTTCTGGCGCGCGAGCTGCATCTGGATGTCTTCGGCCCGCCCGGCATCATCGACAACGTGCGCGGCAAGCTGGCCGGCTACACCTGGAACCTGATCGAGAGCTATCCGTTCACCCTGACCGTGCACGAGGTCGGTGCCGAGCGCATCGACGCCGTCCACCTGCCCGCGCGCACGGCATTCACGCCCGAGCCGCTGCCGTCGCGCCCGTTCGACGGCGTACTGGTCGATACGCCACTGCTCACGGTCACGACCGTCCACCTCGACCACCGGATCCCCTGCCTCGGCTTTGCCCTGGCCGAGAAGACGCGCCTGAACGTGCGCGCGGATCGTCTGGCCGCCTTCGGCGTACCGCCCGGCCGCTGGCTCAACGAGCTCAAGGACGGTGTGCGCGACGGACGGCCCGACGACACCCCTATCAAGGCCGAGTGGCGCTCGCCCGAAGGCCCGCAGTCGCGCCAATTCACGCTCGGCCAGCTGCGCGACGACCTGCTGATCTCGACGCGCGGCCAGAAGCTCGCGTACGTCGTCGATACGCTCTTCAGCCGCGGCAACCTCGAGCGGGTCAGCGCGCTGGCGCGGGGCGCCGACGTCTTCTTCTGCGAGTCGCTCTTCCTCGACGCCGACCGCGACCAGGCCTCGAAGCGCTACCACCTCACCGCCCGCCAGGCGGGAACCCTGGCGCTTGCCGCTGGAGTCGAGCGCCTCGAGACCTTCCACTTCTCCTCGCGCTACGACCGCAACCCCGCGCCGCTGCGCGCCGAGGCACAGGCCGTCTTCCGCGGCGAGCTGCCCGTCGACGATCCCTCCTGACGCGCATGCAGCTGACCGACGAGGTCCGCGCCTTCCTCGATCGACACCGCGTGGCGCATCTGGCGACCGCCGACGCCACCGGCGCCCCGCACGTCGTGCCGCTGTGCTATGCGCGCCTCGACGACCGCCTCTACTTCGTCGCCGACGACAAGCCGAAGCGCGGTGGCCCCCGCGCCCTGCGCCGTCTGGTCAATATCGCCGCCAACCCACGCGTTGCCCTGGTGGTCGACGACTACGACGACGACTGGACCCGCCTCGCCTACCTGCTCCTGCACCTGGATGCGGCCCCGGTGGACGACGACGCGGAGTACGCCGACGTCCTGGCGGCCCTGCGCGCCCGCTATTCCGGCTACGGGACGATGGCCCTGGCGCGGGCCACGCATCCCATGATCCGCATGATCCCGCGCCGCTGGCACCTGTGGCGCGCCGCTTCGCAACCCTGAGTTGCGCCGCCGCGCACGGGAGTATCTATTAGCGCCCATGGGGTTTCGGGAGGGATGGTGGATGGGGACTGGGCTGCGGTTGTTGTGCGCGGGGCTGGCGCTGACGGCGGCTGGCTGTATCGTCAGGCCAGGAACAGCGCCGCGTCCCACAGGCACGCCGAGCGCCGCGACCGACTTCACCGTCGTCGCCGTTCCGGTCTATCGCCTGGTCACCAGCCAGGGCATGCTCGACGCCCCGTCGCGGATCCTGGTGGTCCAGGTGCGGATCGAGAGCACCGGCCAGGCGAGCTATGTGTTCGCGCCTGACGACCTCACCATCGCGCTGCCGGACGGCACGCATGCGCGCATCTTCGATCACGCCCGTGCCGACAAGTTGCTCCGCCGGACGCTCATCGCCGAGGCTGATATGAACTACCTGCTGCGTCCGGATCACCTGCCTGGCGGAGTCGGCACCTACTCGGCGAGCGCGCTGGCCGCGATGGTCGAGACCAACCTGCTCTCCGACGGCACGTTCGCCCCCGGACAACCGCTGCAGGGCTACGTCGTGATCGACACCGGACAAGCGCTGATGTCGCTGGATGGTGCCTCGTTCGAGGTGATCGCGCGGCGTCAGGGCGACGACCTGCTGGCCCGCTACGCCTACCAACTTGCGACCGCGCCCAACGGCGCCACGACCGGCGCTCAATGACGGCGCCGCCTCCCAGCGAACGGACGGCCTGGCTGGACGACGTGCTGCGCCGCGGCCTCGATCCGGTGCACCTGGTCGTCGAGGACGAGAGCCATCTCCACGCCGGCCATCCCGGCGCCGCCGGCGGCGGCGGCCACTTTCGCGCCCTGATCGTCGCGGCGGCCTTCCGCGGCCAGTCGCAGGTCGCCCGCCAACGCGCGGTCTACGCGCTGCTCGGTGACGCGATGCGTTCGACCATCCACGCCCTGGCGTTGCGCACCCTGACGCCGGAGGAGTGGGCGGCCGAGTCGACGTCGGCGGCCGGGCGCTGATCCGCGGCCACGCGTGTCGACGCCGGTGCCGGCCGACGGCTGGGTCGAGGTCAACCGCCTCCGCTTGCACTACCTCGACTGGGGCGCGCCGGACGCGCCGCCGGTGCTGTTCCTACACGGCGGCTCGGCGCACGCGCACTGGTGGGACTTCGCGATCCCGCTGCTCGGCGAACGCTTCCGCTGCATCGCGCTCGATCTGCGCGGGCACGGCGAGAGCGGGCGGCCGGCGGATGCCGACTACGGGCTCGCGGCACACGCCAGCGACGTCGCCGCCGTCGTCGATGCGCTCGGCCTGACCGGCGGCGGCGTGGTCGGCCATTCGTTCGGCGGCTGGGTGGCGATGGTCTACGGCGGCTCGGCGGGCGACAGGATCGGCGCGCTGGCGTTGCTCGACAGCCGCCCGCATATCGGCGTGCGCAGCGCCCGTATGCTCGAGGCGCTGCGCAAGCTGCCGCACACGCGCTACGCCAATCACAGCGACGCCATCGCCCGCTTCCGCCTCCTTCCGTCGGCGACCTGCGCCGCTCCGGCGGTGGTGGCGCACGTCGCCGCGCACGGGGTCATCGCCGACGCGGACGGGACCTACCTTCCCCGCTTCGACCGCCGCGCCCTCGCCGGCGCCGGTGCCCAGGACCTGACCCCGCATCTGCGCGCCGCGCACTGTCCGATCCTCGCCGTGCGCGCCGCGCTCAGCGAGATCGTCGACGCGGCCGCGTTCCAGACGTATCGCACGGCCGTGCCGAGCGCCGAGCTGGCCGAGATCGCCGACGCGCACCACCATGTGATGCTCGACCAGCCCGAGGCGCTCGCCGGCGTGCTCGGCGATTTTCTCGCGCGCCACCTCGACGCCCGACGCGCCTGATTGCGGCTATGCTCATCTGGCGTTCTGCGCTAGGCAGAGCGCGTGGCGTACCGCAGCGACTTTCTCGACGTGCGGGGGGTGCGCACGCACATCATGCAGGGCGGGCGCGGCAACCCGCTCCTCGTCTTGCACCCGGAGTTCGCGGCACGAATGTGGGCGCCCTATCTCGATGCGCTGGGGACGCACTTCCACGTCGTCGCACCGGATCATCCCGGCTTCGGTGACAGCGAGCGTCCCGACTGGCTCGACGGGATCGACGACCTCGTCTTCCACTACGTCGACCTCCTCGATGCGTTGGGTCTCGAGCGCGTGTCGATCGTCGGCACCTCGGTCGGTGGCTGGATCGCTGCGGCGCTGGCGCTGGCGCATCCCGCGCGCGTCGAGCGCATGGTGCTGGCGGCGCCCGCCGGCATAAGCGTCGAGGGCGTCGCGCGCTACGACTACTTCGCCAACCCGATCGAGGAGACGCTGCGCCGTCTCTTCCACGATCCGACCCGCGCGGCGCAGCTGCTGCCGACGGAGTTTGGCGCGGAGGTCGTGGTGCGCGGATACCACGAGTTCACGACCCTGGCGCGCCTGTCGTGGAACCCGTACCTCTACGACCCCAAGCTGCAGCAGCGCCTGCCGCGCGTCCGCACGCCGACGCTGATCGTCTGGGGCGCCGACGACACGATCCTGCCGCCGGCCCACGGCGCCGCGTTCGCGGCGCTTCTGCCCGACGCGACGCTCAAGCAGATCCCGGAGTGCGGCCACTTTCCGCCGCTGGAACGCGCCGACACCTTCGCCGCCCTCGCCACCGAGTTCCTCACCGCCTGATGCGCTTCTTCTACTTCCACCTGATGCCGTGGCCGTACCTGCCGCGCGACTTCGACCGCTCCTACGATTCGGCCTGGGTGACCCTGCCCAACCGCATCTACGATCCGAAGCGCGGCCATCGGCTCTACAACGAGTACCTCGACGAGCTCGAGCACGCCGAGCGCGCTCGGCTTCGACGGTCTGTGCGTCAACGAGCACCACCAGAACGCCTACGGCACCATGCCGTCGCCCAACCTGATGGCGGCGGCGCTGGTCCGCCGCACGACGCGCGCGCAAGCTCGCCATCCTCGGCAACGCCATCGGCCTGCGCGACCATCCGCTGCGCGTCGCCGAGGAGATTGCGATGCTCGACGTGCTCTCGGGCGGGCGCATCATCTCCGGCTTCGTGCGCGGCATCGGCTGCGAGCACCTGTCGCTCGGCATCAATCCCACCCACTCGCGCGAGCGCTTCTACGAGGCGCACGACCTGATCCTGCGCGCCTGGACGGAGCCCGGTCCGTTCTCGTTCGAAGGCGACCATTTCCGCGTGCGCTACGCCAACATCTGGCCGCGGCCGCTGCAGCAGCCGCATCCGCCGGTCTGGCTGCCGTCGCAGGGCAGCCCGGAGACGATCCGCTTCGCGGCCCAACGGCGCTATCCGTTCGTCAGCGTCTTTACGCCGTATGCCAACGCCCGCCGCCTGCTGCACGAGTATCAGGAGGAGGCGCAGCGCCTCGGCTATCGCGCCGCGCCCGAACAGATGGGTCTCGCCATGCCCGTCTATGTGGGAACCTCGGACGCCGCGGCCCGACGCGAAGCGCGCGCGCACATCCTGTGGCTGTTCCGCCGCGGGCTGAAGATCCCGCCCCACTTCCTCGCGCCGCCGGGATACCTGAGCGAGGATACCCTGCGCCGTTTCCTGCTGGCCGGCGTGAAGCCGCCGAGCGAGCTGAGCTTCGAGGAGCTCGAGCGCGACGGCTACATCCTGGTCGGCAGCGCCGCGACGGTGCGCGACCGGCTGCGCGAGATCCAGAGCGATCTCGGCATCGGCATCTTCATCGGCGGCGGCCGTATCGGCGACATGTCGCACGAGCGCGCCCTGGCCAGCGCGACGCTCTTCGCCAAACGACGTCATCCCGCACTTCCGCCCGCCGCGAGCGGCCAAGCGCGCGGCGGCGCCGAAGCAACGGGCGCGGCGATGAGCGACGTCATCGACGAGCCGGCGCGGCGGACGCCGCATCGCGGCGCGCACGCAAGTGCTCGTGGTCGGCGGCGGCAGCGCCGGCGCCGCGGCCGCCATCGCGGCGGCGCGCACCGGTGCCGACACGATGCTCGTCGAGCGCTACGGGGCGCTCGGCGGGCTGGCGACGGGCGGCCTGATCGTCCTGCTGCTCACTCTCGACGACGGCGCCGGCGAGCAGGTGATCGCCGGTCTCTGCCAGGAGATGGTGGACCGGATCACACGGCGCGGCGGCGCCTTCGCTCCGCCGAAGACGGAGTGGGGATCGCCGGATGGCTCCCTGGTCGAGGCGTACCGCCGCTGGGGCCTGGTCTGGGGCTCGGGGCCGCATCGCGTGCGGTACTCGGTCGCCTACGATCCGGAGGAGATGCGCTTCGCGCTGAACGAGATGGTCGAGGCGAGCGGCGCGCGTCTGCTGTTGCATGCATGGGGCTGCGAGCCGCTGCGCGACGGCTCGCGGGTGATCGGCGTCAGCGTCCAGGGCAAGTCGGGTCGCTTTGCCATCCTCGCCGACGTCGTCATCGACGCCACCGGCGACGGCGACGTGTTCGCCGCCGGCGGCGCGCGCTTCGAGCTCGAGAGGGTGCTGCCGTGGCTGTGGTTCCGCATGGGCGGCGTCGAGGATCCGCAGGCCGCGCTCGACGCCGGCGGCTGGTTCTTCCGCACCACCGGCGAGGGACAGGTGCTGATGCCGTGGGGCGCGACCGAGCGCATCATCCGGAAGATCGACGCCACCGACCCCGTCGACCTGACCCTGGCCGAGGTCGAATGCCGGAAGATGGTCATGCGCGAGGTCGACCGCCTCCGGGCCGAGGTGCCGCAGTTCCGCGCGGCGCACCTGTGCGACATCGCCACCCAGCTCGGCATCACGGAAAGCCGGCGGCTGGTGGGCGAGTACGTGCTTACGCGCGAGGAAGCGGATCGGCCGTTCGACGACGCGATCGGCGTCACCGGCCACTGGACGAGCTACGGCACGCGCTACTGGATCCCGTACGGCTGCCTGTTGGTCCGCGAGCTCGACAACCTTCTGGCGGCGGGCCGCTGCATCTCGGTCGACCATCGCGTCCACCACGCCACGAAGGAAATTCCCTCCTGCATGATGACCGGCGAAGCGGCCGGCACCGCGGCGGCGCTCGCCGCGCAGGCGGGCATCGGGCCCAAGCAGCTCGACACGGCGCGGCTGCGCGACACCTTGCGGCGAGCCGGCGCGATCGTGTAGGCGCGACCCGGCAGGCGATGTCACGCATCGAATCCAAGCTCCGCCCGAGCGACGCCAGCTTCCAGGCGAATCGGCAGCGCAACGAAGCGTTGGCGGCCGAGCTGCGCGAACGCCTTGCCGCGGCACAGGCCGGCGGACCCGAGGACGCGCGCCGCAAGCACACCGAGCGCGGCAAGCTGCTGCCGCGGCAACGGGTCGAGTCGCTGCTCGATCCCGGCACCGCCTTCCTCGAGCTGTCGCCGCTCGCCGCATACGGCCTGTACGGCGGCGAGGCCCCGGCGGCGAGCATCATCACCGGCATCGGCACGGTCCAGGGCCGCCAGGTGGTGATCGTCGCCAACGACGCGACGGTCAAGGGTGGCACCTACTTCCCGATGACGGTGAAGAAGCACCTGCGCGCGCAGGAAGTCGCGCTCGAGAACCACCTGCCCTGCGTCTACCTGGTCGATTCCGGCGGCGCCTTCCTCCCGCTGCAGGCCGAGATCTTCCCCGACCGCGAGCACTTCGGTCGCATCTTCTACAACCAGGCGCGTCTGTCGGCGCTCGGCGCGTCACAGATCGCGGTGGTGATGGGGTCCTGCACGGCGGGCGGCGCCTACGTGCCGGCGATGTCGGACGAGACGGTGATCGTGCGCGGCACCGGCACCATCTTCCTCGGCGGCCCACCGCTGGTGAAGGCGGCGACCGGCGAGGAGGTGACCGCGGAAGAGCTCGGCGGCGGCGACGTCCACACGCGCATCTCCGGCGTCGCCGACCACCTCGCCGCCGACGATCGCGACGCGATCGGCATCACTCGCCGCATCTTCGCCAACCTCGGCGCGCGCCGCGCCGCCGTCGATGGAACCGGAGGCGCCGGAGGACCCCGCCTACGATCCGGCGGAGATCTACGGCATCGTGCCCGCCGATTCCGCGCACGCCCTACGACATCCGCGAGCTCATCGCCCGCATCGTCGACGGCAGCCGCCTGCACGAGTTCAAGCCGCTCTATGGACAGACCCTGATCACCGGCTTCGCGCGCATCCACGGCTACCCGGTCGGCATCATCGCCAACAACGGCGTGCTGTTCTCCGAGTCGGCGTTGAAGGCGACGCACTTCATCGAGCTCTGCTGCCAGCGGCGTATCCCGCTGCTGTTCCTGCAGAACATCACCGGCTTCATGGTCGGCAAGCGCTACGAGCACGGCGGCATCGCCAAGGACGGCGCCAAGATGGTGCATGCGGTCGCGACCGCCGCCGTCCCCAAGCTCACCGTCCTGGTCGGCGCCTCGAACGGCGCCGGCAACTACGGCATGTGCGGCCGCGCCTACAGCCCCCGCCTGCTCTTCACGTGGCCGAACTCGCGCATCTCGGTCATGGGCGGCGAACAGGCGGCGAGCACGCTGCTGACCGTCAAGCTGCAGCAGCTCGAGGCGCGCGGCCAGACGATGCCGACCGAGGAGCAGGAGCGCTTCACCGCGCCGATCCGCGCCAAGTACGAGGACGAGGGCAGCCCGTACTACGCCACGGCGCGGCTGTGGGACGACGGCATCCTCGATCCCGCCGAGACGCGCGACGTCCTTGGGCTTGTCGCTGGCGGCGGTGGCCAACGCGCCGATCCCCGCCACGCGTGTCGGCGTCTATCGGATGTGAGCGTGACCACTGCGCCGGGTGCTGATCGCCAACCGCGGCGAGATCGCGGTGCGCATCGCGCGCGCCTGCCGGGAGCTCGGCCTGGTGCCGCTGGCCATCTACTCGGAGGCCGACCGGGCGGCGCCGCACGTGCGCGTCGCCGACGGACGCGGCGTGCGTCGGGCCGCCGCCCAGCCGCGAGAGCTACCTGGACATCGAGGCGATCCTCGCCGCGGCGCGGACGCTCAACGCGGACAGCGTCCATCCCGGCTACGGCTTCCTCGCCGAGAATGCCGGCTTCGCGCGCGCCGTCGTCGACGCCGGGCTCACGTTCATCGGCCCGTCGCCGGAGGCGATCGCGGCGATGGGCGACAAGACCCGCGCCCGCGCGCATGGTCCGCGCCGCCGGCGTCCCGGTGGTGCCGGCCGTCGAGGATCTGCCCGCCGACGCGGCCGCGGCGCAGCGGGCCGCCGACGCGCTCGGCTATCCGCTGCTGATCAAGGCCGCGGCCGGCGGCGGCGGCAAGGGCATGCGCATCGTGCGCGCCGCCGGCGAGTTCGTGGCGGCGCGCGAGGCGGCGGCGCGCGAGGCGCTGTCGGCGTTCGGCGACGGGCGCATCTTCCTCGAGCGCTACTTCGACCGGCCGCGTCACGTCGAGGTGCAGATCCTCGCCGACCAGCACGGCGCCACCGTCCACCTCGGCGAGCGCGAGTGCTCGATCCAGCGCCGCCACCAGAAGATCATCGAGGAATCGCCGTCGCCGGTCGTGACGCCGGCGTTGCGCGAGCGCCTCACCGCGGCGGCCGTCGCGGCGGCGCGCAGCGTCGGCTACGCCAACGCCGGGACCGTCGAGTTCCTCGTCACCGACGACGGCGGATTCTACTTCCTCGAGATGAACACGCGCCTGCAGGTCGAGCACCCGATCACCGAATGGGTGACCGGCATCGACCTGGTGCATGCGCAGTTGCGCGTTGCGGCGGGCGAGCCGCTGTGGTTCGGTCAGGCGGCGGTGCAGCCGCGCGGGCACGCGATCGAGTGCCGCATCTACGCGGAGGATCCCGCGCAGCAGTTCCTGCCCAGTCCGGGACGTATCGCGCTGCTGCGCGAGCCGCAGGGACCGGGCATCCGCGTCGACTCCGGCATCTGCGCCGGCGGCGACGTCACGGTCCACTACGACCCGATGCTCGCCAAGCTGTCCGCCTGGGCAGACGACCGCGACGCCGCGCGGCGGCGCCTGCTCGCCGCGCTGCGCGAGTATGTCGTACTGGGCGTCACCACCAACATCGCCTTCCTGTTCGACGTGCTCGCGCACCCGGCCTTTGCGCAGGGGGCGACGCAAACGCATTTCATCGACGAGCACATGCCTGGATGGAAACCGGCGGGCGCGCATTTCAATGAGGCCGCCATCGCCGCGGCGCTGCATACCGTGCTGGTGCCGGCCGCCAGCGCGGCCGCGGGTCCGCGGACCCGGGCGCCGTCGCCCTGGCAGACGCTCGGCGCGTGGCGGCTCGGGGTCGGGGAACGCTGATGCAGATCGGGTACCGCATCGGGGGACGCCACATCGTCGTCGGAGTGCATCGCGATGCGCCGGGTCGTTTCAACGTGAGCGTCGACGGAGAGGAGCGCGCCGTCGAGGCGGCGCTCCTCGATGGATCGACGATGCAGCTGCACGTCGGGGGAACTGCCCAGATCGCCTATCTGGCACGGGTCGGCGGCGCGGTGCACGTCTGGATCGGCGGCGAGGTCTATCAGCTGACCCCCGAATCGGCCGCCAGCAGCAGCGACCACGTCGTACACCTTCTGCCGCAGATTCTCTCGCCGATGCCGGGCAAGGTGCTGCAGGTGCTGGTCGAAGCCGGGCAGACGGTCGCTGCCGGCGACGGGTTGGTGATCGTCGAGGCGATGAAGATGGAGCACCGCATCGCCGCCGAGGCCGAAGCGGTGGTACGCGCGGTGCACGTCGTCGCCGGCCAGATGGTCGACGGCGGCGCCGTGCTGGTCGAGCTCGACTACCCGACGGCGTAGCGAACGGCGCGCCGCTCAGACATCGCCGAAGCGATCGCCGACCGTGCAGACCGAGCTGCCCCGCCGCCTCGGCGGCGTCCAGCTTCTTGGCACCGACGCGCAGGCGTCCGATGCGAATGGCGCCGCCGGCGGCGCCGACGCTGACCCCCTCCGGACCGATGGCGGCGATCGCCCCCGGCGCACCGGCGGTCGCATCGGCTCGACGCGCGTCGTGGCAGCGAACCGCCTCGTCACCGCGTCGCACGAAGGCGCCGGGCTGCGGATCGCAGCCGCGGATGAGGTTGTAGACCTCGGCTACCGGACGCCGCCAGTCGATCGCGGCGTGCTCGTCGCGGCAGAGCGGATCGTAGCTCGCCTGCGACTCGTCCTGGACGATGCGCGGCGCCGAGCCGGCGGCGACCAGTTCGACGGCGTCGAGCACCGCATCGACGCCGAGCTGGAAGAGCGTGTTGTAATACAGCGAGGCGGCGGTGTCGTCCGGCCCGATCGCCGCCTCGCGCTGCAGGAGGATCGGCCCGGTGTCGATGCCGGGATCGACCCAGAACACGCTGACGCCGGTGCGCGTCTCGCCCTTGATGATCTGCCAGGGAATGGCGCTGCCGCCGCGATAGCGCGGCAGCAGCGACGGGTGGAAGCAGATGCTGCCCAGGCTTCGGCGCCTCGAACACCGCCGGCGGAACGATCTGCGTCACGTAGGCGAGCACGCCGAGGTCGGCACCATAGTCGGCGACCTCGCGGGCCACGTCGGCGCCTTTCAGCGCCTTGTGCTGATGGGCCGGGATCGAGAGGGCGGCCGAGCGGCGCGGCTTGAACGGGTCCGCCTTGGTGCCCGGCTGGTCCGGCGGGCAGTAGATGGCGGCGATCTCGTGACCAGCGGCGCGCAGGCCGTCGAGCACGCGTTCGGCGAAGGCCGCCTGGCCGAACAGTACGATTCGCATGTGTGTGGCTCCGCGGCGACGCCCGGCGTCGGCCTATGCTTGGGGCTCGAGCAGCCGCGCCACTGCGTCGGCGAGACGCCGCGCCACTGCGCGTGCCTCGTCATCGCGGCGCAGTAGACGGTTGTTGATCTCGAGCTCGAGGTATCGGTGGCGTGCCGGCGGCCGTGCGAGCGGGCGCTGAAGATCAGGCCGTCGAGGCCGGAGTACGGCTCGTTCATGCGTACCGCGAAGCCGGCCGCGGTGGCGCCGGCGGCGAGAACGCCGCGCGAGGTCGTCGTAGGCGTCGAACAGGACGCCGACGTCGAACGGTCGGTGCCGGCCGTTCAGCTCGGGCGTGAACGAGTGGACGCTCAGGAGCAGCGCGTCGGGACGGGCGGCGACCGTCGCATCGACGGCGGCGTGGTACGGCTCGTAGAAGCGGCGCAGGCGCCCGTCGCGGTCGCCGGCCTCGATGCGAGCGTTGCCGGGGATCGCGACGCCGTGGCTCGCGTGCGGCATCAGGTCCGCGTCAGCCAGGTCGCGGTTGCAGTCGACCAGCAGTCGCGACGCGGCGCTGAGCACCGCCGGCGCACCGAGCTGGCGGCTCAACTCCTCGGTGACGGTGGCGGCGCCGATGTCCCAGCCGATGTGGTCGCGCAGCTGCGCCGCAGCCGAGGCCGAGGTCGCGGTACTCGGACGGCACGGCCGGCGACGCGTGCTCACAGGTGAACACGAGCCTGGCGCCCGGCGTGCGCGGCGCCAGCGTGACCGGCGCGAACGCTCACGACTTGAGGTGCCGAGCGAAGAACGTCTCAGGCGCCCCCACGCATCCTTGGCCGCATCGGCGCGGTACGACTCGCGCTCGCTGCAGAAGAAGCCGTGCGGCGCGCCGGCGTAGACCTTCACCTCGGCAGTCTTCTTCAGGTCCGCGAGCGTGCGCTTGATCTTGGCGACCTCTTCGTTGGGAATGAACGGATCCTGGTCGCCGAAGAACAGCAGCATCGGGCAGGCGATGCCTGTCGGCGCGGTCGAGCAGGCCACCGATGCCGCCGCCGTAGAACGGTGCCGCCGCCTTGATCGCGGGAATCGTGCACGCGCTGAGGAAGCTGATGCGGCCGCCCATGCAGAAACCGGTGATGCCGATGCGGTCGCCGCGGACGACGGGCTGGGCCTGCAGGAACGTGATCGCCGACGAGATGTCGGCGACGATCTGAGTCGTCGCGCAGGCTCGTCATCAGGCGGATCGCGTCGGGCAGTTGGTCGTAGCCGACCACGGCGTTGGGCTGGCGGTAGTACACGTCCGGCGCGAGCGCGACATAGCCCTCGCCGGCGATGCGGTCGGCGACCTCTTGATGTGATCGTTGAGGCCGAACGCCTCCATGATCACCAGCACGGCCGGATACTTACCGTCGGCTGTCGGGCGAGCCAGAAAGCCCGCATCTCGCCGTCCGAGGTCTTGATCTGCACCGTGGTCGAGCTGGTTGCCATGCTGGATCCTCCTGATGGGTTGCGACCGGCTGCCATCAGTAACGGATCCGCGCTCGGCTCTGCGCAAGCCGAGGCAGAGGCGCGGTTGACAGGCGTGCCCGGCGGCTGGGTAACTAAAACGCCTTTTCCGCACCCCCGGGAGGCCAGAGTGCGCCGCGAGAAGACCAACTACATCATCCAATCCGTGTCCCACGCGCTGGACGTGCTCGAGCAATTTTCCGGCGAGCACGACGAGCTGGGCGTCACCGAGCTCAGCAAGCGGCTGAAACTGCACAAGAATAACGTCTTCCGCCTGCTCGCAACGCTGGAGTCGCGGGGCTACATCGAGCAGAACAAGGCGACCGAGAACTACCGCCTGGGCATCCGCTGCCTGCAGCTCGGACAGACGTACGTGACGCAGATGGGCCTGCTGCGGCAGGCGCACCCGATCATCGAATCGCTGGCCGAGCACGCCAATGAGACGGCGTTCGTCGCGGTGCTGCGCAAGGCGTGCGTCGTCGCCGCTCGACGCGGTCGAAGGGCAAGCAGTCCGATCCGGATGACATCGCGCATCGGCGAGGCGCTGCCGCTGCACTGCACCGCGGCGGGCAAGGTGCAGCTGGCGTTCATCTCCGATGCCGACCTGCGCGAAGCGCTGACAGCCGGTCTGCCGAGCTTCACCGAGCACACCATCACCGATCAGCAGGTGCTCCAGCAGCAGCTCAAGCAGCATCGCCGAGACCGGCTACGCCGTCGAGCTGGGCGAGCACATCGCCGACGTGCACTCGATCGCGGTGCCGATCCGCGACTACACCCGCAACGTCGTCGGCAGCCTGGCGGTCTCCGGCCCGGCGCACCGCATGAGCGCCGAGCGCATCGAGAAAGAGATCGCTCCGCTGATGCAGAAGGCGGGTCGCGAGCTCTCGAACGCCGGCTCGGATTCGGGAGCACGCGGGCTCGTCCCGAGCCCGGCGCCGGCTCCTACCGGAGGCCGGACGAGGCTCGCGAGACAACGCGCCGCGTCGGCGGACGCGTGCTTGTCCGCCTGTAGGGTGCGTGCTAGGCCTCAGCTTTTCCACTCTCGTCGAGGAGGATTCCCGTGAAAATTCTGGTAGCGGCGAAGCGGGTCCCGGACCCGAACGCCACGATCAAGGTGCGGCCTGACGGCACCGGAATCGTCACCGACAACGTCAAGTACGTCGTCAATCCGTTCTGCGAGATCGCCATCGAAGAGGCGCTGCGGATCAAGGAGAAGCAGGGTGGCGCCGAGGTCGTGCTGGTCAGCGTCGGCGGCAAGGTCGCGCAGGAGCAGCTGCGCACCGGCCTGGCGATGGGCGCCGACCGCGCCATCCTGGTCCTGAGCGAAGAGCGACGTCGAGCCGGCGATCGTCGCCCGCGTGCTGAAGAAGCTGATCGAGACCGAGCAGCCCGAGCTCGTGCTGATGGGCAAGCAGGCGATCGACGACGACTCCAACGTCGTCGGCCAGATGGTCGCCGAGATGCTCGGCTGGGCGCAGGCCACCTACGCCTCGGCCGTCAAGTTGGCGGACGACAAGCAATCGGCGGTCGTGACGCGCGAGGTCGACGGCGGTCTCGAGGACGTCGAGATCCAGCTGCCGGCGGTGGTCACCGCCGACCTGCGGCTCAACGAGCCGCGCTATGCGTCGCTGCCCGGGCATCATGAAGGCTCGCAAGAAGGAGCTGAAGGAGATTCCCCTCGGCCGAGCTCGGCATCGACACCGCGCCGACGATCAAGATCCACAAGCTCGAGCCGCCACCGAAGCGCCAGGCGGGCAAGAAGGTCGGGCAGCGTGCAGGAGCTCGTGCAGCTGCTGCACACCGAAGCCAAGGTCATCTGAGGCGATCGCCGCGCGATCCACTGCAAGGAGCAACGATGATGAACGTGCTTGTTTTCGCGGAGCACCAGCACAACAAGTTCTCGAAGATCGACCCTGGTGCGCCGTGCGCGCCGGCCAGGTGCTGGCGCAGAAGAGCGGCGGCGACTGCAGCGCCGCGGTGCTGGGCACCGGCATCGAGGGCCTGGCCAAGGAGTTGGCCGAGTACGGCGTGAAGACCGTCTACGCCGTCGAGCATCCGGCGCTCGAGCACTACGTCGCCGACGCGTATGCCCAGGCGCTCGCCAATCTGGCCAAGGACAAGGGCTTCGACGCCGTCGTGGCGACCGCCAGCGCAGTCGGCAAGGACCTGCTGCCGCGCGTCGCCGTGCGGCTGGACGCCGGCATCGCCTGCGACATCACCGGCATCACACGCCGACGGCAGCTTCGAGCGCCCGATGTACGCCGGCAACGCGATCGCCACGATCTCGATCGAGACGCCGCACAAGGTCGTCACCGTGCGCGCCACGGCCTTCGACGCCGCCGCCAAGGGCGCCGCGGGCACGGTCGAGAAGGTCGCGGCCACCATCGACACGGCGCGCTGCGGATGAAGTTCGTCGGCTTCAACGAGACCAAGTCGGATCGCCCGGTGCTGACCGAGGCGCGCATCGTGGTCTCGGGCGGCCGCGGCCTGAAGAACGGCGAGAACTTCACCACCGTGCTGGAGCCGTTGGTCGACGCGATGGGCGCCGCGATGGGCGCCAGCCGCGCGGCGGTCGACGCGGGCTTCGTCCCCAACGACCTGCAGGTCGGCCAGACCGGCAAGGTGGTCGCGCCGGAGCTGTACGTCGCGGTCGGCATCTCCGGCGCGATCCAGCATCTCGCCGGCATGAAGGACTCCAAGGTCATCGTCGCGATCAACAAGGACGAGGAAGCGCCGATCTTCCAGGTCGCCGACTACGGGCTGGTCGCCGACCTCTTCAAGGCCGTGCCGGAGATGAAGGACGAGGTCGAGAAGCTCAAGCACTGACACTGACTGCGACACCCGACGCGCGACAGACGCAAAAGGGGCAGCGGCGATCGCCGCTGCCCCTTTTCTTTTTCCGGCCCTCACCGCCCGGCGCGGGGAGGCGTTCAGCGACTTCGAGCGAGCTCGCGACCAGCTCCATCACGTCGAGGGCCGGAACCTTCTCCTCCAGTCCCTTCGACTTGAGGCCGTCGTCGATCATCGTCATGCAGAACGGACAGGCGACGGCCACGGCGTCGGGATTGGTCTCCAGTGCCTGCTCGACGCGGCGGAAGTTGACCCGCTGGGTCGGCTCCTCCTCCATCCACATGCGACCGCCGCCGGCGCCGCAGCACATGCCGAAGCGGCGGTTGCGCTGCATCTCGCGCACCTCCACCCCGGGAATCCTGCCGAGGATGTTCCGCGGCGCGTCGAACACGTCGTTGTAGCGGCCGAGGTAGCAGGAGTCGTGGTAGGTGATGGCGCGCGGCTGACCGGCGCCGTTCAGCTCGAGCTTGCCCTCGGCGATCAGTCGATCGACGAGCTCCGTCGCGTGGATGACCTCGAAGTTGCCGCCGAACTGCGGATAGTCGTTCTTGAACGTGTTGAAGCAGTGCGGGCAGTTGGTGATGATCTTGCGCACCTTGTAGCCGTTCAACACCTCGACGGCCATCTGCGCCATGGTCTGGAAGAGGTACTCGTTGCCGATGCGGCGCGCGGTTTCGCCGTTGCACGGCTCCTCGACGCCGAGGATGGCGAAGTCCACCTTGGCGGCGTCGGAGCACCTTCGCCAGCGCCTGCGTGGTGCGCTTGTTGCGGTCGTCGAACGACCCCGCGCAGCCGACGAAGTAGAGGTACTCGGCGTCCGGCTTCTCGGCCATGGTCGGGATCTCCAGACCGTCCGCCCAATCGCCCCGTGATCCTGCGTCGATGCCCCACGGATTGCCCTGCGTCTCCATCGACTTGAACGTACGGGTCAGCTCGGCCGGGAAGCGCGACTCCTCCTGCACCAGATGGCGACGCATATCGACGATCTTGTCGACGTACTCGATGAGCACCGGACACGCCTCCTCGCAGGCGCGGCAGGTCGTGCACGCCCACAGCACGTCGTCATGAATCAGCCGCTCGCCGACGATGTTCTCGCCGATCGTCGCAGCGCGCCCGCCTCGCCGGTCGCCGCCTCGGCGGCCGGCGCGCCAGCACCTGGCTCTCCGTGCTCGTACAGGTAATCGCGCAGGTTCAGCATCAGCTGCCGCGGCGCCAGCTCCTTGCCGCTGATCGTCGCCGGACAATGCGACGAGCAGCGCCCGCACTCGGTGCACGAGTACATGTCGAGCACCTGCTTCCAGGTGAACTGATTGATGTACGAGGTCCCGAAGCGTGGTGGCGTTCTCCAGATCCTGCTTGCTGAGCTGTCCCGTCGGCTCGAGCTTCTTGAAAAAGACGTTCGGCACCGAGGTGATGATGTGGAAGTGCTTCGACACCGGCAGCAGGTTCATGAAGACGAGGATGACGCAGTTGTGCAGCCACCAGCCGAAGTTGCTCACGAACTCCGCGAGGCCGGCGCCGCCGGCGGTGAAGAGCTGCCAGGCCCGACCAGCGCACTCAGCGGCTGCCAGGCGCGCTCGCGGGCGATTTCCGGCGTCGTCTCGCCCGCGATACAGATGACCGCCGTCGTACAGGAAACCCGCGATCATGATCGTGCCGATAAAGCAGAGGATGAGAATCGCCTCGCCGTGCGACTGGCCCGCGCAGCCGATCCTCCGCCGGGGCGAATCCGAACAGCCGCGGCGGATGGCTGATCAAGCCACCGCAACAGCGCCATGCCGATCGCGCCCGAGCACGAGGACCTGGATGATGTCCTTGAGCAGCAGATATGGACCGCCCAGCAGATCGACCGACAGGCCCGGCAGGTGAAAGCCCGGAAAGAAACCGCGGACGAACATGTGGATCACCTGAACGCCGAGGATGGTGAAGCCCCAGAAGATGAAGAAGTGCATCCAGCCGGCGGCGCGATCGCCCTTCAGCGGCTGCTCGCCGACCACGAACTTCTTCTGCCCGAGCACGTACTGCGACGACCGCGTTGATGCGTTCGGGAATCCGATCGAAGCGCGCGACCGGCGCGACCTTCAACAGCACCGCGAAGCGTCGATAGAGGGTGCGTCCGAGGACCCCGACCCGCAACCGCCAGGACCACCGCAAAGATTAGCGTACTCATTCGAAGGCCCCCGCGTCTGAGAGCTTGGCTTATACGATCGAAGTCCTACCGCAAGTGTTCCGGGCGGGCAAGAACGGTGCGGACGCCCGATCCACCCGCCCACACGGCAAAAAAAAGAGCCGGGAGGACGCGCCCCCCGGCTCTCAGAGCATTGCGATGATCGCTGCTACGGCATGGTGATGAAGTCCGGCGTCGCGCGCTCACCAGCATAGTGCAGGTTGAACGCGTCGCTCGCCTGGACGGTGTCGAGATCCGTAGAGCTGCTGCGGTAGAACTCTTCGGCCACGCCGAGGAGACCGTTGCCGTGAGCCGGGGACCCGTCGTCGACGCCGCGGATGCGCGTCTGACCGGTCAGGGTACCTGCGACAAACGCGCTGAACACCGACCGCTGGCAGCTGTTAGACGACGCTTCGTTGTCCGTGATGGCACGATCGACGCCCGTCCCCAGCGCGCAGAGCTCGAACTCCTTGAAGCAGCGAACCGAACGGCTGGCGGAGAAGCGCTGCTCGAACTCGTTGAACACCAGAAACTGTACGGTGGTGTTGAAGAGGGCAACATCCTGTAGCAGGAAGTTTTCCGAGCACGGAACCAGCGTCAGGTGGGTCTTCAGATAGTTGCCGTCGATCGGCTCGACCGCGTCCTCGAAGAAGTGGTTGAGGATGAGGACGTTGGGGCAGCCGTTGTACTCTGGATCCTCGCCGCCGAGCACCAGTGTGTTGTCGCCGTCGTTGGCGCCTTCGATGGCCTGGATACCGATGCCGTTGTAGCCGCGGGCGTCGATGCCGGACGGCGTGTAGCGTGATGATCGTCGCCTCAGCCTTCAGGTCGTTGCGGTCGATCGGGGCATCGTCCGGGCCAACCTGGACGCACTTGAGCTCGCCCATGAACGGGTCCTCGTTCGCGCCCGGAATGCTGCCCAGCTGCCCCTGGTCGGCCAGCGGCAGCGAGAAGAGCCCTTCACTGACACGCCAGATCAGCGGCTGATGCGGCGTGAGCGAGATCTCGAAGTCGGTCTCGATCCAGCCCTCGAAGCACAAACCGCCAAGCCCGAACTGCTGGCAATCGGCAGGTCACGCTGCAGACCGCGGATGGGTTGTTCGTGCAATGAGAATTCGCGTTCACGTAGAAGCACCGGAGCTTCACCGTCCTGTTCGACACGTTGCTCAATTGAATTTCGGTATCGACCGGGTCACCATTGCCGGTCAGCGAGCCGAGGTCGCCCGCTCGGAGTCGAACACCAGCTTCGGGATAACGATCAGACCGGCCGCCCGATCGGACGTCACGTCGGCACGCGCCGCCCCCGCCGTCAGGATCATCCCCCCCAGGACCGCACAGGCGCCCGAGAGAAAAGGATTCCGCTTCACCGTACGCATTGCCCTTCTCCTTTCAACCGTCAGGGAGAACCCAGCCACAGCCGTCTGCCTCGTGCCCGGTGCTCAGAAGCCCGCCGGCAGTGTGATCTTGTCAGTGATCTCACCGCCGCTGGCCGAGAACCGGTCACCCTCCATGTGGATGTTGAGCGCCGTCGCGGGCCAGGTTGCCCTGGTGAGTCAGCGCGCGTCACACCCAGCGACACCGAGCACCGCGCCCTCGTCCGGGTTCGGCGTGATCCGCGTGTGAGCGGCCACGGTACCGAGGGTGCGCGAAGGAGAAGACCGAGCGTTCGGGGTCGTTCGGGCTGTCGACTTGGATAGAGGTAGAAGTTCTTCCAGCAAGTAACCGTCGTGCTGGCGGAGAACCGCTGCTCGAACTCGTTCCAGATGACGAACTGCACGGTCACGCTGGCCGGGGTCTGCTCCTCGAAGTTCTGCGTGCAGGGGATCAGGGTCAGATCCGTCACCGTGGCGCTACGCAGGTCAACCTCGTCGGCCGAATCGAGGATCTGCGGCCCGTTGAGGCACGGCCCAACCGAGCAATCCGCGTCGGTGTAGCAAGGGTTGCCGCCGGAATCGCACGTGCCGCCGAGGCCGTTGGCGTAGAGGACGGGGTCCGTGACGCCTTCAGCGAGATGGTTGAGGAGGAGCGCGTTCGGGCAGGCATTGTACTGGCCGACCGGCTCGCCACCATCCGCTTCGAGCGGCTGGTTGAGGAGCAACTCGTTGCCAGTCTCGCCGGCCAGATCGGTACCCTGGATGCCGATCGCGTTGTACTTCGACACGTCGTCATCGCGAGTGATGATCGTGGCCTCACCCTTGAGGTGGTTGCCGCCGATCGGGTTGCCTGCGACGTCGACCTCGACGCACTTCAGCTCACCGGTGAAGCCTTCAGTGGTAGGCGGAATCGCGCCCGGATCGATGCCAGCAGCCGTCGCAGATCGAACTCGGAATATATTGGCCGTTCGAGATGCAGGCGGTGTTGTCGACGGGATTCACGAAGCGGCCGACGCCGGCCTGCCAGTGAGTCGGCTGCTGCTTGGTGAGCCAGATCGTGAAATCGGTCACCTGCCACAGCGGATTTCCGAAAACAGTCCGGCGCCGCGTTCACATAGAAACAGTGCGCGTGCACCATGTTGTTCGAAATGTTGGTGATCTGAATGATCGTGTCGGCGGTCGTCGTCGGCGAGGACCTTCGGGAAGGCGAGGATCGATGCTCCCCTCTCCGTCGTGACGAGCGCGCCGGCGCTGCTGGCCATCATCCCCAGCGCCACCGCGACCCCGCAGAGCCCTGAGAGAAAAGCACTCCGCTTCTCCGTTCGCATTGCCCTCCTCCTTTCCAGTCGGCCGAGACTCATACCTCACTCCCTCGCGTTCGACGCCAGCAGACATCCGCGCTCGGTACAGGGGCGCGGCTGCAGAAGTGGCGCGTTAAATACTCAAAATTCAAACGCATTGTCAAGGGAATATCAGGCTGTTAGCACGCTTCCGCGCTCTCTTGATCCCCTTGATTCCGTTGGATTCTCGATCGGGTGGGAGTCTCTCCCCCTCGAGCCGAAATCATCACCCTCACCACCGTCGATGTCAGTTGCAACCGCGCCCTTAGAGCATGTTTTGGTGCCGGTGGTCAAATGCAAAACGGCTCCCTTTGTGAGTGCCTTGTCCAACATGCGCTTCCATCGGTCAAGCGAGGACGATCTTTTCCCGGCCGACGCGGACGTTGCGGGTTGCGTTGCGGGAGTCCACCACCAACTGGGCGTGGCGCACCACGAAATCGTAATCCACGGTGGTGTGATCCGTGGCGATCAGGACGGCATCGGCGGCTGACACCGCTTGCGCATCCAACGTCACCGAGCGCTGGCGGTAGTCGTGTCGCCGCCCGGGGTGAAGGGTTGGGACGAACGGATCGTGGTAGCTGATTTGCGCGTGCTTGCGCTCCAGAAGCTCGATGAGCTTGAACGACGGCGACTCGCGGTCGTCGTCCAGATCGCGCTTGTACGCGACGCCCAGTAACAAAATTCTGGCGCCCTTGAGGCTTTTGCCGCGCTCGTTCAGGGCATCGGCAACGCGCTCGACGACGTACGCCGGCATCGCCAGATTGACCTCGCCGGCGAGCTCGATGAAGCGAGTCGACATCTCGAACTGCCGCGCCCGCCAGGTCAGATAGAACGGGTCGATGGGAATGCAGTGGCCACCCAGGCCGGGCCCCGGATAAAACGGGGTGAACCCGAACGGCTTCGTCGCCGCCGCGTCGATGACCTCCCAGATGTTCAGCCCCATACGGTCGAACAACACCTTGAGCTCGTTGACGAGCGCGATGTTGACGCTGCGATAGATGTTCTCGAGGAGCTTGGCGGCCTCGGCGACGGCGGCGCTCGAGACCGGCACCACCCGATCGATCACCGCGCTGTACAGCGCCGCGGCCACTTTGCCGCAGTGCGGGGTGATGCCGCCGACCAGCTTGGGAATCGTCCGCGTGGTGAAGTTCGCGTTGTTGGGATCCTCGCGCTCGGGCGAGAAGGCCAGGTGAAAGTCGCGACCGGCGACGCAGCCCGCCGCGCTCGAGGATCGGCCGCACCACCTCGTCCGTGGTTCCGGGATAGGTCGTGCTCTCGAGGACGACGAGCTGGCCGGCGCGCAGGTGTGCGGCGACCGTCTCGGCAGTGGCGACCACATACGACAGATCCGGTTCGCGGTTCTCGGTGAGCGGAGTCGGCACGCAGATCAGGATGCCGTCGCAGCGTCGCAGGTCGGCGTAGTCGCTGCTGGGGAAGAATCCCGCCGTGCCGGCCGCAAACGAATCGCGGACGATCGGGGCCAGGCGCGTCGAGGACACGTGGCGAATGTACGACTCGCCGCGCCGCAGCGACTCGATCTTGTCCTGTCTGGTATCGAAACCGACGCTGGCAAAACCCGCCTCCGCGATCGTCGCAACCAGCGGTAGCCCGACGTAGCCGAGGCCGAGCACGCCGATGACGGCACGGCGCGAATTAAAGAGCTCGATCAGATCCGACATGCGCTTCGCATCCCTCGCCCCCCCGATACCGACACGACTGGCCGCGTCGCAGCTCAGTGGGGATCGCTGTTCTTAGCGCCGCATACCGCGCAAGGCCAGCGACAACGGCCCGAACGCAAACGGGGGGCGGCCCGTTTCGGACCGCCCCCCGGAGGCTGTCGATCGCCGGTGTCAGCCGGCGTTCACTTCGTGATCAGTGCTCGCGTCGCCGCACCCAGAGGAGCAGCGCCGGCAACAGCAGCAGGGCCGCGGCGCCCGGAGACGCGGACGGGTCGGTCGGCACCACGTTGCAGCCGCCACCACCACTGCTCTTCTTGTGCGTGACCGTCGGCGTCGGGCCGGTGCGCGTCGCCGTGGCCGTGGCCGTGAACGTCGCAGGCGGCGGCGTCGACGGAGTGTTCGTTTGCGTGGACGTCGCCACCGGCGTCGAGCTCGTCTTGGTTGCCGTCGCCGTCGGCGTGCCCGGTGTCGACGAGGTGTTCGTCACCGTCGCGGTGGCGGTCACGGGGACCGTGTTGGTCGCCGTTGCCGAACGCGTCGGCGTGTTCGTCACCGGCGGCGTAGATGTAGCGGTCGGCGTAGCGGTCGGGAGCGATTCGATGATGCGCACGCTGCCGTTGCGCACCCGCACCTGGATCTGGGCGCCGTCGGCGTCACCCAGGAACGGTGCCTCGATCTCGAGCGCGACCGTGCCCGCGGGCACGCCTTCCTTGATGCGGAAGTCGCACGTCACCAGCTCTCCGTCGCCCAGCGGCGGCGGCGGATTCGGGGCCCCCGAGACGAAGATCTCGAGATTCAGCAGGTCGACATCGAGCAGCCGGCCGGCCACGCCATGCGTGTCGGTCAGACGCTCCGCCACCGCGCAGCTGTCAGCCACCGGCTCGAAGAACTCCAACGCCTCGGACCCGAATCGCAGGTCGACACCTGCGCTGACGCCCTCTTCCGCGACGTCGTCGGCCAGAGCGAGCGTCACCGATACGGTTCCGCCCGGCACGCCGGTGCCGCCCGTGACAGACAACTCCGGGAGTATCCCGGCGCGCGCCGGCGACCCCCCAATCACCATCAGGGCTGTTGCGCCAACCATCACTCCCAGCGCCTGGGCGCTCATGCTCCTGCGCATCTCTCTCTCCTTCACCTTTGTGCCCTGGATCGGACCCCGTCCGCCGTTCACCTCAGCCTCGCTCACGGACAACCCAAGTTGATGTTGTTGATGGCGATGGTGATGTCATTGGCGCGGACCCCGTCGCCGCTGAAATCGGCAGCCGGGCACGCATCGAGGGGCGCCTCGCCGTTGATGATGTCCACCATGATGGTGATCTCATTGGCGCGGACGCGGCCGTCGAGGTTGCAGTCGCCGACGCACTCGCACTGCTCGTTCACACAGGCCTGACGATCGTCGAGGCACTGCCCCGGACCGGACTGCGGGTTGTCGCACATGATGATCGGACGGCACTCGCCGCCCTTGCACTCGGTGCCGTCGGGGCACATGTCGTTGCCGACACAGCGCGGACGCGGCTTGACCTCGAGCGCGCCGCCCGTGACCTCGGCGTTGAAAGGATTGGCGCCCGGATCGGCGATCTCAAGGCGGCTCGTGTCGTAGTTGAGCTGGCCGCTACCCGCCGCCGCGCCGGGCTGGATGCGGAACTTGCACTGGAACACCGGCCCCGGCCCGAAGCTGTCGATCGGCGGCATCTTGTCGATCACGGCGACGCGGAGACGTCCGATGCCCGGCGGGTTGGTCGGTACCTGCGGCAACCGGACCTCGGACTCGAACGAGCCCTCGTCGAGCATGCGCGGATCAAGGGTGCAGGCCGGCTCGGTCTCCGACACCGCGAGGATCGACTGATCGTACAGGATGTCGACCTGCGCCGTGGTGACGTCGTCGCCACCCGCCATCGCAATCGTGATGTTGACGTACTCGCCCGGGATGCCGCTGATGTTGCCGACTTCGAGCGTGCGCGTCTCGGTGGTGCGATCGAGCGCGTAGATCAGCGGCGAGCCCTCGCCCGGGACAGCCGAGACCGAGGTTGTCCACCGCCAGCGTGATGTCGCCCGATGTCACTGAGCCGTCTTGGTTGATGTCGCCGGCCGGACAGATGCTGAGATTGCACTGTCCACCGACGATGCAGACCATCTTCGTGATCTCGCTGCCGAAGACGATGCCATCGGTGTTGCAGTCGCCACCGCATTCGCAGAACCCGTCGAGGCACGTCTCACGGGTACCGCGGCATTCGAGCTGGTTGTCGCACGGCCGCGGCGGCACGCAGACGAAGGCCTTGCACTCGGTGTCCGGAGGGCAGTCCTCGTCGGTCACGCAGGTCGGCAGCGGCGTCGGCGTCACGGTCGGCGTCGACAGATCGCGGCAGACGTTGTCCACGCAGGTGAGCCCCGGCGGACACTGGTCGGTCGTGTCGCAGTGAATGGTCGGCGTCGGCGTCGGTGCGGTTTCGCAGAACCTCGTCGTCTCCGCACACCTGGCCAACCGGGCAGTCGGTATCGCGCGTGCACGGTACCGGCTTGGTCGGCGTCGGCGTCGGCGCGACGGTGATCGTCTTCGTCGCCGTCGGAGCGACGGTGACGTTGGCGCGGATGTAGGTGTCCAGGTAGCCCTGCGTGTTCTGGACGATCAGATCCGTGGCGAGCGACTGGAAGGCCACATAGCCGCCGTCGAGCGTGATGCTCGGCGGCAGGTCGGGAACGCTGCCGTTGCCCGGCTGCCCGTCGAGGCTGGAGCTCACGAGCGTCGTCGTCTGACGCTCGAGGTCGCGGACGTACACCTGCGAGTAGCCGGCCGTGGACTGGCCCGCAGGAGGTTGCTGGCGAACGATCCGAAGGCGACGAAGCGGCCGTCGCCGCTGATCGTCGGCGGGATCGCGATGTCGTTGCCCTCTTGCCCGCTGTCACCGACGCTCACCCGCTGCGTCTCACCGGTCGCGCAGTTGTGCACGAACACGTCGGCGGACTGGTTGAGATCGCCCGGGACCAGATTCGTCGCGTTCGACTTGAACGCAACGATGTTGCCGTCGGCGCTGAGCGCCGGCAGGAAGCTCATCTGGTCGGGCTCGTCGCCGGCGCTGCTGACGCTGGCGCGGCAGGTCACGACGCCATCGCAGGCGACGTAGATGTCGAGCACGCGGTTGGTATCGGGCGTGCCGGGCAGCAGGTTCGTTGCCGCCGACGCGAACGCGACACAACGGCCGTCAGCGCTGATCGACGGCGTGATGCTGGCCCCGTCGGCCTGCACGCTCACCGGCGCCGACGCTCACGCGGGCGATCGTTGCCCCCGTCGGCCAGACGAAGATGTCGGACGCGCGATTCGTATCGTTCTCGACCAGATTGGTCGCGACCGACTGGAAGGCGATGAGCTCGTTGTCGCCCGCCATGCTGGGGAACGAGCTGGCCCCGTCCGCCGGGGCGCCGCCGAGGCCGACGCTCACCAGACGGGTCGTCGCGCCGCTCAGATTGCGGACGAAGACGTCGGTGCGATGGTTGGTGTCACCCGCGACCAGATTGGACGCGTCCGAGCTGAACGCCACCGTCGTGCAGCCGCCGTCGATGGCCGGGCGGAACTTCTGCGCCTGGCTCGGTCCGTTCGCCGGCTCGCCATTGGGGCCGACGCTGACCAGCGTCGTCGAATGGCTGTCGCGGTCGTAGACGAAAACGTCCGTGAAGCCATTGTTGTCGAGCGGGACAATATTCGTTGCGTCCGAGTAGAAGGCGACGCACCGTCCGTCCGAACTGGCGACCGCACCGCTGCTATTGCCGTTCGGCTGTCCGCCACCAGGCTTCTGGCTGACGAGCTCGACCGGGGGAAATGTGTTGATGAGTTGGGTCTTGGCGGAGCGTTCGGTCAAGCGCCAGCACGGCGAAGCAGATCGCCACACCGCCCAACGCCAGGGTGACCAGTTTGATTCGGGCGTTCATTACACCTCCCCAAGTCCATCGCCGCCGGTCAACTACTTCCCCTACCGCGCGACGCCCATGTGGTCGCCGCTATCCGGCTCGTCGTGTCTGCCTGAGCGACGTCAGCGATGCAGTGCTCCCGCCGGCCTCTCAGCTGGCGAAGCGATTTCTTGGCTCGGTCGCTCACGCGTTCCTATTTGTCTTGGCTGAATTTACGCACGAGCAGGATAGAATGTTCAACCACAAAGTCAAGATTTCGCGCACGGCCCCCCGAATTGAGCCCCGAGCGGTAAAGATTGTTGCAGTGCAAGTACTTGGCGAAGGCGCACACAACCCGCGTCGGTGCCGGCCTCAGCCCAACGTTATCGCCTGGCGTGCACGGCGGCGGGGGCAAGTGGAGCTGAGCGGAGTCGAACCGCCGACCTCCTGAATGCCATTCAGGCGCTCTCCCAACTGAGCTACAGCCCCGCCCAACGCCAAGCAGACTCCTGCGTGTACCGAAATTCGCGATGCCTCGCAAGAAACCGGCCGGGCTCAGTCGCGTCGCCGGTCGGATCGCCGTTCAAGCGCTCGTCGACCGCGCGCTCGACGCGCATTGTCGGCTGGCTCGTAGTAACGCCGTCCGCGGAGCGCCTCGGGCAGGTGCTCGTGGCTGACCGCGTGGTCGGGTTGCGCATGCGCGTACTGATAGCCCGTGCCGTAGCCGAGCTCCTTCATCAGGCGAGTCGGCGCATTGCGCAGATGCAACGGCACCGGCAGCGGTCCCCGGCTGCGCACGTCCTCGCCGGCGGCGAGCATGGCCGTATAGGCGCTGTTCGATTTGGGTGCGGTCGCCAGGTACACCGCTGCTTCGGCCAGCGGGATCCGCCCCTCGGGCAGACCGACGAACTCCACCGCATCCTTCGCCGCCACGGCGATGGAGAGCGCATGGGGATCGGCCAGACCGACGTCCTCAGCCGCGAAGATCACCATGCGCCGCGCCACGAAGAACGGATCGTCCCCCGCCTCCAGCATGCGGAGCATCCAGTACAGGGCGGCGTCGGGATCGCTGCCGCGCAAGCTTTTGATGAACGCCGACGCGATGTTGTAGTGCTCGTCGCCGGCTTTGTCGTAGCGCAGCGCGCGGCCGCTGTGCGGCTTCCTCCAGGTCGGCGACCGACAGGCGCGATCGGGAGCGCAGCGCGGCCAGGTCGGCGGCGGTCTCGAGGATGTTCAGGGCCGACCGCGCATCGCCCTGGGCGAGGTTGACCAGGGCGTCGATGGCGGCGGGCTCGACGTCAAGCCCGCGGCCGCCGAGACCGCGCTCGGGATCGGTGCAGCGCCCGCTCGACGATGGTGCGCAGTTCGTCGGCGCTCAGCGGCTGCAGGACCAGCACCGACGCGCGCGACAGCAGCGGTGCGATGATCTCGAACGACGGGTTCTCCGTCGTGGCGCCGATGAGGACGATCGTGCCGTCCTCGACGTGCGGCAGAAACGCATCCTGCTGCGGCTTTGTTGAAGCGATGGATCTCGTCGACGAACAGGATCGCGCGTCGGCCGTGCTGCTGGCGGATCCGCCGCGCCTCCTCGACGACGACGCGCAGCTCCTTGACGCCCGACAAGACGGCCGAGAAGGCGATGAAGTGGGCCGCGGTGCTGCGCGCGATCAACCGCGCCAGCGTCGTCTTCCCGCGTCCCCGGCGGCCCCCACAGGATGAGCGAGTGCAGGCGCTGCCCCTCGATCATATCGCGCAGGAGCCGGTGATCACCGACGAGATGCGCCTGCCCGACAAACTCCGCCAGCGTCGTTGGCCGCATCCGCTCGGCCAACGGCGCGTCGGCGAGCGTCGCCTCCGGAGCCGCCGGCTCCGCCGCGAAGAGCGAGGGCTGAGAGTCCTTCGACCGAGGCATGCGTCGACCGTAGCACGGCGCCGCGCATCTAGCTGGCGCGCGCACCGCTGTGGTACAACGCCGACGTGCGCCAGGTCGGCATCGTCGTCAAGCGGGGCCGCGACCAGGCTCTCGAGCTGGCCCGGCATTTGGCGGAGTGGCTGCGGAAGCAGGGCGTCACACCGCTCGCCGAGCCCGAGGCGGCGGCCGCCATCGGCTGCGCCCCCGGCCTGCCGGCTTCCGAACTCGTCGCGGCCGCCGATCTGGTCGTCGTGCTCGGCGGCGACGGAACGATGCTCAGTGTCGCGCGACACATGCACGAACGCGTCGTACCGATCCTCGGCGTGAACCTCGGCGGACTCGGATTCCTCACCGCGGTGACCACCGACGAGCTCTTCCCGGTGCTCACCGAAGCGCTCGCTGGCCGCGTGCCGATGGATTCGCGCATGATGCTCGAGGTCAGCACGCCCAAGGACTCGCGCGTCTACCGCGCGCTCAACGACGTCGTGCTGAGCAAGGGAGGCGCGCTGGCGCGAATCGTCGACCTGGAGACGACCGTCGACGGCGAGGCGGTGTGCACGTACAAGGCCGACGGCCTGATCGTCGCGACGCCGACCGGTTCGACCGCGTACTCGCTGTCCGCCGGCGGGCCGATCATCTACCCGTCGCTCGACGTCGTCGTGCTCTCGCCGATCTGCCCCCACACCCTCACCAATCGCCCGATGGTGGTGCCCGGCTCGGCGCGCGTCGGCGTGACGGTGCATTCGCCCGATCATCCGGTCGAGGTGACGCTCGACGGGCAGGCCGGATTCTCGCTCGCCGATGCCGAGATGATCGAGATCCGCAAGAGCGCGATCGTCGTGTCCGCTCGTCCGGCCGGCGAACCGCAGCTACTTCAGCGTATTGCGCAGTAAGCTCCGATGGGGCGAGCGCTGAGGGGCCCCGAGCCCGGGCCCGCACTGCCATGTTGCGCGAGCTGCGCATCCGCGAGGTCGCGATCATCGACGAGGTGACGCTCAGCTTCGGCCCCGGTCTCAACGTCATCAGCGGCGAGACGGGCGCCGGCAAGAGCATCCTCCTCCAGTCGCTGGCGCTCCTGTGCGGCGCCCGCGGCACCGCCGACCTCATTCGCGCCGATGCCGACGAGGCGGTGGTGGAAGGGCTCTTCGACTGCAGCGTGCCCGAGCCGTTGCGCGAGGCGCTCGGGCTCGACGGCGACGGCGAGATCCTCGTCCGCCGGCATCTGGCGCGCACGGGCAAGGGACGCATCTACGTCAACGGCGCCCCCATCACCCTCGCCCTGCTCGCCCAGCTCGGCGAGTACCTGGTGCACATCTACGGGCAACACGAGCAGGCGGTGCTGCTCCGGCCGGCGAACCACCTGGAGCTGCTCGACCGGTTTGGCGAGCTGAGCGCCACGCGCGCGCGGATGGCCGAGGCATTCGCCGACTTCGCGGAGGCGCGGCGTCAGCGCGACGAGCTGACGCGCCGCGCCGCCGATGTGGCCCAGCGGCGCGACCTGCTCGAGTTCCAGCAGCGCGAGCTCTCCGCCGCGGCCGCGCGCGCCGGCGAAGAAGAGACGCTGCGCCAGGACCGCGAGCTCCTCCGCCACGCCGAGCGCATCGAGGCGATCTGCCGCGAGGGCGAGTCGCTCCTCTATGCCGGACAGGGCGCGATGGTGGGCGCCCTCGGCCGCCTCCAGCATCAGCTGGCCGAGTTGACCGCGATCGCCCCGATGCTCGGCGACGCCGCCGGCCTCGTCGACAGCAGCCGCGTGCAACTCGAAGAGGCGGCGCTGCAGCTGCGCGCCGCCGCCGATCGACTCGATCGCGACCCCGCGCGTCTCGAAGCGATCGAGGAACGCCTGGCGCTCCTGCAACGCCTGGCGCGCAAGTACGGGGTTCGCCGCGGACGCGCTCGCCGAAACCCTGGACGGCCTCGAGCGCGACCTCGCCGGTCTGGACTCCGTGGCGGCCGAGCGGCGCGGCGGCGGCGGCGCGCGAAGACGAGCGGCGCGCCGCCGCGCTCGCCGTCGCGCGCGAGCTGAGCCGCGCGCGACGCCTGGCGGCGCAACGCCTCGAGCAGCGGATGGCGGACGAGCTCGGCGCGCTCGGCATGAGCGGCGCGCAGCTCGGTGTCGACACAAGATGACGACGAGAACGCGCTCGCCGCCGACGGCATCGACCGCCTCGAATTCCTCCTCGCCGCCAATCCGGGCGAACCGCCGAAGCCGCTCGCGCGCGTGGCGTCGGGGGGCGAGCTGTCGCGCATCATGCTGGCACTCAAGGCGCTTGCCGCCACCGCCGGCGAAACGCCGATCCTCATTTTCGACGAGGTCGACGCGGGCATCGGCGGCAGTGTCGCCGATCGCGGTGGCCCGCCGACTCAAGGCGCTCGCGCAGACGCGCCAACTCCTGTGCATCACCCATCTGGCGCAGATCGCCGCGTACGCCGACCACCACGTCGCGGTGGAGAAGCGACAGAGCGCCGGACGCGTGATCACGCACGCGCAGGCGCTCGACGCGAGCCAGCGCGTCGCCGAGGTGTCGCGCATGCTCGGCGGCACGGCGGCCCCCGCCGAGGCCGAGCGCTATGCCAAGCGACTGCTCGCCGAGGCGCGACGCGCCAGCTCCGAACCCTTGACACGCTGGCGAGGCGCTGCCTAAACCCGCGCGCAGTCGTTCTTTGGCATTCCACCAGTGGGCCTGGGCCAGGGGGGGACCTGGTTCGGAAGGGAGGGGGGCGATGAAGGGTGCATTTCGCAGCGCGGCGCTGGCGATCGGGTTGGCGGTGAGCGCAACCACGGCGTTCGCCGAGGGCAACACTGACGTCACCGACAACGATCGCATGTGGGCGAACTTCACCCGTGAGGCGGCGGTGGTCGGCGACCGGCGCTTCTGGATCGAGCTCCAGGGGATGAAGCTGAACAACGACCAGCAGGTCAAGCAGACCGACGTGAGCGACCCGACGAAGACCGTCGAGGGCCCGACGCTTGGTCTCAATGGCTATCCGGTCAAACCCTTCAACCAGAAGCAGGGCTCGAACGTCACCAGCATCGACGGCGGCACCTTCAACCTCATCGGCGCCTACGGCATCGAGTCGTGGGAGGTCGGCACCAACATCCCATTCGTGATGCAGCAGCAGATCTCGTTCAACAGCGCGCGGCCGCAGGAAGACGCCAACATCGGCGACATGGTCCTCTACGGCAAGTACAAGCTGCCGCTGGCCGACCATTGGGCGGGCGGCCTCGGCATGGAGATGAGCATTCCGACCGGCCCGGAGAGCGAGCTGCTCGGCTCGGGCGATCTCGGCCTCAATCCGTTCCTGTCGACCCGCTACCAGTCGGGCCGGTTCGGCCTCGGCGGCCACCTCGGCATGCTGCTCAACACCGGCAGTCAGCCGCAGGTCTTCAACTGGAGCGTCGAGGGCGTCGTGCGCGGCAACCAGCACTTCGCGCTGCGCACGGAGATCAACGGGCGTGTGTTCCGAGACGTCGGCGAGACCTTCGACGACATCGCCATCCTGCCCGGTCTCGACTTCAACCTGACCGAGAACATCATCATCCGGCCGGAAGGCCTCGCGCACCTGACCTCCGACGCCATCAACTGGGGCATCGGTCTGGGCCTCGTCTTCACGATGTGAGCGGTTCGCGCCCGTAGCGAACCTCGACCAGACAGAGCCCGCACGCCGGCGCGGTGGCGCCGGCACGGGTGCGGTCGCGCGCGGCGAGCAGCGCGGCCAGATCGGCCGGTCGCTGCCCCAGGCCGATCTCGACCATCGTGCCGATGATGTTGCGCACCATGTGGCGCAGGAAGGCGGTGGCTTCGATCTCGTACGCGAGCATCGCACCATCCGCCGACAGCGCGCTGCGCAGCACCCGACGACGCGCATGCAACGCGTCGCATCCCGAGCCCTGAAAGGACGTGAAATCGTGCTCGCCGATCAGCTGGCCGGCGGCGCGCTGCATCGCGGGAACATCGAGGTCGCGCGGCACCAGCCAGGAATAGCGGCGCCAGAACGGCGACGACTCGCGGCGATTCCAGAGGCGGTACACGTAACGGCGGCTCGCGGCGTGGCGGCGCGGGTCGAAGTCGTCGCCCACGCAGTCCACGGCGCGAATCGCGAGATCGGCGCCGGTGAGCGCGTTCAAGGCCCGGCGCACGACCTGCACCGAGACCTCGCGCTCGGCGCGGAAGCAGACCACCTGACCGGCGGCGTGGACGCCGGCATCGGTGCGGCCGGCGGCGGTCACACGCTGCGGCGCACCGAACAACCGCGCAACCGCGGACTCCAACTCTCCTTGTACCGTCCGCGCCCCGGGCTGGAGCTGCCACCCATGGAAGTCGGTGCCGTCGTACTCGACGATGAGGCGGTACTGCATCGCTGCACCGGTCGGCGCGGCCGCTCACCCCCGCGCGCGCAGCGCGAGCTCGGCGATCTGCACGGCGTTCGTCGCGCCACCTTTCCGCAGGCCGTCGATCACGACCCACATCGCCAGGCCGTGCGGCACGGTGGGATCGTCGCGCAGCCGGCCAACATGGGTAGCGTCGGAGCCGACGACGTCGGCCAGCGTCGGGTACTCACCGTCGTCCGCCAGAAGGACGCCAGGGGCCCCGCGCAGCACGGCGCGCGCCGCCTCCAGATCGAGCGGCCGCTCCGTTTCGACGAGAACGGCGTACGCCTGCCCGTAGAACGTCGGCGTCTGCACACAGGTGACGACCAGTGGCAGATCGGCGAGAGACAGCAGTTGACGGGTCTGCCGCTCGATCTCCCATTCCGTGCGCGTTCGGCCGCCCGCGGCGAAGTCGCCGACCTGCGGAATCAGGTTGAACGCGATGCGGTGGGGAAAGACCGAGGCCTCCGCCGACGCACCGGTGAGCAGCTCCCGCGTCTGTTGGGCGAGCTCGTCGACGCCCGCGGTGCCGGCGCTCGACGCGGGCTCGAAGGCCGTCACGGCGACGCGGCGCAGCTCGGCGGCATCCTCGAGCGGCTTGAGCACGATCGAGAGCGCCGTCGCTCCCGGCGTCGGGCAGGCATAGACGCCACGCCCGATGCCCTCTTCCACCGCGTCGGCGTTGACCTCCGGCACGACCATCGTCACATCAGGCGCGGTCAGCGCCGCGGTGAGGTCGACGACCAATGCACCGGCCTCGACGGCGCGCTCGGCGAGCTCGCGCGCCTGCGCGGCTGGTCCGCACAGAAAGGCCACGTCGACGCCCTCGAAGTCGAGCGCCGCACCCGGCAGGAACGGCTCGCCCAGGTCGTCGGCGTCGGCCTCGAGGCTCTCGTCGGTCGTATCGTAGAGGCGTAGGTCCGCCACTTCGACGCCGCGCGACTCGAGGACGGTCGGGATCTCGCGCCCAACCTCGGTGGCAGCGCCGACGATGGCGACGACCGCTCCGCGCGTCATGCCTGCTGGCGCCAGGGCCGTCCGCACCGCCTCGCCCATCGCGCGGCAGCCGATGACGGTGCAGCCCTCCTGGCGGACGTCGGCGGTGCGAAGGCCCTTGTCGACCACTGCCCACACCGCCGCCTCGATGGCGCGCGCCGCGGCGGACTGGCCGAGTGAGTGCTCGCAGAGCATCGCCGCCGACAGGATCGCGCCGAGCGGGTTGGCGAGGTCCTTGCCGGCGATGTCGGGCGCGCTGCCGTGAATCGGCTCGTAGAGCCCGCGGCGCAGCCCGAGGCGAGTTGCGCGCGTCGCCGACCGAGGCCGATGGCAGCATGCCGAGCGAGCCCGTGAGCACCGAGGCCTCGTCGGTGAGAATGTCGCCGAACATGTTCTCCGTCACGACGACGTCGAAGTCGCGCGGACGGCGCAGCAGGTGCATCGACATGGCGTCGACGAGCACGTCCTCGCACGCGACGTCGGGAAACTCGCTGGCGACCTCATGCGTGACTTCGCGCCACAGCCGCGAGGTGGCGAGGATGTTGGCCTTGTCGACCTGCGTGACCTTCTTGCGCCGCGCGACGCGCAAGCTCGAAAGGCGAGGCGCGCCACGCGCGCCACCTCCACCTCGGAGTACACGATGGTGTCGACCGCGTGCGCGGCCGTCCGGGCCGTTGCGGCGCTCGCTCGGCTGGCCGAAGTACACGCCGCCGGTGAGCTCGCGGACGAACATGATGTCGACGCCCTCGACGAGCTCGCGCTTGAGCGGCGCCGCCGCCAGCAGCGCCGGGTGGGCGACGATCGGCCGCAGGTTGGCGAACAGCTCGAGCCCGCGGCGCAGGCCGAGCAGCGCCTGCTCGGGACGGACGGTGCTCTGCGGATTGTCCCACTTCGGGCCGCCGACCGCGCCGAGCAGGACGGCGTCGCTCGCTCTTGGCCAGCTCGAAGCTGGCGGGCGGCAGGGCGGTCCCGTCGCGATCGATCGCGCAGCCGCCGATCACGGCCTCCTCGAAGCGTAGTTGGAGGTCGAAGCGCTGCGCGGCGCAGCTCGAGCACCGCGCGCGCTTCACGCGTCACCTCCGGCCCGATGCCGTCACCGGGCATCACGACAATGGTGGCTGCCGCCATGGATCCTGCTCCTCACGGCCCGACGGGCGCCTGCGACCGCTGATGGTGGCGGTGCCGGTAGTCGAGCTTGTTGAGCGCGTTCACGTACGCGAGCGCGCTGGCCATGATGATGTCGGTATGGACGCCCTGCCCGCTCACCGCGAACTGCTCGTCGCGCACGGAGCACGAAGCCTCGCCCTGCGCGTCGGTGTCGGCGGTGATGGCGCTGACCTGGTAGCGCTCCAGCGTCGGCTGTCGGCCGACGATACGGCTGATCGCCTTGAAGCAGGCGTCGACCATGCCGTCACCGGTCGCGGCGTCTTCGCGCGCCGCGCCATCGACGCGCATCCGCACCGTGCGCCTGCGGCGCGGCGGTGCTCGACGACGTGACGCTGAGATCCAGCAGCTCGTAGCGATCGGCGGTCGCGCACGCCGGTCTCGGCGACCAGGGCGACCAGGTCCTCGTCGTAGACGTGCTTCTTGCGATCGGCGAGCGCCTTGAAGCGGGTGAAGGCCTCGTTCATGTCGACGCCGCCGAAGTCGACGCCGAGCTCCTGCAGCCGCTGGGCGAAGGCGTGGCGGCCGGAGTGCTTGCCGAGCACGAGCTTGTTGCTCGCGAGGCCGACGCTCTCGGGGCGCATGATCTCGTAGGTCTGCTTGTCCTTCAGAACCCCGTCCTGATGGATGCCGGCCTCGTGCGCGAAGGCGTTGTCGCCGACGATCGGCTTGTTGATCGGCACGGGGATGCCGGTGATCTGCGACAGCAGGCGGCTGGAGGGGTAGATCTGCTCGGTGTGCACGCCCACGTCGACGGCGCCGAAGACGTCGCGCCGCGTCTTGATCGCCATGACGACCTCTTCGAGCGAGGTATTGCCGGCGCGCTCGCCGATGCCGTTGATGGTGCACTCGATCTGGCGCGCGCCGTTGCGCACCGCGGCGAGCGAATTGGCGACCGCCATGCCGAGGTCGTTGTGGCAGTGCGCGCTCCAGATGACGCCGTCGCCGCCGGGCGTGCGGGCGATGAGGTCGGCGGAACAGCGCGCCGAACTCCTGCGGCACGGCGTAGCCGGTCGTGTCGGGCACGTTGAGCACGGCGGCGCCGGCCTTGATCACCTCGGCGAACACCTGGACCAGGTAGTCGGGATCGCTGCGCGAGGCGTCCTCGGCGGAGAACTCGACATGGTCGACGTGGCGCTTGGCGAACTGACAGCGCCCAGCAGGCCGCGTCGATCACCTCCTGGTGGCTCATCATCAGCTTGCGCTTGAGATGCAGGTCGGAGGTGGCGATGAAGATGTGGATGCCGGGCCGCTTGGCCTTCGCGACGCTCTGCAGGGCCGCCTCGATGTCGGCCTGCTTGCGTCCGCGCCAGGCTCAGCACCATCGGCGCGCTGACCGCGTCGGCGACGCGGGCGACGGACTCGGCATCGCCGAGAGAGGCGGCGGCGAAGCCGGCCTCGATCACATCGACGCCGAGCTTCTCCAGCTGGCGCGCGATGACGATCTTCTCCTCCACGTTCATCGTCGCGCCGGGCGACTGCTCGCCGTCGCGCAGCGTCGTGTCGAAGATCTGTACTCGTTCGATGGTCATCGTTGTCCCCTCGTCACTCTGTCGTGGTCCTGGGGATCGGACCGTTCGCGCTCCGCTTGCTGGAGCAACAAAAAGGGCCACGGGCGTCCCGCCCGTGGCCCTCAAAGTGCTGTCGTCAACTGGCCACGGGCGGTTCCCCAGCCCGTGGCGCCGTCGTCTTCGCGCGTTAGCGATTCGCTGGCGCACCGAGCCCGGGGCGTAGTCGTAGCGCCAGCGCTAGAGTTCCGCGGTGTGCGGACCGACGAACATGGTGCGGCGACGCTAGAAGCAGCGCTGCGGCGCTGTCAAGGCGCCGTTTGCCGGGCGCGGCGGAGCAGCCGCCGCATCGAGATCCACACCCACCGCGCCGGCCCGGAGAGCGCGTAGAGAAAGAACGCCGCGAAGAGACAGATCTGCGGCTCGGCGATCAGCAGCTTGAGCATCAGGATGCCGGCCATGAGCACCCAGAACGGCTGGCGGTGATAGAGGTCGATCTCCTTGAAGCTGAAGTAGCGGACGTTGCTGACCATCAGCCCGGCCAGCGCGTAGACGATCAGCAGCACGATCAGGTGCCGGTAGCGTCGCGCCCTCGCCACCGAAGAAGTAGTAGAGCATCACGGTCGAGGCGATCACCTCGGCGGCGGCGGGGATCGGCAGGCCGATGAAGTGGCGCTTCTGGCCGGTGTCGTACTGCACGTTGAAGCGCGCCAGGCGCAACGCGCCGCAGGTGACGTAGAGCGACGCCGCCAGCCAGCCGAACGTGCCCCAGGGCTCGAGCGCCCAGCGATAGACCAGAATGCCGGGCGCGACGCCGAAGGCGACGAGATCGCAGAGCGAGTCGTACTCGATGCCGAACCGCGACGTGGTCTTGGTCAGACGGGCAATGCGCCCGTCGAGCACGTCGAAGACGTTGGCCGCCATGATCGCGACGGCCGCGATCAAGAAGTCGCCGCGGAGGCTCGCGATCAGCGAGTAGAACCCGCAGAACAATCCGCCCGTGGTGAGCAGATTGGGCAGGATGTAGACGCCCTTGTGCAGCGGGACGTCGGCCAGCCGCGCCGGGCGCGGGCGGAGAACGGCGCACCGCTCTCGCCGGCGCCAGACGGCTCGTGATCCTCGCTGCTCGGACTGGCCACGGATCAGTTCTTCGAGCGATCCACCAGGCGATCCGAGGCCAGCCACGGCATCATCGCCCGCAGCTTGGCGCCCACCTCTTCCACCGGGTGGTGCTCCGCCTCTTTCCGCAGCTCGCGGAAGTGCGGCATGCCGACGCGATACTCGGTCATCCACTCCTGGGCGAACTTGCCGCTCTGGATGTCGGCGAGAATCTCCTTCATCGCCTGGCGCGCCTCCGGTCCGATGATGCGCTTGCCGCGCGTCATGTCGCCGTACTCGGCGGTGTTGCTGATCGAGTAGCGCATGTTGGCGATGCCGCCCTCGTAGATCGAGGTCGACGATGAGCTTCACCTCGTGCAGGCACTCGAAGTACGCCATCTCGGGGCTGTAGCCGGCCTCGACCAGCGTCTCGTAGCCGGCGCGGATGAGCTCGGTCAGTCCGCCGCAGAGCACCGACTGCTCGCCGAAGAGATCGGTCTCGGTCTCTTCCTTGAAGCTCGTCTCCAGCACCGCGGCGCGCGTCCCGCCGATGGCCTTGGCGTAGGCCAGGCCGATCTCGCGGGTGTTGCCGCTCGGGTCCTGATGGATCGCGAGCAGGCAGGGCACGCCGCGGCCCTTCTGGAACTCGCTGCGGACGAGATGGCCGGGACCCTTGGGCGCCACCATGAAGACGTTCAGTCCGGGCGCCGGCACGATGCCCTTGAAGTGGATGTTGAAGCCGTGCGCGAACGCCAGGTACTTGCCGTCGGTCATGCCGTCGACGATTTCGTTCTGGTAGAGCTCGGCGCCGAGCTCGTCCGGCATCAGCATCATGACCACGTCGGCCGCCTTCGCCGCCGCGCTCGGCTCCATGACGCTGAACCCGGCCGCTTCCGCCTTCGGCCACGACCCGCCCCCCTTGCGCAGGCCGATGATCGACCTTCATGCCGCTGTCGCGCAGGTTGTTGGCGTGCGCGTGCCCCTGGCTTCCGTAGCCGATGACGGCCACCGTCTTGCCCTGCAGCGGCGCCAGGTCGGCGTCGCGATCGTAGTAGATCTTCATGCTCATGCCACTCGCTCCTTCGTGCCGCGTGCGCCTCGCATCAACTGCATGCCGCGATGCATGGCGACCTTACCCGTACGGGCGATCTCCTTGATGCCGAGCGGCTTGAGGAGCTCCAGCAGGGCGGCGATCTTGTCTTCGGTTCCGGTTACCTCGATCAGGTACGACTGCGGACTGACGTCGATCACGTTGCCGCGAAAGATGTCGACGATGTGCATCACCTCGGCGCGCGTCTGCTGATCGGCGGTCACCTTGATGAGCGCCAGCTCGCGCTCGACGTGGCTGACCTCGTTGAAGTCGTGCACTTCGATGACGCTCACCAGCTTGTTCAGTTGCTTGTTGATCTGCGCGACGACCTGGTCGTCGCCGTGGGTCACCAGCGTGATGCGCGATACGTGCGGATCGAGCGTCTCGGCGACCGTCAGGCTCTCGATGTTGAAGCCGCGGCCGCTGAACAGGCCAGAAATGCGCGCGAGGACGCCGAACTCGTTCTCGACGAGGATAGATATGGTGTGACGCATGATGAACGGCAACTCTGCCGCACGGGGCGCGGCGATGCTAGTGGACCGTGGGCCCGGAGGCGCCGCGGCGGTTCGACGATTGGCGGGGCTCAGGCGCCGCGGTAGCGCCCGAGGATCTCCATGATGCGATCTTTGCCGGCAAGCTTGGTCTTCTGGATCCGCTTGCGCTCGACCTCTTCCTCCGGCGTCAGATAGTGCTTGTGGTCGAGGGAAGCGAGCTGCTTTTCGAGCTCGAGGTGCTCCTCGTAGAACTGCCGGAGCTCCAGATCCCGATCGAGCAGGGTACGTATCAATTCTTCGTCTTGCTTCTCCATTGCGCGATCTCCGCGGAGGGTGCGTTGGGTGTAGCCCAGGCCCCTCCCCCTGTCAATTTTCTCTTCGCTTATCCAGTGGATACGGGCACGGACGCATTTTCGCCGCGTTTCATCTCGGCTTCCGAACGGCGACAATAGCGCGGTTCCAGATCGGTCAGATCGGCGGCGCCACCCACCGCCAGCAGGACGACGCCGAGGCTGGCGACGACCGCGCCGCTCGGCGGGCTTTCGGCCAGACGCAAACAGGTTACGCCAGAGATCGCCGACCATCGATCACCGTACGCGTCGACGCCGTCGCCGACCAGAGTACTGGGCGTCCGTACGAGCGCCTCCAATGCCGACGGCGACAGCACCGCCGCCGCCGCGATCTCGTCGACGACGTCGCCGCGCCACCGATAGCCGGCGGCGTAGACCTCGCCTTTGCGCGCGTCGAGCACCGGCCAGACGGTACCGGGTCGTGGGCCCAAGGCCTGCGCATAGGCCCGCAACGTCGGCACGCCGATGACCGGCGTCCCCAAGGCCAGCGCGAGACCCTTGACCACCGCCAGGCCGATACGCAGACCGGTGAACGACCCCGGGCCGATCGACACCGCGAGGAGATCGACCGCTCGGAGATCCATGCCGGCGGCCGCGAGGACCTCGTCCACCAGCGGCAACAGCGTGCGGGCGTGGTTACCGGCCACCGGCCGCTGCCGCACGACGGTCGTCTCGTTGGTCACCAGCCCGACGCTGGCGATGCCGGTCGCTGTGTCGACGCCGAGGGCGCGCACGCCCGCGTCAGCCCCACCCGCGGATGACGCGCAGGATGTCGTTGTAGAACGCGAACGCCATCAGGCTGATCAGAATGACCAGGCCGACCTGCTGCGCGATCTCGCGGTGGCGCAGATCCAGCGGACGGCGCATCACGATCTCGAGCACGAAGAACAGGAGATGGCCGCCGTCGAGGATCGGAATCGGCAACAGGTTGAGCACGCCCAGATTGATCGAGATGACGGCGATGAACAGCAGCAGCGACTCCAAGCCGATCTGCGCCTGCTGGCCGGCCGCCTGCGCGATCAGGATCGGGCCGCCGATCTCCTGCGCCGGAATGCGGCCCTGGACGATCTTGACGACGCTCATGATGAGCGTGCGACACCACCAAACCGTCTGCTCGGCGCCGTTGGCGACCGCCTCGAGCGGTCCGACGGACACGAGCGCAAAGCCGCGCTCGATGCCGATGAGATAGGTGGTGCCAATCGCCTCGCCGAAGATGCTCTTCTCGGGCCGCGCCTCGGGCGTCACGAGCACCTGAACGACCTGGTCGCCGCGCTGAACGTCGAGATTCACGGCGGCGCCGCCACTGGCGCGGATCGCGGTGGACAACTCGTCCCACGTGCGCACCGGATTGCCGTTGATGGCGGTCACCAGATCGTCAGCCTGCAACCCGGCGCGGGCCGCCGGCATGTCCTTCGTCACCACGCCGATGCGGGCCTGCTCGAGCGGCACGCGCTGGCCGTAGATCCCCTGCACGACCGTGAAGATCAGGAACGCGAACAGCAGATTGAAGACGGGACCGGCCATGACGATGGCGATGCGCTTCCAGACGCTCTGGTGCGAGAACGAGATGCGGGGGTCCACCGGCTCGGTGGCATCCGGATCCTCGCCCACCATCTTCACGAATCCGCCCAACGGGATGGCGCTGAGGACGTACTCGGTGCCGTTCACCGTACGGCCGAAGAGCTTGGGTCCAAAGCCGACGGAGAACTTGAGCACGCCCACGCCGGACCACTTGGCGACGATGAAATGCCCGAACTCGTGCACGATGATGAGCGAGCCGAGCACGACGATGAAGGAGATGGCGGCGGTCAACATGCGCGGACGGCGTCGGGCGCTCCCGACACGACGAGATAGTAGTACACCAGCACGAGAGGGAAAAGCAGACTATCGATGCGGTCGAGCACCCCGCCGTGGCCGGGGAAGATCGCTCCCGACTCCTTGGCCCCGAAGGCGCGTTTCATGACCGATTCGCTGAGGTCGCCGACCTGACCGACGATCGACATGATGCCGCCAAGGATGAGGATCTCCATCCAACCGTGCTGCGGGAACAACACCAGCTTGGCGATCACCGCGCAGAGCAGACTGGCCCCGATGATCCCGAGAGCCCCCTCGACGGTTTTCCCCGGGCTCAGATGGGGCACCAGCTTGCGGCGACCATACGCGCGCCCCACGAAGTATCCGGCGGTATCGCCCACCATGCCGATGGCAATCACGAAGGTGACCCACGCCGACCCTTCCGGCAGGTGGCGGAGCCAGTAGAAGTGCGGCAACAGGAGGCCACCGTACAGAATGCCTACGGCGATCGCGCCGACGTCGGAAAGTCCCGCGGCCAGGTCGTCGCGCAGCAGGACGATGTACGTCATCGTCACCGGCAGGATCGCCGCGAGACTCGCGACCAGCCAGAGGCCGGGCGTCGGCGCGCTGACGGCGGCCAATACCACCGCGAGTCCGAGCAGGCCGCCCACGACGCGAGGGCCGGGCCGGTCGCCGAAGGCGAGGCGCAGGTACTCGACGATGGCGAGCGAAGCGATGACGACCACCAGCACGCCCCACCACCAGGTGGGTGCGACGAAGATGATCGCCAGGAGCAGGGGGATCGCGACCGCCGCGGTCGCGAGCCTAGCGCGCAGCACCGGCGCGTCCCCGTTCCTGCTGCTCGCCGGTCAAGCCGAAGCGTCGTTCCCGCTGCTGATAGTGCACCAGCGCGTCGACGAACGCCTGCTCGCGAAAGTCCGGCCACAGGGTCTCGGTGACGTACAGCTCCGTGTACGCGAGCTGCCACAGAAAGAAATTCGAGATCCGCATCTCACCGCTGGTGCGGACGAGGAGATCCGGGTCGGGAATGCCGGCGGTGCCGAGCGCGGCGGCGAACTGCGGCTGATCGATGTCCGCGGGATCGATCTCGCCCGCCTGCGCCTGGCGCGCCAGACGCCGCGCCGCCTCGATGATGTCCTCGCGCCCGCCGTAGCTGACGCACAGGCCCACGATGAGCTTGGTGTTGTCACGCGTCAGCGCGACGACATCCTCGAGTTCCCGCCGCACGGCATCCGGCAGCCGGTGCAGGTCGCCGATCGCTCGCACCTGCACCTCGTTCTTCATCAGGCGCTTCACCTCGGTGCGCAGGTAGCGGCGCAGCAGCGACATCAAGGCGTTGACCTCGCGCGTCGGCCGCCGCCAGTTCTCGGTCGAGAAGGCAAAGAGGCTGAGATACGGAATCCCGAGGCTCCGGGCCGTTTCGACGGCGGCGCGCACCGACTCCTTGCCGCGCCGGTGGCCTTCGATGCGCGTCAGACCGCGGCGCTGCGCCCAGCGGCCGTTGCCGTCCATGATGATCGCGACGTGCTGCGGCAGACGCGTCTGGTCGAGCGCGGAGGTGTCGAGCGTCCGCATCGCTCACACCTCCATGATTTCGTCTTCTTTGGCCTTGAGCACCTTGTCGAGGCGGTCAGTGAACTCTTTGGTGAGCTCCTGCGTCTTCTCCTGGCCGCGCCGCAGGTCGTCCTCGGTGATGTCGCCGTCCTTCTGAAGCTCCTTGAGCAGGTCGTTGGCGTCGCGCCGATGGTTGCGCACCGACACGCGAAAATCCTCCGCGACCTTGCGCACGTGCTTCACCAGATCCTTGCGGCGTTGCTCGGTGAGCTCGGGGATCGGCACGCGGACGATCTTGCCATCGTTCTGCGGCGTCAGACCGAGGTCGGACTGGAGGATCGCGCGCTCGATCTCGGTGATGGCGCTGCGGTCGTACGGCTGGATGACCAGCAGGCGCGGTTCCGGCGCGTGAGAGCGTCGCCATCTGATTCAGCGGCGTGCGCGCGCCGTAGTACTCGACCACGATCGGCTCGAGCAGGGCGGTCGACGCGCGGCCAGTGCGCGTGCGCGATCAGCTCGCGCCGCATCGCGTTCACCGTGTCTTCCATTTCCTTGCGAACGTCGGCGACGACGTCTTCGGTTGCGCCCATCAGTGCACCAGTGTGCCGATCTGCTCGCCGCGCAGGGCGCGTTGGATGTTGCCCTGCACGGTCATGTTGAAGACCATGATCGGCAGCGAGTTCTCGCGGCACAGGGTCACCGCGGTGGCATCCATGACTTTCAGCTGCTGGCGGAGGAAGTCGTTGTACGCGAGCTCGGCGAACCGCGTGGCGTTCGGCGTCGAGCTTGGGGTCCGCGTTGTACACCCCGTCGACCTTCGTGGCCTTCAACATGATCTCGGCGCCGATCTCGGCGGCGCGAAGGCTGGCCGCCGTATCGGTACTGAAGAAGGGATTGCCGGTCCCGGCGGCGAAGATGACGACCCGGCCCTTCTCCAGATGCCGCATGGCGCGGCGCCGGATGTAGGGCTCGGCGATCTGGCGGATCTCGATCGCCGACATGACCCGCGTCGGCAGCCCGTGCGCGCTCGAGGGCGTCCTGCAGCGCGAGCGCGTTGATGACCGTCGCCAGCATGCCCATGTAGTCGCCGGTGGCGCGATCGGTGCCCTCGTCGGCCACGCGGACGCCGCGGAAGATGTTGCCGCCGCCGATGACCAGCGCCACCTCGACGCCGTGCTCAGCTGGCAGTCGCGGATCTCCTCCGCGATCGCCCCCAGGACGCCGTTGTCGATCCCGAAGTCGGCGTGCGCCCATGAGGGCCTCGCCGCTCAGCTTGAGCAGGACGCGCCGATAGCGCAGACCGCGGGCCGGCGAGCGACCCGTCGCATCTACCTCGTCGCGCGCGCCCATCGACGCCTCAGTGTTCGCCCGACTGTTCGCCGAGCTGGAAGCGCGCGAAGCGACGGACGACGATGTTCTCGCCCATCTTCGCCACCGCATCCGATACCAGCCGGGACACGGGCTTGTCCGCGTCCTTGATGAACGGCTGCTCGAGCAGACAGACGTCAGCGAAGAACTTCTCGACCTTGCCGGTCACCATCTTCTCGATAACCGGGGCCGGCTTGCCACTGCTCGCCGCCTGCGCCGCATAGATGGCGCGCTCCTGCTCGATCACCTCGGCGGGCACGTCCTCGCGGCTGACGTAGCGCGGATTCGCCGCGGCCACCTGCATCGCGAGATCGCGGACCAGACCGCGGAAGTCGTCGGTGCGGGCGACGAAGTCGGTCTCGCAGTTGACCTCGATCAGCACGCCGATCTTACCGCCGGCATGGATGTAGGCTTCGACCAACCCATCGGCGGCTGTGCGGCCGGCGCGCTTCGCTTGCGCTGCCAACCCCTTCTCGCGCAAGTAGACGATGGCCTTGTCGAGGTCGCCGTTGACCTCGGCCAGCGCCTTCTTGCAATCCATCATCCCGGCGCCGGTACGCTCGCGCAGATCGCGTACCGACGTCGGCACTCACCTCACTCATTCCATGGCCCCTTCAGCCGTAGCGGGTGTCTCAGGCGTGAGCTCGCGCTCAGCAGCGGGTGCCGGGCGAACCGGGGGCTCAGCCGGCGCATCGACGCCGCGCGCGCGTTCCTCGTACAACGCGCGCCCCTCGATCACCGAATCGGCGATGGCGCCGCAGAACAGGCGGATGGCGCGGATGGCGTCGTCGTTACCGGGAATGCGGTGATCGATCATGTCCGGATCGCAGTTCGAGTCCACCACCGCGACGATCGGGATGCCGAGCTTGTTCGCTTCCTTGACCGCGATGTCTTCCTTGATCGTGTCGATGATGAAGAGCGCGTCCGGCAGCTTGCGCATGGTCTTGATGCCGCCGAGGGTGTGCACCAGGCGGTCGCGCTCACGGCTGAGTTCGAGCAACTCGCGCTTCTTCAGACCATCGGTCTGCGCGGGATCCTCGAGCATCTCCTCCAGCTTGCGCAGGCGCTCGACGCTCTGCTTGACGGTCTGGAAGTTGGTGAGGGTACCGCCCAGCCAACGGTTGCTGACGTAGAAGGCGCCGCAGCGCTCCGCTTCTTCCATCACCGCGTCCTGGGCCTGCTTCTTGGTGCCCACGCAGAGCAGAGCGCCGCCATTGGCGGCGAGGTCGCGTACGTATGCGGTCGCGTCCTGCAACATCTTCACCGTCTGCTGCAGGTCGATGATGTAGATCCCGTTTCGGGCACCGAAGATGTACGGCTTCATCTTCGGATTCCAGCGGCTCGTCTGGTGGCCGAAATGCACACCGGCCTCCAAGAGCTGCTTCATACTCACTTCCGGCATTCCGTGCTCCTCGTTGTACTTAGGGTGATCCGTACAGCTAGCAGATGTTTTCCCTCTCGGGCAACCACCGTCCGCACCGACCCTACTGATTCATATTCTCCAGGAATTCCGCGTTGTTCTTGGTCCCCTCGACCTTGTCGATGAGGAATTCCATGGCCTCGACGGGATTGAGCTGGGACAGCAGCTTGCGGAGCACCCAGATGCGCTTGGTGACGTCCTTGCCCAGGAGGAGCTCCTCCTTGCGGGTGCCCGAACGGTTGATGTCGATGGCCGGGAAGGTGCGCTTGTCGACCAGGCGGCGGTCGAGGTGCACTTCCATGTTCCCGGTCGCCTTGAACTCCTCGAAGATCACCTCGTCCATGCGGCTACCGGTGTCGATGAGCGCCGTACCGAGGATGGTCAGGCTGCCGCCGTCCTCGATGTTGCGCGCCGCGCCGAGGAACTTCTTGGGCTTGTGCAGGGCGTTCGAATCGACCCCGCCGGAGAGGATCTTGCCGCTCGGCGGCACGACCGTGTTGTAGGCACGCGCCAGGCGGGTGATGCTGTCGAGCAGGATCACGACGTCGCGCCCATGCTCGACGAGGCGCTTGGCCTTCTCGATCACCATCTCGGCGACCTGCACGTGGCGGGTCGCCGGCTCGTCGAAGGTCGAGCTGATGACCTCGCCCTCGACCGAGCGCTGCATATCCGTGACCTCCTCGGGCCGCTCGTCGATGAGCAGCACGATGAGGACGACTTCCTTGTGGTTGCGGGTGATGCCGTGCGCGATGTTCTGCAGCATCACCGTCTTGCCGGTGCGCGGCGGGGCGACGATCAGCCCGCGCGTGCCCTTGCCGATCGGCGTGAAGAGGTCGATCAGCCGCGTCGTGTGCTCTTCCGGATCATGCTCGAGGCGCAGCTGCTCGTTCGGGTAGAGCGGCGTGAGATTATCGAAGAGGATGATGTCGCGCGCCCGCTCCGGCTCCTCGTAGTTGATCGCCTCGACCTTGAGCAGGGCGAAGTAGCGCTCGCCTTCCTTGGGTGGCCGGATCTGGCCGGAGACGACGTCGCCGGTGCGCAGGTTGAAGCGGCGGATCTGGCTGGGCGAGACGTAGATGTCGTCTGGACCCGGAAGGTAGTTGTAGTCCGGCGCGCGCAGGAAGCCGAAGCCGTCGGGCAGGATCTCGAGCACGCCCTCGCCATAGACGAGGCCGCTCTGTTCGGTCTGGGCGCCGAGGATGGCGAAGATCAGCTCCTGCTTGCGCATCGCCGATGCGCCCTCGACGTTGAAGTTCTTGGCGATCTGGGCGAGCTCGCTGATCTTCTTGGCCTTCAGCGATTTGAGATTGAGACCGTGGTCACCATCGACCCCCAGCTCCTCGTCCGCGATCTCGGCCGCATCGGGCAGCGCCGCGACGGCGGCTTCGGCAGAGCCGTCGCCCTCTCGACGCCGACGTTCGACACGCCCGGCCAGCGGTGCCGCGGACGGGATGCGATTCCTTCCGACGCTCTCGTCGGCCATGTTGGCGGTCCTCTCCGTGGGGCGTGTGGTGGTCGTAGAAAAATCAGGCAGGGTGGCGCCGCCGCGGGGACGTTGACGTCGGTCCGGAACTGCGCGGCGCCGCGGGGTCGGGCGGGACGCTATGGGACCGGTCCGGTGATGTCAAGCTTGTGCCGCGCAAGGTCTCCAGGGCCGCGGCGAAGTCCGGCGGGAGCGGCGCCCTGAGATGGACGGGCGCCCCGCTGCCGGGGTGCCGGAAGGCGATTCCTTCGGCGTGGAGGGCCTGCCGCGCGATCAGACCGGCCTGGCCAGGGTGCCCGCGGGCGTACAAGGCGTCCGAGACGACCGGATGCCCGATGGCGGCGAGATGCACCCGGATCTGGTGGGTACGGCCGGTCTCGGGGTGCGCGCGCACGAGGGCGACGCGGCCCAGCTGCTCGACCACCTCATAGCGGGTCTTGGCAACCCTCCCGCGCGTGTTCACGGCCATCTTCTTGCGCTGGACCGGGTGGCGGCCGATCGGACGGTCGATCACGCCGCGTACGGGACGCGGTGCCCCCCAGACCAGTGCCAGGTAGTCCTTGCTGATCTCGCGCCGACGGAACTGATCGCCGAGATCGGCCAGCGCGGCTGGCGTGCGGGCGACCAACAGGACTCCAGACGTGTCCTTGTCGAGGCGGTGCACGATCCCCAGCCGGCTTGGATCGAAGCCCGCCGGCGACCGCGGACCAACGGTACAACAGCGCGCTCACCAGCGTGCCCTGCCAGTGTCCGGGTGCCGGATGCACCACCAGGCCCGGCGGCTTGTTGATGGCGAGCAGATGCTCGTCCTCGAGGAGGACGTCGAGCGCGATCGGCGCCGCCTCGGCACGGATCTCCGGAGCCGCCCGCCGCTCCGCGATGATCTCGTCGCCAACCCGCAACGCGGTGCCGGCCTTCACGGCGCGGCCGGCGACACGCACGCGGCCCTCGGCGATCAGGCGATGGACCTGCGAACGCGTACCGAGCACCCGGCGTTCGGTCAGGAAGCGGTCGAGTCGCAGGCCGGCGTCCGCTGCCGTTACCGTCCACGCATGGCTGGCGGGCTCAGCGCCCATCGCCACGTGCCGCCAGCAGCGTTCGCGCCGCGACGATGTCGGCGCGAATCTGCGCCACGAGCGGTTCGAGACCGGAGAACTTCTGTTCGCCGCGCAGCCGCGCGACGAAGTCGATCTCGAGACGCTCGCCGTAGAGGTCGCCCTCGAAGTCGAGCACATGCGTCTCAACTGATCGCGTGACGTTCCCGAACGTCGGGTTGTAGCCGATGTTGGCGGCGCCGTTGAACCGCCGCCCACGATGGTGCACGCGCACCGCGTAGACGCCGTCGGGCGGCAGGGCGATCCGCCGCACGCGCAGGTTGGCCGTCGGGATGCCGATGGTCGCGCCGCGGTGGAACCCGTGCACAACCGGCCCCTCGATTGCGTGACACCGGCCGAGCGCGTGCTCGACACCCGCCAGGTCGCCGGCCGAGAGCCGCGTCCGCACGGTTGCCGCGCTCAGCGGCGTGCCGTCTTCGATCACCGGCTCGACGCATTCGACCTCGCCCGCGAACGCCGGCGCGGCACCGCCGGTCACCAACACGGCGGCCGCGAGACGCTCGGCGACGGTCGCCTCATCGGTGGGATCGTCGCCGCCGAGCAGCACCACGCTGTCGACGTTCCACTCGCTCAGCCGTGCCAGCTGCTGGCGCAGATTGGCGAGCGCGACGTCGCCGGGGGGATGGCGCAGGGCAATGACCGCTTCGGCGCGGCGCGCGCGCGCCACCGCCGCGAGACGCCCAAGGACCCGTTGGTGACCCCGATGCACGCCGTCGAAGCCGCCGCTGGCGACGACGCGTGGCCGTGCCGCCTCCTCGACCCGAGTCAGGTGGCGAACCAGCATCATGGCGGGCGTGCCGCTCGCGGACGACCTCAGTCGGCGAGCGACTGGAGCTGCTGTCTGCCGATGCGGGCCTCTTCCGAGTTCGGATGATCGCTGATCAGCTTCTGCAGCACCAGCTTTGCGTCGATCTTGTCTCCCGAGGTCGAGAACGCGGTGGCCAACGCCAACAGGGCGCCCGGCACCTGATCGCCCTGCGGGAACTTCAGCAGCACTTCGTTGAGCTCGATGATCGAGCGATTGTAGTCACCCTGCGCGAAGTAGGCCTCGCCGATCCAGTACTGCGCGTTGTCCGCCAGCGGCGACTTGGGATTGCCCTTCAGGAAGTCGCGGAACCCCGCAATCGCCTGCTCGGACTGGCCGTCGCGATAGAGCTGCAACGAACGCTGGTAGGAGAGCGGTGCGCCGCTCGCCGTCTGCGCCTCCCGTTTCATCGCGATCTGCGCTGCCTCACTGCCGGGGACACGCGGCGGCGGCGTCGCCGTGGGCGAGGCCTCGCCCTCCAGCCCTGGGGTCGGCGTTGCCACATCGACGCTGCGAGTGGCTTCGATGTCGGCCAGGCGACGCTCGAGCTCGCGCACGTGATCCTGCGCCTCGCGCGTCTTCGAGTCGGACTGCTTCGAGCCTATCGTGTCGATCCGACGCGACAGTTGCTCGACCGACACTTGGAGGTCGGCGACGGTGGCGCGCATCTCCTGCTGGTCGCGCCTCACCCGCTCGAAGTCGGCGCGGGTCACGCACCCCGTGAGGGCGAGCCCGATGCTGGCGCTCGCGAGCGCCTTCAGTTGCCGACGACGACGAGATGGGCGCGCCGGTTCTGGCTCCAGCACGACTCTGTTTCCTCCTGGCACAGCGGCAACTCCTCGCCGTAACTGATCGTGGTCAAGCGGTCGCGCCCGATCCCGAGAGCAATCAGATAGCTCTTGGCCGCCGCGGCTCGTTTCGCTCCGAGAGCGAGATTGTACTCGACGGTGCCGCGGTTGTCACAGTGGCCTTCGATTTCGACGCGCGCTTCGGAATGGTCCTTCAGCCAAGTAGCGTCTTCCTGAAGGGTCTGCCGCGCCGATTCGTCGAGATCGAACGAGTCGTAGTTGAACTGAATGTCGTGCAGCGGACCCGAGTCCGCGCCGCCAGCCCCGGCGCCGTACTTCCCCTCTTGCGCCAGCGCCAGACTGCCGCCGGCTGCGCCGCCGCCGAGTGACTCTTCGCCGTAGCCGGGCTCACCTTCCTGCCCTTCGAGACCACTGCCCTTTTTCTTCGAGGAGCAGCCGAGGGAGACGAACACCGCCATCAACACCGCCAACCCAACAACCCACCTGTTCATCGCCGTTACCTCATCCTGCCGGAGCCGCGCACGCGCGCTACTCCAGCCAACCCGACCACGCGGGAGAGGTATCACCGCCCCCTGCAGTGGTCAATTCAACCTGATTCGCGCCAGACAGATCCGAGAGATACAATTTCGCTGCGCCGCCGCGCTTCGAACTGAAAACGAGGTAACGTCCGTCCGGCGACCAGGCCGGATCCTCGTTGCTGCCCACCGTCGTCACCTGACGGGCGTCCGTACCGTCGGTCTTCACCGTGACGATCTGGAAGCGGCCCCCGGCGCGCGTCGCGTAGGCGATGCGATCGCCTTTCGGCGCCCAGGCCGGCGATGTGTTGTAGCGTCCGGCGTTGCTCACCCGTCGTACGCCACCGCCGTCGGCGCCCATCACGTAGATCTGCGGTGAGCCGGAACGGTCGGAGCAGAAGACCAGCTGGGTGCCGTCGGGCGACCAGCTGGCGGAGACATCGACCGCCCAATGATCGGTGAGCCGGCGCGCGAGCGAGCCGTCCGGGTTGAGAATGGCGATCTCCGGATTGCCGTCGAACTCCAGGGTGACGGCGATCTGGCGGCCATCCGGCGACCAGTGGCCACCGAGGTTCAGTCCGCGCAGCGACGACAGGCGTGACCACGATCCGCCGTTGAGGCCGATTGCGTAGAGATCGGGGTTGCCGGAGCGAAACGACGTCAGGACCAGCGAGCGCCCGTCCGGTGCCCACGCGGGCGAGAGATTGAGGTGTTCTCGTCGGTGACCCGCCGGACGTCTTCACCGTCGGCCGCCATCACGTACACGTCCTTGAAGCGCCCCCCGCGCGTCGACAGGAAGGCGATCTGCGAATCGAAGGGGCCGCGCTGACCGGTGAACGTGCCGATGATCTCGTCCGCGAATCGGTTGGCCATTCGACGCTCGTCGCCGACGATGCCGCGGAAGCGGCGGCCGGCGAGCTGCCGCCGCTGGCCAACGTCGAACAGTCGCGCTTCGATCGTCAGGTCGTTCCCCTGCCGCTCGGCGGTGCCTTTGACAAGCGCCAGCGCCCCAATCACCGACCAGTTCTCGAAGTTGATCGCCTCGGCCGTGACGCCGGCGGTCTGAGCGTTCTCGATGTAGGCGTCGCGCGGCAATACGCGAAACAGCCCGGAGAGCTCGAGGTCGTGGCTCAGCACCGTGGTGAAACGATCGCCGGCGCCGCCGGCGATCTGCTTGAGCGGCGCGACGGCGATCGGATAGCGGGTCACGCCCGGTCCGACGATGGTCGACTTCACCTGGGCGGGCGCCGGCTGTGCGACGGCAAGGCCGAGGGCGACCACGGCGACGAGGGTGGCAACGATGCGCATCAGGACTCCAGATCGCTGGCCCGGAAGGTCAGCTCAACAGTGGCAAAGGCGTCGCGATACTTCTCAGGCACCGGCTCGAGCGGGTTGACGGCGCGCACCGCGCGTTCCGCCGAGGCGTCATACGAGGTGTCGCCGCTCGATTGGATCGTCTTCACGTTGCGGATCTCGCCCTCGGGGGTGATGTTGAACCGCACGACGGCGGTGAGCGAACGATCGGCGCCCGTCCAGGCCCATGCATTCTTGACCCGCTCGCGCATCCGCCCTTCGTAGAGGACGTACAGCATGTCGGTCGGCGTGCCGCCTACACCGACACCGGGACCCGCGGCTATCGGCCCACCGGCACCCGCCGCACCCGCGCCTCCCTTGGCGAGCTGGTCGGCGCGCTTCTGCACCGCCGCCGCGATGCGTTGATCCGCGGCCGGGACCGCCGCCGCCTTCTGACTCGCCTGAGCGGCGCGCTTCTGCACCGCCTCGTTGATCGCCTGGTCTCGCTGTGCGGCCGGGTCGACGGGCTTCGCTGCGTCCGGCTTGGGCGGTTTGGCCGCGTCGGGTTTCGGCTTCGCGTCCACCTTCGCCTCCGGCTTGGGCGGTTTGGCTGCGGCCTCGGCCGGCTTCTGGGCGACCGGCGGCTTCTCGGCAGGCTTGGCCTGAGCTGGCGGTTGCGGCTTGGGCGGCGGCTTCGCCTCCGCCACTGGCTTGGGCTTCGGGACTTCGGCGGCGCGGGGTGGCTCGGGCGCCTTCGCTTCGACCGGTTCTGCGGCTTGGCTTCGACCGGTTTCGGCGGCTTGGCTTCGACCGGTTTCGGCGGCGGCTTCGCCTCCACCGGTTTCGGCGGTGGCGGCGCCGGTTTGGGAGGCTCGGCCGCCACAGGCGGCGGTTTCGGCGCCTCGACGGGCTTCGCCGGCTCGACGGGCGCGGGCGGAGGCGCCGCCTGTTCCGCCGCTGGCTGCACGGCTGCGGGCGGCAACGGCACGGTCTCAGCCGCCGGCTCCGCGGGCAGTGGTTCGACCTTGGCCGGGGCCGGCTTCTTCGGCCCGCCGCCCGGGAGCAGATTGGTGCCACCGATGACGTCGGGCGCAACGAGATCGACGGTGTACGACTGGATGCGCGGCGGCGCGCTCAAGAATTCCTTCGGCATGGCGATCAGAACACCGATGGCGGCGGCATGGAGGAGTGCCGAGATCACGATGGTGCCGATGAGGCCGCGCTCCACGCCGCGCGGCGAGAGCTCCGGCGCCGCCGAGTACATCAGGACTGCGGCGCCTCCGTGATCATGCCCAATCGCTCGACGCCGGCCTCGCGCAGCGAACCGATCACGCGCATGACGTCGCCGTACGGCACCGCCGCGTCGGCCCGAATGTACACGCTCCGATCGGGTGCCTCGCGCAACACGCCCTGCAACTTGGTCTGCAGATCGAGAGCCGACATCACGGTATCGTTCAGGTAGATCTCACCGGCGCGCGTCACCGTGACCACCAGCTGTACGTCATCGCCGCTGACGGGCCCGGCCTTCACCTTGGGCAGGTTCACGTCCACCCCCTGGTGCAGGATGGGCGCGGTCACCATGAAGATGACCAGCAGGACCAACATGACGTCGACCAACGGCGTCACGTTGATCTGCGACAGCGCCTCGTTGTTGCGCTCGCTGGTAAAGGCCATGACGCTAGTTCAGGAAGTGGCGCTCGGCGATGTTGAGAAACTCGAACCCGAAGTTGTCCATCTCCGCCGAGAGCACCCGGATCTGCCGCGAGAACGAATTGTACGCCACGACCGCCGGAATGGCAGCGAACAGCCCGGTGGCGGTGGCGATCAACGCCTCGGCGATGCCGGGCGCGACGGCTTGGATGCTGGACGACTGCGTGGCGCTCAATCCAAGGAAGGCATGCATGATGCCCCACACCGTACCGAACAGGCCGATGAAGGGGCTCGCACTGGCCGTCGTCGCGAGAAACGTGAGGGCGCGCTCGAGCGTCGTCAGCTGTTGGGTGGCGGCGCGACGCATCGCGCGCTCGACGTTGGCGACGCCGCCGAGGTCCGTGCTGAGCTGCGCTTCTTCGGCCTGCCGCTTCGCACGCGTCAGGCGCACCAGTTCCTGGTAGCCGGCGCGAAAGACCTGCGCGACGGGGCTGTCAGCCATCTCCTGGCTCGCCGCGTGGACCGTCGTGAGGTTCTTGGTTTCCCAGAACGTCTCGATGAATCGATCCGACGCGCGTCGCGCCGTGCGGATCTGGCGCGCCTTGTAGATGATGATGCCCCAGCTCGTGACGGAGAAGAACACCAGCAGATACAGCACGGCTTGGACGACGGGTCCCGAGCCCGTCATCAGGGTCAGCAGGTCGTCGCTTCCGGCGCCCGCACCGACCGTCAGCGCCGCCAGAAAGGACGGCACGTTCGCTGCCAACATGCACCCAACCTCACCACCGCCCGTGCGAATCGAACGCTATTATAGGCCCATGGGCGAGTCAACGAAGGTGGTCAGCTAGTTTCTTGACTCACTAGCGGTTAACTGAAAAGGACTCGGTTTTCTTTTCGACAAGCGAGGCTCCCCGCATGGCAACCAAGGTCGGTATCAATGGCTTCGGACGAATTGGCCGTAACGTCCTGCGCGCCGCACTCAAGAACGACAGCGCCCTGGAGTTCGTCGCTGTCAACGACCTGACTGATCCGAAAACGCTCGCCCATCTGCTCAAGTACGATTCCGTGCACGGCACCTTGGCGTCGAAAGTCGCGCCCGGTGACAAATCACTGGTCGTAGACGGAAAGACGATTCGCGTATTCAGCGAGCGCGACCCGGCCAAGCTGCCCTGGAAGGATCTGGGTGTCGACGTCGTGCTCGAGTGCACCGGCCTCTTCACCGACCGGGACAAGGCGGCCGCGCATCTGGCCGGCGGTGCCAAGAAGGTGATCATCTCGGCGCCGGCCAAGGGCGCCGACCTGACCCTGTGTTTCGGGGTGAACCACACCGCGTACGAGTCGGCCAAGCACCACGTCATCTCGAACGCCTCGTGCACCACCAACTGCCTGGCGCCTGTCGCCAAGATCCTGCACGAGACCTTCGGCATCCGGCGCGGACTGATGACCACGGTGCACGCCTACACGAACGACCAGTCGATTCTGGACCTGCCGCACAAGGACCTGCGCCGAGCGCGCGCCGCGGGGATGTCGATGATCCCCACGACCACCGGTGCCGCGCGGGCGGTCGGCGAAGTGCTCCCGGAGCTCAAGGGCAAGCTGGACGGCATGGCCATTCGCGTCCCGACGCCGAATGTCTCGATCGTCGACCTGACGGCCGAGCTCAAGAATACGGCGACCGAACAGCAGATCAACGACGCGATGCGGGCCGCCGCCGCCGGACCGCTCAAGAACATCCTGGCGTGTGCCGAGGAGGAGTTGGTCTCGATCGATTTCAACGGCTCGCCCGCCTCGTCGACCGTCGATCTGTCCCTGACCAAGGTTATGGACGGCAACTTCTGCAAAGTGCTGTCGTGGTACGACAACGAGTGGGGATTCTCGAATCGCATGGTGGACGTGGCGACGTTGATCGGCGGCAAACTCTGAACGGACGCCGTCGGACGCAATGCGACTGCTCAGTGATCTCGACCTTCGCGACAAGCGCGTCTTCATTCGGGTCGACTTCAACGTCCCGCTGAAGAACGGCGTGGTGAGCGACGCCTCGCGCATCGAAGCGGCCATGCGAACGGTCCGCTACGCCATGCAGCACGACGCCAAAGTGATCCTGGCGTCCCACCTCGGGCGGCCGAAAGGCAAGGTGGATCCCGCCTACAGCCTCGAGCCCGTGCGCCGCGATCCTCTCCACGATGCTCGGCGTGCCGGTACCGCTGGCCCCGGATTGCGTCGGCCCCGAGACCGAGGCGCTGGTCAACGCGCTGAAGCCCGGCGACGTGCTCCTGCTCGAGAATCTCCGCTTCCACGCCGAGGAGGAGCAGAACGAGGAAGCGTTCGCACGCGCCCTCGCGCGCTTGGCGGACGTGTACGTGAACGACGCCTTCGGCACCGCACACCGTGCGCATGCATCGACCGCCGGGATGGTGCGGTTCGTCGCGGAGCATGCGGCGGGGTTCCTGCTCGAACGCGAGTGCGAGTACCTCGGCAAGATCCTCGAGTCACCGCCGCGACCCGTGGTGGCGATTCTCGGCGGGGCCAAGGTCTCCGACAAGATCAAGGTGATCCGCTCGCTCCTCTCGCGCGTCGACACGCTGCTGATCGGCGGGGCCATGGCATACACCTTCTTGCGGGCGCAGGGAGTCGCCACGGGCAAGTCGTTGGTCGAAGACGAGCACGTGCCGCTCGCCAAGAGCCTGCTGGAGGACGCGGCGCAGCGCGGGGTGTCCCTGCTGCTCCCCATCGACCACGTCGTGGCGCCCGACGCTCAAGGTCCCCGAGCCGCCCGGACACGTGCGCGAGATCCCCGCCGACCAGATCGGCGCTCGACATCGGCCCGGCGACGATCGAGCGCTTTCGCGCCGCGCTCGCGTCGGCGCGAACGATCTTCTGGAATGGGCCGCTGGGCATGTTCGAGATCCCGCCTTTCGATGCCGGCACGATGGCGATCGCCGCCGCGGTCGCCGATAGCAAACGCGACCAGCGTCATCGGCGGCGGCGATTCGGTGGCGGCGGTGATTCGCTCGGGCCGCGCCGGCGACATCTCCCACATCTCCACCGGCGGTGGTGCCTCGCTCGAGTTCCTCGAGGGCGAGTCGCTCCCGGGCCTGCTGGCATTGGGGGTCGTGTGACGAGCGCGCGGACGCCGCTGCTGGCCGGCAACTGGAAGATGAACGGCCGCATCGACGAAGCGGTGCAGCTGGTCGACGACCTGCTCGGCCTGGTCGGCGACGTCTCCGACCGCGACATCCTGGTCGCCCCGCCCTTCACGGCGATCGCCGCGGTCGCGCAACGACTGGCGGAATCGCGGATTCACGTATCCGGTCAGGATCTCTACTGGGAGGACACGCGGCGCCTACACCGGCGAGGTGTCCGGGCCGATGCTCACCGGGGCGGGGTGCACGCACGTCATCGTCGGCCATTCCGAACGCCGCCAGCTGTTCGGCGACACCGACGAGTGGGTCGCGCTAAAGACCGCCGCCGCGCTGCGGGTGGATCTGACGCCGATCGTCTGCGTCGGCGAGACGCCTCGCCGAGCGCGACGCGGGGACCACCCTGGCCGTCGTCGAGCGCCAGGTGCGCGTCGCGCTCTCCGGCCTCGGGCCCGCAGCCCTGCGCCGAATCGTCGTCGCGTACGAACCCGTGTGGGCGATCGGTACCGGCAAGGTCGCCACGCCCGAGCAGGCCCAGGAGGTCCACCGGGCCATCCGCGGGTTGCTCGCGACCCAGGCCGGGCCTGAGCGTTGCCGCTACGGTGAGAATCCTTTATGGAGGCAGCGTGAAGCCCGACAACGTCGATGCGCTCATGCGCGCAGCCCGATCTGGACGGTGCCCTGGTCGGCGGCGCCAGCTTGCAGGCCGCCGACTTCGCGCGCATCGTCCGCTTCAACGCCTGATCTCCAATCCACGAAAGGCCACACATGTTTACCGTCATGACGATCGTCCACATCCTCGCCTGCATCTTCTTGGTGCTGGTCGTCCTGCTGCAGACCGGCAAGGGCGCCGACATGGGCGCCGTCTTCGGCGGGTCGAGCTCCACCGTCTTCGGCAGCTCGGGCGCCGGGAACCTGCTGACGAAGCTCACGACGGCCACGGCCATCGTCTTCATGCTGACGTCTCTTGGGCCTCACCTATTTCTCGGCCCGGCGCAACAGCGCAACCGTGTTCGACAGCGCGCCGGCGACGGCGCCCGCGCCCGAGACGGCGCCCCAGGCGGCCCCCCCGGTTGCACCGGCGCCCGAAGCCGCCCCACAGGCGAATCAGGCTCCTCCGGCGGCCCCGGCCGCCAACTGATCGTTTTCACCGATCGTCTCGGACCCGGCACGCATTCACCACACCCCTCTGCACGCGAGGATGGCGGAACTGGCAGACGCGCTAGGTTGAGGGCCTAGTGGGGTAACACCCGTGGGGGTTCAAATCCCCCTCCTCGCACTCTTGAAGGCCGCGCCTGGGGAATCTCCGGGCGCGGCCTTCGTCGTTTCTGCGGGTCCAGACGCCGCCCAGGCGCCAAGGCGGGAGCCAAGGTCGCCAAGAGCAACCCTCTTGAGCCGGCCTTGCCCACCAAATCACATTTCGTTCCCGATTGGAGGGCCGCGCTTCCGCGCGGCCGGTCGCGCGGAAGCGCGACCCTCCTAGGGCGCGGGATCGATCCACCAGCCGAATTGGCGGGCAACGCCCCTCGAGCCGATCAAGTCGGTCACCTTCAAGGCGTACCGCAGCGGTGGCAGTGGTGATGGGGGGCCGGCCTCTGGCTCTGGCATGCTCGGCCACGTCCCGAAAGGTCGAGCCGACCATTACAATTGATGTCGATCGTCCGATCGTCTTGACGTTCTTGGCGCCTTGGCGGCTCTGCCCTGATGCGACCCGCGCCCGGCAAAAAAAAACGGGCGGGGGCTATCGCCTCCCGCCCGTTTCCGGATCGGTCCTGAACTACGTCGTGCTTACGGCAGAATGATGAAGTCCGGGTCGGCTCGGTCACCCTGAAAGTGCACGTTGAAGTCGGCCAAGCCGCCCTCCTCGTGGATCTCGTGTGCCACCGCCAGAAGGCCGCTGCCGATCGGATTGATGCGCGTCTGACCCGTGAGCGTGCCCGATACGCCAGCGCTGAAGATCGAGCGCTCGTTCTGGGTGGTGTCGATGTTGGAGATCAGCGAGAACTGCTTGCACTGCATCGGCTTGCTGGTCGAGAAGCGCTGCTCGAACTCGTTGTACACCAGGTACTGCACCACCGCCCCGCCTGGGACTTGGCGGAGGTAGTCCTCGCTGCACGGTACCAACTCGAGGATCGTCGCGATCTGCGAGCCGTCATCCGTGACCGGATCTTCGGCGAAATCGAAGAAGTGGTTGAGGATCAGGAAGTTCGGGCAGCCATTGTACTCCGCATCCGGGCCGCCGAGCACCAGGACGTTGTCATCGTTGACCGCGCCCTCGATCGCCTGGATGCCGATCGCGTTCGACTTGCCGACCGTGATGAAGTTGTTCTCGTCGGCGTTGACCTGGATCGTCTGCTCGCCCTTGATGACGTTGCGGTCGATGGGGATGCCATCCGCGTCGACGACGATGCAGCGCAGGGCACCCAGGAACGGCTCTTCGGGAACGGGCGGGATACGGCTGCCGGCATTGCTGCTGCCGTCGGGGCCGAAGTTACTCACGCCGTCGATCGCGAACTTGCCGAAGGCCTTCGGTGGGAAGGTCGAGAACCCAGACACGCCATCAGAGGCCAGCCAGCCAAGGGGCTGACGCGGCGTGATGCGGACATGGAAGTCGGTCTCGTTCCACCCGGGGAGGCAGATGCCGCAGCCGGCGCCCGGCAGGCAGCACTCCTCGGCCGCACCGCACACCTGACCGGTGTTGGTACAGTGCGAGTTCGCGTTCTCGTAGAAGCAGTGCACGTCAACCGGATCGGTCGACGTGTTGCTCAGTTGAATGATCGTATTGATGGTGGCACCCGGGACCGTGACTCCGCCGAAGCTGCCCTCGGCGAAGATGACACTCGGCCACTCGAGGATTGCTGCCGCGCGGTCGGACGTCACATCAGCCGCCACTGGCCGCACCCCACTCACGGCGAAGGCCATGGCCAGTCCCACCGTCCAGCTCGCCCAACGCACCTGTCGCATGATTTTCTCCTTTCCCCTACTTTGGCGGACGCTAGTGCCGGCCACGAGTTACTGGACCTGCTCCGGCGGGATCGTGATCAGATCCTGACCAGTGCGCTCGCCCTCGACGTGCAGGTTCACGTCGGCCGTCGCAATGTAGCCGTCGTCGTCGTCGGTCGAGTAGGCCTCGCTCTGCACCATCATGAAGCCCGACGGTGTCGACGCCGACGTGCGCAGCCGCGACTGCGCGAACGACGTGCCCAGCGCCGCGTAGCTGAACGTCACCGGGTTGACATCGCTCAGACTCAACTCACCCCAGCAGGTCACGGGCACCGACGAGGAGAAAGCGGTCTCGAACTCGTTCCAGGTGTTGATGTTGATCGTTACCGTCTCCGGCGCCTGGGTTTCGAAGTTCTGCGTGCACGGCACGATCGTCCACGTCGTGTTGACCGAGCCGTTCGTCGTCGGATTCGGCGCGCCCTGGGCGAAGTGGTTGGCGATCCAGAACTGCGGGCAGGCGTCGTACTCGGCGCCGTTCGGGCAGTCCTCGTCGGGCTCGCCGCCCAAGCACAGCACGTTGTCGCCGTCGTTGTTCTCGTTGCCGAGCACGCCGATGGCGTTGTACTTCGCCACGTCGACCACACTGCTGTCGCAGTCGCTGTTGCTCGTGCACGTGAAGCCGCCGGTTTCCAGCACGCAGTGGTTGTCGAGCGGGGTGAGCGGGCTGCCCGGATCGCAGACGTTGAACGTCGTGGTCGTCGCCTCGCCCTTCAGGTGGTTACCCGACAGAGGAGCGCCCGAGGGATCGACCTCGATGCACTTCAGCTCGCCGGTGAAGTAATCGACCACCGGCGGCACGCGACCCGGATCGAGACCCGCGTCGTTGCAGCCGTAGTAGCCACCGCTCGGGAAGAGCCCGGCCTGCGCCGTGCTGTCGGCGAGGGCGGTGTTCGAGCAGGGCTGATCAGCCGCGTTGACCAAGCGGCCTTTCGACACCACCCAGTGGGTCGGCTGCTGCTTCGTCAGCCAGATGTCGAAATCGGTTTCGATCCACAGCGGCGGATTCTGCGCGCCGGGAGGAAACTCGGGGAAGGTGAGCGCGCCATTCACATAGAAGCAATGCGCGTGCACCATCGAATTCGAGGTGTTGGTGATCTGGATGACCGTGTCGCGCGTGCCATCGGCGATCACCTTTGGGAAGACCAGGATCGACGAGCTCCGCTCGGTGGTAACCTGTGCCTGCGCACCCCCGACCACCAGTACCACCAGAGCCGCCGCCATGAGCCCGACTCGCCCTCGCTGCCTACGCATTAGCCTCCTCCTTTCGATCACTACCCACTCGAATCACTTTCACGCCATGGTAGCCGTGGCGGACTTCTCCCAAATAAGTGCCGGCCTTATATCCGCCGACCCCGAAGATGTCAAGTCAAAACGAATGTCCAGACGCACACCCGTCAGCCCGGTGACGTTTCTGGCAGCGGTCGCTGCCGTTGCCGAGTCTTTTGCCCTTCATGGGGTGCAAAAAGCAAGGGGCGAAGTCCCGAAAAATCGAGACTCCGCCCCTTTGAGCCTAAAATCGAACGGCTGATTACGGCAGGACGATGAAGTCCGGGTCGGCCCGATCACCCTGGAAGTGCACGTTGAAGTCGGCCAGGCCGCCCTCCTCGTGGACCTCGTGCGCCACGGCCAAGAGGCCGCTCCCGATCGGGTTGATGCGCGTCTGACCCGTCAAAGTGCCCGATACGCCGGCGCTGAAAATCGAGCGGGTGTTCTGGGTGGTGTCGATGTTGGAGATCAGCGAGAACTGCTTGCACTGCATCGGCTTGCTGGTCGAGAAGCGCTGCTCGAACTCGTTGTACACCAGGTACTGCACCACCGCCCCGCCTGGGACTTGGCGGAGGTAGTCCTCGCTGCACGGTACCAACTCGAGGATCGTCGCGATCTGCGAGCCATCATCCGTGACCGGATCTTCGGCGAAATCGAAGAAGTGGTTGAGGATCAGGAAGTTCGGGCAGCCATTGTACTCCGCATCCGGACCGCCGAGCACCAGGACGTTGTCATCGTTGACCGCGCCCTCGATCGCCTGGATGCCGATCGCGTTCGACTTGCCGACCGTGATGAAGTCGCTCTCGTCGTCGTTCACCTGGATCGTCTGCTCGCCCTTGATGACGTTGCGGTCGATGGGGATGCCATCCGCGTCGACGACGATGCAGCGCAGGGCACCCAAGAACGGCTCTTCGGGAACGGGCGGGATACGGCTGCCGGCATTGCTGCTGCCGTCGGGGCCGAAGTTACTCACGCCGTCGATCGCGAACTTGCCGAAGGCCTTCGGTGGGAAGGTCGAGAACCCAGACACGCCATCAGAGGCCAGCCAGCCAAGGGGCTGGCGCGGCGTGATGCGGACATGGAAGTCGGTCTCGTTCCACCCGGGGAGGCAGATGCCGCAGCCGGCGCCCGGCAGGCAGCACTCCTCGGCCGCACCGCACACCTGACCGGTGTTGGTGCAGTGCGAGTTCGCGTTCTCGTAGAAGCAGTGCACGTCAACCGGATCGGTCGACGTGTTGCTCAGTTGAATGATCGTATTGATGGTGGCACCCGGGACCGTGATCCCGCCGAAGCTGTCCTCGGCGAAGATGACACTCGGCCACTCGAGGATCGCCGCCGCCCGGTCGGACGTCACGTCTGCCGCCGCCGGGCGAACGCCCACGGCGGCGAGCACCATGGCCAGCCCCACCATCCCTCTCGCCCAACGCACCTGTCGCATCATTGTCTCCTTTACCCTCCGATTGCGCACGCTCATGCTGGCCACGACTTACTGGACCTGTTCCGGCGGGATCGTGATCAGATCCTGACCAGTGCGCTCGCCCTCGACGTGCAGGTTCACGTCGGCCGTCGCAATGTAGCCGTCGTCGTCGTCGGTCGAGTAGGCCTCGCTCTGCACCATCATGAAGCCCGACGGTGTCGACGCCGACGTGCGCAGCCGCGACTGCGCGAACGACGTGCCCAGCGCCGCGTAGCTGAACGTCACCGGGTTGACATCGCTCAGACTCAACTCACCCCAGCAGGTCACGGGCACCGACGAGGAGAAAGCGGTCTCGAACTCGTTCCAGGTGTTGATGTTGATCGTTACCGTCTCCGGCGCCTGGGTTTCGAAGTTCTGCGTGCACGGCACGATCGTCCACGTCGTGTTGACCGAGCCGTTCGTCGTCGGATTCGGCGCACCCTCGGCGAAGTGGTTGGCGATCCAGAACTGCGGGCAGGCGTCGTACTCAGCGCCGTTCGGGCAGTCCTCGTCGGGCTCGCCGCCCAGGCACAGTACGTTGTCACCGTCGTTGTTCTCGTTGCCGAGAACGCCGATGGCGTTGTACTTCGCCACGTCGACCACACTGCTGTCGCAGTCGCTGTCGCTCGTGCAGGGGGCGTCGATCGTCTGCAGCACGCAGCGATTGTCGAGCGGCGTGAGCGGGCTGCCAGGATTGCACACGTTGAACGTCGTGGTCGTCGCCTCGCCCTTCAGGTGGTTACCCGACAGCGGAGCGCCCGAGGGATCGACCTCGATGCACTTCAGCTCACCCGTGAAGTAGTCAACCACCGGCGGCACGCGACCCGGATCGAGACCCGCGTCGTTGCAGCCGTAGTAGCCACCGCTCGGGAAGAGCCCGCCGCTCTGACCAAAGTTCATAGAGGCGGTGTTCGAGCAGGGCTGATCAGCCGCGTTTACCAAGCGGCCTTTCGACACCACCCAGTGGGTCGGCTGCTGCTTCGTCAGCCAGATGTCGAAGTCGGTTTCGATCCACAGCGGCGGATTCTGCGCGCCGGGAGGAAACTCGGGGAAGGTGAGCGCGCCATTCACATAGAAGCAATGCGCGTGCACCATCGAATTCGAGGTGTTGGTGATCTGGATGACCGTATCGCGCGTGCCATCGGCGATCACCTTTGGGAAGACCAGGATCGACGAGCTCCGCTCGGTGGTCACCTGGGCCTGTGCTCCACTCAACGCCAGACCGACCAGAGCCGCCGCCATGAGCCCGACTCGTCCTCGCTGCTTACGCATTAGCCTCCTCCTTTTCGGTCACGGCCCATCTGCCGCGCCACACCATGCCGTACCGCAAGCCCCTCGCGTGGCTACGGCAAATAGATGAAATCGCTCTGGGGCCTGCGCCCCTGGAAATGTAGATTCTTCCCCGTGCCGCTCACCGTCTTCAGCGAGTCGACCAGATCGCACGTGGGGAACTGGAACTGCGGGCCCTCGCAGCGGAACTCCTCTGCAATGCCGATCAGGGTATTGCCGCCGCGACCGACGTTGTCGTCATTGACGACGCCGCGGATGCGCGTCTGGCCGGTCAACGTACCGGCGACGCCGGCGCTGAAGATCGACCGCGTATTGTCGGACGTCTCCATGTTCGAGAGCTGGATCTCCTTGAAGCAATCGACCGTGCGGCTGGTCGAGAAGCGCTGCTCGAACTCGTTGAAAACCAGGAACTGCGCGACGGTGCGCGAGAGGTCGAGGCGTCGCTCCTCGAAGTCCTCCGTGCAGGGAACCAGGGTCAGGTCCGTCGCCAGGCGGACCTGGTAGTCCGACGAGACACACTCAGCGTCGGAACCGCACGGCGTGCCGGACAGCGTGCAGGTCTTGCTCGGGAGGTTACACGTATTCTGGCAGTCGGCATCAGTCACGCAGGGCCCAAATGTCACCGAGCAGATACTGCCGCCGCCCCCGTCGTCGATGCACCGGTTGGTCGCGCAGTCGGCGTCGGTTGCGCACGGAACCCCGGAGATGCTGCACAGATTTGGGAATCCGGGAGCGCCGCACACGTTGTTCAGCACCGGATCGATAGCCCCGTCGAAGAAGTGGTCGAGGATCAGGATGTTCGGGCAGCCTTCGTACTCTGCGACGTCGGGCTCGCCGCCGAGGACCAGCGTGTGGTCGCGATTGCCGGTACCGGGAATCGCCGGGATGCCCACCGCGTTGTAGCCGAGCAGGGACATTCGTCCCCCGACTCCCTCCGCGCCTTCCCTGCCGATGATCGCATCGCCGATCAGGTCGTTGCGAGCGACCGGCTGCTGGTTCTCATCGACCGCGATGCACTTCAGCTCGCCGATGAATGGATCCTCCGGCGACAGCGGAACGGCGCCTTCGTTCACCTGCCCCCCCGGCCCGGTGCGCCCCAGCGGTCCGCCGTCGAGCGGAAGGCAAGGTGGGACGACGCAACGATTGCCGTTCCCGCACTGCGTGTCGCGCTGACACGCCATCGCGGCGTCGTTCGAGCACACGCCGTCGATGAACGGACAATTGGTGCTCTCGCCCTTCGAGACTGCCCAGCCGGTGGGCTGTTCACGGGTCAACCGGAACGTGAAGTCGTTGGGCTGCCAGTTGGGGAGACAGCTGCCGATGAAAAGCTGGCCGCCGACAGTGTTCTGGCAGGACAGCTGATTCGGAAAGCAGCTGCCGCCCGGGATGGAGCAGATCGGCGTCGCGTTGACGTAGAAGCAGTAGACGTTGAGCGGCGTATCGGAGACGTTGCTGATGCGGACCACCGTGTCGAGGCCGGTGGACGTGTCGACCAGAATCTTCGGGAACACCAGAATCGCCGCCGGGTGATCCGACGCGATATCGGCGCGCGCCCGCCCGCCGGCGAACACGCCGCAGCTCAGAGCGACCAGCATCACGCCAATCAGCCGCACTCCGCCATTGCTCCACGCCGACCCATCGTCTTCACGGGCCCTCCGGAATGAAGATCAGGTCGGTCTTGTCGCGAGTGCCGTCCTCGTGGAGGTTGAAGGCGACGCGCGACGTCTGGCCCGCGATCGTGTGGTATTCCTCGCTGATGCCGACGAAGCCCGAGTTGGTCTGCTCCGAAGGCCGAATCTGCGTTTCGACGAAACGCGTCTGAGCGGCCAGGACGCTGAAGATGATGTTGACGTCACTCAGGAAGAAGCTGTCCCAGCACTCGAAAGTCCGACTCGCCGAGAAGCGCTGCTCGTATTCGTTGCTGGCCACGAACTGGACCACGATCTTCGTCGGCGCCTGATTCTCGTAGTCGGCGCGACAGGGGACCAGCGTCAGCTCGGTCTCGACCGTCGAGAGGTCCTCGAAGAGGGGATTGTCGGCGCCGCCGGAGAAGTGAGTCAGGATATCGCGCGCCCCGCAGCCTTCGTACTCGGCGCCGCTCGGGCAGTCGTCGCTGACGTCGCTACCGCCCAGGCAGAGGACGTTGTCGCCATTGTTGGTGAACGGCTCCCCGAGCAGGCCGACGGCGTTGTATTTCGTCGCCTGCCCGTCCGAGGTCACGATCGTGCCCTCGCCCTTCAGATGATTGCCGCTGATCGGGGCGCCCGACTGGTCGACCTCGATGCAGCGCAATTCTCCCTGAAAGGGAAAGCTCGCGACCGGCGGAACACGGCCGGGATCCAATCCTGCGCCGTCGCAGTCGTAGTTCCCGGTGTTGCGGTCGCACGGGAGGTCGAACGGATTCGTGAAGCGCCCGACGCCCGCCGACCAATGCGTCGGCTGCTGCTTGGTCAGCCAGATGTTGAAGTCGACCTCCTGCCACTGGGGCTTGCAGACGCCCGAGCAGGTACCTGCCAGGCAGTCGCCGCTGCCGATGCAGAGCGGCGTCGCATCGACGTAGAAACAATGCGCGTGCACCATTGAGTTCGAGGTGTTGCTGATCTGCATGATGGTGTCGCGACTGGCGTCGTAGACGATCTTCGGGAAGATGAGAATCGAGCTCGACCGCTCGGTCGTCGATTCAGCCGACGCGGAGGCGAGCCGTGGCCGCGACAAGCACCAGGGCGCTTGCCGCCCACAACGCTATCGATGCCATGCGCCACGCACGCATCCCCTGCGCGCCTTCAGCGCATCGCCGGGCTGTCGTCGAAAACACCGCCTCCCCCATCACGTCTGTCGGCAAATTGCCGCACCAGCTGCTCCGCAGGATGCCCCCGTATAGAGAGTTGGCCGAAAAGTGTCAAGGAAAAACGCCCGCTAGAATTGCCGTGGCGTATGGCATTGTTGGAAGACGGAAGAGGTTCAGATGGGCGTGAACCAGCGGCGGTAGCGGGGCTCGTCGCCGCGGACAATTTTTGAGTAGCCGTTCTGCAGGGCGCGGGTCACAGGACCGGGGGTGCCGTCGCCGATGCGGCGGTCGTCGAGCTCGCGGATCGGGGTGATCTCGGCAGCCGTTCCGGTCAGGAAGGCCTCGTCGGCGATGTAGACCTCGTCACGACTGAACCGATCTTCACGACACGCGATGCCCTGATCCTCGAGCAGGGTCATGACAGTGTCCCGGGTGATACCCGGCAGAACCGAGGTCAGCGGCGAGGTCTTCACGCGACCGCCCTTTACAATGAAGATGTTCTCCCCGCTGCACTCCGCCACGAACCCGTCGGTATCGAGCATCAGGGCCTCGTCGTAGCCGCGAGCGGCGCACCTCGACGGAGGCCATGATCGAGTTCACATAATGTCCGACGACCTTGGCCTTGCTCATCAGCGTGTTCACCGGAAACCTCTGAAAAGACGAGGTTTTCACCCGAATGCCGTCCCGGACCCCGGCCTCGCCCAGATATGATCCCCAGGGCCAGACGGCCACGGCGACGCGCACCGCGTTCTTCGCCGCCAACCCCATCTCGCCGTCGCCGAGGAAGACCAGCGGGCGAATGTAACACGACTTGAGACGGTTGCGTCGCACCGCCTCGAGGCAGGCGGTGTTGATGTCGTCGTGGCTGAACGGAATCTCCAACCCGATGATGTGCGCCGAGGCGAAGAGCCGCTCGGTGTGCTCGGTCAGCCGGAAGATTCCCGACCCGGCCGCGCCCTCGTAGCAGCGAACGCCCTCGAACACGCCCATGCCGTAGTGCAGCGTGTGCGTCAGCACGTGCACCGTGGCGGCCTCCCACGGAACGAACTTCCCGTCGAGCCAGATGTGCTCCGTGCGCTCCATCGGCGAAGCGGCAGAGCTAACGAAGGCGGGGGATCAAGTCAACGTGAAGACGCGGCGCCCTCAACCGCAGAGGCCACAGAGCCCTACAAGACTCGGTGTTCCTCCGTGTGACAGGCCGGGAACTGCTCTAACCGGCAGTCGCAGACTGCTGGCGCGCGCCGATCTCGTCGACGAGGCCGGCGCCGGCCAACCAATCCGCCGCGGCGGAGACGGCGCGTTCCGCCAGCGCCGCGCGCCGGTCGCGCCCACGGCCCGACACGCCCTCGACCGGAAAGAGGCCGTAGTTGGCGTTCATCGGCTGGAACTCGCGGCGGGCGCGATCGGTGACGTACGCGATCAACGATCCCAACGCGGTGAGCGGCGGCGGCACGACCAGCGCGCGGCCGTCCAACAACCGCACCGCGTTGAGACCCGCGAGAATGCCGCTCGCCGCCGACTCGACGTACCCTTCGACACCGATCAACTGCCCGGCGAGAAACGCCGTCGGCCGCTGCCGCAACTGCAGGGTCGGCTCGAGCGCGCGCGGCGAGTCGACGAACGTGTTGCGGTGCAAGCTGCCGAGCCGCACGAACTCCGCCGCCGCCAGGCCGGGGATCATGCGCAGCACCCGACGCTGTTCCGGGTACGTCATCTTGGTCTGGAAGCCGACGAGGTTGTAGAGCGTCGCGGCGGCGTTGTCCTGTCGCGCCTGCGCGACCGCGAACGGGCGGCGCCCGGTGCGCGGGTCGGTGAGACCGACGGGACGCATCGGCCCGAACGCCAGCGTGTCGCGACCGCGGCGCGCCATCTCTTCGATGGGCATGCAGCCCTCGAAGTAGACGCACCGCTCGAAGTCGCGCGTCGGCACCTTCTCCGCGGCCAGCACCGCGTCGATGAAGGCGTAGTACTCGTCGCGATTGAACGGGAGGTTGAGATAGTCGTCGCCGCCCTTGCCGTAGCGCGACGCCGCGAAGGCGATCTCGCGATCGATCGAGTGGGCACTGACGATCGGCGCGATGGCATCGTAGAAGTACAGGTGCTTCGTGCCGAGCACCTCCTGCAGAGCGGCCGACAGCGCCGGCGAGGTGAGCGGACCGGTCGCGATGATCGCGACGCCGTCCGGCAGCGCCGTGACTTCCGCGCGCTGCACGGTGATGCGCGGATGCGCGGCGATCGCCGCGGTCATCGCGTCGGCGAACGCCTGCCGGTCCACGGCCAGTGCCGAGCCCGCCGGCACCGCGTGTATATCCGCGCAGCGCATCACCAGCGAGCCAAGCTGGCGCATCTCCTCCTTGAGCAGGCCGACGGCCGTATCGCGCGAGTTGTTGCGGAAGGAATTGGAACAGACGAGCTCGGCCAACGACTCGGTCGCGTGCGCTTCGGTGCGGCGCAACGGCCGCATCTCGATCAGATCGACGTCGCAACCGGCATGCGCCGCGACCCACGCCGCTTCACAGCCGGCGAGCCCGCCGCCAATGACGGTGAGCCGCCGGCTCACGCCTCCTCCGGCTCGGCCATCGTCTCCTTGTACCCGCACCCCTCGCTCAGGCAGCGGCGCACGGTACCGGCGCGCTTGGTGGTCTTCTCGACGATGAACGGCGCCTCGCACTGCGGACACGCCTCCGGCACCGGCCGGTCCCACGTCGCGAACCGACACTGGGGATAGCGCCCGCAGGAGAAGAAGATCTTCCCCGCGCGCGAGCGCTTCTCCATGATCTCGCCTTCTTTGCAGTCGGGACACGTGATGCCGGTCGGCACCGGCCGCACCATCTGGCGGGTGGTCTTGCACTCCGGGTATCCGCTGCAACCGAGAAACTTGCCGAAGCGCCCGAAGCGAATCAGCATCGGCCGTCCGCACTCGTCGCAGACCTCGGTGGTGGTTTCTTCCTGTGCGACGCGGATGACGCCGTCGGCATCGCGCTCGAAGTTCGCCGTGCTCTTGCACTCGGGATAGCTGGAGCAGGCGAGGAACTCGCCGCCGCGCCCCCACTTCACCACCATCGGCGCGTCGCACTTCGGGCACTTGATGTCGGTCGGCTGGCCGGTGCGCTTCACGTCGCGCATGTTCTGCGCGGCCTGCTCGAGATCGCGCGCGAACGGCTCGTAGAAGCGCCGCATCGCCTCGACCCAGTTCTGCTTGCCCTCCTCGATGTCGTCGAGGACGGTCTCCATGCCGGCCGTGAACTCGACGTTGAGGATGTCGGGGAAGGACTCCACCAGCAGATCGGTCACCAAGAAGCCGAGCTCCGTCGGCCGGAGGCGGCGCTGCTTGTCCTCCTGCACGTACTCCTTCGCCAGGATGGTGGAGATGATCGACGCGTAGGTGGACGGACGGCCGATGCCCTTCTCCTCCAGCTCCTTGATGAGCGTCGCCTGGCTGAAGCGGGGCGGCGGCTGGGTGAAGTGCTGCTCGGGCAACAGGTCGCGCAGCTGCAGCGACTCGCCTTCGGTGAGCGCCGGCAACGCGTGCTCGTCGTCGTCGTCGCCCTCGGCCGGCTCCTCGTCGCGCCCCTCGGTGTACACACGGATGAAGCCGTCGAACTTCATGATCTGGCCCGAGGCGCGGAACGTGGTGTCGGCGGCGCCGATGTCGACCGTCGTCTGGTCGAACACCGCCGGCATCATCTGACTCGCGACGAAGCGGTTCCAGATCAGCGTGTAGAGCGCCAGCTCTTCCTTCGAGAGGAAGCTCGCGATTGCATCGGGCGGGCGCTCGAGCGACGTGGGGCGGATGGCTTCGTGGGCATCCTGCGCGCCCTTCTTCGTCTTGTAGAACACCGGCTGCTCGGGCAGGTACGTCTTCCCGTAACGGTCGCCGATCAGGGCGCGCACGTCGGCCAACGCGTCGTCGGACACGCGCACCGAGTCCGTACGCATGTAGGTGATCAGGCCGACCGGCCCCTCGGCGCCGAGCTCCACGCCTTCATAGAGTCGCTGCGCGATGCGCATCGTGCGGTTGGGCGCGTAGCCGAGCTTGCGGGATGCCTCCTGCTGGATGCGCGAGGTGATGAACGGCGGGGTCGGAAAGCGGCGGCGCTCCTTGCGCTCGACCTTGGTCACCGTCCACGTCGCCGTCCGCAGCCGCGCGGCCAGATCCTGGGCCGCCCCTTCGTTCTCGACGCGGAACTTCTCCGGATCCAGCTTCTGATCGCCGATGCGGATCAGGCGCGCCGCGAAGACCGGCGGCGCGCCGGACTCGAGCTGCGCGGTGATCGACCAGTACTCGACCTTCTGGAACGCCTGGATCTCGCGCTCGCGTTCGCAGACCACGCGCACCGCGACGGACTGCACGCGTCCTGCCGAGAGCCCGCGGCGCACCTTGTTCCACAGCAACGGACTGATCTGGTAGCCGACCAGGCGATCGAGGATGCGGCGCGTCTGCTGCGCCTCGAAGAGGTTCTGATCGAGATCCTTGGGATGCTTGAGCGCTTCCTGCACCGCCTTCTTGGTGATCTCGTTGAACATCACCCGGCGCACCTTGGTCTTCTTGCCGTCGAGGCGCTGGGCGATGTGCCAGGCGATCGCCTCCCCCTCGCGATCGGGGTCGGGCGCCAGGAAGACCGTCTCCTTGCCCTTCGCCGCCTGGCGCAGCTCGGTGATGATCTTCGACTTGCCGTGGATGACGGTGTACTCGGGCTCGAAGTCGTGCTCGATGTCGACGCCGAGCTTGCTCTTCGGCAGGTCGACGACGTGCCCGACCGACGCCTTCACCTGGTAGTCGCGCCCCAGGTACTTGGTGAGGGTCCGCGCCTTGGCGGGCGACTCGACGATGACGAGATGCTTGGCCATGGCGTCAATGACCTGCCGGCGCGCCGCCGCGCGCAAACTGCTGTCCGGGCAACTGGCGGACGAGGCCGCGCAGCTCCAGCAGCAGGAGGCTTTCGAGCAACGCGCCGGCGCTCAGCCGAGTGCGCCCCATCAATTCATCGACGCCGCGCGGCGTCTCGTCGAGCTCGGCCAGGACCGTCGCCTCCACGCCCGCCACGACCGGCGCCACCGGCTTGGCCGCGGTGCGCAGGTGGGGGGCAATCTCGCGCAGGACGTCGTCCGGCCCCTCGACCAGGGCCGCGCCGTCGCGCAGTAGTTGGTGGCTGCCGCGCGTCCTCGCCCCGACGGGTCCGGGCACGGCGAAGACCTCTCGCCCCTGCTCGGCGGCATAGCGGGCGGTGATCAGCGAGCCACTTCGCTCGGCCGCCTCGACCACGATGGTCCCCAGGGAAACACCACTAATGATGCGGTTTCGACCCGGGAAATTCTCGGCATCCGGGGCCGTGCCCATGGGATATTCGGACACGACGGCGCCATTGCGAGCGATCTGCATGGACAGGCGATGATGCTCACTCGGGTACATCACGTCAATCCCGCTTCCCAGAACAGCGATGGTTCGACCCCCCACGCGGAGCGCTGCTTCGTGCGCCGCAGCATCGATTCCACGCGCCAATCCGCTGACGATCGTGATGCCGCGCGCCGCCAATCCCTCCCCGAGATGCGCGGTCATCTGCCGCCCATACGCGCTCGCATCGCGCGAGCCGACCATCGCCACGGCAAAGGCGTCGCGCTCGTCCGGCTCGCCGCAGGCGTGCAGGAACAGCGGCGGATCCGGAATGTGCCGGAGCAGGTCGGGGTAGCTCGCGTCCTGCCACGTCACCAGGCGGCCGCCGACGCGATCGAGGCGCGCCAGCTGCGCTTCCACCTCGTCCCACCGCGCGAAGCCGCGCAGCGCCGCACGCACCTCCCGGCGCACCCCGACGCGCTGCAGCTCGACGTCGCGCGCCGCGAACACCGCCTCGGGCGAGCCCAGCGTGCGCACCAGCCCAACCCCGAGGACGTTGCCGATCCCCGGCACCATTTTGAGAGCGATCCAGGCGCCCCACCCGACGCGAACGGACATCGCAAGGTCGCGGCGGCCGGCCGCGAGTTGACATGTTGATAGGCCGATTGTCTGTCTGCTAATTAGCGCACATGCTGGCAACGGTCCAGTCGAGTGCCCTACGCGGTGTCGACGGCCTGGCCGTCGACGTCGAGGTCGATCTCTCCGGCGGCTCGCCGGGCCTCGCCGTCGTCGGACTGCCGGAGGGCGCTGTGAAGGAAGGGATGTTCCGCGTGCGCGCCGCGGTGCGCAACGGCGGCTACAAGTTCCCCGGCCGCCGCATCGTCATCAACCTCGCTCCCGCGGATCTGCGGAAGGAGGGATCGGCCTTCGACCTTCCGATCGCGATCGGCATCCTCGCCGCCTCGGGCCAGCTGCCGCGCGAGGAGCTCGCCGGCTACGCGATCCTCGGCGAGCTCTCGTTGGACGGGGCAGTGAAGGCCGTGCGCGGTGCCCTGCCGATCGCCGCCGGCGTTCGCGGTCGCGGCCTGCGCGGCATCCTGCTCCCGACCGCCAATGCGCGCGAAGCAGCGGTGGTGCAGGACCTGGAAGTGCTGCCGGTGGCAACGCTCGGCGACGCCGTCGAGTTCCTCCGCGGCGATCGGCCGATCGCGCCGACGCGCGTCGATCTGCAGGCGGTCTTCAATCGCGACGGCCGGCACGACGCGGACTTCGCCGACGTGCGCGGGCAGGACGCCGCCAAGCGCGCCCTCGAGGTGGCCGCCGCGGGCGGCCACAACGTTCTCATGGTCGGCCCGCCGGGCGCGGGCAAGACGATGCTGGCCCAACGCCTCGGGACGATCCTCCCGCCACTGACGCTCGAGGAGGCGGTCGAGGCAACGCGCGTGCACAGCGTGCTCGGCCTGATGCGCGGGCGCTCGCTCATCGCGGCGCGCCCGTTTCGCGCGCCGCACCACACCATCAGCGACGCCGGCATGATCGGTGGCGGCGCCATCCCGCGCCCGGGCGAGGTGTCGCTCGCCCACCGCGGCGTGCTCTTCCTCGACGAGCTGCCCGAGTTCCGCAAGAACGTCCTCGAGGTGCTGCGCCAGCCGCTCGAGGATCGGCGCATCACCGTCGCGCGCGCGGCCGGGTCGGTGAGCTTCCCGGCCGACATCATGCTCATCGCTGCGATGAACCCCTGCCCCTGCGGCTACCTCGGAGACGCGCAGCACCGATGCTCGTGCACGCTGCAGCAGATCCAGCGCTACCGCAGCCGCGTGTCCGGACCGCTGCTCGACCGCATCGATCTCCACGTCGACGTGCGCCCCGTCCCCTACCGCGAGCTGGCCGACGCCGGTCTCGGCGAGGGGTCGGCCGCCATCCGCGTCCGGGTCCGCGCGGCGCGCGCGGCGCAACTCGCGCGCTTCACGGGCCGACACCTCTTCTGCAACGCCCAGATGAGCACGGCCGACCTGCGCAGCGCCGCCGCGATCGACGACGCCGCCGCGCAGCTCCTCGAACGCGCGATGCACACCCTGGCGCTCAGCGCCCGCGCCTACACCCGGATCCTCAAGGTCGCGCGCACCATCGCCGACCTCGCCGGCGCCGAGCAGATCGCCGCCACCCACGTCGCCGAGGCGGTGCAGTACCGGACCCTGGACCGCGCGGTCTCATGATGACGCTTGCGGATCAGGCATTGCTCGATCTGCATCAAAGGTGCATACGTATGCATATGCGCACGACGCTGAACATCGACGACGATCTGGTCGAACGGGCGCGTCACCTGTCGGGAATCACCGAGAAGACCGCGCTGATCCATGCCGGTCTCGAAGCGCTGATCGCGCGCGCGAGCGCGCAGCGCCTGGCGGCGCTGGGCGGTCAGGAGAAGGCGCTGCAGGCACCGGCGCGACGCCGCGGAACGAGCCGGTGATCCTGGTCGACACATCGGTGTGGGTGGACCATCTCCGGAACGGCGATGCCGCTCTTCGCGCGGCCCTCCTCGAGGGCCACGTGGTCACGCACCCGTTCGTGATCGGCGAGCTCGCCTGCGGCGCGATGCGCCAGCGGGATGAGGTCCTGGGGTTGCTGAGCGCCCTTCCCGCCGCGCGCGTCGCGACGCATGCCGAGGCGCTGGCCCTGGTAGACACGCATCGGCTGGCCGGATCCGGAGTCGGCTGGGTCGATGTGCACCTGCTCGCCTCGGCGCGGCTGTCGCATCTCCCGCTGTGGACCCGCGACCCGCGGCTCTCCGCGGCGGCTCGTCGGCTGAAGGTGGAATATGCGTGAGCCCAGCGCGCTGTACCCGCGGTCTGGGCGGCGATAGAAGACAACGACGGAGCCGCGTGAGCGGCTGCGCGCCATGGCCAAATCAGCGGTTCGCATCGAATCCGACAGCATGGGCCCCGTCGAGGTGCCCGCTGGGCGCCTGTGGGGCGCACAGACACAGCGCTCGCTCGAGCACTTTGCCATTGGCGACGACCGCATGCCCGCCGCCGTCTGCCACGCCTTCGGCTACATCAAGAAGGCGGCGGCGTTGGTCAATGCCGATGACGGACGGCTCCCGCGCGAGACGGCGGAGCTGATCGTGCGCGTCGCCGACGAGATCATCAGCGGCGCGCTCGACGCCGAGTTTCCGCTGTCGGTCTGGCAGACGGGATCGGGCACGCAGACCAACATGAACGTCAACGAGGTGATCGCCAACCGCGCCATCCAGCTCGTCGGCGGTCGCCTCGGCAGCAAGGATCCGATCCATCCCAACGACCACGTGAACATGGGGCAGTCGTCGAACGACACGTTCCCGACCGCCATGCACATCGCCGCGGCGCGCGAGCTCGTCGACCGCCTGCTGCCGAAGGTGAGCGCCCTGCGCGAGGCGATCGCCGCCAAGGCGAGGGAGTGGGCCGACATCGTCAAGATCGGCCGCACCCATCTGCAGGACGCGGTCCCACTGACCCTCGGCCAGGAGTGGTCGGGATACGCGCATCAGCTCCTGGACGACTGCACTCGGCTGCGCGCGTCGCTCGACGGTCTGTACGAGCTCGCGCTCGGCGGAACGGCGGTCGGCACCGGCCTCAACGCCCCGCCGGGTTTCGCAGTGGCCGCCGCCGCTCGGATCGCCTCGCTCGTCGGGCTGCCCTTCGTATCGGCGCCCAACAAGTTTGCCGCGCTCGGCTCGATCGATGCCGTGGTGCACGCCAGCAGCGCGTTGCGGACGCTCGCCGGCTCGCTGATGAAGATCGCCAACGACATCCGCTGGCTCGGCTCCGGCCCGCGCTGCGGCCTCGGCGAGCTCCTGTTACCCGCCAACGAGCCGGGCTCGTCGATCATGCCGGGGAAGGTGAATCCGACGCAGTGCGAGGCGCTCATCATGGTCTGCATCGCGGTGATCGGTGCCGACACCGCCGTCGGCATCGCCGGATCGCAGGGCAACCTCGAGCTCAACACCGTGCGGCCGCTCGTCATCCACGAGTTCCTGCACGCCGCGCGCATCCTCGGCGACGCCTGCGAGACCTTCCGCGTGCACTGCGTCGAGGGGATCGTTCCCGACCGGCGCCGCATCGCCGAGCTCCTCGATCGGTCGCTGATGCTGGTCACGGCGCTGAGCCCCGAGATCGGCTACGACAAGGCCGCGGAGATCGCCCACAAGGCGCTGGTCGATGGCACCACCCTTCGAGAGGCCGCCCTCGCCACCGGCTACATCGACGCCGCGACCTTCGACCGCATCGTCGACCCGGCAAAGATGGTCTAGCAGTCAACTTTTCGCCTTCACCTCTTCGGCTCTGCTTTCAGCACAGCGCTTCGCATGTGTCGGCCGCCCGCGCATGAGCGCAACGCGTCACTTCCGCCGACGCCCTGACGACGGCAACCGTCGCGGAGCGTCGAAACCGCGCCATCACCCAGCTGGGTGAGTGCGGGAATGCGGTTTGCTGCCGCGCAGGACATGATTCGCATCGTGCTAGCGGACGACCACGCGATGTTTCGGGAGATGATGCGCATGGCGCTCGCCAAGGCCGGCGAGATCCAGATCATCGGCGAGGCCGGGGATGGCCAGCAACTGTTCGACATTCTGCAGCGCGTGCGACCCGACGTGCTCCTGCTCGACTACAAGATGCCCTTCGTCCGCGACTTCCGCGTCCTGCTGGACCAGATCCTCCAGCGCCACCCCGACACCCGCGCGCTGGTGCTGTCGGCGTTCGCCAATGTCGACATGATCACCCGCGCCGCCGACGGCGGCGCCTGCGGCTACGTGCTCAAGACCACGCGGCTGTCGTCGGTCGTGGACGCGATTCGCGCCGTCGCCGGAGGCGGCGTCTGGATCGACCCGAGCCTGCCGCGCAAGCTCTTCGCCGAGTTCCAACGCCGCGCCGTCGGGCCGGACGAGATCGAGTCGGCGGACAGCAGCTTGTCGCGGCGCGAACGCGAGGTGCTGGCCTGCATGGCGCACGGCGCGAGCAACCGCGCGATCGCCGCCAAGCTGTCGATCAGCCAGGAGACCGTGAAGACGCACCTGCGGCACGTCTTCGCCAAGCTCGGCGTGCGCAACCGCGTCGAGGCGACACTCGTCTTCCACGGGAAGTCCGGCGCGCGCGATTCCGGTAGCGCTGCGGCGTAGCGGCCGACGATCGGCGGGCTAGTGCACGACGCGCGCCGGCACCGCGCGCAGCAGGACCGGCGCGAACGGCAGCGCGACGCGAAACAGAATGCTGGCGCCGGACGAACGCACCTCGACCGTCGCACCGAGCAACTGACCGAAGCGCTGGGCGATGGTCACCGCGAGGATCTGGTCTGGCGTCTCGAACAGCTCCTCGGCGCCGCCGGGGCTCAGTGGTTCGGTGGTCGCGCCGGCGTCGAACGGCTCGTCATCGGCGCCGCTGGTGAGGTTGAAGACGACGAGATCGTTCGCCGTGGATACCCGCAGGGCGACCGTCGCGTCGGGGCTGCGTTTGAGCGCCGCGTCCACCAGGTGGGTGAGCATGGCATGCAGCTTCTCCCGATCGGCGTGCACCGCCGCCGGCGGCGCGGCGTCGACCAGCAGGGCGCAGGGCGTGTAGCGCGAGCGGATCTCCACGTGGCGGCGGAGCGCCGCGACGACCTTGCGAACGTCGATGGTCTCGCGCCGGTCGTCCATGTGCTCGGACTCGCAATGCGCGAGCGCCGAGTAGGTCTCGACCAGTTCGTGGCTCTGCCGGCTGGCCTTGCGCAGACCGGCCAGCGCGCCGCGGGCCGTGGCTGGCGACTCCGCCTCGTCGCCGAGCACGTCGGCGTAGCCGTTGATCACGTTCAGGTTCGAGCGCAGATCGTGGCAGAGCTTGGCGAGCAGATTGACGCGCACCGCGTGCTCGGCACGCCGGCGATGCTGGTCGCGTCCGACGTCGACCGCGGTGTCGACCAGATCCAGAAAGCGATCGAGCCCGTCGCGCGGATCGTGGACCCCGAACAGCCCGAAGCGGCGCCGCAGACGCCGTCGCTCGCGCTCGTCGACATCGGCGCGGATCCCGATCACCAAGCCACCGGCGCCGGCCACGGCACGGCGGAGACGCTCGACAAGGGCGGTCTCGCAGGTCGCGAGATCGAGCACCACCGGGCCGAGCGCGCCGCCCGCGGCGAGGCCGGCCAGCTGACGCGCATGCGGTACGGTGATCACCGGATAGCCGGCGTCGCCCAGCGTTCGGGCGAGGTCCGCGAGCGCCGCGCCGGTGCCGACCACCAGGACGATCGGCGTCATCGCGACCGAACGCGACCCGCTCTCGGCACCGGCATTCGTCTCATCTCTCAGCATGCGTCCTGCCCTTCCCTGTTTGGTACACTCTCTCGCTTTCATCTGCGGACCACTCGCGATCGAGACCCGTCTTCACATGTCTCGGGATGCCGTCGGCCCATCCGACCCCGCCCTTACCTGACACCGCGGCGGATCATTCACCGCGCCGGTCGCTCTGGGCCGGTTCCGAAGCGAAACCCGTGCCGCGGTGTGCGGCCGGATGGTACTCGCAGCGGAGACAACCGGTGTCACCGCTCGCTCGACATGCGCTCTGCCCGTCTCGTTGCATCGTCTGAGACGCAGAGTGTCACCGCTTCCGCCGGGGCGAAATCGCCGCGACGGGTGATTTTCGGCGTCTCCGGCCGCCGGGCATCCCCCATTGGCGTGGCTACCCGCTGGGTGGAGCGGGTGGTAGACCCGGCGCATGGACATCCTCCAGCAGTTCATGGCGTACGCGTCAGCCTTCGAGCAGACGTTCGGCGACGACGACTGGACGCGGCTGCGTCCGCACTTCGCCACCGATGCGCTGTACGTGGTCGACGCCAAGGACTTCGGCTGCCGGCTGGTCGGGCCGGATGCGATCGTCGCCGGCTTCAAGAAGTCCATCGACGGCTTCGACCGGCGATTCGAGCGGCGCGACATCGCGATCACCAGCGCTCCGGAGGTCGACGGCGACGAGATGCGCGTCGGGTGGACCGTCACCTACAGCAGGACCGGGGTGGCGCCCCTCGCTCTGCGCGGGCGCTCGATGGTTCGGTACCGCGACGGCGTGATCGTCCAGCTGACCGATTCGTTCGACGCCGACATGGAGCGCGAGCTCGCGGCGTGGCAGCGCGACAACGACCTGCGGGTCGACCTGTCGTACGCCTGAGCCGCTTCGGCTACGGCTGGTTCGGTTCGGCCGGGTCGACCGGCAGCGGCCGGGCCAGCACCACCATCGGCTCGGATCGCTCGCGCGCGATGGCGGCGAGGTCGGCGTCGGGCGGCAGGGCGCGGGCGACCGCGGCGAACCAGTGCTCGCCGCGGTCTACTTTCGACCATTCCGTCAGCCGGTAGCCCAGGCCCGGCCACTCGCCCGGGGTGTCCTCGGGTGGGTGCGGGTCGCCGTCATCGCGGTAGACGACGGTCGGAACGAGCGTCGCCAGGGACTCGCCGCGCACCAACTCGAGCAGGAGCGCGGCGCCTGGTCCGCGCAGCCCGACCCAATCGCTGCGGGCGCCGTCGAGCCGCGTCGCCCCGTCGGCACCGACGACGACCGGCTCGACGCCGGCGGCCGCCACCTGCCATCCGCGCAGGTCACGGAAGTCGAGCACCGCCTGCACCTCGATGCCGGAGAAGAAGTACGTCGGCGCGAAGTTGAGCTTCAGACGCACCGGCAGGGTCATCGCGTCGCGCGTCATCAACGTCTCGGTCTCGAAGATCGGCGTGCGCAGCCACGATGCCAGGCGCACCCACTGGTATTCGCGCCGGAGCACGCGCACGGGCCCGGCGCGCCAGGCGCTGAACTCGTACTCGATGTCGTCCTCGTCGCGCCCGAGCGGGATGAATCCGAGGAACCGCGCGTGCGCGCGCACCTTCAGGCGGTCGAGCAGGTTCGGGCCGAAGGCGCCGTCGCGGCCGCGCAGCGCCAGATAGCGCGGCGTCGGGGCGCCGAACCCCACGGCCACGCGCTCACCCTCGGCGCGATCGCTCGCGGGGTCGTAGCGGACGTAGCGCACCGGCGAGCGCGGTGCGTCGCCACGGGTGGCCACGGCGTAGACCCAGGTCGCCTGATCGCCGCGACGCACCTCGAGCTCGACGATGCAGTCATCGACGCGCGGCAGCTCGCGCACCTGGGCGCGGCGACCGCCGTCGGCGGCCATCCACAGCAGGTCGTCGTTGTCGTCGATCACCCCGGGCGGGTCGTCGCGGTTGGGTTCCGGCCCCTGATCGAGCGCCCAGCGCCCGTCGCCGTCGCGTTCATCGAGTTGCCACGGGATGGGCGCGCAGGCGGTCGCGCAGGCGAAGAGTGCGACCGTCGATTCGTTGCGGCCGCGCAAACAGGACAGGTCCGCTCCCGACGCGGTCGCGACCCCCGGCGCGCTGATCTGCCCCGATGCCGGCGTCGCGAGAAAATGCAGAAGCGACGCGAGAATAGGCGCGCCGCAACGCCCAGCCACATGCTTGACAATGCGGAACGCAGTCACGTAAGCAGCCGCCTGCTTGCCGGCACCTTGGGGGGGGCCGAACGGGCGTCACCGTATCGACAGAGGGAGGGTCTCGAATGGCGCGGCGCGCATTGAGATTGGGGCATCGGTGTCTCTTCGCGGCTCTGGCTTCGCTGTGTCTGGCCGGCATGGCACAAGGAGCGGCGCTCGATCAGCAGGGCGACATCAACCTCGGCGTGCGCGCGTACACCGCCGCCCGCATCGGCACCCAGAACACCGACGTCCAGATCTGCAACCTCGTCGGCGGCAAGACCGTCTGTGGAGGCTCGAACGGGGCGGCGCCGCCGCCGGCACGCGTCGTCAGGAAGTCGCTGACCTTCCCGATCTCTCCCGCCGGTCACCTCCGCCAACAGCGCTCGTACGTCGAGGCCGAGCTGGATCACAACCTCAGCCGACTACTCGAAGAGGGCTTCGGCCCGTTCGCGCTCCTCAACGACCTCCCCTTCAAATTCCAGCGCTTCAAGTACCATCTCACCTACCGCGGCGAGTACGAAGGCGTCTACGATTACGGTCCCGCCGAGTACCGGACGCACTACCAATACAACAACCCGCTCCTGGTTCCCTCCTTCTCGGGAAACTTTCCCGATATCGGCCAGGCCCGCCGGCGCCTGCGCTCGGTGGCGGTGCTCCGCAACCGGCTCTTCCAAGCCTACCTGGAGACGCAGGTCTCGAGGCTGAGGATGCGCATCGGCCGGCAGATCCTGTCCTGGGGGCAGACCGACGCGTTCCGCCTGCTCGACAACATCAACCCCATCGACAACAGCTTCGGCGGCTTTCTCGTCCCGCTCGACGAGCGGCGCGTGCCGCTCGACATGCTGATGGCCAACTACGGCATCGGCAGCGTCGGCCCGTTCTACGAGGCGTTCCTCGAAGCCTACGCGGCGATCGACGAGAACGTCGGTTTTGAGCCCGGCATTCCAGTCGGCTCGCCGTGGTCGCTCCCCAACCTCGGCTATCCCAGCGCCACGACCCAGCAGCAGCGCACCCACCCGCAGCGCACCATCAAGGACACGCGCGGCGGATTCCGCCTCAACTTCACGGCCCCGATGCCGGTGGTCGACGAGATGGAGTTCAGCCTCGCCAACTACTGGACCTACCTCGACACCCCGATGGTGCAGAGCTTCGTGAGCCGCGATTTCCCACGCGCCATCAGCAGTGGCCCCGCGGCGGGATTTCTCGCCAACACGATCCAGACCGCGCCGCGCGTGATGATCACGGGCATCGCGTCGACCTTCGGCTTCCCCGTCGACTGGGCGCGCGCCCTGTACCTGAGCGGCCAGCCGATCGTCCGCTACGAGCTCGCCTACTTCAACGGCGAGCCGCGTAACAGTCAGCAGCAGATCGATCCGTTCATCTACGCGACCGGCGACTGCTCGCGCGGCCGCATCATCACCAACCCCGACGGGAGCACCCTCTGCACCGGCGGCAAGCGCTTCGGCGATTCCTGGAATTTCGTGCTCGGGATCGACAGCAACCAGTTCATCCACTGGCTCAATCCCAACCAGTCGTTCTTCATCACCACCCAGTTCTTCTACAAGCATCTGATCTCCCCGGCCGCGCGCAATCGCGTCGGCCTCGACCGTCAGGCGCCGCAGGTGTTCAACGGCGAAATCCTGCCCGTGCCGGCCTTGACCATCGAGCCGCCCTTTCTGACCTCGGGCGCGGCGCAGCAGGTGCTCGTGCACAACCCCGTCGACCAGTACCTCCAGACCTTGCTGATCTCGACCTCGTACTACAGCGGCCAGATCACTCCGACCCTGACCCTGGTCTACGACTGGGGCGGCGCCTGGGTGGCCCAGCCGGCGGTGACCTTCAGCCGCGACCCGTTCCGCTTCACCTTCAGCTACAGTTACCTGGCCGCCGACCACCTCTTCGGCGGGTCCGGTGTCAGCCTGCTGCGCGACCGCGACAACGTGCTCTTCCAGCTCGAGTACGTGATCTGAACGACCATTTGTCCCGTATTCCGGCTGGCGGGTCGCATGGAACGACCCGCCAGATCGGTTTCAGTTCCACAACCGTTTCCAACCAAGTATAGAGGCAGAAGGTGAATCCCCGACACGTACAGCGTTTCATCCTCGCGGCGGTGTGGTGCGCCCTGTTGACGCCGGCCGGCGCCGACGAGATCGTTCCGCGCAGCGAGATCCGACAGAATCTCTTCTCCGCCTGCTTCTCGTCCGACAAGGACGGCTGGGTGGTCGGCGAGCTCGGCCGCATCTACCACACGACGGACGGCGCCAAGACGTTTTCGCGTTCCGACGCGGGCACCAAAGTCGCCTTCCTCTCGGTCGCCTGCCTGAGTGACGGCACGGTCGTCGTCACCGGCCAGAAGGGCCTGGCGATGCGCAGCCGCGACCATGGCAAGACCTGGGACAAGCTCGAGACGGGCGTGAAGCGCGACCTGCTGAGCGTCAAGTTCGCCACCCCGCAGGTGGGCGTCGCCGTCGGCGATTTCGGCACGATGGTGCGCACCGAGGACGGCGGCAACACCTGGTCGACCATCAAGCTGCCAACCGACGTGGTGCTGCCAGAGGACGTCGCCGACATCGTCGAGCCCGGCGACGTGCTGCTCTACGACGTCGACTTCGCGACCCCCGAGCAGGGTTGGGCGGTCGGCGAGTTCGGCATCATTCTCACCACCGCCGACGGCGGCAAGACGTGGCACCCGCAGAAGAGCCCGGTCGAGACGACGCTGTTCGGCGTCCAGTTCACCGACGCCAACAACGGCTTCGCGACCGGCATCGAGCAGGTTCTCCTGCGCACCACCGACGGCGGCGCGAACTGGAAGAAGATCGACGTACCGGGCCGCAAGGGATTCGTGCTCGGGCTCTACGACGTCGCGGTCCAGGGCAAGGTCGGTTGGGTGATCGGCGACAGCGGTCTCCTGCTGCGCACGACCGACGGCGGCGACACCTGGGAACGAATCGATCTCCCAATCAAGCTCGCCGGCAACTGGTTCCGCGGCATCGGCCTGACGCCGAGCACCGCGGGCATCATCGTCGGCAGCGAGGGATTGATCCTCACCACCGAGGGCGATCACTACAAAGAGCTGGCAGGGTCGTGATGGCGTCCCGGATCGGAAGCCCCATCGGAGGTCATGCATGATTCCGCAGCGCTGGATCGAAGCCTATCTGCGCTTTCTGCTGCGCAACCGCGGCGCCGTCACCATTGCGGTCACCCTGTTCACGCTCGTCTTCTGCTTCTTCCTGACGAGGATGCGCCTGCATACGGACTTCCTGGACTTCTATCCAAAGTACCGGACGTTCGCCGACGCGTTCAGCGACTGCCGTGAGCAGGGCAAGAGCGCCGTCAGCTGCTTCGTTCCGTCGATCGTCAAGCCCGGGCCGAACCCGTACATCAAGATCTACACCGACTTTAAGCGGATGTTCGGCAGCGCCAACATCCTCTCGGTCATCGTCGAGGTGAAGAACGGCGACATCTACAACCCCGAGACGCTGCAGAAGATCGACCGCGTCACCAAGCGCGTCGTCGGCCTGAAAGGCGTCGTCCCGTACCAGATCCTCTCGATCGCCCATCCGAAGGTGAAGTCCATCACGGCGCGCGAGGGCGCGCTGCAGATCCGCGAGCTCTTCTATCCCGAGGTCCCGAAGACGCAGGAGGACGCCGACCGCGTCAAGTTCGCGGTCTACTCCACCAAGGGTGTCCGCGGCATCTTCACCGCCCTCGACGATACCGCGGCCGTCGTGCACGCCGGGTTCTGGGAAGAGGCACTCGACTTCCGCGACCTCTACAAGAGCCTCACCGAGCTCAAGGCGCAGGAAGACGACGCCAACCACACCATCTACATCACCGGCCTGCCGTGGCTGTACACGTCGGTGCTGCAGTACACGCAGCAGCTCCTCTACATCTTCGTCCTGACCTTCCTGACGCTCGCGTTCCTGCTCTACACGTACTTCCGCACCTGGACGGGCATCTGGGTCCCCGTCCTCTCCGGCGTGCTGTCGAGCGTCTGGGGGCTCGGGCTCGCGGCGGTACTCGGGTTCAACTTCGACCCCCTCGTGCTGGTGATCCCGATCTTCCTCACCGCCCGCGCCCTCAGCCACTCGGTGCAGTCGATGGACCGCTATCACGAGGAGTTCTACCGCCTGCACGACAAGCAGCAGGCGATCATCGTGTCCTACTCGCACCTCTTCCAACCGGCGATGTCGGGCATCGTCACCGACGGTATCGGCCTCTTGGTGGTCGCCGTCGCGCCGATCCCGCTCATCCAGAAGGTCGCGATCTTCGCGAGCTTCTGGATCGTGTCGATCTTCATCAGCGTGGTGACGCTGCACCCGATCCTGCTCTCCTACATCAACCCGCCGCCGCAGTCGCACGAGAACCCCGCGGCGCGGAAGGTGCCGATGAACATCTGGGGGGCGCGCGCGATCATGTGGTCGCTGGTCGCCGGCGCCTACTTCGCCACCAAGGCCGGCCTCATCCCATCGGCGTTCCTCGCCTTCATCATCATCTCACCGGGCCTCGCCTGGTACTGGCTGCACTATGGCGACCGCGCCTACGTCGCCTGGTCCCGCTGGACCATCGTCGCCACCGAGGGCGTGCGTCGCTGGTACGTGGTCGCGCTCACCGTCGCCCTGTTCATCATCTTCCCGATCTGGGGATGGACGCTGAAGGTCGGCGACATGACGCCGGGCTCCGCGCTGCTCTTCCCGGACCACCCGTACAACATCGGCTACCACAAGCTGAACGACAAATTCCTCGGCGCCAGCCAGCTGATCGTCATCGCCGACACCAAACAGCCGGACGGCATCAAGAACGCCGCCACGCTCGGCGAGATCGAGGAATTCTCCGACTACATGCAAGGCGCCGAGGGCGCGAGCGGCTCGCTCACCATCATCGACGTGGTGAAGCGCCTCGCGCAACTCTACCACGACGGCGATCCCAAGTGGGGCCTCATCCCGGAGAGCCCCAAGGAGATCGGCCAGCTGTTCTACGTCTTCACCAGCTCGGCGTCGGCCGGCGACCTCGACCGCTTCATGGATCCGTCGGGCCGCTATGGCACCGTCATGACGCTCTTCCGCGGCTACTCGCACGACATCATCGCCAACTCGATCGACTACGGAAAGCGGTTCGGCCACGGCACCCAGGGCCACGTGGACTTCAAGTTCGCGGGCGGCATCTTCGGCATCCTCGCTGCCGTCAACGAGGCGGTCGAGAACTCCTACTGGACGAATCTCGCCCTCATTTTCTTCTTGGTTTTCATCTGCCTGTACCTGACCTACGGCTCGTTCGTCGCCGCCGCATTGCTGATGATTCCGGTCGTCCTCTCGCAACTGGCGTCGGAGGCCATGATGGTCTGGTTGAGGATCGACTTGAACGTGAACTCGTTGCCGATCGCCGCCGCCGGCGCCGGCGTTGGCGTCGACTACGGCATCTACCATTTCAGTCGGATGATCGACGCCTACGACGAGGTCGGCGACCTCGACGAGGCCGTCGACTACGCCACCGCCACCACCGGCAAGGCCATCATCTTCACCGGCACGACGATGATCGCCGGCACGGGCTTCTTCTACCTGTCCGACCTGAAGTTCCTGGCCGAGATGGGCCTGCTCCTGACGCTGCTCATGACGTTCAACAAGTTCGGCGCGCTGATCGTCGTTCCGGCGCTGGTGAAGGTGATCCGGCCGTCGTTCCTGCTCGGCCGCACGCCTCGCGCGATCATGTCGCCCGACCAGGCGCACGCGGCGACGCGGTCGCTCACCATCGATCAATAGCCCATCCGATCGGCGTCGCACCGCGAACACTCATACGGACCCCCAAGGAGGCAGTTTCAATGCGTTACTCATGGAAAACGGCCACGACCGCGGCGATCGCGGTCGCGCTGGGCGCGTTCGGGTGGCTGACGCCAACGGCCCACGCGGCCGACGCGGCCCCCGCCGCGGCGGCCCCCGCCGCCCGCCGCCGCCCCCGCCGCCGATGGCAAGGAATGGATCCTCGACAGCAACAACTGGCAGCAGGCCGAGGGCATGCTGCCGCCCGTCGTCCTCGAACGCGTCAAGAAGGGCGACTACTGGTACAAGGTCGTCCCCGTCGACCCCGACGCGTTCAAGCACAACTATTCGCAGAAGTTCTGGGACGCGAGCGAAGCCAACGCCGGCAAGTTCGATGTCGACCCGGAGACCTGCGGCCTGAAGGACGTGAAGACCGGCAAGGTCCCCGACTTCTGGTTCGGCTACCCATTCCCGAAGATCGATCCGAAGGACCCGATGGCCGCCTGCAAGATGGCGTGGAACTTCGATTCCGCCAACTCGATGGGCGAGGGCCAGGGCGCCACGTTCACCCTCAACGGCATCGACACCAGCGGCGAGTTCAAGCGGATCAAGCTGTGGCTGCACACGATGGCATTCATCGGCCGGCACGGCGGCCCGATCGAGAATCCGGAGAACCTGCGCGCGACGTCGCTCTCCAACGTGCTCGAGCCGCAGGACATCGACGGCGTCGGCGGTCTGACCAAGCGCGTCAACGACTGGGACTCGCAGGACAAGTCATGGTTCTACGTTCCCGCCACGCGGCGCGTCCGCCGCGTCAACGCGGCCACGCGTTCTGATCCCGTCGCCGGTCTCGACATCTTCGCCGACGATCTGAACTGCTACGGCGGCAAGGTCGAGTACTACAAGTGGAAGGTCATCGGGGAGCAGAACATTCTCGCTCCGCTGCTGAGCCCGAAGCCACTGGCGCAGAAGAAGACCAGCTCGCCGACTCGTTTCGAGGTCGAGATCCCGTACTTCAAGGGCGCCTACGAGACGCCGGGCGCCAAGGGCATCCCCTGGCTGGTCGTCGACAACCTCGTGCTCGTACCGCGGCCGGTGTGGGTTCTCGAGGGCGAGTCGACCGACCCGTATTACAACTTCGGCAAGGTGATCATGTACATGGACAAGGACATGTACCGGATCTACTGGAAGCTCGTGCACAACCGTGCGGGCGAGTACTTCTACAACGCCATGTGCGCGTACCACTTCTCGAAGAGCGACGACGGCACGTTCACCGCGGTCACCCCGAACATGGTGGTCGGCGTGAACGACAAGACCAACCGCGCCTGCCTGGCCGGTCGGTACAGCTCGCAGTTCATCGAGCGCGATTACCCGGACGACTACTTCTCGCTGCGCACCCTGACCCACATCTCGGACTGAGCGCAGCCCAGACCATCAACGACGAAAGGGGGGCGGAGTCATCCGTCCCCCTTTTTTTGTCCTCCGCCGGCGTGGGCGCTCAGGACCGGCCGCCGAGCCGGTCGCGCAGCAGGCGGCCGAAATAGCCTTCCCCCTCGCGACCGGCGATGTGCTCGAACTCACCCTTGTCGAGCCACAGGCCGCCGCAGCTCGGGCACTCGTCGACCGTGATGTCGTGCTGGGCGCGCTCGACCAGCGCCGCACCGCACCGGGGACATTGCATCGTCCCCGTCGGCGAGCCGATCGCATCGCGCCGCTCCTGCCGCATCTTCTCCAGCAGCTCTCGGTCGCGCCGCGCGAAGTAGTCGTCTTCCTGTCCCTTCTGCTTGTCCTTGAGCTTGTCGCCGAACCGGTCTCGTTCCATATCCGCCATGTGGGTGTCCGCTCCTCTCGTTGTCTGCCCGGCGGCTGCCTCCGCGGGCCGTTCCGTGTTCTAGCAGGCCGGCTGCCGCCTGTCGCCGCGCGCTTTATCGGCGACCGCTCCGTTGCGCTGTTCTACTTCGTGCTTACCATTGATGCGCCGATCGCGCAGCCGCCGATCGGCAATCCGGCGTACAAGGGGAGCCTATGAATCTCAACCGCCTCACTGAACGGTCGCAAGAGGCCGTGCGCGACGCGCAGAGCCTGGCCACGCGGGCCGGCAACCAGGGCGTCGACGTCGAGCACCTGATGCTGGCGCTGCTGCAGCAGCGCGACGGCATCGCCGGCGCGCTCCTGCAGGCCGCGGGCGCAGACCCCGGCGCGTTGCAGACGCGCCTGCAGCAGGAGGTGGAGAAGCTGCCCAAGGTCAGCGGCCCGGCGGCCCGGCCGGACCAGGTGTTCGTGACCCAGCGCCTCAACCAGCTGCTGACCAAGGCCGAGGACGAAGCGTCGGCTCTCAAGGACGACTACGTCAGCGTCGAGCATCTCGTCCTCGCGGCGCAGGCCGACAGCGGCCTCACCGGACGGATCTTCCGTGAGAACCGCGTCAGCCGCGACACCCTGATGACCGCCCTGCAGAAAGTGCGCGGCAGCCAGCGCGTCACCAGCCAGAACCCGGAGAATACCTACCAGGCGTTGGAGAAATACGGTCGCGACCTCACCAAGCTGGCTGCCCAGGGCAAGGTCGATCCTGTCATCGGCCGCGATGAGGAGATCCGCCGGGTCATCCAGGTGCTCTCGCGCCGCACCAAGAACAACCCGGTGCTGATCGGCGAACCCGGCGTCGGCAAGACCGCCATCGTCGAGGGCCTGGCGCACCGCATCGTGCGCAAGGACGTCCCCGAAGGATTGAAGGATCGCAAGCTGGTGTCGCTCGACATGGGCGCGCTGATCGCCGGCGCCAAGTTCCGCGGCGAGTTCGAGGAGCGCCTGAAGGCCGTGCTGAAGGAGGTTCAGGACGCCGCCGGCGAAGTGATCCTCTTCATCGACGAGCTGCACACCGTCGTCGGTGCCGGCGCCGCCGAGGGCGCCATGGATGCCGGCAACCTGCTGAAACCGATGCTGGCGCGCGGCGAGCTGCACTGCATCGGGGCCACCACGCTCGACGAGTACCGCAAGCACATCGAGAAGGACGCAGCGCTCGAGCGGCGCTTCCAGCCGGTCTTCGTCGGGGAGCCGAGCGTCGAGGATACCATCTCGATCCTGCGCGGCCTGCGCGAACGCTACGAGATCCACCACGGCGTGCGCATCAAGGACAGCGCCATCGTCGCCGCGGCGACGTTGTCGCATCGCTACATCACCGACCGCTTCCTGCCGGACAAGGCGATCGATCTCATCGACGAGTCCGCCGCCAAACTGCGCACCGAGAACGATTCGATGCCGTCCGAGCTCGACGAGGCGTCGCGGCGCGTCATGCAGCTGGAGATCGAGCGCGAGGCGTTGAAGAAGGAGACCGACAGCGCCTCCCGCGACCGGTTGACCAAGCTGGAGAAGGAGCTCGCTGAGCTGCGCGAGCAGACCGACGCGCTCCGCGCCCGTTGGCAGCAGGAGAAGGACGCCATCGGCACGCTGCGCTCGATTCGCGAGTCGATCGAGACGACCAAGCAGGAGATCGAGCAGGCCGAGCGCAGCTACGACCTCAACCGCGCCGCCGAGCTCAAGTACGGCAAGTTGATCGAGCTCGAGAAGTCGCTCGCCGCCGAAGAAGCCCGTCTGCAGTCCGACCAGGGCGGCAGCCGGCTCATGAAGGAAGAGGTGGACGAAGAGGACATCGCCGCCGTCGTGGCGCGCTGGACCGGCATCCCCGTGAGCCGCCTGATGGAAGGCGAAATCCAGAAGCTGCTGCAGCTCGAGGAGCACCTGCATCGCCGTGTCATCGGCCAGGACGAAGCCGTCCGGGCCGTCGCCGACGCGGTGATCCGCGCCCGTTCAGGCCTCAAGGACCCCAACCGGCCGATCGGCTCGTTCATCTTCCTGGGCCCGACCGGCGTCGGCAAGACCGAGGTCGCACGCGCCTTGGCCGAGAGCATGTTCGATAGCGAGAACGCCATGATCCGCCTCGACATGTCCGAGTACATGGAGAAGCACACCGTGGCGCGGCTCATCGGCGCTCCGCCGGGCTACGTCGGGTACGAAGAGGGCGGCCAGCTGACCGAAGCGGTGCGCCGGCGCCCGTACAGCGTGATCCTCTTCGACGAGATCGAGAAGGCGCACCACGACGTGTTCAACGTCCTCCTGCAGATTCTCGACGATGGGCGGCTCACCGATGGCCAGGGGCGTACGGTCGACTTCAAGAACACCGTCGTCATCATGACCTCCAACGTCGGCAGCCAGATCATCCTCGGCTACCGCGGCGGCACCGACGAAGAGGTCCACGCGCACATGCGCGACGAGGTCCTCGAGGCGCTGCGCCAGCAGTTCCGGCCGGAGTTCCTCAACCGCGTCGACGACATCGTCGTCTTCCACGCGCTCACCCGCGAGCAGCTCAAGGAGATCGTGGTCATCCAGCTGGCGCGCCTGCGCACCCGCCTGGCCGAGCGCAAGATCGAGCTGACGCTCACCGACCGCGCCCTCGAGCACTTCGCCGCCGTCGGGTACGACCCCGTCTACGGCGCGCGGCCCCTGAAGCGCTTGTTGCAGCGGGAGCTCGAGACCACCCTGGGGCGGCAACTGCTCGCCGGCGAGATTCGCGACAACAGCCGCCTCGCCGTCGACGTCGACCACGGCAAGCTCAGTTTCAGCTCGGAGCCGCTGCCGACAGCCGCCTGATCGCCCTGGGCGCCGTTCGTCCGCGAGGCGGACGGCGCCGGCGGTCAGCCGGTCGCGACCGACGCCGGCATGATCGCCGGCAACGTGCGTCGGTAGCTCGCGTAGCGGGTCAGGATGCGCTCGACGTACCCGACCACCGAGCGCCCCTGTGCGAAGCCGTGGCGCGTCTCCTCCGCGACCTGCGGCTCCTCGAGCAGACTGACCATGACCTCCATGGCGCCGTCCCAGCGCAATGGATCGTAGCCGAAGCGTTGGGCGAGGCCCTGGGCGTCCTGCACGTGCCCCATCCCCATGTTGTAGGCGGCCAGCATCAGCGCGAGGCGGTCGCGCTCCGGGGCCGACGCGTACTCGCGCACCAACCGCTGCAGGTAGCGCACGCCGGTGCGCACGTTGGCCTCGGGCTCCCGGAACCGCGGCTCGCCGACATCCTCGGCCGCCGCCGGCATCACCTGCATCAGGCCCACCGCGCCGGCCGAGCTGCGGCTGTCTGGCACGAAGCGCGACTCCTCGTAGATCACCGCCGAGACGAACCGCCAGTCGAGCCCTGCCGCCTCGGCGTAACGGGCGATCATCTGATCGTACGGCGACAGCACGGGTGCCACGAAGGCCGGTTCGAGGTCGGGAATCGCCTGCTTGGCGACGTCGTCGACCTGGATCGTCCAGCCGTCGACCTTCACCGACCAGCGCGGGCCACTTACGGCGGCCGGGACCGCCGCCACCGCTGGTGGCTCCGGCGGCGCCGGGGATGGATCGGGGGCGGTGTCGGCGGTCATGCGATGGCCGATGCCGACGGCCAGCAGCATCCCGAGCCAGGCGGCCGCGGCAACGCCGAAGTAGACGCGCATCCCCATCGACCTCGCACTGTGCCCAACCGGTCGCGGGCGGGCAAGTCGCGCGCGGCGACAAATTGACACGCTCCGCACTTTCACTTTACGGTGCGAAAAACGCACCCGGAATGGTCGAGCATCCCCTCGGAGACCAGGGTCTTCAGACCCGCGATCGCATCCTCGCTACCGCCGCACGGCTATTCTCCGAGCACGGCTACGAGCACACGCCGCTGTCGCAAGTGGCCCGCGAGGCCCAGGTCAGCAAAGCCCTGGTCCTCTGGCACTTCGACACCAAGGAGGCGCTCTTCCGCGCCGCCCTCGGCCGTACCCTGGAGCCGTACCACCTGGACGTCGAGGATCTCGATGGGCTCGACGAGAGTGCCCAGATCGAGCTCCTGATGGACCGCTTCTACGAGTTCGTTCGCGCCAACGTCTATTCGGTGCGCTTTCTCTTCGGCCTGCTCATCCGCGCCGAGCCCAAGCGCGACGATGTCATCGGCCGGGTCAGCGAGCTCTACGACCTGTTCCGCAGCGTCCTGGCCGACATCATCGAGCGCGGCCGCGCCCGCGGGCACTTCCGGTCCGACGTGAACCCGAGGCTGGATGCGTCGCTGATCCTGGCGTCCCTGGGTGGCCTGCTGATCGAGCAACTGATGCGCGACCAGGGTCAGTCGGCCGAGCTGCTGGCCTACCTGAAGCAGACCGTGTTTCGGCGCTTGATCGCCTGAGGGTTAGCCCGTATACAGGCCGCGAGACGGGGTTTCGGCTCCGCCTCCGCGGGGCGCCCGAAGGCGCCCCGCGCCGGCTCCCACCGGCCACCACCCCACCACCACCGTCCGGGAAGCCCACACCGCAGCACCACCGCTCCAGCGCTCCCCAGGTCTTGCCGGCCCGAGCCGGGAATCACGAACAGCCGCTCGTGGCTCCGCAGTTCAGGCATTTGTAGCAACTGCCGTTGCGAATCATGATCGAACCGCAGTCGGCGCAACTCGGCGCATCCGCCTGCGGGCTGAAGCCCAGCTCCTCGACGACGTGGTCGCCGATCGCCGCCACCACCGTCGTCGCGATGCGATCCGCCGCCTCGCCGCGGTCGGGCAGGCCCAGGTTCACCGCCGCGCGCTGATCCGCATTGAGGAACTTCGCGCCGAGGAAACGGAAGATGTAGTCGATCAGCGACTTGGCGAGCGGGATCTCGGGATTCTTGGTGAATCCCGACGGCTCGAAGCGAACGTGGCTGAACTTGCTCACCAGGACGTCCAGCGGCACTCCGTACTGCAGCGCCATCGACGTGAGGATACCGATGGTGTCCATCAGCCCGGAGATGGTGCTGCCCTCCTTGGCGATCTTGATGAAGAGCTCGCCCGGAGCGCCGTCGTCGAACAGCCCGACGTGGATGTAGCCCTCGTGGCCGGCGATATCGAACTTGTGCCGCACCGATCGGCAGTCCTGCGGTAGCCGCCGGCGCACCGGACGCGGCTCGACCACCGGCGCGGCCTCGGCGACCTTCTCCGTCCGTGTGGTGTTGAGCGGCTGGGTGCGCTTGCAGCCATCGCGGTAGATCGCGACGGCCTTCACGCCGAGCTTCCAGGCGGCGACGTACGCCTCCATGATCTCTTCGACCGTTGCCTCGTGCGGCATGTTGATGGTCTTCGAGATCGCGCCCGAGATGAACGGCTGCACCGCGCCCATCATTTGCAGGTGGCCGAGGTAGTGGATCGTCCGCTGTCCGCGCGCCGCCTTGAAGGCGCAGTCGAACACCGGCAGATGCTCGTCCTTGAGGTGCGGCGCGCCCTCGATGGTGTCGTGCTCGTCGATGTGCTCGACGATGTCCTGCACCTCGCGCGTTTCGTAGCCCAGTCGGCGCAACGCCCGCGGGACCGTGTTGTTGACGATCTTCAACATGCCGCCGCCGACCAGCTTCTTGTACTTCACCAGCGCGATATCCGGCTCCACGCCGGTCGTGTCGCAGTCCATCATGAACGCGATCGTGCCGGTCGGAGCGAGCACCGTCGCCTGCGAGTTGCGGATGCCGTGCTCGCGGCCGGCGGCGTGCGCTTCGTCCCACACCGTCCGCGCCGCCGTCAGCAACTCGAGCGGCACGAACGCCGAGTCGAGCTCGTGCGTCCGGCTGCGGTGCTTGGCGATGACGTCGAGCATCGGCTTCTGGTTCTCGGCGTAGCCCTGGAACGGTCCGAGCTGGCCGGCGATGCGCGCCGACTGCAGATACGCCTCTCCGCACATCACCGCGGTGAGCGCGCCGGCGTAGTGGCGGCCGCCGTCGGAATCGTACGGCAGGCCGAGCGACATCAGCACCGCGCCCAGGTTCGCGTAGCCCAGGCCGAGCTCGCGGAAGGCGCGGGCGTTCCTGCCGATCGGCTCGGTCGGATAGCTCGAGTTGTCGACCAGGATGTCCTGCGCGGTGATCAGCAGGTCCACCGCGTGGCGGAAGCCCGTGACGTCGAAATCACCGCCCTCGGTCAGGAACTTCAGGAGGTTCAGCGAAGCGAGATTGCAGGCCGAGTTGTCGAGATGCATGTACTCGGAGCACGGGTTCGACGCGTTGATGCGGCCAGTGTTGGCGCAGGTGTTCCAGTCGTTGATCGTCGAGTCGAACTGCATACCCGGGTCGCCACAGATGTGCGTCGCCTCGGCGATCGCGTACAGCAGATCGCGCGCCGCCATCGTCTCGCAGACCTCGCCGCCGAGCACGAAGCGGGTCTGCCAGGGATTCCCCTCGACCGCCGCCTGCATGAACTCGTCGGTCGCCCGGACGGAGTTGTTGGCGTTCTGGAAGAAGACCGATCCGTACGCCGGCCCGTCGAGGGAGCTGTCGTAGCCCGCGTCGATCAACGCCCACGCCTTTTTCTCTTCCTCTTCCTTGCAGCGCACGAAATCCATCACATCGGGATGGTCGGCGTTGATGATCACCATCTTGGCCGCGCGGCGCGTCTTGCCGCCCGACTTGATGACGCCCGCCGACGCGTCCGCCGCCTTCATGAAGGACACCGGCCCGGAGGCGGTGCCGCCGCCGGCGAGCGGCTCTCGCGACGAACGGATGCGCGACAGGTTGACGCCGGACCCGGAACCACCTTTGAAGATGATCCCCTCGTTCCGGTACCAGCCGAGGATCGACTCCATGGTGTCGTCGACCGACAGAATGAAGCACGCCGAGCACTGGGGATGGGGCTCGATGCCGACGTTGAACCACACCGGGCTATTGAACGACGCCCGCTGCTCGAGGAGCAGATGCGTCAGCTCGTCGGCGAAGGTTTCGGCGTCGGCGGGAGTCGCGAAGTATCCCTGCGCCTCACCCCAGCCGCGGATCGTCCGCACGACGCGGCCGATCATCTGCCGGACGCTGGTCTCGCGCTCGGGGCTGCCGAGCGCGCCGCGGAAGTACTTCGACACCACGACGTTGGTCGCCAGCTGCGACCACGCCGCCGGCATCTCGACGTCGTGCTGCTCGAAGACGACGCGGCCCTTCTCGTCCTGGATGACAGCGCTGCGTCGCTCCCAGGCGACGGCGTCGAACGGGGGCTGGTCCGGGCTGGTGAAGTGGCGGTGGAACGTCAGTCCCTCTCGCGCCGGAACCGGCAGGCCCGCCGTTTCCGTGACTTCGACCTTTTCCCGTTTGGCAGCCCGCTCAACCATCAGACCCTCTCCCCCTCACTTGCCCGGCTCGCTCCGGGATGCCCTTGTTCGTCGTTGCGTGGGGACGCTGCATACCACAAGATATAGCGGGGTCAAGTTTTTTCTTCCACTAGGGGTTGGCGCACGGCGTTCCGCCGTGCGATGACGAGCTGCGTCATGGCGGGCCGAAAAACGCACCCCGATCGCGTCGCTAACGCGCTGCGTCAGGTGGTCCAGCGCATCGATCCGGAGCGCCGTCTCGCCGCCTATCGGCTGTGGACGTTCTGGGCCGACGAGGTCGGCCCGGCGGTGGCGGCGCGCGCCGAACCGGCGGCGTTTCGCGACGGCGTGCTGTCGGTGCGCGTCGCCGGCGCGGCGTGGATGCAGGAGCTGCAGTTCATGAAGGACGAGCTGCGGCAGCGATTGAACAGCCGCCTTGGCGCCGAGATCATTCGCGACATCTACTTCGTGTCGGGCGCGGCGCCGCGCCCGGCGGCGCCGACACCGTCACCCGCTGCGGAACCGGCGCCGCCCCTCGAGGCGCCGATCGCCCTCCCCGAGGTCAGCGATCCCAAACTCGCGGCGGTGCTGGCCCGCTTGGCGGAAGCGGCGCGCACCCGTCAGCGTCGCTGACGCAGCGCGTCGCGCTCAGCCGCCGGGCGGAACTTCGGGATCGCCCGGCGCCTGCACGAGCTCGATGAGCGTGCCGTCGGGATCGGCGATGAACGCCGCCGCGGCAGCGAAGTCCGGAATCTCGATCAGCGTGTCGTCGAGCACCCGGCCTCCCAGCGCGCGCAGCACGTGCAGGGTGCCGTGCAGGTCGTCGACGCGGAGCGACAGGTGCGTCAGGCCGCGGCCGTTCATCGGTCGCGTCGCGCCGTCGCCGACGGCGCCGGGCGCCACGTAGTGCAGCAGCTCGAGCCGGGTTCCGTCGCGCTCCAGGTACACGGCCTCGAGATCGACGTCGGCGAGGCGCAGCAGCGTCGTCGACGGCGGACCGGACACGCGGAACTCGGAGCGCGGCCGGAAGCCGAGCCCGTCGCGATAGAAGGCGGTCGACCGCGCGAGGTCGGTGACGCAGATGCCGATGTGGGTCATGCGCAGGATCGCCATGTGCTCTGCTCCGCTGTGGGCGTCAGGCCTCGCCCGCGCGCCCTTTGCTGACCCGTACGGCACCGGTGGCAGGGTCGAGCGATACCGAGGCGCGGCCCTCGAGCAATGCCATCAGCGCGCCACCGGCGATGGTGTGGCGCCAGCCCTGCATGACCGGCAACTCGGCCGCGGTGCCCGCCGCGTGGCGCTGCACGAGCGTCTGCAGATCGGCATTCGTCGCCAGGAGGGTCGGTGCGATGCCCGCCTCTTCGGCGCGCAGGCGCAGCACCGCCTGCAGCAGCTCGACGACGCCGGTGGACGGCGTCGTGGTCGGCGGCGGCGGCGGCTGCGGCCAGGTCTCCTTCGGCGTCTCCAGGGCGGCGGTGATGCGCTGCACGACGTCGCCGGCCTGCCGTTCCAGATCGCGCGAGTGCACGGCGCGCAGGCCGCGCAGACCCTCGACGGTGGTCGGCGCCTTGCGCGCGATCTCGACCAGCGCCTCGTCACGGACGATGCTGGCGCGCGGCTTGTTGCGCGTCTTGGCGATCTCCTCGCGCCATTCCGCCAGGGTGCGCAGGACGACCAGGCCGCGCGCCCGGAGCGATCCGCGGCCGCGCACGCGCAACCACGCGTCCTCGGGCTCCATCGGCATGCTGCGCACCGAGCGCTCCAGGCGGCGGCACTCCTCCACCGCCCAGTCCCAACGGCCGAGCTCGTCGAGCTGCTTCCTCAGCGCGTCGCAGGCCGGCAGCAGATAGCGAACGTCGTCGACGGCGTAGGCGAGCTGCGCCTTGGTGAGCGGTCGCCGCGACCAATCGGTCAGCGTCTCGCTCTTGTCCACGGTGACGCCGAGCAGGCGCTCGATCAGCTGCGCGTACCCGACCTGCGCGCCGTGGCCGGCGAGCGCCGCCGCCACCTGCGTGTCGAGGATCGGCGTCGGCGCGCCGCCGGTCAGGCTGTGGAACAGATCGAGATCCTGCTGGCCGGCGTGAAAGACCTTCTCGACGCCGGGCGCGCTCAGCACCGCGAAGAACGGCGCCAACGACGACACGGCGCGGCAGTCGATCAGGGCCACCTCGGTCGCCGTCGCGACCTGGATGAGCTCGAGCGCCGGCACGTAGGTGCGCTCGCCGACGAACTCGGTGTCCAGCGCGAAGCGCGGCGCCTCGGTGAGCTGCGCGCAGACGCGCTCCAGGGCGGCGTCGCCATCAACGTAGGTCACTGCCAGGTCGTACCGTGCACCGCGCCCGCTCGTCATCCGCCCCACCCCTCTGTCGTCTCGGTCGCTGTGCGCGGTCACGCCGCCGGCTCGACGCGGCCCAGCGCCAGCGCGAAGGCGGCATCCGGCGATTCGTCCCAGCGTTCGAGACGAAAGCCGCTGCTCGCGAGCAGCGTCTCGACGACGCCGCGCGTGAACTTCCGGCTGCATTCGGTGTGGATCGTCTCACCGGCGTCGAACTCGACCACCAGGTCGAGCGCCGCGATCGAGACGGCGTGCGCCTCGCGCGCGCGCAGATGCATCTCGACCTGCGCCTCACCGGGATTGAAGAAGGCGACGTGATCGAACCGGTCGGGACGGAAGTCGGCCCCCAGCTCGCGATTCACCACGCGCAGGATGTTGCGGTTGAATTCCGCCGTCAGGCCGGCCGCGTCGTCGTAGGCCGCCTCCAGCGTCGCCGGCTCCTTCACCAGATCGACACCGAGCAGCAGGGCGTCGCCGGGCAGCAGGCGCGACGCGATCGCGGTCAGCAGGCGCCGATCGGCGGGCGGCTCGAAGTTGCCGATCGAGCTGCCGAGGTAGGCGACGAGCCGGCGCCGGCCAGCCGGCAGCGGCGGCAGCCCGTCCTCGAAGTCGGCGACCAACCCGTGCACGCGGAGGCGCGGATAGGCCGCGCGGAGCGCCAGCGCGCTCTGCTGCAGCATGCCCCCGCTCACGTCGATCGGCACGTACACCGGCCGCAGCAGGGCGCGCTGGAGGGCGTCGAGGAGGACCCGCGTCTTGCGCGAGGCGCCGCTGCCCAGCTCGATCAGGTGCGACGGCTCGACCGCCGCGATGATCGCCGGGGCGACGCGCCGCAACAGCGCGTGCTCGGTGCGCGTCAGGTAGTACTCCGGCAGATCGCAGATGGCGTCGAAGAGCTGCGACCCGCGGTCGTCGTAGAAGTACTTTGGCGGCAGGCGCTTGGGCCGTCCGGCCAGGCCGCGCCGCACGTCGGTGGCGAGCCGGTCGCGATGGACGTGGGGCGTCCCGTGCTGCTCGATGTGCAGGAGGGGGTCGACGGCGCTCGGGCCAATCGGACTGGCGGATGTCATGCGCTCGCCGTCATCGACGCCGTTCTTCGCTCGCGCAGCGGCTGCGTGGCGCTCGGAACGTGCCGTCGGGGACGTGCTTGTTTTGCAACATAGGGCCGGCCCCTTGTCAACGCCGGTTGCGGCCGGCGCACACATCGGTTATCGCGCGCGACGGTGCCGATGCTCGAGCTCGACGGTGTTCGCAAGGTCTACGCCGGCGGACAGGTCGCGCTGCACGAGGTCTCGTTGCGGGTCGACCCCGGGACCACCCTGGCCCTGCTCGGCCCCTCGGGCTGCGGCAAGACGACGCTGCTGAAGCTCATCAATCGGCTGCTCGAGCCGACCGCCGGGCGCATCATCATCGACGGCGAGGACAGCGCGACGCTCGATCCCGTCCTGCTGCGCCGGCGCATCGGCTACGTCGTCCAGGAGGCCGGTCTCTTTCCCCACCTCACCGCCGCCGACAACGCCGCCGTCGTCCCCGACCTCCTCGGCTGGCCGGCGCCGCGCCGGCGCGAACGCGTCCGCGAGCTGTTCGCACTCCTCGGCCTGGATCACGCGCAGATCGGGGATCGCTTCCCCGCCCAGCTGAGCGGCGGGCAACGCCAGCGCGTCGGCCTCGCCCGCGCCCTCGCGGTGGATCCGTCCATCCTGCTCATGGACGAGCCCTTCGGGGCCCTCGATCCGCTCATCCGCGCCCGCCTGCAGGACGAGTTTCGCGACCTGCAGGCGCGCCTCGCCAAGACCGTCGTGCTGGTGACACACGACGTCGACGAGGCTTTCCGTCTCGCCGACGCCGTCGCCGTCCTCGATGCGGGGCGGGTCGTGCAGATCGGCACGCCCGGCGAGATCCGCCGCACGCCCGTCTCCCCCTTCGTCGCCGCGTTCGTCGCCCGCCGCGAGGCCCTCGCGACATGAGACGCCTGGCGGTGCTGCTGGCGCTCGCCGCGCTGCTGCCCACCGCGAGCGTGGCGGCGGACGCGCCGCGCGTCGTGGTCGGTGCCAAGAAGTTCACGGAGAGCGCGATCCTCGGCGAGCTGATGGCGCAGGTGCTGGAGACGCACGCCGGCGCGACGGTCGAACGGCGCTTCAATCTCGCCGGCACGCAGGTCTGCTTCGACGGCCTGCGCAGCGGCGCCATCGACGTGTATGCCGAATACACCGGCACCGCCCTGCGCAGCATCCTCGGCGCCACCGAGGCGCCCGCCACCGCGGCGGCCGTGTTCGCGCAGGTGAGCGAGACGTTTCGCAGGCGCGACGGCCTGATCTGGTTGGCGCCGTTCGGGTTCGACAACACCTACGTCCTGCTGATGCGGCCGCCGCGCGCCGACGAGCTCGGCATCCGCGCGCTGAGCGATCTCGCCGCGCATCCGCTCCGCTACGGCATGTCGTACGAGTTCCTGGCGCGCGGCGACGGCATGCCCGGGCTGCGCGGCGTGTATCACCTCAACGAGGCGCAGACGGTCGGGATGGAGCACGATCTCGCCTACCAGGCGCTCGTCAGCGGCGACATCGACGTCGCCGACGGCTACGCCACCGACGCGAAGATCGCCTCGCTCGATCTCCTGCCGCTGGTGGACGACCGCGCGTTCTTCCCGCCCTACGAGGCGGCGCCGTTCGCGCGCGCCGATCTCTTCACCCGCGTGCCCGACGCCGAGGCCGCCCTGCGATTGCTCGCCGGGCGCATCGACGCCGCCACGATGCGCCGGCTCAACGTCGAGGTCGAAGGCGAACGGCGCGCGCCGGCGGAGGTCGCGACCAACTTCCTGCGCGAAATCGGCCTGGGGACGCGCGAGGCGGCGGTCGCCCGCCGCTCCACGACGCTGCTCGCCGTGCTCTGGGAACGGCGCGCCATCACCGCGCAGCTCGCGCTCCAGCATCTCCTGCTCACCGGGGCGGCGCTGCTCGCCGCGATCGCCATCGGCCTCCCGCTCGGCGTCGCCGCCTCGCGCCGGCCGTGGCTGGCCGGTCTCGCCCTGTCGAGCGCCGGTGTTCTGCAGACGATCCCGTCGATCGCGCTGCTGGTGTTCATGCTGCCGCTCTTCGGCATCGGCACGGCCCCGGCGATCGCGGCGTTGTTCCTCTACGGACTGCTGCCGATTCTCCGCAACACCGTCGCCGGCCTGCGCAGCGTCGATCCGCTGCTCATCGAGGTCGGGCGCGGTCTCGGCATGCGACCCCGCGATCTGTTGCGGCGCGTCGAGCTCCCGCTGGCGGCGCCGGTGATCCTGGCCGGCATCCGCACCGCCGCCGTGATCAGCGTCGGCACCGCCACGCTGGCGGCGTTCATCGGCGCCGGCGGCCTCGGCGAACCCATCGTCACCGGCCTGTCGGTGACGGACATCAACCTGGTGCTGAGCGGCGCGCTGCCGGCGGCGGCGCTGGCGATCGCCGTCGACCTCGCCCTGCACGGCGTCGAGCGCGCCGCGACGCCGAAAGGGCTGCGCGTCGCGGCGGAACGTTCGTAGCGGCGGACTTCGGGCCGGCCACCGCCAGACTGGTGGTGGACGATCGCCGCGCCGCCGCCCCTGGCGGGCCTAAAGCCCGCCGCTACGCGCCGTTCTCGGGGCGGCCGATGGCGGCGAGGAACTTCTCGTGCACGATCTCGCAGGCGAGCCGGTAGAGCTGGTCACGATCCTTGTGCTGGGCGAGGAAGCCGATGGGGATCTGGAACGCGCCCTTGTTGCGGAGGTTGCCGCCGCCGTACGGGGTGCCGCGCTCATCGTCGCCGCCGAACGCCCGCTTGAGGAAGGCGTCGGGGTTGATGGTGTCGCCACGCGTGCGCAGGGAGCCCTCGATCGTCTTGCCGTCGACGATGCCGAAGACCAGCACGGTGTCGATGCCCGCCCGGGTGAGCAGGAAGTCGGCCGCCTGCGGGATGCCGTCGCGGTGCTCCTTGCGCACGAAGCCGACGTCGCTGACCAGGAAGTTGTCGTAGATCTTCCGCCGGTCGAGCGCCGCCTGGATCATGTCCATGACCGCCGGGCTCACCGACTGGGCGGAGATCTTGCGCAGCAGCGCCTGATCGACCGCCGGCGAGAGAAACGCCGCCGCGAGGAAGTCCGTCCGCGTCGCCTCGAGCATGAGGCGGGTGTCGGCGCGGACACCGTGCATCAGCGCGGTGGCGAGCTTGATGTGCGCCGGATCGTCGGGATCGAGCCCATCGGGATGCGCGCTGCGCAGGTACTCGCACATGATCGCCGCCGTCGAACCGACGTCCTCGCGCACGTCGGTGAAGTCGGCGACGGTCTCGTCGATGCGCTTGTGGTGGTCGACGCAGGCGATGAAGCGCTTGCCAGCGAGCGCCTCGACGACGTTCGGCTCCAGCCGCTGCGTGTCGACGAGGGCGTAGATGCTGTAGGCCGCGAGGTCGCAACGGCCGTCGTAGAGCCACAGGTCGAGGTCGAGCTGCGTGACCAGCGCCTGGTTCTCCTGGTGACTGACCTCGTGGAACGACAGGAGTCGCGATTCGACCCCGTGCAGGCGCGCCAGGTGCTGCAGCGCCAGACCCGAGGCGATGTTGTCGGGATCGGGATAGCCGGCCAGCAGGATGACCAGGCGCTCGCCGCGGTGGCGTTCCAGCACCCCGGCGAGATCCGCCCACTTGCTGGTCGCCTCGCCCTCGACGCGGCGCACGGGGCGCAAGCGCGGCTCGGGCAGCGGCTCGACCGAACGTTCAGCCATGAATCCTCCACTCACCCCGTCTTCTGACGTGGGTGGTCCGTCCCGTCCGGCTGCCCGTGCTGCGGCAGCCCACGCGCCCGACGGTCCCTAGCGCAGGGGCGTCGGCTCGCTCGTCCCCAATCGTGCATTCTGGCATGTGCGGCGGACCGTGGGCGCCGTCTGGGCACCCGGCTGCGGTGACGTCACGGAGGCTAGCACCGGCGCCCCGGGGGGCTCAATGAGGGGAACGAGATGAAGGAGGAAGGGCGAAGGATGAGCGCGTCTAATCTCACCGTCCCTCCCCTTTCATCTTTCGTCCTTCATCCGTTTTCGGCTTCGATCCGCTCCATCCCGCCCATGTACGGCCGCAGCACCGACGGCACCAGGACGCTGCCGTCCGCCTGCTGGTAGGTCTCGAGCACCCCGATCATCACGCGCGGCAGGGCCAGGCCCGAGCCGTTCAGCGTGTGCACGAGCTCGGGCTTCGCGCCCGGCGCCGGCCGGTAGCGGATGCTGGCGCGGCGCGCCTGGAAATCGCGGAAGTTGGAGCAGGAGGAGACCTCGAGCCATTCGCCGCAGCCGGGGGCCCAGATCTCGACATCGTACTTCATCGCCGCCGTGAAACTGAGATCGCCGGTGCACATCTCCACGACGCGATGGCGCAGGCCGAGGCGCCGGCAGACGTCCTCCGCATCGTCGAGGAGCGACACCAGCTCGGCGTCCGAGGTCTCCGGCGCGACGAACTTCACCATCTCGACCTTGTCGAACTGATGGCCGCGCTTGATGCCGCGCACGTCGCGGCCGGCGGACATCTTCTCGCGCCGAAAGCACGGCGTGTAGGCGACGTGGCGGATCGGCAGTCGGCCGGGCTCGAGGACCTCCTCGCGATAGAGGTTCGTCACCGGCACCTCGGCGGTCGGAACGAACCAGAAGTCCTCCTCGATGTCGCGGTACATCGTGTCGCCGAACTTGGGGAGCTGGGCGGTGCCGATGGCGCACTCGGTGCGCACCATCGCCGGCGGATACACCTCGCGGTAGCCGTGCTCGGTGACGTGCAGATCCACCATCCAGCTGATCAGGGCGCGCTGCAGCCGCGCGCCGGCGCCGAGCAGCACGTAGAAGCGCGAGCCGGAGATCTTGACGCCGCGCTCGAAGTCGATGATGCCGAGCGCCGGCCCGAGATCCCAATGGGCCCGCGGCGTGAAGGCGAAGGCCGGCTCGACACCGACCTCACGGACCAGCCGATTGGCCGTCTCGTCGGGCCCCACCGGCACGTCGGGATGCGGCAGGTTCGGCAGCTCCATCATCGCCGCGGTGAAGGCCTCCTCGGCCGCCGCGACCTGCTGCTCGACCTCGCTGATGCGGTCGCCCAGCGCCCGCATCTCCGCCACGACCCGTTCGCGCTCGGGCGGCGCCAGCTTGCCGACCGTCTTGGACGTCGAGGCGCGCGTCGCGCGCATCTGCTCCGCCTCGGTGATCAGCTTGCGCCGGTGCGCGTCCGCCTCGAGCACCGCGTCGACCAACGCCGGCGGGGTCCCAACCGTTCCCAGCGAGCGCTTCACCTCATCGGGCCGCTCGCGAATCAACTTGATATCGAGCATGGGCCTGCCGGGTAGCATGCACCCGCCGGAGGAGGCTAGACGGCGGCCGCCCCCCTCTCGGCATCCATCCCACCAGCGTCGGAGGGCGCCGCTCCGTCGGCACCTGTCGCATGGAGCGCCCGCGCCACCTCCAACGGGCGCCGACGGAGCGGCGCCCGCCAGACGCGATTCCCAATTGGCGCACCAAGCCCGGCCATCGTCACCATCCCTCGTTCTCGAAGGCGCCGCGCACCAGCTCGCAGCGCGGCACGCCGCCGTCCAGCCAGACGCCGACGACGTCGAAGCGCACCAGGCGATCGCGCAGCCGATGGCGCGCCAGGTAGTGCTCGGCGGCGCGGAGGATGCGCCGCTGCTGGCGGCGGGTCACCGCCTCGATCGGCGCGCCGCGATCGGGGTTGCTGCGCGCCTTGACCTCCACGAAGGCGAGCGTGCGGCGGTCGAGCGCCACCAGATCGATCTCGCCGAGCACACAGCGATAGTTGCGCGCCAGGATCACGTAGCCGGCACCCACGAGATACGACTCCGCGGCGCGCTCCCCGCTGCGGCCCGCGTCCTGGCGCTGGCGGGTCACCTCAGAGATCCCAGTCGATGATCCGATCGGGCTCGTACACACAGTACGTTCCGGTCTTGATGGTGTTGGCGAGATGCCGCCAGAGCGGTTCGTCGTGGCGGCGGATCGCGCGCAACGCCGCGCTGACGCAGTTGCGCACGTTGACGCGCGCCCGCTCCTGCGCCGACGAGGTGCCCCGCGCCGGACCGCGACGCCCGCCGGCGAGCTCCCGCGCCAACATGTCGATCTCGTCCTGGATGCGCGCCGCGCGCCCCGCGTCGTTGTCGCGCTCGGCGTCCGCCTGGTCGGCGAGCAGCTCGCGCCAGCGCGCGCGATAGTCGAGGCGGGCGCGGCGGTCGATGCCCGCTTCGCCGCGCGCGGCCGCGACGACCTGCAGGCCGTGCTCGCCGACCTCTCGCGCCGTCAGGCCGGAGGCGCGCGGCCCCGTCGGGCTCATCAGCTCGACGACGTAGACCGCCCGATGCGGACGCCGCAGCAGCTCGGAGATGTACTCGAAGCCGCGCAGGCCGCGCACGCGCGCCACCCGTCCGGGCGAGGCCAGCGTCCAATAGTCGCCCTCGCGCCGAAACACGTGGCTGCGCGGGAGCGGTGGGGGCGGCGCCGGCGGCGCCGCGCTGGCGGCGGGTTGCTGCAGACTGGCGAGCAGCTCGACGAGCAGGTGGTGGGCGCGCGACGCGTCGCCGGGCGCGCCGCGCGCCAGCAGGACGCGCGCGTAGGCGAGCTGGGCGCGGGCCACCTGCACGCCCGCTCCGATCGTCGCGGCGGCGCGTAGCGCCTCCTCGAGATGCGCCGCCGCGACGTCCGACCGCCCCGCGGTCGCCGCCAGGAGGCCGAGGTAGAGCGCCGCCGTTCCCGGCCAGAACCCGCCGTCGCCGGCGGCGCGCGCGAAGCCGGCCAGCAGCGCGTAGAGCCCGTCGGCGGCACCCGCGTCGCCGCGCGCCACGCAACGCTCGCAGAGGATCCACACCTCGCCGAGCCGGAAGACCTCCTCGGGCAGCTCGCCCAGCCGACGCGAGCCGAGGAACGCCGCGCGTGCGGTCCATCGCCGTCTCCGCGATCGTCATTGGGGCGCCGTTCGCCCCGTCGCAATATCCGTCGGCCCCGTTCATGACCGCCTCCTTGCGCGCCGTCGCGAAGGCGGTGCTAGCCGAATGCTGTCAGCCACCACAATGAGCCATTCGACTCGATACGCGCTGGTCGATGCCGCTATTCGCTGCGCAACGTGCACCGCCTGCCAATGGCCCGGACTGACTGCGCCGACTCACTGCTCCGCAGCTACGCAAAGATGTTTCTTGACTGTCGAATTTTCACGGGAGTATCGGCGCCACAGGAGGAGGGAGACGCATGTTTCGCTATCTGATCCTCGGGATGCTGCGGTCGGGCGCGCGCCAGCACGGCTATGCGCTCGTCAAAGCCTATCGCGAACGCTCCGGCGTCGACGTCAGCACCGGCAACTTCTATCGCGAGTTGCAGCGCCTGGTGCTGGACGGCCTCATCCGCAGCGCCGACAATCCGCCCGACGCGGACGCGCGCCGCACGCCGTACGAGATCACGCCGCTCGGCACGACGGTGTTCGACGAGTGGCTGACCGCGCATGACGCCGGGGCGGGCGGCTGGTCGGAGGACGAGATCTCGGCGCGCCTGCTGTTCGCGGACGAAGCCGATCCCGCCGCCATGCTGCGCGTCCTCGATCGGCTGCAGGAGAACGTCTGGTTCTACGGCAAGAGCCTCGAACGGGCGCGACGGCAGGCGCTGGCGGACGCCGAGGCGCCCGGCGCGCCGGCGGCGTTTCAGGTGCTGCCGCTGCTGCTGGGACGTCGCCTCAAGCACGTCGCCGCCGACATCGAGTTCCTCGGCGAGCTCCGCGCCAAATACCAGGCGCATCTCCAGACGGCGGCGCCCGTGGTCGAGAGCGACAGCGAGGCGACGCGCGCCCTGCGAGCGGCGCCGCGCCGGCGCCGCGCCTGAGCATCATGCGTGCGCCCACCGGCGCGGCGCCCGGCGCCTGGCGTCCACGCCTGCACCGACGAGGAGCGGAGGAGGATCGCATGCCCACCCCGCCCGCCGTGCAGCTCGACGGCGTCAGCAAGCACTACGCGCAGGGGCGCGCCGCCGTTCCCGCCGTGCGCGACATCAGCCTCGCCGTCGCGACGGGCGAGTTCCTGTCGATCATGGGCGCCAGCGGTTCGGGCAAGAGCACGCTCCTCAACCTGATCGCGGGGCTCGACACGCCCGACACCGGCCGGGTGCTGGTCGCCGGCCAGGACCTGGCGGCGCTGTCGGACAACGCGCGCAGCGACATCCGCCTGCGGTACGTCGGGATCGTCTTTCAGAACTTCAATCTCTTCCCGACCTTCACCGTGGAGGAGAACGTCGCCTGGCCGCTCGAGTTCCACGGCGAGAGCGCCCGCCGCGCACGCGCCCGCGCCCACGAGCTGCTGGCACAGGTGGGCGTCGACATCGCCGCCGCGGGCCGACGGCCCGCCGAGCTGTCGGGTGGCGAACAGCAACGCGTCGCGATCGCGCGCGCCCTGGTCACGACCCCCACCCTGCTGCTCGCCGACGAACCCACCGGCAACCTCGATTCGAACACCGGCCAGGCGATCCTCGACCTGCTGCGGCGGCTCAACGACGAACGCGGCGTCACGGTGGTCATGGTCACCCACAGCACGTTCGCCGCCACGTACGGCCACCGGACGATCGAGCTGCGCGACGGTCAGATCGTGCGCGAAGTGCAGACGCCGCGCACGCAGGGGGCGCGCGTCATCCCGCTCTTCGAATGAGCCGCGCGCTCAGGGCGCGGCGCCGCCGGGCGTGAACGACCCCCACTCGAGCGCCGGCTGCGTGAAGAGCTCGTCGGGGAGCGCCTGGTCGAACGCCACCGTGGCGAACGTCACCACGGTCTTGGTGCCGGCCGCCGGCGTCTGCATCTCCGCGTGGAACGGCACCGGGATCGCGCCGATCTTCCGGACGTCGCTCTGCATGATGCGCCGGGACGGCGGCGCCTCGGCGCGGCCGCCGAGCCATCCGATCGCCGGCGCCTGTTCGAAGAACTCCACCTGGCGGACGACCAGATCGTCGCGACCGAGCCAGAGCACGATGCGCTTGTAGCCGATGTCCTCGCGCACCGGCGTGAACTCGATGACGTGACACGGCACGTCGTCGAGCGTCGCCTCGCCGCGCAGCGTCGACGTCGCGTCCGCATCGGTCCACGACGGCATCCGCGCCAGCAGGTCGAGGTCGTGATAGGTGAAATCGGTGCCGACGAAGCCGGTGGTGCGCGCCGCGCCGCCGACGCGACGCGCCCGTCGGAACTCGGGCAGATAGAGCCACTGATCCGACGCCCGATCGGCGTGGTTGATGGCGAGGAACGCCGTTCCCTTCACGTTGGCCGGAGCGGAGAAGAACGCCATCGTGCGCTGCTCGCCAGCACCCGTCTTCTTGTCGAAGAGGTCCACCGCCAGCATGCGCGCGGGACGGTCGGGCGACACGACGTCCATCGTCAGCCGCTGGTGGCGATCCGACCAGTGGCGTTCCCCCGCATCGAGCGCACGCTGCCGATCCAGAATCTGCCGCGCGGTCTCGTCGGCAAGAACGGGCGCCGCGATCGAGATCAGCAGCGCCAGGAGCAGGAACGCGCGGATCGAGCGCATTGCGTCCGTATCCTCACCCAGGTGCGCCGCCGTTCGCAAGCGACAACTCGCGCAGTAGCGCGGGCCTCCAGGCCCGTCGGGGTCGCGGCAGCGGCCCCGGAGCGCGCTGCCGCCGAGACCGCCGCCCTGCGGGCGGCGACGGGCCTGGAGGCCCGCGCTACGGCGTTGATAACCCGCTCGCCCGGTACAGCGGCGGCGAGTCGTAGACGACGTGCCCGTGCACGCCGATGAACTCGTCGAACTTCGCGGCCAGCTCGCGCTGGCCGATGTTGTTGTTCCAGCGGTCGTAGGCGGTGCGGTCGCGGAAGGCGATGACGGTCGTCATTGGCGGACCACGGCGGGCGCGGTCGACCGACGTCTCGACGCTGACGATGCCGCCGAACGCGCGCAGCGCCGGCGCGAAGCTCGTCTGGAACCATTCCTGGAAGGCGTCGAGCTTGTCCGGCAGGACGTCGTACGTCTGCACCAGGAACACCGTCGCCGCGACCGTCGGCGGCGGCGGCAACGGCATCGCCGGCGTCGGCGCCAGCGGCGCCGCGACATTGGTCGGCGGCGGCCCGGCGCCCGGCGTGACGGCGGCGGGCGCGTGGCAGGCCGCGTCGCCGCCGGTCGTGAGACTCGACAGGAACGCGACCAGGTCCTGCAGCTGGGTCACGGTCAGATCGGGATAGGCCGGCATCGCCGAGTGGCCCTGGGCGTCGATGTAGCCCGGCCCCTCGATCAGGACGGCGTTGGGGTTCACGATCGACTCGAGGAAGTACACCGCCGGGTGGTGCGCCCCCATACCGGTGAGCTCCGGCCCGACGTGCGGCCCGTTCGGCGGCGCCGCCGGCAGGTTGGCACCCTGCACGAGGTGACAGCTGACACACCCCTGCTGGATGAACAGCAGCCGCCCGCCCTTCACGTCGCCGGGCTGCAGCGCCAGCTCCCACCCCGGCGGCACGCCACCGGCGGCGTGCAGCGCGTCCATGGTGATGCGCACCGACTTCGGCGTCGGCAGCGGCGCCTGCGCGGCGCCGGGCGCGGCCCATGCGATGGCCGCGGCCACGATCGACGTCGCCGCGGCGCGGCGTCCCATCCCCTCCCTCATGTCGTCTCCGGCGAGATCTCTTCGAGGGTTCGCCCGGCGGTCTCCGGAAAGGCAAGCGCAACGATCAGCGGACCGATCAGCGCGCCGACGAGCATCCACGAGACCGCTTCCCAGTGCGAGCCGAGCAGACGGTAGAGCACCGACTCGAGCGCCAGACCGATCGCGGCGCCGACCGTCGCGATGACGGCGCGCGCGCCCGCGGCGGTGCTGCGGTACGACGTCGGAAACAGCTCGGCCCCGAAACTCGCCTGCAGAACGTCGTGGCCGACCACGGTGGTGATCAGCAGGATCCACAGCACCGGCAGCGGCCATCCCGACGCGTTGTAGAAGGCGATGGCGAGCACGAGCACCGCGACGCCGAACACGACCGTGATCGGCCGCCGCCCGATGCGGTCGCTCAGGCGACCGGCGTAGGCCGAGCCGGCGATCGCCAACCCACCGCCGAGGACGTACAGCAACGCCACCTGGGCCGGCGACCACCCGTGCGCGTCCTGCAGATACTTCGGCCCCAGGAAGTCCGCGCCCGCGCCGCCGCCGGCGAACACGAACGCCACCGCGCCCACCGCAGCGAAGCGGCCGGGATAGGCGCGGGCGAGGGCGACGATCGGCGTCAGCGCCGCCGTACGCGTGAGGCCGGCGGCCTGCGCCGCGGTGAACCGCTCCGTCTCGGGCAGGACGCGACGCCAGTAGGCGACCAGCGCCAGCGGGGCGACGCCGACGGCGAACAGGGCTCGCCACGTGAGACCGAGCAGATCGAAGAGCGGAAACAGCAGCGCGGCGAGACCGACACCGCAGGACTGGATCGCGAAGAGCGCGCCGATGCCCCAGCCGCGCGCCGACGCATCGAGCTCCTCGGCGACCACCACCACCGCCAGCATCGACTCGGCGGCGGTGAAGATGTGGGCGAGGAACTGAAACACGACGAAGCTGCGCGCGTCGGGCGCGAGCGCCGTGGCGGCGGTGCACACCGTGTAGCCGATGATGGTCGCGAGCAGCACCTGCCGCCGCCCGATGCGATCGGCGGCGACGGTGGCGAAGAAGGCGGGCAGCGCGCCGAGGCGCACGATCGACCCGAGCCAACCGACATCCGCCTCGCCGATGCCGAGGCTGAGCTGGATCCGCGGCAGCGCCAGGGCGAACAGGGCGCGATCGTACTGGTCGAACAGGGCAGCGACCGAGATCAGGCCGAGCACCTGCCACTGGCGTGTCGTCATCGGCGGCGGATTCCTGATGAACCACGCGAAGCGCAGCCAGCGCGGCGGACGCTGTTCGGGAGCCGGGGACATGCGGCGCGGTCTGTAGCCTGCGCCACCGCCGGAACGCGAACCGGCCAGGGCGGCGTGGCGATCGACCCATTTCTGTGTTTCCCTGCGGGCCGCGATGAAGCACTTCTCGATGATCCGGAGCTTCCACACCGCCGACCTGCTGACCATGGCGAACGGCGGGTGCGGCGTGCTGGCGGTGTTCCACGCCATGCAGTTCCACGCGAACGGCAACCCCGTGGCCCTGTGGATCGCGGCAGCCCTGATTCCGCTGGCGATCGTCTTCGACGTCCTCGACGGCCGCGTCGCGCGCTGGCGTCACAAGCAGTCGCCCATGGGACGCGAGCTCGACTCGCTCGCCGACGTCATCTCGTTCGGCGTCGCGCCGGCGTCCATCGCCTACGCCGTCGGCCTCGACACCAATGCCGACCAGCTGGTCCTCGTCTATTTCGTCCTCTGCGGCCTGAGCCGGCTGGCGCGGTACAACGTCACCGCCGAGTCGTTGTCGGGCGCCGACGGGAAGGTCGAGCACTTCGAGGGGACGCCCATCCCGACCAGCATTCTGCCGCTGACGCTGCTGCTCGTGCTGTACTTCACCGATCGCCTCGGCGCCGTCGCGTTCGGCCCGCTGCGCGGGCACCTCGCCGTTCTGCTGTTCGCCGTGTCCGGCAGCCTGATGATCAGCAAGACGCTGAAGGTGCCGAAGCCGTAGGACGCTCCGTAGCCGCGGCACCTGTGGCCGCCGGCGGTGCGGCGTACCGCCCGGTGGGGAGCGGCGCCGCAACGGGTGGGCTGGGGTGAGTCCAAGTCGGCGACCCTCGCGCCGCACGCCGCCCCTCCCGGCGACGCGCCGCGTCGCCCGCGGGCACAGGTCCCGCGGCTACAACTCGTTGCCTGGCCAGCGGCGACTCGTCGAATGCGGCGGTGGAGGCCAACGCCGAATTGGCGCACCACGCCGCGTGGTGAAACGCGACGGCGCGTGCTACCGCTCACGCCGCTCGCATGCCGTGCACCCGTCTGCTGATCGCCAACCGCGGTGAGATCGCCATCCGCATCATGCGCAGCGCCGCGGAGCTCGGCGTCGCGACGGTCGCGGTGTTCTCCGAGGACGACGCCACGGCGCTGCATCGACTGCACGCCGACGAGGCGCGCCCGCTGCGCGGCGTGGGTCCGGCCGCCTACCTCGACGCGGACCAGCTCGTCGCCGTCGGCGGCGCAGCCGGATGTGACGCGCTCCACCCCGGCTACGGCTTCCTCGCCGAGCAGGCGGACTTCGCCCGCCGCTGCGCCGCGGCGGGACTGACCTTCGTCGGCCCCAGTCCCGAGGCGCTGGCGCTGCTCGGCGACAAGCCGCGCGCCCGCGCCCTCGCCGAACGCGCCGACGTTCCCCTCCTGGCCGGCAGCGGCGGAGCGGTGACGCTCGACGAGGCCCGCACGTTCCTCGCCGGACTGGATGGCGCCCCGATCGTGATCAAGGCGGTGGCCGGCGGCGGCGGCCGCGGCATGCGCGTCGTGCGCGGCGCCGACGAGTTGGCCGCCGCGTACGCACGCTGCCGCTCCGAGGCGGCGGGCGCTTTCGGCGACGATCGCGTGTACGTCGAGCAGCTGTTGCCGCAGGCGCGCCACATCGAGGTCCAGATCGTCGCCGACGGCCGCGGCGGGCTCGTCCATCTCGGTGAGCGCGAGTGCACGCTGCAACGCCGCCATCAGAAGATCATCGAAATGGCGCCCAGCCCGTCGGTGACCCCGGCGTTGCGCGCCCGCCTCTGCGCGGCGGCGCTGCGCCTCGCCGCGGCCGCGGCGGTCGACGGCGTGGCCACGTTCGAATTCCTCGTCGACGCCACCGCGCCCGCCGACCGTGCGCCGTTCTTCTTCATCGAGGCCAACCCGCGCCTGCAGGTCGAGCACACGGTCACGGAAGCCGTCACCGGCCTCGACCTGGTGGCGCTGCAGCTCGGCATCGCCGCCGGGCGGTCGCTCGGCGACCTCGGGGTCGCCGCGACGCCCGCGACGCGCGGTCTCGCGCTGCAAGCGCGCGTCAACATGGAGACGATCACCGCCGATGGCGCGGTGAAGCCGTCCGGCGGAACGCTCACCGCGTTCGATGCGCCATCGGGCCCCGGCGTGCGCGTCGACACCTGCGCCTATGCCGGCTGGACGCCGAGTCCGCGCTTCGATTCGCTGCTCGCCAAGGTCGTGGTGCACGTCCCCGGCGCCGACGTGGCCGCCGTGGTGGACAAGGCATATCGCGCCCTCTGCGCGCTGCGCATCGAGGGACTGGCGACCAACATCGGGTTCCTCCAGACGCTGCTCAGCGATCCCGATGTGCGCGCCCTGCGCGTCACCACCGACTGGATCGACGCGCGGCTCGGCGCGCTCGCCGCCGGCGACGGCGCCCGGCATCCGCGCCGTTTCTTCGCGGCCGCGCCGGCGAACGCCTCCGTCGACGCACCAGCGGAACCGACCGCGCCGCCGGGCACCGTCGCCGTGCGCGCCCCGCTCCAGGGGACCGTCGTCAGCGTCGACGCGTCGGCCGGCGCCGCGGTGCGCGCCGGCCAGCCGCTGCTGGTGATGGAGGCGATGAAGATGGAGCACGTCGTCGCCGCGCCGGCGAGCGGCACGGTGGTGGCCCTCGCGGTCGCCGCGGGCGACGCGGTGGCCGAGGGTGCGCCGCTCCTCTTCCTGGCCGCGACCGACGCGGGCGCGCTGGCGACCGCCGCCGACGCCGACGACGAGGATCCGGACGCGCTGCGCGCCGATCTCGCCGAGGCCATCGAGCGCCACGCCGTCGGTCTCGACGCCCGCCGCCCCGACGCCGTTGCGCGGCGGCGGAAAACCGGCCAGCGCACCGCGCGCGAGAACATCGACGATCTCTGCGACCCCGGCAGCTTCGCCGAATACGGCGCCCTGGCGCTCGCCGCACAGCGCAGTCGGCGGGCGCTCGACGACCTCATCGCCCGCACGCCCGCCGACGGGTTGATCGGCGGCATCGGCACGGTCAACGCCACGCGCATCGACCCGGCGCGCAGCCGCTGCGTCGTCATGACGTACGACTACACCGTGCTCGCCGGCACGCAGGGCTTCCAGAACCATCGCAAGAAGGATCGCCTGTTCGAGCTCGCCGAGCGGCTGCACCTGCCGGTCGTGCTGTTTGCCGAGGGCGGCGGCGGACGCCCCGGCGACACCGACGCGCCCGGTGTGTCGGGTCTCGACTGCCTCGCCTTCCAGTACTTCGGACAGCTGAGCGGCCTCGTGCCGCTGGTCGGCATCGTCTCCGGCCGCTGCTTCGCCGGCAACGCCGCGCTGCTCGGCTGCTGCGACGTGGTGATCGCGACGCAGGGCACGAACATCGGCATGGGCGGCCCGGCGATGATCGAGGGCGGCGGCCTCGGCGTGTTCCGCCCCGAGGAGGTCGGCCCGCTCGCCGTGCAGGCGGCCAACGGCGTGGTCGACGTCGCCGTCGCCGACGAGGCCGAGGCCGTGCGCGTCGCGAAGCAGTACCTCTCGTACTTCCAGGGACCGCTGGCGGAATGGCGCTGCGCCGATCAGCGTCGGCTGCGCACCGTCGTGCCGGCCAACCGCCTGCGGGTCTACGACGTGCGCACCGCCGTCGCGGGGATCGCCGACAGCGACTCCGTGCTCGAGCTGCGGCGCGGCTTCGGCGCCGGCATGGTCACCGCCCTGGCGCGCATCGAGGGCCGCCCGCTCGGCATCATCGCCAACAACCCGCTCCACCTCGCCGGCGCCATCGATCGCGACGGCGCCGACAAGGCCGCGCGCTTCATGCAGCTCTGCGACGCGTTCGACCTGCCGATCGTCTTTCTCTGCGACACCCCGGGCATCATGGTCGGCCCGCAGGCCGAGACCACCGCGCTGGTACGGCACGCGGCGCGGATGTTCGTGGTCGGCGGCAGCCTCAGCGTGCCGTTCTGCACCGTGGTGCTGCGCAAGGGCTACGGCCTCGGCGCGCAGGCGATGGCGGGCGGCAGCTTCAAGGCACCGCTCTTCACGGTGGCGTGGCCGACCGGCGAGTTCGGCGGCATGGGCCTCGAAGGCGCCGTGCGCCTCGGCTTCCGCAACGAGCTCGCGTCCGTCCAGGACGACGCCGAGCGCCAGGCGCTGTTCGAGAAGATGGTCGCGCGCGCCTACGAGATCGGCAAAGCGGTCAACGTCGCCTCGCACTTCGAGATCGACGACGTCATCGACCCGGCCGACACGCGCCGCTGGATCACGACCGCGCTCGCAGCGGCGCCACCGCCACTGCCGCGAACGGGGAAGAAGCGGCCGTGCGTCGATCCGTGGTGAAGAAACGGCGTGAGCCGGTGAGCCAGTGCGCCGGTGAGCCTGTGCACCCCGTTGAGCCTCAAGGTCGAGCACTGGCGCACCGGCGCACTGGCTCACTGGCTCACCGGCGCACGCTCCTCACCCCTTCGACTGATCCCGCCCCCTCGACTGCACGCCGGCGCGGCGCGCCGCCAGCACGTCCGGGGTGAGCGAGCGGGCGTGGGCGCGCGACGCTTCGCTCTCCAGGACCAGGCCGCGGCCGAAGGTCTCGGCGTAGCCGGCGTCGATGACGCGCTTGTACGCGCGCATGACGTCGGGGACGCATGAGCGCATGTCGGCGGCCAGCGCGAGGCACGTCGGCAGCAGCGCCTCCGGCGCGACGACGCGGTTGACCAGCCCCCACGCCTCCGCCTGCTCGGCGCTCAGGTAGTTGCCGGTCAGCGACAGCTCCTTGGCGCGGTAGATGCCGATGGTGCGCGAGAGCTTCTGGCTCAGGCCCCAGCCCGGCATGATGCCGACCCGCGCGTGGGTGTCGGCGAAGCGAGCGCCGGTCGACGCGATCAGCACGTCGCAGGCGAGCGCCAGCTCGAAGCCGCCGGTGATGGCGAAGCCGTTGATCGCGCCGATGACCGGCTTGCCGCACCCCTGCACGGCGGCGACGACGTCACCGCCGGCGACCGCCGACTCGGTGTCGTCGGTCGCCCCGCTCTCGCCGCCCAGCTCCTTGAGGTCGAGCCCGGCGCAGAAGGCGCGCCCGGCGCCGGTGAGGATGAGGACGTCGATCGCGGGGTCGTCCGCCAGGCGGCGGACGGTGGCGACGATCGCGGCGCGCAGCGCGCGCGACAGCGCGTTCATCGCCTGCGGTCGGTTGAGCGTGACGGTGGCGACGCCGTCGGCGGCGGCGACGAGCAAGAGATCATCGGCCATGGTCGACCTCCATCGACGAGCCGTCTGGGCCTGTCAAACTCCCGCGTGACGCGTTGCGGTGTTGCCTAGTGACGACGGCATGGCGTAGAGGGCGCCGGTGGTCAGCGCGTGCGGTCGGTGGGGATCGCAGGCGGCGGGCTGAATCGACAGGAGGGGTCGATATGCGCAACGCGGGGGGAACGACAGTCGCGCTGGCGGCGGGCGTGGCGTTGCTTCTGGCGGCGGGCACGGCGCGTGCCGCGTCGCTGGACGCCGAAGGCGACATCACGCTCGGCGTGCGCAGTTACACCGCCGCGCGCGTCGGCAGCCAGCACACCGACATCTCGATCATCAACGGGACGCCGACGCACAACCGGCAGACCTTCCGGAGCCTCACCTTCCCGGTGTCGCCCGCCGGCCATCTGCGCCAGAGCCGCTACTTCCTCGAGGCGGAGCTGAAGCAGAACCTGGACCGGCTCGTGAAGGAGGGCTTCGGCCCGCTGACGCTGCTCAACGATCTCCCCTTCCGGGTCAGGAACCTGAAGTACGACCTCACCGGACGGTTCGAGTACGACGGCATCTACGATTACGGCCCGGCCGAGTACCGCACCGCCTACCAGTACTTCAACGAGCAGTTGGTGCCGCCGTTCTCCGGCCGTACCGCCAACGTCCTCGCGGCACGGCGGACGCTGCGCAACGTCGCCTCGTGGCGCGCCCGACTGTTCCAGGCCTTCGTCGAGGCCGACGTCGGCAAGCTGTACCTGCGCTTCGGCCGGCAGATCCTCGCCTGGGGCGAGACCGACGCCTTCCGGCTGCTCGACAACATCAATCCGCTCGACAACAGCTTCGGCGGCTTCCTCGTGCCGCTCGACGAACGGCGCGTGCCGCTCGACATGCTGCGCACCAGCTACCAGGTCGGCGACATCCCGTTCCTGCCGTTCTACGACACCTACCTCGAGGGCTTCGCGGCGATGGACAACGCCGTCGCCATCGAGCCCGGGATCCCGAACGGCTCGCCGTGGCAGCTGCCGAACTTCCTGCCCAGCGCTGCCCTGCTCACCACCAAGGACATCCCGCCGACGAACTTCAGCCACACCCGCGGGGGCGTCCAGTTCAAATTCAGCACGCCGCTGCCGCCGTTGACCGACGCGCAGATCGGCATCGCCAGCTACTGGACCTACCTCGACACGCCGGCCGTCCAGACGTTCGTGCAGGCGAATCCGCAGACCGGCATCTTCTTCCCGCTCGCGATCCAGCAGGGCCGCGCGGCCGGATTCCTCGCGCTGGCGACACAGACGGTACCGACGACCCAGATCACCGGCGCGAGCATCACCACCAGCGTGCCGGCGGAGTACGTGCGTTACCTCGGCCTGAGCGGCGAGCCCGTGCTCCGCAGCGAGCTCGCCTACTTCAGCAACGAGGCGCGCTTCACGCAGTCCCAGCTCGATCCGTTCGTGTACGGCCTCGGCAACTGCGGCTCCGGCGGCCATCTGACCGGCACCGGATTCTGCACCGGCGGCCGGCGCACCGGCGACTCGTGGAACTTCGCCCTCGGCATCGACCACAACCAGTTCATCCGTTGGCTCAACCCGACCCAGTCGATCTTCTTCAGCGCCCAGTTCTTCTACAAGCACCTCAACGGCGCGGCGAAGCGCGTGCCGATCCCGCCCGTCGGCAGTGCGAAGTACGTTCCCGGTCAGCCGCACACGTTCGATGGCGAGGTGCTACCAGTGCCGGCGTACAACATCTCGCCCGACAGCCGCGGCATCCCGACGAGTGCGACGGAGAGCGTGTTCGTCCATCAACCCATCGACCAGTACCTCAACACGCTGTTGATCGGCACGAGCTACTACAGCGGCCAGATCGCGCCCGCGCTCGGCGTCTTCTACGACTGGAGCGGCGCCGTCGTCGCGCAGCCGCAGGTGACGCTGATCCACGACCCGTTCCGCTTCACGATCAGCTACAGCTACCTGTACGCCAGCACCCTCAAGGGCGGCTCCGGCATCAGCCTGCTGCGCGATCGCGACAACGTGCTGTTCCAGTTGGAGTACGTGATCTGATCGGCGGCGGCGGCGTGGCCGGGGATCGTCGACGGCCTGGCGCCGGCCACGGCTCGCTGCTCACTCCACCGTCACGCTCTTCGCCAGATTGCGCGGCTGATCGACGTCGCGGCCGAGCTCGACGGCGGCGTAGTAGGCGACCAGCTGCAGCGGCAGCGTGAGGAGGATGGGGTTGAGCTCGTCCTCGCTGGCCGGCACCGAGCAGGAGGTCGTCGACGCGACCGAGCAGCCGTTCGTCACCGGCATGGGTGATGGCGATGACCGGCCCGCGCCGGGCGCGGATCTCCTCCAGCGAGGACAGCGACTTCTCGTAGAGGTGATCGCGCGGCAGCACGACGAAGGTCGGCGTCTCCGGGCACACCAGCGCCAGCGGGCCGTGCTTGAGCTCCGACGCCGGGTAGGCCTCGGCGTGGACGTAGGCGATCTCCTTCAGCTTCTGCGCCCCTTCCAGCGCCACCGGGTAGCCGTTGGCGCGGCCGATGTAGAACGCGTTGTCGCGCGTCGCATGCTTGCAGCGCGACCGCGCGGATGTGGTCGGCATTGCGCAGGATCTCGCGCATCTGGTCGGGCAGCTGCTGCAACCCGTCGATCAGCCGGCGCCCCGCGGCGGGCGAGAGATCGCGGATGCGGCCGAGGTACAGCGCGAGCAGCGCGAAGGCGACGAGCGTACAGGTGAACACCTTGGTCGACGCGACCGAGACCTCGGGACCGGCGTGGATGTAGATGCCGCCGTCGCAGGCGCGGGCGATGCTCGAGCCGACGACGTTGACGATGCCGAGGACACGCCCGCCCTTGCGCTGCACCTCGTGCACGGCCGCCAGCGTATCGGCCGTCTCGCCCGACTGGCTGACGGCGATATAGAGGCAGTCCTTCTCGATCACCGGATTGCGGTAGCGGAATTCGGACGCCGCCTCGGCGTCGGCCGGCACGCGGGTCAGCGTCTCGATCAGATGCGCGCCGCCGATGCCCGAGTAGTACGCCGACCCGCAGCCGAGGACCTTGATCCGCTTGATGTCGAGCAGGTCGCGCGGCGTCAGGTTGAGCCCGCCGAGGTGCGCCGTGCTGAACTGCAGATCGAGGCGCCCCTTCAGCGTCCGCTCGCACGCCTCCGGCTGCTCGAGGATCTCCTTCAGCATGAAGTGCTCGTGCTCGCCGCGGTCGTAGGCCTCGTGTCCCCACTGCACCGTCGCCGGCGCCTTGGTGGTCGGCTGATCGTCGAGCGTCACCGTGCGGTAGCCGCCGGCGTCGAGCACCGCCACCTCGCGATCGTCGAGGTACACGCACCTGCTCCGTGTACCGCACCAGCGCCGACACGTCCGAGGCGATGAACATCTCGTGCTCGCCGACGCCGACCACCACCGGACTGCCGTTGCGCGCCGCGACCAGTCGATCCGGCTGGCGAGCGTCGACCACCGCGATCCCGTACGTGCCCTGGACCACCGTCAGCGCCTGGCGCACCGCCTGATCGATCTCACCGCCGAACGCCTCGATGAGATGCGCCAGCACCTCGGTGTCGGTCTCGGAGAGGAACACGTGCCCCTTGGCCTCCAGCTCGGCCCGCAACTCCGCGGCGTTCTCGATGATGCCGTTGTGCACCACCGCGATGTTGCCGCTGCAGTCGGTGTGCGGTCACGCCGCCGGCCGACACGGCGATGGTGAAGCGGATCAAGATCCAGAGCGCCATCCTCACGAAGTGGTGGGGACATCCGATCTACCTCGGCGCGACGGTGCTGCTGCCGAAGGACTACGATCAGCACCCGGACGCGAAGTACCCCGTGAACTACGTCCAGGGCCACTTCTCGCTCGGCGCGCCCGGCGGGTTCGGGCGCGGCGGCGAGTTCGACCGGATCTGGATGGCCGAGGACACGCCGCGGTTCCTCTACGTCACGCTCCAGCATCCGTCGCCGGACTATGACGACTCGTATGCGGTGAACTCCGAGAACAACGGCCCGTACGGCGATGCGATCATCCAGGAACTGATCCCCGCCGTCGAGAAACAGTTCCGCGCGATCGGCCAGCCGTGGGCGCGCATGCTGTCCGGCGGATCGACCGGGGGCTGGATTGCCGCCGCGCACCAGGTGTTCTATCCGGACTTCTACGGCGGGTCGTTCGCAAGCTGTCCCGACGCCGTGGACTTCTCCTACCACCAGATCGTGAACATCTACAAGGATGCCAACGCCTACTACTTCGACAAGGGCTGGATGAGGGTCGAGCGCCCGAACCAGCGACAGCCGGACGGCAACATCCAGTCGATGATGAAGGACGAGAACCACTACGAACTGGTCGTCGGCGACAAGTCGCGATCGGGTGGCCAGTGGGACATCTGGGAGGCGACGTACTCGCCGGTAGGACCCGACGGCTATCCGAAGCGGATCTGGAACAAGGAGACGGGGGAGATCGACAGGACGGTCGCCGAGGCGTGGAGGAAATACGACCTGCACGAAATCCTGCGGACGAACTGGGCGACACTCGGCCCGAAGGTGGGGCACAAACTGAACATCTACGTCGGCGACATGGACTCGTACTATCTCAACGACGCCGTCGAGCAGCTCAACGACTTTCTCCAGAAGGCCGACAACCCGAAGTACACCGGGGAGATCGTGTTCCAGCGCCGCGCCCCCCACTGCTGGGGGCCGCGCCCGGCGGAGCTGCTCCAGAAGATGACGGCGCAGATCGAAAAGTTCGCGCCGCAGGGCGCCGACGTCCGGACGTGGAGATACCGGTGAGCCCGGGCGGGCGACAGCCGCAGTCGAACTGCGATCGTATTACGGGGTCACGGGAGTAACGGAGGAACGGAGAACGGAGAAGAGGAGCAAGGGCCTGTCTGGCTGCGGGGTCGCACGCCGGCCTGCCGGCCGGCGGCCCGACCCCTTCGCTGGAGCAGGCCCCTCGCCGCGCCGTCCGGCTCGGTTTCTCCGTTCTCCGTTACTCTTGTGAAGCGACAGGCGACAGGCGGGCGTTCGCTAGATGAACCGCGTCAGGGTGACGTCGAGGACGCGCGCCTGCCGCTGGCCCCGGTGCCACTGCACCAGGATCGGGCTCTGGTAGGTGCCTTCGACGATCGCACACCGGCCGGTCGGGTTGCTGTCGGAGACGAGCAGGCTGATCGACCGCTTCATGCGGAGGAAGCGCGAGGCGGGCATGCCGATCGCCCGCGAGACGACGGATTCCACGAGCGACTCGCGCAGGCCGAGCGCGTCCACCAGGCGGTTGAACACGCGCACGAGATTGTACTTGGCGTAGTCGAGCGTCTTGGCTGGAATCGCGCGCGGGTTGCCGAGCATGTGGCCGGCTTTCTCCACCATGAACCGCAGCGGATCGCGCAGCACTTCCGACAAATCGTGCCGCATCAGCAGCGTCTCGTACTCGTTGACCGTCAGCCCCGCGTGCTTCTCGCCTGGCGCCAGGGACAGGCGGAGCCGGCCCTTCTGCACGCCGTGGCGCGCGATCAGCGCCGCGCACTCCTCGGTACACGCCCAGCGCCCGGTCCTTCAGGTTCACCGATTCAACGCTGTGCCCCGAGACAGGCACGACGATCCGGGACTGCGCGATCGGCTCCTCGGCCGTGTAGCCGAGGACCGTCGTCCGCCGGCGACGGGAACGGCCGGCGTGGACGCCGTCGAGGTCGATGAACGACATCGGCTCGCCGGGCCTGTTGAGGTAGGACACGCAGGTGCGCAGGGCTCCCGCCATGAACGCGAGATGCGAATCCGCGTTCAGCGGTTCGACTGGCTTCTGGTCTTCGCTGAGTTCGGTGCGCCGCTCCAGCTTGTCGTGCTCGTAGCCGGCCCCTTCCGGAAACATCGTGCGGAAGACGTCGATGTAGGGCATGACGCCTTCGGGCCCCTGATTGAGCCGCGCGGCAACGCCCTGGTCGAGGTAGCCGGCCGTGGTGTGGAAGGAGCAACACAGGGCGCGTGGATAGGCGTCGAGTGCATCGCCGTACCGGGCGGCCACTTCCGACCGGACGTCGAATACGTCAACGCGGGCTCGAGGCGTCAGCTCGAGCGTGAACTCGCCAGGAACAAGGGACATGAAAAAGGGCGCCCAGCAACCGGTCACTGACCGGCCGCCGATGCGCCAAGCCGTTCAAGCATAACACAGGACGGCGCTTACGGTTCCGTCGCCGGCTGGTCGAAACCGGCCGCTACCGCGGGCCGCTGCGGCCGCCGCCGCCGTTGCGGCCGCCTCCGCCGCGGCGTCCCGGACCGCCGTGGCGCGGCCCCCCGGGCCGGGCCGGCCGCCGGTGAAATCCGCCCGCGGCCCCCGGGGTCTGACCCCGATCCGGGGACGGCTTGGCACCGCGCTGCTGTGCCGAGCGGCGGGCGGCGTTGACGACGGCGCGGGCGCGCTCGTCCCGCTTGCGCGCGCGGATCTCCGCAATCCGCTGGGCCAGCGGGATCTCGAGTTTCTGCTGGGGCCTGGCCGTGTAGTCGAAGTCCGGCACCGTCACTCGCGGGAGCCGGCGGCCGATGGCCTTCTCGATGTCTCGCAGGTCTCCCTCTTCCTCGGGCGACACGAACGTGTAGGCCTCCCCGGTTGCCTCCGCGCGCCCGGTCCGGCCGACGCGGTGGATGTAATCGTCCGGGGCCTGCGGCACGTCGAAATTGACGACGTGCCCGAGGGCGTCCACGTCGATGCCGCGGGCGGCGATGTCGGTCGCCACGAGCACCGGGAACCGCCCCGCCTTGAAGCCCTCCAGCGCGGCCGTGCGCTGTGCCTGCGAGCGGTTGCCGTGGATCCGCTCGGCGTGCACGCCGCCCTTCACGAGGTGATCGGCGAGCCGGTTGGCGCGGTGCTTGGTCCGCGTGAACACCAGCGCCTGCTTCACATCGCCGCGCGTGAGCATCGTCACGAGCAGCGGCGCCTTGAGGCCCTGCGACACCGGATAAACGGCCTGCGTGATGCCGGAGGCCGGCGCCGCCTGGCGCTCGCGCTGAATGATCACGGGGTTGCGGAGCATCTCGCGGCTCAACGCGGCGATTTCGGCCGGCATCGTCGCGCTGAAGAACAGGGTCTGCCGCCTGGCCGGGATGTGCCGGAGCACGCGCTTGATGTCGGGCAGGAAACCCATGTCGAGCATCCGATCCGCCTCGTCCAGGACGAGGTACTCCAGATGCGAGAGCTTCGCGTACGGCGCACGCAGGTGATCGAGCAGCCGTCCCGGCGTCGCGATGAGGATGTCGACGCCGCTCCGGAACGCGTGCTCCTGCGGCCCCATCCCGACGCCGCCGAACACGGCGGCGCCGCTGATCGGTGTGTGGACGACGAGGTCGTTCAGATCCTGGTGGATCTGGGCCGCCAGCTCGCGCGTGGGCGCGAGGATCAGCGCGCGCGTCATGCCGCGCGGCTTCCCCATCAGTCCGTTCACGATCGGCAGCAGGAACGCGGCGGTCTTCCCGCTTCCCGTCTGCGCGGAGGCCAGGACGTCACGCCCCTCCATCGCGGGGGGGATCGCGTCGGCCTGGATCGGTGTCGGTCGGATGAACCCGAGTTCCTTGATACCCCGAAGCAGGGTCGGGTGCAGGTTGAGCGAATTGAATGACAAGTCGGTTGGTCTCCGCTACCTGGCCTTCGTGGCGGTGAACGAACCGTTGCCGATGTCGCCGATGCTGAGCGTGCCTTTCATCCGGTCCTTCTCGACGGTGCCGGCATAACTGACGACCGCCGTCATCGATTCCCGAACGAGTTCGTAGCTGAAGGCGATTTCATTCCCCGTGACGGTTCCGGTCAGCTCGGCCTGGCCGTACTGCCCGCTGTACTGGCCGGTGATCTTCCCGCCATCCTGCTTGAAGGTCATCGTCGAACTGCCGGTGCCGAACTCGGTGGTCACCTCGAAGTTCCAGGTCCCGGTGACGTCGACGCCGGCTGTCGCGGCCGTGGGCGCAGGCACCGCTGTCGCCGGCGCCGCGGCCCGCGTGGCGACCCAGTCGCCGCCGCCCTGGCCGCCGAAGTCCACCGTCCCCTTCATGGAATTGCCGTCGGCCGTGCCGGTGAAGGTGATGTCAATCGAGCCGTTCTGCGTGGGCACGGAGGCCCACATCGACACCGCCTTCTCCTTCACCTCGGCCTCGACGCCGATGTCGCCCTGCTGACCGGAGATGACCCCGACGATCTTGTCGGCTTCCTTCTTCAGGGTCATCGTTGCGGTCGGCATCGGGCCCTGGGCCGTCGTGACGGTGATATCCCACTTCCCGGTGATGTCCGCGCTCTGTGCGTACGAAGGTGCGGCGCTTGCCAGCAGCAGCGCTGCAGCGGCGATCAGGGTGCTCATGATGTGCTCCAGGCGGCCCAGGGCCGGGAACGGCCGGGCCCCACGTGTGGTCAGGCCCGCGGGCCCGACAGAGGCTCTACGGTACCACGGGCGCGGTCCGCCGCGGCACGAATCCAGCCGCCCGTCAGCACCCCGGCCACGCCGGCGATTCCGGCCGCGACCGGATACCAGCCGCCGGACATGCCGCGAATCGACGACACCGACGCGGCCGCGACGAACAGGGCGAGCACCAGCGCGTGACCGAGCGGCGAGAACGTCGCCAGCCGCGCCGTCATCCAGCCGGCCATCAGCGCACCGAGCCCCGCCACGATCAGCTTCCCGGCAATCGTGGACAGGCCCGCCGCGACGAAGCCCGCGAACATGAGGAAGCCGAAGCCGGCCGCGACGGCCACCAGGCTCTGCAGCCACCTCATAGCAGCACGCGGATGATGTCGGATCGCGTGATGATGAACGTCTTGTCGGTCTTGAAGTCCCGGACGAGGACCGCCGGATTCTGCGGGGTGATCATCGTCGCGACGAGGTCGACCGGCGTCGAGATGTCCACGAACGGGAATGCCGGCTGCATGATGGAGGCGACCGGCTGCCTCTTCACCTCGGCATTCGCGACCAGTTCGGCGTAGAGCTGCGCCTCGTTCAGCGATCCGACGAGCCGCTTGTCGTGCGTGATCGAGATCTGCGAGAAGTCGTGCTCGCGCATCAGCTTCACGGCGGCCTCCACCGGTTCGGTGCCTTCGATGGCGCGCAGTTCGCCCGACAGGCCCTGCGCGACGAGGTCGCGCGCCGTCATGCCGGATTTTTCGATGAAGCCCTTCTCGCGCATCCACTCGTCGTTGAACATCTTCCCGAGATAGCGCGACCCGTGATCGTGGAAGATGACCACCACCACGTCGTCCGGCGTGAAGTGATCCTTGAGCTGGAGCAGACCCGCCATGGCCGAACCGGCGGAATTGCCCGCGAAGATTCCCTCCTCGCGCGCGATGCGGCGCGTCATCAGCGCCGCGTCCTTGTCGGTGACCTTCTCGAAATGATCGATGACGCTGAAGTCCACGTTCTTCGGCAGGAAGTCCTCGCCGATGCCCTCGGTGATGTAGGGATAGATCTCGTTCTTGTCGAAGATCCCGGTTTCCTTGTACTTCTTGAACACCGACCCGTAGGTGTCGATGCCCCACACCGTGATCGCCGGGTTCTGCTCCTTCAGGTACCGTCCCGCGCCGCTGATCGTGCCGCCGGTGCCGACGCCGACGACCAGGTGAGTGACGCGTCCGTCGGTCTGGTCCCAGATTTCCGGGCCGGTCTGCTCGTAATGCGCCGCCGAGTTCGACAGGTTGTCGTACTGGTTGGCCTTCCACGCGTTCGGCACCTCCTTCTCGAGGCGCGACGAGACGGAGTAGTACGACCGCGGATCCTCGGGCTCGACGTTGGTCGGGCACACGATCACGTCGGCGCCGAACGCCTTCAGGGCATCGATCTTCTCCTTCGACTGCTTGTCAGTCGTCGTGAAGATGCACTTGTAGCCCTTGATGACGGCCGCGATCGCGAGGCCCATGCCCGTGTTGCCGGAGGTGCCTTCGATGATCGTGCCGCCGGGTTTGAGGGCGCCGGACCGCTCGGCATCCTCGATCATGCGCACCGCCATCCGGTCCTTGATCGAATTGCCGGGATTGAAGGTCTCGATCTTCGCGAGGACGGTTGCCTGCACCACGCCGCGGGTGATCGAGTGAATGCGGACCATCGGGGTGTGGCCGATGGCCTCGAGAATGTTGTCGCAGATCTTCGTCACGAACCCTCGCCGGCAATTATAATGCCCTCAAACCCATGCCATCACCGGACGGCCTCGCGGTCACGCGACTGCTCGCGCAGGCGCGGGCCGGCCACGGGACGGGGCCGTGGACGAGGTGCCGCCGCTCGTCTACGAAGCATTGCGCGCGATCCCCGCACGATACATGCGCCGGGAGCGCCCCGATCACACGCTCCGGACGACCGCGCTCGCCCTCGATGCCTTCCTGAATCTCGTCGATCAGACTCGCGTGGAGTGGCAGGGCCGGGCGTGCTGGCCGCGAGCGACGGCGCCGGGAGCTTCCTCGCGGGCTCGGGCGCCATGCCGTACGGCGCCATTTCGTCGGGGGTGTACTCCCAGTCGAAGCACCCGCGCTGGAAGGAAGGCGGCGCCGCGGCCGTCGCCTTCGGCATCTTTGCAGCGCCCGTGTTCTTCATGAAGGGCACGAAGCACTGGCTGACAAGCGAGGGCGGAAGCGAAGCCATCGTGCTTCGCCCGGACAAGCGCAACGTCCAGGCGGTCATGCCGGCCTCCGGAGCGAGGACGGGGAAGACGATTGAACGGCCGTGAGCCGGTTCGCATGCGAATTCCGGGTTAGGCGGCTGCGACTTCCGGCTGAAGCCGGAAGCTACGGATGAAGCCGGAAGCTGCGAACCTGCGGCCCCCCGACGGGGAGCGGTCCGGCGACGTCGGCGAGCGGCTAAAATGAACAGATGTGCCGCAACATCAAACAGCTCTTCAATTTCGATCCGCCCGCGACCGATGACGAAGTGCGCGCCTCGTCGCTGCAGTTCGTGCGCAAGTTGAGCGGCTTCGCGAAACCGTCGAAGGCCAATGAGCCGGCGTTCAACGAAGCCGTTGAAGAAGTCACGGCGGTGGCGCGCAAGCTCCTGGCATCGCTGGTGACGACCGCCCCTCCGCGCGACCGCGCGGAGTTCGAGGCCAAGGCGCGCGAACGCGCGGCCGTGCGTTACGGGAACGCCGAAGCCTATCGCTGACGCTGACGGACGGGCAGGCCGTTTCGGGCGACGTAGTGCGCCGGCGCTGAGGGGTGCGATTGCGACAATCCGTGGTACACTCCGCCAATTACTACTGCGGCGCAGGACAAATGGCCACCAGCGACACCCTTGGCGAATTCGAACAGCTCGTGCTGCTCGCGATCGTTCACCTGAAAGACGATGCCTACGGCGTGACGATCCGCCGCGACATCGAATCGCGCACGGGACGATCGGTGGCTGTCGGCGCGCTCTACACCGCGCTCGACCGGCTCGAGCGGAAGGGCTTCGTCCGGTCCCGCACCTCCGATCCCACGCCGCAGCGTGGCGGCCGGTCGAAGCGCCACTTCACGCTCCTCGCTAACGGGGCCGCTGCGCTCGAACGCTCGCGCGAGACGATGCGCCGGATGTGGGCGGGGGTGAAGCCGGGCCTCCTGAGGAACCGGCCATGAGCGTGGGCCCCCCTCGACTGGCGGAGTGGCTCGTCGCGCGATCGAGTCCACCCGGGGATCGCGAAGCCGTCCTCGGCGACCTGGCCGAGGAGTACGCCGCGCTCTCCGCACTCGATGGAGTCCGGGCGGCCCGCTCGTGGTACTGGCGCCAGACAGCGCGTTCGCTCACTCCCAACCTGCAGCGACGCTTGTCGCGACCGGACTGCGGACCTGCGGCCGCGCATCGGGGAGGACCGATGACCACCTTGACCCAGGACCTGCGATACGGCGCCCGGATGCTCTGGCGGCGGCCGGCTATGACCGCGATTGCGCTGGCATCGCTCACCATCGGCATTGCGCTCGCCTCGCTGGTCTTCACACTCCTCGACACGGTGGTCTTCAGGCCGCTGGCGATCGCGGACCCGGACCGCGTGGCCATCGTCCTCGAGCAGCGGCAGGCGTCGATCAATCACAACTTCTCCTATCCCGATTTCGTGGACTATCGTTCGGCGCAGCGGAGCTTCACAGACCTGGCGGCCTATTCGTCCTCGACGGTCACGCTGCGGGACGGCAACGCGTCGCGGGTGCTCGATGCCGAACTCGTATCGGGCAGCTACTTTTCGACGCTGGGTGTCCGCATGGCAGCCGGGCGTCCCCTGACGGAGGCTGACGATCGCGTCGGCGCGCCGCCCACCGTCGTTGTCGCGGAGCCGCTCTGGCGCGAGATCACCGGAACGGCGCCCTTTGAACCGCGCTCGGTCGTGCTGAACGGCCGCGAGTTCGCGGTCGCCGGGGTCGTTTCGCAGGACTTCCGTGGAATGGAGGTCGGCCGGAACGTGCGTGTGTGGATTCCGCTCCACGATCAGGCCCTGATCGATACCCGGTTCGGCGATCTGCTGCCGCTCCGGACGACGAGCTGGCTGACGATCGCCGGCCGGCTGCGGCCGTCCACGACTCGCGAACAGGCGGCCGGCGATCTCGCCAGGGCCGACGCGGGAGTCGCCCAACAGGTCGGGCGAACCGCGCGGACGTTCATCGTCACTCCGGGACGGCAGGGGGACTCCAGGCTCCCCGAGACGACCGGCCGGCCGCTCGCGCTGCTCTTCGGCGCGGCGGTGCTCGTCCTCCTCGTTGCGTGCGCGAACGTCGCGAACCTCCTGCTGGCACGGGCCTCGGAGCGGGAAGGTGAAATGGCCGTGCGAGCGGCGCTCGGCGCCGGGCGTTGGCGCCTGACCCGTCTCGTGCTCGTCGAAACGCTGCTGCTGTCGATTGGAGGGGCGGCGGCTGGCGCGCTCGCGGCACGCTGGTCGGCCGTCATAGCGGCCGGGTTCATCGCGCGCTTCGGCGAACCGGCCGCGCTCGATGTGGCGCTCGACTGGCGCACGACCGGGTTCGTCGCGCTGCTCGTTGTTGTCACGACGCTCCTGACCGGCGCGGGCCCGGTGCTTGCGGTGCTCCGGCGCGGCCGTTCCCGTTCGCTCGCCGATGGGGGGCGGTCGGTCTCTGCCGGACCGGCGCGCGCGCGCACCCAGCGCGCACTCGTTGTCGCCCAGTTCGCGCTGTCGCTCGCGCTCGTCGCCGCTGCGCTGCTGCTGACGCTGACGGTTCGAAACCTCCGGTCGATCCCGACCGGGCTCGACGCCGGGCACGTGGCGCTGCTCTCGGTCGATCCTTCCGTGGCGCCGCTCGACGGCGCACAGACGCGCGCCTACATCGAGAGCGCACTGGCGCGGCTGGCGCGCGTGCCGGGAGTGCGTGCCGTGGGCTTCGGCCGCGTCATCCCGCTCGGATTCGGCGGCTCGCGGACGAGCATCGCGGTGCCCGGATATCAGCCGGCGCCGGACGAGGACATGGAGGTCAATTTCAACACCGTATCCGGCTCCTACTTCGATGCCACCGGGATTGACCTCGTCGAGGGACGCCCGTTCACGGCGACCGACGCGTCCGAGTCCGAGCCGGTGGCGATCGTGAACGAGACCATGGCGCGACGCTACTGGCGGGACGCGAGCGCACTCGGCCGCGAGTTATCGCTCGGCGGCGAGGCGCCGCCCGTGCGCGTCGTGGGAATCGCCCGGGACGTGAAATACCGGCGCCTTCGCGAAACGCCTCGCCCCAGTTTCTATCTGCCCTGGACGCAGGCGCCCGCCAGGAGCGGCGTCTTCCACGTTCGCGTGGACGGCAGCGCCCGGGCCCTGGTCGACACTTTGCGGCGGACGGCGCTCGAAGTCAACCCGTCCGTTCCCGTGACGGCGGCGCGCACGCTGCGCGCGCAGATCGATCTCAACCTCAATGACGAACGCCTGGCGATGCTGATCGGCGTCACGCTCGGCGGGGCCGCCCTGATCCTGGCGGCCGTTGGCCTGTTCGGATCGCTGGCCTACATGGTCGGGCAGCGTACGCGTGAACTCGGCGTGCGGATGGCGCTGGGCGCGACGGCCGCCGACGTCAACCGGCTGGTCCTCCGGCAGGGCGTCACGCTATCGCTGGCCGGAACGGCATTGGGCGCAACACTCGCGCTGGGCCTGGGGCGCACGCTGGAGAGCCGGCTGTTCGGCGTCCATGCGTCGGACCTGCCGACGCTCGCGGCGGCCGCAGGCGTGCTGGTTGCCACGGCGCTCGCCGCGAGCTGGATTCCCGCCAGGCGCGCCGCGCGTGTGGATCCCGTCAACGCGCTGCGCTCGGAATAGCGCCAGGTCGAGGCTCATCTCCCGCTCTTCTCGAGCAGGTCGATCAGGTACTCCTTCCAGACCGCGGCCTGCGTGTGCGTGCCGTGGCCGGTCGTGCGGTCGCTCAGCGGAATGACGATGGCGCGTCCGTTCGGCACGCGCGTGATCTCCTTTTCGAGAATGCCCATTTCCGGGGGATTCACCAGGTCGTCGGCCGAGTTGATCGCGAGGAGCGGCGCCTTGATCTTCTCGAGGTCCGGACCCGGATCGTAGTCGCGGGACGATTCAATCGCGAACAGGATGTCGTTGGCGTCCCCCGTCCTCATGTAGTTCGCGACATAGCGGTCCAGAGCCTGGTCCAGTGCGGCGAGCGTCGGCGCCGCCTTCTGCCGCAGGATCGGGTTGCTGCCGACGAGCCATAGCATCTCGGCGGCCGTGCGCAGGCTCTGGGGCTGGGTCGAATACTCGCCTCCCTTCCATTCGGGGTCGTTCCGGATCGCGTCGATGACGACGCGCCGCCAGGCGCGATTGCGGCCGGCGATCTGGGTCGGAAGGCTGGCGAGCGGCATCAGCGCATCCATCATGTCGGGATATCGCTCGCCCCAGAGCCACGTGTGCATCCCGCCCATCGACGTCCCCATGACGAGGCGCAGGTGATTGACGCCGAGCCCCTCGGTGACGAGCCGGTGCTCGGACTCGATCATGTCGAGATAGCCATAGCGCGGGAACTTCGCGTGCAGGCCGTCGCTCGGCTTGCTGGTCTTGCCGTGCCCGATGTCGTCCGGCAGGATGATGAAGAACTTCGACGCGTCGAGCGGCTGGCCGGGTCCGAACAGCTCGCCGGCGAAGCCGCGGCCGACGAACTGCCCGCCGGTGCCGCCGGTGCCGTGCATGATGAGCACCGCATTGCGCACGATCCCCTGCGCATCCTTGCGGGGGGTGCCGAAGGTCCGGTAGTGCATGCGCAGCTCTGGCAGCGTCTCGCCCGACGTGAACCTGAAGTTCCTGATCAGGAAATCGCCCTCGACCGGCCCCGGGGCGGCGGCGGGCTGCGCCTGAAGCAGCGTGAGCGCAAGAAACAGCGTCAGCATTTCGGTGCCTTTCCGGATCGGCTCGCTTCGTACATGTTCATGTACTGGACTGGCGTGATGGAGCCAATCGCCTTCGCGATCGTCGCCATGGGCAGATCGTCCAGCGACTTGAAGCGTACACAGGACTTGCCCATGTCGAGCTTCTTCCCCGCCTTCCTGAAACCCTCCTCCAGGGCCTGGCGCTGCTTCGGGTCGCCGTAGGCCCCCATCAGATACAGGGAGTTGTAGTGCTTCTGCGCGGCCAGGCACGCGATGGCGAGCGGCTGCCCGTTGTACGTGTTCGGAAACGTCTCGAGCGGGATTCCGTACGTCAGCATGCCGTAGCCGACGGATTCCCTGTAGCCCTTCGGCAGGTGCTTCAGAATCACCTTTCGCACGGCTTCGAGCGTCTTCCGGCGGTCCTCCGGCAGGCTCGCCAGATACTCCTTCGCGGTCGCGGCTGTCTGAGGCATGGGTCCTCCTCTGCCGGCGCCCAAAATAGCACGATTCCCCCGAGCGCCGAGCGCCGGGTTCTTCCGGCTGAAGCCGGACGCTACGGGCCCCGAACCCCGACCGGACATATGACGCCCGTCATACGCGTGCGCGGGCGTCTCTGCCACACTCGTCGCATGCAGACCTGGACCGAAATCCTGATGACCGACCACGAAACCACTGAAAGGGTCTTCGCGGCCGTCGAGCGCGCTCTCGCGGGCCCGACGCCGCCCTCGACGAGCGTGGTGGCCGACGCCCTGGAATACTTCACGGGATACGTCGACCGGTGCCACAACCACAAGGAAGAGGACCATCTCTTTCCGCTCGCCGCCGAGCGCGGCGTGCCGCTCGAAGGGGGTCCGCTGGCGGTCATGCTCGCCGACCACCGGCAAAGCGAGGAGGCGCTCGCGACGTTTCGGGAAGCCGCCGGCTGGTACATCGCCGGCCGCAACGACGCCCTGCCAGCGCTGACCGAGGCCTTCGAGGCGTATTCGAAAGCGCTGAAGGAGCATTACTGGAAGGAGAACGACATCCTCTTTCCGATGGTCCGGCGCGTGCTTCAGGCCGGCGACGACCAGCGCGTCCTCGACGGCATCGCCCAGGTGGAAGCCGCGGCCGGGCCGGATGCGCGCAGCCGCTATTACGCGCTGGCGGCGCAGATCGTGGCCGCGTGCGACATGCGCGACCTGTCAGAGAACCTGGCCCCGGAGGTGCTCGCCGCCATGCTGAACACCCTGCCGGTGGAGCTGTCGTTCGTCGATGCCGACGACCGGGTGCGGTACTTCAGTCACGAGAACCACGCGAAGATCTTCGGACGGACCCGCGGCGCCATTGGCCGCGCCGTCCAGCAGTGCCACCCGCCGAAAAGCGTCCACAAGGTCAACGCGATCCTCGCAGCGTTCAAGGCGGGCGAGCGGAACGTGGCCGAGTTCTGGCTCAGCCTCGGGGGACGCATGGTGCACGTCCGCTACTTCGCCGTGCGATCGGCCGAGGGACGCTACATGGGCTGCCTGGAGACGGTGCAGGACATCACGGAGATCCAGCAACTGACCGGCGAACGGCGGCTCGTGGACGACGCGCTCGCCGTCTGAAGCGTCCGAACCTCCGTGCGCGAAGACCGGCTCCGGCTACCACAGCCCGACGCGGCCGCTCACCGAGGCCATCAGTTTCGCCGGATCGAACCCGACACCCTGCTTGAATACGGTTTCGACCCGGCGGACATCGCCGATGTTCCTCGACGGATCACCGTCGATGACGACGAGGTCCGCCTGTTTCCCGGCGGCAATGGTACCGATGCGCGCGTCGCGGCCGAGGTATTTCGCGCCGTTCAGCGTGCCGATCGAAATGGCCTCGAGCGGCGTGAACCCGGCCTCGACGAGCAGCTCGAGCTGGCGCTGGTTCGAGTACCCCGGAATCACGCCGCCGCCGCCGGTCGGGTCCGTCCCGGCAATCAGCAACCCGCCAGCCCTGGCGAACGCATGCTCGAGGGCCATGCCCTTCGGAAAGAGCGACGCATAGATCGACTGCTGGTTGCGCTGCGTCCTGGCGTAGTTCTGCTCGAACTGTTCCTTCAACTGCGGCGTGAGCACGTCGAGCCCGGGCGGCATCGGACGGCCCGGCGTGAAGGTCTCGAACACGGTCAAGGTGGAGGTCAGGGCCACGTGCTTCTCCACCAGTTTCCTCACGAGGGCCCTGAACTCCGCGCTGTTCTCGTCGAGCGCCGCGATTGTCCGCTGCGCGCTTGACTGTCCCGGACACACGTCCGGCTGCTTGTCGGTGACGAAATCGGTCGACGCGAGGAAGCCGTGCTCCAGATTGTCGATGCCGAGATCCGCGGCCTCGCCGTAGGTCACCGAGCAGAGATGCCCCGTCACCTTCAGGCCCCGCTGGTGCGCTTCCTCGATGGTGGCACCCAGTTCGGCGCGCGTAATCTGCATGTAGGTCTTGAACGACGTCGCCCCCATCGCAGCCCAGTACGCCACCTGCCGGCGCGCATCGTCTGCATCCTGCAGGCTGTGCATCTGCAGGGTCCCCGACGGACCGTTGATGTACGGCGCGGTCGCGTCGATCGCAGGCCCGGCGGCCTGTCCCAGCTCGATCTGCTGCTTCAGGTTCAGGTCCATCACGCCATTCGTGTTCCCGCCCGTCCGCATCGTCGTCACGCCGCCCGCCAGATAGAGGCGGACGAAACTCGCGCCAAGCTGGCCGTAGACGCCCGGCCCGGTCGGGTAATACAGGTGCTCGTGGACCATGACCAGTCCGGGCATGACGCTCTTGCCCGCCAGATCGACCACCGTCGCTCCGTCTGGCGCTTTCACGCGCGCCGCGTCACCCAGGTCGGCGATATTGCCGCCGCGCAGGACGAGCGTCTGGTGCTCCTTCGCTGGGGCGCCGGTGCCGTCGATGACCCGGACGTTCGTCAGGACGACCACGGGCGCATCGACCTTGATGAACCCGCGCACCTGGTTGCTGAATTGCGGTGCCTGCGCAAGGACCACGGTCGAGAGTGCGGCAGAGAGGAGGGCCTGAATCACATGTTGTCGCACCATGGGGGCCGATTGTAACAGGAGGTTGCGTGTCATTGTGACCACGGATGACACGGATTACACGGATCCGATCCGGGGAATGGCGGGCAGGCCGGGATCGGGCGCCCAGCTGTCTTTTCGACCACGGATTGCACGGATCACACGGATTCACCGCCAGGGAATGGGCGGCAGGTGATAGTCGCGCCGGGCCAGGTCACGCCGCAGGGCGGGGACTTGGTCGCGCCCGCGCCGGAGGCGCGGTCAGGTGATGTGGGCCGGCTGGTCACACACACCCGCTGGTTTCAATCGGGTGTGTGTGACCAGCCGGCCCGCATCACCTGCACGCCGGCCGCCCGCGGCCGGCGCGCGACCAAGTCCCCGCCACCTGGCGTGACATGATCCGTGTACTCCGTGTGATCCGTGGTCAGAAAACGCTGCCCCGGCGCGCGGCCAATCAATCCGTATCCGTGGTCCGAGCCTCGGTGGTGCGGCGCTCCAGCCTAGAACAGGTAAATCAGTCGCAGCGTCCCGGTGTTCCCTTCGTACAGGCCGGTTGCCGTACCCGGTGTAGACCTCGCCGAGGTAGACGACGCGCGGCGTGCCGGGCTGCCCGATCTGATCGATCGTCGCGAAGTCGGTGACGTCGAACTTCTCGTACCACCAGCCGGCGCCGACGCCCACTTTCGACGTGAAGAAGTACTTCACGTCGGCGCGGAACTGGTGCCAGGAGTTGGTCACGTTCGGCAGCGGCAGGAACTGGCCTGCGGCTGCCAGCGCCGGGATCCGCGGTCCGCCAAACGCAAAGCCGTTGTCCGAGTCGCTGAACGTGTAGTTCAGGCTGACGTCGGTGTTCTTCAGCGTCCTGTTCAGGTCCAGGTACAGGTCCACGTTGTTCACGGTCTCGTCGTTGTCCAGCGTCCAGTCGCGGTTCGGATCGTTGAAGGACGGGTCGGGCGGCGGGTTGGCGTTGCGGGATTTCTGGAACGCGCTGTACCTTGTCGCGCCCGTAGCTCGCACCGAGCCCCACAGTGTCCATTGGCGTGAAGTTCACGCCGATGGTGAACGAGGTGTTCTTGTTGTCGAGCAGGCCGAATTCCGCCCGGGTCCGCCGTAGGCGTCCTTGCCATAGACCAGCGACGCGGTCACGTCCACCGTGTCCATGGGCATCAGCGTCGCGACGATGTTGACGCGATCGCGGTCGAGATTGGCCTCGTCGTAGAAGCGGAGGCCAGGCTGCGCGCCGCCCTCCTCGATCGCCATCTCGGAAAACCCGAAGCCTTTCCGCCAGAGGTGCTCGTACCCGGCGCGGAGGCTGAGGTATGGAAGCCCGTGCTGTCCCATGTCAGGCGGACGGTCTGGTCGCGCATGTCGTTGTGCGCGCGACCGGTGCGGTTGAAATTGTCATACCCGTACCCGAGCCGGACCGTCGAAAACGGCATGAGTTTGTACGACACCGCGGTATCCAGGGTGTCGCGCACGATGTCGTGCCCTTCCGTCTCGCTCCCGGTTTCCTCCGGCACGGCGTCGAACCGCACGTACTCGACGGCATCGTACGGCCTCGTCAGGTTCGCGTGCGTGTTGTGCCGGTACTTCGCCGTCAACCCGACCTTGTTGTTCATCCGCGTCGAGAAGTTCATCAGCGTGTTGACCGCACGCACCTTCGCCTCGGCGGTCGTGCGGTGGAGCGACGCGATCTCGGGGAAGGCCGCCCACACGACCGGCTGGTTGATGACCGCGTTGGTCGTGTAGGGGATCAGGTCGTCGTTCTGCGACTGATCGACGATCTGCACCGTCCCGTTGAGCGAGGTGTGCCGGGCGATCTTGTACAGGCCCATGAAGCTGACGACCGACATCCGGCTGTCCGGGAACGTCGAGATCCGCCCCATGGCCGGCCCGTTGCCATTGCTGTACCGCTCGGATCGTACGGCCCCGCCGGCGGCAGCAGGCCGTTGTCGTAATCGACGACCTGGAGCGGGTTGTCCCAGACGACGGAGTTGTACTTGTTGGAGAAGACCGAATAGTCGTAGCCCGCCCGGAACATCCCCTGCGGCCGGACCCACTCCAGGCCGACGGAGACGTCGTTGGTCCGGTTGTCGAGATGGAGCGGCAGCTCGTTGGCGTTCGTGAAGGCGAACGCCATCCCGAACGGCTGATAGCCGGACTTGTGCGTCGACTTGAAGCCCCCCGTCAGCGACACGTCCGTATTCAGGGCATACGACAGATTGAAGCCCGTCGTGTCCCGGCGCTGCTGGAGATCGAACGGCTGCGCCAGCTGCTCGTAGACCGACGTCTGCTGCAGCTGCGCCGGATTGGACGGGATGCCCACCAGGCCCGCGGGCAGCGGAATCGCGGGCGGAGGAAGGTGATACCGGCTGTTCTGCACGGCCGTGCGCGTGGCCGGATCCAGTGTCCAGACGTTCTCGGGCCCCTCGACCCAGGGAGTCGAACAGTTGTAGCAGTAGTTCAGCGGAATCGCGTCGAACTCGAACCCGAAGCGCACCGCGCTGTTCTGGTAGTCGACGGTGTAGTTCTGGTCGTGGTAGCCGATGTTGTTCGCGGTCGCCCCGAACAGGTACCGTTCGGACTCCATCCCGAAGCGGATGTTCGTGTACGCGCCGTTGCGCGTGTCGCGGTACCGCTCGTAGCGGGCTTCATCGCCGCTCGTCCCGGTTCCGCGAAAGCCGAAGTCAATCGAGTTGAGCCCGGTCACAATCGGTGTGCTCGCCGGGGCCTGGGGCTGCGCAGGCGCCTGCGGCGGTTGCTGCGCCGAGGTCAACGCGGCGGAGGCCAGCAGGAGCGCCGCGGTAGCGGTCGTCAGTCTGTTGCGCATCGCATCCTCCCACCTATCGCAGAAACGCCTTGCCGTTGGGGGAATTCGACCCGTGCACCATCTGGTGGCACACGACGCACGAACGGCCGATGATCTTGTTCGCGTTCGTCGAGTTGTTCAAGACGAACCCGTCGTAGACGGTCGGAGGATGGCGTGAGGTGACGTGACAGCGCTGGCAGAGATAGGGCAGCTTGGCGACGAGCATGCGGTCGTTGTTCGAGCCGTGCGGATTGTGGCAGGTCGCGCAACTGTCGGCGACCGGGGCATGCTCCCACAGATACGGGCCGCGCTTTTCCGTGTGACAGGTCGTGCAGCTCTCGTCGATCGTGGTGCCCGCCCGCAGCAGGCGCGCATTCGAGGAGCCGTGCACGTTGTGGCACGACGAACAGGACATCTTCCCTTCGCGCACCGGCATGTGGTTGAAACGCTGCTGCCTGTTCGTGATGTTCTTGTGACAGGTCGCGCACAGCTTCATCTCGTTTTCGGCCTTGATCTGCTTCGGGCCCACGGGATGGTGCACGCTGTGGCAGGTCACGCAGCTGAGATTGCGCTGCTCGTGCTGGCTGCCGTCCCAGAGCGCGTGCGTCCCGCGATCGTGGCAGGTCGTGCACATCGCACTCGCCGCCTCGGGCTGCAGGTTGGCGGGGTTCAGGATCTTCGACTTGTCGCCGCCGCCGTCGACGTGCTCCTTGCCGGGGCCGTGGCAGCTCTCGCAGCCGTGCGTCGCCGCCGGGGTCCTCGCGTTGAACTTCAACGCGTGCGCGGTGCCCTTGTAGGATTGCGTGTCATGGCAGGTGAGGCACGTGTCCTCACCCACGTAGTTTCCCGGAGTCTGCGCCGCCTGGAGAATCCTGACGGCGTCGGGGGCAGCGGCCCTCGGGGACGCCGCTCCGCTCAGGCCGAGGGCGGCCGCGAGGCCCGCGATGGCCAGTCCTGTCCGAACGACAACTGATCGCATGAGCGCGCTCCTGCACGTGAATGAGCGGGAGCGACAAGACTGGCGCTCCCGGCGTCGGATTCAGCAAGCGGCAGATCACGGCGCCGGGCACAACGTCCGGCGCGTGCTCTACGTTCCAGCGCCTGTCCGTTTCGCCGAGTTCCTGATGAGGTAGCGGAATTGCTGCGACCTTCACCGAATATCGCCGACCGGACAGCCGCGCTTGTCGATTCCTGCACACCGCGAGGTGACGCCTCCGACACGCCCGGCGGGGCCGAACGTGTCATCACACCGCGAGCACAACGCCGGCAGTGTACACAGTTTGCGGAGCCGCGGATCAGAATAAATACGGCCGGGCTCGCCCCGGTGGCGCTACTTCGCGATGTAACTCTTGCGCGCACGGACGGTGAGGAAGCGATCGCGCACTCGCACTTCAATCCTGTGCGTCTTGCCGTCGAGCCTGGGCGGGACGAAGGCGAGCGCATACTGGCGGTGCAGCTCGTCGGCCACCCGCGCGAACGTCCCGGAAAGATTGTCGGCGGACGTGAGTTCGAAGTAGCCGCCCCCGGTGTCCGCGGCGATCTTCTCCAGACCGGGATCCGGACCGTTCTGATCCGGTCGCGGCCGGCCACGCCCACCCATGCCCCGTCCGCCGGATCCAAAACGTCCGCGCCCGCCGAAACCGGTCCGGCTGGCCAGCCCGATGGCGTACACCATCACGTCTTCCTGCTGCGCGCGCTTCATCGCATCCTTCAGGCTCACGTTGTTGGAGCTGCTGTTCATCGGGCGGTCCACGCCGTCGGTGAACACGAGCACCACGCGCCGGCCGTCCTGGTGCAGGAGCCCGGTGATGCCCACGTTGATCGCGTTCCAGAGCGGCGTGGCCCCGGCTTCCTGGAGCTGCGTGCGGAGAATCTCGATCAGTTCCCTCTGGCTGCTGGTGAAGCCGCGCGGATCCACCTGAATCCGGTCCGCGAAACTCCCGATGCGTGCCTTGTCGCCCGGGACCAGGCGCGTGACGAACTGCTCGGCCGCCGAGCGCACGAGGTTGAAGTTGCCCATCATGCTGCCGCTGCGATCGAGCATCATCACCACGGTGATGGGCTGCTGGCCGCTTTCGAAGAGCGTGATCGGCTGCCGCCGGCCGTTGTCGTCGATCTCGAAGTCGGCTTGCGTGAGGTCGGGCACGAGCCGGCCCGCGACATCCGTCACCGTCGCGTACACGGCCACGGTCGCGGCGCCGCTCCGGAACGTCGGCTCCTGCTGCTGCGACGCGAGCGCCAGCGCGCTGGCGATGACGAAGGGGTAGACGCGCATGTCGTTCGCTCCCGGCGCGGTCGTGGCCTCCGAGGGATAACCACGGATGACACGGATCGGATTCTTCAACCACGGATTACACGGATTACACGGATCGGATCCTTCAACCACGGATTACACGGATTACATGGATCGGATCCTTCGACCACGGATTACACGGATTACACGGATCGGATCCTTCGACCACGGATTACACGGATCGGATCCTTCGACCACGGATTACACGGATTACACGGATCGGATCCTTCGACCACGGATCACACGGCTTACACGGATCGGATCCTTCGACCACGGATCACACGGATGACACGGATCGGATCCTTTGACCACGGATTACACGGATGACACGGATCGGATCCGTTCAACCACGGATGACACGGAATACACGGATCGGAGCTCGCACCGTGCACATCCGTAGCTTCCGGCTTCAGCCGGAAGTCAGCGTACCGTCGCCGAACGCGGGCATTTAACCACGGTTTCGAGCGCTCCACGCCCCAATCGCCCCTACAATCGGACGATGTCGCCAGCGAAAGTTGCCGTCGCCGCGCCGCCCGCTCTGCGCTGCACCGGACTCGTGAAGCGCTACGGCGAGCTGATCGCCGTGGACGGTCTCGATCTCGAGGTGCGCGCCGGCGAGTGTTTCGGCCTGCTCGGCCCCAACGGCGCCGGCAAGACGACGACGATCGAGATTCTCGAAGGGCTGCTCGCGGCGGACGCGGGCGAGGTCGAGGTGCTCGGGATGCATTGGTCCCGCGACGCAGCCCGGCTCCGCCAGCGCCTCGGCATCCAGTTGCAGGAGACGCAGCTCATCGACAAGCTGACTGTCGAAGAGACGCTGCGGCTGTTCCGGTCGTTCTACGATCAGGGACCGAACGTGGACGAGTTGATCGCCATCGCCGGGCTCGACGGCAAGCGTTCGGCCTGGTACGGCAAGCTGTCCGGCGGGCAGAAACAGCGGCTGGCGCTGGCCTGCGCCCTGACGGGGGAACCCGACCTGCTGTTCCTCGACGAGCCGACCACAGGGCTCGATCCGCAGTCCCGCCGGCAGCTCTGGGATCTGCTTCGGTCATTCAGGCAACACGGCCGGACGATCCTTCTGACGACTCACTACATGGACGAGGCGCAGGCGCTCTGCGATCGCGTCGCCATCGTCGATCGCGGCCGGGTGATCGCGCTGGGGACGCCGCTCGAACTCGTCGCATCGCTCGGCGCCGACCATGTCATCACCTTCGCGATTCGCGACGGCCTCGCGGTGCCGGCCGAGCCGGCGCTCCGCCAGCTGCCGGGCGTCAGGCGCGCGTCGCTGCACGCGACTGGCGGAACGCTGATCGTGTCGCACCTGCACGAAGCGCTTCCGGCGCTGCTCAAACTGATCGACGCACCGGACGCCTTCACGCTGCTCACCACCCACAGCGCCACCCTCGAGGACGTCTTCATGTCGCTGACCGGCCGTCAACTGCGGGACGACTAGATTCATGTCAAGGTTATCCGGTCATCCCCTGTGGCAGCTCACCGCCGCCCGCTTCCGTGAGTTCCTGCGCGAGCCGGAGGCGGTGTTCTGGGTGTTTGCGTTCCCCGTCCTGCTGGCGTGCGCGCTCGGCCTGGCGTTCCGGTCGCGCACCCCCCCGGACGTCCTGGCCGGTGTCCTGGCCGGACCGGCGGCGGCCCCGATCGAGCAGGCGCTCGACGCCGCACCGGGCGTGCGCGTTCGCGTGGTCGATCGGCATCAGGCCGACATCGCGCTGCGTAACGGCGACATCCACGTGCTGGTGGTTCCCGGCGACCCGGTGAGCTATGAACTCGATCCCGGCCGTCCGGAGAGCCGTATCGCACGCTACGTCGTGAACGAGCGCATCCAGCGCGCGGCGGGCATGGCGCCGCTTGTGCCGGTCACGGATCGGCCGGTCAGCGTCGTCGGCTCGCGCTACATCGACTGGGTCGTGCCGGGACTGCTCGGATTGAACATCATGGGCACCGGCATGTGGAGCGTGGCCTTCTCGGTCGTCCAGGCGCGCTCGCGAAAGCTGCTGAAGCGCCTGATGGCGACGCCGATGCGGCGAAGCCACTACCTGCTGTCACACATGCTGGCGCGTCTGCTGTTCCTCGTGCTGGAGGTGGCGGCGCTGCTCGGATTCGCGCGATTGATCTTCGGCGTTCCCGTCCACGGGTCCTGGATCACGCTCGCGGGATTCTGCCTGCTCGGGGCGGTGACCTTCTCGGGCCTCGGCCTGCTGGTCGCCAGCCGTGCAAAGACCGTGGAAGGCGTATCGGGCCTGATGAACTTCGTGATGGTGCCGATGTGGATCTTCTCGGGCGTGTTCTTCGCGTCGGCGAACTTTCCCGACGCGATGCAGCCCTTCATCGCGCTGCTGCCGCTCACGGCGCTGAACCAGGCGCTACGCGGCGTGATGATCGACGGCACGGGCATCGGCCACCTGCTCGGCCCGGGCGCCATCCTCGCGGGCTGGACGCTCGTCACCTTCGCCGGCGCCCTCAGGCTGTTCCGCTGGCGATAACGCGATGGCCGGCGCAGGGTTCGCCCGCGGCGAAGGCCCGCGATCGCGCAGGCCCCCGCCCGAGACCTCCGGCGGCTGTGCCCGACCTGAAGACCTGATCCATCATCAGCCGCCGTCGCCGGGATCGATCCGACCGCGGCCCACCCGGCTACGATCCGAGCGTCTGCATATGTCCGGTCACCGTCGGTGGGAAGGTGTTGTGATTCAACACGCCGGAAAACCCGAGCGGTGGCCCCTCCAGCGGCTGTAGCACCACCCGGATGAGAAACGTGTTGTCCGGCTGGTACTCGAGTTCCCCGCCGGTCACGATGCCCCGGATTTTCCGCAGCCCGACGCGAATCTCGAACTGCCCGCCGAGAATATTCGCGATCGTGTGATCGGCCGTGGGCAGATCTTCGTGCGTAACGGCCACCGTCAACGCGCCGAGACCCCAGGGATTGTTGCCCACCTGTCCGAAGAACAGCCCGGTGAAATACGCCGCCCCGCAGATGTACTGCGGGCACAGCTCGATCCCGAAACTGTTCACGTTGAAATACGGAATGGTTGCGGCGCGCGCCGGCACGGCGCCGGACAGCAGGAACACGAGTGCGAGAACCCCTGGCATGCGCTTCATCGACATCCTCCTCATCGGGTGCGGACGGACCCGGAGCTCTGCATTTATATGCGGCGAGTCAGGCCAGGGCAACAGCAAATTGCGGCTGAGCCGGCCCCTGCGCCGCGCCAGGTGCGCAGGACGATCCGGGGCGGGGCTTCAGCTGCGGGCCAGTTCCTCCATGCCTCGCGCGAAAGTGTCGACTTCTTCGACTGACGTGTAGATGTCGGGCGTCACACGCACGCCCTCGAAGTCGAAGCGCTGAGCGGGCGGTTGCCCCGAGACGATGCCCGGGACGATGATGCGGTACTTCTCCCAGAGCGATGAGGCGATCTTCGGCGCGGCCAGGCCGTCGATCGTGACCATCGCGAGCCCCCAGGTCTGACCCGGCTCGAGGCTCGACAGAATTCGGACCCGGGGAACGTCCTTCAATCGGTTCGCCCAGCGCAGCGTCAGGTAGCGAAGCCGCGCCGCCTTGCGTTCGGCGCCGATCGCCTGGTGAAACGCAAGCGCCTCGGGGATCGCGGCTTTCAGCGCGGCTGGCGCCGTGCCCACCTCCTCGAATTTCCGGACGTTGTCGGTGTTCTGAGCCGCGGACGCCTGGAGCGGCCAGGTCGGCGCGACACGATCGCGCCGCACGTAGAGGAATCCCGTGCCGAGCGGCGCGTTCATCCACTTGTGCAGGCTGACGCCGAAATAGTCCGGCTCGAGGTCGTGAATCCGGTACGGGAAGTGGCCGATCGTGTGTGCGCCGTCCACGATCGTGAGGATGCCGCGCTCTCGCGCCATGCGGCAGATGCGCTGCACCGGAAAGAGCTGTCCCGTCAGGTTGGTGATGTGGCAGAAGTGCAGCACCTTCGTCCGCGGCGTGATCGCGCGCGCGAAGCGCTGGTAGAGATCATCGCCCGTCGTCGGGACCGGGAATCCAAGCCGCGTCACGACGATCCCGTCGCGCCGCGCGCGCTGATCCCACGTCGTCAGCATGCGCGGGTAGTCCTGTTCGGTCGTGATGACTTCGTCGCCGCCCTGGAGGTCGATGCCGTTCTGGGCGATCTGGAGCGACTCGCTGGCGTTGCGCGTAATCGCCATCTCCTCGGGATCGCAGCCGGCCTCCTCGGCGAGGCGGCGCCGTACCGTCTCGAAGTTCCGGCCGATCATGTTGCCGTAGTAGCCGGGCGCCTGGTTCTCGAGATCCATGTAGCGCTTCACGGCCTCGACGACGATCCGCGGCTGCGGGCAGTGGTGCCCGTTGTTGAGATTGATGAGCGTGCGGTCGGGCGTGAAGGCCGACTGGATCTCGCGCCAGTAGAACTCGTCCTGCGCGACGTCGTCCGGAGTCCGCTGCGCGGCAGCCTGCGTGGCGGCGAGGACACGATCGAGGCTTGCGCGGGCCGCCAGGATCGAAGTCGTGCCGACTGCGCCGGTGGTCCGAAGGAACGCGCGTCTGCTCAGCATCCGCGGATGGTAGCAGAGGTTTACCGCTCGGGTTCCCCTCTCACAACATATTTGAAGGAGCGCCCGCGAGGGAACTGCAGGGTGACGAGGTAGGCACGTCGATCGCGCCTGAAGAGAGGCCATGGCTGCACGGTGATCGTGGCGTGCGCCAGCCAGCGGCGAGTGTCCGGGGAAGGCCGGGAACCCTGGTACAGCTGATCCAGCGACACGCTTCGAGCGGCGTCGTACGGTTCTTCACCGGCGGGCGCCGGGAGGTTCCGGATTGCGTCGGACAGGTCGCGCAGCACCGGCAGGTCCAGGGTCCACGCCGAACTGGCCGTATTGGACACGCCGACGGCCGCCAGGAAGACAGCCGCGAACAGGACGGCGCCACTTTGCGCGACGCGACCGACGGACACGCGGGCGCGCCGGAAGGCGCCGAGACTCTGCCACAGCCCGACCGCAACCACCATGGCGGCAGCCACATATGGCAGCGCGGCAAACACCCGGGACGAGTGGAAGTAGCTGGGCGGAAGCTCGAACCGCACGATCAGCGCGGGCCACCACGGCTGGCGGAATGGCAGCCATTCGCCGACGCGAAACCCGAGCGAGGCGGCGAGGCCAATCCCGAGGAGGACCACTCCCGAGGCCAGCGACGCCTTGAGCATCTCGCCGAAGAGTGTGGAGGACCAGAACGTCAGGAGCACGCCGCCGGCCACCATCAGGAAGAAGCCAGCGGATCGGTAGAACTCGCCGCCGTGGGAGCCGGCTCCGAGGCGGTACGTGGTGAACGTGAGCAGCGCCGGCAGGGCGGCGCCGAGAATCGCGGCCGCAGCTGCCGCGATTCCGAGCTTGATCGCCCACTGCGTCCTGCTCGAAACCGGCATCGTCAGGTGCCACGTCCGAATGCCGAGTGAGGTCTCCTCGCCGACCGACATCGTGCCGACGAGGACGGTGACGAGCGGCACGTACGTGCCCAGCATCGCCGGCAGCAGAATGTCCGCGAATTCAGGCCGGATGGCATGCCAGGGGATCAGGCCGACGACCGTCGCCCACAACAGGAGGAAGAGGCCGGCGGTCAGGAGTGCCGGACGTTGGAAGACCAGCTCCTTGCGCACGAGGTTCGCAAGAGGTCCCGAGGGCCTCGCCAGGAGCCACGACCATCCGGCATGCGCCCGACCGATCGACCGCTCTCCGACTCCGGCGCCGGCCGCCTCGAAGCGCGAAAAGACGAACCATCCGAGCCAGAGCGTCCCGGCAGCGTACGCCGCGCGAATCACGTCGAACACGGCCCCGGCGGCCAGGAACTGCGAGTGGTCGGGCGCGATGCCCGTCAGCCTGAACGCTGCGTCGCTGAGCCCGAATTCCAGCATGAAGATGCCCGACATGGTGAAGACGAGCCCCCCGATGGTGGACCGGGAGACCAGCGTCCACAGCGGCGCCGAGCACACGACCAGCAGGAGGAACACCACGCCGGATCGAAGCGGCAGATTCCCCGGAGACCAGACCGCCGCCGCCGCCAGTTCGACGCCGGCCACGACCGCGAGGACGGCCAGCAGCACGAGCCACTTGGTGGACCAGAGGCGTGCACGGCCGATCGGCTGGGACATCGACAGGACCAGCGTGCGGTGACGGAATTCGCTCCCGAACGACAGCGCCGCGATGAGCGGCGTCCCGATGACGAAGGCGAGGAGGCCGGTACGGAGCCAGAGCCCAGGCAGCCCGAAGAAGATGGCCGGATTGGCTGCGCCCCAGACACCCGTCAGGGCGATCGCCACGACGATGCCCGCGGGAGCGGCCAGCGCGCGCAGTTCCTTCCGGAGATGTGCCGTCATCGCGCCTCCTACGTCAGCGTGGCGACGAACACTTCCTCGAGCGACAGCGACTCGCTCGAGCAGGTCTCCGGAGACAGCCGCCTGATTTCGTCGAGCAGAGCCGGGCTGTTCCCCGACGTGAGGACGTCGAGTTCCCGTCCGTCGCGCCGCACGCGCAGCGCGCCGGCCGGCTGGATCGCCGGCGCGTCGGACGCGAAGCGCGCGCGGATCCGCTGAAAGCGCTCGCGCGCCTGGTCGGCCTCGAGCGTGAGTACGGCGCGGCCGCCATCCATGATCGTGAACTCGTCGATGAGCCCCTCGAACTCGGCAATCAGGTGCGTCGAGACGAAGATCGTGCGATGCCCGGGATCCCCTTCCTGGTAGGCGCCGATGACCGTCTGGATGAACTCGCGCCGGACGATGGGATCGAGGCCGGAGGTGGGCTCGTCGAGCAGGAGCAGCTCGGGCTCGGGACAGATCGCCGCCACCAGCGCGAGCTGCGTGCGCTGCCCCTTCGACAGTGCGCCGGTCTTCTGCGACTCGTCGAGGCGGAACCGCTTCAGCAGGTCCTGCTCCGTCCCGCCGTTCCACCGCGAGCGGAACGACGCCAGATAGTCCAGCGTCTCCCGGACGGTCATCCACGGATAGAACGCGACGGCGTCCGGCACGAACGCGATGCGGCGCTTGACCGCGACTTCGTCCTTCGCCGGATCGAGCCCGAACACCCGCACGCTGCCGCCCTTCGGACGCAGCAGATTCAGCAGGCATCGCATCGTCGTGGTCTTGCCGGCGCCGTTCCTGCCGAACAGTCCGTAGCACCGGCCCGGACGGACCGACAGCGTGAGATCGTGGACCGCGTCGGCCTTGTTGTAGGCGTAGCTCAGCGATCGAATGTCGATCGCCGGAGTGATGTCGATCCCGCTCATGATGTCCCCTGCGTATCGGCATGGTGCGCGCGCTGCCGGTCGGCGAGCGCGTCGAACCGCTCGCGCACCAGGTCGAGGAACTCGGCGCGCGTGACCTGGAGGTGATGGGCGCGCACGATGGCCTCGTCGATCTCGCCGGCAAGGAGGCGCCGGCGCGCATCCTTCTTCAACGGGGACGCGCCGCCCTTGAGGAAGCAGCCGCGCCCCTGCGAGGTCTCGATGACGCCTTCCGCCTCGAGCTGCGTGTAGGCCTTGGCCACGGTGTTGCGGTTGACCCGCAGCTCCTCGGCAAGCGGACGAATCGAGGGGAGCGGCTCGCCCGTCCTCAGCGCGCCGGAGGCGGCCGCGGCCTTCACTTGATCCACCAGCTGAAGGTAGACCGGCTTCGACGACTTGAAATTGACCTGGAACAGCATTGCGCCGACTGTCACATGACAGTATGACAGTTCGGGCCGGCGTTGTCAATCGGCCCGGCGGCTGAATGTCTTCCGGCTGAAGCCGGAAGCTACGGAAGGGATCTTCTCGGCGCGGGGGCGGGAACCCGGTGAGGCGGTTCTTCCGGCTGAAGCCTTCCGGCTAAAGCCGGAAGCTACGGGCTGAAGCCGGACGCTACGGGTGAAGCCGGACGCGACGGAGGAAGATCTTCCGGCTGAAGCCGGAAGCTACGGAGGGGGCCCGGAGACCGCGGGGGCGGGCGGAGGCTGGCGCAGCATCTCCAGATGCGCCTGTGCGGCGGCCACTGCCGCGCGCACTCGTTCGGCGTCGTGCAAATCGTCGAGGTGCAGTCGCCGCGTCACACCCGAACGCGTGTGGACTTCAGCGAGCGCGGGCGCAAGGGTAATCGCCGCGACGTCCGGCCAGGCCGCGAAGAACGTGCGGAACGGCCTCCCGCCGATCCGCACGCCCACTGCGTCGATGTGCAGCACCCGCCGCCGCGCGCGCCGCGTGGAAATCGCCCCGTGAGAGAGGCCCAGGGCGAGCGTAATCACGGCGATGAGAATCGTGGGCCGCGCGATATGGTGATCCAGGTACCAGCGTTCGAGCGCTTCGGCGCCGAGCACGCCGGCCGCGAAGATCTCGAACCAGTCCACGCCGTGCGCCGCGTGGGCGGGCGAGGTTGCGTGCGGCTTGCGGGCCGCACGCACGTGGCGGACAAAACTGACGACGAGCGCCGCGCTCGTGACGATCTCCACGATCGCCAGCGCGATTTCGCCTCCGTGTGCGCCGTCCCGCAGGGCCTGCGCGCCGGCCAGCAGCAGGCCCGAGGCAGGCACCATGTGCTGGAACTTCTGCGCCACCAGGGCGCGCTCGTGCCGCCGCGATCGCAGCGGCACGGTCGTCGCCTCGAGTGAGGCCGGAATCCGTGGCTCCGGCTCGCCCACCTACCGCACGCTCCGCGGATCCGGCTTGACGACGAGCGGCTGCGTGTACTCGGTGCCGTTGACCGTCAGACGCACGGTGTAGGTCCCGGCGCCGGCCGGCGGGGGGCCGCCTCGCCCGCCTCCACCGCCCCCGCCGCCGCGCCCGCCGCGCCCGCCGGCGACCGGCGTCGGCCGGAAGTCCCACACCCAGCGATGCAGGCCCGCGGTCGTGGGCAGCGGCTGCGGTACGGGCGTCCACAGCGGCGACACCACCTGGGTGTCGGGACTCGGCGCCGGCCGCGGGTCGTCGCTGGACACGCGGCGGAATGTCACGCCGGCGCGGTCCACGATCTCCAGCATCACGGGGCCGGAGGCCGCCGTCTTCAGGTAGTAGTCGATGATGGCGCCGTTCGGCGGGTTTTGCGCCTGCGGTTCGTCCTTCTGCGTCGGCGTGCCATTGTCAGTCGCCGGCGGCATGATGACGGCGTCGGCCGGCTTGAACAGGTACGCATCGGCGGCCGTCACCTTCGCGTCGGCCTGGCGCAGCGGGCTGATGTCGTCCAGGATCCAGAAGCCGCGGCCGTGGGTCGCCACGATCAGATCGTTGTCCTTGATGGCGATGTCGCGGATCGATACCGGCGGCATGTTCAACCGGAGCGGCTGCCAGTCGTCCCCATCGTTGAACGACACGAACGTCGCCAGCTCGGTACCCGCAAACAGCAGGCCGCGACGAACCGGATCCGCCTTGACCGTCTGCATGTACACGCCGGCCGGCAGCCCGCGCGTGATCTTCTGCCATGTCTTCCCGCCGTCTCGCGTGCGGTAGATGTACGGCTGGTTGTCCGTCAGACGGTGCCGGTCGATCGCCGCATAGGCCTCGTTCGCGTCGAAGTGCGACGCGTCCATCATGACGACCTTGCTCCACGGCGTCAGCTCCGGCGGCGTCACGTTCGTCCACGTCTTCCCGTCATCCTGCGTGACATGAATGAGCCCGTCGTCGGTGCCCACCCAGACCAGGGGGGCTTTCAGCGGGGACGGCGCGATCGTGTACACAACCCCTCGCCGCTTGCTCGCCGGGGCATCGGCCGCCGTCGCTTCGTCCAGGTTCGGCGGCACTCCCGGGTCCTCGCGCGACAGATCCTGGCTGATCTGCGTCCAGTGCGCGCCGCCGTCGATCGTCTTGAAGACGAACTGGTTGCTGAAATAGAGCGCGTGCGGGTCGGCCTTCGAAAACACGAGCGGTACGGTCCAGGTATGGCGCGCCGGCTCGGACATGTTGCGTTCGGGCGAGACGTTCGTGGTCTCCCCCGTCAGCACATTGCAGCGCGTGACCGTGCCGCCGAAGAGGATCTCGGGGTGCAGCGGGTCGGGCGCGGTGTAGCCCGCTTCGCCGCCAGCACAGGTGGGCACCCAGTCGCGCATCGAGATGCCGGCAAGCTGCCCGCGCGATCGCACGCTGACCGCACCGCTGTCCTGCTGCGCGCCGGTCACCCAGTACGGGAAGCGGTAGTCAGGCGCGACGTGATAGATCTGCGCCACGGGCTGATTCAGCCACGAACTCCACGTCGGGAGGTCGGCCGTGCCGTCGAGACTGACGACGGCGCCCTGATCGCTTGCGAGAATCATCAGGTCGGAATCCGACGGGTTGATCCAGAGCCCCATGTAGTCGTCGCCGCCTGGCGAACCCTTGATCGGCGCGCCCCACGTGCGGCCGCCGTCCTTCGAACGATACAGGGCCGTGTTCGGCACGTAGACGACGTCGGCGTTCTTCGGATCGATGGAGATCTTGCAGAAGTACCAGCCCCGCCCCCAGATGCGCGGATCGCCCGACATCTTCGTCCAGGTCGCGCCCGCATCCTCCGAACGGTAGAGGCCGCCCTCCTTGGCGTCGATAATCGCGTAGACCCGGTTCGGCTGCGACGGCGACACCGCGACGCCGATGCGGCCGACGGCTTCCGACGGCAGACCTGCCGTCAACGGACTCCACGTGGTCCCGCCGTCGATCGATTTGAAGAGGCCGCTGCCCGGCCCGTACGACGGCGGATAGATGCTCCAGGGCGGACGCCGCGTGTTCCAGAGCGCCGCATAGATGACGCGCGAGTTGGTCGGATCGATCGACAGGTCGATCGCGCCCACGTTGTCGTTCTTGAAGAGCACCTTCTGCCACGTGGCGCCGCCGTCCTTCGAGCGGAACACGCCGCGATCCGGATTGGGGCCGTAGACGTGCCCGAGCGCGGCCACGAAGACCGTGTTCGGGTCGCGGGGATCGACAACGACGCGGCCGATCTGGCGGGTGTCATCGAGGCCGATGTGCGTCCACGTCTTTCCGGCGTCGGTGGACTTGTACATCCCGTTGCCGTACGTGATCTGGGAGCGCATGTCGGCCTCGCCGGTACCGACATACACCGTTGAAGGGCTGGACGGCGCGACCGTCACCGCGCCAATGGACGCGATTGGCTGCGAATCGAACACCGGATCCCACGTCCGGCCTGCGTTGGTCGTCTTCCAGAGTCCGCCCCCGACCGAGCCGAAGTAGAAGGTATGCGGCTGTCCCGGCACGCCGGTGACGCCGTTGACGCGCCCGCTCCTGAACGGACCGATCATCCGCCACTGCAGCCCGGAGTACATCGACGGATCGACCGTCTGTTGTGCATGCACCCACAAGCCGCTGGCCAGGGCAATCACGAGCGACGACGCGAGAATGAGGACGGTTCGAATACCACGCATTCCGCTACTCCTCTAATCCACTGATGAACGTCAACCACGCCGACTGTGGTCGCTACTTCGCGCTGATCCTGAACAGGTGCGTCCGGCTCCTGAGATAGAGGTCGTCGCCCGCGACGACAGGCGATGCGATGAACGACTGGTCCGCCAGCGTGTTCGTGCCGAGGACCTCGAAGGTTTCGCCCAGCTTCAGCAGGATCACGTCGCCTTCCTCGCTGGCCAGGTACAGGCGACCGGACGCGGCGATGGGCGACGCCTTGAAGTTGTACGGCATCGGCAGCCGCTTCTGCTGGTAGAACGGCTCGCCGGTCGCCGCGTCGAGGCAGCTCACCTGGCCGCTGTCGGTCAGCACGTACAACTTGCCGTCGTGCAGCACCGGCGACGGCGTGTACCAGAGCCCGCGTGTGGCTTGCCAGACCACGGCGTCCGTGCCCGTCAGATCACCTGTACAGTCCGAGCCGCACCGCCATCAATTTCGGATCGCGATACCCGCTCATGACGTAGACGAGATCCCCCTGCTGGACCGGCAGCGGGATGGGATTGAGCCCCAGGCCTGACACTTCCCACACCAGCTTACCCGTCTCGTAGTCGTAGGCCATCGCCTTCGGCGTGGCGGTCACGACGACCTGGCGTTTGCCCTGGAACTCCACGACGGCCGGGGACGACCAGCTGGAGCCCTCGTTGCGCACCACGCGCCAGAGTTCCCTGCCGGTCGCACCTTCGAGTGCGACGAGCAGACCTTCCTCCTGGTGGTCGTACACCAGGAAGAGCCGATCGCCGTGCAGCACGGTCGCGGCGCCTTCGCCGAACTGGAGCCGCTTCTTCATCCGGATGCCGAAATCCTTCTGCCAGACCGGCGTGCCGTCCAGGTCGAACGCATACACGCCGCGCGAGCCGAACGAGGCGTACACCAGTTTCCCATCCGTGGCAGGGGCATTGGACGCAAAGCTCCCGTAGATCTGGTGATAGCCCTCGTGCGGCGTCGCAACCGTCGCCGTGCGACGCCACAACTCCTTCCCGCTTGTGCGATCGAGCGCCATGACGACGAACGCGTGCTCCTGTCCCGCCCCGGCGCCGCCGCCGGGCCCACGCCCGCCGCTCGAGGACGGCTGGCTTCCCTTTCCGGTCGGAATCGCAGTCGTCAGGAAGAGGCGATCGCCCCAGATGACGGGCGTCGAATACCCGCGACCGGGGATCTCGACCTTCCAGGCAACGTTCGACGTGTCGCTCCACGTCGCCGGCGGCGCCCCCGCCGCCACCCCGGTTCCCGCCGGACCTCGCCACTGCGGCCAGTTCGCCTGCTGCGCGTGCAGGGCTGCGCCGAGCACGGCGACGAACGCGCCGACGACGAACGTGCGGAGTATCAACAGTGCAGGCCCACTCTTCATCAAGGTCATTCCCTTCACGCTGCGACCGGATCGGCCGCACAGGAGAGACGGAGCAACGGAGGTCGGGAGGGTGGGGACGTGCTGTTCCGTAACGTCCTGCGCAAACCCTCACGACAGCCGCCTCAACCGACCCTCCGGTCCTCCGTCGCTCCTGCGAGGAGACAAGCGGCTGTGGCCGCGCCCCAGCCCCTGCGCCGGTAATCACCCCGGACGCACCCTCCCCGCCTCCGTTCTCCGTCGCTCCTGTGAGGAGACAAGCGGCTGTCGCCGCGACCCGGCCCCCACCGCCAGTCATCACCCGACCCCACCCTCCCCGTCTCCGTCCTCCGTTACTCCTGTGAAGCGACTGTGGCTGTCGCCGCGCCCCAGCCCCTGCGCCGGTAATCACCCCGACCCCACCCTCCCCGCCTCCGTTCTCCGTCACTCCTGTGAGGAGACACGCGGCTGTCGCCGCTATTTCCCCGCAACGAGCACGGTGATGGACGAACCCGGCCGGTAGACCCGCTGGGTCGCCTTCTGGAAGTCCGCCGCCGTCGCTTTCGGGATCTCCATGAACTTCTGCGGATTCCGATCGACGAGCGGGAACCAGGTGCTCTGGATCTGCACCATGATCCGGTGCCCGCGCCGGAACGCGTGGTACACGTCGGGCAGCTCGTACTCGATGGTCACCGGCTGATTCGGCGCGAGCGGCTCGGGCTTTTCGAAACTGTTGCGGAACTTCGCGCGGAACGGCTCGCCGCGCACGAGCTGCTGGTATCCGCCCATCTTCACGGCGTTCGACGGCGGCCGCTGCCCGTCCGGCGGGGCCGGCGATGGATAGTCGTTCGGATACACATCCACCACCTTCACGACGAAATCCGAGTCCGTGCCGCTCGACGACGCCTTCAGGGTCACTTTGATCGGACCAGCGACGATGAGGTCGTCCTCGAGCGGTTCGGTCTCGTAGACGAGCACGTCGGGACGCTGCGACGCGAAGCGCTGGTCCTCGGTCATGTAGTCGCCGGTCATCCCGCCGGCGATGTAGCCGACGTACGGGACCGGACGATTCGGGTCGCTGACGTACTCGTCATAGCCGTTGCCGCCCGGCGCCGTCATGGACAGCTTCGATCCTGCATCCAGGTAGATCGTCGTTTCCTTCGTGTCCTTCGGGGGCCAGTCGGCGAGGCGGCGCCACTCGTTGGCGCCGGTCAGGAACATCCAGGCTTCCGGCAGGTCCACGTTCTTGTCCTTCAGGTACTTCATGAAGAAGGCGAACTGGATCTGCTCGCGGAACACCTCGCCGGTCTTGACGGCGAAATCGAGGTTCCCGAGCTTTTCGCCGGGGCCGCGGCCCCAGCCGCCATGCGACCACGGGCCCATCACGAGCATGTTCGGCGTGCCCGGGTTCTTCTGCTCGACCGCGCGATAGGTGCGAAGGGGCCCCATCGGATCTTCGGCGTCGAACCAGCCGCCCACGTTGAGCACGGCGCACTTCACGTCGTCCATGAACTTCCAGAGGGAGCGCTTCTTCCAGAATTCGTCGTACGCGGTGTGATCGACGATTTCCTGCCAGTAGGAAGCCTTGCCGCCGAACAAATCCTGGTTCATGCGCGCGAGCGGCGGCGCGTGCAGGAGGAAGTCGTACATGTCGGGCGTGCCGGGATCGAAGCGGAGCGCGGGCTTCGGCGGCGTCGGACCATCGGGGCGCGGCACGAAGCCCGAGTAGAAGCCGAAGTTCGCGCCCAGCATGAACGCGCCGTTGTGATACACGTCGTCGCCCATGTAGTAGTCGGCGGTGGGGGCCTGCGGCGAGGCGGCTTTCAGCGCCGGGTGCGAGTGGATGATGCTGGCCGCGACGTGGAAGCCCGGCTGCGAGACGCCGACCATGCCGGCCCGTCCATTGTTGTTCGGGACGTTCTTCAGCAGCCACTCGATCGTGTCGTAGGTGTCGGTGCTCTCGTCGATGTCCTTCGGCCCTTTCTTGTCGGGCACGTACGGGCGAACCTGCTGAAACTCCCCTTCCGACATGTACCGGCCACGCGCGTCCTGGTAGACGAAGATGAACTTGTCTTTCTGGAACTGAGCGCTCGGCCCGAGTGACGTCCGGTACTGGTCGATGCCGTACGGCCCCACGCTGTACGGCGTCCGGGTGAGCAGGAACGGGTATTTCTGCGAGGTGTCCTTCGGCGCGTAGATCGACGTGAAGAGCCGCACGCCGTCGCGCATCGGCACCATGAATTCGTATTTCGTGTACTCGGACCTGACGCTGGGCTGGGCCTGCGGCGGCGGAGACTGCGCGCCGAGCGGGAATGAGAGGACCAGCGCCGCCGCGGCGGCGGGCAGAGGGGAGCGGAAGAATCGCACCATGTCCGGAGATTCTACCTCCTGGGAGCATGGAGCCGAGGCGTTTCCGCTGGGCCCTGCAGGATCGTGTCGTCCGTTCGACTGGGCTACAATCCCGCTATGGCAGCGAGTCATGCCGCCCCGACCCACGACGGAACCCACGAGGGGCGGGAGCCGTCCAGCGGGACTCGGTGGGCGTTCGAGGCGCCTGAGGCGCACTGGGCAGACCACGACGCCCGGCAGGTGCGCTACTGGCGCTCGCGTCCTCCGGAGGAACGCCTGGCACAGGCCGCACACTACCGCAGTGTCCGGCACGGCGCGATCCTCGAGCCGATGGCGTGGAGTTGGCGCTTCGTCGAGCCCGGCGAGCCGTAGATGCCCGACGAGCGCCGGCCCCTCACGGCGTCGTTCGAGCGCTTCTGCGCCTGCCTCAACGAGTTCGACGTGGACTATGTCATCGTCGGCAGCGAAGCCGTGGCCTTCCACGGTGTCCCGCGGTACAGCGTGGACTTCGACACGTTCGTGGGAGCAACCGCGGCCAATCTCTTGCGCGTCAAGGCTGCGCTGGAGCGCTTCGGGTTGCCCGACCTGGCAGCGAAAATCGACCCCGAGACGTGGGCGCGTACCGGAGCAACGCTGCGCCTGGGGCAACCACCGGCGCAGATCGACGTCCTCCTCCAGTTGAGCGGGATCGACTACCGGTCTGTCGCGGCGCGCGCAGTCGAGAGCCGATACGGCGCCACTCCCGTCAGGTTCATCGCGCTCGACGATCTGATTCATAACAAGCGAGCTGCCGGCCGGCCGAAGGACCTGGCGGACGTCACCGCGCTCGAATCCGCCGACGGGGAGTGAGAGCAGCCGCCGAGCCTCATCCGGATCGCCAAGGCCGAGACTTGGACATTCCGGCGGTAGTCGAGGCGTTAGGGTGACGGGCCATCGGTCCGAGCTACGTCGATGCCCAACCCCGGTCGCGTCGCACGTGTGCTACACTGCGTCGGTGAGTCGCCGGATCACCCAACGGGAGCTCCGCAACGAGAGCGGACGAATCATGCGGGAGCTCGACAGGGGCGAGACCTTTACGGTCACGCGGAATGGCGTGCCCGTTGGCGAACTCGTCCCCGTGAGGCCACGCGTGTTCGTCGCGGCCGAGGCGGTGACCGCCGCATACCGACGCGCGCCGCGCATCGCGCGCGCGCGATTCCGCCGGGACATCGACTCCGCCCTCAGCCAGGATCCGACGCCACGTGGCTGAGCACCGCCATGCTCGGGGACTCATCGACACGTCTGTAGTGATCGACCTGGACACGATCGAGCCGCAGCATCTGCCGCGCGAGCTTGCCGTGTCCGCCATTACCCTGGCCGAGCTCGCGGCGGGCCCGCACGCCACGAGGGATGCGGGAGAACGGGCTCGTCGCCAGGATCGGCTGCAGCGCACCGAGGCCACGTTCGATCCGCTGCCGGTGGACGGGGACGTAGCCCGCGCGTACGGTCGTGTCTACGCGGCGATCGTGGCGACTGGGCGCAAGGCGCGGGGCCGCCGCGCGACGGATTTGCTGATTGCCGCGACAGCGCTGGCGGCGGACCTGCCGCTGTACACGCGCAATCCCGCGGATTTCACCGGACTGTCCGAGTTGCTCGAGGTCGTCTCGGTGTGAGCCTGTGATCCACTGCAGGCGGGGCCGGGCCCACTCGTCCAGCCGCGGCGCGTGACGTTCGTCTCGTGCACCGCGCTCCGTAGCCCTGCAGAGCTGCCCTGCTCGTCCCCTCCGCCTCAGCAGGCCGGATGAGGACCGGCGGACATCAGCGGAAAGGTCTGCGAGGTGTTCCAGCCACGGTCACGACGTATTCACGACGCGATCGCACCGTGACACGTGGACGATTCACCCGCACGGCAAACGTGTGCTTCGATCCGCGCGTCGCATCGGCGGGATGGAACGCCACGATGTAGTAGTTCCGCTGTGCAGCCAGCATCGCGGCGAGATCCGCGCGCAGATCGGACGTGCTCAGCGTCAACCGGCCACCGGTTTCCTCCGATACCAATCGCAGGTTCTGCTGCGCGTAACCTGGCGGCGCCGTGACCGTCCCCGGATCAAAGCGAACACGGGCACGCCGGCGGCGCGTCCTGTTTCAATGATCTCGGTCAGCTCTCGCCGCATCTCCGATCCAATCCCACCGCGCGTCAGCAACTCGTACGGCAGCCCCTCACTGATGAGGACGACGGCTTTTCGGGCATCCGCGACATTCCGCAGTTCTTGAATCGCATGCTTCAGCACCGCGGCAGACGTGCGGGTCTTCCAGAGCTCGGAGGGCTCGAGGCTGCCACTCGGCGGCTCGGTGCTTTCCGAACTTCGCGGCGGCTGCGCCGACATCGGCATCAGGCGGTCGATTGCGTGAAGGAGCGTGGCCTTGTCGGATGTGAAGGTGACGGCGTGCCGAGATGCGCCGCTCGTTGCCAGTACGGCCACGTCGTCGCCCGCGGACAGCTGCGAGACGAACTCGCGAAACACTCGCTTCGTCCGAAATAACGCGCCACCGTCGAATCGCAGCATCAGATCGTCGAGGATGACGACGTAGAGATTCTTCGTCGCGGCCGCGGGCGACGTCGCTTGTCTCTCTCGCGCCGCTCTTCCCGCGGCTCGAAAGACAGGTATGACCGCCGCGATCGACAGCGTTCGTCCGTTCTCGAACACGGCAAAATCCTCCGGCCCGAGACCCGGTACCGGCTGGCCGTTCCCATCCACGACGGTGACATTGACGCGCACGAGATCGACCGACGATCGCAGCTGTTGGGCAGGGATCTCCGGCTGCTGCGGCACCAGGCCTGCCGTGGCGATGAGCATCGTGAGAAGTGGAGTCCGCATCATCCGGGCGCGGTCGGCGTCCCCGGGGTGTTACAGCCCTGCGGGGCTGAACATCGCCACCTGCGGGAGACGCCTTGCCGACCGCATCGGCGTGCACTCTATGGTGGCAGTCAGGCCGTGTCAATGCCGAGGCCGGAGTCACAGCAGGCCTGGGGTACAAGACATCGAGTGCATTCGAGCTGGTTCCCAAATCGGCCGAAGACCGTCGAGCAGTGGTTCGACACCACTGCCTTCGACTCGGGGCCAGTACGCGGCAACCGTCAGGAGGGATCTGTTGAGCGTATTCAACCGGACGAACTTGGGCCCGGCCAGCCGGAACTCAGGCCCGCCTGACCTTTTCCAGTGCGCTCGTCAACCGCCGGTCGGCATCCTCGACGAGCGGCGCCAGGCCGGCGGACTTCACCACGCTGAACATGGCGTCGGGCCGGATGAGCGAGACGACGCTCCCACCGTCCTCCTCCCACACGCAGGCGTTGCACGGCAGCAGCAGGCCGATCCCGAGGTCGGCCGACAGGGCCTTGTGCGCCAAGTGGGGATTGCACGCGCCGAGGATCACGTAGCGGCGGAAATCGACGTCGAGCTTCGCCTTCATCGTGGCCTTGACGTCGATCTCGGTGAGCACGCCGAAGCCCTGCTCCTTCAACGCGTCGGTGATTCTGGCCTTCGCGTCGTCGAACGACACGCCGGGGAGGCGAACGGTATGACCGTATGCGGGATCCTGCGACATGGTGATGCTCTTTCAGATAGTGGCTAACACGACGGCTTCGAGGAGTCGGGCGACTCCGGTGCGTCAGGCTGCGCCGACCGGCGCGGCTGAGGGACCGCTCACGTGGGCACGCCTGCCTTGGGCAGCACCCAGTACCTGGAGGGCGAACCAGACCACCAGAAAGATTGCGAACGTCAGGAACGAGTCCATGACTCATTGTAACCCGACCGCGGATTGGCGATCGGCGCAGCGACATCGTTCCGGCAGCATCGGCGGCCGTCGACGTCAGAAACGACCACGGATCACACGGATTACACGGATCCGGAGGCGGTTGCGGCGCCCGCCGAAGGCGGGTGCCGGCAACGACAGGACGATCCGGGATCGCAAGCGCCATTTGAGCGGGTGGCGCTTGCGATCCCGGATCGTTCTGTCGTTGCCGCCGCGCGTTCCGCGCGGCGCAACCGCCGCAGTCTCTGCGCCAAATCCGAGAGGATCCGGATCCGTGTACTCCGTGTAATCCGTGGTCATTCCCCGTGGCTGCCGCCCGCCTGCTCTACGAACCCGTCCCGTCCGCCAGGCCCATCTGCCACAGCATGTACGCGTAGGTGAACGCCGTCTCGCGCAGCGCGTCGTACCGGCCCGAGGAGCCGCCGTGTCCCGCGCCCATGTTGACCTTCACCAGCAACGGGTTCTTGTCGGTCTTCATCGCACGGATCTTCGCGGCGAACTTCGCCCCTTCCCAGTACGGGACCTGGCTGTCGTTCAGCGACACCTTGACGAGCATGTTCGGGTACGCCTGCGGCTTGACGTTGTCGTAGGGGGAGTACTCTGATCTAATGTAGGAGAACTCCTCGCGCTTGTTCGGGTTCCCCCACTCGATCCACTCGCTCGTCGTGAGCGGCAGCGAGGCGTCCAGCATCGTGTTCATCACATCGACGAACGGCACTTCCGCGACGACCGCCTTGAAGAGGTCCGGCCGCATGTTGACGACGGCGCCCATGAGCAAACCGCCGGCGCTGCCGCCCTCGATGACGAGCCGATCCTTCGACGTGTACTGTTCCTGATCAGGTAGTCGGCACAGTCGATGAAGTCGTTGAACGTGTTCATCTTCTGGTTCATGCGCCCGGCCTCGCGCCATTCCTCGCCGAGCTCGCCGCCGCCCCGGATGTACGCGAGCGCGTAGATGACGCCGCGGTCGAGCAGGCTCAGGCGGGTGGACGAGAAGGTCGGCGCCATGGAGATGCCGTACGAGCCGTACGCGTAGAGCAGCATTGGCGCCTTGCCGTCGAGGGCGACCCCCTTCTTGTGCACGACCGACACCGGCACCTTCACGCCGTCGCGCGCGACCGCCCAGATCCGCTTCGCCTCGTAGTTCTTCGGATCGTAGCCGCCCAGCACCTCCTGCTGCTTGAGGAGGGTGCGCTCGTGCGTGTTCAGGTCGTACTCGTAGACGGACGACGGCGTGACCATCGACTGGTAGCCGTACCGGATCGTCGTCGTGTTGAACTCGGGATTGTTCGACAGGAACATCACGTAGTCCGGCTCGGCCGCCTGGATCCGGTGCGACTGCTTCGTCTTCATGTCGATGACGCGAAGATACGTCAGCCCCCCCTCGCGCTCCGAGACGACGGCGTGGTTCGCGAAGAACGAAATCCCCTCGATCTTGAGCCCGGGCTTGTGCGCGATGAACGGCTTCCAGTTCTTCTCCGACGGGTCGGCAATCGGCGCGGTGACGACGCGGAAGTTCTTCGCCTGCTTGTTGGTCGTGATGTAGAACTCGCCGTTGTAGTGATCGACGTTGTACTCGTGGCCCGGCACGCGCGGCAGGACTACCGTGAGCGTGCCGGTCGGCGTGTCGGCCGGCAGGTAGCGGTACTCGCGCGACGTCTTCGCATACGACGCCAGGAAGATCATCTTCCTGTCGAGCGACCGCCCCGCGCCGACGTCGAACAGCTCGTCCTTCTCCTCGTAGATCAGGTCGCTCGTGCCGGACCCCAGGACGTGGCGCCAGAACTTGTCGCTCCGCTTCGACACGGCGTCTTCCGTCGTGTAGAAAATCGTCCGGTTGTCGTTCGCCCAGACGATCGAGCCGGCGCGCTCGATGGCCTCGGGCAGTGTTTCGCCGGTGCGCAGGTCCTTCACGTGCAGCGTGTACTGGCGATAGCCGGTCGTGTCCGTCGAATACGCCAGCAGGTGCCCGTCGTCGCTCACCGAATAGCCGCCGAGCCCGAGAAACGAGTGCCCCTCCGCGAGCTTGTTCAGGTCGAGGAGAACCTCCTCGTCGCCCTGCATGCTCCCCTTGCGCCGGCACTGGTAGGGATACTGCTTCCCTTCTTCCGTGCGCGAGTAGTACCAGTAGTCGCCGAGGCGGTACGGCACGCTCAGGTCGGTCTGCTTGATGCGGCCGAGCATCTCCGTGTACAGCGCGTCCTGGAGGTCCTTCGTCGGCGCCATCATGGCGTCGGTGTAGGCGTTCTCGGCTTCCAGGTGCGTGATGACCTCCGGGTTGGATTTCTCGCGCAGCCAGAAGTAGTCGTCTTTCAGCGTCAGGCCGTGGATCTTCGTTTCGTGCGGCACTTTCTTCGTGACGGGCGGCTGTGCCGGGGTCCCGGTCTGGGCGACCAGCGCGGGGGCCAGCCAGAGAACCGCGGCGAGGAGTGCGGGGAGGGCGTATCGGCGGCTGTTCATCGGGTGTAATCCTTGCGCTTTCTGATGGCGGCCCTGAAGGGCCGCCCTACTGTTTCGTGGTCGCCTCGCGGTATGCCGCAATGACGGCCGGTCCGACCAGGTAGTTCCGGAAAATCACGCGCCGGAGCGTCGAATCGCCGGCGAACGTCTGGCGCCAGTCGTCCATCTGGATGCCCTTCTGAATCTGCTCGAGCGTGTCTCCGCGGCCGACGGCCGCGTCCACATACGCCTTGATCGCCCGGAACGCGCCGGCCATCTGCCGCACGTACGCGTCGTCGTGCATGATCGGGCCGTGGCCCGGCAGGATTGTCGCCGCGTGCATCGCGGAAATCCTGTCGAGCGCGCCGATCCAGCTCGCGATGTGCGACTGATCGCCACCGACGAGGGGAATGGGCGCGACGACGAGGTCGCCCGTGGCGAGGATGCCGTCGCCCGGGAGGTAGACGACCAGGTCGCCGGCGGTGTGGCCGGCGCCCACCGACTCGATGACCACGGCGCGGCTTCCCCGGTACAGCGTCAGCCGATCCTCGACGGTGATCGTCGGCAGCACGATATCGAACGACGGCATGTCGGCCGCGTATCGATTGATCATCGCCACGTCGCTCTCGAAGGCCGCGCGCTCCTCCGGGGTGAGATCGCCTCCGGCCGGGCTCTTCCCGCTTTTGAGAAACCCGCGCAGATCGTTCGCAAACGCCGGCGCGCCGGCCATCATCTGCCTGCGCGCCTCCAGCCCCTTGCCCGGCAGGTACTCGCGCGTGGCCGCATGCGCGATGAACTGCACGCCCGGAAACGCGTCGCGGTAGACCTGGTTGCCGAGCACGTGGTCGTCGTGCCAGTGCGTGTTGATGACGAATCGCACCGGCTTGTCCGTCAGCGTGCGCAAGGCCTTCAGCACGTCCTTCGTGGACGACGGCCCGAAGTTGGTGTCCACGACGACCACGCCATCGGCGTCGATGACGAAGAGGTTGTTGGCGTTCGCCCCCCAGCCAGGCGGGTCGGTGCGGACGGCGGCGTACACGCCGTCGGCGAGCTGTTCGAGCTTGAAGTGCGGATCCACCGGCTGCGCGCGGGCGGCAGCCGCGAACGCAAACAGGATCGGCAGCAGGAGCCGTCTCAGACGATACCCATCCCGCCGGAGCATAGCGCGTCCGGGGACCGGCGGGCGCACGGCGTCATGGGACGCGCCGGAATCGTGACGAACGCACCGGGAACGGGGACCAGCACCGATGCGTGGCGCCGGCGCCATGGCCTCGATCTGCGAGGACGGCCGGCTCTCCAGGCTAGGCCGGCAGCCGCGCCTCCGGCTCCCCGGACGGGGCGCCCATCCACTGCTGAAACTTGTCCAGCACGCGCTGCCGGCGACGCTCCTCGTCGGTTCGCGGATCGAGCCCGTTGGCGGTATCGGCCATGCCGACGAAACGCCGCAGGATCGCGATGCGTTCGTTCACGCGCTGGGGTCCCAGCCGTTCGACCATGCGGTCGGGCGAGAATGCCGCGAGCGACGCGAGCCGCCCGGCGGCGTGGTCGCGCGCCTCGCGCAGTCGCGCGGATCCCTCGCGCCGGACCTGCGCGACGACCGCCGCCAGCCGCCGGTCGCGATCCGCGCCCGCGTCGAGGATCTCCGGCCGGAGGGAGCAGTCGTCGGCGAGCCGGCGGCGAACGCCGGCGCCGAACAGGCGCTCCATCCGCGCGAGCGCCGGCTCCCGGCCGAGCGCGCGCTGCGAGTAGCCGTAGACCGTATCGAGCGCCAGTTCGATCGTGCCCGGCACGAAGAACCCGCGCCGGCGGCCGTCCGGATCCGCCGCATAGAACGACGCGACGAGCGTCTCGAGCTCGGTGACGGCCGGCGGACAGTGTTCGGGCGTGCCGGTCCCGCCTGCCGCGCGGCTCGCCTCGTCCGCGCGTACCCAGGTTTCGACCGCGCCGACGCCGCGCACGGCAGTGGTGGCCGACTGCATGGACGAGGTGACGAGGCCGGCGACGAGGGAGGTGTAGGCGACGGCCAGCCGCGACAGCGCACCGCGATCTTCGACGATGGCCCGGCCGATGGCGGCGGCGCGCGAGGAGCCGCTGGCAGGCTCGTCGAGCGCGGCGAACAGGCGCGACGGCGTGTGCCGCGACGCGTCCGCGCGAGGCGACGACGTCTCAATCCGCTCGACGGCCGTCGCCAGCACCGACCGGAGCATGTTGCCGTCCCCCGCCGACACTCGCGCCAGGGCTTCGCCGAAGTCCACGATGTCCTGCGCCGCCGTCATGAACGGCGTCATCCCCACCATCAGGAGCATGGCGCTCCGCTCCGTGCGTTCGGTCCTCGTCCCGCCGTCCGCCCGCCGGCCAGACGCCGTATCGGCGACTGACGAGACGGTCTGCCAGAACGAGCGCATCACCTGCTGGCCGGCGGCCGATCCCAACGCCTGCGCCACGGTGGCGGTTCCCACGGTCAGCGGCAGCGCGGCGAGCCGCGCCAGGTCGAGGGCCGAATCGACGAGCACGGACCCCGGTGTCGAGCCCGGCTTCAGCCGCTTGCCGAGCCAGGCCTCGCCGAAGATCGGCTCCGCGGGCGGACGGCTGTCCGACCTGCCGATGGCGACGCCCCGCGAGGCTACGGCGGACGCCGCCTCGCCGCTCCGCGACAGGGTCTGATCCAGCTCGTACACCATCTGTTCGGCGACGTCGCCGCCCGGAATGCGCCCCTTGGCGAGGCCCGCCACCGCGAGCGCGGACTTCGTCGCGACCTGCGCGCTCAGCATCGCCGCGCGCGTGGCCATGCCCGCGCCCATGACGGCCGTTCCGACGAGCGACCGCCCCGCAAACGAGAAGAGGCTGCTCCCGCTGCCCGACAGCTCGCGGGCCAGCACGATGTCGTCCACGTTCACCAGCGCCAGCGCCAGCTGGCGCCCTTCTCGTTTCAGGTCCATGGTTGACAGAGTATACGTGTTACCATCCCGGTTTTCTGTTTCGAGCGGGACGGGGAGTTCTTTTCATGACCGATCTGACGGGGACCTCGAGCACGTTCGTCGTCCTGGGCGAAGGACTGGCCGCCGGGGTCGGTCATTTCAGCCTGAGCGAAGACATTCAGCCCTGGAGCTTTCCGGCGCAGGTGGCGCGGCAGCTCGGCCTGGCGTGCCAGCAGCCCGTCTTCGAGGCTCCCGGCCTCGGGAACGCCAACGACCGCCAGCTGCCGGCGATTGTCCCCGACCTGCTGCAGACGTGCGTGCGGAAGGACTTTCCCGGCGACGAACGGCCGCTCAACAACTTCGCCGTCCCGGGATTCACGGCCCGCGACGCGCGCACGCTCCGGCCACGGGCTCCGCTGGTCCATCGGCGCGACGCCAAGCAGACGCTGGTCAACTTCATCCTCGGCCTGCCGGGTCTGACGGAGGCGGACGGCCTCCTCCCGACGCAGCTCGAAGCCGTCGTCGCGAGGGAGCCACACCTGGCGCTCGTGGAACTCGGGTACCACGAACTGCTCGAAGTGTGCGTGAAAGGGTGCCTGCATTCCGGCGAGCGGATGGATCTCCACACATTCGACGCCGACTACGAGCACGTCATCGGCACGCTCGCGGCGACCGGCGCGATTCTCGTCGTCGCGACCATCCCGGATCCGATCGACACCGCCTACTTCTCGACGCTCGCCACCGCGGCGGCGATCCTTCGCACGGAGCCGGCGTTCCTCAAGAGGCAGTTCAGCCTGCGCGACGACGACCTGGTGACCGCACCGGGACTGATGGACATCGGGTTCCAGCTCACGGCGCGCCAGATCACGGGCACGATAGAGGACGGAGGCGTGCTCAGCGGACGGATCGCCGCGGACATCTCGCGCGCGGCGGCGCGCATGAACGAGACCGTCCGGCGCGTGGCGGCGGCCCATGCGGCTCGCGTGTACCATCTCGGCGCCTTCCTCCACCGGGTGGCGCGCGACGGCGTGAGGCTCGGCGGCCGGCGATTCACGAACCGGTTCCTCGACGGGTTCTACCTGCTGAACGGCGTGTACCCGGGGCGGACCGGCCACGCCCTGATTGCCAACGACCTCATCGCGTTCCTCAACAGCGAGGTCGGGACGGTGGCGGACCCGGTGGATGTGGCCGGGGTGCTGGCTGGCGACGGCAATGCGCTGGCGAGGCTGTCGGCGGGAACACCCTCGACCGACGCCTTCCTCGCCCCGCGCACGCGCGCCGAGATCCCGCGACTGCCGCCGCCCGACCCGTCGCTCATCAATGTCTTTCCGCCGTTCGATCCGACGAAGTTCAACCTGTTCCCGATCCAGACGATCTATCCCGAACTCGATCCGAAGGGAGCCAAGACGTGCTGCGAGCCGGCGAAGGGCATTCCGGCCGGCGGCATGTCGCAGCCGAAGCTGGCCAGGCCGCTGCAACTGCCCGAGGGACTCGAGCAGACGCTGCCGCTGAACAAGGAGTGGAGCTACTTCGGCGACGCCCTGCGTGTCGTCGATGCGCCGGACGATCCGCCGTTCCTCCCCGCGTTTCCGTCGTTCGGCGCGTCGGGGAACACGCTGTTCGGCGGCCTGGCGATGACCGACAGCCACCTCGAGGGCGAGCTGCACATCAAGTTCTCGGAGCCCGATGTGCGCAACGTCACGCGCTTCGAGGTCTACCACCCAGGCGGGCTGATCGGTGACGACGGTGTGCTGGCGGCGCCGCTGTTCTTCAAACTGCCGTCGCAGCTCAACACGATTCAGGACGTGCCGGGACTCGTCTCGTCCGGCGAGCTGAATCTCGACACCGGCGTGGTGACGAACTTCCACTACCGCGTGTCCTTCATGAACACGGCGATCCTCACGCTCTTCGGCGTCAATCCGACCCTGCCGAAGGGGCCGATGGTCTTTCCGGGCCCTCCCAACGCCGGATCGACCTGGGCGCGCTTCGAGCAGCGCGAGGATGGCCGGCTCGACTTCACGTGCGCCGCGAACATGTTCCTGCCGCTCGGCATCACCTTCGGCGGCGAGATGATCCGGTTCCCGCTGCCGTTCAGCACGCCCGATCTCCAGTGTGCGAGCATCGCCACGCGGTGCCTCTCGCTGCACCCGCACATCCACATCAGCACGAGGCCCTCGTCGTCGGTGGCGACGCCGGCGCGCGTCCCGGAGATTCCGGTCAACACCGTCGAGGAGTTCACGGTCTTCGGCTACAACTCGAGCTTCGGCGACGTCTTCGCCCTGCACGTCGACGAGCTGGGCGGCGAGGCCACCGGGCGGGCGCACCTGATGGGGCGGGTCAAGATCCAGTTCGGGCCGCGATTCGGCAACGCCGTGAGCTTCGCGCTCCAGTTCCTGCCGCCCGGCGGGCTGTGCGCGGCGTATCCGGAGCCGCTGCCGTACCTGCCGCCCGGCGTGTCGCGCGGCATGATCAGTTTCAACGAGCAGATGCGCTTCCCGAGCGGGGTGACGTACCACCAGTCGAAGCTCTCGTCGGCCTCGGACCCGTTCCGCATGTCGGTGGGCGCGATCGACCTGCGGACCGGAGAGGTGATTGGCGAGCTCCTGCATCCGGGTTTCGTCGTGCAGCAGCTCTTCGTCAACCTGATGGCGGTCGAGCCGTGCACACCGGCCGACACGTTCAACTACCAGGGGCCTGCCGTCTTCGAGGCGGACGTCAACGGGCAGATCACGTTCCGCTTCAACGGCGAGGTGTTCCTGCCGTACCCGCGGGGCTTCCGGTTCCCGGCGCCGACGCCGGACGGCCAGCCGGCGTTCGTGGTCGTGCGCGAATCGCGCCTCGACCCGTTCGTGCGCGTGCGCGCGATGCACGGACCCGATTCGGGCCGAGGGGGTGGTCTCCGGCGGCGAGGAACAGGTGCAGTCGTCGATCGGAAAGGAGTTCTCCTACCACTACTTCCTGCCGCTCGACCCGACGCAGCCCGGCGCGCGGTTCGAGTACACCAACCACACGGACGGCGGCACATTCACGCTGACGTCGCTGGCCTGGTTCAGCCCCACGTTCGCGCGCGGGTCGAGAGCCGGAAGTCCTGACGCCCTGACATTCGGAGGCTTCGGCCGCTGGAGCGAAGACGGGGAACTGCACCAGGTCTCGGTCCACATCTCGACGGCGGCGGACGCCCGCTACGTCGGCATCCTGATTGACGGCGGCATCACCTCGAACGTGAACACCAAGCCGGCGGACATCCTCATGACGATGCCCTGATGCGCTCGGGGCTCGACGTTCGGCGTTCGGCGCTCGGCGTTCTGGGCTCGGTTCTGCCGCGGCGGCTCAGTCACGTTCTCCGCTCGTTCCGACCTGCCGAAAACCCGGCACCTCGGGGGCCCGCGTGCGTCCCTGGCGCCGAATAGTCGGCGTTGGCCACCTGAAATCAGCAGGTTACGCGTGATCGCCGGAGGTCCCTGCCGAGGCACCCTGCTTGCGTCGGGTGTTCGGCACTGGACCTCGACATGAACATCCGACAGACAATCGGCTCCTGGAAGGCCGTCTGGGGCACGCACCAGACGGAAGGCGGACGGACGTTCGCCGTCCTCGTCGCGCTGGTCGTGGCGCTCGCCGCGACGGGGCGCGCCGAGGACTGGCCGCAGTTCCGCGGGCCCGCGCGCGATGCGACCTCGAAGGAAGTGGGCCTGCTGCGCCAGTGGCCGGCCGGCGGCCCGAAGGTCCTCTGGACCGTGCCGCTCGGCCAGGGCTACGCCGGCGCCGCGATTGTCGGCGGGCGTCTCTATCACAACGACTACGACGAGCAGAAGAACGAGTGGGGCGTCTACGCGCGTTCGCTGGCTGACGGCAAGGAACTCTGGCGCTTCCGCGAGGCGCGCGTCATCCGCCCGAACCACGCGATCACCCGGACCGTCCCGGCCGTTGACGGTACCTACGTGTTCTCGCTCGATCCGAAGCTCGTCCTCCACTGCCTCGACGCGAAAACCGGCAAGCAGGTGTGGTTGAAGAACCTGGTGGCCGAGTACAAGACGACGATTCCCCCCTGGTACAACGGCCAGAATCCGCTCATGGAAGCCGACCGGATCATCGTCGCGACCGGCGGCGCGGCGATCATGGTGGCGCTCGACAAGGCGACCGGCAGGGAAATCTGGCGCACGGCGAATCCCGGAGGGCTCGTGCTCTCGCACGCGTCGGTCATGCCTGCCACGCTCGGCGGCGTGAAGCAGTACCTCTACGGCACGCTGAACGGCCCGCTCGGCGTCGCCGCCGCCGACGGGAAGCTGCTCTGGGAATACCCGCGCAAGTTCAACGTGGCCGTCGCCCCGTCGGTGACGGCCGTCAACGCCGAGCGGGTCTTCATGACGGCCAGCTACGACGCCGGCAGCGTGATGCTCCGGGTCGTGCGCGAGGGCGCCGGCTTCAAGGTGACGCCGGTCTTCGACATGAAGCTGAACGAGTGGAACTCCGAGGTCCATACGCCGATCGTCTACAAGGGGCGGATGTTCGCGGTCGGCAAGAAGAAGCGCGGCCTTTTCACGTGCCTGGACTTCGACGGCAAGGAGATCTGGACGAGCGACGGCAAGGCCGCGTTCGAGCTGGGGAGCTACCTGCTCGCCGACGGCATGTTCTTCGTGCTCGAAGGACGGACGGGGATGCTGCGCCTGATCGACGCGAATGCCCCGAGCTACAAGGAACTGGCCAGTGCGCAGGTGCTCACCGGGCCGGACGTCTGGGGACCGATGGCGCTGTCCGACGGCAAGCTCGTGCTGCGCGATCTGACGAAGATGATCTGTCTCGACGTCCGGGGACGCTGACGGGCGGCTGATCTTCCGGCTGAAGCCGGAAGCTACGAGTCGATGACCGTAGCTTCCGGCTTCAGCCGGACGACGACGACCGTAGCTTCCGGCTTCAGCCGGACGATGACGACCGTAGCTTCCGGCTTCAGCCGGAAGTCGGAGACGCAATGACGACCATGCTCTACACACAATCGGCCGTCGTGGCACGCAACGAGTTCACGGGCACCCTTCGTGGACTGGCCGTCGATCCGTCCGATCGCCTGTATGTCGCCGGCGACGCCGTTGTCAAGGTCTTCGACCGCGAGGGGCGCCTGCTGCGCGGGTGGCGCACGTCGGCTCCGGGGTGGTCGGTCGCGGTGGATCCCGACGGCCGCGTCTTCGTCGGCCAGGAGGGACAGATCGAGATCTTCGACGCCAACGGCCGGCTCGCGACGACGTGGCGGCACGCGAAGCGCCTCGGCCGGGTGACCTCCATCGGCTTCGTGAACGGCGACGTCCTGGCGGGCGATGCCGCGGGACGGGCGATCCGACACCTCGATCGCGACGGCGCCTTTCTCAACGACATCGGCGCCGACAACCGGATGCAGGGGTTCCTGATCCCGAACGGGGTCGTCGAATTCGGCGTCGACGAGTCGGGCGTCGTGCACGCGACCAATCCCGGCAAGCACCGCATCGAACGGTACACGCCGGAGGGACGGCTGCAGGGACACATCGGCCGGTTCGACGGGGTCGATCCGGCAGGCTTCAGCGGCTGCTGCAATCCGACGAACGTCGCGGTAGCTCACGGCCGCGTGTTCGTGACCGAGAAGGCCGGCCCGCGAGCGAAGGTCTACGACATGGACGGACGCCTCGAGGCGGTGATCGCCGACGATGCGTTCGATCTGAATTGCAAGAACATGGACATCGCCGTGGACGGCGCGGGCCGCGTGTACGTCGCCGATACCACGCGGCTGCACGTGCTCGCGTTCGATCCGCACGAGGAGGCCCGCCGATGAGCGACGGCATCACCAGGCGCGATGCGATCCAGAAGGTCGTCCGCGGCACGGTCCTCATCGGGCTCGGCAGCACCGCTGGGTTCCTGATCAACAAGGCGGACGGCCAGATCGTCTGGCAGGTCGACGCGTCGCGGTGCGTCAACAGCCGGCTCGGCGAGGCGGGCGCCGAGGTCTGCAGCCTGTGCACCACGACGTGCGTCGTGTCGCAGTCGGCGGTCCGCGCCGTGAACAACTTCAAGGAGTGCGGGCGCTGCTACATCTGCCCGGCCTACTTCAACATCAAGAGCGCGGTGGACGAGCGCGGGCTGCCGAGCGAGAAGCTCTGCCCGCGCGACGCCATCCGGCGCACCGCGATCGGCCTGGTCGATCCCGAGGATCCCGCCAACAACTTCTACGACTACGTCATCGAAGAGGACAAGTGCGACGGCTGCGGTCTCTGCGTCAAGGGCTGCCGCGAGCCGCTCGGCCTCGGGTCCATCGTCCTGAAGGTGCGCCACGACATCTGCGTGGACTGCAACCGCTGCGCGATCTCGACGGCCTGCCCGAAGGACGCGCTCGTGCTGCAGCGCGTGCCCGACGCGCTGGAGCCCACGCTCGCCAGGCATGCGGAGCGATGAGCGGCGCGGCCCGGCGGACGCTGATCGCGTTCGGGATGGCGCTGGTCGTGTTGCTCGCTACCGGGCGCGCTGCCGCACAGTCGGTGCAGTACGAGCGCCCCGTCCAGGTGGCGCCGCAGCAGGAGACGATCGGCGGCGGCTACGTCACGCCTGACGTCCAGCGCCCGCGTCCGCGCGACTACTGGCTCCAGATTCTCGACGTCGTGCTGCTCGCGGCGGCGATGGGGCTGTCCACCTGGTTCGTGGTCTCGCTGCGCAGGCGCGCGTGGGCGTTCGCGCTGACGGTCGCGTCGCTGGCCTACTTCGGCTTCTACCGCCAGGGCTGCATCTGCCCGATCGGATCCATCCAGAACGTCTCGGTCGCGCTGACGGATCCGGCGTACTCGATCCCGATGGTCGTCACGCTGGTCTTCTTCCTGCCGCTGGTGATCGCGATGTTCGTCGGGCGGGCGTTCTGCGGCGGTGTGTGCCCGCTGGGAGCCATCCAGGAGGTCGTGCTCCTCAAGCCGGTGCAGGTGCCGCGAAAGCTGGACCGCGCGCTGGGGTGGCTTCGGTACGTCTACCTGCTGCTGGCCATCGCACTTGCGATCCGCCCGGAGATCGCGCGCGACTTCGTCATCTGCCGGTTCGATCCGTTCATCGGCTTCTTCCGCCGGGACGGCTTCGCGCACATGATGGCGATCGGCGGCGGCTTCCTGGCCCTCGGGATGTTCGTCGGGAGGCCCTACTGCCGCTACCTCTGCCCGTACAGCGTCCTGCTGTCGTGGTCCACGCGGCTGTCGCGGCGCGGCGTCACGATTACGCCGGACCGGGAACTGGACTGCGGGCTCTGCGCGACGGCCTGCCCGTACGGGGCGATCGAGAACATGCGCGCCGTGCGGAAGGACTGCCTCTACTGCGGCCGCTGCTATGCGGCGTGCCCGTGCGAGACGAAGGTGGGGGTGTCGGTATGAGGGTGGCCCGCCAGGGCTCCTCCCTCGCGCGTGCGGTGCGCCGCGGGGCCGCCGGCCTGCTCGTCCTGCTGGTCGGGCTCCTGGTCGCGGACTACCTGCGCGCCCGCGCACAGGCGCCAGCCGATGCCGCAGCGATCGCGCGGCTCCAGGAAGACGCGCAGTCCGACCGGGCCGTGGCCGCGATGCTCGCCGCCGAACAGGCCCGCGTCACGCGCACGCGCGAAGGCAGGAAGCGGCGCGACGACGCCGTGGCCATTCTCGCGATCGCGGCGGCGGCGCTCTTCGTCGGAAGCGAGAAATGGCGCACCGCGGCGGACCGGCGGCGTCCGCAGTCGCTGCCGCTCGGCGCGATCCGGATCGAACTCGCCGCGGCCGTGCCGAAGGCCGCGGCCGTCGCGGTCGCCGTCGAGGCCGTGACCGCCATCGATCTGTCGTTCGTCGATCGCGTGGTCGCCGCCGAAGGCGACAGCCCGGAGGCGGCCATTCCCATCCTCCAGGCGATCCAGGCGCACTATCGGTACCTGCCGGACGAGGCGCTGCGGCGGGTGTGCGAGCTGACACGCGTCACGCCCGCCCAGCTCGCCGGCACGTCGAGCTTCTACTCGCGCTTCCGCCGCTCTCCGGTCGGCGATCACATCATCCGGGTCTGCCACGGGACCGCCTGCCACGTGTCGGGCGCGCGGCAGATCACCGAGGAACTGCGGCGGCACCTGCACATCCCCGAGGGGGCCGACACCGATCCGTCGCGACGGTTCACGCTGGACGAGGTGGCCTGCCTCGGCTGCTGCAGCCTGGCCCCGGTCCTGATGGTGGACGATCAGACGGCCGGGCGGCTCACGCCGGCAACGGCCGTCGCCTCCCTCGATCTCGCACGCGAGACGGAGACGGCGTGAAGGGCGCGCTCGAGATTCGGGTCGGCCTCGGCTCGTGCGGCATCGCGAGCGGCGGCGAGCCCGTGTACGCGGCGGTGGTGGACGAAGTCCGCCGAGCGGCGGCCGGCGACGTCGTGAAGCGCGTCGGCTGCAACGGCATGTGTCACCTGGAGCCGATGGTCGAAGTCGTCGATCCCGGCCGCGGCGCGATGCTGTATGCCAACGTCACGCCCGAGGTGGCGCGAGCGATTGCCCGGCGCCACGTCCGGCCGAGGACGGCCGCGGCGTGGCTCCATCGGCACGCCGGCGCGCCTCCGCGGCGAGGCTCCCGCGGCCGGGAATCATCCCGTCGATCGCCGCACCGGAGCTGCCGCCGCCTATCTCTCCAAGCAGCACCGCATCGTCCTCGAGAACTGCGGCGATATCGATCCGCTCGACATCGACGAGTACATCGCACGGGATGGCTACCGGGCCCTCGAGCGCTGCGTGGCGGCGGTGGATCCGGATGAGGTCATCGCCACCGTCACGCGATCCGGGCTGCGCGGCCGCGGCGGCGCGGGATTCCCGACGGGGACGAAGTGGTCGATCGCGCGACGGGCCGCCTCCGCCCAGGCTTCGGCGAGCCAGGCCGCCTCCGCCCGCTACGTCATCTGCAATGGCGACGAGGGCGATCCGGGCGCGTTCATGGACCGGCTCGTCCTCGAAAGCGATCCCGCACCGGGTCGTCGAAGGGCTCGCAATCGCGGCGTATGCGATCGGCGCCGCAGAAGGCATCTTCTACATTCGCGCGGAGTATCCGCTTGCGGTCCGCCGCATCCGGGCGGCCATTCGCGACGCCGAGGCCCGCGGCTTCCTCGGGGCGAGCGTCTGCGGCTCCGCGCATTCGCTCCATCTCGAGGTGCGGGAAGGCGCCGGCGCCTTCGTCTGCGGCGAGGAAACCGCGCTGATTCTGTCGCTCGAGGGCCAACGCGGCATGCCGCGGCTCCGCCCGCCGTACCCGGCGGAGCGGGGGTTCCGTGGACAGCCGACCCTGATCAACAACGTGGAGACGCTCGCGGCCGTCCCGTGGATCGTGCGGCACGGCGCCGAGGCGTTCGCCGCACTCGGCACGAAGACCAGTTCGGGCACCAAGGTGTTCGCGCTCGCGGGCAAAAGTCGAACGCGGCGGCCTCATCGAAGTGCCGATGGGCATCACGATTCGGGAAATCGTCGAGGACATCGGCGGCGGCATCAAGGACGGACGACGCTTCAAGGCGGTCCAGATCGGCGGCCCCTCGGGCGGCTGCCTCCCGGAGCGCCTTGCCGACACGCCGATCGACTACGACGCGCTCGCGCGGACCGGCGCGATCATGGGCTCGGGCGGGCTGGTCGTGCTGGACGAGCGCGACTGCATGGTGGACATGGCCCGGTTCTTCCTGCGGTTCACGCAGGCCGAGTCGTGCGGCAAGTGCACCTTCTGCCGGATCGGGACCAAGCGCATGCTCGAGATCCTCGACCGGTTGTGCGAGGGGCTCGGCCGTCCGGGCGACATCGCGACGCTCGAAACGCTCGCCGACTACGTCAGCCGAGGCAGCCTGTGCGGCCTGGGCCAGACCGCTCCCAATCCGGTCTCGACGACGCTCCGGTATTTTCGCGACGAGTACGAAGCGCACATCCAGGGGCGCTGCCCGGCGGGCGCTGCCCGTCGCTGATCGAGTACCGCATCACCGACACGTGCATCGGCTGCACGCTCTGCGCGCAGGCCTGCCCCGTCGATGCGATCGCCTACCGACCGTACGAACGGCACGAGATCGACCGCGGGACATGCACGCGGTGCGACATGTGCTACCAGGCGTGCAAGGACGGCGCGATCGAGATCGGACCGCGGAGCTGACCACGGAGGACACGGATTACCGGATCACGCACGGGGCGGACGACCACGGATCACACGGATTACACGGATCACGCACGGGACGGACGACCACGGATCACACGGATCACACGGATCACGCACGGGACGGACGACCACGGATCACACGGATCACACAGAACACGCACGGGACGGACGACCACGGATCACACGGATCACACAGAACACGCACGGGACGGACGACCACGGATCACACGGATTACACGGATCACGCACGGGACGGACGACCACGGATCACACGGATCACACGGATCACGCACGGGACGGGCGACCACGGATCACACGGATTACACGGATCACGCACGGGACGGACGACCACGGATCACACGGATCACACGGATCACGCACGGAACGGACGACCACGGATCACACGGATTACACGGATCACGCACGGGACGGGCGACCACGGATCACACGGATTACACGGATCACGCACGGGACGGGCGACCACGGAGTACACGGATTTCACGGGTGAGCGGAGAACGGGCCATGGTTGCGCTGACGATTGACGGGCGGCGGGTGGAGGTTGAGGCGGGCACCACGGTGCTCGCCGCCGCGCGGCAGTGTGGGATCGAGGTTCCCACCCTCTGTCATGTCGTCGGATTCGAGCCGGTGGCCTCCTGCTTCGTATGTGCCGTCCAGATCGAGGGACGCCGGACGCTGTCCCCCTCCTGCGCGCTGCCGGTCGCGGACGGGATGGTGGTCCGGACCGACACTGCGGACGTGCGGACGGCGCGGCGGATGGCGCTCGAACTGCTTCTCTCCGACCACGCGGGCGAATGCGTCGCGCCGTGCGCGGCGAAGTGTCCGGCCATGCTGGACATTCCGGCCTTTACACGCGCGATCGCGGAGTCGGGTCTTTCCAACATCCGGCCGGACCCCGCCGCAACACCCGTAGCTTCCGGCTTTAGCCGGAAGCTCGAGATCAGCCGGAAGCTCGACATCAGCCGGAAGCTCGAGATCAGCCGGAAGGTTCTCGTCGGCCCGGATGTCACCGGCAGCCGGAAGGCGATGTCGATCATCACCGATCGGCTGGCCCTGCCGGGCTCGTTGGGGCGCATCTGTCCGAGGCTGTGCGAACAGAACTGCCGCCGGTGCGATCACGACGAAGGGCTCGCGATCGGCGCCCTGCATCGGTACGCCGCCGACGCCGACTACGGCAGCGTCGCACCGTATGTTCCGCAGCGGGCGCCCTCGTCCGGGTCGAAGGTTGCGATCGTCGGTGCCGGGCCGGCCGGCCTGGCCGCGGCGTGGTTCCTCCAGCAGAAGGGCCACCAGTGCACGCTGTTCGATGCGGCGGCGGCGCCGGGCGGGATGTTGCGATACGGGATTCCGGCCTATCGCCTGCCCAAGGACGCGCTGGACGTGGAGATCGAAACGATTCGCGCGCTGGGCGCCGAGTTCAGGATGCACGCGCGGTGGGGCACCGACTTCAGGCTCGCCGACCTGCGGCGCGATCATCACGCCGTGTTCATTGCAATCGGCGCGCAGCAGGCGCAGGCGCTCCGGTGCAGTGGCGACGAGCTGGCGCTGTCGGGCATCGAATTGCTGGCGCTCGTCGCCGCCGGCAATCCTCCGTCCATCGGACAGGCCGTGGTGGTCGTCGGTGGCGGGAACACCGCGGTGGACTGCGCGCGGACCGCGGTCCGCCTCGGCGCGAATCCGGTCAGGATCCTCTATCGCCGGACGCGGCGCGAGATGCCGTGCCTGATGGATGAGGTCGAGGCCGCGGAATTCGAGGGCGTCCATGTCGATCTGCTCGCCGCGCCGGTCGGCGTCGAGCGCCTCGACGACCACCGGCTCCTGCTCACGTGCCAGCGCATGACGCTTGGCGATCCCGACCGCTCCGGCCGGCGCCAGCCGGTGCCGGTCGCCGGGTCGGAGTTCACGATCGAGTGCTCGACCGTAATTGCGGCCACCGGGCAGGCGGTCGAGCGCACGGTCGCCGAAGAGGATGGACTGCAGGTGACCGGCTGGGGCATCGCCGCCGATGACCGCACCCTGGCGACCAACCTGCCCGGCGTGTTCGCGGGCGGCGACGCCGTTCTCGGACCGGACCTTGCGGTGCGCGCGGTCGCGGCCGGCCGCATGGCTGCCGTCTCGATCGATCAATACGTGCGGGGCGAGTGCGTCACGGGGGAACCGCTCACGTGGGACATCGCGATGCGGCCCGTGGACGACGGGGAGCGGGCGGCGATCTTCAGAGCTATCGAAAAGGCCTCACGCGCGCGGATGCCGGAGATTCCGCGCGAGGTACGCATCGGCAGCTTCGGCGAAGTGGAGACCGGTCTCTCCGACGGCGATGCGCAGCGCGAGGCGCGGCGGTGCCTGTCGTGCGGATGCCGGAAAGCCGACTGCTGCACGGTCCGATCGCTGGCCGCGCGGCACGGCGCCGATCCATACCGGTTTGCGGGGGAGCGTCGCCGCTTCGAGCAGGATCTCAGCCATCCGGAGATTGTCTACGAACCGGGCAAGTGCATCATGTGCGACGCATGCGTCCGGGTGGCGACCGAGGCCGGGGAGCCGCTCGGCCTGTCGATCGTCGGGCGCGGCTTCGACGTGAGCGTCGCGGTGCCCTTCGACCAGCCGCTCTCCGAGGGGCTGCGCACCGCCGCGGCGCGGTGCGCCGAGGTCTGCCCGACCGGCGCGATCGCGCTGCGCTCGGCACGCGCATGCGATCTCTGTGGGGGATGTGGGTAGGCTCGCTCCGCTCGCCGGGTCAGTCGGTGGGCTCGCTCCGCTCGCGCGTCAGTCGCGGGCACCCCAACTCGTCAGTGGCGGCCGTCCACCGCTGGCGTATCGATCGCGAGGGTCGTGTTCGCACCCGGCTGGCGCCCGCTCGACGGCATCGCGCCCGTGCGGTTGCGATACGCAATCAGCAGCACCGCCAGCCCCGCGCCGAGCACCAGGCCGACCGCCAGCGGCACTCCGATGCGCGGCACCGCTACCGCGACGACCAGCGCCATGGCGACCAGGCCGAGCCCGCCAAGCCCCGCGACCCTGATCCGCGCGGCGTTGATGACGTCGGTGGAAATGGACTCGAAGGGATCGATACGGCTCAGCGAATGTCGCTGGAAACGGACGATGACGAGCGCAATGATGATGCCCCCGAGCAGACCGGGGACGACGACCAGTGTGACTGGATCCACATGCACCCCCGGTGACATCTTACGCCTGTCCGGCGCTCGACGCTCGGCGTTCGGGGCCATACTCCCCCCCTGCTTTGACGGTCCGCGGCGGAGGTGCTAGGCTCCACGCCTCTCCGCAACCGTTCACGGGTCACCCGCACGTTCATCGAAGGAGGAAGCGATGAAGGTCCGCGCGCTGATTCTCTGCACCGCATTTGCCGTCGTGCCGTCGCTCGCTGCTGCGCAGGCGAGCGGGACGGGCTCCATCGTCGGCCGCGTCGCCGACAGCAGCGGCGCGGTCCTGCCCGGCGTCACCGTGTCGCTCAAGAGCACCGAGGCGCTCGGGCAGTACACCGGCGTCACCGACGTCCAGGGGGTCTACCGGGTGAACAACCTGCCGCCGGCGACCTACGAGGCGCGCGCCGAACTGCAGGGTTTCCAGACCTCGCTCCATACCGTCACCGTGCGCATCAACAGCACGGTCACGGTCGACTTTGCCCTGGTGGTCGGATCGATGTCGGAGACGGTCACGGTATCGGGTGAAGCGCCGACCGTGGACCCCGAGCGCGCCGGGCTGGCGGTGAACATCAACAACGAGGCGCTCACGGCGCTCCCCGTGAGCACGCAGCGGCGCTATCAGGACATCTGGGCGCTCGTCCCTGGCGTGTTCGTGCGGCCGGACCAGACCGACATCAATCCGAGCGTCAACTCGCGAGGCACCTCGGAGAACAGCACGAAACTCGACGGCATGGACATCACGGACCCGTTCGGCGGCGGCGTCTTTTCGGTCAGCTTCAACTACGACGCGATCCAGGACATCCAGATCAAGACGCTTGGCGCCGAAGCGGAAGACGGCGGACGGACGGGCGGGTTCATGACGATCGTGACCAAGAGCGGCAGCAACAGCCTGCACGGCTCGGCGGCGCTCTTCGTCGTGCCGGAAGCGTTCAACAGCTCGAACGTCTCGGGGCTCGCGCCCAATCAGCGGAAGGACATCCAGCCGGACCTGACGCTCGGCGGCCCGGTCAAGCAGGACAGAGTGTGGTTCTTCGGCGCCTACCGGCGTGTTCACGAAGACCAGACCCTGAACAACGCGCCCGTTCCCCGCGAGCGCCGCGGCAATCAGATCTATGGAAAGGTGACGGCCGAGCTCAGCGACGCACACCGGTTCTCGGCGTCGGTGCAGTACGACAAGACGCGTGCGAAGAACGCGCTCATCCGCAGCTCGGGGGTAGGGGCCACGTCGGCGAGCGGAGGCCTGTCCAGCGCGACGCCGCAGCTCGTGGCGCCCGAGGCCTTCGGCGACCTGGTCACGGGCGGTCCGCTCTTCGGCGTGAACTACACGTGGGTCGTCCGCTCCAACCAGTTGTTCCAGTTCATCGGCAGCTGGATGGTCAACAAGCCGCAGAATTCGGAGCCGTCTACCGACTTCGCCACCACGCGCGTCATTCAGACGAACGCGGCGAACAACATTGCCGGCAGCCTCACGACGATCGCGCAGGAAGGCAGCTTCGGCGTGATCGACGGCTCGAAACGATCGATGCTGTACCTCTATCCGTCGTACGGGTTTTCCGTGAGCCGGTGGGGAGCGCACGACTTCAAGGCCGGCCTGGAGCTGTATCCGTTCCTCCGCAACACGACGACGCGCGACATCGCGCCGGTCGAGTTCTACTATCGGCCGCCCGGCACCACCGGGAGCGCCGACGTCCTCTTCGAACAGGACACGTTCCGGACGAACGGCAGCGGAACCGAAGTGAGGAATGAAGCCCGCGAGAGCATCTACGGCGGGTACTTCCAGGACCGCTGGAAGCCGCGGCGGAACGTCTCCGTCAAGGCCGGGTTCCGAATCGACTCGAACCGGATCTACACAACCGACCGCCAGAAGGTGCTCGGCGCCGCGCTGCCCGCTGGCTTCCCGACCGTCACGGCGGACAAGGAGTTCAGCCAGACGACCTTCGCGCCCAATGCAGGCATCGCGTGGGACCTGGGGCACTGGGGTGTGGTCCGCGGCACGGCCGGACGGTACTACGAGTGGCTGGATCTCGGCGGCGGCGACGGCACGTCCCACCCGCCCTACGTCGCGACGACGGACATCGCACGCGCCTCTCCACGCACGAACGCACCGCTGCTCAACCAGGTGCTGCCTGGCGCGTTCGCGCTGGGTGTCAACTACGGGTTCGAGAACAAGAAGACCTACACGAACGAATTCAGCGCAGGCTGGGAAAAGCAGCTCCCCAACTCGAGCTCGGCTGGCGTGACCCTGCTCCTGAAGCGGACGTGGGACTTCCAGGGCTCGGACGACCAGAACGTGATCCGCGACCCGGCCACCGGCGCGTTCCTCGGACGGCCGTTCCCGGATTTCGACGCGGTGCTGCGCACCTACGCGCCGAACTACTCGTTCCAGCAGTTCCGCTCGGTCCAGTTCCTCTACACGAAGAACTTCGCGCGCCGGTGGGGCGTGAACGCCAACTACTGGTACGCGTTCCACCAGTCGATCGTCCGCGCCTTCAATCCGACGCGCGACGTGCTGCAGTTCCTCGGGTTCACCGAGGACGAGCTGACGAACGACTGGGTGTCGCCGCGCCACCAGTCCCGAATCTCGTCCTTCGTGCGGCTTCCGTACGGCGTGATGTTCTCAGGGTTCTACAGCTTCACCCAGGGGCCGCGCAGCGACATCCTGACCGGCGCTTTTCCTCTGAACGCGACCGCTCCGCGCATTACACTCAGCAACGGGCGCTCGGTCGCCGATCCGTTCTTCAACCCGTCGTTCCCCAGGGCCGGCAGCCGCAACGTGGACATGCTGAAAGCCGACAACGTGCACCTCGTGAACCTGCGGGCGCAGAAGACGTTTCCGCTCGGAACGGGACGACGGATCGAAGTGAGCGGCGACGTATTCAATCTGTTCAACACGGACGCGGCATTCGGGTTCCTGTCGGCCGACGAGCGGTCCGCCAACTTCGGCGTCCGGACCAGCATCGTCCAGCCGCGGGTCGGACAGGTGGGCGTCCGCGTGGTGTTCTGACGAACGCGTCTGCACACAGGAGTCGAACATGACAGGACTGAACCGGAGACTCGTCGCGGCGGCGTTGAGCATGGTCGGGGCCGTCTCGGCGGCGGTCGCGGCGCAGCAGGGGGCCGGCGCGCCGAAGCTGCGCTTCGACGTGTCGGTGCCAGCCTCGGCTGTCGCGACGCCGATCACCGGGCGCGTCTTCGTGATGATCTCGAGGACCGACGACCGCGAGCCGCGGCTGCAGATCGGGCGCACGGGCGTGCCGTTCTTCGGCCACGACGTGACGGGCCTGCGCCCGGGCAACGGCTGCGTCGATCGACGCCTCCGACCTGGGATCGCCGCTCGAGAGCCTGTCCGAGATCCCGCCGGGCGAGTATTTCGTCCAGGCGATGGTCAACGTCTACTCCGAGTTCAAGCGCGCCGATGGCCACGTCGTCTGGATGCACGACGATCAGTGGGAGGGACAGCGCTGGAACCGATCCCCGGGCAATCTGTACAGCGACGTCCAGAAAGTCCGGATCGATCCGAAGCAGGGGGGCACGATCGCGCTGAGCGCCGCGCACGTCGTTCCGCCGGTGGAGGTGCCCCCCGACACGGCCTTCGTGAAGCGATTCAAGTTCCAGAGCCCCACGCTGACGAAATTCTGGGGACGCCCCATCTATCTCGGCGCCGTGGTGCTGCTGCCGCGCGATTACGAGCGCGAGACGATCGCCTATCCGGTCAATTACGTCCAGGGGCACTTTTCCATCGGGGCGCCGTACGGGTTCGACGGGAAGAACGACTTTTCGAAGGCGTGGCTCTCCGACAACTTTCCCCGGATGATCGCCGTCACGTTCCAGCACCCGAATCCGTACTTCGACGATTCGTACGCCGTCAATTCCGTCAACGTCGGCCCGTACGGCGACGCGGTGATGAACGAGTTGATTCCGGAAGTGGAAAAGCGCTTCCGGGTGATTCGCGAGCCGTACGCGCGCATTCTCTCCGGCGGATCGACCGGCGGGTGGGAGGCCGCGGCGCTGCAGATCTTCCACCCTGACTTCTTCGGCGCAGCCTTCGCGTACTGTCCCGACTCGGTGACGTTCACCGACGTCGAGGGGATCAACATCTACGAGGACGAAAACGCGTTCTACAAGATGGACGGCTGGCGCAAGGTGCCGACGGCGAACAGCCGGCGCGTCAACGGCCAGCTCGTGATGACATCGGAGCAGCGCAACCACTTCGAGCTGGCGCAGGGCACCAAGGGGCGATCCGGTGAACAGCTCGACATCTGGTCCGCCGTGTTCGGTCCGATCGGAGAGGACGGCTACTTCAAGCCGCTCTTCGACAAACGGACGGGGGTGATCGACCGCAGCGTCGCGCAGGTACCTGGAAGGACCACTACGACCTCAGGTTCCACCTCGAGAAGAACTGGCCGACGCTCGGCCCGAAACTGATCGACAAGCTGTACTTCTACACGGGCGACGTCGATACGTACTTCCTGAACAACTCGACGAAGGACCTGCAGCAGTGGATGAAGACGACCGAGAATCCGCACTACGAAGGGTTCTTCATGTACGGCGACAACAAGCCGCACTGCTGGACCGGCCCGGTCACGTCGGCGGAGCGGCTCAAGGAGATGGCTCAGCTGATCCAGCGGAAGCGGCCCGAGGGGGCCACGACGCCCTGGTGGACCTACTGAGGTGGGCAGTCGCGAACGCGGCGCGCGGACCAGGACCGCGGCCACCGCGTGGGCGGCGACGATCGCCATCGCCTGCGCGGTCGCGTCGCTGGCCGCCGAGGACTGGTCGCGCTTTCGCGGACCGAACGGATCCGGCATCTCGACTGGCCTGAATCTGCCGCGGGATTTCGGGCCGGAGCTGAACGTCGTCTGGAAGACGCCCCTTCCGTTCGGCCACTCTTCCCCGATCCTGACGGCTGACCGCATCTACGTGACAGCCTTGCACGACGATCGCCTCGTCACGATCTCGCTCGATCGACGCTCGGGGAAGGTCCTGTGGGAACGCGAGGCGCCTCGCACCCGGCGTGAAACGCTCGATACCCGCAACGGCCCGGCTGCGCCCAGCCCCGCAGTGGACGCCAGGGGTGTCTACGTGTTCTTCGCGGACTTCGGCCTGCTCGCCTACGGCCACGACGGCCGCGAACGATGGCGGGTGCCGCTGGGCCCGTTCAACAATATTTACGGCATGGGCGCATCGCCGATCGTCGTGGAAGACGAAGTGGTGGTCGTGTGCGATCAGAGCACGAACTCGTTCATCGCGGCCTTCGACACGCGCGACGGCGCGCTGCGCTGGAAGACCCCGCGCCCTGAAGCGCACAGTGGCCACTCGACACCGGTGGTGTACCAGCCTCGCGGCGGCGCGAAGCAAATCGTCGTGCCCGGATTCGTACCTGCTGTCGGCCTACGACGCCGCAACCGGTGAGCGGACCTGGTGGGTTCGAGGGTTGTCGTTCGAGATGAAGGCAACGCCGGCCATCGCCGGTGACATGCTCTTCATCAACGGCTTCGGCTCGCCCGAGAACCAGCCCGGCGCGCACCGGGTGATTCCGCCGTACGCCGATGCCCTTGCGTCGTTCGACGTGAATGCAGACGGGCGCCTGCTCCAGTCCGAGCTGCCCAGGGAACACGGACGGACGTGGATCGATCTCGACAGCGACGGGACGGTCACCCGCGACGAATGGGAGAACTACCGCGCCGCCATGGCGTCGGAGAACGGCATGCTCGCGATCAAGCTGGGAGGCCGCGGCGACGTGACCGGACACCAATGTCATCTGGAAGTACCAGAAATCCGTCCCGCAGCTTCCCTCTCCGCTGGTGTACATGGACGTGCTCTACATGGTCAACGACGGCGGGATCGTCACGACGCTGAAGCCTGCCACAGGTGAGGTCATCGCGCAGAGCCGAGTCGCCGGCGTGATCGATCGCTTCTACGCCTCGCCGGTCGCGGCCGACGGCAAGGTGTTCCTCGCCTCCGAGAAAGGCCGAATCGCGGTCCTCCCGACCGACGGAAGTCTGGCACCGGTGGCCGTCAACGATCTCCAGGACGATATCTATGCCACGCCGGCTATTTCCGAAGGTCGTATCTACGTCAGGACGCGCGGCACGCTCTACTGCTTCGGCCAGCGTGGACAGGCCGGACGACGTTGAGCGACGGTCATGCGGCCGGCGCGAGCCAGGCGTGTCGAGGTGATCGTCAGTCCACCCGCAGCGCATCTGCCGGGGCCAGCCCCGCCGCCCGCCGAATGGGCCACCACATCGCCAGCAGTGCGCCGACGCAGACCGTGAGCAGGATCGCGACGAAAACGGACGGCCCGCCAGGCGGAAGGCGTTCCATCGCCGACGCGAGCACCTTCGACAGGCCGAACGCGATCAGCATGCCGATCGCCAGGCCCCACGCCAGCTCCACGCTCCCCCGGCACAGCACGAGGCGGACGATGTCGCCTCGGGTCGCGCCGAGCGCCATGCGCACGCCGAACTCCCGCGTCCGCCGGGTCACGACGAACGAGAGCACGGCATACAGGCCGATGAGGGCGAGAAACACCGCGCCGAGCCCGAAACACAGGAACAGGACGGCCACCGCGTCGAGCACGCGCTTGTCGGCGTAAATCGCGTCGTAGAGTGTAGCCGTCTCAAGAATCGGGAGATCCGGGTCCACGTCGGCAACCGCACGCCGCAACGCACCGACGCCGTCGAGCGGCGCGCCGACGGTTCGGACCATCATCCGCACGACAAACGGCCGCGCCTGAAGCAGGGGAACGTAGATCCCGGTGCCGTCGACATCCTCGACGTCCTGCATGAGGAGATCGCGCACCACCCCGACGATCGTCAGGTCGCGCGTACCGAGGCGAACGCGCCGGCCAAGCGGATCGCCGTCCGCGAAGAACCGTCGAGCGAAACTCTGATTCACCACCGTGACGGGAGCCGCCCGGTCGTCGTCCTGCCAGGTGAACAGACGTCCGCGCACGGCGCCGGCCTCGGCGAGATCGAAGAAGTCGGGAGTGACCATCGTGACGCCCGCGAGAGGACGATCGCCGGCCGTCGCCGAGTCCGGCAGCGCAATCGTCCAGTGACCGGCGCCACGGCCCGGCAGCACGCTTACGAGGGCGGATGCCGTCACATCCGGCGACGCCGCCAGCGTCTCGTGAAGCCCCCGGACGAGCGTGTTGCGCTCGGTAACGCTGTCGAGTACGGCCTGCCTGACGCTGAGCTGCGCGGTGAGGATCTGCCTGGCCGGGAACGGAATATCGACCGCTCGAAGCGCCGCCGACGCGCGGATGAACGTCGCCGTCACGCCGAGCAGTCCGCACGCGAGCGCGAGCTGGGCAACGACCAGCCATCGGCCGAGCCGGCCGATGCGCAGGCCCGCGATCGACGTGGACTGGTCCTTCATCAACGCGCCGGTGCCAGCAGCCGACGCCCGAAGCGCGGGCACTAGTCCGGCGGCGACGGCCGCCGCCAGCCCGATGAGCGTGGCGAACGCCACGACCGTCGGATCGACGCGGAAATCCACCCAGAAGGCCTCGAGCACGCCCGACGAGGCCGCCGCGAAGAACTTCAGGCCGGCGTGCGCCAGCAGCAGGCCTGCGACACCGGCAACGGCCGCGAGCACGACGGCCTCCACGAGTCGCTCGCTCACAAGCCTCGCCCGGCTGGCGCCGAGCGCCACCAGGATCGCCGTCTCGCGCGAACGTGCGGCCGCACGGGCCAGCAGGAGGTTGGCGACGTTCGCGCACGCCACGAGCAGGACGAGCGAGACGAGCGCCACCAGCAACTCCAGGGTCCGTCGAATCTCGGCGGGCGTCTCCATTTCCGTGAACGGAAGCACCTGCGCCCGGCGGTCGCGGGAGATCGATGGAACGCTGGCCGCCAGGCCGCCGATCGTCGCCTGCAGCTCGCGGCCCGCCGCGTCGATGGACACGCCCTGACGCAGCCGGCCGAAAACACGCAGATCGTCGCCCGGACCGGGGCTGCTGGCCGGGCTCGGATCGAGCGGCAGCCAGACGCGCGTGTTGATTGGGAATCCGAAACGCGGCGGCATGACGCCGACCACCGCCCGCGGCCGGCCATCGATCCGGATCGTTCGTCCGACGATGGCGTCGTCGCCGCCGAAGCGCCCCCGCCAGAGCGAATAGCTGATGACAGCGACATCGGGCGCACCCGGCTGCAGATCCGCGGCGGTGAACACCCGGCCGCGGGCCGCGCCAATCTGAAGCAGCGTGAAGGTGTTGGAGGTGACGAAGGCCGCCTCGAGCCGTTCCGGCTGGGCGCTGTCGCGGCTGATATTGACGGAGGCGGTCTGGAACGCGCCGAGCGCCTGGAAGCTCGTCAGGGCGTCCGTCCAGTACTGGTAGGCGGTCCGGCTGGAAGGCAGGTCGCGCGAACCGGTGTCAGGCGCGTATTCGGCGAAGACCACCAGCTCGTCGGGATCGGGCAACGGCAGATTGCGGGTGCCCCCATGCACGATCCCGAACATGGTGGTGGTGAAGCCGATGCCCATCGCCAGCGCGGCCACGGCCACCAGCGCCAGGGCCGGGCTGCGGCGGAAGATCCGCCAGCTGTGACGGACGTCGTTCAGCAGGTTGCTCACTGCGAACTCCTTGATGTCGACTGTCCTACGTCGCCCGGCAGAGTGAGGTTCCGGCAGGCGCCAGAAATCAGACAGGAGCGCGCGCCCGGCTCCTTCACTGCGCAGAACATCGACCGGTCCGTTATGCCAAACGCTGCGGGCGGGACAGAGCGCGGCGATGATGGCCCCGCTGACGAAGAGCGTCACGGAGCCAGCGTCTGTCAGGGATCGGTCCCGACGCCGCCGAGGAGCGCTCGGAAACTGCCAGCGAGCGGAACAGCTGCAACCGCGCAACGAGAGAGCCAATGACAATGGGCTCGAGCACGCCGCTTCATGGTCTGACCGGGCTCCGCGAGGCGGCCGGGGCTTTTTGATGTGTTAAAATGTGTACATCCTCATACGGACGAACACATGAGCACTACCCTCTCGGTCCGAATCGATGTCGACACCAAGAAGCGCCTCGAGGCGCTCGCCAGACGATCCCGTCGCTCGAAATCGTTTCTGGCTGCCGAAGCGATCGCCGCCTTCGTCGAGGCCGAGAGCTGGCAATTGGACGAGATTCAGGCTGGCCTCGAGGAGCTCGATGGCGGCCAGGGTGTACCACACAAGGCGGTCGCGAACTGGCTGCGGTCGTGGGGGGGCAAGCGTGAACGGAAGGCGCCTCGCGTGTGACCGTCGTCTGGTCGCCGCGCGCCATCGACCACTTGACTCACCTTCGCGCCTTTATCGCGCGCGAGAATCCACGGGCCGCCAATCGAATCGCCGCCACACTGCTGGAGGCTGTCGAGCGCCTCGCTGAACTGCCCGGCCTCGGCCGGCCTGGCCGCATCGCCGGCACGCGGGAACTGGTCGTCCCGGGCACTCCCTACATCGTCCCATACAGGCTGCGAGGCGACCGCCTCGAGGTCATCGCGGTATTTCATACCAGCCAGAAATGGCCAAGACAACTGTGAGCGCCCACCCGATTGGGAAGGTGGAGGCCGGAATACGGCAACGGTGCCGCGGCGTGACCATGTCGTAGAAATCCGGCGCCTTGAAGGGCCGCCCGCCCTGCCAGCGGATGGCCGCATGGATTCCTGAGGACGATAGGAAGGAGACAACATGACCGCCGTTCTCAGACGCGCGCCCCCGCCAGAGCCACACAGCGCGGATTAGCTACACCTCGGAAAGACTGCCCCAGAGGCCGAGGCTGTAGTATCGTCGTGCTCCGAGATGCGACGCGTGACATCCACCAGCCCGCTGTCGATCGACGAACTCCGGCAGCTGGCGCAGACGCGGTTCGGCGACATGGTCAAGGGCGTCGTCGATCTCGAGCGTCGAGTGCTTCTGCTCGACGCCGACCTGCATGCGGATCAGGAAGCCGAGCTGCTGGCGGAAGGATCGGCGCAGCGGAATCTCTGGGGCATCAATCTCTATCCTGGCGTGGACGGCCCGGAGTGGCTCGAGTTCGACTCGATGATCAACCTCAGGCCGTCGGTCGGCAACCGATCCCGCGGCGTCGATGACCCCGCCACGCGGGATGCCATCCGCGCGCTCGTCGACGAGGTCGTCCGACGATGACCGACCCGCGTCATCGGGCTCTGGCCGAGCGGTGGTGGACGATGACGATCGCCCAGCAGCTCGGGAACATCGGCAGCGAAATCAGCCGGGCCTCGACGTGGACGACGCGCAATCCCGAAATCGCCCAGGCGGCGCTCTATCGCGCGCTCGATCTGTTCGACCTGACGCTCGACGATCCGCGGCATCGGCGGTCTCCGGCGAGGCTGCGCGAGATCGCGCGCGCTCGGGAAGTGGTCGTCGACTTCTTTGCCGGAGTCAACGAGTATCACTCCACTGCCGCGGGACTGCAGAAGTACTTCGACGCATTCGCGCTGGCCGGGCGGTGACACCCCGGAGGCTGCTCGATCGCGGCCTCTCGCTTTGGGAGGTCCGACACGCGGCGGTCCAGTTCCGGCAAGGGGCGGAAATCAGCTGCAGCTGCCAGACCTGTCCGGTAACGTCCGCGGAGCGGCTCAAGGAGATCGCGCAGCTCACGTTTGCTGCGTTTCCCGAGCCAGGTAATCGGCGGGAGTCACGATTGCGATGCCGCGAAACGGATTCAGATCGAGCAGGTCACGGTCGCCGGTGACGATCACGTCCGCGCGGCCGTTGACGCCAGCCTCCAGGAACTTGTCGTCCTTCGGGTCGCGCGACGCGCGAATCGTCTGCACAACGTCGACGATTTCGACGAGCGACGCAAGCCGCTGAAGGAGCGCCTCGCGTCGCTCGCGACGAACGTAGCGATCGAACTTCGGCAGCAGCAGCTTCTCGATCAATTCACGCAGTGTTTCCGTCGTCGCGACGAGCTGCGCGCTCGTGACGGCTTTCTCGACCGCCAGGGCGGGTGTCGAGGTGGTCGACAACAGGCCGCTGATGAGGACATTGGTGTCGATGACGGCGCGCTCACCCTTCATCGTCGAGCAGCTCGTTCAACCGTTTTTGGGTGAGTCCATTTGCGGCGGCCTCAGCTGCGATCTGATTCCGCAGCTCCAGGAATGCCTGAATGTTTCCGGATCGAAGCCGCTCGTAATCGGCCATTGACAGGACGACTGCGATATCGCGGTCTTGCCTCCGAATCACAACCGGCTCACGCTGCGCGTCGTCGAGGATTGCGCCGAGGCGGTTCTTCGCGTCAGTAGCGGCAACGGTTTTCATAGCTGGTTCTGCAAAATGTCTATTTTAGCTATTATAGCTGAAGTGGACACCAGCGTCCGATCCGGCGTGAGTCTGGATTACACGCCGCCGTGCCATGGACGAGGTTCGACGCCGTCGCGCCGTCGCCGCCGGAACGACGAGGCAGCGCGAGCCGCCGCCCTATCGATTCGGCGCCGACTGACGCCGTACCACGGTTCCTGCCCGCATCACGAATACGACCCGCCGGACTGCTGTGATGTCATCAAGGAGATTCCCGTCGGTCGCGACCAGATCGGCCTCGTAGCCGGGCGCGACGGTTCCGATGCGGCTCCCGAGGCCGAGCGATTCGGCGGCCAGTGACGTCGCGCTCAGCAGGACGTCGCCCGGCTTCTCCCCGGCCTCCTGCACGCGATAAACGAACTCTTCCGCGTTCCGGCCGTGGGCGCCGGCCACCGCATCCGTTCCGAAGACGATGCGGACGCCGAGGGCGCGGGCGCGGCGGATGACGGCGGCGGTGCGTCTGATGGCGTCGCGAATATCGACGAGCGCCTCGTCCGTCATCCCGAACGCGTCGCGCCGTTCGAGATAGTTGTGCCAGACGAGCAGGTTCGGATCGAACCAGGTGCCTCGTTCCGCCATCAGCTTCAGCGTGCCGTCAGACAGATACACGCCGTGCTCGATTGACGTGCAGCCCGCCCGCACGGCTGCTCGCGCCCCGCCGTCGTAGACGGCGTGCACGACGGCGCGCAGGCCGGCGGCGCGCGCCTCACCGCAGGCCGCCTCGAGTTGCGCGTCACTCATCGTCTGGCGGCGCTCGCCGCCGACGCCGGACGTGGCGAACAGCTTGACGACGTCCGCGTGGTCCGCCTTGACGCGTCGCACGAGCGCGCGAATCGCGCCGGGGTCTCCCGACGTGCCGGTGATCTGGATGAGCGAGGTCAGGATGCGGGGTCCCGTGATCTCGCCTCTCGCGATCGCGTCACGAACAGGGCCGTCGATCGGGGCGCCAAGCGACTGGACCGTCGTGAATCCGGCGTTGAGCGTCGCCTGGGCGTTCGCCAGCGTCTCCTGCGCGAGTGCCTGCGCGGTGGCGGCGCCGGTCTCCGACCGGCCATGCGCATCGAAGTGCCACGACAGGTGCACGTGCGTGTCGATCCAGCCTGGCATCAGCGTGGCGCCGCCCAGATCGATATCGACGGGGCTGGCGACCGGATCGATCGCCACGATGCGCGAGCCCTCGACGACGACCCGGGTCTCGTGCAGGACGGCGCCGCGGCCGTCGAGCACCGTGCCGGCCGCGATGACGAGACGTGGCGGCGGAGGGGTCGCGGCGAGCAGGATCGCGCCGAGCGCGACGACGAGATGCCGGAACATGCCCTACAGCATGCCGTACCCGGAGGGCACCTTACGCCCCTTCGGGACCAGCCCCCCACCTGCCGCGTCGGCCGCCTGCCGCGCGGCGTCAACGCCGAAAAACCGTCGCGGCGGGGCCGTCGCCGCCGCCGGAGAATCGCAGGGCCGTTGCGGAACGGCAGCAATTCGGCCGGAAGAGACACGAAGGCGAGGGTACCGGCTTTGCGTCGGCCCCAGCGTTTCCAGCGGGAGGATCCCATGCCGCCACGCGTCCGTCACGTTCCCTCCGGCGCCTTCTGGCTCACCCTGATGATTGCCGTCTCAGCCGCGCTCCAGGGAAGCACGTCCGTACTCACGCAGGGGGGCCGCGCGGGCGACGCCGCGCAGGGCACGCGGAAGTACGACGACTTCGAGCGGCCGGCCGCGTGCGCGACGTGCCACGCCGACATCGCCCGCCAGCACGAACAGGCGATGATGTCGCAGGCCTACACCCATCACTGGGACGAGATCGAGTACTTCGAGCTGGCGGTCCCGCACGCGGCAAAGGACCCGAAGGTCGCCGGGGTGCGCGCCGGGTGCAACGGTTGTCATGCGCCGATCGCGTTCCTGGCCGGGGACGTCCCCCCGAAGCCCCCCTCCGCGAACTCGCGCGCGAACGAGTCGGTCACCTGCGACCTGTGCCACACGGTCGAGGCCATGGAGGGAGACACCCCGTTCAACTTCAACTGGATTGCGTCACCCGGACGCGTGAAGCAGGGGAATCGTGACGGCGTCCAGAGCCCGCATCACGTGACCAGGAACAACGCATTCCTCCGCACCGGCGATTTCTGCGGGACGTGTCACAACGAAAAGAGCCCCTACGGCACGTGGGTCAAGGCGACGCATCTCGAGTGGAAGGAAGGGCCGCAGGGCAAGGCCGGAATCCAGTGCCAGGACTGCCACATGCCGCCGGCTGCCGGCCGGAGCGCGCGCATGGGGAGCGACCTGCCTGACGTCCGGCAGCACCTGTTCCACGGCGCCCACGACGCGGGCAAGCTGGCTGGCGTCATCGAAGTGCGGGTGCATCCGGAGGTCCGCGAGGCCGAGCCGGGCGACACCGTCAAGGTGACGGCCGTGCTCGTCAACGCCAAGGCCGGCCACAAGGTGCCCACCGGGTCCGCTGAAGAGCGCGTGCTGTGGCTCGACGTGCAGGCGACCGATGCGAAAGGCACGATCTATCACCTGCCGGTGGATCGCAAGGGCTTCCCCGGCGAGGACTTCACCATCGCCTCGGACGCGCTCGCCTACCAGGACATCGGCGACATCAAGGGCATTGCGGACTTCCCGGGCCTCAGGCGCGACGGCGAGGTTCCGGCCGGCGATCGCATCTTCCGCCTGCCGTACCTCGATCCGAAGGGTCGCATGACCATCGCGCAGTGGAACACCGCGAGCTTCGGGCCCGACTATCGCCTCGCGCCGCTGCAGGCCGTCCTGGAGACCTTTACATGGAAACTGCCGGGGAACCTTCCTCCGGGCCCGGTGACCGTGACCGCGCGGATCTTCTATTCGCGGCTGGTGTCGTCGGTCGCCGAGTACATGAAGGTGCCGCGCGAGGAGTCCCTGCCGGTCACCATCAACTCACACACGACGACGTTCACGGTGTTGCCGTAGGGCTGGAGGCAAGACGATGCGCATCACAGGGCGGGAGAAGACGGCGGTCGGCGGTCGCGCGCTGGTGACTGCACTGCTTGGCCTCATCGCGTGGGCGGCGTTGCCGGTGGACGCGGACGCGATTCCGGCGTTCGCGCGGAAATACCAGTTCTCCTGCTCGACCTGCCACTCGCCGGTGCCGCGGCTGAAGCCCTTCGGCGAGGCGTTCGCGGCGCGCGGGTTCAGGCTCGAGGACCCGGCGCAGGAGCCGACCCGAGCGACGTACGACACGGGAGATCCCACCCTTCGCCTGATGCGTGAGCTGCCGCTGGCCTTCCGGATCGACGGGTACGGCTCGTCGAAGGAGACAGGCATCCGCCGCGCACTGACGCCGAGTGGCCCTGGGCGTTCAAGATCCTCTCGGGTGGACGAATCCACGAGCGGATCTCGTACTACATGTATTTCATCCTGGAGAAGGGCGGCGTGCAGGGGCTCGAAGACGCCTGGATGCAGTTCAACGCGCCGCTGAAGATGCCGGTGAACGTGATGGTCGGCCAGTTCCAGGTCTGCGACCCGCTCTTCAAGCGCGAGCTGCGCCTCGAGCGGTCCGACTACGACATCTACGGTGCTCGCGTATAGGGGCGTCGCCGATTTCGCTGACCTACGACCGGGGCGTCGTCGCCTCGTGGAGCTTCCCCGGCGAGGTCGAGTCCGTGTTCCAGGTGGTCAACGGCAACGGCATTCGAGAGGCCGAGGGGGAGAGTTTCGACGAAGACGGGCTGAAGAACGTGAGCCTGCGCCTCGCGCGCACGTTCGACAAGGTGAGGATCGGCGCGTTCTCGTACCTGGGGAAGAACCCGCGGCTCCGACGGCGACAACCGCACGTACTATGTCGGTCCCGACCTGGTCGTCTCGTTCTCCGACCGGGTGCAGCTGAATGCGCAGTACCTGGAACGACGCGACGACAACCCGTTGTTCGTGGCCGCGCACGACGCCGAATGGAAGACGCGCGGCGGATTCGCGGAACTCGTCTTCCTGCCTCGCGGAGCGGACGGGAAATACTCCGTCGCCGCGTTGTACAACAAGGTGGACTCGGACGATCGTGAGGCGCGCCGCGAGTCCGTGTCCGGCACGTTCGGCTACCTGCTCGCCCGCAACGTCCGCGGCATCGTCGAGGTCGGCCGCGACGTGGAACGGGGCGCCGCTCGAATCAGCATCGGAGTGATCTCGGCGTTCTAGCTCCACGCCCGGGCGTCATCCAGGCACCGTGTGGCGATGGTGGCAGGAGGCGGGACGAGACAGTAAACCTCGGCGACCTTCGTCTCGTCTCAGTATGGCCGGGATGATCCTGGCCCCGGTCCGCCACACACACGAGCTGGAGCGTTCATGCTCGCGACGATCGCCCGTGACATCCGCTGGGCCATGCGGCTCGCGGGACACCGCCCTCTCTTCTCGACGGCCGTCATTGCGACACTGACGCTCGGGATTGCCGCGACCACGGTGGCGTATGGGCTCGCCACGGCCGTGCTCTGGCGCCCGCTCCCTTTCCACGACCCCGATCGACTCGTCTTCGCGTGGGAGGCATCCGGTCCAGGCGGGGACCGCGCCGTGTTTCGCGTGACGAGCGGGCGTTTCGCGGAATGGCGTGACCGGTCCCGGTCCTTCGCGTCGCTGGCGCTCTTCGGCGCGGCCGGGTTTGCCATGGAAGGCGCCGACGGCATGACGCCCGTGCGAGGCGTACGGGTCTCGCCGGCGTTCTTCGACACGCTCGGTGTGGCGCCAGCGCTCGGGCGCACGTTCACGGCAGCCGACGAGGTCCCCGGCGAGCACCAGGTGCTGGTGGCCTCTCATGCGTTCTGGCAGCAGCGTCTCGGCGGACGAGCCGATATCGTCGGAACGTCGATCCGGCTCAACGGGCTGCCCTACACCGTCATCGGCGTCATGCCGCCGATCGTCTTCCCGGGGTGGCCCGTGAATCCGGCATCGGTGACGATTGAAGCGGCTTCACGTGAGTTCTGGGTGCCCATCGCCCGCACGCCGGAGCTCGACGCCAACAACCGCGCTCATGTGTTCGGCGTGGTTGCGCGCCTGGCCGGCGGGGTTTCGATCGCGCAGGCGACCGACGAGCTGACGCGAATGGCCTCCCCGAACGCCGCCGATCCGCACGGTGGCGTCGTCACGCCCATCAGGGATCAGTTCGTTCGCGAGGCGCGCCTGCCGCTGCTGGCGATCGTCGGCGCGGCGGCGGCGCTTCTGCTCGTCGCGTGCGCGAATCTCGCCGCCCTGCAGGTCTCGGCGTTCGAGAGGCGCCGCGGCGAACTGTCGGTTCGGGCAGCGCTCGGCGCCAGCGCCGGGCGGCTCGCAAGCCAGGTCAGCGTCGAAATCCTGCTGCTGGCGACGGCGGCCGGAGTCGCGGGCATCGTGCTGGCGCGCTACGCACTCGCGGTGATTCCCGGACGGCTTCCGCCCAGCCTGCCGTTCATGACGCCGGCCGCGCTCGATTTTCGCGTCGCGCTCTTCACGGCAGTCGTCACGATCGTCGCGGGCCTGGGCATTGCCGCCTGGCCCGTCGGACGCCTGCTCAGATCGGGACCGGCGCCGCGCGGCGTGGCGGGACGGGCTCGAGGCGGCGTGTTCCGGGTCCTCGTCGTCGCTCAGGTGTCCGTCACCATTGCCCTCGTCGCGTCCGCCGCGCTGCTGGTCCAGTCGCTCTGGTCGGTGCGGTCCGAAGACCCGGGGTTCCTGACCGACGGCGTCGTGAGCGCCGACATCGGGCTGCCCGCTACGCTCGGCACTCCGGCGAAGATCGTGGCGTTCGAAGATCGCCTGCGCCGGTCGCTCGAGGCCCGCGCGGGCATTCGCGCGGTTGCGCTGGCCTACGACAATCCACTCGAGGCGAACTGGATCGACGCCTTCCGGCTCACGGGCGAAGGTCCCGGCGCCAACACCGAGATTCAGGGCCAGGCGCAACTCCGCATCGTCAGTCCCGGCTACTTCGAGGCACTGGGGGTCGAGGTGCTGTCCGGCCGGCCCTTCACTGACGACAATGGCCCCGATCGCCCCGGAGTCGCCGTCGTCAACGAAGCCTTCGCCCTTGCGCACGGCGGCTCGGTCATCGGACGGCGCCTGGAGAGCGCGGCGCCCCGCATGACCTGGGGTCCATCCGTGCCAGCGGAATTCGAGATCCTCGGGGTCGTGGAGAACGAGCGGTTCCGGGGCCTCGAGCGTCCCAGCGATCCGGCGGTGTATCTGAGCACCCGGCAGTTCGCGCAAACCGACTTCTCGCTCCTCATTCGCTCCGCCACGTCGGACACGCGGGCCGTCGCCCGCGACCTGCGCGCCAGCGTGCGCGACGTCGAGCCGGGCGCGACCGTCGGAGTTCCCGCCAGCCTCGCCGACATCCTCGCGACCCAGTTGATCGCCCGCAGCGTCACCGCGGATCTCATCGGCGGTCTCGCGGGGGCGGCGTTGGCGCTGGCCGCACTTGGCGTTTACGGCGTCCTCGCGATGCTCGTCGCCAGCCGGACGCGGGAGATCGGCGTGCGCCTGGCGCTCGGGGCGTCACCCGGGGGCATCGCCCGGCGGGTCGTGGGCGAGAGTCTCCGGAACGCCGCTCCGGGAATTGCCGTGGGCACAGGTCTCGCGATCGTCGCGGGACGGCTGCTGGAAAGCGGACTCGTCGGGGTGTCCGGGAGTGATCCGGTCACGCTGATCCTGGTTGCCGCGACGATGCTGGCGGCGGCCGTGATGGCGGCACTCGTCCCGGCACTCCGCGCCGCGCGGGTGGACCCGGCCGTCACGCTGCGCGGGGACTAATCCGGGCCGAAATCGCGCCTGGCGCCGGCTGGCCCGCCCCGCGTCCACGAGGACTTCGCCCCACCCGAAGGAACATCAGGGGCCCTTCCGCCGTCCCTGTGGCCGTGCCTGTCCTGTTCAGCGACCTGCGGTACGCCACCCGGCTCCTCCTGAGGACCCCCGGCTTCACCGCCGTAGCCGTGCTCGGTACTGGCGCTCGGCATCGGCGCCAACACGGCCATCTTCAGCATTGTCAACGCCCTGATGCTGGCGCCGATCCCCTCGGACGGTCCGGCCATCGTCGGCGTCTATTCTCGGGATTGCACCCGGCCCGACAGCTACCGGTCGTTCTCGTGGCAGACCTACGAGCAGGTGCGCGAGAGCGCCGGCCCGTTCGACCAGGTCACGGCGTTCGCCATGACGATGGTGGGGGCCGGCGAGGGAGAGACCACCCGCCGGTCGTTCGCGTCCATCGTCTCGGCGAACTACTTCGACACGCTCGGCGTGACGCTGGCGGCTGGACGCGGCTTCACCGCCGACGAGCAGCGTCCGGGAGCTGCACTGCGGGTGGTCATCGTCGGGTATCCGTTCGCCAGGACCCGTGGCGCAACGCCCGCGGACGTGCTGGGACAGACGGTGCGGATCAACGGACGGGACTTCGCGATCGTCGGCGTGACGCCCGAGGGATTCGCCGGGACGATGGCGCTGATCGCACCGGAGTTCTGGCTGCCGACCGGCGCCTACGAAGCGGTGGCGGAGCGGGCGTTCACGGCACGGGTCAACGATCGACTGAACGATCCGGCGACGAGACCGTTGATGCTCATCGGCCGGCTGCGTGAGGGGCTGACGGCCGCCTCGGCCCAGCCGATGCTGGCGGTCCTCACGCACCGCCTCGAGCAGAGCGATCCGGTCGGCAACCGGGCTCAGGAGCTGATGGTCCAGAAGCTCTCACGTCTCTCCGTCGGCACCTCGCCGCGGGACGACTCGGTCACGGTGCCCGTCTGGTTCCTCCTGATGGGCATGTCGAGCCTGGTGCTGGTGATCGCGTGCCTCAACCTCGCGAACATGCTGCTGGCGCGCGGCACCGCGCGGCGCAGGGAAATTGCGCTCAGGCTCGCACTCGGGAGCGGACGCGGCCGCGTCGTCCGGCAGTTGCTGACCGAGAGCCTTCTCCTGGCGATCCTCGGCGGCGCCGCCGGTCTCGTCCTGGCGATCTGGAGCACGCGTCTTCTGACAGCGACGTTTGCGGGCGTCCTGCCCATGGTGGTCGTCTTCGACGCCAGCCCGGATCTGCGGGTGCTGTCGGCGACGCTGGCGTTCAGCGTATTCGCGACGCTCGTGGCGGGCCTCGGTCCCGCGTGGCGGACCACGCGTCAGGACGTGCTGCCCGACCTGAAGGAACAGCCCGCTCAGCAGGGCGGGAACCGCCGGTTGTCGATGCGAAACCTCCTGGTCGTCGGACAGGTGGCGTTGTCGCTGGCCTTGCTCACCGCCGCGGGGCTCTTCATGCGCGGGGCGCTCAAGGCCGCGGTCGCCGACCCGGGGTTCGCGCTCGACGGGGGCCTCGTCGTCCGCGTCGATCCGGCGCTCGGCGGGTACGACGAAGCCCGGGGGCGTACCGTCATGCGGGCGATCCTGCAGCGCGTGCGCGGCACCGCGGGTGTCCGGTCCGCGAGCCTCGCGTCCATCGTGCCCTTCGGAGACTTCCAGGAGGGGCGACTCGTGCAGAAGGCGGGCACGCCAAAGGCGGCTGAGGGTGAGCCCGAAGCCGGGGTCAGCGCGACCTATGTCGTCGTGGGCACCGATTATTTCGAGACGCTGCGGCTCCCGATTGCGCGGGGGCGCGGCTTCTCGGCCGCCGAGGAAGAGGCGGCTGGCGGCCCGCCGACCGCCGTCATCGACGAGCCCCTCGCGCGGCAGCTCTTTGGCGGTGACGATCCGATTGGGCAGCGGATTCAATACCCTCGACGGGACGATTGGCCGGATGACGGCACGCTGGAGATCGTCGGTGTGGTGGCCGGCGTGCGGCACGACATGTTCGACAAGGTCCCGGTGCCTCACGTCTACGTGCCATTCGGCCGCACCTACCGTGGCGGGATGAACATCCACGTGCGACTCGACTCTGGCTCACCGGCGGTCGAGGCCGCGATGCTGGGAACGCTGCGCCGGGAGATCCGCGCCGTGGACGCCAGTGTCCCGATCGTCTCGATGCAGTCGCTGCGCCAGCACCGGGACAACAGCATCGTGCTCTGGGTCGTCAACTCAGGTGCGCGGCTCTTCTCGGTATTCGGCGGCGTCGCCCTCCTGCTGGCGATCATCGGCGTCTACGGCGTCAAGTCGTACGTCGTCTCGAGACGAACGAGGGAGATCGGCATTCGCATGGCGCTCGGTGCCACGCCGGGCAGCGTGCTCTGGCTGGTGATCCGCGAAGGACTCGTGCTCACGCTCAGCGGGGTCGGGATCGGCCTGCTGCTGTCGTGGGCCGTCGCCAGGGCCGTGAGCGGCCTGCTGTATGAGGTCAGCACGTTCGACCCGATCGTGTTCGCGACAGCCGCGCTCACGCTCATCGCGGCCGCCCTCCTTGCGTCGTACGTGCCAGCCCGACGCGCGACTCGCGTGCGGCCGGTCACCGCGCTGCGCGCCGACGGGTAGAACGATCCCCGAACCGCCTCAGAACAACCGGGACATCCGCCGCACCTCGCCAACGATCTGCGCCAGACACACCAAGGCTGGGGCGGACGAGGCCTTCCGGCGGAACGGCCGGGCGGCGGCAGCCTGAGCGCGCAGAACGGCATGGCACCGGGCGCGGGCGCGCTCGGCGCGATCCTGGTCGGGTTCGGCCTCGGGAAGCTGGTGAAGAAGCCGAAGCAGCGAATCGCTCACGGCAGGACCTCGCCCAGGACCTGTGCGGCCGGCGCCAGCTCGTCCAGCGCCCGCGCGAGCTGCGCGCGAGCGCGGCTCAACCGCTGCCGCAGGGCGTCCGGGCTGACGCCGCAGACGACGGCCGCCTCCATCGGAGAGAGTCCGGCGACGCCGACGAGGAGCAGGACCTCGCGCGAGGTTGCCGGCATCCGCGCCAGCGCACGCTCGATTCGCCGCTCCAGCTCGCTGGCCGCGGCTTCGTCGAAGGGGGACGGGGTCGCCGGATGCGACGGCCAGAGCTCCAGCGGGCCGCCGTACGCCTCTTCGAGGGCCCGCGAGCGACAGTGGCTGACATAGAGGTTCCTCGCGACTGTGAAGAGCCAGGGGGCCAGGTGTGTGTCGGGACGCAGCCGCCGGGCGTTGGAAACCAGCCGCAGCCAGGTCTCCTCGGCCAGATCCTCCGCCAGATCCCGCCGGCGTGTCAGCCGCACGAGGAACGTGAAGAGCCGGACCCGCATCGCGTCGTGCACGGCGTCGAAGGCGGCGGCGTCGCCGTCGCGCAGCCGCTGGACGATCGTCAGCTCGGTTTCGCGGTCCATAGCGGTCATAACGCGCGACGCTCTCAGTCGTGACGGGCGTCACGCTCGTGGCGCCCCGACGTTATGTCGGGTGAGAAACGAGGAGGTTCCCGGACCATGTTGCACGAGCTGCGGCAGGTAAGCCAGTTCGCTCTTCTCATGCTCGGCATCGGCATGGTTCCGCTCGCGTTCGGACTCGCCTATGCGATCCGTCCCGCGGAGCGGTGGCTCACGCTGATGCGCCCGGTGTCGCTCGCCGCCATCTTCGCCGCGCTGTCGAGCCTGATGTCACGGTGTGACGATCATCCTCCGCGGCCTGGCCGCGACGCGCGACGATTCGTCGCTGAGCCTCGCCGCATTCGGCATGGCCGAGGCGTTCACGCCGATGCTCATGATTTTCGCGTGCCTGACGCTCGCCTGGCTGTTGGTCGCGGTCGGAGAGTTCCGCGTCCTGAGGCGCGCGACTACAACGATCCCCTGATCGCCCACAGGTCGGGAAACGCCGGATGGCCGAGCGTCGTCTCGAGGTACTTCCGCGCCCGCCGACCCGCCGGTGCCGGGCTTGATGCCGATCGTGCGCTGACCATCTTGACGTGCCGGTAGCGCCACTCCTGGATGCCCTCGTCCAGATCGACGAGCCGCTCGCAGAGCTCGCCGTTCTTGCGGATCGTTCGCGGTAGATCTCGATGAGGATCGTCCTGCAGCGCCGGCGACGGCTCGATCGGCGAGGTCACGTCGCGCTCCATGCGCTCGTCGGGAACCGCGTAGCCCTCGCGCGACAGGTACGCCAGGAATGCGTCCCAGATCGTCGGCTCGCGCGAGCGGCGTTCGAGGTCGCGCGCGCGCGCGGCTGCCCGTCGGCGAAGCGTTCGCATCGCGCCGGGACCTTGAACCCGAGCACGAACTCGAGCTGGCGGAACTGCGTCCGACTGGAAGCCGCTCGCGGCGTCGAGCCGATCCCGGAAGCGTCAGGAACTCGAGCGGCGTCATCGTCTCGAGGATGTCGAGCTGCGCGACCATCACCTTGAGGATCGTCAGGATCCGCTTCAGGGTGTGCTGGGCGCGGAGGCGTCGTCGCTGTTCGAGCAGGCGCCGCAGCCGGTCCAGCTCGTGCAGCAGTTCCTTGAACCACAGCTCGTACACCTGGTGGATGACGATGAAGAGCATCTCGTCGTGTTCGGGCCCCTGGGAGCGGCAGTGCTGCAGTCCGAGCAGGTCGTCAATCCGGAGGGTACGCGCCGTATGTAAGGGCCGCCTGAGCGTCCTTGTCCATTGCATCCATAGGTGAACCCATCTTATCCCCGGACGGTTCGGGCCACGGCCGCCCTGTCGTCCGTCGCGCCGAACTCAGTAAACACTTACTAAACGGCCGGCGTCTTAAGGTGACATGCACCCGACGCCAGGGCGCGTCCCGACTTCGGCCGCCCGTCCCGCCGTTCGCCACAGCCAGCCGCGTGGTGCGGCCCGCCAGCGCCTCAGCATGGCGGACCGCCGTTCGCAGCTCATCGCCGCCGCGCTGCGGGTCTTCGCCGACCATGGGTTCAGCGGCGCCACGACCCGGCGCATCGCCTCCGAAGCGGGGGTCACCGAGGCGGTCATCTTCCAGCACTTCGCCGACAAGGACGCCCTGTACGCCGCGATCCTCGAGGCCAAGACGATGGACCCCTGGGCGCAGCAGTGGCTGGCCGAACTGGAGCTGCTCGTGGACGGCGGCGACGCCAGCCGCGTGCTGCACTGCCTGTACGAAGGCCTGGTCGGCGTGCACGACCGGGATCCGAGTACCTGCGGCTGATGGTCTTCTCCGCGCTGGAGCAGCACCCGCTGGCGCGCCGCCTCCAGGGCCGGACGATGCGGCTCTATCAGGCGCTCGAGCGCTTCATCGTCAACGGGCAGACGGCCGGCCGGTTCCGCACGGATTCGGCCGCGGTGCTGGTGCGGGCCGTGCTGGCCCTGCCCGTGTACCACGTGATGCAGCAGCGGCTGTTCAGGTCGCCGCTGCCGCCCGTTCAGCACGACGAGCTGATCGAGACGGGCGTCCGGTTTGCGCTGGCGGGGCTCGCGCGCCCCGCCGATCAGGAGGCAGGTTCGTGACAGCTCGACAGGCGGCCATTCCCCTCTGGGCGTTGCTCTTCGTGATTCCCGCAACCGGCTGCGGGCGGCGCACCGCCGCCGAGGCCACGGTGGAGGCCCGCACACCGGTCGCCGTTGACGTGGCGCCCGTCACCGGGGTGGACGAACCGGTGACGATCGAGGCCACCGGCAGCTTTCAGCCAGCGGAATCCTCCGACGTCGCTCCGGAATCGTCCGGCCGTGTGATTGCGACCCCGGTGGACGTCGGGGAGTTCGTCAAGGAGGGTGCCGTGCTGGTGCGCGTTCAGGGCATCAACGCCGGGCTGCGCCTCGACGAAGCCCGTGCGACGGTGCAGCGCTCCGAGGCCGCCGTCAGGCTCGCCGAATCGCAGAACGCGCTGGCCCAGACGACGGCCCAGCGCTACGCATCGCTGCTCGCGACGGGAGACGTCTCGAAGACCGTCGCCGACCAGGCGCGCACGCAGGCCGAAACCTCCGTGCAGACCGTCGACGACCGCGCGGGCCTCGCTCGCCGAGGCGCGCGCGCAGCTGGCGATGGCCGAAAAGGCCGTCTCGGACGTGGTCGTGGCCGCTCCGTTCTCCGGCTACATCGGCGATCGCAAGGTCTCGCTCGGCGAATACGTGCAGCCCTCGACGGCCGTCGTCACGCTCCTCGCCATCGACCCGCTGCGCCTGCGGCTCACGATCCCCGGCGTGCAGGCCGGCCAGGTGGCGATCGGCCAGCGCGTGTCCGCGAGCGTCGACGCCTATCCCGGCCGCACCTTCACCGGCCGGCTCACGGCGGTCAACCCGGCGATCGCCGCGGAGTCCCGCTCGTTCATTGCCGAGGCGCGCGTTCCCAACCCGGACTGCGACCCTCAAGCCCGGGATGTTCGCCGTGGCGACCATCGACCAGGGGCGCACGGCGCGCGCGCTGCTCGTGCCGGGCAAGGCGGTGGTCGAGGACGCGAACACCAATTCTTTCCGCGTGTTCGTCGTCGACGAGGATCAACGCGCGCGGCTGCGCGTCGTCCAGCTGGCCGCGCGCCAGCAGGGCGAGTCCGTGAGCATCCTCTCCGGCGTCGAGGAAGGCGAACGCGTCGCCACGTCGAACCTCGCGGACCTGTACGACGGCGCGCCGGTAACCGTCGGCCGTTCGCCGCTGACAGAGCGCCTCGGTGATAGAATGCAGAAGCTCGCTGAAATCTGCGTCCGGCGTCCCGTCTTCGCGACCATGCTCGATCATGGCGCTCACGGTGGTCGGCGCGGCGTCGCTTCTTCAAACTCGGCGTCGATCGCTATCCGCGCATCGAAACGCCGGTCGTCTCGGTCTCGACGATCAACCCGGGCGCCACGCCCGAGAGCATCGAAACCGAGGTCACCGACCGGGTCGAGGCGGCGGTCAACACCGTCGCCGGCATCGACGAACTCCGCTCGACGTCGAGCGAGGGCAGCTCGCGCGTCACGATCACGTTCGACCTGTCGAAGAACCCGGACATCGCCGCGCAGGAGGTCCGCGCGAAGGTCGATCCGGTCATCCGCAACCTGCCCGAGACCGCCGACCCGCCGGTCGTGCAGAAGCAGGATCCGGACTCCACGCCCATCATCCTCTTCTCGATCTCGGCGCCGATGCCGTCGGTCGAGCTGACGACCTACATCGAGCAGAACGTCCAGAAGCGCATCGAGTCGGTCAACGGCGTCGGCGAGGTGGTGCTCTACGGCGCCCGCCGCCGCGAGATGCAGGTCAAGGTCGACCCCGACCGGCTCAACGCCTACGCGCTCTCGACGAGCGACGTCGCCACCGCGCTGCGGGCGCAGAACCTCGAGCTGCCCGGCGGCCGGCTCGAGCAGGGCGAGCGCGACCTGTCGGTCCGGACGGTCGGCCGGCTGAGGCGGCCCGAGGACTTCGAGGACCTCGTCGTCGCCACGCCGCGGCAACTCCCCGATCCGGATTCGCGACATCGGCACCGTCGAGGACACCGGCGCCACCCCGACGTCGGTCTCGATCGCTGAACGGCAAGTCGGCCGTTTCCATCGGCCATCCGCAAGCAGAGCGGCGTCAACACCGTGGCGCTGGCCGACGCCATTCGCGCGCGGATGGCCGAGATCAAGGCCACGCTGCCGCCGACGTTCGACGTGCGGCTCATTCGCGACGACTCCGAATTCATCCGCGCGTCGCTGCACGCCATCGAAGAGCACCTGTCCTCGGCGGCATCCTCGCCGCCGTCATCGTCCTGCTGTTCCTGCGCAGCTTCCGCTCGACGCTGATCGCGGCGATCGCGATCCCGGCGTCGATCATCGGCGCCTTCTCGGTGATGGCGGCGCTCGACTTCACGCTCAACCAGATGACGATGCTCGCGCTGACGCTGATGGTCGGCATCGTCATCGACGATGCGATCGTCGTGCTGGAGAACATCTATCGATTCGTCGAGGAAAAGGGCATGTCGCCGTTCCAGGCGGCCATCGAGGGCACGCGGGAGATCGGCCTGGCCGTCATGGCGACGACCATGGCGCTGCTCGCGGTGTTCGTGCCGGTCGGGTTCCTCGGCGGCATCATCGGCCGGTTCATGTCGTCGTTCGGGCTCACCGCGGCCGCGGCCATCGCGATCAGCCTGATCGTGTCGTTCACGCTCACGCCGATGCTGGCGGCGCGCTGGATCAAGCCGACCGTCGGACGACACAAAGCGACCGACGAGTCGCGGCGCGGGTTCTACCGCCATATCGATCGCGTCTACACGCGCCTGCTGGAGTTCTCGCTGGCGCACCGATGGGTGATCGTGGCGCCGCATGCCTCATCGTGATCTCGTCGGTGTCCCGCTGTTCAGGATGTCCGGCGTGAACTTCACGCCGGACGAAGACGAATCGCGCATCCAGATCACGGCCCGGCTCCCGGTCGGCTCGAGCCTGGCGGCCACGCAGTCGCTGCTCGACCGCATTGCGCGCGACGCCCGGGAGCAGCTCCCGGGCGTGTCGGACACGCTCGCCATCACGGGATTCGGCGGCAGGCGGCGGCGGCAGCAATGCGGGCGTCGTGTTCGTCGCGGCTGAGGCCGATCGACGAGCGGGACCTGTCACAGCAGGAGCTCGTCATCCGCGCGCGCAAGCTGACGCAGCACGTACCGGCAGTCCGCCCGCATCGCGGTACAGGGCTCGAGCGGCATCCAGGTCGTCAGCGGCCGCGGCGCCGCGATTCAGTACGCGCTCGTCGGGCCCGACCTCCAGAAGCTGGACGAATACACCGAGAAGGCCGCTGGCGCTCCTCGACAAGGAGAAAACGCTCGTGGACGTCGACCGCAGCTACCTGCCGGGACGCCCGGAGCTGCGCATCGACATCGACCGCAAGCGCGCGGCCGATCTCGGCATCCGCGTGCAGGACGTCTCGCAGACCGTCAACGCGCTCGTCGCGCGGCCAGGATGTCACGACGTTCAACGCCGGCCGCCGATCAGTACGACGTCGTCCTGAAAGCGCAGGACTCGTTCCGGCGCACGCCGGACTCGATTGCGTCGGCCACCGTGCGCACCTCGAGCGGACAGCTCGTGCAGCTCCGGAACCTGGTCGACTTCGACGAAGGCTCCGGCCCGGCGTCCATCGACCGGCTGAACCGGCAGCGCCAGATCACGGTCACGGCCAACCCGGCGCCCGGCTACTCGCAGGCCGAGGGGCAGACGGCGCTCGAGTCCGTGTTCGATGGGCTGGACATGCCGCCCGGCTACTCGCTCGTGACGCAGCGGCCAATCCAAGGAACTCGGCCGCGCGGCGTACTACTTCGGCATCGCCTTCATGCTGTCGTTCATCTTCATGTACATGGTGCTGGCGGCGCAGTTCGAGTCGTTCCTCCATCCGGTCACGATCCTGCTGACGCTGCCGATCGCCGTGCCCTTCGGCCTGTTCTCGTCGCTGATTTTCGGGCAGACGCTCAACATCTACTCCGCGCTCGGCGTGCTGCTGCTGTTCGGCATCGTCAAGAAGAACGCGATCCTGCAGATCGATCACACGATCGGACCTGCGCGCGAAGGGCTACGAACGCCACGCCGCCATCATCCAGGCGAACCGCGATCGGCTGCGCCCGATCCTGATGACCACGCTGGCGCTGGTCGCCGGCATGATGCCGCTGTGTATCGGTTCGGGCCCGGGCGCCGAGACGAACCGGTCGATCGGCGCTGCTCGTGGCCGGCGGCCAGTCGCTCTGCCTGCTGCTGACGCTGCTCGCCGTGCCGGTCTTCTATTCGCTGTTCGACGATGCGGCCGAATCGCCGGCATGGGGACGGCTGGCGCGCCGCTGGGGCGGCGTGACGGGCGGGTTCGGGCGCGTCGTCGGCCGGGTCACGGGGCGCTGGCAGCAGGCGCGCCAGGGGGTGGATCAGTAATGCGGCGCCTGATGACGGCGGCGGCCGTCGCCGCCGCGTGCCTGACGCCGGTCGCCGCGCAGGAACGGCCGCCGGCGCCCGTTTCCGTGCAGCTGCCGCCGCGCATCGGCATCACCGGGCCGGCCCGGATGCTGTCGCTCGAAGAGGCGATTCGCCTGTCGCTGGAACAGAACAACGCGATTGCCATCGCCCGGCTCGACGCGTCGGCTGCGCTCGAGAACATGCGGGTGGCCCGCAGCGTCTTCGATCCGCGCCTGACGCCAGCCGCCTCGTACCAGAACACGACCACCGCCAGCGTGTCGGCGATTGGCGGCGGCACCAACGGACGGGTCCAGCAGCGGCAGTTCGCCGGTGCGCTCGGCCTCGAGGGCCGGACGCCCTGGGCCGGCGGACGCTTCACGGCCGACTTCACCTCGTCGCGGCTCGTCACCAGCAACCAGCTCGCCCGGCTGAACCCGCAGTTCCCCTCCGCGTTCGTCGCGTCCTACGTGCAGCCGCTGCTGCGCGGCCGGACCATCGATCAGGAGCGGCGGCAGATCCTGCTCGCCCGCAGCACGGCGGACCTGTCCACCGCGGACCTGTCCCGGGTGATCACCGATCAGTTGACGCTCGTCGAGCAGGCGTACTGGGATCTCGCCTTCGCCGCGCGCAACCTCGACGTCCAGGTGCAGGCGCTTTCACAGGCGCAGGGACAGGTCACGAGCAACGAGCGGCAGTCGCGCGAAGGCACCCTGGCCCCCATCGACGTGGTCGAAGCCGCCACCCAGGTCGCGAACTTCCGACAGGCGGTCGCGTCGGCGCAGCAGTCCGTCACCGAGGCGGAAAACCGTCTCAAGACCCTCATCGCGCCGGGCCGGTCGGCGGAGATCTGGAACCAGCCCATCGTGCCGACCGATCCGGCGGACCTGCCGGTGCCGCTGCTTTCGCTGGACGAGGCCACCCGGCTCGCGCTGGCGCGGCGGCCCGAACTGGCGGCACTCGACACCGCGCGGGTGGACAACGACATCAACCAGCGCTTCTACCAGGACCAGGCACGGCCCCAGGTCGAATCTGGTCAGCAGCTACACGCTGTCCGGCGTGGCGGGCGGGGCGCTCGTCGCGACCAATCCACTCGGGGGAACGACATCGACCGTCCCGCCGTTCCTGGTCGGCAGCTACGGCACGTCGCTGAACAACCTCTTCGCCGCCCGGTTCCCGACAGCCGTCGTCCAGCTCCAGATGGATCTGCCGCTCCGCAACACGGCGGCTCGCGCCAACCTCGCGCGAACCGCGATCGAGGCCGCCCAGATCGTCCGTCAGCGCGAGCAGCTGCAGCAGGCCATCGAGGCGGACGTCCGCAACGCGCTGCAGGCGGTGGCATCGTCGCAGCAAAGGCTCGACGCGGCCGCCTCGGCCCGGCGCAACGCCTCGGAGCAGTACGAGAGCGAGCGCCGCCGATTCGAGTCCGGACTCGGGACGGTGTTTCTCGTGCTGCAGCGTCAGACCGCGCTCGTGACCGCGCAGGCGCAGGAACTGCGCGCGCGCACCGATCTGAACCAGGCCATCGCCCTCCTCGATCGGGCGGTCGGCGGCACGCTGGACTCGCACGGCGTGCGGATCGGAGAGCCGTAGAGGGCCGGCCGGGGCGATCGCGCGACTAGGTCCGAAGCCGCGCCTGCCGGACGATTTCCCTGAAGGACGGGCGGGCGCCGGAGCTGAGCATTCCGATCCGGAACAGCCTCGCCCCGAGGCCGATCGCCAGCCGCGTGGCTCCGACGAGCACCGCGAACGCGCCGGCGATTTCCCACCAGGCCAGGGCGGCGGGATCGAGGCTCGCCCGCAGCACCACCACCGCCGCCGACGTGAAGGGCACCCAGGTCATGATCCGGGCGGCGACGCCGTGCGGATCCTGGACGATGAGCGCCATCATCATCAGCGGGAGCGCGGCCGTCAGCGACCAGACCATTGCCAGCTGCTGCGCCTCGCGCATGTTCGATCCGAGCGAGCCGGTGCCCAGCATGAGGCTGCCGAAGAACAGGAACGAGACCATGAAGAGGGGCAGCGCGAGCGCGAGCCCGAGCCAGGGCACCTGCACGTGGGTGGCCAGGATGATCGGCACGATGCCGATCCCGAGGACGAAAAGGAACACGAACCAGAGGGAGACCTGGAGCAGGCCCGCGCCGCCCGAGGCCAATCAACTTGCCGGCCAGCACCTCGTCCGGGCGCGCCGAGGCCAGCAGGACGTCCACGACCTTGTTCTCCTTCTCGGTCGCGGTGCCCTGCATCAGGTACCCCGACGTCATCAGCACCGACATCAGGAACAGCACCATGAACGCGACGGGCAGGACGATGCGGACGATGGTGGCGGTCGCGCCCGCGTCCACCACGTCGCCGGTGCGGGTGATGGCGAAGCGCTGCATCCCGCCGACCGGCCTCAGCACGCGGGCCGCGACCTTGCCGTCCACCCGGCCCACCAGCATGTGTTCGCGCACGAGGTCCGACAGCGCGTCGCGCGACTCGGACATCGACAGGCGGCTCGACTCGGGCGTGAAGTAGGTGATCTTCCCCGAATCCAGGTAGTCGGACGCCAGAACGAAGTAGCCCTTGATCGAGCGGTCCGCGAGCGCGCCGCGCGCGGCGGCGTCGTCCCTGAAGGGCCGGAACGTGACGTTGTCGTCGCGCAGCCGGTCGAGCGCCGCCTGCTGGCCGGCGGCTTCGAGCGTCTGGCGCAGCTCGTCGGGGACCCGGGAGGCCGCCTTCGCATCGCCGTCGAGATGCAGCAGGCCGGGGCCATCGACGATGCCCCAGAGCGCCGGCTGCTGGTCCTGCTTGTCCGCGTAATACGCCGGCAGGCCGACAACGGCTCCGTACATCGCCATGAAGAGCGGCATGCCGAAGGTCGCGATCAGGTAGCCCCGGTCGCTTCACGGCCGACAGAAACTCGAAAACGACGATCGTCCGGATCCGGTGCCAGCGGCTCATGCCCGCTCCTCCCGTACCACCCGAAGGAAGATATCGTCCATCGGCGCGAGCACCGGCTCGAAGCGGTCGATGCAGGCACCAGCCGTCACGAGCGCCCGGAGCACGTCGGTCGGCGCCGCGCCGTCGGCCACCATGACGCGCCAGGAGCCGTCCTCCTCGGCGATCATCTCGCCGGCGAGCGGCACGCTCGGGAGCGGACCGGTCGCGTGGACGCGGACTTCGGGCCGCGAGTAGCCGCCGCCGCACCTCGTCAACTTCGCCGTACACCATCAGCTCGCCCTTGTTGATGAGCGCGACGCGGTCGCAGAGCGCCTCGACCTGGTTCATCTGGTGGGTCGAGAGAATGGTCGTCCGGCCGTTCCGCCGGCGCTCGACCAGCAGGTCCTGCACGAGCCGCACGTTCACCGGATCGAGCCCGGTCGTCGGCTCGTCCAGCACGCAGATGTCCGGATCGCTCAGGAGCGTCGCGGCGATCTGGACCTTCTGGCTCATGCCCTTGCTGAGCCGCTCGATCTTCCAGGCGGCGACGTGCGGCAGTTCCACCTTCTCCAGCCACATCGAGCGCGCGCCTGCGGGCTTCGGCGCGCGTCAGCCCCTTGAGCGCGCCGAAGTAGGTCATGACTTCGACGACCGGGAGCTTGGTGTAGAGGCCGCGCTCCTCCGGCAGATAGCCGAGCCGATCGAGATGCTCGCGCGCGCGCAGCTCGCCGAACAGGCGGACCTCGCCGCTGTCGGGACGGATGATGTCCATCAATATGCGGATCAGCGTGCTCTTGCCGGCGCCGTTCGGGCCGAGCAGCCCGAAGATCTGCCCCGGCGGGACCTCGAACGTCACACCACGGAGCGCTGGCGTGTCGCCGTAACTCTTACGAAGATCCTGGAATGCGACGATGCTCATCACTGCTCACACCGATCTGCCGGTCTTTTTTGACCACGGAGTACACGGATTTCACGGATCACCGACCGCCGAGCGCCGCTGGGACTTCCGGCTGAAGCCGGAAGCTACGAGTTCCGAATTCCGAGCGCCGACCGCCGAGCGGCTGGGACTTCCGGCTGAAGCCGGAAGCTACGAATGCCGAATTCCGAGCGCCGACCGCCGAGCGCCGACCGCGAGCCGTGGCTCAACTGCCAACCCTGGCAAGCTCCGCTCCGGTGATCCGGGTCGCGGGTCCATGGAAGATGGCGTTGAACAGCAGCTTGAACGTCGCGCGGGGCTGGGCGCGGAAGTCCACCTGGCTGCCCAGCGTCACGACGTACCCCTTTCCGACGCGGAACGCGATCACGTTGGCCTGGTCGCGCAGGAGATCCTCGCCGAGCAGCCAGCCGCTCTGGAGGATTCGTCCCTCCTTCGGATACCGCGCCACGACTTCCGCCTGGACGTCGAAGCCCGGACGCAGGCGCCAGGCCTGGTCGGACTCGAAGAACACCGGCCATGCCGCCGGCATCCCGAACGCGACCGGGTGCGCGACGTTGAACTCGTTCTGCAGGAGGGAACCCGGACAGAAGAACAGCGCCGTGGGATCGATGACGCGCTCGCGGAGCGCGGCGTCGAGCTGGGCGGGACTCGAGAACGCGTCGCGCAGGACGCGAGTCGGATCGACGGCCGCACCACGTCCGCCGGCCGGAGGCGTGGCCTGACCGCCGCGGCCGCCGCGCGCGGCACGCTCGGGCAGCGCCTTGTCGATGGGCAGGTCGAGCAGCTCGCGCGCGGTCTCGACCGCCGAGCCGACAGCGACCAGCGTGCCGCCGCTCTTCACCCATTCCGCGAGCTTCGCCCAGCCCGCGTCTCCGACGCCGTACGCCCAGGCCCACTCCGGTCCGTTGCGCTGCGGATCGAGGCCGCGCACGATCGAATTGCGGCTCGTGCCGTCGGGCAGGACGATCGTGTCGTACTTCGCAGCCAGATCGGCCACGTCGGTGGAGGCCACCTCGTGAAAGTTGATCCGGTACTGCTCGAAGAGCCACTTCATCCAGCCGCCGGGCATGTTGTTCGCCGCGCGCCACAACCCGACGCGCGTATCGGGCTTCAGGCGATAGGCGTCCACGGCCGGAGCCTTCGCCAGGCCGACCGGCGTGATCCCGCCAATCCCGGCGGTTTCCGCGACGATGCGCGCGGCGTCGCCGACGTCGGGAACGAGCCAGGTGCCCGGCGCGAACGCGCGGCCGTTCGCGTCGAACGCCGCCGCGGCCCGGTACACCGGCACTTTCGCGGCCTGCAGGCGCGCCGCCATCAGGTAGCCCACGTTCGACTCCGGCCCGACGGCGTAGGCCCAGCCGGCGGGCGCGACGGGAGCAGCCGTCACCGGCTCCGCGGTCCACGCCGCCAGCGGCGCGTCGAACGGCTGGTCGATCTCGATCGACCGTCACGCCCATCAGCATCCAGAGCGTGTGGCCCGTCACGTCGTACGGCGCCTTCGGCGGGCCCCCGGGGAACTGCCGCAGGTCCGGGTAGTCCTGCCGCTCGAGCATCGTCTTGGCGAAGGCGCCCGACGACTGCGCCAGCCTGATGACCCACGAGCCCGCCGGGTACTGCCGGGCGCCGGCCGTGAACGAGCCCGTCGCCTTCTGAATCTCGACGTCACCGAGCCGCAGGATGTCGAGCATCTCGCGGGTCTCGAACGGATCGCGCTGGGCGGCCGGCACGACGAACGCATACGGCGCGGCCGTGCGGTTCACCCAGTCGGCGTGAATCCGGTAGAAGTTCTCGAGCCACTCCGTCCGGTACTTCGCGACGTGGGACATCCCGGCAAAGGCGACGGTATCGGCGTAGTCCACGATGTCCCGCAGCCGCCACTCGCTCTTCCTGTACGGGAGCGGGAAGTTCCAGCGGGCGTCCTGCGGTCCCATCGGCTCGCCGTTCGCGCTGACCAGGGGATCGGCGAGATTCACGCTCGCAATCTCGGTCAGGATGCGCGGCTGGCCGTGGTAGACCATGTACTGCCGGGCGGGCGTCCAGAGATCGTATCGCGACAGGAACTCGACGCCCCCCTTGCCCTCTGCCACGAGCGCCGAGGCCATCGCCTGCCCGACCGTCATGATGCCCTGCGCGATGATCGGGTGGACGTTCGGGTCGTGCGGGTCGTCGAACGGCGGCACGAAGATGCGCGCACCGCCCGAGCCCATCTGGTGCATGTCGTGCGTGATGATCGGCTTGTACCTGTTCTGGATCTCCAGCGCGAGCCGGGTCTCCTTCTGCGTGAACATGAACCAGTCGCGGTTGTCGTCGTGACCGACGTACTTGTGATAGAGGTCCGGATAGACGCGATTGGACGGCGTGCCCTTCGTCTTGTACCAGTGGTCGAGGACGAGGTACCTGCCCGTCCGGATTCTGGGACGGCACCAGCAGCACGACCACGTTGTCGAGGATCTGCCTGACGTCGGGGCTGCTGCCGGTCGCCAGGCGGTGGGCCACTTCGATGAGCGCCTGCGTATTGCCGACCTCGGTCGAGTGAATGCTTCCGTAGATGAAGTAGAAGGCGCGGCCCTCCTGCGCCAGCTGCCGTGCGTCAGCGGCCGACAGGCCGCGCGGATCGGCCAGCCGGCGGTTGATCTCGATGAGGCGATCGAGCTTCGCCAGGTTGGCCGGCGCGCTGATCGTCGCCAGCACGTACGGATTTCCCATCGTCGTCTTGCCGATTTCCTGGTATTTCACCCGGTCGGTCGTCTTCGACAGGTGCTGGAGATACTCGAGGATCTTCGGATACCGGGCCAGTTCGCCGTCAGCGCCGATGGGGAAGCCAAAGAACTGGTCTGGCGGGAGCGTGCGGGTCGAACGGGCGGATTGCGCCGGCGCGAGGCTCGTGAATGCCACGAGCGCCGCGAGTATGAACGGGCGGAGCATGGGAACCTCCGCGCGAATCATACTTCAGGCGGCTGTCGTGACGCAGGGGTAGAATCACCCGATGCGACGTACCCATCGAATCATTATCGGCTTCGCGTGCCTGGCCGCCGCGTGGACCGGCGCGGCGCAGGCGCAGGCGCCGGCCCCTGCGGCCACGATCGAAGGGGACTGGCAGGGAAGACTGGAGGCCGGCGGACAAGCCCTCCGGCTCGCCGTCCACATCACCCGCGACGCGGCCGGGAACCTGACCGGCACGCTCGACAGCCTCGATCAGGGGGCCATGGGCCTCCGAATCGAGACGGTCACAATCGTCGGCCCGTCGGTGCGCCTGGAGATGACAGCGCCGGCGGCAGCGTTCCAGGGCCGGCTCTCGGAGGACGGGATGCGGCTCGAAGGCCAGTGGCTGCAGGGTGGCGCGTCCCTGCCGTTGACGCTGACGCGAGGGGCGGCCGAAGCCCCGAAGCGGCCGCAGGAGCCGAAGCCGCCGTTTCCGTACGGCAGCGAGGCGGTCACCTACCAGAACGCCGCCGCCGGAATCACGCTTGCCGGCACGCTGACGCTGCCGCGCGCCGACGCGCCGGCGCCGGCGGTGATTCTCATCAGCGGCTCCGGCCCCGAGGATCGCGACGAGACGATCTTCGGCCACAAGCCGTTCCTCGGTACTGGCCGATCACCTGACGCGCAACGGCATCGCCGTGCTGCGCGTGGACGACCGCGGCGTCGGCGGGTCGTCCGGCAAGACCAGTGCATCGACGTCAGACGACTTCGCCAGCGACGTGCTCGCCGGCATCGCCTACCTCGAGACGCGCAAGGAAGTCGACCCGGCGCGCATCGGCCTCATCGGGCACAGCGAGGGTGGGCTCATCGCGCCGATGGTGGCCGACCCGATCGTCCGATGTCGCGTTCATCGTGCTCATGGCCGGACCCGGACTGCCGGGCGACGAAATCCTGTACCTCCAGGCGGCCGCGATCGCAAAAGCCGGAGGCGCGAACGACGCGCAAATCGCGGGCAACCGCAAGCTGCAGGAACAGATCTTCAGGATCGTGAGGGAAGAGCCAGACGCCGCCGCGGTTGCGGCGCGGCTGCAGCAGCTCAGGGACGAGATCCTCGAGGGCGTGCCGGAGGCGCAGCGAGCCGCGGCGGGCGGCATGCTCGATGCGCAGATGAAGGCGGTCACCACGCCCTGGTTCCGCTACTTCATCGGCTACGATCCGAGGCCGGTGCTCGCCAGGGTGAAATGTCCGGTGCTCGCCATCTTCGGCGAGCGCGACCTGCAGGTGCCCTACGAACCCAACCTCGAAGCGGTCGCCGCGGCACTGCGCTCCGGCGGCAACACCAGCGCCACGCTGATTCACCTGCCGAACCTGAATCACCTGTTCCAGACTGCGACCACCGGCTCGCCGAGCGAGTATGCGGGAATCGAGGAGACGATCGCGCCGGCCGCCCTCGACGCCATCACCAGCTGGATCCGGAAGACCGTGGGGATGAAGTAGGGCTCAGGGCCGCGAGCCCCTCCCCCGGCCGCGCTGCGGCGGAGTGGCGCCGATCCCGAGCTTCTCGATCCTGCGCGTCTTCATGTTGTAGACGTCGCCGGCCGAGAGCACGTAGGACGGCTTCTCCCAGGGCTGGTACAGCCGCGTGTTGTCGTGGATTGCGGCCTTCCACTTCCCCATCACCTCGAAGGTGTCGCCACGAACGATGATGGCGGTGCCTTCCGAGAGCCCGATGCCGAGCAGCTTCGGGAACTTCTGCATCACGGCATCGAGGTCGTCCCACCGGTTCCGCGTGTTGATGTGCTGATCGATGGCGACGTTGCGCAGGAACTTGAACCCCTCCTGGTGGGTCGGCTCGGCGGTCATCATCACCTGCGGCCCGGAGGTGTCGCCGCGCACCAGGTAGTCCCCCTGGATTGTCGCGCCGGCCGAACTGCCGCCGATGACTCCTCCGCGTTCGAGCACCTTGTGGAACTCGCGATAGGTGAGCGTGTTGGCGTACGAATCGACGATGTTCCACTGCCGGCCGCCGTTGAACCAGACGGCGTTCGCGTCGCGCAGCACGCCGGCGAAGGCCTCGGTGTCGGCCACCCTGGGATCGGCGGTGTGGAGCATCCGCACGTGTGTCAGCCCGCGGCGCAGCCACGGCGCGACGACCTCGGCCTCCTTGTACTCGACGAGCGCGCCCGACGCGTTCCGGTTCCCGCCTGCCGTCGGCACGATGACGAACGTCGCGTCGGCTCCGCCGGCCAGCTCGATGAACTTCTCGACGATGCCGGTGCCGTCCGTGGCACCGCCACCGACAATCACCAGCGTCCCGGTGGCCGGCCCGTACTCCGGCGCGGTCGCGGGCGCCTGCGCCGACGAATGGAACGGATAACCGGCGGCCAGGATCGCGGCGGCCAGTAGGGTGAGCACCTGTCGGCGTTTCATCATCGTCATTTCGGTCTCTCATACTTCCAGTTGCGCGATTTGCCCTCGGCCAGCCACTCGATGGCCGTGGCGATGCGGCGGTCGCGCGTGGTTTCCGTCCTGGCTTCCACGATCCATTCGAGATATTCGCGGCGGTGGCTCGGGGGAAGCGCGTCGCAGGCCGCCCGGGCCTTCTGGTTCTTCCTCAATGCCGCCACGAAGGCGGGCGGCGGCTCGATCGGCGCCCTGGCGGCCTGCGGCCGCCGCGGCGCCTTCACGCCCGAGTCGTTGAGCGCGGCCGCCTTCCGCACGAGCGCGATGAGGCGCCGTTCGGCCGGGAGCTCCGCCACGGACGTGAGGCGGCCGAACTGCCCCATGGCGGTCACCGAGGCGGCCGGAATGCCGCTGTCCTTCAGGAGGTCGGCTTTCCAGAAGCCGAAGGCGCAGTGCGCCTTGAAGGACGCCATGCTGCACAGCATGCCCTTGTAGTCGAAGTGCGGGACACGCCATTTCATCGTTTCCTCGACCTCGGGGCAGGCGGCGTGCACGGTCTTCCGGATGTGGGTCAGGATCGGCCGGGCGAAGGGCTGGGCCCTGGCGATATAAGCGTCAACTCGCGGGTCCCTGGTGGCCATCGATCCTCCTCGCACTCGGGCGTCCCGCGCAGTCTAATACGACTGGCTCCCGCCGGTGAACCGGGGTCCGGTGGCGAAAAGCCGTCACCCATCAAGCTTCGCACGCGATTCGGGCCGGTTCGGCAACCCGGCGGGTGGCACTCGTGTTGCGGTCATCCGCGCGTGCCCCGACAATCTGCCGGAACGGGCGCGCTGTGCGCCGCAGTCACCGCGTGTGCGGTTCTGGCCTCCGCCGGGGTCCTGTCCGCACGCGATGCGGTCGAATGCACACACGTCAGGGCCACCGACTCCAGGGCGGAAGCCGCAATCGCCGACGGCCTCGCTCGGTCGGCCACGTTCCGGGCGCTCGTGGATGCGATCTCGCGCTCCGACCTGATTCGTGTACGTGACCACCGGGTCGAACATGTCTGCGCCCCTCGACGGGGAGATTCACTTCGTGACCAGCGTGGGTTCGCACCGCTACATGCGCATCCAGATTCGCGGAGACCTGAACCCGTGGGAGCGCTGCGCCACGGTCGGACACGAGCTCCAGCACGCGCGTGAAGTCGCGGACGCGCCCGAGGTCACCGACAACCTGACGATGGACGCGCTGTACCACCGGATCGGCTTCGAGGTCGGCGTCGATCGGCACGAGACCGACGCCGCGCGCGCCGTGACCCTCCAGGTGATGCGGGAACTCACGCCGCCCCGGACGTCCATCACGGCGCGCTGAGGTCGGCTAGCGGCTGCCGCCTCCCTTCGGGATGCGCTTTTCGTAGGGCGGGCGCGGAGGAACCTTCGGCGCCTTCGCCACTTCATCGACCACTTCCTTGATCGCGCGCTCCAGTTGCGGGTCCGTGCCCCTGGCCAGCGCGGTGGGGTCCTCCTCCACCGTGATGTCAGGTTCGACGCCGATGCCCTCGGGGAACCAGGCGCCTTTCGGGTCGTACATCCGGAAGGTCGGCACGGTCACGTTGCCGCCGTCGACGAGCGGCGGCGCGCCGCTGATGCCGATGAGGCCGCCCCAGGTGCGCGTGCCGATGAGCGGGCCGAGGCCGGCCTCGCGGAAGTAGAACGGAAACGCGTCGCCGCCCGAGCCGCTCCAGCCGTTGATCAGCATGACCTTCGGGCCGCGGTGCGCGACCGGCGGCCACTGGCTGCTCGCGCCGTCGCGCACGGCCCAGTAGGCGAGGATCGGCCGGTTCAGCAGCTCGATGAACCGGTCCGGGATCTGGCCGCCGCTGTTCCACCGTTCGTCGATGATCAGGCCGTCCTTGCGCCACTGCGCCATGAACTGCCGCATCAGTTCGTTCTGGGCGTCCACGCCGGTGCTCTGCACGTAGATGTAGCCGATCTTTCCGTTGGTGGCCTTGTCGACGATCTGGCGCCGCTCTTCGATCCACGCGCGGAAGCGCAGCTCGGTTTCGTCCGACAGGCACTTGACGATGACCTGCCGCGCGCCCGCCGTCGAAGGCGCCGCGTTCACCGTGAGCACGACGGTCTTGTTGCCCAGCCCCTGGAAGGCCGCCCAGGGATCCTGTTTCGTGTCGAGCGGCACGCCGTTGACGGCGAGCACGTAGTCGCCGGCCTTGACGTTGACGCCCGGTTCGTCGAGCGGCGAGCGGACGTCGGCGTCCCACGGGCCGCCGCGCACGATGTCCTTGATCCGGTACGCGCCGTTGGCCAGCTCCCAGTCGGCGCCGAGCATTCCGACCGACCGGTGCGGCACCTGCTCGAGGTCGCCGCCGCCCTTGTAGGTGTGCGACGAGTTCAGCTCGCCGATGAACTCGCCGATGACGAAATCCACGTCCCACCGGGTGACCGCGTCGTCCAGGAGCTTGCCGTAGCGCGCGCGCAGGCCGGGCCAGTCCACGCCGTGCATGCCCGGGTCGTAGAAGAAGTCGCGCTCGAACCGGAAGACGTCGGCGAACATCTGCCGCCATTCCGCGCGCGGATCGACCGGCGCCTCCATGTCGGCCGTCGCCATCGGCTTGTCGAACTTCTGGTTCGGCTTGATGTCCACGAAGGCGAACTTGCCCTTGCTGACGACGAAGAGCTTCTTGCCGTCGAACGTCGCCTCGAACGACCCGGCATCGTCGAGGATGGTCTTCTCGTCGCGTTCGGCGAAGTCGAAGTACACGATCGGCGACTTGTCGTCGCCGGATCCGGTGCGCGGCGCACGGCGGTAGAGCAGCTTGCCCTTGACCGCCTGGAGGTCGGCGTAGTTGCCGGCCTTCGGCGGCAGCACGACCTCGCGCAGCTCGAAGCCGTCGAGGTCGATGTCAACGGGGGGCGCCTTCGCAGCCGGCTTCTGCTCGTCGGCTTTCTTCTCCTCGGGCTTCGGCTCGTCCGGCTTCGCGGTGTCGAGCGACGCCTTCTCGGCGTCGTTGCGCGCTTCGAGCGGAGAGGGCACGTCCTTGCGCAGCGGCACCGCGACGAGCCGGGTGGGATTGGCGTAGGTCCACGAGTTGTCGAAACTGCCGTAGATCGGGTCGAATTCGCGGTCCGACGCATAGAAGAGGTACTTGCCGTCCGGATCGAAGACCGGCTGCCCGGCGTTCAAGTATCCGCGCGTGGCCTGAGTCAGTTTCGCGGCCGCCGTGTCGTAGAGGAACACGGCGTTGTTGCCAGACGCCGACGGACGGGAATACGTGAGCCAGCGCGAGTCCGGCGACCAGGCGAACGTGAACGCCTCGAGTCCGCCGTGGGCGATCCAGTCCGGGCTCTGGTCCACGTCCACCGTGCGGCCGCTGTCGATGTCGGTGACGTGAATGCGCATCGCCTGGTCGATGAACGCAACCTTCCGGCTGTCGGGAGACCAGAACGGCGTGTAGCGGAAGCCGGCCCCGAGCGACGTCACCTTCCGGTCGCTGCCCGCGCCGTCCGCCGGGCGCACCGTCAGCTCGTACTCGCCCGAGCGATCGCTCCAGAACGCCAGCGTCTTGCCGTCGGGCGACCATCGCGGATACCGCTCCATGACGCCGGACGAGCGGGTGATGTCGATCACCGGCCCGAACTCGGCCGGCACGGTGAAGATGTCGCCGCGCGCGGCGAAGACCCCGCGCTTCGCGCCGGGCGAGGGAGCCGCCGCCGTGATCACCGAATCGACCTTCGCGATCCTGGGGCGCAGTGTCGTCTCGTCGGTCACGACGTGGACAGGCACTTCGACGGCCTTCTCGGTCGCGAAGGCCATCAGGTACAGACGCCCCCCGGCCTGGAAGACGATGGCGTCCGGTCCGGCGGACGGGAACGTGATGTCGAAATCGGCGAACTGGGTGATCTGCCGCGCCTTGCCCGAGGCGACGTCGTACGCCCAGATGTTGTTGCGCTGGTTCGCGCCGCGGTCGGACAGGAAGTAGATCGTATTGCCATGCCACATGGGCTGCGCGTCGTTGCCGGGATCGTTCGTGATGTTGCGGGCGGCGAAGGACTTCAGGTCGAAGACCCACAGGTCGGGCGCCCACCCGCCGCGATACCGCTTCCAGTTGCGGAAGTCCTGCGACATCGGCATGTAGACGAACTTCGTCGCGTCCGGCGAGTAGGCGCCGAACTCGCCGTAGGGCACGGGCAGCTTCTCCGGCATGCCGCCTTCGATCGCCACCGTGAAGAACTGGCTGTATCGCTGGCGTCCGCTCTCGCGTCCGGACGCGAAGAGAACGCGCTTGCCGTCCGGCGTCCACCCGACGACGCGGTCGGGCATCGGATGGTGGGTCAGCCGCGCGGGCTCGCCGCCGGCGGCCGGCACGACGTACACGTCGATGTTGCCGTCGTAGGCCGCGCTGTACGCGATCCACTTGCCGTCGGGGGAAAATCGCGGGAACGACTCCTCGCCGAGCGGCGAGCTCAGGCGGACGGCCGTGCCGCCGCTCTTGGAAACGACCCAGATGTCTCCGGCGTAGACGAACGCGATCTGGTTGGCCGAGACGTCCGGATATCGGAGCATGCGCGCGTCGATTTCGGCCGACGCGACGGCCGGGCACACGAGTGCCAGCAGGACTGCGAATGTCAGGTGCTTCATGCTGAGCATGGTAACTCGCACGAGGGCCGGGCGACGAGCGGTCCAAGATGCTTAAATGGAGTTTGTGTCGAACCGTGTGACGAAGCCGACGGAATCGCCGGGTTTGCCCCCCGATCCGCACCAGCCGCTACGCGACGATGTGCGGATGCTCGGCGAACTGCTGGGCGAGACGCTGCGCGCGCGTGAGGGGATCGCGCTCTTCGAAATCGTCGAACGCGTGCGCGCGCTCGCCAAGGGCGCGCGCGCCGGGAGCGCGGAGGACCAGGAGGCGCTCGCGGCCCTCCTGCGCTCGCTGCCGGCAGACTCAGCGGTGCCGGTGGCCCGGGCCTTCTCTCAATTCCTCGCCCTGGCGAACATTGCCGAACAGCACCACCGGGTGCGGAGGCGCCGCGACTATCTCCGGAGCGCATCTGCGCCGCCGCAGCCGGGATCGTGTCGTCGAGGCGTTCACGCGGCTCGTCCGCGACGGCGTCAGTCCGGATGCGGTGTACGACAGCGTGCGCGCGCTCCGCGTCGAGCTCGTGCTGACCGCTCATCCGACCGACGATCGTGCGACGGACGCTCGCGCACAAGCAGCAGCGGATTGCCGAGGACCTGGCGACCGGGGATCGAACCGATCTCACCCTGCCGGAGCGGGCGGCCGTCCTCGATGCGCTGCGGCGTGAAATCGCGGCCACCTGGGATACCGAGGAAATCCGGCACGACCGGCCCGACACCGCTCGATGAAGCGACCGGCGGGCTGCTCATCTTCGAGCAGACGCTGTGGGACGCGCTGCCGCAGTATGTGCGGGCGCTCGACGGCGCGCTGCGGATCGTGACGGGGCGCCCGCTGCCGCTCGACGCGTCGCCAGTCACGTTCGGCTCGTGGATCGGCGGCGATCGGGACGGCAATCCGGGCGTCACCCCGGAGGTCACGCGCCGCGCGTGCCTCATCTCGCGGTGGATGGCGGCGGATCTCTACCTGCGGGAGGTCGAGCCGCTTCAGCTCGACCTCTCGACGACGGCGGCGACGCCGGAGCTGCGCGCGCGCGCCGGCACCACGACGGAGCCGTATCGCGCGGTGCTGCGCGAGGTCCATCGCCGCCTGTCCGCCACGCGCGCGCACCTCGGCCGCCTCCTGTCCGCGGGTGTCAGACCCGGGCTCCGAGACGAAGGGGTCAGACCCCGGGTATCAGGAAGTGGAGGCGCTGGCGGAACCGCTCCGGCTCTGCTACGACTCCCTCGTCCAGACGGGCCAGGGCCTCATCGCGAACGGGCGCCTCCTCGATATCCTGCGCCGCCTCCGCGCCTTCGGGCTGACGCTCGTCCGGCTCGACATTCGCCAGCATGCCGCACAACACATCGCCGCCATGGACGCGGTGACCGCGCATCTGGGGAAGGGCCGCTACAGCGACTGGCCGGAAGCCGACCGCCAGGCGTTCCTGACGGCGGGCCTCGCCGACGGGTCCGCACCGAAGCCGTCCGAGGTGCCCGCCGACGGGGACGCGCGCGACGTGCTCGACACCTTCTCCGCCGCCTCCGCGATCGACCCGGCGTCGCTCGGCGCGTACGTGATCTCGATGGCCCGCGCCCCCTCGGACGTGCTCGCCGTCGAGTATCTGCAATCCCACTCGCCGCACCCGCAACGGGTCGTCCCGCTGTTCGAGCAGATCGACACGCTGCGCGGCGCGGGCGCGGCGCTGGAGGCCCTGCTCGCCATTCCCGGGTACCGCCGGCGGATCGGCGGCCGCCAGGAAGTCATGATCGGCTACTCGGATTCCGCCAAGGACGGCAGCCGCCTGGCGGCGAACTGGGAAATCTACAGGGCGCAGGAGGGTCTCGTGGCCGCTGCGCGCCGGGCGGGAATCGAACTGACGCTGTTTCACGGACGTGGCGGGAGCATCGGACGCGGCGGCGGTCCGACCTACCTGGCCATCCAGTCGCAGCCGCCAGGCTCCGTCGAATCTCCGCCTGCGCGCCACCGAGCAGGGAGAGATGATCCAGGCCCAGTTCGGCCTGCCCGAGATCGCGCTGCGCACGCTCGAGGTCTACACGACGGCGACCCTCGAAGCCAGCCTGGCGCCGGGCGCCGAACCGCCGCCGGAGTGGCGGGACGCGATGGACCGCCTCGCCGAGACGCGCCGGCCGCGCATACCGCGAGCTCGTCTACCAGACGCCGCGGTTCGTCGAGTACTTCCGCTCGGCGACGCCCGAGGTCGAACTGGGCGCCCTGCCGATCGGCAGCCGCCCGGCACGTCGCGGAGGCGGCGGGACGGAGTCGGGCGTCGATTCGCTGCGCGCCATTCCCTGGGTGTTCGCCTGGACCCAGACGCGCCTCATGCTGCCGATCGTGGCTGGGCACCGGAGCGGCCCTGGCGTCCGCACTCCAGCAGGGCGAACGCGACCTCCTCCGGGCGATGTATCGCGACTGGCCGTTCTTCCGGTCGTCGCTGAGCCTGATGGAGATGGTGCTCGCGAAGGCGGATGCGCGGATCGCCGGCGAGTACGACCGCCGCCTGGTCGGCGCGGATCTGCGTCCCGCTCGGGCGCGACCTGCGCCGCCGGCTCCAGGCGACGATCGACGCGCTCGTCGAGGCCACGGGCATCACCGGCCTGCTCGACGGCAACCCGGTGCTGCGGCGTTCCATCGACGTGCGCAATCCGTACGTCGATCCCATCAACCTGGTGCAGATCGAGATCCTCGCGCGCCTGCGCGCAGACCACGGATCCAGCGACGCCCACCTCTGGCATGCCTTCATGGTCACGGTCAACGGGATCGCGGCGGGCATGCGAAACACCGGATAACCACGGACTACACCGATCACAGAGATCCGGACCACGACGGATCACACGGATTACACGGATCACGGACCGGACGACCACGGATTACACGGATTACACGGATCAAAGCCGGACGACCACGGATCACACGGATTACACGGATCAAAGCCCGGACGACCACGGATTACCCGGATTACACGGATCAAAGCCCGGACGACCACGGATCACACGGACCACGGACCGGACGACCACGGATTACACGGATTGCACGGATCGAGAGCCCGGACGAACCACGGATTACACGGATTACACGGATCAAAGCCCGGACGACCACGGATCCAGATCCGGGACAACACAGATTGTCCGCCGTAGCCACCGATCGATCCGTGTCATCCGTGCAATCCGTGGTCGATCCGCGCGGGAACGAGGGTTCGGCGATAATGGCCGCTCATGCCGCGTGGTGTGTCCGTTCGCCGGGTGCTGGTCGTCGCGGGGATCTGCTGTGCGCTTGCGTACGCAGGCGGGCTCGTGTGGCTCGTCGCGAACGAGACGCGGATCGTGTTCCAGGGCGGGCGGCCGCTCGGGGAAGCGAGGCCGGCGCTCCCGTTCGAGCTGATCGACCTGCCCAGAGAGGACGGCCTGCGGCAAATCGCCTTCCGCATGCCCCACGCCGACGCGGACAGGCAGCGCCCCTGGGTGCTCTACCTTCATGGCAACGCCTCGACGATCGGCGGCCGGCAGAACGTGTCGCGCGCGGAACGCCTTCGCGCGCTCGGGCTGAACGTGCTCGCGGTTGAATATCGCGGCTATGGCGGTCTCGACGGCGTACCGACCGAGCAGGCGGTGACCACCGACGCGCGCGCCGGGTACGAGTACCTCCGAACCCGCATCCACGCCCCTCCCGAACGCATCGTCGTGTACGGCTGGTCGCTCGGCTCGGCCGTCGCGATCAACCTCGCATCCACGGTCCCGGAAGCCGCGGTGATTCTCGAAGGAGCGCCCGCCTCGATCGTCGCCATCGGCCAGCGGGAATACCCGTACGTGCCGGTCCGGCTGCTGATGCGCAATCCCTTCGACTCGATCCTCAAGATCGACCGCGTGCGCGCGCCGATCCTGTTCCTCCACAGCCCGGAGGACACGGTCGTGCCGATCGAGGAAGGGCGTCGGCTCTTCGACGCGGCCCGCGAGCCGAAGACGTTCGTCGAAGTCAAGGGGGGCCACATCGACGCAAGCGACAGGGACACGGCCGTCTTCTACGGTGCGATCCGGGACTTCCTCACCCGTGTGCACCTGCTGCCGTGAGGCAGGCGGCCGCCTCGTCCTGGCCTGCGCCGGCCGCCGAACCGCAGGCCGCCGCACCGGCACCGCCGGCGCACGGGCGTGCCGCTACTGACGACGCCCCCCGGACGAGCGGGCGGAGCCGACGTGCACGAGGCGCGCCTTGAGCAAATCGATGGCGTCGTTGGCGAGGAAGGGCTTGCGCAGCACCGGAATGTCGTAGCGTTCGCAGATGGCCGACTCCTCCGGCGACAGCTCCATCCCGGTCATCAGCACGACCTGGAGCCGCGGATGGATGCGGCGGAATTCGAGCGCCAGCGAGATGCCGTCCCCGTCCGGGAGAATCACGTCCAGGAGCGCCGCGTCCGGCTCGCGCGACGCGGCCAGTTCCCGCGCGATGGCGGCCGTGCCCGCGCGCAGCGGTGACATCGACGCGGACCCCAGCACCGCCTCCAGCCAGTCGAGCAGCGGCCCGTGGTCGTCGAGCACCAGCACCGAGGTCGCGGCGCGCCGGGCCGGCAGCGTCCGTGCCGGTTCGTCCAGCGGATTGATGGAAATCGTGTCGCCGTGAGCTTCGGCGACGACGCGCGTGCCCGGCACGATGCCGCCGGAGGCGACGAGCGCCGCCAGCGGCTGGGTCAGGAGCCGATGAATCGTGCGCTTCAGCTCGCGCGCGCCGTACTCGGCGCTGATGCCCCGGTGGAGCAGCAGCTCGCGCGCCCCCGGCGTGACCTCGATCTCGAACGACTTCTCCCCCAGCCGGCTGTAGACGTGCCGCTGCAGTTCCTCGATGTGATGGTCGAGAATCTTGCCGACCGATTCGGCGTCGAGCGGCTGATAGGTGATCACGACGTCGATGCGGTTGACGAACTCGGGCGAGAACCGGCGCCGCACCGCGGCGAGGCCGATGCTCGCGAGGCGCCCGGCGACCTGTTCGGGCGTCGCGGTCGTCCTTCTGCTTGAAGCCGAGGTCCGGCTGCGACCTCCTTCATCATCTCGCGCGCGCCGAGGTTGCTCGTGAGGAAGATGAAGGTCTTCTCGAAGTTCACGACCGTGTTGTCGCCGAGCGTGAGCGTGCCCTTGTCGAGCATCCCGAGCAGGAGCACCGTCAGCGCGGGCGCGGCCTTCTCCACCTCGTCGAAGAGCACGAGCGACAGATCGCTCGTCGCCGAGGCGACCGACGCGAGCCGCTCCTGCGTCAGCACGGGCGTCGTTTCGCGATGGCCGAGGTACCCGGCGGCGCGCCGATCGAGCTTGGCGACCTCGTGGTCCGACTGGAACTCGCCGCAATCGATCTTGAGGACGGACTTTGCCGATCCATGCAGCACTTCGGCGAGCGCTTCGACGGTGCGCGTCTTGCCCTGTTCCGGTCGGTCCGAGCAGAAGGAAGATCCCCGCCGGCCGATCCGCCGGCGACAACCCGGACTGGTACATCTGCAGGTAGGGGACGATGTACTCCATCGCCGCGGGCTGCCCGACCACCTTCCGCGACAGCATTTCGACGAGTGTGCCGCCCTGCTGATCCATCGTGTACCTCGCGCACATTATAGGTCTCGATCCCGGGGCCCGCGCGGAGAAGTCGGACCGTGGTCGGTTGAGCTTTCCCGCCGGCGGCTCCCCTGAGGTATGCTTCGCCGTCGTGATCAGCACCACTTCCGTCCCGGCTGGCGCGCGGACGCGATCGCTCGGGTTCTGGACTGCCGTCGCACTGGTCATGGGCAACATGATCGGGTCCGGCGTGTTCCTGCTGCCGGCCTCGCTCGCGCCGTTCGGCGGGCTCGGGCTCGGCGGCTGGCTGCTCTCGACGGCCGGAGCCGTCCTCCTCGCGCTGGTCTTCGCGCGGCTCTCCCGCTTCAATCCGGCGGCGGGTGGCCCCTACGCCTTCACGCGGGAGGCCTACGGCGATCTCGCCGCGTTCCTCGTGGCGTGGGGATACTGGATTTCCGTCTGGTGCGCGAACGCCGCGCTCGCCGTGGCGTTTGTCGGGTACCTCGACCCGTTCATCCCGTCGGTCGTGCGGCACCCGGCCTCCGCCGCCGCGCTCGCCGTGACGGCCGTGTGGTTCCTGACCGGCGTCAACGCCTGGGGGGTGCGCTCGGCTGGCCGCGTGCAGCTCGCGACGACCGCGCTCAAGATCCTGCCGCTCGCGCTCATCGGCGTCGCCGGGATTTTCTGGATCGATCCCTCCCACTTCGCGGTGACGGCGGCGAGCCCCGCCGCGGTGGCGAGCGGCCTCACGTCGAGCGCCACGCTGACGCTCTGGGCCTTCCTCGGCCTGGAGTGCGCCACGATCCCGGCCGGCAGCATCCGCAATCCGGAACGCACCATTCCCCGCGCGACGATTGTCGGCACGCTGCTCGCCTCGCTGATCTACATCACGAGCACGGTCGGCGTCATCGGCGTGCTCGAGCCGTCGTCGCTCGGGCAGTCCACGGCGCCCTTCGCCGATGCGGCACGCGTGCTGTTCGGCAGCCGCGCGGCGGAACTGGTGGCGCTCGGCGCCGCGATCTCGTGTTTCGGGGCGCTGAACGGCTGGATCCTGGTCGTCGGCCAGTTGCCGATGGCGGCCGCCCAGGACGGGCTGTTCCCGAGCGCGTTCGCGCGGCTCTCCTGGCGCGGCACGCCGGTCGTCGGGATGCTCATCGCGGGCGTCCTCACGACGGGCCTCATCGCGATGAACTTCACGCGATCGCTCGTCGACCTCTTCACCTTCGTCATCCTCCTGGCGACCCTCAGCACGCTCGTGCCCTACACCTTCTGCTCGCTGGCCGGGTTCATTCTCGCCAGGCAGGATCCGCGCATGCGGATGTCGGCGGGCGCCTCGGCCGTTGCCGCCCTCGCCTTCGCCTACGCGCTCTGGGCGATCGGCGGGGCCGGCGCCGACGTCGTGTACTGGGGATTCCTGCTGCTGATGTCGGGCCTGCCCGTGTACGTCTGGATCAAGCGCGCATGACCGGAACGGCCCAGTCCGAATGGGGCACGCTGCGCCAGGTCGTGCTGAAGCACGCACGCGACGCCTTCCGCGATTCCGGCCGAATCGCGCGCGAATGGGCCGCGCTCAATTTCACGGCGCCGCCGGACGCTGGCCGCGCGATCGAGCAGTACGACGCGTTCGTCGAACTCGTGCGCGGCGCCGGAACGGACGTGCTCGCGCTGCCGGACGCGTCGGGAACCGGCCTGGATTCCATCTACGTCCGGGACGGCTCGATCGCGACCGATCGGGGCATCGTCTTGTGCCGCATGGGCAAGGCGCAGCGCGAGGCGGAGCCGGCCGCCCAGGAAGCGGCGTTTCGCGCGGCGGGCGTGACCATCCTGGGACGTATCCAGCCGCCAGGCTGCATCGAGGGAGGCGACGCCGCCTGGATCGACGAACGGACCCTCGCCGTCGGCCGTGGCTACCGCACGAACGACGACGGCATCCGTCAGCTTCGTGCGCTGCTCGGCCCGGAGGTGGAGGTGCTCGCCGTGCCGCTTCCCCACTGGCGCGGGCCGGGCGACGTCTTCCACCTGATGTCCATCATCAGCCCCGTCGATCGCGACCTTGCGGTCGTCTACTCGCCGCTGACGCCGGTCCCGTTTCGTGAGTTCCTCCTCGCGCGCGGCTTCACGCTCGTCGAGGTGCCGGACGACGAGTTCGAGTCGATGGGCGCCAACGTGCTGGCCATCGCGCCACGGCGCTGCCTCGTGGTCCGCGGAAACCCGGCGACGAAGCGGCGGCTCGAGGCAGCGGGTGCCGCCGTGATCGAATACGATGGAACCGAGATCAGCGTGAAGGGGGGCGGCGGGCCGACCTGCCTCACGCGCCCGCTGCTCCGGGCTCGAGCGGCAGCGACAAACCCCGGCGACGGGTCGCACGTCTGAGCGGGCAATCATGACGGTACTGCCTCGTCTGGCATTCGCGCTCTCCGTGACGGGCCTCCTGACCGCGGGAGCCTCGGCGCAGAGTCCTGCCCGCGATGCGTCACGTCCCGTGGCACCGGTCGCGGGCACGGCCAGCATCACGGGCGTCGTCACACTGGCGGGATCGGGCCAGCCCGCGGCGCGCGCGCGTGTGACCCTCGGGGGCAATTCGACCCCGCGCAACACCAGCACGGACGAGCTGGGACGCTTCACGTTCAGCGGCCTGCCCGCCGGACGCTACTCGCTCAGCGCTTCGAAGAGCGGCTACCTGGGCGCGAGCTACGGACAGTCCCGGCCCGGCCGACCCGGCACACCTGTTCAACTGGCGGACGGCCAGCAGGTCGAGGCGCGACTCCGGATGTACCGGGGCGGCGTCCTCACCGGCACGATCGTGGACGAGCACGGCGAGCTGACCGCGGCCACGCCCGTGCGCGTCATGCGCTGGAACCTGCAATCCGGCCAGCGCGTGCTCCAGTCGGCGGGCGCCGGCACGACGGACGATCGCGGCATCTACCGCGTCTACGGACTCCAGCCCGGCGACTACATCGTCAGCGCAACCCCCCGCAACACGCTGTCCGACGCCGACAGGATGCGCCAGGAGATCGAATCGATCCGGCAGATGGAAGCCTCCGCGCGTCTGGACGACGACCAGGCGCGCGAGCTGGCACAGCGCGCGAGCCAGCTGCAGGGACTCGTCGGCGAAGACGACGAGCAACCCACCGGGTACGCGCCTGTGTACTGTCCGGGTACCACCGCGCCGGCCCAGGCCGCGGCGATTGCGCTCGAGGCCGGCGAAGAGCGGGTCGGGCTCGATTTCCAGTTGCTGCGCGTGCCCGTCGCCCGGGTCGAGGGCACCGTCATCAATGCCACCGGCCAGCCGCTGCCGAACGTCCAGATCCGGCTGCTCCCGGCGGGCGCCGGCTTCATCGGCCAGACGGCGAGCGCGCGCGCGGACCGGGAGGGGCGCTTCCGCCTGTTCAACGTCGCGCCGGGCGCGTATACGATTGCGGCCACCGCGACCGTGAACCCCACCGTGCGTGCGCAGCCGGCAGGCGGGCGCGGGCCGGTGACGCGGCCGGAACCGCAACGGTACTGGGCGGCGGCGGATCTGCAGGTTGACGGACGCAACGTCTCGAACGTGGCGCTCGCACTCCAGCCGGGCTTGACGCTGTCCGGCCGCGTCGCCTTCGAAGGGGCAGCGGCCATCCCGGCCGATCTCACGCGGGTGCGCGTGAGCGTTGCCCCGGCGGACCGGACGGGCGCGATGCGCTCGCTCCTGTCGAGCTCTGCCGGACGGGTCGATGCGAGCGGACGATTCACGATCGCCAACGTCGTTCCGGGAGTCTATCGCCTGTCGGGCAGCGGGGCCGGCCAGGGCTGGTCGATCAAGTCGGCGATCGTCGAAGGACAGGACACGCTGGATTTCCCGGTCGAGATGAAGCAGGACGTCGCGGGGGCGGTCGTCACGTTCACCGACCGACAGGCCGACATCTCCGGCACCGTCAGCGACGAGCGGGGCCGGCCGTCCACCACGGCCACTGTCGTGCTGTACCCGGTGGACGAGTCGCTCCGAACTGGCACGAGCCGCCGGATCCGCGCGGCCAGGCCCGCGACCGACGGCACCTTCACCTTCAGCAACGTGCCGCCCGGCGAGTACCGGCTCGCGCCGGCGATCGACCCCGAGCCGGGCGCCTGGTACGACCTGGGATTTCTCGATCAGCTCGACGCCGGGTCGATCCGGATTACGGTCGGCGAGGGCGAGAAGAAGTCGCAGGCGCTCCGCGTCTCGAGCGGCGGAATCTAGTCCACCGGGACGCATCCGAGTACACTTGTCGGGTGAACGGCTCCTACCGGCGGCCGGCCCGACCGGTGCTCCTCGGGACGCTGGCATTGCTTGGCGCCGCGGTCTTCGCGCAGTCTCCGTCACCGCCGTCGTTGCGGTCCAGCGTCGAACTGACGGTCGTCACGGCCACGGTACTCGATCACGACAACCACCTCGTCACCGGGCTGCCGCGCGAGGCTTTCGAGGTGTACGAGGACGGCGAGCGGCAGGCGATCACCCAGTTCACCCACGATCGCGTGCCGATCGGCCTGGGCCTCCTGCTCGACGTGAGCGACAGCATGTTCGGCCAGCGCATCAAGGATGCCCGGGCCGCGGTCGAACGGTTCCTCCTCGAGCTGCTCGCCCCGAGCGACGCCTTCTTCCTGATGTCGTTCAACCACACGCCCCGGCTGCTCACGTCGTGGGGATCCGACGCGACGACCGTGCACTCGGCGCTCGAACGGATTCACCCGTCCGGCGGGACCGCGATCTACGATTCGGTCCTGGACGCGCTGCCGATCGTGGCGCGGCGCTCCCGCGAGCGCGCCGCCATCGTCATCATCTCCGACGGCGCCGACACCGCCAGCGACACCTCGCTGAGCAGCCTTCGCTCGGCGCTCCTGCGCGCCGACGCGTTCGTCTACGCCGTCGCCATCGACTCGCCGCTCCGGCAGCCGATCAACACGCGCGTGAACCCGGAAGCGCTGAGCGAAATCACGAATCCGAGCGGCGGGCACACCACGGTCGTCCGGGACAGCGGCGAACTCGCGGCCGCGACGGCCCGGATCGCGGAGGAGCTCAACAGCCAGTACGTGATCGGGTACTCGTCTCCGCACCCCGGCGACGGCCGGTATCACAGCATCCGCGTTCGGGCCGGCGGGGGAACCTATCGCGTGCGCGCCCGGAACGGATACGTCGCGGCCTCGCCGGCGACCCAGCGCTGACGGCGGGGACGAGCCGACGACAAATTGCTGCCGGCGCGTCTCCGGCGCGCTTATGATGTATGGCTCATGGCCAACATCCTCCAGCACCTCCCCGTCGGGGAGAAAGTCGGCATTGCCTTTTCCGGCGGGCTCGACACGAGCGCGGCGATCCACTGGATGCGCAGCAAGGGAGCCATCCCGTACGCCTACACCGCCAATCTCGGTCAGCCCGACGAGTCCGACTACGAGAACATCCCGCGGCGCGCCCTGCAGTGCGGCGCGGAGCAGGCGCGCCTCATCGATTGCCGCGCGCAGCTCGTGTCCGAGGGAATTGCCATGCTGCAGTGCGGCGCGTTCCACATTTCGACGGCGGGCGTCCCCTACTTCAATACGACGCCCATCGGCCGCGCCGTCACGGGCACGATGCTCGTCTCGGCCATGAAGCAGGACGACGTCAACATCTGGGGGGACGGCAGCACCTACAAGGGCAACGACATCGAGCGGTTCTACCGGTACGGCCTGCTGGCGAACCCGGCGCTCCGCATCTACAAGCCGTGGCTCGACCAGCGCTTCATCGACGAGCTCGGCGGGCGCGCGGAGATGTCGGACTACATGGAGGGCGCCGGCCTCGAATACCACATGAGCGCCGAGAAGGCCTACTCCACCGACTCCAACATCCTCGGCGCGACCCACGAAGCCAAGGACCTCGAGCGGCTCGACTCGGGCATCACGATCGTGCACCCCATCATGGGCCTCCGCTCCTGGCGCGACGACGTGGTCGTGAAGCGGGAGGAGGTCGGCGTCCGGTTCGAAGAGGGACAGCCGGTCGCGCTGAACGGGCAGACCTTCCGGGACGCAGTGCAGCTGATCCTCGAGGCCAACGCCATCGGCGGCCGGCACGGCCTCGGCATGAGCGATCAGATCGAGAACCGGATCATCGAGGCCAAGAGCCGCGGCATCTACGAGGCGCCGGGGCTCGCGCTGCTGTTCATCGCCTACGAGCGGCTCGTCACGGGCATCCACAACGAGGACACGATCGAGCAGTATCGCGACAACGGCCGCCGGCTCGGGCGGCTGCTCTACCAGGGACGCTGGTTCGACCCGCAGGCGATGATGCTGCGCGAGACGGCGCAGCGCTGGGTGGCGCGCGCCATCACCGGCGAGGTCACGATCGAGCTGCGCCGCGGCAACGACTACTCGCTCCTCGACACCCGCTCGCCCAATCTCACCTACCACCCCGAGCGGCTGACGATGGAAAAGGGGGAGTCGGCGTTCTCGCCGCAGGATCGGATCGGGCAGCTGACCATGCGCAATCTCGACATCGCCGACACGCGCGAGAAGCTCTTCACCTACGCGGAGGCCGGGTTGCTCGCTCCGCTCGGCGGGACCGCGCTGCCGCGCCCGGCCGCGACCGAGGACCCCGAGACGACGGGTTAGCGGCACCCGTAGCTTCCGGCTTTAGCCGGAAGGCTTCCGGCTTCAGCCGGAAGAACCGCTGACGTCCGATCCGTAGCTTCCGGCTTCAGCCGGAAGAACCAGTCGAGTCACGTATCCAGAATCCCGCGCACCTTGTCGGTCAGCATGCGCATCGTGAACGGCTTCTGGAGGAAGTACGACGACTCGTCGAGGACGCCGTGCTGCGCGATTGCCGCGTCGGTGTAGCCCGACATGAAGAGGACGCGCAGGCCCGGCCGGATGGCGGCCAGCCGCGCGACCAGCTCGCGTCCGCTCATCTGGGGCATCACGACGTCGGTGATGAGCATGGCGATCGGCTCGTCGCCGCGGGCGCAGATCGCCAGCGCGGCAGCGCCGTCCGGCGCCTCGAGGACCCGATAGCCGCACGCCTCGAGCGCGCGCCGCACGAGCCGGCGGACCGTTTCCTCGTCTTCCACGAGCAGGATGGTCTCCACACCCCGCGCGAGCGCGCTCGGGGGGGGCTCGCTTCCGCCGGCGCTTCCGGCAGCCGCTTCACCTTCGGCAGATAGACCTTGAAGGTGGAGCCGTGCCCGACCTCGCTGTACACCCAGACATGACCGCCGGACTGCTTGACGATGCCGTAGACGGTCGCGAGCCCCATGCCGGTGCCCTTCCCGACCGGTTTGGTCGTGAAGAAGGGCTCGAAAATCCTCGCCTGCACCTCGGGCGGCATGCCCGTACCGGTGTCGCTGACGGCCAGCATCACGAACGAACCCGGCTGCACGCTGTGATGCGCGCTGGCGTACTCGGCGTCGAGTTCGACGTTGGCGGTCTCGAGCGTGAGCACCCCGCCGTGCGGCATGGCATCCCTGGCGTTCACCGACAGGTTGATCAGCACCTGCGCGAGCTGCCCGGGGTCGGCGCTGACGTCGTGCAGGTCGGGCGCGAGGCGCGCGTCGATCGTAATGTCTTCGCCAATCAGCCGCTGCAACATCCGGCTGACGTCGGTGACCACCTCGTTCGGGTTCAGCATCTTGGGGCGCAGGATCTGTTTCCGGCTGAAGGCGAGCAACTGGTGAGTCAGCAGGCTCGCCTTGTCGGACGCCCGCTTGATCTCCATGACTTCGTCGTACAGCGGCTCGGTCGGGGCGAGCTGTTCCATGATCAGCTCGGCGTACCCGCTGATCGCCGTCAGCATGTTGTTGAAGTCGTGCGCGATCCCCCCGGCGAGCCGACCCACCGATTCCAGCTTCTGCGACTGGCGCAGCTGTTCCTCGAGCTGCGTCTGCTCGGTGATGTCGGTCGCCACGCCGACGACACCCGCGAGGGCTCCGTCCGGATCGAGAATGGGCGAGTACCACGTCTGGTAGGAGCGCCCCGCCACGTCTGCCGTCCCGATGAACGTCTCGCCGGCCATGGCGCGACGGAGGTGTTCCGTCAGCTCGGCCTGGTCGCGGTAGACGTCGAGCGCGGCGGCGCCGACGACCTGGCCGGGCCGCATGCCGAGCGCCTCGAGCCCGCGCCCCTCCGACAGCGTGAAGACGCCGTTCCGATCCAGCGCGAAGACGATCACGGGAGCGCTCGTCACCACCGACTGCAGCAGCTTCTGGCTGGACTCGAGCGCCACCTCCGCCTGCTTGCGCTGCAGGGCGGTGCCGAGCTGTGTCGCCACGGCGGTGAGGAGGCTCGCAAAGCGGGGATCCTCGTCCCGGCGCTCGCTGGTGAAGAACGCGAGCACCGCGAGCACCGCCGCCGACCCGTCGCCGCCGATGACCGGCAGGGCGACAGCCGATCGCAGCCCGGCATCGCGCGCCGCCTCGCGGCGCCCGAACGACCAATCCTCGGCGACGTCCGGGATCCACACCGGTCCCCGCGCAGTCCAGGCGCGTCCTGGCAGCCCGGCTCCGGGTTCGAACCGGACGTCCTCCGTGCCGCGGCGGAACGGCTCCGGGTCCGGGCGCGTGCTGTGCCACGCGGACGACGGCTCGAGGTGCCGGCCGTCGGCCGACGGCAGCCACGCTTCTGCGTACGTCCAGCCCATCGTGTCGCACACGAGGCGCATCACCGACAGGAGTGCCGCGTCGCGGTCCTTCGCCTCGGCCATGCGGAGCGTGACGTACTGGAGCAGGCGCGACTCCGCGGTGGCGCGCTCCCAATCGGTCACGTCGCGCGACGCGACGATGAAGGTGCGGCTGCCGTCCGGTCCCGTGCGCGCCTTGCCGACGCCTTCGAGCTTCAGCCACCCGCCGTTCCTGTGCCGGAACCGGCACAGCTGGACGACGACCTCGGGGTCTGCGCGCTCGAGCGCGCCGGCCACCGCCGCCGCGTCGTCCGGATGGAGGAACTCGAACGCGCTGTGCCCCACCAGCTCCTCGGGCTCGAACCCCAGCATCCGCGTCACCGACGGGCTCTCGTACAGGATGGTCCCGTCCGCCTCGAGCACGGTGATCACGTCGGAGATGTTCTCGAGGACGGTCCGCATCTGATCTTCGTTGTGGCTGAGCGCGATGGTCGACCGCTGCAGCTCGGTGACGTCGAACGCGACGCCGATGACGCCGTCGATCCCGCCGCCGGGCGTGCGAAGCGGGATGAAGCTGTTGTCGAAGTGGCGTCCGCGGATCTCCGTGAGGCCGGTGACGGTTTCTCCGCGCAGCACTCTGGGGAGAACCTCGGCGCTCGTGCTGATCGCGCCGGCGCGCTCCCGAATCGCGAGATCCCCGAAGACCGCAAGCACGTGCTGACCGACGTATTCGCCCGCGCGAAGCCCGGCGGCCTCGAGTCCCTGCCCCTCCATCAGCGTGAACCGCCCGTCCCGGTCGGTCGCAAAGAGGACAAGCGGAGCATTCGCGATGATGGTCTGGGTCCGCAGCTCCGAGGCGCGCAACAGCTCGGCGGCCCGGTTGCGTTCCGTCAAATCGCGGAAGCGCGTGTAGTGCAGACCCGGCAGGATGTTGGCGATTGCGT
>CAVWTK010000002.1:0-236177 GCA_963757755.1 uncultured bacterium | reverse complement strand
TCGGGCCGTCCGCGCCCGAGCTTCTGCGCCATCTGGCGGTTGTGGAAGACGACGTCCTCCATCGCCGCGCGCGCCGAGTTGGCCGCGCCGTCGGCCAGGGCCGCGGTGCAACGGCGAATGGCGTCGCTCTGCTGGGTGACGTGCGCGGTCAGGCTCTCCGTCAGATCGTCGCTGTCCAGGGCCCCGTCGCCGCGGCGGGCGTCGACGAGCAGCGCGAAGACCATCGCGGCGCCGAGGAGAAACGGGACGCGCAGGAGCATGCCGGACTGGAGCGGCGAGCTGCTGCCGGTGAACCAAGCGACGGCGAGCGACGCGACGCTGAGGCCGATGGTCACGGTGGCGATGGTACCGACCGAGAGGCCGGCGATGGCCAACACGAGCACGCCGAGACAGAGCAGCAGGAGCTCGACCGAGAGCTGCCCGTTGTCCACCAGGCGCCGAGCCATGAAGCAGCTGTCGAGCACCGCCAGCCCCACTTTCAGCCCCTGCGAGTAGGGCTGCGGCGCGCGGCCGACGACCAGATTCGAGCCCAGATACGTCGCGATGAGCAGCGGTCCGAGCCAGGGCGGAATGTCGTCCCCGCCGCGCCCCATCAGCATCAGATAGGCGCAGGTCAGGATCAGCGCCCAACGCACGGTGACGATGGCGTTCGGATCGCGGGTCGGCTCTGCGGAATCCGCGTGTGCCATACGAACCTCCCCGTGACCCCGTACGCGCCCCCAGGCGCGCCGAGCCGATTTGCCTGGCGTAGCGGTGCAAGGGCGATGCCGGCCCTCATCTCGCCGTCCGCGCATGCGCGCGACCCGAGCACAGAGGCTGGTATGGCAGGTGCTTTCGGGATCGAAACCCGTCGCGAAAAGCGTCGTCGCCGTGTCAGTCGAGCGCCACTGCGGCGGCGCCGCTGGCGCGCCGCGCGATGCACGATCCGGGCTCGGCGTACGCGCATGCCGTGGCGGATGCGATAGGGTGCGCCCAGACAGGGAAGTAAAGCGGCGCGCTAGCGCGGCGCGCGCGATCCACGCCACGGCGAGGGTCGCTGCGCCTTCGTGACGCGCCGCAGCAAACGGCGGAGCGCCGCGGCGCAGGCGTCGGCGTCGGCGACGGCGGTGATCGTCGACGAGCGGCGGGCGTCGACGCCGCGACGCGCGAACGCGTCGGCCCAGCCGCCGCTGCCCTCGACGACGACGATCGGGCGGCCGTGCATCCACGCGAAGGCGATCTCCGACAACGTGCCGGCGCCGCCGCCGATGGCGACCACCACGTCGCCGGCGAGCGCGGTCAGCACGTTGCGCGCGTGGCCGAGTCCGGTGGGCACGACCACCGAGCACCAGCGATTGCCCTCCGCCAGCGACGTCGACGGCACGATGCCGACGACGCAGCCGCCGGCGCGGCGGGCGCCGCGGCTGGCGGCGGCCATCACGCCGCCGCGACCGCCGGTGATCAACGTCGCGCCGAGTTGGGCGACGGAGGCGCCGATCTGCTCGGCGGTGCGCAGCGTGGGGCGCGGCGCGCGCGAGTCGCCTATCACCACCACCTGCGGCGGGCGCGTCACGGCGGGCAGCCGCCGAGGGCCAGTCCGACCGCGACGACGAGCTCGTCGATAGTGACGACCTGATCGCCGTTGCGATCGAACGCCGCGCACTGCGGCAGACCGGTGGGATCCTGGGCGATGAGGACGCCGAGGATGAGCTCGTTGACGACGATGATACCGTCACCGCTGCAATCGCCGACGCAGAAGGCGAAGCGCGTCGGCGTTGGCGACGGGATCATGGTGCGCGTCGGACTGCGGCTCGGCGTCCGCGCCGGGCTCCCCGTCGCCGTCGGCGTCGTCTGACCGGTCGCCGTCGGCGTCCCGCTGGTGTTCGCGGTCGGCGTCCGCGTCGCCGGGGTGCGCGTCCGCGTCGCCGTGCGTTGGTCCACGCGCGTCGGACTCGGGAACGGCGTGAACGTCTTGACGGGCGTGAAGGTCCGGATCGGCGTGAAGGTCTGATCCGGCGTGAAGGTGCGGAACGGGGTGAACGTCCGGAGCGGCGTGAAGGTCCCTTGCGGGCCGAACGGGGTGGGCGTCTCCGTGAACTGGGCACCGGCCAACGCCGGTGCCAGGAGGACGAGAAGCCCGATCAGCCATGCGCCGCTTCGCATACCCTTGGAGTATGACGGAAGCGGCGTTTCACGCCAGCGGAAGATGATCGTCCTCCAGCTTCACCGTGACCGGTTGGACCCCATCACCCAGATCTTGAAGATCGTGTCGACCAACCTTGGGGGCCCATCTTCAACGCGAAGACGCGAAGACGCTGAGTCCAGAGGGCGGGTGCGTCCGGACGGAAGCAACCGAAAGTCAATTGGAGATGGGGTTGGCGAAACCAGAGCCAGGCTTGGTTTCTTCGCGCAACTTCCCGCCTTCGCGAGGCTAGTTCGACCCGCCGGCGAGCTCGACCACGTCACCGCCGCGCCAGCGCGGCTCCTCGCCGCGGCTGGCGACGAGGATCCCCTCGGGGTGCGCGATCCGCGGTGGCGCGATCGCGAGCCGGCGCCGGACGTCCGCGAGCGGCAGCGGCAGGAGGTCCTCGTAGCGCACGGCGGTGAGCTGCGCGGCGCGCCGGCCGCGGCGGTAGGCGCGGAACAGGTAGCGCTGCCAGTAGAGCGAGAGATCGTGCGGACCGAGAACGGCGCCGGCGACGACGATGAAGCCGACGCCGAGGTTCGGCACCTGGGCGTAGGTGAACGCGAGATTGGCCGCCTCGCCGGCCTCGTCGCGACCGTACCCGGTGAGGACGTGCCAGAGATCGTGCATGTCGCGGAGGCGATCGCCGAAGTACTCGCGATCGGGATCGACCGGCTCGTCCGCCGGACGGCCGTACGTCTGCGTCGCGGTCTCCTCGGCCTCGACCAGTCCGGCGGCGTCGAGGTTCGCCTCGTCCATGAACGCGGCGTAGATGCGGCCGAAGCTGCCCGCGGGCAGCGCCCGCAGCGCGGCGCGGTCGCTGAGCGCGGCGAGCAGCGAGGGCCGCTCGGCGAGGATGCGCTGGCCGTCGGGATGGGCGCGGAAGCGTTGCCAGGCCTTTTCGAAGGAATTGCCGGACAGCGCCCGGATGATCTCGAAGACGCGGTCGGTGCGCTCCGGATCGGCGATCAGATCCTTGAGCGCGCTCCAGGCGTGCGCCCAGTCGCGCGGGCGAGATGCCGGGGTGGTGGTATCCATCATGAAGCCTCCGTGGCACTGCGATGCTGAGCCGCTCGACGCGGCGCTGTCAACCCAGTGAGCAAGGCGCGGGCCAGGCGCCGCGGGCGGAGACGGTGACGCTGGAGCGGGGCGTCCGCATGTGGGTGGCGCAGTGGCCGCGCTGCGGACGTCTGGTGCATACTGCGCCGACCGAGGAGGACAACGAATGGCCTACGATGACCTGCGTTGCGTGCGCGTGGCGGTGAACGAGGGTGTGGCGACGGTGACCCTCGACCATCCGCCGCTCAACCTGCTCGACCTGGCGCTGATCGGCGAGCTCGCGGCGGTGGGTCGCGCCCTCGACGCGGACGACGCCGTGCGGGTCGTGGTGCTGCGCAGCGCCAACCCGGACTTCTTCATCGCGCACGCCGACGTCACGCTGATCCAGACGCTGCCGACCACGCCGCCGCCTCCACCGACGGAGCTCGGCTTCTTTCACGCGATGGTGGATCGCTTCCGCACCATGCCGAAGGCGACCATCGGCGTCGTCGAGGGCATCGCCCGCGGCGGCGGCAGCGAGCTGCTGCTGTCGCTCGACATGCGCTTCGCGGCCCTCGGCCGCGCCCGACTCGCGCAGCCGGAGGTGGCGCTCGGCATCATCCCCGGCGGCAGCGGCACGCAGCGCCTGCCGCGCCTGGTGGGTCGAGCGCGCGCGCTGGAGATCATCCTCGGCTGCGACGACATCCCCGCCGACCTCGCCGAGCGCTGGGGCTACGTCAACCGCGCCCTGCCGCCGGCGGAGCTGTGGCCGTTCGTCGAGCGGCTGGCGGCGCGCATCGCCTCGTTCCCCGCCGCCGCGATCGCGTTGGCGAAGGAGGCGGTCGACGCCGCGGATCGCACGGTGCTGGACGGGCTGCTGGTCGAGGCCGACTGCTTCAACCGTTCGCTGGCACATCCCGAGACACAGGAGCGCATGCGCCAGTTCATGGCCGCCGGCGGCCAGACCGTCGAATTGGAGAAGCGCGGGTTGTTCTGACCGCGCGATCCGGCGTCGCCGCGCGCTACTTGAAGTCCTCGGTGAACAACACCTGCTGGACGTAGACGAAGCGCGGCGTCAGCGGCGGCAGGTTGGCGGCGTTGTTGAAGCCGGGGTCGAAGTTCCAGATGCGGTTGGGCGGGTTATAGATGTTGCAGCCGCTGCCGTTGTTGCCGCCGGTACCGCACCAGGCGCCATTGACGTGCTCGGAGACACCGAGCGACACGAACGAGCCCTGATACGTGAGCGCCGGCCCGCCGCCCCAGTCCTCGTGGAAGCGCGGATAGTTCTCGAGGCCACCGCTGTAGGCGCTGCCATTGGTGAGGTCCTCGCCGCCCAGGAAGGCAGCGTTGATGTACGTGCTGGTCGCGTCGCGGGTGGCGTCGTCGAGGCCGGCGACGCTTTGTCCGTCGCGACAATACCGGTCGATGCAGCAGTTCGCGCCGCAGATGGCGGCGATGCCCGAACGCCAGTAGCGCTCGGAGAGCACGTTGACGCTGTCGCCGACGAGCGACGCCGGCTGACGGGCGACACCGCCGTTGACCGTGCCGCGGTTGTAGTCGCCGACCACGTACATCGCCTGGTCGGTGACCACGGTGACGCCGGTCGGGTCGGCCGACACGTCGATTCCGCCGGTCAGCGGGATGTCGTTCGAACCGAACACGCGCACGCCGTAGCGGCTGCGGGCGCTGTTCGATTCGGGCCCGGCGATGGTGGCGAAGATGACGATGCCGCCCTCGCTGTTGTCGGTGTGGCTGAAGAACGGCTCGCCGTTCTGCTTGTTCCAGAGGATGAGGTCGCGGACGTTGATGTTGAGCAGCAGCATCCACTTGTTCTCGCGACGGTTGTAGAAACCGCCGCGGCGCGCATCGCCGTCGAAGGCGGCGCCCAGTGTGGCGCCGCTGTTGTTCGCGTCGCCGAACTTGGTGCCCATCGCCTCGGCGTAGGAGCCCTCGGCGGCGGTGTTGCCGTTGTAGGCGGTGCGGTTTGGTAGGGCTGGAGCGTAACTGTTGGTCAGGTGGTTGTTGCAGTTCCACACACCGTCAGCGCATCCATTACCCGGCACGTCTGTATAGAAGATCGGCATCGTACCGCGCAGCCGGCTCGGACCCTTGCCAGCGACCTCGTTGTCGTTCCAGGGACCGTCCATCATGAACTGGCGCAGCGACGCCGTCCTGGCCGTGTCCTGCAGGCCGGCGGCGTTGAGCACGTCGATCGAATCTACGATCGGCCCACCGGCCTTGAGCTGCATCGTCGCGTTCGTGTGCAGGACGATGCGCAGATCGGCCTTGTCCCAGTAGACGCCGGGATTGCCGGTGCCGCCGTTGCTGACGCTCGACGGCGGCTTGATGATGTCCGGCTCGGGGATGGCGATGTTGCCGATGTTGCTGATGATCGAGCCCTTCCACGCCGCCAGCTCGGACTGCGGCACCGAGCGCGTGGCGCTGCCGTTGCACGCGAGGGTGGCGGGATCCAGATCGCCGAACGGCGCCACCTTGTCCTCGAGCTTGTCGATGTTGACGGTGCCGGTGCACTCGCTGCGGTCCTTGCGGCCGCGATAGAGGCCCTGCCCCGACGACACCTGCACGGTGAAGACGTTCTTGGCCGGATTGTCGGCGACGGCGAGCGTGGTGTTGGCGTTGAGGTAGAGCTTGGCGTTGGTGTGGACGCGGCCGTTCAGGGTCATGTCGGCGCCCGGCAGGATCTCGAGGTCGTTCTTGTAGAAGGCGACGAACTGGAAGAGCGGAATGTAGCCGACCAGGAACTCGGCGCCGACGCCGGCCTCGACGTCATCGATCGTGTTCTTCGCCTGCGAGTTGACGATGTAGCGGTACTGGATCGCGTTCAGGCCGGAGAAGACCTCACCGGAGGGGATCACGATGTTCTGTGGATTCCCCGCGCGCTCGCTGAGCTGGTAGGTGACCGTCCGGTTGCCGACGGTCAACGTGCGCGGGTTGAAGTCGCTGCCGTGTGGCACGTTGTAGTCGAGAAAGATGTTTCGGTACTCGCCCATGCCCGCGTTCAGGCCGGACTCGGCGGCGTAGAAGCCGGTGATGCTGCTGTTGAAGGCGCCGCGCAGTTGCGCGTCCGAGCGCACCGTGAGGGCCATCGCGATGGCCAGCGACATCAGCAGCGCGGAGAGAACCAGGACGCCGATCAGCGCCATGCCACGCTCGTTGAGCGTCCCTCGGATATGACCTGCCATGCTCATGAGCCCCGCAGCGGTGGGTTGCACGCGTTGTACCAATCCGGCGCGGCATGCACTGACGAGGACATGGCATTCGCCCGGGATTGCAGCGCTGCGTGGGCGTCGGAATATCGACGCAAATTGTCGCCGGGCGTGAATTGCATGGCGGAGAAGAGCGCAACGCGGAGGCGCGAAGCGTAGGAAGGAGGCAATGCAGCGGCTCCTGAGTCGCCGAGGTTGAGTTGTGGGCAGTCTCAACCCGCACGGCGGCGAAGATCGCTCGTCCGATCTCCGCGCCTCCGCGTCTTCGCGTTGAAGGGGCGGGGGGTAACGCTACTTGAAGTCTTCGGTGAAGAGGACCTGCTGGACGTAGACGAAGCGCGGCGTGAGCGGCGGGAGGTTGGCCGCGTCGTTGAACGCCGGGTCGAAGTTCCACAGCCGGTTGGGAGGGTTGTAGATGTTGCAGGCGTGTACCGGTGCCGCACCAGTCGCCGTTGACGTGCTCGGGCTCGCCGAGCGAGACGAAGGACCCCTGATACGTCAGGTTGATTCCGCTCCAGTTCTCGTGGAAGCGCGGATAGTTCTCGAGGCCGCCGTTGTAGGCGCCGGCGCCCGGGTACCCCTCCGGGGTGGTGTCGACGCCGCCGAGGAAGGCGGCGTTGATCCAGGTGTTCTGGGCGTTGCGCGAGGCGTTGCCGAGCCCCTGCGCGCTCTGGCCGTCGCGGCAGAGCGCGTTGTTGCACGCGCGCCTGGTTCAGCCAGTAGCGCTGCGAGAGGACGTTGATGCTGTCGCCGATGATCGACGCCGGCTGACGCGGCAGTGCCGCCGTTGACGGTGCCGCGGTTGTAGTCGCCGAGCACGTACATCGCCTGATCGGAGACCACGGTGACGCCGGTCGGGTCGGCGGAGACGCCGATGCCGCCGGGCAGCGGGATGTCGGCGCTGCCGAAGACGCGCACGCCGTAGCGATTGTGGGCGGCGGACTCCGGTCCGCCGACGGTGGCGAAGATGACGAGGCCGCCCTCGCTGTTGTCGTTGGTGGCGAAGAACGGCTGGCCGTTCTGCTCGTTCCACAGGATGAGGTCGCGGATGTTGATGTTGAGCAGCAACATCCACTTCGCCTCGCGTTGGTTGTAGAAGCCGCCGCGGCGGTAGTCGAGATCGAACACACCGAGCGCCATTGCCCATCAGCTCGGAGTAGACGCCGGAGAGGGCGGCGCCGGCACGCGGACCGCCGATCGCGCCCGGCGCGGGCAGCGGCGGGTTGTAGACGCGGTGGCCGAGTTGGCGCATCCCGGCGTACCGTCGGCGCACCCGCCGCCGCTCGGCACATCGGTGTAGAAGATCGGCATGGTGCCCGGATAGGTGCTGGGGCCGCGGCCGACGACGGCGCCGCGATTCCAGGCGGCGTCCGCCATGAACTGCCGCAGCGCCGCGGTGCGCACGGCGTCCTGCGCGCCGGCGGCGTTGACGACGTCGATCACCTTCAGGCCGCGCCGGGCCGCCGGGAAGGCTGCCGGCCTGATCGGCGTGCAGCACGATGCGTAGGTCGGCCTTGTCCCAGTAGACGCCCGGATCGCCGCTGCCGCCAGGGCTCACACCGATCGGCGGCTTGATGATGTCGGGCTCCGGAATGGCGATGTTGCCGATGTCGCGGATCATCGAGCCCTTCCACGGCACGAGCTCCGACACCGGCACCTCGCGCGTGCTGCTGCCGCTGCACGGCAGCGTCTTGGGATCGAGGTCGCCGAACGGCGCCACTACGTCCTCGAGCTTGTCGACATTGACCGTGCCGGTGCAGGTGTTCTGGTCCTTGCGGCCGCGGAAGATGCCCTGCCCCGCCGAGACCTGCACGGTGAAGACGCCCTGTGCCGGATTGTCGGCGATGCTCAGGTTGTTGTTGGCGTTGAGGTAGAGCTTGCCGTTGGTGTGGACCCGCCCGTTCAGCACCATATCCGGGCCGGGGAGGATCTCGAGGTCGTTCTTGTAGAAGGCGACGAACTGGAACAGCGGAATGTAGCCGACGAGGAACTCGGCGCCGACCGACGCCTCGGTATCGTCGTTGACGTTCTGTGCGAACGAGTTGACGATGTAGCGGTACTGAATGGCGTTGAGGCCGGAGAAGACCTCTCCGGACGGGATGACGATGTTCTGCGGATTCCCGGCGCGCTCGGAGAGCTTGTAGGTCACCGTCCGGTCGCCGAGGTCGAAGGTGCGCGGGTTGAAGTCGTTGCCCGCCGGCACGTTGTAGTCGAGGAAGATGTTGCGGTACTCGCCCATGCCCTTGTTGAGCCCGGACTCGGCGGCGTAGAAGCCGGTGACGCCGCTGGTGAAGGCGCCGCGCACCTGGCTGTCCGAACCGACCTGGACGGCCAGGGCAATCGCCAGGGACATCAGCAGCGCCGTCAGCACGATCACGCCGATCAGCGCCATGCCGCGATCGTCAGCACGCGGGCGCACGGGCATAGCAGCCCCCTTCTTTGTCTCGCAACTATTGCGGAAGCAGATTGCGCGGCTTCACCGCCACCGAGATCGTGCGCCGATAGTAGGTTCCCGTTGGCGTCCGGCAGCTCGGAGCGCGCGGTGACGTTGAGCAGGACCTCCTCAACGATCGACCACTCGCTATTGTCGGCGGGAAGGTCGACGACGTCACAGGGCGGACAATTGCGCCGCAGCTGATATCGGATGTTGAGCTTCTCGATGCCGACGGCGAACGACTGCGGGGCCTGATTGCCGATCTGCATCTGCAACTCGGGCAATGGGCCGTTCGACGTGACGAAGTTCTGAAGAAAGAACCGTCGCTCGTCGATCGCGTAGACGCCGCTGGTCTCGGGATAGTCCTGAGTAAGCGTCTGACTCTTGCCGAGCTGGGTGGGCGAGATCACCGAGGTGACATCGAAGTATTCCCCCGTGCCTGCCGGACCGCGAATGTAGGCGCGCATGCCGGCGGCGAAGCCTTCCGTGCTTTCAACGGCGACGACGCCGCCGGCCTTCGTCACCGTCGACCCGATCGGCACCGCGCTGCGGATGCACGACAGATCCGGCCGGTCAGCCCGGTACGCGTAGTGATCGTGTCCGTCTGCCCGCTGTTGGTGCCGTCGAGCGAGATGAAATCGCCGGTCACCGGCAGGCAGGCGCCGCCGAGGCGCAGATCGCGCACGATCATGTCGGCCGCCGCGCGCGCCGCTTGCGTCGTCTCGATCTCGCGCGTCTGCATACTGCATGCGCTGCTTGCTGGCCAGGAACATGCCCGACGTCGCGGCCACGGCAAGCCCCATGAGCATGATGCCCATGAGCAGCTCGACGAGCGTGAAGCCGGCGTCAGAAGCGGCGCACTTCGGTATAGATCGTATTGACCGTGACATTCTTCGGACCCAGCGGGTCTGTCCAACTGACGTTGACGGCGATGGATTTGAGGCCGGCCGTCGGCGTGTTGTCGACGACGGTGGTCTGGACCGTGTAGGTGACGCCGCCCGACCGCCTTGGTCGTGGAACCCGAGACCATGTCGTTGAAGCGCAACGCGCGAGTGTTCTCGAGCTGCTCGTCGGCCATCGCCAGCGCCTTCGTCTGCAGGTGATTGTTCGACGCCATGCGAATCTGAGTGACGAGGAACTTGCCCATCGTCGCGGCGGTCATCGCGAACAACGCCGAGCGCGACCAGCGTCTCGATCAGCGAGATGCCGCGCGCGTTCGAACCGCCGGCGCTCAGTATTCTTCATAGATCTGCCCGGACGGCCAAAACGACAGCATATGCCAGCCGTAGTAGTTGGAGTCCCAGAACATCTGGTAGAGCGGGTAGGTCGTCGTGACCATCATGCCTCGCGTGTTGAACTCCTGGACCGACGGCCAGTACCACTGCGTGTTGATGTAGCTCGGCAGGGTCACGCTCTTGACGGTCACGTCCTTCGACCAGGTGCCGTTGGCGGCCTGCTTCATGCGCTGGACCTGGTAGCTGTTCGTGCTGGTCCACTTGACGGCGAAGTGCACGCCGCTGGTGATGGCGCGGTTGCGCGCCCACCGGTAGTCGGCGATGATCTGCTTGGTCGACGGTCTGGATGTCCTGACGGCGGGTGTCGAGATGCGGCAGACCGAGCGCGGCCAGGAGGCCGAAGATGCCGACCGCGACCAGCAACTCGATCAGCGAGTAGCCACCGCTGACTTCGCAGATGCCGTGCGCTGCTGCCTGTCATCTGCCGCCCTTGTCTCGTCATCCGTTCGGGAACCACGTCACAGGCGTGCAAGCGATGGACCACCGGCAACAAACCGGGGCGACACCGCCGACAGCACTGCGCAGTCGGCATGTGGTCGGCGAGAAAATGACGATTCGACAGGCTGGTCAGCCCGGCACTGATCGATCAGTCATCGCGGCCGCTGAGATAGTCGGCCAGGAGACCGCGGCTGTGCTCGTCCTCGTGGCAGTAGACGCAGAGGTTCTCCCAGTTGCTGCCGTCGGGCGGATTGTTGTGATGATTGCCGTCGCGGTGATGGACGGTCAGCAGGTGCAGCGTGTTCGCCTCGAACTCGCGGGCGCACTTCGCGCAGATCCATCCATGCAGGGCGAGCGAGCGTTCGCGATAGCCCTGGCGCGCGCTCGGCCGCCTGCGCGCGCGCGTCGCGCACCAGCATGCCGCGCGTCGACCGCGGGTCGCGGCCGCCGGGCCTTCGACGGTCGGAACGAACGGGTCATCGCGGTCTCCGACGCTACGACCCTGCGCGTCGCCGTGCAACGCCCCGTTAGCGGCGCTCCTGCCCCACGCGCTCGAAGTAGCGGCGCGGGTTGTCGATCAGCATCGCATCGATCTTGGCCTGCGCCACGCCGGCGTCGCGCAGCGCCGGCACGATGTGCTGGAACACGTGCGCGCGGGTCCCACTGCGGCGCGAGCGTCTCCACCGGCAGCGGCAGCGGCCGCCCGCGCCAGCACCACACCGTGTCGTGCGACAGCACGATCTGGCGCTCGAAGCCGATGCCGAGCAGGCCGATGAGCGACGCGAGGCGCAGGCGATCGGGCTGCAGCAGCTCGAGCCCGAAGCGGTCGAAGCCGAGATAGGCGCCGGCGTCGAGCATGTCGACGTGGTAGCGCAGGTCGGCGCTGCCGCAGGAGTGGCCGATGACGACGCGCGCGGGTCGACGCCCTCGGCGGTGAGGATCGCGAGCTGCTCGCGACCCATCGTGCCCTCGTCGGTGTGCGTGGTGATCGGCGCGCCGGTCGCCTTGTGGGCGCGCGCCGCCGCGGTGATCACCGCGCTTCTCGTAGTCGGTGACCTGGTGCGGGCCGGTGGCGACCTTGATCACGCCGGCCTTGATGCCGGTCGGGCCGATGCCGTCGGTGACCTCCTTGACGAAGGTCTCGGTCATCTCGCACACCGTGTCGGTGAAGCGCGCCGCGGAACTTGTAGTACGGCGCCGCGCCCGGATTCCTCCTTGTAGAGGCCGGTGGCGCAGATGACCTGCACGCCCGACGCCTGCGACACCTCGGCGGCGAACTCGACGTCGCGGCCGAGGTCGATCGGGCAGGGATCGACGAGCGCCGTGACGCCGAGCGCCTTGAGCTCCAGCATGCGATCGACACACAGGCGCTTGCGACTCGCGCGCGATCCCAGGTCGGCGCCGCGGTATCGGATTCCCAGCCCGGCCAGCCGATCAGCAGATGCTCGTGCATGAGCGTGATGCCGAGGTCGGCCGGCGGCAGCGCTGCCCGGTCGCCGTGTTGAACGGTGGCTCATCGGACTCCTCCATTCGTGCGACGTGTGGACGTGCTGCTGCTGACGTCGCGACGTCGCGTCAAGCGCACTCGACAGCGGACGCGAAATCCTCCAGCGGCCTTGCGGCTCGGCGTTCTCGACCGTCGTCACCCGGGCGCTCGGCGGGCCCGTGCTGGCACCACTCGACCAGCTGCGTCGACCGCCGTGCGCCGCGCCTTCGGCGACGACCTCGACGGCGCCGTCGGGGAGGTTGCGCGCCCAGCCGGCAAGGCCGAGGCGGCGCGCCCGCTCGACGGTCGCGTAGCGGAAGCCGACGCCTTGCACGCGGCCGCGGACGACCAGGCGCACGCGTCAGCGTCGCCATGCCGCTCACCCGAGCAGCCGTCGAGCGCGGCCTCGTCGAGGACCTCGACGCCGAGCTTGCGCGCCTTGTCGAGCTTCGAGCCGGGTCCTCGCCGGCGACCACGAGTCGGTCTTGCGGCTGACGCTGCCGGTGACCTTGCCGCCCGCCGCCTCGATGCGCGCGATGACGTCGTCGCGCGGCACCGACAGGGTGCCGGTGAGCACGAACGTCTTGCCGCTCAGCGGCCCGCCGCGGCGGCGCGCGCGCGGCGGCCTGCGGTCGCACGCCGACGTCGCCAGCCGGTCGAGCGTGTCGCGGTTCTGCGGCACGCTCGAAGAAGGCGCGGATCTCGCGCGCGGTCTCGGGGCCGATGTCGCGCACCGCCGGTCAGCGCCTCCTCGTCGGCGTCGGCCAGCGCCTCGAGCGTGCCGAAGCGCTCGGCCAGCAGCTCGGCGGTGCGCTCGCCGACCTGCGGAATGCCGAGGCCGTAGATGAGGCGGTCGAGCGGCGGCGTCTTGCGTGCGCCTCGATCGCGTTGACCAGATTGGTGCGCCGACTTCTCGCCCATGCGCTCGAGCTCGGCGAGCTGCTCGACGGTCAGGCGGTAGAGGTCGGCGACGTCGCGCGACCAGCTCGCGCGCTCGACCAGCTGCGCCGACCAGCTTCTCGCCGAGGCCGTCGATGTTGAGCGCGTGCTTGGAGGCGAAGTGGCGGATCACCTCGCGCCGCTGCGCCGGACACTGGAGGTCGATGCAGCGGTAGGCCGCGGCGCCCTCCTCGCGGACCACCGGGCTGCCGCACACCGGGCAGTGTCCGCGGCATCTGGAACTTCGTCTCGCGCGCCGGTGCGCTGCTCGGTGACCACGCGCACGACGTAGGGAATCACGTCGCCGGCGCGCTCGATCGACCACCGTGTCGCCGATGCGCACGTCCTTGCGCTCGACCTCGTCCATGTTGTGCAGCGAGGCGTTCGAGATCGTCACGCCGCCGACCGCGACCGGCTCGAGCTCGGCGACCGGCGTGAGGACGCCGGTGCGCCCGACCGACGGCAACGATGTTGCGCACGCGCGTCTCGCCCTGCTGCGCCTTGAACTTGAACGCGATCGCCCAGCGCGGCGAGCGCGACACCTCGCCGAGCCGGCGCTGCAGGTCGAGCGTCGTTCACCTTGGCGACGACGCCGTCGACCTCGTAGGGCAGCGTCGCCCGCGTCGCCGGCCGATCCTGCCGGTGGTAGTCGACCACGCGCGTCGGCGCCGGCGACACGCTCGTTGCAGCGGATTGATGCTGCAGGCCCCAGCCGCGCAGCGCGGCGAGGAACTCCCAGTGGCTGGCGAACGTGAGCGCCCTCGAGCAGGCCGGCGCTGTGGAAGAAGCATGTCGAGCGGCCGCGCGGCGGTGATGCGCGGATCGAGCTGGCGCAGCGAGCCGGCGGCGGCGTTGCGCGGATTGGCGAACGGCGGCTCGCCGGTCGCGGCCGCGCTCCGCGTTGAGCGCGGCGAAGCCGGCGCGCGGGAAGATCACCTCGCCGCGCACCTCGAGCCGCGCCGGGAGCGGCGCCGCGCCGCGCCGGCGCGCAGCCGCAGCGGCACGCGAGCGGATGGTCTTCACGTTGGCGGTGACGTCCTCGCCGGTGACGCCGTCGCCGCGCGTCGAGGCGACGGTCAGCTCGCCCTCGACGTACACCACCTCGACCGCCAGGCCGTCGAGCTTCGGCTCGGCGACGTAGTCGACCGGCGTCCTCGCTGCGCAGCAGCGCGTGCGACCCGCGCGTCGAACTCGCGGAACTCCTCCTCCGCCATGGCGTTGTCGAGCGACAGCATCGGCAGCGTGTGGCGCACCGGCGCGAACTTGCCGGCCGGCGCGGCGCCGACCCGCTGGGTCGGCGAGGTCGGGCTGCGCAGCTCCGGATAGCGCGCCTCGAGCTCGACCAGACCGCCGGAACAGGCGCATCGTACTCGGCGTCGGAGACCGTCGGCGCGTCGTCGACGTAGTAGCGCCGATTGTGCGCCTCGATCTCGCGCCGCAGGCGCTCGACCTCCTCGACGACTTCGGCGGGCGGGCGCTCCGACACGATCGCTTCCTAGCGAAAAGAGGTGGCCGGTGACCAGTGCTGACGTGCGGACGCGAAGGAATCGACCACGCAGCTCGTCAGAACGTCCACACGTCAGCAGCGCTGTCCGGGTGGTGCCTCAATTCAATTGGCGCGGCGGTGGGCGCCGCCCCGCCAAGAACCGCCAAGGACGCCAAGGGCGCCAAGCAGCGCCGCTTGGCGCCCTTGGCGTCCTTGGCGGCTATCTGACCAGCGGGGCACCGCCGCACCAACCAAACCGAAGCATCCCGCTAGCCGTGTTTGCGCTTGACCGGCTCCCGCGACGCGACATATACCGCGAGGCGCGCGCGTGGCCGTCGGGCGACGCGCCAGTATGGAGGGCGGGCTGGGTTCAGCAGCCATGCGGAGGGGTGTGAAATACTGGCGGGCCTTCGGCGTGGCCGCTGCTGGCGATGGGTATCGCCGACACCGGCAGTTGCCAACACGCGCTCGCAGCAACTCGTACGCCAAGGCGCTCGTCCCCTTCCAGGCGCAGCGGTGGCAGGACGCGCAGCAGCTCCTCAACGAGGCGCTGGCTGCCGACCCCGACGATGCGGTCGCGGTCTACTACCGCGGCCTGACCGAGGCGCGGCTCGGCAACACCGCCAACGCCGATCCGCGATATCGAGCACGCGCTGGCGCTCGAACCCGGATCTCAAGCCGGCGCTGCTCGATCTCGGCATCCTCTACTTCGACAGCGGCCAGTACGCCGCGGCACAGCAGTGGTTGCGAGCGCGCCTACCAGCAGCCCGACAGCCGCTTCTCGGCGGCGTTCTACCTCGGCGTCACCAAGCTGCGCCTCGGCGACCACGCCGGCGCGCTCCCGCTACCTTCGCGAAGCCGCAGAAGGATCCGGCGCTGCGCCAGGCCGCCCAGTACTACGAGGCCGTCGCGCTGCTGCGCAGCGGCCAGACGAGTGAAGGCAAGGCGCTGCTGCAGCAGGTGCAGGCCGGGCCGCCCGAAGCGCAGACCACGCAGATCGCCCAGCAGTTCATGACCGGCGGTGGAACCACCGTGGTGGCAACCGAGGAGAAGCCCTGGTCCGTGCACGCCAATGCCGGCTTCGGCTACGACAGCAACAACGGGCTGATCCCGTCGAGCTCCGCGGCGCAGGTCGGCCTCGACACGAAAGGCGAGACCGACGGCTTCTTCCGCGTCGGCGCCGGCGCCAGCTACACGATCGCCGCCGGCTCGGCGGGCACGCGCCGAGATGGGTTACAACTTCTACCAGCAGCGTGCACTTCTCCACGCCGCGCTTCGATCTGCAGAGCCACCGCCTGAATCTCACGCTCGCCTCGCCGGTCCTCAGCAACCTGTTCCAGGCGGGCATCGCCGGCTTCTACGACTTCTACCTGCTCGACTATCAGTCGTTCTATCAGGCCGGACGCGGCACGCCCTTCGTCAACTTCTTCGAAGGGCAGGTCGGCGCCACGCAGGTGTTCTACACCCTGGGCGGTCAGGACTTCTTCCGCGGGCCGTTCAACCCGTTCCGCGACTCGTTCATCAATCGCGTTGGCGTGCGCCAGCTGTTCCTGCTCGGCGCCGTCGATCGCTTCGTCAGCGTCGGATATACCTGGGACGACTACGATCCGCTCTCCCGTGACGGCACCGACTTCGCGTACATGGACAACATGTTCGACGCCGCGATCGACTTCGGCGATCTTCGACTGGCGCGCACGGGCAGATCAGCTACCTGTTCGACCTTCAGGACTACGAGCACCCGAACAGCCGCACCGACTTCACCACGCCGCCGCCACGACCAGCAGAACCAGATCGTCGTGCACCTTCTCGCACGAGTTCACCGACATGATCTCGGCCGACTTGGCCTATCTCGCCGTCATCAACAACTCGAACATCGCCGACTTCGAGTACGACCGGAACATCATCCAGGCCAACGTCTGGCTACACTTCTGAGCGCCATGTCACCATTGCGAACGACCCTGCTCACCGTCCTCGCCACGCTCGCGTTCGGCGCGCGGCATGGCCGCGGCCCAGACCCAGGTCGCGAGCGTTGCGGCGGTGCGCGGCGAGGTCGAAGTGCAGCGCGGCGGCAAGGGCGAGTGGCAACCGACTTTCTCGGGCAACCCGCTGTTCGACGGCGAGCAGCGTCCGCACAGGTGCCGGCGGCGGCGCCACCCTGGTGTTCAGCGATGACTGCGTCGCCATCCTCGGGCCGGGCAACGACCCTGACGATCGCCCGCTACGGCGGCAAGGCCCCGCGCCGCGCGCTCCTGCGGCTCGACGGCGGCGCGCTCGAGGGCATCGTCAGCGGTTACAGCGGCGAGAACGCCCGTTTCGAGATCGAGACGGCCGTCCGCCGTGGCGCGCGTGCAGGGCACGCGTTTCGTGGTGCGCTACGACACCCCCAGCAAGGCGACGGACGTGGCGACCATCGAAGGCGTGGTCGCGGTTTCCGGTCGCACCGGATTGATCGGCCCAGGCGTCGAGGTTGGCGCCGGGCGAGACCAGCCGAGTCGAGCTCGGCAAGTTCCCGAGTCCCGCCCGCGAGATGTCGGCCGCGGACCGCACCCAGATCATGGCCGGTCTCGGCCTCTTCGGCACGGGCGGGCGCGACGGACTCGACAACGACAACCCGCTGCTCGACGGCCGGGTCGTCGCCGAGAGCGACCGTCCGCAGATGACCGCCGGAGCCGCCGACGACACCTACCTCAAGCCGCCGGTCCCGGACGAACCGCTGATGTGGCGGCTCTCGCCCGACGTGCGGGCGAACACCCAGCCACTGCCGGTCTACGAAGCGTACCCACCCAACGTCGTGCCGCCGCAGTGAGACGCCATGGCGTTTGCGCAGGCGCGCAGACGAGTCATGGAATTGCGCCCCTGCGATGCGTCAACAAATTCACGACTGCGACCGGAATGGTGCTGCTCGGTGCTAATTTCCAAGCGTTCGCGCATTTGCTGCGACGCGTAGATGCATTCCCAGCCTGTTGATCGCACGTTGGTACGACGCGTGCTGAATCGGTTCGCAACAGTGAGCGAGGCGAACGGAATGCAGCACGACGAGAACGATCCGGTTCGGAAGGAAGTCATCCTGCTGGTCGATGACGAGCAGGACCACCTGATCATCACCCGGCGATTTCTGGAGAGCCAGGGCTACGACTGCGTGTGCGTCGACCGTGGATGGGAAGCGCTGCGCGTGCTGCAGGAGCGCCCGGTCGACCTGATCCTGCTCGATCTCCACATGCCGGGCATGGACGGCTACTGCCTGGCCGAGAACATCCTGGCGCGTGAGCAGTTGCGCAACATCCCGATCGTCGCGTTCAGCTGCTACGACCTGACCCGCTTCAAGCAGCGGGCGATGCGCTCCGGCATGGCCGACTTCATTCCCAAGCCGGTCGATCGCGCCCGGTTGCTCGCCACCGTGCGCGACCAGCTGAGCCTGCGCCACCGGCTGTCCAAGCTCAGCGCCGTCGAGAACGGTCTGCGGGCACCAGTCGACGTGAGCTCGCCCCGGCCGACCCGACGACGCGCTCTCCCTGCGTCGCAGGCGCCGCCACCTCTGCGTGAGTCCCTGCGGCGCGTTTATTAAGTCTCGCGCTCCGAGCGGGAAAGGAGAGCGGTTGTGGGTAACGTGTTGGAGGTCAGCGACCAGACCTTCGATCAGGAGGTCATCAAGTCCGACGTACGCCGGTCCTCATCGACTTCTGGGCGCCGTGGTGCGGTCCCTGCAAGGCGATCGCACCGGTGGTCGAGGAAGTTGGCGGGCGACGTACGCCGGCCGTCTCAAGGTCGTGAAGATGAACGTCGACGACAATCCGCAGACGCCGTCTCGCTACGGCGTGCGCGGCATTCCCAATCTGATCCTCTTCAAGGGCGGCGCAGGTCGCCGACCAGATCGTCGGCGCGGTGCCCAAGGCCCACCTGGTCAAGGCGATCGACCGCGCACTGGCCTGAGCGACAAGGCTGTCGAGCTGTCAGGGTGTCACGCTGCCAGGGGCCCGACCGCCGAACTCGATTCGGATCGCCGGCCCTAACAGCCAACAGCCGACCCCACCGACAGCACCTTCTCAGAACGTGTAGCCGCCGCATGCTCACGTTCATGAGCAGGCCGACCGAGCGCAGCAGCGCCAGCATCGACGATCCGCCGTAGCTGAGGAACGGCAGGGTGATGCCGACCACCGGCAGCGCGCCGCTGGTCATGCCGATGTTGATCACCACCTGCCAGAAGATCGTGCCGGTCAGCCCGGCGGCGAGCAGCGCGCCGAGGTTGTCGCGCGCCCGGCTGGCGATGCTAGCGCCGCGCAGCACCAGCGCCAGGTAGAGCACCAGCAGCGCCGCGCGCGCCGACGAAGCCCCACTCCTCGGCGTACACCGAGAAGATGAAGTCGGTGTGCTGCTCGGGCAGGAAGTTGAGCTGGTTCTGCGTGCCGTTGCAGATAGCCCTTGCCGTAGCACCTGCCCCGAGCCGATGGCGATCTGCGACTGCAGGACGTGGTAGCCGGAGCCGAGCGGGTCGGCCTGCGGGTCGAGGAAGCTGATCGAGGCGCTTCTGCTGGTACGGCTTCAGGTGGTGCGCAGCGCGATACGGGCAGCAGCGGCGCCGACGATCAGCACCGCGATCAGCAGCAGGCGCAGCGGCAGCCCGGCGACCAGCAGCAGCGTGAACGCGCCCATGCCGAGCGCGATGACGGTGCCGAGATCGGGCTGCTTGAGGATCAGCAGCGCCGGCACCGCGATCAAGACGGCCGGACCGACCAGGCGCCGCAGCGGCAGACCGGCGCTCGCCCGCCCACCGATGCAGGACGTGCGCGAGCACCAGGACCAGGCCGACCTTCATGAACTCCGACGGCTGCAGGGCGAGCGGCCCGACGCCCAGCCAGCGGCGCGCGCCGCCGCCGCTGACGCCGATGACCAGCACCAGCACCAGCGCGAGCAGCAGGAGCGCCGTAGATCGCGTAGCGCGTAGCGGTTGAGCGTGCGGTAGTCGATGCCGACCGCCACCACCATCACGACCAGGCCGAGGCCGGCCCAGGTCGCCTGGCGCACGACGTACGGAGCTCATCAGGCGGCCATCGCTGTGAAGGTGGCGCTGAGGATGGTGAGCAGGCCGCAGCCGGTCACCAGCAGCGCCAGGATCAGCAGCGGCCACTCGATGTGCGCCAGCAGGCGGCGGTCAATTCTGAGCAAGCGCGCATCCCCTCCTGCGCTCTTCCTGCAGGCTGGAAGTAGGCGCTTCGAGCACCTCGTGCGCGATCGGCGCCGCGACCGCGCCGCCGCCGCCCTCGGCGTGCTCGACCAGCGTCGCGACCGCGATGGTCGGATCCTCGGCCGGCGCGAAGGCGACGAACCAGGCGTGGTCGCGCTGGTTCCACTTCAACTGGTTCGCCTTGAGGCGCTCGCTGCCGATGCGTCACCACCTGCGAGGTGCCGGTCTTGCCGCCCACCGTGATGTCCGCGCAGCGCGCGCCTTCTTGCCGGTGCCGCGCGCCGACGACGTCGACCAGCGCCTCCTGCACCTGCTTGCAGCACCGTGTCGCGCACCGGCAGCCTGCGCCACCAGCTCGGGCTGCGATCTCGCGCACCACGCGAGCCGTCGATCGCCTCGACGCGCTGCACCAGACGCGGCCGGTAGCGCACGCCGGTGGCGATCGGTCGCCACCACCTCCGCCATCTGCAGCGGCGTCGCCGTCACGTAGCCCTGGCCGATGGCCACCGACAGCGTCTCGCCCGGCATACCAGGGCTGCTGGAAGCGCGTCTTCTTCCACGCGCGTGTCGGGAATCGATCGCCGACGCGCTCGTTGCCGATCTCGATGCCGGTCGGCAGCGCCGAGCCCGAAGGCGCGCGCGTACTGGGCGATGCGTGTCGATGCCGAGGCGCTGCGCCGACCTGGTAGAAGAAGACGTCGCACGAGCTGACCAGGGCGTCGTGCACGTTCATCGACCCGTGCCCGCCCTTGCTGCCAGCAGCGGAAGTCGTGGTTGCCGAAGGCGAGCGTAGCCGCGACAGTGAATGCGGGTGAAGGGGTTGACGATGCCCTCCTCGAGCGCCGCCGTGGCGACGATGATCTTGAAGGTCGAGCCGGGCGGATACTGCCCCTGCGTGGCGCGGGCGTTGAGCGGATGGCGCGGATGCGTGGATGCAGCTCGCGCCACACGCTCGGCGCTGATGCCGCCGGTGAAGTGCGTTGGGGTCGAAGGACGGCTCGCTGACCATCGCCAGCACGTCGCCGTTGCGCGGATCGAGGGCGACGATCGCGCCGGCGTGGTCGCCGAGCGCCTGCTCGGCCGCCTGCTGCAGGTCGAGGTCGATCGACAGCACCAGCGTGTGGCCGGGCATCGCCTCGGCCTCGTCGAGCACGCGCAGCTCGCGGCCGAGGGCGTCGACCTCGACCTGCTGGCCGCCGTCGACGCCGCGCAGGTACGGCTTCCCACGCCTTCTCCAGCCCCGCCTTGCCGATCAGGTCGCCCGGGCCGGTAGTGGCGGTCGCGCTCGACCTCGCTCCGGCGTCACCTCGCCGACGTAGCCGAGCACGTGCGCCAGCGTCTGCGCCCTGCGGATAGCTGCGGCGCGGCGTGATGCGCAGGCTCACGCCGGGCAGCTCGAGCTGATGGGTCTCGATCGCCGCCACCTCGTCGAAGTCGAGGTCGCGCTTGACCAGCACTTCCTGGAACGGCCGGCCGCCCGGCGGCGCGATCGAGCGATCGCCTGCGTCTCGGCCGTGCTCTGCTGCGAGGAACTGCGCGAGCTTCTCGACCGTCGCCCGGCAGGTCGCGTGCGTCCTCGGGCACCAGCACCGCGTCGAACGAGGCCTGGCTGTCGATCAGCACCGCGCCGTTGCGGTCGACGACCCGGCCGCGCGTCGCCGGCACGCGGCGCAGGCGGATGCGGTTGTTCTCCGACAGCGCCGCCATCTCGCTCGCCGCGCAGGACCTGCAGGTTCCACAGGCGCGCGCCGAGCAGCAGCACGACGACCACGGCGAAGGTCGCGCGCCAGGCTGACGCGCCGGCGCACCGCCGGGGAGACCTCGTGGGCGCCGAACATCGCACGCTCACGCCGCGCGTCGCGCTCGTCGGTCAGCGGGCGCCGGCGAGCAGCGCGAACACCGGTGGCGCCACGCGCGGCGGCCAGCGCGGCACTGATCAGCACGCCTGCCGAGCACCGGCCCCCAGGCGCCGCCGATCGTTCCGAAGACGACCGAGACCAGTCAGCACGGCGCACGGCTCTTCACCCACGAGGCGAGGAACACCAGCACCACCTTCGAGACGCACGTTGTCCACCCACAGGCGGCGGCAGGTCAAGTACACGAGCATGTAGACCACCACCATCCCGAAGGCGTTGAGGCCCGACGGCGCCGCCGGCGACCGCTGTCCTGCAGGTAGCCGAGGAGGAACGCCCCGACGACGCCGCCGACGGTGTGGCGGTGCAGGCCGAGGTAGACGCAGACGACCAGCAGGATGTCGGGCGACGGGCTGGAAACGCGAACGGCAGCGCGTGGAACAACGTCGTCTGCAGCAGCACCCCGAAGCCGGCCACCAGCCCGATCACGGCGGCGGCGCGCATCAGGCGGGCGGCTCGCCCGACCGTGCACGGTCGGCGTCGACCACCAGCACCTCCTCGAGTGCGATCGAGCGCGACGCTCGGGCGTGACGATCGCCGACCTGCAGCAGGCCGCGGTGGCGGCGGCCGACGTCGACCACCTCGCCGATCACCATGCCCTTCGGAAAGATGCCGTCGAGGCCGGAGGTCATGACGCGATCGCCGACCTTCACGTCGGCGTCGCGGCTGCAGGTAGTTCATGTAGCAGTCGCCGTCCGCTGCCGCCCTGCACGATGCCGCGCGCGCGGCTGCGCTGCACGATCGCGTCGATGCCGCTGTTGTGGTCGGTGAGCAGCACCACGCGCGCCGCGGTGTGGCTGACCTCGGCGACCTGCCCGACGACGCCTTGCGGCGCCAGCACCGCCATGCCGCGCGGCACGCCGTCGCGCTCGCCGCGGTCGATGGTCAGCGTCGTCGACCAGCGGGCCGGGGTCGCGCGCGATGACGCGCGCGCCGTACGACGGTGCCGTCGCAGCCGCGCGCGAAAGCTGCAGCAGCTCGCCGAGGCGCTGGTTCTCCCGCTCGAGCCTCGCCGAGGCGCAGCAACTGGCCTTCCAGCGCCGCCACCCGGTCGCGCAGCTCGCTCGTTCTCGTGCGCGCGCGTCGACCAGGTCGATGTAGCCCGACCAGACGCCGGCCGACGCCGCGGCCGATCCAGCTGAAGACGACCTGGAACGGCGCCAGCGCGTCGAGCAGCAGGCGCCCGACCGGATCGCGGTGGCTCGGCGACCGCACGCTGACGGAGACGAGCAGCAGGGAGCACGAGGAGCAGGCCGGCCGACGCGAGCAGGATGCGGTTGCGGCGCAGGATACTCCATCTCACTGGATCGTGACGTCCTTCAGCAGCGTCAGCTCGTCCAGCACCTTGCCGGCGCCCATCACCACCGCGGTCAGCGGATCCTCGGCCAGATGCACCGGCAGGCCGGTCTCCTCGCGCAGCAGCACGTCGAGGTTGCGCAGCAGCGCGCCGCCGCCGGCCAGCACGATCCCCTTGTCGACGATGTCCGACGCCAGCTCGGGCGGCGTGCGCTCGAGGCGCGATGCGCACCGCGTCGACGATCTGGCTGATCGGCTCGAGCAGCGAGTCGCGGATCTCCTCGTCGGAGACCTCGACCGTCTTCGGCACGCCGGCCACCAGGTCGCGCCCCTTGATCTCCATGGTCTGGATCTCGTTGCCGGGGTAGGCCGAGCCGATCGTCATCTTGATCAGCTCGGCCGTGCGCTCGCCGACCAGCAGGTTGTACTTGCGCTTGATGTACTGGACGATCGCCTCGTCCATCTTGTCGCCGCCGACGCGCACCGACTTCGAGAAGACGATGCCCTTCAGCGAGATCACCGCCACCTCGGTGGTGCCGCCGCCGATGTCGACGATCATGTTGCCGGTCGGCTCGGTGATCGGCAGGCCGGCGCCGATCGCCGCCGCCATCGGCTCCTCCATCAGGTAGACTTCGCGCGCGCCGGCCGACTCGGCCGATTCCTTGACCGCGCGCTTCTCCACCTCGGTGACGCCGAACGGCACGCAGATGACGATGCGCGGCCGCACCAGGGCGCTCGCGGTTGTGGATCTTGTGGATGAAGTAGCGCAGCATCGCCTCGGTGATGTCGAAGTCGGCGATGACGCCGTCCTTCAACGGGCGGATGGCGACGATCGAGCCCGGCGTGCGGCCCGAGCATCTTCTTCGCCTCGGCGCCGACCGCCAGCACGCGCCGGCCGCCGCGCGCGTCCTTCTGCACCGCGACCACCGACGGCTCGTTGCAGACGATGCCCTTCGCCCTTGACGTAGATCAGGGTGTTTGCCGTTCCCAGATCGATCGCCAGATCGTTGGAGAACATGCCCAAGCAGGAAGTTCAGCACCATCCGCCGCCCGCCTCGCTTTGCCTGGGTAGTTGCTTGCCGTTCAAGTGGTAGAGCGTACGGGGCGTACCAGAATTCGCCCAGCAGGGCAAGGTTGCGCATCGCGCAAGTTGCTTTTGAAACGGGGCGTTCTTTATCGTCCGAGGCTTCGCAAGGAGAGCAGACAGTGCTGGATGCAATGCGCAAGACGGGGCAACTCGGTCGCCGCTCAAGGCGTTCTACGTCATCATCGTCGCTGGTCTTCATTTTCTGGGGTGTCGGCACCATGCGCGCCAACCGGATGGAGGTCGCCGCGCGGGTCAACGAGCGAGGTGATCACCAAGCACGCGAGTTCGACCGCGCCTACACCAACCTCGTCGAACATGTACCGCAACATGGGCAAACAGGGCGGCGGGCCCGCCGCCGGATGCGCTGCTGCGCTCGCAGGCCATCGCGCAGCTCATCTCCAACGAGCTGCTCATCCAGGAAGCGCATCGTCTCGGTCTCGAGGTGGACGAGGCGGAGCTGCGCGACTCGATCTCCACGATGCCGCAACTTTCAGGTCAACGGCCAATTCGACAAGGACAGCCTACCTCGAGATCCTGCGTCAGAACGGCCTCAAGCCGACCGACTTCGAGGAGCTGCAGCGCCGCCAACTGCTCGCCTCGAAGGTGGAAGACATCGTGGCGCAGCGGCGCGTACGTCAGCGACCGCCGAGGTGCAAGGACCGCTTCCACTTCGAGAACGAGCGCGTGAACCTGCGCTTCGTCAAACTGCCGGCGGCCACGTTCGCGTCGACAAGGTGACGCTCTCCGACAAGGACGTGCAAGAACTACTGCGAACGACAATCAGGAGCGCTACCGCGAGCCCGACCGCGTGCGCATCGAGATGGTCGACTTCCGTCCGGCCGGACTTCGCCAAGGACGGTCAACCCGACCGACGACGAGATCAAGGCGTACTACGACTCCAACCTCGACGAGTACCAAAAGCAGGAAGAGGTGCACGCCCGCCACATCCTGTTCAAGGTCGCGCCCGACGCCAGCGATGCCGACAAGGCGACGGCGCGCAAGCACGCCGAAGAGGTCCTCGCCAAGGCGAAGGGGGGCGCGGACTTCGCCGCGCTCGCCAAGGAGTTCTCGCAGGACTCGACGGCGGAGAATGGCGGCGATCTCGGCAGCTTCGGCCGCGGCGTGATGACGCCGCCCTTCGAGGCCGCCGCATTCGCGCTCGAGCCGGGCCAGGTCAGTGACATCGTCGAGACACAGTTCGGCTTTCACATCATCAAGCTGGACGAGAAGACACCGGCCCGCACGGAGCCGCTGGACGCCGTGCGCGCGTCGATCGTCGATACCCTCAAGAACAAGCAGGCCCGCAAGGTCGCGCTCGACACGGTCGAGAAGGCGCACGACACGCGTGCTCGACGGTACGCCGCTGGAGAAGGTGGCGGCCGACCTCGGCCTCAGCGTCCAGTCGCCGCCGCCCTTCGCCGCCAACGAGAAGATCTTCAACCTCGAGCGCAGCGCGATCAACCAAGAGGCCTTCAACACCGACCCCGGAGAGATCGGCGAGGTGGTGACGGATACCGGCGGCTACACCATCATCAAGGTGCTCGAGCGCATCCCATCGGCGGTGCCGCCGCTGGAGCAGGCACGCCCCAAGGTCGAAGCCGACCTGCGCGCCAAGAAGGCGTCCGAGCTCGCGCATCAGCGCGGCGAAGCGCTCCTGGCGCAACTGAAGGAGAAGAAGGATCTCCAGGCGCTGGCCGCCCAGGAAGGGCTCACGGTGGAGGACAGCAACGACGTGGGACGCTTCGGCGGCTACCTGCCGAACATCGGAAACGCGCCGGGGCTGAAGGACGCGATCTTCACGCTGACGCCGGAGAATCCGGTGGCGCCAGCGGTGTACGACGTCGATGGCGACGCCGTCGTCGCCGTGCTCGCCCAGCGCGTCCCGCCCGACGAGTCCCGCTTCGACTCCGAGAAGGCGTCGATCGAGGAGCGACTGCGCGGACAGGCCGCCGCCGCCGCCGTGCGCACGTTCCTGGATCAACTGAAGGCGAAGTCGCAGATCGACTACGGGATGGGCCTCAGCGGCAGCATCGACGTCACGTCGTAGGCGGAGATCCGGCTGGTGAGTCGCGACGGCGCCGGCGCCGGGCTGTGCGCCGACTGCCGGCACGCGCGCCGGATCCCCAACCGTCGCGGCTCGGTGTTCCTGCTCTGCAATCGCGCCGCCACTGATCGGCGCTTCCAGCGCTACCCGCCCCTTCCGGTTCTGCGCTGCCCCGGCCACGAAGCGGGCGCGCCGCCGCCCGACCCCGCCGACACCTGACGGCGGCTCCCGTGCCCGAACACCAGCCCGCCGCCGCCCTCTTGGGCCTGCGCCCACTGCACGCGATCATCACCCTTGCCGCGCCCACGACGGCGGTGATGCTCGTCGCCGCGATTTCCAACATCCTGCACACCTACTTCGTCAGCCGCCTCGGCGACCAGGCCATCGCCGCGGTCTCGCTGGTCTTCCCGATCGTGATGATCCTCATCACGGTCGTCTCGGGTGGTCTCGGCACCGGCGTCGCGTCTGGGATCGCCCGCGCCCTCGGCGCCGGTCGCGCGCACGACGCCCGCGCCATCGCCGAGCACGCCATCGTCATCACCACCGGACTGGCCGTCGGCGGCAGCGTGGCGAGCGAGATCGGCGCCCGCGGGCTCTTTCATCTGATGGGCGGCACGGGCGCCGTCCTCGACCAGGCCACGCTCTTCTCGCGCGTCCTCTTCGGCGGGCTGCTCATCAGCTTCACCGTCGGCACCTTCGACTCGATCCTGCGCGGCGCCGGCAACGTCCGCGTCCCGGCGATGTGCTCGACGCTCTCGCTGGCGCTGCAGATCGCCTTCACGCCGCTGTTCATGTTCGTCTTCGGCCTCGGCCTCGTCGGTGCGCCGCTGGCCACGCTCACCGGACAGGCCATCGGGCTGGTGCCGCGCTCGCGCTTCATCTTCGGGACCAACAGCCCGGTCCGCCCGCGCCTGATCCCGCGCGACCTGCACCCGCGCCACTTCTCGGAAATTCTGCGCGTCGGCGTACCGGCGTCGCTCTCCGCCGCGCTGAACTACCTCACGCTCATGATCCTCACCGGCACGATCGCCCGCTTCGGCGACTCGTACCTGGCCGCGTACGGGCTCGGATCGCGGCTCGACTTCCTCCTCTTCTCGCTCGGCTTCGGCGTGGCGGCCGCCGGCCTCACGCTCGTCGGCATGGCCGTCGGCGCCGGGCGTCCCGAGCTCGTGCGCCGTTTCGTCGTGCAGTCCGCCCTCGTCGCCGCCTCCGTCGTGGCGGTGCCGGCGATCGTCGTGACGCTCCGGCCGGCGCTGTGGATCGGGGCCTTCACCGACGCCCCCGCGATCCACGAGATCGGCGCCGACTACTTCCACACCGTCGGGCCGACGTACTTCTTCATCGTGATCAGCATGGTCGTGGCGTCGTCGTTCCAGGCGCTCGCCCGTGCGGTCGTGCCTCTCGTCGTCATGACCGCGCGCGTCGCGCTGGTACTCGCCGCCGCCCTGATCGCCGTCCATGTCTTCCACGCCCACGCGCAGACGATCTTCGTCATCATCGCGGTCGCCAACGTCGCTTCGTGCCTCGTGCTCGTCGTGCTGTTCCGCAGCGCTCTGCGCACGCGCGAGATCCCGGCCTGAAGGGGAGCAGGGCGCACGCGGCGAGCCTGCGCCCGCCGCGTGCCGAATACCCTTGGTGAGGCCTGCCCGGACGGGCCGCTTAGGGCGCCTTGAGCTTCAGCTGCGTCGCCTTGTTGCGCAGGATCTGCGTCGTCTGGAAGCGACTCTCCCAGCAGGCCTGCGCCGGTGCGTCGTTGACGAGCTGTACCACGAAGGGGAAGTCCGTCTCGGGAATCGGCAGCACGGGGTCGGGGAGATTGAGGCCTCGGCCTTTGATCTTCACCTGGGCCTTCCCACCGCTGTGTGCGCGCAGCAGGACCTTCTGGATTCCGTCGGGCGCCGACGGCGTCTTGTCGCGGTACTTGAGCCCTCTGGTGCCGACGGCCGTCCACCCCTGGCCTGGCGGGACGACGATCTCGCCGTCGCTGATGAGGTGCTCGTCCACGCCCGCGTACAGACACAACTTGTACGCGGTGGTCGTGGTGGGATCGCCGAAATCCTCGACCGCCGTCGGCTGTCCCTTGATCCACTTCCACAGGAACCGATCCCGGCTGTCGTCCGTCTTGTTCTTGATCCCGAAGAGCGATTTCTGCGCGGTGCGACAATCGCCGCGCGCGGTCAGCGGGCAGTTGACCGGCGGGCCGGCCACCGTGGCGGTCGGCGTCGCGGTGGGCGGCGGCGTCGCGGTGTCGGTCGCGGTCGCCGCGACGGTGCCGGTATCGGCGGCCGTCGGTGTCGCCGTGTCGATCGGCGTCGCCGTGTCGATCGGCGTCGCCGTGTCGGTTCCGGTGAGCGGTAGCGGTTCCGGTGGCGGTGGCGGCCGCCGTCGGCGTCGCGCACGGCGCGACCGACACGAACGTTTGCGGGAACGGCACCGACGCGGGGTTGCCCTGGTAGGTGGTGTAGTCGACGGCCGAGTCGGGATAGACATCGGCGAGCTGATTCGGGTCGCCCGCGTCGAAGCTCGCGTGGAACGTGATGCTGGAGGTCTGGTCGATGGAGACGATGCCGACGTTCCAGGTGAGCGTCTGGCCATTGACCGTCGTCGGCGCCGGACTGGCCGTCCCCGCGAGGTAGTGCACGCCAGCGGGCAGCACGTCGGTGATGACGACGTTCGAGCCGGCGATGCTGGTCACCTGCGAGGCGATGTCCTGGAAGATCGCCGCCAGGTCGCTCGCCGACGGCGACTCGTAGTACTTCGCCGCGTCGGTGGCCATCGCCTGCAGGGTGGAGCGGGCGACGGCCGCGACGTTTGGCGTGATGTTGTCGAGATTCAGTCCGATGGTGAACACGATCGTGCCGGCCGTCTTCGCGGCGGCTGCCTTGGTCACCGCGTCCTGGGTGCAGGCGTTGGGCGCGGTCGGCGAACTGGAGCACGTGGTGTTGTTCGCCGCGACGTTGGCGACGCCGTCGGAGACCAGCACCATGACGTGCACGGCGGGCGCGGCGCGGCCGTGCGCCGCGATCTCGTTCTGACCGGTCAGCACGCCGCCGGCGATGTTGGTACTGCCGTTGGCGCTCAAGCCGTTCACCGCCGTCGTGACGCTGGCGAAGTTGCTGGTCAGCGCCGAGTTGAGCGTCACCGTGGTGCTGAACGAGGTGAGACCGACGTGATCGACGCCGGAATCGAGGTTGCTGATCAGCAGGTTCGCGGCGCTCTTCGCCGAGGTGAGGGGCTGGTTGCCCGGCTCCACGATCATCGAGCCGGAGCGATCGAAGACGATCATGACGTCGAGCGGCAGGCGCTCGGCGACCGGATCGCCGCTGCCGGTCACCTGCAGCGCGATCTCCGCCTCCTGGCAGCCCGGCAATGCCGTCGCCTGCTTGGCCGTCTGCAGATTCGGCGGCACCGCCGCCGCCGGTATCGCGAGCAGCAGGATCGCCAGCGGCAGGGCCGCCGCCGCGTGCCCGATGCGCCGGTTCGATGAGACCTGATGGACGTTCCACGCCATGGGGCACCCGTACCTTTCCCTCGATCGGCGCCGCCCACGATGGGGCGGCGCTCTAGGTAGAATATCGACTCAGTACTCTGCGTGTGACGGAGCTTCTGTTACTGCGCCTGACATGTCATCGGCAATTGGGTCTTTCCCGTGGCGGACGCGGGAAATCCCTATGGGGAAGGATCGTTGACGCGCCGTGCCGGCGGGCTTCACGCCCGCCAGGGGTACGGGGCGGCCGACGTACCGCGCCGCGCACGTGGTCGCGGAAAACGCCCGCCGCTCGTCTTCAGACGCGCGTCCCGCGCGCGATCACTCAAACCAGCCTGACGTGAAGATACTCGGCGTCCTTGGCGGCCCGAGAAAGGCAGATCACGGCTAGAAGAGAATCTCCCACGCCTCGTTCAACGAGGCGACGCCGCGCACCTCGACGCCGCGCAGCGATGGCAGCTGCCTGCGCGAGCTCTCCGGCAGCACGCAGCGCTTGAAACCGAGCTTGCTGCCCTCGCGCACGCGCGCCTCGGCCTGGCCGATGGCACGCACCTCGCCGGCCAGCCCGACCTCGCCGACAATCAGGGTGTGCGGGTCGACCGGCTTGTCGAGGAAGCTCGAGGCCACCGCCACCAACGCGCCGAGATCGGCGGCCGGCTCGTCGAGACGCACGCCGCCGGCGACGTTGAGGAAGATGTCCTGGCCGGTGAGCTGCAGCCCCATCTTCTTCTCGAGGATCGCCACCAGCAGCGCGACGCGGTTGTGGTCCATGCCGAGCGTCGTGCGCCGCGGCGTGCCGAGCGAGCTCGGCGAGACCAGCGCCTGCAGCTCGACCAGGATCGGCCGCGTGCCCTCCATGCTGGCGACGACCACGGAGCCCGGCACATCCACCGGGCGCTCGGCGAGGAAGAGGGCCGACGGGTTGGCCACGGCCTGCAGCCCCTGCTCCTTCATCTCGAACACGCCGATCTCGTTGGTCGAGCCGAAGCGGTTCTTCACCGCGCGCAGGATCCGGAACGAGTGGCCGCGGTCGCCCTCGAAGTAGAGGACGGTGTCCACCATGTGCTCGAGCACGCGCGGGCCGGCGAAGGCGCCCTCCTTGGTGACGTGGCCGACCAGGATCGTCGCCTGGCCGCTGCGCTTGGCGAATTGCACCAGATGCGCGGCGCTCTCGCGCACCTGCCCGATGCTGCCGGGCGCCGAGGCGAACTGCTCGGTGAACACCGTCTGGATCGAGTCCACGGCGAGGATCGACGGCTCGACGGCGCGGGCCTGCTCGAGGATCGCCTCGACGTTCGTCTCCGCCAGCACCAGCAGCGTCGGCTCGGTGATGCCGAGGCGATCGGCGCGCATCTTCACCTGCTGCGGCGACTCCTCACCCGTCACGTAGAGTGCGCGCCCGCGGCGCGCCAACTGTCGCCAGGGCCTGCAGGACCAGCGTCGACTTGCCGATGCCCGGGTCGCCACCGATCAGGATCACCGAGCCGGGCACGACGCCGCCGCCCAGCACGCGATCGAGCTCGCCGATTCCGCAGGAGCTGCGCGGCTCGGTCGCCGGCGCGAGCGCCGTGATCGGCTCGGCGGTACGGCGCTCGGCGACGACGACGCGGCCGCCCCCCTTGGGCGCCGCCGCGAGACGCTCCTCGACCAGCGTGTTCCACTCGCCGCACTCGGTGCAGCGGCCGAGCCAGCGCGCCGCCTGTGCCCCGCAGCTCTGGCAGACGAAGACGCTGCGCTCCTTGGCCATGGTGAGCAGAGGTAGCGTGAACCGGGTCGCCGTCCAACCGCGCCACCGCATCGATGCGCGGTGAAGGAGCGGAAGGACCGCGGTGCGGCCCTTCCGCCCGGGACTGTTGTGGCGCGCGGGGTCACGCAGCGGCCGAGTCGCGCCACGCCCGCCGCCGAAGCGCCGGGCCACGCCTGTTGCGACTGCTCTAGCCGGCGGCGCGACCGCCTCGCAAGACGGCTATTTGATCGCGACCGCGTTGGGCGGCGAGGCGATGCCGCCCTCCAGATGCATCGGCGCCGAGACGAGCATGAACTGGTAGCGACCGTCGCTCGCGCAATCCGCGGCAAGCTCGTCGAGCACGAACTGCTCGCCGAGCGGCAGCCCGAGCATCGACAGCGTCCGGTAGTGCAGCGCGCCCTCATCCGCGAACGACCACGGCCACGGCTCGACCGCGGGGCAGTCGGTGCCGATGGCGGCGACGCGGTGGTCCCAGAGCCACCCGACCATCGCGCTCGTCGGCTCGAGACCGCAGGCCGTCAGCGCCTCGATCGGCGCCATCGCCTTCTTCTGCGCCTCGGACGAGGCGAGGTATGCCCCCGTCCATCCGGTCCGCACGAGCAGAATCGAGCCGGGCGGCAACTCGGTCTTCTGAGCGGCGAGAGCGTCCTGGAGATCCTGGAGCGAATAGGCCGCGGAGCTCAGCGGATCGATCGGACGGCCCTGGCCTTCCGTGAACGCGCGCACGTCGATCAGCACACCGCGCCCGACGAACTTGTTCGACCACCGGTGGATGCCCAGCTTGCCGCCCGTGCCGCTCTTGATGTCCGCGTCGCTGACGCCGTTGTAGTAGGCCTTGTGGCGGACGTGCCCGACGTGCCCGAGGCCGTCCCACTGGCTCCCCTCCTGGGTGTTGTAGTTGTCGAGCGAGTCGTCGTGGCCGAGCAGCCCGTACTGCTCGAAGCTCACGATCGTGTGACGGGCAGGGTTGCGGTTGAAGAGCGGCGGCTTGGCGAAGTTGATCGGGGTGTCGAGCCGGAAAACGCGCCCGTTGCGCACCAGACGGGCGGCCTCGACGACTCCCTCGGCGGTGAGAAAGTTGAGGCACCCGAGCTCATCGTCGTCGCCGAACACGCCCCAGGAGCTTTCGGGTGGCGCGCCCGGCTTGACGGGCAGCTGCGCGAACTTGGGGATCTTGTTGAAGTCGATTGTCACGATGAACCTCCTCAACGACGGCCAAGACCAAGCCGGGGGCCGCCGTTCTAACGGTCGCCGCGCACCTCCCGCAAACGCCAGCGGCGGCTTGCGATCGCCACGGCGTGCATCTATCGATTCCCCAATGCGCCACGACGACGTCTTCGCGGCGGAGTTGGCGCGCCTCCGGGCGGCGGGACTGGAACGGAGCCTGCGACCGGTGGACGGCGCGCAGGACACCGCGATCACCGTCGGCGGCCGGCGGGTGCTGTCGCTGTGCTCGAACAACTACCTCGGGCTGGCCAACCATCCCGAAGTGGTCGAGGCCGCTGTCGCGGCGGCGCGCGCGGCCGGCATCGGGTCCGGCGCCTCGCGCCTGATCTCCGGATCGATGCGCCACTTGCACCAACTGGAGGAGCATCTCGCGGCGTTCAAGCGCACGGACGCGTGCCTGCTGTTCACCTCCGGCTACCACGCCAACCTCGGCGTCATCACCGCGCTCGTCGGACCCGGCGATGCGGTCTTCAGCGACGCGCTGAACCACGCCAGCCTGATCGACGGGTGCCGCCTGTCGCGCGCCGCCGTGCACGTCTATCCGCACGGCGATCTCGACGCGCTGGCCGAGCGGCTGCGCGCCGTCACCGCACGGCGCCGGCTGATCGTCACCGACTCCCTCTTCAGCATGGACGGCGACTCGGCGCCGCTGGCGGCGCTCTGCGATCTCGCCGAGCGCCACGGCGCGATGGTCATGGTCGACGAGGCGCACGCCACCGGCGTGGCCGGGCCGCGCGGCGCCGGGCTGGTCGACGCCCTCGGCCTGCACGAGCGGGTCACCGTTCAGATGGGCACGCTCGGCAAAGCGCTCGGCGCGTTTGGCGCCTACGTGGCCGGCAGTCGGCCGCTGATCGACCTGCTCATCAACACCGCGCGCACGGCCATCTTCACCACCGCGCTGCCACCGCCGCGTCGCCGCGGCCGCCGGCGCGGCGCTGACGATCGTCGAGCGCGAGCCCGAGCGGCGCGCCGCGCTGCGCCGCAACGCGGCCCGCCTGCGCACCGGCCTGCTGTCGCTCGGCTTCGACGTGCCCGGCGAGATCGACGCGCACATCCTGCCGGTCATGGTCGGCGATGCGGAGACCACCATGGCGCTCTCCGACCGCCCTGCTCGACCGCGGCGTGTTCGCGCACGGCATCCGTCCGCCGACGGTGCCCGACGGCACCGCCCGCATGCGCGCCACGGTGATGGCGACGCACAGCGGCGCCGACATCGACGCGGCGCTCGCCGCGTTCGCGACGGTGGCGCCGGCGCGCCAACGGGTCGCGCGATGACCCGCCCGACCACGGCCGAGCTGGCGGCCTGGGATCACCAGTACCTCTGGCACCCGTTCACGCAGATGCGCGACTGGCTCGCTCGAGGAACCGCTCGTCATCGAGCGCGGCGAGGGCAACTACCTGATCGACACCGAGGGCCGCCGCTATCTCGACGGCGTCTCGTCGCTGTGGTGCAACGTCCACGGCCACCGCAAACGCGAGCTCGACGCGGCGCTCAGCCGAACAGACCGACACGCATCGCCCACACGCACCATGCTCGGTCTGGCCAACGTCCCGGCCACGATCCTCGCCAAACGGCTGATCGAGCTGGCGCCGCCGTCGCTGACGCGCGTCTTCTACTCCGACGCCGGCGCCACCGCGGTCGAGATCGCGCTGAAGCTCGCGCTGCAGTACTGGCAGCTGCGCGGCGACGCGCGGCGCACCCGCTTCGTCGCGCTCACCGAGGCCTACCACGGCGACACGCTCGGCGCCGTCGGCGTCGGCTACAGCGAGACCTTCCACCGCTTCTTCCGCCCCGTGATCACGCCGGCGCTGCGCATCGACCCGCCGCACGTCTTCCGCTGGCAGCAGCACCAATCGCCTGCAGCGCGCGCTCGAGCTGGCGCTCGACGATGCCGAGCGCGTCTTCGCCGACGCACGGCGGCGAGGTGGCGGCGCTGATCGTCGAGCCGCTGATGCAGGGCGCCGCCGGCATGTGGGCCCAGCCGCTCGGCTACCTGCCGGCGCTGCGCGAGCTGGCGCGGCGCCACGGCACGCTGCTGATCTGCGACGAGGTGGCGACCGGATTCGGCCGCACCGGCCGGATGTTCGCCGTCGAGCACGAGGGCGTCGAGCCCGACCTGCTCTGCCTCGGCAAGGGCATCACCGGCGGCTACCTGCCGCTCGCGGCGACGCTGGCGAGCGAGGAGATCTTCGAGGCCTTCCTCGCTCCGTACGAGCGCTTCGAGGCGTTCTTCCACGGCCACACCTACACCGGAAATCCGCTCGCCTGCGCCGTCGCGCTCGCCAACCTCGACGTCTTCGCCGCAGAGCAGGTGGTACAGCGCGCCGCCGACCGCGCCGCACAGCTGGCCGGTCTCCTGGCCGAGCTGACCGGCCAACTGCCCTGCGTCGGCGACGTGCGCCAGTGGGGCCTGATGGTGGGCATCGAGCTGGTTCGTGATCCGGCAGACCCGCGCCCCGTTCGACCCCGCCCTGCGCATCGGCCACCGCGTCATCCAGGCGGCGCGTCAGCGGGCGATCATCCTCCGCCCGCTCGGCAACGTCCTCGATCCTCATGCCACCCCTCAGCATCACCCCCGAAGAGCTGGAAACGCTGGTGCGCATTACTGGGGAGTCGATCCAGTCGGTTCTGGCCGGCGCCCAGTAAATTCTTTACCCCGACATCGGTTGCCGGCTGTCAGGAACCGGGCGCGTCTGCCGAAATGGACACATCTTTGGCACCTGATGGGTACAAACTGCACAGTCGCAAAGCACGATGCTGTAAAATTATTCGGATACCCTGGTAGGCACCGCTATTGCTTCTATGCTAAACATCACACTGGACGGAGCGACGAATGACGAGAGTCGCACAATCGCTGAAGCGCTACGAAGAAGTCGACGAACTGGGCAACGATCGTCTGCCCGGAATGCCGTTACTCGGGTTCCTCACCGGGACCGTTCTCAGCCTGGCGATGTGGGCCGGGTTGGCGATGCTGGCCTGGGCAACCTGAGCGGACGGCCGCGGAGTCTTCTACGCCCGCTGGGTAGCATGGTAGGCAGGTCCGCGAGGACCTGGCGCTGTCACGCTGCTATCTGATCACCGGTACCGACACGGGTATCGGTAAGACCACCGTCGCGAGCGCCATCGCGGCGGCCCTCCGGCAGCGCAACATCGACGTCGGAGTCATGAAGCCCGCCGAGACCGGCTGCTCCCCGGTCCGGATGGCCGACCGCACGCGGCCGACGCCGCGCGTCTGCGCTGGTTCGCGGGGCGCAACGACCCACTCGAGTCGGTCTGCCCGTTCCGCCTCCGCGATCCGCTCGCGCCGGCGGTAGCGGCAAGGCGCGAGGGCGTGGAGCTCGACATCGAGCACGTCGCCGCGCTGGTCACCGGGTTCGCCTCGACCTGCGAGGTCGGCCTCGTCGAGGGCGCCGGCGGCCTGCTGGTTCCCCTCGCCGGCCGAGCGACGTTCGCCGATCTCGCCGCGTCTGTGCCGGCTGCGGGTGCTCGTCGTCGTCGGCAACCGCCTCGGATGCGTGAATCACGCCGCCCTGACCATCCGCTGGGCCGAGACCGCCGGCCTGGACCTCGCCGGCTACGTGATCAACGCGCTGCAGCCGGAGCCGGATCTGGCGATGGAAACCAACATCGAGCTCCTGCACGACGACACTCGGCCCATCGCTTGGCGAGTTCCCGTGGCTCGGTGAGACGGCATGCACGACCGCGGACCGCGAGCGCCTGGCGGAGATCGCGGAACGGTCTCTCCAGCTCGACGCGCTGTGATCTCCAAAGGCAAAGAGCCTCTCGGCGCTCGGTGGCGATTCACGGCGACAACGCCGCCGCGATCGCCGCCTGGTACACGAGCTTCAGCGCGACGCCGCGCTCGCGCGGCGATGCGGCGGCAGTCCTCGTACTCCGGCGCCACGTTGCGGGTGCCGTCCGGCGCGACGGCGATCTTGACCCGCACCGCGCCATAGGGCGTCTGCACGGTCACCATCTCGCGCGGCAGCACGACGCGCTGCACCGCATGGAAGCGCAGGCCGATCGCGGTGGTCTCGCGCAGGATCGCCGCCGCCACCGCCTCGCGCGTCTCGCGGCTCGGCGAGCGCGTGCAGCACGACGCCGGGCGCTGCTTCTTCATCGATCGCCGGCACGAGCCAGGCGTCGCGCGCGCCGGCGGCGAAGACCGCGTCGAGTGCGTGCGCGTAGAGCTCCGGGTTGGCGTCGTCGATTGTCGCCGCGATCTCGATCACCTCGTCGCCGCTGGTCGAGCCCGTCGCGCGGCCCAGCAGGAGGCGCAGCAGGTTCGGGCGATCCGCCAGCGTGCGCGTCCCGGCGCCGTAGCCGACCGCCTCGATGCGCAACGGCGGCACCGGCTCGCCTGGGCGCGCCAGCGCGGCGATGATCGCCGCACCGGTCGGTGTCACCAGCTCGCTGTGCCCGTCGCCGATCCGCACCGGGAAGCCGCTTCAGCAGCTCGGCGGTGGCCGGACCCGGTACCGGAATCACCCCGTGCTGCGACCGCACCAGCCCGGAGCCGAGGGGCAGGGGTGAGACGTAGACGCGCCCGACGTCCAACGCCGCCAGTCCGATCGCCGTGCCGACGATGTCGACGATCGAGTCCACCGCGCCGACCTCGTGAAACGTCACCGCCTCCGCGGCGACGCCGTGCACGCGCCCTTCCGCCTCGGCGAGTCGGCCGAAGATCGCCAGCGCCGTCGCCTTGACCGGCGAGGCCAGCGCGCTGCCGTCGATCATGGCGCGAATGTCCGCGAACGAGCGGTGGACGTGCGTATGCGCGTGCTCGCCGTGCGGGCCGTGATCGTGCACGGGCTGGTGGGCAGGGCCCTCGAGCGCGACGTCGAACTTCACGGCCGTGATGGCGTTCACCAACCGCTGCGACGCGCGCAGCGAGTAGCCCCGCATGGGCAGCGCCGCCAACCCCTCGCGCACCTGCTCGAGGTCGACACCGAGCGACAGCAGAGCGCCGACCGTCATGTCGCCGCTGATGCCGGCGAAAGCGTCGAAATAGAGGGCGCGCATCGCTGCGCCAGCGATAGAGCACCCCCGCGAACGGGGCAATCGCGTTGACTCGTCAGGCTAACGTGTGTTAGCCGCGCCGCAGTATGGCGAAAGCGCAGACGGCCGCCCCAGCCGAGCCGGAAGCGCGGCGCGATCAGGTTCTGCGCGCTGCCGAAGCCCTGTTCGCGCGCGGCGGGTACCGAGGCGTCGGCCTGCGCGAGATCGCGGCCCAGGTCGGCATCCGCGCCCCGTCGCTGTTCAAGCACTTCCCCAGCAAGCACGCGCTCTACAACGCGGTGCTGCGCAACATCTTCGGCCGCCTCGCCGAGGTCGGCGCGCGGCTCGAGGCCGACGGGCCGTTCGCGGCGCGACTGGAAGAGTTCGTCGAACGGCTACATCGACCTCGTCGCCAGCGACCCGAACGTGTCGCAGTTGCTCTTCCGCGAGCTGATGGAGCGCTCCGAGGTGATGGACGCCGAGACGCGCGCCGCCGCATTCGAGATCTACCGCCGCATCGATGCGTTCCTCGAGGCGGGCCAGCGCGCCGGCGAGTTCCGCCAGGTCGACCGCTTCCGTTTCCAGGTCGCGCTCACCGGCGCGATCCTCTACCACAGCCTCGCCGCCCGCCCGTACGCCGCGATCCTCAACCGCGTCGCGCCGCCCGATCGGTCGGCGTGGAAGCGCACCGTGCTCGATCTCGCGCGCGGCGCGCTGTTGGCGCCGCCGCCGCTGGCGCCGCGGCGGCCGCGGGCGCGTCGCTGAGGGCCCACGCATGTCGACGCCGGCCGCCGAGCTCATCCGTGGCGCCATCGACATGCATTGTCATCACGGCCCGGACCCGCACCGGCGCCGCTCGGTGGACGCCGAGGAGGCGGTGCGCGAGGCCGACGCGATCGGCATGCGCGGCCTGGTCCTGAAGAGCCACGCCTATCCCGACCGGCCCGATCGCGATCCTGATGCAGAAGCAGGTCCAACAGCTGCGCGTCTTCGGCGGCATCTGCTGCGACTTCGAAGTCGGCGGCCTCAACCCGGCCGCCGTCGAGGTGGCGCTGCGGACGGGAGCGAAGGTGGTGTGGATGCCGACCTTCTCCTCGATTCCCGACCGTCGCAAGCTCAACCTGCCGGGCCCCGGCATCGCGTTGCTCGACGAGCGCTCGCGGCCGGTATCGTCCGTGCACGAGATCCTCCGTCTCGCGAAAGCGCACGACGCGGTGGTCGCCACCGGTCACGTCGACCTGCCCGAGCTCTTCGCCCTCGCCGACGCCTGCCGCGAGCTTGGCGTCTCATTGGTGATGACCCACGCGCTGGAGACGCAGGTCGGCGCCGATCACACGTTGGCGCACGCCGTCGAGATGGCCGATCGCGGCGCGATCATCGAGTTCACCTATCTCAGCTGCATGCCCGGCGGCTTCGCCGCGACGCACGACCCGGCGACGTTCGCCCACGCCATCGCCACGGTCGGCCCGGCACGCGCCATCATGTCCACCGACTTCGGCCAGGAACGCAGCCCCCACCCCGCCATCGGGATGCAACTCTTCATCGACGAGATGCTGCGCGCCGGGCTGACGGCGGCGGACGTGGATCTGCTGGCAAGACGCAACCCGGCGAGGCTCCTCAAGCTGATGTAGCGGCGGGCTTTACGCCCGCCACCCCTAGCGCGATGGCCTCCCATCGCTGCCCTGCGAAGCAGCGCGCCAGCGGTGGCGGGCGCAAAGCCCGCCGCTACGTTGGTCTCTGCTCGACCCAACCTTTCAAATTCGCCAATGTCCCCACGGCGTCGCGCTCGATGCGGCGGGTGATCGCGCCGGCGAACGGGCGGAGCAAGAACGGCGGCTCGTAGTAGATCGCGTAGGTCACGCGGCTGCCGCGCCGGGTCGGGCTGATCCGCCAATCCTCGAGCATCGCGCGCGCGAACGGCAGGTTGGCCTCGATCACGGTGAAGCTGAAGCGCGCACCCGTCTCCCAGGCGATGAAGCATTCGACCAGATACAGCGCGCCGACCTGCACCGCGCGCACCGCGCCGATGCCGTGCGGCGCCGAGGTGATCCATTCACCATGCGTCGCCGCCCCGAACCGCTGCGGCCAGTTGTCGAGATCGGCGAGCGTCTCGAACACCGATGCCGGCTCCGCGGCGATGTCGGCGTCGTGGATGCAGGCGTAAGGCGCCTGCTCGGCAAACGACAGATCGACGGGATGGAGGCGCATCGGTCAACGGACGAGCGACGACACCATCTCGCCCAGCGCGTCGAGCTGTCCGTCGAAGAAATGCCCGGCCTCCGCCACGACGTGCAGCGCGGTCGGCGCCGAACGCCGCGCGTCCGCGAGCAGTGCCTCGACGTCGGCGAGCGGTGCGACGTCGTCGAGCGCGCCGTGGATGAAATCGATCGTCTTGGCGCAGGCCCCGAGCGCGGCTGACGACAGCCACCGACCCGGCGTACCGATGGCGATGACGCGCCCCACCCGCGCGTCCGCGCAACCGGAGCGCAGCGCCACCGAGGCGCCGAACGAGAACCCGGCGCACAGCACGTCGCTCGCCGACGGCTGCTGCGCGAGCAGCCAGTCGAGCGCGGTGCGCGCGTCGTCGACCTCACCGCGCCCGTCGTCGTACGTGCCGCTGCTCCCCTCGACGCCGCGGAAGTTGAAGCGCAGGGTGACGATGCCCGCCGCCTCCAGCGCCTTGGCGACATGGTACACCACCTTGTTGTGCATCGTCCCGCCGTACTGCGGGTGCGGATGCAGCACCACCGCGACGCGGGCGGCAGGCTCACTCGGAGGCCGGTAGATCGCCTCCAACTGACCGTGCGATGCGGGGATGAGCTGGCGTCCGACGAAAGTCATCTCACCACAGGGCCCTCTGTGTCCCGCGGTGGTGTCTCAGCTGAGAACTCCCGCCGCAGACAGCATATCGTATTCCGTGTCCGTCATGCCGAGGAGCCCGCAGTAGGTTTCCTTGCTGTCGGCGCCGAGACACGGCGCCGGACGCGTGAACTGCATCGGCGCGGCGGAGAAGCGCAGGCCCATCGCCTCGACCACGTAGCGGCCGACCACTGGATGCGTGAGCTCGGTGAAGTGACCGCGGTGGGCGAGCTGCGGGTCGGCGAGGAGGTCCTGCATGTCGGCCACCGGCGCGGCGTCGAGCCCCGCCGCCTGCAGCGTCGCGGCCAGCTCGGCGGCCTCCTGCGTGCGCCGTCCAGGCGGCGAGGTGCGTCTCGATCGCGTCGACGGCGCGCAGGCGGCCGTCGGCCGTCGCCGAGCTCGGCGGCGGTGGCCCACGCGGGACGACCCATCGCCGGCGACGCAGGCGGCGCCAGTCGTCGTCGTCGTGCACGGCGATGGCGATCCAGCGATCCTCGCCGGCGCACGGAAAGACGCCGTGCGGCGCGGCGTGCGGCGAGCGGTTGCCGGCGCGGCCGACGGCTGCGGCCGCTGGCCGCGTAGCCCAGCAGCCACTCGCCCAGGCCGTAGACGCCGGTCTCGACCTGCGACACGTCGATGTAGGCGCCCTCGCCGGTGCGGGCGCGATGCAGCAGCGCCGCCGCCGATGGCGACGACGGCGTAGCGCGGCGAGATCGAGTCGGTGATGGTTCCGAACGGCCCGAGCGGCTCGCGGTCCGGCCAACCGGTCAGATAGTTGAAGCCCGCCAGCGCCGAGCCCTGGCCGCCGAAGCCCGGGTAGGCGCGCTCGGGACCGGTCTGCCCCCACAGGCAGGTGCTGACCATGATCAGGCCGGGGAACTCGTCCTTGATCGTCGCGTAGCTCGAGCCCCCACTTCTCCATCACGCCGGGAGCGAAGTTCTCGATCACCACGTCGGCCCAGCCGATCAGCCGCTTGGCCAGGCCGATGGCGCGCGGATCCTTCATGTTGAGGCCGGCGCTCAGCTTGTTGGGGTTGATGCAGGCGAAGAACAGGCTGTGGTCGAGCTTGCCCGAGCCGTCGTCGCGCAAGCGTGCGCAGGAAGTCGGGCCGCTGGCGCGACTCGATCTTGACCACCGTGGCGCCCTGATCGGCGAAGTAGCGCGTCGCCAGCGGCGCCGCCGCGCCGGCGCCGAACTCGAGGATCTTGAGGCCGGCGAAGATCGCCGGCGCCCGTCGCGCCGCCGCGGCGCGCGCGTGCGTCGGCGAAACGCCGGCGCACTCGAATCCGCGCGCATCGCCGAGCGCCGGCGCGCTGTCGCCGATCGCGCGCCAGCGGAAACTCCGCGAAGCGCGCCGGCAGGCGGCACGCGCGCCGCGGCGCACCGGCGACGGCGCGCGCTCGGTGAAGAAGGCGCGCGCCGCGAGCTGGCGGCTCTGCCAGCACCTCGCGCTCGGTGTTGGCCGGCGCCAGCATGAGGCGGCGCGTGCAGGCGGCGTCATAGAGCTCCTGCATCGTCTTGGTCTTGAAGAACGCGGCGAACGGCGCGGCGATGGCGTCGACCTCGTCCTGGGTGAGGACGTTGTTGTTGTACTTCGTCCAGTCGCGATCCTTCAGCACCGGCGGCGCCATGCCGTACTCGTCCATGTACTTGGTCATGGCGATGAGGCCGGGGATGCGCGCCGGACCGCCGCGCAGCGCGAAGCTGACGAAGCCGTCCTTGCACGGCCAGATCTCCTGCTGGATCGTCTCGCCGACGCGGTTGAAGTTGCCCGAGCGCTGGCCGCGATAGCCCTGCACCCACGCCTGCGCGGGATGCGTCATGTTGGGCATCAGCATGAGCTCCTGCAGCGCCACGTCGACGTGCTGCCCGCTGCCGGTGCGATCGCGGTGCCAGAGCGCGAAGCAGCATGCCGAGCGCCGCCTCGGCGGCGCCGTGGTAGTGCGTCACCGGCATCGAGCAGCGCACCGGCGCGCGGTCGGCGTCGCCGGTCATGAACAGGTTGCCGCTCGCCGCCAGCGCCGTCAGGTCGGAGCCGCGCAGCGCGCGCCTTCGGTCCGCTGCGGCCGTACGGCGTGATCGAGCAGACGACCAGACGCGGGTTCAGCGCGCGCGCAGCGCGGTCATGCCGAGCCCGAGCCGCGTCGCAGCCGCGCCGGGCGCGCAGCTGCTCGAGCAGCACGTCCGCCTCGCGCGCCAGCGTCGCGCAGGCGCTCGCGGTCGGCCGCGCGCGTCGAGGTCGAGCACGACGCTGCGCTTGCCGAGGTTGCGCGCCAGCCACTGCGCGCCGGCATCGGGATGCGGCTCGCCGCCGACGAACGGCCCGCGCCGCCGCGCCGCGTCGCCGCCCGGCGGCTCGATCTTCAGCACCTCGGCGCCGAGGTCGGCGAGAATGCGCCCGGCCAGATGCCCGGACTCGTCCGTGAGATCGACGACGCGAAGCCCTCGCCACGCGCGCAGCGATTCAGCCATGGCGACTCTGTGCCCCTCTGGCGCGTCTCTGCTGGCTGATCTCACCGCGGCAACCCCAGCGCCCGCTGCGCCAGCAGGTTGCGCATGATCTCGGAGGTGCCCGACGAGATGGTCACCGAGCGGCCGTACAGGTAGCGCTCCTGCCAGTCGGTGGGGTCGAGCTGGCGCTCGTCGCGGTAGAGCTGCGCGTACGGGCCCTGCAGGTCGAGCGACAGCTCCTCGATGCGCTGCTCGATCTCGCTGCCGAAGAGCTTCTGCAGCGCCGCCTCGGGCGGCAGCGTCGTCGCGTGCTCGAGCAGCGGCAGGAGCGCAGCGTCTGCGCGGCGAACACGGTGGCCTCGATCCACGCCTGCGCGACGCGCGGCCGCGCAGACGCTCGAGCTGCGCGCCGTCGACGGCGCCCTCGCGGCGCAGGCGGTCGTACATCGCCGCGATGCTGCGCGCGCCCTTCTCGAGGCGGATCTTGAACTCCGTCGCCCACAGCGTGCCGCGCTCGTGGCCGAGCGCGGTCTGGATCACCGCCCAGCCGCCGTTGCACCGGGCCGAGCACGTGATCGGCCGGGAATACGGCAGTTGTCGAGGAAGAGCTCGCAGAACTCGCTCTCGCCGGTGAGCTGGCGGGTCGGCACGATCGTCAGGCCGGGCGCGGTCGATCGGCAGCAGCAGGCAGCTGATGCCCTTGTGCTTCGGCGCCTGCGGGTCGGTACGCGCCAGGAGCAGGCACCAGCGTGCCAGGTGGGCGCGGCTCGACCACACCTTCTGGCCCGTCGATCACCCACTCGTCGCCGTCGCGCGTCGGCGCGGGTGCGCAGCGAGGCGAGATCGCAGCCGGCGTTGGGCTCGGAGAAGCCGAGCGACCACATCTCCTCCGCCGAGAGGATGCCGGGCAGCAAGCGGCGCTGTCTGCTCCGGGGTGCCGACGTCGATCAGCGACGGGCCGACGATGCCGAGGCCGACGTTGTCGAGGATGCGCGGCGCGTCCACGCGCGCCAGCTCCTCGGTGTAGATCATCTGCTCGCGCGAGGTCGCGCCGCGCCCGCCGTGCTGGCGCGGCCACTCCGGCGCCAGCCAGTTGCCGCGGTGCAGCGTCCGCTGCCAGTCGCTTGAAGAACGCGTAGCGCGCTTTCTCCTCGTGCGGGATGTCCCGCCGGCCGGCGAGCCAGCCCGGCGGGAGGTTCTGCTCCAGCCACGAGCGCAGTTCGCGGCGGAAGGCCGCGTCGGCCGGCGTATCGGCGAGGGTGATCATGGGCTAACGGGTGTTAGCCGTGCGTACTGGGCGATGTCGGTCGAGTCAAGGCGCGAGGGAATGTAGCGGCGGGCTTTGCACCCGCCACCGCCAGCACGGTTGGCCGATGGGTCCCCGCCCACCGCCGGCGGCGGTGACAGTGGCGTTCCGCGGCCGGCGTCGCGACGGTATGGTGCGGGGGTGATGGATGCCGTGCTGCACTTCCTCGGAGTGGCCCTGCTCCTCCTCGCCTGCCTGGCGGCGCTCTTCACGCTCGTGCTCGGGCTGCCGGGGACGCTGCTCATCGTCGGCTTCGCGCTCGTCTATGCGTGGGCGACCGACTTCACGGTGATCCAGTGGTCCACGCTCGCGTGGCTCGGAGGGCTTGCCGTCGTCGCCGAAGGGCTCGAGTTCCTCGCCAGCGGCGCCGGTGCTGCGGGCGCCAGGCCGTCGCGGCGGGTCACGATTGGCGCGCTCGCCGGGGCGTTTGCCGGTGGCATCGTCGGCACGCCGTTCCTCTTTGGCGTCGGCGCGCTGCTCGGCGCGCTCGTGGGCGCCTTCGGCGGTGCGGCATTGGCCGTGCGCAGCGAGGGAGGCACGATCGACGATTCCGTCACCACGGGGTTCGCGGCGATGCGCGGCCGCCTGCTCGGGTTCGTGGTGAAATCGGCGATCGCCGTGGCGATGGTGGCGATCGTCGCCTTGGCGGTGTGGTGAAGCGCCGAGGCGATACGCCGCACGGTATTCGCTCACGGCGGCGTAGCCGCGCCGGTGGTAGCGGTTACACCAGACGAGGACTCGTCTCGCCGCAGGAACACGGCGCTCGGTCGATCGTCGCGCGCACGTCCACATCGACGCGCAGGGGCGCAATCGCGCGCTGCAGCGGGGTCAGCACCAATCGGCCGTCGACGATCTCGGCGTGCACGTCGGCGGCGAGATGGAGGCCGCGGTGCGACGGGCATTCGCCGGCGATCCACGTGCCGACGTGCGGGACCGACAGGATGCGCATCACATCCGACTGCGGCGGCGCCGCCAGCAGGTCCGCGTCGGCCGGCGTCAGGATCGCGACGAAGAGGCGCGGGCGCGGGTAGCCGTCGGCGCCGCGCAGGAAGGCGAGCGAGACGGGATCGACGATCAGGGCGTCGGGACGGACGATCTCCCAGACCTCGGCGGCGCGCGTCAGGCCGGCGGCGTCGACGATCGGGCCGACCGGCAGCGCCAGCGCGTCGAGGGCGTCGAGCGCGTCGGTCACCGCCAACGTCCCGGGCGCGAGCAGACCGCCGTCCAGGGTATCGGAGCTGCGGCCGCGCGACGCCAGTCCGGCGCGGCGCAGCATGTGAGCGCCGAGCGCCGCCTCGCGGTCGAGATCGGCGCGCGACCACGCGATCGGCGTCGGGCGCGGCAGCGTGGCGGTCGCGAGGCCGGCGCGGATCAGGTCATCGGCGACGACGCCGTAGCGGCCGAACGGCGGGTGCGCCTCGACCTCGGCGGCGAAATCGGCGCCGCGCAGCACCGGCACGGCGGTCCATTCCGACGGCGCGGCGCCGGCGCGCAGCTGCGCCAGCAGCGCCGCCGCGTCCTTGTTTGGCGCGGCTAACATGTGTTAGCTCGCTACCATCGCGCGGCGGCCAGGCGCAAGCCGCGTCGCCAGAAGAGGAGAGCCGGATGTCGTACGAGACCGTGTCGTTCGAGGTGCGCGATCGGGTCGCCACCCTCACCCTCAACCGGCCCGACCGCCTCAACGCGATGAACCAGCAGATGAAGGAAGATCTGCGCGCCGCGTGGCAGCGCGTCAAGGACGATCCCGAGATCTGGGTGGCGATCATCACCGGCGCCGGCAAGGCGTTCTCGAGCGGCGCCGACGTGCAGTCGCTCGACGCCGGCGGCTTCACGAAGATCGACCGCTGGCGGGAGCTGTGCATGCACGAGGGCATCCGCACCCTGCCGACGCCGCGCCGCATGTTCGTGCACAAGCCGGTCATCGCGGCGGTGAACGGCGTCGTCGCCGGCGTGTCGCTCGACCAGGTCACCGAGTCCGACATCCCCATCGCCTCCGACAAAGCCTACTTCGTCGACCCGCACGTCTCGATCGGCCTCGTCTCGTCGCACGAGATGGTGAACATGGCGCGCCGCGTACCCGTGGCCGTGTGCCTGCGCATGGCGCTGCTCGGCAGCCAGGAGCGGATGAGCGCGCAGCGCGCCTACGAGGTCGGCCTCGTCACCGAGGTGGTGCCGCACGATCAGTTGCTCGACCGCGCCAACGAGCTCGCCCAGATGCTCTGCAAGAACGCGCCGCTGGCGGTGTGGGGCACGAAGATGGGCGTGCTGCGCGGCCTCGGTCTGCCGATCGAGCAGGCCGAGGAGATCGCCGCCGGCTACCTCGAGGTGGTCGAGCAGTCCGAGGATCAGAAGGAAGGGCCGCGCGCCTTCGTCGAGAAGCGCAAGCCGGAGTGGAAGGCGCGCTGAACGAACACCACAAAGAACACCAATGACCACGAAGGACGCGAAGGGTCGGTAGTGGCTTCGCGCTCTTCGTGGTCCTTCGTGGTCATTTGTGTTTAGGAATCGCGACATGGATCTGACCTACTCACCCGAGGAAGAGGCGTTCCGGCTCACCGTTCGGCAGTGGATCGCCGAGAATGCGCCGGCGCGGACGGCGGTGCGCGATCTCGACGCGTCGCGGGCGTGGCAGCGGACGCTGCACGCGGCCGGATACCTCGGCGTCGGCTGGCCGGCGGAATACGGCGGCGCCAAGCTCACGAAGCTCGAGCAGGCGATCCTCAACGAGGAGCTCGCCCGCGCCAACGCGCCCGGCGTGGTCAACATCATGGCCATCTGGTGGGTCGGCCCGGCGATCATGAAGTACGGCACCGAGGAGCAGCAGCGGCGGTTCCTGCCGCGCATCCTCAACGCCGAGGAGATCTGGGCGACCGGCTACTCCGAGCCCGGCTCGGGCAGCGACATGGCCGCGGCGAAGACGCGCGCCGAGCGCCAGGGCGACTACTACATCGTCACCGGCCAGAAGGTGTGGACGTCGATCGGCAGCATCTCCGACTGGTACTTCGTGCTCGTCCGCACCTCGACCGAGGGTCCGAAGTGGGCCGGTCTGACGCTGCTGCTCATGGACCTCAAGTCGCCCGGCGTCGAGGTGCGGCCGATCCGCCAGATCACCGGCGACAGCGACTTCACCGAGGTCTTCATGAACGAGGTGAAGGTGCCGGTGACCAACCGCCTCGGCGCCGAGGGCCAGGGCTGGGAGGTGGTGTCGTCCGCGCTCATCAACGAGCGCACCGGCATCGCCGGCTCGATTCGCGCCGATCAGTCGCTCGCCAAGCTCGTGGCGTTGGCGCGGCAGCGACGCGTGACCAGCGATCCGATCTGGCGCCAGCGTCTCTCCGACCTCGCCATCCGCGCCCAGATCCTCCGCTCCGCCGGCTTCCAGGCGATGACCGACGACCTACGCGGCCGCCGCAATCCGCACCTGTCGGCCGGCATGAAGCTGCTCTCCACCGAGCTGACGCAGAAGTTCTCCGAGGCCGGGTCCGACCTGCTCGGAGTCGAGGGCCTGCTGTGGCAGGGCGACGCGCCGGACCAGGGGCGCATCGCCAATCAGTTCCTCGCCGATCGCGCCGCGACCATCGCCGGCGGCACCAGCGAGGTGCAGCGCAACATCGTCGCCCAGCGCGTGCTGGGGCTGCCGCGCAACTGATGGAGTGCGGCGCGTCAGCGCCGCTGGATCAGAGCGCGGCGTCAGCCGCGCTGACGCGCGTCTGCGATCCAGCGGCGCTGACGCGCCGCACTCCTCGTCATCCTTGGCGCTACGCGCCAACTGTGCGAGTGCTCGGGCAGGGAGGGTCCATCATGCGACGCGTCTTGCCGCTACTGACGATCGCCGCGATGCTCGGCTGGTCGGCACCCGCGTGGGCGCCGTTCCATCTGTCGGTGATCCAGCAGGTGTACTTCGGCAGCGAGGACTGCCCCGATTCACAGTTCGTGATGATCCGCACGCTCAACGCCGGCCAGGTCTTCGTCAACGGTCAGGGCGTGCACACGCAGACCGCCGACGGCTCCGCCGGCCCCGACTTCGGCACGTTCGACCACACCCTCGCGCGCACCGACTCGGGCGTGGCGATGCTGATCGGCACGCACGCAGCGGCGGTGCAGTTCGGGGTGACGTTTGATCAGGAGGTCACCGGCCGGCTCATCCAGCCGGACGGGCGGGTGTGCTTCGGGATCTTCGGCGGCCAGCCGGTCGACTGCGTCGCCTACGGCGCGTTCACCGGCGACAACAGCCCGCACGGTCCGCCGGCGCTGGCACCGGTCCTCGGACAGGCGCTCGTCCGCCGCTCGGAGAGCGACAACAACTTCAACGATTTCCGCCTCGGCGATCCGGTGCCGGAGAACAATGCCGGCCAGATCGGCACGCGCGGCGCGTGCGGCGGCGCGGCGCCGACCGAGACGCCGACCGTGACACCGGGGCCCCGCCCGTTCTGCGTCGGCGATTGCACCGGCGACGGGAGGGTCGCGATCAACGAGCTGATCACGATGGTCAACATCGCGCTCGAATTCAGCCCCCCCACCGCCTGCTACGGCCGCTGTGAAGAAGACAGGGTGGAGATCAGTTGCATCATCCGCGCCGTCAACAACGCGCTGTCGGGGTGCCCCGACATCTCGGCAACCCCGACCGGCATCCCCGGCGGCACCGCAACGGCGACGGTGCCGCAACCGACCCGCACGCCCGGCGGCGCGCTCGGCGTGCGCCACTTCTCGTTCGACCCGGCGAAGAGCGAACTGGTCGCGACCCTCGGGCCGGGCGCCGATTTTCCCACGGCGGGTTTCACCGGCTTCCTCGATCTCTCCGCCGGCACTGCGGACCCGACCAGCGGCGTGGCGTTCGTCGATCTGGTCGACGCCGCCGACTATCTCTCCCTGACCCTTCCTCTCGGCGGCGGCGCCATCTGTCTCCAGGTCGACCGCAGCCAGCTTCCGGTACACAACGCCGGCATCGTCGCCTGTAAGGGCGGCGGGCAACTCGGCCTCAGCCTCACCCAGGATCGCAACGTCGGCGTCGTCGGCGCTTGCGCGGGCGGCCCCTCCGAAGGGCTCGCGTGCGACATGAACGACGACTGTCCGCAGAGCACGTGCTTCGCCGCGGCTGACTGTGCGGCGCTGGGCGGGACCCTCGAGGGTGCCGACGATCCGTTCCCGGGCGTATGTCAGGGCCCGCTCCAGGGCGCCACGCTGCCCGGCGACGCCGGTCCCGGCGCGGTGCTGCTGTCGCCGGACCCGATCACGAACGTCACCAAGGGCATTCCAGTCGCGATCATCCAGGAAGCCGCGCTGCCGTGCGGCGACGAGCCCAACGCCTCCGGCTACAGCACGTCGATCGCGCTCACCACCGGCACGGCGCGCTGCACGATCGTCGACTACAACAACGAGCCCGGCGCGATGCTCACCGCCCAGCAGACCGGCGTGAACTTCGACTGCGCCGCGTGGGACCAGGAGAATGGTCCTGGCACACTCGTCCTCGCCGCCCCCAGCCTCAACACGCTCGCCGTCAATCAGCAGCCGACCGACATCATCACGTCGTTCGTCTTCGTCGACTAGACGTCACCCCGGCGGGCCGCGGAGCCGGGCGGAGGACGCTCACGCGCCGGTGAGCTCGCTGTAAGCGCGCTGGATCTCCAGGGTCTTCCGGTGCGCGACCTGCTGGAGCTCCTCGCCGAGATCGCCGACGCGGTCGGGGTGGTAGCGCTTCATCTGGTCGCGGTAGGCGCGGGTGATCTCGTCGCGCGTCGCGCCGCGCGGGATCTCGAGGATGCGGTAGGGATCCCACGCCGCATCGCGCGGGGGCGGTGGTGGGGGTGGCGGCATCTCGGCGGGGTGCGGCCGCGGGCGGCGCTGCCACTGGGTGTAGATCCACCAGCCGGTGGTGACGACGACGATCAGGTCGTCGAACAGCCCCACCGGCGTGAAGTCGGGAATCAGGTCGATCGGCGAGATCACATAGGCGAGCGCCAGCAGGCCGGCGCCGATCAGCGGCAGCCGACCGCCCCGCCAGACCCGCGAGCGCGTCGGTGGCCGCCACCACAGGTAGAGGATCGCCACCGCCGCCAGGACGAGGATCAGGCGCGCCATCGAACCGCAGTGTAGCGCCGACGGTCGGCGTCTGCACGGCGCTTGACGGTGGAACGACGATCGGGTTCTGACTGCGGCATGCGGCGATTCCCCAACGGGTTCCTCTGGGGCACGGCGACGGCCGCCTACCAGATCGAGGGCGCGCACGACGCCGACGGTCGGGCGCCGTCGATCTGGGACACCTTCGCGCACACGCCCGGCAGGATCGCGCGATGGCGACACCGGCGACGTCGCCTGCGACCACTACCACCGCTTCCGCGACGACGTGGCGCTCATGGCCGAGCTCGGCCTCAACGCCTACCGCTTCTCGATCGTCGTGGCCGCGCGTCCTGCCGGCCGGCGTCGGCGCGCCGAACGCGCCCGGCCTGGCTTCTACGACGCGCTCGTCGACGCGCTGCTGGCGCGCGGCATCGACCCCGTTCGTCACGCTGTATCATTGGGATCTGCCGCAGGCGCTCCAGGATCGCGGCGGCTGGAGCAATCGCGAGATCGCCGACTGGTTCGGCGCATACGCGGCGCTGATCGGCCGCACCCTGGGCGACCGCGTGAAGCACTGGATCACGTTCAACGAGCCGTTCGCGTTCATCGTCATCGGCCACGCCTTCGGCATCCACGCGCCCGGGCTCACCGATCCGCCGCTCGCGTTCCAGGCGTCGCACCACATGAACCTGGCGCACGGCGACGCCGTGCGGGCGCTGCGCGCCGACCGTACCGGGCGCGGTGATCGGCATCACCCAGGTGTCGATGCCCTGCTACCCCGCGAGCGACCGCGAAGCCGATCGCGCCGCCGCGCGGCGCTACGACGGCTTCCTCAACCGCTGGTACTGGGAGCCGCCGCTGCGCGGCGATACCCCGCCGACGTCCTCGAACGACTCGGCCCCCTGGCGCCCCGACATCGAAGCCGGCGACGCTCGCGCGCATGGCGCCCGCCGATCGATTTCTTCGGCCACAACAGCTACACGCGCGCCGTCGTGCGCGACGACCCCGGCTCGGCGCTGACCGGCGCCGCCACCGTGGATGCCGGCACCGCGAAGACGGCGATGGGCTGGGAGATCTACCCCGACCATCTCTACGACGCGCTGACGCGCATCACGCGCGACTACGGCCGCGCCGGCGATCTACGTCACCGAGAACGGCGCCGCTTCGACGACGTGGTGCGCAACGGCGCCGTCGACGATCCCCAGCGCACGCGACTACCTGCGCGAGCATCTCGCTCGCCTGCCGAGCGCGCCACTCGCCGACGGCGTCGACCTGCGCGGCTACTTCTGCTGGTCGCTGCTCGACAACTTCGAATGGTCGTTCGGCTACTCGAAGCGCTTCGGCATCGTCCACGTGGATTTCGCGACCCAGCAGCGGATCGTGAAAGCGAGCGGCCGCTTCTTCGCCGAGTGCGCGCGGCGCAACGGCGTCGCGGCGTGAGCCCACCCGTCTCCGCCGGCTGCGTGGTGACGCGCGACGGCCCCGCGGGGCTCGAGGTGCTGCTCGTGCACGCGCGCGGCGCGACGTTCAAGCGGCCGCTGTTCGGGATTCCAAAGGGGCTGGTGGAAGCGGGCGAGTCGCCGCGCGACACGGCGCGGCGCGAGACGGAGGAGGAGACGGGGCTGCGCGTCGAGCTCGGCGCCGACCTGGGCAGCGTCCGGCAGAAATCGGGGAAGGTGGTGCACGCCTTCGCCGCGGTCGTCGCACCGGAGAGCCTGGCGTCGATCGACGATCGCGGCCGATGCGTCCGGCATGACGACGAGAACGACGTGTGCCGGTTCTATCCGATCGCGGAGGCCCGTCGGCTGATGATCGAGGCGCAGCGCGAGATCCTGGATCGCCTCTCTGCTGGCGCGGTCGGCTGATTCTGCGGCCCCCCGCCCCGACCCCTGGCGGGCCTGAAGCCCGCCGCTACGGCTTCGATTCTGGATGGTGCAATCGTAGCGGCGGGCTTCAGGCCCGCCAGGGGTCGGGGCGGAGCGGGAAATTGTTGCGATCTCGTCCTCGCATGTTGGCCCATTCCCAACCCATCGAGGGCATGGGACGGGTGTTCCGGCGTTTGCGCAACCGGCTCTCTGCTGATGCATACTCCGCCCCGGGGCACGTGCACTTTACGTTGTGCACATTCAGGCGCCGGCCGCTGTTCAGGGACGGGCAGACCGCGGACGAAACCCGGCGCATCCTGCACGACAGCTTCACGAGCGATCCACGGCTCGATGCCTACTGCTTCATGCCGGACCATCTCCATGTGCTGGTCGCTACCAGCGGAGGCGCCGACGTGCGCATGCCACTCGCGCATTTCAAACGCGCCTCCGCGCATGCGTATTGGAGTCGAACCGGCGACCGCCTCTGGCAGCGGGGATTCCACGACCGCGTTCTTCGCTCTGATGACGAGCGCCTCCGGACCATCATCTACATCCTCGACAACCCGGTGCGACGCGGGCTCTGCGCCTACTCGCGTGACTGGACCTACAGTTGGTCACGCGGGCCGATCGACGAATAGCCCGGCTCTCGCCCGGCCGGCGCGGTTGGTCTATGCACATCCGATCCCAGGGGAGGACTTCGTATGCGATTCGGATTGAACGCCGGGTACTCGGGCGCGCGGATGCAGCTGAACATGCCGCTGATCAAGGAGGCGGACAAACTCGGCTTCCACTCGGTGTGGACGGCCGAGGCGTACGGCTCGGACGCGGTGACGCCGGCGACGTGGATCGCGGCGCAGACCGAGAAGATCAACGTCGCGCACCGGCATCATGCAGATGCCGGCGCGCACGCCGGCGATGACGGCGATGACGGCGACGACGCTCGATCAGCTGTCTGGCGGGCGCTTCCTGCTCGGCATCGGCGCCTCGGGCCCGCAGGTCGTCGAAGGCTGGCACGGGGTCGCCTACGGCAACGCCATGAAGCGCACGCGCGAGTACATCGAGATCGTGCGCAAGATCTGGGCGCGCGAGAAGCCGCGTCGAGTTCGACGGCGACATCTACCAGATCCCGTACAGGGGCGCCGACGCCACCGGCCTCGGCAAGCCGCTGAAGAGCATCCTGCACGGCCGGCAGATTCCCATCTACGTCGCCGCCATCGGGCCGCAGAGCGTGCGCCAGGTGGCGGAGATCGCCGACGGCTGGCTGCCGATCTTCTGGTCGCCGTTCCGCGCGCCGAAGGTGTTCAAGGACTCGCTCGACACCGGCTTCAAGAAGGCCGGCAACGGCAAGGGTCTGCACAACTTCGACATCGCCGCGGGCGCGACGGTGATCGTCGGCGACGACGTCGACGCCTGCCTCAACTTCATCAAGCCGGTGCTGGCGCTCTACATCGGCGGCATGGGGGCGCGCGGCAAGAACTTCTACAACGATCTCGCCTGCCGCTACGGCTTCGAAGGTGAGGCGAAGAAGATCCAGGACCTCTACCTCGACGGCAAGAAGGACGAGGCCGCCGCCACGGTGCCCGACGCGCTGGCCGACGAGGTCGCCCTCGTCGGCCCGCCCGAGCGCATCAAGGACCGCCTCGCCGCCTGGCGCGAGAGCGGCATCACGACGCTGATCTGCGCGACGATGCAGGTGGAGGCGCGTGCGGCTGTTGGCGGAGTGCCAGTGAGGAGAAGCGTGCGCCAGTGCGCCAGTAAGCCCGTGCGCCAGTACTCGTGAGGCGAGGCTCGACCGACGACGCCCGACCGGGTACGAAGAACCCACTGCAATCGGTTGGACCGGCGCCCCGCTGACAGGCGAACTGGCGCACCGGCTCACTGGCTCACGTTTTCAAACCAAGGAGGACATCTCATGGCAATCAAAGAAGGCGACACCCTGCCCCTCGACATCAAGCTGAAGGAGATGGGCGAGAAGGGGCCGCAGGACGTGTCGGTCGGCGATCTCTTCAAGGGCAAGACGGTGGTGCTGTTCGCGGTGCCGGGCGCGTTCACGCCGACGTGCTCGATGAAGCACCTGCCCGGCTTCGTCGAGAAGGCCGCCGACATCAAGGCCAAGGGCGTCGACGAGATCGTCTGCATGTCGGTCAACGACGCGTTCGTGATGGGCGCCTGGGGCGACAGCCAGAAGGCGCACGGCAAGGTGCGCATGGTCGCCGACGGCAACGGCGAGTTCACCAAGGCGCTGGGCCTCGAGCTCGACGCGTCGCGGCTTCGGCATGGGCCATCGCTCGCAGCGCTTCGCGCTGATCGCCAAGGACGGCAAGGTGACGCAAGCTCCTCGTCGAGCCCGGTCCCGGCCTGAACGCCTCCAGCGCCGAGTCGGTGCTGAGCAACCTGTAAGCGACGCGGCGGACGGGCGCCTGCCCGTCCGCCGGTCCGGACTCTCCGCCGTGGCCGACGTGGCCGCAACGCTCCCGGCGCAACGCCATCGTCACGCTGGCGGTGCTGCTGCCGATCGCGGCGTGGTCGTCTACTCGAGCTTCCAGGTGAGCGACTTCGAGTGCGAGGTCTGCATGGCCTTCGAGGGCCAGGAAACCTGCCGCACGGTGACCGGCAAGACCGAGATGGAGGGCCTGCGCACCGGCATCGACAACGCCTGCGCCATCCTCGCCTCCGGCGTCACCGACACGTTGCGCTGCCAGCGGGGGCAGCCCAAGAAGGCGAGCTGCAAGCATCTGTAACGGCGGACCTTACGGCCGCCACCGTCCGAGCACCTGGGGCACACGGGCCGCCCAGGCCCCGCCCCCTGGCGGGCCCAAAGCCCGCCGCTACGTCGATCCGCGCCGCCGTTCAGAGCGGGTGAAGATATGACGAGGGTGCGAGGCGTCCCCCTTCAAGGCCACGCCTCGCACCGTCCGACCGAAAGTCCTTGTTCCCCCTTCAGCGGTTCCGCACCGTGACGGTGCGGCTCTCGTCATCTCGGCGGCCGTCGCCGGCGCTGAACGTGCGCGGTGAAGTTGAGCGCGGTGCCGTCGGGCACGGTCGCTGCAACCTCGTGTGTGATCTTGATCGTCTCGTTGCCCGGCCCCTTCAGCGACGGGAAGGTCCAGGTGATGCGCTTGTTGCCCTGCGGCGTGGTCTCGGTCAGTGACGGCGCCGGCAGCGCCGACTTGAGCGTCGCCGTCGGCCGGGCCTGTCGAGGGTGACCACGACGTTCTTCGTCTCGCCGCGCGAGCCGTTGGTGATCGTCAGGCTGGACTTCAGCTGTCCGGGACGGCCGCCGGCGATAGTGAGGGTCTTCGGCGCCGTCAGCTTGAGCAGCAGCTTGCCGTCGCTCGGCAACGAGCCGGCGCGAACGCCGCCGACGAACGTGCCCTGCACGGAGTTGCCCTGGCCGTCGACGACCGTCGTGCGGTTGGTCAGCGTCGATCCGGCGATCGCCGACGGCCCGAGCTCGGCCTTGATGACGATGACCTTGCGTCGCGCCGGCCTGCAGGCTGGGCAGCGTGAAGCTGAGCAGGTTGCCGGCGATGTCGGTCGGCGGCGGATCCGACTCGACGAACTCGAGACCGGTCGGCAGCGCGTTGTTGATCACCACGTCGGTCGTGTCGAAGGCGCCGCTCGTTGGTCAGCTTGATCACGTAGACCATCGTGGTCACCGCGCCGATCGCGCAGGTTGCGCGGCGCGCCGGTGAGGTTGAGGATGTACGGCGTGTCCGGACCCGACTCGGTGCGGTAGAGCGTGACCTCGACGGCGCTGGCGACGTGGCCGCTCGTCGTCCTCGACCCAGGCGCGCATCGGAATGAGCGTGCCGTCGAAGTAGGCCAGCGGGTCGTCGATCGTGAAGGTCGGCGAAGATGCGGCCGGCGCTGGTCGGCGTCATGCTGCCGATGTCCCAGAACAGGTCGCCGTCCTCGGGCGGGCTCGAGAACTCGAACTCGAGGTTGGGATCGGGCTCGGCGTGCACGACGACGCCGTTGAGCACCTCGTTGCTCTGGTTCGGGTAGGTGATCGCGTAGACGAGCTCGTCGCTCGGACCGACCGGATCGGGCAGATCGTCGATCGACATGCCGAGCACGCCGGGCTCGACGATCTCGGTGTCCTCGTAGGTGCGGGCGATGCGGCCGCCGTCGTCCTCCACCTGGGCCATGTTGCTGCACGATGGTCCCGGGCGGTGGCTTCGGGCTTGACCTCGGTGACGATGTTGATCGTGCGCGACGACGCCGGCGGGCAGGAACGGGAAGGTCCAGCGATCGTCCGTCCCGCAGATCGGGCGCCGGCAGCGACGAGACGACGTCGAGGTTCGGATCGAAGAGCTCGCGCACGACGACGTTCTTCATCGCGACGAGACCGCGGTTGGCGACGATCACCTCGTAGGTGAGCGGCGCGCCGGGCGCGACGCCGTCGGGATCGTCGACCTTCTCGATCTCGAGGCTGAGGTCGGTCTGAACGGTGACGACCACGTCCTGGCCGAAGCCCGGCGTGATCATCGGCGGGATCGAGCACTCGACCTGGTAGCCGCTCAGCACGATCGTGCTGTCGTTGGGGCAGGCTGGCGTCGACGCGCACCGTCATCGTCACCATGCCGCCGCCGCTCATCGGCAGCTCGTCGGAGGTCCAGGTCACGGTACCGGTGCCGCCGACGGCCGGCTCGCTGTCCGGATCGGAGCTGGCGGACTCGAAGGTCGTGCCCGGCGGCGTGTCGGCGGTCACGGTGATGTCGGTCGCCATGCCGCCGGCGTTGGTGAACGTGAACGTGTAGGTGAGCAGCTGTCCGGCGCCGATCGGATCACGGCTGGCCACGGCGCTGATCGCGAGCACCGGCGGCGGCTCGGTCGGCGTCGGCGTCGGCGTGTTGGTCGGCGTGTCGGTCGGGGTCGGCGTCGGCGTGTCGGTCGGCGTGTCGGTCGGGGTGAACGTCGGCGTCGGCGTCGGCGTTTCGGTCGGCGTCTCCGACGGCGTGTCGGTGATCGTCGGGGTCATGCTCGGCGTGTAGGTCGGGCCGACGAGCACGATCGTCACCTGGCCGTCCGTGCCGGCGACCGGTCCGACGAACATCGCGTCCGGATCCTGCGCCAGCTCGTTGCTGGTGGTGACCGGATAGATGCCCGGCAGGGCGCTGCCGATGACGTCGAAGCGGCAGGTGTAGAGGAGGCCGTCGGGGATCGGCGCGTTGTTGATCGGCGGACCCTGGACGAAGACGCGCAGCGTGGTCTGGGTGCCGACGACGCTGACGATGCCCGCCGACACCGACTTGTTGAGGGCCGGATTGGCGAAGCAGTTCGCCGGATTGATGCTGAGGATGGTGTTGTCGAAGGTGAGTCGTTGCCGGTGCCGGCGACGAGCATCCCCAGTCCGGACGAATTGAGCGTGGTGCTCACGTCGACCGTCTGGCCCGCGAGGCCGACGCTGTCGCCAACGTCGATGAGGATGCTGTTCGGCGTCACCGACGGCGTCAGCGTCTCGGTCGGCGTCGGCGTGATGGTGGGCGTCTGGCCGACCAGCTGGACGGTGACCTGGCCGTCGTCGCCCGCCACCGGATTGAGCGGCATGGCGTTCGGATCCTGCGCGATCTCGTTGCTGCTGACGACGGCGTAGATGCCCGGCGGCGCGCTGGGCACGACGTCGAAGCGGCAGGTGTAGAGCAGCCCGTCGGGGATCGGGTCGGTGTTGATCGGCGGGCCCTGGACGAACACGCGCAGCGTCGTCTGGGTGCCGGCGACGTTGACGATGCCGGCGGAGAGCACCTTGCCGAGGGCCGGGTTCGGGAAGCAGTTCGCCGGATTGATGCTGAGGATGGTGTTGTCGAAGGTCAGGTCGTTGCCGGTGCCGGCGACCGGCACGCCGAGCAGCGAGCTGTTCAGGGTGGCGTGCAAGTCGACCTGCTGACCGGCGAGGGCGGTGCCCTGGTCGAGTGCGATCAGCACGCTGATCGGCGTCTGTGACGGCGTCTGGGTTTGCGACGGCGTCAGCGTCTCTGTCGCGGTCGGCGTGTTGGTCACCGTCGGCGTATTGGTGATTGTCGGCGTGTCGGTCACGGTGAACGTCGCCGTCGGGGTGGAGGTTGCCGTCGGCGTATCCGTCACGGTGGCGGTCGCCGTGTTCGTCGGCGTCGCGGTGTCGGTCGGCGTCGCGGTCGGCGTGTCCGTCGGCGTCGCCGTCGGCAGGTTGGTCGGCGTATCCGTCGCCGTGGGCGTCGCCGTCGGCGTCTCGGTCGGGGTGTTGGTCAGCGTCGCCGTGGCGGTGAACGTCGCCGTCGCCGTCTCGGTCGGGGTGTTCGTCGCCGTGCTGGTGAAGGTGCTGGTCGGCGTGTCGGTCACCGTCGCGGTGAAGGTCGGGGTCGCCGTCACGGTCGGCGTCTGCGTGATGGTCGGCGTCTGCGTGATCGTCGGCGTGTTGGTGACGGTCGGCGTCGGGGCGATCAGCGTGACCAGGATCGAGCCGTTGGAGCCGGTCACCGGGCTCAGGTTGCCGCCGGCCAGATCCTGCGCGACCCAGTTCGAGCCGGCGAGCGGGTAGATGGCGGGCGACGCGCTGCCGAGGATGCCGAAGGTGCAGGTGTAGAGCAGGCCGTCCGGGATCGGGTCGGTGTTGAGCGGCGCGCCGAGCACCAGGATGCGCATGGTGGTCTGGTTGCCCACGACGCTGACCACGCCGCCGGAAATCGTGCGGGACAGCACCGGGTTCACGACGCAATTGCCGATGTTGAGGCTGATGGCGGTGTTGTTGAAGGTGATGTCGTTGCCGGCCGCCGCCGACCTGCAGACCGGCGGTGACCACGTTCGCGGTGATCGTCACGTTGGTCCCCGGGACGTTGCTGTTGGATCCCGAGGTTGATCTGAACGATCTGCGGCGTGTTGGTCACGGTCGGCGTGTTGGTGAACGTCGGCGTGTTGGTCGGCGTGTTGGTGACGGTGAACGTGCTGGTCGCCGTATTGGTCGGGGTGGCGGTGCTGGTGAAGGTCGCCGTCGGCGTATCGGTGGCGGTGAAGGTGCTGGTCGGCGTCGCCGTCACCGTATTGGTCGGGGTCGCGGTCGACGTGTTGGTCATCGTCGCCGTCGCGAGGTTGGTCGGCGTGTCGGTCGCGGTCGCGCTCGCCGTTGGCGTGTTGCTCGCGGTGGCGGTGAAGGTCGCCGTGGCGGTGCTCGTCGACGTACTGACCGGCGTGGCGGTGAACGTCGCCGTCGCGGTGAAGGTCTGGGTCGGCGTGGCGGTCACCGTTCCGGTCTGGGTCGGCGTCCGGGTGACCGTCGGCGTCGAGGTGACGGTGGCGGTCGGGCCGACCAGAGTCACCAGAATCGAGCCGTTGGCTGCCGGTCACCTGGGCGATGTTCGTGCCCGAGGGATCCTGGGCGAGCCAGTTCGAGCCGGTGAGTGAGTACGTGGCGGGCGACGCGCTGCCGAGAATGCCGAACGTGCAGGTGTAGAGCGGACCGTCGGGGATCGGGTCGGTGTTGAGCGGCGCCCCGAGCACGAGGATGCGCATGGTCGTCAGGTTGCCGCTGACGTTGACCACGCCGCCCGAGATGGTGCGCAGCAGCGCCGGGTTCACGACGCAGTTGCCGATGTTGAGGCTGAGGGCGGTGTTGTCGAACGTGATGTCGTTGCCGGCCGCCGCGACCTGCAGGCCCGCCGTGACCAGCGACGCGGTGATACCCACCATGCCGCCCGGCAGGCCGCTGCCCGAGCCGATGTTGATGCGCACGATCTGCGGCGTGTTGGTGACCGTCGGCGTCGCCGTGAAGGTCGCCGTGCTGGTCGGCGTGTTCGTCACGGTCGCCGTGGATGTCGCCGTGTTGGTCGGCGTCGCCGTCGCGGTGAAGGTCGCCGTCGGGGTGTCGGTCGCCGTGGCCGTCTGCGTCGGCGTGTGCGTCGCGGTGGGCGTGAAGGTCGCCGTCGCCGTCGCGGTGGCCGTGCTGGTCGGGGTGTCGACCGGCGTGAAGGTCGGGGTGCTGGTGAAGGTCGCGGTATCAACCGGCGTGTTGGTGGCAGTGGCGGTGGCGGTCGCAGTCGCGGTCGCCGTGGCGGTGTCCGCCGCGGTCGGGGTGGCGTCGACGTGGCGGTCGCAGTCGCGGTCGCCGTGGCGGTGTTCGCCGCGGTCGGGGTGGCGGTCGACGTGGCGGTGGCCGTCGCGGTCGGGGTGGCGGTCGACGTGGCGGTCGCGGTCGCGGTTTCCGTCGCCGTCTCGGTGGCGGTGTCGGTCGGGGTATCGACCTGCGCGAGTGCTGGACGGGCCAGCACGAGGCCGGCGAGCAGGACCACGAGGGCCGGCAGCATCGCCGCACGATTTGTCGTCAGTCGCCTCATGTCCACGCGCTTCCCCCCTGCACCGGTCACGCTGCGGGACAGCCGCCGAGCGCGCTGTTCACGCCGGCGATCAGTTCATTGACCGAGACCTGCCCGTCGCCGTCGCGATCGAACACGAGGCAGGTATCCGCCGCGGCGGCGTTGAGGGCGATGTTCACCCCTTGAATGAGTTCGTTGATGGAGACCTGCCCGTCGCCATTGCAATCGCCGACGCACGCCACCGGGCTGCGCGTCGCGGTCGGAGTCGCGACCGAGGTCGGCGTCGCCGTCGCCGTGGGCGCCGGCGTGAACGGTACATCGGCGCCGTTGAGCGCCACGGTCACCCGGTCCTGGGTCGAGGCGCTGGCGGCGATGTCCGGCTTGTCGTCGCCGTTGAGGTCGGCGATGACCAGACTGTCGAGTGAATCGTCGTCGCCGACGATCGACTCGGCGAAGGTGAAGGTGCCGTCGCTCGCGCCCGTCCACAACTCGGCGCCGAGCACGCTCACCACCACCAGATCCTTGATGCCGTCCGCGGTCATGTCGGCGAGGCCCATCGCCGCGGGCAGGAATCCGATGGTCTGGTCGACCGGCGACGCGAAGGTGCGCGGTTCGGGCTGGGTCAGCCGGCGCAGGCGGCCCGAGGTGCGCGTCGCGATGAGCACCTGCGGATGCGTCAGGCCCGGCGCGTCGTCGATCAGGGCGGCCACGGGCGCGCTGACGGAGGTGACGGTGACCGGTGCGCCGAACGGCGCGGCCGTGCCGGTCCCGTAGAGCACGAACACCGCACCGCCGTCGCGATCGGCGAGGAGCGCGTCGACATGGCCGTCGCCATCGAGATCGCCGAGGTCGATGGCGCTCGGTGCCGCGCCAACCGTCGTCGTCGTCGTCGCGGCGAAGGCGCCGGTGGGTGATCCCGCGTTGCGCTGACCCGCGAGCACGGTGAAAAGTCCCTGCGTTCCGCCGCTCTGCGCGAAGGCGATCGCCAGATCGAGCGCGCCGTCCCCGGTCACGTCGCCGACCGCGATGGCGCGCGGGAAGAATCCGTTGAGCTTGTACTGGACCGGGCGCGCGAAACCGCCGGTGCCGTCGTTCAGATAGACGAGCACGCTGCCACGGATCGGGAACGCGGTGATGTCGTCGACCGCGGCGGCAAGATCGGCGGCGCCATCGGCATTGAAATCACCGACCGCGACCGCGTGCAGAATGTAGGTTGACGCGTCCACGTTCACCCGCTGTTCCGGAAAGAAGCTCCCCTGACCCCGATTCGAAAGTATCGACAGCGACGGCCCTTCTGCCCCGGCCTCGTTCGCTGTCACGACATCACGTCCGGCCTGCGCATCGACCGCTCCCGTGTCGATAGTGACCGGTGAGCCGTCGACCGCGTACGTTCCGGGGCGTCCAAAACGAGGAGCCGCCCAGCCCGGCGACGCCACGACACAGAGCCACATTGCCCAGATGAGAAAGAGCCAAGCCCGCCTCACCATTGGCACCCTGGAGCACACGCGCATTCATGCAGGTACGAACGCTGCATCCTATTGTCCGGTTCTGAAGTTTTTCAAGGAATAAAGGACGGTGGGCGTTGCGGCGATTTGCCTTGCCGCTGTTGGAGCAGACAAATAGAAACATGACCATGCCCCGTCGACACTCGAAATGGCAAATAGGGGGGACGCGGGGTGCGTTCCTTTTGCTGCATGGCCTCCTCTGCGGATCCGTTTTTTTGGCCTTTGCTGCGCCGGTTCAGGCCCAACCCTGTCTCTATGTGGTCAATCAGCTGCGCGGAGCCGTCGAAGCCTTCCGGCGACCCGAGCTCTCGCTGGTCGCCAGCGTCGGCCTCACCGAGTGCGTCCTGCCGCAGTGCATGCCGACCGCGTTGGCCGTGGACACCGGCCGGCTGCGCGCCTACGTCACCCGCCAGGACGCCGGCTCCGTCCAGGTCATCGACATGACCGGTGGCCACGCGCCGGTCAGGATCGCCGTCGGCGTCAGCCCTTCCGACCTCGTCCTCAACAGTGACGGCTCGCGGCTCTACGTCGCCAACCTCGCCACCGACACCGTGTCGGTGATCGACACCAACCTCGACGCCGTGATCGACACGATTCCGGTCGGCGACGGCCCGCGCGGCCTGGCGATCCGGCCCGACAACTCGCGCGTCTACGTCGCCAACGCGAATGACGACACGGTATCGGTGATCGACACCGGCACCGACACCGCCATCGACACGCTCACCGTCGTCGGCGGCGGCGGACCGGCCGCCGTCCGTCTCACCCCGGACGCCACCCAGCTCTACGTCAGCAACCAGAAGATCGGGACCGTGTCGGTCGTCGAGCTCGCCGGCGGCCCGGTTCGATCAGTCACGGTCGGCAGAGGCCCGCGCGCCATCGGATTCGCCTCCGGCACCACCGCGTTCGTCACCAACACGCTCGACGGGACGCTGTCGCCGATCGATACCGCGACCGAAATGGCCGGCGACGCGATCGCCGTCGGCCGCGGGCCGATCGACGTCGTGATCACCGACGACGGCAGCACCGGCTACGTCGCCAACCTGTCCGACAACACGCTGTCGATCCTCGACGTCGCGAGCGGCGACGTGACGACCCTGACCAATCAGGGCGCCCCGTTCGACCTCGCCCTCGGCAGCTGCCCGCTGCTGCCGACGCCCACCGTGACCGTCACCGTCACGGCGGCGCCGAGCGCCACGCCGACGCCGGGCGGCGGCTGCGTCGGCGACTGCAGTGGCGACGGCATGGTCGTGATCGGCGAGCTGATCTCCGGCGTCAACATCGCCCTCGGCAACAGCCCCGTCAGCAGCTGCCCGGCCTTCGACGTCAACGGCGACGGCATGGTCGGCATCAACGAGCTGATCGCGGCAGTGAACGCGGCCCTGAACGGGTGCTGAGCCGCGCCCGGCCCATGCAGCGCGCCGCGCGTGGGCTCTGGCCGGCCGCCCTCTTGCTCCTCGCGGGCTGCAGCGTCGGCGCGGGCCTGACGCAGAGCCGAGCCTCGCTGAAGGGCATGCCCTGTTCGGAAGGCGAGCGCGTGGCGCGCGCCGCGCTGCTGCGCCTCGGCTACGACGGAGGCGTCGTCACGCCGGCGCAGCCCGGCACCCCCGGCACGGTCGTCGGCCACAAGGCCGGCGGCTACGACTACGTCACCAACGCGGCGACGCGGCAGTACACCGCCACGGTCACCGTCACCTGCTCGAACGCCGGCGCGACGCTCGATGCGGTCACCGACGAGCCGCTGCCCGGCTCGCTGACGTTCAAGAGCGATTTCGCCAGCACCGTCGAGGCGGTCGCCGCGCGCCGCGTCACCCGCCCACAGCTCGCGAGCCGGCCGGAGACCGGCATGGTCATCGCCATCGAGCCGTTGCGCAGCGGCGACGCACGCAGCGCGCTCGGCACCGATCTGCCCGCCGCCGGCGTCACCCCGGTGCGCCTGACGATCGACAACCGTACCGACCGCACCTACGCCTTCGCCGGCAAGCGCGTCCGCCTCGAGAGCCAGGAGGGCGAGCGCGCCGCGCCGCTGACCGACGCCGACCTCGCCACACACGCCGCGGCCGTGCCGGCGGTGAAGGAACAGATGATCGCCGACGCGGTCATCGCCCCGCACGGCATCATCAAGGGCTTCCTCTACTTCCCCGCCTCCGCGTATCGTCGCGCCACCGTGGTGCTCATCGATCAGGAGACGGACGAGGAAGAGGGCTTCAGTGTCGAGTTCTGAGCTGCGCCGCACCGCAGCGACGGCCGTCGCGCTGCTCGCATTCGCCGGCTGTGCCTCGGCGCCGATCCACCAGTGGGATCTCGTCGATCAGCCGATGAGCTGCGACGAGGCGAACCATCTCGCGTACCAGACCGTCGAGGCGATGGGGTACCGGGTCAACGCCTTTCAGCCGGCAACCGCCGGCGGCAGCGGCACGATCAAGGGGAGCCGCCTGGCATCGGGTCCACCCCACGAGGAGCAGGGCATCACGGTCAGCATCACCTGCGCGCCCAGCGGCGTGACGCTCACCGCCAGCCGTGACGGCGTGCTGATCGAGCAGATCGACACCAAGCGCGGGTTCCAACACGCGTTCCTCAACGTGCAGTCGATGGGCGCCGCGCAGCAGCAGCTCGACGCCCAGATGCGCACCGGCACCGCGCCGGCCTCGCAGCAGCGGCGCGATCTCAAGGTTGTCATCACGCCGCTCCGCGGCCAGGGATCGAAGCTCGAGTTCCCGTTCGATCTCTCCGCCGCCGGCATCCTGCCGGTGCGCGTGGACATCACCAACCTGACGCCGCGCACGTATCAGCGTCGCGGCAGACGCGATTCGCCTCCAGCGCGCCGACCGCACGCGCGTCGAGCCGCTGCCGGTCGCCGCGGCCGCGCAGCGGATTGCCGCGGCACGCGTCGACGGCGTGCCGCTCACCACCGCGAGCGCCGCCGCCATCGCCGACACCCTCACCGCCCACCTGTTCAGCGCCGGCGACATCAGACCCAACGCCCAGCAGCAGGGCTTTCTGTTCTTCCCGCTGGCGGACTACACGAGTGCGCGTGCCGTTCTCACCGACACCGAGAGCGAGGAGGACGAGGGCGTACGCGTGGAATTCTGAACGTTTTTCAACGCAGAGGCGCGGAGTCGCAGAGAGCAGATGAGGAATCCGGCTGAAACCTCTGCGCGCGCCCCACCTCCGCATCTCTGCGTTGAAGCCTTCCGAGGAGGACACCATGACGCTGCACGGAAAAGTCGCCCTCGTCACCGGCGGCGGGCGCGGCATCGGCCGGGGCATCGCGCTGGCATTGGCGCAGGCCGGGGCGGATGTCGCGATCGCCGAGGTCGATCGTGTCGCCAGCAGCGCGCAGCACTACCGCGACGCGACGCTGAGCGGCGTCGCCGCCGCCGAGCAGGTGGCCGGCGAGGTGCGCGCGCTCGGCCGGCGCGCGACGGTGATCGGCGCCGACGTGACCCAGTGGTCGCAGGTGACGGCGATGATCGACGCCACCGTGCGCGAGCTCGGCGGCCTCGACGTGCTCGTCTGCAACGCCGGCGTCGTGCACATCTCGCCGGTCGAGAAGCTCGCCGAGGACGCCTTCGACCTGACCATGGCCGTGAACGTGAAGGGCGTGTTTCTGTGCTGCAAAGCCGCGATCCCGGCCCTGCGCGGCCGCCCGGGCGCGTCGATCATCAACGTCGCCTCGGTGGCGGGAAAGAACGGCGCACCGGGCATGGCACACTACTGCGCCTCGAAATTCGCGGTGGTCGGCTTCACCAACTCGCTGGCCAAGGAGCTGGCCCGCATCGGGGTCCGCGCCAATGCCATCTGCCCAGGCATCCTGCGGACGCAGATGTGGGAATACCTGACCGACGAGTTCCGCCAGAAGGACGAGGACAGGGAAGTCGCCTGGGAACGCTACGTCCGGACGCTGATTCCCCTGGGCCGTCCGCAGACGCCCGAGGACATCGGCCAGCTCGCCGTCTACCTGGCCACCGCCCCGAACGTCACCGGCCAGGCCATCAACGTCGACGGGGGCATGGAGCTGCACTGACGGCCAGCGGGCACGTGGCGGCTGCGGGATCGGATTGGCCACGATCCATGTGCCCTGAGCCGACCCTGCCCCGGGGTGGCGTCTCGGTTTGATTGGCGCGGCGGTGACCGCAGCCCTGGCAAAACCGCCAAAGGCTATCTGAGCAGCGGGTCACCGCCGCGGCCAATCAAACTGAGACGAGACCTCCCAGGCCTGGCGTGGCCATACACTGACGTCTGTGCTCTATTCTGATGTCGATGAAACAACCTGCCTCGCCCCCCGTCAGACCCGAAAAATCGCGCCGGCGACAGAACGTCGAGTCGATCGGCCTGGCGATCGCTGATCGCCCTGGCCGTGCGCTCCTCGGTGGTGCAGGCGTTCTGGGTGCCCTCCGGCTCGATGCTGCCGACGATCCAGATCGGCGACCACATCTTCGTCAACAAGCTCGCCTATGCGGTGCACCTGCCGCTGATCGGCACCGAGCTGTGGAAGGTCGGCGACCTGCAAGCGCAGCGACATCGTCGTCTTCATCTCGCCCGTCGATCGCTCCACCGACCTGATCAAGCGCGTCATCGCCGTTCCCGGCGACACGGTCGAGATCCGCAGCAAGAAGGTCTTCGTCAACGGCGAGCCGATCCCCGACACGTCACGCGCATTTCACCGACTCGACCATCAATCCCAACGGCAGCCGCGACAACATGCCGCCGACGCAGGTCCCCGAAGGAAAGTTCTTCGTCATGGGCGACAACCGCGACCGCAGTTACGACAGCCGCTTCTGGGGCTTCGCCAACATCGAGGACATCAAGGGCAAGGCGACCTTCATCTACTGGTCGCGCGACACGTCGAAGGGCTGGCTGACGCCGCCGCGCTTCGAGCGCTTCGGTCACTTCATCGAGTAGACGACGACGGCAACGCCGTCGGACGCGGCCCGCGCGCAACCTCGATGCGGCGCGGCGAATTGCGGCCCTCCAGGCCCTCTGGTACGGTCCGCCACGCCGCACGAACACCTGAAAGGAGTCGGTGATGGCTGGTGGGAAGACCTTCAAACGCGACCAGAAGCGCCGCAAGGAGATGGCGCGAAAGCTCAAGCAGGAAGAGAAGATGCGCGATCGCGCCGCGCGTAAGGACCAGAAGAAGTCGATCGACGACATCGACGAGACGCTCAACCCACCTGAAGAAGGCGAGACGCCGGCGGGCGAGCCCGACTGACCGCGCTCAGGTCGGTTCGAGACCAGCACCCTGCAGCAGGAGCCCCTTCGCCCTTCCCGCGCGTAACCGGTTGAGGATCAGGCGCCGCGCGCCGGCATCTCGGGTCGCCGACGTGCGCGAGATCCAGCGCCACGCGATTCGCGGCCGTGCCGCTGCCGTCGCCGCCATTCGGCGCGATCGCGCAGCAGAGGAAGTCCGGCGCGGCTGGCAGCGATTCCGACGGCGCGCGCTCAGGCCGGTTCGAGGCCGGCGAACTTCAGGAGCAGCTTCTTCGCGCCGACGGACTGGAACACCACCGTCACCTTCTGCTGCTCGCCGGCGCCTTCGAGCCCCTTGACGGTGCCGACGCCGAAGGTGCCGTGGCGGACGCGGCTGCCGATGCGGAGCCCGTCCTCGTCGTAGACCACGCGCAGCCGCTCGCCGTCTTCGCCGTCCGCCACCTCGATGCGCTCGGGCCGGCTGGTCGCACGTGGCGCGGCGACGAACGACGACTGGCGCGCCGGGAATCGCCACTGCGCCGGCGCCGCGGGGCGCGCCGGCGCGCCGATGGATCTCGATGAGCTCGGGAGGGATCTCGTCGATGAAGCGGCTGCGCGCGTTCATCTGCACGTCGCCGTACACGCGCCGGCGCAGCGCGTGCGTGAGCACCAGCCGCTTCATCGCGCGCGTCATGCCGACGTAGCAGAGGCGGCGCTCCTCCTCGATGTCGGCGTCGTCGACGCGCGCGTGCGGGAAGAGCCCTTCTTCCATGCCGATCATGAACACCATCGGGAACTCGAGCCCCTTGGCGGAGTGCAGGGTCATCAGCGTCACGCGGTCGGCGTCGCCGTCCCAGGCGTCGATGTCGCTGACCAGCGCCACCTGCTCGAGGTAGTCCTGCAGCGTCCGGCCCATCGCCGCCGACTCCTCCATGCCCTTGAGGAGCTCGTCGAGGTTCTGCAGCCGATCGCGCGCCTCGGCGCTCCCGTCCTCGCGCAGCATCGGCCCGTAGCCGCACTCCTCGATCAGCCGCGCGGTCAGCTGCGGATACGGCACCTCGGCGAGGCGCGCGCGGAACCCCTCGATCATCGTGGCGAAGGCGCGCACGTTCTCGCCCTGCTGCGGCTTGAGGAGCTCGCGCTCCAGCGCCAGTCGGCAGGCGGGGAGCAGGCCGCCCGCCTCCTCGTCGAGCGCCGCGATGGCGCTCGACGGTGCCGGGCCCGATGCCGCGCGCCGGCGTGTTGATGATGCGCTTGGTGGACAGCGAGTCGGCCGGATTCAGCAGCACGCGCAGGTAGGCGAGGACGTCCTTCACCTCGGCGCGCGCGAAGAACTTGCACGCCGCCGATCATCACGTAGGGGATCCGGTGGCGGACCAGCGCTTCCTCGACGGCGCGCGACTGGGCGTTGGTGCGGTAGAGGATGGCGATCTCGCGTCGCGTCCACGGACCACGCAGCGCCCGCTCGATCTCGCGCGCCACGAAGCGCGCCTCCTCGAGATCGTCGGAGAGCGGCGCGACCGCGACCTTGTCGCCGCGCGGATTCTCGGTCCACAGCGTCTTGCCCTTGCGGCGCGCGTTGCGCGCCACCACCGCGCCGGCGGCGGCGAGGATGGTACCGGTGGAGCGATAGTTCTGCTCGAGCCGGATCGTGATGACGTCGGGATAGTCGCGCTCGAACTCGAGGATGTTGCGCGATCTCGGCGCCGCGCCAGCGGTAGATCGACTGGTCGTCGTCGCCGACCACGCAGAGGTTGCGGTGCTGCGACGCCAGCAGGTTGGTGAGGCGGTACTGCACCGCGTTGGTGTCCTGGTACTCGTCCACGAGGACGTGCAGGAAGCGGCCGCGGTAACGGTCGAGCACCGCGGGGTGCTCACTGAAGAGCTGCGGTGGTGAGCAGCAACAGGTCGCCGAAATCGACCGCGTTCGCGCGCTTCAGCAGGTCCTGGTAGCGCCGGTACACCGGCGCCATCGATTCGTGCTGCTCGTGCCGGCGCGCGTACTCGACCGGCGGTGATGCCCTTGTTCTTGGCGCCGTCGATCAGCGAGCGCGCCAGGCGCGGCGCGAGCACGCCCTCGGGAATGTCGAGGTCGGCGAGGATGTCCTTCACCAGCCGCTCGCTGTCGCGGTCGTCGTAGATCGTGAAGTCGCGCGCGAAGCCGAGCGCCTCGATCTCGCGCCGCAGGATGCGCACGCAGGCGGCATGGAAGGTGGACACCCACGGCAGGCGCTCGTTGCCGAGCAGGCGCTCGAGGCGATCGCGCATCTCCGCCGCGGCCTTGTTGGTGAACGTGACGGCCAGGATGCGCCAGGGCTCGACGCCGCGCTCGGCGATGACGTGCGCGACGCGATGCGTCAACGTGCGCGTCTTGCCCGACCCCGCGCCGGCGAGGATCAGCAACGGGCCGTCGCCGTGCAGGACCGCCTGCTGCTGAACCGGATTGAGGGCCGAGAGAAGATCCGCCACCACCGCCACCCCACTGCAATGTATTCGTGTGAGGGCGTCGCTAGCACGACGCGCCCGCCGGGAAAACCCTGCGCGATCGACGCAGCGCGTCGCCGTGGGGCGTCATCAGACTTTCGTTGACAAAACGGCGTCCGCTCGATTACGGATTCAGGGGTTTCGCCATTCGCGCGGGTGGGACGTCCGCGCCAACAACCGCTCAACCGGGGGGGAACGATCATGCGAGGGACTCGGAGTTTCGTCTGCGTGGTGGGGACGGTCGCCACCGTGGCGTTCATGGCCGCGCCGAGCCACGCCTCCATCGACAAGTGCCAGAAGGCCGTCTCGGGTGTGCACCTGAAGCTCGAGGCCTCGATCACGAAGGCGCTCGGCAAGTGCGCCGACGCCTACCAGAAGGCAACGCTGAAGGGCGATCCGCTCTCCGGCATCGCCGGCAAGTGCAGCGACGGGCTGGCCAAGGCCATCGACCTCGCGAACAGCAAGTCGGCGATGGCGAAGGCGAAGTCCAAGCTCGCCGATCTCGTCACCAAGGGCACCTGCGACGACTCCGATCTCCAGGCGCTGGGGCATCTGCCCGCCAGCACCTTCGGCGATCGCTGGGAGCGCACCGTGCTGATCAGCGCCCTCGACACCGCCTACACGGCGGCGCTGTCGGCCAACGGCGGACTGATCACCATCATGAACGCCATCAACGACGCGGGTGGCTGCTCGCAGTGCGCGAAGGTCATCAACCCGCCCTGCTTCGGCCACGCCTGCATCCTCGACGGCACCTCGGGCGGCGAGGTCCACAACACCGGCTCGCCGATCGCGTTCGGCCTCGCCGGCGCCGTCAACATCGGCGTCTGCAACGTGCCCAGCATCAACCTGGCGAACGAGTACACGGTGCTCGGGAGTCCGTCGAAGGGCTTCGACACCGTCACGGTGATTCCCGGGGTGGCCTACGCCTGCGTGACCGCCTTCCGCACCGAGGGCATCCTCACCTGCGGCGGCACGGCGCCGAAGATCAACTACACGCTCTGCCAGGACCACATCGTCACCGACCTCGGCGGCGGGATCTTCGTCGACGAGTGCGAAACCGGTGGACCCAACCAGCTCTGCCAGCCCGACACCGACGACGCGACCCACGCCGGCGTGATCAACGGCGGCCCCTGCCTGACCGCGACCACCGCCGCCGCCGCGCCGGGTGACGCCTTCTTCCTCGCCACCACCAAGATCCAGGTGGTGCTGAACACCGAGGTCGGCCCCGATACCATCCCGTGCACCGCCGACGACACGGTGGCGACACCGACGACCGCGAACCAGCTGCCGCAGACCACCGGCTCGGCGAGCGCCCAGGTGCTCGACGCCAACAACGTCGAGGCCGCGACCATCTCCAGCACCGTGTTGAACGGCGCCGCGTTCAACTGCGCCCAGGTCGCCACCAGCAACACCAGCGGCGGCAAGACGGTCAGCACCCTGCCGGCCCTGCACGCGCTGCTCGGCATGGACCTGACCACGCAGAGCACCCTCAGCTGCCAGTAAGGCGGCTCGACTTGGAATCGGCTGTGCTCGGGGCGGCGTCGACCCTGCGTTCGACGCCGCCCCGGCGCGCCGTCATCGCCCTCGCGCTGTGGCTGGCAACCGCCGCCGCGGCGCCCCCGCAGGGCCTGCCCAACGGTCTCGGATCGCTGCGCTTCGGCAGCACCGTCGCCCAGGCGACCGCCGCGGTACCGACCCTGCAGCCGATGAGCCCGACGACGCCCGGCGCTGCGGCAACCATGCCGATCGCGTATTACCGCGCCGAGGATCAGTCCTTCGACAGCCTGAAGCCGTGCGTCACAGCTCTCGGATTCGTCGCCGATCACTTCTACGAAGTGCGGTTCGATTGCGGACACGACGCGAAAATCGCCACGCTGTTGCGCGCGCGCTTCGGCACGCCCACCCAGGAGGACGCGCAGTTCGACGTGTGGGAAGACGCGGGCGTCAGCGTCTCTCTCAACCGGACGTCCATGGGCTTCACGTTCGCGGATCGCGCCCTCACACAGGGCGTGCATCAGCTGATCATCCAGAAGGCGCTCTCCGGCGGCGGCGTTCCCGCCCCGGTCGCGCCGGCGGCGCCGGCGCCGCCGGCGCCCTGAACCCGGCGATGCGCTCGGCGATCATCGCGGCGACATTGCTCGCCGCGGTCGCGGGCGCCCGTGGCGAGCCGTCGTCGCCGGCGCTGGCGTTTCGCGAGCACCGCTGGCCCTCGGGTGGACTGACCCCGTTCGCCGTCGCCGTTGCCGATCTCGATCGCGACGGCCGTCTCGATCTCGCCGTCACCAATGCCGGCAGCACGGCGCTCGGCATTCTGTTGTCGACGCCGGACGGCGGGTTCCGCCCGATCCCCGGCGCCGCGGTCGGGGTGACGGCGCGGGGCATCGCCGCCGGCGATCTCGACGGCGACGGCGTGCCCGATCTCGTCGTCGCCGGCGCGTCGGGCAATCGCGTCATCGTCGTCCGCGGCGACGGTCGCGGCGGCAGCGCACCGCGTGCCTATCCCGTCGGACTGGCGCCGTTCCAGGTCGCCGTCGCCGATCTCAACGGCGACGGGCATGCCGACGTCGCCGTGGCCGACGAGAGCAACGTCCCGGCCTTCGAGGGCCGCGGCGAGGTGTCGGTGCTGTTCGGCGACGGACACGGCGCGCTGGTCGCCGGCCCGGCGCTGCGCGCCGACACCAACCCGTCGGACATCGCCATCGGTGATCTCGACGGCGATGGTCGCCCCGACCTCGCCGTGCTCAACTGGGGCTCGCACACCGTGTCGCTGTTCCACAACCGCGGCGCCGTCACCCCGGCGGCGAAGACGCGCGACGCGGGCGGCATCTTCGACGCCGCCCGCACGATCGCGTACGGCAGCGCGCCCGCATACGCGCTGGCGATCGGCGACGTGAGCGGCGATGCGCGGCCGGATCTCGTCATCGGCGACGCGCAGGGCGTCGTGCACCGACTGCTCAACGACGGCAGTGGCACGTTCACCCCGGCGCCGCCGCTGCAGGCCGGGGCCGGCCTGCGCTCGCTGGTGCTCGTCGACCTCGACCGCGACGGCCACCTCGACATCGCCACCGCCAACACCGGCGACGACAGCGTCAGCGTCTTTCTCGCCCGCGGCGACGGTTCCTGGACAGCGCCCCTGCGCGTCCCCGTCGGCGCCCATCCCCGAACCGTCCGCGCCGCCGACCTCAACGGCGACGGCCGCCCGGACCTGATCATCACCAACGGCGAGTCGAACGACCTGTCGGTGCTGGAACAGATCGACGCGGCGGTCCGCTGACATGGGCGCCGCGACCGCCGCCTCGTAGCCGCGGCCCTCGTGGCCGCACGGCGGTGCAACGCACCGCCCGGTGGGGAGTGGACGCGTGGCGCGGAGACTCGTTGCCGCACCGCCCAACCGCCGGGCGACGCGCGGCGTCGCCGTGCGGGCACAAGGCCCGCGGCTACCGGCCGCCATGCGCGCAACGCCTCGGGACACCATCACCCGTCGCGGACGACTCGGATTCAGATGATCGCCGCTCACTCTCTTCCCGCTTCCGCGCCGTCGCGGACCGTTGCCCGGACCCCCGGGCTCGGTTAGTCGAGGGGCATGGCGTCGGGACACCATCACCAGAGCGACGTGACGGGGGTCGTCTGCGGCATCGTCACCGTCTCCGACACGCGCACCGAGGCGGACGACCTGAGCGGCAAGCGCATCCGCCAGCTGTTGGAGAAGGAGGGGCACCGCGTCGGCCTGTATCGCATCGTCAGGGACGAGCCGCGGGAGATCGTCGCGCTGATCACGGGCGCGCCGGCGGAGGTCGAGGTGCTGATCTGCCACGGCGGCACCGGCGTCGCTCGCCGCGACACCACCTACGAGGCGATCACCGGCCTCCTCGACAAGGAGATCACCGGCTTCGGCGAGCTGTTCCGGATGCTCAGCTGGGATCAGGTCGGCGCCGCCGCGATGCTCAGCCGCGCCACCGCCGGCATCGCCGGGCAGCGCGCGATCTTCTCGCTGCCCGGCGCCAGCCGCGCCGTCGAGCTGGCGATGACGAAGCTCATCCTACCCGAGCTCGGCCACATCGTCGGCCTGCTGCGGTGAGCGGAGCCGGACGTGACCGTGCACCTGCGATTCTTCGCCTCGCTGCGCGAGCGCCTGCGCGCGGGTGAGGCGGAGCGCGCCGTGCCCGACGGCACCACGGTGGGCGAGGTGTGGAGCGCACTGTGCCGCGAGCACCCTGACATCGAGCCGATGAGCGGCTCGATCGCCTTTGCCGTCAACCGCGAGTACGTCGATCGCGGGCATCGCCTGGCCGACGGTGACGAGCTGGCGCTGATCCCGCCGGTGAGCGGCGGCTGAGGAGAGGGGACGCGATGTTCGAGATCGTCACACACGTCATCGATGCCGCGGCCGTCACCGCCGCCGTTGCCGATCCCGCCACCGGCGCGACCTGCACATTCCTCGGCACGACGCGCGACCACAACGACGGACGGACCGTCACCGAGCTCGAGTACGAGGCCTACCCGGAGATGGCCGTCGCCGAGCTGCGCAAGATCGGCGACGAGGCGAAGCGGCGCTGGCCGATCGCCCGCGTCGCGATCGTCCATCGCATCGGCGTCGTGCCGATCGGCGAGGCGAGCGTCGTCATCGCCGTCTCGGCCGCGCACCGCGTCGCCGCCTTCGAGGCCTGCCACTTCGCCATCGACCGCCTGAAGGAGGTCGTGCCGATCTGGAAGAAGGAGCACTTCGACGGCGGCGAGGTGTGGATCGGATCACAGACCGGCGCGCGCTTCGACAACGGCAACCCTGAACCACAGATGAACACCGAACCCCACCGCTCTACCCGCCGATAAACACGAAGCTCCACCTCCCCTAAGCTTATCGGATTGTCTCTTCGTCAGGCTTCGTGTTCATTCGTGGTCATTTGCGGGGTGGAGTGGCGGGCTCTGTGTCCATCTGCGGCCATCAGTGTCCATCTGTGTTCTTGCCCCGGCAGCGGCTTCGCAGTTAGAGCATTGCCATGCAGGCGATGCTCGTCGAACAGTGGGGCGAACCCGAGGCGATGGTGTTGCGCGAGCTGCCCGATCCGACGCCGGGCAAGGGGCAGGTCGCGATCGACGTCAAGGCGATCGGCTGCAACTTCTTCGACATCCTGATCGCGCAGGGGAAATACCAGGTGAAGCCGGCGCTGCCGTTCTCGCCCGGTGGCGAGGTGGCGGGCGTGGTGCGCGCGGTCGGTGAGGGCGTCAGCGGTCTCGCGATCGGCGATCGCGTCTTCGCGATGCTCGGCTACGGCGGCTTTGCCACGGTGTGCCTGGCGCCAGCGGTCAGCACGGTGAAGATGCCGGACTCGATGTCGTTCGAGCACGGTGCCGCCTTCGGCGTCGTCTACCAGACGTCCTACTTCGGCCTCGTCTATCGCGCCGCGTTGCAGCCCGGCGAGACGCTGCTCGTACACGCCGCCGCCGGCGGCGTCGGGCTCGCCGCGGTACAGATCGGCAAGGCCCTCGGCGCGCGCGTGCTCGCCACGTCCGGATCATCCGCCAAGCTCGCGATCGCGCGCGAGCACGGCGCCGAGGCGGCGTTCAACTACTCGACGCCCGACTGGGTGGAGCAGGTGAAGGCCGCGACGGGCGGACGCGGTGCCGATGTCATTTACGATCCGGTCGGCGGCGATCTGGTCGACTTGTCGCTCAAGTGCATCGCGTTCGGCGGACGCTTCCTGGTCATCGGCTTCGCCTCGGGCAACATCCCGAGCGTCCAGCTGAACCGCGTCCTGCTGAAGAACATCGCCATCGTCGGCCTGCACTGGGGCGCCTACCGCCAGCACGATCCCGAGAAGATCCCGCGGGCGATGCACTCGCTCTTCGCGCTCTATGAGCGGGGGCTGGTCACGCCGCTGGTGTCGTCGCAGTACCCGCTGGCGAAAGCCGCCGACGCGTTGGCCGAGATCGCCTCGCGGCGGAGCGTCGGCAAGGTCCTGCTGATTCCCTGAGTACGGCCGACGGCGGTCGGCTACTTCCCGCAGACCACCCCGCCGCCGACGGTGGTGCATCCGGCTGGGAACGCACCATTGCGGACGACGGTCGCTCCGCCGCCCACGGGGGCAGGACCGGCCGCGCCGATTGGGGCAGGACCGGCCGCGCCGATTGGGGCGGGACCGGCGGCACCGATTGGGGCGGGACCCGCGGCGCCGATCGGCGCGGGACCGGCGGCACCGATCGCACTGGGGCCGGCGGGATTGAGGCCACCAGCACCGGCGGGCCCGGCCGGATTGGCGTTCACATGTCCCGCGCCCGAGCCGCGGAATCCCTGCGCGGCGGCGCCGACGCTGTTGCCCATGCCGTTCACCGCGACATTCCGGTTGCTTCGCACGACGCTGCCGTTGGGGACGGGCTGGCTCTGGACGACGTGGCCGTTGGGAACGTTGTGGCTCTGGACGACCCGGCTGCCTCCGCCCTGATTGGCGCGCACGACCCTCCGACCGCCCCCCGCACCCTGCGCCCAGAGATGGCTGGCACCGAGCGCCAGGACCGCGAGGATGATCAATCCGTCGGTCATGCGTCTGCTCATGATGAAAGCATAGCGCACGGATCGGGGCGTGAAAGGCGAAAGTCGCCCGCCTCCCACTCCGTCCCTGTCCTTTCGCGGTGCCGGTGAGGTTCCCGCTCCCCTCCCTTTTCGCTAAGCAGGACCGATTCCCCACAGGAGGTACACGATGAAGTTGATCGAAGGAAAAGTCGCGATCGTCACCGGTTCGGGGCGCGGCATCGGCCGAGCCGTCGCCGAGTTGTTCGCCCAGCACGGAGCACGGGTGGTGGTGAACGACCTCAACGCCGACGTCGCCGAGGAGGCGGCCGAGGCCATCCGCAAGACCGGCGCCGATGCGGTCGCGGTGGCCGGATCGGTGACCGACCCGCAGTTCCCCAACACCTTGATCAAGTCGACGGTGGACCGCTTCAAGGCGCTCGACATCATCGTCAACAACGCCGGCTACACCTACGACGGCGTCATCCAGAAGATGGACGACGAGCAGTGGTACGCGATGATCGACTGCCACCTCACCGGTCCGTTCCGGATCCTGCGCGCCGCGTCGCTGTACTGGCGCGACTGGGCGAAGCAGGAGCAGGCCGAGGGCAAGCGGGTGATCCGTCGCGTCGTCAACACCTCGTCCACCTCCGGCGTCGCCGGCAACGCCGGCCAGGTCAACTACTCGGCGGGGAAGATGGGCATCGTCGGCGTCACCAAGACGCTGGCGAAGGAGTGGGGACGGCTGAACATCCACGTCAACGCCGTCGCCTACGGCTTCATCGAGACGCGCCTCACCGCCGCCAAGGACAAGTCGCAGAAGGAGAGCGTCGACGGGCACGCCGTCGAGATGGGCATCCCCGAGCAGATGCGCCAGTTCGCGATGCAGATGGTGCCGCTCGGCCGCGCCGGCACGCCCGAGGAGGCCGCCGGTCCGGTGCTCTTCCTCGCCTCGCCGCTCGCCGACTACGTCACCGGCCACGTCGTGTTGGTGACCGGCGGCTCGTACATGTGAGCGTCCATTCGCGCGGCTGATCTCGCATGCCGCGGTGAGGGCGCCGCTCCGTCGGCGCCCGCTGCATGAAGCGCCCGCGCCCATCAACGAGCGCCGACGGAGCGGCGCCCTCCAGTTCATTTCCGCATTGGCGGACACAGCCCGGGGAGTTGTCGGTCGACACGGGGCGGCTGACAGGTCGTTGCATTAGCCCGTCTCGCCCGACAAGCTCGGGAGTTGTGGGCGCGCGCGTCGTTGCACTGATTGCCGCCCTCGGCGCCGCGCTCGCGGCCCAACGGGCTGATGCACACGGCACGCCGCTGCCGCTGTCCGCCTGGGGCGATTTCGGTCCGGCCGCGGCGCGCTGCCAGCGCGTCCTCGGGCAGGCCGCGACCCAATGCGCGCTCGACGTGTGGGCGCTGCGCCGCGCCTGCATCGGCGCGCAACTGCACGGTCAGGCGTGCGACGCGAACGCCACCACCGTCGCGGTGCGCGCCGCGCGCCAGCGCGCCCTCGACAAGGTCGACGGCGCCTGCACCGACGATGGGGTGATCGCCCTGAAGTTCGTGGACCGGCAGGAAGCGCTGTCCGACGTCACCAGCATCTGCCGGCAGCTCGAACGCGAGCTCATCACCGCCGCCTACGGCCCCGGCCTGGTGGGCAGCTCCGCCGACTACGTGGTCGGCGAGGCCAGCCCGGCGCGCGCCGCCTGCCTCGACGCCGGCGCCGCCCGCGCCACCGAGCTCCTCCGCTTCGCCGCCCGCGAAGAGCGCGCGCCCTTCGACCTAGTCGCCAGTCAGTCGATGGCCCCCGAGGAGAAGTTCGCCGTCGTGGCGCGCGGCGAAGAGCGCGCGACCCGGGCCCGCGCCAGCGTCGCGGCGCGCACGTCGGCGACCTGCGACGCCGCCGCGTTTGCCGCACTCTACGGGCACTCGATCGACCAGTTCGTCGCCGACGTCGGCAGCCGCGCCGACTGCCTGGTGGGCGGCGTCTACGTGCAGAGCGCGTTGCGCTGTCCGGCGCCCGTCTGCGGCAACGGCATGGAAGAGGCCGGCGAGGAATGCGACGACGGCAACGCCGACGACACCGACGCCTGCCGCGCCGATTGCGTACGCACCGACTGCCCGGTGTACGCCACGACGTTCGACCTGCTCCAGGACGCGATCTTCGACAGCCATGGCTGCAGCGACGATGCCTGTCACGGCGACGCCAACGCCGGCGGGCTCGACCTGCGCATCGGCGTCGCCTACGACAACCTCGTGGGCGTGCCGTCGATGAGCAGCGACCTCGCTCGCGTCGCACCTGGCGATGCCGAGCACAGTCGTCTCTGGCTGCTGCTCGCCAAAGCCACGCTCGGCCGCGACGACGTCCCCGGTCGCCCCATGCCGATCGACCCGCCGGCGCTCACGCCGGACGAGCTCGAGGCAGTGCGCCTGTGGATCAACGCCAACGCGCGGCGCACCGGAACCGTCGCCGGCACCGGCGCACTGCTGCACGCGTGCCTGCCCGCGCCTCTCGACAACCCCATCACCGCCGGCGTACGTCGGCGGCGATGAGCCCCCGATCGACCCGCCCGTCCGCTCCCCGCCCGAAGAAGGTCAGCCGCCCGACACGCCGCCGCACCCGCCCCGCCGCCGCGCCTATCGACGAGGTGATCACCCGTCTCGATCGCGCGCATCCCGACGCCAAGCTGGCACTCGACTTCTCGTCGCCGCTCGAGCTGCTGATCGCCCTCATCCTTGCCGCGCAGTGTACTGATGCGAAGGTCAATGAGGTCACGCCCGCCCTCTTTCGCGAATTTCCCACCGCCGCGGCCTTTGCGGCCGCCGATCAGGACACGCTCGAGGGCTGGCTCCGTCCCACCGGCTTCTTCCGCCAGAAGACGCGCGCCGTCCGCGCCTGCTGCCAGGCACTGGTCGACCGCTTCGGCGGCGCGGTACCGAGCGACTTCGACGACCTGCTGAGCCTGCCCGGCGTCGGCCGCAAGACGGCCAACATTCTGCGCGGCAACGCCTTCGGGTTGCCCGGCATCGGCGTCGATACCCACGTCGGCCGCCTCTCGCAGCGCCTCGGTTTCACCACCAACACCGACCCCGACAAGATCGAGGCCGATCTCACCACAATCGTCCCAATCGCGAACCAGATCCGCTTCTGTCATCTCCTCCAGTATCACGGTCGGCGGGTATGCCTGGCGCGAAAACCAGGCTGCCCTGCCTGCATACTCATCGAGATCTGCCCGTTTCCGGACAAGACCAAACAAAAAGAGCCGGCAAAGTCAGCCGAGCGGTCGCGCTGGGTGTAAAGAATACGTCACACAGCCGGATCGGGTGATTCCCTGCTCCGGCGTTCAGCAAATCGACCGAGCAGCAATCACAATGCGGCTGAGCCCGGCTCTGACTTTTTTACTTGGCAAGCCCGGTATTCCGCTGTATCAAGACAGCGGCCGGAGTTCAGGTGGTCTGACAAACAATTTCAGCGCTGGAAATGGCCACGAGCCGACGCACGCCGCCCTCCCAAAGGACGATGAACCGGGTCGAGATTCATGATGTCCCGAAGCAGGAGGTCGTGACCCACCTGAGCGGGCTGGGTCACCGCGTCGATCCCGCTCCGCCGCAGGCCCGATTCGACTTTTTCGTCGACGGCGATGTCCGCCTGGCGCTGCGCGTCGCGTATCCGAGCTCGTCGCGCCGCCGCGTGCATGTCGGCGGGCGGCACTACAACTACGTGTACCGGGCGTGGAACTTCAACTTCCATCACCGCGGCAAGGTCGGCGAGCGATACAGCGACTTCTTCGCCTGCGTTCCGCTCGTCCCCGGCCAGGCGCTCGATCTCACGCAGGCATTCGTGATCCCCTGGCAGGCAATCAGCGGCAAGACCTTCTACCTGCCGGATTCGCGCCGCTCGTACGCCGGCAAATTCGCCACCTATCGCAACGCCTGGGACCAGATCCGCCCCCTCGATGCGAGCGAGTCCGGCCAGACCGGCGAACCGGTCACGGCGTAGACAAGCACCGCAACCAGGTCGATTGGCCGCCGTCGCGACCGGCCGCGCCTGACAGGCCGAACCGGTCGAGGACAGGACGGCGCGATCGCCGAATGGGCGCTGCTTTCGCGACGCCTGGCAGGGCGCGTCGAATTCGCGTCCGGCGCGGGCATGCACCGATGGCGGGCGCCTATTTCTCCGGCGTCGGCGTTCCGCTGATCGCGCTCGACAGCTCGTCGAGATGGGCGGCCGTGAACCAGCCGTCGGCGAAGCCGCGCTCGAAGGTCTGCTTGGTGAAGCGACCGGCCGGCGTGCCGCGGTTCTCCTTCTCGTTCACGCCCAGCATCAGCAGCGCCGTCGGCGCGGCGAAGCTGCCATCGGCGGAACGACCCCACGCGGCGCCGCAGAAGTTGGTGCGGTACAGCTCGCCGGCCTGGTTGTAGGAGAGCTTGTAGTAGCCGGTGTAGAGGTCGCGATCGACGTAGAGGACGATGTGGCCGGACTCGTAGTAGGGATCCCGCGGCGTCCCCTCGACGATCCACACCGGCCGCTTCGCGTACACGTTACCGAGCGGGAACCAGCCGGCGCCCTTCGCGCCGGGCGTCTCGTACACGGCGGCGTTGTACGGTAGGGCCATGACGCGCCGGCTGGGCGGCTCGTCGGTGAGCGGGCGCGCGTACGGCGTGTCGCTGCCGAGCGGGCCGATCACCTCATCGGCGCGCACGAGCTTCCAGGAGAAATAGCTCGTCTTGTTGTCGTAGCAGTCGGCGTCGTCGCCCTGCACCTCGAAGCCGGGAATGCGATCGCCGCGCGTCGAGCTGCGCACGCGGCGCACGCGGCGGATCGTTGGCAGGTACGCCCACACCTGGTCCCACGTGGTCCAGTCGTTGGTGCGCCACGTGAGCACGCCGACCCCTTCCAGATCCTTGGGCGCCAGGGCCGCGGCGAGTTGGCGCGACTCGGTGTTGTCGGGCAGCGTTGCCGGCGGCTCGGCGGTCGTGCCGACGTAGTAGGTCTGCGAGAGCAGGATGCGCACCGTGCGTCGCACCTCGCCGCTCTGCTCGACGTCGCTGAGGTCGAAGGTGTGGAACTCGCCGTCCATCTGCATGCGGCGGGCCCGGTAGTTGTGGATGATCTTGGTCGCGGCGTGCGGATCCTTGGGGTCGATGTCCGGAAAGGGCAGCCCGAAGAAGCGTGTCGGGATGGCGCCGGTGGCGACGTCGGTGAGGCCGCCGGTGGCGGCGTCGATGCCGAACTTGCCGCGGTTCGCCTGCGACGCCTTCCAGAAGCGATCGGTGTAGTTCGCGCGGAAGCGGGCGGCGTCCACCGGCACCACCGGCAGCACGTACTGGCCGTCGGCGACGCGCGCGTACACCGGCGCGGGCAGGAGCTTCTGGTAGGCACCGACGTTGGCCGCGGTGATGCGCTCCACGTCTTCGCTGCGCGCCGCCGCCGCGCACAGCAGGAGGCAGCATCAGCACCGGGATCGGCGATGGCGCGCCGCGTCGCATACTCATGCGCATCACCTTGCCTCGCCGTCGCCGCAATGACTATAAGCAACACCCGTCGATGCCAAGCCGGTGCGCCGTTCGGTGCTCGCCCTGCTGCTGACGCTCACCGCCGGCGGCTGTGTCCTCGTCACGGGCGACTTCAACCCGCTGTCGCGCCGGCCAGAGCCCGCTCGAGGAGCGCGTCGTGAGCGGCTCCGGCCGGGCCAAGATCCTGATGATGGACCTGACGGGGCCCGATCACCAGCGAGGAGCGCTCCGGACGCGCTGGGCTTCGGCGGCAGCGAGAGCACGGTGGCGCGCATGCAGGCCGAGCTCGACCTCGCCGCCGACGACGATGCCATCCGCGCGATCGTGCTGCGCATCAACAGCCCCGGCGGCACGGTCACGGCCAGCGACATCATCTACGATCGGCCTGATGCGCTTCAAAGCCGAGCACCACGTGCCGGTGCTCGTGCAGATGCTCGATGTCGCCGCTTCGGGCGGCTACTACGTCTCGCTCGCCGCCGACGAGATCATCGCCAGCCCGACCACCGTCACCGGCAGCATCGGCGTGATCTTCACCAACATCAGCGTCGCCGGCCTGATGGAGAAGCTCGGCGTGCGCGATCAGACCGTCGCCTCGGGCGCGATGAAGGACATCGGCTCGCCGCTGCGCACGATGACACCCGCCGAGCGCGCGGTGCTCGAGACAGCTGATCGGCGACATGCAGGCGCGCTTCGTCGGCCTGGTGCGCGAGCGCCGCCCGACCTGACGCCGGAGATGAGCACGACGATGACCGACGGCCGCGTCTTCAGCGCCGACCAGGCCCTGCAGGGCGGATTGGTCGACGGCATCGGCTACCTCGACGACACGATCGACCGCGCCAAGCAGCGCGCCGGCGTGCGCGAGGCGCGCGTGATCCGCTATCGCCGACCCGACGAGTTCGGCGACAGCATCTACGCGCGCGCCGGCCGCGCCGCGCCGCAGGTGACGCAGATCAGCCTGCTCAACTTCGAAGATCGAGCTGCTGCCGCGCGGCCCCAACTTCCTCTACCTCTGGGCGCCGTGAGCGGCGCTCGCGCGCCGCATCGCGCCGACGGGTATGGGTGAGCAGGGCGTCCGACGTCTGCTCACCTGCGCCTGGGCGCTGCTCGTCATCAGCAGCGCCCTCTACTTCCTCGGCGACAACGAGGCCGACAACGACCTCTGGATGCACCTCTACAGCGGGCGCCGCATCCTCGCCGACGGCGCGATTCCGCGCATCGACGACGCGTCGTACACCGCCGCCGGCCGGCCCTGGATCGATCACGAATGGCTCACGCCAGGTGGGCATGGCGTCGCTGTTCGCCGGCGGCGGTTCGACGGCGCTGTGGCTGGCGAAACTCGCCGTCGCGCTGCTCACCGCGATGGCTGGTGTGGTCGATGGTGCGCCGGCACGCGCGCTCACCCTGGGTGCGCGGCGCGGTGATGGTGCTGGTGTTGGCGGCGATGGGGCGCGGCTACGCGGTGCGTCCGCAGATCGTGACGTATCTCGGCGTGGCGGCGCTGCTCGCGTGGCTCGATCGCCCGCGGCGCGGCGCGCCGGGCGCGCTGACGTACGTCGCGTTGGGCGCCGGCTTCTGCCTGTGGGCCAACGCGCACGGCGCCGTCATCGCCGGCCTCGGCATCCTCGGCCTCTTCGCCGCCCTGGGCACCGTCCTGCATGACGGCATGCGGTGGCCGCACCGCGCCGCGCTGCTGGTGTGCGCCACCCTCGCCGCCTGCCTCACCCCTACGGACCGGCGCTGTTCTCGTACATCGCCAACGAGCTGCGCATCGCCGCACCCGATCATCGAATGGCAGCCGCTGGCCTTCGACGATCCCGCCCAACGGCCCGCCGTGGTGATGCTCATCGCGCTGGCGGCGAGCATCGCCTGCGCGCGCGCCTGCTCCGCCATCGCCGCTGGTGGGGGCGCTCCTCGCGCTGGTGGCGGTCATGGCGCTGCGCCCGCAACGCCACGTGCCGCTGCTCGCCCTGTGCGCCGCGGCGCCGCTCGCCGATCAGTGCGCAGGGCGCGTCTTCGACGCCGGCGCCACGCGCACGCGCTGGCGCCTGTCGGCGTTGCCGACCGCCGTGGTCGCCGTGGCATTGCTGGCGCTGGCGGGCGCGCAACTCGTCTCGCTCGGCACGCGACTGTGGACGCGATCGCGCCCGATTGGTGTTCGCCGCCGGCGAGTATCCCGTCGGCGCGCTGCGCTTCGCGCGCGCGGCGGCGATTGCACGGCAACCTGGCCCTGCCGCTCGACTGGGGTGGCTACGCGCTGTGGCACGGCGCGCCGGCGCTGAAGGTGTCGCTCGACGGCAGATTCGCCACGGTCTACCCGGCGGCGGTGGTCGAGGACGGCTTCGCCTTCTTCCGCGGCGACGGCGGTGACGAGGCCGCCCGCCTGCTCGACGCAGTACCCCACGTCGCTGGTGCTCGTCCCACGCGGCATCCCCACGCCGCTCGACGGCCGGCCGGAGTGGCGCGTGTTGTACACCGACGAGGTCGCCGCCCTGTACGGCCGCGCCGGCGCACCGGCGACCAGCCCGTCGACCGCCCCGCGCGGCGTGTTGGCGTTTCCGTAACGTTGCTGATCCCCCTGGCCCCCACGGCGGTGCGGAGGCGTGGGCGCGCATGCCTGACGCGCCGCGGCTACAACCCTTCGGGGCGGTCCGGACGGTCTCGATCCGCAATCGACGACGGGCGAGTTGTAGCCGCGGCACCCGTGGCCGCCGGCGGTGCGGAGCACCGCCCGGGGGAGTGGGGCGCGGCAACGCGTCACTGACGACCGCGACGTTCCGAGCGTCCACTGGGAGTCGACGACCGCAGACCAGACGCCGAACCGCCTCCCGCCCGGCGACGCGGCGCGTCGCCCGCGGGCACAGGTCCCGCGGCTACGGCATCGGGGCGCTGGCGAGCCCCCTCAGTTCTGCTCGATCGCGTGCAGCAGCGCGCGCAGGAACGTCAGGCGCTGATCGGCGCTCACCGGCTCGTAGCCGAGGCGCCCGCGCAGCACCTCGGTCGTCCGCTCCAGCGCGGCGGCGGACAGGTCGCGGGTCGTCGAAGCTCTCGACGCGGCGCAGGGTCTGGCGCAGCAACTGTCGCTCGAGCGGGCCGAGCGCGGCGATCTGGGCGCGGGTGAAGCGGAACGCGTCGTCGCGCGACCGGTTCATCGATCGGCAGATCGAGCGGCGCGCCACGGTCGAGGCGGACGACGATCGTGCCGGCGGCGAGATCGCCGAGGCGCTGGCTCTTCGGCGAGGCGACGATCGCGACGAGGCCGACGACGTAGCTGCCCGGCAGCACGTCCACGGCGCGCAGCAGGTTGCGCACGAGCGAGGCACGCGGCGTCAGCGGCAGTCCGTCCTGGCCGATGACGCGCAGGCCGACCAGTCGCTTGCCGATCGAGCGGCCGCCGGTGAGGTGCTCGCTGATCATGAAGTACGCCCACTCGATGATCAGCTGGCCGATGATCAGCAGGGCGATGACCAGCGTCCCGAGGGTCATGACGATCTCTTCCGGCTTGCCGGTGCCGCCCTGCATCTGGTCGAGGTAGGGCTTCAGCAGATCGCTCAACGCCTTGGCCAACGGCGTGGTGAGCATCAGCACGACGATCACGGAGATCTGGATGATCGCCAGCACCACCGCGTCGGCCGCGTACGCCAGGACGCGCGTGCCGGGACCGGCGATGGGAAAGTGCAGCGCGACCTGCTCGGCCGAGCGGACCTCCTGGATCGCTTCCCCGGGAACGGGAAGCGGCGTCGCGGGCTCAACCATGTGGCGGCTCTCCGATATCTGTGCTGAGCTTGGCGCCGCGATGGATACCGCGCGCCCAGGCCCGCTGCCCGATCACCACGTCGCCGCCGCGGCGCGCCGGCGCACCGGCGCGCGCGACGACATGCGCCGCTTCGCCGAGCTGATCGACAGCGCCGAGCGCCTGCGCGTGCGCGGCCTCGGCTTCGACGAACTGCGCGAGCTCGGCGCGCTCTACCGCAGCCACGCGGCGCGACTGGCGGTGGCGCGCGATCGCGATGCCGATCCCGACGCCGTGCGCACGCTCAACGCGCTCTGCACGCGCGCCTACGCGGCGCTGTTCACCGACAGCGCGCAGCGCGCGCGGCGGCCCTGGCGTCTGGCCCTGCGCGCCGCGCTCGGCCAGACCTGGCGCGCCCAGGCGCTCGCCTGGTCGCTCCTCGTGGCCGGCATGGTGCTCGGCGGCGGCCTCACCTGGCGCGACCCGATCGCCGTCCACGCGCTGGTGCCGGGCGGCATGGGCTACTCGCCCGACCAGCTCGACCAGCTCCTCGTGTCGCCGGCGGCGCCGCCAGGACTTCTTCGCCACCAGGGAAACGCCGGCGTCGCTCAAGGCGGTGTTCAGCTCGTTCCTGTTCGCCAACAACACCCGGGTCGGCTTGTTGGCCTTCGCCACCGGGATGCTCGCCGGCGTTCCGACGGTGCTGCTGACGCTCTACAACGGCATCGTCCTCGGCGCGTTCGCGTCGATCTTCCTGCACGACCCCTGGCCTCTCGCGTTCCTGGCATGGATCCTACCACATGGCGTGCCAGAACTGACGGCCATTGCGCTCTGCGCCGCCGCCGGTCTGCAACTCGGCGCGGCAGTGACGATGCCGGGGCCGCGCGGCCGTGCGGTGGCACTCGCCGACGCCGTACCGCCGGTGCTGGTGCTCTTCGGGACGGCCGTGCCGCTGTTCGTCCTGGCGGCGATCATCGAGAGCTTCGTCCGTCAATCGATGTGGGGGCCGTGGCCCCGCCTCGCCGTCGCCGCCCTCTGCCTCGCCGGCGCGATCGCCTTCTTCGTCGCCGCCCGCCGCTCGGCGCGCGCCGAAGCCGCGGACACCGGGTGGTTGCGCGAGCTGGCGTGAGTCGGATCCACAGATGAACACGGATGGCCACAGATGGCCACCGATTCCCCACCCACCTCAGCCGCCCGGCAATTGGCGGTGGAGTGAGGTCAGTCGCGACGATTGATTGGGAGTTGTTGGTGGATGGGCGGAGGCGAGATCCGTGTTCATCTGTGGCCATCCGTGTTCATCTGTGGACTCACCGTTCCGGCCCGTAGCGAAGCGCGAGGTAGCGATCGAGCACCGCGGCGGTGATGGCCTCGGGCGGGAGGTCGACGCTCTGCACGCCGCCGCGGCGCAACGTGGCGAGCGCGGTCTCGCGCTCGCGCACGAGATCGGAGAGCACCAGGCGGCGCGACACGGAGACCATGTCGGCGCCGCCGCCCGCCGCATCGAGTGAAGCGAAGAGGCGGTCGCGGACCGCCACCAGCAGCACCCGGTGGCGGCGGCCGAGCACGGCGAACGGCTCGGTGAAGACCGCGGCGCCCGCCTCGACGAAGTCGGTGAGCACCACCAGCAGCGCGCGCTGCCGCTGGCGCGCGGCGAGGGTGCGGACGACGACGCGGTAGTCGGGCTCGACCAGGCGCGGCTGCAGCGGCCGGAGCACGTCGATCAGCACGCCGAGCTGCGCCGCTGGGCGCGCGGCGCGCAGAAGCCGCGCAGCTCGCGGTCGAACGCGATGAGGCCGACGCGATCGCCAGCTTGCAGCGCCGCATAGGCGAGCGCCAGGGCGGCGTCGACGGCGTAGTCGAGCTTGTTGCGGCCGTCGACGTCGCCGGCCATCAGGCGGCTCGCGTCGACGGCGATCAAGACGGTGTGGTTGCGCTCGTGCTGGAACTGGCGCACGACGATGCGGCCACGTCGCGCCGTCGCGCGCCAGTCGACGCGCCGCGGATCGTCGCCGGGCAGGTAGTCGCGCAGGGAGTCGAACTCCATACCGTCGCCGCGCCGCGGCGCCGGCCTGACGCCGAGCGCGGCGAATACGCGCTTCGGATCGAGCGCGCCGGGATGAAGCAGCCGCGTGGTGTCGGGATAGACGCGCAGCACGTCGCCGCCGGCGCCGCGGTGCCGCCGGCGCAGGAACCCGAGCGGCGAGGACACGAGCGCGACGATCTCACCGAACGGGCGGTCGCCGCGTTGCCGCGGCGTGATCGTGTATGCGCATTCGGCGACGCCGCCGGTCACCGCGACCGCCGGGAAGAGCGGTGGCGCGCCGACGTCGGCGGGCGGATCGTCGGCCAGCGCACAGGTCAGCGCCACGCCCTTCGGCACCTGGACGCGCAGCACCACCGTCGCATCGCGGTGCACGAACGCGCGCGCCGGCAGCTCGCGGGTGAGGCGCGGCGCCGGCAGCCGCCGCAGCAGCAGCGCATCGGCGGCGGTGAGCGCGATCACGGCCACCGCCGCGGCGACGACGAACGGCCACAGGATCGGCAGCGGCACGGCGAACAGCGCGCCGACGCACCACGCGCCGACGACGGCCACCAGGCGACGGTCGGGTCCGATCATTCAGCGCGGCACGGTCACGCTCTGCAGGGTGCGCTGGAGCGCCTGGTCGGCGGTGATCCCCTCGACCTCGGCCGCCGGATCGAGCTGCACGCGGTGGCGCAGCACCGGCAGCAGCATCTCCTGCACGTCCTCCGGAATGACGAAGTCGCGCCCCTCGAGCGCCGCGCTCGCCTTGGCGGCGCGCAGCAGCAGCACGCCGGCGCGCGGCGATGCGCCGAGCGCGAAGCTGAGATCGGCGCGCGTGGCGCGCACCAGCGCCGCCGCGTAGGCGACGATCTCCTCCTGCACGATCACCGCGCGCACCAGCGCGCGCGCCTGCTCGAGCGCCGTCGCGTCGAGCACGCGCGGCAGATCGGTCGGGCGCGTGGCTGTCGTCGTGGTGCAGGCGCAGGATGCCGCGCTCCTCCTCCTCGCTCGGATAGGCCATGGCGATCTTGAACAGGAAGCGGTCGAGCTCGGCCTCGGGCAGCGGATAGGTGCCCTCCTGCTCGACCGGATTCTGCGTGGCGAAGACGGCGAAGTGCGGCCCGAGCGCGTGCCGCTGGCCGTCGACGGTGGCGGCGCGCTCCTGCATCGCCTCGAGCAGCGCCGCCTGGGTCTTGGCCGAGGCGCGGTTGATCTCGTCGGCGAGCAGCAGATCGGTGAAGAGCGGGCCGGGACGGAAGCGCAGCTCGCCGCGCGTCGGATCGAGGATCGGCATGCCGATGACGTCGCTCGGCAGCAGGTCGGGCGTGAACTGGATGCGCCCGAAGCGCACGTCGAGGCAGGCGGCCAGCGAGCGCACCAGCAGCGTCTTGCCGATGCCCGGCACGCCCTCGATGAGGCTGTGGGCCGAGCACAGCAGCGTGATGAAGCCGAGACGCAGCGGCCCCTCCTGCCCGACGAGCACGGCGGCGAGCGTCTCGCGCAGACGGTCGTAGGCGCCCCGAATGTCGGCGACGGTATCGAGTGCGGGTCCGTTCATCGGGTGACGTCCTCCACCAACGCGTCGAGCGCGCGCACGGCCGCGTGGAGCGTTTCCGCGCTCGCGACGGCAGGCGGCGCCGCGAGCGGCGCCAGGTTCTGTGTGGGTGCCGTGCGACGGCTGGCGCGCAGGCGGTCGAGCAGGGTCTGCAGCGGCGTCTCGGCCGGCAGGCCGAAATGCCGCCGGAGCCGCGCCGCCGTGAGCATCCGATAGCGCTCGGCGACACGCGCGTAGTCGCCGGTGCGCGCGTAGAGCTGCGCGAGCGAGTCGACGAACGCGTCGAGGGTCGGCGCCGGCGTGCCGCCGGACGCGGCGGTGCGGGCGGGCCACAGGTTGCCGTGCCACACCGTCACCAGGCCGAGCAGCAGGACGCCGAGCAACGCCGGCACCGCCGCCGAACGCAGCAGGTAGCGCACCGCGTCGCGTTCGCGATGCATGCCGTGGTTGCGCTCGTCGATGCGCGGAACGCCGAACGCGCGCACGAGATCGACGGCGAAGACCGCGGCGTCTCCCTTGTCGAGCCATTGGTTCTGCAGACGGCGACGCGTCGGCGACCAGCACCAGTGTGCCTTGGCCGACGGGCGTGGTGAGCACGAACGGTCGCCCCTCGAGCATGGCGCGGACGGTCGCGCCGCCGGCGTTGTCGAACGCGCGCAGCGGCGGCATCGGCAGAATCCGCGGCGCCGACACGATGGGTCCGTCCACCGTCTGTGCCGGCGTCGGATGGTCCGCATCGCGCTCCGGATTGGTCCGGGCGGGGACCGGAACGCCGGCGATGTCGACGCAATCGTCGGCCGATTCCCAGCCGAGGAACACCACCGCGGTGCCGCCGGCCGCGAGCCACGCGTCGCCCGTCCAGGGTATCTCCGGTCCGCGCTCGGGCGGCGTCTTCGCGCGACAGAGGCCCTCCGGCTGGATCCACCAGACGGTGGCGTCGGGTGGCAGCGACTCCGCCGGCGCGAAGGTGCGGCCCGCCGGCAGGCCGAGCTGCGTGAGCAGCGCCAGGACGGCACCGTAGCCGACCGGGGTGGTGCCGAACGTCGTCGGCGAGAGCTCGCGGCTGTGGTCGGGCTGCGACAGGCCGAGCACCGCGAGCACGACGCAGAGGGCGACCAACGACCAGCGCGCGGGACGGCTCATGTCTGGGCCGCCGCGTGCGCCAGACGGGCGTGCAGGGCGCGCCAATCGCCGTAGAGCGCCGCATCCGCGGCGCGATCGCGGAACCAGCCGCGTTCGAGGCGGTCGACGAGATCCACGAGCGCGCGCCCGTCGCTCACCGGCAGCGACGCTTCGCGAACGCGCCGGCGCAGGACGCGATTGGCCTCGAAGCGCGACAACGCCAGCCGTCGCTGACTGACCAGGAGCTCGATGGTGGCGAGTTGCAGGCGGTGCGCCGCCTCGAGGAAGCGGCCCTGCGCCGCGAGCGCCTCCGCCTCCGCCGCGAACCCCGGCCCGCCGGCGGCGATCGGCGACGCCTGCTCCGGCGCCTTCGTGCGGAGGGCGACCATCACCGACCACACGACGTGCCCGAGCAGCAGCATCGAGACGAGGATCATGCCGCCGAGGATCACCACCTGCATGCCGGCCGGCAGGCTGCCGACCCAGTTGTTCCACTGCTCGAGCCACGCGTTCAGCCGCTGCAGCCACGGCAGGATCATTTCATTCGCGTGCCAGCCGCCGTACGGATCGCGGCTGAGAATCTCCTTCGCCAGCGCGCGCACGTGCTCGTCGGTGATCGACGGCGGCAGCATCGGCGGGGTCATCCGACCGCCGCCGCCGCGGCAGGTGCGTCGTTGCGCCGCTCCACCAGCTGCGCCAGGTGCTCGAGATCGAACGCCTCACTGCGGCAGCCGACGTCGAAGGAGACGACGACGCGCAGCACGTCGAGATACAGGACGGCGAACACCCCCACGGTACGGACGGCGCCCATGTGAGCGGTCGGCCAATCGCGAAAGGTCCACGTGGCACCGAATGGGAAGGCCAGGCCGATACGGGCTCCGGCGACCACCATCCCGAAGCCCCGCCCGCACGAACCTCGCAGCAGCGCGCGACTACGGCGCCGCGCCGCTGTTCGGAAGATCTGTCCCAGTGCGACGATCTGCGGGGCGAGCATGTCGTGAACCATCAACCGAATTCCTGGCACGATGAACAACAGAGAACCGAACCGGACACAAACCACGTCGGATCTCGTACGCCATGTACTGGCCGTGCGCGGAATCGGAGTGAGCTCCCCTCACTCCCAGGGGATCTCACTCGGCTCCCCGGCATCTCGCCGGCGACGCTCAGAGCGCTGGTGCCGCGGTGGCCGCCGGCCCGCCGCTGCGCTGCTCGACCAGCCGCGCCAGGTGTTCCAGGTCGAACGCTTCGCGCCGGCAGCGCACGTCGAAGTAGAAGACGACGTTGACGGCGTAGAGGAACGCGTAGGTGACCGCGTTGACGGCCGTCGAGGCGATCGCGTTGAGCGTCGGATACGTGCTCAGGGCCCAGGTGGCGCCGCCGCCGAACACCGCGATCAACGCACCGGCCGCGAGACCGATGACGAAGCCGCGCCCCTTGTTGCCCGTCATGAGCTCGCTACTGCGCTTGAGCGCCGCCATGCCGAAGACGCGTTCCAGGACCATGACCTGCGACGACACCCAGTAGGCGAAGATCAGATAGAAGCCCGGGACGAGGAAGAAGAGCATTCCGAGGCCGATGAGAATCGAGGACAGCAGTCCCGTGCCGACGACCGGCAACAGGATGGACCACGACTGGCGCAGGGCCTGTCCGGCGCTCGTCGGTCGGCCGACGTAAAGGTCGCCGAGTGCCATGGTCATCGCCGTGGCGGACAGCGGCAGCGCGACGACCCAGGCCAACCCCATGATCCCCACCACGATCAGGACCGGGACGAGCATGGCGCCGACCGCCTCCTGGTGGCCTGTCATCTGCGCGAGGATCACCTGCAGGATCCCGAGCGGCACGTACGTCAGTGCGGCGAGGCCGACGAGCAGGCCGAAATGGTTGCGCAGCAGCCGGAACCCCGTGTCGAGAATCTCGCCGACCGACATCGGTCTGATCTCGTACGCCATCGCCACCTCCCCGCGCGGCGCCGCCGCGCATCCGCAGTTGCGGCGTTAACTGCCTAAGCGGCCGGGAGGCGTCAAGGTTGATTTTACCGATGGACCGATGAGCTGCTGTGGTGGAACGTCGGAATATGGGCGCGGCGGCGGAGGAGGTGTGGGACGTTGCGCTTGCTGGTGACCCGATGCCAGTCCCCACACCTCCGGGCGGTGCTCCGCACCGCCGGCGGCCACAGGTGCCGCAGCTACGACACGCCCGTAACCGCGCGTCACAGCGGGCACTGGGCGAGGGCGGGGTCGCGGCAATCCGACGCAACCCGCTCGGGCGTGCCATCGGCGTCGGCGTCGACGGATACGCCGCCGTCGGCGAACGTCAGCAGCCCGCGCGAGCCGTCGGCGCGGTGCAGCGCGAGGACGCCCGCTGACGGGCAGGCGACACCGGGTACCAGCGCCTGGTCCACTGCCACCGCGAGCGCCGGCACGCAGTCCAATGCGAGCCCACCCTCGACGCCTCGCAGCGCACCCGCTCCATCGACGTCCACCGCGAGGGCGTCGAGATCGACCTCGGCGTGGTGCAGAGACAAGTGGTCGTCGATGGTCAGCCGGCCGCTCGCCTCGATGTGACGGTTGCACTGGCCGGCGAGACTCGAGCGCGCTGCGCTCGAGGTGCAGGCCGGCGGTGCGCAGCGCGATGTTGATGCCGTCGCGTCGCCGCACCGCCAACACGCCGTTGACGTCGAGCGCCGCGTCATCCTGCTCGCACCCCGTGTTGCGCGGGTGCATCGACTCGACGAGTCGTTCGGCAGCGAACGTCTCGACGACCCCGTCCCCATCGCTGAGCACCGCGGTGAAGCCGTCGAACCGATAGGTCCGTTCGCCACCGACGGGTACGTGACCGCTGTCGCAGAAGTTGTACGGCGCCTGCACGGTGAGACGGCCATCGACGACGGAATACAGGCCGCTGCGCTCGTCGACGAGCCCGCAGTGGCGCATCGAGATGCGCACAATGCTGTCGCGGTGCACGCGGAGGACGCAGGTGCCGCTCAGCGATCCGCCGCCCGGGCAGAGGGTGAGCGCGGTCGCGACTTCCGACGTGCCAGTCACGCCGATGTCCACCGCCGGCGGATCGGTGGCCAACTCCACCAGGACGCTGGCGACGCTCAGCACGGCGGCGGCGACCGCTTCGCTTGCCTGCGGCTCGGCGAGCGCCGGCGACTGCCCCGCGCCGCCCTCGCCGCCGCCACCGCACGCGCTGATGGCGAGCAGCGCTGACACTCCGAACCCGATTGCCGTCGCGCGTCGCATCGCAACCTCCGGCGCAGGGCCCCCTGCCCTACGCCCTGGAGGCGTTACGACGCGCGAAACGAAGTTCTCCGGATGGCCGAGGGCCAGCCGTGGCGCTCGCGGCTACCGATCGCGGCGGCGAAAGAGCTGGGCGTCGAGCGAGAAGCGTCCGGGGCCGAGGAGGAGCATGAGCAGGGCGATGCACCAGTAGATCATCGCCAGCTCGAACGACGGTCCGCCGGCGCCGACGAAGGGGTCGCCCCGGCCGACGTGGAACAGGATGGCGACGGTCATGGTCGCCAGCACGCCCAGAGAGGCGAGCGGCGTCAGAAAGCCCGCGATCCAGCCCAGGCCGCCGCCAAAGAACTCCGATACGGCGGCGAGCGCCTGCAGAACGCCCGGCACGGAGGCCTCGGGTGGCATCCAACTGAAGGGCGTCTGGATCTTGCCCGACCCGTGCATCAGGAACGCCGCCCCTACCACCAGGCGCAGCAGGAGCAGGCCGACCGCGCCACGGCCATCGATCACCGGCGGAAAGATCCACGCGAGAATGCCGTGGCGGTCGTTCATGCGCGGTGCGTCAGGGGCGGATGAAAGATGATGGATGAAGGGCGAAGGACCAGAAAAAGCCCTGTCCTCATCCTGCCACGGACGTTCTCCCTCATCCTTCGTCCCCTCATCCTTCGTCTGTCGTCCTTCGCCTTCACCCTGACGCCAACGCCGCCCATTGTTCGGCCCGGATGCGTCCGAGGGGCGTGAACGAGCCGCCGCTCGGCGCCGGGCGGACGATGAGCGTCTCGCCCTCCTCCAGGTCGAGGCCGAGCATCGCCTTCAGCGTGTCGGCATGGCCGACCAGGACCGAGTTGCGGCCCGGAAGCGGAGGCGTGCCAAGCAGCCGGCGGACGGCGGTGAGGTGTTGCTTGGCGTTGCTGCTGTGCGCCGGCAGCAGATCGTTGTCGAGCAGCATGTATCCGAACGCCAGGCGCGCGGTGTCGGCACAGCGGCAGAACGGGCTGGAGCGCACCGCGCCGATCGGCACGTGCAGGCGGGTCATCGCCCGTCCGATCGCCTCCGCTTGTGCGCGCCCGAGGGCGGAGAGACCGCGCTGCGTCGCGCAGTCCTCGATCACGATGTGCGCGTCGTCGTCGCGCGCCGGGTCGGTGGCGGCGTGACGGACGAACAGCACCAGGCCGCCCTGGCGCAATGCGGCGACGAGCTGCGCGGCGTTGGCGGGCGGCACGGCCACCGGCGCGACGGCCGGTTCGGCGGCGCGGTGCGACGAGCACGCGGCCAGCACCGCCGTCGCCACCACCGTCATCGTCCGCTGGATCCGACTTGCCATCCCTCTCCTCGACAATGCGATTGCTCTCATCCCAGAGGATCGCGAGCAAAACCCTTCTCGATGTCTCGGTCCGGGCCTGCGGCCCAGACCAACCTCCGCCCCGCCAGTGGACGACCGAGCCGACCACCGTGTATCAAATACGGGGATGCAGCGCAGCGGAACCGGCGCACCTCCCGAGGACTACGACGCCGACGTCGCCGTGGTGCTCGGGGCCGCCGTGTGGGCGCACGGACGTCCGAGTCCCACCCTCTTGCGACGGACGCTGCACGCCGTCGCGCTGGCGCACGCCGGCCGCGTCCGCCATCTGCTCTTCACCGGCGGCGTCGGTCAGCACCCGCCGTCGGAGGCGAGCGTCATGCGCGACGTCGCGACCCGCGCCGGCGTCGCCGCGCCGCGGCTGCTGCTCGAGGAGTCGGCGACGACGACCCTGGAGAGCGCCCGCGCCTGCGCCCGCATCATCGCGGCACACGGCTGGACGCGCGTGGTGGTCGTCACCGACCGCTATCACCTGGCGCGCTCGCTCCTCGCCTTCCGGCACTTCGGCGTCAGCGCCCGCGGCAGCGCCCCGCCGGACCGCGGCGACACCGCCGAGTGGCGCTGGCTGCTCCTACACCTGCGCGAGCTCGTGGCGATTCCCTGGTACCTGGTGCGCCTGCCGCTGACGAAGCCCTGAACCGGAGAACCGCCGAGGTCGCCAAGAGGTCGGATCTCTTGGCCGACCTTGGCGTCCCTGGCGGTTCTCTGTATCACCAGCCCATGCTGCACAGCGCCGATCGCATCCTCACCACGCACGCCGGCAGCCTGCCACGGCCAAAGGCGCTGCTCGATCTCCTGGTCGCGCGGCAGCGGGGCGACGGCGTCGACCCCGCGGCGCTGTCCGCCGCGATCGAGTCCGCGACGCGTCACGCGGTGCGGCAACAGCTCGCCGCCGGGATCGACATCGGCAACGACGGCGAGCAGGGGCGCGAGAGCTTCGTGACCTACGTACGCGATCGGCTGAGCGGCTTCGGCGGCGAGCACCGCCGCCCGATCATGCGCGACATCACCCACTTTCCCACGTTCCTCGAACTGACGATGCCGCTGTTGGCGCGCACCCAGATCAGCCTGATGCGCACGCCGCAGGCCGTCGGCGACGTGCGCCACGTCGACGGCGCGCCGCTGGCGCGCGAGCTCGACGCGCTGACGCGCATCGTCGGCGAGCAGCCGCGCGGGTTCGCCGAGACGTTCGTCACCGCCGCGTCCCCCGGCATCATCGCGTCGGCGATGGGCAACGCGCACTACGACACCACCGAGGCGTACGTGATGGCGGTGGCCGACGCGATGGCAGCCGAGTACGAGGCCGTGGCGGCACGCGGCGTCCTGCTGCAGGTGGACTGCCCGGATCTGGCGATGGAGCGCCACACCGCCTTCGCCGATCGCCCGCTCGACGAGTTTCTCGACTGGGTGGACGTCAACGTGCGCGCCCTGCGGCACGCGCTGCGCAACGTCCCCGCCGATCGGGTGCGCATGCACGTCTGCTGGGGCAACTACGAGGCGCCGCACGTCTTCGACGTGCCGCTCGAGGAGATTCTCCCGCGCCTCTACCAGATCCCGGTCGGCGCCCTGGTGCTGTCGCTCGCCAACCCGCGGCACGCCCACGAGCACCGCTGCCTGACCCGCCACCCCCTGCCCGACGGCTGGCTGCTGATCGCCGGCGTCATCGACCCCACCACCAACTACGTCGAGCACCCCGAGGTCGTCGCCGACCGCCTCGAGATCGCCGCCCGCGCCATCGGCGACCCGCATCGCCTGCTCGCCGGCACCGACTGCGGCTTCGACACCGCCGCCGGGCTCGGCGCCGTCGCGGAGGAGGTGGTGTGGGAGAAACTGCGCGCCCTCAGCGCGGGGGCGGGGATTGCGACGCGCAGGCTGCTGCAATGAGCGAGAACTGCGTGAGCCGGTGAGCCAGTCAGCCCGTGAGCCAGTGGGAAAAGCGCTCACTGGCTGACTGGCTCACCGGGCTTTGCCCACCAATTCCCTGAGCACGTTCCGTTCCCGATTGGAGGGCCGCGCTTCCGCGCGGCCGGTCGCGCGGAAGCGCGACCCTCCAGGGCGCGCGGGATCGATCCACCAGCCGAATTGGCGGGCAAGGCCGGCTCACCGGCTCACGCCTTTCAGCTCAACCCGTACAATGCCGCGCAATTCCCGCCCGCGATCAGCCGCTTCTCATCATCCGGCACGTCCTTGAAGTGCTCGGCGAGGGCCTCGCGTGACTTCGGCCACGTGCTGTCGGAGTGTGGGTAGTCCGTCGACCACATGACGTTGTGCAGGCCGGCGCGGTGGCGCTCGGCGACGCCGGCGAGGTCCTGGATGAACGTCGCGTGGCCCTGGCGGTACCAGTAGAAACTCGGCTTCTCGGTGATCACCGACTTGGTCCAGAAGCGGTGCTTGTTGAACGTCTGGTCCATGCGCTCGAGGAAGTACGGGATCCAGCCGATGCCGCACTCGACGAGCACGTACTTCAGCTTCGGATGGCGCGCGAGGATGCCGGTGAAGGTGAGCGTCGACACGACCTCGCAGATCGAGATCGGCGCGATGGCGATGAACGTCTCCTTGATGCCCGGCGTCGGGTTCATGAACGTCGCGCGCACGTTGGCGTTGCGCGGGCCGACGATGTGGAAGCTCATCGGCAGGCCGGTCTCCTCGACCAGCGACCACAGCGGCTCGTAGGCCGGATCCCACAGCGGCTTGGCGCCGCGCTCGTCGGGGAACGGGTCGACGTGGAAACCCCTGAGCCCCATCTTGGCGATGCGCTTCAGCTCGGTGCAGGCCTCGTCGACGTCGATGAGCGGCACGTGCGCGAGGCCGACCAGACGGTCGGGCGCGGCCTTCGACAGCTCCAGCATCCAATCGTTGTAGCGCTGCACGACGTAGAGGCGCAGGGCGGGATCGGCGGCGTACTGGGTCACCGGTCCGCCGAAGTAGAGCACCTCGGCGTCGACGCCGTCGGTGTTCATGTCCTCGATGCGCGCCTTCGGATCGTAGGCGCCCGGACGCATGTCCTTGTACGTGAGGCCGTGCGGCTTGAAGTCCTCGGGCTTGCGGCCGGCGGAAGAGTCGAGGCCGATGGCGCCGCTGATCTCCGAGTCGACGATCCAGAAGTCGCCCATGTCGGACGACTCGACGCGCGGCGCGCGATCCTTGAACTGCGCCGGACAGTCGCGCACCCAGAGATCCTTCGGCGGATTGACGTGCGAATCCGCGGAGACGATGCGATCGCTCATCGGTGATTCCTCCTCCGCATCGAGTTCACCGATCGCGCCGGGTCAGTCAAGTGCCGAGTGTTATGTGGCACTGGCGTTCCGGAAATGCCCCTGAATCTTCACCGCAGAGACGCGGAGACGCAGAGCAATCCGAAGATCTCCGCGTCTCCGCGTCTCTGCGGTGAAAGAATCACTTTCCCTGACGGTTGAGCTGGTCGACGTTGAAGAACCCTTCCGGGAAGGTGATGCGCGACTGCTGCACGGGCGCCTTCGGATCGGCGTAGCTGGTGGTGGCGCGGTCGAGCTTCCAGTTCTGCGCCATCGTGAAGCCCGATTTGGCGGAGCTGCGCCATTCGCCGTCGACGTTGAAGAACGGCCCGAAGACCGGGATGTACGAGTTCAGGATCTGCCCCTGCCAGTCGTACTTGCTGTTGTACGTCCCGCGCCAGCTTTCCTTGTCGAAGCGCAGCGCGATCTTGCCGTAGAGATAGTACTTGTCCTTGGGCACGCCCTCGACGATCCACACCGGCCGCTGCACCAGCACGAACTCGCTCTGCAACGGACGCCACGCGAGGCCGGTGAAGTCCTTCGTCTGGTACGCGAACCGCGGCAGCAGGCCGTCCTTGCCCTGAAAGCCACCGCCCGGCAGCGGCGTGACGTCGCATTCCTTGTCGATCAGCGCGGCCCTGTCCATCAGCGCGAGCATCTCGCCCTCGCCGACGAGCTTCCAGTCGAAGTCCTCCGGCTTGCCGTCGAAGTACGAGCCGTCGTCCTGCGACATGTCGGAGCCGAGAAAACCGTCCGAGCGGTTGGCCGGCGACACGGCGCGCACGCGGCGCAGCGCCGGCACGAACGTCCACGCCTGATCGCGGCGCGACGGATCGCGGAAGCGGTGCGTCAACGCCACCGTGCCCTGCAGGTCGGCCGGCGCGGTCACCGCCGAGATCTGCTGGAAGAGGAAGTTCTGCGGGTTGTCTTTCGGCCGGTATTTCTCGGGCTGGCCGTCGAAGAAGTGCTGATAGACGTCGGTGCCGATGCTGCGCTGCATGCCGGCGGCCCCGACCCAGTCGAGGTTCACCTGGTTGTGCGAGTTGCCGAGCAGGTACGACTGGTAGAAGAAGTTCCAGACGATCTTCGCGCCGGCCTGCGGGTCGTTCTTGTCGATCACCGGGAACGGCGGGCCGTAGATGAACGCCGGCTGCTTGCCGCTGCCGCTCTCGACGACGCCGCCGTCGGGACCGAGCGCGAACTGCCCGGCGTTCTTCGCCCCCGCGGCGAGGAAGTCGTCATCGCCGAAGTGTGTGCCCTCCGGCGCCGCGACCACCTCGTGCTGCCACTGGCCGTTCTTGTAGCGGTCGAGAAATTCCGGCGGCAGCAGATCCCGCGCCTGCTGCCAGGTCTCGGCGTTGAGGACCGTCCCCGGCGCCACCTGCGCCGGCGCGGCCGCCGCGACCACCATCGCGGCCGCCACCGCTGCGATCATGCGCCCACATCTTGGTGCCGTCATGCGCCCCTCCCGCGCGTGCCCAACGACTCCGCGCGCGCGTACATATCGACCGGGCGATGGATTTGTAAAGTCAGCCGCGCGGCGACCGCCGACGCGAGCGCAGGCGGCGGCGTAACATCAGCACGGGCGGCGCTGACTTACACGGCGTTGCCGCGTAGCCAACTGCCGTCGCGCGCGTGCGCGACGCGGGTTGTCGTCCCCGGCGCCTTCGGTCTAGAGGCAGCCGGCATGTGGCCGGGTTTCCATGCGCGCGCGCACGCCGGACAAGGCGGCGATCATCATGGCGGGAACGGGCGAGGTGACGACGTACGCCGAGCTCGACGCCGCCTCCAATCGACTCGCCCAGCTGTTCCACGCGCGCGGGCTGCGCTGGGGCGATCACATCGCGCTGTGCATGGAGAACTGCGCCGCGCTACCTCGAGGTCACGTGGGCGGCACAGCGGTCGGGCCTTGTCTACACGCCGATCAACTTCCACCTGACACCGCCGAGGAGACGGCGTACATCGTCGGCGACTGCGACGCGCGGGCGCTGATCGTCAGCGGCGGGCTCAGGCGACACGCCGCGGGCGCTCGCCGACCAGCTCGGCCGGCGAGGTGTCGATCGCGGCTCGCCGCCGGCGGCGCGCGTGCCCGGCTATGAATCCTACGAGGACGCCGTCGCGGCGCAGCCGCCGACGCGCGCTCACCGATGAGCTCGAAGGCTCACCGATGCTGTACTCCTCCGGCACCACCGGCCGGCCGAAGGGCGTCGCCCAGCCCCACCCGCGCCTGCCGATGGGCAGCAACGCTGCCGCTGATGGAGAACTTCTGCCGCTGTACGCGGTCGGCGGCGACGCCGTGTATCTCTCGCCGGCGCCGCTCTACCACGCCGCGCCGCTGCACTTCTGCATGAGCATCCTGCGCGCCGGCGGCACGGTGGTGGTGATGGAGCGCTTCGATCCGACCGAGGCGCTGGCGCTCATCGCACGCTACCAGGTCACCCACAGCCAGTGGGTGCCGACGATGTTCGTGCGCCTGCTCAAGCTGCGGCGGACGAGCGCCGGCGCCACGATCTGGCGTCGCACCGCATCGCCATCCACGCCGCCGCGCCGTGCCCGGTGGCGGTGAAGGAGCAGATGATCGAGTGGTGGGGGCCGATCCTGTTCGAGTACTACTCGTCCACCGAAGGCGTCGGCGCGACCACCATCGACAGCCCCGACTGGCTGGCGCACAAGGGCTCGGTCGGCCGCGCGCTAGTCGGGCGTGATCCACATCCTCGACGACGACGGCGGCGAGCTGCCGCTCGGCGAGTCGGGGCGGGTCTTCTTCGAGCCGGTCACCCAGATTCCGGTCGCGCTACCACAAGGACCCGGAGAAGACGGCCGCGCTGCGCAACGCGCAGGGCTGGGGCTCGGTCGGCGACGTCGGCTACCTCGACGCCGAGGGCTACCTCTACCTCACCGACCGCAAGGACTTCATGATCGTCTCCGGCGGCGTGAACATCTACCCGCAGGAGATCGAGAACCTGCTCGTCACCCATCCGACGCGTCGCCGACGTCGCCGTCTTCGGCGTCCCCAACGACGAGATGGGCGAAGAGGTGAAAGCCGTCGTCCAGCCGCTCGACATGGCGCAGGCCGGCGCCGCCGCTCGCCGCGGAGCTGCAGGAGTTCTGCCGCGAGCACCTCGCCCGCTACAAATGCCCGCGCACGATCGACTTCACCGCCGAGCTCCCGCGCGCCCCGACCGGCAAGCTCTACAAGCGCCTGCTGCGCGACAAGTACTGGGACGGACGGCCAAGAAGATCTGAAAAAGACTTTCACCACGGAGGCACGGAGACACGGAGACAATCAATTCAGAGCTCTTCTCCGTGTCTCCGTGCCTCCGTGGTGAAAGTCTTTTTCAGGAGCGATAGCGCGCCCGCAGTTGGTCCTTGCGCACCTTGCCCGTGGCGTTGCGCGGCAGCTCGTCGACCAGCTCGAGCTGCTCGGGGATCTTCTGCATCATGACGCCGCGGCTCTGCATGAAGGTGCGGACGTCGGCGAGCGAGAGGGCGGCGCCGGGCTTCAGGACCACGCAGGCGCAGACGCGTTCGCCGCTCTGCGCGTCGGGGACGCCGATCACGGCGACGTCGGCGACGCGCGGGTGGGCGGCGAGGTCGTCCTCGATGCCCTTGGCGGAGAGGTTCTCGCCCTTGCGGATGATGATGTCCTTGCGCCGGCCGGTGATGCGGATGAAGCCCTCGGCGTCGGCGATGGCGAGGTCGCCGGTGCGGAAGAAGCCGTCGGCGGTGAAGGCGACGTTGAGCGCCGGGTCGAGGTAGCCGACGCAGAGCTGCGGGCCGTACGCCTCGATCTCGCCCTCGACGCCGGGCGGCACCGGCCGGCCCGTGCTCGTCGACCAGCCGCGCGATCGGCGCCCGGCACCGGCCGGCCGTCGGTGCCGTGCAGCTTGCGCCTCCGGATCGCCGGGCCGCCCGCAGGTGAACATCGGGCACTCGGTCATGCCGTAGGAGCGGAAGGCGAAGGTGTCGAACTTCTCGCTGCAGCTCGCGCATCAGCTCCGGCGAGACGTCGGCCGCGCCCGAGCCGGAGTCTGCGGACCGTGCGCAGCTTCTCCGGCGCGAAGTTCGGCGCCGCGAACATGCCCTGCAGGATCGCCGGTGGCCCGCCGGCGCTGGTGACCGCGTGGCGCTCGATCAGGTCGATGGCCAGCGCCGGATCGAAGCCGTCCATGTAGACGGTGCTGGTGCCCCAGCGGATCGGCTGCATGACGAACATCACCAGGCCGCCGATGTGGGTGAGCGGGAACTGCAGCAGGCTGCGGTCGTCCGGCCGCGGCGGGAAGAGCTGCGCCTGGTAGTGCAGCGATCGCGCCGAGGGTCGACGGCGTGTGCAGCACGCCCTTCGGATCGGCGGTGGTGCCGGAGGTGTAGAAGAGCATCGCAGACGTCGTGCGGCCCGAGCGGCGACGGCGGCAGCGGCGCCGCGCGGCTCGGCCTCGAGCGCTTCGAGCGCGCGCTGGCCGGCAGCCGGCGCGGCGCGCACGGTGAGACGTGCTCGAGGTCGGGCGCCTGCCGCGCGCACCGCCTCGCGCCAGCTCGCGATGGTCGACGCCGCGCACCACGCCCGGCACCACCAGCACCCTGGAGCGCGCCTGGCGGCAGACGAACGCCGACCTCGCGCTCGCGGTAGATGGTGATGATCGGATTCGACACCGCGCCGATGCGATCGATCGCCACCGCCAGCGCCGCGCCCTCGAACCAGTTGGGCAGCTGCCACGACACGACGTCGCCGGCGCGTATCCCGAGCCGCGCCGAGCCCGACGGCGATACGATCGGCGCGGCGACGTCAGGTCGCCGAAAGTGAACTGGCGGCCGCCCTCGCGCATCCCCTCGATCATGAAGACGCGGCCCGCGTCGGCCGGCAGGCGCGCGTCGAGCATCGCCGACAGGGTCGGCTGCGGCCATTCGCCGGCCGCCTCGTGGCGGGCGCGGCGATCGTCGGGCGGGCGGGTCGGACGCACGGCAGGGCCTCGTAGCACCGCGGCCGGGGGGGCGGAAGCAGCGCCGGCCGCGCCGACCCGCCACCCCTGGCTCTGAACTTTGTGCTTTGCCGCGGCGCCGCGATGGGTTATGGGGCTGGCAACTTTCCGGGAGGTCGAACCGTGGACCCTCGCACGCTACGCGTCACATGGCGCTGCCTGACGGCGGCGGTGATCATCCTGAGCCTGTCGAGTCTCGCCGCCCGTACGGCCGCCGGCCCGCTGCCCGACATCTGCTGTGTCTGCAGCTGTCCCGCGGGCGCGACGATGTGCGAGCAGGTCGCGTCCGACCTCAACTGTGTCGAGGTCTGCAACTTTGCCTTCAATCAGACGTGCTCGATTATTACCCAGACGAACGGCACCTGCCTGGATGTTCCGGTCTGCGGCGTAGCGCCGCCGGCCACCGCTCCGACCATGGGCACGGATGCGATGGCGGTGCTCGCCGGCCTGCTCGGCGTCGTCGGCGTGCTGCGCCTGCGACGCCGGTGTGCGTGAGCGACCGTCGATGAGACCGCTCATGTCCCGGCTGCTGTTGGTGGTGGTGCTCGTGGTCGGCCTGCTCGGCAGCGCTCGCGCTGGCACGCCCGGCAGCGCCTGCTGCGTCTGCGAGTGCGCCGGAGCCGCCAGCCAGTGCACCGATGTCGGCAGTACGACCGCCTGCCCGGCGATCCTCAGCAGCTGCGGAGCCGCGACCAACGCCACCTGTGTCGCGGGCGTGGCGGCCGGCCTCACCTGTGCGGCGCTGCCGCAGTGCGCGTCGGCGGCCACCGGCGCACCCGCGCTCGACGTCACCGGCCTCGCCATCGCCATCATCGTGCTCGGCGCCCTGGCGGGGCTGCGCCTGCGCCGGCGCCCGGCGCCCCAGCGGCGCTGAGCACGGCCCCGCCGGCGGCACTCGCGCCGGCGCGGGGGTTCGCAGTACAACCGGCGCGTGGTCGCCTGGTATGTCGCCCTCTTCGTCATCGCCGGTACGCTGAGCATCCTCGTCACACCGGCGGTGCGAGCGGCGGCGATCGCAACTCGGAGCGGTCGACAGCGGCGGCGGCCGCCGCGTGCACGAGGGACGGGTGCCACGGCTGGGCGGCGTGGCGCTGCTCATCGCCGGCGCCGGCGCGCTGCTGCTGGCGCAGGCCGCTGGGCATCCGCGTCGCTCGGGCTGCTCGCCGACTTCGGCTGGAGCCTCGGCTGGCTGGCGGTCGGCGCGCTGCTGGTGTTGCTGCTCGGGAGCGTCGACGACCTGCGCGGCGTCGGGCCCGTCGGCAAGCTCGCCGGGCAGACGCTGGCGGCGCTGATCGCCGTCCACGGCGGCTACGGCTTCCACGCGCTCACCAACCCGATCGGCGGCGGCGTCGTCTGGCTCGGCGCCGCTCAGCACCCTGCTGTCGGTCGCCTGGATCGTCGTCGTCACCAACGCGTTCAACCTCATCGACGGCCTCGATGGCCTCGCCGCCGGCACCGGCCTGATCGCCGCCGTGACGCTCTTCCTGGTGGCGCTCTCCGAAGACCGACCGGACGCCGCGGTGATGGCGGTGACGCTCGCCGGCGTGCTCGCCGGCTTCCTGCGCTTCAACTTCGCGCCGGCGTCGATCTTTCTCGGCGACGCCGGCAGCCTGCTGCTCGGCTACCTGCTCTCGGTGCTGTCGATCCAGTCGCTGCAGAAGGGCCCGACCGCGGTGGTCATGCTGGTGCCGATTCTCACCCTCGGCCTGCCCATCCTCGAGGCGGCGGTGACCGTGGCGCGGCGCTGGCTCGTCGACGGTATCGCCTCCGTGTTCCGCGCCGACCGCCAGCACATCCACCATCGCCTGCTCGCCCTCGGCATGACCCACCGCCGCGCCGTGCTGCTGCTGTGGGCGGTGTGCGCGGCCTTCGGTGCGCTCGCCCTGCTCGCGGTCAGCGCCCGCGGCCTCGGCAACGCCGCGATCGTCGCCGGCGCGGCGCTGGCCACCGCGCTCGGCCTGCGCCTGCTCGGCTATCGGAGGCGCTGATGCGGCGCCATGCCCTCGCGGCGGCAGCGCTGCTCCTCGCCGCCGCGCTGGTGACCTGGATCCGCCTGCTGCCGCTGTCGCTGCCGATATTGCCCGATCTCGCCGCGGCCGCGGCGCGACAGCGGGCCGCCGCGCAGCTGCCGACGCTCCCCCCGGACACCACCGTCGAGGCGCGGGCGCGCGCCATCGACGACTGGATCGCGGCGCATCCCGACGAGCAGGCGCGGGCGCTCGCCGAGGAAACAGCGCGGCTCGACGAGGTCTATCACTACCGCGATGCGCGTGGGCGGCCGTGGGTCTATCTCGGCGACCTCGACAGCTACGCCTGGCTGCGCGCTGCCCGCAACGTCCTCGACCACGGCACGCCGTGCGACACGACCGCCGACGGCCAGTGCCGTGACGCGCTGACCCTGGCGCCGGTCGGCCTCACGGTCCCGCGCGTGCACTCGCTGCACGTCGCGGCGATCGTCGCCGTGCAGCGCATCGCGACCTGGATCGACCCGGATTTCCCGCTGCCCGCGAGCGCCTTCCTCGTGCCCGTGGTCGCCGGCCTGCTCGGGCTGATTCCCGCGTTCGCCATCGGCCGGCGCCTCGGCGGCGTGCTCGGCGGCTTCTTCGCCGCGCTCGTCAGCGGCGTGCATCCGATCCTCCTGCGCCGCAGCATCGGCAGCGACAACGACATCTGGAACGTCGTCCTTCCGCTCGCCATGGCGTGGGCGCTGGTCGCCGCCATGCAGGCGCGCCGCTGGCACGGCCGCGTCGCCGGCGCGCTGCTCGCCGGCGGCGTCGCCGGACTGCACGCGGCGACCTGGAGCGGCTGGAGCTTTGCCTTCCTCGTGCTGCTCGCGGGTCTGCTTGCCGCCCTCGCCCTGCACGCCGTGCACTGGGGGATGCGGCACGGCGCGTGGCTGCCGTGGTCGGCGCCGCGGGCGCGCCAGATCGGAACGGTGGCGCTGCTCTTCGTCGCGGCGGCGCAGGCGGCCACCTGGTTCGCCGGCGCCGGCGATACCGCGTTCGGCGCGCTGCGGACCCTGATCCCGGGTTCCACCGCTCCGGCGGCGAGCGTCGCGCCGCTGCTGCCGTCGGCCTTCAGCATGGTCAGTGAGCTCGCCGTCCCGAACCTCGGCGGCATCGCCGCCCAGTCGTACGGCAACCTGCTCTTCTTCGCGGGGTGGCTCGGCATGCTGCTGCTCCTCCTGCCGCGCCGCAACTGGCGCAGCGGACACTTCATCGTGCTGATCGTCGGGACGTTGCTGTATCGCTTCCTCCTCACGTCGGCGGCGCTGCCGCGCACGCTGTTGATCGGGCTGCTCGGGTTGCCGCTGGCCGGCGCGGTGCTGGTCGATCTGCGCGAGGGCGACGAGGTGGACGTCGAGACCGCCGGCGTCGGCGTGTTGATCGTCATCTGGCTTCTGGCGGCGCTGCTCCTCTCCTTCGATGCGGTGCGGTTCATCCTGCTGCTCGCGCCGCCGCTCGGCATCGCGACCGGCGTCGCCGCCGGCCGCCTGTACGACTGGATCGTGGACGAAACCGGCAGCTGGCTCGGCACGGGCGTGTGGCCGGCCGTCCTCGCGGCCGCGGGCGTCCTGTCGTTGAGCGTGCTGCCGCTGCGCGTCGCGCGCGCCACCGCGGCGTCGTACCTGCCCGGACTCGACAGCGCCTGGGCCGGGACGATCGCGCACCTGCGCGACACGACGCCGCCCGACACCGTCGTCAGCGCCTGGTGGGACTACGGCTACTGGATCAAGTATCTCGGCGAGCGCCGGGTGAACGCGGACGGCGGCAGCCTGCGCACCGCCGTGCCGCTGTGGCTGGCGCGCGTCCAGCTCGCCGCCTCGGAAGCCGAGGCGCTCGGCCTGCTGCGCATGCTCGTCTGCGGCTCCGACGCCCGCCCGTATGCGGAGGGGGATCAGGGCGCGATGGCGCGGCTCATGCGCCACGGGCTCGACGAGCGCGGCGCCTACGACGCGATCGGCGGGCTCGCCGGGCGCGAGCGGGCCGACGCCGATGCCCAGCTCGCGGCGCTCGGCCTCGATCCCGCCGCGCGCGCCGACGTGCTGGCGGCGACCCATTGCACCCCGCCGCCGACGGTGGTGCTGCTGAGCAGCGAGCAGCTCGCGTTCGGCGGCTGGTGGCGCATGGGCCGCTGGCGGCCGGACCAGGCCGACGACGCGCAGCCGGTCGGTCTCTTCACCCGCGACTGGGTCGCCTGCGAGCTCACGAACGGCGAGCGGCGCTGCCCGCTCGACGTGCCCGACGGACGCGGCGGTCGGATCGACGCCGTGGTCTTCCCCGACGATCAGCCGCGCCAGGCCCGCCTCGTCGTCCACGGCGACGGCGCGACGACGACCATCGCGCCGTCGCGCCTGTTGCTCGCCGGCGGGATGGACGTCGAGGAGATCGCCGGCGCCGACGCCGGCGCCCCCGCCGTCCTGCTCGACGGCCAACAGCACGCGCTCGTCGGCCGCCCCGAGGCCATCGCTTCACTCTACGTTCGCCTGATGTTCCTCGACGGACGCGGCCTCGATCATTTCCGCAAGCTCGACCAGCGCGTCGGCGCCGGCAAGCAGCGGGTCGCGGCGTGGGCCGTCGACTGGTGACCAGGCTCTGTCCGCCAAATTCGAATGGAGGAGGGCGCCGCTTGTGCCGGAGCAGCCGCGCGATTGGCGCACGGAGCCGGGTGACCATTCACCACCGCGATCACAGCAACGCGCTGAGGGCGGCGACGACGGCGTCGGCGGCATCGGGGCGGGCGGCGGCACGGACGCGATGCGAGTGCGCGCTCCACGCGGCGGGGTCGCGCGCCAACGTGGCGAGCGTGCCGGCGAGGGCCGCGGCATTCCATTCCGCCTCGCGAACCCATACCGCGCCGGTGGCGGTCGCGAACGCCGCGGCATTGTCGGACTGGTGGTCGTCGGACGCGGCGGCGAGCGGCACCAAGACAACCGGCAGGCCGGCCGCGGCGATCTCGGCCAAGGTCGCGGCGCCGGGGCACGCGATCGCGACGTCGGCCCAACGATACGCGGCCGCCATGTCGTCGAGATGCGGGACGACGCGCGCCGCGATGCCCGCCGCGTCGTAGGCCGCGCGGAGCTCGTCGAGCGCCCGGTCGCCGGCCTGGTGCCACACGTCGACCGCGATGCCCGCGGCGCGCAGCAGCGCCGCCATCTCCGGCACGTGGCGGTTGAGGAACGGCGAGCCCAACGAGCCGCCGCACACCAGCAGGCGCAGACGCCCGGCGACCGGCGGCGCGTGCGCGGCGCCGGCCAGCGCGGCGATGTCGGCGCGGATCGGCATGCCCGTCAGGCTGATGCGCGCGCCGTGGGAGAACGCGTCCGCCGCCTCGGGCCAGGCGATGCAGATCGCCGACGCGATGCGGCCGAGCAGACGGTTGCTCAATCCCGGCCGCGCGTTGGCTTCGTGCAGGACGACGGGAACCCGCAGGCTGCGCGCCGCCAGGGCGGCGCCGGCAGACGCGTAGCCGCCGAAGCCGATCACCACCTCCGCGCCATCCGCGGCCAACACGGCGCGCGCCGTGCGGACGCCGGCGACCAGGCGCTGTCCCGCGCGCAATCGGCCGATGGCGCCGACGCCGTACCACGGTGCCGCCGGCAACGAGCTGAACGCGTAGCCGCGCGCCGCCACCAGTCGCGACTCGAAACCGCTCGTGCTGCCGAGAAACCGCACCCGCGCATCCGGCCAGCGCCGGCGCACCGCATCGGCGACGGCGAGCGCCGGCGTGACGTGGCCGGCTGTGCCGCCGGTGGCGAGAGCGATCCGCACGCGAAACCTCAACGCGAAGGCGCGAAGACGCGAAGCCGGGCGAGGGATGTCGTCATGAGCGTCTTCGCGCCTGCGCGTTGAAAAGGGACGAGCCGCAGCGTAGCGACGCGACCGAAGCCGCGCAAAGTCATGACGCCCACCAGCTCCCACGTCGCCGTCGTCGTGCTCGGCGACCTCGGCCGCAGCCCGCGGATGCAGTATCACGCCCTGGCGCTGGCCGGGGCCGGCGCGCGCGTCGACCTCATCGGCCTCGCCGGCAGCGAGCCGGGCGCCGCCGTCCGCGATCACCCGGCGATCCGCCTGCGCCGCTTGCCGGATCCGCCGGCGCCGCGCGCCGCCGCCGGACCGCGCTACCTCGCCGGCGCCGCCCGGCGCGCCATCGCGCAAGCCCGGGCGCTGGCCGGCGCCCTCGACGCTGCCGCCGCCCCCGTGATTCTCGTGCAGACGCCGCCGGTGCTGCCGACGCTGGCGGTGGCGTTGCGCGCCGCGCGGCGGCGCGGGGGCCGCGTCGTCGTCGACTGGCACAACCTCGGCCACACGCTGTTCGCGCTGCGCCTCGGTGCCCGGCATCCCGCGGTCCGGTCGATGGCGCTGGCCGAAAGGCAACTCGGCCGCCGCGCCGCGGCACATCTCTGCGTCTCGGCCGCGATGCGCGAGGCGCTCCGCGATCGCTGGGGCATCGACGCGGCCGTGCTGCCCGATCGGCCCGCGCATCCGTTCGCGCCGCTGCCCGCGGCCGAGCGCGAAGCGGCGGCGCATCGCCTCGCGGCAGCGCACGGCTGGAACGGCGCCGGCGCGCGGCCGGCGGTGGTGGTCGCGCCGAGCGGCTGGTCGGCCGACGATGCGTTCGACGTGCTGCTCGACGCGCTGCCGCGCTGCGACGCGCACCTCGCGGCGCATCCCAGCTTCCCCGGTCTGCTGCTCCTCCTCACCGGCGCCGGGCCGCGTCGCGACGCCGTCGCCGCGCAACTCGCCGCGCTGCCGCTGGCGCGTGTCGCGCCGCGCGCCGTCTGGCTGAGCGCCGACGCCTACGCGGCCGCGCTCGCCGCCGCCGATCTCGGACTCTGTCTGCACCGCTCCGCCTCCGGCCTCGACCTCCCGATGAAGATCGCCGACATGTTCGGCGCCGGACTGCCGGTGTGCGCGCTCGATGACGGCGGTTGCCTGCGCGAGATGGTGCGCCCCGGCGATGACGCGCGGCTCTTCCGGAATGCGGACGACCTCGCCGCCCTCGTCGAGGAATTGCTCGGTGCGTTTCCCACCGCCACGCCCGGGCTCGGCCGACTGCGCGCCGGGGCGCTCGCCGCGGCCGCCGGACCGCGGTGGGAAGACGGATGGCGGGCGACCGCCGCGCCGCTCCTGCTGGAGGATGCGTGACGGGGCACACTTCGGCGCGGCCGCTGCGCGTCGCCTTCGTGCATCCCGAGCTCGGGCTCGGCGGCGGCGAGCGGCTGATGGTCGACGCGGCGCTCTCGCTGCAGGCGCGTGGCCATCGCGTCACGATGCACGTCGCCGAGCACGATCCGGCGCGCAGCTTCGCCGCCACGCGCGACGGCCGCCTGTCCGTGCAGGTGTGCCGTGGGGGCCCGCCGCTCCAGCTCTTCGGACGCGTGCGCCTGCCGCTCGCCGTCGCCCGTGCCGTGCGCGCCGCGAGCACGGCGCTCGCCTCCGGCGAGCGGCTGGACGCCCTCATCTGTCGACGCCGTGGCGCAGGCGGTGCCGCTGCTGCGCCGGCGCACCGAGACGCCGATCCTGTTCTACGGCCACTATCCGGACTCGCTGCTCACGCCGCCGCGGCGCGGATGGTACCGCTGGTATCGCGCGCCGATCGACCGCTGGGAGGAGTGCGGGCTGAACGGCGCCGACCACCTCCTGGTGAACAGCGCATTCACGGCGGCGGCGTTTCGCGACACCTTTCCCAACCTCCGGCGGGCGCCGGCGGTGCTCCATCCGGCCGTCGATCTGGCGCGCTTCGCGCCGGGAAGCGACCCGCCGAGCGCCTGCCACACGATCGCGGTGGTCAGCCGTCTGGTCGCCGCCAAGCATCTCGACCTCGCCATCGACGCGATGGCCGCGCTGCGCGGCCGGATATCGGCCGAGGCCTTTGCGCCGCTGCGGCTGGTCATCGCCGGCGGCTACGACACCCGCATGCGCGATGACCTCGAGACCTGCGCCGCGCTCACCGCGCGGGCGGAGGCGCTCGGCCTCGGCGAGCGCGTGGCGATCGTCCGCTCGCCCGACGACGCCGCCTTGCGCGCGCTGCTCGGCCGCGCCCGCGCGCTCGTCTACACGCCGGCGCTCGAGCACTTCGGCTACGTCCCCATCGAAGCGATGGCCGCCGGCCGGCCGGTGATCGCGCCCAACAGCGGCGGCCCGACCGAGACCGTCGTCGACGGCGTCACCGGCTTCCTGCGCCCGCCGACGGCCGACGCGTTCGCCGAGGCCCTGCGCGTGCTGATCGAGGACCCGGCGCGCGCCGACCGCATGGGCGCCGCCGGCCGCGCGCGGGCCGTCGAGCACTTCTCGTTGGACGCGTTCGGCGAACGCCTGGAAGCCGTGGTGCGAGGGCTCCGGCGGCGCGGCTAGCCCACACACCCGTTGAGGGCCGCGGCGACCGCGCCGACGAGATCGGCGATGCTGGGCCGGCCGTCGCCGTCGTCATCCAGCGCGGCGCAGGCCGAGAGCGGCCGTGAGCCCAACGTTACGCTGACGCCGAGGGTGAGCTCCGCGATCGTCGTTCGACCGTCTCGGTCGCAGTCACCGGCGCAGATGTCGAGGTCGATCTTCCACAGCTCATCGCCGAGGTCGGACGAAGCCCGGAAGAGCAACTGTCGGCCGAGACGAGTGTACTCGGTGGGGTACGACGACGGATCGCCGGGCCACACATCGGCGAGCTGTCGCGTCCCCGCCGTCGTCCCGTCGGTGATCCACGGCTCGCACCCCTGCGCGGCGCAGGCCGTGAAGACCGTGCGGCCGCCGATGTCGATGAATCCGTAGGGCGCGGCGCCGGTCTCGCCCGGTTGGAACGTCCGCAGGCGTCGCGTTCCGGATGCAGTGCCGTCGCTGATCCACAGATCTTTGGCGCCGTTGGCGAGGAGGAGCACCCTATCGCCGAGCGTCCCCATGGGGAAGACCGACGGACCGTCGTCGCGCTGCGGCGCGAAGCGGCGGACCGACGTCGTCCCCGCGTCCGTGCCGTCCGACACCCAGAGCGCGTAGCCGTCGGTGTCCGCCGGCGCGACGAAGAACAGGCGGTCCGCGGTGGCGCGCAGGCCGGTCGCCGCGGGCGGCGCCGCGCTCAGCGGATGCGTGCCCGCTTCGGAGCCGTCGCTCGACCACAGGCGGCCGCCGGGCGTGCCGTCCGACGCGACGAAATAGAGGGTGGAGTGCAGCGCCGCGACGTAGAGCGCGCCCGCGCCGCGGTCGCCCGGGAGAATATCGCGCACGACGTGCGTTCCATCGGCGGTGCCGTCGCTGGTCCACAGCTCGAAATCCGCGGAGTCGAAGGTCGGCGCGGCGACGAAGAAGAAACGGTCCCCGGCCACGGCAAAGGGCCCGCCCTCCAGGCGGAACCCCTTGCCGGCGCAACCGACTTGCTGGTCGCGGTCGAGCCAACAGGCGTCGGCGCTGAACATCGTCGCGGCGACGAAGAACAGCCGCTGCGGCGAGGCCGAGAGACCGCCCGCCGACGGCAGGGTCTGGCTGACCGAACGGGTGCCGTTGGGCGTGCCGTCGCTCCGCCAGAGGCCCGACGGACCGATGCGAAATGGACTACCGGCGCCGAAATACAGCGCGCCGCCGAAGGCGGTGAGATCGTGGATGAGACTGTCGCGAAAGGGTTCCTGGTTGACGTCGCGCAGCAGCTTGGTGCCGGACTCGGACCCGTCGGTGACCCACAGCTCGCGGCCGATCGTGCCGTCATCGCCGACCGCGGTGAAGTAGACGCGGTCGCCGACACGCGTCAATTCCGTGGGGCCACTCGAACCGCCGGGCAGGATGTCGCGCACCAGCACGGCGGGCTCGAGGGCGTCCGCGGCCCCGGCGAGGGCGACAGCGACCAGCAGCGATTGCGCCACCCGAGCCACCATCGACCAAGCGTTCGCGGAACGCATGGTGTTGGCATAGGCGGCGGCGCGCGGTGTTACAACCCGCGGCTCGACGGAACGTGCTGTCGGGGCGAGCGCCCCCTCCTGCCCGTGAGACCGACGAGCGCTGGCGCGGCGCACCGCAACCGGGTAGCGGGGCGCATGCGCGACATCGTGCGCCAGTGCCTGGCCATGCTGCCGCCCGAGCAGCGGCGGCGGTGGCTGCTCATTCCGGTGCTCGGCCTGGCGACGGGTGCGGCTGAAGCGGGCGCGGCGGCCGCGGTGTTCGGATTGATCAGCGTGATCAGTGACCCGCAGTCGCTCACCCGCAGGGCGGCCGGCGCATGGATCGCGGCGCATCTGCCGTATCAGGGCGCGAGCGCGGTGATCGTGCAGCTCACGCTGTTGGTCGCGGTGTACCACGTCGCGAAGAACCTGCTCCTCGCCGGCGCGCAGCACCTGCGGCATCGCATCGTCGGCGAGTCGAGCGCCGGGCTCGCCTGCCGGATGCTGTACGGCTATCTCCTGGCGCCCTACCCGTTCCACTTTCGCCGCGATTCGGCCGAGCTGATCCGCAACACGACCCACAACGTCAACGCCGTGTTCGTGGCGCTCAGCGCCATGGCGACGATCGGCTCCGAGGTGCTCGTCGGCGCCGGCATCCTCGCCGTGTTGCTGGTCGCCGCGCCGATGGTGACCCTGGTGGCGGGAGCCGTGCTGTCGGCATTGGTGATCGGCCTCTTGCGCGCGACGCGCCAGCTCGCCCGCCGCGCCGGCGGCGGCGAGCACGAGCTCAGCCGCGAGATGCTGCAGACGCTGCAACACGCGCTGGGCGCCATCAAGGAGATCAAGGCGCTCGGCCGCGAGGATTTCTTCTACCGCGTCTATGCCGAGCAGCAGAAGACGCGGCTGTCGCTCGGCCATCTCAGCGTGACGCTCGAGGCGCTGCCGCCGCTGATCATCGAGACGGTGTTCGTCTGCGGCGCGCTGCTCGTGGTGGTGCTGCTGACGCTGTCGGACGGCGGCGGCGGCACCGGGCTGCCGCTGCTCGGATTGTTCGCCTACGCCGGATTCCGGATCGTGCCGATGGCGAACCGCATCGCCTGGCGGCTGACCGAGATCCGCTCGCGCGAAGTTCCGGTCCAGACGCTGTACGACGACTATCTTCTCGTCACCCCTGCCGCCTGGACGGAAGCCGGCGGCGAGACGCCGGTCACCCTGCGCGACGCGATCGCCCTCGAGGACGTCGGCTATACCTATCCCGGCGCGGCGACGCCGGCGCTGCGCGGCGTGTCGCTCACGGTCCGCCGCGGCGAGTCGCTCGGCATCGTCGGGCCGACCGGCGCGGGCAAGAGCACGCTCGTCGACCTCATCGTCGGGCTGCTGCCGCCGAGCGTCGGCCGCGTTGCCGTCGACGGCATCGATATCGCCGGCCGCGCGCGTGCCTGGCGCCGCGACGTCGGCTACGTGCCACAGCAGGTCGTGCTGCTCGACGACACGCTGCGCCGCAACGTCGCCCTCGGCATCGCCGACCGCGAGATCGACGAGGCGCGCGTCGCCGCCGCGCTCCGGGTCGCGCAACTCGACGCGACCGTCGCCGCCCTGCCGCGCGGGCTGGATACCGGCGTCGGCGAGCGCGGCGTGCGGCTCGCCGGCGGCGAGCGCCAGCGCGTCGGCATTGCCCGCGCCCTCTACCACGACCCCGACGTCGTCGTCCTCGACGAAGCGACCGCGGCGCTCGACACCGCCACCGAGGTGGCGGTCGCCGACGCGCTGCGCGCCCTGCGCGGCGAGAAGACGGTGCTGCTCATCGCCCACCGGCTCTCGACGGTGCGCGGCTGCGACCGCATCGCCGTCATCGCCGACGGCCGGCTCGCCGACTGCGGCACCTACGACGAGCTGCTGGCGCGCAGCGACATGTTCCGGCGGCTGGCGGGATGAACGACTACTTCTCGGTGATCCCGCTGATGCCGCCCCTGGACCGTGACGGGGTACGACGGCTGGCGATGCACGCCTGTCTCGACTTGCATCGCGTGCAGTGGCTCCGCGGCTACCTCGCGCTCGATGGCACGCGGATGCTGTGCTGGTATCGCGCACCCGACGCGGAGTCGGTCCGACTCGTCCTGCGACAGCAGGGCTCGACCGGCGTCGCGGTGTGGGCGGCGAACCCGAGTGTTGCCGCCGACGCCGCGCCGCTCGACGGCACCGGCGACTGCATCACCGCGGAGCTGCATTTCGAGCCCCGGCTCGATCGCGAAGGCATGGCAGCGGCACGGGACGCCGTCCTCGTCGCCCTCCAGGCGGCGGGGCACACGCCTTCCCGTGTGTTCGAGGCGAGCAACGGCGCGCGGCTGATTTGCGTGGACCACGGACAGGACGACGCCGTCGTGACGGCGTGCCTGCGGTCGGCGGGTATGGCGCCGACCGCCGTGTGGCGATCTGTCGAGCTCGACCCGCGGCCGCCCAAGCTCTTTCAACAGAGCGCCTCCGCGCCGGCGACGCTTCGCCACGAGGCGGGCGGCGGATTGGAACACGACACGCCGCCCACGAATCGGAAGACCGCCGCCCCTCTCGCTCCGGCGGGCACGAGCGACGTCTTCGATGCGGTGATTGTCGGCGCCGGCGTCGCGGGGATCTGCGCGCTGGAGCGGCTGATCCGGATGGGGCTGCGCGTTCGCGCGTACGAGAGCGCGAGCGACGTCGGCGGCGTCTGGCATTGGAACCGGTATCCTGGCGCGCGGGTCGATTCGGAGACCTACACGTACGGCTTTGCGTTCTCGGACGAGCTCCTTCGCGAGTGGGAATGGCACGAGCTGTTCGCCGCTCAGCCGGAGATCGCGCGCTACCTGCAACACGTGGTGGATCGATTCGATCTGCGCCGACACATCCGTTTCGATACGCGCGTCGTCGCCGCGACCTTCGACGAGCGCGATCGCCACTGGTGGCTCGAGACCGGCACGGGCGAGCGCGTGGCGGCGCGCTACCTGGTCGCTGCGTCCGGGGCGTTGTCCACGCCCCAGCTGCCCGACTATCCGGGAATCGACGAATTCGCCGGCGAGAGCCACCATACGGCGCGCTGGCCGGTGGGCGGTGTCGACCTCGCCGGCAAGCGCGTCGGCGTCATCGGCACCGGCGCGACCGGCGTGCAGGTGATCCAGACGATCGCCGGCGAGGTGGATCACCTGACCGTCTTCCAGCGTACGCCCACGTATTGCATCCCGCAGCGCAACCGCCCGCTCACCGACGATGATCGGCGGGCGATCCGGGGCAACTGGGACGCCATCCTCGCCACCTGCCGCGACTCCTACGGGGGCTTCATTCACACCTTTGATCCGCGGTCCGGTCTCGCGGTCTCGGCGGCGGCGCGCGAAGCGAAATTCGAGGCGCTGTGGCAGCAACCGGGCCTGGCGTTCTGGTTCGGCAATTTCGGCGACCTGATGATGAACGACGAAGTCAACGCACACGCGAGCGACTTCGTCCGCCGGAAGATCAGCGCGCGCGTGCGCGACGCCGAGGTCGCCCGGAAACTCCTGCCCGATCACCCCTTCGGCGCCAAGCGCGTGCCGCTCGAGAACGGCTACTACGAGGTCTACAACCGCAGCAACGTGCGGCTGGTGGACCTCAGAGAGACGCCCATTGAGCGGATCACCCCCGCGGGCATCCGGACCTCGCGCGAAGAGCATCCGCTCGACGTCATCGCCTACGCGACGGGTTTCGATGCGGCCACCGGCGCGCTGACCCGGATCGTCATCCGCGGCGAAGGCGGGCTCACCCTCGCCGACAAGTGGCGCCTGGGGCCGAAGACCTACCTCGGATTGCTGGCGAGCGGATTTCCCAACCTCTTCATCGTCAACGGGCCGCACAACGCCGCCGCCCTCTGCAACGCAGGACCCTGCACTGAGCAGAACGTCGATTGGATCGCGCGGTGCATCGAACGCCTGCGCGCGCTGGGCCTGACCCGCGTCATGCCCACGGCCGCGGCCGAGGACGAATGGACCGAGCACGTCTACGCCGTCGCGGACGCCACCGTGCTCTCGCGGATGACGGATTCGTGGTTCTTCGGCGCCAACACGCCGGGGAAGGCGCGGCGGGCGATGATCTATGCCGCCGGCGCGCGCGAGTACCGGGAGCATTGCGAGGAAGTCGCGCGCGCCGGCTATCCGGGCTTGACGATGTCCTGAGATCCGAGCGGATGCGCGGAGAGGCTCATCCGGACAAGCCGTCGTTCAGAACCGGCCGCGCCGCTCGATCGCGGCGCGCTCCACGCGACGACGACGCCCATCCACGTCCGCATGCCCTGCCGGAATCGCGCGCGTGGTCGGCGACCGCACCATCTCCGACCGCGGCGTCACCCCGCCGCTGACTTCCCTTCCGTAGAACCCCGGCCTCAGAAGCCGCCGACGAAGCGCGCACCGATGTACGGGGCCGGATCGTAGTTCTGCTTGTTGAGCTGGTTGCCGTAGCGGTCATCGATCCGCACCTCGCCCGCGAGGGCGACGCCGGCGAGCAGGTTGAGCGAAATGTCCCGCGTGATGTCCCAGCCCAGGCGGAGGCGCAGCGGCAGGTTGTTGTCCTCGCCGACGCCGCCGTTGTTGAGGCGGAAGCGGCGCTGGTTGTAGAGCAGGCCGAGGCCGATCTCCACCGGCTCGGCCACCTGGTACGCCACTTCACCGGCGGCGGCGGCGCCGCCGCTGGCGGGGACCGAGCCGACGCGAACCTTCCAGTCCTGGTACGGCAGCCAGTTCAGGATGATCGACGGCGTGAAGCGCGCGTCGTCCTCGATCTGGCTGATGACCGCCACGCCGAGGCTGACGAACAGCGTCTTGCTGTGGGTGTAGTCGAAGGCCAGCAGGCCGCCGCCGCTGAAGCTGTCTCCCCAGTTGGCGCCGGACTCCGGCGAGAAGATGAACACGCCGCCGCCGGAAATACCCCACTCGGTGCTCAGCGCGTAGCGCAGCCTGGTGAGCATCCGCATCGTCAGGATGGTGTTCCACGGATCGCCGGCGGCGAAGCCGCCGCCGCCGAAATCGTAGTCGTTGACGGAAAAGAAGACGGTACTGGTCGACTGCAGCCGGTCCATCGGCGCGAAACGGCCGAGCAGGCCGACGTCGAAGCGATTGACCGTCAGGTTGCCGCCGCCGTCGATGTCGGCCTCGCCCTGGTAGGCGTAGCCGGCCTCACCGACGATGCCGGCCTGCGGCACCGACTCCTCATCGAGCGTCTCCTCCGCGTCCTGTGCGAGGACCGGCGCGAAGGGAATCAAGAGGACGACCGCCATGGCAGCGATCGCAATCCAACGGTTGGCGGAACGATGAGCTTCCATTGGCGACCTCCCTCTCCGTGGATGGTTGATCGGGCTTCGCGTGGGGCGCCACGCCTGGCCCCGCGCCCGCAAATCGCGCGGCATCGTCCCGTATGCCTCGCAGCCGTCGGCGCGTACCCCCGCCCTGCCGTCCGTCCGCTGGTGGTGAATAGCAGGGAGCACCAGGACCCGGAAGCGGTCGAGTTCCTTCTCGGGGTCGGTCTCCCTGACTGTCGCCGCCCCCTCAGTCGCCCGCCAGATCCGGGGGCACCGGATCGGGCAGCTCGAACGGCTTCGGGCCTTTCGCCGCCGCTTTCGGCGCCGTCCCCGGAAGGATCTCGAAGTCCGGCGTGAACGAGACCAACAGGCCCCTGAGCTGGTCGAAGGGCTTGCGGTCGCCGTCGAACTTGGCCTTGCCGGCCTTGATCAGGTCGTCGAAGGACGTGGCGCCCATCATCACCATGTTGAGGTCGGCGCGGTCGACCGTGATCGTGAGGTCGGCGTTCGTCGCCTGCTGGCCCTTGATGTTGGTCAGGGTGGCATTGCTCATCTCCACCACGTACTTCTCGCCGTTGTCGGGTGTGACCAGGTTGATCGTGAAGCGCAGGCCATCGGCCTTCTTCGGATCCATGCTGGTGCCCAGGAAGTCGAGCCACATTTCGGTCGACATGCACGGCCTGGCGCTGCAGCGCGGGCAGTTTCCTTGGCCCGTCTCGAAATCCTTCCCGAGAGCGCGGTGCCAGCGTCGAGCAGGCGAAGCCGTGGTTCAGGAACTAGCCGCGCCGCTCGGTCACGCCGCGCTCCACGCGATGACGACGCCCATCCAGGTCATGCACACCAGCTGGACGACGAAGAAGGCGAAGCGGACGCCGACGGCGAGGCTGGTCTCCTCGCAGACGACGTGGACGAGCGTTTGCAGCATGCGCGCCAGGAGAAACACCGGCGGCAGCGTCTGCAGCGCGCTGCCGCCGGCCCCGCTCAGCGTCGCGGCGACGGCCACCGCGCCGTACACGGGGAGGTTCTCCACGCAGTTGGCGTGCGCCCGCATGGCGCGTCGGTAGCGGGGACTGCCGTGGGGCACGTCGGCGGGGAATTCGTTGAGGCGCTGGCGGCCGCTGAGGATCAGGCGCCAGCGCACCGCGCCGACGCCGGCCAGCAGAGTCAGAATGGTCCAGGCGGCAAAGGCCAGGAGGACCCACAAGGCCGTGGTCATGACCACCTCCGTAAGCGGCCGGACGTCGAGCGGTGCGCGAGCGAGCTCACGGTTCGACGATCAGCTCGGCGTCCAGCCGGATCGGCTGCGCGACGTTGAAGTAGTTGGGCGAGGTGCGGCGCACCGTCTCGTGGATCTTGCGAAACTGCTCCGGCGTGCCGTCGCCCTTGATGCGCACGGTGTACTGCAGCGCCTCGTAGCCCGGGCGCACGGTCGGGTCGATGCCGAGGAAGCCGCGCAGGTCGAGGCTGCCGGTGGTCTCGATCTCGACCTGCTCGAGGGTGATGCCCTCGACCGCGGCGCCGACGACGTAGCCGACCATCATGCAGGCGTTCAGCGCCGTCATCAGCATCTCCTGGGGGTTGGCGGCGCGGTTGCTGCCGAGCAGCTCCAGCGGCTCGTCGACCTCGACCTGGAACTGCCGGCGCACCTCCTGACCGCCGATGCGGTACGACTCCACCGTCGTCCGACTGCGGGTCTGGCCCTGCCACTGCGTCGCGACGTGGAACTGCACCGCGCCCTTGGCGGGGTCGGCCGTGACGTCGCGAACGACGGCGGCGAGCGCGGCGACGTCGATGCCGTTGACGGGCTGCGGCAGGGGCTTTGTGGCGAGCGTTTGGTTGGCCATGGGGATTCTCCTCTGGTTGGGATGGGTGTCCATCCGGTTGGGGTTTGGGGCGATCGCCGACGGTGCGCGGGTCAGGAGAAGGTCGCCGCCATCGCTTCGATGCGGACCCGGGCGGCCGGGCGCAGTTTCTCGACGACGGCGAGAAAGCGCGGATGGGTCATGCCGGAGCCGAGGAAGGTCCAGCGCGTCGCCTGGCGCTGCACGGCGACGAAGCGCTCGCGCTCCGCGTCGTCGAGGCGGCGACCGGTGGCGCGCTGCAGGGCCTCGAGATCGAGCTCCACCTGGCGTTGCAGGCCGCCGTCGAGCAGCGCGCCGATCTCCGCGTATTCGTCGCAGGCGCGGTCGATCTCTTCCGGCCGGCAGATCCCCGCCAGCGTCTCGACCATCAGCGTGTCGAGCTTGGCGTGCTGCGCCTCCTCCATCCAGTGATGGCGCAGCAGGCTGCGGAACTGCGGGTCGAGCGCCGCGTCGTCGCGGACGCTGTCGACGTAGTGCCGCTGCGTCATCCATTCGATGTGGAGGATGGTCAGCGCCACGGCGAGCGGATGGTGCGCGAGCACGGCGCGGGCGATCTCCTGCGGCGGACCGATGACCTCGCAGTGGCTGCCGAACCCGCGCTCGAACTCCTCGCGGAAGCGCTGGAAGAGCTGGATGTGCTTGGCCTCCTCGCTGGCGAAGCCGAGCAGCGCGCGCACCCGACTGTCGTCGGCGTGCAGCTGCGGGCGGGCGTGATCGAGCACGAAGGGCAGGATGAACTCCTCGACCAGCCCGAACAGGTAGAGGTAGCCGTGACCGCGGATCTGATTGAGGGTCCGCCGCTGGTCGTCGCTCAGGAAGGTCGAGCGGCTCGACGCGCGCCAGCGCCTCCGGCAGGAAAGGCCTGTCGAAGTCGAGGTGCTTCTCGCCGCCGATGACGTCCTCGACGCGCCAGTGGACCCGCTCCGACGCCGCCAGGACCGCTTCGTAGCTGTATGACTGCTCCATCATGGTCTCCTCTCGGCTTGGCGGCCGTCCCCTGGGGGAGCCGCCGTTCTTTGGATGGTGTCGGTGTACTACCGCCGGCGTGTGAATCGCCGTTGGCGGAAGCGTGGAATTTGTCGCGGCGCCGCGAATCGCCGGCGAACGATTGGTGGACAGGGTGGGGCAACGCCGCTAGATCGTTGCCGTGCCGGAGCGGGCCGGGTTGCAGCCGGAGCCGCCCCCGGCGAGCGGGCAGATGCCGAGGTCGCGACGAAAGCTGGCGGCGGCGCTCAACGCCGATGCCGTGGAGGATCGACGCCGCGTGGTGCCGGCGCCGCCGCTGCAGGTGCGCCTGCTGGGGGAGATCGAGGTGGCGCGCGGCGAACGGCGTCTGCCGCTGCCACAGTCGAAGAAGACCCGCGCGCTCCTCGCCTACCTCGTCGTCACGCAGCGCCCGCAACGCCGCGACCGCCTCTGCGGCATGCTCTGGGATGTCGCCGACGACCCGCGCGCCGCGCTGCGCTGGAGCCTGAGCAAGCTGCGCCCGCTGATCGACGAGCCCGGCGCGCCCCGTCTGGTGACCAACGGGTCGACGGTGGCATTCGAGGCCGCCGGCGCGCGCGTCGATCTGTTCGCGCTGCGCGACCAGTTGCACGCCGACGGCGGCGCGTCGCTGGACACCGACCAGCTGACCGCCCTGGCGGCGGAGTTCCGCGGCCCCTTTCTCGAGGGGCTGGAGCTCCCAGACTTCCTCGAGTTTCAGACCTGGTGCATCGCCGTGCGGGAGGAGGCGCGGGCGCTGCACGCCCGCCTCCTCGGCACGCTGATCGAGCGTCTCGAGGCGGAGCCGAGCGCGGCGCTGCCGCACGCGCGCAGCCTGGCTCAGGTCGACCCGTTCAACGAAGCCGCGCACGCCGCCCTGGTGCGCCTGCTCGTCGCCTGCGGGCGACGCGGTGAAGCGGAGCAGCACGTGCGCGCGGCGCGCCGCCTGCTGCGCGAGATGGATGCCGGGGGCGGCGGGTTGCTCGAGCGGGCGGGACGCGATCTCCCCGCCGCGGCGGCGCCGCCGCCCACCGCCGATCCCCCCCGACCGCCGTCCACCATCGCGCTCGTCGGCCGGCGGCAGGAGTGGGGGCGACTGGTCGAAGGCCTCGATGCCTGCGGGACGCAGCGCAGCCTGCGCGCCGCGCTGCTCCTGGGCGAGCCCGGCATCGGCAAGACTCGGCTGCTGAGCGAGCTGATGGCGGAGGTGACGCGGCGCGGTGGCAGCGTGCTCGACGGCGCCGCCTATGAGGCGGAGAGCAGCCGGCCCTACGGCCCGTGGATCGACGCCCTGCGCCGGGTGCCGGCGGTGGCCATCGGCGACCAACTCGGCCGCGAGCTGGCGCCGCTGCTGCCCGAGCTCGGCCGCGCCGCGGCATCGCCGCGAGAGCCGCGATGGCCTGTTCGGCGCCGTCGTCGAGCTGCTGGCGGCGCGCGCCCACAGCGCCCCGCCGGTGTTGCTGGCGCTCGACGACGTGCAGTGGTGCGACGCCGCGTCGACCGAGCTGCTCCACTACGTCGCGCGCATGAACCGCCACCGGCCGGTGCTGATCGCGCTCGCCGCGCGCGACGGCGAGCTGCAGGACAACGAGGCGATGCAGCGCGCCCTGCGCGGCCTGCGCCACGACGGCGTGCTCGAGGAGATCAGCGTCGCGCCGCTCGACGCGGCCGAGACCGGCGGCACTGGTGGGCGGCGCCGCCGCGGCCGACGTCGACGTCGAGCGGGTGTTCGCGGAGAGCGCCGGCAACCCGCTGTTCGCGCTCGAGCTCGCGCGCGCGCTGCCGCATCACCAGGAGGGCGTCCCGGTCACCCTGCGCCGACTGGTGCGCGACCGCATCGAGCGCCTGTCCGGCGATGCCGCCGACGCGCTGCGCTGGGCCGCGGTGATCGGCCACGCCTTCGGCATCGATCGTCTCGCCGACCTCTGCGCGCTCGACGAGGGGCGACTGCTGGCGGCGCTCGCAGCCCTCGAGCGCCACGCGCTCCTGACCGCCGTCGCCGCGCCGGCGGCCGGCGCCGCGCTCTACGCGTTCGCGCACGACGTCGTGCGGCAGGTGGTGTACGCCGACCTGTCCGAGCCGCGCCGGCGACTGATGCACCAGCACCTCGTGCGGGTGCTGCAGACGCGCGGCGAGCCGGACGAGACGACGGCGGCCGATCTCGCCCACCACGCCGCGCTCGCCGGAGACGCCGAGACCGCCGCGCGCGCCTGTCTGCGCGCCGCGCAGCGCTGTCTGCGCCTGTTCGCCAACGCCGAGGCCGACGCGCTGGCGCGCCGCGGGGCGCACTATGCGCAGGCGCTGCGCGATCCGGAACGGGTGAAGATCCTGCTCGAGCTTGCCGAGGTGCGCTATCGCGCCCAGCGGCCGCGCGATCGCACCGCCGCGGCACGCGACGTCGAGGCGCTGGCCAAAGAGGCGCTCGCCATGGGCTGCGTGGAGCACGCCCGGCTCGGCTTCCACGTCGTCAGCTTCCTCCGCTGGGAAGGGGGCGACTGGTCCGACGCCCAGCGCCAGATCCTGCGCGCGGAGCAGGTCAGCCGCAGCGGCGAGGCCGGCGAACGGGTGGTGGCGCTGGCCGAGGCCGCTCGCTGCCTGACGTTGCTCGAGCGCGATCTGGGCCACGCCGAGGCGCTGGTCCTCGAGGCCGAGGCCCTGGCGACGCGCCTGGGAACGGAGCCGGCGGCGATCCCGGACGCGGTCGGCATGTTGCGGCTGCACCAGGGCGAGCTCGACGCGGCCGCGGAGCGCTTCCTCCATGCCCGCGATCTGTGCCGCCGCGAGCAGGATCGACTCGGGGAGTTCCGCGCCCTCGAGCACCTCGCCGTGCTCGAGATCCAGCGCCTGCGCTTCGACGAGGCGCGCCGGCTGAGCGCCGAGCTGGTGGAGATCGGCGAGCGCCTCGGCGAGGGCAGCGAGGCCCCGTACGCGCGCGCCCTGGCGGGGCTGTGCCGGTATGCGGAGACCGCCGACGCCGCCGACGCGCTCGACGTGGCGCTGGCGGACCTGCGCATCGCCGACGCCAAGCAGCGCCTCGTGCACGTGCTGATCGCCGCCGCCGAGATCGACCTCGATCGAGGGGCGAGCGCCACGGCGCTGACGCGTGCGGCAGAGGCATTGGATCTGAGTCTCATCCTCGAACGACCCAGCGACACCGTGCTGGCGCGGACCGTCCTCGCCCGCGCCGCCAGCAGCGACGGCGATACCGACACCGCGCAACGGCAGCGCGAACAGTTGCGGGGCGAGGCGCTGCGCGGGGTGTCGGCGCGTGCCCGTGCCGCGGCGCTGGCGCTCGATGCGCCAGCGAAGGTGGCGCATCGATCAGGGAGACGATGAGATGGCGACCATCGTGTTGCAGCGGAGCGTCGATCCGCCCATTCGCCTCGACGACCTCGCGACCTTGGAAGCGCAGGCGGCGTGGTGCCTCGAGCAGCACCGGGTCGACCACGTGCTCAGCCTCTTGTCGCACGACGGCCGCGAGTTGGTGTGCGCCTTCGCGGCGCCGGATGCCGAAGCGGTCCGCCGCGTCATGCAGCAGCTCGGCGTGCCGATTCTCGCCGCCTGGGCGGCAACCCTCCATCTGCCGGCCGGTCAGTCCGCCGATGCCGCGCGCGCCGCGGCCGGACCAGCGGCGACCGTCGTCGTCGAGCGCGCCTTCGCCGAACCCGTCGCGTTCGCCGCCGTGCAGGCGCAGGAAGACGCCGGTGCCTGGTGCCTGGACCAGCACGGCGTCCGCTTTTTGCGCTCCTACTTCGCCCTCGACCGCCGCCGCATGATCTGCCTGTACGCGGCACCGGACGCCGAGTCGGTACGCACCGTCCAGCGCCAGGTCGGCCTGCCGCACGAGCGGGTGTGGAACGCCCAGCTCTGGGAGACCCGCGCTTAGCGTTCCCCGGGAAGGCAGCGGGGCTTCCGTCCCGCCGTCGTTCGACTTGTGATTCTGTGGCCCAGCTTGAGCCGATGGCTTTACAATTCTCGCCCCACCGAACGGGCTGAAACTGTGATCCGCACAGGGTGGTCGGATAGCGCGCCGGAGCGCGGCCCACGCACGCGTGGCGTGCGACTCGCCGGCGGCGAGCGGCAGCACGGCATCGCCGGCGGCCGGCTGGCCGACTGCGGCTCCTACGACGAGCTGCTGGCGCGCAGCGACATGTTCCGGCGGCTGGCGGGATGAGCGCCGCGGAGTTCGTCGCCGCCGTCACCGGCGGGGCATTGCCGCGAGAGCGGGTGATCGACGCCGGCGGCCTGCGGCTGCACTGCCTGGAGTGGGGTGACGCGGCGGCGCCGCCGGTCCTGCTGGTGCACGGCAACGGCGGCCACGCGCACTGGTGGGATCCGCTCGTTCCGTATCTCACCCCCGGCTGGCGCCTGATCGCTCCCGACCTGCGCGGCCACGGACACAGCGACTGGCCGGCCGAGCCCGCGTACGACATCGTCGCCTGTGCGGGCGATCTGGTCGGCATCCTCGACGCCATGGGTCTGCAGCGGGTCGCGATCATCGCCCACTCGATGGGCGCGAGAACCGCCGTGTGGCTCGCCGCGCATCATCCCGCGCTGGTGCGCGGGATGGCGCTGCTCGACACCAGCCTGGCGGGCGTCGACGAAGCGACCGCGCGCCAGTGGCGCGGGCGGGTCAGTCGGACAACGGGAGGGCCGCGTCTACGCGTCGCGCGCCGAGGCGCGCGCCGCGTTCCGGTTCGTCCCGCCCGAACCGGGCGTCGATGCCGCGATCGAGAACACGCTCGCGGAGCATGCGATCGTCGAACGCGCCGCCGGTGAATGGGCGTTTCGTTTCGACCGCGCCGTGTTGTCGCTCGACGGCGATGGGGCGGGGAATCTGATCGAGCTGGCGGCGGGCGTACCGTGTCCGCTGTGGATGGGTCGCGGGACGGGGAGTTTCGTTACGCCGCGGGTCGAGATCGAGGCGTTGCAGAGGCGCCGGGACGACGTCGAGGGACACGACTTCGAAGGTGGACATCATTTCTTCCTGTCACACCCGAGGGCGGCGGGAGTCGCGCTGCGGCAGTGGATCGATCGTTTGGGGGCGTGACCGGCGCGTGTCGCGGTTGCGGCGTAGCCGCGGACCTTGTGCCCGCACGGCGACGCGGCGTCGCCCGCCCAGAGAATGGGATCATCAGGCGGATCCGTCTCGGCGGACTGTAGCCGCGGCACCTGTGGCCGCTGGCGACGCGCCGCGTCGCCAGGCGGGGTGGCGGCGCGGCGATTCGATTGCCGCACCCCGCCCATCCTGGCGGTGCTCCGCACCGCCGGCGGCCACAGGTGCCGCGGCTACGGCTCTTGGGGGTGGGACCCGATTGCCCCGTCGCCGCGGCGATTCGACTGCCGCGCACAGAGGCTGAGGTCATCAGTCCGTCTCCGGACTGTAGCCGCGGCACCTGTGGCCGCTGGCGACGCGCGGCGTCGCCAGGCGGGGTGGCGGCGCGGCGACGCGAGAACGGTCGGCGATGTTGCGACGGCCCACACCGGCTACGGCGTGAACACGTACTCGAGCTTGATGCCGTCCGGGTCGGCGAAGAACACGGCGTAGTAGCCTTCGCCGTATTCGTCGTACTGGGCCGGCGGATCGAGGATCTCGACGCCGAGGGCGACGAGCGCGCGGTGGGCGCGGTCGACGGCGTCGCGGGTGGGCGCGCCGAACGCCAGGTGGTGCAGGCCCGGCGAGTAGCGATCGTGACGGCGCTGCGATACGGGGCGCGCGCGCATCAGGCAGACCTCGAGGCGATCGCCGGCCCACAGGGGCTCGCCGGTGGGCGTGTCGGCGATGCGGTGGAAATCCAGGACCGGCATGACCCGTTCGTAGAACGGCGTCGACACGGCGAAGTCGCTGACCGTGATGTCGATGTGATGGATCCACCCCGCCATGGCCGCGCAGCCTACGGGAACAGCAGCGGGATCAACAGATGCGCGGCGCAGTGCGCGGTGCAGACCAGCGCCGGGCCCGGCCAGAGCGCGGCGGCGCTCATCACGACGCCGGGGAAGAGAAAGCGCGTCGCGGCGTACGCGGGCACGAACGGTGCCGCACCCGGCCCGACCTGATGCCACAGCATGAATGCCGCGGCCGCGACCAACACCGCGACCACGCGCGCGGCCGACGGCGCGAGCACACGGCGCGCGAGCGCCAGCGCCGCCGGCAGGACCGCGAGACGGATCAGTACCTCCTCGATCAGACCGGCGGCGAGCCCGGCCGAGAGACCCGGCGCGGCGCTCTCCTCGGGAGGAATGAAGGCCGGCAGATGCGGGCCTGCGATGGCGCGGAGCGCCAGCGCCACCACGACCGCGATTCCCGCGCCGGCCACCGCCAGTCGAATCGAGCGCATGAGCGCTGCCGGACTCGGAGGCGCGAGGACCAGCCACACCGCCAGCGCCGACACGGCCGCGGCGGGGATCGCGAAGAGGCCGACGGTGAGGCCGATCGTGCGGACGACGGGATCGGCGACGGCGAATGCCGCCGGATCCGGCGGCGCGATGAAGAGCAGCAGCGCGGCGAGCGCGGCGAACGGCTGGATGAGAATCGCCGTCGCCGCCACCTGCTCGCACCAGAAGCGCCACGCCGGCGCGTCCGATGGCGAGCGGAGGGCGGCCATCGCCTCAGGCGGCGCGGAACTGGGCGACCAGGGCATCCACCTGCGCCCGGCGCGGGCCGATCGTCGCGTCGAAGGCGCGCGAGCGCTTCACGAACAGATGCGCGTCGCACTCCCAGGTGAACCCCATGCCGCCGTGGTTCTGGACGTTGTCCGCGGCGTTCTGCAGGTAGCCGTTGGCGCACAGCACCTTGGCGACCGCGACCTGGAAATCGGCATCGGCGGCGCCGTCGCGGACCGACACCGCGGCATAGGTCGTCGCGCTGCGCCCCACCTCGGCGCGCACCGCCATGTCGGCGCAGCGATGCTTCACCGCCTGGAACGAGCCGATCGGCTTGTCGAACTGCTTGCGCACCTTGGCGTACTCGACCGACATCTCCACCGTGCGGGCGATACCGCCGACGGCTTCGGCGCAGGCGAGCACGATCGCGGCGCGGCGCAGGCTCGCGGGATCGGCGGACAGGGGCGTCGCGGCCGCGTCGGCGAAGGTCACGGTGCCGACCGGGTTGGTGGCGTCGAGGCTCGCCGCCGCCGCGACCGTCACGCCGGTCTCGCGGGGAACGAACAGCACGCCGGCGTCGTCCACGACCAGGTAGGCGTCGGCGAGCCCGGCGCCGAGCACCGCGCGGCGGGTCCCCGACAGACGCTCGCCGCGCCGCGACAACGAACCGCCCCACGGATCGAGACAGAGCGCGACGCGCGTCTCGCCGCGCGCTCACCGCCGACGCCGAGGCGTGCCCCGCGGCGCCGAGGGCCTGCGCCGCCAGGACGCTGCCCAACCATGGCCCCGGCGCCAGCGAGCGGCCGAGCTCCTCGAAGATCACCATCTGCTCGGTCAACGCATACTCGGCGAAGAACCCCAGCTCCGCCGCCGCGCGCCACAGCGGCGCGTAGGCATCGCCCGCCGCGCCGCACAGGGCGCGCACGCGCGACATCGGCAATTCCGTATCGAGAAACGCGCGCACCGAATCGCGAATCGCGTCCTGTTCAGCTGTCGGCATCAGATCCATGGGTGTCTCGATGATCCTCTGTGCGCTCTGTGGTTACCGCGGCAGGCCGAGGATGCGCTCGCCGATGATGTTGCGCTGGATGTCCTTCGAGCCGGCGGCGATCGTCGAGGAGAAGGCGATCAGGTAGTGGCTCACCCAGCTCGGCGCGGTGGACTGGCGCGGCGTGACGCGGGCCGGGCTGCCCTCGGCGTCCCAGGCGAGGATGTCGGCGCCCAGCACCTCCATCGCCAGCGCGAAGACGCGCTGCTGCAGCTCGGAGAAGAAGAGGCGGATGAGCGACGCCTCGACGCTCGGCATGCCGGTGCGCGCGGTGCGGCTGACGCTGCGGTAGGTCATCGAGCGCAGCGCCTCGACCTCGGCGCGCAGCAGCGCCAGGCGACGCGCCACTTCGTCGTCGGCGAGCGCGCTGCGGCCGTCGGGCAGCGGCGCGGTGCGCGCGATGTCGATGAGCTGATCGACCAGCCGGGTCAGCTTCACCTGCTCGGCGAGGAAGGCGGTGCCGCGCTCGAAGCTCAGCGTCGCCATCGCCGTCTGCCAGCCCTCGTTCATCTTGCCGACGATGTTGCGGCGCGGGATGCGCACCTCGTCGTAGAACACCTCGCAGAAGTCGCTGCCGCCGGCGATCGTCTTGATCGGGCGGATGGTGATGCCGGGCGCGTCCATCGGGCAGATCACCCAGGTGATGCCCTTGTGCTTCGGCGCCGCCGGATCGGTGCGCACCAGCAGCTCCTGGAACTGCGCGATCTGCGCGAAGCTGGTCCAGATCTTCTGGCCGCTGACGACGAGATCGTCGCCGTCGATCACCGCCTTCGTCGACAGCGCCGCCAGGTCGGAGCCGGCGCCGGGCTCGGAGAATCCCTGGCACCAGATCACCTCGCCGCGCAGGATGCGCGGCAGGTGGAAGGCCTTCTGCTCCTCGCTGCCGCAGGCGATCAGCGTCGGCCCGCCGTGATTGAGGCCGACGAACAGCGTCGTCGGATCGTGCGCGCCGGAGCGGGCGAACTCCTCGTACCAGATCAGCTGCTCCATCAGCGACGCGCCGCGGCCGCCGAACTCCTTCGGCCACGAGATGCCGGCGTACCCGGCGTCGAAGAGACGGCGCTGCCACGCCATGTCGAAGGTCTTGCGCGCCTCCAGGTCGTGCTCGGGCGGCTCGTGATCGGAGCGATTGGCCTCGAGCCAGGCGCGCGCCGCGGCGCGGAAGCGTTCTTCCTCGGGGGTGAAGCGGATGTCCATTCGTCTGGTGCTAGCGCGGCGGCGGGGATGGGCTCAAGAGAAGCGGTCCCCAACCTCCGCTCAGCCGCGGATCACTGGGATCGCTCTAGGGAGGACGCGGACTTCGCGGCGAGAGCCGCATCCATCTGCACACTCGCTCTTCCGTCTGCGAGCGGGACATCGCCCTGCCGGCCCGCGTGGATGAAGACCACCGTGGCGCGCGGCAGGCGATGTCGTCTGCCTGCGCTACGACGACTGGTCGGGCGGAGACTGGAGGAAGTCGTACTCGTATCGGAGGGTAATGAGCACGCCCTGTCGATTGCCCACTCCGCCCTCGACGGTTGCCAGGAGGGTGGGCCGCTGCTCGAGCTTCGGGTCGCTCGACAGTCGTATGCCGAAGAACGCCCCGATCACGCCGCTCCACGAGTCCTTCAACGAGGATTGCACCAGCACCGGGCTCGGACCGAATCCCGAGAACAAGAGGTCGCGGGTCACCGACTGATACGTCGGCCCGCCGTAGATGCCGCCGTTGAAGATCCTGTCCCGGGCGCCAAACCCGATGCGGGTCGTGACGTTGATCACATCGACGTCGTTTGCGATCCCGTCGAAGTCGTTACGAGTCCAGTTGAAGTCGGGGAGGATGAACAGCGGGTCCACCGCCACCCCCGGTACGCTCTCGGGAAGCCAGCGCGGCAGACCGAGCGCCAACGTGGTGCCCACGCCCGCCCCCCAGCCGTCGAGGCTCGCTTTTCTCCCGATGAGTGGACCGGACGTCAGCGTGTTGTTTCCGTCGTAGCGGGCGCCGATCCCGTACACGCTCAGCCAACTGAAGGGCACGATTTCCGGTCGCAACGTATAGCTGTCCAGCGACGACTGGCTCGCGAAGGAGGCTCTCAGGTTGGGATCAGCGTTGGGAACTAAGTTGCTGAAATCCTCCTCCGAGTGGCGATAGTCGAAGCTCGCCGCCAACCCCAACACGGGTTGGCGGAACTGCTCGATCATGCGTCGCTTGACCGTGCGCCAGTAGGGTTCATTCTGCTCGGCGCTGCGTTCCCCCCGCGGTGGCAACTCGAGAGCGGGAATGAAAATGGCGTGTGCACGGCCGGCGATGAGTAACCCACCAAGCAAGGCTAGCGCTGTATGCTGTCTCTTCACGGCCCCCCCCTTGTCGACTATCTCGCGTCGCAATGACGCCGACGACACTCACTGCGGCGGGCGACGTATCATGTGCATCTCGTCAGCGTCTAGTGCGCCGCGCATCGCGACATCGCGTGACGGAGATTGGATCAACGGCGTTCCTCGCCAGGAACGCCGCTTCGCCGACGGGATCGGCTCTGCCGCGGCCGACACCCGTCGCCGTTCGGCGAACAGCGACGGCTCCGACGCTACCTTACGATGGCGGCGGCCGACGTCCGGGCACCTGGCAGTCACGCCCACAGGAACGCGCCCCCATCGATCATCAACGTCTGCCCGGTCAGATACCGACACGCGTCCGAGCACAGGAAGAGCACGACGGGCGCGATATCGTCCTCGGGATCGCCGAGGCGGTCGATGCAGCGGTCGAAGACGAGGGAGCGGCCCTGGGCGGCGGCGCGTTCGACGCCTTCCTTGCCGCGGTCGGAGGCGGCGCCGGGGCAGAAGCAGTTGACGACGATGCCGTACTGGCCCCATTCGCGCGCGGCGGTGCGGGTGACGGCGCGGATCGCCTCCTTCGACATCGCGTAGGCGCCGTAGCCGTGCAGGCCGACGAAGCCGGCGGCCGAGCCGACGTTGACGATGCGGCCCCAGCCCTGGTCGCGCATGTGCGGGAAGACCGCCTGCATCGCCCACAGCGTGCCCAACGGGCCGGAGGTGAGGAAGACGTCGGCATCCTCCCTGGTGATGCGCTCGACCGGTGCCTGGGCGCGGAACGTCTGGGCATTGTTCACCAGCGCGTCGACGCGTCCGTAGCTGCCGACGGTCTCCGCCACCATGGCGTCGATCGACTCCTGCTGCGCGACGTCGCAGACGACGCCGAGCGCATCGACGCCGAGCGCGTCGAGCTCGTCCACGGTCTTCTGCATCTTGTGCTTCTTCCACTCCGCCACGACGATCTTGGCACCGTTGCGGCCGAGGTGGTGGGCGATGCCCCGGCCGATGCCCTGGCCGGCTCCGGTGACGATGATGACCTTGTCCCTGACGCCGTGGTCGGTCACGTTCGCTCCTTTGCCGCTGGTGGTCGAGGCACGGTATAGCGCGCTTCACCACGGAGGCCGCAAGGCGCACATACGCATGGCGGAACACCGATACCTGGAGCGCTTCCGGCTCGACGGACGGACGGCGCTGATCACCGGCGCCAGCCGCAACATCGGCGCGGCGATCAGCCGGGCCTTTGCCGAGGCCGGCGCCGGGTTGGTGATCAACGCGCGCACGGCTGGGCCGCTGGAGGCGTGCGCGTTCGAGCTGCGCGAACGCTACGGCGCGCCGGTGCTCGCGGTGGCCGCCGACCTGTCGCAGCCGGCGGAGCGCGCGCGGCTGATCGACGCCATTGCGTCAGCGCGCCTCGAGATCGACGTGCTGGTGAACAATGCGACGAGCGGCGGGCGGCCCGACAGCGGGCTCGCCACGAGTGCCGAGCAGTGGCGCGACGCGATCGAGGTCAACGTCGCCGCGCCGTTCGAGCTCTGCCGCGCGGTCGTGCCCGGCATGCAGGCGCGCGGCCGCGGCAGCATCATCAACGTGCTCAGCACGGCGGCGTTCGCCGTCGTGCCGCCGATGCTCGCCTACGGCGCGATGAAGTCGGCGTTGTGGACGATGACCCGCTACCTCGCGCGCGAATGCGCTCCGGCGGTGCGCGTCAACGCCATCTGCCCCGGCACCATCCAGGAGGGCGGCGCGCTCAAGGTCGCGAGCTGGGCGAAGCTCCTCCCCCTCACCGCCCTCAATCGCGTCGGCGACCCCGACGAGCTCGCCTGCGCGGCGCTGTTCCTGGCGTCGGACGCGTCGAGCTACACGACGGGGGAAGTGGTGTTTGTGGACGGCGGGAGAGTGCGGACCTAGAGTGGTTCGAGCTGTCCCGTTTGTACGCCGCGCTCCAGCGCTGCAGAACCGAGGCCTCCAGGGCGGGACCCGCAGTAGTGAGCCCCAGGGGCGAGCACCGCCTCACTCTCGGGCCGTAACTAGTGGCGCGCTTCATGGACGACGTACGCCTGCTGGGGTGAGCAGCGCAGCTCGAGCGATCTGCCGTTGAACCTTCAGCTCGCTGTCCGCCAGCCCAGCAGAGTTACGTCGGTCCGCGCAGTACCATCGAGCGCTTCCATTGGCGCGGCTCGCGGTCACCGTCGAGGTCAGGAAAGCAGCGCAGCAGCGTGGCGGCGGCAATTTGGCCTTCGAGGCGCGCCAGCGCGGCGCCCGGACAAAGTGCGCCCCGTGGCCAAACGACACGTGATGGTTGTCCCGCGGCCGATATCGAGACGATCCGGATCGGCGAAGCGCGAGGGATCGCGGTTGGCGGCGCCGAGCAGCAGGGCCAACGCCCGAGATTGTCGCGCGCGCGGAACGCGATGCTACGGCGAGGCACAGCGCATCAAGCTCGCCTACGAGCTCGGCGAGGAATCGCGCGGCGCGACGCTCTACGTGCTCGACGAGCCGACCCGGCCTGCGAGTAGCGACTCCAGCGTCGTCCCACCCACGATGTTCGGAGGCGCATAGGGGAATTCCCGTACATAGCGCTCCAGATCTTGGGTTTCACTTGCAACGGGCTTTAGCCCCATGGTAGCAGCGCGACCATGCCGATGACGACGAAGCGGATTCGAAGCGCGAGCGGAATTGTTGAAGTCGAGCGGCGCGACGTGCTGGCGATGCTGGTTGCGGGCGCGGCAACGCTCGGCGCATCTCGTGCCTTGGCAGCGACACCAGTCGGGGGGCCGCTGCGGCTGCAGCCGATCGGAGGATGTGCGGCTCCCAGCTCCGGTCCGCTGCAGACGCCGACCCTGTTCAAACTGGTTGCCGATCTGGTCCTGCCTGCAAACAAAACCCTGCGCCAGCAGTTCAAGGACAATCCGAACCCGATCCTGGTCGATTATGGATTGGATAACAACAATCCCGCCAAGGCGGCGCTGTTCTTCGATGGACCAGAACCCATACACACCTTCCTCGTCAACGAAACCACGGCTTACCTGAGTGCGTTCAACAGCGCAGGGTATGATGAGCTGATTCCGGTGCCGCGTCCGACTTCCCGATCGAGGACCCCTTTATCGGCTCGCCCGACGATTCTAATTGCGACCAGAGCATTCTCGCCAGCTACCCGTCGGCGAACCCGATGATCGGCAAGGTGCGCGTCGTTATCCTCAAGGCGGGTCCAGCCGCTCCGTGTTGATCAAGGTGTTTGGCCGCTCGTTCCCACGCGGCGCGACCAACCCCAAGCTGAGCCAGGGTGGTACCCAGATCCCTGCGGCTACGTCGGTGATGGCCGGCACCTACCGGTCTTCGCTCCTCACGGCAGACTATGGAAATCTCGCCGCAGGCACGTACGACTTGGCGCTCGAGGTCGGCCCGACGGGTTGTGCGCTCAGCATTCCGGCCAAGTGCCAGGTCGTAGTGCCGAACTGACGAGGCGAGGCGGGCCTCTCGGGCTGCCGCCGCGCGCTGGTCGATTCCGCAGCGGCCCGGCGGCTGATGGCCCTGGCCGCTGATCTTCCACCGCGCTACACGTCTTTCGGCTTCGAGATTCGCCTGGCGTCACGGCGGACAGCCGTCGACCTCGGAGTGAGCGTCGAACACGGCACCGCCGACCAGTTGGCGACGTGGACGAACGCAGCGACTCACCGAAGTGCGGGCTGGCGCGGTCTGCGCCGTTTCGCGCAAGAGTGGGCTGTGGCGGATGGCCGCCTGGCGCGCTGGTCGCCGTTTGTCTTTCTGGAGTTCGATGCTCGACAGCTCCGGACGGCACCGCCATGCGTTTTCGTGGCACTCGACACTCCACTCGACGCGCGGGGCGAACACCCCGCTTCCGTCCCGTTGGAAACGGCACACACCGCCGCACGCCTGCTGCGCTCCGGCCGGTTTCCGGGCGGCTGCGCGGACCGGCTGCGCCGCGCAATCGAGGCGCTGCCGGCGAGTGGGGTCGCCCTCCATATCGGCGTCATGCTCGCTCGGCCGGAGCGTCCATTGCGTCTCTCCGTCGCGCTGCCGATCGACGCGATGCGTCTTTACTTCACCAGCCTCGGGGACGGATTCGATGGCGGCCAAGCCGCGCGCGCGGCAGCCCTTGCGCGGCACCACGACCCGCTCGCCGCCGCGCAGCTGGTACAGATCGACTTCGACGTGTGGCCTGGTGATGGCAGTATGGGAGTGACGATCCAACCGGCGACCGGCGCAGCGTGGCGTGCGCTGATGCGACGCCTGGTCGCGGCGCATCTGTGCAGCGCGGCCAAGGCGAGCGCGTTGCTGGCGTGGCCCGCACGCACTGCGGCCGCCAAGCACGCGCCGCACGGTGCGGCGTTGCTGGAGCGCTTCATCAGCCACGTCAAGCTGAGCTGTGCGGACAGGAAGGCCGTCGCGGCCAAGGCCTACTTCGGTGCCCGCGTCCTGGCGCGCGACGATACCGAGGCTTAGGCGAGTCCAGGCGCGTGCGGGCGCACGTGTTTGCGCGCTCCCAGTGCAGTTCCATACTGATTCGGCAGACATCGATACTCCGACCCGAGAGGACGCCCATGCGCACCGCAGCCCCGTTCTTCCTGATGCTCGTCACAGTCCTCGGAGGCGCGCGGGCCTCTGGCCAGTCGACGACGATCTGTAGCACCACGGCGACGTTCGCCCGTGAGAAGGTGGACAAGCGTCATCCCGACGCCAGCAGGGCGCGGTTCGACGAGGTACTTGTAAAGCTGAAGAGCGAGGGCGTGATCGTCCGGCGCTTTGAAAACGATCCTACCCTTGTAGTGATCGACGTACCTCCGGGCGTGCCATCGGCGATGGTCTCGAGCATCTTTGAACGCGCGCGGGTCAAGGACGTTCTGATTCCCGGCGAGCCCAACCGGCCGCTGCGTATGACACAACCGGCCGCGAGCGGCGCATGTAGCGATCAGTGGTCCTTGGGCGGGTCAGCACAAGGCGGCATCGACGCAGCGGAGGCGTGGCAGATCGTGCCAGACGCCTCGTCGGCGGTTGTCGCGGTGCTCGACACGGGGGTGGACTACAACCACGAGGATCTCAAGGGCGCGATGTATCAGCTCGACGATTGCGACGGCAACGCGGCGACCGACGACCATTGCTTCGGGCGCAACATATTCACTGGGGCCAACGATCCAATGGACGACATGACCGAGCGGCATGGCACGCATGTGGCCGGGATCATCGGCGCTGCCCACAACGGGAAGGGCATCGACGGCGTCGCGCCGGGTGTGAAACTGATCGGCTGCAAAATGCTCGACGCGCAGGGCAACGGTTGCACCGTCGGCGCCTACACCTGTCTCGACTATGTCTGGTCGCTACGAAAACAAGGGGTGCCGATTCTAGCGGTCAACGCGAGTTGGGGCGGCGGCCGGGGCTCCTACTCGGACGAGGTCCGCAACGTGATCGTCAACCTCGGGATCGAGAACGTGCTGGTCGTCGCCGCGGCCGGCAATGGCGCCGCGGATACATCGGCTGGACTGTCCACCGCGTTCTACCCGGCCTGCTATGCGGATACGCCGAACATCATTGCCGTCGGAGCGTCCACGGCAAGCCGCAACGCAAAAGGCGACTCCAACGTCGGACGGCAGACCGTTGACCTGCTCGCGCCGGGATCCGGCGTCTGCAGCACGCTTGCCGCGCCGAACAACTACGGCAAGCTGGGCGGAGCCTCGATGGCGACGCCCCACGTCAGCGGCGTCGTCGCCATGCTGGCCGCGCAAGTGAATCAGCGACCGTGGTGGGAGATCCGCAACCTGGTGCTGAGCGGCGCAGTCCAGGACGGTTCGCAGACGGTCACCACCGGAGTGCTCGATGCGAAGAACTCGGTTCTGTGCTCCGACCGCGTGGTGACTGCGCGCCTGGAGCCGCGCGGGACAGTCATTTCATCCGTCGCCAACGGATCGACGGTGCACGTACGTGTGCTCAACATTCGGTGCGGCGCACTCGAGCCTGGTCCCCTCGCGGTCACTGTTCAGCCGGGCGACGAGTCGGTGCCGCTCATGCCCGACGCCGGGCAATACGGCACGTACTCGGGCGACTGGATCGCAAAGCCCTGGAATTCGCAGAAGACGCGCGAGCCGCATTTTCCCGATGGCAGCGTGTTGAGCACCGTCGTGCTCTAGGATGTGGAAATCGATGTTGGTGTTGAGCGCCGAGCCGCAGCGCCGGATCGCCGTCACGGCGCCGCCGCGCCCAACGACAGTCCGCGCCGGCGCCCGGCGCCGCTCGAAGTCGAGCAGCGCGCGCACGAACACCGCGAGCACGGCGCGGCACAGGCGCGGATCGTAGGCGAGCGCGTAGCGCAGGCGGTGCGGGAGCGTCAGCACCCGCTGGCGCACGGGGAGATCGCCGAGGACTCCGTCGACGAGGTGGGCGGCGAGCACGCGATGCGCCGGCCGCAGCAGGACGGACAAAATCCCCTTCCCTTGCAGGAGAAGGCGACGAGGATCTCGCGCGCGCGGCCGCGGCAGCGGAAGCGGGCGAAGCCGCTCGCATGGCGCCGCAGCCGAGGAAGGCGCGCAGCTCCCGTTCGACGGCGCGGCAGCCCCTCGCCGCCGCCGCGCCGCCGGGCCTCGGCGAGAAAGGTCTCGAGGTGCTCGCGGTCCACGCGCTGAAGGAACGCCGTGCTCGGGGTGGCGGCGTACGCACGTGTGCCGGCCACGGCCGGTGACGGCCGGCGGCGCGAGAACGGCCGCCCTCCCGCGTCGATCGCCATGCGACGCCGAACGGGAACGATCTCCAGCCCGGTACCCGGACTGCGTTACGCGGAAGCCAACGACGGGGGCCGCCATCGCAACACGATTCCGCCCGCCGCGGAAATCCCGTGCGCCTCCTCAAAGAAGCATTTCACCGCAGCGTTCGTAGCCGCGGCCCGGGGGAGGCGATGGTGGACCTCGTAAAGACGGCACGGCAACGAGGTCCGTGACCCGAGCCGCGGCGAACCCATCGGCGGCGGCCGAGGCTCCGGAGTTCCCCCTGCCAGCGGCTGCTGGCGCACAGCTCGGCGGCGACGAGCAGATGGCGCAGAGTATCGACGCGATGCTCGAGGAGAACTACCGCACCGAGTTGCGATCTCCGCCGCCACCGTCAGCACGTCGGCGTCGATCATTCCCCGCTGAATCGCGCGGCCGGCCCTCCGCATCCAACACGAATCCGGCTGCCCGCCCGTGGTCCGTGCCGCGGCTTCGTCGGCGAACAGCGACCAAATGCCGAGGACGGCAACGCATTGGATCAGGCGGGTGCGAGTTGCAGGAGAGCGTCGCGCAGCGTGGCCGTCGCGGTGCGCATCGCCGAACGCCATATAGGTTGTCGTGCCGTACCACGCCGTCGGTGAGCTTCACCGTGTATCCTCGGACCACCTCGCGTGGGGCCGTGATCGTTCCCGGCCCGACGACGCTGATCGACGCTGAACCGGCTGTGCCATCGGGTCGGACACCGTAGACACCAATTTGACTAGCGCGAATGGTGTGACCGTTCAGAAAGAGCCGCGCAGGCGGCACGAGTATACGCCAACTGACCACACCGATTCCGACCCGTCGCATTTGTTCACCACGGGAGCGGGGCAGTCGGCAGGACCGCTACGGAGTCGATGGCCTTGGTAGCCGTCACGTCAGATCGGCGCTCAGTGCAGTGGCGAGGGCGGAGCAGCGGCGCGGCCACCGCTGCGGCTCAGCCTGCAACCTTGCCGCATCGACCCACGCCGCGTTTCCCGGCGCCGGCCCGCCACGATCACTCCTCGCCGAAGACACCGTTCATCCGCTCCATGGTGTCGAGGCACTCCTCGACCATCTCGCGCACGACGTCGCGGGCCGACATGGCGATGTTCATCTGGCCGACGACCTGACCGACGAAGTAGGTCACCAGCGGGCGCGCCGCCGAGTCGGCCTTGTGGGCGATACGGTGGATGCGGCGCTGTGAGTCGGCGACCAGCATGCTCTGCAGCGGCATCGGCAGCGGTTGGGGCGCGTCGGGCTGGTCCCAGGCGTCGGTCCAGGCGCTGCGCAGCATGCGCGCCGGCTTGCCGGTCAATGAGCGCGAGCGGCGGGTGTCGGACGACGAGGCGGCGAGGAACTTCTCGCGGATGGTCGGCGAGGTCTCGGCCTCGTGCGTGGTCAGCCACACCGAGCCGCACCAGACGCCCTCGGCGCCGAGCGCGAGGGCGGCGGCCATCTGGCGGCCGCTGGCGATGCCGCCGGCGGCCAGCACCGGGGTCGGCGCGACGGCATCGACCACCTGCGGCACCAGCACCATGGTCGCGATCTCGCCGGTGTGCCCGCCGCCCTCGGTGCCCTGGGCGATGATCAGGTCGACGCCGGCCTCCTTGTGCGCCACCGCGTGGTCGATGCGGCCGGCGAGCGCGGCCACCGGGATGTTCTCCGCGTGCGCGCGCTCGATCAGCCACTCGGGCGGCGTGCCGAGCGCCGAGGCGAGCAGCGCCACCTTGTGCGCGAACGACACCTCGATCAGCGGCCCCATGCTCTTGGCGTCGATCCGCAATCCCGCCATGCCGCGCTGCTCGCGATCGCTGTCGCCTTCGGCCGGCGGCAGCGGCGGCACGTCGTAACGGCGCAGCACCTCCTCGATCCACTCGCGGTGCTCGTCCGGCACCATGGCGCGCAGGCTGCCGCGGTCGAGCCCGCCGGTCTCGGCGCCGACGTACTTGCTCGGGATCAGCAGATCGACCCCGAAGGGCCGGCCCTTGGTCTGCTCGGCGATCCATTTGAGATCGACGTCGAGTTGCTCGGGCGTGTGCGCCACGGCGCCGAGCACGCCGAGCCCGCCGGCGTTCGACACCGCCGCCACCACGTCGCGGCAGTGGGTGAAGGCGAAGATGGGAAAGTCGATGCCGAGTAGCTTGGTGACGCGGGTATGCATGGCCGCCCCTTAGCCCTTTTCACCGCAGAGAACACAGGGGCCACAAGGGGGCACTGAATCCTTGCCAGCGGCGCGTGCGCCGGGCTATGCGCTACGTAGCATTTCGACTGGTCCGGGGGGTGCCGTGATGCGGCTCGATGCACGCTGTCGAGGAGCAATTGGAGCGGTGCTGGCCATCGCCATTGCCTGCGGCCCGGCGGCCGCGGCGGGGCCGATCGAGTTCTCCTACGAGGTCGCGCGTTTTGAAGTGGACGGCAACGCGCTCGGCCCGCTCGACGGCGTGGCCGACTTTGTCGACGAGTTCACCGCCGGCAGCCTCGCGCCGAACTGGTACCAGGCCTACGGCTCGGCGTCCGAGCACGACGGCACGCTGTTCCTGACCAGTCCGGGCACCTCCTACCCGACGCCGCTCGGCACCATCACCATCGTCAGCATCGCCGCGGCCCAGTCAAACAGCTGGGTCCACGACGGCGGCGGCAGCTTCTCGGCGACCGCCTACTGGGAACCCATCCTGCCGCCGGAGGGCTACCACTATCATTTCTCCCTCTTCACCTTCGGCGGCGGATCCGGCGGCATCTACTCGGAGATCTTCGGCGTCGGCTTCGGCGGCCTCAACGGCGGGCTGTCGTTCGAACAGCACCGCACCGAGATCGACCAGGCGCACGGCCTCTACCAGAACACCCTGCTCGACTACATGCCGATCGCCGCGACCGACATCAGCGGCCGCATCGGCATGCGCATCGAGTTCGACGACGTGACCAACGAAGCCTGGTCCTCGTTCAGCGTCGACGGCGGCCTCACCTGGCAGAGCCCGTTCCCGCACGGCCCGGTCTTCGTCGGCCGCAGCACCGGGCAGTTCCTGCTGAGCGCCGATCCGAGTGCCGATGCACCGCCCGTCACCATCTGCGGCCAAGCGCTGGCCACCGCGCCCACCGTTCTCACATTGCGCAAGGTCGGCAGCGACCCGACGCCGGGGAACGACCGCCTGACCCTGAAGGCGACCGCGGCGCTGCCGGCGGGCAAGAGCTTCGCCGACCTGCATCCCGACACCAACGGCGCGCGCCTGCTGGTACGCGGGCAGCCGAGCGGCAACGTCGTGCTCGACGCGGCGATACCGGCGGGCGTCTTCGCCGGCCGCGGCTCCGCCGGCTGGCGGTCGTCGGGCAGCGGCCGGACGTGGACGTTCGCCGACAAGCGCGCCACCGCCCCTGACGGGGTGACGCGCGTGACCCTGTCCGATCGCGGCGCCGGCTTGGTGAAGATCACGCTGCAGGCCGGCGGCGGCACGTACCCGCTGGTCCCGGTCGACGTCGCGCTCGACGTCGCCGTCGTGCTCGGCGACGACACCGACGCGGCCGCCGGCCTCTGCGGTCGCCGCGCCTTCGCCGTCACCGATTGCGGTTTCGACAGCAGGGGTCAGTCGCTGCGCTGCCGAGAGTAGTGATGCCCGCCGGCCCGCGACGGCGCCACCGCGCCGCTCGCGGCATTCGCGCCGTCGCGACGCTCAGCGGCAGGGCTTCCAGGGCTTGTCGTAGAGCCGGAAGCTGCCGCTCTTGCGGATGGCGTTGAAGCCGGCGGCGTTGGCGGCAGCGCAGAAGCGGCGCGGCGAGCGCCGGTACTCGACCTGGAAGACCGCCTTGCCGGCGTCGACCCACGCCGCGTAGCCCGGCGCTGGATTGTTGAAGCACTCGTCGTATTGAAAGCACTGCTCGTTGATCGCGTAGTCGAAGTACGGCAGCAGCTCGGCGAGCTGGCCGAGGTCGTTCTTCAGCGCGACGGTCAGGCCGTAGCCGTGCACGAGGTTGGCGAGGCGCTGATTGTACTCGAGCTGAGTGGCGGCGCTGATGTTCCAGCCGGTGACGGCGCTGCCCTGCGCGTAGGCGTCGACGACGTCGAGCTCGACGCCGTCGAAGCCGGCGGCCCGACACGCGGCGACGCGCTGCCCGACCATCTGCAGCATGAAGTCCTGCTGCCCCTGGTCGTTGTTGATGTTGGCCCAGAACTCGTCCGGGAAGGTGCGGCTGAACGGCTCGCCGATCAGGCAATGGCCGCACTGGGCGTCGAAGTCGACGAACGCCTGGTAGCCGGGACGGAAGGCCTCGACGTCGCCCGCCGACAGATAACAGATGGCGCGCTTGCCGCGGGCGTGGATGGCGTCCACCGCGGCGGCGTTGACGACGAAGACGCCGTCGCCGGTGAGGTTGGAGTCGACGTAGAGGTCGATGTCGAAGACGTCGGGAGCGACACAGGCGCCGCCGGTGAACGGCTTGTAGCAGATGTCGACGTTGATGCCGCCGGTGGCGACGTAGCGGTTGCGCTTGCCCTCGAGCTGGTACTGCCAGCGGGTCTGCGGCGCCGGCGTCCAGCAGGCGCCGGCGTTGGTGTCGCATGGCACCGGCGACACTGCCGACGCCGCCGTCGCCACGGCCAGCAACAGGATCGCGAACCCCATCATCGAGCGCCGCATCGTCGACCCTCCGCTCCTCTGGCTAGCACGCGGTCGCCGCTACCGCTGACGTAGCGTGGCGGTCGACCGAACCGACGGGAACCCTCCCGTCGGCACGTCAGCACCGATCATTTCCGCTGCAATCCGCCACCCACCCTCCACATCCAGCACGAATCCGGCTGCCCACCCGTCGTCCGCGCCGCCGCTTCGTCCGCGAACAGCGACCAGATGTCGAGGGCGGCGAAGCATTGGATCAGGCCGGGGGCGAGTTGCAGGAGGGCGTCGCGCAGCGGAGCGTCGCGGTCGGCGGCGGGAAACAGGGCGAGAATGCGGGCGGTGATGCCGGCGCGCAGCGAGGCGCCGACGAGCGCGGCGGCGTCGGCGGTTCGGTCGATCCACTCGGCGCTGCGCAGGTCGCTCAAGGTGCGCACGCGTTCGCGCAGCTCGAGGCTGGTGAGCTCGAGCGTCTGCATGGTCAGCGTGGCGCGGGCGACGATCTCGCGCTGCGCGCCGAAGCGGTCCATCGACGCGGCCAGGGCCGGCGCCGGCGCGAAGTGGAGGTCGTTGAGCTGCAGCGTGAACACCAGCTCGCCCATCGTCGGCTCGTAGCCGTCGAGGGTGATGTCGCGGCGGAAGATGCGTTCCTGCGGCCGTCGGGTCGCGCCGGCGTGTCGCCGGGCATCCTCGGCGAAGGCCCAGCGTGCCGTCGGGCCGAGGAGGTGGGCGAGCGTCAGGATGTGGGAGCAGCCGCGCACGCCGCCGATCGCCGCGCCGAGGGCGGGCGACCAGCCCTGATCGATCGCCTGTCCGGCGAGCTGCGCGACCCGGCCGATCTGGTCGCGGCAGCTCTCGCCGCCGGTCGCCGGCGACGCCTCGAACGCGACGCTCGGCATCTCGGCGTCGATGGCGGTGACGCGCGCCGCGCCGCGGTCCATCCGGCCATTGAGGCGCATGTGATGGATGATGCCAGTGCCCTGCAGGTCGCCACCGACCGGTGCGAAGCCGCGCTTCCGCAGGTCGAGCACGTAGGCGGCGAAGCTCACCTCCGGCGCGGCGGCCTCGGCGAGCGTCACCGACAGCGAGCGGGTGTGCAGCGGGTTGCCGGTTGCGGAAAGGGGCATGCGGGAGTTGTCGCGCAGTGGCACGGGAGCGGGCAAGGGGAGAGACTGGCGTCGGCAAAGCCGGCGCGGCTGACCCTCGTCAGAATGCCTCGACGCGCCAGTAGCTCCGCACCGCGTGCCCTGACCGGAAACCGCCAAGGACGCCAAGATCACGCCAAGGCATCTCCGCGGCGCCAACGAAATCCTTGGCGTGATCTTGGCGTCCTTGGCGGTTGTCCGTCGGGGGTCGAGGCGTGGAGCCATCGCCCGCGCCGTCGGCGAGCTGCGCGACGCGGTGGCGTGACGCCAGCATACAATCGGAACACATCGAGTCAGACGGTGCGGAAAGTCGTGATCCTCACTTGACGGTCGCCGGATCCTTGAGATCGGGGTGCGCGCCGCGGTAGAGCCGGAGCCGTGGAGCAGGAGTACGACGTCTGCGTGATCGGTACGGGTGCCGGGGGCGGCATCATGATCGACCAGCTGACGGCCGCGGGCTTCAAAGTGGTGGCGCTCGAGCGCGGCGGCGATCTCTCGCTGGCGGAGTTCGACGACGACGAGCTGCGCAACGTCATCCGCGATCAGGTCTTCTCCCCCGATCAACTGGAGACCTACCGGCCGGCCGCCGGGCAACCGACTGAGACCGGCGCCTTCAGCCACATCGCGTACTGCGTCGGCGGCACCATGACCCACTGGTCCGGTTGGGCGTGGCGCTTCCGGCCGGACGAGTTCAAGGTGCTGTCGACCGAGGGGCCGGTCGCCGGAGCGAGCCTCGCCGATTGGCCGGTCGACTACGCCGAGATGGAGCCGTTCTACGAGCGCGCCGAGTGGGACTTCGGCATCGCCGGCGACGCCGGCGCCAATCCGCTCGCCGCACCGCGCAAGAAGGGCTTCCCGATGCCCGTCCATCCGGCGCGGAAAGCGACGGTGCGCTTCGCCGATGGGGCGCGGAAGCTGGGGTATCGGCCGTTCCCCGTGCCCATGGCGATCAACTCCCAGCCCTACGGCGGACGGCCGACCTGCATGCACGGCGGGGCGTGTCGCAGCTACGGCTGCCCGATCAACGCCAAGGCGACGACCTACTCGGTCTCGATCCCGCGCGCGCGCGCCAGCGGTCGACTCGACCTGCGCAGCGATGCGCGGGTCTTCGAGCTGCCGGTGAAGAACGGCCGCGTCACGGGCGCCCGCTACTTCGACCGCGCCGGCGCGGTGCACGAGGTGCGCGCCCGCCAGGTGGTGCTGTCGGCGGGGACCTTCGGCACCCCGCAGCTGCTGCTGAACTCCACCTCGGGAAGCTTCCGCCACGGCCTCGCCAACGGATCGGGGCTGGTCGGCGCCAACCTCCAATTTCACCACCATCCGGCGGCCGTGGGGATCTTCGACGAGGACCTGCGCGGCTACACCGGCTTCGAGACCCACACCGCGATCGACGAGCTCCATCCGAGCGATCCGAAGCGCGGCTTCATCCGCGGCGGGGTCGTCGCCGAACTCAATACGTTCACCCACCAGCCGATCGCCTTCTCGTTGGTGCTGGGCGAGAGCATCACGAAGCCCGGTAGCCGGCGTTGGGGAAAGGATCTGAAGGCCCGCATGCGGGCCTTCCCGCGGACGATGACCGTGGCCGCGATCTGCGAGGAGCTGCCGATGGAGTCGAACCGGGTCGACCTCGATCCGCAGGTGAAGGACCGCTTCGGCATTCCCGTCGTCCGCATCACCAAGACCCAGCACCCCAACGACCTCGCCATGTTCCGTTGGTACGAGAAGAAGATCGCCGAGATCGTCGAGGCGGCGGGCGCGCGCGAAGTCCACATAGGCGGCCTGCCCGGAATCAGCCTCGCCGAGGGCAAGCCGCAGAAAGGCAACGACCACAACCACGGCACCTGCCGCATGGGCACCGACCCGTCGAAGTCGGTGGTCGATCGCTGGTGCCGCAGCCACGAGGTGCCCAACCTCTGGGTGGTGGACAGCAGCGTCATGCCGACCAACGGCGGCTACAACCCGACGCTCACCATCATGGCCAACGCCTATCGGGTCTCCGACCACTTCGTCCGCGAAGCAAAGGGGAACGCCCTGTGAGCTCTGCGAGCGGCATCACGCGGCGGGCGCTGCTCGAGCGCGGCGTCGTGCTCGGCAGCGCCACTCTGCTGGCCGGCTGGATACCCTTCCCGCGCGCGGCGCAGGCCGCGGCCGCGTCGAACGAGCCGGCGGTGCTCACGCCCGCCCAATGGCAGACCCTGGAGGCGATGACCGCCCGCATCATCCCCACCGACGAACAGCCGGGCGCCCGCGAGGCCGGCTGCGTCAACTTCATCGACAAGGCCCTGGCCCACGAGGAGAGCAAGGCGCGCCCCCTCTACGAGGGCGGGCTGGCGGCCACCGACACGGTGTCGTCGGCGGCCTTCGGCGCCCGATTCGTCGAGCTCACGCCGGCGCAGCAGGACGCGGTCCTCACCCAACTCGAAGGCGGCACCGCGAAGGGCTGGCCGGCGAAGCTTCCGCCCAGCCCCGTCTTCTTCGAGGCCGTGCGCGCCCACACGGTGATCGGCTTCCTGGCCGACCCGAAGTACGGCGGCAATCGCGATTTCGCCGGCTGGAAGGTGTCGGGCTATCCCGGCCCCGCGCACCACCACGGCGGCTACACCGCCGAGCAGATGGCCGGCACGGCTCCGGTGCAGACGGTCTGGGGCGACAAACAGTAAGCCCCCTCGGCCTTGCGGCCATCCAGTTGCGAAAGAGCCCCGGCCCGATGTCGCGAGAGCGCGTGGCGATGGTCATCGCCTGTTGCGTCGTGATCGTCCCGCGCCTGTTGTGGTGGAGGGAGATCCCAGCCGTGATCCACGGCGACGAGGCGGGCTTCTTCGCCGGCGGCATCGCCGAGTACGCGCACCGCTCGCCCCTGTGGTCGTTGGGACCCAACACCCTTCCCACTGCGCATTTCTGGCTGATGGGTCTCGCCGACGCGCTGTTCGGACGCGATGTCTGGTCCGGGCGCCTGGTCACGGCCCTCTTCGGCGGGCTGCAGGCCGTCGCCCTGGTCGCAGCCGGTGCCCGTCTGACGGGGGCCATGGGCGCCCTGACGACGGCGACCGTGCTGTGCCTGCCGCTCGAGCTCCACTTCGAACGGCTCAACATGTGCAACGTGTGGACCACCGCGACCTGGTCGCTCGCTTTGGCCGTAGCGGTGTTGGCAGGCTGGCGAATCTGGGCTGGCGCACTCATCGGCGCATTGCTCGCTTTGGGCTGGTACGGGTACCAATCGTCGCGCTTGGTCCCGGTGATCGTCGCCGCGCCGCTGCTGGTGCTGCTGGTGCGCGCCACCCGCCGGCAGGTGCTGGTGATCGCGGCGGGCGTGTTGGGCTTTCTCGTGACGCTGTCGCCGCTTCTCTACGGCTTCTGGCTCGCCCCGCAGGCGCTCCTCGGTCGTGGGGTCGCTACCTCCTGGATTTCGAGCAACGCCGATGCCGCCGGCGTGCGGCTCCACCTGTCCGGCACTCTCGAAGCGCTGTCCGGCACGGGTTTCGACCACAGCGCCTTCTTCCCGTTTCACGTGCCGCTCTTCCCGCTCGTCGTCACCCTGCTGGCGCTCGCCGGGCTGGCGGCGGCGCGATCCCTGCCGCTGGCGCTGGTCCTCGGCGTGTGGATCGGCGGCGTCGTGGTGGGGAACTTCGCGCGCAACGCCCCCATCTACTCGTGTGTGTTGATCTGCGCCGTTCCGGCCTTCGCGGTCGCCGCCGGGCTGACCGCCCGATTCCTCGGCGTGGGCGCGCCGCTGCTCGCCGCCCTGGCCGTCTTTCCGGCTACCAATACCTACCTCGAAATGGCGCGCAGAGTTCCGCCGGACCAGGCCTTCGCGATGGCGAACTACCGCGCGCTCCAGGGCATTCCGCACGACGCACCGCTGATGATCGGGGGTGGGCTCGGATGCGGCCACGGCTTCAACCAACTCTACCGAAAATGCATCGACCTGACGGACGCGAACGCGAACGCGCCGCGGCCGCCCGACTCCTATGTCGTGCTCCTCCCCGAGATGAGAGCGCTCGCCGACTCGATTCCCGGCGACCGCGAGTATCAGGACTGGTACGGCGTCGAGGTCGTGGTCATCCGTCCCCCGCCATCGGATGCACCGAATTGATAGAGACCGCAGGGGCTCTGCGCCTCTGTCGGGCGCGTAGTCCGTATGAGCTGGTGATTTCACGTAACCGGGGAGCATCGGGCGCGGCGCCGCCCGGGTCCCGGAACCACCGATCCGGGGTCTACCCGGTGAGGAGCACTGAGGTGCCGCCAGGGCCGGCAACAGCCGCAGCGCGAGCAGCGAATCGGCATGACGGCGCGCACGACGGCCGGTGCGGCGATGGAGAACGGCGAATGGTCGACGTGTCCCCAATCGAGCCGGCTGGCGCCGTCGAGGAAATACAGCTCGTCGGTCATGCATCCCCACGCGGAGAGCCATCCCGACAGCGCGTGGATCGCAACCGCGATCAGCGCCAACCCGAGCAGCAGTCGCCAGGCGACCGGCGGGCGCTTGTCGGGAGGATGCCGGGTATCATCGACCTGGGGGTGGTGACGGAACGTTCGACGCGAAGACCTTCGGCGCCTCCTCAGCTCCGTTCCCAGCCGGGCGGCGGTTTCGCGGCGGGCTTGCTGCCGGCGCCGAACAGGCGCGGCATCTCGATCGCCAGCTCGGCGGCGGTCCATGCGCGATCGTCGCGCCGCAGGGCGCGGTCGCTCTGCCAGCCGGTGACGTGCTCGATCGTCGCGCCGCGCACGCGGAACGTCTGGCCGCTGATCCAGCCGGCGGCCGGGCTGGCGAGGTAGCACGCGAGCTCGGCGACGTGCGCCGGATCGGTATCGTCGAACGGCGCCGTCGCGGTGGGTGTCATCCGCCAGCCGGCGCCCGACAGGCGGGTCAGCGCCGCCGGCATGAGGACGTTGACCGTCACGCCGTACGGCGCCATCTCGCCCGCGACCGCTTCGCTGAAGGCGGTGATGCCGCCCTTCGCCGCGACGTAGTTCGACTGCCCCGCGCCGCCGGCGATGAGCAGACCGCTGGCCGTGTTGATCAGCCGGCCGTAGGTGGAGCCGTCCGCCCGGGCCGCATCGCGCCAGAAGCGGCACGCGGCACGGCTGACGGCGAAGGTGCCGGTGAGATGGACGCGAATGACCTCGTCCCAGTCGGCCTCCTCCAGGTTGAACACCATGCGCGGCCGGCCGATCCCGGCGTTGTTGATCACGACGTCGAGCCGCCCCCAGGTCGCGAGCGCCAATCCAACCAGGCGGTCGCCGGCGGCGAACGAGCCGATGTCGCCGGCGTCCGCGACCGCCTCACCGCCGGCTGCGCTGATGGCCGCGACGGTTTCGTCGGCCGGGCGCTCCTGGCTCGCGGAGCCGGCCGGGGTCACGCCGGCGTCGTTCACCACGACTCGCGCCCCGCCGGCCGCCAGCCGAAGGGCGTGGGCGCGGCCGATCCCGCGACCTGCGCCGGTGACGATGGCCACCCGCCCGCTGAGCATGCGGCTGCATACTGCGCCGCCGCAACGTCGCGCCACCCCGACGAGCCCGATGGGCGTCGGGGATCGAATTCGCTTTTCCGGACTGCGGTCCGCTGCTAACCCGTGGGCATTTGGGAGGGAGTCAGGGATGACCAAGCGCGAGTTCAGGGACGTGCGCGGCGGCGGAGCCGAGTCGCAGCGGGCACTGCCGGTCGACAAGTTCATGCAGTCGCTCGAGGCGCTGCAGAAGGCAGTGGCGACGCAGAAGAACCAGGTCTGGCAGCGCGTCGCCGACGGTACGCTCTCGCTGCGGCTGCTCAAGCGGCTGTGCAAGGAATATTACTTCCTCGGCAAGTGGTACACGTGCGAGTTCGGCTCGATCGTCTCCAACGCGCCGGACGTCGACGCGCTCGACGTCCGGTCGAGCGAGCACTTCCAGCACTGGCTGCAGAACCTCGCCGACGAGACCGGCTACGCCGGCGACCAGAACCACGTCGACATGAAGGTCGCCTGGGCGCACGCCCTGGGCATCACCGACGAGGAGCTGATCGGATTATCGGCCGATGCCGGAGAGCGTCGGCTCGGTCTTCACGACGCTCTACTACATGCGCCGCTCGTACGAGGAAGGCCTCGCGGCATTCGGCTGGGCGGGCGAGCGCTTCGCCGCGTCCACGAACTACGCGAAGCTGATGTACGAGGGCATGCGCGACTACTACGGCATGGAGATCGAGAACTTCCGCGTCCACGCCTACGCCGAGGGCGACCACGGCAACGCCGCCGACTACCTCCTCCGCCAGGTCGCGCAGACCGCCGGCCAGCAGCGCCGCGTCCGCCGCGCCATCGAGCACGTCCTGCTCTGCCGCAACGCCCGCACCGCCGCCCTCAACCGCTGGCTCGACGAGCCCGGCGCGCTGCGGCCGAAGCCGTCGAAGCGCGTGAAGACGGCGAAGCGCGCAGCCTAAAATGGAAGATCTTCACCACGGAGGCACGGAGACACGGAGAAGGCGAACCCATCCCGTCACTCTCCGTGTCTCCGTGCCTCCGTGGTGAAAGTCCTTTCTCAGGAGTGCCGATGAAGAACGGAATGCTCGTCGCGGACTGCGACATGCACATCTTCGAGCCGCCGGATCTCTGGCAGCGCTACATCGATCCGGCGTATCGGCACGCGGCGCCGATCGGGCTGACGGAGATGCGGCGCGACATGCGGGTGAAGGTGAAGTCGCACGTCATCCTGCGCATGGGCGCGGTGCGGCCGGTGAACCCCGCCGCCGGCGGCGCCTGGAAGCCGGAGCACGATACGCCGTACGACGCAGGCCGAGGAGCGCGGCTGGGATCCGACGTCGCAGCTGCGAGGCGATGAACGCCGAGGGCATCGACATCGCGGTGCTGTTCCCGACGCGCGGCCTCTTCGTGCTCGGCATCGACACGCCGCAGCAGATGGGCACCGACGGGCTCGAGCCCGACTTCGCCGCCGCCATCGCCCGCGCCTACAACGACTGGATGCGCGACTTCTGCGCCGAGCACCCGACGCGCATGTTCGGCTGCGGCATGGTGGCGCCGCACGACGTCGGCCAGGCGGTCGCCGAGGCGCGCCGCTGCGTCGAGCGAGCTCGGCTTCAAGGCGGTCTTCCTGTCGCCCGGCACGGTGAACCGCAAGCCCTGGCACCACCGCGACTACGATCCGCTGTGGGCCGAATGCGAGCGCCTCAACGTGCCGATCTGCTTCCACGGCGGCGGCCAGAACTTCCTCAAGCCCGACTTCTCGCTCGAGGTGCTCGACAAGCTGATGATGTGGCACACCTTCAGCCAGCCGCTCGGCATCATGGCGACGCTGGTCAGCCTCACCGCCGGCGGCGTCTTCGAGCGCTTCCCGACGCTGCGCGCGGGCCTGCTGGAGGGCAACTGCTCGTGGGCGCCGTGGCTCCTCTATCGGCTCGACGAGCACTACGAGTGGCTCGGCGGCTTCGAGGCGCCGGAGCTGACGATGAAGCCGTCGGAGTACTTCGTGCGCCACTGCTTCCTCGCCGTCGAGGCGGACGAGGAGACGGTGCATCAGTACGTGAGCACGTTCGGCGACGACAACCTGGTGTACTCGACCGACTACCCGCACGCCGACTCGAAGTTCCCGCACGCCGTCGAGGCGTTCACCAAGCTGCCGCTGTCGGCGGCCTCGCAGAAGAAGATCCTCTGGGACAACTTCAGCCGGCTCTACGATCTCGAGGCGCCTGCGGCGCGGAACTCAGCCTGATTTTCTTTCACACGGAGAACGGAAGGATCGGAGGCGCGCGCGGCTGTCTCCGTGTTCTCCGTTCTCCGTGTCAAACCGTTCTGAGGTGCATATGCGGATCGTTGACGCCGATGGACATGTCGCCGAGGGCTCCACGTTGGCGCTCGAGGCGATGAAGCGCTGGCCGCAGCACATCTCGCTGCGCACCGATGGGCGGCCGAGCCTGATGATCGAGGGGCGGCACTATCCCGAGGACAGCGGGCCGGGCGCCGGCTGTCCGCCCGAACACGGGCTCAGCGTCGTCGACGGCATCAACTGGTCGAGCGCCGCGGGCGTGCTCGGTGACGCCGATCGCGATCACATCGACACGATGGTCCTCTACCCGAGCTTCGGCCTGTGCGCGCCGAGCATCGAGGACCCGGCATTCGCCGCCGGCTTCGCGCGGCTCTACAACCAGTGGATCGCCGACTACTGCCGGGACGACCAAGGGCCGCCTGCGCGGCGTCGCGGTGACGCCGCTCGAACACGGATCGGTGGCGATCGACATCATGCGCGAGGCGCGCGCGCTCGGGCTGGTGGCGACGATGGTCCCGCCGGCGCTGAAGACGCGCAATCTCGACCATCCCGACCTCGACGCGTTCTACGCCGCCGCCGTCGAGCTCGACATGCCGCTCGGCGTCCACGGCGCCCCCGGCATCCACCTGCCGAAGATCGGCGTCGACCGCTTCACCAACTACATCCAGGTGCACTGCATCAGCTTCCCGTTCGACCAGATGACGGCGATGACCGCGCTGGTCTCGGGCGGCGTCTTCGACCGCCACCCGAAGCTGCGCGTCGCCTTCCTCGAGGCCGGCGTCGGCTGGGTGCCGTTCTTCATCGACCGCCTGCACGAGCACTACGAGAAGCGCGGCGACTGGATCCCCAACGGCTGGCGCCGCGACCCGCAGGAGTACGTGAAGGCCGGCAACATCTTCGTCAGCTGCGAGCCCGAGGAGCCGATCCTGCCCGGCGTCATCGACGTGCTCGGCGACGACTTCATCATGTTCGCCAGCGACTACCCGCACTGGGACGGCGACTGGCCGGAGAGCACCAAGCACCTGCGCGCGCGCGGCGACATCAGTGAGGCGTCGCGCGCGCAAGATCGGCGGCGACAACGCCCTCCGCTTCTACGGGCTGGGGTGAGTACCGCTGCCGCGCCGATGCCACGACGCCATTCTCGCACCGGGCGGTAGAATTCTGGGGCGGGCGCTGTGTCGATTGCGCTGGCGCCCGCCGCGGCGGCTGGCCGAGCACGAGGCGCGGCGACGACAAAGACGCACAGATGGTCTGATGCTCCCAATGTCGATGGAGCATCGCAGTACGACGGTTGCAGCCGGCGCCACTTCTCACTACTGGGACTGGGCTATGAGCTACCGTCCCCCAGTAGCATTGCTCCTGGGCATCGCGGTCTGTCTGCACGCCTTCTCGCCGCCGTGCATATCGGCCGCTGAGCAGGATGGTGGGCGCTCCCGCAGTCTGCGCACCGATTCGCCGCGGCTCTTGTCGCTGGAGGTCACACCGGTCGGAGAGAAGACCGTGCGCACCGTGATCGAGTACGCGCCGGATCAGCGACTCGGAGAACGGCTGACGTTGAATCTCGCGAACGGCCCCGTCACCTTCACGCGGCAGACGGATGGACGGTATGCGGCCGAGATGCGGTTGACCGACCAGCAGATCGCGGAGCTGAACAAGCGGGACCGGGACATCAGGCGGCTCCCCCCGACTCCGGCGGTTCACTACGACTACGCTGGACGGTTGCTGCTCGGGTCGTCGATCGCGGTGCCGCTGTCCCTGTTCTCGCTGCGAACGGCGGATCAGGATGGCGGCGAAGTGCCGGCGCCCGCGATGTCGAACGCGCAGGCGTATCTGGCCGTCGGCGGCCTCGTCCCCGACCCGATGAGCGTTCTGATGATCACCGATCGGAAGGTCGTCGGCGATTGCGCGCGGACCTGGGACCCCTGCGATCCGGCAAGCCGTGCCGCGAACGGCGTCTGGACGTTCGCCCATCTGATGAGAAGTCTGCCGGGTGTCACCGACCCGGCAAAGCTCACCGAGTCATGGCTGAAGACGTGGTCGACGGACCAACCCGTGGGGACCATCACCGCGAAAGCACGTCCCCGCATCGACGACGTGCTGTCACGTTGGCCGCGCGACACTAACGGCGCGCTCGACCTCGATCAGGCGCCGTTGCGGCTGCTGGCGATCGTCAATCGGCCCGACCTGGCCGACAACCTGACCTTCCCCGCCAACGGCGCGGCTGCGGCCACACCGGGCTCGGCCGGCGAGCTCCGCTTCGTCTTCGACGTCGCGCCGATTGTCGATACGCAGTCGGGAAAGCCGTGCGCCGTCAAGAGATTTCAGGTGATCTTCGAGTACCGCGTGACCGCGTCCACCTGTGAAGACGTCAAGCAGTGGGCGCAGCGCTGGATCGACCTCGCCGCGCTCGGCCGCGGCACCGACGACTACAACCAGGCGCTGGCGGGGATCACCGAGGACGTCGTCGTGAACCACGAGAAGGGGGCGCTCGCCCACGTACGCACGAATGAGATCGACCTCGACCCCAACATCACGAAGCTCTGGGAGATGCGCGAGTTCACTCTCACCGGTTCCGGTGCAGCCCTCGCCCTGACGGAACACCCCGTGCGACGGACGCCGCAGGACCCGGCCAGTCCCCCCATCAACCACAGCGAGGCACTCTCGCTACTCGTCAACAGCAAGGCGAACGAGATTCTCCAGAACACGTACGAGATCAGCGGCGACGAGGGGGCCAATCCGCAGATGGCGGAAGGGACCTTCTGGGATGGGTCGCGCGACCCGGGCGCCGTGCAGATCAGCGATCCCGCCGTGCGATTCAACTTCTCCCTGAACACCTGCACGGGCTGCCATGCTCGCGAAACCTGCACGAAGTTCAACCAGGTGATTCCCGGCAAGGCCGGCGCGGAAGCATGCCTGTCGCAGTTCCTCGCCGGTGATCAGAACGTTCCAGATCCGGTGTTCTGCACGGCGCAGGAGTGCTCGAAGCCCGGGGATGTCGTCTGTCCTCCATCGCCGACGGCCACTGTCGGCACGCCCGTCGTGACCGCGGCATTGTCGACGCCCGCGGGAACCCCCACCACCACCGTCACTCGCACGTGTCATCAATTGCCGACGGCGACGGTCACCGCCGCGACGTCGGCAACGCCAGCCGTGACGTCGACAACGGGAATTCCCGCGGTCACCGCCGCGCCGGCGTCGCCGTCCGCGACTCCGACGACGGGAACACCCGCGGCCACTGCGACCGCAACGGCGACGGCAACGGCGGCGGCGACGTACAATGTGTGTACCTACAAGCCCAACGATCTCGAGCGTCGACGGCAGGTACTCGATCAGTTGACGATGTGCACCCTTCCCAACGGCTTCGTTCGGCTGGACGCCACGCACTGAAAGGCAGCGTCGTGTTGCGGGCGCCACATCTGCTCCAGCGCCGCGCCGCGGATGCGTCGGCGCCGCGGCTGGTCCGCCGGGCGGCGTCGGAGCGATGGTGCGAGGCGGCGCTTGCGGCGGTGGCGGCGGACCAGCCGCACGTCGCCCTCGTGGTCGGCGAGCCCGGCGCGGGGAAGACACGGCTGTTGCGCGAGCTCGGTGCCGCGGCGGTGGGGCGTGAGGTCAGCGTACACGTCGGCCGCGGCTGGGAAGGATCGTCGCCTCCCTTCGCGCCCCTGCGCCAGGTCCTCCTGGAGGCGCTCGGCAAACGCCACAGGTCCCACAAGAAGGAGGCGGTCGACATCGACCGCCATGCGCTGCGGTTGCTGGTGCGCGGCGAAGGCCAACGGTCGGCGCGAGCGCCGGTGCGCGCGCTGATGACCGATACCGCACGCCTGGCGTCGAGCGTCGCGCACGCGATCATCGAGTTGGCGCGCGCCGGCCCCACCATGCTCGTGCTCGACGATCTGCAGTGGGTGGATCATTCGACGCTCGAAGCGTTCGAGTTGCTGGCCTTCGCACTCGCCGACGCCCACACCGCGGGCGAGACGTTGCCGCTGCTGCTGGTCGGCGGCCTGCGGCCGCCGACAGCGGAGTCGCGGGTGGCGCGCACGCTGGCGCGGTTGAGGCGCGAGGCCGCCTGCGATGTGCTGCCGCTGACCGGATTCGACGAAGACGAAATGGCGGAGCTGCTCACCGCGCTCGGCGTGGGTCCGGCGACGCATCAAATGGTGGCGATGATTCAAGAGGCCACCGGCGGCAATCCGCTGTTCGCCGAGGAGGTCGTCCGCCACTTGCAACGCCTCGGCGCGGTGAAACGCGAGGGGCGATTCTTCTCGATGGCGCCCGGTGGAATCCACGTCCCGATTCCCGCCGACGTGCGCCAGGCGCTGACCGCCCGCGCTGCCGACCTCGATGCCGCGCCGCGTGACTTGTTGACGCTCGGTGCCGTGCTCGGGGACCCGTTCGATCTCGACACCTTGGCACGGATCACGTCGGTCGATCGATCCGTGCTCAACGCGCATCTCGACGCGTGGATCAGCGCCGCCTTGGTCGTGAGCGACGGCGCGCGCGCCCAGTTCGCGCACCCCCTGGTGCGCCAGGGTTTGCTCGCGGAGATCCCCTCTTCGCGCCGCCAACGCCTTCACGCGGAAATGGCGGACGGCTTGGCGTCGCTCGAGCGGCGCGGGGATGATGATCGACAGCTCGAGATCGCGCATCATCTCGTCGCCGCTGGGCCGGTCGCCGACGCGGCGCGCGTGGTGTCGGAATGCATGCGCGCCGGCGTCCTCGCCGGCGCGCGTCACGCGTGGACGGAAGCGGCCCGCTTCTACGAAGCCGCATTGGCTGCGGCGCAGCGGCAGCCGCGGTTGCTCTCCGTGACCCAACGCGCCGACCTGCACTATCGCGCCGGGTTCGCCCACTATCGCGATCAGGACGCCGGGTCCTGCCTGGCGCAATTCGACGCGGCGATCGCGGCGGCGCGCGCCGCGCGCGATCAGGTCGTGCTCGCCCGCGCGCTGCTCGGTAGGATCCGTGCGCGCTTCACGCTCGTCTCCGTTTCGTACGGCGAGCTCATTCCGACCGATGATCTGGAATCGGTGCTGGATCGCATCGCGAAGCGCGAGCCGGTCCTCGCCGCGTTCGGCTGGTCGGAAATGGCACAGGTGCTGTGGACGGCGCGGCGCACCGACGAGGCGCGGCGCTTCGCGCAACGCGCGCTGAAAGCGGCGACGCGGCGGCAGTCGCCCATGGTGGCCGCGGAAGCGCATCGCGCCCTGTCGCTGATCTGCTCCCAGGAGCTCGCCCCGCAAGCGGCGCTCGAGCATCTCGAATCCGGTCTCACCTGGGCGCGCCGCGGGCACGAGCACTGGATCGAGAGCCAGATTCTACAGCGCATGATCCTCCCCCTGCTGTGGCGCGGGCAGACCGGTCGCCTCGCCGCGGTCGGCGCCTCCGCCGCGCTCTCGACCCAACAGATCCACGATTGGGGCGATCACTCGCTGGCGCAGGGCGGCCTGACCTGTTGGGCGGTCGCGCGCGGCGATTTCGAAGCAGCCGAGCGCCACGCGCAGGAATCGCTCCGCCTGCTGCGTCGCTCGGGATACCCGTGGGCGGGACCGACGGTTCTTCCGGCGCTGGCGCTCGCTCGGGCGCTGCGCGGGGCCTGGGCCGACGCCGAGGAGGCATTGGCGCTCCTCGTCCAACCGGGCGAGGTGTTCGATGAGCCCGGGCCGGACATCATGTCGATCGCGTTCCTGCTCGGCGAGATCCTGCGGGCGTGGCACACGCCAGAGGAGCGGCCCAACGTCCGTGCGCGCTTCGAAAGCATGATGCCGCAGCTCGCCGCGGCGGCATCACGCGACATCTACGCACTCGGTCTCGTCACCGCGGCCGTCGACTGCGCCGAGCTCACCGGCGCACCATTGATCGCGGCCCCGGTCTACGAGATTCTCGCCGATGCTCACAGTCGCGGCCTCGTGCTCACGACCGGATGGGTCAGCTCAGTCGCTCGCGTGCTCGGGGTCGCGGCCAGCCTGACCGAGCGGTGGGACGATGCGGCGCGGTGGTTCGACGAGGCGATGCAATCGACTCGGGCCATGGGGGCGCGCGCCGAGGAGCTGCGCACGGCGGTGTCGTACGCCGCGCTGTTGGAGCGCCGTGCCGGGGCCGGCGACGGCGCGCGGGCGCTCGACCTCCTCGCGCTGGCGGTGCCGCAGTTACGCGATCTCGGCATGAGCCCACACCTCGCCGTCGCGACGACGCTGGCGGCGCGACTCGCGCACGCGGCTCCGCCAACCACGGCAGCAGGACGGGCACGACGACCCAGCGCGATCCCGCCGCACGAACCGCGGCTGGCGATCATGTTCACCGACATCGCCGGTTCGACCGCCGTCTTCGATCGGCTCGGTGACGCCGCCGGGTTGGCCATGGTGCGCATCCATGACGTGGTCGTCCGCGAGTGGCTCGGTCGCTGTAACGGCACGCTGATGAAACATACCGGGGACGGAATCCTCGCCGCGTTTCCGTCGGTGCACTCGGCGCTCGACTGCGCGATGGCGATGCAACGGGCGTTCGCGCGCCACACGCGCCGCAACCCGCGCCGCCCACTGCAGGTGCGGATCGGCATCAACGTCGGCGAGCCGCTGGCCGAGAACGGCGATCTGTTCGGCACGGCGGTCAACACTGCCGCTCGCGTGTGCGCGCGCGCCAAAGGTGGCGAGATCCTCATCACCGAAGCCGTGTACCGCCTCGCCGATCGGATGTCGGAGCGCTGTCGTCCACGCGGCCGCGTCACCTTGCGCGGCCTGCGATCCCCGATTCGGCTTTTCCAGGTCGCCTAGCGGCGATCTCCACCCCAACCGGCGCTTGGCGCGCAGAAGGAGGACCGATGCCCGGGATGTCGTCAGAACTCATACTCAAGGCCCCGGTGTTCAAGCGACTCAGCGATCAGTCGCGCGTTGCGGGATTCAACAAGAGCCCGGTGCTCGCGAACGTCATCAGCGACCTGAAGAATACGGCCAAATCGATCGTCGACATCGCCCTCAGCGCGGGAATGTACGCCGACACCAAGCAAGCCGCGCACTTTGACAAGGATTGGCTCGACAGCGGCAACTCGGGATTCTGGCACACATCGTCCTACAACGTGGCCGGCCTGGTGCGCGCCGGCATGCTCAACGCGCTGGAGGTGTACCAGAGCACGGGAAAACCGTTGGACTTCTTCTGGATCCTGTCGGGAACGAATCAAACGGATCGTTGGAACATCGTGGTGGCGGAAGCCACCGATACGATCGTCGTGATGTTCTTCACGCCCGATGTGCCCTGCATGCTGAAGATGGTCGACGACTACTCGATGTGGGTCACCGAGCAGGACGCTGCCGGCACGATCTCGACCCGCCACACCAGGCGACCCGTCGAATAGCACCAGCCCGGACGGATAGCCCGGGCTGCCCCGGGCGTTTCACCGCGGAGGCGAGGATCGTCGCAGCGATCGCTCGTCCCAGCTCCGCGTCTCCGCGGTCACCATTCAGGGTTCCAGCACCACCTTGATCGCGCCCGCCTTGCGATCGCGCGCGATGCGAAGGCCTCCGGCGCGGCGTCGAGCGGCAGGCGGTGGGTGATGATCGCGCCGGGGATGCCGGGATCGGCGGCGAGCAGCGCGGCGGCGGCTTCGATGTCGCGGCCGGCGGAGTGACGGCCGTACATGCTCGACGGCTGCAGGCGCAGCTCCTTCAGCATGACCAGGAAGCCGGGCAGCGCCAGCGGACCCCAGTAGCTCGACAGCAGCATGATCGTGCCGCCGGGCTTGGCCAGCTCGCACATGCGCTGCACGGCGCTCTCGCTGCCGGCGCACTCGACCACCACGTCGTACTCGCCGTCGATCGCGCGTCGCGCCGAGGCGCTCGCCCGATTCGCGCTGGCGATCGTAGCGCGCCTCGAGCGCGACCTGGGCGCCGGCGAAGCGCGCCGCCGCCACGGCGCAGCAGGCCGATCGAGCCGCCGCCGATCACGGCGACGCGCTGCCCGCCGTGCAGGCCGATCTTGCGGAAGCCGTGCACGGCAGACGGCCAGCGGCTCGACCAGGCTGGCGTCGCGCGCCGCGACCCCGTTGGGCAGCGGCACGATGCAGCGCGGCGGCACGATCAGCTCGTCAGCCATGCCGCCGTCGCGCATGATGCCGAAGATCATCTGCGGCGCCGATCGGCAGAGCTGGTAGTCGCCGGCCACGCAGAACTCGCAGGTCTCGCACGGCGCCAGCGGCTCGATCGCCACCGGCCGGCCGTCGGGCAGCTCGCCAGCGAGCTCGTGGCCGAGGGTGACGCCCATCGTCGCCCCGTGCTCGATCATGTGCAGGTCGGACCCGCAGATGCCGGCCGCCTTCATCTTCACCCGCACCCCGTCGCCCTGCGGCGACGGCACGTCGACGACGCAGACAGACCCGTTCTCAACCCGGACAGCACGCATGGACAGGGCAAATCAGAGACACCTTGCGACCGTCAATCGGACCAGGAGATCTCACCGCGGAGGCGCAGAGTCGCAGAGGCCTCGGAGTCGAGTCGCGGCGCTGCAGCGTCTCTGCGGTGAAATCTCTTGGTGGAGATCGCATCTGACCCACATGTTCCCCTTGCCCCCCCGTACCGTACCCCCCTATCCTTCGGCACGCGCATGAGCATCGAACGCGATCGCCTGAGTCACGACGGCGCCGTCCTGGAAGCGCTGGGGTCCGTATCTCTCGGATCGCGCCTGGGGCACGGTGCGCGAGGACTACAGTGCCGGCGGCACGGCCTGGGAGTACTTCCCGCACGACCACGCGCGCTCGCGCGTCTACCGCTGGAACGAGGACGGCCTCGCCGGCATCTGCGACGACCAGCAGCTCCTCTGCTTCTCGCTGGCGCTGTGGAACGGACGCGACCCGATCCTCAAAGAGCGCCTCTACGGCCTCACCGGCAACGAGGGCAACCACGGCGAGGACGTCAAGGAGTGTTACTACTACCTCGACTCGACGCCGACGCATTCGTGGATGCGCACGCTCTACAAGTACCCGCACGCCGACTATCCGTACGAGCAGCTGCTGGCGGAGAATCGCCGCCGCGGCAAGCAGGACTTCGAGTTCGAGCTGATCGACACCGGCGTCTTCGCCGAGGATCGCTACTGCGACGTGTTCCTCGAGTACGCGAAGGCCGGGCCCGACGACGTCTGTATCCGCATCACCGCGGCGAACCGCGGGCCCGAGCCGACGACGCTGCATCTGCTGCCGACGCTGTGGTTCCGCAACACTTGGTCATGGGGCTACGACGATCGCCGGCCGTTGCTCAGCAGCGTGCCCGGCGCCGGCGCGCCGCGCGATCCACGCCCAGCCATCACGCGCTCGGCGACCTCGTGCTCCACTGCGAGGGTGCCGACGGCGTGCTCTTCACCGAGAACGAGACCAACGCCGCGCGGCTGTTCGGCGGCACCAACGCGACGCCGCACGTGAAGGACGCGTTCCACGAGTATCTCGTGCACGGCCGGACAGGACGCGGTGAATACCGAGCCGCACGGCACCAAGGCCGCCGCCTGGTACGAGCGCACCATCCCCGCCGGCGGCAGCGCCGTGATCCGGCTGCGCCTCTGCCGCGCCGAGGCCGACGGCACGCTGCGCGCGACGCCGTTCGCGGACTTCGACGCCGTGTGCACGCAACGCCAGCGCGACGCCGACGAGTTCTTCGCCGAGCTCGCAGCCGGCGGGCATGGACGACGACCAGCGCCTCGTCCATCGCCAGGCGCTCGCCGGCATGCTGTGGAGCGAAGCAGTTCTACCACTACAACGTGCAGCAGTGGCTCGACGGCGATCCGGCGCAACCGCCGCCGCCGCCCGAGCGCGCGCACGGGCGCAACCACAGCTGGGGCCATCTCAACAACGCCGACATCATCTCGATGCCGGACAAATGGGAGTACCCCTGGTACGCGGCGTGGGACCTCGGCTTCCACTGCATCCCCCTCGCGCTGCTCGATCCGGCGTTCGCCAAGGAGCAGCTCATCCTGCTTGGCCGCGAGTGGTACCAGCACCCGAACGGCCAGATTCCCGCCTACGAGTGGGCCTTCGGCGACGTCAACCCGCCCGTCTACGCGTGGGCCGCCTACCGCGTGTACAAGATCTGCGCGAAGACCCGCGGCCACGGCGACCTCGACTTCCTCGAGCGCGTCTTCCACAAGCTGATGCTCAACTTCACCTGGTGGGTGAATCGCAAGGACACCGAGGGCAACAACGTCTTCGAGGGCGGCTTCCTCGGCCTCGACAACATCGGCTGTCTTCGACCGCAGCGCGCCGCTGCCCGCACGGCGGCTATCTCGAGCAGAGCGACGGCACGAGCTGGATGGGCGTCTTCTCGCTCAACCTGATGGCGATCGCCCTCGAGCTGGCGCAGCACAACCCGGTCTACGAGGACATCGCCACCAAGTTCTTCGAGCACTTCCTCTACATCGCCGGCGCGATGAACAGCATGGGCGGCGAGGGCATCGTCGCTGTGGGACGTCGACGACGAGTTCTTCTACGACGTCCTGCACCACGCCGACGGCCGCCGCGAGCCGCTCAAGCGTGCGCTCGCTCGTCGGCCTCACGCCGCTCTTCGCCGTCGAGACCATCGAGCCGGAGATGCTCGCCAAGGTCCCCAACTTCAAGGCGCGCCTCGAGTGGTTTCTCGAGCATCGCCCCGACCTCGCCTCGCTGGTGTCGCGCTGGCACGAGGCCGGCGTCGGCGAGCGCCGCCTGATCGGCTTGGTGCGCGGTCACCGCATGAAGGCGCTGCTCAAGCGCATGCTCGACCCGAACGAGTTCCTCAGCGACCACGGCGTGCGCGCCGTGAGCAAGTACCACGAGTCGCATCCGTTCAATATCGACGTCAACGGCAGCGCCTACCCGCTGCGCTACGAGCCGGCCGAGTCGCGCAGCGGACTGTTCGGCGGCAACTCCAACTGGCGCGGGCCGGTGTGGATGCCGATGAACTACCTGCTCGTCGAAGCGCTGCAGAAGTATCACCACTACTACGGCGACGACTTCACCGTGGAGTGCCCGACCGGCTCGGGCCGGTACCTGACGCTCGATCAGGTCGCCGACGATCTCTCGCAGCGCCTGATCTCCCTCTTCATCCGCGACAGCGAGGGCCGCCGTCCCGTGTTCGGCGGCCAACCGACGCTCCAGCACGATCCGCAGTGGCGCGACTACGTCCTCTTCTACGAGTACTTCCACGGCGACAACGGCGCCGGCCTCGGCGCCAGCCACCAGACCGGCTGGACGGGACTCGTCGCCAAGCTGCTGGCGCAGCAGGCCAGCAAACACGTCGCGCGCAAGGCAGCCTAGACGTTGTCCCTCCAGCCCACGACCCCCACCGCGCCTCCCGAGCCAGGAGATGGGCAGCGCCATCGCGGCGGCGGCACGTTGTCCGCGATGGCCACAGCTCCCGCGAGGAATGAGATGAGCAACGCGATCAACGGGGATCTCTCGGTTCGGGCTGTTGCCGACACGGCGCGGATGGAATGGGGGGCGAGTCCGGGCGGATCCGTGTGGCGCAAGCGAGTCCACTTGGTGGGCCCGCCAGAGTCGGGCCAGGTCACGTCCGTGGTGCGCTACGAGCCGAAGTCGACGTTCCCGGCGCACGACCATCCCGAGGGCGAAGAGATTCTCGTGCTCGACGGCGTGTTCTCCGATGAACACGGCGATTGGCCCGCCGGCAATTACCTCCTCAATCCCGAGGGCTTTCGGCACGCGCCGTTTTCCGAGCCCGGCTGCCTCCTGTTCGTCAAACTGAGACAGTTCTCGGGACGGGAACGGCGACACGTCGTGGTCGACACCACGACGCTCGCCTGGCAGCCGACATCGCGTTCGGCCGTCACCCAGAAGGCGCTCTACCAGCAAGCCGGCTTCCACGACTCGATGCGCCTCGAGCGTTGGGACTCGCACACGGACTTGGGTACGATTCTCTACGAGCGAGGTGCCGAGTTGTTCGTCCTCGAGGGCGAGTTCGCCGATGAGGCGGGAACCTACACCAAGGGGTGCTGGATGCGACTCCCGGTCGGCGCTGCCCACCATCCGCGATCAGCAGGTGGATGCACGCTGTACATCAAGACGGGCGGCCTTCCGGACCTGCGGTCGGCCGCCGTTTGAGGGGAGTCGGGCGCCCAGCCCAAGCGCCCGCGAGCTCGTGGGGCATCGCTGGGTGGTTCGTGAGGGAAGCATGGGGATCTGCACACTGGCACGCGGATGGTCGCGCAGACGTCTTCGCGTGGGCAGCGGACGGTGGCAACATGTGAGCATCGCCAACGACGCACCCAGCGTCGGGAATTTCACCTCTCTGGAGAAGGGACGACAATGCAATACGTGATCAGCTGGTCCGAACGCCCGCAGGGGTCGCCTGTGGAGTACGAGAATGCCCAGAAGCGAATCCTCGAAGTCTTCGGCCAGTGGAAGGCACCGGCCAACTTCAAGATTCACTTCTTTGTGATCCGGGTCGGCGAGTGGGGTGGGCACATGCTGATGGAATGCGACGATCTGGTGACCATCCACAAATTCTGTTCAATGCTCCCGGCGTTCGTGTTCGAAGTGCACCCCGTCATTCCGGTGGAAGAGGCCGTTCGCGGCGAGCGCGAGATCATCGCCTGGCGAGATGGGCTGACGCGCAAGTAGCGCTGGGCTGTGCCGTCCGGAGGGCCACCCGAAGCACTGCGATGAGCCGCGCGATACGAAGCGAAGTCGAGCTCATTGAGCCCTTCGATGACCTCGAGTGCGCCTCCAAGGTCGACGTGCTCGAGTGGATCGACTCGGGCGTTGAAGTCTGTCGCCTGGAGAAGCCGAATATTCCGCCGAAGCACCTGGTGTCCTATTTCGCCGTCGTGGACGGCGACCACGTGCTGCTCGTCGATCACATCAACGCGAGGCTCTGGTTGCCGACCGGTGGTCACGTCGAGCCCGGCGAGCACCCGCGGTCGACCGTGGTTCGAGAAGCGAGGGAAGAGCTCGCCATCGATGCTCAATTTCTCCGGGAGGGACCGGTGTTCCTCACGATCACGGACACCGTGGGGAAAACCGCTGGGCACACGGATGTCTCGCTGTGGTACGTCCTGCAGGGCGATCGTTCGACGGCGCTCCACTTCGATGAATCCGAGTTTCGCCAGATCAGATGGTTCCACAGGGATGACGTTCCGCCCGCTCGAGTGGACGCGCACATGGGTCGATTCCTGAGGAAACTCTATCGGCAATGATCGGCTCCGGGCTCGGCTGCGAGGAAGCGTCTCACCCGCCGACCCTCCGCGGGTGTGCCGATCGCATGGCAACACGCTGCTGGGTGCGCTCGGCGGCCCGCGGCAGTTGACACGGCGCCCTCAGCGCGGCCTTTTGAAAGACGTGCTGCGTCTGCTCGCGCTTCTCCTCATCGCCGCCCTGCCGGTCGCGGCGGCGACCACCGCGCCCGCCCCGACGCCGGCCACGGCGGCGCAGGTGCTCGACGCGGTACGTGCCGCGAAGAAACCCGTCGTGGTGGTTAACCTCTGGGCCACCTGGTGCATCCCATGTCGTGAGGAGTTTCCGGACCTCATGAAGCTGCGCCGCGCGTACAAGGATCGCGGCATCGAGGTGCTGCTGGTGTCCGGCGACTTCAGCTCCGAGCGCGACCAGGCGACGACTTTTCTGACCGAGCAGGGCGTGGATTTTCCCACCTACATCAAGACCGGCGACGACATGGCGTTCATCAACGCCTTCGACCCGAAGTGGTCCGGCGCGCTGCCGGCGACATTCATCTACGACGGCCAGGGCACGCTGCGGCACGCGCTGCTCGGGAAGTCGTCGTACGCACAGTTCGAGGAGAAGGTTCTCGACGTGCTGCACTCACCCACAGGAGGATGACATGAGACTTTCACTGTTGCTGTGCTGCGCGCTGTTGGCCGCACCCGCCGGGGCGCTCGAGCTCGGTGCCACCGCGCCGAATGCGGACGTCAAGATGAAGAGCGTGACCGGCGGCGAGGTGAGCATCGCCGAGATCACCGGCAAGCAGGGCACGCTGGTGGTGTTCACCTGCAACCACTGTCCCTGGGCGAAGGCGTGGGAGCAGCGCATCGCGAAGCTCGGCAACGACTACAAGGGCCGCGGCGTCGGCGTCGTCGCGATCAACGCCAACGATCCCAAGGAGCACGCCGAGGACGGCTACGACGGCATGGTGACGCGCGCGAAGACGCTGGGGCTGCAGTTCCCCTACGTCGTCGACAGCGGCTCGACCGTCGCCCGCGCCTTCGGCGCCGAGCGCACGCCGGAAGCGTACGTCTTCGACGCGCAGGGCAAGCTCGTCTACCATGGGACCATCGACGACAACGCCGAGCACGCCGACGAGGTGAAGCAGGCCTATCTCGCCAACGCCCTCGAGGCGGTCGCCACCGGCAAGCCGGTCGAGACCAAGGAGACCAAGGCGCTCGGCTGCACCATCAAGTACTACGAGAGCTGAGGTCCATCTGTGCCGTCCGCGGAACGAGCTGTCGCCGCGGCACCCGTGGCCGCGGGCGGGGCGGAGCACCGCCGGGGTGGGTGGGGCGCGGCAACCGAAGCGCCGCGCATCCGGCCCCACCGGGCGATGCTGCGCATCGCCGGCGGCCACAGGTGCCGCGGCTACAATGACGATCTGACCCGAGGGAGCTGCTGCCGGTTCGGAGGCAACATACTGCGGTCGGTACGTTCGTGTGGTATCTCCGCACCTTGAGGAGGACGGGATGACAACGCAGATCGGGCCGACGGTGTTCGTGATTTTCGGGGGTGGCGGCGACCTCACCTGGCGCAAGCTGATCCCGGCGCTCTACAACCTGTGGCTCGACAAGTGGCTGGTCGAGCCGTTCTCGATCTTCTGCGTGGACGGCAAGCCGGCGGAGGCGGCGGCGTTCCTCCAACATCTGCGCGACGGCATCGACGCTTTCAGCCGCCAGGGCAAGTCGGAGGACGCGGCCTGGCAGAAGTTCAGCGCCGCCATCCAGTACATCCACGCCGACTTCAACGACCCGGCGCCGTACGCCTCACTGGCCTCCAAGCTCGACCAGCTCGACGAGCAGCGCAAGGTGAAGGCGACGCGCCTCTTCTACCTCTCGACGCCACCGACGGTGGTGCAGATGATCGGCAGCCACCTGCAGCAGTCGGGGCTGACGGACGACCCGGTGCATGATCGCGTCGTGTGCGAGAAGCCGTTCGGCCACGACCTCGAGAGCGCCACGGCGCTCAACTCGTTCCTCACCAACCTCTTCGACGAGAAGCAGATCTACCGCATCGATCACTACCTCGGGAAAGAGACGGTGCAGAACATCCTCGCCTTCCGCTTCGCCAACGGCATCCAGGAGCCGCTGTGGAACCGGCGCTACATCGACTCGCGTGCAGATCACGGTCGCCGAGGCGGTGGGCGTCGAGCACCGCGGGGGCTACTACGATGAATCCGGCGCCCTGCGCGACATGATCCAGAACCACCTGCTGCAGCTGCTCTGCCTGGTGGCGATGGAGCCGCCCGTGTCATTCGAGGCCGACGAGCTGCGCAACAAGAAGGTCGACGTCCTGCACGCCATCCGCGCGGTCGATCGCGACGAGCTCTCGCGCCACGTCGTCCGCGGCCAGTACGGCCCCGGCGTCGTCAGGGGCCAGCGTGAGGTCGGCTATCGCGAAGAGCCGGGCGTCAATCCCAAGTCCACGACCGAGACCTTCGTCGCGCTCAAGCTCTACGTCGACAACTGGCGCTGGCAGGACGTGCCCTTCTACCTGCGCACCGGCAAGCACCTGCCCGGCCAGGGGTCGGAGATCTGCATCGAGTTCAACCCGGTGCCGCACATGGCCTTCCCGCCGGAGCAGGTCAGCGAGATCGAGCCCAACCGGCTCTTCCTGCTCATCCAGCCCGAGCAGGCGATCGTCGAGTCGTTCCAGGCGAAGTACCCGGGCCCGACCATGCGGCTGTCGACGGTGGAGACGCAAGTTCTCCTACAGCTCGTTCAACGAGCCCACGCCGGAGGCGTACGAGACGCTCCTGCTCGACGTGATGCGCGGCGACGCGACGCTGTTCATGCGCGGCGACCAGGTCGAAGCGGCGTGGCAGGTGGTCATGCCGATCCTCAATTACTGGCAGCAGCAGGGCCCGCAGATCTCGACCTACCCGGCGGGAACCTGGGGACCCGAGGCGGCCACCCAGATGCTGGCCCGCGACGGCCGCGTGTGGGTGGAGCCGAAGTCGCTACAGAATCAGGGCTGAGGAAGCGCTTCAACGCGGAGGCACGGAGACGCGGAGTCTCGCGGAGATCGGTGACGGCGTACGCGGTCAGCGACAGTGACGCGGCTGGAAACGCGGCGATCACGCTCTCGGATCACGCGGCGGATCTGCACGCGACGTTCGTGCCGCCGCTCGGGATGATCGGGTGCTCGCTGCGCCATCGCGGCGACGAGCTGCTCGGACAGCGCGGCGGACTGGCCAAGTACGCGGCGAGCGGCTCGACGATGGGCATCCCGCTCCTGCATCCGTGGGCCAATCGGCTCGCCGGCTTTGCCTATCGCGCGGCGGGCCGAGACGTGCGCATCGACGCGGCCAACCCGCGCCTGCACCGCGACGGCAGCGGACGACCGATGCACGGCCTCCTCGCCGCCAATCCCGGTTGGCGCGTGCACGACCGCGGCGCCGACAACGCCAGCGCGCGCTTCGCCGCGACGCTCGACTTCGCCGCCGACCCGCCGGCGCTCGCCGCCTTTCCGTTCCCGCACACGCTGACCATCGCCGTCGCGCTGCGCGACGCCGCCCTGCACATCGAGACGACCATCCGCGCCACCGGCGACGTCGCCGTGCCCATCGCCTTCGGGTTCCATCCGTACCTCACGCTTCCCGGCGTCGCGCGCGCCGATTGGCGGATCGCGGTCCCGGTGCGGCGCCGCGCGCTGCTCGATGCCCGCGGCGTCCCGACCGGCGCGACCGAGGCGACCGCGATCGCCGACGGCCCGCTCGGCGATCGCACCTTCGACGATCTCTTCACCGAGGTCGGTACGCCCGCGCGTTTCACCATATCTGGGGGCGGCCGCCGGCTGACGATCGCTTTCGAGGAGGGATACCCCTGCGCCCAGATCTTCGCGCCGGCCGGCGAGCCCATCATCTGCTTCGAGCCGATGACCGCACCGACGAACGCGTTGGTGAGTGGCGACGGCCTGCGCACGGTGCCGCCGGGCGGCGAGTTCAGCGCCGCGTTCTCGATCGCGGTGCGATCCTGAAACCGCCAAGGGCGCCAAGATCACGCCAAGGCGAATTCTTCTTGGCGCGATCTTGGCGCCCTTGGCGGTTTCAGGCGGGCCGGGGCGGCCAGTCGCTGTTCGACAACTCGGCTAACGCCAGCACCAGGGCCTGGGTGCCGCTGCGTCCGTGGCCCTGGGCCTGAAGCGCGACGTAGAGGCTCTCCGCCAATGCCAGACCCGGCAACGCGAGTTTCATCCGCCGCGCCTCGGCGAGAGCGATGCCCATGTCCTTGACGAAGTGGTCCACGTAGAACCCCGGCGCATAGTCGCCGGCCAATATGCGCGGCACGTAGTTCGCGAGAGCGAACGAGGCCGCGGCGCCGCCGGAGACCGACGACAGCACGGTGGGAAGGTCCAACCCAGCGCGGTGCGCGTAGAGCAGGCCCTCGGCAATCGCCACCATGTTGCTGGCAATGAGGACCTGATTGACCATCTTGGTGTGCTGTCCCGAGCCCGCCGGGCCCTGCAGCACGACGGTCTTGCCGAGGCAGTCGAAGAGCGGCCGCACGCGCGCGAACGCCGCCGGCTCGCCGCCGACCATGATCGACAGGCGCGCCTCGCGCGCGCCGACGTCGCCGCCGGAGACCGGCGCGTCGAGGCTGGCGACGCCGCGCGCCCGCGCGGCGGCGTCGATCTCGCGCGCCAACGAGGGCTCGCTGGTCGTCATGTCGACCAGCACCGCGCCGGCCACGGCGCCGGCGAGCGTACCGTCGGGGCCGAGCACCACCTCGCGAACATCGTGCGGAAACCCGACCATGGTGAACACCACGTCGGTGCCCGCCGCGACGGCGCGCGGCGAGTCCGCCCACACGGCGCCGCGCTCGAGGAGTCCCGCGGCGCTGGACGCGGTGCGGGTGAAGACCGTCACCGCATGTCCGCGGTCGAGAAGATGGCCGCACATCGCGGCGCCCATGACGCCCGTACCGATCCAGCCGACGCGCGCCGCGGTCGGATTCGCACTCATTTCTTCACTCGCTTTCTCGGCCGCGCGGGATGCCGCCCAGGGCCGGTGGTCAGCCCGTCTATCACGGCTTCGATGGCCGACAGATACGGCTGCACCGCCACCCGGGGATCCCACGCCTGCTGCAGGATGAACCCCTGGAAGAGCGCGATCATGACCCGCGCCACGGCGTCCGGCGCCACTGTCGGCGCGACGTCGCCGCGCGCCTGGCCGGCGCGGATCAGATCGGCGAAGAGCGCGCGTGGGCGGTCCACGCCGCCGCGCACCTGGCGCAGGAGGCGCGGGTTGCGCAACGCCTCCGCCCAGATCTGCACCGCCACGCGGCGGCGCCGACGCTCCGCGGGATCGCCCAGGATGGCGAAGAACTCGCGCGCCAGACGCCGCAGCACCTGTGGCAGGTCGCCGGGAGTAGCGGCGGCGGCGATGAGCGCCGTCTCGAGCGCGTGCCGGTCGGCGCCGATCGCGTCGATGATCGCGTCCTTGCCGGCGAAGTAGCCGTAGATCGCACCGGGGCTGAGCTGCGCTTCGCGCACGATGTCGTGCATCGTCGTGCGGTGGAAGCCCTCCCGCGCGAAGCAGGCGACGGCGGCGTCGAGGATCTGCCGGCGGCGCGCCTGGCGATGCGCGGCGCTCACCTTGGGCATGCGTCGCCTCCCGACGCGCCGGCGCCGATCCGCGCCGTGACGGCGCGGTAGAACGCGTAGCCGCGGCCGGCGGCGCCCAGGTAGCGGGCGCGGTACTCGCACGCCCCGACATCGTCGACCAGCGTGATGCCGCGCGCCGCCAGATACGCCGGAAGCTCGGCCGGATCGAACCCGAACGTCCACGGCTCGCCCGCCCGGTTCAGCATCTCGCCGAGATGCTCCGCGCCCTCGAATGACACGCTGCCGTCGAGGAACCCGCGGTGGACGTAGGTGAACGCGAGGTGGCTGCCGCCGGCGAACGTCGCGACGTCGCGCACGGTCGCGTCCACGGCGGCCGCCGTGAGGTAGTTCGTGACCCCTTCCCAGATGATCATGCTGCGCCGCCCGCGATCGCAGCCGGCGGCGTCGAGAGCCGCCAGCAGCGCCTGCCGGTCGAAGTCGAGCCCGACGAAGACGACATGGCCCGGGAGGCCGCCGAGCAGCGTGGTCAGGCGCGCCCGCTTGCTGGCGGCCGTGCTGGGGTGGTCCACCTCGAACACCCGCGCCCGCTCGAGCGCGGGCAGGCGATAGGCGCGGCAGTCGAAGCCGGCGCCGAGGATCACCACCTGCTCGATCCCGTCCCGCAGCGCCGCGCCGACCGCCTCGTCGATCAGCCGCGTCCGTGCCACGGCCGACGTGCGCGCCCCCGGCCAACGCCGGTCGATGAACCGGCAGAGCCCGGCGCCAATCAGCGGCAGCCGCGCCGTCGTCGCCACCGCGCGTAGCGGTCCGCGTAACAGCGACGCCGCGAAGGGATCGTCGAAGAGCCGCGCGGCGGCCGGTCGCCGCACCGACTCGAGCGCCCGAAACAACCCCATGACCTCCGCCGTCCGACTCGCGCGGCCTGTCTGCATCGCGATCTCCGTGACAAAACGAATGCTCGTTCTTTTTAGAACTAGCCTCGACCGACCGTCAAGACACATCGGCGGGCGGGGATGGCAATGGTTCGGAAGGTGCGTGCGCAACATTGAGCCTGGCGACACCCCGCCGCGCGCTGCCAGGCGCTGCGGGAGCAGCGCCCTCCAATCGGTGATGGAGTCGCCACGGCGTCGATGCTTCGATCGGCACGTTGTCGGATGTTTCGACCGGCCATCGATGGAGCCGCGACGGATCGGCTCGACACCGCACCGGTGACAATCCGCCGCGCGCCGCGGGAGCAGCGGCCCCCAATCGGGGATGGAGTCGCCACGGCGTCGATGCTTCGATCGGTACGTTGTCGGATGTTTCGACCTGTCATCGATTGGGGGCCGCGCTCCCGCGCGGCCGGTCCGCGAGGGTTCGGCTCGACACCGCACCGGCGACAACCCGCCGCGCGCGGCCAGGCGCTGCGGGAGCAGCGCCCTCCGATCGGGGATGGAGTCGCCACGGCGAGGAACTCCCTGAGCACATGCGCGTTGACCCGCCCGAGCGGCCCGGCTAGCCTCCCGGCGATTGGAGGATCTCCACATGGACAGAGACGAGACCACCAGCGGCGCCGCCGGCAGCGACATCGACACGCTGCTCGCCAGCTATGACATCACCTACGCGTGGAACTACGGGTCGGTGAAGGAGGGGCTGCGCGATCTGTACGAGAAGGCCAAGCGCGACCAGTGGAACGGCTCGGTCCAGCTCGACTGGAGCACCCAGGTCGATCCCGAGGGCGAGATCATCCCGCAGGTCTACAACCCGCTCGAGGACTACGCGCCGTACCAGAAGCTCGACGAGAAGCGCGTGAAGGAGTTCCGTCACGCGACCATCTCGTTGCAGCTGTCGCAGTTCATGCACGGCGAGCAGGGCGCGCTGATCGTCGCCTCGCAGCTCACCGGCGCCGTGCCGTGGATGGACGCCAAGTACTACGCCGCGACGCAGACCATGGACGAGGCGCGCCACGTCGAGGTCTTCGCCCGCTACCTGCGCGACAAGCTCGAGTGGGAGTGGCCGATCAACCCCAACCTCAAGCAGCTGCTCGACCTGATCATCCACGACAGCCGCTGGGACATGAAGTACCTGGGCATGCAGATCCTCGTCGAGGGCCTGGCGATGGCCGCCTTCGCCAGCATGTACCAGATGGCGGTGGAGCCGCTGGTGCGCGACGTCGTCCACTACGTGATGAAGGACGAGTCGCGCCACGTCGCCTTCGGCGTCATCTCGCTGCGCAACTTCTATACGGACATGGGCGACACCGAGCAGCGCGAGCGCGAGGAGTTCGTCATCGAGGCCTGCCAGCTGATGCGCGACCGCCTGGTCGGCGACGAGATCGCCACGCACTTCGGCTGGCCCCGCGAAGAAGTGCGGCAGAAGGTGCTCGACTCGCCGGTGATGAAGATGTTCCGCCAGTCGCTGTTCGCCCGCGTCGTACCGAACATCAAGAAGCTCGGCCTGCTGTCGCCGAAGGTCCGCAAGGGTTTCGAGGATCTCGAGATCATCCAGTTCGAGAACTACGACGCCGAGGCGGCGGACCGCGCGATCGGCCTGGCGTAACGCGTCAGCGCGGATCGTTGGTCGCGGCGAGCGCCAGCGTGCGCTCGAGGGCCGGGAGCGCGACCGGCTTGACCAGATAGTCGTCGAAGCCGACCTCCAGGGCCCGCTGTCGATCTTCGGGCTGGCCGTACCCGGTGAGCGCGACGAGGTGCATCGGTCGCGTGCGCGGCAGGTCCCGCATCCGGCCGGCGACCTCGAACCCGTCCATCTCAGGAAGCCCGATGTCGAGCAGCACCACCTCGGGATCGAACGCGGTGGCCTGGGCGAGCGCGTCGCCGGCCGTGTACACCGCCATCGCGGTGTGGCCGTCGATCTCGAGCAGCAGCGCCAGACTGTTGGCGGCGTCCTCGTTGTCGTCGACGATCAGGACGCGTTGACGGGGCGCCCGTGATCGCATCGAGATCGTGTGCGTCTCCTCGACGGGGTCGACGACCGGCAACCGGATCTCGAACGTCGATCCACGGCCGGCGCCGTCACTCGTGGCCGACACACGGCCGCCGTGCATTTCGACGAGCCGTTTGACGATGGCCAGTCCGATCCCGAGTCCACCCTGGGCGCGATCGAGCGTACGATCGCTCTGCACGAACAGATCGAACAGCCGCGGCAGCAGCGTGCTCGAGATCCCCGCGCCGTTGTCGGCGATCGTCAGCACGGCGTCGCCGCCCACACGCCGCGTGTGGACGCGGATCTCGCCCCCCGCGTCCGTGTACTTGGCGGCGTTGGTGAGGATGTTGGCGATACACTGCACGATGCGCGCCGCGTCGGCGTTCACGTGCAGCGGCTGGTCGCTGGCTGAGACCGACACGGCGTGTCTGCGGTCGCGCATCAGCGGACCGACCGTTTCGATCGCCTGCGCGATGACGCTGGCGAGATCGAGCGGTCGGCGCCGCAGCTCGATGCGGCCGTTGGTGATGCGGGCGACATCGAGCAGGTCGTCCACCAGCCGCGTCAGGTGACCGACCTGCCGGTTGACGATGCCGATGGCCGACTGCACCGACGGCTCGGCCGGGAGCGCGCGCGCGAGCAACTCGCTCGCGTTGGCGATCGGCGCCAGCGGGTTCCGCAGCTCGTGCGCCAGCATGGCCAGGAACTCGTTCTTCTGCCGGTCGGCAGTCTCGAGCGCGCGACGCGCTTCGACCTGCCCCGAGATGTCGCGGACGTAACACACCACGCCGTGGCCGCCGTCGGGCAGCGGGATGCGGTTGATCTGCCACTGGTAGTACTCGATCCCGTGGCGGTCGCGACGCTCCTCGATGCTCTCCGCGGCGACGAACTGCTCGCCCGTGTCCAGCGCGTGGCGGAACCGCCGCACGATCTCGGCCGCCTGGGGTTTCGGCCAGATCGCATGGACGACCCCGCCGAACTCGCGGCCGATCAGGTCCGGGATGTCACCGAACATCGCCGCCGCCGTCGGATTCACCTCGCGGATGCAAAAGTCGGCGTCGACCAGGTAGACGCCGAGCGGTGCGTTGCCCAACAGCGTCTCGAACTGTGCCGTTCGCCGTCGGAGCTCGTCCTCGACATGCTTCCGCGCCGTCACGTCGCGGGTCGAGCCGGCCACGACCTCGACCGAGCCGTCGGCGGCGAACACCGGCGTCAAGATGTACTCGTAGTATCCGCCGGCGCCGGTCGGACTCGTGTACGGCGTCTCGTCTGACAATCCCTTGCCGGTGTCGATGACCTGCTGGATCTGCTGGTGCAGCCGTCGCGCGAGCGGCTCGGGATATTGGAGATCGAAGAAATCCTTGCCGACGGCCTGGTCGAGCGTCAGGCCCCAGAGATCGAGGAGCGCCTTGTTGACGTAGAGAAAGCGCCCGTTCAGGTCGAAGATGTAGGCGAAGTCGACGATCGCGGACAACGTCGTGTCGAACACCCGCGCCTGTCGCTCCACGGCTCTGACGAGGCTCTGCCGTTCGGCGTCCAGCTCTTTCTGTCGGGTGATGTCGAGCACGATGCCCGGCATCCGGCTCGCCGTGCCGTGCGCGTCACGCTGGACGACGCCGCGCGCCCACACCCACCGCTCGCCTCCCGAGCCGATGAGCCGGCATTCCACTTCGTAGCGATCGTCGCTGCCGGCCGCGCAGGCCGCCGCGATCGCCCCCGCCACCCGCGGAAGATCGTCCGCATGCACGGCATCGAAATAGTCGGCGATCGGCCGGCCAGCGTCGCTGCGCGACAAGCCGAACATGGAGTCCAGCGTGGCGTCGCCGCGCACGCGGTCGGCCTGGATGTCCCACATCCAGGTGCCGATCTCGCCGGCGACCAGGGCCGTCTCCACACGAGTCCGATGCTCGTCGGCGGCCTTGCCAGCCGTGGTCGGTTTCATCGACAGATCCCGTGGATCGACGATGATGCCTCAGAACAGGCGCTTTGCACAGACGGGACTGGTCGAACGTCCGGCCGCGCCCCGCCTGTCTCGGAATCGCCCGACCGGGGTGGCGAATCGGGGGAATCCCGGGAGCGGGCATCGTTGCATTGATCCGCCGTCCCGTCAGTGGCTGTGCTTCGAACATCCTCCCACGGGGCAAGCGCTCAGTCGGCGGGTTGCGGCCGCCACTGTTCGGCGACCGTCTTCCAGACCGTCGCGCCGAGGATCACGGCGCCGCCGGCCAGCGACAGTGCGCCGGGGACCTCGCCCTGGACGAGCGCGGCCCAGACGGGGTTCAGCACCGGCTCCAGGAGAAGCAGCAGCATGCCCTCCAGCGCCGTGAGATGACGCAATCCGACGCTGATCAGCAGGTAGGCGACGACGATCTGGAAGACGCCGAGGTAGACGATCAGCGCCCAGTCGGTCGCCGACGCGGGGCCGACCGGCAGCGCCAGCGGCAGACAGACGGCGGCGGCCAGAAGGTTGCCGACCAGCAGCATCGCGCCCGGAGCACTGCCGGCGCGGCTCAACCAGCGCATTCCGAGCACGGTCAACGCCCAGGTGAGTCCGCTCAACGCGGCAACCAGGTTGCCGCGCACCGGTTCCGGCGCGCTGCTGAACGACGGCTGCTCACCGATGAAGAACAGCGCCATGCCGATGCCCAGCGCGACGGCGACGCCGAGGTCGCGCCGCTGGAAGTGTTCGCCGAGGAGCGGCGGCGCCAGCAGCAGGATGTAGAGCGGCGAGGTGGACTGCAGGAAGATCGCGTTCGCCGCCGTCGTGAGCTTGTTGGCGACGGCGAAGACGACCAGTGTCGCTGCGAACGCGGCACCGACCAGCCACACGCGCCGATCGAAGTCGCGCCGCGCCGGCCGCGCCAGCACCAACACCGCCAACGCCGCCACCGTCGAGCGAAAACTGGCGACCTGCCAGCCGTTCAACGAGCACAGCTTGATCGCCGCGCCACCGGTGGACAGCAGCACGGCCGAAAGCAGCACGAGGACGCGCGGCCCCATCTGCCTCCGTGAGCCTCCGTGGTGGGCGGCTACGTCCACCCGAAGTGCCGCCCCGCCTCCTCCGCGATCGCCCGCCCGATCGGCAGCGACGCGGTGGCGGCGGGCGACGGCGCGTTCAGCACGTGCACGACCCCGCCGAGGACCTGGATCGAGAAGTCGTCGACGAGCGCGCCGCCGGGATCGATCGCCTGCGCGCGCACGCCGGCGCCGGCCGGGTGCAGATCCTCCATGCGCAGGTCGGGCAGCAGCCGCTGGAGCGCGTGCACGAACGCGGCCTTGCTGAACGAGCGGTAGAACTCGCCCGCCCCCATGCGCCAGTACTTGCTCGCCAGCTTCCAGAAGCCGGGGTAGCTGAACGTGTCCCACGCGTCGCGCAGATCGAAGTCGGTCTTGCGATAGCCCTCGCGCTTGAAGCTCAGGACGGCGTTCGGGCCGGCCTCGACGCCGCCCTTCACCATTCGCGTGAAGTGCACGCCGAGGAATGGAAACGCCGGATCGGGCACCGGGTAGATGAGCGCCCGCACCAGCGACTCGCGTTCCTTCACGAGCTCGTAATACTCGCCGCGGAACGGGATGATGCGCACCGGCGGCGTCGCCCCGGTCAGCCGGGCCATGATGTCCGAGTGCAGGCCGGCGCAGTTGATCACGTACGGGGTGCGCTCGCTGCCGGCGGTGGTCTCGACGACCCACTCGGCGCCGTCGCGGCGCAGCGCCAGGACGCGAGCGCCATTGCGGATCTCGCCGCCGCGCTCGCGCACGATGCCGGCGTAGCGTTCGGCGACGCCGACGTAGTCGATGATGCCGGTCGACGCCACCGCCAGCGCCTGCAATCCGGCCGCGTGCGGCTCGATCTCGCGCAGGCGCTCGGGGCCGATCATCTCCAGCCCCGGCACGCCGTTGGCCGTGCCGCGGCGATTGAGCTCGGCGAGGCGCGGCAACTCGTCGGGCAGTGTCGCCACCACCACTTTGCCGCAGATCTCATGGGCGATGCCGTTCGCCTGCGCGAACGCGATCATCTCGCGCGCGCCCTGCACCGTGAAGCGCGCCTTCAACGATCCCGGCTTGTAGTAGATGCCGGAGTGGATGACGCCGCTGTTGTGCCCGGTCTGGTGCCGGGCCACGGCCGGCTCTTTCTCGAGAACGATCGGACGGATCGGCCGCTCGGACTCGACCAACGCCTTGGCGGTCGCCAGCCCAACGATGCCGCCGCCGATGATGACGACCGTGGGTTCCGTGGACATGGACCGGAACCAATAGGAGATGGACGGCAGCTGGGCAATCGGCCGCGCGGCACCACTCAATCGTCGAACGGAGGGCCGCGCTCCCGCGTGGCCTGTTCCCGACGGTTCATCGCCACTCCGCACCGGGCTGCCAGGCCGCGCGGGAGCGCGGCCCTCCATTCGGTGACAAAGGGTGCGGGCTGCTGGTACCCTTGGCGGTTCCGCAACCGTTGCAGCGACTACCGCGGCGGGCTATACGGGCTGCGCTTTTCCGCCCCAAGTTCCAGAACCGTCGAGGGAGAGGTCGCGATGAGACGATGGGTGCTCGTGGGCACGGGCGTGGCAGTCTTCTGGGCCGGCTGCGCGACACAGCGGCCGTGGCAACCGACGGTCGATTTCTACGGGAGCTCGCGGGCGCAATACTTCAGCCGCGACCTCGAGGAGTGCCGCAACCTGTCGCGGCGCGTCTCGGGATCGGCACCGCAGGAAGCCGTGCAGGGCGCGGTCACCGGCGGACTGGTCGGAGCGGCGGCGGGTGCCGCCATCGGTGCCGCCTTCGGCAACGCCGGACGGGGCGCCGCGGTCGGCGCCGCGACGGGCGGCATCGGCAACGCCGCCCGGCGCGGGCAGCAGTCCGAGGACGCCTTCCGGCAGGCCTACGTCAACTGCATGCGCCAGCGCGGCCACAACGTCGTGAACTGAGCCAACGAATCCTGGAGGCAGCGATATGACTACTCGTGCGTGGACTACCGGCATTGCGACCCTGGCCCTGCTGTGCGGCAGCGCCATGCCCGTCTTCGCCTTCGGCGCCGACGGCCCGCTCATCGCCGCGCTGCGCGATCTGGTGGCGGGCAACATCACGGCGTACGACCACGAGGACCTCGACGGGGCCATGAAGCTCGTCGACACGCGGTCGCCCGACTATCAGTCGACGAAGGACGCGTTGACCGAGCAGTTCAAGAATCTCGACGTCAAAGCCGAGCTGGTCAGCTTCGAGTACATCGGGCACGACGACGAATTCGCGGTCGGCCGCGTGAAGACGAAGACGACGGGCCAGCCCGGCTCCGGCTTCGTCGACAACACCGTCGACGCCATCTACATTTTTCACCAGGAAAGCGGCACCTGGAAGCTGTGGAGCGAAAAGGTCCTCGGCGTCTCGATGCCGTGAGTCGCCCCTGATGCGCGGGCCGCCGGCAGCGTCCGGTGGCCCGTCCATCCCGGTTCCGACATTTCGTGAGCGACGAGGGTGGCGGCGACGCGCCGCGCGGCAACAGCTGGTGGGGCGCGCTCGGTCGCTTCGCGCGCCGGCGCTGGTACGTCGGCGTCGGCCTCGTCGCATGCCTGGCGATTCTCTGGATCGCCAAGGATCGCATTCTCTTCGCGCCGGTCGAGGGCTTCGCGTTGCACGAGCCCGGCGAGCGTTACGAGGCGCTCTTCCCGTACTACGTCGAGCTCTGCGCCGTCAGCCAGTACCAATCCGCCAAGCTCGGCTTCGGTGGCAGCCCCGGACACGCGGTGATGTATCTGAAGGGCGCCTGCCGCGACCGCGAGGCGCCTTTCCCCAAGCTGCGCCGCTGCGTCGGCAACGTCACCGACCCGCACGACCCCGAGCACGGCGCCGGCATCAGCGTGAACCGCTGGTTCCGCAACGTGAACTGGGTCGCCTTCGACGGCCGCGCGCAGTTCTTCGGCGAGGACCTCGCGCCCGACGAGGTGGTCACGATGCCGCGCCTCGCGCAGGCGGCGCGCGAGGCTGTCGACGCGGGCGTGTTCCGCGGCATCGTGCGGTGGCCCTACCCCGGACAGCAGGGCGACGGCGACTGGCTCGACTTCGCCACCCGTCACAGCGCCGGCACCGACTTCGCCCTGCGCTACGCGCGCTCCGGGCTGTGCGGGCGCGTGCCGGTCGAGCCGGACATGATGGACGAGATCATCCACTTCCTGAACGAGAAGAACCGCGAGTTCTTCACCGGTACGGTCGATTACAGCTGGAACGGCTACAGCGACAACTGCGTCCACACGCTGCGCAACGCCCTCGCCGCCGCGAGCATGGCCGCGCCGATCTCGGTGCGCGCCAGCAAGCTGCGCCAGCTCTTCCACCTGGCGGTGCCAGCCAACGAGGCGATCCAACTCGCCAACCTGGGCGTCAATGGTCCGATCGATTCATTCGCGGACATCTTCTACGACGACCCGATGCGCAACGCCCTGCTGGAATTCGGCTGGCTGCCCACGCGCCACGGCTCCGTCTTGGTGTCGCTGCCCGTCCACGCGCACAACGAGGTCTTCGATCCGCGCGCGCGACTGCTGATCTTCCAGGGTCCGGTGACGAAGCGCACCACGCAGCGCCTGCTGACGATGCTCGAAGACCCGCGCTTCACCGAGCTCGAGCCGAACCTCGCGTACTTCGCCGGCGTCTACCGCGACATCCTGGCGAAGCGGGAGGAGAAGGACATCCTCGCGTCGGTGCGCGGCGACCGCTATCGGCGCGTCCGCCGCCGCTACTTCTCCGTGATCGACAAGGCCGCGCAGGAGGTCGGGCGTATGCAGGAATCGCTCGGCGTCGCACCGACGGCACTCGCCGGTCCGTCGCGCCGCGTCGGAGACGAGTAGCTGCACGCGTCGCCGGCGTCACGCGACGGGTGGATGCGTGCGCCAGCGGCGCGCCAGCAGGAAGCCGCCGAGCATGCCCCCCAGGTGCGCGAAGTGCGCCACGCCCGCCTGCGTACCGGTGACGCCGAAGAACAGCTCGATGGCGCCGTAGATCGTGACGAAGAGCCACGCCGGCATCGGGATGGGTGGAATCAGCAACACGATCCGCTGCCGTGGGAAGTAGAGCGCGAACGCCAGGAGCAGCCCGAAGACGCCGCCGGACGCGCCGACGGTCGGAGCATCGGAGCCGGTCAGCGTGTTCACGATCACCTGCGCGATCCCCGCGCTGGCGATGCAGACGAGATAGTAGAGCGCGTATCGTCGGGCGCCCCAGACCTGCTCCATCGTCGATCCGAACATGTAGACCGCGAACATGTTGAAGAAGACGTGCCCGATGCTGGCGTGCAGGAAGCCGTAGGTGACGATCTGCCACACGGCGAAGTGGCGGCCGAGCGGCCAGAGGGCGAAGGGCATGAGGGCGCGCTCGCCGACGCTCATCTCGAGCAGGAAGATCGCGACGTTGGCGATGAGGATGATGCGGGTGACGGGCGGGATGGCGGTACGCATCGGATCTGGCTGGCGTCATCAGTACATGACCAGCGGCGGCGGAACCACCGACCGCGCCCGCCTCTTGCGGGCGCGGCGCTCCGCCGGCTAGCGTCGCGGGCATGCCGAGTCTCGCGATGTCCCGCGCCAAGCGGGAGGAATTTCTCGCCGCGACGCGCGTCGGCGTCGTCAGCATCACCGACGCGAGCCGCGGTCCGCTCACCGTGCCGGTCTGGTATCGCTATACGCCGGGTGCGGCGCTGTGCTTCGTCACCGGCGCGAATTCGCGCAAGGCGAAGCTGCTCCGCGCCGCCGGGCGTGCCGGCTTCTGCGTGCAGAGCGAGACGCCGCCGTACCAGTACGTGAGCATCGAGGGCCCGGTTGCGATCGGCACGCCCGACTACGAGCGCGACGTCCGCCAGGTCGCGCTCCGCTATCTCGGCGAGCAGATGGGCGAGATGTACCTGGCGTCCACCGCCGACGATCCCGAGCCCGCCATCCTGGTCGAGCTCCGGCCCGAACGCTGGTTCTCGGTCGACTACTCGCAGCTCGAATGACGCGCGCGGTCCTCTTCGACTTCGGCGGCACGCTCTACGACTACGCGACGCTGGCGCCGGGCGACGCGGAGAGCATCCTCGCCCTCGCCCAGTGGGCAGGGCTCGACGCCGACCTCCCGGCAATCCGCCGCGCCCAGCGCGAGGCGATGCGCGGCGTCTTCCGCGACTACCTGCCGCGTCGCTACTACCTGCACCGCGACCTCTTCCGCGATGCCGCCGCCGGCACCCTGCGCGGGCTCGGCGTCGAGCCCGACCCCGCCCACCTCGACCGCTTCCGCGCGCTACAGTGGGCGCTGCACCAGCGCGACTTCCAGCTGCGCCCGGGCGTCGTCGAGACGCTGCAGGCGCTGCGCGCGCGCGGCCTGCACATCGGCATGGTGAGCAACATCGACGACGATCAGCTGACCCACCTGCTCGACGTCGCCGGCCTGCGCCCGCATTTCGATTCGCTGCTGTCGAGCGAGGCCGCCGGCGCCTGCAAACCGCACCCCACGATCTTCGAAGAGGCGCTCCGCCGCGCCGGCTGCGCCGCCGACGACGCGCTGTTCGTCGGCGACACGCTCGCCCAGGACATCGCCGGCGCCAACGCCATGGGCATGCGCTCCGTGCTGATCTGGCACCGCGACGACAAGCAGCCCGTCCTCGACGGCGTGCGCCCGGCACACGTGATCCGGCAGATCCCGGAGCTCCTCGACCTGATCTGAGTCGCAGCGCCGCGCCCATCCCCTCCCGGCGACGCTCCGCATCGCCCGCGGGCACAGGTCCCGCAGCTACAGCCAGGACGTGGCCTCTGTAGCCGCGGCACCTGTGGCCGCCGGCGGTGCGGAGCACCGCCAGGAAGGGCGCGGGGCGGCACACGGACGCGCGCTTGCGGGGATCGCGCGCGCCCGGGTACGACACCCGCATGTCCGCCGTCGATCTCGATCTGAACGCGCTGGCGGTCGCCGATCCCTATCCGTTGCTCGCCGATGTTCGGCGTGCCGGGCCGATCGTTCGGCTGAGCAACGGGTTCTGGGCGGTCACGGGGTACGAGGCGGCCATGGAGGTGTTCCGGCAGCGCGTGCTGGCCTCCGGGCCGATCGCCGGGCGCTACGTGAACGCCCTGCCGCCGGGCGCGGCGCGCGACGAGATGAGCCATCGGATCAACTTCCTCGATCCGCCCGACCACCCGCGCGTGCGCGGTCTGGTCTCGAAGGTGTTCACCCCGCGCCGCGTCGCCGATCTCGCCCCGTGGATCGCGGTGACGGCCGACCAGCTCCTCGACGACATCGGCGAGGCCGACGAGGTCGACCTGCTGCGGCGATTCGCGCACCAGCTGCCGTCGCTGGTCATCTCCGAGATGCTCGGCGTGCCGGGCGCCGACCGCGAGCAGCTCACCGCCTGGAGCGACGCCGTCGCGCCACTCCTCGGCCTGGGCATGACCGACGCCGAACGCGAGCACGCGCTGGTCGCGGCCGAGGCGTTCCATGCCTACCTCAGCGCGCTGCTCGACGAGCGCCGGCGGCATCCGGGCGCGGATCTCCTGTCGGCGCTCCTCGACGCCGAGGAGAACGGCGAGCGGCTGCGCCGCGTCGAGCTGCTGTCGCTCGCGGCGACGCTCTACTCGGCCGGCCATCGCACGACGCGCGACCTGTTCAGCAACGGCATGTCAGTGCTGCTCACCGGCGGCGGGTTCGGCCGTGTCGTCGCCGGCGCCTGGAGCGCGGCCGGCGTGGTGTCGGAGTTCCTCCGCTACGAGACGCCGACGTTGTTCGTCGTCCGCATCCCGGTCGAGCCGACGACCGTGCGCGGCGTCGCCATCGGCGCCGGCGAGCCGGTGCTCATCTTCCTCTCCGCGGCGAATCGCGACCCCGCCGTGTTCGACGATCCCGACGCGTTCCGTCCCGGACGCGACGGGCCGCCGGCGCTGTCGTTCGCCTACGGCGCGCACTACTGCCTCGGCGCTTCGTTGGCACGCAGCGAGGCCGAGATCATGCTGACGGCGCTCACCCGCCGCTGGCCGGCGGCGCGACTCGCACGGCGCCCACTGCGCTGGCATCAGCGGGGACCGTTTCGCGGGCTCGACGAGTTGGTGGTCGTGACGGGTCGCGGCGCGGCCGGCTGATCCGGCGGCGACGCTCAGCGGCCTACGCGTCGGCCGCGACCAGACGCGGCAGGAGCTCGCTGATCGAGCCGCGCAACACGGCGTCCGCGATCTCGTCCATCTCGGTGGGCTCGGCGTTGACGATCACGATGCGCGCGCCGGCCCGCTTGGCGACCGGCACGACGCCGGCGACCGGATACACCGAGAGGGTCGAGCCGACGGCGAGCAGGAGGTCGCACTCGCTCGCCGCCCTCTGCGCGCGCATGAGATCCTCGGGCACCAACGCCTGCCCGAACGAGATGGTGGCCGACTTGAGGATACCGTCGCACGTCCGGCACGACGGATCGTCCTCGCCGGCCTCGACGCGCGCCAGGGCGCGCTCCATCGGCGCGCGCTCGCCGCACTGCATGCAGACCACCTCGCGAATGGTGCCGTGGATCTCGACGATCTTCTCCGCCGACGATCCGGCCAGACGGTGCAAGCCGTCGACGTTCTGCGTGATCAGCGTGTGCAGCGTGCCGCGCCGTTCCAACTCGACCAGCGCGCGGTGGCCGGCGTTCGGGTCCCGCTGCCGCGCAAACGTCTCCAGACGACTGCGCCAAGCGCGCACGCGCACGTCGCGTTCGGCCATGTAGTGCTGCAGGGTCGCCATCTTCTCGGCGCCGGGGTTCTTCGTCCACACGCCCTGCGGACCACGGAAGTCCGGAATTCCCGAATCGGTGGAGATCCCCGCCCCGGTCAGCACGACGATGCGCTCGGCTCCGACGATCCAGGCGCGGACGGTCGCGATGAGTGGATCGGACATGCCCGGAGATGAAACACAGATGGGCGCGGATGGAAACCGCTGGCGTGACGCGCCGGGTCGCGACGACGAACCTTGCAACTCGTCTCGGATCATCCGTATGTCCATCTGGGGGTATCGATGAGAACGCACAACGCACCCGAGGTACGCTTTCCACTCCTGTTTCTCGCGGCGGCCTCTGTGCTGGTCGCGGCCTGTGGATCCGATGATCACGGCGGGGTCGCGCGCACGGCGACGCCCACGGCCACGATCGTCGCGACCGCGACCAACACCGCGGCTCCGACGCTGACCGCGACGACCGTCCCGACCTCCACGGCCACGACCCTGCCGGCGACCGCGCCGCCCACCGTCACCTCGACGGACGCGCCGACGGCAACATCCACCAGCACGCCGACGGAGACCCCCACGGCGACGGCCACCAACGCCCCGATCCAACAGGGGACCCGCATCACCATCGCGGATGGCGAGGTCCAGGGTGAGGTCGACGGCGGTTCGCGCCGGTTCCTCGGCATCCCGTTCGCGGCGCCGCCCGTTGGGGCGCTGCGTTGGCGTCCGCCGCAACCGGTGGTTCCGTGGGACGGCGTGCTCGAAGCGAATCACATGAGCCTGCCCTGCGCCCAGTTCGAAGCGCTCACGACGCCGGCGAGCGACAACGAGGACTGCCTCTACCTCAATGTCTGGGCCCCCGATCCGGCGCCCAGCGCACCGCTCCCGGTGATGCTGTGGTTTCACGGCGGCGGCAACACCACCGGCTCGACGGCCGACCTGGTGCCGCTCGGTGTCGGCGGCCTGTTCTACAACGGCCGCACCCTCGCCGAGTCGAAGGGCGTGATCGTCGTGTCCACGAACTATCGCCTGAACATCTTCGGCTTCCTCAGCCATCCCGCCCTTGCCGCGGAGGATCCCACCACGCCGTATTCCGGCAACCAGGCGCTGCTCGATCAGAACGCCGCGCTCAAATGGGTGCGCGACAACATCGCCGCGTTCGGCGGCGATCCGCACAACGTGACGATCTTCGGTGAGAGCGCCGGCTCGTTCGACGTGTGCTACCACGTCGCGTCGCCGGTCAGCCGCGGACTCTTCGAGCAGGCGATCAGCGAGAGCGGCGGCTGCACGACCCGCCAGACCACGCTCGCGGAAGCTGACCAGCAGACCGAGGCGCTGATCGACGCCGTCGGCTGCCGCGATGCCGCCGACGTCCTCGCCTGCCTGCGCGGGCTGTCGGTCTCCACCCTGCTCGAGCACTCCGACCCCTTCGGCCCGATCGTCGACGGCCGCTTCCTGCCCGATCAGCCGCGGACGCTGTACGACGCGGGCGACATCGCGCACGTGCCGTACATCCTCGGCTCCAACTCGGACGAGGGAACGCTCTTCCTCCTCGGCATGACGCCGGTGCAGACGGAGGAGGAGTACCGCGCCGTGCTGGCCTCACGCTTCGGCAGCCGCGCCGACGAGATCGCGGCGGCGTATCCGGCGGGCGATTTCACCACGCCGAACGACGCGCTGGCGCGGGTCGTCGGCGATTCCGGACTGGTCTGCCCAACCTACGACTCGGCGCGGCGCGCCGCCGCCGCCGGCTCGCCGGTCTATCTCTACAACTTCTCCTGGCCCGTGCTCGCCGACGTCCTGCCGTTCCTCGGCGCCACCCACGGCGCCGAGATCGCCTTCGTGTTCGGCTCGGTACCGGCGCCCACCGCCGACGATCAGGCCGTCGCGGCGGCACTGCAGGGCTACTGGAGCCGCTTCGCGCGCACCGGCGATCCGAATGGCGACGGCGCGTTGACGTGGCCGCTCTACGACGACGCCAGCGACCAGCGCATCAACCTCGCGCCCGAGCCCAGCATCCTCACGCACTTCCGCCGCGACCAGTGCGAGTTGTGGTGGCGGTACTACGCGGAGGACTTCGGCGAGAGCGCGCCGTGAACTGCGCCGCCAGGGACCCCAGGATCGCCAAAGGTTGTGCTTGGCGATCTCGGGGTCCTTGGCGGCCATCTCCTCGTCACCCGCCGCGCAACACCTGGCCGGCGCGTGAGTCGCGATCGAAGCGACCGTTGGTCGACCACCACCGGCGCCGTTGAGCACCACGGTCTCGATGCCGATCGGGTGCTTGATCCCATCGGTCGGCGACGGTCATCGGATCGAACACCACCAGATCGGCGGCGAGGCCGTTGGCGATGCGGCCGCGGTCGCGCAGGTTCATGCGCTCGGCGTTGAAGCCGGTCATGCGGCGCACGGCCTCGGGCAGCGTCAGCAGCCTGAGCTCGCGCACGTAGCGGCCGAGCAGGCGCGGGAAGGTGCCGTACGACGCCGGGTTGTCGACGCCGTTGCCGGTGAGGATGGTGTCGGTCTCGAAGCAGCAGGCGCGAGTGCGCGAGCACCTTGCGCAGGCTCGCCTCCTCGGCGTCGCGGCCGGAGTAGTTCCAGTTCATGATGCGCGTCTGGCTGCCGAGCTCGCCGACCAGGTCGAGATAGGTCTCGGTCGGATCGGTGCCGCGCTCGCGCGCGATCGTCGGCGATCGTCATGCCCTCGTAGTGCGCGAGCTCGCGCTTCGGCACCCACAGGATCTGGGTGTCCTCCCAGCGCATGCCGAGCGACGGCAGCACCCAATTGAGCGTCACCAGCGCACTGCGCGCGCTGCTCGGGGTCGGTCACCGCGGTCGCGCAGCTGGGTCAGCGCCCACGGCGGCATGAAGACCACCAGCGTGGTGTTGCCGCCGACGTAGGGGAAGGCGTCGCAGGCGATGTCGACGCCCTCGTCGAGCAGCCGATCGAAGTGCTCGAGGACGCGGTCGGTGGTCGGCCAGGTGCGATCGCCGACGAAGATCAGGTGCGAGTGCTGCACCTTGACGCCGTGCGCGCGCCACACCGCGGCGGTCTCGTCGAGCGCCAGCAGGTTGGTCGGCGGCTGGTCGGGCGCGGCGCGATGGTCGAGCGCGATGTAGCTGCGCGCGTGCGACGTGTAGACGCCGCGCGCGCTCGCGCGAGCGGCGCGGTGACGCCGAGCAGCTCGTCGAGGTCGGCGAAGACGCCCGGCGCGTAGCCGAGGCCGGTCGAGAGGCCGATGGCGCCCTCGTCGAGCGCGGCGCGCACCAGGTCGGCCATGCGCGCGGTCTCGTCGGGCGACGCCGGACCCGGCGCGCGTCCCTTCACCGCCGCGCGCACCGTGCCGTGGCCGACCAGCTGGGCGACGTTGAGCGCGAGGCCGCGCGTCGCCAGCGCGCCGAGGTAGCTCGCCATGCCCGCTCCAGCCGTAGTCGAGATCGCGGTCGTGCAGCATGCGCCCGATCAGCGGCAGCAGCGTCGCGGTTGCCGTCGAGGTACGGCGCCGGCGAGCAGCCGCAGTTGCCGGCGACGATGGTGGTGATGCCCTGCTCGAGCAGCGGCGCCAGCACCGTCGCGTGATCGGGCTGCGGCAGCACCCAGTCGCTGTGCGAGTGCATGTCGATGAACCCGGGCGCGACGACGCGGCCGGTGCAGTCGAGCGATCGCGCCGCCGTCGCGCCGGCGAGATCGCCGACCGCGGCGATGCGCCCGTCGCGAACGCCGACCGGCCCCCCGCACGCCGTCGCGCCCGGTGCCGTCGAGGATGGTCCCGCTGTGAAGCAGAAGGTCGAACGTCATGGGCGTAGATGACCACAGCGTGAGCCCGTGAGCCAGTGCGCCAGTAGGGACGTCCGCGACCCCAGCTCTCGGGGCCGACTGGCTCACTGGCTCACGGGGGCTTGCCCAAGAATCCGCCGGCTCACCACGGCAACCCAACAACCTTTCTTGGGCAAAGCCGGCTCACGGGCTCACTGGCTCACGGGCGTACTGGCTCACCGGCTCACGCTGTGTTCATCTTCCGCCCATGCGCGAACCGACCATCCTCCTGCTCATCGCCGCGATGGGCGTCGTCGTCTCGGGCGTCGGCGCGTACGAGTCGGGCACGTGGGTGATGGAGGTGGCGCCGGCATTGATCGCGGCGCCGATTCTCATCGCGACGCATCGGCGCTTTCCGCTGACACCGCTCGCCTACCGGTTGCTCTGTCTGCACGCGCTGATCCTCTGCGTCGGCGGGCACTACACGTACGCGCGGGTGCCGCTGGGCTTCTGGATGCAGGACGCGTTCGGATTCGCCCGCAATCACTACGACCGCATCGGCCACTTCGCGCAGGGCTTCGTGCCAGCCATCGTCGCGCGCGAGGTGCTGCTGCGCACCTCGCCGCTGCGGCGCGGCAAGTGGCTCTTCTTCCTCGTCGTCTGCATCTGCCTGGCCGGCAGCGCGTTCTACGAGTTCATCGAATGGTGGGCGGCACTGATCGGCGGCGACTCGGCCGCGGCCTTCCTCGGCACACAGGGCGACCCGTGGGACACGCAGAACGACATGCTCATGGCGTTCATCGGGTCGATCGTGGCGCAGCTGACGCTGGCGGGCGTACAGGATCGGCAGATGGAGAAGATGGTGGGCCAGTGAGCCAGTGAGCCAGTGAAACAGGCCTGAAGATTCCGAACCGGCTCACCGGCTCACTGGCTCACTGGCTCACCTCTCACCGGCCCCTCTCACGCGACTCCATTCGAAATCCCCAGCACCCGGTTGAAGAACCGCACCATCACCGGATTGGTGAACCAGAAGCGCTGCTTCCACAGCGGCGAGTGCCACTCGTCGGGCGGCAGGGTGCCGTCGAGGATCTCGGTCACCGCCTCGGCGCCCTTCTCGCCGAGGGTGTTCAGGATGCGCTCGCCGAGCTCGGCCGAGGCGTTGCCGGGGGCGCCGGCGTAGGTCTCGGCGCGGAAGAAGCGCAGGCCGCCCCGAAAGACCTTGATCATGGTCATGATGCTCGCCGGCGTGCCGGCCTTGATCGCCGGCGGGGGATCACCCTGCGCGGTGAGCCACGTCTCGACGGTCTGGCGCGGCAGCTCGGCGTAGTCGCGCTCCACCCATTCGGGATGGAGGGCGAGTAGCTGCGAGGTCTCCACCAGTCCGCCGTGCGTGTCGCCGATGAGGTCCTCGGGATTCACGCCGGGGAGTTTGCCGAGCACGTCGTAGAGCTCGGACGTGCCGCCGGTCAGGCGTTTCAAGCAGCACCGAGAAGATGCACACCATGCGGATGTTGCGCTCGCGGCTCACCGTGGCGCAGGCCTCTTCGATCGCGAGGAAATGGCGCGGGCTGCCGTGGAAGTTCGAGACGAGGACGTTGCGAAAGCCCTGCGCGGCGAGCGAGCGGCCAAGATCGCGCAGCACGGCCTGCGTGGTCGACGGTTGGAAGAACAGCGAGCCGGGATGCGGCACGGTGTCGGTCGCGGCGTAGATGAACGGCAACTGCAGGAAGGTCTTGTTGCGGTGCCGCTCGGGCAGGAAGCGCAGCAAGCGCTGCGAGAGCCCCTCGCCCTCCAACGCGTCGGCGCCGAACGGCAGATGCGGGCCGTGCACCTCGAGCGGCGAGCAGGTCACCAGTACGACGCAGTTGTCGCGATCGAGTTGATCGAACTTGCGCTTGGTCAGTGTCTCCCAGCGCAGGAGAGTGGGCTCGGTCATCGAAATCCTTTCTGTCACCGCGGAGGGCACGGGGACCTCTGTGTCCCTCTGTGGTGAGCGTTTTTCAATGTTCGGGGGTCTGCTACAGGCGAGGGTCATGAACGATGCGCGCGAGGCCCGGGCGTACCAATGGATCGAGACGATGACGCAATCAGCCGAGCGCTTCGCCGGCACGTCGCTCGAACGCGGCGTCGCCGAGCAGGTCGGCGAATGGATGCGCGGGCTCGGAGGGCGCGACGTCGCCCTCGAGTCCGTGGCGAGCGCGCCGCGCAGCGGCTTCGTTCTCGCGCTGCACGCCGGCGTGACCCTGCTCGGCCTGTGGTGGGGCCACGTTCTCGGCGCCCTGCTGGCGGTGGTGTCGCTGTGGTCGTTCCGCAGCCACCTCCGCCGCCGGGTGCAGCGACTGTCGCGGCTGTTGCCGTCGCCCGAGTCGGTGAACGTCGTCGGTCGCTTTGGTGCCGCGACGCCGGCGCGGCGGGTCGTGCTGAGCGCCCACGTCGACTCGGCCCAGGCGGGTTTCCTGTTCTCGAAGATGCTCGCCGACACCTTTGCCGGCCTGGCCAGCGGCCGCGGCGGCAAGAAGCCCCCGGTCGGGCCCTTGGCGTTGCCGGAGGCCCTCATGATCGCCGGCGCGCTCGTCGCCGTCGCGGGATGGATCGGCGCGCACGGCTTCCTCTTCGGCCTGGTGCGATTGATCACGATCGGCGGGCTGCTGCTCACCGCCGGGTTGACCTTGCAGTGGGCGCTGTCGCCCCCGACGCCGGGCGCCAACGACAACGCCTCGGCGGTCGCCGCGATGCTGACCTGCGCCGAGCGACTGCTGCCGCAGCTGCCCGACGACGTCGAGCTGTGGGTCGTCGGCACGGGTGCCGAGGAGGTGGGCTGCTGCGGCATGCACGCCTTCGTCGGGCGCCACCGCGACTGGCCGATCGAGTCGACATTCTTCGTGAACTTCGAGTGCGTCGGCGGCGGCCGGCTGCACTACATCCGCAGCGAGGGCGTGCTCGAGAAGGGCTATTTTCCGCCGCAGCTGAACGAGATCGCGCGCCAGATGACGGCGGACGGCAGCTGGGGCGACGTGACGCCGACCGATCTGCTCGCCGCCACCGACGGGCACGTGCCGGCGGCCGCCGGCTACCCGGCGCTGTCGCTGATCTCGCTCGAGGCCAACGGCGTGCCGCGCAACTACCATCGCGTCGAGGACACGGTCGGGGCGCTCGACATGACGATGGTCGTGCGCGCGGCGGACTTCGGCGCCGCGGTGGCGATGACCGCGCTGGGTGGGTCGACAGGAACGGCGGCCCACCCGAGCGCGGCCTGAGCGCGTGGCCACACCGCCGATCAGCGTGCAGCGGGCGCCGCTGGCGGCGATCCTCGATCTGCGCCATGCGGTGCTGCGGCCGGGACGCCCGCTGGAGGCGGCGCGCTTCGACGGCGACCTCGACGCCGACACGATCCACCTCGCCGCCGTGCGGCACGGGAGCGGTGAGGTCGTCGGCTGTGCGACGCTGCTGCCGCGTCCGTGGAACGACCGAGCCGCCTGGCAACTGCGGGGCATGGCGACGCGCGCCGACCTCGTCCGGCGCGGCATCGGCGCGGCGGTACTCCGCGCCGCCGAGCGCATCGTGCGCGATCGGGGCGCGGCACTCCTCTGGTGCAACGCCCGGCTGGGAGCGGTGCCGTTCTACGAGCGCGGCGGATGGCGTGTGGTGTCGGCGGAGTTCGACGTCGAGGGCATCGGTCCCCACCACGTCATGGTGCGGGAGTTGGAGTCCGTCGCGCGCGATTGATGGGCTTCGTAGCGGCGGGCCCTACGCCCGCCACCGCTAGCGCCGTCATCGCGCTGGCGCGCGACCTCCGACCTCACGCTACACAAGCACCGCATGGAGGGCGCTGCTCCCGCAGCGCCTGGCAGCGCGGTGCGACACACCGGCGACGTTGGCCGTGCGGATCGCATCGAATCCCCACGGTGAGGCCGCGCGGGAGCGCGGCCCTCCATTTCGATGACAGGTCGAGTCGTTCGCGTGCGCATTGTTCCGACGTCAGCGCGGTTGATTCTGGAAGGTGCCCATCAGCTCGGCGGTGGCGAGGATGTGGCCCTCGATGGCGCGCTCGAGCTGCACCTTGGTGGGAGCGCCGAGGTCATCCAGCACCGTGTCGAGCGCGAACAGCTTGAAGAAGTAGCGATGCCGCCCGATGGGCGGACACGGGCCGCCGTAGCCGGCGCGGCCGAAGTCGCTGGTGCCTGCGCGCGTGTCCGAGGGCAGCGCCGACGCGGCGACGCCCTGCGGCAGCGCGCCGGCGGCGGGCGGGAGGTTGTAGAGCACCCAGTGCGCGAACACCTTTTTCGGCGCGGCGGGATCGGGCGCGTCCGGATCGTCGACGATCAGTGCCAGGCTCTTCGCGCCGGCGGGCGGCGCGGTCCAACTGAGCGGCGGCGACACGTTCGCGCCCGCGCACGTGTAGCTGCTCGGAATCGGTTGGCCGGCGGCGAACGCCGACGACGTGAGCGAGAACGCCGCGGCAGGGCTCGGGATCGCCATGGCGACCAGCAGCGCGAAAGAGCGAGCGCGGGTCACGCCTTCGCCTCCAGCGCCTCCTTCACGTTCGCGAGGTAGTCCTTCACCGTCGCGCTTGCCTCCTTCTCGGCAAACGATTTGACGAGGCGCTGCAGCAGCGACGGGACCGGCGTGTCGGGCGCCACCATCTGGCGGAGCGTGATCTTCGTGCCGGGGCCCGCCTTCTGCAGCCGCAGGTGACCGTCGACATCGGTGTTGTCGCCCTTCCCTTCGGCGGTCACGAACGTGATCGAGCCCTTGCCGTCGCCATCGTACGCGGCGGTGTACTGCACTTTCATCGTGATCCCCGCCGCCGACCGTTCCTCGAAGACGAAACGATAGGTGTTGGTCGCCACCTTCTTGCAGCTCGCCAGCCCGGGAATGCACTTCGACGAGCCGACGACGTCCCACAGATACTTGTACGCTCTTCTCGATCGGCACCTTCACGGTCACCGAGCTCTCCACCTCGGTCGGAAATTTGGCCATGCGGTTCTGAACCACAGATGGGTCCGGATGGCTACAGATGGAGAAGCGTGCGCCGGTGCGCCAGTGAGCCGGTGAGCCGGTGAGCCGGTGGGGTATGGTGGGGGACTGGCTCACTGGCGCACTGGCTCACTGGCGCACCGGCGTACCGGCGCACCGGCTCACTGGCGCACGTCTCTCCATCTGTGTTCATCTGCCACGCATGGTCGACATCGATCGGCTCGGCGAGGACGTGCCGTTGCTCGCGGGGATACGGACGACGCGCGCGATCCGGCGGCTCAAGCCGGATCCGGTGCCGGCGGCCCTGATTCGCAAGGTGTGCGAGGCCGGGACGTTCGCGCCGAGCGGCGGGAATCGGCAGCCGTGGTTCTTCATCGCGGTCAGCGAACCGGAGCGGCGCGCCTGGGTGGCGGAGCGCTATCGCGCCGCGTTCCGCGCCTACATCGCGCCGGCCGAGGCGGCGGCGCGCGATCCGGCGTACCCGGAGAGCACGCGGCGGAACGTGCGCGCGGCGATCCACCTCGCCGACCATCTGCACGAGGCCCCGGTGCTGCTCTTCGTCGCCGGCTGGACACGCCGCGGCGCACCGCAGACGCAGGCGCTGTACCCGGCCGTGCAGAACATCCTGCTCGCGTGTCGCGCCGTCGGACTGGGCGCGTCGTTGACGACGGTGCATCTCTCGTTCGGTCGCGCGCTCGACGCCTGGCTCGGCCTGCCGGAGAACTGCCCGACCTGCGCCATGCTGCCGATCGGCTGGCCGGCCGGGGGCTTCTGGCGCCCGCCGCGCAAGAGCGTCGACGAGTGCCTTTCCTGGGAGCGCTTCGCACCGCCCGCATGACCCGGAAGCAGCGCGAGACCCGCGTCGGCGTCATCTCCGACACGCACGGCCTGGTGCGGCCGGAGGCGTTGGCGGCCCTGCGCGACAGCCACCTGATCATCCATGCCGGCGACGTCGGCGGTCCGGACGTCCTCGAGGCGCTGCGGGCGCTGGCGCCGGTCACCGCCGTGCGCGGTAACAACGACCGCGGCGAATGGGCGAAGGCCCTTGGCGAGAGCGAAGCGGTCGAAGTCGCCGGCCGCTGGCTCTACGTTCTGCACGATCTGCACGAGCTCGACCTCGACCCGGCCGCCGCCGGCTTCGCCGTCGTCATCGCCGGCCACTCGCACCGACCGCTGATCGAGGAACGGAGGGGCGTACTGTTCGTCAACCCCGGCAGCGCCGGCCCGCGCCGTTTCGCCCTGCCGGTCGCCGTCGCCCGCCTGCGGATTGCCGATGGCACGGTGGCGGCGGAGACGGTGGTGCTGGCCTAGGCGGTACACGGCGTGCGCCCCTGGCTGCCGCGGCACAACGTTTTCCGGTGGAGGGCCGCGCTCCCGCGCGGCCGCACCCGAACCTCGCATTTCGACGCGCTGGGAACGGCCGCGCGGGATCGCGGCCCTCCACCGGAACGCTCGCGGGGGCGCAGATCGCGGTTGACGATGCGGCGGAGTGTGCGATAGCTGGAAGGGTCATGAACGCTTCCGCCACCCGCACCTGGTTTTTTGGCTACTTTACCTGGCGCCGCCAGGGCTGCGGGAAGGTCTGATCTCGGCGTAGAGTCGCCGAGTCAATCGACGACACCCGAAGCCCTGGGGCATTCCCCCAGGGCTTTTTTTGTTTTCTGGAGCTGACGATGCACCGCGACGAACCGATCGAAGACCGCAACCTGGTCGCTCTCCGGCCGCTGCCCGCGCCGCGCGCGGTCAAGTCCGGCCTGCCGCTGACCGACGCCGCCGCGACCACCGTGCTCGACGGCCGCGGAGCCATTCGCGACGCGCTGCATGGCCGCGATCTGCACCGTCTGATCGTGATCGTCGGTCCGTGCTCGATCCACGACCCGCAGGCGGCGATCGACTACGCCGAACGCCTGCGGCGGGTCGCGGACGCGACGCGCGACTCGCTCGTGCTGGTCATGCGCACGTACTTCGAGAAGCCGCGCACGACGGTGGGCTGGAAAGGGCTGATCAACGACCCGTACCTCGACGGCTCGTGCGACCTGCCGGCCGGATTGCAGCTGGCGCGCCGCATCCTGCTCGACATCAACGGCATGGGCATCCCGTGCGCCGGCGAGATGCTGGATCCGATCGTGCCGCAGTACATCGGCGACCTGCTGAGCTGGGTCGCCATCGGCGCCCGCACCACCGAGAGCCAGACGCATCGCGAGATGGCGAGCGGACTGTCGATGCCGGTGGGTTTCAAGAACGGCACCGACGGCGGGCTGCGGGTGGCGCTCAACGCCATGATCTCGGCGCGGCACCCGCACAGTTTTCTCGGCATCGACACCGACGGCGCCGTGAGCGTCGTCCAGACCGACCGGGCAACCCCGACCGCCACATCGTCCTGCGCGGCGGCGAGGGCGATCCCAACTACGGGCCGGAGGCCATCGCGCGCGCCGCGACGATGGTCGCCGACGAGGCGATCGCCCGGCCGATCATGATCGACTGCTCGCACGACAACTCGGGCAAGGACCATCAGCGCCAGGGCGCGGTGTGCCGCGCGGTGGGATCGCAGGTGCGCGCCGGCGAGGCGCGGGTCGTCGGCCTCATGCTCGAGAGCAATCTGCTCCCGGGCCGTCAGAATTGGATGCCGGACGGTACCCTCGCCTACGGCGTCTCGATCACGGATGCCTGCATCGGCTGGGACGAGACGGAATCGCTGCTCTACGAGCTCGCCGCCTCGACCGCCGGGCTGCGCGCGGCATAGTCTGGTCGTGCCGTTGCCCTCGACACCGGGAGCGCTGCGGGCGCTGCTCGTCGTGCTCGCGCTCTCGGCGGCGGCGCGCGCTGCCGATGCGCCCACTCCCGCCGGTGAGGCGGCGCGCACGCAGGCGGCGCTCGATCGGCTCTGCACGGCGCTCAACGAGCCGTGCAACGCCTGCGGGAAGCATCATGCGCCGGGCGACACGCCGGCGCCGAAGCCGACGCCGCGCGCGGCGGACGATCCCTTGCGGCATCCGATCGATGCCTGGGGTCGCTCGGTGCAGATCAGCGTCGGCGGCGAAGGCGTGGTGCTGCGCTCGGCCGGCGCCGACGGTCAGCTGGGGACGGCGGACGATCTGGTGCAGAGCTGCGGCGCGGCCGGGAAGTGACGGACGCAGCGGTGATTGGCCAAGTCATTTCTGCGCGGGCGGGGGAGGAGGATCCTCTCCCTTGACGTTGTCGCCGGCGCCCTCGACGGCCTCGCCGGCGTTGTTCAGGCCCTCGCCGGTTTTCTGCAGCGCGGTGCCGGTGCCCTTCTTGGTCGCGTCCCACCCCTTCTCGGTGACGTCCTTGGTGGCCTCCCAGCCCTTCTCGGTGTCGTTCTCGATGCCGCGGCCGAGCTCTTTGAATCCCTCTTTGATCGAAGGGTCGTCTTCGGCGCGGGCGATCACCGGGCCGACCATGGCGAGGACGACGATGGCAACCCGAATCGCGGCGGCAACGCGCATGCGCACACTCCTTCTCAACTGCCGGTGACGAGGCGCACGGGCGCGCCGGGACGCAGCTCGGCCAGACGGGACGCGATCCGCTCGACGACGTGGTCGAGGTCGAGCCCGGCGTCGGCGAGCTGCTCGCCGCGCTGGCCGTGGTCGATGAAGCGATCGGGCAGCGCCAGGACCTCGAGGCGGTTGGCGTCGAGATCGGCGCGGCCGCCGCGCGAGCTCGAGCACCGCCGAGCCGAAGCCGCCGGCGGCGACGTGGTCCTCGAGCGTGAACACCACCGGCTGGCGCGAGCAGCTCGCTCGGCGATCAGCCGCTCGTCGAGCGGCTTGGCGAAGCGCGCGTTGACGACCGCCAGCGTGCGGCCGGTCGTCTCGCAGCACGCGGCGGCGCACCTCGAGCGCGGCGTAGACCATCGGGCCGTAGGCGAGGATGCAGCCGTCGCTGCCGTCGGCGACGCGCTCGGCCTCGCCGACCGCGAAGGGCGTGTGCGGCAGCTGCGCGCATCGGGCGCGGCGCCGCTGCCGCGCGGGAAGCGGATCGCGGTCGGGCCGTCGACGGTGAGCGCCGAGCTCCATCATCGCGCCAGCTCGCCGGTGTCGCGCGGCGCCATCAGGACGAAGTTCGGCAGGCAGCGCAGGTAGGCGATGTCGAAGACGCCGTTGTGCGTCGCGCCGTCGGAGCCGACCAGCGCCGCCGCGATCGAGGCAGAACATCACCGGCGCGTTCTGCAGCGCCACTTCCTGGAAGAGCTGGTCGTAGGCGCGCTGCAGGAAGGTCGAGTAGATGGCGCAGATCGGCCGTAGCCGGCCAGCGCCAGGCCGGCGGCGAGCGCCGACGGCGTGCTGCTCGGCCATGCCGACGTCGAGCACGCGGTCGGGGAAGCGCTGCTGCACCTTGGTCAGACCGGTGCCGTCGAGCATCGCGGCGGTGAGCACGACGACGCGCGGATCGCGCTCGAGCATGGCGCGTGGCCTGCTCGGCGAAGGCGGCGGTGAAGCGTCGGTCCCGCCCTGGTGCGGGATACTCGGCCGACGGCGGCGGCGGCCGACGGCTTGCTGCCGCTGGCGGCGTGGTAGCAGGTCGCTTCCGGGACGTCGTCCTTGTAGCCGCGGCCCTTGCTGCGTGACCGCGTGGATCAGCACCGGGCGGCGCATCCAGTGCGTGGCGCGGAAGGCGGTGCGCAGCGCGTCGATGTCGTGGCCGTCGATCGGGCCGTAGTAGAAGAAGCCGAGCTCCTCGAAGATGATGCCCAGCGCGTGGTGCGGGATGATGCCCTGCAGCGAGTGGTACCAGCGCTGCAGGACGTCCTCGACGTCGTCGCCGATGCGCGGGATGCGCTTGATCGCGCGCTGGATCGTGCGCAGGCGCTGCGTTCAGCCAGGTCGAGCTGCGCGCCCGCGACAGGTAGGCGCTGAGCGCGCCGACGCTCGGGCTGATGCTCATGTTGTTGTCGTTGAGCACCACCACCAGCTCGAGATCGCTGATACGTGCCGCCGTGGTTGAGCGCCTCGAAGGCGTTGCCCTCCTGCAGCGAGCCGTCGCCGATCACCGCCACCGCCTTGCGGCCGGCGTCCGCCTCGCGGCCGCGCCAGGCGAGCGCGAAGCCCATGGCGGTCGAGATGCTGGTGCCGCCGTGGCCGGTCTTCACCGTGTCGTACGGCGACTCGGCGGGATCGGGGAAGCCCGACAGGCCCTGCCACTGGCGCAGGGTCGCGAAGCGCGTCGCGGCGGCCGGTGAGCAGCTTGTGCGGGTAGCACTGGTGGCCGACGTCCCACACCAGCTTGTCGCGCTCGTTGAACTGGTACTCGGCGAACAGCGCCAGGGTCAGCTCGACGACGCCGAGGCCGGCGCCGAGGTGGCCGCCGGTGCGGGTGACCGAGTCGATGATGAAGCGCGCGGATCTCGCCGGCGAGCGCGCGCAGGCCGTCGGCGTCCATGTCCTTCACGTCGTCGGGCGCGGCGAGCGCGTCGAGCAACGGGTAGGGAGAATCGGCCGGGGAGCTCATCGGCGTCAACGCTACACCCGGCGGGATGGTCCGCAAAGAGAGGGTTGAAGGAGATGTCGTGCAAATCCCGCGGCGCGGCCTGCACAATCCCGGGGTTCCGGAGTGCGGCGCGTCAGCGCCGCTCTGCCCGGGCGCGGCGTGAGCCGCGCTGACGCGCGGCCGAGAGCCCAGCGGCGCTGACGCGCCGCACTCCGGGCCGCGGCTACTTGCCGGGGAAGCCGAGCCAGCCGCGGCTGATCATGTCGGACATGGTCAGCATGATCATGATGGCGAGGAACACGAAGCCGAGCCGATCACCACCCAGGTGAGCTTCGGGCTGTGGCGCAGCTCCATGAAGAAGTACATCACCAGCAGCGCCTTGACCGACGCGATGCCGAGGGCCACCGGGGTGTTGAAGCACCGACATGTCGAGGAACGCCGCGCCGACGGTGATCGCGGTCAGCGCAGCAGGGCGACGTAGACCGCGAGGCAGAGTCGAGATCGGCAGCGCGTTCGGACATGATCGTGCGGACGTGACATCGCGACCTCAGTGCCGCCCGAGCAGGTAGAGCAGCGGGAAGAGGAAGATCCAGACGAGGTCGACGAAGTGCCAGTACAGGCCGCTCATCTCGACCGGGGTGTAGTAGTTGCGGTTGAACATGCCCTGGTAGCGCGGACGATCAGGACGCAGAGCAGACCGCGCCGATGATCATGTGCAGCGCGTGCAGGCCGGTCATCGCGAAGTAGAGCGAGAAGAACAGCTGCGCGTTCACCGGATCGGGACCGTGGAAGTGGAAGTTCGGGCCCGGCACCAGGTGCTCGTGCGAACTTGTGCGCAGTACTCGACGCCTTGACGCCGAGGAAGACCGAGCCGAGGACCATGGTCAGGATCAGGTTGACGATCAGCATGCCGCGCTTGCTGATCTGCGCGGCGTGCACCGACAGCGCCATCGTCAAGCTGCTGGTGATCAGGACGACGGTGTTGAACGCGCCGAGCGTGATGTCGAGCTCGTGGCTGGCGGCGTGGAAGGCCTCGGGGAACGCGGTCCGGTAGACGACGTAGGCGGTGAACAGGCCGCCGAAGAACATGACCTCCGTGACCAGGAACAGCCACATCCCCAGCGCCGACGCCTCGTGCTGCTGCTCGGCGTCGTCGAAGTGATGGGCGACGTACGGGGCCGTCTGCTCAAGCAACGGACGCCTCCTCCAGCATCGTCGTGCGAGCCGTAGTTGTAGGGATCCTCGGTCACGACCGGCGTGCTCGGCGAAGTTCTCGGTCGGCGGCGGCGACGGCGTCGTCCACTCGAGCCCGGTCGCGCCCCACGGATTGTCGCCGGCCTTGCGCGCCGTAGCTTCAGCGACCAGAGCAGGTAGCAGAACGGCAGCAGGTAGCCGACGGCCGAGGATCGAGGCGCCGGCGCGTCGACATGACGTTCAGCACCTGAAACTCGGGCGGATAGGCGTGATAGCGGCGCGGCATGCCGAGGTAGCCGAGGATGAACTGCGGGAAGAAGGTCAGGTTGAAGCCGATGAAGACGATCACCGCCGCGACGCGCGCCGGCATCTCCGGGTACATGCGGCCGATCATCTTCGGCCACCAGAAGTGCAGGCCGCCGAGGTAGCCCATCACGCGCGCCGCCGACCATGATGTAGTGGAAGTGGGCGACGACGAAGTAGGTGTCGTGCACGTGCACGTCGATGCCGAGCGCGGCGAGGAACAGGCCGGTCAGGCCGCCGATGGTGAACAGGCCGATGAAGCCGAGCGCGTAGAGCATCGGCGCCTCGAAGCGAGATCGAGCCGCGGTACAGCGTCGCGGTCCAGTTGAACACCTTGACCGCCGACGGGATCGCCACCGCGAAGCTGAGGACCGAGAAGATCAGCGCCGCGTACACCGACTGGCTGCTGGCGAACATGTGGTGGCCCCAGACGAGGAAGCCGAGCACCGCGATGGCGACGCTCGAGATGGCGATGAAGCTGTAGCCGAAGATCGGCTTGCGCGAGAAGCAGGTGATGATCTCGCTGACCACGCCCATGCCGGGCAGGATCATGATGTAGACGGCGGGGTGCGAGTAGAACCAGAACAGGTGCTGGAACAGCACCGGATCGCCGCCCAGCGCCGGATCGAAGATGCCGATGTGGAAGGCCGCGCTCGATGCGCGACCAGGAAGATCGTGATCGCGATCACCGGCGTGCCGAGCACCATGATCAGGCTGGTGGCGTAGTGCGCCCAGATGAACAGCGGCAGGCGGAACCAGGTCAGGCCCGGCGCGCGCATGCGGTGGATGGTGACGATGAAGTTGAGGCCGGTGAGGATCGACGAGAAGCCGGTGATGAAGACGCCGATCGCGGCCGGCATCACGTTGGTCGTCGAGTACGGTGCTGAGTACGGCGTGTAGAACGTCCAGCCGGTGTCGACGCCGCCGGCGATCATCGCCGCCAGCGTGAAGCGCGCCGCCGAGGATGTAGATGTACCAGCTGAGCAGATTGAGGCGCGGAAAGGCGAGGTCGCGGGCGCCGATCATCATCGGCACCAGGAAGTTGCCGAGCATGGCGGGAATCGACGGCATCAGGAAGAAGAACACCATGACGATGCCGTGCATGGTGAAGAACTTGTTGTAGGTGTCGGCCTGCACGAGGTCGCCCTTCGGCGTGAGCAGCTCGAGGCGGATGCCGGCGGCGAAGAGGCCGCCGAGGAAGAAGAAGACCAGGATCGAGATCAGGTAGAGGACGGCGATGCGCTTGTGGTCGTTGGTCAGCAGCCACGAGCGCGACGCTGTAGTCGGCGTTCAGATAGGTGCGACGCGGACGGAGTCGGCGGTCGGGGAAGGCGCGACGGGTGTGATCGCTGGAATGGCCATGCGTCGTCCTCTCAGGAAGCGCGGTCGGCGGCGGCCGGCACGGTCTGCGCCACGCCCTGCGCCGCCGGAGCGCCCGTCTTGAGCGACTTGATGTACTGGATGAGCTGCATCAGCTGCTCTTCGCTGAGCTGGCCCTGGAAGGTCGGCATCACCGGCTGGAAGCCCGCACGACCTTGGCGGTCGGATTGAGGATCGACTCGCGCATGTAGGCGTCGTCGACGGTGACGCGTGCTGCCGTCGCCGAGCTTCACCGGCTCGCCGAAGACGCCGACCAGCGAGGGGCCGAGACCGCCGCCCTGCGGCTAGGTGGCAGGTCGACGCACGCCTTCTGCCTGGAACAACGCTTCGCCGGCAGCGACCGGCGACGAAGCCGACGACGCGACCACCGGATGTCCCGGCGGTTGCGGCACGCGGCGGCTGCTCGGACAGCCAGGTCTGGAACTCGGCCGGCTCCATCACCACCACCTTGCCGATCATGCCGGAGTGCTCGGTGCCGCAGTACTCGGCGCAGAACAGGTGGTACTCGCCGACCTTGGTGGCCTCGAACCACGCCGTGGTGTAGCGGCCCGGCAGCACGTCGAACTTCATGCGGAAGGCCGGGATGTAGAAGCTGTGGATGACGTCCTCGGAGGTCATCGTCAGCTCGCACCGCCTGGCCGACCGGCACGTGCAGCTCGTTGATCTCGCGCCGCCCTTCCATGTGCTGGAGCTTCCACATCCACTGCTTGCCGACGACGAACACCTCGTGGGCGTCGTCCGGCGGCCGCGAGAAGCCGAAGAACAGCCACGCGCCCCAGGCGAAGATGACCATGGTGATGCCGAAGGGGATCACCGACCAGGCGATCTCGAGCAGCGGTCGAGCCGTGGATGCGGTGGCCGACGTCGGTCGGATTGCGGCGGCGGAAGCGGACCGAGAAGCCGATCAGCAGCCCGGCGATGATGACGCCGAAGAACAGGCTGACGGCGATGAGAAAGAAGTAGAAGTAGTCGACCTGGGCGGCCATGGTCGACGCCTGCTCGGGGAACAGGGGGAAATCGTAGGCGCGCATCATCGCCTCGCTGCCGGACGGCCGGCACCGTCGGCCGCCGCCGGCGTCGCCTTGGCGCGGTCGCGCCGCCAGGTGCCGAAGATCATCGCACCGAGGACCAGGACGGTGAGCACGGCGCCGATGCGGATGGCGGTCATCACCGTGTTGGTATAGCGGCCGGTCGACGGGTCGTAGCTGGAAGCAGAACAGCAGCAGCTGATCGACCGGCGAGCCGATCGTTGCGGTCGGCGGCTTCCATCAGGCCGAACTTGAGATCGCGCGGCGCGAACTCGACGCCGTAGAAGTAGCGCGACAGGATGCCGTCCGGTGTCAACACCATGATGCCGGCGGCATGGGCGAACTGCCCTTGTCCGGCAGGTAGTTGTAGCGGAAGCCCGACCGCCGTCGGTGAGCTGCTTGATCGACGCCTCGTCGCCGGTGAGGAAGTGCCAGCCGTTGGCGGCGCCCTCGCGACGGTACTCCTCGAGGTAGGTCGCCTTCTTCTTCGCCGCCAGCTCCGGTGTGTCCTTGGGATCGAAGCTGACGGTGATGACGTCGAACTCGTTGCCGGCGTCGAACGGCAGCGCGCGCATCGCGCTGGTCAGGCCGTTGAGCACCAGCGTGCACAGCATCGGGCACTGGTAGTAGGCGAGCGACAGGATCACCGGCTTCCCGCGCATCAGGCTGCGCGAGGGTCACGGTCTCGCCGGCCTCGTTGCGGAAGGGCAGATCGAGCGGCACCGGTTGATTGAGGTGCTGATCGATGCCGACGTTGCGCAGCTCTGGCGGGCTGGTGTCGCTGGTCGCGCGCGCCGCCAGCGGCGAGGCCACCAGCGCGACGGCGAGCACGAGGGCGATGCGGGCGCGCGTCATGGCGTGCGGTGGCCTGTTGCGAGCCGGCGCGCTCGGCCAGGATCTCGATGGCGCGATCGATCGGGATGCGCACCATGCCGGCGCTCTTGTCCACCCAGGCGTAGGAGGTGAGCAGCTCGTTCTCCGCCTTGTGCAGCTCCTCGAGGTCCCGCACGGGATGCGTCTGCAGCCGCGGCTCGGGCGGCACGCGCGGCCCTTCGGCGGCGGCCAGCGGGTTGGCCGGCGGGCTGAGGCGCGCTTCCTCGTTCGCCAGGACGTGGAAGAGGCCGAACATCGGCGAGGGCACTCAGCAGGACGACGCTGAGCAGGGCGATGCCGGCGATCACGACCGGTCGCAGGACGACGTCGGATTCCTCGTGCGCGTGCGCGGGATGCGCTTCGTGCGGCGCTGCTCATGCGGAGGCCTCCAACGGCAGGGCCGGATCCTGCAGCGGCAGCACCGGCCGCGCCTGCAGCTGCCAGAGGAAGGCCGCGAGCCACACTCCGCCGACGCCGAGGACGGCGGCGATGTCCATCCAGTGCAGCACGAACTTCCCGGGCGAGAAGGCGGGCGCGATCATCCAGTAGAGGTCCGCCAGCCGCATGAACAACATCAGCATGGCGACATAGATCAGTCGGCGCGGGATTCTGCTTCAGCTTGCGCGAGAGCAGGACGAAGAACGGCAGGAAGAAGTGGAACAGCGGCAGCGCGATCGCCAGCACCAGCCAGCCGCCGGTGATCCGCTTCAGGTACCACGGCGTCTCCTCCGGAATGTTCCCCGACCAGATGATGAGGAACTGCGAGAAGGCGAAGTAGGCATAGATCATCACGAACGCCAGCAACATCTTGCCGAGGTCGTGGAAGCGCTCGGAGTTGGCGACCTCCGCCACCGTCGGGGATTCGGCGAGCAGCGTGAGGATGGCGATGGCGAACGCGAAGGCGGACAGCACCTGGCCCGATGATCACCATGAGTCCGTAGATCGTCGAGTACCAGTGCGGCTCGATCGACATCATCCAGTCGACCGAGGCGAAGGTCATGGTCAGCGCGTACAGCACGATCGCGCCGCGGCCGAGCAGCTGCAGCGAGCGGACGGTCTGCTCGCTGCCGGTGGCATCCTGTTCGAGCGAGACGCGCAGCATGAGCCGCCCGAAGAGGATCCAGATGGCGAAGTAGAGCGCGGCGCGCACCACGAAGAAGGTGGGATTGAGGTACCAGGCCGCCTTGAACTGGAGGATCTTGTCGTGGGCCACGACGTTCGGATCGGCCCACTCGTACAGGTCGTGCATCCCGAGGACGATGGGCAGGAACAGCACCAGCACCAACGGCAGCGTGCGGATCGCCGCCTCGCAGATGCGGCGAATGACGATGCCCCAGCGACCGCCGGCGATGTGATTCAGCGCCACCAGCCCGAACGACCCGAAGGCGATGCCGCCCCAGAACATGAAGGCGACGAGGTAGGAGCGGAAGAACTGCTCGCGGTCGAGCAGGGCGCCGGCGCCGAGGACGGCGAGGCCGACGACGCCCAGACCGAGCAGCGCGCTCGGCGCGCGCCGCAGGACGTGGCCGGACGGGAGGGTGAACGTCGCCTGCAGGGTGCTGGTGCTCATTGCGCCGCTCCCAACTTGGCGCGCTCGTCCGCCGGCACGTCGGCGAGGGTCGCGTTCTGGCTCAGCTGCAGGGCGCGGATGTAGGCGACGATCGCCCAGCGATCGCGCGCCGGCACCTGCGCCGCATAGGCGGGCATGGTGGCGAAGCCGTTGGTCATGACCTGGAAGAAGTAGCCGTCGGGCACCACCAGCAGGCGCGCGTCGTGAAACGACGGCGGCTGCTTGTAGCCGCGCTGGACAATCATGCCCTCGCCGCTCCCGGTGCGGTCGTGGCACGGGGTGCAGTAGATGTTGAAGCGCTCCTGGCCGCGCAGCAGCACGTCGCGGCTGACGCCGAGCGGATTGACGGTCACCGGCGCGCCGTTGCTGGCGCCCTTGAAGAAGGCCTCGTCCTCGTCGAGATGGCCGCGCGCCACGACGCCGGCGACGAGCGGCCGCGACGCGCGCTCGTCGGCGAAGAACGCGTTGTGGGCGAACGGCTTGTACTTGGGCTGATTGTGCATGTCCTGACGGCAGCCGCCGAGGAGCGGCGCCAACAGCGCCGCGGCGAGCAGGAGGCGAGGAGCGATCGACCGGCGCATCATCGATCGACCTGTGACACCTGCGTGGGTTGCAGGCGCGACAGGAAGCTCCAGGTCTCGTCGAGGTCGAACTTGGGATCGATCGATTCGATGCAGAGGAAGAAGCGATCGCGCGAGGCCATGGCGAAGCGCTTCTCGTTGAACACCGGATGGTAGGGCATCGGGAACCCGTTCAGCGCGAGCATGCCGATCACCGCGGTCAACGCCGCGAGCAGCACGGTGCACTCGAAGGTGACCGGGATGAACGACGGCCAGCTGTTGAGGGGCCGCCCGCCGACATTGAGCGGGTAGATGACCGCCGAGGTGAGATACGCCAGCGAGAAGCCCCCCGTGCCCCCGAGCAGGCCGCCCATCAGCACCATGAACGGCAACCAGTTGCGCCGGTGCGGCATGGCCTCGACCAGCTCCTCGATCGGGAACGGCGTGTAGCAGTCGTATTGCGTGTATCCCGCCGCGGTCGCCTTCTCCGCCGCCTCCACCAACTCGGTCGGCGTGTGGAACTCGGCCATCAGGCCGTGGATCAGCGGATCTCCCGCGGTCTTGGCGTGCGCCGCGCTCATGAGTGGCCCCCCCCACCGCCATTGACCTTCGACTCAGGCAGCAGGGTGCGCACCTCGAAGATCGAGATCATCGGCAGCAAGCGGATGAAGAGGAACAGCAGCATCACGAACAGGCCGAGCGTGCCGACGAACGTCGACCAGTCCCAGAACGTCGGGTAGTACATGCCCCACGAAGAGGGCAGGAAGTCGCGCGTGAGGCTGACCGGGATGATGATGAAGCGCTCCAGCCACATGCCGATGCTGACGATGATCGAGATGAGGAACAGCCAGCCCAGGCTGGAGCGGATGCGTTGGAACCACAGCAGCTGGATCGAGACGATGTTGCAGAAGATCAGCATCCAGTAGAGCACCGCGTACGGACCGCTGAAGCGGTGCATCATCACCGCGATCTCGTATTTGTTGCCGCTGTAGAAGGCCATGAAGGCCTCGACCATGTAGCCGTAGCCGACCACCAGGCCCGTCGCGAGCGTGATGCGGCCCATGTAGTCGAAGTGGCGCATGGTGACGAAGTCTTCGAGGCCGTAGAACTTGCGCAGCGGGATGGCGATGATCATCACCATCGCGAACCCGGCGAAGATGGCGCCGGCGACGAAGTAGGGTGGGAAGATCGTGGCGTGCCAGCCCGGCACCTGCGCGACGGCGAAGTCGAACGACACGATGGTGTGGACCGACAGCACCAGCGGCGTCGAGAGCGCGGCGAGCAGCAGGTAGGCGGTCTCGTAGCGGTGCCAGTGCTGTGCCGACCCGCGCCAGCCCATCGCCAGCAGGCCGTAGATCGTGCGGCCGACGGTCTTCTCCGAGCGGTCGCGCAGCGTCGCGAGGTCGGGGATCAGGCCGACGAACCAGAACAACAGCGAGACGGTGGCGTACGTGGAGACTGCGAACACGTCCCAGATGAGCGGGCTGCGGAAATTCGGCCACATGCCCATGGTGTTGGGATAGGGAAACAGCCAGTACGCGAGCCACGGACGGCCGGTGTGGATGACCGGGTACATGCCGGCGCAGGCGACGGCGAACAGGGTCATCGCCTCGGCGAAGCGGTTGATCGAGGTGCGCCACGACTGGCGGAAGAGCAGGAGGATTGCCGAGATCAGGGTGCCGGCGTGGCCGATCCCGATCCACCAGACGAAGTTGATGATACCAAAGCCCCAGGCTGCGGGGACGTTGATGCCCCAGATCCAGGTGCCCTTGATGAACAGGTAGGTCACCGAGATCCCCAGCACCTGCACCAAGGTGAAGCCGATACCGAACCCGACGATCCAGCCCCAGTGCGTCGTCGGCGTCTGGACGATCGAGGCGATCTTGTCGGTGACCGAGCCGAACGAGTGTCCGGGCGCGATGACCGGGGGGCGTCCGTCGTGGCGGACCGGTCGTTCCTGTGCAGCCATCAGCCCCTCGTCACATCCGGATTGGGATTGCGGATGCCGGCCAGGTAGGTCGTGCGCGGCAGGGTCCCGAGCTCGTTGAGCAACGTGTAGTTGCGCGGGTCCTTCTTCTTCGCGGTAACGGCGGCGTCGGGGTCGTTGATGTCGCCGAAGGTCAACGCGTCGGCCGGACACACCTGCTGGCAGGCGGTGAGGATCTCCCCGTCCTTGATCGGGCGGTCTTCGCGCTTCGACTTGATGCGCACGAAGTTGATGCGCTGGATGCAGTACGTGCACTTCTCCATGACGCCGCGGCTGCGCACCGTCACGTCGGGGTTGAACACCATCTTGTGCACGTCCGACTGCGGGTCGTTGTACAGCGTGAAGTTGAAGCGCCGCACCTTGTACGGACAGTTGTTCGAGCAGTACCGCGTGCCGACGCAGCGGTTGTACACCATGGCGTTGATGCCTTCGTTGTCGTGGACGGTGGCGTTGACCGGACAGACGGCCTCGCAGGGGGCCTGCTCGCAGTGCTGGCAGAACAACGGCTGCATCACGGTCTGGGGGTTGTCGAGGTCGCCCTCGAAGTAGCGGTCGACGCGGATCCACTGCATCTCACGGCCGCGCGACACCTGGTCCTTGCCGACCACCGGGATGTTGTTCTCGGCCTGGCAGGCGACGATGCAGGCGTTGCAGCCGACGCAGGCACCCACGTCGACGGTCATGCCCCAGGCGTGCCCCTCGTACTTGAAGCCGGGGAACATCGACTTGCCGCGCATGTCCTTGGTGTGGGCGAAGTCGGGGTTGGCGCGGAACTTCTCGAGCGTCGCCATCCGCACCAGGTTGCGGCCGTGCATCGAGTGGTGGTCCTGCGTGCAGGCCAGGCTGTAGTGGCGGCCGAGCGACACCAGGCTGGCGTCGGTCGCGCTCCACGGCGCGGCGCCGGTGCGCAGCAGGTAGGTATTGAAGCCGACGTCGTTGCCGACCCGGCCGGCGCGCTGGCGCCCGAAGCCCAACATGAGGGTGATGGCGTCCGCCGCGTGTCCGGGTTGGATCCAGACCGGCACCTGCAGGGTGCGACCGGCGAGAGTCACCTCGACCATCGCCCCGACGTCGAGGCCGAGCTTTTCCGCCGTGGCGGGCGACATCAACGCCGGGTTGTCCCAGGTGACGCGGGTCATGTGCTTCGGGACTTCCTGCAGCCAGCCGTTGTTGGCGTAGCGGCCGTCGAAGAGACTCGAGTCCGGGCGGAAGACGACGTCGACAGCGCCGGCGGGGCGCTCGGCGGGCGGCGGCAGCAGCGACTTGCTCCAATCGCCGGCCTGGCTGACCCAGTTGGGCTGCACCGCGGGCGCCGCCGTGCCCGGAATGACGCCGTCGTGCACGACTTTGCGCCACCCCGTCTCGAAGTCGCCGGCGAGCCGGTCCTTCCAGGTCGCGCGCACGAGGTCGTGGCTGGTGGCGTCGGGCTGGCCGAGCAGCAGCGACAGCACGGCGTCGGTGCTCCGCCCGTCGTACAGCGGCGCGATCAGCGGTTGCTGGATGCTGGCCGTGCCGTCGTAGGCGCGCACGTCGCCCCAGTCCTCCAGGTAGTGCGTCGCCGGCAGGTGCCAGTGACAGAGGAGACCGGTCTCGTCGTAGTAGAGGCCGTGGTGGACGCGGGTGGGAACCTTGTCGAGCGCGGCGGTGAACTCGAGGTCCACCGGCGCATCGTACACGGGGTTCACGTCGAGCAGGATCAGCAGCTCGACCTGCCCGGCCTGCATCGCCGTCACCAGATCGGAGATCGACTGCGCCTGATCCACCGGTGATGCCGCCACTGGCTCGGTGTAGGTCACGGTATTGCCGTCGGCACCGAGTGCGGTGTTCATCGCCGCCGCCAACAGGTGGACCACGGGCGGCTGCCAGTCGCCGGCGACGACGAGGCTGCTGCCCTTGTGTGCCTCGAGATCTTTCACCACCGCGGTGATCAGCGCCGCGTGCGCCTCCATGCCGATCGGGGCGCGCACCGGGAGGCCGAGGCCACGCGCCAGGCCGAGCGCGAATTCGGCGACCTCGGCGGGACGCAGCGGCTGGCGATGATCGGCCCGCCCGCCGGTATTCGTGGTGGAGGTCTCGACCATGTAGAGGCGGTTCATCGAGCCGCCGCCGGCGTCGATCTTACGCTTGCGCGAGTAGTCCTTGACGTAGCGCACCATGCCCGGGCCGCCGCCGAGGAAGTCGGCGTCGAGCGACACGATGCGATCGGCCTTGTCGAAGTGGTACTGCGCGTCGAGCCCGCGACCGAAGGCGGTGCGCATCGCCGACTGCGCGTTGTCGCGGTTGATCGGCTGGTAGCGATGCCAGGTCGCCTGCGGATACTTGGCCAGCAGATCCGTCATCAGCCGCGCCGTCGTCGGCGAGGTGACGTTGCCGGAGAGGAGGCGGAGTCCCGCCCCCTGTTTCGCCTCCTGGGCGGCGAGCACCTTCGTGATCGCCGTACCGAAGTTGCGCCAGGTCTGCACCTCGCCGACCATCCGCACCACCTGCGAGCGGTCGGGGTCGTACAGGCCCAGCACGGAAGCCTGCGCCAGCACGTCGGTGGCGCCGAGGCTGGCGGGATGGTCGGGATTGCCTTCGATCTTGGTCGGACGGCCCATCTGGCTCTCGACCAGGAGGCCGGTGCCGACCCCGTCGACCGGCATGGCGGTCGCGAAGAACAGCGGAATGCCGGGGACGATGTACTCGGGCGCCTTGACGTACGGAAAGACCGTCTCGGTCGGCTGCTTGGTGCAGGCACTGACGCCGGCGAGCGCCAGCGAGGCGCCCATCAGCTTGAGGAAGGAACGCCGGCCCACCGGATCGAGGACGTCCGGCGCCTGATCGGGAAATTCCTTCTCGAGAAAGGTCTGGAACTCCTTGGTGTCGGCCAGCTCGTCGAGGCTGCGCCAGTACTGCTCGCCCTGCTGCGTCGCCAGCTTGGCGCGCAGCGCCGGCAGGTCGAGTGCCGAGCGGGGCTTGCTGCCGCCCGGCGCGGCCGTCTGCTCGTCGGAGGTGACGCTCATGATGTCAGACCTTCGTCGCTCCCGCGCTTCAACGGTGACACGCGGTGCAGTCCTGGCGGCCGTGGACGTCGTGCGCCGCCATCAGCTCGGCGCCGAGGTTGGGCGCGTCGTCCGGCGGCTGCCAGGCCATGTTGAAGACTTCCGAGCGCGGCCGGAGGTTGGGCGCCGGATTGCGGTGGCATTCCAGGCACCACTCCATGAAGAGCGTCGGCACCTGGTAGGTGAGGTTCATCTTGTCGACCCGCCCGTGGCAGCTGACGCAGCCGACGCCCTTGGCGATGTGGATCGAGTGGTTGAAGTAGACGTAGTCGGGCAGGTCGTAGACCTTGATCCAGTTGATCGACTCGCCGGTCTTCCAGCTCGCGCGCACCGGCTCGAGCGTCGGGCTCTGCGTCCAGATCTGCGAGTGGCAGTTCATGCAGGTCTGGGTGGGCGGGAAGCCGGCGTTGGCCGAGATCTCCACCGACGTGTGGCAGTACCGGCAGTCGATGCCCAGCTCACCGGCGTGATGCTTGTGGCTGAACGGGACCGGCTGCTCGCGCGCCACGTCCTGGCCGGTGTTGTAGGCGGACCGCCAGAGCCGATCGAGGCCGAACAGGCCGCCGCCGACCAGGAGCGCCACGCCCACGATGCTGACCTTGGCGATAACGTTGGAGTACGGACGGAAGACCTGAGACATGAATCACCGGGATACTACGAGCGTCCGTCGCGCGATGGCAACATAAGCAGCCACGAAATCAACTTTACGTCTCATGTAGCCCCCCTTATCGCCGCCTCGCCCATCGCGGCGAGCTCCGCCACCACCGGGGCATGGTCCGACGGCCGCTCGTTGCGCCGCGGTGAGACGTCGATCCGACAGCCCGTACAGGCGCTCCGCAGCGCCTCGCTGAGCAGCACGTGGTCGATGCGCAGGCCGTTGTTCCGGCGAAACGACCCCATGCGGTAGTCCCACCAGCTGAAGGCGCGCGCCGGCTGCTCGAAGAGCCGAAAGCCGTCGCTCAACCCGACCGTGAGCAACGCGCCGAACGCCTGGCGCTCCGGCTCGCTGAACAACACCTGCCCCGCCCAGGCGGCCGGGTCGTGCACGTCGCGCGGCTCGGGCGCGATGTTGAAGTCGCCGAGCACCACCAGGCGCGGATGCCGCGTCAGCTCGCCGGCGACGAACTCGCGCAGATGGCCCAGCCAGTCGAGCTTGTACGCGTATTTCTCCGACCCCACCCGCTCGCCGTTCGGCACGTACACGTTCACCACGCGGAGCCCGTCGATCGTCGCCGCGAGCAGGCGGCGCTGCGGATCGTCCCGCGTCGGCAGATCGACGGCACAGTCCCGCAGCGGCGCGCGCGACAGCGTCGCGACGCCGTTGTAGGTCTTCTGCCCGCTGCTCACGACCTCGTAGCCGAGATCCGCGAACGCCGCGCAGACGCCAACGCCCAGCATTCGCGCCCATCCCATCTCAACGTCATCAGTACCTCCGGTTGGTGAGTCTAGCGGGCGCGACGTCGCAGGAACTCCAGCGCCAAGTCGTTCCATTGACGCGGCTGCTCGATATTGCAGGCATATCCAGCACCGTCGATCACGGCCAGTTTGGATCCTGCGATGCGGGCATTGAGCGCTGCTGCGCCTTCGAAGGCATCGTCCTGAGTAGCCCGTGATCAGCATCGTGGGTCGGCGCGTCTCGAAGAGTGAATCCGGGTCAGGCTTCTCGTGCGCCTTGAACAGCTCGATGACCGAAGGCATGTCGATGAGCTGGGCTCGCTCGCTGGCGCTGTGTTCGATGAAGCGCCCCATGGGTGTATCGAGGAACTCCGGGCTGAAGCCTTCCCGCAGATGCTCGGCGCGGTAGGCCAGCCCATCGCGCCGGTAGCCATCGATGCGCTGCTTGGCCCACGCCTTGTCAGCTCCATATGCGAAGCCCGAGATGATCGTGGCCGAGGTCCGGCGTGGTTGTTGGGCGGTCATGTGCAGGGCCAGTGACGCGCCGATCGAGACGCCGGCGATGACGGTCCGGTCGACACCTTGCGCATCGACGGTGGCCCATATCTGCTCGGCCAACTCGGCCATCGTGATCGGCCCCGACAGGGGCGCGGAGTGTCCGTAGCCCGGCAGGTCGATCGCGAGGATCCGGTACCAGGCCGAGAAGTGAGCTGCCTGGAATAGCCACGAACTACTGTCGAGCGGGCTCGGATGTAGCAGGACCATTCCGGTCGTACCGGCACCGGCGACATCGACGTGCAACGCAGGTTTGGTCATGTGCCTCCCAATAAACAAGAAACCGAGACGAAGTCCCTTGGAGTCCTCGTCTCGGCTTGACCCGGCTCAGTCGCCGGGCCACAGATCGCGCGAAAAGACTAGTTGCCTGCCTCGAGCTCGGCCTCAGCCCGGAGAGCCGCACCGAGACGTACGAGATCAGCGGCGCCGATCCACTGGTTGGCCATGAGCACACCGCCGGCATCGACGATGGCACCGCGCAGCGGCACGGCCCAGGCATGCTCGATGATCAGCAGCAGCGCTGCGGAGTCGTTCGGCAGGTCTTCGATGAACTCCGCACCGATGGCCTCGACGAGTCCGAGTCCGCCCTCTTCCATGACTTCCGCGCCGAGCTCGGCTCCCTCGATGAAGCCATCGATGCCGTCAGCACCGAGACCGATGAGAGCGCCGAACTCGGCACCCATCTCCTCGCGCTGGGCATCGCTGAGGTCAGTGGCGCGGATGATGTCGACTTCATCGTCCTCGACGATGACCGCGAGCGCATCGACGATGCGGATGGTGCCCGCGTCGCTGAGCTTGATGAGCTCCTCCGCGATGCGACCTTCGAACTGGTCGGTCGTCGGGAAGCCGACGGCCATGATCTGGATGGGCCCGAATGCCATGATCGTTTCTCTCCTCTTCGGCGACAGCCTCGGTCAGCATCGTGACCGGCGTCCGCTTCGATAGGTGTGGCGCAGGCGTTCGCTGCGCGGGTCTCCATACTAGTGCACCCAGACGTCCCGCCCACGCCACAACAGGAGTCGCTCATGGCATCCGATTTTCCCGCCGAGGGCATGGAGCTGACGCACATCCTCGTCGTCGAGGAGTTGGCGCGCGCGCGTGCCTTCTATGTGGACGTGCTGGGGGCCACGCTCGAGCGCGAATACGGCGGTTCATCCGCGGTGCTCCGGTTCCAGGGCGCCTGGCTGCTGCTCGTGACCGGAGGCGGTCCGACCGACGACAAACCCACGGTCACCTTCGCGCCGACCAGCGACCCTGATCGGGTCAGCCACGCCATGACCATCCGCGTGCCCGACTGCATGGCGGCCTACGAGACCCTGCGCTCGCGCGGTGCCACGTTCCTGGTGCCACCCATCGAGAGCGACTGGGAGATCCGCGGCTTCTTCCGCGATCCGGATGGCAACCTGCTCGAGATCAGTCAGTCCAAGGGCTAGCGTCCATGTACGCTGCGGCCATGGCTGAACCAGTGAAGGACATCGTCACCTGGGAAGATCTCGACCGGCTCGTGGCGGCACTGGCCGAGCAGCTCGCCCAGGAAGCGCCACCCGATGTGGTCCTGCCCATCTCACGCGGTGGCCTCGTGCCTGCGGGCATGCTGGGCTATCGGCTGGGCTGGCGCGACATGCTCGTGGCCTCGGTGGTCGTGTACGACGATGAATTGGGCTTTCGGGGGCACGCCGAATTCCTGCAGTTCCCGTCCGATGAGAGCTTGCGCGGCAAGCGCGTCGTCATCATCGACGAGGTCTGGGATTCGGGCACCACGATCGCGGCGGTGACCAAGCGCATCGTGGCGGCCGGCGGGCATCCGGTGACGGCGGTGCTGCACTACAAGCCGGGCAAATCGCGAGTGGACATCAAGCCGGACCACTTCGTCGTCGAGACCGATGCCTGGGTGGTCTATCCCTTCAAGGCCGGCAAGTGACGCGCGTCGTGCCCAACTGCCCACGTCGCTAGCCCGACCACCCATGCTCATGAGCCCTCGCGTCGCTACCTTCTTGCTGTTCGCTGTCAACGGCGCGGTGGTGGGCACCTGGGTCGCGTCGATCCCCAGCATCCAGGCGCAGCTGGGCCTGTCCGGGACCGAGTTCGGGCTCATCCTCTTCGTGCTTGCGGTCGGGACGCTGGGCTCCCAGCAAGTCACTGGGCAACTGCTGACGCGCGTGTCCAGCCGGCGCATGCTCGATCACGCACCGGGCTCATCTTCCCGCTCTTGACACCGCTGCCACTTCTGGCGCCGTCGCCGCTTGCACTGGTCCTCGTGATGCTCGCGTTCGGCGCCTTCAATACGGCCATGGACGTTTCGATGAACGCGCATGGCGTGGCCCTGGAGAACTCGGGTGGCAAATCCATCTTCTCGGGGCTGCACGCGGGCTGGTCGATCGGTGGCTTCGTTGGTGCTGGGGCCGTCGGTATCGCGGTCACGCTCGGGGCCTCCCAGGTGGTCGAGGCGTTCCTGGCCGGTCTCATCTTCTGGGTCGTAGTGCTGTTCGCGAGTCGTCACCTTGGCGTTGGCTCGGTGCGAACCGAAGGCGCCCAGGGCATCAGCCTGCCCACGCGGGCGGTCCTGCCCATCGCCCTCCTGGTGATGCTCATCGCTCTCGTGGAAGGCGGTCTGACCGACTGGGGGGCATCTATCTACGCCGGGGCATCGGGGCCTCGGCAGAGCTGGCCGCCTTCGCGTACGCGGCGCTCGCGCTGGGCCTGACCATCGGGCGACTCGGAGGTGATGCCGTCAAGGATCGCATCGGCTCCATCCGGCTCATCCAGGGTGGCATGCTGCTCGGGGCCGTGGTGATCACCGCGATGCTCATCATCGGCAACGAGTACCTTGCGCTGCTGGGCATGGTGATCGCCGGCATCGGCATGGCCAACGCCATCCCGCAGCTTTTCGGCGCTGCCGGTCGGATCCCACCACATGGCCCCTCGCTCTCGACCGCATTCACGTTCCTGACGCTGGCCTTCATGGTCGGCCCGCCGACCATCGGGGTGGTCTCGGATGCGTTCGGGGTGGCTGCGGCGCTCGGCCTGCTGGTGGTCGCCTCGCTCGTGGTGGTCGCGACCGTGAGCCGGGTCCCCAGTGCCGAGACCAACCCCCGCTTCCGCGCTCTCGGCCGCTAGCGGCGTCATCGCTGGATACGAGCAGCCGGCGATCTCTGACGGGGCCTTCCCGGACCCAGGACACGTCCACCCGGCTCACGTGGCTCATCGGACCATCCCGGATCGCGAACGTTTGAATTGGTCCGGTCCAGTCTGGTGGCTTGCGTGCCCGTACCACCGTCGTGGGCCACCGGACGACTTGGTGAGGGGCCATGCGCAGGCCGTTCCCGAACGCTAGGTATGCCTGCACGCATTTGGCCTGATCGGAAGGTGCCGTGTGTCGGGGGGTGCATGGGGTCCATCAACGACGAGGAAGGAGATCCATACGATGGTTCACCCCAGACGTATGCGACGAGATCCTGGATGCGACCTCCCCGCCGAAGGTGGCCAGGGAGGCCGCCTGTGTTCATCGTTCCCGTGGGGCGCTGAAGCGATGGCCTGTCCACCGGCTCCAGTGCCTCCGCTGGTGACGCGCATATCGCGTTCCTGACGGAGTGAGCGCCCTGACCGCCGACCAGGCGCCTGCCGAACGCAAGGCATCCAACGTTCACGAAGCCGAATCCTCCAGCGGCACGATCGCGCTGCCACGTAGGTCGTGGATCTGGCGACGGGCGCGGAGGAGGGGTGACGCCCAGGTCGGCACGTCTACGCAGGTACTCCTGTCAGCCATCGTGATCGCAGCGATCGCCTACTTCGCCACCGGCGATCAGTCCATCAAGGCGTTGCTCTACACGCTCGGATACGCCAGCATCGCCTATGCGATCATCCGGGCCCTGGTCGCCGGCGAAGCGCAACCGAGGTCCACACTCGTCATCGGCAGCCTCGCCTGCATCGTTCTGACGGCCGATGCACTGTTTGCGGGGACAGGCGCCTCACCTACCCAGCAGATGGACACACCGATCGGTCCTGTCTATGCGCTCGGCATCATCCTCGGGGTGATTGCGGCGGCTTTGTGGGCGCGGCATCACATGCGCGCGACGTCGTGGATGGGCCTGATCGATGGGACGGTCGTCGCCATCGCCATCGGACTGCTTCTCGCGGTGACCATCTATGAGCCGTTGTTTTCCCGAGGATCCCTGACTGCGCCGGAATACATGGCCCAGCTGACGCGCCCGCTCATCGACGGCGCCCTGTGGGCGATGCTACTCGCGGTCGCGCTGACGCCGGCCCTGAAGTCCGTTAGCGTCATGTTCCTGGTCATCGGCCTCGGCGCCATATCCATCTGTCGCCTCGTGGCGCTGGTCGCGACCACGCGTGATCTACCCGAGCTCATAGCGCTGGCCGACGTTTTCTGGTGGGTCTTCGTCTTCTGTCTGGTCTACGCCTTGATGCACCCGTCGGTCGCACAGACGGTCAAGGTCGACAGGTCGCTGCGATTCCACCTGGGTCGACCCAAACTGGTCCTCCTCGGGGCAGCCAGCATCACCGCACCACTGGTCCTCCTGGTCGAGGCGACGAGGCACGTCGACCACACGCGGATCCTGCTGATAGCCGTCCTGACGCTCATCAGTTCCGTGTTGATCATGGCTCGCGTCTCCAGCTCGACGCTTGGCCTTGCAGCGGCCTTGCGTCGCCGCGAAGTGGCCGAGCGCGAGGCGCATACGCGAGCGGCGCACGATCCGCTGACTGGCCTACCGAATCGCTTCCTGTTCGCAGAGCGATTGGACGATGAGCTCGCGAGGGGTGCTGCGGGAGCCACCGTGTTCTTCTGCGATCTCGACGATTTCAAGCTTGTGAACGATACCTTCGGGCACCTCGTCGGAGACCACCTCCTCGTTGACGTGGCGTCGCGGTTGCAGGGCCTGGTACGGCCTGGGGACATGGTGGCGCGCCTGGGTGGTGACGAGTTCGCGATCCTCCTTCGAGGAACTCCCTCGGAGAAGGACATCCGCCACATGGCGACTCGACTACTGGAGGGCATTCGGCAGCGTTTCAGCGTGGACGACCACGTGCTCGATATGACCTTCAGCATCGGCGTCGCGTCGAGCGAGAAGTCCGATGACCACAACAAACTCATGCGCAGCGCCGATATCGCGATGTATGTGGCCAAGGGTGAGGGCAAGGACCGCATGGTCAGGTACGAGCACTCGATGCGGCTGGACGTGCTGCAACGCCTGTCGCTGCGGACCGGCCTCGATGATGCACTCCTGCGTGGCGAATTCTGCCTCGTCTATCAGCCTCTCTTCGATCTCACGACCGGCCGTATCACCAGTCACGAGGCCTTGGTACGCTGGAATCACCCCGACTTCGGCACACTGCTTCCCAATGAGTTCATCACGCTCGCCGAGTCGAGCGGTCGCATCATCGAGTTGGGACGTTGGGTCCTGGGGGAGGCCTGCCGGCAGCATGCAGAGTGGCGGCAGATGGGCCTGCTCACAGCGAACATGCGTATGAGGGTCAACGTCTCTACGCATCAGCTCGCGCATCCCGATGCCGTCGCCGACATCCTCGCGGCGATCCAGAAGGCCGGCTTGCCAACCAGCGACATCGTCATCGAGATCACCGAATCGGCGCTCGCTTCGGGCGAGGCCATCGAAGCGCGCCTGCTGGCGCTCAGGTCGCTCGGAGTGAGCATCGCCATCGACGACTTCGGCACCGGCTTCTCGTCGCTGAGCTACCTGAGTCGCTTCCCGGTGCATAGCCTCAAGATCGACAAGTCGTTCCTGGTATCGCTCGAGACGTCCGAGGCCGACCGGCAGTTGGTGGCATCGATCATCGACCTCGCCAACCGGCTCAGCCTGCATGTCGTAGCCGAGGGCATCGAGACGAAGCGTCAACTCGAGATCCTGCGGGAGCATGGCTGCAAGTTCGGGCAGGGCTTCTTCCTGGCCACGCCGATGCCGCCTGGCGATGCTCGCGGGTTGCTCGAACGCGCGAGTCGTGACGCCGCGGTGAACATGACGAACCCCGACCCCTTCGGCGCGGCCCGGCGCTCTCGTTCGATGCCGGTCCAGTCCGATGGTTTCTCGGCCTCGGAGGCCTGAGTCACCAGCTCTCACGAGGTTCGGGCTAGGCTCACAGTCGAGCTAGCACCTGGCGTCCATGTGCTTGGGAGCAGACCCGGCAGGTGACATATACTTTCGGTCCCGCGCGGTCTTGATCGCGGCGGTTCCCAGTCGGGGCGTGGCGCAGTTTGGCAGCGCGCAGCGTTCGGGACGCTGAGGTCGGAGGTTCAAATCCTCTCGCCCCGACCACTCTGACGTAAATGTGCGGTGAACTCGCCGGTCATCGCGGTGGCCCACCCCAGGGCGACGGCTTCGTCGCTGGGGTGCAGCCGAGACCCGGGCCGGACCCAGCACCTCTACGTGCTCGAAGAGCGCCTGCGCGATGCGCTTCTGGGTGCCTACCTGGGACCGCTGGAAGAGAAGCTGCAGGTCCACTAGGGCATCCGCGACGGCCTGGTGGGTGAGGCGCGGAGCCGTGCTCACCTGCACCTCGGACTCCTCGGCGTCGAGGCGGGCCATCGTGGCCTTCCACGCGATGGTGTCCCGGTCTCGTTCGAGCCGAGCGGTCGCGTCTCGGCGGGCACGCCGAATACGTTGCAGGGCCAACTCGTCCACGCCGGCCGGCAGACTGTCGATGGCGCCGGCTACCTCCGCGACCAAGGCCGCATTGGCGGTGACCTTGGCGAGCGCCCGAGGAAGCACACGGTCATAGACCTCGGTCAAGTACGAGTCCCCGGCTCCCTCTCCGGTCCCAGCGTGTTTCTGGTTGACCGGCCCAGGGCGCTGCGGCTCGCTCTGATGGACTTATGGGTGGGCCGAGAGGCTGCCCGCATTGGCGCCACGAGCGGCAGCACATCTGGCTGCATCGCGCCCAGACGCAGGCGGTTTGTGAATGGACTGAGTCCGCAGTCCCGTGCGTGAACGCGGCGCCGGCGGACCCCTGCGGACGGTACGGCTGGTCCTTGAACACCGTTGGGCGTGACAGCGTCTTGTGGGTTCGAGTCCCACCCTCTCCGCCAGTATCGCCTTAGACGGCAGTCCCATCGCACGATCAGCATCGCCGTCGCAGTTGGACTATCGGCTCATAGCCAGTACGTCGTCCGTTCCGCACTGTGCAGTCACTTCCCGTGGCGACCTACGACGCCACTCGTACAACGGCATGCCCACCGGACGGGGCTGACACAGCAGCCGTATGTGAAGCACGGAGCCGTGGTCGCCGCGATCGCACTGGACTGTCGAACGATCGGAGATCCCCATGAAGCACCGCCTCACGATCGCGACCATCGTGCCTTTGACGCTGCTGCTCCTTTCCGCTGGCAGCGCCGTCGCGCAAGAGCCTGATGACAGCCCGCAGTCCGACAACCTGCGCGTCTTCCTGACCGCGAGGGGTGGCGAGCCGATCAGTGAGTGGGATGCCGAGACCCTTGTGCGCCGGATCACCGATGGCTCGGTCCGGGTCGACGAAGTGAGGAACGACGCCGACGACGTTGTCGGTATCTACCCAACCCGAGATATCGTCATCGCAGCCCAAACGATCAAGGCAGGTGAGGTGATCGATACCGAGGCGCTCACGCTGCGAGCCGTGCCCATCGACGACACCAACGCCACTGCCTTCGCTGATCGAGCCGATGTCGAGGGCTGATCACCGCTGTCGACATCCTCCCGTTCCAGCCGATCACCCCCAACCTCCTGTCGGGTGAGTTGGCAGCACCCGCGGCTGACACGCCGTCGCCTGTGGAGATCGTCGACTATGGCATGACCGCCAGAAGGGGCGACGTCAACTACGCCGCCGTGATGCGTAACCCGAACGAGACCCGCTGGTGGGCCTGGCTCATGCCCGTCCGCATCGATGTGCTGGACAAGGACGGCAAGGTGATCGCCTCTGACGAGGAGTTCATCTCATTGCTGCCGGGCCAGACGGGCGCCGTCGTCGGCGATATCTCGGGCGTGAAGGGCGCGGACACGATCCAGGTCGCTGTCGCGAATCGCCTGAACGACTGGATCGAGTACCAGTGGGTTACCGGTGGGCTCGACTTCTCCGAGGTCAAGACGAAGAACACTCGCGCTGGAGCGAAGACATCGGGTCGTGTCGAGAGTCTCTTCGGTGACTCACAGGAGGGCGTCCAGGTGATGGCCGTATACCGGGACCGGGATGGCAAGGTCCTTGGCGGCGACTACACGTACCTGCGGATCGTCCCGGGTGCCGGCAGTGTCCCGTTCAAGACGCAGGGAGCCGGCGCGATCCCACAACGCAAGATCGAAAGCACCGAGGTCTACTTCGAGCAGTAGCGGTCGGCCTGAGCGAGAAACAGCGGTAGTGGCATAGCGGAAAGGGTCCACACATGCATGGTCGAGTCGCGTTGTTGGGAGTGGCGCTGGTCATCGCCCTGGGTACTTCGGTGGTCGCGCAGGAACCTTCACCCGGTACGAGTCCCGTCCTTGCGCCCGACGACCTGACCTTCACCCTGCCATCGAGTATCGGCCGGTACGACCTCGACATCAGCGCAGTTCCGATGGAGGACTATCTCGGGACCGACGAGGCACGGGAGTTGTGGCGCGACTTGCTGCTGCCACTGGGCAAGGAACCCAAGGACGTGAGGATGGCGCTGGGCTACGGACATCCATCTGACCCTGACGACGAGTCACTCGCGGGGACCGGTGTGGCAGTCATCGTCCTTCGGGTCGATGGGGTCATGGCGAGCGACATCCTCGACGAGTGGGTGCAGTTGCTCGCTTCTGGCGACGATGCCGGACGCACCCTCGACACGCAGTGGCTCGACATCGATGGTCGTCAGGTGCAGTTCGCGCAGTACGACATCGATGATCTGAACGGTGGCTACCTCTACCCGAACGGTGAGGTCGTGTTCATGTTCGTCGTCTCCGGCGATGGTGCCCCGACCCCGGCGGAAGTCATGGCCGAACTGCCATAGATAGGCGCCTCGTGAGGCGTCGAAGGAAGGGTCGATGTGTTCATGCTTGCGCCTAGAGGTCCTGCCCGTCGCGGCTTATCTGCCCACTCCAATGGCGTGCGGACATGCGCGACCGTCCCTCCCAAGGTTGGTGACCCACCATGGGACCAGCGAAACACTCGGCTTGCGCTTTGACGCGATAGAGCCCACGGTCAGGCTCCGGCTTGGCTTCGACCATGAGGTGAGACATGCAGACTGAGCGACGGCTTCTCCGACCCAGAGGCTCTCGTATGAATGGCGCGGCGATGGCCATAGCGATAGCCGCGCTGCTCACGATGACGGTGCCTGCTGTCGCTTCGACCGATGGGGGTCCGACGCCTGCGTCAGTGACGAGCGAGCAGACCGTATCGCTCTCGTACAGCCCCGCCGTTGCGCTCACGCCACGACAGGCCGCGAGAAAGGTGGGTCGCACCAAGACCGTCTGCGGCAAGGTCGCTAGCACCAAGTACGCCAGGTACTCCAGTGGCGGACCCACCTTCCTCAATCTGGGACGGGCATACCCCAACGAAATCTTCACCATTGTCATCTGGCGCGAGTATCGAAGCCTCTACCCGAGAGCACCCCACAAGATGTTCAGGAACAAGACCGTCTGTGTGAGGGGTCGTATCAGCAGGTACGCAGGCACTCCTCAGATCGAGGCTCGATACAACCGTGTCTGGAAGCGATAGGCCACTAACCAGCCGTTGATGGCTACCCTCAGGCGGTCGCACTATTTGGCCCGGTCTTGTGGCGAGTTGAAGGCGGGGCGCTGTCCGAAATAGGCATTCGGTCCTCTGCCCGTTCTCTGCCGTGGGCGTAGGCTGCCCGCCATGGCTCTGCAGCGAGTAGTGCGTGTCCTGCTCACCGTGGTCCTCGTCGGAGGTGGTTTGACGGTCACCTTCGGAGGTGTAGCGGTCGCTGAGTGTTCACGGCTCGACCCATGGCCTTCTTTTAAGGCTGCGGTACCGTCTGCCAAGACGGTGTTCGTCGGGACCGTCGTGGGCGAACCCGGTGGCTACGGGAGCGTCTTCACCCTTCGGGTGGACGAGGTCCTGCGTGGCGACCCTCCGGCGATGCGGACGTTCAGCGGGTTCAAGTCAGGGGTCCGGTTGAGCATCTGCCCTCGTGACTCCACGCTGCGAGTCCGCAAGACGGGCGACCGACTGGCGTTCGCCATGGATGCCTTGCTTCCCGGCACGCCCGGTCGCATCGATGCCGTGGCGGTCGTCGGCGAGACCAAGCCCCACCGCCTGTATCCGAAGATGGAGCGGTTGCCGTTGGCGAAGGTCCGGAGGCTGGCAGGACATGCAGCGGACGGCTCCACGGTCAAGCCGCCACCCTACACGCCGACCGGCTGGCCACCCGATGGTCTAATCACCGAGGAGGTCGAACCCGGCGTTCTCCGAGTCCTCTCCGATGGCTACCGGGAACTCTCCCCGGAACGGCAGGAGGACGATGTCTACGCTGAACTGGGGTGCGTTCGCCGAGACACATGACTACCGCCAGGTCGTCGCAGCACCCGATGGCTCGGTGTGGGTCTTCGCACAAGACCGGATGTTCAGGATCGGCCGGAAGCGGACCTTCCCGCTCAAGGGCCAACCATCGGTCCGTGCGAGCGACCATGTGGATGTCGCTCCGGATGGAACGGTCTGGCGGACCGCCACCCCGAAGCGGGGCATGCCCGGGCTGTTCTCGTTCGATGGGCGGAAGTGGCAGCGGCACAAGCCCGGCGAGGCGTTCTGTGCCGTCGAGGCCCAGCCCACCGGCACCGTGTGGGCGACATGGTTCAGTCCGTTCGGGACCGGCAATGGAGGCTGCACCCTGGACACGCTTGGTCGCTGGGACGGCAAGAGGTCGAGGGACATCGACACGCCCAAGATTGCAAGCGTCATACGGGAGCCAGCTCACCAGCACCCGGTCGGATGTGTGGCTTTGCTGCAAGGGCAAGGGGTGGCGAGAGGTACGGCTCGTCCGTTTCGATGGTCGTAGGTTCAGGGTGATGGACGACCCGGCTCCCCAGACTGCTCCACCACAGGCTCCGCTGCTCATCGATGGCTCGCCGGATTGGACCCTGTGGATGCGGCGTTCGCCATCCACGCTGGCCCGCTATGAGAACGACGGCTGGACCGTCTACACATCCGAGGACGACGACGTGCCGCAGATGGGCTCGATGCCCGAGGACACAGGTGGCTTCCTGCGCGCCGCACCGGATGGCAGCGTGTGGGTGACCACCACGGTGGACCGGGGTCCGCCGCCTGACGACTGGCCGCCTGCCTGCGATGGGCTGGCCCACTTCGACGGCACGACGTGGACCCAGTACCTCGACGGCATGTGTGTCTTCGCCATGGACATCGCTCCTGATGGCAAGGCATGGGTGCAGGCTTCGCTCCCGGACACCGGCACATCCGCTGAGCCGGTCCGAGGGGACCCCGTGGAACCCATCCAGACCTTCGTCATCAAACCAGATGCAACGGAGGCGATGACAGAGATGACATCACCGTCGCCGTCGCTGACTCCGTCGGAATAGGGGCACCGACGGGGCGACGTGGCCTCCTGGGCGCTGAGCCTTGCCCTCGTCCTCTTCGGCCTTCTCGCCGGGTTCAGCATCGGCCAGCGATCGTATGGTGGCGACGGCGTCACGCCGATGCCCACACAGCCTCGGTGAGTTGAAGGCTGGTCGCTGGCCGAAGTAGCGGCAGTCAACGAACTTGGCCAATCGCACGCTTGGATGCCCCCATACCCTATAGAGGACCGCAAGTGGCTCGGTCCCTCTCGGTCCACACGGACCGTCGGTCAAGGATGAGGGGCGATGCATCAAGACCTCGTCGTTCGAGTGCAACGGGGGGATGAGCGAGCTTTCGAGTCGCTCACGATGGCTGACTACCCACGCCTCTTTCGAGTGGCGAAGGGCGTGCTCGGGGACCATCACCTTGCGGAGGATGCCACCCAGCAAGCCTTCCTCGATATCTGGCGGGACATCCCTCGCTTGCGAGACCCAGCCAAGTACGAGGGTTGGTCGTATCGGCTGCTCGTCCGAGTTTGCTACAGCGAAGCTAAGAAGCTCCCGACTGGGTGAGCGGCGATGCTTCCCCAGCATTCGAGCCAAGGACCACTGATGCCTACGCCACGGTGGCTGACCGTGACCAGTTGGAACGTGGCTTCCAGCGGCTCTCCATGGACCAGCGGGTCGTCCTCGTCCTGCACTTCCTCGTGGGCATGACCCCTGAGCAAGTGGGCGAGACGTTGAGCATCTCTCGCTGGACTGTTTACTCCCGCCTGGACCGAGCGACGAAGGCCATGCGGGCCGCACTCGAAGCCGATGGTCGCCTACGACCACGCGAGCCCCCAAGCCGCAGGAGTCGCTGCGATGAACGACGAGCGGACGCAGTCAGCCCTCGAAGAGTGGTTCGAGAGTCGGGATGCTGCTCCAGGCGATGTGCGGCGGAGTACCCGCCAAGTGTTGGAGCGAAGGCCGCACGTCCGCCAGCGAAGTCGCTGGTGGCCGTTCCCAGTGTTCTACCGAAGGACCCAGACACCAACAGTCAACGACAAGACGGGCTACCGCCCAGCCCAGTCCAAGCCACCAACGGCCAGACCGCCACCATCACGGGAGGACCCAGACCATGTTCAGTCCAGTCAAGGCCATCACCGCAGGTGCCCTCGTCTTCGCCCTCGGAGGCGTGATGCTCATCGCCCAGCCCTTCGACCAGCAGAGCAGCCTGCCGGGTACCACCACCGATGAGGAACGTGCTGCACCCGTGGAGTTCAGCGGGACGTGGTTCTTCGGCGGTGGCGATCGTCTTGCACCATCGGAGACCGACGGAGACCCCGGCGCGAGCAGGGGTGGTGCCTGGTATCAGACCGTCCGTTCCATGACGGACCCACGCTTCGACGGCGAGGTGACCATCTTCGACAACCTCGACGAGTACAGCGGCGGCAACGTGGTCTTCAACGATGCGTGGCGGGTGGAGAACGCGGATGGTGCGTGGCAGAGCGAACCGGGGTACTCCGTCGACTTCGCTGACGGGTCAAACTCGGGCCTCACGGCCGTCTTCCACGGCGAGGATGGATACGCGGGTCTCGTCGCTGTCGTCGATATGGAGTTGGTCCGTACAGAGGGAGGGGATAGCCAGAACTGGGACCTCAACGGAGTCATCTTCGATGGGGACTTGCCGCCCGAGCCCGAGGCGCGTTCACTCCCATAGTCCGTGATGCAGCACTCGTCGGGCCCCTCGGCCTTCGGGCTGAGGGGCCCGCTTCTGTGTCTCGGGCGCCGTCAGCGTTCGAGTCGGCGGCCAGACTGGCCATGTCCGCAGCAATCCTGGCGTCGCTCCATGCCTCTGGATGCCCCTCCATGCCGGTCTTCCACGGGAGTTGGTAGGGTGTCCTGCCCCGCCTGAACCACTGCGCAGGGCTGGCTCCTATGCGCTTATCTCGTTCCCGGATGCCTCGGAACCGCGGCTGACGAAGGTCACGACCTGAACGTCACTCAAGTCGGCTTGAGACCTCTCGCCCCGACCAAACCCTTTTCCGTCCCTGGGATAGCCCTCGAAGCCTTCGGTGTACGGCGGGCGAGGCTCTCCGCCGTCCAGGCGCCGTAGCGTTCGACCCAGACCGCGGTGAGCGTCGAGTCCGAGTCACGGAAGGCGAACTGGCGCACCTGCTTCCCTGGGATCCACTCGCCACGGAGGTGCTTGCCGCCCGGACGGAAGGGGTCGTCGACGAGGATCTCGAGACCATCCTTGCGTTGTCGGGCACGCAGGAGCGCGATGGCATGGCCGACGTCACCGACCCGCTTCAGGGGTGAGGGTCCCTCGATGTGGCTGGGGTTGCCCGCGAGGACCGCGATGTGCCGGTCCCCGAGCAGTGCCACGAGCGCCTTGAAGTCGATGTCGTCGGTCCGCAGGGTCGGGTAGGCGGGCCACATGCAGGCCGACCATCCGGCCGGCAGCCGAGGCGGGCAGGGCACCCTTCTGCTGCTCCTTCGTCGCCGTATCCGGATCGTCGAGCTTGTTGCGCATGCGCACGGCGGTCCGCACGAGCGCAGCCGTCGAGGGCTCATGACCCTGTGGTGTCCGGGTCGCCTCGCCGAGGCTGGCGCCGTTGACGAGGGCGAGGGTGCGAGCAGACCAGGCAGTCGTCCACCCCGTCGGCCGAGAGCTTCGTCGCCAGCTGCGAGGTATGCGGGGGCAGGTACTTCGCTGGGTCGGTCCCGTAGGCGGCCATCAGGGGCGCACCCTGCGGCAGGTCGACCGAGAGCAGGCCGGCCGCGGTGAGCAGCAGCGGGACCAGCACCGGCGGACTCACCTCGTAGCCCTCGACGATGACGTCCAGGACCACGATCACGACGACCACCGCGATGAGCAGGACCGCCGAGACCTGTCGGGCCCAGCGGTACTCGGACGGTGGATGACGGTCATCGCTCATGCCGGCGGACCGGGAACAGTCCCCGGTCCACGAGCCAGGGGATGACGACGGCACCGACTGACCAGGCCGAAGAGGTAGCAGGCGGCGCCGAAGAGGACGAGCTCGAGGGGGCTCATGGGAGCGAGCGCGTCGGCCGGGCGGTGGGGACCCGGCCCGACGCGAGTGGAGGAGGGGAGGACGTCCGTGCACGTCCTCCGGTCTACGGGGCGGTCAGGCGCGGCGTCAAGCGCAGGCGTCGTACGGATGTTCGGGAAGCCGTACGGATGTCGTAGAGGCGTCAGTCCTCCGCCACGCTCGGCGTTCAGCCGAAGGCCAGGGAACGGTTCGAGCAGGCCGATCTCGATCGCCCGGTCGATGGCCTCGCTGCGGCTGGACACCCCGAGCTTCCCGTAGATGGCGATCGCCTGGCTCTTCACCGTGTGGCGTGAGACACCAAACCGCTCACCGATCTCCTCGAATGTGAGGTGCGTCGAGAGCATCGGTAGCACCCGCAACTCGGCCGGCGTGAGCGTTGACGGGCCGCCCAGCACGCGAGCGGAATCGTCGAGTCGCCCGCGCAGTTCCGCGAGGCGCCTCGGGAGGACGCCGAGGCTAGGCCGTCGTCGGACAATCTGCTCGGCTTCGGACGACCGCACTGCGGGCACCGGCCGGATCCCCGATCGCCAGGTAACTCCGTCCGAGCTCGAGCAATGCCGTGACTGCGACCCAGGGCAGGGCATGGGATACCTGAGGGCGGACCAACAGCGCGTGGACGAGTTCTTCGCGACCGCGGACCAAGTCACCGCGATGGATCGCGACCCGGGCACCTACCGCATGCACGAGGAGCGTCGTGACGATGTCGCCGAGGTGCGCCTGATCGAGGGCACTATGGCTCTCGCGAGCGAACCACTCGCCTTCGCTCCATTGCCCACGCTCCATAGCGAGGGCAGCGAGACTCGCAAGCGACACGTATGCGGATACGCCGGCCACACCCGCAGCCTCGACGGCCTCGACGAACGCCACCTCGGCGAGAGCCGGGTCGCCGCGCAGGTGAGTGGGCGGACCCCAGCACGAGGTAGGCAGCGGGACGCCACGGGCTGCCCGTCCCCTCAGCGCTTGAGGCGAGGGTGGCGTCCGCGAGCATCTCGTCCGGTCCATGGCGGACCATCGCTGCTCGGAGCGCCGCTCTCGATGACTCGAACGAGGCCGATCCATCCAGCGCCTCTCGATTCGCGGTCGAGCGCTCGGCGATGTCCGCCATCCGATCGGCGGCTTCCGCGCTCCCGTTGAGGGCATGGATCCACGCGGCGACCACTGCGAGCGACGGGTGCCGCACGAAGACCGGGACGTCGAAGTTCTGCATCCAGCGCACGACCAGGTCCCCGTGACCACCGTAGTGCGTCCGCACGGTGGCGGCCGCGACGAGCCGGGCGGTCGTGTCGACCTCGCCGCCGGCGATGGAATGCGCGATCGCCTGCTCGGAGCGCCCGTGTGCCGCATACCACTGTGCCGCGCGACGGTGAAGCAGGGGCGCCGCCCCTGGTTCACGCTGCTCGAGCTCGCCCTGCAGATAGTCGCGCAGCAGATGGTGATAGCGGTATGCGGTCTCCGCACCCGCGGCCTCCCCGATTAGCTGGTTCTCGCGCGCCAGCGACCGGAGACGCCCCGAAACGCCGGGCAGCCCCGAGACCGAGGCCGCCAGATCAGGCTCGACGACCTCGAGGATCGAGGTCCGCGTGAGGAGTGTCATGTCGGCCTCGAGGTGGGGCCCGAGCTCCGAACGCAGGTACTCGGCGATGTAGCCGTCCCGACCGGAGACGTCGTCAGTCACGGCCGCATCGGGGTCACCACGCTCCCGGGCGAGCGTGGCCAGATAGATCGCCACGGCCCAACCTTCCGTCCGCGCGGTGAGCGATTCCGCCTGCTCCCGACTCAAGGGCTGTCCGGCCGCGAGGGTTAGCGCCTCCGTCTCATCCACATCGAGCGCCAGCTGGCTGCGGTCGATCTCTAAGTTGACCGAGCCGCACGGTATCGTGCGAAGGGTAGATCGGACGGTCTCGCCCGTGCCGAGAGCGCGACCCGGAAGTCGGGGGGCAAGTGGGTGAGCAGCGACTCCAGGGCGTCCAGACATGTCCGGTCCACCAGTCGGTGGACATCATCGAGGATCAGAAGTCCGGGGCGGTGCCATCGATCCAGCTCGGACACGAGGAGGGGTACCGCGGCGCCGAGGATCCGCGACTGGCCGGCTGCCAGGGCGGAAGCGATGGCACCATCGATCGGCACGATGCGATCGAGCGCGGCCGCGACGTAGGTGAGGAAGACACCCGACTCGTTGTCGAAGTCATCGAGCGTCAGCCACGCGACGTCCTGCGGCCTAGCTGCCGCCCACTCGGCGAGGAGGAGGGTCTTGCCGAAGCCGGCAGGCGCGACGATGGAGACGATCGACCGCCGCGGCTGGCTCCCCAGCAGTCCGATGAGTCGTGAGCGCAGAACCGTACCGGGCCCGGGCACTGGCCGCTGGAGCTTGGCGTCCACGAGCGGGAACGACGCCTGGAAGCGCACACGGACAGGACCGTCGAGCTGTCTGTCCGACGCGCGTGGCGTCCGTCGCTGCGCGCTGGTCCGCGACACACACTCTCCTCTCCGGTTTCGTACCGGTAGAACCTACCATCGCCGTCGCCGCGGGAAGCGTCCGACAGCCGTGAGGCCTTGAGTCGTGGGCCGGATGGTGGCCCGAGACGAGCTATCGGCTGGGACGCTCGGTGGCCTCCAGGGCAGCGTCGATGTCATATCCCGCGGCGAGTGCGATCCGCGGGGCTGCCGACACGACACGTGCCGAGCCGACCGTTCCGGCGACGGCGAGAAGCGCGGCCAACAGGTCGTCGAGCGATGCGCCAGCCAGCAGCGCGGCTTCTACCGCCGCGTGATAAGACGACTGCGGAGCGTCGAGCGCCACGAGGGCCCCGACCCGGATCAGTGCTTCGGTGCGCTCCTCGAGTCGAGCCACGGCGAGATCCGCAACGTCGAGGTTGGCGACGGCCGCGAGGAGAACGGGCTCCCCGATGGTCAGGCGGCGGAACATCTCGTCAGTGGAGAGCATCGAGTGGACCCCTGCGGGGATTCTGGGACGCGTGATCGCGTGGGATGGACCGGCTCCTGATTCAACGCGCCGACCGGACCCTCCGACATCGTCCCATGTGGACGATGCGCGGCCACCCGGTGTCAGGTTCCCTTGGTGTCGACGACTCCAGGGCACGAGATGAGGGCGACCACGATGGCTGATTCCAGACGGATGCAGAAGAGCGAGTCCTCCGACCGGCACATCGGTAGAGAGAGCCGATCATGAGTACACCGCCCGCAGCCACGGGGGCCACGTCGGAGGTCTTGTGGCATGCACTGACGCCAGAGGAGGCGGCAGGTGGCCAGAAGGTCGACCCATCGGTCGGCCTGACGTCGGCCGAGGCCGATGCACGTCGCTCCACCTTCGGCAGGAACGCCTTCGCCGAGGCCAAGAAAGTCCTCCCGCTGGCAGTCGTTCTCTCGCCAGTACGCGGACCCGATGCAGATCGTGCTGCTCGATCGCGGGCGTCGTCTGCCTGTTCCTGCCCGGACAGTTCTTCACGGGCGTCTTCCTGCATCCTGCTGACCCTCTTCAACGCCTGGATGGCCATGAACCAGGAGGGCAAGGCGGAGGCGAGCGCGTCTGCGCTCCAGAGCATGATGGTCGTCAAGGCCAAGGTCCGCCGCGATGGCGAGCTCGCCGAGATCCCGATGGACGAGCTCGTGCCCGGGCGACATCGTCAACATCGAGGCCGGTGACCTCGTGCCCGCGGATGCTCGCATCCTGTCCGCAGCGACCCTCGAGATCGACGAGTCCGCGCTGACGGGCGAGAGCGTGCCCACGCCCAAGCAAGTGGACGCCGTTCGCCGCGGACGCCGCCCTCGGGGACCGCGTGGACATGGCGTTCATGAACTGCCAGGTGACCCGCGGAGCCGGCACGATCCTCGTCACCACGACGGGCATGGCGACCGAGGTCGGCCATATCAGCGGCATGCTGCAGGTCACCGACGGACGAGAAGACCCCGTTGACCCAGCAGCTGGACAAGCTGACCAACCAGATCCTCGTCATCGCCGGGCATCGCGCTCGTGGTCAGCACGTCGCTCGGCCTCTATCGCGACGTCCAGCTGCAGGAGCTGTTCCTGAGCGCGGTCGCGTTCGCGGTCGCAGCCATCCCTACGGCTTTGCCGGCCGTCACCACGGCGATCCTGTCGAAGGGCTCCCAGACTGCTCGCCGATTCCGGGCGCCATCATGAAGCGTCTGCGCTCGGTGGAGACGCTCGGCTCCACGTCCGCGCTCAACTCGGACAAGACCGGCACCCTCACGCTCAACCAGATGACCGCCGTCCAGATGGCAGTGGTCGGGCGGCGCTACTCGGTCTCCGGCGACGGCTACTCGACGACCGGGCAGATCAGCCACGCCGGCGGCCAGCCCGACGTCCCGCTCGAGCAGTACCTGCTGCCGATGGCCCTCTGCGCGGACGCCGAGGTGCGCGATGACGCGCTCGTCGGCGACCCGACCGAGGGCGCGCTGGTCGTGCTCGCCGCCAAGGGCGGCGTGGACCCGGCGCTGACCCGCGAGCGCTATCCGCGCGTGGCCACGCTGCCCGTTCGACGCGGCCTACAAGATGATGGCCACGTTCCACCGCATGAAGGACGCCTCGGGCAAGGACGTCGATCCGCGGCTACGTCAAGGGCGCGCCTGACCAGCTGCTGGCGCGCGCCGTGGACGCCCACGGCCCCGACGGCACGACCGTCCCGGTCGACCAGATCCGCGACGGCTACCTGGCGGAGAACGAGCGCCTCGGGACGCAGGGCCTGCGGGTCATGGCGACCGGCCAGAAGGACTTCGACCCGGCCACGTTCGACCCGGACGCGGACCTGCTGCCGCTCCTCGATGGGATGACGCTGCTCGCGATGGTGGGCATCGTCGATCCGCCGCGGCCCGCCGCCAAGGCGGCCATCGCCACCGCGCATGCGGCCGGCATCCAGGTCCGCATGATCACCGGCGACCACGCCGTGACCGCTGAGGCGATCGCGCGCCAGCTGGGCATCGAGGGCCGGGCCATGACGGGCGCCGACTTCAGGGCGATGAGCGACGAGGAGGCCGATGCGCCAGATCGACGACATCGGCGTCCTCGCCCGCGTCTCGCCCGAGGACAAGGTCCACCTCGTGGACATCCTGCGCAAGAAGGGCCACGTCGTGGCCATGACCGGCGACGGCGTCAACGACGCGCCGGCCCTCAAGAAGGCCGACATCGGCATCGCCATGGGCATCACCGGCACCGAGGTCTCCAAGCAGGCCGCGGTCATGATCCTCACCGACGACAACTTCGGCACGATCGTGAAGGCGGTCGGGCTGGGCCGCGCCGTCTACGACAACCTGATGCGCTTCATCCGCTTCCAGATGGCGGGCCTGTTCGGGTTCATCGCCACGTTCCTGGGCTCATCGCTGCTCAACATCCTGGGCGGCATCCCGTTCCTGCCGCTCCAGACGATGTGGCTCAACTTCACGGTCAACGTGTTCCAGGCCATCGGCCTCGGCTACGGCAAGCCGCGCGAGGGCCTCATGGAGGTCCCGCCCCGGCCCAAGGAGCAACCGATCATCCCTCGACGCCTGATGAGCTGGCTGGTATTCGTCGGCCTCGTGATGGCTGCTGGCACGCTCGGCGTGCTCGCGTGGGGCAGCAACCAGTACGGCGACGTGGTCGCCCGCACGATGGGCATGACCACCTTCGCGCTCTTCCGTCTGTTCTCGTCCCTCGAGACCGCGGACGAGGACGAGTCGCTGTTCAGCGGATCCATCCTCGGCAACCGCCCGCTGCTGCTGGCGACGGGCCTGTCCGCGCTGACGATCCTGCTTGCGGTGGAGTTCGGCTTCCTCCAGCGGCTGCTGGGCACGACCAGCCTCACGGTCGACCAGTGGGTCGTCTGCATCGTGGTGCCGCTGTCGCTCGTCGTGGTCGAGGAGGCACGCAAGCTAGTGAGGGTGCGCGTCGGCGCTAAGCCGTCGACGATCCCGGCCCCCGCGACCACCTGACGACCCGCCGGCACGGCGGGGCCAAGAACCAGAAAGGGAAATGAACCATGGCGAAGAAGACGATGAGGAAGAAGGACAAAGGCGGCAAGGGTCGCCACAACAAGGAGATCAAGAAGGTACCCTCCGCGGCGGACGCAGGCGATGGACACTCCAAGCTCGGCCGCAAGGACTACGAGCGCGAGATGCGCCGACTCCATGGCGAGCTCGTGGCCATGCAGGAGTGTCGACGTGATATTGATCGCGGCGTGACGAACCGCACTGCAATTGCGCCAGTATCAATGAAAATCACCTGTCATCCTCGTACAGGTAGTGGTCATGATTCTCAGCAAGATCAGAAGGGGCGTCGCCGGTGAATACTTCCACGTCCGCAAAAAGTGGATCTGAACTGCGATCTATGTTGACCGCGCTTGCGACACAAATGCGAACAAACTCATCGAACGAAAGGCCGCGATCGCTCGCTGCGGCTTCGGCCTTTTCTCGCAGATCGTCAGGAAACGGCACAGAAATGTTTACCACAATGACCCTCCGCGAATGGCATGATCGGTCCCTCGCCATCCTAATTATATCTCGCATATCCAGTGCAGAGAAAGCACGATGCCAATAACTTGTTCGCCACTAGTTATTGCCTTTTAAGCGAGCGATCTCCGCCGCGTCCTTGTCGCCGCGGCCGGAGAGGCAGACGACGATCGCGTGGTCTTTCGGCTTGCCGCTGGCGAGTTCCATCGCTTTGGCGACGGCGTGCGAACTTTCGAGCGCGGGCAAGATGCCTTCGCTGCGGGCGAGCGCATCGAACGCGGCCAGCGCGTCTTCGTCGAGGCAGTTGGTGTAGCTGACGCGGCCGGTGTCTTTCCAATAGCTGTGCTCGGGGCCGACGCCGGGATAATCGAGGCCGGCGGAGATCGAGTGGACGTCGCAGGTTTGGCCGTCGTCGTCCTGCAGGACGTAGCTGTAGCTGCCGTGCAGGACGCCGGGGTGGCCGTGGCTGAGCGGGGCGGCGTGGTCGCCGGGCTTCGCGCTGCGGCCGCCGGCTTCGACGCCGACGAGCTCCACGCCTTCGTCCTCGACGAACGGATAAAACATGCCGGCCGCGTTGCTGCCGCCGCCGACGCAGGCGACGACCGCGTCCGGCAGCCGGCCGATTTGCTCGCGCGATTGCTCGATCGTTTCGCGGCCGATCACCGATTGGAAATCGCGGACGATCATCGGGAACGGATGCGGGCCGACGACGGAGCCGATGATGTAGTGCGTCGTTTCGACGCTCGCCATCCAGTCGCGCATGGCTTCGTTGATGGCGTCGCGGAGCGTGCGCGAGCCGCTGGTGACGGGGCGCACTTCGGCGCCGAGCAGCTTCATGCTGAACACGTTCAGCTTCTGCCGGCGGATGTCTTCCTCGCCCATGTAGACGACGCATTCGAGGCCGAAGTGGGCACAGGCGGTGGCGGTGGCGACGCCGTGCTGGCCGGCGCCGGTTTCGGCGATGACGCGCTTCTTGCCCATCCGCAGCGTGAGCAGCGCCTGGCCGATGCGTGTTGTTGATCTTGTGGGCGCCGGTGTGATTGAGGTCTTCGCGCTTGAGCTAGATTTGCGCGCCGCCGCACTGCTCGCTCAGCCGCTCGGCGAAATAGAGCGGCGACGGCCGGCCGACGTAATTCTTCAGCAGCGTCGCAAGTTCGGCTTGAAATGCGGCATCCTGGCAGGCTTTGTCGTATTCGATCGCCAGTTCATCGAGGGCACGGATCAGCGTTTCGGGCACGTAGCGGCCGCCGAACTCGCCGAATCGGCCGGCGGCATCGGGAACCTGGGTATTTGCGTCAATCGTTGTTATCGTCATTCTCCTCGATTGATTCTCGACAGCGGCAGGCCGTAATCAAGGCGCGAGAATTTCACCACCGAGTTCACAGAGGGCACAGAGAGAAGAAAGCCGGGAACGCTAATCCGCTAATGGACGCCAATCGCACGCTATATTATGATTGATTGATAATGCCGACGATGTATTTCCGACTGGATATATTCGCGATCGATTAGCGTATATTAGCGGTCCTCATTTCGTCTTCTCTGTGCCCTCTGTGTCTCTGTGGTGAATATCATGCCTGAGTTGCCAGAAGTCGAAACGATGCGGCGTGGCATTCTGGGGATCGTCGGTTCGCGGATTGTGGATGTCGAGCGGGTGGCATGCCAGCGGCAGCCGATCGCGATCGTGCCGCGGATCGATCACTTTCGCCGGCGCGTGGTGGGGCGCACGATCAGCGACGTCGGCCGCGTGGGTAAACGGGTCGTCGTGCATTTGGATTCGCAGGACGCGATCGTGCTCGAGCCGCGGATGACTGGCCTGGTGCTGGTGGCCGACCCGCCCGACACGCGAGCATCTGCGGTTCCGCTGCACGCTGTCGGGAACGGGATCCACGAGTTGCTGTATTGGGACCGCCGCGGGCTGGGAAGTGTTCGCCTAATTTCGCCGGCGGAGTTCGAAAAGGCGTTCGGCCCGAAGAAACTTGGTCCCGACGCACTTGCCGATGACGGCCGAGTTGTTTCGCGAGCGGCTGGGCGAAGAGTCAGCGGGCGGTGAAAGTCGCGCTGCTCGATCAGCGGGCGGTCGCCGGGATCGGCAATTTGTACGCATCCGAGATTTTGCACCTCGCCCAGATCCATCCGGCCAGGCGATGCGACAAGCTCACGCGAGCCCAGTGGCAAGCGATACCGAAGCCACGCACGCGGTGCTCGAAACAGCCATCCGCTACGAAGGCTCCACGCTCGGCGACGGCACGTATCGCAACGCGCTGAACCAGGAGGGCGGCTATCAGAATCATCACCGCGTGTATGACCGAGCAGATGAGGCGTGCCCGCGGTTGCGGTCCGGCAGCCGCGTGTAGCGGATCGTGCAAGCCCAGCGGGCGACGTTCTTTTGTGCCGAGTTGCCAAAGGAAAAATAGCGGTCTGCTCGCAGATCGATGCTCAGCGATGCTCGCATCGCGAACTTTGCAACTTCGCCGCCGGTTTCGCTCTAATGATGGGGAGTACGCTCCAGTTCGACTCTCGGTTGAGAAGAAAGGACCTGTCATGGAACCGCACGCCACGAATCCAAACGCCGCTGTCGCACGCAACCCAGCCGCTTGCGATTGCTGCGAGGATCAGCCCGATGAGCGCCGCATCCAACGCCGCGACTTTCTGACAGCAGCCGGCGGCGCGGTGCTAGGGGCGACGGCGTTCGGCGGCGTTCTGCCGGCTGGTCGCGTGTGGGCACAAGGCCAAATCCGGCGAGCATCGCTCGTCAAGCCGCGACGGCGGCAGCGAAGTCGCCCGAATCGCTCGTGAAGGTGCTCTACGAAACGCTTTCGCCCAAGCAGCGCGAGACGATCTGTTTTGCCTGGGACTACCAAGACCCGAAGCGCGGGCCTGCTGCGAACGCGCGTCGCGAACAACTGGGACATCACCGAGCAATTCATCAACGACAGCGGATTTCTACACCAAAGATCAGCAAGAGATCATCCGCGGCATCTTCGAGGGAATCATCAACCCCGAATGGCACTCGCGGATCGATAAGCAGCTTGGCGACGACTCCGGCGGCTACGGCACGCACAACAGCATCGCCATCTTCGGCGAGCCGGGCACCGAGCAAGTTCGAGTTCGTGATGACCGGCCGGCACATGACGATCCGCTGCGACGGCAACTCGGCCGACCATGTGGCGTTCGGCGGCCCGATCTTCTACGGCCACGCGGCCGACGGCTTCAACGAAAGGCCCGACGCACCCGGCAACGTGTTCTGGCCGCAGGCCGAGGCCGCGAACAAGCTGTACCAAATGCTCGACGGCAAACAGCAGAAGCAGGCGCTGCTCGAAAAAGGGTTTGCCGGCCGAGCAGAAGGTCGGCTTCCGCGGCAAGAGCGGCGATTTCCAAGGCCTGCCCGTCACCGAGCTGTCGAGCGATCAGAAGGAGCATCTGCAGAAAGTGATGGCGATGCTCGTCGAGCCGTATCGCCAAACCGATCGCGACGAAGTGACGCAAGTGTCTCAAAGCGCAAGGCGGCCTCGATGATTGCCACCTGGCGTACTACGCGCAAGGACGATATCGGCAACGACGGCGTCTGGGACATCTGGCGGCTCGAAGGCCCGTCGTTCGTCTGGCACTACCGCGGTGCGCCGCACGTGCACGTGTGGGTCAACGTGGCGGATGATCCGAGCGTGAAGCTGAACGCGTAGCGTATTCAATTTAGCAAAGTGTTTGCGATATTTCATCATCGTTTAGCCCCGGGCGAGTCGCCCGGGCTAAATGTTCTGTCGGCCAAATTCAAT
>CAVWTK010000001.1:0-1484816 GCA_963757755.1 uncultured bacterium | reverse complement strand
TTTACACCTGCGTGCCGACCAGCGCGTCGGCGATGCGCTGGTTGTCGCGCAACGCCGGGTGGTCGGCGCTGAAGAAGCGCAGGTAGTCGGTCTCGACGCGGATCCGCGCGATCCCCCAGCCGCCGAGGATCATGAGCACCGTGAAGACCGCCAGGAACGCGTACCGATGGCGCAGCGACAGCTCGCCGCATCCGGCGACGAAGCGGGAGAATCGGCCGCCCTCGTCGAGTCGCGCCGGGCACGCGGCGCGGCGGCGGCAGCAGGCTGAGCGCGGCGGGGATGACGGTCACGCAGGCGATGAAGATCACCGCCATCCCGAGCGCCGGCGTACACGCCGAAGTCGCGGATCGAGGGGATCGGGCTGGTGACGAACGTGCCGAAGCCGATGATCGTCGTCAGCGCTGCCATCGCCACCGGCAGACGGACGTGGGCCATCGCCACCGCCAATCGCCTCGGCGAGACCGGGATGTCGACGCAGCTCGATGTAGTAGCGGCGTGACGATGTGGATGGCGTAGGCGACGCCGGCCGCCATCAGGAGCGGCGGGAGCGACGAGGGTGCCGAGGGTGAACGCGTCGCCGGCGGCGACCATGATGCCGGTGGTGACGACCACGCCGATCACGCAGGTGGCCAGCGGCAGCAGCACGCCGCGCCAGGTGCGGAACGCCCAGACGACGGCGCCGGTGACGAGCAGCAGGGCCAACGGCACGAACAGCGACAGGTCGCGGAGCATGTCGTGCGCGGCCTGCACCTTGATCGTCGGCAGGCCGGTGACCGCGAGCGCCTCCGGTCCGGGCACCGCGGCCAGGGCCGCGCGCAGCTTCCTGCTCGATGCCCTCGGCGATGAACTGCTCGTCGCTCATCGGCCGGAAGCGCACCCAGATGCCGGCGGCACGGCCGTCGGGCGCGACCAGCGCGCCGCTGGCCAGGCGATCGGCGAGGATCCGCTCGCGCAACGCCGCCGCGTCGGCGGCCGTCTGCGGCAGGGCCGGCATCAGCGGCGCGCGGCGCAGGCCGCCGTCGTCGAGCTGGACGCGCTGCACGGTGCTCAGGCTGGTGACCTCCTCGACGTCCGGCAGGCGCGCCAGTGCGGTCGAGAGACGGTCGATGCGCGCCAGCGTCGCCGGCGTGAAGACGTCGTCGGCGAACAGGCCGACGACCGCCACCTCCTCGCTCCCGAATGCGCGCCGCACGCCGTCGTAAAAAACCGAGTCGGCGTCGCCCTCCGGCAGCAGGCGATCGACGGCGCTGTCGACCCGAAACCGCGCCGCCAGCAGGCCCAGGCCGATGGTGAGCGCCGCGACGACCAGTAGGGTCGTGCGCGGAAATCGCATCGGCAGGTTGGCGAGCATCCCCGACTGCGTAGCAGGATTGCCCGCCGGAAGTGGAGGGCGGCGGGTCCCCGTGCACGCGGGGCGAACGGCAGATTGGCGCCGAGGCGCCAACAGCCGGGATCGGGGCACGGCCGGAGGGTTTCCAGGCGCCGCATTCGGCCGTTCGCGCCCGGCGTGGTAGGCACCGCTCCGCCATGCGCTGCCCGTCCTGTCACCATGAGAATCGGGCCGACCGCCGGTTCTGCGCGGAATGCGGGGCCGCCCTGGCGCCGGTCTGCGCCGCGTGTGGGGAGACGAACCAGCCCGGCGAGAAGTTCTGCGGCGGCTGCGGCGCCGCGCTCGCGACCGCTCCGCCTCCGGCGCCGACCAGAGCACCCGCCACGGCGACGCCCAAACACCTCGTCGAGAAGATTCTCGGCTCGCGCAGCCTCACGGGCGAGCGCAAGCAGGTGACGGTGCTCTTCGCCGACGTGAAGGGCTCGATGGAGCTGGCCGAGCAGATCGACCCGGAGGCGTGGTCGCAGATCATGCATCGCTTCTTCACGCATCCTCACCGACGGGCGTCCAGCGCTTCGAGGGCTTCGTCGACAAGTTCACCGGCGACGGCATCATGGCGCTCTTCGGGGCGCCGATCGCGCACGAGGATCACGCCCAGCGCGCCTGCCTCGCGGCGCTCGCATCTGCGCGATCGCCTGCGCGAGTACGCCGACGAGCTGCGCGTCGATCCGGGCGTCAACTTCTCGGTCCGCCTCGGCCTCAACTCCGGCGAGGTGGTCGTCGGCACGATCGGCGACGATCTGCGCATGGACTACACCGCCCAGGGCCATACGGTGGGCCTGGCGCAACGCATGGAGCAGCTGGCGCCGCCGGACGGCATCGCGCTGTCGCAGCACACGCAGAAGCCGATCGACGGCTTGTTCGCCGTGCGCTCGCTCGGGCCGCTGGACGTCAAGGGGGCGCGCGAGCCGGTCGGCGTCTTCGTGCTCGAGGGCGCGAGCCGCGCTGCGCACGCGCCTCGACGTCGCACGGGCTCGTGGGCTGACGCGCTTCGTCGGCCGCGACGCCGAGATGGACGTGCTGGAGGCGGCGCTGGCGCGCGCCCGCGCCGGCAACGGACAGGTGATCGGCGTCGTCGCCGAGGCGGGGACGGGCAAGAGCCGGCTGTGCTACGAGTTCGCCGAGCACTGCCGCGCCGCCGGCATGCGGGTGATCGAGGGGCGCTGCGCGGCGTACGGCAAGAACGTCCCCCTCCTGCCGATCCTGCAGATCTTCCGCCACTACTACGGCATCACGGAACAGGACTCGGACCGGCAGCGCGCGCGAGAAGCTCGCCGGACACCTGCTGCTGCTGGATGACGGCTACCGCGAGGTGCTGCCGGTCCTGTTCGAGTTCTTCGGCGTGCCCGACCCGGACCGTCCGGTGCCGCACATCGACCCCGAAGTGAAGCAGCGCCAGCTCTTCGGCGTGCTGCGCAAGCTCGTGCAGCGCGGCGCCGAGGACACGGTCGCGCTCATCGAGGATCTGCACTGGATCGACGGCGCCAGCGCGGCGTGGCTGGAGCAGTGGGTGGAGGCCATCGCCGGCACGCGGTTCGTGCTCATCGTCAACTTCCGCCCGGAGTTCGAAGCGACCTGGGCGCGCAAGTCCTACTACCAGCAGCTGCCGCTGGCGCCGCTGAGCACCCAGGCCGTGCGCCAGCTGCTCGAGAGCCTGCTCGGCCCCGATCCGAGCATCGCCGGGTTGGCGGACGTGATCCACGCGCGCACCGGCGGCAATCCGTTCTTCACCGAGGAGGTGGTGCAATCGCTGATCGAGTCGGGGACGCTCCAGGGCAGCGCGGGAGACTACCGGCTGACCGCGCCGGTCGAGACGCTCGACGTCCCCGCCAGCGTGCACGCCGTGCTGGCGGCGCGCATCGATCGGCTGGCCGATCGCGAGAAGCAGCTGCTGCAGACCGCCGCCGTGATCGGCAAGGAGTTCAGCGAGCCGGTGCTGACGCAGGTGCTCGCCGACGTCGCGCCTGCCAGACGCGGCCGCGGCCGACGTGACCGCCACGCTGCGGACGCTGGCACAGGCCGAGTTCGTCTACGAGCAGGCGCTCTACCCGGTCGCCGAGTACACCTTCAAGCACCCGCTGACGCAGCAGGTGGCCTACGACACGCTGCTGCGCGAGCGCCGGGCGCGTGTCCATGCGGCGGTGGCGCGAGCGAGCGCCGAGATCTACGCCGAGAAGCTCGATGAGAAGGCGGCGCTGCTGGCGCATCACTGCGAGCAGGCCGGCGAGGCCTGGCAGGCCGCGCTCTGGCACCGGCGCGCGGCAGAGTGGGCCGGGATCACCAACGCCGCCGAGGGCGTGCGGCATTGGGAGCGGGTGCGCGGCTTGCTGCGTGCCGCTGCCGCATACGAGCGAGACCTTGCCGCTCGGCGTTGCCGCGTGTCTGGGAACCCTCGGGCTCGGATGGCGGCTCGGAACCCCGACCGCCGAGGCGACCGTGGTCTTCGAGGAGGGGCGGCAGCTGGCCGAGGAGAGCGGCGACAGGCGAGCGCTGGCGGCCCTGTACGGGACCTATGCGTGCGTGCTCGGCCTCGTGGGCGGCCAGTCCGACGATTACGTGCGCTACAGCCGTGAGGCGACGCGACTCGCCGACCTGACCGACGACCTCGGTCTGCAGATCGCCGAGCGCGCGTATCTCGCGTTCGGCTGCTTGTTCGCCGGCCGTCTGGTCGATGGGATCGAGAATTGCGCCGCGGCCTGCCAACGGTTCCCGGAGGATCCGGCGCTCGGGGCGGAGTTCACCGGCTACAGCCCACTCCTCGGCATCCTCTGCGCGCACGCGTGGATGCTCGCCCTGATGGGCCGCCTCGAGGATGCCACGGTCGTGTGCGAGCGCGCCGAGCAACTGGCGCGCGCACACGGGGACAGCGAGGTGCTCACCTGGCTGCAGCTTCCGCGCGTCGTGCTGGACGGATTTCGCGCCGCCGCGGCTGCCGCCCGCGATCACGCCCGCTCGGCGCTGGAGACGGGGGAGAGATCCTCCACCCCACAGGCGCGCATGGTGGGATTCCTCGCCCTCGGTGTGGCCCATCGGCTGAACGCCGAGTGGAATGAATCCCTCGCCGCGTTGGACGACGCGCTGCGCGCGGCGACCGGCGGCGCCAATCGCGAGGTCGAAGGTTGGATCCGCGCCGAGCGGGCCCAGGCATTCCTCGGGCGTGGAGAGCAGGATCGGGCGGAGCAGGAAGCGCAGACGGCGGTCACGGTCTCGCTGGCGCAGCATTCCCGATGCGACGAGGTGCGCGGGAATCTCGCGCTCGCCCGTACCCTGCTCCGCGGTGCAAATCCGGCGGCGCTGGTGCGGGCCGAGCAGGCACTGGTCCGAGCCCAGGAGCTGATCGACGAAACCGGGGCCCAGGCCTACCAGCCCGAGGTGCACGAATACCGCGCCCACCTGGCGCGCCTGCGCGGCGACGCGGTGGCGGCTCGGGACGAGATCGCGGCCGCCCGACGGCGGTATGCCGCGATGGGCGCGACTGCGCAGGTCGAGCGGCTGGCGGGCGACCGTTGAATCCGTGACGGAACCAGAGGAGTCGTCGATGTCGATGTGGCAGGCCGAAGCGAAACGTGGCGTGGTCGTCGCGACCTACACCAACCCGCCGATGAACTACTTCTGCGCCGACGGCACGCGCGAGCTCGCGGGGCTGATCGAGCAGTGGCAGAGCCCCGAGGTGCGGGTCGTGATCCTGACCGGCGGCATGAAAGGCAAGTTCATCACCCACTACAGCGTCGAGGAGCTCGCCGGCTACGCGAGCGATCGCGAGGCGCTGCGGGTCATCGGCGTCAGTCTGACGGCCGGCTATCACAAGCTGCTCGACGACCTGCGCGCCCTGCCGAAGCCGGTGATCGCCGCCATGAACGGCGACACGATGGGCGGCGGCTTCGAGCTGTCGCTGTCGTGCGACATCCGCATCGCCGCCACCGGCGACCATCGCTTCGGGTTCCCCGAGGTGGCGCTCGGCATCATCCCCGGGGGCAGCGGCACGCAGAAGCTCTCGCGCCTAGTCGGACTCGCCAGGGCGATCGAATTCGTGCTCCGTTCGCGCGTCGTCCGACCCGAGGAGGCGCTCGCGCTCGGGTTGGTCCACGAGATCGCCGACGACGCGCTGGCGCGCGCGATGGCGATCGGTGCCGAGATGGCGCGGCTCCCTCCACTCGCCATGGCGATGGCGAAGCGGGCGCTCTACGACGGCTTCGATACCCACTTGCAGGCCGGCCTGCGCATCGAGGACTCGGCGTTTCTTGAGACCATGATGTCGGACGACGGTCTGGCGGCCATGCGGGCGTACATCGACCAGCCGTACGAGCAGCGCCGCGCCTGGCTCGAGCGACCCGTGGCGCCCGAATATAACGGCCGCTGATCGGCCCCCCACTCGTTTCGCGGCCGCGGTCCGTGCGAGGATGGTGGATGCCGTTCCGTGCACTGAACCTCCATCCCGACCTGATCAAAGGGCTCAAAGAACTGGGGTTCGCGCGGCCGACGCCGATCCAGTCCGACGCCATCCCACCGGCCATGGACGGGCGCGACCTGCTTGCCTGCGCGATGACCGGGAGCGGCAAGACGGCCGCCTTCCTGCTGCCGATCCTGCACAAGCTGATCAGCCGGCCACGTGGCACGACGCGCGCCCTGGTGCTGACGCCGACGCGCGAGCTGGCGGCGCAGATCGCCGAGGATCTCGACGCGCTCGCGGTGCACACGCCGATCACCGCGGCGCCGGTGTTCGGCGGCGTCGGCATGGGGCCGCAGGAGCACGCCTTCCGCAGCGGCGTCGACGTCATCGTCGCCACCCCTGGTCGCCTGCTCGATCACTTCAAGTCGCCGTACGCCAAGCTTGCCGGCCTCGAGTACCTGGTGCTCGACGAGGCCGACCGTATGCTCGACATGGGCTTCCTGCCCGACATCCGCCGCGTCCTCCGCCACCTGCCGCCGAAACGGCAGACGCTGTTCTTCAGCGCCACCATGCCGCCGCCGATCGAGACGCTGACCCGGGAGATGCTGCACAATCCGGTGACCATCAACCGCGAACGCAAGTCGGCGCCGGCGGTGGGCATCACCCAGGCCGTCTATCCGGTGCCGCAGGAGCTCAAGGCGCCACTCCTCTGCTCCCTGCTCGAGCGCGGGGAGATTCGCGAGGCGCTGGCGTTCACGCGCACCAAGCACCGCGCCAACCGCCTGCAGGCCTACCTCGTCCAGCACGGCGTCAAGGCTGAGCGCATCCACGGCAACCGCTCGCAGGCGCAGCGCACTGAGGCGCTGGCGGGGTTCAAGAGCGGTAAGTACCGGGTGCTGGTGGCGACCGACATCGCCGCCCGCGGCATCGACATCGAGGCGCTCGGGCACGTCGTCAACTTCGACGTCCCGGGGGTGCCGGAGGACTACATCCATCGCGTCGGCCGCACCGCGCGCGCCGAGGCGACCGGCGACGCCTTCACCTTTGTCTCGCCCGAGGAAGAGGACGATCTGCGCCGCATCGAGAAGGCGGTGGGAAAGCGGCTGCCGCGGATCACCGTGCCGGATTTCGACTACAAGTCGCGGCCGGTCGCGAAGCTGGAAGTGCCGATCGGCCAGCGCATCGCCGAGATCCGCGCCCGCAAGGCCGAGGAGCGGGCGCGCGCCAAGATCAACGCCGAGCGGCGCAGCGCGGCCGCCACGCGGCAGTCGCCGGTCGCGAAGCCGGCGGCGAAGCCGGCGGAGGGTGCCGGCGGGCCGGGACGGTCGCGGCGGCGCCGGCGCGGCGGGCCGGGGTTCTCGCGGTAGGTCGTCGTCGAGGGCGCCGCTCCGTCGGCGCCTGTTGAAGACGGCGCGCGGCTCCATCCAGCAAGCGCCGCCGGAGCGGCGCCCTCCACGACGAGCTACCGCGGCAGGCCGAGGATCCGCTGGGCGATGACGTTGCGCTGGATCTCGCTGGTACCGCCCATGATCGTCTCGGAGCGCGCGTAGAGATAGTCGCGCAGGCCGGGCGCGTCCTGCAGCGCGACGTGCGGGCCGAAGAAGCTCATCGCGGCTTCCTGCAGTCGCTGGTCGGTCTCGCTGCCGAGGACCTTCTCGAGCGAGCTCTCCGGACCGGGGTGGCCGGTGCGCAGGATGTGGGTGAGGCTGCGGTAACCCATCAGCTTCAGCAGCTCGACGTCGATGAACGACTGCGCCAGCTTCTGGCGCACCAGCGGGTCGCCGAGCCCGCGGCTGGCGGGATGCTCGCGCACGCGCCGCACGAGATCGTTGAGACTGCGGCGGATCTTGCGCTGGAAGGTGAAGGTCCACACCGGGCCGCGCTCGTGCTGGAGGATACCCATGGCGATCTGCCATCCCGCGCCGGGGGCGCCCACCATCATGTCGGCCGGCACGCGCACGTCCTCGAAGAAGACCTCACAGAACTCGGTCTCGCCCGTCATCTGCGTCAGCGGGCGCACCGTGATGCCGGGCGTCTTCATGTCGACCAGCAGCAGGCTGATGCCCTTGTGCTTCGGCTGGTCCATCTCGGTGCGACAGAGCAGGAAGCACCAGTCGGCGACCTCGGCGTGGCTGGTCCACACCTTCTGGCCGTTCACGATGTACGCATCGCCGTGCCGCTCGCCGCGGCAGCGCAGGCTGCCGAGGTCGGAGCCGGCGCCCGGCTCCGAGAAGCCCTGGCACCACCAGTCCTCGCCCGACAGCAGCCGCTGCAGGAAGCGGTCGCGCTGCGCGGCGGTGCCGTGGCGCAGCACGGCCTGGCCGATCATGTCGACGTTGGCGCTGCCGGGCGGGTAGGGCGCACCGGCCCGATCGAGCTCCTCCTCGAACAGCCAGCGCTCGATGACGGTGGCGCCGCGCCCGCCGTGTTCGCGCGGCCACGAGATGGCGATCCAGCCGCCGTCGTAGAGCGTCCGTTGCCACTGGCGCGCGATCTCCCGCCACATCGGATCGTCGCTGCGCGTCCAGCAGCGATCGCGCCGCCACGCCGCCGGCACGTTGGCCGCCAGCCACGCCCGTGCCTCGGCCGCGAAGGCGAGCTCGGACTCGGAGAACGTGAACTCCATGCGAGGTTGGGTCTAGCAAACGAGCGTTTGGGAATGCCAGTGGGGCTGCAATACCGACCGTTGCCACCGCCGAACCTTGCCTTAGCTGCCGTGCTGCGAAATGGTCCCGACCATGTCGCGCAGCCTGATGGTGGCGATCGCCGTCGTGCTTCTCGCTACCCAGGTGTCGGCGCTCGACGACGCGTGCCGGGCAGGCGCGTCGTCGCTCGGCGATCGCCGTGCGCTGGTGGCACTGCAGACGGCGGTGGACGCCGATTGCCCGTGCGAGGCGCCCGGCGGCGGCACGGATCGCCGCGCCTTCCTGCGCTGCGCGCGCGGGCACCTCGCGCAGATGCTCCAGGACGCCAGCCTGCGCCGCGCCTGCCTGGGCACCGCGCGGGCCGACATCCGCCGCGCCACCTGCGGCACGAACCGCGTCACCTGCGGACAGGTGGATGCCGAGGAGAATGCGAGCTGCCGGCTCGCCGCGCCCGGCGGCCGTTTCGCCTGCGGCGCGCGCGGCGATCGGACGGAAACCGAATGCGCCGCGCAGTCGCGCTGCAGCGACGTGACCGAGTGGACGGCCGGCACCTGCCTCGATCCCCGGCAGCGCGGACCGTACGGCGTCGGCGCGCGCATCGTGCATCTGGTCAAGGATTCGGTCGCCACGCCTGGAACCGAGCGGGTGCTCGACACCGTCGTCTGGTATCCGTCGACCGCGCACGAGCCGCTCGATCCCAGCTATGCGGCGGTGCTGAACGCCCCCCTCGACTCCTCGGGCGGCCCCTATCCGGTGCTGATGTTCTCGCACGGGTCGTGCGGGTACGCGACGCAGTCGCTGTTCCTGACGCCGCTCATCGCCTCGTACGGCTACGTCGTGGTGTCGCCGCCGCACCCCGGCAACACGCTCGCGGAGTTCCCCACCTGCGGGACGCCGGCGGCACAGGCCGCGTCGGCACAGGAACGGCCGCAGGACATCATTTACGCCCTCGACCAGATGCTGGCGGCGAACGAGGACCCCACGTCGCCGTTCTTCTCGAGCCTCGATCCCGATCGCATCGGCATGTCGGGCCATTCCTTCGGCGGACTCAACACGTATGCCGTGGTGAACCGCGACAGCCGCTTCAAGGTGGCGGTGCCGATGGCGCCAGCGGCACTCGGCTCACCGAAGGTCACGATCCCATCGCTGATGATGCTCGGTCAGATCGACTCGGTCGTGAACGTGCCGGCGATCCGCACGGCGTACGCCGACTCCCAGCCGCCGAAGCTGCTGGTCGAAATCGAGAACGCCGGCCACTTCGCGTTCTCGGACTCCTGCTTTCCGACCCCGGACTGCAACCCGCCGGTCACCGCCACGCAGGACGAGGCGCACGGGCTGGTGCTGCGCTTCGTGGTGCCGTTCCTGGAGCGCTATCTGGCCGGCCGCGCCACCGCGGAACCGTTCTTCAGCGCGGCGCCGCCGGGCTCGGTGCTCACGCAATCGCGCTGAGCGCGCTCACCAGAAGGGGCCCCACATGCCCCAGTCCATCTCGGCGTTCTCGTTCATCTCGGCCGCTTCGACGTGTTCCTGGGCGATCTGCTGCTCGAAGGCCATGCGCCGGTACGCGTCGTACTGCTCCTGGCGACCGGCGTAGAGGCACTTGCAGAATTCGGAGTCGGCATAGAGGTACACCGTCTCCCCGTCTTTCTGCTTCATGAAGATCTTGCGCACCGGCATGGCCTGCAGCTTGGCGAGGCGCTCCGGGGTGTCGGCGAGCTTCATCTTGAAGCCGGCGGCGGCGAGGGTGGATTCGACCTTATCGGCATCCTCCCGCTTCATGTAGGTGCAAGCGGCGACCAGCGAGAGGGCGACGGCGACGAGTGCGAAACGGCTGAGGGTACGCATGCCGCGGTGTATACAACTTGCATTGGGAACGCGCACGCGATTCCCTGCCGGGCGATGAGCCGCCGCACGGGTCCGCCGGAGCCGAGCGATCGCGACGCCGGGGTGTGGGCGGGTCGCAGCGTCGCCCGCCGTTTCGTCTCGCCGGAGGGCTTCGTCGTCCTGGTGGGGCGCACCGCCGCCGACAACGATGTCCTGACCTTCAAGATCGGCCTGCCGCGCGACTTCTGGCTGCACGTCGCGGCCGATTCCGGCTCGCACGTCGTCGTGCGCAATCCCGACGGCGTCGCCAGCCTGCCGCGCGACACCGTCCAGTTCGCCGCCGGCCTGGCCGCCGGCTACTCGAAGCTGCGCGACGGCGGCCGCGTCGCCGTGCACCTGTGTACCTGTGCCGACGTCGGTAAGCCGCGCGGCCTGCCGCCGGGGAAGGTGACGATCGACCACTACCGAACGGTTCATGCGAAGCCGATCACCACAGGGGGTACAGAGGCTCACAGAGGAAAGACCTAGTCTTGCTCTGGGTCGCTCCGCGTCGTCCGTGCTGAGTTGCTTCTGACCCAGGCGGCGTTGCGCGCGAGGCCGGCAGCACCTGGGCGCGCGAAACACGTGTCGTGGTAGCGCGAGGCGAAGCTCGCGTCCTCGAAGTCGAGTCCAGGGCTCATCAGCTCGGGCCGGGGTTGCAGGCGGGGGTCGGTGGCGGGACCCGCGAATTTCCCGTTCCAGGGGCACGCTTCCTGGCAGAGGTCGCAGCCGAAGAGCCAGTCGCCGATCAGCGCGCCCTCGGCGTCGCTGAACGGGCCGCGGCGCTCGATCGTCAGGTAGGAGATGCAGCGTCGCGCGTCGAGCTCGCGGGCGGCGGGCAGGGCGCCGGTCGGGCAGGCGTCGAGGCAAGCGCGGCAGCTGCCGCAGTGGTCGGCGGCGAAGGGCGCGTCGACGGCGAGAGCGAGATCCGTGAGCACGCTGCCGATGAACGTGTAGGAGCCGTGCCGCGGGTGGATGAGCATGGTGTTCTTGGCCATCCAGCCGAGGCCGGCGCGCTGCGCGAGCTCGCGCTCGGGGACGGGGCCGGCGTCGACGTAGGGGCGCGTCGCCTCGCGCGTCGCCCCGAGGTCGACCAGCGCCTCGGCGAGAGCGGCCAGGCGGTCGCCGAGGACGCGATGGTAGTCCTCGCTCCAGGCGTAGCGGGCGACGCGGGCGGCGGCGTCGGGCGGCGGCGGCTCGGGGGTGTAGCGGGCGAGCACCACCACCGCGCGCTGGGCGCCGGCGATGATACGCGCCGGTTCGGCGCGCTTGGCGGCCTGGCGATGCATGTAGGTCATCGTCGCGGCGCGGCCCGCGGCCAGCCAGCGGCGCAGGGCGTCGCGCTCGACGGGGGCGAGGTCGCAGACCCCGACGGCGTGGAAGCCGAGCCCGCGCGCCGCGCGCTTCGCGGCGCGCGCCAGGTCGTTCGCGGCGTCGTCCGCCGCCGGCTTTCTTGTTCGCACGGCGGCGGTATGTTCTCATCCGGCCCTCGGGGAAGGAAGTCGGATGCCGTCCGTGCGCGTCGGGGATATGGACCTCTATTACGAGTTGATCGATTGCACCGAGCCGTGGCGCGCCGGCGTGCCACCGGCGGTGCTGATCCACGGCCTCGGCACCGATCGCCGGCTGTGGCTCTACCAGGTCCCGGCGTTCTGCGGCCGCGTGCCGACCCTGCTCGTCGACCTGCGCGGCCACGGCCGCTCGAGCGCGCCGCCGGGCCCCTGGACGGTCGCCGACATGGCGCGCGACGTCGTCCGCCTGCTGCGCCATCTGGGCGCCGAAAAGGCGCATCTGGTCGGCCTGTCGCTGGGCGGCATGGTCGCTCAGCAATTCGCCCTCGACTATCCGTACGCCACGGCCTCGCTGGTGCTTGCCGACACCATCGCCGGCCCGCCGCCCGGAACCGAGCAGCCGCTGCGCGAGGCGCGGGCGTTCATCGAGAGCAGTCCGATGCGCGAGATCGCCGAGACGCGCATCACGACTGCGTTCAGCGAGTCGGTCGACCCGACGATGCGCAGGCATCTCATCGAGCAGGTGGCGTTGAACGACAAGGCCACATACGCGCGCGCCGCGGCGGCGGCGTTCTCGTTCGACGTGCGCGCGCGACTCGGTGAGATCGCCGCGCCGACGCTGGTCGTGGTGGGCGACGCCGACCGCACGTTCCCGATCCCGTGGATGGAGGACGTCGCCAGCGGCATCCGCGGCGCGCGCCTGGTGCGGCTGGCGGGCGCGGGCCACATCAGCAACCTCGAGCGCCCGCAGGAGTTCAACCGCGCGGTGCTCGACTTCCTCGGCGTGTGAGCGATGGACACGACGACCATGCTGACCAGCCTCGGTCCGGAGCTCGGCTTCGGCGGCGTGTCCGGCGCGGTGGTCGGGTACGCGAGCAAGAAGGTGACGAAGCTCGTCGCCCTGGCGCTTGGCCTGCTGTTCATCGCCATCCAGGGGCTGGTCTACCTGCACGTCATCACGGTCGACTGGCACGCCGTGCAGACCGGCGCCGAGCACGTGTGGGCGGACCCGCAGGGCGTCACCCTGGCCACTCGCGCCTGGAAGATCCTCAGCGCCAACCTGCCGTTCGGCGCGGCTTTCGCGGCGGGCTTCGGCGTCGGCTTCAAACTCGGATAGGGGATTTTCAACGCGAAGACGCGAAGGCGCGAAGACGTCGGGGTGATCTCCGCGTCTTCGCGTTGAGGATTTGGATTTGCCATGGATTCAAATGTCGACCTGGAAGTGAACGACGTCCGCTGGGATCTCTCGGCGCTCTACGACGGGCTGGCCGATCCGCGGATCGATGCGGATCTCGACGCGGCGTTGGCGCGGGCCACCTCGTTCGGCGAGCGCTACCGCGGCACGATCAACGTGACCGGTGGGCCGGCGGCCGGTTGGGTCGCGGAGGCGATCGCCGAGCTCGAGTCGATTCTCGAGCAGACCGACAAGCCCGCGGCCTATGCGGGCCTGCTGCACGCCGCCGATGCGCGGCCGCCGGCGCACGGCGCGTTGGTGGCGCGCACACAGGAGCGCAGCAGCGCCATCCGCAATCAGCTGCTGTTCTTCGACCTCGAGTGGCTGGCGCTCGACGAGGCGCACGCCGCGACGGTGATCGCGTCGCCGGCCTGCGCGCGCTGGCGCCACTTCCTCACGTCGATGCGCCGCTACCGGCTGCACACCCTGAGCGAGCCCGAGGAGAAGCTGCTGGAAGAGACCGCCAACACCGGGAGGCGCGCGTTCAACCGGCTGTTCGACGACATGGTGTCGGCGATGACCTTCACGCTCGAGATCGACGGCGCGACACAGACCCTGACCGAGAGCGGTGTCCTGGCGCTGCTGCACGACGGGCGGCGCGACGTGCGCCAGCGCGCGGCTGCCGCACTGACCGAGGGGCTGCGCCGGCACTCGCTGCCGCTGACGTTCGTCTTCAACACCGTCGTCCAGGACCACGCGCTCAGCGACCGCCTGCGCGGCTACCCGTCAGCGATGTCCGCGCGTCATCTCTCCAATGAGATCGACGCCGCGACGGTCGAGGCGCTGATGACCGCGTGCGAGCGCAACGCCGACGTCGTCCGCGACTACTACGCCCTCAAGCGCCGGCTGCTCGGGGTCGACGTCCTCTACGACTGGGACCGCTACGCGCCGCTCGAGGCGGACGCGCCGACCGTGCCCTGGACGGCGGCGCGGGCGACGGTGCTCGACGCGTACGCGCGACTTCTCGCCGCGCATGCGCGACATCGCCGACGAGTTCTTCACCGGCCGCTGGATCGACGCCGAAGGGCGCGAGGGCAAGCGCGGCGGCGCGTTCAGCTCCAGCACGGTGCCGAGCGCGCATCCCTACGTCCTGCTCAGCTACCTCGGCCACCCGCGCGACGTGATGACCCTGGCGCACGAGCTCGGCCACGGCGTGCACCAGTATCTGGCGCGGCCGCTCGGCTATCTGCAGGCCGACACCGCGCTGACCATGGCGGAGACCGCCAGCGTCTTCGGCGAGATGTTGGTCTTCGACCGCCTGCGTCGCCAGGAACAGTCGCCGCGCGCGCGGCTGGCCCTGCTCTGCGGCTTCATCGAGGAGGCGTTCGGGACCGTGTTCCGCCAGATCGCGCTGACGCGCTTCGAACAGGGTCTGCACACGGCGCGCCGGGCCGAGGGCGAGCTGTCGAGCGAGCGCATCGGCGACATCTGGCTCGACGTCAACACGGCGCTGTACCGCGACTCGATCACCCTCACCGACAACTATCGCTGGTGGTGGGCCTACATCCCGCACTTCATCCATTCACCGTTCTATTGTTACGCCTACGGCTTCGGCGAGTTGCTGGTCCTGGCGCTGTACGAGATCTACCAGGAGCAGGGTGCCGCGTTCGTCCCGCGCTATCTCGAGCTCCTGGCCGCCGGCGGCAGCGAATCGCCCGCGACGCTGCTGGCACGGCTCGACATCGACATCACCCAGCCGGCGTTCTGGCAGCGCGGCCTGAGCGTGATCCGGCAGCTGGTGGACGAGGCGAAGGCGTTGGCGGATTGAGGTGGTGCCGGTGAGCCGGTGCGCCGGTGCGCGGTAAATCCGTTGCACCGGCTCGCCGGCACTGGCGCACTGGCGCACTGGCGCCACTGGCGCACCGCCTCACTGGCTCACGCTTCTCCCTCACCTCGACATGCGCGGGCTGATCGGGAATAACGCCCCTTGATATGCCGACCTCGATCCTCGGCCTCGCGCACTATCTGCCGCCCGAGCAGCGCGTTGGCTCGGTTTCGCGTCCCACGGCCACTGAGGCCGTCGGGCCCTCGGAGCTGGCGGTCGCGCCGGCGCACGACGCGCTGGCGAAGGCTGGGCTCACCGTGGCGGACATCGACCTGGTGGCGTTCGCGACGATGACGCCGGACGTCACGTTCCCCGGGGCGGCCTGCTTCTTTCAGCACAAGCTCAGCGCCGGCACGACGGCGGCGATCGATCTGCGCGGACAATGCGCGGGCTTCCTCACCGGCCTGATGGTGGCGGACGCGTTTCTATCGACCGGGGTCTACCGGCGCGTACTGCTCGCGGCCGGTGAGGTGCACTCGTCGGCGCTCGACTACTCGCCGGCGGGCATGCGACGTGGCGCAGCTGTACGGCGATGGTGCCGCGGTGGCGGTGCTCGGCACCCGCGAGGGCGGCGGCTGCGAGTCGGTCGTCTGCCACAGCGACGGGCGCCAGCTACGATCGCTTCTGGATCGAGTATCCGTCGAGCCGCCAGCATCCGCTCCGCGTCACCGTCGAGAACCTGCGCGCCGGGACGCACTATCCGAAGCTCGACCGCGAGCCGATCGAGGCGTTCGCGCTGGCGCAGCTGCCGGCGGTCGTACGCGAGGCCTGCGAGCGCGCCGGTGCGAGCCTGGCGCAGATCGATACCTTCATCCTCAGTCACGTGTTCCCCGGCGTCGCCGAACGCTGCGCGCAGAGCCTGGGCCTCGCGAGCGACGCGTGGATCGACGCCGGCGCCGCGCACGGGCACCTCACGGCGGCGACCTTGCCGGTGGCGCTCAGCGAGGCGCTGGCGAGCGGCCGCATCGGCGGCGGCGCCCGCGTCTGTCTGGCGGCGTGCGGCGCCGGCGCGGCGTGGGGCGCCGCCGTGCTGCGGGTGTGAGGCGGGAAGGAGGCACATGCGGAACGCGCGCATCACCGGCATCGGCCGCCATGTCCCACCGAAGGTGGTGACCAACGACGACCTCTCCAAGCTCATGGAGACCACCGACGACTGGATCCAGCAGCGCACCGGCATCCGCGAGCGCCACTACAGCGAGGGATGGGTGGGCGCGGCCGACATGGGCGCGCTGGCGGCGCGCGAAGCGCTGGAGCGCGCGGGGCGGCGTGCCGACGAGGTGGACTGCGTCATCTTCGCGACGCTCAGCCCCGACTACGAGATGCCGTCGAGCGCGTGCGTGCTCCAGGAGCGCCTCGGCATCGCCGGCATGCCGGCATTCGACGTCCGCAACCAGTGCTCCGGATTCCTCTATTCGCTCGCCACGGCGAACGCCTTCATCAAGTCCGGCCGCTTCAACTGCGTGCTGGTGGTCGGCGGCGAGGTGCACTCGACCGGCATCGACATCACCACGCGCGGCCGCGACGTGGCGGTGATCTTCGGCGACGGCGCCGCGGCGGCCGTGGTCGAGCCGACCGACGACCCGCAGCGCGGCATCCTCACGACGGTGCTGCATGCCGAGGGCAAGTTCGCCGAGAAGCTCTGGCTCGAGTGCGCGGCGTCGCGCTCGCGTCCGCGCCTCACCGAGGAGATGGTGGCGAGCGATGCGCCGCGCGTCTTTCCGCGCATGGAGGGGCGCTACGTCTTCAAGCACGCCGTCGAGCGTTGCACCGAGGTGATCGACGAGGTGCTGGACGAAGACCGGCTACACGCCGGACGACATCAGCCTGCTGGTGCCGCACCAGGCCAACCTGCGCATCAACCAGATGGTCGCCCTGGGGTTCTCGTGGCCGGAGGAGAAGGTCGTCAACAACATCCAGCGCTACGGCAACACCACCGCCGCGTCGATTCCTCTGGCGCTCTACGAGGCGATCGAGGAGGGACGCGTCCACGACGGCGACCTCATCTGTCTCGCGGGCTTCGGCGCCGGGTTCACCTGGGGCGCGATCCTCATCCGCTGGTGAGCGCGGGGGTGGCCGCCGGCGCTCGCCTTCGCGCCCATGGTCGCGGCGGATCTCCCGCAGGTGATGGAGATCGAGCGGCTGTCGTTTGCGGCGGACCCGTGGACGCCCGGCCTCTTCCTGCACGAGCTCAAGCTCGACTTCTCGCGCCTGCATCTCGCGCGCACCGCCGACGCGGCCCGCCGGTTGGTCGGCTATGCCTGCTGGTGGCTGGTTGGCGACGAGATCCACATCCTCAACCTCGCGGTCCATCCGGAGGCGCGCGGTAGCGGCGCCGGCCGCGCGCTCGTGCAGCGCATCATCGACGATGCCACCGCCCATCGCGCGGCCAGCGTCAGCCTCGAGGTGCGCCCCGAGAACGCGAGCGCCCTGGGCCTCTACCAGGCGATGGGCTTCACCCAGATCGGCCTCCGCAAGAACTACTACGCGCGCGGCGAGGATGCGGTGATCATGGAACGCCGGTTCGAGGGCCAGTCGTCCGAGCGCGGCGGAGCGTAGCGGTCCGCTTCACCCCGCGAGCGTGGCCTTCAGTCGCGGCGCGGCGAAATCGACGAACGCGCGATGCGCGCGCCGGCATTCGAGCGCCGATATCGCCGGCCGCTGGGCGCTGTCGGATGTCGGGTCCAGGAGGATGCGTCCGCCTACAATCGTGGATTGCGGACGCCTTCTGCACCGCCACCGCATCACCATCCCCGAATGGAGGGCCGCGCTCCCGCGCGGCCTGCCGCGGACGGTGCATCGCAACCCGACCGCGCTGCCAGGCGCCGCGGGAGGCGGCGCCCCCCGTTCGGCGATTGCAGGCGCCGTTCCGCACTCCCCGCCGAGTCCCAAGGCGCCGACCCACCACAGTGGAATTGGTCGCCTTGACCCTCCATAGGGCCTTCGATAGAACCCCCGAAGGCGTGCTCATGACTCAACCGACATCAATGTCGCGTCGCGGCGACTCCGGTGACGACAGTGCGTGGCGCTGGCGGGCGGGGGATGAGACACCGGCTTGAGGGGCTGCTTCAGCACGCGTTGATCCGAGCCAAAGAGGGGGGAGCGCTGAAGTTGGAAAGCCTCCCCCCTTTGTTTTTTGAGGTCCCCAAGGACGCGGCGTTCGGCGACCTCGCCTCGACGGTGGCGCTCGGCCTGGCGCGCGCCGAGCGCAAGGCGCCGGTCGCGATCGCCCAGGCGATCATCGACCACATCGAGGATCCCGCGGGCCTGCTCGCCAACGTCGAGATCGCCGGTCCCGGCTATCTCAACTTCCGCTTCTCGCCGCGATTCTGGGCGGAGATCCTCCGCGAGATCGAGCGGCCCGAGTTCGGCCGGCCGAACATCGGCGGCGGACGGCGGGTGCTGATCGAGTTCGTCAGCGCCAATCCGACCGGCCCGCTGCACGTCGGCCATGGCCGCGGCGCGGTGCTCGGCGACGCGGTGGCGCGTCTGATGGCGTTCGCCGGCTTCGACGTCACGCGCGAGTATTACGTCAACGACGCGGGCAAGCAGGTCGCGACCCTGGCGCGGTCGTCGTACGCGCGCCTGCTGCAGGCGTACGGGGTGCGAACCGACATTCCCGAGGACGGCTACCCCGGCGACTACCTGCGCGAGCTGGTGGTCGCGCACCGCGACGAGATCATGCACGGCATCGCCGCGGCGACGGGTAACGAGATCCCAGGCCTGCTGCGCGGCGCGCCGCCGGACCTGGCGCCCGGCGCCGACGACGCGATCGCCGACGCCGCGTCGTCGTATCTGCAGCTCGCCGGCGACACCGCCCTCGCGGTCTGCGGCCGGACGCGCCGCCGACTGGCTGCTCGAGCAGATCAAGAGCGACATGCGATCCATCGCGGTGCAGATGGACGTCTTCGTCAGCGAGCGGGCCCTGCACGAGGCGGGCGTCGTCGGACGCGCGCTCGACGCGATGGCCGAGCGCGGCTTCATCTACGAGAAGGACGGCGCCCGCTGGTTCAAGTCCGAGCCGTTCGGCGACGAGAAGGATCGCGTCGTGCAGCGCAGCGACGGCGAGCTGACCTACTTCGCCGCGGACATCGGATACCACGGCGAGAAGCTGTCGCGCGGCTACGACGAGCTCATCGACGTGTGGGGCGCCGACCACCACGGCTACGTGAAGCGCGTCGCCGCGGCGATCGAGGCGCTCGGCGCCGATCCGAAGAAGTTCCAGGTCATCCTGGTCCAGCTCGTGCGTCTGACGCGCGGCGGTGAGCCCGTCCGCATGGGCAAGCGCACCGGCGAGTTCGTGACCCTGCGCGAGGTTGTCGACGAGGTCGGACCGGATGCGACCCGGTTCTTCTTTCTGATGCGCAAGGGCGACAGCCAACTCGAGTTCGATCTCGAGCTCGCCACCCGGCAGTCGTCGGAGAATCCGGTCTTCTACGTGCAGTACGCGCACGCGCGGATCTGCACGCTGTTCCGCAAGGCGGCAGGTGAAGGGGCGGCGGTGCCGGACGCGGCGGCCGCCGATCTGGAATCGCTGGTGGAGGCGGAGGAGCAGGAGCTGGTGCGGCTGCTCGCGCAGATGCCGGACGTCATCGAGGACGCCGCGGCCGAGCGCGAGCCGCACCGCGTCGTCTTCCACCTCATAGAGATCGCCGGCGCCTTCCATCGCTGCTACAACCGTCATCGCATCCTCGGCGTCGAGCCGCGGGTGCGCGATGCGCGGCTGTACCTGGCGCGGGCCGTCCAGCGGGTCCTGCAACTCGGACTCGAGCTGCTCGGCCTTCGCGCTCCCGAGTCGATGTGAGGAGGGGCGGATGGCGGAGCGACGCGAGCGACGGAGTGCGGGGCTGAGCTTCGGACAGTTGATCACGTTGACCTTCGGCTTCCTGCTCGCCTCGCTGTTCATCTTCGTGTTCGGATTCTGGGTCGGGCACGATCTCGCCGACCAGCGCGCCATGCACCAGCGGCGGCCGCAGAGCGTGCCGTTGGACGCCGCGCCGACCGCCGTTGTGGTGGCCGCCGCGCCGCCGCCGGTCGTGCCGCCGACGGCGCTGCCGACTCGCAACCTGGCGCCCTTCACCGAGACGCCGCTGCGGCTGGCACCGACCCTGACGCCGTCGCCCATTCCGCGCGAGACGCCGACCCGCCGGCCGCCGACGCCGACCGTCGCCGCGGCGGGCAACTGGACGGTGCTGGCGTACTCCACCAACGACACGATGCGGGCGATCATGCTGTCGCGGACGTTGCGTGCCAAGGGCTACGACGCCAGCACGGGCACCAGGGACGTCGGCAACGTCACCTGGTACACCGTGAAGGTCGGACATTTCCGCGATCACGCGGCGGCCAAGGCGATGGAGAGCAAGCTGCGCGATGTGGAGGGGCTGGAGGCGGCGACGGTGGTGTCGGAAAAGTGAGACCGCCGCGATGAGCGCTCATCAACCCGAGTTCGACGCGTTCTGCGCGCTGGCCGACCAGGGCAACCTGATTCCGGTCTATCGCGAGATCCTCGCCGACCTCGATACCCCCGTCTCGGCCTTCCTCAAGCTCGACGACGGCGGCGACGCCTTCCTGCTCGAGTCGGTGGAGGGCGGCGAGAAGTGGGCGCGCTACAGCTTCCTCGGCACCGCCCCGTCGCGCATCCTGTCGTGCACGGGCGATACGGTTTCCGAGGGGCCGCCGGGCGGCCCGTTCACGACGCGCACGACGAGCGACCCGCTCGGCGAGGCGCGGGCGATGCTCGCTGCGTACACGCCGGTGGCCGTGCCGGGCCTGCCGCGCTTCGCCGGCGGTCTGGTCGGCTTCCTCGGCTACGACCTGGTGCGCAGCTTCGAGACGCCTGCCGGCGACGGCCCGCGACGATCTCCACCATCCCGACTTCTATCTGATGCTGGTCGATGCGCTGGTCGTCTTCGACAAGGTGGCGCAGAAGATGAAGGTCGTCGCGCATGCGCACGTCGATGCCGCCGGTGACCGGCGCGCCGCCTACGCCGCCGCCTGCGCACGGGTCGACCAGCTGGTCGAGCGGCTGCGGCGTCCCGTGACCCTCCCGGTGCCGGTGCAGGTCGAGGGCCCGCCGGTGGTGCGGTCCAACTTCGAGCCGAGCGCCTACGAAGGCGATCGTCGAGCGTGCCAAGGAGTACATCCGCGCCGGCGACGTGATCCAGGTGGTCCTGGCGCAGCGCTTCCAGTGCCCGCTGCGCGCCCATCCGTTCGACATCTACCGCTGCCTGCGCACCTTCAATCCGTCGCCGTACATGTTCTTCCTGCGCACTGGCTGCGCGCATCGTGCTGGGCGCGTCGCCGGAGGTGATGGCGCGGCTGGAGGGGCGCGAGCTGACCGTGCGGCCGATCGCCGGCACGCGGCCGCGCGGCACCGACGAGAAGCAGGACCGCGAGCTCGAGCTCGAGCTTGCCGCCGACCCGAAGGAGGTCGCCGAGCACATCATGCTCGTCGACCTCGGCCGCAACGACGTCGGCCGGGTGTCGCGCATCGGCACCGTCGCGGTCACCGAGCGGCTGACGATCGAGCGCTATTCGCACGTCATGCACCTGGTCTCCAACGTGCACGGCGAGCTGGCCGACGGCTACGACTGCTTCGACGCCTTCCGCGCGACGTTTCCGGCCGGCACGCTGTCCGGCGCGCCGAAGATCCGCGCCATGGAGATCATCGAGGAGCTGGAGCCGATCCGGCGCGGCGTCTACGGCGGCGCCGTCGGCTACTTCGGCTTCTCGGGCAACATGGACACCGCGATTGCCATCCGCACGATGGTGATCGACGGCGGCGTGATCTACGCCGAGGCGGGGGCCGGCATCGTCGCCGACTCCGACCCCGAGCGCGAGCACGCCGAGTGCGTCAACAAGGCCCGCGCCCTGTTCCAGGCGGTGAAGCTGGCGGAGGCGATGTAGCCATGCTGCTGATGATCGATAACTACGACTCCTTCACCTACAACCTCGTCCAGTATCTCGGCGAGCTGGGCGAGGAGGTGCGCGTGGTCCGCAACGACGCGATGAGCGTCGACGAGATCGCCGCCCTGCATCCGGCGCGGATCGTCATCTCGCCCGGGCCGTGCAGCCCGAACGAAGCCGGCGTGTCGGTCGAGGTCATCAAGCGCCTCACCGGCCGCATCCCGATCCTCGGCGTCTGCCTCGGCCATCAGTGCATCGGCGCGGCGCTTGGCGGCAGCGTCGTGCGCGCCGACCGGATCATGCACGGCAAGACCTCGCCGATCATCCACGACGACAAGACGCTCTTCCGCGGCCTGTCGAACCCCTTCGACGCGACCCGCTATCATTCGCTGGTGATCGAGCGGGCGACGATTCCCGCCGAGCTGGAGATCTCCGCCTGGACGGCGGAAGGCGAGATCATGGGCGTCCGCCACACGCCAGCATCAGCTGGAGGGCTCCAGTTCCACCCGGAATCGATCCTCACCCTGGAAGGCAAACAGCTCCTGCGCAACTTCCTGGAGCAGACCACGTAAGGCTTCTTCACATTCGGAACGGCGCTACTGGGGCCTTGGCAATCGATCCGACCTCTCCGTTGCTCCGTTCTCCGTATGAATTCTCTGAGCACATGGATATCCGTACTGCCATCGCCGAGCTGACCGCGCGCCGCGACCTGCCCGAGGCCGAGATGGAAGCGGTGGTGCGCGCCATCATGGACGGCGAGGCCACGCCGGCGCAGATCGCCGGGTTGCTGGTCGCGCTGCGCATGAAGGGCGAGCGGGTCGACGAGATCGTCGGGGCGGCGCGCGCCATGCGCCAGCATGCGATGCCGGTGACCGTGGCGCGCGCCGTGGTCGACACCTGCGGCACCGGCGGCGACATGCGGCACACCTTCAACATCTCGACGGCGGCGGCGCTGATCGCCGCCGGTGCCGGTCTGGCGGTCGCCAAGCACGGCAACCGCGCCATGTCGGGATCGGTCGGTGGCGCCGACGTGCTCGAGGCGCTCGGCGTCCGCATCGATCTCGACGCGGCGCACGTGGCCGCCTGCATCGACGCGGTCGGCATCGGCTTTCTGTTCGCGCAGGCGTTCCATCCGGCGATGCGCCACGTCGCGCCCGTGCGGCGCGAGCTCGGCGTGCGCACGCTGTTCAATCTGCTCGGGCCGCTCACCAATCCGGCCGGCGCTCAGCGCCAGCTGCTCGGCGTCTTCGCGCGCCAGTGGGTGGAGCCGCTGGCGCAGGCGCTCGGGCGGCTGGGCAGCCAGTGCGCGCTGGTCGTGCACGGCGAGGACGGCCTCGACGAGCTGTCCCTCACCGGTCCGAGCGCCGTGGCGGAGCTGCGCGACGGCGCCGTGCGCCCGTACCGCTTTCACCCCCGCGGACGTCGGCCTCGCAGCCCTGCCGGCTGGAAGACCTGGCCGGCGGCGACGCGTCCACCAACGCCGCCATCATCCGCGCCATCCTCGCCGGGCGTGCCACGGCAGCGCAGCGCGACATCGCGCTGCTCAACGCCGGTGCGGCGCTGTATGTCGGCGGCCTTGCCGACTCGATCGCCGCCGGCGTCGGTGCGGCACGGGAGGCGGTGGACAGTGGCGCGGCGCAGCGTAAGTTGGACGCTCTGATCGAGTTCACCAACCGATGATCCTCGACGACATCGTTGCCGCACGGCGCGACGATCTGGCGGCGGCGCAACGCGCCCAGCCGCTGGCGGCGCTGCGCGAGCGCCGGGGTGGTCGCTGCCGCGGCGCGGGTTCGCGGCGGCACTGCGCGCGCGCCGTCCCGCCGTGATCGCCGAGGTCAAGAAGGCGTCGCCGTCGAAGGGCGTGATCCGCGCCGACTTCGACCCGGTGGCGATCGCCCGCGCGCTACGCCGCCTGCGGCGCGGCGGCGATCTCGGTGCTGACCGAGGAGCGCCACTTCCAGGGGCAGCCCCGCGCTATCTCGAGGCGATCCGCGCCGCCGTGGACGTTGCCGTTGCTGCGCAAGGACTTCATCTTCGATCCGTACCAGGTGGCCGAGGCGCGCGCGTGGGGCGCCGACGCGGTGCTGCTGATCGTCGCCATGCCTTGGACGATGGCGTGCTGCGCGACCTGCTCGCCGCGGCGCTCGAGCTCGGTCTCGACGTCCTGGTCGAGGCCCACACCGCTGACGAGGTGGATCGCGCTGCCGCCGCTGGCGCGACGCTCATCGGGATCAACAACCGCGACCTGCGCACGTTCGCGACCACGCTTGGAGACCGCCGAGCGCCTGCGCGGTCGGCTGCCGGCGGGTGCGGTGGCGGTGGCGGAGAGCGGCATCGAGACGGCGGCGGACGTGTCGCGGCTGCGCGCGCGCCGGGTACGACGCGTTCCTCGTCGGCGAATCGCTGATGCGCGCGCCCGACCCCGGCGCGGCGCTGCAGGCGCTGCTGGCGGACGAGCGGCGATGACGCGGGTGAAGATCTGCGGCGTCACCCGCCTCGAGGATGCGCTGCACGCGGCGCGCGCCGGCGCCGATGCCATCGGGCTCAACTTCTACGCGCGCAGCCCGCGCTGCGTGTCGCTCGAGCCGGCGGCGGCGATCGCGGCGGCGCTGCCGGCCGAGATCCTGCAGGGTCGGTGTGTTCGTCGACGCCGCGACGCGACGAGATCGCGGCGATCGCCGAGCGCGTCGGTCTCGACGCCCTGCAGTTCCACGGCGACGAGTCGCGCGCGTTCTGCGAGGGCTGGCGGCAGCAGACCATCAAGGCGGTTCGCGTGTCGACGGCCCGGAGGCGTTGGCCGCCGTGCGCCGACTACCCGGTGGATTTCATTCTCGCCGACGCCTATGTCGCCGGGCAGCCCGGCGGAACCGGACAGCGGGTTCCGCTCGAATGGCTGGTCGGGGTGCCCGAGCGAGCGGCTGATCCTCGCCGGCGGCCTGACGCCGGAAACGGTGGCCGAGGCCGTGCGGCTGGTGCGGCCCGCGTGCGGTCGACGTCGCCTCCGGGGTCGAGTCGGCCCCGGGCATGAAGGACCCGGAGAAAGTGAGACGGTTCATCGCCAATGCCCGCACTGCCTGATCGCACGGGACACTTCGGAGAGTTCGGCGGCCGCTACGTCGCCGAGACGCTGATGCCGGCGCTGCTCGAGCTCGACGCCGCCTACTCGCGCGTTGCGCCGCGACCGCGCCTTCCAGGCCGAGGTCGCGCGAGTACCTGCGCGAGTACGCCGGCCGCGAGACGCCGCTCTACTTCGCGCGCGCGGCTCACCGAGCAGCTCGGCGGCGCCAAGATCTACCTGAAGCGCGAGGACCTCTGTCACACCGGCGCGCACAAGATCAACAACACCCTCGGCCAGGGGCTGCTGGCGCGGCGCATGGGCAAGCCGCGCATCATCGCCGAGACCGGCGCGGGCCAGCACGGCGTGGCGACGGCGACGGTGACGGCGCTGCTCGGCCTGCGCGTGCGAGGTCTTCATGGGCGCCGAGGACGTGCAGCGCCAGTCGCTCAACGTCTTTCGCATGAAGCTGCTCGGCGCGCAGGTGCATGCCGGTGACCAGCGGCAGCGCGACGCTGAAGGACGCGATCAACGAGGCGCTGCGCGACTGGGTGACCAACGTGCGCACGACCTACTACCTGGTCGGCTCGACGATGGGGCCGCATCCCTACCCGATGATCGTGCGCGACTTCCAGTCGGTGATCGGCAGCGAGACGCGCCAGCAGATCCTGCGAGCGCGAGGGGCGCCTGCCGGACGTCCTGGTCGCCTGCGTCGGCGGCGGCAGCAACGCCATGGGACTCTTCTATCCGTTCATCGACGATCCGGGCGTGCAGCTGATCGGTGTCGAGGCGGCCGGCGACGGCGTCGAGACCGGCCGGCACGCGGCGTCGATCAGCGGCGGCATGGTCGGCGTCCTGCACGGCAAGAAGACCTACGTGCTGCAGGACGAGCTCGGACAGATGCGCGAGGCGCATTCGATCTCCGCCGGGCTCGACTATCCGGGCGTCGGACCGGAGCACGCGCTATCTGCACGCCACCGGCCGGGCGCGCTACGTCGCCGTCACCGACGCGGAGGCGATGGAGGCGCTGCAGCGCCTGACCGCGACCGAGGGCATCATCCCGGCGCTCGAGATCGGCGCACGCGATCGCCTCAGGCGCTGGAGCTGGCGCCGACCATGGGTCGCGACCAGATCATCGTCGTCAACCTCTCGGGCCGCGGCGACAAGGACATGAACACGGTCGCCGCCTACCTCGGCGTGACGCTGTAGCCGCGGTGGCAGGGGAGACGGGCGGGGATGAGCCGGATCAAGAAGATGTTTGCCGTGTTGCATCGGCGCGGCGAAGCGGCCCTGGTGCCGTTCATCATGGCCGGCGATCCCGACCTGGACGCGACCCGCGCGCTGCTGCTCGCGGCGGCCGAGGCGGGGGCCGACCTGATCGAGCTCGGCGTGCCGTTCTCCGATCCGACCGCCGACGGCCCGGTCATCCAGCGGGCCGGGCTGCGCGCCCTCGCGCACGGCACCTCGCTGCGCCAGATCCTCGAGCTGGTGGCCGAGCTGCGCGGCGGTGGCTTCACCACGCCGATCATCCTGTTCGGCTACTACAACCCGATCTTCCACTACGGACCCGACCGGCTGGTCGCGGACGCGCGACGCGCCGGGGTCGACGGGCTGCTGGTGGTCGACCTGCCGCCCGAAGAAGCCGACGAGCTGTGGAAGCCGGCGCGCGCGGCCGGTCTCGACGTGATCTTCCTGCTGGCGCCGACCAGCGATGCGAGCCGCGTGCGCGCCGTCCTCCGCAAGGCGAGCGGCTTCATCTACTTCGTCTCGATGACCGGCGTGACCGGGAGCAAGGCCATCGACTCCGCCGAGGTGCGAGCGGATGGTGCGCGACCTGCGCGGCAACTGCCGGCTGCCGATCGGCGTCGGCTTCGGCATCACCACGCCGGAGGAGGCCGCCGCGGTGGCGTCGTATGCCGACGCGGTGGTGGTCGGCAGCGCCATCGTGCGGATCATCGAGACGAAGGGCGGGTCCCCCGAGCTGGTGGGCGAAGTCGGCGGCTTCCTGCGCGCCCTGAAGGGCGCCTGTCGTCGGACAGCCGCCGCCTGACCTTCACCACGGCAGAACGGCCTCCGGGATCGGTGGCGCGGGATTCGGGCGTTGCGTATAGGACAGCTTCGCCGCACGCCCATGCCGGGCCCACGGTGGCTTCCACCGACCGATGACCGACTACCAGCGCACGCTCGACTGGCTCTACGCCCTCGAGGCGGCCAAGGGCATGGACTTCAAGCTCGAGCGGGTGGCGCTGGCGCTTCAGCGGCTCGGCGATCCGCAGCGCGCCTATCCGGCGCTGCACATCGCCGGCACGAACGGCAAAGGGTCGGTGGCGGCGATGCTCGACGCCTGTCTCGGCGCTGCCGGGTATCGGGTGGGCCGCTACACCTCGCCGCATCTCGTCGAACTCGGCGAGCGCATCACCGTCGGCGGGGAGCCGATGCCCCGCGAGGCGCTGGTGGCAATCGCCGAAGAGATCCAGCGCCGCCACGCTGGCGCGCGGCATCGGCCTCACGTTCTTCGAGATCCTCACGGTGATGGCCTTCCTGCACTTCGCGCGCGTGGGCATCGAGGTGGCGGTGGTCGAGGTTGGGCTCGGCGGACGATTGGACGCGACCAACGTGCGTCGACCCGCTGGTCGCCATGATCACCACGATCGGCCTCGACCACACCGAATGGCTGGGCGAAAGCCTCGAGCAGATCGCTGCCGAAAAGGGCGGCATCATCAAACCCGGCCGCCCGGTGGTGCTGGGCCGCATCGGCAGCGACCCGGCGGCGGTGTTGCGACCGGATCGCGGCGGAGCGCGGTGCGCCGGTGCTGGCGCTGGGGCGCGACTATCACGTCAGCGGAGCGGATACGCTGACATTCCAGGGCCTCGGGTGGGAGCTGGGCGACGTCCAGGTGGGGCTGCGCGGCGCCCATCAGCGCGACAACGCGGCGACCGCGATCGCCGTGCTCGGCGCGGTACGGGACACCCTGTCGGTCGACGAGGTGGCGCTGCGGCGCGGTCTGGCGGGCGTTCGCTGGCCCGGCCGACTCGAGATCATCGACACGACGCCGCTCACGATCGTCGATGGCGCGCACAATGTGGACGGCATCGCGAGCCTGGTGGCGGAGCTGCCTGCGCCTCACTGGAGGGCGGACCGTCGACCTCCTGTTCGCGGTCATGGGCGACAAGGACTGGAACGAGATGGTGGCGCGCCTGGCGCCCCACTGCCGCAGCGCGGTGGTCACCGAAGTGCTGGCGCCGCGCGGCGCTCCGGCAGCGGCGGTGGCGGCGGCGTTCGGGGCAGCCTGTCCGGCGGTCGCGGAACCCGATCTCGGGCGGGCGTGGCAGCGGGTCCGGGCGCGTGCCGGTCGCGACGGCGTCGTCCTGGTCGCCGGGTCGCTGTTTCTGGTCGGCGAGCTGTACCGGCTCGGAGTGGGCCGGCTCGCAACGGCCGGCGCGACGCAGGGAGCGGCACAGCCGTGAGGAGGCGGCGCGGACGCGGCGCCGTCACATGGATCTGCAGCGGGGCGCTGCTGACCCTCCTGGCTGGCCTCGCCTGTGCGGTGCGCGCGGAAGAGCCAGCGGCCAGCGACGAGATCACGATCGACGCCCAGTCGCTCGACTACGACCAGAAGGGCGAGATCCTGTCGGCGACCGGCGACGTGCTGATCCGCCGCGGGGAGACCACGCTGCGCGCCGATACCGTCGAGTTCAACCGCCGCACCAGCGAGGCGCGGGCGCTCGGCAATGCGACGCTGACCAGCCCCGAGGCGGACATCACGGCCGATGCCATCTTCCTCGACCTCATCAACGAGACCGGCGAGCTGCACGAGGCAAACATCCAGGCCGGGCGGCTTGGCTACACGCTGAGTGGGTCGCGCATCGAGAAGGGGCTCGGACAGCGCTATCGGATCGAGGGCGGTCGCTTCACCACCTGCAACTGCGCCGAGGGGAAACCCGACTGGAGCATCGCCGGCGACCAGCTCGACGTTTCCCTGGAGGGCTACGGCACGCTGCAGGGCGGGACGTTCAACATCCTCGACATCCCCGTGATGTGGCTGCCGCGTGCGGCCTTTCCGGTCTTCCGCGAGCGCCAGAGCGGCCTGCTCTTCCCGCGCGTCGGCATCTCCAACCGGCGTGGGTTCCAGCTCCTCCAGCCGTTCTACTGGACGATCGACAAGAATCAGGACGTGACGATCAGCGGCGACGTCGAGACGTCGCTGCGCATCGGCATCCTGCCGCAGTATCGCTACGCCTTCAGCAAGGCGACGCAGGGCGAGTTCGAGGCCGGCTACTTCAACGAATTCTTTCGCGGCCGCACCACCGACGTGAAGGTGCCACCCGGTGCCAACCCGGATACGCCCGAGAATCGCTGGGCGGTGATCGGCCATCATCAGCAGGGCATTCCGCAGGTGGAGGGGCTGCACGGCTACCTCGACATGCTGGCGGTCGGCGACGACCTGTTCCTGCGCGAGATGAACACCTTCGCGATTGACGAGCGTGAGGCGGTGGCACTGCGCACGCTGCCGTTCACGACGTCGCAGGCCGGGGTCCTCCAGGAGTGGAACCGCGCCCAGCTGCAGGCTGGGGCGGTCTACTATCAGGACCTGGTCGGTCCGACGGTCGAGTCGACGACGCCGAACTGCGTTCCGTCGCCGGACAACGACTGCATCACCCAGAGCGAGGACGAGAAGCTGGTCATCCAGCGCCTGCCCGAGGTGCGGTTGATCGCCCAGAAGGAGCTCGGACTGGGATTGATGAGCGACTTCACCGGCAGCGTCACCAACTTCCAGCGACCGCTCGGCCTGGCCGGCGTCCGCGGCGATTTCAAACCGCAGCTGGAGCTGCGGCTGCCGCTCGGGCGCTCGTTCTTCGGCTCCGTGCGCGCCGCGTTTCGCGAAACCGCGTACGGGCTCAGCGAGAACGAGATGGCCGGCGGGTTCACCGGGCAGAATCCGGTGGACGGGCCATTCATCGACCTGCCGACGGGGCAGCAGTCGAGAGATCTTCGAGCTCCACAGCGCCGTCGGGACCGAATTCGCGCGCACGTTCGACTTTCCGTACTTCGGCCTGGACAAGCTGAAGCACACCGTCGAGCCGGAACTCGACTATCTCTACATCCCCAATGTCGACCAGTCCGATCTGCCGGTGTGGGATGGGATCGACCGCATCAACGAGCGCAGCCTCATCACCTACGGCTTCGCCACGCGACTCTTGGCGCGATCCGCGCCGTCGCCGGACGGGGAGCGCGGCGAGGTGTTCGAGCTCGCCCGGCTGTCGCTGGCGCAGAGCTACGATCCGTCACGCGACATTCCGCCGACGTCGCGGCTCGGCCTGACCGGTCAGCCGCTGCATCCCGGCCAGCCGGGTGACCACCTCTCCGACGTCGATCTCTCGCTGCGCGTCAACCCCGGTCCGATCACATCGGTCCGGGCCTACACCACCTACGACACCAGCGAGAACAACATCTCGTCGGCGACCCTCGGCGTACGGCTCACTGAGCCCTTCCGGGCGTTGGACGAGGAGGGCCGCCGGCGGCTGTTCACGCGAGCCAGCTTCGCCGTCGAGTACCGGTTCATCACCGACAGCATCCTGCAGCTGCTCGATTCGTCGATCGCGCTGCCGGTCACCGATCGCATCGCGCTGCTCTACACGATGCGATACGACATCGACGCCGGCACCTTCCTCGAGAACTATGCCGGCATGCGGCTGCTCTCGAGCTGCAACTGCTGGGCGCTCAACATCGGCGTCACCGATACGCGCAACCCGAACGAGGTCCAGGTCCAGGCGCGGTTCACACTGGCCGGACTCGGCCAGTCCCCGACCAGCGGCTTCCAGGCGTACTGAGCGATTCTCCCGCTTCGAGGACCGCGCTCCCGCGACGTGGTCACAGTGGTCCGGCTCCCTTTTCCGCCGCCTCCTCCGTCCCCGCTTGGAGGGCCGCGCTCCCGCGCGGCCTGATCAGCCCCGACTGCCGACGATCGCCGCCTCGAGCCGCCTTCACGGCCCCGGGTGCATGCTTCGGCCGCTTCAGCATGGATCGTCGCTCCGTTGGGTGTTGCTCGGGTTCCGAGTCGGTGCGTTCGGGATCCGGCCCTTTGCGGTGAGCGTCGGCGTCGCGGACGCGCGAGCTGAACGACAGCAGGCTAAGGACAGCCGCTTCAGATCTGACCGGGCCGGGCTCTGGATGGCGGGCGGAGGCGAACGGGAAGGGCGCGGCTTGGCCGCTACTCGTCGATCGCGGGCCGGGGGGAGGTGGACCCTGATCCGTGATCCGTTCTGGAGAGGGAGTCTGGAGATTCGGCGTGCGGGCTGTCGCCAGCGACCCCGGAATGCGACGTCACCTCCGTGCCGGCAGCGGCGCGCTTCTTTCGCAACATTTCCCTTTCCCGCAGGTACGGGTTCTGGGTGAACAGCTTGACTGGGAAAATCCCAGGCCGCCGAATTTCCAACCCCTGAAACGACGAAGGCCCGGAGGACTTTCGTCCTCCGGGCCTTCGGGCCGGTTAGGTTCGGATCAGATCAGGGCAGGGGGATCGAGATGCGATCGCCCTGCGGGCGCGAGCCCTGGAACTGGACGTTGGCGTCCGCCGTTGCCACGAAGGGATTGACGCACGACTCCCGTCCGAACAATCGGCATCGGTGCTGCAGAGCTGCGCGGAGAGGTAGTTCGGAGGACCGGACGACTTACCCGGCGCCGCCTCGCAGACCCCGGCGCCCCAGTTCTCACCCACGAGGGCGAGGATGGTGCGGCCGTCGTAGCCGTCGACGTTCGGACCGGCGACCGAGCGCAGGCGGGACATGCCGGTGAGGGTGCCCTGGACGCCGACGCTGAAGATCGAGAAGCTGTTGCCCTCCGGGCCCGGGCGGGTGTCGATGTCGGACAGCGGGGTCTCCTTGTAGCAGTCGCACGTGGTCGAGGTGGAGAAGCGCTGCTCGAACTCGTTGTAGACCAGGAACTGGATCGTCGCGCCCGGCGCCGTTGGCGGTCTGGGTCAGGTAGTCGCGCTGGCAGGGGACGATGGTCAGGTCCGTGGTCGACCGTGCCGTCGAGTCTCCGTGTGGGTGACGACGTCAGCACCGTCGAAGAAGTGGTTGAGCGTGAGGACGTTCGGGCAACCGGTGAACGGCGGATCGACGCTCTCGTTGAACGCACCGTACTCGGCCTCGGGACCGCCGATGTTGAGGACGTTCGGATTCGCCGTCCTGACGGCCCTCGATCGCCTTGATGCCGATCGCGTTGTACTTGCGCGTCGTCGATGCTGGTTTCGCGATCGCGTCTTGACGATCGACGCCTCGCCCTTGAGGTCGTTGCGATCGGTCGGCAGCTCGGTGGTCGACGTCGACCTGGATGCAGAGCAACTCGCCCGTGAACGGCACTTCGAGGACCGGCGGGATGTTGCCCTCGTTGAACTGCGGCGGCGATGCCCTGACCGGGCGTGCGTCGCCAGCGGCAGCGAGGAGAGGCCCTGGTTGACCGACCACGAGATCGGCTGGCGCTTGGTCAGCGTCAGCCGGAAGTCGGTCTCCTGCCAGCCCGGCACGCAGAGGCCGCCGGTCGGGCACACGGAGCGGAAAGTCCGCGTCCGTGCAGATCGTCTGCGGCGAGTTGCTGCAGTGGCTGTTGGTGTTGGTGTAGAAGCAGTGCACCTTGGTCAGGAACTCCGAGGTGTTGGTCAGCTGCACGATCGTGTCGACACCTGCAACTGCCGGATTTTGGCAGTCAGCGTCGTCACTGCAACTCGCCGGCGTCAGCGAGCAGGTGCCCGCGACGCAGGTGTTCAGATCGACCTTCAGCTGCGGATACAGCACGAGGCGCCGCCGATTCGTTGGTCGTCACGCCGGTCGGGTCGATGACGCGCGCGCTCGCCGCACCCACCGCCAGCAACGATCGCCGCACCCGCGAGCGCCCCCCGCCAGATCCCCATCTTCGTGCTCATCACTAGTCTCCTTTCCTCACCCGTGGAGAACACCATGCTCGCTACCCGATGCCGCTCAGAAGCTCTCGGGGATGGTGATGGTGTCCACCACCGGCCCGCCCGGCAGGTCTCACTGTCGCGTCGTAAGCGGTTGCCATTCTGCTGCAGGTTCCAGGCGCCGCGTGCCACACTGATCGGGCCGGAAACCGGATTGTTGTACATGTACTCTTCGGCGACGCCGATCACGCCACCGTCGAGGTCAACCGGGCTGATGCGCGTGAAGGCGCGAACCGCCGCCCAGCGTGCCGAGCGAGAAGACGCTGTTCTTGTTGCAGAAGCCCTGATCGGCGTCGATGCACTGCGCAGTCGCTGACGCAGAGCGAGCCGCTGCCGGTGCAGGTGCCGGTCGGCGCGTCGATGTCAGCCAGGCGCGTGTTCAGCCAGCACGTGACCGTCGTGCTGGCCGAGAAGACCTGCTCGAACTCGTTGACGATCGCGAACTGAACCGTGACGTGCCGAGGAATCTGATTCTCGAAATCCTGCGAGCAGGGCACCAGGGTCAGGTACGGTGCGGATCGGGCACATGGCCGCCGTCGCAGGCATCGGGTTGAGAGACTCGGTCGTGTCGCCGGAGATGACGGGGTTGGCGTGCCGTCGACGAAGTGATCGAGGTACAGCTGGTTCGGGCAGGCGTTGTATTCGCCGTCGTTGCTCCGGCGTGTTGTCGAGCAGCAGCTCGTTGGCCGGATCGTCACCCGCGAGATCCGGGTTGGCGAGGATGGCGACCGCGTTGTGCTTGCTGACGTCGCCGTCGGCGGTCTGGATGACGGCCTCACCCTTGAGGTTGTTGCCGCCGAAGGGCGTGCCCGATGCGTCGATCTGGACGCACTTGAGCTCGCCCTGGAAGCCCGGAGGAACCGGCGGAATGGCGCCCGGATCGAGACCGGAGCCGTTCTGGCCGCCCGGGAAGTTGTCGGAAGGATTCACCTGACGACCCTCGCTGACGACCCAGTGGGTCGGCTGCTGGCGGGTCAGCCAGATCGTGAAATCGGTCACCTGCCAGAGCGGGTTGCCCAACGCATCCGGGCGCGCCGTTCACGTAGAAGCAGTGCGCGTGGACCAAGTTGTTGCTCGTGTTCGAGAGCTGAATCATCGTGTCGCGGCCATCGTTACCGCCGTCGACCATAAGCCCGCCGTCGAAGACGACCTTCGGGAACACCAGCACCGAACCGCTGACATCCGTCGAGACTTCTGCCCGCGCCACCGAGGCCAACGCCAAGACGCTTCCCAGCACTCCGCAGAGGCCCCACACACAGCGCATCCCCAGTGCCTTGCTCATCACCCGTCTCCTTTCGTGGCGGAGAAGAATTCTCGCTCTCCTGAACCGCCGTCAACCGTGTCCGACTATCTTAAAAGTCGCCATTCGCGCAAACATACAGCCGGCAGCTCTATCCCGGCTGGTCGAAAGCTGCCTCCAGATTACTCGAAGGTCTCGAAGTTGTCAAGCGGAAAAGGGCCGTGCTCTGTTGCAAAATCGGTCGGCGCAGTCGGCGCTGCGGGCTTTTGGTGAAACGTCAGGTGTAGGAGCGCCGGGGTTCGGTTTCTTGACCCCCAGGCGCGGGCTCTGGTAAGCCGGCCGCCTCATTTTCTTGCCGTTCATCCCCCGACCCGGCCGAATAAACCGGCCGCGCCGCAGTCTGTGGCACGACCGGAGGTTTTGTAAATGAGGATGGGTATCGGATGGGTGTGTGGTGCGGGCGTCCTGGTCATCGGGTTTGGCGGGATGTTCGCATGTTTGGGGGGAAGGCCGCACCAGCGGCGAAGGGCAAGAAGACGGCGGTCAGCAGCGTCGGCGAAGCGGCGCCGATGAGCTACACCGCGGCTGACAACGGACTGCCGGCGGGGCGGATCTGGAAGTCGCAGATGGCCTTCGGCGACGTCAACGGCGACGGGTTCGACGACATTGGCGTCGTGTCGCGCCTCGCCGACGGTCCCTGGATCTTCGTCGGCGACGGCAAGGGCAACTGGAAGCGACTTCGCCAACGGCCTGCCGCGCGAGCCGTTCTGCGGCGGCGGCATGGTCGTTCATGGACGTCAACAAGGACGGCTTCATGGACGTGGCGATCGCCGACCACTGCAAGGGCGTCTTCGTCTACCTCGGCGACGGCAAGGGCAACTGGCGCACGGCGTCGTCCGGGCTGCCGACCATCGGCTCCGAGGATGTGTCGCTGGGCGACTTCAACAATGACGGATGTCCGGATCTGGCGTCGGTGGCGGCCGCGGAAGAGGGCGTGCGCGCCTTCCTCGGCAACTGCAAGGGCGTCTGGAAGGAGAGCTCCAAGGGCCTGTCGCTGACCGAGTGGGGCAACGCTGTCGAGCTCGCGCGACGTCAACGGTGACGGCAACCTCGACATCGTCGCCGCCTACTCGGCCGGTCCGCGCGTCTGGCTGGGCGACGGCAAGGGTGGCTGGACGGAAGCGTCGCAGGGTCTGCCGGCGCCCGAGATCCACGGCCTGTACTGGGGCATCGACACCGGCGACGTCAACGGCGACGGCAAGCTCGACATCGTCTCCGGCTCGCAGATGCCGCCGCTGCCCGAAGGCTGCGGCGGCCCGGCGCACCGGTCTGCGCGGGCGGCGGCGTCGAAGTCTTCCTCCAGCAGCCCGACGGCACCTGGCAGTTGCGGCCAACGAGGGGCTGCTGCCGATGAACGCGCTCGGCGTGGCCATCGGCGACCTGAACAAGGACGGCAAGCCGGACGTCGGTCGCGGTGGGCAAGCGCGCCCTCGACGAGATCGGCGGCGTCTACGGCGTCTACACCTACCTCGGCGACGGCACGGGCAACTGGACGCCGGTGGTGCCGGCCGGGCCTGCCGCAGACCGGGAAGGAGCGCACCTGGGGCGTCGGCATCGCCGACATCAACAGGACGGCGTGGGGCGACATCGCGGTCGCCTTCGGCGACGTCGTGTCGCCCGGCTGGCACTCCGGGCGCGAAGAAGCCGGACGAGCAGCCGCAGGGCAGCAAGGCGCCCCAGCGCGGCAAGTTCGGCTCGATCGGCGTCTGGCGCGGCAGGTCCCGCCAACTAGCGAATTACGTCCGTCGCGGCGGCGAGGACGTCGTCCTCCCGCCGCGCGGCACCACCGCGTTGATTCGCGCGGTTCCGGCGACCATGATGCCGGGGTGACACGCCTCTTCGGCTACCTGCGCCGCTACGTCGCGCGCTACGCCGTCGGCGGTGCCTGCCTGCTGGTCACCGCCTCGCTGGCGATGGCGGTGCCGTACCTGCTGAAGCGCGCCATCGACGCCATCGCAGCGCGGCGCGCCCTTCGCGCGGTCGCCGCCGAGCTCGCCGGTGCGATCGTCGCCATCGCGCTCGTCCAGGCGGTCGTCGCGCACGCTGTCGCGGGCGCTGATCTTCAACGTCGGCCGCGACGTCGAGCACGACCTGCGCGACGATCTCTTCGCGCACCTGCAGCGCCTGCCGGTTGGCTACTACCAGCATCAGCAGACCGGCGACCTGATGTCGCGCCTGATCAACGACGTCACCGCCATCCGCATGCTGCTCGGCGTCGGCGTGCTCAACCTGGTCAACACGCCCATCTACTACGTCTACGGCGTCACGCATCATGCTGACGCTCGATCCGCTGCTGACGCTGATCGCGCTGCTGCCGTTTCCGGTGCTGCTGCTGCGTCGTCAAGCGCGTCAGCCGCACGCTCATGGAGCAGACGCTGCGCGTGCAGGAGGGGCTCGCGGGCCTGAGCAGCGCGGTGCAGGAGAACATCAGCGGCATCCACGTCGTGAAGGCGTACGCCGCCGAGGACGATCGCGGTCGAGCGCTTCGCGCGCCTCAACGACGAGTTCACCCGCCAGAGCGTCGAGCTGGCGCGCGTGCGCGGCCGCCTGATGCCGCTGATGCAGCCTCGCCGCCGGCGTCGGCACGCTGGTGGTGCTCTGGTACGGCGGCTCGCAGGTCATCCACGGCCGCATCGGCCTCGGCGACCTGGTGGCGTTCATCGGCTACCTCAACATTCTCGCCTGGCCGACGATGGCGCTCGGCTGGATGCTGTCGATCGTGCAGCGCGGCCGCGCGGCGATGCAGCCGCCTCGAGCACATCTTCGCGCATGGTGCCGGCGATCGCCGACGCCGCCGACGCCGACGCCGCTGCCGGCGGTGCGCGGCCAGGTCGAGTTCCGCCACGTCACGTTCGCCTATCCCAGCCGCGGACAACGGCCATCCGGTGGTCGACGATCGTCTCGTTCACGCTCGAGCCGGGACAGAAGCTCGGCATCGTCGGCCGCACCGGCGCCGGCAAGAGCTCGCTCGTGCAGCTGCTGCCGCGGCTGTTCGATGTCAGCGACGGCGCCGTGCTGCTCGACGGGCGCGACGTGCGCACGCTGCCGCTGGCACAGCTGCGCCGCGCCATCGGCTTCGTGCCGCAGGATCCGTTCCTGTTCTCGCGCCGCATCCGCGACAACATCGCCTTCGGCCTCGACGAGGCGGATCGAGGACGACGATCCGAGCGCGCCGCCGAGGTGGCCGGCGTCGCCGACGACATCGAGGCGTTCCCGCACGGCTACGACACGGTCGTCGGCGAGCGCGGCATCACGCTGTCGGGCGGCCAGAAGCAGCGCCTGACGCTTGGCGCGCGCCATCGCCGCCGCGCCGCGCATCCTGGTGCTCGACGACGCGCTGTCGAGCGTCGACACGCGCACCGAGCACGCCATCCTGCAGCAGCCTGCGCGAGCGTGATGGCGGGCCGCACCAGCATCGTCATCGCCCACCGCGTCTCGACGGTCATGGACGCCGACCGCATCGCCGTGATCGACGAGGGTCGCATCGTCGAGTTCGGCGACCACGCCGCGCTGCTGGCGCGCGACGGCGCTCTACGCCGAGCTCTTCCGCCAGCAGCAGCTCGAAGAGGAGATCGAGGCGCTGTGACCGCTCCGCGCTGCCGGCCGGCGCCGACCTGCACCGCGAGGCCGAACTCGGCAAAGCCTATGACGCGCGCCTCATCCGTCGGCTGTGGGCATACATCCGCCCGTATCGCCGCATCTTCTGGGCGGCGATGCTCTGCCTGCCGCTCACCTCGGCGTGCTCGCTCGCGCAGCCCTATCTGCTGAAGATCGCCATCGACCGCTACATCGCGCCAGGGCGACCGCAGCGGCCTGCTGCGCATCGGCGCGCTCTACGGCCTCGCGATGGTGGCCGAGTTCGGCTTCCTCTACCTGCAGTACTACCTGACGATGCTGGTGGCGCAGCAGCAGCCTCGCCGCCCTGCGCGTCGACCTCGTCGCGCATCTGCAGCAGCTGCCGACGCGCGTTCTTCGACCGCAATCCGGTCGGCCGCCTGGTGACGCGCCTGACCACCGACGTCGACGTCATCAACGAGATGTTCGCTGCCGGCGCGCTGACCATCCTCATGGACGTGGCCACGCTGCTCGGCATCGTCGCGCATCATGCTGGCCATCGACTGGCGCCTGGCGCTGGTCACCCTGGCGGTGGTGCCGTTCGTGGTCGTGGCGATCAACTTCTTCCGCGTCAAGGCGCGGCAGAACTACCGCCTCATTCGCGACCGCCTGGCGCGCCTGAACGCCTATCTGCAGGAAGCGCTGGCCGGGATGACGGTGATCCAGCTGTTCGCGCGCGAGCGCGCGCAGTCGAGCGCGCTTCGACGCGCTGAACGACGAGTTCCGCGAGGCCAACCACTGCCGCCAACATCTACGAGGCGTCGCTGTTCTCGATCGTCGAGGCGATCAGCTCGATCTCCATCGCGGTGATCGTCTGGTACGGCGGCGATCGAGATCCTCGCCGGCGCGCTCGCCTTCGGCACGCTGGTCGCGTTCATCGAGTACATGCAGCGCTTCTTCGTGCCGATGCGCGACTTCTCGACGAAGTACGCCGTCATGCAGTCGGCGATGTCGTCGGCCGAGCGCATCTTCGAGCTGCTCGACCAGCCCGTGCCGATCGCCAGCCCGGCGCGCGCCGCGCGCGCCGGCGGCGGCGCGCGGCCGGATCGAGTTCGAGCACGTCTGGTTCGCCTACAAGGGCGAGGACTGGGTGCTGCGCGACGTGTCGTTCACCGTCGCGCCCGGGGAGAAGATCGCGCTGGTCGGCCCGACCGGGTCGGGCAAGACGACGATCATCAAGCTGCTCAACCGCTCCTACGACGTCGCGCGCGGGCGCGTGCTGGTCGACGGCGTCGACGTGCGCGAGTGGGATCTCGCCGCGCTGCGCCGCCACATCGGCGTGGTGCTGCAGGACGTCTTCCTGTTCACCGGCACGGTGGCGAGCAACCTCACCCTCGACCGCGCCGGACATCTCGCCGCGAGACCGCCGTCGCCGCGGCGCGGACGGTGCACGCCGATCCGTTCATTCGCCGCCTGCCGCGCGGCTACGACGAGCCGGTGCGCGAGCGCGGCAACAACCTGTCCGTCGGCCAGCGCCAGCTGCTCGTCGTTCGCCCGCGCGCTCGCCTATCGCGCCGAGCGATCCTGGTGCTCGACGAGGCGACGTCGAGCGTCGACACGCGAGACCGAGATGCTGATCCAGGACGCGCTGCGCCGCCTGCTCGCGCGGCCGCACGGCGCTGGTCGTCGCGCATCGGCTTGTCGACCATCGAGCACGCCGACCGCATCCTCGTGCTGCACGCCGGCGAGCTGCGCGAGATCGGGTACGCACGCCGAGCTGCTGCAGCACCGCGGCCTCTACTACCGCCTGTACCAACTCCAGTACGCCGCGCGCGACCACGCTCGCGCCGACACCGCAACCCGCCGCCGTCTCATGACGCCGCGCTGGCGCGGCGGCGTGCCGCGCCGCCGCCTGTGCCCTGCTGGCGCTGGCCGTCGCTGGCGGCTGCGGCGCCGGGTACGTCGCTGCGCGCCGGCTACGAGGAGGCGCGCATTCTCTGGCGGCGCGAGCCGATCGCGGAGGTGCTGGCACAGCCCGACGTCGATCCCGCCGACGCGCGCCAAGCTGGAGCTCGTGCTCGCGGTGCGCGCCTTCGCCGCCGACGCAGCTCGGGCTCGCGTCGGCGGCAGCTACACGTCGGTCGCGACGGTCGACGCCAGCCAGGTCGTGCACGTCGTCACCGCCGCGCCGCGCGACCAGCTGGCGCCGCTACACCTGGTGGTTCCCGATCGTCGGGCGGGTGCCGTACCGCGGCTACTTCGACCAGGCGGACGCCGACGCGCTTCGCGGCTGACCTCGAGCGCGCGGGCGTACGACACGATGGTGCGGCCGGCAGTCGCCTTCAGCACGCTCGGCTGGTTCGACGATCCGCTCCTCTCCACGCTGCTGCGCGAGGACCAGGCGCGAGCTGGCGGAGACGCTGATCCACGAGCTGCACCCACAACACCCTCTACGTGCCCGGGACAGGTCGCCTTCAACGAATCGTTCGCGACGTTCGTCGGCCTCGCGGCGCCGAGCGCTTCTTCGCGGCCCGCGGTGACGACCGCCCGCGCCGAGCATCTGGCGGCTCGCTGGGCCGACGCGCAGACGTTCTCGACGGCGCTCGCCGAGGTGGTCGCGCGCCTGCGTCAGGCGTACGCGAGTCGGCGATCGACGACGCGCAACGGCAGGCGCTGTTCGCGGCGCTGCAGACGGACGTCGCCGCGCGCCACTGGCAGACGCAGGAATACTCCGGCTTCTGGCGCCAGCCGATCAACAACGCCGTCATCGTCCACGACCAGCTCTACGCCGACCGGCTGCCGCTGTTCGCCGCCGCCCTCGCCTGTCAGGGCGGCGATCTGCGCGCGACCATCGCCGCGATCCTCGCGGCCCTCGACACCGCCGACGACCCGTTCGTCGCGGTCGCGGCGTTGGCGGTCTGTGAGGGGACGGCTGGCTGACGGCTGCCCGCCGACTACGGCTCGATCGCTTCGAGGTACCGCAGCCCCGTGCGCACGGACAGCGCCCAGACGGCGCCGATGAGCGCGACGACGGCGGCGAAGGACGCGACGATCGATGCCCATGCGGCGGGCGACAGCGTCGCGCCGCGGAAGCGCGCCGAGAACAGCGCGTAGACCGGCCAGGCTTCGAGCATCACGACGGCGCCGATGAACGACATGCAGAGCACCATGTAGACGAGGCCGCCGGCACCGGCGGCGACCCGCGCGGCGTTGTCGGCGTCGAAGCTGCGGATAGGCGGCGCCGACCGCCAGCGCCGAGCGCGACGATCGCGAACACCATGCCCGCCAACGTGGCCGCCGACAGCCACATCATGAACGGCATGACCTGCAGGTAGGAGTTCGTCGCGAGCACCAGCAGCAGGCCGAAGAGCAGCAGCGGCACGACGCCGACCCAGAACTTCGCCCACCACAGGCGGCGCGCCGGCAGCGGCGCGCCCTTCAAGAGCCACAGCGCGCGCCCCTCCATGCTGAACGACGGGAACACGAAGCGCGCCGCCACCGAGGCGATGACGAAGGACGCCAACGCCAGGTTGAGGAAGGCGATGACGTTCTTGAAGTAGAACGTGACCAGCGGGCTGCCGTTCAGCGGCAGTACGCTGAAGTTGTAGAGGTACACGACGACCAGCGCGCCGAGCAGGATGAGCTGCGACCACTGGCTGGTGTCGCGGAAGAACGTCTTCACTTCCTTGATGACGAGGATGCGCGTCTGCAGCGGGAACACGCTGGTCAGCACGCGCAAGGCCCGCGCTCCCACAGCGCGCGCTGGGTGAAGCGCGCCTGTCGCCCCTCCTGCGCCTTGGTCCAGCCGCGCAGGAAGAGCGCGCACGACGACGGCTTCGCACGCCATCACCGCGACGGCGGCGGTCGTGACCAGCAGGCCGAAGTAGAAGAGCCGGGTTGCCCTCGCGGAGCCCGAGCAGCGGAAAGAGGATCTCGGTCGCCCAGGTGCTGGGCAGGAAGGATGCGTCCGGCGTCCGCATGGCGGCGAGGAAGGCGCCGAAGTCGGCGAAGCCTTCCGGATTCACCAGCCGCTCCGGCCGCACGAGGCGGAACAGCAGGTAGAGCATCGCCACCGCGACGACCGAGAGCAGCACGAGGATGTCCTTGGTGCGCCGCGCCGGAAAGACGTTGACCAGCAGCGTCGTGATCGTCACGCCGAGCGCGGCGGGGATGAGGACGAACGGCGGCAGGACGAGGACGGTGGCGAGGTAGAATGCCGGCCCGGTGCCGTGCACCACGCCGTAGGCGAGGAACGCGGGCAGGGCGAAGAGCAGCAACATCCACGAGGAGTCGATGACCGTCTCGGCGAGGCGCGCGTAGAAGAGCTGGCGCACCGACACGGGCGCCGCGACCAGGCGGTCGAGCTCGCGCGACAGGAAGAAGGTCGAGAGCGCGGTCGACGATGTTGGAGAAGAGCAGGATGGAGAAGAAGGTGACGAACACCATGCCCAGCAGCTTGTAGGTCAGCACCGGCCCGAATTCGGGCACGCTGAGGAAGTAGCTCAGGGCGCGGTAGAAGAAGACGAAGATCGCGGCGCCGAAGGCGAGGGCGAGGAGGAGGAATCCGCCGAGCCGCCAGCGGCCGGCGCGCGACAGGCGTCGCCAACGGTTGCGCGCCGCCAACCGCCGCGGGGCGAGCAGGCGGCCGAGCATGCGCACCGGATGCGCCGGCGCGGGCTGCGGTTGGTCGAGGGCCGCGCCGAGGTCGAGCGGCTGGGACGCGCTGCCGTTCGCCATCGTCAGGCGGACAGGGCGTCGTCGCTGCCGAGCTCGGGCTCGGCGCCGGTGAGATGCAGGAAGACCGCTTCCAGCGTCGACTGGTGCTCGCTGCCCGGCCTGGGTGCGCAGCTCGTCGACGGAGCCGAGGGCGATCAGGCGTCCGCGCTGGATGATGCCGATGCGGTCGCAGAGCTCCTCGGCGACCTCGAGACTGTGCGTCGACATGAAGACCGTTGCGCCGCCGGCGGCGAGGTCGCGGAAGATGCGCTTCAACAGACGCGCGCCGCGCGGATCCATGCCCACCGTCGGCTCGTCGACGACCAGGATGCGCGGCGCGTGCATCAGCGCGCCGGCCATCACCAGGCGCTGCTTCATGCCGTGCGAGTAGCTCTCCGCCAGCTCGCTCGCGCCATTCGGCGAGATCGAAGAGCTCGAGCAGGCGCTCGCGGCGCCGCGCCTTGGCGTCCTCGTCGACGCTGTAGAGGTCGGCGGCGAAGTCGAGATACTCGGCGCCGGTCAGCTTCTCGTAGACGTGCGGCCGGTCGGGGACGAATCCGCACAGCGCCTTGGCGCGGAGTGGCGTCGGCGTGGCAGATCGTACCCGCCCAGCTCGACCGTGCCGCCGCTCGGCTGCAGCAGCCCCATCATCATACGGATCGTGGTGGTCTTGCCGGCGCCGTTCGGGCCCAGGAAGCCGAAGATCTCACCCGCGCCGACCGACAGCGAGAGGCGGTCGACGGCCGTCGTCTGCCCATACTGTTTGGTGAGGTCTCTGACGTCGATCATCTGCCCCCCATGGTGCCGAGTGACTGGCCACTCAGCAACTTCGGTGCCTGCCCACGAAAGCGGCATCCGGCAAGGGACCGCGACCCTTCCCGGGCCGGCCAGCGTGGCGAGTACGTCAAGAACGCGTTGATTTGACTCCTCTCGGACCGCCCGCGCGCCGCGGGCGTCCCTCGCCGAGCGGTAACTCGACCCTGAGCGCGACCCGCTGTTCCCGCTTCGGTCCGCTCCAGCGGTAGCGGGCGAGGTCGACCCGTCCGCGCTGCATCACCCCCTCGAGCTCCAACAACTCGCGCTGCAGATCGGGGCGCAGGACATCGCCGCGCGCGCTGACCCCGCCGCTGGCGTTGATCACCCGCTGCCACGGGACGATGTGCTTCAGCGAGGCCGGGAGGTTGGCGAGCGCGGTGCCGACCGCGCGGGCGGCGCGCGGGTGGCCGAGGATCGCCGCGACCTGTCCATAGGTGACGACGCGCCCGCGCGGCACGCGCCGGACGAGCGCGTAGACGGCGCGCGCGAACTTCGGCGGGGCCGGTGTGACCCGCGGCGGCTGGCGGGGGCGCGCCGGCATCAGGTGTGCGGGAACACCTGTGTGAAGGGGTGCACTTCGACGCGCTCGAAGATGCCGTTGGTGACGTAGGGGTCGCGGCCGACCAGATCCCACACCTCGGCCAGCGACGCCGCCTCGACGACGATCAGGCTGCCGGCGCCGTCGGTGAGCGGCCCGGCGAGAATGACCTTGCCGGCCTGCGACAGCGGCTCGAGATGCGCGAGGTGCGCGGGACGCGTCGCCGGCCGGCGCTCCTTTGCGTCGCGCGCGTCGTGACCGATGATGACGAACAGCATGAGACCCTCCTGCGGCCCCCGCCACTAGCAGAGGATTGCGGTCGGACGGAACGCCCTTTCATCTTCCGCGCCACGTCCCTACGCTGGCGCGAATGCATCGTCGGGGGGCGAGGGCGGCTTGCATCGCGATGGCGTTGTTGGTCGGCGGCGGGGGAGGCGCGGCGCGCGCGGCGGAGTTCCAGTTCACGCCGCCGGTGCCGACGCGCAACTTCGCTCCACTCCAGCTCATCTTCCTCAATCCCCCGTTCGAGCAGGCGGCGACCCTGCCGGGCGGCGACCTGGCGTTCCAGGTGCAGACGGCGGAGAGCAGCGTCATCTCCACCAACAGCGGCGCCATCGACGCGACGCTCAAGTTCGAGCAGAACTACACCAAGTTCGGCCTGCGCTACGGACTGTTCGACGGCTGGGAGCTGGGCATCGACCTCCCGTTCATCTCCCGATTCGGCGGCTTCATGGATCCATTCATCAACTGGGTCGAGCGTGCATTCGGCGCCCGCAATGCCGATCGCAGTCTGTTCCCCGACAATACCTTCGGCGGCTTCGAGGTCGACAGGGGCAGCACGGTCGTGTTTCGCGGCAGCGAGGTGAACTTCCAGCCGGGCGATCTCGTTTTCTCCGTGAAACACCAGTTCGACGTGCCGCGCGAGTGGCCACGCCTGGCGGTGCGCGGCCTGATCAAGGCGCCGACCGGCGATCCCGACGAGGTGCTGGGCAGCGGCGAGCCCGACTTCGGCATCGGCGCCGCGGCCGACTACCAACCGTGGAGCCGGCTGATGCTCTACGCCAACCTCAACCTCGTCTATCCGGTCGGTCCGATCACCGACGCCGACCTCACGCTCAACCCGATCTTCACGCAGTCCCTCGCCGCGAACATCGCACTGTTCGAGCACTGGTCGGCGCTCTTCCACCAGGCGAGCTATACGAGTCCGTTCCACGGCACCGGCGCGAGCCTGCTCGACGGCACCGTCGTCGAGCTCGGATTCGGCATCGCCTTCGCCTGGTCCGAGCGTTTCGGCGCGCAGCTCCTCGCCATCCAGAACGTGAGCGGCGTGGCGCAGTCCGCGGACTTCACCCTCATGCTGTCCGCCCAGTGGCGTCCGTGGGCGGTCTCGACCGATCTGCCGCCGATCGCGCCGTTGCCGCCGCCGACGACGCTGCCGCCGGTCGGGCCGCCGGCGTCACCTTGACCGCCTCGCGGCCGACTGCGTAGACACCTGCCGACGAACTGAGCGAGGAGTGTGATCGTGGGAGAGATGTTGCGCGGCAAGGTGGCCGTGGTCACCGGCGCCGGCCGCGGCATCGGGCGCGGCGTGGCGCTCGAGCTGGCCGATCAGGGGGCGCAAGGTCGTGGTCAACGACTACGGCGTCAGCCTCGACGGGCGCGACGCCGACGAGCGAGCCCGCCGACGAGTGGTCGCGGAGATCCGCGCCGCCGGCGGCGAGGCCGTCGCCAACGCCGACTCGGTCGCCGAGCTGGGACGGCGCGCAAGCGCATCATCGATCAGGCGGTCGAGATCTTCGGCCGTCTCGACATCCTCGTCACCTGCGCCGGCATTCCTGCGCGACCGCATGATCTTCAACATGAGCGAGGAGGAGTTGGACGCGGTCCTCGGCGTCCATCTGAAGGGCACGTTCAACTGCGTGCGCCACGCGGCGCCGCTGATGCGCGAGCAGCGCGCCGGCCGCATCATCACCTTCTCGTCCGGCGCCGGCCTGTTCGGCAATCCCGGCCAGGCCAACTACGGCGCCGCCAAGGCCGGCATCAGCGGCCTGACCAAGGTGGTGGCGCGCGACCTCGGCCGTACGGCGTGACCGCCAACAGCATCTGCCCGGTCGCGGCGACGCGCATGACCATGACCGAGGCGACGCTCAAGGCGCGCGAGATCCGCAAGCAGCAGGGCATCGTGCGCGAGGAGTCGGCGCTGCGCCAGCTCGAGAACCTCAAGCCCGAGGACGTCGCCCCGATGGTCGCCTTCCTCGCCAGCGACTTCGCCGCCAACGTCAACGGCCAGATCTTTCTCTGCGCCGGGACGTCATCTCCCTGCTGTCGCTGCCGCGCGCCGAGAAGACGCATCTACAAGGAAGGTCGCTGGACGCTCGACGAGCTCGACGAGCTCGTGCCGCAGACGCTGACGGAAGGGCTGGTCAATCCGGCGCCGCCGAAGGCGAAGGGATGAGAACCGTGCGCCAGTGAGCCTGTGCGCCAGTGAGCCAGTCCGGGGGCGGATTTACTGGCGCACTGGCCAACCGGCTAACCGGCTCACGCCTTGGAGATCGCATGGGCAATCGTCTGAAGAACAGAGTCGCCGTCGTCACCGGCGCCGGCCGCGGCATCGGCCGCGGCATCGCGCTGCTGATGGCCGCGAGGGCGCGGCGGTGGTGGTCAACGACCTCGGCGTCAGCCTCGACGGCGCCGGGCGCGACACGTCGGCGGCCGACGAGACCGTCGCGGCGATCGTCGCGGCCGGCGGACAGGCGGTCGCGAACCACGAGAGCGTGTCCGACTTCGCGCCGCCGAGCGCATCATCGAGTACCGCGGTGCAGGCGTTCGGCCGCATCGACATCCTGGTCAACAACGCCGGCATCCTGCGCGACCGGATGATCTTCAACATGAGCGAGGACGACTGGGACGCCGTCATCGCCGTGCATCTGAAGGGCACTTCAACTGCAGCCGCCACGCGGCGGTGCGCATGCGCGAGCAGAGTGGCGGGCGGATCATCAGCATGTCCTCCACCTCCGGCCTCTACGGCAACCCCGGCCAGGCCAACTACGGCGCCGCCAAGGACGGCATCGCCGGCCTGACGCGCGTCATCTCGCGCGACCTCGGCAGTACGGCATCACCGTCAACGCCATCGCGCCGGCGGCGGCGACGCGCATGACCGCCGCGGTCAGCGACGCGGCGCGCCAGGCGCGCGTCAAGGCCGGTATCGCCAGCATGGGAGCGGAGGCGCGCGAGCTGCTGCCGCGCCCGCAGCGCGAGCCCGAGGACGTCGCGCCCTTCGCCGCCTACCTCGCCACCGACGCGGCGGCCGGCATCAACGGCCAGATCTTCGTCGTCATGGGCGGCATCATCTCGCTGGTGAACTACCCCGCGCCGGTGCGCACCATCACCAAGGCCACGCGCTGGCGGCCCGAGGAGATCGCGGCGCTCTTCCCGTCCACGCTCGGCATGGACCTGTTCAATCCGGCGCCAATGCAGGCGCCGAAGGCGTGACGGGACGCGCGGCGATGGCGATGCAGCACGTCTGGGGACGCTACTTCGAGGACTTCTCGGTCGGCGAAGTGATCACGCACTGGCCCGGTCGTACGATTCGCGAGGCGGACGACACCTGGTTCACCTTGCTGACGATGAATACCAACCCCATCCATTTCGACGAGCATTTCGCCAGCCAGTCGCAACACGGACGCTGTCTCGTGAACGGCACGCTCGTCTTCTCGGTCGTCGTCGGCATGTCGGTGCGCGACGTCAGCCAGACCGCGATCGCCAACCTCGAGTACGAGTTCGTCCGCCACCTCGGGCCGACCTTTCACGGCGACACGCTGTACGCCGAATCGGAAGTGCTCGAGACGACGCCGTCGTCGAAGGGCGATCGCGGCGTGCTCTACGTCGAGACGCGGGCGTGGAATCAGAAGAAAGAGCCGATCCTGTCGCTCCGCCGCAAGGTCCTGCTCCCGCGGAAACCGGCGTGACGCTGGTCTCGGCGGTGATCGTCGCGACGGGCGGGGGGTAGCGGCGGGCTGTAGGCCTGCCCGGGGTGGGGGCGCATGGTTCTCCCCGCCACCCCTGGCGGGCCCACAGCCCGCCGCGACGAGACCTTTGTTTGCACGTCCCTTTTTGGGACTACGTCGGTTCGCCCGCCAGCTCGGCCGCCACCGCGCGCAGGCGCTGGCGGTCCACCTTGCCGCTGCCCAACGTTGGCAGCTCATCTTCCGCCACGAAGAAAACGTGCCGCGGCACCTTGTAGGTGGCGAGCGCGGCGCGACAGTGCGCCTGCACGTCGGCGGCGCTGCACTCCGGATCCCGGCGGACGACGAAGGCGGCGATGTTCTCGCCGCGCGTCGCATGCGGAACCGGCACGACGTGCGCCACCTTGATGCCCGGATGTTGGAGCAGCACGGCCTCTACCTCGGCGGCGGCGACGTTGACGCCGGCGGTCTTGATCACGTCGCCGAGGCGGCCGACGAAGTGCAGCCGCCCCTCTGCGTCGACGCGGCCGCAATCGCCCGTATGAAAGAAGCGCTGGTCGTCGAAGCACGTGCGCGGCTCGCGCTTGTAGTAGGTGCGCAGCAGGCTGGGACCGCGCACGATGATCTCGCCCTCGCTCTCCGGCGGCACCGGCGCGCCGGTCTCCGGATCGACGATGCGTATCTCGAGGCCCGGCATCGGCCGCCCGTGCGCGCCGGCGCGATCGGCGAGCGGCTCGTCGAAGCGCGTGCACGACGCCATCGGGCCGGTCTCGCTCATGCCCCACGTGCCCACGGCCTGATGGTCAGGCGCGAACAACGCCGCCGCCCACTTGGTGTTGGCGCCCGGGCCCTTGCGGATGCGCAGCCGCGTGCGATCAAAGCGCGGGTGGCGGATGAGTGCCTCGGCCTGATGCGGCCAGGCGAAGAGGGTCGTGCAGCCGTGGCGCTCGAGGAGGCGCAACGTCTCGTCGGCGTCGAACACCTCCTGCAGGAGCACCGATCCGCCGCTCGACAGCGTGGCGAGGGTGACGCCGACCAGCCCGCCGTTGAAGAAGAGCGGCAGGTAGCCGTAGGTAACGTCGTCGCCGTCCAGCCCGAGCCGGTTGGCAACGTTGTCGGCGGCGGCCAACATGCTGGCGTGCGTATGCACCACCCCCTTCGGCGCGGCGGTGCTGCCCGAGGTGAAGAAGATGGCGGCGTCGTCGGTGGCGTCGACGCTGTCGAGCACCGCGGCGCTCCACGCCGTCGAGCGCGGCTCGCCGCCGGCGAGGAAATCCTCCCAGGCCAGCGCGCCGCGCGGCAGATCCTCGCCGTCGCAGATCACGTGCCGCAGGCACGGCAGCACGTCGCTGCGCAGCGGCGGCGCATGGTCGGCGAGCGCCGGACAGAGGTCGAGGAGCAGGCGCAGGTAGTCGTGGCGGAGGAAGTGGCCGACGGTGATCAACACGGCGACGTCGGCGTGGCGGAGCGCGTCGCCGAGCTCGTGGCTGCGATAGAGCGTGTTGATCGGTACCACGATGGCGCCGAGGCGCCAGGCGCCGAACGCGCAGCGGAGCCAGTCGACGCGGTTCGGCATGAGGATGCCGACGCGCGTGCCCTTGCCCACGCCGAGGCCGGTCAGCGCCGACGCGACGCGACGCGCGTCGGACGCGAGATCGGCGAAGGTGACGACGTCGTCACCGTCGCGCAACGCCGGGCGGGTACCGTGCGCGGCGGCGAGGGCCTTCAGTCTGTGCCCGATGCTGTCCATGGTCGACGAACAGTGGGCGCTTACCGCCCGCCGCGCGCGAAGGCAATGCGACGGTTCGGCTCTCGCGACGCGGTGCGATAGGAAGCGTCACGGAATGTCCGACCTGTCGAGCCGCCCGTCCGCGCGACGCGTCCTCACCGTGCTCGTGGCCGGCGCGGCAGCGGCGGCCGTCGGCCAGTGGTGCTTCGCGCGGGGACACGCGGCGCTCGGCGGGCAGTACGAGGACGTGGTTGCCTGGCGTACCCGGGGGCTGGCTGCGTTCGCGCTGGCGGGCGTGCTGGTTGCGCTGCTCTGCCGGCGGACGCGCGACTGGACGATACCGTCGCCGCGGCGTACCGCGGCGGTGATCGTGATTCTGCTCGTCGCTGCCAGCGGCGCGCTGCGCTTCTATCGGCTGCACGAGTTGCCGCCCGGCCTGTGGATCGACGAGGCGCTCAACGGCGTACAGGCGGTGCAGATCGCGCAGCGCGGACGGCCGCGCGTCGCGCTCCCGCTCGAAGACGTGCGCACCGGACTGGGGGCGGGCTTCGTCGACGTCGCGGCGCTCGTCTACGCATTCGGGGATCCCGACGACGGACGGTGGGCGGTGCGCGCGGTCGCCGCGGTCCTGGGGACGCTCGGTGTCGCCGCGGCGGCGGCGCTGGCGTGGATCTGGTTCGGACCGCTCGCGGCGGTCGCCGCGACGGCATGGCTGGCGGTGTCGCAGTGGCACGTCAACTTCTCGCGCTGGGGCGAGATGCCGATCATGTCGCCGCTCCTCGAGACGCTCGTTGCGCTCGGTGTGACCGCGGGCGTGCGCGGGACGGGCTGGCGCGGCCGCGTCGGCTGGCTGCTCGCCGGCACCGCGCTCGGCGCCGGCGTCTACACGTATCAGACGTTTCGGCTCTGGGCACCGATGGCGCTGATGGCGGGGGCGGCGGCGGCGAGCGCGCATCGCCGCGCGCTGCGCGGTCGGTGGACGGGTATCGTCGCCGGTCTCCTCCTGGCGGCGCTGATCGCGACGCCGATGATCCGCTACATGCTGCGCCACCCCGCCGACTTCGGCGAGCGGGCGACGGGAACCCTGATCTTCCTGCGCGACGATTGGCGTGAGCAGTTCGCCGACTCCGTGCCGCGCTCGCTGCTCGCGTTTCAGTTCGTCGGCGACGACAACCCGCGTCACAACCTGCCGTTCGCGCCCCTGCTCGGCTGGGCCGCGGCAATCCTCGCGCCGCTCGGGCTGGTTGCGTGCGCGGTGCGCTGGCGCGAGCCGGTGTCCGCCGCCACCCTCCTCTGGTTCGCCGCCGCGCTGGTGCCGCCGATCATCACGCTCGAGGCGCCGCATGCGACGCGTCTGCTCGACACCATCGTGCCGCTGGCGCTGATGATCGGCGTCGCCGTGGCGCGCGGCGCGGCGACGGTGCGCGGCGCGCTGTCGCCGCGTGCGGCGGGCGCGGTCGCGCTGATCGCCGTGTTGGTGGCGCTGGTCGCGGTGCGCGACGAATGGCGTGCGTACTTCGTCGAGCGTGAACGCCTGCCGGGATTCTTCGACGCGTTCTTCCCGTGGGAATCCGCCGCGGCGCGCTATCTCGCCGAACGCGCGCCCGACGCGACGGTCTATCTCGATCCCGAGACATACTGGCATCCATCGCTGCCGTTCGTCGCCAAGCGGTACCTCGACCAGCCCAACGACGTACGCGAGCTGCGGTTGCTGCACGACTTCCCCCCGCGCGAGCCGTTGGACCGCGACGCGCTGTTCCTCTTGCCGCGTCCCTACGCCTCGTTCGCCACCGTGCTGCAGGCGGTGTCGCCGAACACGCGTTGCGAGGAATGGCGTGATCCGTTCGACCGCGTCGACCTCGCCGCCTGCCGGGTGCCGCGCGACGACATCAACCGCGCCGGCGCCGCCGACGCGGCGTGGCGGTCCGAATTCGGACTGTCGGGACAGGTGTGGCCCGACGCCGACCGCACCGAGGCGCCGATCGCGGCGCCGATGCCGTTCGCGCTCTGCGCCTATCCGCTCGAGGCACCGCCGCTCGGGCGCTTCGCCCGCGGCGAATGGGTGGGCACGATCGAGGTGCCGCGCGACGGCGACTACCTCTTCCGCCTGCATCCCGACAGCACGACGCTGGACATCGACGGCCAGTCCGTCATCGCGGACGCTGGCGAGAAGGCGTTCGGTGGCGGCCACGACGGGCGGGTGACGCTGACCGCCGGCCGCCATCCGATCCGTCTCACGCTGCGCCCCGGACCGCACGGCCAGTACTTCCTGTGGTTCTATTGGGAACCGCCGGGCGGCGAGGGCGGCTGGGTCCCGGCGTCGGCGCTGCACCCGCCCGGCGAGGATCACCTTGCCCCGCCGCCCTCCTCTGGTTAGCGTTCGCATCATATGAAGTGGCTGTCTCGGGCACGTGCGTTTGTCGCGCGCCGGTTCTTTCGTTCGTTCTTCACGACGCTGATCCTGGCGGTGAGCGCCGCGCAGTGGGCCGTCGTCGCGTGGGTGCTGGCTGTGGCGGCTGGCGTGCACGTTCCGTGGCCGTTGCACGTGTTGGCGATCGGGGCGGTGTACGTCGTCAATCGACGCCTGACCGCGACGCGGCGTCCGCAGCGCGCCGCCCCGGCGTTCCGCGTCTACACCGCGACCGCCTTCATCTCGCTGTTCTGCGCGGCGTTCCTCGCGGCGACCTGGGTGGCCTTCACCGCCGTCGATGGGGTGCTGGGGGTGCTCAGCGCGCAGGCGCTGAGCACGGCGGGTCAGGTGGCCGTACAGACTGGTGTCGGCGATCTGTACCGTTGGACCGGCACGTTCGGGATCGCCGCCATCGCCCTGCTCATGGGCTACGGCTACATCGCCGGTCAGCACCAGCTCCGCGTGCACCACCAGCCGGTGCCGGTGCGTGGGCTGCGGCGGCCGCTGCGGGTCGCGCAGATCAGCGACATCCACGTCGGCCAGAACCTCACCATCGCCGAGCTGGAGCACTTCGTGGCGCTTGTGAACGAGGTCGACGCCGACCTCGTCTGCGTCACCGGCGACATCGCCGACTCGCCGCGGGCGGACTTCGAAACGTTCTTCCCGATCCTCGGGCGCCTGCGCGCGCGCCACGGCGTCTTCGCGATTCTCGGCAACCACGACCACGGGACCGGCGCGGACCGCGTCGTCGAGGCGCTGCACCGCTTCACCGACTTCCACGTAATGCGCGACGTCGCGCTGACCGTCGACTGCGATGGAACGCCGCTCCACGTCATCGGCCTCGACGACCGCGGCCGCGACTGGGCGCGCGGCGTCGTCTCCGACGCGCGGCTCGCCGATCTCCTCGAAGTCGCGCCGTCGGGCGTCCCGGTGCTGCTGCTCGCGCACCGGCCCGACCTCTTCGCGCAGGCGGCGGAAGGGGGGGTGGCGCTCACCCTGTCGGGCCACACGCACGGCGGCCAACTGGCCGTGCCGTGGTTCGGTGGGCGGCGCCGCAATTTGGCCGAGTTCGTGACCGCGTTCGACCGCGGCCTCTACCGGCGCGGTGAGGCGCACCTCTACGTGAATTCGGGGCTCGGCGTCACCGGGCAGCGCATCCGCCTGTTCACGCCACGCGAGATCACCGTCGCCGAGCTCACCCCAGTCTGAAGCGCGTCGCCAGGCGCGCCAGACACGCATCGAGCTGCCGCTCGGCAAGCGGCCGCGCGCCGGCGGTCACGAGACGCGCGTTGTGGGCCTGCCACACCGCCACGTCCTGGCCGCGCGCCAGGGCGCGCATGCAGACCTGCTCGATCTCGCCGTCGGGGCGCGCGTGCACGGCGACGACCAGATCGGCGAGGGCGGTGATCAGCGCGTCTCGCCGGCGCCCGGAGCGCGGCACCGCATGGTCGTCCGGACGGAACGGCGTGAGGACGAGCGTCGCGCGCGGATCGAAGGCCGGCCGGAGCGGGCCGAAGCCGAACGGGTCGCGGTCGAGCTGACCGCCGAAGGCGGCGAGCAGCCCGCGGTCGAGAACGATGATCCGCGGCGCACCCAGCGTGCGCGCCGTCGCCGCGGCCAGGCGATGGGTGGTCTTCATGCCGCCGCCGACCAGCCCGCAGCCCGCCGCGGCCGCGGCGCGGGCGATGCGCACCGTCGCCGTGACGGTGGCCTCGTCGACCAGGCGCGAGTGCAGCAGCGCGACCGTGGGCCGGCGGAGCAGCTGCGGCTCGCCGTGCAGGTAGGCGAGGGGCGGCGCGGGATCGCCATGCCGCGCCCATCCGGCGGGATAGGACGGATCGCCGAGCGCCGCGATCCGCACGTCGTGGTGGGACAGCCGCGTCGCCAGCGCCGCGCAACGGGCGTCGTGCAGCGCCCGCTCGCCGCACCAGCGCTCGACGGCAGCGGCGGGCAGGTCGAACTCCTCGCGCAGCGCGGCAGCGGGCAGATCGGCCAGCCGGGCGAGCGGCAGATGGCGACGCCGGGCGCGTTCCTGGAGACGCAGCAGACGTCGTTCGCCGACGCGTGGCAGCTCGGCCACGGTCAGCAGAGCGAGGGTGACGTCGTCGGGCACGGATGCCACGACGAATAAATAGACTCAATCGTCTACGAAAACAATAGCACTCAACGGAGCGGCCGCTGCTTGGTGTACTGATCGGCCTTGTCGCGGCGAAGGGCGGACAGGCGTTCGTCGGCCTCGCGTTGCATACGCGGCTTGCGGGTCAGGGCCACGTAGCAGACGATCGCCGCTAGGATGATGGCGCCCCCGACGAGGGGATTGGCGCGCAGGGCGTGCAGCAGCGGTGTCAGGGCCTCCATATGAACCTCCGTGGCCCGGGAAGGGTAGCCCCGGCGGGACGGCCCAACAACCGAAAATGCGCGCAACGCATGCCCTACGCGAGGCGCCATGGCGAGCTCGACACCGCGCGGTCCCGTGCCCGAACCGTTCTTTATCGAGCGCTTACTCGACGCCTCCGCCCGGTCTTGGCCTGGTGCGCTGCCGACCTCGATGAAGGGCGCAGCAATCCGCGAGTGGTTTGCATCATTTGCGATGCAATCCGATGCTACGCGCAATGCATTGCAAACAACGGGTGGGTGTCGCATATCTGCTTTCCAGTCCATCTCGGACCGGTGTGAGGGCAGGGGAGTGCGACGTGGGCGCGGCCGAGGCGGCGAGGGAATGAGTCGAGGCAGCCGATCCCCGAGCCGGTGGTATCTCCCCGTCGTTGCAGCATTTGCGTTGGTCGCTGTCACGGACCGGGTACACGCCGGAACAGCCCCCGGCGACGCGAACTGTGACGGTACCGTCGATAGTGACGACCTCGGCGCCGTGACGCACGCCTTGTTCGCCGGTTCCGACTGCGCCAGCGCGGACGTGAACGGCGACGCCCGCCTGACCGCGCCCGACCTCGTCGCCCTGATCCAGTTGCTCGCGACGGTTCCGACGGCGACGCCTGTCGACACGTCCACCGCAGCGGCCAGTGCCACCGCGACGCCGCCGACCATTGTGCCTGCTACCGCTACCTCCACCGCCAGCCGTACCGGCAGCGCCAGCGTGACCGCCACGGTCACGCCCCCGCCCCCGAGCGTCTCGCCGACCGCGACCGCCACGGCGCCACCGACGAGCACGCAGACCGCGACGGGGACGCCGCCGACTGCCACCCAGACGGCGACCGGAACCCCGCCGACCTCGACCAAGACGCCGATGGCGACGGCTACCCCGGACGCCACCGGTACAGCGACCGACCCGCCGTCGGTCACCGCGACCGTGGTGGCGACCGCGAGCGTGACTGCCGCGGCGACATCGACCGCGACGTTCTCGTCCTCGCCGACAGCGTCCACCACCGAGACAGCTTCGAGGACCCGCACCGCGACGCCGACGCTGACCGGCAGTCAGCCGCCGTCGCCGACCGCGTCGACGACCGGCACCCACACCGCGACGGAAACCCACACCGCGACTCCGACCTGGACAGAGATCCTGCCACCGAGCCCAACGGGCACGCGTACGGGCACCGCCACGCGGACCGCCACGTTCAGCGTGACGCCGACGGTGACGCGCACCTCCACTCCGACCCTCACCGTGCCGGCGAACAGCACCGCGACTCGCACCGGGACGGAGACGCGCACCGACACGCCGACCCGCACCGACACGCCGACCCGCACCTTCACGTTCTCCCAGACGCCGAGCCCGACGCGGACCGAGCCGTTCACCGCGACGCCGGCTCCCTCGACGACGGCGACGCGGACTGGCACGCCCACGCGCACCGGGACACCGACGGCGACAACGGAGGCGGGCGCGACCGATACGCCGACACTCGCGCCGCCGCCGAGCGGCACGGAAGCGCCGACGCGGACGGGGACGCGCACCGGCACCGCGACGCGCAGCGAAACGCCGACACGCAGCGAGACGCCGACGCGAACCGCGACCGAGACGCGCAGCATCACGCCATTGCCGACGGCGAGCTTCACGGGCACCGCGACCCTGACGACGACGCCGTCGCGCACCGACACGCCGACGCGCAGTTTGACGCCGACGCGCACCTCCACGTTCTCGCCGACACCCACCCGCACGGGGAGCGCGACATTCACCGCCACGCCGACGCGCAGCGCCACGCCGAGCTTCAGCGCGACGCCGACGTTGACGCCGCTCTTCTCGTTCACGCCGACGCCGACGGGGACGGCGACGCTCACGCGCACCCCGACGCGCACCAGCACGGTGTCTCCGACGAGGACCAATACGCCGACCGGCATTCCGACCAAGACGGGCACCAATACGCGCACGCCGTCGAACACGTTGACGCCGTCGCGCACCGGGACGATCACGCCGACGCCGACCATCACGCGCACGCCGACGCCGACGTCGGCGTTGTCGGGACCGGTGGTCAGCTTCGTCGGTGCCATCGGACAGGACGGTTGCCCCTTCTGCTGTGAGTTCTCCTGTATGCTGACGCCGACACCGACGCCGTTCATCGACGCGAACGGGCGCCAGGTCTTCGTTCACCCTGTCGGCCAGTTCCTCCTCGTCATTGAAGCGCGGCGGGGTGCGTCCAACTCGAATCCGGGCACCAACCTGTTCCCGGGCACCACCGATCGTGGCGATTTGCAGGTGTTGGTGTCGCGCTCGACCGGCGATCCCACGGATCAGACCGGCTTCGGCAGCACCCAGGTGTGTGACGCCGGTCCGCCTCCAACGCCGTTCGGCGGTGTTCCAGGCGTCGATCCGCCGGACTTCGCGGCGGGACAGTCGATCACCAACGCCATCCGCGACATGGAGTGCCGGTTCTCGATCCAGGAAACGAGCGCTGTCGCGTGCACGCGCAACAATTTTGGCGACTTCGCGTATCGCGGCACCAACACGCGCACGCAGTTCTGCTACCAGGTGCCGATGACGGCGGCGTTCCAGGAGGGCGACACGGAAGTCGCCATCCAGCTACGCGACCTGGCCGGAAATATCGGTCCGCGGAAAGAGATCGTCATCCGCGTCCAGCCCTGAGGCGCCGCATCCGTGCGATACCCGACAGGCGGCACTGCGATGCCGCCGCGTGCGGGCTCCGGATGCGGCAAAATCCAGTTTGCCTGGTGCGCATTTTGTGGCATAAGCCGTGCGTGCGTCGTCCGGTGGCCCGCGCGTCGGGCGGCTTTGGGAGACGGAGGGTATGGCGACGGATGGATCTGCGAGTAGCGAGAACGGTGGCGTGATGATCTCGCAAAACCGTTCAGCCGCCACATTTCCCTCCATTGCGGACAACTTCCGTTTTCCGCTTGACAGGTTGGCAGCAAATTGAGATAAGCCGTGACGCGTTTCGAGGTCCGTAGCTCGAACCCCGACGCAATGGGTGCAGTTACCGAAAGGAGGCGTGCAATGCGAGTGCAGAAGCGAAGCCCGTGGCTCAACAGCCTGGGAGTGGTGCTGGCGGCCATGGCGCTCTGGGGGACGCAGGCCAATGCGGCTGTTTCCTCCGATAAGCCTGGGTCGGTGGTGATCTGGCCGAAGGTGATCGCGGACGGGACCCGAGACACCTTGATCTCGCTCACCAACACCCGAAACGAACAGGCGTACGCGCACTGCGAGTACGTTCAGGCACTCGGCATCTGCGCGGTGACCGGCAGCTTCTGCTCGGTTCCCAACGCCTCGCCTGGATCGCCTGGGGCCTGCGAGCCCATCGCCGGGAACGTCTGCACCCAGCAGTGGCAGGAGGCCGACTTCGACATCGTCCTCACCCGCCAGCAGCCGACGATCTGGCGTGTCTCGACGGGGCGCGTGGACAACCCGTTCCTCCCCGCTGACGGCGCGTGTGACCTGATTCTGCCTGCGAATCCGACGGACGCGCTGCGCGAGAGCTGCCCTGGCCTCTTCCTCATCGGCCAGGTGCCTCCCGCTCCGGATCAGCCGTTCCGCGGTCAGCTCACCTGCATTCAGGTGGCGATGGATGGCGGCGCGATCGGCTCCAACGCCCTCAAGGGTGAGGCGACGATCGAGACCCTCGATAGCACCCAGATCAGCACCTACAATTCGATCAACGTCGAGGCCCTGCCCGAGGGGCCCGTCGGCGGCGTCGAGGGTCTGATCCGACTCGACGGCGTCGAGTACAGCGCCTGCCCGACGGGCGTTGAGGTCTCCCATTACGCGCCGGGTGCCCAGGACTTGGTCGCTGCCGATCTCGATCCCGCGGCATGCGATCCGATGGCCGGCTGCCCCGTGCAGACGGAGATCACGCTGGTCCCGTGCCGGAATGACTTCAACAGTCTGACCGGCACTCGATTCTCGACCCAGGTGCGCTCCGTCAACGAGTTCGAGCAGCCCCTGTCGAACGACACCGTCTTCCAGTGCTGGGCGAACTTCGATCTTCGCGACATCGGGATCGCTCCCGCGTCCGCGAGTGGGACGACCTTCCAGCGCACCCGCTTCATTCCGAACGGGACGGTCTGCATCCAGGGCAACCTCAACTTCGGTGGGTGCCAATCGGACGCCGATTGCGGGCCGGGTGGCGTGTGCGGTCCAGTGAGCGGCGCCCTCGCCATCGTCGAGGAGTTCCACAACACCGCCGCCTCGCTCGCGGATCCGACGACGGATCCGGCGGGAACGGCGGCCTCGAACGGCTACTCGGTCGCGTTCAACGGCTCGCTCGAGCGCTCCGGCGTCTGCCGCAACGACGTCGGCACGAAATGCACCTCGAATGCGCAGTGCCCGAACGGTCTGTGCCGGTTCAGCGGCGCCCAGTGTACGGGGGACGCTCAGTGCGGTGTGGATGACTTCTGTGACCGGTGCATCAACGACGAGATCATGTTCACGGTCGCGCCGATCGCGGTGCCCACGCCGGTGCAGTGATCCGGACACTCGGATTGAGGAGAAGGAGAAAGACGATGCTGACCATCAAGAAGCTGAGTCTGCTCGGGCTCGCCGCCGCCGCCTGCTGGTTGGTGAGCGCGCCGGCGGCGCAGGCAGAAACCTACTCCGATACCGGTGCGGCTGTCCTCGTGTGGCCGAAGATCGTTGTCGCCGACGGCACCGACACCGTCGTACAGATGACCAACCAGGCCAGTGTCCCGAGCGCGGCGCACTGCTTCTATGTGAATGCCAACAACCGCTGCAGCAACACCGGGCAGGTCTGTCAGAGCTCGACGACCTGCTTCGACGGCACCGTCTTCGGGACGTGCTCGCCGAGCTGGATCGAGATCAACTTCGACGTCCTGCTGACGCACGACCAGCCGGTCGCGTGGAGCGCCGCGTCGGGGTTCGCCAATTCCGACCTGCCCTGCCCGGGCGGTCTCGGGGCCAAGTGCTCCGGCAACGGTGGGACGCGCGTTCCGCCGGTGGGTGAGACGCCTTTCATCGGCGAGCTCAAGTGCATCCAGTCGGACCCGATCACGCGCCTGCCGTTCGCCTGCAACGACAACGGTGGATCGCCCTGCCGCAACGACCTCGAGGGCGGCGCGACGATCACCAATGTCGCCGATGGTTCGATTGATCCCCAGCGCTACAACGCGGTCGGTCTCCGTTCGGCTGGTCAGAACAACGGCGACCGTACGCTGGTCATCGGCGGTCCGCAGGCGCAGGCCGAATACCAGCCGTGCTCTCAGGTGCTGGTGTTCAACCACCTCTTCGACGGCGCGATCGATCCGATCTCCAACTCGTACCCTGCGAGCTCCGAGCTGAGCCTCGTGCCCTGCACTGAGGACTTCCTGATTCAGGCCGTCCCCAGCGTCACGGCGCAGTTCCTCGTCTACAATGAGTTTGAGCAGCGCTTCTCGACCAGCCGCCTGGTCCGTTGTCTGCTCGATAGCCCGATCTCGCTCATCGACACGACCCAGTCGACCCGCTCCATTTTCAGCGCTGGGGTGGCGGGGACGGTGGGTGGCCAGACGCGCATCACCGGCGTGGGCGGCGGTCTCATCGGTTCGGCGACACTCAACTTCGGGAGCGACGCCGGCACCGCCGGCGCGGCCTACAACCTGAACCAGTTCGCGGATCGGGACGCGGCGGACTTCATCCGCATTCCGTAGGCTGCCTGCTTGAAGCGTGAAGAAGCGGAAATGTGGATCGCCTGTCCTTTTGTAAGGAGGAGAACCCATGAGTAAGGTCAAGGGACTGCGAGCCGGCCTGATGGCGAGCATCCTCGCGGGGGCGGCGCTCGCGGCTGGCGTGGCCCAGGCGCAGGGCGTGTCGACCGAGCGCCCTGGCTCGATCCTGATCTTCCCGAAGGTGGTCAACGATGGGAATGACACCATCATCGAGATCACCAACACCACCAACTCGTTGACCTACGCGCACTGCTTCTACACGAACGGCGATATCGTCAACGGCGAACCCATCTGGCAGGTGACGGACTTCGATCTGGTCCTGACTCGCCAGCAGCCGACGCATTGGGCGGCCAGCCGGGGACGCGCGGTCAACCCGCTCGACAACAACCCGGGCGGTCAGTCCGGCTCCGGCTTGGACCCGGGTCTGGTGCCCCCAGTGGTGCCTGGCTTCACGGGCTTCCTGACCTGCGTCGAGGTCGCCGTGGACGGAACTCCTATTGGCGGCAATTCGCTGATTGGTGCGGCCACGGTTGGGTCGGTGAGCGCCGATCCGGCGGGCGCCAGCAACGTCAGCAAGTACAACGCAGTTGCGATCCCGAGTTGCAACGGGACGACCGGCGCCTGCGGCGTGACTGGCGGAGCTGTCGACCCGGATAATGTTCTCGAGCTGAACGATGTCGAGTACGCGCGCTGCCCCGGCGGCCTGTACCTCAACTTCCAGTCCGAGGGGTCGTCCGACCCGGCCATCGACGGGGCGGGTAACGTCCCCTCGACCGTCAGCACCAACCTCTCGTTGGTGCCGTGCGGCCTCGACTTCCAGAACTTGCGCGCGACGACGACGACCATCAATGTCACGACTCGCGATGAGTTCGAGACCTCAGGGTCGCTCACGTCCGGTATCGGCGTCGATTGCTACTTCAGCGAGTCGCTGGGCAATCCCCTTTTCGGGGGAACCTTCACACTTCCCACGACGTTTGGGACCGCGATCCTGCACCCGTTCGCGGGTCAGTCGCCGGTTGTGGGCGTGGCCAACGTCCTGCGCACCGCAGGCGACGGCACATCCGATACCGCTGCGACCAACCTCCACTTCTGCACGGATGACTCGGACCCGGCGGGCTGCGTCCCGACGGACACCGAGATCCGGCTCCCGACGTTCCAGTGAACCGAATCGACGGGATCATGGGGAGTGCAGCGATGGAGTGCGCAGGGAGCGAAAGGAGTAACGAGATGCGTACGGTCAATGCCAAGGTGAGGGTCGCCGGACCGCTGATGACCCTGGCGGCGTCGCTGGTGCTGCTCGGCCTGTCCGGCGCCGCATCGGCACAGACGGTCGTCGCCAAGAGTGACTACCCGGCTGGCTACATTGTCCTCCCGAAGGTCGTGGTGCACACCACGGGTTCGCCGACCGACCCGGTCCTCCCGGGTGAGCAGGCAACCGACACGATCGTCCAGATGACGAACACGAATCAGACGGACGAGATCACCGTCGATTGTTGGTGGGTGAACGCCAACAAGCACTGCGGCAGTCCGAACGCGAATCCGCTGGGGGCCATCTGCGAAACGAACGCAGATTGCTTGCCGGGCGTGCAGTGCCAACAGGGCTGGAGCACCGGTGACTTCCAGGTGACCATGACGCCCGGCCAGCCGATCGGGTTCACGGCCTCATCCGGCTTGCAGACGATTCCCTGCGATACCACCTTCCCTGGCCCGGGCTGCGGAGTGAATGTCGCCGGGGGCTCGGTGAGGGCGGTCCCCGAGGATCCCTTCCGTGGCGAGTTGAAGTGCGTCGAGGTTGACGAGAATGACGTCCCCATCGTCGCGAACGATCTCAAGGTTGAGGCGACGATCGTGTCGACGACGGCGGGCGGGGGCGGAACGGCAACGACTGCGGCCGCCTACAACGCCATCGGATTTGAGGCGCTGACCGAGGGCTCGGGTGACGCGACCGATCCGCTGTGCCTCGGTACCCTCCCGCCAGGCGCCGGCGCAGGTGTCGAATGCACGGCGAACTACGCGCCGTGCCCCGGTGTCCTGCATATGGAGCACTTCTTCGAGAATGCCCAGACCGAGCTCGGCAGCTACGTGACGACTGACCTGACGCTGGTGCCGTGCAGTGAGGATCTGGGGACCCCGGCAAATCAGGCGAACCTGACCGTCACGGCGCAGATGCTGGTGTACAACGAGTTCGAACAGCGATTCTCCACCAACAGCCGGGTGCAGTGTTACTCGGCGACGCGCCTGTCCGATCTCGATACCCAGCCGGGACCGGCTGGCGACCAGTATTCGATCTTCAATGTAGGCGTCCAGGGGACGATCACTGGTCAGACCCGCATCCGCGGCGTCCGCGGACCGGACGGTCCGTTCGGCTACGGCCTGCTGGGCGTGGGCTGTGAGACGCATGCCGCCTCACCGGGCGGGCCGGCTGCAGGCCACCACGGCGTTCGACCTCCAGCACGTCGGTTTCCGCGCCGAGGGCGACGCGGTCTACAAGAGCGAGTTCCCGCAGCCGGTGGCGCCGTAACGGGCACTGAGACGACGGATTAGCTGAGGCCGGAGTGGGCTCCTCCCACTCCGGCCTTTTTTTTCCACGCGCGTAACCTGTCGATCGGCGCTACACTCGCCCCGTAGCGTCGCGTGAGAGAGGCGTACGGAATGGCGGCAAAACGGATCTTGGTGGTCGAGGACAATCTGGACAACCGGCGGATCCTCGTCTACCGGCTGAAGCGGATCGGCGAGTTCGACATCGTCGAGGCGAGCAACGGCGAGGAGGCACTCGCCATCGTGCAGACGCCACCACCACCGGATCTGATCTTCATGGATCTGAAGATGCCGGTGATGGATGGGTGGGAGGCCACGAAGAAGATTCGCCTGCTCGAGTTTGGGAAGGCGATCCCGATCATCGCGCTGACGGCACAGGCGATGGCGGGCGATGAGCAGAAGGCGCTGGCGGCTGGCTGTGATGACTATCTGGCGAAGCCGATCGTCGACCTGAGTGTGGTGCGGACGAAGATGGAGCGGTTGCTGACGCGAGGTCAGTGACGGGCCGCTCCGCGCGCGGGCGTGCCGGGGCGATTCTGTGCGACGGGTCGATAGTGGCAGGCCCGTAGGCTGGAATGGGACGCGCGCGCGTACCATGATGGCCGGCAATGCGACGGGGTCGTGAGACAGCGCGGATCGTGGCCGCGGGTGCATTGCTCGTGGCGGTGAATCTCAGCGCTGCCACGCTCGCGCGGGCCGTGTGCGAGCCTGGGGCGAGTCAGCTGCGGGACACCATCGACGCGTTGTTTGGCGGTGCGGCCTTCTGTGACGCGAATGGTGACGGGGTGGTATCGGCAGCTGACCTCGTAGCCGTCGAGCTCCAGACGTTGCCGACGGCGACGCCGACGCCCATCGCGAGCCCCATCGGAGGGACCGCGACGGTCAGCGCAACTGCCACGGGTGCAACGGCGACGGTCAGCGCCAGCGCGACTCGCACGCCCCCCGGTTCGGTCACCGCCACGGGTGGCGCCACGATGACTACTCCCAGCGCAAGCGTGACGGCGATAGGCGACCCGACTAGCACGCGCACGGGAACGGCCGCCGCGACACCTTCGGGGATCGTCCCGACGGACACTCCGAGCGGGACGCCGACCGAGACGGCCTCGCCACCGATAGAGGCGACGCTGGCGACGCCCACCGCCACCCCGACGGGATCCACGCCCACGCCAACCTCCGCGCCTACGGACACGCCGAACCCGAGCGGCACGGCTACCGCCACGCGAACAGCGTCCACGCCCACCAGCGGTCCGTCGGCGACCCCCGGCTCGCCGACCGCGACAGTCACGCGGACGGCGTCGCGAACCGCCAGCGCGGCGGTCACAACGACTCCGACGCGCACGACGAGCCCGACCTCGACTGGGCCCGTGGCGACACGGACCACCTCGCCGACACGAACCCCCACGCCGTCGCGGACGGTCTCGCCGTCGCGGACGGTCTCCCCGACTCGCACCGTTACGCCGGCGACACCCGTGGCGACGCCGACGCGCACTGGCACCGCGACGCCGACGGGCACGCCGACGCGCACCATTACCGGCACGCGTCCCGCCACCGAGACGCGCACCAGCACGGCGACGCGCACCCTGTCCGCGACACGGACCGCGACCGCCACGCGCAGTGCGACCGGGACCGGGACGGGGACCCGCACCGCGAGCCCGACTCGGTCGGCAACCCCGACGCGGAGCGCGACGCCCACGGTCACGCCTCGGGAAAGCGCCACGCCGTCGGCGCCGGCCACCCCAACCCGATCCGCCACCGCGTCACGGACGGCGACCGCGCCCCGCACGCTGACGCCGACCCTGACCCCGACCCCGTCGCGCACCTTCACCCCTGCACCTGGGACCCCGACGGCAACGTGGACGCTCACCCCATCGCCCACGCCGGTGAACACCGCCACGGCGTCGTTTACGATCACTCGCTCGCCGACGCGGACGGTGACGCCGCCGAACACCGCGACCCGCACGCTGACCGCTCCGCCCACGTCGACCGTGTCGCCGACGCTCACCTCGGTGCCGTCTTCCAGCGCCACCCGCAGCGCGACGCCGACGCGGACCGGGACGCCGACCACGACGGGCACCCGCACGCCGACGCAGACGGTCACCCGCACGCCGACGCGCACCGCAACCGGCTCGCGGACGCCGACATCCACGCCGCGCATCATCGGCGGAGACGTCATTGCGTTCGGCGTCGCCCGCGCTGACGGCCTGCCGGTGGCCTCGATCGGCCCGCAGGACGACGGCTACCCGACGTTCGTGCGGCCGCCGAGCGGGTTCATCATCTACCTCGAGGCCAAGCCCGGCATCAGCGGCCGGCAGCTCGGCACGTCAACCTTCAACTACGCGATGAACGATCCCAACGTGCTCCCCGATCTCCAGGTTGTCGTGAATCGCCCGCTGGGCAACGGCAGTCCGGCGGTCTGCGACGATGGGCCGGCGCCGCCGATTGGCGGGGTGCCGGCGACCGTTCCGCGGGCGTTCGGCGGAACGCAGGCCATCGCCAACGCCATCAACGATCTCGGATGCCGCTTCGACGGCCGCAGCAGCACCATGCTGGCATGTACACGGGACAGCTTCGGCAACTACGGATTCACGAACGCCGCCTCGACGGTGCAGTTCTGCACCAGTCCTGGCGTTGGCGCCGAGCTCGCGTTTGCGGTCGGCGACACCATCGTGTGCGCGCGCGTGCGCGACGTTCTGGGGCAGCCGGGGCAGCCGAGCTGCATCGCCGTCCGCGTGATTCCCTGAGTAGGGGCCGGCGGCTGGCCCCAGCGGAGGGCGCGGTCAGTGGATCGGCTTGTTGCCGTCCGATGGGATGTCGCCGCCGTCCTGATCGGCCTGCACGGCGACACCGTGGCGCCTGGCGAACTCGAGAATCGTGGCGCGCGCGAGCTTACTGGGTCGGAAGCGGCCGTTCTCCCATCGGTTCACCGTGCCGACGGTGATGCCGAGTGAATGGGCGAACTCCTCCTGGGTCATTCCGAGCTGTCGGCGTAGATGGCGGATGAAATCGCTCATGTTGTCGTCCATGACCTCCCAAGCCTCCGAACCCCGCCCGACACATCCCGCGGCGGCTTGGCCTGGACATCAGCAAGCGATATGCCACAGGTTTCCTGCGTCGGTTCAGCACCTGGCACGGCATGTTGCCGTCACCCCGATGCCGTTCGGCACGAGCGCATAGCGTCCGCAGGCGACGGTTGGATGCCGCCGGGCCCTACAGATACACGCAATTGACTTGCTTCGACTCGATCACGCATTCTGACCGTATGCTGTGTCGCGTCGGTTCCGGACCCTTGATGGGAATGCTGATCGTAGCCCTGGTCGGCCTGGCCGCTCCGGCCGTTGACGCGCTGCCGTCGGGCATTGAGGACGTCCTGGAGTTCGAAGCCGGCGCCGCGATGCTGGTGGGGGGCGACTCGGTCGACGGGCAGATCAGCGGCGTCGTCAAAGACGTCATCCGCGGCGTGCGCCGCTCCTGGAACACCGTGCAGTGGATGTTCTCCCGGGCGGCGTTCTGGTGGGGCGACTGGCTGCGCCGCGGCGCCTTCTCGATCGCGGTCGCCGTGATCGCGGCGTTGGCCGACAGTGGATTACTGAACGCGTTCCGCCTCGACGGCCTGCGCGCGCTGATCGGCTATGTGCCGCTGATGTTGTACGTCTACGGGCGGTTGCTGTTCTCGCGCGGGGTTAGCCTGGCGCCGAAGGTGATCCTGCTCGGCACGCTGGTCTACGGCGCCGTGCGTGGCGACCTGCTGCCGGACACGCGGCTGTCGGGTCGCATCGAGGACATCATCCTCATCGTGATCGCCACCCGCGCCTTCATCTACGCGTGTCCGGAAGAGCTCGTGGACGAGTACGCGCAGCGCGCCATCGGTTTTCGCCGGCGCGTCGCGCAGTTCCAACAGCGCTCGCGCTGACCGACGCGCGGCCTAGCTGTCGAACGTGCCGTCGCGGGCGCGCTGCGGCAGACTCGCCGCGTCGCCTTGCGGTCGTACGTCCTTGTGCTCGAGGTCGACGCGATACAGCGCCGTCTTCGAACGGCCTTGCTCCTTGAACAGCAGAGTGACCTCGTATTCCGGGCCGTCCTTCTGGACGGAGCTCCAGCTGAACTCGCCAACGTAGCCGCCCTTTTCCTTCACGGCCAGGGAGTAGCCTTTCAGCAGATCTTCCATCGTCTCGGGCTTGCCGTCCGGCTGGTACTGCTTGACGAGGTCGATCGCCTCCTTGCCGCGGTCCGACCATTCCTCGCTGGCGCGCAGCTGCCCGATGACGATCCACGCGAACCCCAACGCGAACACGGCCAGCCCACCCCAGCCGATGATGGCCGACAGTGCGCTGCCTTCCTTCTTCTGTTCCGGTTGCGACATCAGAAATCCCTCACGACGGAATAAGCGAAATGCCAGACGGTATCGAACCGTCGGGGGGCAGGCAACACGGGCCCTCGGGCCCGCGGCGGATCAGACCTGCCCGGGGGTGAGCGTGCCGCGTCCCTCGCGGCGGCCCTTGCGCAGCGCCGGGATCGCACGGATGCGCTCGTCCGGTAGCAGGTCCCACAGGATCCCGCGCGGGCGTGGATAGAGGCTCGGCGCCGCGACCACCTGGTCCGGGGTGATCAGGAAATCGACGGGGATATCGTGGGCGCGCATCGCGATCCGATCGTCCACCAACTGCAGCGGATGCACCGTCGTGACGATCGGCGTGTACTCGCGGACCTTGCCGGCGCGCCGCAACAGCGCGTACTCGAGATCCGCGCTGCCCGAACCGCGACCGACGCGCGCGCCCTGGCGCGACACCGCCACGGAGCCCACCAGCACCAGGTCGATTGAATGGATCTCGTGTGGCGCGACCGGCCGGCCGTAGGCAGGGCGCCGCGCAGGCTGGCGGCGCGCCAGGCGTTGGCGTTCAGCCGTGCCGGATCCACTTCGAGGAAGCAGCGCTCGCTGCGCAGCCCTGGCACCGCGATGTAGAGGATCTTGCCGTCGGCGAGGGCGGCGCGACGGAGCGCGAGCTGCGGCGCCGCCAGATCCACCTTGATCGCCTTGGCGCGTTTCCAGATCGTCAGCTGGCTGAGCAGCTTGGCGGCGCGCTCGGCGCCGATGAAGTTCGGGACGCGACCGTAGGCGCCCGGAAACCGCACCACGCCCGCGGCGGTCACCCGGGTCCACACTTTGTGGCGGATGGCGTCCTTCGTCATGCGCTATGTGGCAGGTGAACTCGTCAGCTACTACAGCGTCTTTCGCGGCAGTCAATCTAATCACAACGACGACAGACCGTGATGAAACCCGTATGCGCCACCATGCGGTGCTCGGGGCGGATGCTGAGCCCGCGCGAGTACCAGGGCCGCAACAGCGTCTCCATGACCTCCACCGCGACGAAGCCGGCCGCGGGGGCCTGATCCGCGACCTGCTTCACCTGCAGGACGGTTGGCAGGTAGATGACCAGCACGCCGCCGGGCCGCAACGCCTCGGCGGCGGCGGCCAGCACCGTCCACGGCTCCGGCAGGTCGAGGACGATGCGGTCGAGCCCGCGCCGCGGCATACCGTCGCGGACGTCGGCGTGGACCACCGTCCACTGCGGCGCGTCGCCGTGAAACTGCGCCACGTTGGTGCGCGCCATCTCGATGAACTCGGGGCGGATCTCGCACGAGGTGAGCGTGCCGGTCGGTCCCACCGCACGCAGCAGCGCCATGGTCAGCGCACCGGGGCCGGTGCCGGCCTCCAGCACGCGCATCCCGGGGCCGATGTCGCCCCACAGGAGGATCGGGCCGATGTCCTTTGGGTAGATCACCTGGGCGCGGCGCGGCAGATTGGGAATCAGCTGCGCGAACGTCGGCCGCAGCATGAGGAAGTCTTCGCCCCTTCGGCGATGCGCGACCATCCGGCCCTCGGGCGTGCCGATCAGCTCGTCGGCGGGGACGAACCCGCCGCGCAGGGAGACGCGGCCGCCGGCGCGCAGCGTCTTCAGGTACTCGCGCTCCTTGCGGTCGATGAAGAGCACCGACTCGCCGGCGCGGAGCAGGGCGCGCCCCTCCGGGTCGCGTTCCGTCGGATCGCGTTCCGCTGCCGGCGCCGCGGCGCGCGCCAAGTCGTCGCCGTCGGCCACGAGATCTCGTCCGCTCAGGCCGCGCCGGCGGCGGCGCGCCGGTCGCGTTTCGTTTCCGCCTCGCGCACCAGGCGGCAGAACCCACAGACCTCGCCGAACGCGGGCATGCCGCAGCTGCACGCAGGTCGACGGCGGCCCGTCGGCGTTGGCCGGCAGCGACCGGGCTGGGCGCGTGACAGAAAGTCCTGCACGAAGGTGAGCTTGCTGCCGGGGCTGGCGGCTTCGAGGCGGTTGAGCATGTCCTTGTACACGAGCTGCGTGGCGCCGACCGCGTTTGGGCACTCGTCGACGACGTAGTCGATGCCGCCGCAGGAAGGCGTAGACCGCGGCTCTCGTACTCGCTGCACGCGGAACAGCGGCTTCACCTTGCGCACGAAGCGCGCGTGCGTCGACTCGCAGCACCGGCTCGCTGCCGCGCGAGATGCGGCATCTGCCAGTGCAGGACGTTGCCGAGCAGCCGCGCCGCCTCGTCGTCGAGGTTGTGTCCGGTGGCAACCACCGGGAAACCGCGATCGACGGCGAGCTGGTCGAAGTAGTGGCGCTTCATCGTGCCACACGCCGAGCACGCCGGACGCCGCGTCAGTCCTGCGACCTCCGGTACCGCCATGCCCGCTTCGGCGAGCTTGACCGTGATCAACGGCAGGCCGTGCGCGGCCGCGAATGCCGCGGTCTTCTCGGTGGAGACGTCGGAGTAGGTGCCGATGCCGAGCGAGAGATGCAGGCCGGTGGTCTGGATAGCCGAGACCGTGGAGCACCTCCCAGAGCGCGAGGCTGTCCTTGCCGCCCGAGACCGCCACCAGCACCGGCTCGTCGCGGGTGAACATGTGCTCCTTCTCGACCGCCCGTTCGACCTGCCGCTGGAAGAAGAAGAAGAAGCAGTCGCGACAGAAGTTGGTGTTGTGTGCGCGCAGCTGCACCTGCGCCGGCTCCTTGCAGCGCGTGCACTTCATGCCGCGCCTCCGGAGATCACCGAGCGCACCTCGACGACGTCGTCGGCCTCGAGCATCTCGCCCTCGGGGATCAGCTCGTCGCCGCGGATGACCATCGCCGTGCCGGGGAGAAACCCGAGCTCGCGCAACACGTCGGCGGCGCGCCGACGACCGGCGATCTCCACCTCTTTGCGCTGAGGGAGCACGGTGATGAGCATGGGCCCGCGAGGATAGGAGGCCCGGTACCGCGAGACAAGGGGAGGGCGCGGTCGATCCCTTCTCTCCTGACATGCCTTGGCGATCCGGGGAGCGCTGCCGGGGCGCTCTTTGGCGCCTGAAACCCGTTGCCGCGCGCGTTTTTCTGGAGACAGGCGCTCGGGAGCGCGACCCGCCAGGCGGGTCGTCGCAAGCGCCGCGCGGTGCGTCGGGCGCAGCTTGACTCCGCCACCGGCCACCCATAGCAACGCTGCCGTGGAGTCCGACGCGTCTGATCAGATCGCCACCCGTCGTGGCAAGCTCGACGCGCTGCGCGCGGCCGGGGTGAACCCCTACCCGAACGACTTCGCCCCCACCCACACCACCGCCGAGGTCGCCCGGCGCCTACGGCGAGCAGACGCCCGAGCAGCTGGCGGCCACGCCCGCCGCGATCGCGATCGCCGGGCGCATCGTCGCCAAGCGCGACTTCGGCAAGGCGTCGTTTCTGCAGCTGCACGACCGTGACGGGCGCCTCCAGGTCCACGTCAAGCGCGATGCGCTGGGCGAGGAGGCGTTCGCGACGTTCAAGCTCGCCGATGTCGGCGATTTCGTCGGCGTCGTCGGCGCGCCGTTTCGCACCAAGACGAGCGAGCTGACGATCGCCGCGCACGACCTTCCGCGTCCTCGCCAAGGCGCTGCGGCCGCTGCCCGAGAAGTGGCACGGACTCACCGACGTCGAGGCGCGCTACCGGCAGCGCTACGTGGACCTGATCGCCAACGACGAGGTGCGCGCCACGTTCCGGCGCCGCGCCGAGATCATTCAGTTCCTGCGCGACGTTCTTCGCCGCGCGCGGCTACGTCGAGGTGGAGACGCCGATGATGCAGCCGATTCCCGGCGGCGCCGCGGCGCGAGCCGTTCGTCACCCATCACAACGCGCTCGACATGGATCTCTTCCTGCGCATCGCCCCCGAGCTGTATCTGAAGCGCCTGCTGGTGGGCGGCTTCGATCGCGTCTTCGAGCTCAACCGCGTCTTCCGCAACGAGGGCGTCTCGACGCGCCACAACCCCGAGTTCACCATGCTCGAGTTCTATCAGGCGTACGCGACCTACGAGGATCTGATGGGGCTCACCGAAGAGCTGTTCGTCGTGCGCTCGCCGACGCCGTCGCCGGCACGCGGCGCGTGCCCTACCTCGGCCACGACATCGACCTGACCCCGCCGTGGCGGCGCGTCTCGATCCCCGAGTTCGTCGCCGACGCGCTGCCAGCTGCCGCCCGACGCGGTGCGGGCGCTCGACGTCGGCGCGCTGCGCACGGCGGCCGATGCCATCGGCGGCCCGTTCCGCAAGAACTACGAGCAGCACTACGGCGCCGCCTCGGCGCCGGGCTATCTGCTGCTCGATCTCTTCGAGCACCTCGCCGAGCCCGAGCTGATTCAGCCGACCTTCGTGTACGAGTATCCCGTCGCCGTCTCGCCTCTCGCGCGCCGCAACGAGCGCGCGCCCGCGTTCGTCGACCGCTTCGAGCTGTTCATCGCCGGCCAGGAGATGGCGAACGCCTTCTCCGAGCTCAACGATCCCGACGATCAGCGCGGCCGCCTCGAGGCGCAGCTCGCCCAGAAGGCGGCCGGCGACGACGAGGCGCACGAGATGGACGAGGACTTCCTGCGCGCCCTCGAGCACGGCATGCCGCCGGCGGCCGGCGAGGGCATCGGCATCGACCGGCTGGTGATGCTGCTCACCGACTCGGCCTCGATCCGCGACGTGATCCTCTTCCCGCACATGCGGCCCGAGCGCCGCTGACGCGCCGCCGCTCCCGGTCGCGTCCGCGATGCGCGTACCCCTTCTTCATCGGCCTGCGCTACCTGCGCGCCAAGCGCAGCGAGGGCTTCCTCTCGCTGATCACCGCCATCGCACCGGCGGCGTGGCGGTCGGGCGTCTTGACGCTCAACGTCGTGCTCGCGGTGATGACCGGCTTCGAGGAGGACCTGCGCGACCGCATCCTCGGCTTCACGCCGCACGTCGTGGTCTCGGACTACGGGGCGTCCATGCCGGTGCGATCCCGCCGAGGAGACCCGCCTGCGCGCCGTGCCGGGCGTCGCGGCGGCGGACGCCTTCGTGCAGGGGCAGGCGATGCTGGCGAGCGGCACCGACGTCGCCGGCGTGCATGCTGCGCGGCGTGCGCCCCGACGCCGGGCGGCGTCGATCGACTTCAGCCGCCACGTGCGCGGCGGCCGGATCGAAGACCTCGCGACCCGCCACGCGGTGCAGCGCGACGCCAGCGGCGCGACGCGTCGAGCTGCCCGGCATCATCCTCGGTACCGAGCTGGCGCGGCAGCTCGGCGTCGGCCGTCGGCGAGCCGATCAGCGTCGTCTCGCCCGCCGGCGTGCCCACCGTCGTCGGCATGGTGCCGAAAGTGCGCCGCTTCGCCGTCGTCGGGCTCTTCGAGGCCGGCATGCTCGAGTACGACAGCGCGCTCGCCTTCGTCGGCATGCCCGACGCGCAGCGCTTCTTCGGCCTCGGCGACGGCGGTCAGCGGCATCGAGATGCGCACCGCCGACCTCGACTCACGCCGATGCCGTCAAGCGCGCGCATCGCCGGCGCAGCTCGACTTCCCGTACCAGGTGCAGTCCTGGCGCGACCTGAACCACAACCTGTTCGCTGCCATCCGCTCGAGAAGTCCGTGTACTTCCTCGTCCTGCTGCTCATCGTGCTCGTCGCCGCGTTCAACATCGTCGCCACGCTGGTGATGGTGGTGATGGAGAAGCGCCGCGACATCGCCGTGCTCAAGTCGATGGGGGCCACGCGGCGCCGGCATCGCCGCAGATCTTCATCACGAAGGGCCTGATCATCGGCGGCGTCGGCACCGCGGTCGGCAGCCGTGCTCGGCCTGCTCCTCTGCCTGCTGCTGCGCCGCTACATCATCCCGCTGCCGCCCGGGGTGTTCTACACGCCGACGCTGCCGGTGAAGATCTATCCCGAGTACTTCGCGCTGGTCATCGGCGGTGTCGCTGGTCATCTGCCTGCTCGCCACCCTCTATCCCGCGCGGCAGGCGTCCCGCCTCGCACCGGTCGAGGCCATTCGCTATGACTGACGGCCCGCTGATCCGGGCGCGCGGGCTGTGCAAGCACGTACGGCGGCGACAAGCCGGTCGAGGTGCTGACGCGATCTCGATCTCGACGTCGCCGCCGGCGAGGCCGTGGTCATCGTCGGCCAGTCCGGCGTCGGCAAGAGCACGCTGCTGCACCTCCTCGGCGCGCTCGATACGCCCTCGCGCGGGCGAGGTGGACTTCGCCGGCGTCTCGCTCGGCCAGCTCGGCGAGGCCGAGCTGGCGGCGTTGCGCAATCGCGAGATCGGCTTCATCTTCCAGTTCCACCATCTGCTGCCGGACTTCACCGCGCTCGAGAACACCATGATGCCGGGCCTGATCAGCGGCCTGTCCTGGGACGACGCCGCGGCGCCGCGCCCGCGCCGTGCTGACCCAGGTCGGGCTGGCCGAGCGCCTGGAGCACAAGCCGGGCGAGCTGTCCGGCGGCGAGCAGCAGCGCGTCGCCGTGGCGCGGGCCATCGTGCTCTCGCCGCGCGCCGTCCTCGCCGACGAGCCGACCGGCAACCTCGATCCGGTCACCGCCGACGAGGTCCATCAGCTGCTCCTGGCCCTCAAACGGGACCGCGGCATCACCCTGGTCATCGTCACGCACAATCGAGCAGCTCGCGGCGCTCGCCGACCGCACCCTGCGCATGACCCGCGGGCGCCTCGAGTGAGTTCGCGCGCGCTCTGGCGCGGGTTTACTGCGACTCAGACGCGTCTGGTACGTCTCGCCCGTTTTGCCAGACAGAAAGTGCCGAGGCGTGCGAGCGCTGTTCATCGCTCTGAGCGGTTGTGGGGCTCGCGCTCCTGCCGTCCTGCGCAGCGCCCAGGAGACGGATACCGCGCCCGTTGAAGGGGTGCGGATCGAGCGCGTCGAGATCGCCGGCAATCAGCGCGTCGAGGACGAGGCCATCCGCATCAAGCTGAAGGAGCGGAGCCCGGCGCGACCTACGAGCGACGCAGTCCGTCGACGACGACATCCGCGCCATCTACAAGATGGGCTTCTTCGACGACGTCCGCGCGACCATCGATCGCCAGCAGCGGCGTCGTGGGTCCTCACCTACGACGTGCACGAGCGGCCCTTCATCCGCCAGGTCCACATCGAGGGCAACAAGAAGATCGACACCGAGGAGCTGGAGGGCATGCTGCGTGTGCGCCCGACGACCATCCTCGATCCGGAGAAGGCGCGCACAGGGCATCGAGGAGGCGAAGAGCGCCTACGAGAAGAAGGGCTATCTCGACGCCGACATCCGCTACGAGACCGACGCCGGTCGGCGAGAACGAGGTCGACGTCACCTTCCTCGATCGACGAGCGCGAGCCCGATCCGCATCCAGCACATCGAGTTCGAGGGCAACAAGCAGTTCACCGACAGCGAGCTGAAGCGCATCATGCAGACGGGCGAGCGCGTGGATCCTCTCGCTTCGATCACCGGCGCCGGCAATCTCGATCGCGAGGTGCTCAAGACCGACACCGAGCGCCTGACGGCCTACTACTACGAGAACGGCTTCATCGACGTGCGCGTCGACGAGCCCAAGATCGAGCGCGCAGGAAGACGGCCTGACGGTCACCATCAAGATCGACGAGGGCGAGCAGTACCACTTCGGCAACGATCGGCACCGCGGGCGAGACGCTGCCCGAGATCGAGGAAGCGCAGCAGGGCGAAGTTCGAGGCCCAGGAGGGCGAGATCTTCAAGCCGAGCCTCCTGCGCAAGGACATCAACCGCGCTCACCGCAGGCGTACGGCGACAAGGCTACGCGTTCGTCAACGTCACGCCGGACGACCGACATCGACCAGGCGGACAAGCGCGTCGAACGTCACGTACACCGTCACCCGCGGTCCGGCGGTGAGCATCGACCGCATCGAGATCAGCGGCAACACCAAGACGCGCGACAAGGTGATCCGGCGCGAGCTCGAGTTGGAGGAGCAGCAGCCGTTCTCCGGCACCGCACCTGCGCCGCAGCCAGGACCGCCTGCGCCGCCTCGGCTTCTTCGAGGACGTGAACATCACCACCCGCAAGGCCGACACCGAGGACAAGCTCGACATGATCGTCGACGTGCGCGAGGGCAACACCGGCGCCTTCTCCGCCGGCGCCGGCATCAGCTCGGGTGAGTCGTTCCTGTTCAACGTCCGCCTGTCCGAGTCGAACCTCTTCGGCCGCGGCCAGGCGGTCGTGCTCAACGCCGACTTCGGCTCGATCCGCCGCAACATCAGCCTCAGCTTCACCGAGCCGTATTTCCTCGACACGCCGCTGACGGTCGGCGTCGACGCCTTCAACTGGCAGCTGCAGTTCGACGAGTTCACGCGCGGCGGCACCGGCGGCGGCATCCGCACGCTGTATCCGTTCTCCGCCCTCGGCCTCGACGTCGATCCACCTCGGCCCGCTCGGCGAGTTGTCGCTGCTCGATACGCGCCTCGGCGTCGAGTACCGGCTCGAGAACGCGGAGATCTCCGACGTCGCCCGCAGCGCCGCCACGGTGCTGCGCGCCGCGGCCGGGACGAGTCTCACCAGCTCGATCATTCCGCGCGTCTTCCGCGACACCCGCAACAACCTGCTCGATCCGACCTCCGGTTCGTTCCAAGATTTCTCCATCGAGATCGCCGGCCTCGGCGGCGACAGCGATTTCATCAACGCCCAGTCGCGGGCACGCTGGTACGTTCCCCTCTGGCAGATCCCGAAGCTCGGCGCCGCTCACCTTCGCCACCGGCTGGAACTTCGGCTACGGCTTGGGGTACGGCAACCAGACCGAGCTGCCGCTGTTCGAGCGCTACTTCCCCGGCGGCATCAATTCGCTGCGCGGCTTCCAGGTGCGCTCGCTGGGTCCCCGCGTCGACGTGTTCGAGCAGGGCAAGGGCGACGATTCCTACTGTCCGTTCGGCCCCAATTCCTGCGGGCGCCTGCTGCGCCGCGACGTCATCGGCGGCAGCCAGCAGCTGGTGTTCAACAACGAGCTCATCTTCCCGATCGTGCAGGCGCTCGGGGTGAAGGGCGTCTTCTTCTGCGACGCCGGTAACGCGTTCCTCGCCTCGCAGGGCATCGACTTTGGCGAGATGCGGGTCTCGGTCGGCGGCGGCATCCGGTGGTTGTCGCCGATCGGCCCGCTGCGCATCGAAGCTGGCTTCCCGCTCAACGCGCAGAGCGGCGACGAGATCCAGCGCATCCAGTTTTCCTTTGGCGCGCCGCCGTGAGAAAGAACGGCGAGAAGGAGTCTTCCATGACCGTACGCACGACCCTGGCGCTGGCGCTGGTCCTGCTCTCCACGACGCTTGCGACGGGGGCCCGGGCCGATCTCAAAATCGGGTACGTCGACCTCCAGCGCGCGCTCAACGAGAGCGAGGCGGGCAAGTCCGCGAAAGAGCGCTTCAAGGTGCAGGTGGACCGCCTGCAGGTCGACCTCAAGAAGAAGAAGGACGCGCTCGATTCGATGAAGGAGCAGCTCGAGAAGAAGGCCTCGGTGATGAAGGCCGAAGAGGCGCGCAACCTCGAGAGCGACTACCAGAAGAAGCTCCGCGACTTCGAGCGGTCCTACAAGGACTCGCAGGGCGAACTGCAGCAGAAGGACAACGAGCTGACCGTCGAGCTCCTCAAGGAGCTGCAGGTGGTGATCGAGGCGTTCGGCAAGGAGCAGGGCTACAGCATCATCCTCGAGCAATCGAGCAGCAGCGTGCTGTACGGCGCACCCGAGCTCGACCTGACCGAACAGATCATCGCCCGCTACAACGCGAGGAAGAAATAGGCGGCGAGGCGCGATGAGTGGCGCGCAGGTCCACCCGACGGCGCTCGTCGCGGCGGGCGCCGAGCTCGGCGACGACGTCACGATCGGTGCGTACACCGTCATCGGTCCTCGCGTGCGGATCGGCGTCGGGACGCGCGTCGGCCCGCATGTGGTGATCGAAGGGCGCACGACGCTCGGCGCCCGCAACGAGGTCTTCCAGTTCGCCTCGATCGGGGCGGTGCCGCAGGACCTCAAGTACCACGGCGAGGACGAGCGAGCTGATCATCGGCGACGAGAACCGCATCCGCGAGTTCTGCACCCTGCAGCCGGGAACCGAGGGCGGCGGCATGGTGACCCGGGTCGGTCACCGGCAACCTGCTGATGAACTACGCGCACGTCGCCCACGACTGCCTCCTCGGCGACCGCAACATCGTCGCCAACGGCACCCAGCTCGGCGGACACGTCACGATCGAATCCAGCGTCGTGATCGGCGCCCTCTCCGGGATCCACCAATTCGTCCGTCTGGGCGAGTCGGCGATCATCGGCGCGGGGTCGATGGTCTCGCAGGACGTGCCGCCGTTCTGCAACGCGACCGGCGACCGCGCCACGCTGCACGGCCTCAACGTCCTCGGGCTCAAGCGCCGCGGTCTCGACGCCGACGCGATCGGCGCCCTGCGCCGCGCCTACCGGCTCATGTTCAAATCGGGGCCTGCGCGTGGTCGAGGCGGTGCCCCGCATCCGCACCAGGATCCCCGGCGTCGACGAGGTCGAGCGCTTCGTGGCGTTCATCGAGGCGTCGGAACGTGGGGTCTGCCGCGAGGACCGACGGCGGAAGTCCGATGCGCCCGTCGACGAGAGCTGATAGCGCTTGGCCATGCTGAGCGACGGTGAGCGAACGTGACGCGGCACTGGTCGCCAGTGAAAGGCACAAGGCAAAAGGCAAAAATCAAAAGGCAAACGCCCCCGCCCCACCTTTTGCCTTTTGATTTTTGCCTTTTGTCTTTTGTCTTTCATCCTTCGTCCCCACATCTCGTTCCCGTCGCACCATGGAGCGCATCGGTCTCATCGCCGGAAACGGCAGCTTCCCGCTGCTGTTCGCGCGCACGGCGCGGGAAGAGGGCGTCGGCGTCGTCGCCGTGGCGCACGAGGGCGAGACGGATCCGGCGCTGGCCGGCGAGGTCGACGCCTGCACCTGGATCAAGGTCGGTCAGCTCGACACCATCGTCCGCACCTTCCAGGCCGCCGGCGTGCGCCGCGCCGTGATGGCCGGCGGCATCCGCAAGGCGGCGCTGCTCGAGCATTTCGCGCCGGACGAGCGCGGCGCAGCGCTTCCTCGCCCGCCTGACGCAGTGGAGCGACGACGTGCTGCTGCGCGGCGTCGCCGAGGAGCTCGAAGGCGAGGGGATCGCCGTCGTCGAGTCGACCCTCTTCCTCGGGTCGATCCTCACCCCCGACGGGCCGCTGACGCCGCGCCAACCGGACGCGGCGCAGTGGGCGCGACATCCGCTACGGTCTCGCGGCGGCCAAGGGCGTCGGCGCCTGGGACATCGGCCAGACGGTGGTGGTGAAGTCGCGCATGGTGCTCGCCGTCGAGGCGCTCGAGGGCACCGACGAGGCCCTGCGCCGCGGCGGCGCGCTCGGGCGCGGTGGCGCGGTGGCGGTGAAGGTGAGCAAGCCGAGCCAGGATCTGCGCTTCGACGTGCCCGCCGTCGGACCGGCGACGATCGCGGTCTGCCGCGACGCCGGCATCGCCGTGCTGGCGCTCGAGGCTGGCCGCACGCTGCTGCTCGAGCGCGACGTACTGCTCGCCGCCGCCGCCGCCGCCGATCTGCTGATCGTGGGGGTGCGCGCCGATGCCGCCTGACGCATCCGCGCGCGCGGTCGTCGGCGTCGGGTACCTCGGCGCATTCCACGCCGAGAAGTACGCCAGCCTGCCCGGCGTCGAGCTGGTCGGCGTCGTCGATGCCGATCCCGCCCGCGCCGCCACCATCGGCGCCAAGGTCGGCGCGCCGGCGGTCGCCGCGCGTCGAGGAGCTCTTCGGCCGCATCGAATGTGCCAGCATCGCGGTGTCGACGCCGGCGCATTTCGCCGTCGCGTCGGCGCTGCTCGCGCACGGCGTCGACGTGCTGGTCGAGAAGCCGATCACCGCCACGCTCGACGAGGGCCGCGCCCTGGTCGCGCTCGCCGCCGACGCACGGTCGCATCCTGCAGGTCGGCCACCTCGAGCGCTTCAACCCCGCGATCCGCTCGCTCGCCGGCGTGCTCACCCGGCCGCGCTTCATCGAGTGCCATCGCCTGGCGCCGTTCACCGAGCGCGGCACGGAGGTCGACGTCATCCTCGACCTGATGATCCACGACCTCGACGTCATCCTCAGCGTCGTGTCGACGCCGCTCGAGCGCGTCGAGGCGGTCGGCGTGCCGGTGCTGTCGGAGCGCGTCGACATCGCCAACGCCCGGCTGCGCTTCGCCGGTGGCATCATCGCCAACGTCACCGCCAGCCGCGTCGCGATGAAGCGCGAGCGCAAGATCCGCTTCTTCCAGGCCGATGCCTACGTCTCGGTCGACTACGGCGATCGCGATCATCCGCATCTATCGCCGCCTCGCCGGCGAAGACGGCGGCCTGCCGTCGATCGACGTCAGCGAGCAGCACTTCAGCGACGCCGATCCGCTCTTCGACGAGATCGAGGCCTTCGTCGACTCCGTCCGCGCGCCGCGCCACGCCGCTCGTCGACGGCGTCACCGCGGTGCGCGCCATGGAGGTCGCCGAGCGCATCCGCGCGGCGCTGGAGACGGCATGACGCCTGCGCGTCCTGCTCGTCGCCGGCGAGGCGTCCGGCGATCTGCACGGCGCGGCGCTGGTCGGGCAGCTGCGCGTGCGCCGGCCGGATCTCGACGTGATCGGCATCGGCGGCCCGCGCCTGCGCGCCGCCGGCATGCGCGTGCTCGTCGACACCGAGCACGTCGCGACGATGGGCTTCACCGAGACCTTCGGCACGCTCGGGCGGCTGATCGCGGCGTATCGCACGCTGGTGCGGACACTGGACGAGGCCCGGCCCGATCTCGTGGTGCTGATCGACTATCCGGAGTTCAACCTGCGCCTCGCGAAGCAGGCCAAGCGGCGCGGCATCCCGGTCTTCTACTTCGTCGCCCCGCAGGTCTGGGCGTGGCGCAAGGGGCGGATCCGCACCATCGCCGAGCGCGTCGACCGGCTGGCTGCCGTCTTCCCCTTCGAGCCGGACGTGTACAACCGCGATGGCCGACCCCTGGCGGAGTTCGTCGGCCACCCGCTGCTCGACGTCGTCGCGGGCGACCCGCAGTCGCGAGGAGACCCGGGCCCGCTACGGCCTCGCCGCCGACCGGCCGCTGCTCGCGCTCCTGCCGGGCAGCCGCAAGAAGGAGGTCGGCCTGCCTCTTCCGCGCCATGTGCGAAGCGGCGCGCGCGCCTCGCGCCGGACGGCTGGCAGACGATCGCCGGCGCTCGCCGAGTCGCTCGCCGCCGGCCGACCTGCAGGCCGCGCTGGAAGGCGGCCGCCGTTCCCGTCCCGGTCGCGCACGATGATACCTACAATGTCGTCGCCGCCGCCGACGCGGCGCTCGTCGCCTCGGGGACCGCGACGCTGGAGACGGCCCTGCTTGGGCTGCCCGATGGTGATCGTGTATCGTCTGGCCCCACTGACCTTCTGGATCGCCCGCCGCCTGGTCGACGTCCCCTTCATCGGCATGCCCAACATCATCCTCCACGCGCCAAGTGCTTCCCGGAGCTGATCCAGGACGCGGTCACGCCCGCCGCCGATGGCCGACGCCGTGCGCGATGTGCACGCGCCGCCGCGCCGAGATCGGCGCCGCCCTCGCCGAGCTGCGCATCGCCGGCTCGGTGTCCCCGGCGCCGCATCGCGCGCCGCCGACCTGGCACTGACGCTGGTTTCAGGTCCTGCGCGGCACGACTGATGGACCGCGCCTCATCCGCCGCCTGCTCGGCTATCTGCGGCCGTACGTCTGGCCGTACTTCGCCGGCGCCATGGTCTGCATGATCCTCTTCGGCGCCACCGCCGGCGCCATGCCGTTCCTCGTGCGCTTCATCTTCGACGACATCTTCACCGAGAAGAACGCGCCGTCCTGCAGGTGCTGCCGCTGGCGATCATCGTCGTCTTCGTCTTCCGCGGCCTGTGCGGGTTCGGCAGCGGTTACCTCAGTCGAGTACGTCAGCAACGAGATCATCAACGATCTCCGCAACGACCTGAACGCGCACATCCAGGATCTCTCGCTCGGCTTCTTCCATCGCAACCCCACCGGCACGCTGCTGTCGCGCGTCACCAGCGACGTCTACGTGATCGGCACCTCGCTGACCGGCACCGTCGGCCTCGGTGCTCAAGGACGGCGTCTCGCTCGTCGTCCTGATGGTCGTCGCGTTCTACCAGGACTGGCTGCTCGCGCTGATCGGCATGGTCGTCTTCCCCGCCTCGGTGCTGCCGCTGGTGCGCGCTGTCCAAGCGCATGCGCAAGCACGCGCGCAAGCTGCAGGGCACGCTCGGCCGTCCTCACCGCGCTGCTGCAGGAGACGGTGCAGGGCAACCGCGTGGTCAAGGCGTTCAACATGCAGGCCTACGAGAAGGAGCGCTTCGCCGCCGAGAGCCGCGGCCTGCAGCGCACCGCGATGCGCGTCGCCCGCATCCGCAACTTCAACACGCCGATGCTGGAGAGTCCTGGCGGCCTTCGGCATCGCCGGCGTCGTCTGGTACGGCGGCTACAGCGTCGTCGTCGGCGGCCGCACGCAGGGCTCGTTCCTCGCCTTCCTCACCGCGCTCTTGCTGCTCTACGATCCCGTTCAAGGGCCTGGGGAAAGCCAACGGCACCATCCAGCAGGGCCTGGCGGCGGCCGACCGCGTGTTCGAGCTGCTCGACACGCGCCCGGACGTCATCGACCGCGCCGGCGCCGGCGAGCTGGCGCCGCTGCGCGATCGCATCACCTTCGAGGACGTCACCTTCCGCTACGACCACGAGCCGGTGCTGCGCGACGTTGATCTGACGCTCCATCGCGGACGAGGTGGTGGCGCTGGTCGGAGCGAGCGGCGGCGGCAAGAGCACGCTCGCCGACCTGCTGCTGCGCTTCTACGACGTCGAGTCGGGCGCGATCCGGATCGACGGCGTCGACATCCGCGACGTCACCCAGACAAGCCTGCGCGCGCAGATGGCGCTGGTCACGCAGCACACGTTCCTGTTCAACGACACGGTGCGCAACAACATCGCCTACGGCTCGATCGAACAGCCGATGGAGGCGATCGTCGCGGCGGCGCGCGCGGCCAACGCGGACGAGTTCATCGGCGAGCTGCCGCACGGGTACGACACGATGATCGGCGAACTCGGCCTGCGCCTGTCGGGCGGCCAGCGGCAGCGTATCGCCATCGCCCGCGCGTTGCTCAAGAACGCGCCCATCCTGGTGCTCGACGAGGCCACGTCCGCGCTCGACAACGAGTCCGAGCGCCTCGTTCAGCAGGCCCTCGACAATCTGGTGCAGGGGCGCACGTCGCTGGTCATCGCCCACCGGCTGTCGACGGTGCGCAACGCCGATCGCATCGTCGTGCTGGTGCGCGGCGAGATCGTCGAACAGGGCACCCACGACGAGCTGCTCGCCCTCAACGGCGACTACCGCAAGCTGCACGATCTCCAGTTCGCGGCTCCGGACGCGGCCGCCTGAGCGCGCATGACTGACGCGGGTCCGCTCACCCTGCGGCGTCGGGTGCTGGCGGCGCTGGCCGCGCTGGCGCCGGTGCTGCTGCGGCCCCTGCTGCGCCTGCTGCAGGCGTCGCTGCGCATCCAGTACGTCGGCGACGAGGATCTGCGGGCCCGCTGGGCGCGCGGCGAGCGCGTGGTGCTGAGCTTCTGGCACAACCGGCTGCTGATGCTGCCGATCGTCACCACCGGCCAGCCGGTCTGCATCATGGTGAGCCAGCACCGCGACGGCGAGCTCGGCACCGGCTTGCTCAACGCGTGGGGCGTGGCCACCGTGCGCGGCTCGGCGACGCGCGGCGCCGTCGGCGGCTTCCTGCGCCTCGTCGACGCCTTTCGGCACGGCAACAACCTCGCGGTCATTCCCGACGGGCCGCGCGGTCCGCGCTACGTCGCCAAGCCCGGCGTGATCCACCTGGCCAAGGCGGTCGAAGCGCCGATCTATCCGATGGCCTACGCTGCCGATCGCGTGCGGCAGTTGCGCAGTTGGGATCGCCTGATCATTCCTCTGCCGTTCGCGCACGTGGTCGTCGCCGTGGGCGCGCCGCTGACGGTGCCGGTCGGCGCCTCCGCGGAGGAGCTGACGGCGCTGCGCGCCGAGCTCGAACACCGCCTCGTCGAGGTGACCCGCTCCGTCGAGAGCCGCGTCGGCATGGCGACGCTGGCATCCGACCCGCCGCCTCCGGTGCCGCCGCAGCCCGCATCGCCGCCGCCGTGAACGACCGCACCGCTCACTCGCCGCCGCCGTTGCCGGCGCTGCGCCCGCCGCTGCCGCCGTCGCCGCTGGCCGCCCGCCTGGCGTACTGGGGCTACGACGCCGTCGGTGGTCTGGCGGCGCTGCTCGCCGTGCCCGCCTGGCCCTGGCTGCGACGCCGCGGCTTCGGCGACGGCATCGAGGAGCGCCTCGGCCGCCTGCCGGCGACCGCCGCGGCGCTGGCCGTACCGCCCATCTGGCTGCACTGCGCCTCGGTCGGCGAAGCGCTTTCGGCCACGCCCCTGGTGACGCGCCTGCGCGAGCGCTGCCCGCAGCGCCCCCTGGTCGTCTCGACGACGACCACCACCGGCCGCGCCGTGGCGCGCGACGAGCTGCGCGCCGACGTCGCCACGCTGCTGCCGGTCGACGCGCTGCACGTCGTCGATCGCGTCTTCCGCCGCGTCCGGCCGCGTGCCCTGTTGGTCGTCGAGACCGAGATCTGGCCCGGTTTGTTCCGCGCGGCGGCCAACGTCGGTGCGCCGATCGCCATCGTCAGCGGCCGAGTGTCGGCGCGCACCGCCGAGCGCTGGCCGTTGGGCCGGCCCGCTCCTGCCGGCGGTGCTGGCGCAGGTCGCGGTCTTCGGCATGCAGACGGTCGGCGATGCCGAGCGCGTCGTCGCCCTCGGCGCGCCGGTGGGGCGCGTCCACATCACCGGCTCGCTGAAGGCGGCACGCGTGCCGCCGGCGGCCGACCCGCCGCCGCTCGCCGGCCTCGACACGCGCCGCCTGGTGGTCGCGGCCAGCACGCAACCGGGCGAGGAGGAGTTCGTCCTCCAGGCGTTCGCACCGATCCGCCGCGTCTACCGAGATGCGCTGCTGCTGCTCGCGCCGCGCCGGCCGGAGCGTTTCGACGAGGCGGCGGCGATGCTCGACGCCGCCCGCCTGCGCTGGGTGCGCCGCAGCACCGCCGGTGACGCGATTGCGCCCGACGTCGACGTGGTTCTGCTCGACACCCTCGGCGAGCTGACGCGCTTCTTCGGCGCCGCCTGGACCGTGTTCGTCGGCGGCAGTGTCGCGCCGCTCGGCGGCCACAACGTGCTCGAGCCGGCGGCGTACGGGCGTGCCGTGGCATTCGGGCCGCATACCGAGAACGTCGCCGCCGCCGCCGACGCGCTGTGCGCGGCGGGCGCCGCCGAGAGGGTGCGGACGCCGGGCGAATTGGCGACGTACTGGGACGGGCTGCTGGCGCGCCGTGAGGCCGCCGAGGCGGCGGGCGGGCGCGCGCGCCTCGTGGCGCTGGCGCGCGCTGAATCGTTGGAGCGCACGTGGGAGCTTCTGGCACCGCTCTTGGGGACCGCGTGAGCCTGGAAGCGCATTTGCGCGAGGCCGTGTGGCCGCGCCGCAGCCTGCGCGGCCGCGTCGAGTCGCTGGCGCTGCGCCCGTTCAGCGCCGCGTTCGGCGCCGGGGTCGCGTTGCGCGGCGCCGGGTATCGACTCGGCCTGCTGCGCACGCGGCGCGCTCCGGTGCCGGTCGTGAGCATCGGCAACCTTGCCGTCGGTGGCACCGGCAAGACGCCCGTGACGCTGTGGGTGGCCGAGGGGCTGCGCGCGCGCGGCGCGCGGCCCGCCATCGTGTCGCGTGGCTACGGCGGCACCGCGCGCGGCGCGACGGTGGTGTCGAACGGCAGCGGTCCCGACGTCGGTCCCGCCGTCGCCGGCGACGAGCCGGTGATGCTCGCCAAGAGTTTCGCGGGCCCGGTGATCGTGTCGCCGCGCCGTCTCGAGGGCGCGACGATGGCCGCCACGCTGGGCTGCGACGTCGTGGTGCTCGACGACGGCTTTCAGCATCGCGCCATCGCCCGCGAGTTCGACCTCGTGTTGCTCGACGGCCGGCGCGGTCCCCTGCTGCCGGCCGGCCCGTTTCGCGAGCCGCCCGCCGCGGTGTCGCGCGCGCGACGCGGTGCTCCTCATGGGGCGCGACGAGGACGATCCGGTCGATCCGCCGAGCGGCCTGCACGTCGCGCAGTACCGCGCCCATCTCGAGGCGGCGGCGGTGGTCGAGTCGGTCGCGCGGCACCTGGCATGCGCATTCGATGGGCCGCCTCGCCGGCCGGCGGGTCATCGCCGTCACCGGCATCGCCCGACCGGAGCCCTTTTACGCCTTGTTGCACCGCTGGGATGCGACCATCGACGAGGTGTTCGAGTATCCGGACCATCATCACTATACGGCCGAGCAGTGGCAGCGCATCGCGCGCCGCGGGCACGACGTCGACCTTATCGTCACCACCGAGAAGGACCTGGTGAAGCTCGAGGCCTTCCCCTTTGCAACCGGGAAGCTGGTTGCGCTACGGATCGCGCCGCGCGTGGAATTCGGCGCGGCGCTGCTCGATGACATCGCGGCGCGAGTGGGCCTGCCTGTGCAGCCCGCGAAGGAGACTCCCCATGGCGATCATTGAAGACATGCTCGAGGTTCTGGCCTGCCCGAAATGTAAGGGGCCACTGCAGCTGACCGCGGCCCACGACGGCCTGACCTGCGGCAACTGCAAGCTGCTCTACCCGATCAAGGATGACATCCCGGTCATGCTCATCGACGAGGCGCTGCCGCTGCCGAGCTGATCCGGCAAGCCGCCAAGGACGCCGAAGTCGCCAAGGAGACCTCTTGGCGGACTTGGCGTCCTTGGCGGCTGCTGAGGGCCGCATGCGCACGCCCGACGGCTTCGCCTTCATCCCCGCCGGGCGGCTGCGTCTCATGGTGCGCGACGGCGCGCCCGAAGTGGGCGATCTGCTGCGGCGCTGGGCCTGCGACGACCTACCGCCGGCGCGCACGCTGCCCGGCGGGCGCGGCGGCGTCGGCGCGTTTCTGCTGCGGCCCGATCTCGGCGTCGTGCTCCGCCCCTACCGGCGCGGAGGCCTGATCGGCCGGATGAATCAGAGCCGCTACCTCGGCTTCGCGGCGCGTCCGTTTGGCGAGCTGCGGGCGGCGGCGGCGGTGGCAGCCGCGGGCGTTCCGACCCCCGAGGCGCTCGGCGCCGCGGTGTGGTGGGAGGCGCCCGGCCTCTATCGCGGCGCGTTCGTCACGCGCGAGATGTGGGGCGCCGCCAACCTCTGGCGCTTCCTCCAGCAGGCGCCGGCCGCGCAGCGCGGCACGGCGTGCGTCGCCGCCGCGGCCCTGGTGCGGCGGCTGCACGATGCCGGCGCGCTCCATCCCGACCTCAACCTGCAGAACTTCCTCATCCGCCGCGCCGCCTCCGGGATCGAGGCGTGGCTGATCGACCTCGACGGCGTCCGCTTCACCACCGTCACCCCGCATCACCGACAGGCCGCCTTCGACCGCATCTGCCGATCGATGCGCAAGCTCGATCCCGAATCGGCCATCATCACGCTGGCGTGCGTGGAGGCGTTCCAGGTGGTGAGGGACGAAGGGTGACGTTCGAAGGTCTGATGAAGGATGACGGATGAAGGACGACGGATGAACGTGAGAGCTCGTTCATCGTTCATCCGTCATCGTTCACCGGCTTCCTCACCACCAGCACCGCCGTCCGGCACGTCAGCATTCCCCAGCCGTTCACCGCGCTCGAGCACGGCGGCGTTCTGCTCGTAGACACCGGGCCATTTGCGGCGCAGGCGGCGGCGCTGGGCGGTGGCGCCGATCCAGAAGACGGGGGCGAGCAGGGCGGTCTGGATCACGGCCGAGGTCTTGATGCGGTCGGGGTGAAACCGCGGCTCGACGAGACCGGCGCGCAGCGCGGCGACGGCGAGGAAGTACGGACTGATCGGATGGATGTGGCCGCTGAGGTGGCGGACGTCCCCGTCGGCGAGCGGCAGCGGGTCGAAGAGCAGAGGGAACCCCTGCGCGAGGCTGCGGAGGCGCGAGTTGGCGTTGAGCGTATTCGGCGTCGTGACGACGATGCGTGCCCCCGGCCGGGCGATGCGCGCGACCTCGCGCAGGAACGCGAACTGGTTCTCGACGTGCTCGACCACCTCGATGCTCACCACCGCGTCGAAGCTGGCGTCGTCGTACGGCAGTCGGCCGTCGGGGCCGATCGGCGCGCAGGGCACCGGCGCGTAGCGGAACTCCTCGGGCACGACGTCGCAGGCGGCGAGGTGCGCGCTCGGGTCGATGCCCCGCCCGCGCAGCCGCTCGCCGAGGGCCTGCGAGAAGTACCCGTTGCCGGCGCCGACGTCGCAGACGCGCGCCCGTTCCCAGTCGAGCCCGTCCAGCAGCGCCAGCACGCGCTCGGTCGTGACGGAGTGGGAGAGGGGGGCGATGTCGGGCATGGCGGGCGCGGTGGAAGATGGGCGCCTAAGTAAGAAGCAAGAGAAGGCAAAAGGCAAAAATCAAAAGGCAAAAGTCAAAAAGGGGAGGAGGGGCCCCCTTTGCCTTCTGCGTTTTGCCTTTTGCCTTTTGCCTTCTCTTGTCTCTAATCCGACCTCGCGTTCCGCCGCTCGGCGCCACTGGCACCATCGACAACCATGGACGTCACCCTCCTCATCCCCCACTTCCAGACGCTCGACGCGATCCGGCTCTGCCTGCGTTCGATCCGGCGCCACACGCAGCCGGTGCCGCGCGTCCTGGTGCTGGACAACGGCTCGCGCGATGCGTCGCGCGACTACCTGCGCTCGCTCGCCTGGATCGAATGCGTCGAGACCGGCATCGCCAACGATCGCGTCTCGGCGCAGGCGGCGGCGCTCAACCTGGGCGCGGCACGGGTCGCGACGCCGTTCTTCGCCGTCCTGCACTCCGACACCTACGTGCACCGCGCCGGTTGGCTGGCGATGCTCACGCGCGTGCTGGCGCGCGGTTACGCCGCGGTCGGCTCGCGCCACCAGACGATCCGTCCCTACGAGGCGGGCTGGGCGGCACGGCTGGCGGAACGCGCGGCACCGCTCATCGACCGCCTGCGCGGCCGCACCACCACTGCCGGCGTCCCCTGGCTGCGCTCGTGCCTGACGCTCTATCGCACCGCCGCCTTCCGCGCCGCCGGCTGCGCGTTCGCCAGCGACGGCAGCGAGGACGCGACGCACGCCGCCAACACCGCGCTGGCGGCACACGGCGAACGGCTGCTGCCGTTGCCCGACCGCGTCGTCGGCTACTACGTGTTCCACAAGGGCGACACGACCCGCATCGCCAACCGCCTGTTCGCCGCCGATGACCGCGAGTTCAACGCCCGCATCCTCCGCCACCGCCGCCACGTCGACGGCTTCCGCGGACGTCCAGAGACGCAGGCCATCCTCGCCGACGCCTCACTCGATCAATGAAGAAAAAGACCTTCACCACGGAGTCACGGAGACACGGAGAGATCCGTTTGGTGAAGCCCCCTTCCGGACTCCGTGCCTCCGTGTCTCCGTGGTGAAGAATTCTTCTTCCCTCACCATCGCCCATGTCGACGCCGAGCGGGGCTTCTCGGGCGGCGAGGTGCAGGTCTTCCTGCTGATGGAGGGGCTGGCGCAGCGCGGGCATCGCAACGTGCTGGTGTGTCCGCCGGCGAGCGCGGCGGCGGCCGAGGCGGCGCGGCGCGGGATCGACACGGTCGCCGTGCCGATGCGCGGCGACCTCGACCTCCTCGCCGTCTGGCGCCTGAGTGGCGCCCTGGGCGACGCCGACCTCGTCCATCTGCACACCGGTCGCGCCGCCTGGCTCGGCGGGCTGGCGGCGCGGCGCGCCGGCCTGCCGGCGGTCGTCACTCGGCGCATGGATCGACCGGTGCGCCCGGGATGGCGCACGCGGCTGATCTACGAGCGGTGCAGCCGGCGCACCGCCGCCATCGCGCCGGGCATCGTCGCGCAGTTGGTCGCCGGTGGCGTGCCGCGCGAGCGCATCGTGCTCATTCCCAGCGCCGTCGATCCACGGCGCGTCCAGCCGCGGCTCGCCGCCGGCGCGTTGCGCGGCGCGCAGGGCGTTCGTCCGGACGAAGTCGTGCTGCTCAGCATCGCCGCGCTGGTGCGGCGCAAGGGCCTCGACGTGCTGCTCGATGCGCTGGCGGCCCTGGCGCAAGCGCGGTCTGCGCCCGCGCCTGTGGGTGGCCGGTGACGGGCCGGAGCGCGCCGCGCTCGCGGCGCAGGCGGAGCGCGCCGGCCTGGCCGGGCAGGTGGAGTGGCTCGGACAGCGCGACGACGTCGGCGATCTGTTCGCGGCCGCGGACGTCTTCGTCCTGCCGTCGCGGGCCGAAGGGCTCGGCGTCGCCGCGCTGGAGGCGATGGCGGCCGGCCGGGCGGTGGTGGCGAGCGATGTCGGCGGGCTCGCCGCGGCCGTCGTCGACGGGCGCACGGGCCTCCTCGTCCCACCCGGCGACGCGGTCGCGCTCGGCGCGGCGCTGGAGCGCCTGCTGCGCGAGCCCGCCCTGCGCGCCGCGCTCGGCGCCGCCGGGCCGGGGCGGGTCGCCGAGGGGTTCCTGGCGGAGCAGATGGTCGAGGCGTATGAGCGCCTCTATCGGGACGTGCTGGATGGCCGATGAAAGCGGCGTCGCACGCGTGCCGCCAGCGACGATGAGCGATCACCCGGCGATCAGCGCCTGCGTCATCACCCTCAACGAGGCCGACCGCATCGAGGAGTGCCTGCGCTCGCTGGCGTGGTGCGACGAAGTGGTGGTGGTCGACTCGCACTCGACCGACGACACCCGCGAGCGCGCCGCGGCGCTGGGCGCGCGTGTCATCGAGCGCGACTGGCCGGGGTACGCGGCGCAGAAGGAGTTCGCCGTGCGCGCCGCGGCGCACGAATGGGTGCTCGTCATCGACGCCGACGAGCGGGTCTCCGAGCCGCTGCGCGCCGAGATCGCCGCCCTGCGCGCCGGCGGCTTCGCGGGCGTCGCCGGCTACTCCCTGCCGCGCTGCAGCCAGTACCTCGGGCAGTGGATCCGCCACGGCACCTGGTATCCCGACCGCTCGGTGCGCTTGTTCGACCGCCGCCGCGGCCGCTTCGAGGCGAAGGCGACGTACGATCTGCACGAACGCGTCGTCCTCGACGGTCCACCGGCCGCGCTGACGGCCGACCTGCTGCACGTACCCTATCGCTCGATCAGCGAGCACCTGCAGACCATCGACCGGTACACCACGATCATGGCCGAAGGCCTGAACGCGCGCGGGCGGCGCGCCGGGGTCGAGCGACCTGATCCTGCACCCCGCCTGGCGCTTCCTCCAGTTCTACGTCCTCAAGGCCGGCTTCCTCGACGGGTGGCGCGGGCTCGCTGCTGGCGTACCTCGCGGCCCACTACGTGCGGCTGCGCTACGCCAAGTTGCTGGCCCTGCAGCGTGCGACCGTCGACGGGCGCGACGGCGCATGACGTCGCTCGCCGTCATCGTCTCGACCTACGACAACCCGCGCGCGCTCAACCTGGTGCTCGCCGGGTTGGAGCGGCAGACCCGCCCGCCGCGGCGAGGTGCTCATCGCCGACGACGGCAGCGGCGCCGAGACGCGGGCGCTGGTCGAGGCGTGGGCGCGCCGCCTGCCGTATCCGCTGCATCACGTCTGGCATGCCGACGAGGGCTTCCGGAAGTGCCGCATCCTCAACCAGGCGATCCTCGCCGCCACCGCCGAGTATCTGGTGTTCTTCGACGGCGACTGCGTGCCGGCGGCCCACTGCCTCGCGGTGCACGCGGCGCGCGCCAGCGAGGATCGCTATGTCAGCGGCGGCAAGGTGTTGCTGGGGCCGGACGTCAGCGCCCGCCTCGACGAGCCGGCGGTGCGGAGCGGCGTGCTCGATCGCCCCGGCCGCTGGTGGCTGGGGGTCGCGAAGAAGCGCCGCCTTCTCGTCAGCTGGATCCCCGGCCTGCGCGACGCGCTCGACCGCAACGTGCCGCGGCCGCCCGGCTGGCGCGGCGAGAACGCGTCGACGTGGGCGCGCCACGTGCGCGCCGTCGGCGGCTTCGACGAGCGCTTCACCTACGGCTACGAGGACGCCGACTTCGGCCAGCGTCTCCTCCTCGCCGGCGTGATCGGCGTGTCGGTGCGCTACACCGCGCCCGTCTACCACCTCGACCACCCACGCCCCTGGCGCAACGCGCCCGTCATCGCCGCGAACAAGGCGCTGTACGATGAGAACCGCGCGGCGCGCGTCGTGCGAACGCCGCACGGGATCTGAACGAATCCACGGATGGACCCCTCACGGTCGGGGTGGGGCTTCGCGTTGCCTGGAGTGCGGGGTGGCGGGGTTCTGTGTTCATCTGTGTTCATCTGTGGTTTCTTTCCGGGATGCCCAAGCACGGTCTCGGCGAAGCGCTGAAGACGGTCCGCTACGCGGGCGGCGTCGCCAACTGGCTGCAGGTCGGTGCGGCGGCGCTGCGCGGCGACGAGGTGACCTGGCTCAAGCTGCGCAACGGCCTCGAGATCGAGAGCGCGCCCGGGGCGCTGCTGGTGCCGCTCTACAAGGAGATCGTCTACAAGGACGACTACCGCCTGCGCAGCGATCCGCTGCCGCGCGGCGCCGTCGTGATCGACGTCGGCGCCAACCTCGGTATGTTCTCGTTGCACGTCGCCGCCGACCACGGCGCGGCGCGCGTCTACGCGTTCGAGCCGTTCCCGGAGAGCTTCGCGCTGCTCAAGCGCAACGCCGAGCGCAACCGCCGCGACGCCATCCAGCCCATCCCGCTGGCCATCGCCGGCCAGGCCGGCACGCGCGAGCTGCACATGCAGGGACGGCACGGCGTCCACTCGCTGTTCGGAACCTCCGGCGACGCCGTGCGCATCGAGTGCATCACCCTGGCCGACGCCTTCGCCCGCTGGGACATCCAGCGCTGCGACTTCCTCAAGCTCGACTGCGAGGGTGCCGAGTACGAGATCCTGCTGAACGTCCCGTCCGACGTCTACGCCCGCATCCACCGGATCGCCCTCGAGTACCACGACTGGATCACCGACCATCATCACGACGAGCTGGTGAAACGGCTCACCGCCGAGGGCTTCGCGGTGACGACGCGGGACCACGAGGCGTCGCGGACGGGGTACGTGTTCGCGAAGAGAAGGGCGTGAGCCAGTAAGCCGGTGCGCCAGTGCGCCGGTGCGCCAGTGGCTCGGAGCTCAGGACCGGCTCACTGGCTCACTGGCTCACGGCGGTATCAGCACGTAGTTTCGATGCTCCGCCAGGCGGAACCCCAGCACCTGGTTCTCCACGAATGACAGGGCGCGCTGGCTGAAGCGGTCGTGCTTGCGTTGCGTCGACGTCGGCGCGACGCGCCAGTCACAGGCGGCGATGCGGTCGCGCATGACGGCGGGGTGGGTGCCGGTGAAGGGGACGCGGCCGTGCAGTTGGCCGAAGTCGTAACCCTGGTCGATGTCGGGGACGTATGCACGGGCGCCGGCGGCGCCGAGGTGGACCTCGGCGAGGGCGCGCGCTTTGGCGGTCATGCGCCGCGGCGGGCGCACCCAACCGTAGTGGAAGATGCGCGCGCCGGCCGGGACGACGCGCAGCTTCGATCCGTCGGCGCGCCGGAAGCCCTGGGCGCTCTTCCAGGAGCGGATGCCGCGGCCGCCGCGCACGACGCGGACCTCGCGGCGGTACCAGGAGTGGCCGTTCTGCACGTGGTCGTAGTCGGCGTAGAAGTGCAGGTACTCGAAAAGGAGCCCGTCGACGCGCGGATCGTCCTCATAGGCGCGCATGCGCTCGACCAGCGGGCCGAGGTCGTCCTCGTGCACGACCTCGTCGGCCTGAAGGTAGAAGCGCCAATCGCCGGTGCAGGCCTCGAGGGCGATGTTGGTTTGCACGGCGTTGCTGGCACCGCGCACGAACTGCGACTGGTCCCAGACGGTCTCGATGAGGCGGAGCCTCGGGTCGGCGATGCCGCGCAGCACGTCGGTGGTGCCGTCGGTCGAGTCACCCGCCGCCATGACGAACTCGTCGCAGATGGGCAGCGCCGAGCGGATCGATTCGACCACCGGGTAGTAGAGATCGATCGCATTGCGCACGAAGCTGAAGCCGCTGACGCGCATCGAGGCTGAGTAGCAGACGGGACGCCGCGTCGCACCTTGCGAGGAAAGACCGGTGGTGCGGGTTTTCAACGCGAAGACGCGGAGAACGCGAAGCGGCGCTCCGCAAGGCGAGCGGCGGCCCTTCTGCCCTCTCTCCGCGTCTTCGCGCCTTCGCGTTGAAAGGCGTCCTCAGCGCCGTCCCATACACGGCTCTTGACCCGGTCGCCTCGCGTCGCAAGGATCGCGCCCTTGCGCGTGCCATGGCCACTCCCTCGCCGACCTCCGCTCCGTTCTTCGCCGTTGCCGCGGCGCTGGCGCTCGCGCTGAGCGCGGCCCGCAGTCGCGTCGCCATGGAAACGGCACTCATCGATACGCTCTTTCTGGCCGGCCTCACCGTGCTGGTGTGGACCACGGGCCGGGCCCGCTACGGCGAGCGCGGCGCCGGCGCGGCGGCGCTTGCCCTGGTCCTGTTCGCGCCGGTGCTCGGCGCCGTGGGCGGGGGCGGTCTCCCGGCGGCGCTGCTGCTGGCCGGCGGGCTCATCCTCCTCACCCGCGCCCTGCTCGATCCCACGATTCAACTGATCGTTGCCGCTGGTGCCTGCCTGGGGCTGGCGGTGGCGACTCTCGACGTCGACGGCGCGGCGCGGTCGACCGCCCTCGCCTGGCTGGGCGCCGGCGGCGCCGCCTTGGTCGGTTGGCGGACGTTCACGGCCGAGCGCTGCGAGCCGCGCCGGCGCGTGCTGCACGGCGCGGCGATCAGCGTCCTCCTCGCGGCCCTCGTCGCCGTCGCGATGCTGGCGGCCGTCGATGCGCTGCCGCCGTTCGAGGCCGCCGAGTACGCCCGCCTGTGGCCGGCCGCCGCGACGACACCGGTGCCGACGAGCGGCGGCGGCCTGTTGCTCCTGCTGAACGCGGGGTCGCTGCTCTTGCTGGCCGCCACCTGGCGCGCCCGCCACACGAGTCGCTACGCCGACGGCGCCACGCTGATCGGCCTCGCCGTCGTGCTCGCCGTCGGCGCCGGTGCGCCGGTCCTGCTCGCGTTGCTGGCGGCGCCGTGGCTCGCCCTGCTGACGGGCGGCGCGGTGGCGCGCGCGGAGCGGCCCGGCCTGGTGCGCCTGGCGGCGATCGCGCTCGTCGTCCAGGCGCTCACGGCGGCGCTGCTGTGGCCCGACTATCCGCGCCTGAGCGACGGCTGGACGCCGCGCCCGCCACCCGCCCGGACGGTGCCGACCTGATGCCGGACCGGCTGCTCCTGATCCTGCTCGGCGCCATCGGCGACGTGGTCTGCGGCATGCCGTTGGCGCAGCGCCTCCGCGCCGGGTGGCCGCGCACCCGCATCATGTGGGCGGTGGAGCCCGCCGCGGCGCCGCTGCTCGAGCAGCACCCGGCCGTCGACGACGTGATCATCTTCCGCCGGCGCGGCGGCCTCCCGGCGTTGATCGACATGTTCCGGGCGTTGCGCGACAGCCGCAGCGACCTCGTGCTCGACCTCCAGCGCCACCTGAAGAGCGGCGTGTTCAGCTGGTCGACGGGCGCGCCGCGGCGGCTCGGATTCCACTGGGACAACTCGCGCGAGGGCAACTGGTTCTTCAACACCGAGACCATCGCGCCGGTGGAGACCTTCACGCCGAAGCTCGCGCACTTCCAGCGCTTCGCCGATCAGCTCGGCGTCCTCGAGGCGCCGATCACCTTCGGCCTGGCGGCGACGGCCGCCGAACGCGAGCGCGTCGCGGCGCTCCTCGCCGAGGCCGGCGAGCGGCCGGCGGTGCTCTACGTGGGCTCGACCTGGCCGAGCCGCCAGTGGCTCCCTGCGGCCACCGCCGGGCTCTGCGAGCGGCTGCGCGCGCGCGGCATGGGCGTGGTGCTGGTCGGCGGGCCGGGCGACGCGGCGTTCGCCGAGGCCGTGCAGCACGCCGGTGCCGGACCGCTGGTCAACCTCGTCGGGCGTACCGCGCTGCGCGACGTCATCGCCGTGATGGAGCGCGCCGCGGTGGCGATCGGCCCCGACACGGGCCCGATGCACATCGCGACCGCCGTCGGCGCGCCGGTGGTGGCGCTGTTCGGCGCCACCAGCCCGCGGCGCTCGGGCCCGTGGGGGTGGGACGACACGGTCATCCGCGGCGACGCGCCGTGCGCGCCGTGCTACCGTCCGCGCTGCCCGATCGGGCAGCTGTGCATGGAGTCGATCACGCCGGCGATGGTGATGGAGCGGGTGGAGCTGGCGATGGCGCGCGGCGCGGAGCGCGCGACGCAGGGAGAGCGGTGATGGCGGCAACAACGCGGCGCGCGGATCCGGCGGCGGTCGTGGCGCGCTTCCGGCGCGTCAAGGTGCTGGTGGCGGGTGATCTCATGCTGGACCATTTCGTCTGGGGCAGCGTCGACCGCATCTCGCCCGAGGCGCCGGTGCCGGTGGTGCGGGTCACCGCGGAGAGCCGTCGGCTGGGCGGCGCCGCCAACGTCGTGCACAACCTCCATGCCCTCGGCGGCCGCGTCGCGGCGTGCGGCGTGATCGGCACCGATGCCGCGGGCCGCGACCTGCTCGACGAGCTGCGCCGTCTCGGCGTCGACGCCGAGGGCGTCGTGCAGAGCCGCAGCGCGGTGACGACGCGCAAGACCCGCATCATCGCCCACCAGCAGCAGGTCGTGCGCCTCGACCGCGAGGACGAGGGCCGGCGCGACAGCAGCGCCGCGGCGCGGGCGCGCGGCTTTCTCCTGGCGCACCTCGGCGACGCCGACGTCGTGGTGATCTCCGACTACGGCAAGGGTCTGGTGACGCCGGAGCTGCTGGCGGCGCTGGCGGCGATGCGGCGGCGGCGGCCGTTCCCCCTGCTCATCGACCCGAAGAAGGCGAACTTCGCCCACTACCGCGGCGCCAGCCTGCTGACCCCGAACCGCGACGAGGCCAGCCAGGCTTCCGGCATCGAGATCCGCGACGCGGCTAGCCTGGCGCGCGCCGGCGCCGAGCTCCTGGCGCGCTGGGAGGCCGACGCCGTGCTGATCACCCGCGGCGAGCAGGGCATGTCGCTCTTCGCGCGCGGCGCGCCGGCGCGGCACTTCCCCACGGTCGCGCGGCGCGTCTACGACGTCACCGGCGCCGGCGATACCGTGGTCGCGGCCTGTGCGCTGGCGCTGGGTGCCGGCGCCAGCCTGGAGGCCGCCGCCGTGCTCGCCAACCACGCCGCCGGCATCGTCGTCGGCGAGGTCGGCACCGCGACGGTGAGCGCCACCCAGCTGCGGGCGGATCTGGCCGGTCGCGGCAAGTCCTAGATCGGGCCATCCGCCATCAGTGACCCGCGACCCGCACGTGGCGGATGGCTGGTGGCCAATCAGACGGAGAGTGAGTCGATGCGGAGCATGACGGGATTCGGACAGGCGACGTGGCAGAGCGGCGGCAAGCGGTTGTCGGTGGAGGTGCGCAGCGTCAACCAGCGCTTCCTCGATGTGAAGGTGTCGCTGCCGCGCGAGTGCCAGGCGTGGGACGTGGAACTGCGCGAGCTGGTGAGCGGCGTCGCCGAGCGCGGCAAGATCGATGTCACGATCTATCGGGCCGGCACGACCGGCGACGACTTCACCGTCGAGGCCAACGAGCCGCTGGCGCGCGCCATCCTGGCCGGTTGGCAGGGCCTGCAGCGCAAGCTCAAGGTCGCCGGCGCGATCGACATCGGCATGCTGATGGGACGGGGGGCCGACCTGGTGCGGGTGGTCGAGCGCCGCGCCGACGCCAGCGCCGATCTGCCGCACGTGAAACGGCTCCTGACGACCGCATTGAAGGACTTCAACCGCTCGCGCGATCGCGAGGGCAAGCTGCTGCACGCCGACATGCAGTCGCGCCTCAAGCGCATGCAGGCGATCTACGCCGGGCTGCAGAAGCGGACCACGGCGTTGGTGCCGGAGCTGGCCCGGCGCCTCAGCGATCGGGTCGCGGCGGTGCTCGGCAAGGGCACGGTGAACGAGGAGCGCCTGGTCCAGGAGGCCGCCCTCCTCGCCGAGCGGAGCGACGTGACCGAGGAGCTGGTGCGCCTCGACAGCCACCTCGACCGCCTCGCCGAGCTGCTGCGCCAGAAGGGCTCGGTCGGCAAAGCCATCGATTTCCTCATCCAGGAGATCCACCGCGAGGTGAACACCATCGCCTCGAAGAGCGCCGACCTCGACGTGACCAACCTGACCCTGGAGGCCAAGGGCGAGATCGAGAAGCTGCGCGAACAGGTGCAGAACGTCGAATAAGATCCTTCACCACGGAGGCCCGGAGTCCCGGAGGGTTCCGGCGCTCTCCGTGACTCCGTGCCTCCGTGGTGAAGATTTTTCTTTGGATGATGGTTAGAGTAGTCGCGTGTTGATCACGATCTCCGGCGTGCCGGGGAGCGGCAAGACCACGGTGGCCCGGCTCCTGGCGGAGCGGCTGGGGGTGCCGCACGTCTATGCCGGGGATCTGTATCGCCAGGAGGCGAGGCAGCGGGGGCTGTCGCTGGCCGCCTTCAACGAGCTGTGCGAGCGGGACCATTCGATCGACCGGGCGCTCGACGCGGCGATGTCGGCGCGGGCGCGCCAGGGCGATGTGGTGCTCGAGGGGCGGCTGGCGGGGTTCTGGCGGCCGAGAATCGGCTCGACGCGCTCAAGGTGTGGCTCGACGCCAGTGACGAGACGCGCGCCCGGCGGGTGGCGCAGCGCGAGGGCAGCGACTGGCAGGCGGTGCTGGAGGTCAACCGGCTCCGACACGGGTCCGATGCGAGCCGGTACAAGGCGATCTACGGCTACGACCTCGCCGACCACGGCGTCTACGACATCGTGCTGGCCACCGACACGCGCACGCCGGAGGAGCTGGTCGAGGCCCTGATCGACGGCGGCGCGGCAGCGCTTCAACGGTCGCGGGCCATGACCAGCGCCGAAGACCTCGTCACCAAGGTCCGCGCGTACCACAGCGGCGCGGACGCCGGACTCATCCGCCGCGCCTACGAGTTCTCGCGCGTCATGCACAAGGGGCAGAAGCGCCAGTCGGGCGACCCCTACTTCATCCACCCGGTCGGCGTCGCCAGCCTGATCGCCGACCTGAAGCTCGACGTGCCGAGCATCGTCACCGGCCTGTTGCACGACACCGTCGAGGACACGCTCACCACGCTCGACGAGGTGAAGGCGGAGTTCGGCGACGAGGTCGCGACCCTGGTCGACGGCGTCACCAAGATTCGCAGGTCAACTTCACCAGCCGCGAGGAGAAGCAGGCGGAGAACTTCCGCAAGATGATCCTCGCCATGGCGCGCGACATCCGCGTCATCCTCGTCAAGCTCGCCGACCGCACCGACAACATGCGCACGCTGCAGCACCTGGCGACCGACCGCCAGCGCGACATCTCCCAGGAGACGCTCGACATCTACGCGCCGATCGCCCACCGCCTCGGCGTCTCGTGGATCAAGAACGAGCTCGAGGACAACGCGCTCCGCTACCTGCGGCCCGAGGTCTACTACCAGCTCAAGCGCAACGTCGCGAAGAAGAAGGCCGAGCGCACCAAGTACATCAACGAGTTCAGCGCCGTGCTGGCGCGCAAGCTGACCGAGGCCGGCGTCGAGGCCGAGGTGTCGGGGCGGCCGAAGCACTTCTACTCGATCTACGGCAAGATGCAGCGCGAGAACCTGCTCTACGACCAGATCTTCGACCTGGTCGGGTTCCGCGTCATCGTCGACACGCTGGCCGACTGCTACGGCGCGCTCGGCGTCGTGCACGCGAACTGGAAACCGGTGCCGGGGCGCTTCAAGGACTACATCGCGCTGCCGAAGAACAACATGTACCAGTCGCTGCATACGACGGTGATCGGCATCTCCGGCGAGCGCCTGGAGGTGCAGATCCGCACCCACGAGATGCACCGCGTGGCGGAGTTCGGCGTCGCCGCGCACTGGAAGTACAAGGGCGGCGAGCTCGTCGGCGCCGGCGAGGCGCAGCGGTTCGCGTGGCTGCGGCAGCTGCTCGAGTGGCAGCAGAACGTCTCCGATCCGCAGGAGTTCCTGGGCTCGGTGAAGGAAGATCTGTTCAGCGACGAGGTCTTCGTCTTCACGCCGAAGGGCGACGTGCTGAACTTCCCGGAAGGCTCGTCGGTGATCGACTTCGCGTACCGCATCCACTCCGAGGTCGGTCATCACTGCGCCGGGGCGCGCGTCAACGGGCGCTTGGTGCCGCTGCGTTACCGGCTGCGGAACGGCGACACCGTCGAGATCGTCACCACCGCGAGCCAGACGCCGAGCAAGGACTGGCTGAGCACCGTCAAGACCAGCCGCGCCAAGGCGCGCATTCGCGCCTGGCTCCGCCACCAGCAACGGACGCGCAGCCTGGCGGTGGGCCGCGAGATCCTCGAGCGCGACCTGACCCGCCACCAGCTCGACATCAAGAAGCTGGAGCGCGACGGCACCCTCGGCCAGGCGGCGCACGCGCTCGGCCTGAAGGACGACGAAGGGCTGATCGCCAGCGTCGGCTACGGCAAGATCACCACCGCCCAGGTGCTCGCCAAGCTGCTCCCCGATGAGGAGCTGGCGCGCCGCGCCGACCGCGAGGAGGGGGCGCTGCGCAAGTTCCTGCGGCGCGTCGCCGGCCAGGGCGTCGGCGTGCAGGTGAGCGGCGTCGAGGACGTGCTGGTGCGCTTCGGCAAGTGCTGCGACCCGCTGCCCGGCGAGCGCATCCTCGGCTTCATCACCATCGGCCGCGGCGTCACCGTGCACGCCATCGACTGCCCGCGCGTGCTGGAGAGCGATCCGGCGCGCCGTGTCGAGGTGGTGTGGGCGAGCGGCGCCAACGGCATGCGCCCCGTCAATCTCGAGGTCGTCTGCATCGATCGGCCCGGCATGCTGGCGGCGATCACCAAGTCGATCTCCGGCGTCGGCGTCAACATCAGCCGCGCCCAGGTGCAGAGCACCCCGGACAAGCAGGCGCTGAACAGCTTCGAGATCGTGGTCGGGACGGCCGATCAGTTGAACAAGGTGATCCGCGCGATCGGGAAGTTGCGCGGGGTGATCCGCGTCAGTCGTCCCCGCGCCTGACGGCACGCGGGCGACTGACGAAGGGCGAAGGACAAGAGACGAAGGCATCTCTCCTTCGTCCCTGTCTTTTGTCCTCAGTCCGTGTCTCTCAACGCCACCGCGTCGATCTCGACCCGCGCCCCGCGCGGCAGCGCCGCGACGCCGACCGTGGCGCGGGCGGGGAAGGGGGCACGCACGTAGCGGCCGTAGACGTCGTTGACGGTCGCGAAATCGGCGAGGTCGACGAGGTAGATCGTGACCTTCACCACGTGCTCGAAGCCGAGGCCGGCAGCGGTGAGCACGGCCTTGAGGTTCTCGAGCACGCGCTCGGTCTCGGCAGCGGTGCCGCCGGCGACCAGTTGCCCGCTGCTTGGATCGAGCGCGATCTGTCCGGAGCAGTAGACGACCCCGCCCTGTTCAACCGCCTGGCTGTACGGGCCGATGGCGGCGGGCGCGTGGGGGGTGGAGACGGGTTTCACCGGCGTGCGCCCGTTGACCCGTGAGCCAGTGCGCCCGTTCCGAGCCGTGCCCTACGGGCGAACTGGCTCACGGGCTCACCGGCGCACGTCTTTACGCCGCCTTCTGGACCTTGCCCGACCGGATGCAACGCGTGCAGACGCGGATGTACTTCACCGTGCCCTTGAGGTTGGCGCGGACGCGCTGCAGGTTCGGGCTCCAGCGGCGCTTGGTCTTGTTGTTCGCGTGGCTGACGTTGTTGCCGACCGAAGGCCCCTTGAGGCAGATCTCGCACTGGCGCATTGACGGGCTCCTTTGAGCCACCCTGGCGGGGTGGAATCGCCGATTGCTAGCACGCGGGATGGGGAGGGGCAACGCAGCCGGAGGCGGGGCAACTGTCCTCGTTGGGACGGTTCCGAGGCGGGCTGGTCCCCGGCGGGAAATCGTGTCATGCGCGCTCGTCCATGGTGCCCGCCGACCGCCCCTCGGAGGCCTATGCCCGCTATGTCCTCGGGCTTCTCGTGGTGGTCTACGTCCTGAACTTCCTCGACCGCCAGATCCTCTCGATCCTCGCCGAGCGCATCAAGCGCGATCTGCAGCTGCGCGACGACCAGATCGGCTTCCTGTACGGCACCGCCTTCGCGGTGTTCTACGCGCTCTTCGGCATCCCGCTCGGGCGCCTGGCCGACGTCTGGGTACGGACGCGTCTGATCGCCCTCGGGCTCGCCGTGTGGAGCCTGATGACCGGCGCCTCGGCTTTCGCGCGCGGCTTCGTCGAGCTGAGCGCGGCGCGCATCGGCGTCGGCATCGGCGAGGCCAGCGCCAACCCGGCGGCGTACTCGCTGCTCTCCGACTCTTCCCGCCGGCGCGCCGCGCCACGGTGCTGGCCATCTACTCGAGCGGCATCTACATCGGCGCCGGTCTCGGGCTCGGCGTCGGCGGGCTCATCGTGCAGCGCTGGGACGCGGCCTTCGCCGGCGTCCCACCGCCGTTCGGGCTGCACGGCTGGCAGGTCGCGTTTCTGGCCGTCGGCCTCCCCGGGCTGCTGCTGGCCCTGTGGGTCGCGACGCCTGCGCGAGCCGCCGCGCGGCCGCGATGGCGCCGTCGACACCGCCGAGCCACCGCGACCGTTCGCCACGCTGCTCACCGAACTCGGCGCGGTGCTGCCACCGCTCACGCTCTTGAGCCTGGCGCGGATCGGCGGAGCGCCGGCCGTCCTCGCGAACCTCGGCGTCGCCGCCGGCGTGGCCCTGGTCGCCGCCGTGCTGATCGCCGTGCTCGGCACCCCGGCGCAGTGGATCGCGCTCGGCATCGGCATGTACGCCGCGCTGTCGTGGGCGCAGGCGCTGCGCCGCCGCGATCCGCGCAGCTACGCCGATATCTTCGGGCAGCCGAGCCTGCGCTACGCCGCGGTGGGCTTCGCGCTCCTCGCCTTCACCGGCTACGGCGTCGGCTTCTGGGTGCCGCCGTACTTCGTCCGGCAGCGGGGCGTCACCGAGGCCGAGGCGGGCCTCCTGCTCGGCGGCACGGCGGCGGCGGCCGGGTGGTTGGGCGTGACACTCGGCGGCCTGTGGTCCGATCGCTGGCGCCGCCGATCGGCGGGCGCGCGCTTCTACGTGGGCATCGCCGCGGCGGTGGTGCCGCTGCCGTTTCTGATCTGGATGCTGCGCAGCGAGTCGAACACGACGGCATACATGCTCAACGTCGCGGTCGGCATCGGCACGTCGATGTGGATCGGACCGGGGGCCGCGACGGTCCAGGACCTCGTGCCGGCGCGCCTGCGCGGTACGGCGTCGGCGGCGTACCTGCTGGTGATCACCTTCATCGGCCTCGCCCTCGGCCCGTACACGATCGGGCGCCTGAGCGTCGCGCTCGGCAACGACCTGCGCGCGGCCATGCTGTGGGCGCTGCTCGTCAACCCGGTGGCGGCGCTGCTGCTCTGGCGGGCCAGCGTCCACCACGGAGGGGCACCGCGGAACGCTGAGGACGCACCGTGATCCGACGAGAGCCGGCACGGGCGCCAAGAACGGCACGTGGAATAGTCGTCCGAGCCCGGTCTCCGCTTCTCGCGGCAGCCCCATTCGCGACGACGGACGCTGCCAGGCCCGCACGGGTCCTCGCCTTCGACTTGGCGTTGTTGGCGGCCAGAGAATGTCAGATCACGGCTGCCGCTTCCTCCGGGCCCCGCTGCGCGGGGCTGTGGTGAGGATCTTCTCGACGATCGACGTCGTGGAAAAGCCGGGAGCGAAGCGGAGCGACTTCACGGTGCCGCCGCGGGCGAGGACGAGGTCGGCGCCGACGATGCGGTCGACGGTCCAGTCGCCGCCCTTCACCAACACGTCGGGGCGCGTCGCCTTGATGAGCGCATACGGGGTGTCGGCGGTGAAGATCGTGACGTAGTCGACCATCTCCAGTGCCGCCAGCACTTCGGCGCGATCGCGCTCGCGCACCAGTGGGCGTTCGGGCCCCTTGGCCAGGCGACGCACCGAGCGGTCGCCGTTGAGGCCGACCACCAGCACGTCGCCGAGGCGCCTGGCGGCGCGCAGGTAGCGCACGTGGCCGGGGTGGAGCAGGTCGAAGACGCCGTTGGTGAAGACGATGCGCTCGCCGTTGCGGCGGTGCGCGGCCAGGCGTCGCCGCAGGGCGGGGAGGGTGAGGACCTTGGGCATCGGCGCAGTGATAGCGAACGGGACGGGAAGGATGAAGGACGAAGGACCACGGACGAAGGATGAAGGGCAACGGCTGAACGACGACGACAGACGGTTCCCCGCCGGATCCTTCGTCCTCCATCCTTTGACGTTCGTCCTTCACCCCGCTCCCTCGAAGCCGGGTCGGGGACGTGTTAGGAAATGGCATGCCTGATTTCCGCCGGCGGGCGGTGCGGGAGCGGATGACCGTGCGGCTCGACCCGAGCGGCATGCTGGCCGAGGCGCTGGGGGCGGCGGCGGGCTGGCGCGCGCGGATCTCGACGCCCTCGCCGACCGCGCCGCCGAGTGCGTGCGCACCGTCGCCGAGCGGCGCGCGGCCGGCCAGCTACCCGTGTTCGACCTCGCCCAGCAGCCCGAGGCGCTCGGGCGCATCACCGCGCTGGCGCGGGAAGTGCGCGACGAGATCGACACGCTGGTCGTCCTCGGCATCGGCGGCTCGGCGCTCGGCAGCCGGCGCCATCCTGAGCGCGCTCGGCGAGCGGCACGCCGCGCGTCGATCGTCGCCGACAACGTCGATCCGTGGAGCTTCGGGCGCCTGCTCGACGACCTCGATCTGGCGCGCACCGCGTTCAACGTCGTCAGCAAGTCGGGCGAGACGGCGGAGACCATGGCGCAGTTCCTCATCGTCCGCGATCGGCTGCTGCGCGCCCTCGGCGCCATCGACTACAAGCCGCGCGTCATCGTCACCACCGACGCCGAGCGCGGCAGCCTGCGCCAGATCGTCAACGACGAGGGCTTTCGCGATCTGGCGGTGCCGGCCGGCGTCGGCGGCCGCTTCTCGGTGCTGACCGCCGCCGGCCTGTTCCCGGCCGCGGTCGCCGGCGTGCGCGTCGAGGACCTGCTCGCCGGCGCCGCCTGGATGGATCAGCGCACGCGCTCGCCGGTCTTGTGGGAGAACCCGGCGCTGCTGCTCGCGGCACTGCTCTACCTGGCCGAGACGCGGCGCCAGCGACCAACATCGTGGTGCTGATGCCGTACAGCGATCGGCTGCGCGACCTCGGCGCGCTGGTTCGCGCAGCTGTGGGCCGAGAGCCTCGGCAAGGCGGTCGACCTCGACGGTCGGCCGCGCGCACAGCGGCACGACGCCGCAGGCCGCCGTCGGCGCCACCGACCAGCACTCGCAGCTGCAGCTCTAGCTCGACGGGCCCGCCGACAAGGTCGTGTGCTTTCTGCGCGTCGAGGATCACGGCCGCGAGATCGAGATCCCGAGCGCCTACGGCGACCTCGAGGGCGTCGGCTACCTGGGCGGCAAGGGCCTCGGCGCGCTGCTCAACATGGAGCAGCGCGCCACCGAGCTGGCGCTGCAGCAGCGCGGCCGCCTGTCGCTGACGCTGTCGGTGCCGCAGCTCAACGCCTTCACGCTCGGCCAGCTGTTCTTTCTGTTCGAGGCGACGACGGTGTTCGCCGGCGGCTCTGCATCGGGTCGACAGCTGGAACCAACCCGCGGCGGAGGAGGGACGGCAGCTTGACCTTCGGCCTGGCGGGCCGCAAGGCGTGGGAAGATCGGGCGCTGAGGTCGAGGCATGGTTGGCGGCGCAAGCGAAGCGCGCACCTCGTGTGAGCGAGGCGCCGGCGGCGAGCGGTGGGCGGCGCGTCCGCGTGCTGCCGCGCCGAGATCGCCGACCAGATCGCCGCCGGCGAGGTGGTGGAGCGGCCGGCGTCGGTGGTCAAGGAGCTGGTCGAGAACGCGCTCGACGCCGGCGCGCGCCGCGTCGCCGTCGAGCTCGAACAGGCCGGCAGCGGCGTTGATCGCCGTGGTCGACGACGGCGAGGGCATGGGCGCCGACGACGCCGTCATCGCCTTCGCCCGCCACGCCACCAGCAAGCTGCAGTCGGTCGACGACCTCGTCCGCCATCGCCACCCTCGGCTTTCGCGGCGAGGCGCTGGCCAGCATCGCGGCGGTGTCGCGCACGACGCTGACGACGCGGCGCCGCGGCGATCTCGCCGGCACGCAGGTGGTGATGGAGCACGGGCGGCAGGTGGAGGCGCGCGAGGTCGGCACGCCGGTGGGCACGCGCGTCGAGGTCGCCGAGCTGTTCGGCAACATGCCGGCGCGCCGCAAGTTCCTGAAGGCGCCGGCGACCGAGGTCGGACACGTCAGCGAGCTGGTGACCCGCACCGCGCTGGCGTGGCCGCAGGTCGGCTTCACGCTGCGCCACGGCGGCCGCACGCTGGTCGAGCTGGCCGCGGTCGACGACGACGCCGAGCGCGTTCATCAGGTGTTCGGTCGCGAGCGCGCCGCCGCGATGCTGCCCTTCGCGCAGCCGCGCCGGCGGCGGCTCTGGCGCACGGCTGGCTGACCGACTCGCACCTCAGCCTGCCCAGCGCCGCGCCAGGTCTACACCTACGTGAACCGGCGCTACGTGCGCGACAAGCTGGTCACGCACGCGCTGCTCGCCGGCTACAGCACGCTGCTCATGCACGGCCGCTATCCGGCGGCGGCGGTGTTCCTCGAGGTGCCGTTCGACGAGGTCGACGTCAACGTGCACCCGGCGAAGTCGGAGGTGCGCTTCCGCCGCGGCGGCGCCGTGCACGAGCTCCTCGCGCGCGGCGTGCAGGCGCGGCTGCGCGATCAGCGCAGCGACGTCCCGCGCCCCACGATCGGCCTCGGCGCGGTGCCGTCGCCGCAGATTCCGTTGCGCATGCCGCCGCGCGGCTGCGATGCGGCGGCGGTGCGCCGCTGCGCCTGGTGCGACGCGCCGCCGGCCGCGACGCCGTCACCGCGCCGGCGGCGCCGCTGCGGCCGCGGCCGCCGGCCGCCGCCGGAGGCGCCGGCGAGCCGGCGGGTTCTTCGCGGCGCTGCGGCCGCTCGGCCAGGTGTTCGAGGGCTACCTGGTCTGCGAGGGGCGCGACCAACTGGTCCTCATCGACCAGCACGCGGCGCACGAGCGGGTCACGTTCGAGCGCCTGCGCGCCGCCTACGCGAGCGGCCTGGTGCCGCGCCAGCAACTGCTGGTGCCGGCGGTGGTCGAGGTCGGGCCGCGCGAGGCGGCGCTGCTCGGCGAGCAGGTCGACACGCTCGACGCGCGTGGGCTTCGAGATCGAGCCCTACGGCGGCGGCGCGTTCGCGGTGCGCGCGGTGCCGGCGCTGCTCGCCGACAGCGACGCGGTCGCTCTGCTGCGCGACGTCGCCGACGATCTGGTCGACGTCGGCCGCTCGCGCCGCGTCGACCGAGGCCGCCGAGGCGGTGCTCGCCGCGCCTCGCCTGCCACAGCGCCGTGCGCGTCGGCCAGAGCATGGGCCCGGCGCAGATCCGCGCCCTGCTGCATGGCGATGGACGAGGTCGACTTCTCCGGCAACTGCCCGCACGGGCGCCCGGCGTTCCTGGTGCTGTCGCGCGGCGACCTCGAGCGCTGGTTCCAGAGAACCTGAAGAAGATCTTCACCACGGAGGCACGGAGACACGGAGATGTCTCGGATGGCTCGCGTGTCTCCGTGCCTCCGTGGTGAAGTCTTTTCTCATATGCCCGAAATCGTCGCGCTGGTCGGACCGACGGGGAGCGGCAAGACGTCGGCTGTCGCTCGCGCTGGCAGAGCGCTGGGGCGCCGAGATCGTCAACTGCGATTCGCGGCAGGTCTATCGCGGGCTCGACATCGGCAGCGCCAAGCCGACGGCGGCGGAGCGCGCGGCGCGCGCCGCACCACCTGTTCGACGTCGTCGAGCCCGATCGAGCGCTTCGACTGCGGCGCGCGTACGCGGCGCTGGCGCGCGCGGCGATCGACGACGATCGGCGGGCGCGGCCGGCGGGTGGTGGTGGTCGGCGGCACGGGGCTCTACCTGAAGGCGTTGCGCTTCGGCTTGTTCGCCGGGCCGCCGGCGCGACGCGGCGCTGCGCGCGCGGCTGGGCGCCGAGGAGCTGCGCGACGCCGGGAGCGCTGCACGCGCGTCTGGCGCGCGCCGATCCGGCCGCCGGCGGCGCGATCTGCACGCCGCGCGATCGCGTGCGCGTCGTGCGCGCCCTCGAAGTGCTCGAGCTCACCGGCCGTCCGCTCAGCGCCTGGCAGGCCGAGCACGGCTTCGTCGGCGGCGCGCTGCCGATGCGCGTCATCGGCGCTCGACGGCTGCCGCGCGCGGCGCTCTACGCGCGCCTCGACGCGCGCTGCGAGGCGATGGTGGCGGCCGGCCTGCTCGACGAGATTCGCGCGTCTGTGGGCGGCGCGGCTACGGGCCGGAGCTGCCCGCGCTGCGCAGCATCGGCTACCGCGAGATCGGCGCGCACCTGCGCGGCGAGCTCGACCGCGCGACGGCGCTCGCCGCCATGCAGCGCGCGACGCGCCAGTTCGCCAAGCGGCAGCTCACCTGGTTTCGCGCCGACGCGACGGTGCGGTCGAGCTGGCGATGCCGAGCGACTCCTCGCGGCGGCATGGCTGACGGACGCGTACGCCGTCCCCGGTGAATCGGGGCCGGTGGCAGATGGCCCGGTGACCGCACCCTCGCGTCACTGACCACCGGCGAGAGTCGCCTTCGCGCCAGAACTGCCCGACGGGACGCTCGATTCCCTGCGCGTGCAGATCGACCGCATCGACACCGAGCTCGCTGCGGCTGCTCAACCAGCGGGCGGCGCTGGCCGTGCAGGTCGGGCACACCAAGAGCGCGCAACGGGCACACGCCACAAATACGTGCCCGAGCGCGAGAAGCGCATCTTCCAGCGCCTGCCGCGGCTGAACGGCGGACCGCTGCGCCCGCAGCACGTGCGCACGATCTACCGCGAGATCATCTCCAGCTGCCTGGCGCTCGAGCAGCCGCTGCGCGATCGCCTACCTCGGCCCGGCCGGCACCTACTGCCAGCAGGCGGCGGCGAGCAGTTCGGCTCGGGTGCCGAGCTGCTGCCGTTCGGCTCGATCGACGCCGTCTTCGACGAGGTGGAGCGCGGCCGCGCCGAGTACGGCGTCGTGCCGGTGGAGAACTCCACCGAGGGCGTCGTGGCGCAGACGCTCGACCGCTTCATCGCCTCGCCGCTGACCATCAAGGCCGAGGTGCTGCTGCGCATCGACCACTGCCTGCTCGCCGCGAGCACGCCGAGCCGCGGCGGATGCGCCGCATCGTCTCGCATCCGCAGTCGCTGGCGCAGTGCCGCGGCTGGCTCGCGCAGCACTTCCCGGGCGTGCCGGTCGAGGAGGTGGCGAGCAACGCCGTCGCCGCCGCGCACGGCGGCGCGCGCACGCGGGCACCGCGGCGATCGCCGGCCGGCAGCGCCGCCGAGCGCTACGGCCTGAAGGTGGTCGCCGCCAGCATCCAGGACCTGCCCAACAACGTCACCCGCTTCCTGGTCGTCAGCGACGATCTGAGACGGCGCGCCGACCGGCGACGACAAGACCTCGATCCTCTTCGCCGTGCCGCACGAGGCCGGGCGCGCTGTTCACGGCGTCCTCGAGGTGTTCGCGCAGCAGCGCATCAACCTGAGCACCATCGAGTCCCGTCCGCTGAAGGGCCGCGCCTGGGAGTACGTCTTCTTCCTCGATCTGGCCGGCCACACCGACGAGCCGCGCGATGGCGCAAGGCGCTGGCGCGCTGACGGCAGCGGGCTCTGTTCGTCAAAGTGCTGGGGTCGTATCCGGCCTGGCGCTGGCCGGAAGGCGAGGACAGACCATGAACGTGAAGAATCTGGTGCGGCCGTGGCTCCACTCGCTGGAGCCCTATCCGCCGGGCAAGCCGATCGACGAGCTCGAGCGCGAGTACGGGGTCATCGACTCGATCAAGCTCGCCTCGAACGAGAACCCGCTCGGCCCGTCGCCGAAGGCGCTGGCCGCGATGCAGCGCGGCGCTGGCCGAGGTGCACCGCTACCCGGACGGCAGCTGCTACCACCTGCAAGCCGCGCCCTGGCGCAGCAAGCTCGGCGTCTCGCCCGAGTCGCTGCTCTTCGGCAACGGCTCGAACGAGATCATCGAGCTCATCGTGCGCACCTTCCTGCACGCCGGCGAGGAAGCGGTGATGGCCGACCAGGCGTTCGTCATCTACCGCATGCTGGTGCAGGCGCAGGGCGGACGCGGCGATCATCGTGCCGCTGCGCAACTTCACCCACGACCTCGAGGCGATGGCCGACGCGATCACGCCGGCGACGCGCATGGTCTTCCTCGCCAACCCGAACAACCCGACCGGCACGATCTTCTTCCGCGACCAGTGGGAGGAGTTCCTCGCCGCCGTGCCGCGCGACGTGCTGATCGTCATGGACGAGGCCTACGCCGAGTTCGTCGACGATCCCGCGCTATCCCGACGCGCCTCGCCGACCTGCGGCGGCGATCATCTGCTGATCGTGCTGCGCACCTTCTCGAAGATCTACGGCCTCGCCGGCCTGCGCGTCGGCTACGGCGTGGCGCATCCGGAGCATCATCGACCTGCTGAACCGCCTGCGCGCGCCGTTCAACGTCAACACGCTCGCGCAGGTGGCGGCGCTGGCGGCGCTCGACGACGACGAGCACGTCGAGCGCACGCGCGCGGTCAATCGCGAGGGCATGGCCTACCTGCAGCGACGCGTTCGCCGCGCCTCGGCCTCGAGTGCGTGCCGAGCTGGGCCAACTTCATTCTCGTGCGCGTCGGCAACGCGGCGCGCGCTCTACGACGCGCTGCTGCGCCTCGGCGTCATCGTGCGGCCGGTGCCGGTCTACGGCTTCCCCGAGCACGTGCGGGTCACGGTCGGCACGCGCGGAGGAGAACGAACGCCTGGTCGCGGCGCTGCGCAGCGTGCTGCGCGAGGAGGGGCGCGAGCGTTGCTGTTTGAGCGCGCGGCGATCGTCGGCGTCGGCCTGATCGGCGGCTCGCTGGCGCTGGCCGGCACGCGCCGCCGGCCTGGTCGGCGAGGTGGTCGGCATCGGCCGCAGCGCAGGCCAACCTGGACGACGGCGCTGCGCGCGCGGCATCGTCGACCGCGCGACGCGCGACCTCGGCCGGCGATCGGCGCCGGTCGACCTCGTCGTCGCTCGCGGTGCCGGTGCGCAGCACCGCGGCGGTCGGCGCGCGGCGCTGCTGCCGCACCTGCGGCCGGGCACGCGTGGTCACCGACGTCGGCAGCGTGAAGGGCGAGGTGGTGCGCGGAGGTGCGAGGCGGTGCTGCCCGCCGACCGCCCGTTCGTCGGCGCGCCATCCGATCGCCGGCAGCGAGCGCGCCGGGCGCCGGCGGCCGCCGACGCCGACCTCTTCCGCGGCGCGCCGCTGCGTGCTCACGCCGACGCCGCGCACCGACGCCGCGCGCGCTGGCGCGGGTCGAGGCGCTGTGGGAGGGCGTCGGGGCGCGCGGTCGAGCGCATGAGCGCCGGCGGCGCACGACCGCGCTCTGGCCTGGACCAGCCACCTGCGCGCACGTGCTCGCCTACGCGCTGGTGCACGCCACTCGACGCGCGCCGACGGCGCGCTGCTCGCGGCTCGCCGGCCCGCAGCCTGCGCGACGCGACGCGCGTGGCCGCCAGCCCGGCCGAGCTGTGGCGCGACATCTTCCTCGCCAACGCCGAGCGCGGTCGCTCGCCGCGATCGACGCCTTCGCGGCCGAGCTGGAGCGCCTGCGCGCGCGCCATCGCGGCGGGCGACGAGGCGGCGCTGCAGGCGCTGCTCGAGGCGGCGCGTCGCGGCGCGCGCGCCGCCGGAGGCGGCGGCTCGGCGTGAGCGACGCCGCGCGCAGATCCGCCCGCTGACGCGCGCCGCCCGACGCCGCCGTCGCGCGTGCCGGGCTCGAAGTCGATCAGCAACCGCGTCGCTCCTGCTGGCCGCGCTCGCCGACGGGCGCTCGGTCCTCGACGGCGTGCTGTTCAGCGACGACACGCGCTACATGGCGGCGGCGCTGCGCGCGGCTCGGCGTCGCGGTGCGACGCCGACGAGGCGGCGGCGCGCCTCGCGCGTCGACGGCGGCGGCGGCACCTGGCCGGCGCGACGCGGCCGAGCTCTTCGTCGGCAACGCCGGCACGGCGATGCGCTTCCTGGTCGCGGCGCTCTGCCTCGGCGACGGGCGCTATCGCATCGACGGCAGCGACGCGCATGCGCGAGCGGCCGATCCAGGATCTGGTCGACGCGCTGGCGCAGCTCGGCGCCGACGTGCGCTGCGAGCGCGGGACCGGCTGCCCGCCGGTGATCGTCGACGGCCGCCGGCCTGCCCGGCGGCGCGCGCCGAGCTGGCGGCGGCGCAGTCAGCCAGTTCCTCTCGGCGCTGCTGCAGGTGGCGCCGTACGCGCGCGCGCGACGTCACCCTCACGCGTGCGCGGCGAGCTCGATCGCCCAGCCGTACATCGACATGACCGTCGGCGTGATGGCGCAGTGGGGCGTCGCAGGTGGAGCGCGACGGCTACGCGCGAGTTCCGCGTCGCGCGCGGGCAGCGCTACCGCGCCGCAGCGCTACGCGGTCGAGCCCGACGCCTCGAGCGCGCACTACTTTCTGGGCGGCGGCGGCGCTGACCGGCGGGCGCGTGCGCGTCGACGGACTGCGGCGCGGCTCGCTGCAGGGCGACGTGCAGTTCGCCGACGCTGCTCGAGCAGATGGGGGCGACGGTGCGCTGGGAGGCGGACGCGATCGACCGTGCGCCGGCGCCGCCGCAACTCGACGGGCATCGACGCCGACCTCAACGCCATGCTCCGACACCGCGCCGACCCTGGCCGTGCTCGGCGCCTTCGCCAGCGCGCCGGTGCGCATCCGCAACGTCGCGCACCTGCGCTGGCAGGAGAGCGACCGTCTGCGCGCCGTCGCCACCGAGCTGGCGCGGCTCGGCGCGCGCGTCGAGGAGCGCGCCGACGGCCTCAGCGTCTGAGCCGTCGTCGCTGCGCGCCGGACGCGTCGCACACCTACGACGACCACCGCATCGCCATGGCCTTCGCGCTGGTCGGGCTGCGCGTGCCGGGCGTGCGCATCGCCGATCCCGGCTGCGTGGCGAAGACCTTCCCGGACTTCTTCGCGCGCCTGGAGGCGCTGCGACGAGTGACGGCATGAAACCGTCATCGCCATCGACGGCCCGGCCGGGCGCCGGCAAGAGCACGGTCAGCCGGCGCCTGGCCCAGGCGCTCGGGCTGCGCTACGTCGACACCGGCGCCATGTATCGCGTCGTCGGCGTGCTCGCCGACGAGACCGCGGCATCGACTTCGGCGACGTCGCGGCGCTGGCGGCGCTGTGCGATGCGCTCGATCTGCGCTTCGAGGAGCAGCGCGGACGGCGTGCACGTGCTCGCCAACGGCCGCGACCTGTCGCGCGCCATCCGCACCGCCGCGGCGGGGCAGCTGGCCTCGAAGGTGTCGGCCGTGCCGGTGGTGCGCGAGCGCCTGGTGGCCCTGCAGCGCGCGCATGGGCGAGCGGCGGCGGGCGTGGTGATGGAGGGGCGCGACATCGGCACGGTCGTGCTTCCCGCATGCCACGGTGAAGATCTTTCTGGTCGCCAGCGCCGGCGAGCGGGCGCGCCGCCGCTGGGCGGACCTCGCCGGGCGGCGGCGAGCCGGCCGACGTCGCCGCAGATCGACGCGCGAGATCGAGGAGCGCGACCGTGCGCGACCAGGACGCGCGCCCATTCGCCGCTGCGTCCCGGCGGCCGATGCTTTGCTGATCGACACGACCAGCGAGGGCATCGACGAGGTCGTGGCGCGCGTGCGCAGCCTCGTGGCGGAACGGGGAACCCTTGAAAGTCCGACCCTACGGGCGATATGAACCCTGAATCTCGTCTCGAGGGGGTATCACCCACATGAATCAGCAACCCAGAGTGGCCGCGCCCGACGGCGGCGGCGACGAGTTTCGCAAGCTCTTCGAAGAGAGCCTGCGCACCGTCAAGCCGGGCGAAGTCGTCCGGGCCGCGTCGTCATCGTCGGCCGCGACCAGGTCACCGTGGACATCGGATACAAGTCCGAAGGACAGATCCCGATCCAGGAGTTCAGCGACCCGCGACGGCGAGCGTCACGGTCAAAGAAGGCGACGAGATCGACGTCTATTTCGACGCCGACGAGGGCGAGCACGGCGGCATCGTGCTGTCGCGCGCAAGGCCGAGCAGGCCAAGGTCTGGCGCGACATCGAGGAGGCGTTCCAGAACAACGGCGTCGTCGAGGGCATCATCGTCGGCAAGGTGAAGGGCGGCCTGAAGGTCGACGTCGGCGTGCCGGCATTCCTGCCCGGCTCGCACGCGGACCTGCGGCCGGCGCGCAATCTCGATCGCTTCATCAGCCAGCGCGGCCACTTCGCGGTGCTCAAGTTCAACCGCGCGCGCGGCAACGTCGTCGTCTCGCGGCGCGCGGTGATGGAGAAGCGAGCGCGCCCAGCTGAAGCAGGAAACCCTGAAGGTGCTCGAAGAGGGCGTCATCCTCGAGGGCATCGTCAAGAACATCACCGACTACGGCGCGTTCGTGGATCTCGGCGGCATCGACGGCCTGCTGCACGTCACCGACATGTCGTGGGGCCGCGTCAACAAGCCGTCCGACGTCGTCAACGTCGGCGACCGGGTCAAGCGTCGTCGTGCTCAAGTACGATCCGGAGCGCGGCCGCGTGTCGCTCGGCATGAAGCAGATCATGCCCGATCCGTGGGCGAGCGTCGCCGAGCGCTATCCGATCGGCGCGCGCGTGCACGGCAAGGTGGTCAGCCTGGCCGACTACGGCGCGTTCGTCGAGCTCGAGCCCGGCATCGAGGGGCTGGTGCACGTCTCCGAGATGTCGTGGACGAAGCGCGTCACGCATCCGTCGAAGGTCGCTCGAGGTCGGCGCAGGAAGTCGACGTCGTGGTGCTCGACGTCGACACCGCGCAACCGGCGCATCTCGCTCGGCCTCAAGCAGGCCGAGCCGAATCCGTGGGAGATGGTGCGCATCAACCACCCGATCGGCAGCCACATCAAGGGCCCGGTGAAGAACCTCACCGACTTCGGCGTGTTCATCGGCGTCGAGGAAGGCATCGACGGCCTGGTGCACATCTCCGATCTGCACTGGACCAAGAAGGTCCGCCATCCGTCCGAGCTCTTCAAGAAGGGCGACGAGGTCGAGGCGGTGGTGCTCGGCATCGACGTCGAGAACGAGCGCATCTCGCTCGGCGTCAAGCAGCTCGCCGAGGACCCGTGGTCGAGCATGAGCTCGCGCTATCCGGTCGGCACGCGGGTGCACGGCAAGGTGACCAGCGTCACCGACTTCGGCGTCTTCGTGGAAGTCGAGGAGGGCATCGAAGGCCTCATCCACGTCTCGCAGCTGAGCACCGAGCGCGTCGACAAGCCGCAGGGCGCTGTTCCAGCCCGGCCAGGAGCTCGAGGCCGAGGTGACGGCCGTCGACAGCGCGCGACCGCAAGATCGCCCTCAGCATCAAGGCGCTGCGCAAGTCCGAGGAGCGCGAGGAGATCGAGTCCTACCTCCAGAGGAGCGCGAGGGCGGCCGCTTCTCGTTCGAGGACATCCTGGGCTCGGATCTGCGCCTCGACCGCGACGAGCAGAACCCGGGCGCGGCGGTGAAGCGCAGCGGAGAGAACGGCGAGACCAAGTGAGGTGACGGCGGTGACCAAGCGCGGCCTGATCGACGAGCTGGTGGCGCTCTACCCGCGCTTCTCGCGGCGGGACGCGGAGGTCATGGTCAACGCCGTCTTCGAGAGCCTCGCCGACGCGCTGCGGCGCGGCGAGCGCATCGAGATCCGCGGCTTCGGCAGCTTCGTGGTGAAGCATCGCGAGGCGCGCGACGGCCGCAACCCGCGCACCGGGCGGCGCGTGGCCGTGGCCGCGAAGCGGGTGCCGTTCTTCAAGGTCGGCAAGGAGCTGCGCGTGCGCGTCGACGGCGACGACGGCGCCGCCCGACAGCGCCGCGGCCCAGAGCCTGACGCGGCGGGCTCGCGCCGTCGCCGCTCTGTGCCATGGCCCATGCGAGCCCTCTGGGCGCCGTGGCGCATGGCGTACATCGGTGCGCCGAAGAGCCGCCGGCTGCATCTTCTGCACTGGCGGCGACGGGCGACCATCAGGACGGCGCTGGTCCTGGCGGCCACCGATCACGCGGTGGTGATGCTCAACCGCTACCCGTACGCCAACGGCCACCTGATGGTGGCGCCGCGCCGCCACACCGCCGATCTGAGCGCCCTCGACCGCCGGCCGAGCACGCCGCCCTGAGCGAGACGCTGCGGCGCGCGATCGCGCTGCTGCAGCGATTCTTCCAGCCCGACGGCATGAACGTCGGCATGAACCTCGGCGCCGCGGCCGGCGCCGGCTTCGCCGACCACCTGCACTGGCACCTCGTGCCGCGCTGGATCGGCGACACCAACTTCATGCCGCTGATCGCCGAGGTGCGCTGATCCCCGAGCACCTCGAGGCGCTGTGGGCGCGGTTGGCGCCGGTGTTCGCGGAGCTCGCGAGCGCTCAGTGATCTGACCGACGGGGCAGGTGGCTTGCCGCGCTGCCGTCGAGACGTCGGATCAGGGCGGGCGGCGCCGCGCCGCGCATGACCCGGATCACGACCGCTGATTGCCGAGCGCTGCCGCGCGCGCAGTGCAGCCGCTCACAACCAGCCGGCCTTGTTGAACCGCCAGTAGAGCAGGCCGCAGGCGCCGACCATGGCGGCGACGATGACGTGGTAGCCGTAGTGCCAGTCGAGCTCCGGCATGAACCTGAAGTTCATGCCGTAGATGCCGGCGATCATCGTCGGCACGGCGATGATCGCGGCCCAGGCGGCGAGCTTCTTGGTGATGTCGCTCTGCTCCACCGAGATCAGCGACAGCTTCGACTCGAGGGCGCTGGTCACCAGTTCGCGGAGGGTGTCGATCGCCTCGTTGATGCGGATGGACGTGGTCGTAGACGTCGCGGAAGTAGGGGCGGGTATCCTCGGGGACGGTGGCGAGGTCGAAGCGCATCAGCCGGTTGCAGATGTCGATCAGCGGCGACACGGCGCGCTTGCCGACCAGCAGATCGCGTTTGAGGTCGTAGATCTGTTCGATGGCGGCGCGGTCGGGCCGGCCCGAAAAGATCTCCTCCTCGATGGTGTTGAGACGATCCTCGAGCTCGTCGACGATGGGGAAGTAGTGGTCGACGACGAAGTCCATCAGCGCGTAGAGGACGAAGCCCGGCCCCTTCTTCAGCAGGTGCGGCGTGGTCTCGCAGCGCGCCGCGCACCTCGCTGTACGAGAGCGAGGCGCCGTGGCGCACCGAGACCACGTAGCGCGGGCCCATGAAGATGTGCGTCTCGCCGAGCACGATGTGACCGTGGTCGTCGATCCGAGCGGTGCGCAGGACCACGAACAGGCAGTCGCCGTATTCCTCCAGCTTGGGCCGCTGGTGGGCGGCCAGCGCGTCCTCGACGGCCAGGTCGTGCAGGCCGAATTCCTCCTGGATCTTGCGCAGCAGGGGCTCGTCCGGCTCGTACAGCCCGACCCAGACGAAGGAGCCCGGTAGCTTCAGGACCTCGCTGATGTCCTCGATGGGGATGTCGCGTACCCGGCAGCCGTCCTCGTAGACGGCGCAGTTGACGACCATGTCCATTCGCCCGCCGCTTACTGCGGCGTGCGCACGGGCGCAACCGAGGCCGCGGTTGCTGACCCGGTAGGCGCCCCCTATACTCCGACCCAATGTCTCACGACGCGACGAGTGGAGCGGCCCGGCCGCGCACCCGCGGAGAGCTGCGGGCCGCCGGTATCGTCGTCCGGCCGGTGCGCGAGGAGATGCGCCGCAACCTGCTCGCCAAACTGGTACAGCGGCGAGCCGCTGCTGCCGGGCATCATCGGCTTCGACGAGACCGTCATCCCCGAGATCGAGAACGCGCTGCTCGCCGGCCACCACATGGTCTTCCTCGGCGAGCGCGGCCAGGCGAAGTCGCGCATCATCCGCGGCGCTCACCGGGCTGCTCGACGAGGCGATCCCCGCGGTCGAGGGCTGCGCGCTGCACGACGATCCCGTATCGCGCCGATCTGCAAGGCGTGCCGCACGCGCAGCCGAAGAAGCGGGCGACGCCGCTGCCGATCGCGTGGATCGGCCGCGAGGCGCGCTACGGCGAGAAGCTCGCGACGCCCGACACGTCGATCGCCGACCTGATCGGCGAGGTCGATCCGATCAAGGTCGCCGAGGGCCGCTACCTCGCCGACGAGGAGACCATCCACTACGGCCTCGTGCCGCGCACCAACCGCGGCATCTTCGCCATCAACGAGCTGCCCGACCTGACCGAGAAGGTGCAGGTCGGCCTGTTCAACCTGATGGAGGAGAAGGACGTCCAGATCAAAGGCTACAAGATCCGCCTGCCGCTCGACGTGGTGATCGTCGCCAGCGCCAACCCCGAGGACTACACCTCGCGCGGCCGCATCATCACGCCGCTGAAGGACCGCTTCGACGTCCAGATCCGCACCCACTATCCGCGCACGCTCGCGCGACGAGATCGCGATCATGGAGCAGGAGCTGCCGCCGCGTCGACCGCGGCGAGCCGCGCCGTGCACGTGCCGGACTTCCTCAAGCAGATCATCGCCCAGTTCACCTTCGAGGCGCGCGCCTGCGCCGAGATCAACCAGGCCTCCGGCGTCAGCGTGCGCGTGACGATCAACAACTACGAGAGCGTGCTCAGCAACGCCGAGAAGCGCGCCGTGCGCCTCGGCGAGTCGGAGATCGTGCCGCGCCTGAGCGACCTGCACGCGCTGCATCGCGTCGACCGCCGGCAAGATCGAGATCGAGTACGCCGGCCGAGGAGCGCAGCGAGTCCGACATCATCGAGCGGCTGCTCAACCGCGCCGTGCTCGCGGTCTTCGACGAGCAGCTGACCGCTCGACGACCTGTCGGCCGTCATCGCCCACTTCGAGGCCGGCTGGGGCGTCGAGGTCGAGCGACACGATGCCGGCCGCAGGACTACCTCGAGGGCGTCGAGAAGATCCCCGGCCTGCGCGACGCCGTGCGCCGCCTCGGCCCCTACGAGAGCCCCGGCTTCATCGCCGCCGCCACCGAGCTGGTCCTCGAAGGCCTGCACCTGCACCAGAAGCTCAACCGCGAGCGCGAAGGGGCGCGATGGAGCTATCGCGCATAGCAGGCGAGCTGAGGTGCGAGCATGAGCAACGAGCTCCGGACGGCGACTCATCGCTCATCGTTCGGCGCTCATTGCTGATGGCGTCGTGCACCTCGTCCGCTACACCGAGTGGGACGGCACGCCAGCGCGTCCGGCTGACGCGCGGAGCGGGTCTTCGAGAAGCTGGCCGAGTACCTGTCGTACACCGACGACGTGCAGCAGGCGCTCGACTGGCTGCTGCGCCACGGGCTCGAGCTGGACGGCGTGCGGGTCATGGGGCTCGACGACTTCCTCGAGCAGCTGCGCGAGGAGATGCGCGAGCGGCAGCGCCAGTTCAACCTCGATCGCGCGCTCGATCCGATGCGCCGAGAAGCTCGAAGAGCTCCTCGACCTCGAGCGCGACGACGCTCGACGCGGCAGGACGACGAGGCGGCCGCGCGCGAAGCGCGACGCAGCTCGACCAGCCTGCCGCGCCGCCTGTCGGAGGCGCATCGAGCAGCTGCGCGACGTACGAGTTCGAGGACGAGGACGCGCGCGAGCGAGTTCGAGAGCCTGCTCGAGGAGCTCGACAACATGCGCGACCTGGAGGACTTCCAGCGCCGCTACGGCGAGCTGTTCCAGGGGCCGCAGGCGCTCGACTACGAGCGAGGCGCTCGAGCTCATGCGCGAGATGCGAGCGCCTCAAGCAGCTCGAGGAGCGACCTGCTCGCCGGCCATCTCGAGACGCATCAGCCTCGACGACCTGCGCGAGCTGCTCGGCGACGCAGGCGGCGCAGGACTTTCAGCACCCTGCGCCAGATCGCTGCTGCGTGCTCGCAGCAGGCCGGCTACGTCGGCACGCGCGGCGGCGCGCGTGCAGCTGTCGCCCAAGGGCATGCGCAAGATCGGCCAGCTGGCGCTGCGCGACATCTACCAGGGCCTGCTGCGCGACCGCGCCGGCGGCCATCAGTCGGACCACCGCGGCCTCAGCGAGGTGCGCCCCGAGGACACCAAGCCGTACAGCTACGGCGATCCGCTGCACGTCGACGTGGTGCGCACGCTGCAAGACACGCGCTGGCGCCGCGAGCCGCGGCACGCCGCTGCGGCTGCAGCCGGACGACTTCGAGGTCTACGAGACGACTGCACACCACCACCACCTCGACCGTGCTGCTGCTCGACATGAGCTGGTCGATGAGCTGGGAGGGCCGCTTCGCCGCCGCCAAGAAGGTCGCGCTGGCGATGGAGAGCCTGATCCGCTCGCGCTATCCCGCGCGACTACTTCGCCATCGTCGGCTTCTACACCCGCGCCATCGAGCTCAAGCTGCGCGACCTGCCCGAGGCGAGCTGGAACATGGGCGACCCGTTCACCAACCTGCAGGACGGCCTGCGCCTCGCCAGCGACCTGCTCGGCCGCCATCCGAGCCCCAACCAGCACATGATCGTCATCACCGACGGCCAGCCGACGGCGTACTTCGCGCGCGGCCGCCTCTACTGCGAGTGGCCGCTCTCCTTCGGCGGCATCAGCATGCGCGCCGCGCAGGAGACGCTGAAGGAAGTCGAGCGCGTCACCCGCCGCGGCATCGTCATCAACACCTTCATGCTCGACGACAGCCCCAGCCTGCGCGCCTTCGTCGAGCGCATGACCCGCATCAACAACGGCCGCGCCCTGTTCACCCGCCCGGACCGGCTCGGCGAGTACCTGCTGGTCGACTACATCGCGCGGAAGCGCAAGCGATTGTAGAACGTGCGTGCGCCAGTGCGCCAGTGCGCCAGTGCGCCAGTGCGATGATGGAAGGGACGGCGGCGATCGGCTAAGGCAAGCGCCGATGCACGCGCTTTGCTTCAGCTCCGCGAGTGGGTGTGATTCGGCGCCGCCGGCTCCGCCTCGGAACCGGCGCACTGGCTCACGGGCGCACTGGCGCACGCTCCGCCCATGAAGCTCACCCCGATGCTCGAGCAGTACCTCCGCGCGAAGGCAGGAGATCCGGATGCGCTGCTGCTGTTTCGGCTGGGCGATTTCTACGAGCTGTTCTTCGAGGACGCCGAGACGGCGGCGCGGGTGCTCGACATCACGCTGACGACGCGCAGCAAGAAGGACGAGGTGCCGATCCCGATGTGCGGCGTGCCGCACCACTCGGCGCAGGCGTACGTCGCCCGGCTGCTGGCGGCCGGGTTCAAGGTCGCGATGTGCGATCAGATGGAGGACGCCAGCGCCGCCAAGGGGCTGGTGTCGCGCGCGGTGGTGCGCGTCGTCACGCCGGGCACGGTCACCGAGGAGGAGTACCTCGATCCCGAAGCAGCCGAACTATCTCGCGGCGGTGGCGCGCGACGGCGCGGCGGCTGGCGCTGCTCGCCGCCGATCTCTCGACCGGCGAGATGCGGCAGGCGCTGCTCGCCGACGCCGCGGGCCTCGCCGAATGGCTCGGCCGCCTGGCGCCGCGCGAGCTGCTGGTCGACGCCGGCGACGCGGCGCTCGCGCGCGGCGCTCGCCGCGGCGCTGCCGGCGGCGATGCTGAGCGCCGCTGCCGACGGCGCGCTTCGACGCGGCGACCGGCGCCGCCTGGCTGGCGCGCGCACGGCGCCGAGCGCCCCGCCGCGCGGTCGGCCGCGGCGCTCGGCGCGCTGCTCGGCTATCTCGCCGCCACGCACCGCGCCGAGCATCGACCACCTGCGCGCCCCGGAGCGCGACGCCGCGCAGGCGGTGCTGCACATCGACGAGGCGAGCCGGCGCAATCTCGAGCTGCTGGCGACCACGCGCGGCGAGCGGCGCGGCTCGCTGCTCGAGCGTGCTCGACGAGACGCAGACGCCGATGGGCGGCCGCCTGCTGCGCCAGTGGCTGCTGGCGCCGCTGACCGACATCGCCGCCATCGGCGCGCGCCTCGACGCCGTCGAGGCGCTGCTGCGCGCAGCCGAGCCGGCGCGACGCGCTGGTGGCGTCGTTGCTCGGCGGCATCGGCGACCTCGAACGGCTCACCGCGCGGCTGGCGGCCGGCGCGGGTGACGCCGCGCGACCTGCTCGGGCTGGCGGCGGCGCTCGGGCGCGTCGGCCGAGTTGCGCGCCGCGCTCGCCGGCGTCGACGGCGACGGCGCTGCGTCGACGGCCGCCGGCGGGCTCGATCCGCTGCCGCGCGCTGCGCGCGCGAGATCGCGGCGACGATCGCCGACGACGTCCGCCGCTCAAGCCGCGCCCGGGCCAGCTGATCCGCGCCGGGCTGCCACGCCGAAGTCGACGAGCTGCGCGAGCTGGCGCTGCACGGCAAGCGCTTCTTCGTCGAGTACGAGGCGCGCGAGCGCCAGCGCACCGGCATCACCTCGCTCAAGGTGCGCTACAACCAGGTGTTCGGCTACTACATCGAGGTCACCAAGCCGAACCTGCACCTGGTGCCGCGCGGACTATCGGCGCAAGCAGACCATCGCCACCGGCGAGCGCTTCGTCACGCCGGCAGCTGGAGGAGTACGAGGCCAAGGTGCTCGGCGCCGAGGAGCGCCTCGGCGCGCTCGAGGCGCAGCTCTTCGCGCGCGCTGGTGACGGCGGCCGCCGCCGAGCACGCGGCGCTGTCGCGCACCGCCGCGGCGCTGGCGCGCCTCGACGTCTTCGCCGCGCTGGCGCTGGTCGCCGAGCGGCGGCACTACGCCCGCCCGAGCGTCGGCCGGCATCGGCGCATCGCCATCGAGCGACGGCCGCCACCCGGTGGTCGAGGCGATGGCCGGGCGCGAGCGGCTTCGTCGCCAACGACTGCCGGCTCGATCCGGACGAGCCAGCAGATCCTGATCATCACCGGCCCCAACATGGCCGGCAAGTCGACGTACCTGCGGCAGGTCGCGCTGATCGCGCTGCTGGCGCAGATGGGCAGCTTCGTGCCGGCGGCGGCGGCGGAGATCGGCGTCGTCGACCGCCTGTTCACCCGCGTCGGCGCCTCCGACAACCTCGCCGGCGGCGAGTCGACCTTCATGGTGGAGATGAAGGAGACCGCCGACATCCTCACCCAGCTGACGCCGCGCAGTCTCGCGGTGCTCGACGAGATCGGCCGCGGCACCAGCACCTTCGACGGCATCTCCATCGCCTGGGCGGTCGCCGAGCACCTGCACGACGGCCGACGCAGCGGCCGCTGGTGCTGTTCGCGACGCACTACCACGAGCTCACCGACCTGGCGCGCAGCAAGCCGCGCGTGCGCAACTGCTCGGTGGCGGTGCGCGAGTGGAAGGGCGACGTCGTGTTCCTGCGCCGCATCGTCGCGGGGCCGGCGAGCCAGAGCTACGGCATCCAGGTCGCCAAGCTGGCCGGCGTGCCGGCGCCGATCATCGAGCGGGCCGGCCAGATCCTCGCACAACCTCGAGCGCAATGAGCTCACGGACAACGGCCAGCCGCGCCTGGCGCTGGACGGCCAGCCCGCCGGCGGCGCCCAACTGGGGCTGTTCGCCGCCGCCGACGATCGCCTGCGCGACGAGCTGGCGGCCATCGACGTCGACCGCCTGACGCCGGTGGAGGCGCTGAACTGCCTGCACGACTTGGTCGTGCGCGCCCGCAGAGGCCATGGATGAACACCGGTCCATCCGCGGAGTTGGTCCGGCGGTGATCGCAGCCCTGCGGCAAAACCGCCAGGGACGCCAAGGGCGCCAAGCAGCGGCGCTTGGCGCCCTTGGCGGTTGCCTGAGCAGCGGGGCACCGCCGCGCGAATCAAACTGAGGCGCTACCCGCTGAAAGGGACACTTGCGCCCCCTCCGGGGACATGCGGAGTATGGCCCCTGCGATGACGCAGCCGCTCGCCGAGACCGCCGACGCCACCGCCCAACCGGTGCTTGAGGCCATCCCGCCGCTGCGACTCGGCGACCAGTGGGGGCGCCACGGCAAGGAATACCTCGCCGCGGCACGCGAGATCCTCTTCGCGCGACATCTGGCGGGCGCGTCCGGCGAGACGATCGTGCGGGCCTGGACCGGCGTCGTCGACCACCTGGTGCAGAGCCTCTACGGAGCGGCGGTCGCCGGCTACGCGGCGCAGTTCACGATGCTCGACCAGCGCGTCGCCCTCATCGCGCAGGGCGGGTACGGCCGCGCCGAGCTCAACCCCTGCTCCGACATCGACCTGCTCTTCCTCTACCCGCAGCGCGCCGACGCGTTCGTCGAGACGGTGAACGAGAAGGTCCTCTACGCGCTTGTGGGACACCGGCCTCAGCGTCGGCCACGCGGTGCGCAACGTGCGCGACTGCGTGAAGCTCGGCGGCCAGGATCTCAAGGTGAAGACGGCGCTGCTCGACACGCGCTTCCTGGCGGGCGATGCGGCGCTCTATCAGCAGGTGACGCCGACCCATCGAGCGCGATCTGCTCAAGCGCAACGCGACGCGCTTCTTCCGCGACAAGGTCGCCGAGAGCGGCGAGCGCCACCGCCGCTACGGCGACTCGGTGTACCTGGTCGAGCCGCACGTCAAGGAAGGCGAGGGCGGTCTGCGCGACCTGCACACGGCGATGTGGCTGGCCAAGGTGAAGTACGTCGTTCAGGATCTGGCCGAGCTGGTCGCCAAGGGCGTGCTGACCGAGCGCGAGCACGAGGAGATTCGCGCCGCGCGCGACTTCCTGTGGCGCGTGCGCAACGCGCTGCACTTCCTCTCCGGACAGCACCAGGACCAGCTGACGTTCGAGTACCAGGAGCGCATCGCCGCCGACCTCGGCTACGTCGACGACGCCCAACCTGCGCGGCGTCGAGCAGTTCATGCGCACCTACTATCTGCAGGCCGCGCGCGGTCAACCGCTTCTCGGACGACATCATCGTCGCGCTGCGTGGAGCGCGCGGCGCCGTACCGCCTGCTCGGCGCGCCTGGCGGCCCGCCAGATCCGTCCCGGCGTGCGCATCGCCGGCGGCGAGCTGGTGATCGGCGATCCGGCGATCCTGCGCGAGCAGCCGGCCCTCCTGCTGCGCGTCTTCGCCGACGCGCAGCGCCACGGCGTGCCGCTCAGCCCCGCCAGCCGTCGCGCCGGTGCGCGCGCACGCCGCACCTCATCGACGATCGCGTCCGCAGCGATCCCGTCGCCGTGCGCGCCTTCCTCGACGTCCTGCGCTGGCCGAACAGCGTCTACGACGACGCTGCAGGAGATGCACGAGCTCGACGTGCTCGACGCCTTCCTGCCGGAGTTCGCGCATCTGCGCTGCCTGGCGCAGTACGACCGCTACCACATCTACACCGTCGACGAGCACTCGCTGCGGGCGGTCGAGCGCCTCGAGCAGCTGCTGCACGGCGCCTTCAAGGCCACGCGCGCCGCTGCTCACGCAGGTGATGCGCGAGGTCGACAGGGTCGAGCTCGCTCTACCTCGCGATGCTGTTCCACGACATCGGCAAGGGCCTCGGCGGCGACCATTCCAACAAGGGCGCGGTGATGGTGCGCGCCACCGCCGCGCGCCTGGGGCTCAACGCCGACGAGAGCGCGGAGCTCGAGCTGCTGGTGCGCCAGCACCTGCTGATGCATCAGCTCGCCACCCGGCGCGACATCCACGACCCCAAGCTGGTGGCCGACTTCGCGCGGACGGTCGGCACGCTGCCCACCCTGCAGAAGCTCTACGTGCTGACCTTCGCCGACCTCGGCGCCACCAATCCCAAGTTGTGGAACAGCTGGCAGGACATGCTGCTCACGCGAGCTCTACACGCTGGCGGTCGACATGCTTCGAGCGCGGCGAGACCGCCGAGCGGGCGCAGCGCGAGCGCGCCGCCCGCATTCGCGCGCCGGGTGGCGGCGAAGCTGGCCGGACGGGCCGACGCGATGCTCCCGCGCTTCCTCGCCGACCTGCCGGATCGCTATTTCCTCACGCACCCCCGAAGACGACATCCCGCAGCACTTCGAGCTCGTGCGCCGCTTCGGCGAGGAGCCGCTCGTCACCACCGTCGCCCACTTTCCGGAGCGCGAGTTCAGCGAGTTCACGGTCGTCACCCGCGACCAGCCGGGCCTGTTCGCCACGCTCACCGGCGTGCTGCGCGCCTACGGCATGAACATCGCGGCGGCGCGCATCGCCACCGGCGGCAGCGGCATGGCGCTCGACGTCTTCCGCGTCACCCATCTCGAGGGCGCCGCGATCGCCACCGACGCCGAGCGGTGGGAGCGGATCCAGAGCGCCGTCGGCAAGGTGCTGGCGGGCGAGCTGGACGTCGAGCAGATGGTCGCCAAGGCGGCGCGGCCGTCGTCGCTGGGCGAGAAGTTCGTGCCGCGCCAGCCGACGACCGTCGAGATCGACAACGCAGGTGTCCGAGGACTACACGGTCATCGACGTGTTCACCGTCGATCGGGTCGGCGTGCTCTTCGCGATCGCCAACGCGCTCTATCACCTGGGCCTGTCGATCCACCTGGCGAAGATCACCACCAGCGTCGACCGGGTCTTCGACGTCTTCTACGTGACCGACAACGACGGCCGGAAGATCGACGACCCCGGCACGCTGGCGCTCATCCAGGGGACGATCCTGGAGGAGCTGAAACCGCTGGTCGAGGCGCCGCTGGCCGCGACCGGGTGAACGGCGCGTGAGGAGGGGTGGTGGACGCGGCGGTGGATCGGTACCTGACCTGGTTGGCGGCGGAGCGACGCGTGTCGCCGCACACGCTGGCCGGCATATGGGCGCGACTGCACCGCCCTCGCGCAGTTTCTCGAGCGCAAAGACGTTGACGCGCCCGCCGCGGTCCTGCCCGGACATCTCGTCGCGTTCCTCGAGGCCGAGCAACGGCGCGGCCTGTCGGCGCGCAGTCGGGCGCGGGTGCTGGCGGCCATGCGCGGTCTGTTCGCCTTCCTCGTGCGCGAGGGCGTGCTGACCGTCGATCCGAGCCGCGAGCTGCACCGGCCGCGCCTCGGCCGCCCGCTGCCGAAGACCCTCGCCCAGATCAGCGTCGCCGAGCTGCTCGGCGCGTCCGCCTCGGATCCCGCTCACCCTGCGCGACCTGGCGATGATCGAGCTCATCTACGCCGCCGGCCTGCGCGTGTCGGAAGCGGTCGGCCTGACGATCAGCCAGGTGAAGCTGGAAGCGGGCTATCTCACGGTCGTCGGCAAAGGCCGCAAGGAGCGCGCCGTGCCGATCGGCAAGCATGGCGCGCGAGCGTCTGCTGGCGTATCTGCGCGACGTCCGCCCGCAGATCGTCGGCCGCACGCTCAGCCCGTACCTGTTCGTCACCCGCGCCGGCCGCGCCGATGACCCGCCAGTCGTTCTGGCAGCGGCTGCGTCGTCGCGCCCTGCAGGCCGGCATTCGCGAGCACGTCAGCCCGCACACGCTGCGCCACGCCTTCGCCACGCATCTGGTCGAGGGCGGCGCCGACCTGCGCGCCGTGCAGTTGATGCTCGGCCACGCCGACATCGGCACCACCGAGATCTACACGCACGTGGCCCGCGAGCGGCTGCGCGAGGTGCACAAGAAGTTCCACCCGCGCGGGTAGGACGCGTCACCGCAGCCGCCGCCGGGGAACGCCGTGGGGCCGCCGGGTGGTGACTCAATTTGATTGGCGCGGCGGTGATCGCAACCCCGACAAAACCGCCAAGGACGCCACGGGCGCCAAGCAGCGCTGCTTGGCGCCCTTGGCGTCCTTGGCGGCTATCTGAGCAGCGGGGGCACCGCCACGCCAATCAAGCTGAGGCCCTACCGGCCGCCGACCTCCGTGGCCTGGGCGGGACCTTTCTGGTACCAACGCGGGGTGCCTGACATTCTGCTGAGGGTGGCGATCATGGCGCCACCGATCCTGCTGTCGATCATCCTGCACGAGATCGCGCACGGGGTGGTCGCCAATCGCCTGGGCGACGACACGGCGGCGCGCGCCGGACGGCTGACCCTGAACCCCATTCCGCATCATCGATCCGATCGGCAGCATCGCGCTGCCGCTCCTCCTGGCGCTGAGCGGCTCCCAGACCCTCTTCGGCTGGGCCAAGCCGGTGCCGGTGAAGTTCGGCAACCTGCGCAATCCCAAGCGCGACATGATCGCGGTGGCGCTGGCCGGCCCCGGCACGAACGTCGTGCTCGCCGTCCTCTTCGTGTTCGTGGCGCGCGGGTTCGCGATGGCCGGCATGCGGGCAGTGGATGCAGATGGCGCTGATCGGCCTGCAGATCAACGTCGTCCTGGCCGTGTTCAACATGGTGCCCATCCCGCCGCTCGACGGCGGCCGTGTCCTCTTCGGCCTCCTGCCGGTGCCGGCGGCGCGGGCCTTCGCGCGCCTGGAACCGTACGGCATGTTGATCGTCATGGCGCTGCTCTTCACCGGCGTGCTCTCGGCGGTGATCGGCCCGCTGACGCGGGCGCTGGTCAACGCGCTGCTGGCGTGACGCGGAGACGGAGAGGGTGATGGGAACGCGACGGCGAATCGTCAGCGGCAGCCGGCCGACCGGCCGGCTCCACCTCGGACACCTGCGCGGCGCGCTGCGCAACTGGTTGCGCCTGCAGGACGAGGCCGAGTGCTTCTTCTTCGTCGCCGACTGGCACGCGCTCACCACCGGCTGGCAGGACACCAGCGGCATCCGCGCCAGCACGCACGAGATGGTGCTCGACTGGCTCGCCGCCGGCCTCGATCCCGACACGTGTCGTGCTGTTCGTCCAGTCGGCGGTCAAGGAGCACGCCGAGCTGCACCTGCTGCTGTCGATGATCGTCCCGACGCCGTGGCTGCTGCGCAACCCGACGATCAAGGAGCAGGCGCGCGAGCTCGGCCTGCTGAGCAGCGGCGACGACGACGCGGCGATGAGCCAGCTCAACTACGGCATGCTCGGCTATCCGGTGCTGCAGTCGGCCGACATCCTGATCTATCGCGCCACCGGCGTGCCGGTCGGGATCGACCAGGTGCCGCACCTGGAGATGACCCGCGAGGTGGCGCGCCGCTTCAATCACCTCTACGGCGAGGTGCTGCCCGAGCCCGAGGCGCTGCTCACCGAATCGCCGAAGATCCCCGGCACCGACGGACGCAAGATGAGCAAGAGCTACAACAACGCCGTCTTCCTGTCCGAGCCGCCGGCGGACATCGCCGCGCAAGCTCGAGCCGCATGGCCACCGATCCGCGCCGCGTCGCGCCGCACCGACCCGGGCGATCCCGACGACTGCCCGGCCTTCAACCTGCACCGCATCTACTGCACGCCCGAGGAGATCGCGACGGTGACCGAGGGCTGCCGCACCGCCGGCATCGGCTGCCTCGACTGCAAGAAGATCATGATCAAGCACGTGCTGGCCGAGCTCGCGCCGATCAGCGAGCGCCGCGCCGAGCTCGAGCGCACGCCGGACATCGTCGGCGACGTCCTCGCCACCGGCAACGCCGCCGCGCAGCGGGCCGCCGCCGAGACGATGGGCGCGGTGCGCGAGGCGATGAAGATCTGAGCGCCTCGCGCGTCTCTGCGTTGAAAGGTCGGTCCCGCGCTCCGGACGTGGCATCCGGCGCCGTTTCGGGGTAGGAATTCGGCTCGCATGAGCGGTGAGCGGGAAGAGGCGGTCGAGAGCGGCGGCAGCAGCTACAGCTGCGGCTGCCGTACCGCGTGCGCCTCGAGCTGTTCGAGGGGCCGCTCGACCTGCTGCTGCACCTGATCAAGAAGCAACGAGGTCGACGTGCGCGAGCTGCCGGTGGCGCAGATCACCGAGCAGTACCTCGGCTACCTCGACCTGATGCGCGACCTCAACCTCGACATCGCCGGCGAGTACCTGGTCATGGCGGCGACGCTGACCCTGATCAAGTCGCGCCTGCTGCTGCCCTCGCCCGAGCCGGAGGAGGGCGAAGAGGCCGACCCGCGCGCCGACCTGGTGCGCCAGCTGCTCGAGTACCAGCGCTATCCGCGAGGCGGCGGAGTCGCTCGGCGAGCGTCCGCTGCTGCGGCGCGACACCTTCACGCGCGAGCCCAGCGCCGAGGGACTCCCGCCCGAGCCCGAGGGCGCGCCGCGCATCAAGGTGACGCTCTGGGAGCTGATGGAGGCGTTCCGCGCGCGTGCTGAAGCGCGCCGAGCCCGATCCGGTGCACCAGGTCGAGGGCGAGGCGATCTCGCTGCGTACGCGCATCGACGGGCTCCTGCAGCACGCTCGGCGTGGCCCGCCACGGTCACGTTCGACAGCCTGTTCGGCGAGCAGCCGACGCGCGGCTTCGTCATCGTCACCTTCCTGGCGGTGCTCGAGCTGATGAAGCAGCGCGTCGTCGAGGCGGTGCAGGAGGAGGCCCTGGGGCCGATCCTCATCATCCTGACGGTCGACGACGTGCGCGCCGTGGCGATCGATCTGCTCGACGAGTACGAGGGCAACGCGGACGCCACCGGCGCGGGATCCGGGCCAGACGGCCGAGGAATGACGGCGCGGGGGCCGCGATGCGGACGAGGAGGATGTGGTGGAGGCAGTGACGGACGAGTTGGCGGGCGGTGGCGACGCGGGCGCGCCGCCGGACGAGGGTGGGGCGGATCTTCTGAGCGAGCGGCCTGGACGGCATCGTCGAGAGCCTGCTGTTCGCGGCCGGAACGCCGCTGTCGTTGAAGCGCATGGTCGACGTGCTGCACGGGCCGACGGCGAAGGAGCTCAAGGCATCGCTGGATCGGCTGATGGCGTCGTACAATCAGCCGGGCCGCGGCATCAACCTGCAGGCCGTGGCCGGCGGCTTCCAGCTGCGCAGCGCGCCTGCCAACGCCGATTGGGTGCGCGCGCTGCTGCGCGAACGGCCGGCGCGGCTCGGACGCGCGGCGCTCGAGACGCTGGCGGTCGTCGCCTACAAGCAGCCCGCGACGCGGGCGGAGATCGAGGCGGTCCGCGGCGTCGACTGCGACAGCGCCATCACGACGTTGCTGGCCCGGCGGCTGATCAAGATCGCCGGCCGCAAGGAAGCGATCGGCCGGCCGCTCATGTACGGGACGACGCCGGAGTTTCTCGAGGTGTTCGGCCTCAACGACCTGGGTCAATTGCCGGCGCTGAAGGAAATCGGTCCGGTGCAGGAGCCGGAAGATGAAACGGGCATCGACGACGTCGACGAGTGGCGAACGACTGCAGAAGATCCTCAGCCAGGCGGGAGTGAGCTCGCGGCGGGCGGCGGAGGCGATGATCCGCTCGGGCCGCGTGACGGTGAACGGGCACACGACGACGGAGCTGGGGACGCGGGCGAACCCACGGACGGATCGGATCGCGGTTGACGGCAAGCCGCTGCGGCCGTCGGCGCCGCACGTCTATCTCCTGCTCAACAAGCCCGTCGGCGTCGTCACCACGCTCGCCGACCCGGAAGGTCGCCCGACCGTGCGCGACTATCTGAAGGGCGTGCGCGCGCGCGTCTTTCCCGTCGGCCGTCTCGACTACCACTCCGCCGGCCTGCTGGTTCTCACCAACGACGGCGAGCTGGCGCTGCGCCTCACCCACCCGCGCTACGGCGTCCACAAGACGTACCAGGTGAAGGTGAAGGGCGAGCCGCACTCGAGCCAGCTCGCGGCGCTCGCCGGTGGCGTGCGTCTCGCCGACGGCACCACCAAGCCCGCCCAGGTGCACGTGCTGCGCCAGCGCGATCAGAAGGTGTGGCTGTCGATCACGCTCGCCGAGGGCAAGAACCGCCAGGTGCGCCGCATGTGCGAGGCGGTCGGCCTGTCGGTCGAGAAGCTGGTGCGCGTGGCGTTCGGCGGGCTCAAGCTCGGCGGCCTCGCCCCGGGCGCGTGGCGCCACCTCGAGCCCGCCGAGATCCAATTGCTGGTGCGGCCCGCACCGGCGCCGCGTCCGGCTCGGCCCGCGCGCGGGCGTCAACGCGAGCACGCGCCGCGCGGACCGGCGGAGCGGCGGAGCGACCGGCCACGCGGGCTCACCGCCGACGTCGAGCGGCGTCCCCGCCCGGACGGCGCGCGGAGTCCGCGGGCTACCGGCGACCGGACCGATTCGCGCACGCGCGACCGCCGGCCGGCGGGCGGTCGCCGCCAGCCGGGCGGCGCCGCCGAGACGGCGCGGTCGCCGCGGCGCGACGATGCGCCGCGCCGCGGGCGTGGCGACCGCCGGCCGACGTCCGCGGTGGCGCGCTCGACGCCGCCGCGCGACACTGCGGCGCACGCGCCGGCCCCGGCCGGTCGCCGGCGCCGCAACGACGCGATGCCCGGCAAGGATCGCCCGCGCGGCCCCGCCCCGCGACGCGACGGCGAGCGGTCGCGCCAGCCCGGCAGTCCGCGGCGCGGGCAGGGGCCGGCGCGCGGCGGCGATCGCCCGCGCGGCCCGCGCCGCCGCGGCTGAGCGCGAACGTCGCCGCCTCAGCGCGGTATCGAGTAGCCGTGGCGCCGGGCCAGATAGCGCGGGCCCTGGAACTCGACCCGTTCACCGGGCACGGCGGCGGCGACGCACCTCTCGCCGAACGCGGCCCGGCGGGAACCGGGGTCTGCGGTACGGATGCGACTCTTCGCGCTCACGAAGTCTTCACCACGGTGGGCACGGAGAACCACAGAGGGCTGTGCACCTGCCGCTGTGTTCCTCCGCGCCCGCCGTGGTGAGGGCCCGTTGACTTCGCCACCCCCCGCCGGTAACTCTGCGGTTCAACCTGACGCGGGGTGGAGCAGTCCGGTAGCTCGTCGGGCTCATAACCCGAAGGTCGGAGGTTCAAATCCTCCCCCCGCAACCAGTCGAGGCCCCGTAATTCTCCGGAGTTACGGGGTCTCGCTTTTTCGGGGCGCATTCGCTGCCAGCTATTTGACAGCCAGTTGGCAGCCACGGGCGACTTATCGACCGGCGGATGGCCTCTTCAGCGCGGCGCGAGTACCGCGTCCATTTTGTCCGCCGCATCGCGCAGTAGCTCTGGCATCACGTGGCTGTAGAGGTTGAGCGTGATGCCGATCGTGAGTGCCCCAGAATCTCCATGACCCCGCGCGGCTGAACCCCTGTGCGAGCAGTAGCGATGGCACCGTGCCATCGCGGCACCCGGCTGAAGCGCTGTCGCGAACTGCTCAGCCCGCCCGCCGCACCGGCGGACTGCGACGTCCCGCACGGCACTGACCGCGGCGACGATACGGTGCACTCGCCGCCGTGCGCGGCCTGTGGGAGCACCACGGTTCACATCATCGAAACGCTCGCGCCCACTCGCGGAATCCCTCCGTGAACGCGTCAGGCACCTGCGCGACCTCATCGGACTCGGTGGCTTCGACGGACCTCGCTCCGGCGCATCCGACACGTGTGTCGTCCGCTTGGGCCGGCGCCGCCCAGCCGCGCTCCAGACGTCTCATCGACCCCGCCCTCCGCCATCGCTGCCCGGCACCTGCCCCTCTAAATCTGCCTGCCTGAGCAATCTGGCCTTGGTCTGGTCACCCGCCGCCGGCTAGAATCCCCATAGTGTGCAACCGTCGGTGGCCAGCGGTTCAGTTCAACCGGGTTTCTTCGCCGTCCGGCCGCGATCGCTCCGCTCCTATTGATCCTGCACGTCGGCCCGCACGACGGAGAAACCGTCTTCGTTAGCTGCCTTGAGCCAATCTCGCATGAACCGATGGAAGATCCCCGCCGCTCTGGAGCGGATGGCCATCGAGCGAGACCGCAGTTGCGTTTACTGCGGGACTTCGTTCGAAGCGGCGGCCGCATCCCGGAGCAGCCGACCGTCATGGGAGCACATCGTCAACGACGCCAGCATCGTCACAGCGGAAAACATCGCCCTCTGCTGCATCGCATGTAACGCCAGCAAAAGGTCCAAGGATCTCACGTCTTGGCTCCAGACGAAGTACTGCGTGAGCCGCGGCATCACCGAGCGCAATGTCGCGGTGGTCATTCAGGCTGCGTTGGCACAGCTAGGGCCTGCCAAAGGGAGGCCGCGGGCAAGCGGCCCGCGCAGCTGAACGCCAGGCCTTAGACTGGCCGGGCGAAGAAGCGTAGGTTTCCAGCCGAGGAGACGCCCAATGCGGAACGAGTTCACGGCGATCTTTGAAAGGGACGGGGACTGGTTTATCGCGTACACCCCGGAGGTTCCGGGCGCGAACGGACAGGGACGCACCAAGACCGAGGCGCGGGAGAGCTTGGCGGCTGCGATCTCCTTGATCTTGGAGGACCGGCGGGCAGACGGGCTTCGTGGCCTACCGCCCGACGCCGAGCACGAGACCGTGGTTGTCGAGTGAAGCGGAGCACCTTTCTCCGACACCTTCGCCGGCATGGCTGCTACCTCAAGCGTGAAGGCGGCGCGCATTCGCTCTGGTCCAATCCTGCTACCGGCTCCGTCGAAGCCGTACCGCGGCATCAGGAGATCGCCAATCGCCTCGCAGCCAAGATCTGCCGCGCGCTCTCGGTCCCCGAAGTGGGCGGCGAGTCCTAACTGCAGCCGACGCGGGCCGTGAGGCCGAACGGCCAACGGGAGCCGGCGCGTGTCGGCCCGCGCGCTTGACCGCTGGCGTTAGCCGGCGGCCAACGAAAGCGTTGCCATGATTGCTACCTCCTTCACGACCCTCGTGGGTGTATCTGCGCCGATCCAGCTTGCGGCGATGCCCGGGATCTCCACTCCCGACCTTGTCGCAGCGGTCGCAGATGCCGGTGGGCTCGGAATGATTGGGGCACCGTTGATGTCCGCGCCGGTGCTCGAGGCGGTTCTGGAACAGCTTTCGGAGAGAACCAAAGGCGTCTTCGGGGTCAACTTCCTGATTCCCTTCCTCGATCCTGCGTGCGTCTCGGTCGCTGCTCGCCGCGCGCGGGTCGTCGAGTTTTTCTACGGCGAACCGGACGCGGGGTTGGTCGACCGGGCTCGCGCATTCGGGGCCTTGGTGAGCTGGCAGGTCGGGTCGCCTGCGGAGGCAGCTGCAGCCGAGCGCGCCGGTTGCGACTTCATCGTCGTCCAAGGAACCGAGGCGGGTGGCCACGTCCGTGGAGAGACAAGCCTGCTTCCATTGCTGTCCCTGGTTCTCGATGTGGCCCGTGTCCCCGTCGTGGCTGCCGGGGGTATCGCGACCGCTCGGAGCCTGGCAGCAGTCCTCGCCTGCGGCAGCGGGGCAGCCCGCATTGGTACACGCTTCGTTGCTGCAACAGAGTCGGGAGCGCATCCCTCCTACGTGAAGGCGCTCCTGGCCTCCTCAGCAGCGGACACCTGCCTTACAGAAGCCTTCTCGGTCATGTGGCCCAACGCGCCCCATCGGGTCTTGCGCTCGGCGATCGAGAGGGCGGAGGCACTGACGACGGAAGTCATCGGCGAGGTGCGCCTCGCCGAGCAGTTGATTCCGGTCCGCCGGTTCTCCGTCATCGCTCCAACGTCCGCGACCACCGGGTGTATCGACGCAATGGCGCTGTATGCCGGCGAGTCCGTCACCAACGTGACCTCGGTTCAGCCGGCGGCCGCGATCATCTCGGAGCTTGTGGCCGGGGCCGAACGGCTGCTTCGAAAGGCAGCCGGCTAACAGGGCGATGGAGACCGACGCGAAAAGAACGCGCGGCTCATCGCCAAGGCGTTAGGCGTCTTGTTGCCGCCATTCAGAAAAGGGGAATCGACCGATGGGCACGATTGAGGTGGGAGAACTGCTCTACGAGTACACCGTCAAGCTCACCGGCATGACGGAATACGGTGTCAGCTTTGAGGCTCTCATGGCAGGAACTGCCGCGCCGCCACCCGAAGGCGCCAGATTCGATGTCTCATTCGAAGGAGCCACAAACGGGCAGAAGCTGAAGGGCAAGATCGCGGGAGTCGACTACCTGCGAGTCCGCGCTGACGGCCGATTCGACCTGCATATTCATGCGGAGATCACAACGGACGATGGGCAGAAGATCTCACTCCACGCCGATGGTGTCGCTCTCCCGCAACCGGGCAGTCCGATCGTCGGCCTGCGCGAGAACGTGACCCTGTTCACGTCTTCGAAGGCCTACTCATGGGTCAACGGCCTTCAGGTGTGGGCCACAGGAATCGTGGATCTCGCGGAGCAGGTCATTAGGATCAGAGGCTATTCGGCATGACCCGCCTTCAAGACGACGCCCAACCTCGCGCTCCCGTCGACGCCGGCCAGAAACGCCGGCGCGGCTGAGCTTGATTGCGTTGGGCGGCTTGAAAGATACCGCGTGGACCCATCGAAGCTGCAAGAGTTTGGCAGGAGGTACACCGCAGCTTGGTGTAGTCAGAACGCGGCCAGCGTCGCGGCGTTGTTTGCGGAGGGCGGGTCGCTGAAGATCAACGACGCGGCCCCTGCTTTGGGCAGGACCGCGATCATCGCGGCGGCGCAGGGCTTCATGACCGCTTTCCCTGACCTGGTAGTGGCCATGGACGGGGTGACCATCGAGGGAGATCGCGCTGTGTACGGCTGGACCCTGACCGGGACAAACACCGGGCCGGGAGGGACAGGCAAGGCCGTGCGTATCAGCGGGTACGAAGAGTGGACAATTGGTGCAGATGGTTTGATCGCGGCATCTGAGGGTCACTTTGATGAAGCCGAGTACAACCGTCAGTTGAGAGTCGGCCCCGGAGGATCACAATGACACCGCCCAACACGCCGCTGCAGCCGACGGCCTTCGGCCGCGGCTGAGCAGCAACCTTAGACAGGATGAGCGCCGTGGCGGTACTGGCCACTCTGGCCGTGATCTCAGCAGCAGATTGCCTATCCTATTCGTCTGGTGCCGCCGTCGTGGAGGGCGAACTCGTGCGAAGGACCTTTCCAGGCCCACCGAACTACGAGAGCATCGCTCAAGGCGATGCAGAGGAAACGTACGACTTCGTCGCCCTCAAGACGCCGAGGTGCGTCTCTGCTGGGAACGAGGCAGATGGGCTCGAATCAGCAGTTGATCGTGTCGACGAGATCCAGTTGATCCTCTCTGACGGAGCGCCGCATGACCGATTGCGTCCGTCGCTCACTCACCAGGTGCGGTGCTACGGCAGCCTGGTTGGCGCGATCAGCGGCCACCACCACACGCCTGTTCTTCTCGACGTCAGCGATTGCGAGCGTCTGTCCAACTAGCAAAGCGCTGCAGCCGACGCGGGCCGCGGACCGAACGGACAACGGGCATGCGGCGGGCAGCGGCCCGCGCGGCGCAGACCAACCGGCGCTTCCTCCGTGAACGCCCGAAGCCAGCTGAGTCACGCGGCTTTCATGAAACATGTCGCCGCAGGGCACCAACGAACGCGCCACCACCCCCACCCCCGCAACCAATCGAGAGGCCCGATGACCTGATAGCTTGTCGGGCCCCTGTGGTTCAGGCGGCGAGGCCGCCTGCGCGCCGTGTCGCGAGACCGGCACGCTCAGGGCGCCGCGGCGGCGACACGCGCGAAGGCGTTGAACCCGCGGGTGTAGGGAAGGACGCGCCGGACCGGACCGCGGAAGTGGATCTTGAAGCGCAGCAGGCCCATCCCGGCGGTGAAGCGGCCTTCGAAGAAATTCGTCCAGTTCTCCAGCGACGCGGAGAAGTCGGGATCGTCGGCGCGGCCACTGGCGCGGGGCGTGGCCCGGCCCGTGGTGTCCCAGTGCATCCAGACTGGCGGCGTCGGCGCATCGGTGACGCGGAACACCGCCGTTCCGAAGCGAGCCAGAGTCGCGGTGTGTCCCCCGGCGTTCCACGCCTCCGCCACCGCTTCCCACCAGGCCGGGGAGAAGAACTCCGGCGGTTCGACCGCGACCATCCGCGTACCTTTGCACGAGCCAGTAGCGAAGACGAGAACTGCGCGACGCCGCACGGCTCGTGCAGCCGAGCCGGGACGAGGTGAGTCGTCGGTCGCGTCGTAGTGCGCGCCGGACTTGGTGTGACGGGTGGGAGGAGCACCGCGCGCGTGTCATTGTCGACGGCATGGCGCGCCACTACAGCATGGGCGGCCGCGTCGTCGCGGGAGCGAAGCGCAGCGGCGTCGGCGCCCCGGTTCCCAGCTCGCTGCGCGAGCGCGTCGGCGCGCTGCGCAATCTGCCGCCATTCCTGCGGCTGGTGTGGCGGACGAGCCCCGGGCTGACGGCCGCCAACGGCGCTGCGCGCCTGGTGCGCGCCCTGCTGCCGGTCGCGACGCTGTACGTCGGCAAGCTGATCATCGACGCGGTCGTCCGCCTTCAGGCGGCGGGCGTCGCGCACCACGATCTCGGCGCCCTGTTGGCCGGAGGTCAGGTCACGCCGCTGCTCTGGCTGCTGGTCCTGGAGCTCGGCCTCGCGGTGCTCTCCGACGTCCTCGGCCGCCTGGTCTCGCTCCTCGACAGCCTGCTCTCCGAGCGCTTCTCCAACGACACCAGCATCCGCCTGATGGAGCACGCCGCGACGCTCGACCTGGAGGACTTCGAGGACAGCGAGCTGCAGGACCGCCTCGAGCGCGCGCGCCGGCAGAGCAGCGGCCGGTCGCCGCTGATGGGCCAACTCTTCGCCCAGGCGCAGGACGTCGTCACCATCGTCGCGTTTGCCGCCGGTCTGGCGATCTACGCACCGTGGCTGATCGCGCTGCTCGCGCTCGCCCTGGTGCCGGCCTTCGTCGGCGAGGCGCACTTCAACGCCCAGAGCTATTCGCTCGACTACGCCTGGACCCCCGAGCGGCGCGAGCTGGACTACGTGCGCCAGACCGGCGCCAGCGTCGAGACCGCCAAAGAGGTCAAGATCTTCGGGCTGAACGCGTTTCTGATCGCCCGCTACCGCACGCTGTCGGAGGCGTTCTACGCCGCCAACCGCCGGCTGGCGACGCGCCGCGCATTCTGGGGCAGCCTGCTCACCGCCATCGGCACGCTCGGCTATTACTGCGCGTACGCGTTCATCGCCTGGCGCACCCTGCAGGGCGCCTTCAGCATCGGCGATCTCACGTTCCTGTCGGGATCGTTCCGCCGCCTGCGCAACCTGCTCGAGGGATTGCTCATCGGCTTCTCACAGGTCGCCGGCCAGGCGCTCTACCTCGACGACCTCTTCTCCTTCTTCGACCTCCGACCCGAGATCACCTCGCCGCCCGATGCCCGTCCGCTGCCGCAGCCGATCCAGCGGGGCTTCGTCTTCGAGGACGTCGGCTTTCGCTATCCCGCCGCCGAGCACTGGGCGCTGCGCCACCTGAGCTTCACGCTGCAGGCGGGCGAGGTGCTGGCGCTGGTCGGCGAGAACGGCGCCGGCAAGACCACGCTGGTGAAGTTGCTCGCCCGCCTGTACGACCCGGACGAGGGCCGCATCCTGCTCGACGGGCGCGACCTGCGCGACTACGACCTCGACAGCCTGCGCGCCGGCATCGGCGTGATCTTCCAGGATTTCGTGCGCTACCATCTGACGGCGGCGGAGAACATCGCCGTCGGCCGCATCGACGCGCGCGACGATCGCGCCCGCATCGAAGCGGCGGCCCGCAGCAGCGTGGCCGACCCGATGATCCGCCGGCTGCCCGGCGGCTACGACCAGATCCTCGGCAAGCGCTTCCGCACCGGCGTCGATCTCTCGGGCGGCGAATGGCAGAAGATCGCCATCGCGCGCGCCTACATGCGCGACGCACAGGTGCTGATCCTCGACGAGCCCACCGCCGCGCTGGACGCGCGTGCGGAGTTCGAGATCTTCCAGCGGTTCAAGGATCTCAGCGCCGGCAAGACGGCGCTGCTGATCTCGCATCGCTTCTCCAGCGTCCGCATGGCGGACCGCATCCTGGTGCTGGCCGACGGCCGCCTCGAAGCCGTCGGCACGCACGGCGAGCTACTCGCCCAGGGTGGACGCTACGCGGAGCTCTTCGAGCTGCAGGCGGCGGGGTATCGGCACTGAGACTGGCGCGCCCGCGGCGGCGGTGACGCCTCTTCAACGCGGAGACCGCGGGAGAACGCAGACACGCGCGGAGGCGGCAGCCCAGTGGCGTGTCCACACGGGCGAGCTGAAGATAGTACGTGCGCCACCCGCTGGCGGGGACGCGTCGCCGATTGTCCGGTTGGGGCAATCCAGTCGAGGCCATCCGGCGTATCGATGGTAGCGAACCTCATCGCGCACGAATCACGGCGCGAATCTGAGGAGCGGCGCATCGCGGTTGCGTACTGGAACCCACACAGGATCCGCCCGCGCCGGGCGACTCGGGAGGAGAGAAACGAAATGAAGAAACTGGCTCTCTTGGTATTCGTGGCCCTGGCGGCAGGGGGATGGACGGGCCGCGCATTGGCAGCCGACCATCGCGACGGGCCCGGTGTCAAAGCCGATCCGGCCGCGGACATCAACGACGTGTTCGCCTGGATGGGGCCCGACGCGAATCGGGTCTACCTGATCATGACGGTCTTTCCGTTCGCGACCACGGAGGCGCGCTTCTCGGACAGCGCGCAGTACGTCTTCCACACCGCCAGCGGCGCGGCCTTCGGCCAGATCAATCAACAGGAAGTCGCCATCATCTGTACCTTCGATGCGGCGCAGACCATCGCCTGCAGCGTCGGCGGTTCGACGACCTCGGTGACCGGCAATGCCGGCACTACGGCGGGCCTGACGTCGAGTGACGGCAAGCTGCGCGTCTTCGCCGGTCTGCGCAACGACCCGTTCTTCTTCAACCTCAACGGCTTCCAGCGCACGACCCGCCTCGTCGTCGGCAAGGCGCCGGACCTGACGTTCGACGACGCAGGGTGTCCGGCGGTCGATGCGGCGACCTCGCAGGCCCTCGTGACCCAATTGCAGACGGAGCCCGACGGATCGCCGGCGACCGACGAGTTCGCCGGCGCCAACGGGCTCGGTCTCGTTCTCTCGGTCGACAAGTCGCTGCTCACGGCGAACGGCCCGATCCTGGCGGTGTGGGGCAGCACCAATCGCGCTGCCTCCGCGAACTGCGCGGGCGATGTGAACGGCGACGGGACGGTGAGCATCGATGAGCTCATCACCGCCGTGAACAGCTCACTGAGCGGCTGCGACACGTCGGCGCCCGCACGGATCCTCGGGGTGCAGGTCGAGCGGATGGGTCGCGCCGCCATCAACACCGCCGTGACCGATCCGTTCTTCGCCAACGAGGAAGACCACGGGGCCGTGCAGAACGCGTACAACGCCAGCTCCGACCCATCGCAGTGGGGGCAGTTCGCCGCCCGCATGGCCGGCAACCTGGCGATTCTCGACGGCCTCGACACCGTCTGCGGCAATCAACTGCTCGCCGGCCCGCAGCCGGTCGCGGGCCGCTACGACGGGCTGGCGGGCGTGCTCGCCGACGACCGCCTCTACGTCAACACGGCGTCCGGGACCTGCCAGCAGTATCTCGCGGTCGAGGGCAACGCGGTCGGCATCACGAACAACGACTGCGGCGGGCGCACGCCGCTCTACGACACCGTCGACGTGAGCTACTCGGTGCTCGCCATCGGCGCGTTGACCGGCGTGGGCGACGGCATCGCGAGCGATTCGGATGGTACCGCGTCGCTGACCCAGTTCCCGTTCCTCAACGATCCGGTACCGGCCGCGGAGTGACCACCCCGCGGGCGCGGCGGTGCGGGGCTTCCCTCGCCGCCGCGCCCGCCGCCAATGGCGGACAACGATCCGATGCCCTCGTTCCGTACACAGTCGGTGATCGCGACGGGTGGAATCCTGCTCGCGCTGCTCACCGGCTGTCGTCCGTCCGCGTGGCAGCCGGCCGCGTCGGTGGCGACGACAGGGGCCGGACCGGCGCCGTACGCATTCGTCGAAGAGCGAATCCGGACGACCAGCCCGGATATCGCCATGGGCAACCTCGAGGCCGAGATGGCGCAACTCGAACGGCGGGCGGCGCACCACGCGCTCACCAGCGTCGAGGGCGCCGGCCTCGTCGAGCTCCTTGCGGCGCACGGACAGTACACGGGTCGCATCGCCGACCACGAGCGCGCCCTCGCCATCGCCGAGGCGCTGGCGCTGGCGTCTCCCGACGATCCGGTCGCCCTCCTGGCGCGCGCCCGCGCCCGTTCCGCCTTTCACCGCTTCACCGAGTCGCTGGCCGATGTCGACCGCGCCGCGGCGCGGGGCGCGTCGGCCTCCGCCGTCGCCAACCTGCGCGCCGCGATCTACCAGGCGGTCGGCCGCTTCGACGAGGCGCTGGTCATCCGGCGCGCCAACGCCGAGCGCAACCCGAGCTCCGACAACCTCGGCGCGCTGGCGTCCGTGCAGGCCCAGCGTGGCGCCGTCGACGCCGCCGCCCAGCTGTTCGCGGAGGCGCGCTGGAGCTATCGCGACACCTCGCCGTTCCCGCTCGCGTACCTGTACTTCGACGAGGGCGCGATGTGGATGCGGCACGGATACCTCGAGCGCGCCCGGGCGCTGCTCGAGGCGGCGCTGCATCGCGTGCCGAGCTTCGCCATGGCGCGCTGCCACCTGGCCGAGGTCGAATCGGCCCTGGGCCATACGGAACAGGCCATCGCGTTGCTCGAGCCGTTGGCGCAGACCGCCGATGACCCGCAGGCCGCCGCGCAGCTCGTCGGGCTGCTGACGGCGGCAGGCCGTTCCGACGAGGCAGCACCCTGGCGTCAGGTTGCGGCGGGGCGCTACGACGAGCTCGTGGCGGCGTACCCGGACGCCTACGCCCCACACGCCGCCGAGTTCTGGCTCAATGCGGGAGGGGACCTGCAGGAGCGTCTGTTACTGGCGCGCTACGCGCCCGCGCCGCGACGGCTTGCGCGCACGAGCTGGTAGCGCCCGCTCGACAACGCGCCGGCGGCGGCGCGAGCGGCTCGCCCGGATCTCCTGAGACGGCTATCCGTCCCGCACCGGCTCGGCACTGTCCGGGTATTCCCCAGATTGACCGAGTCGCCGCGCGTCGGATAGCGATCGGCTGGGGGTATTTCTGTGCGTGTCTGGCTGCTCATCACACTTTCCTTCCTGCTCGTTCCCTGCCGTGGCGCCCGCGCGGCGCAGTGCAAAGCCGACTTCGATGGCAGCGGCGCGGTCGAGATCAACGAATTGATCGCGGCGGTCAACGAGGCGCTGAGCGGATGTAGCGGTGGCGGTGCCACGCCGACTCGCAAACCCGCGACCCCGACCCGGACACCGACGACGGCGCCGGCCGATACGTGTCCGTACAAGTTCAACCAGGCCGTCGGGACCGATCGCTTCTGCGGGTACGAGGGCCAGGTCCAACCGCAGCACTGCGACGCGTTTCATGGCCGCTCCGGGTGGACGACACAGAGCGACGAGGTGATCGGGCTCTTCATCGACGACTTCGGCAATTCCCTGGCCCTCGATTCGCAGCGCACGAGTCCGACCACGGCACGGGTGACGGCGATCAGCTTTGGGCCGGACTTCGAGCAGGCCTTCGACGCCAGCGGCTCGCTCTCGCTGCCGTCGGTGAAGCGGTTCATGGCGACGTTCGATGCCGGCGGCACCTGCGGCAAGTACACCCAGAACGGCATGTTCTACGACCTCTTGGGCGACAACGCGGTTCGCGCCGCCATGGGAATCGCAGGGCTGCGGGCCGAGTTGCGACAGCAGTTCTCGGCGGCTGCCGTGGTGCGCGACGACGGGCGGGCCGCGAGGGCGCGCGCGTTGTTGCGGGCGATGCATCGCTGAGCGCGGCGGGCGCGACTGGGCGAGATCCTGACGTGCTTGGCGTGCGGAGGGCGCCGCTCCGTCGGCGCGAGTTGCATGGAGCGCCCATGGAACCATCCAACGGGCGCCGACGCATGAGATCGCGCTCGGCGTCGTAGCGGACGACCGCGAGGCGATCGAGGCGGGCACAGACTCTGCCGTCACCTCCGGTCGATGTCGGCGCGGAGTCCGTTGCCCCCGAACAGCCGCACCACCGAAACCTCCGTGGCCCTGGTGAGGAGGAGACCCTAGGCCTCTGACAGGACGGTGTGGATGGCGGACACGACGATCGACCCCTCGCCGACGCTCGAGGCGACGCGCTTGATCGATCCCGCGCGCACGTCCCCGACGGCGAACACGCCGCGGCGGCTGGTCTCCAGCGGATGCGGTGGCCGATCGGTTGCCGCGGTCTCGTCGGTCTCGAATCCGGTGCCGCAGTGCACGAACCCGGCGTCGTCGAGCCGCACGCAGTCGCGCAACCATTCGGTGTTCGGCAGCGCTCCGAGCATCAGAAAGACGTTGGAGACCTCGCGCCGCGCCTCGACGCCCGTGGCCCTGTGGCGCCACGTCACGAACTCGAGATGGCGTTTGCCCTCGAGGCGCACGATCTCGGTTTCGTTGTGGAGATCGATCTTCCGCGACGCGTCGATTCGGTGGATGAGGTAGTCCGACATCGACGCCGCGAGGCCGACGCCGCGCACGAGCACGTGCACGCGCGACGCGTGGCGCGACAGGAACACCGCCGCCTGCCCGGCGGAGTTGCCACCGCCGACGACGATCACCTCCTCGCCCTCGCAGAGCCCGGCCTCCATGGCCGTCGCCGCGTAGTGGATGCCGTAGCCCTCGAAGCGGTCGAAATCCTCGAGGTCGAGCTTGCGGTAGCGCGCCCCGGTGGCGATCACCACCGTGCGTGCCCGCACCCGTTCGCCGTCGTCGAGGTCGAGTGCGAAGGGGCGTGCCGAGCAGTCGAGCCGCTGGGCGCGGCGTGGAACCGCCATGCGCGCGCCGAACTTCTGCGCCTGAATCTGCGCGCGGCCCGCCAGTGCCGGCCCGCTGATGCCGGTTGGGAATCCCAGATAGTTCTCGATCTTCGAGCTCGTGCCCGCCTGGCCGCCGGGCGCCTCCGCTTCGAGGACGACGGTGCGCAGGCCTTCCGATGCGCTGTAGACGGCCGCGGCGAGGCCAGCGGGACCGGCGCCGACGACGGCAACGTCGAAGATCTCGTCGGGCGCGAGCTGCTCCAGCATGCCGACCGCCACCGCGATCTCGCGGCTCGACGGCCGCCGCAACACCTGGTTGTGGGCGGTGATGAGCACCGGCAGGTCGTCGGCGCTGAGCGCGCGCGCGGTCAGGATGTCGCGCCCCTCCGGCGCGACGTCGGGGTCGAGCATGCGCACCGGATAGCCGTTGCGATCGAGGAAGTGGTAGACGCGCAGCGTCTCGCCGGCGGTGCGCGAGCCGATCACGGTCGACGCCGCCTGTTCGTGATCGAGAATGCCCATGCGCCGCAGGATGAACGCCCGCATGATCGTCTCGGCGATGTCGGGCTCGGCGACCAGCAGGCGGCGAAACTGCGCGCGGCGCGTGCGGATCACCTGTCCGGTCCTGGCCATGCGGCCGCCGACGAGGTTCTCGCGGTCGCTGAACAGATCGAGCTCGCCGGTGAACTGGTTCGGCCCCAGCGTCACGAGGACGGTCTCGCTCGATCGCGACGTCTCGTAGATGTCGATCGCGCCGTCGAGGACGATGAAGAAGTCGACGCCGCGGTCGCCCCGGTCGAACAGCACCGTCCCCCTGGGGACGGCCTGCACGACGCCGAACTCCGCCGCGCGCTCGAGCTGCTCGTCGCTCAGCGTCGGAAAGGTCTGTGCCCGGCGCTCGTAGGCATCGGCGGGATTCACCGGGGGTGCCGGCGGGGCGTCGGGGCGACTCTCAACGGTCATGCGGCGACGCTTTAGCACAACACCCGCGGTGCTGCGCGGCTCACTTTTCGAGCACCGCCGCGAAGAGTCGCGCGGGATCCGCGTCGTAGGCGTCGGGGCCGAGGCGGCAGTCGAAGACGCGCAGGCCCTCGACGGCCGCGCTCCACCGCTCGTCCACTTCCGCCGCGCTGGGCGCGCCGGCGTCGGCACCGACCGCGAACACCTCGGAGACCTGCGGCGCGGCGTGCGCGGCGAAACGTACGTCGCGCCCGCGCGTCCGCGCCTCGGCGGCGTCGATGCGTCGCAGCGCGATGCCCCTCGTCGCGGCATCGACGCGCGGCAGGAGCACCGCGGCGGCGGTCGCGCGGCCGACGAGCTCGACGCCGAGGAGGCGGCCCAGCTGCGCCGGCGAGCAGGTCAGGCGTCGCGGCGCGGGATCGGTCTCCGGCGCGCGGCACTCGGCTTCTTTCACCGTGCGTTGGAAGCGGTAGCGCAGCGCCGCGCCGAGCGCGGCGCGATCGGGGAACGCGCGGGCGACGGTATCCTGCCGCAGGCTGACGATGACGGGCATCCCGTGGGCCAGGGGGGCATCGCCGGTGAGATCGAGCACGACGCGATCGTTCGCCAGCAGCCGTGCGCCGGGGGCGCCCAACGCGTGCAGGAGGAGGCTGGTCTTGCCGGCCTCGCGCGGGCCCGCGATGAGCACGGCACGCATATCGACCACGCACGCGGCGGCGTGCAGAAGGACGCCGCGCGGGGCCCACGCCGTCGACATCGCGAGCTCGCGCACGAGCTTCATCAGTGCCGTGCGCGCCCCGGGGTTGCGCGACGCGGACACGAGGTCGATGCGGCGGCGATCGGCGCCGACCCGATAGGCGACGCGGGCGTCGTCGTGGAGGACGATCTGATCGTCGCCGTCGCGCCAGGCCGGCAGGCGAACCGGTCCACCGTCCAGGATCAGGCAGTCGGTGAGCGCGACGTCGCCGCCGCCGGCCCGCGCGCGCAGCCGAGCCAGCTCGTCCGCATCCTCGCGCACCGTCACGACGCAATCGGCCGTGGCGGCGTCGCAGCGCACGAAGGCGGGCGCGAGAAACTCCTCGAGCCATCCGAGCTGGCTGGCGTCGGCGCTCGCCACGCGCACGCAGAGGTCGCGGAAGGCGAGGTGGATCGTGAACGACACCGGCGCCCTCAGCCCTGCATGGCGAGTCGCTCGCCGTCGATGCCGGCGCGCAGGTCGCGCAGCAACGCGCGCAGGCGGCGGAGCGGAGCGAAGGCGAGCTCCGGTGATTGGATGCGGCGCTGCGCGACGCTGCTGGCGACGGCGCAGGTCGCCCAGAATGGGAAATGCCGCCAATCCGGAGCGGTGCCGCCATGGGCGACGTAGGCATCGAGCAACGCGGCGCGCTGCGCGGCCGACATCGGCCAGCGGCACCACGTGCGCGCGAGATCGTACGCGAACGCGCCGATCGCCATGCTGTCGACGTCGATGACGCACAGCCGGCCGGACGGCTGCCGGACGAGGTTGTCGGCGCAGAGGTCGCGATGGATGACACCACCGATGGCGACATCGGGCGCGTAGGCGGCGGCGAGCTCGAGCGCGGCGTCCCGTTCCTCATGCGCGATCGCGGCGCGGCGGGTGAGGGAGGTGAGGTCGTTCCCGAGCTTGTCGACGTAGAGGTCGACGGGGATCGCGCCCGGGGCCGCGTACTCCGGCATCTCGATCGCATGCAGTGCGGCGAGCACGCGGCCGGCGTGGCGCACGTCGGGCGTATCCCAACCGGCGCCGGGGAGCGGCCGGCCCTCGATCCACCGCATCAGCAGTCCCGCTCCCTCGTGGGCGAGCACCGGTGCGAAGTCGGTGCGATCGAGGCGGCGGCTGATCGCGAATACGAGGGCGGCCCGCGGTGGGCCGGTCGCGCGCACGACCTTCAGGAGCTGGCCATCCGCGAGCTCGACGCGGAACGTGCGCGGCCGGCGGAATGGGGAGTCGATGCCGGCCACGGGCTCAATGGCGCGCACCGGCACGCCGCGCCGGTGGAGGAGGGTGCGGAGGTCGGCGTCGAGATCGTCGAGTACCGCGGCGAGGGGATCGGTGGGCATCGGCGTCGTGCAGCCTAGCGGGTTTTGCCGTGGATCGCCCGTCGGGAGGGGGGGCCGGAACCTCGGCAGGGCGATGTCCCCCTGCCATCGAGGGCCCGTGCGCGGGGCGACTTGCCATCCTGTCGTGGTTTTGAGATCGAGGCTCGGATGCGGGAGGACCATGGGGCGCAAGCGCCCGCCAAACCGAAGCGCGTCGAGATCGACGTCACGCTTCCGACGGCGCGCTACGAGGCGGTCGACGATCTGTGGATCGTCACGGCCTATTTCAACCCCGCAGGCTATCGCACGCGCCGTCTCAACCACGATCTCTTCGCCGCGCGCATCGCCGAGAGCGGCCTTCGTCTGCTGACCGTCGAGTGCGCGTTGGGCGAGGCGCAGTTCGCGCTTCCGGCGTCGCCCGACGTGCTGCGCGTGCGGGCGCGCACGGTGCTCTGGCACAAGGAGCACCTGCTCAACCTGGGCATCGCCCGATTGCCGCCGGAGTGCCAGAAGGTGGTGTGGCTCGACGGTGACGTGATCTTCGACAATGCCGCGTGGGCGGTCGAGACCTCACGGCTGCTCGATCACCACGCGGTGGTACAGCCGTTCTCGCGTCCGTTGCGCATGCTCGAGGGGCTGCGCCGGGCGCGCGACCCGCAGCGCCGCGGATTCGCCGCGACGGTCGCGACGGATCGCGCCGCGGCGGACTCGGGCGAGGCCATGCGGCACGGCGAGACGGGTCTCGCGTGGGCGGCGCAGCGCCGCGTGTTGGCCACGGCGGGGTTGTACGATGCGACCATCGTCGGCGGCGGCGATCACGTGATGGCGCATGCGTTCGGCGGCGGCTGGGCCTCGGGCTGTATCGACCAGGTGGTCGGGGGCGAGGACACGGCCTACCGTCGGCACGCGGACGCGTGGGCGGCGACGCTTCCGGCCGACGCGATCGGCGACGTCGCGTACGTCGACGGCACCGCGTTCCATCTCTGGCACGGCAATCCCGAGCACCGCGCCTACAAAGCGCGCCATGAGCGGCTCCGCTCCTTCGACTACGATCCGGCCGCCGACCTCCGGCGCGGTCCCGATGGCTGCTGGGAATGGGCGTCGCCCAAGACCGAGATGCATCAGTGGGTGACGGAGTATTTCGCGCGGCGCCGCGAGGACGGGTCCGGTGGCGGCGCCGCCGGACCGTGAGCCGTCCGGCGACGCCGCTGCGCGGCGGGGCGTTGCGTCAGAGCGATCCGAGGAAGGCCAGCAACTGGCCGCGGCTCCGGCTCGACAGGCGCGTGTATGAGGTGGCCACCCCGAGCGCCTGACCGCGATGGCGCCGGACGGCTTCGTCGAGCGTGAACGTGAGGCCGTCGTGCATGAGGCGGTTGCGGGTGCGCAGGCCCCACAGCGGTGCCGTGCGGATCTGGTTGCCCGTCGCCGCCAGCACGCCGGTCGGCAGCACCGGAATGCCGTCGCCGGTGCCGATGTCGTGCAGGAGGAAGTCGCTGTACGGGTGGATCACCTTGCCGCCGAGCGCGACGGGGACGATGAAGGCGCCGCCGTTGATCGACGTGCCGGGCGCGGCGGTGGTGATCGTGGGGACGTGGCAGGTCGCGCAGCCGATCGACGTGAACATGCGCTCGCCCGCCTGCACGTCCGCCGTGATCGGACCGCGCGGCGGCGCCTTGGTCGAGCGGATGAAATCGGCGAAGGCGACGAGATCGTCACCGTCGTCCTCCGGTTCGGGTACCGGATCGTACGCCGTGCCGTAGCCGACGAACCTGCCGCTGGCGGTGTTCTCCTCGGGGAAGAGCGGGTTGGTGATGCCCATCTCGTTCACGTAGGCGTCGCCGGCGAACGACTCGAGGCTGGCGTGCTGACACTTCCACCCGAAACGCCCGATACGCGCCTGACCGCCGGCTTCGATGATCGGCACGCTGATGGCCGTGCCGCGCACGCGCGCCGGCTGACGGTCGCGGATGGCGAGCAGCGTGCCGTTGGCGATGCACTCGACGAATCCGTCGCCCAGCGTGTTGGTGGAGAGTCGGAAGGTGCGGATGTCGTCGTCGACGGTGACGTGCTCGACGATCTCGGCGGCGGTGCCGCGCGACTGGATCAACGAGCCGCCCAGCGACTCGAAGAACTGGTCGGCGCCGAGGCGGCCGGTGCGATGCTCCGCGACCTGGCTCGCGCCACCGGTGACGACGCTCTGGTGGCACTCGACGCAACTCGTGCCGTTATAGGTCGGGCCGAGGCCCTGGCCGATCCTCTCGACCTCTTCGAAGATGAAGCGGTTGTCGTTGAAGGAGCGCAGCGCCTCCACGGTTTCATCGTCGAGGCTGTCGAAGGGCGGCCCCTGTGGCAGGTAGCCGTTGGTGAGGTTGTCGAAGCCGGTCGGCGCCTCGCTCGCCGCGGTCGCGGCCGATGGACTCCTTTCCGAGGAGACGTCCTCGTTGGCGATCGTTCCAGTCATGCGGAATCGATCGGCGCGCCCGCCGGCGGCATGCGCCGTTGCGGGCAGTGATGCGGCCGCGACCCCTGCGATCGCAGCCGTCCCCAACATTGCTGAGAGCTTCATTGTTACCCCTTTCCCCCACGCCACCCCTGACGTGGGTTCCCATCCCACGGATGCGAAGATGCGTGGGAATATTTCCCACATTCGCTGCGGAGCGCGTTTAATGGAAGGAGTTTCGGGATCAACTCAGGAGAATATCGGCAGAAAATCTTTTTCGCCGACAGGGGTATCGCCGAACACGCCCGGGACGGCGTATGGCGCTTGCATCGCTCACTGGGCCGGGAGAGGGTGTCGGTAACGTGTTCAGGAGGTCGTCGATGCTGATCGTGCTGCTGGTGGTCCTGGTCCTGGTTCCCGGTCTTGCCACCGCGCAGTGTTGCGGCGACTGCAACGGCGATGGGCAGGTCACGATCAACGAGCTCATCACCGCGGTGAACAGCTCGCTCGGCGTCTGCGGCGGCGGGCCCACGCCGACGCCGACCGTCCTCTCGTCGGATCAGTGTCCGATCAACTTCCGCGACGACAACACGCAGCAGGGGACGGCCGATTGCTATTACATCGGCCGCTGGAACCAATCGTGCGGCGCCGCCGATCTCGAGTCGTTGTGGCGCAGCGACGGCGGCGTCGTGATCGTCAACCTACTCGGATTCACTCCCGGCCTCTTCATCGGCGGCAACGTGGTCGACGGCACCCACGCGACGATCATCGGCTGGTTCACGAAGTCGGACGCGTCGGACCTCACCGATCTCGGCGGCACGATGACGCTCGGCACGAACGGCACGACGCTGGCGATTGATCCCGACGCGTCGCCATTCGACATCGAGCAGTGCGCCTTCCAGCACTATCGCGGCGACATCGAGGACGTGTTGGTGCCGGCCGCGGCGCGCGCCGCCGTGCGCGTCCGCGACGTCGACCCCGCCGCGCTGGCGCGGCTCCGCGCGGCGGCCGGCGATCGGCGGAAGCCGAGCTTCCACCGGCAGTGAGCGGCGCGACGCCTTACTCGACGTAGTACGCGCCGAGCAGGATGAACATCTCGTCGTCGGTGGTCGTGCCGAAGCCGACCGGACAGGCGTCGCAGTCGCCGTCGCCGGCGCCGGCGGCGCTGTCGCACGAGCGATCGCGTTGTGACGGCGCCGCGCCGCTGCACGCCGCGCCGACGCGCCCGCTCGTGCAGCCGCGCGGCAGCTGGCAGGGGCCGCCGGGGAAGCCCCCGGTCGGCACCGGTGACAACGACTGCCGTTTCACCAGGGCGGGATCGGTGGCGCCGTTGTCGTACAGCGAGCAGTAGGTCAGCGTCCGGGCCTGGTCCGTCGATGTGGCGCCGCCGAGGTGCAGCGGTGGATCGAAGCGCGCGACGGCCGGGTCGGAGTACGTCAGGCTCGTGTAGAGCAGACTCGTGTCGGCGTCGCGCGAGGGGTTGAGCAGCGCATCGACGGCGGCGAGCAGCTCGTCGATGCTGACGACGCCGTCGGCGTCGCCGTCGAACCGCTGGCACGCGCCGACCGGCTGCTGGCCGAGCGCGATGTTCACGCCGAGCAGGATCTCCTCGACGGTGATGCGTTGGTTCTGATCGCAATCGCCGACGCGTGGCAGCAGCGGCGCCGTGCACGGCGAGCCGTCGCACGGATCGTCGAGGTCGAGCCCGGGCTCGACGCCGGTCGGGGAACAGGCCGCGCCGATGTTCGCGCCGCCGGTACAGCTGAACGCGCCCTCCCAGATGCGGAAGCGCCTGCCGCGCTTGTGGTTGTGCGAGCTGAGCTCGAGGATCGCGGCGCGCGGCGGGACGACGAAGTGCGCGCAGAGCTCCTGGGCGCCGAAGGCCGGCACGGCGAGACGGAATTGCTCGAACACTTCGGTGAAGCGCTGCAGCGGGTAGCGCTGCTCCTCGGGGGCGGCGAACTCGAGGTTGACCCAGATGTCGAGCTTCCCCGCCTTGTCGGTGACGTTGTAGGCGTGCGAGTTCCACACCAGCGTGCCGCGCAGCGGCGCCTCGGCGTACACGCCGGGTGACGAACCCAGACCGGCGGCCATGGTGTTGAACAGGCTGTCGTTGCCGACGCCGATGCCGGCGTCGCCCGGGCCGTAGCCGATGCACGCGACGCTCGGCGTCGGGAGGCTGGCGCACTGACCGTCGCTGCCGCAGCTCGACAGGTCGGTGGGTTCGCAGGCCGCGCCGTCGTTGGCGCCGCCGGCGCACGCGAACGTTCCCCAGACGGGACTGTCGATGGGCGTCGGCCCGCGATACGGGATCACCACGGCGTGGTGGCTGAGCGGATCCTGACGCGCCTCGATGTGCTTGTAACGGAAGGTGGTACCGGTCGGACCGCGGAACTGCGGCGGCACTTGGTCGGTGAGGTCGTAGTACGTGACGAAGCAGACCTCGCGTTCGGTGTGCGGGTCGAGGATCTGGGTCGGCGCGCGGAGTTGGACGCCGACGCCGGGCGGCGGCGGATCGAGCGGCTTCGTCTCCAGCGGCTCGGGCGGCGGGAGACAGGCGTCCACGAGCTCCCCGGTGCCCGGCACGACACCGACGCGCGGCGCGCCGTCCTCGATCCACAGCTGCAACACCTGCAGCTCGGCGAGCGACAGTGGCGCGAGCCCGCCCTGCGGCATGGGGCGCAATGGCGCGGACCATTGCCCGGGCAGCGTCGCCGCGGCGACGTTCAGCCACAGCAGGCTGTTCTCCTTCTTCGCGGGGACGATGCGGCGCAACGCCGGCCGGTTCTGGACGGTCTGCACCGGCGCGTCGACGAGGCGGTCGTAGACGTCGTCGGCGCTCAGATCGAGACCACCCGAGGCGCTGGCATCGTGGCAGAAGCTGCTCGTGCAGCCATGGCGATCGAAGATCGAGCGGAGCACCGCGAACGTGCTGTCGAACTGCTGCGTGCACGTACCGCCCCACGCCGGCATGGTGCTCGTCATCGCCAGCAGCGCGGCCGTCAGGCACCACCACGTCGCTCGCATCGCTCCCCCCTCGATCGTCTATAGTGCGCGGCGCCAGCGGGAGGGAAGCGGAAACCCGCACTCGTCATGGTGTCCGCGTTTGCCGCAAGACCGCCAGGACGCCAAGTCGATCAACGTGGCGGTCTTGACGGCAAATGCGCTCCGGCTCGTTGAGCGCGTGGAGGTTTCTCCGGCGCGGGCCAGACAAACGGATGACGAAATCAGGCCTTGGCGCGCAGGCTGCCGATGGGCAGCGCGGCGTCGCTGCGTGGCGCGGTCTGCGGCGCCGCGTCGGATGGCGGCACCGCGTCGGACGGGGGCGGGTCGGCGAGCGCCTCGAGCACGTCCTGCGCGGGCGCGAAGAAGTTCACGCCGGTCACCGGCCGCGAGAAATCGAGGAGGCGGTCGTAGTGTCCGGCCGCGTCGGCGATGACCATCCGCTCGAGCATGCCTTCCGTCACCGAGAGGTCGCGGGCGTAGGCGATGAAGTAGGTGCCCGATTCGCGCGCCGATCCGAACGCGCGGTTGTGGCGGAGGATCTTCTGCTCGGCGCCGTCGCGGACGATCTTCGCGCGCTCCTTGTGCGCCGTTGGCGGGGAGTGGTCGTCGTCGAGCTCGACGTCGTCGGCCTTGGTGCGGCCGATGACGCCTTCCTGCGCCTCGGTCGGGAGCGCCTGCCAGGCCGCGAGGTCGGTGATGTAGCGCTGTACGGTCACGTAGCTGCCGCCGGCGTGCGCGGGATCCTCGTCGCCGACGACCGTGAAGGCGAGACGCTCGTCGCCGCTCGGGTTCTCGGTGCCGTCGACGAAGCCGATCAGATCGCGGCTGTCGAGGTAGGCGAAGCCGTGCGTCTCGTCCACCACCGTCGCCGCGTCGCCGATCGCCAGCAAGACGAGCCGTGCGAGCTCGTGGCAGAAGTCCTCGCGTGCGGCGCGGATGTGCAGCAGCACGTCGCCTGGCGTCGACGGCGCGACGCGGCCGCCGTCGCTGAGCGCCCGGAACGGATGCAGCTGCGCGGGGACACCGCGACCCGGCACCAGGCGCGTCCAGGCGTCGGCGCCGATGGCGACGACGCAGCTCAGCAGCGCCGCGGCATCGCGTTGCCCGACGGCGCGGACGAGATTCGGGACGCTGGCCAGCGCCGCGCGTACGCGCTCGGCGTCGGCCCCGCCCGCGCCCACGACGAGGGTGAGGAAGCGCGCACAGCGTCCCGGTCCGGCCTGGATTGCGATCTGCGCTTCAGCCATCGGCGAGGCGGCATCCTACGCAAATGTCCTTGCGTTGCAACGCCGGGGCACGAGGTGCCTACGTCCGAGAAAATTGTGTTGACTAAGGACGACACGGCCCATACGTCAAAGGTGATTCTTCCTTCTTTGTTTGGTCCCCTGGCTCGCAAGGCCAGGGGGGAGTTGCCGCCGCGAAGGCCCCGGCGCCCACCGGGGCTTTCGCATTTTCAGAGCCAGACAAATCGAGTCGGGCAAGCGTTGGGTCAAACGCTTGAACTTTGAACCCGCGTCTGCCAACAGCGCGCGGGGGAGGGATCACGATATGAAGAACGCGGCATTTCTGTGGGTCATGGCCGGCAGTCTCTTCGTCGCGTCGGCGGCGTCGGCGCAATGCGTCGGCGACTGCAACGACGACGGGATGGTCGGCATCAACGAGCTCATCATCGGCGTGAACATCGCGCAGGGCGCGGCACCGCTCTCGCAATGTCCGTCGTTCGACGTCAACGGGGACGGCAGCGTCGGCATCAACGAGCTGATCACCGGCGTCAACAACGCGCTGAACGGTTGCGGGCCGCCGATGGGTGTCGAGCGCACGTTCACGATCGAGCCAGGGGTCCTCCTCGGCGATCCGACCGGCACCGGTTCGGGCCTCTTCACCACTGGTCTCTCCGGGGCGAACGCCTCGAATGGTCCGGACGACGGCTTCAGCCCCGGTCCGCTGACGCTGGTGCTCGGCACGCAGGACGCCAACGGCGTCGCCTCGCTGAAGTTGAAGGAGGACGTCATCCTCCGCATCGGCATCGTCGATGGCAGCTACCTCTGCTTCAAGATGCTGGCCGCGAACAGCGATGGGAGCATCGACTGCAACGGCGGCACGGCCTACGACACCAAGGGCACCCAGCCCGCCGGCGACGTCGGCTTCCCCTTCGACATCGAGACCGGCCTCGGCGATCCGTCGGGGCCCGGCAACGGCAACCTGCTGGTGCCGGTCACCTACGAGATCGTCACCTCGACCAATCCGGACAACGGCAAGCCCTGCGATCAGGTCAGCTACCCCAACCCGGTGCAGACCTTCCCGTTCACGACCACCAAGGCAACGGCCGACAAGGGCGGCCTGATTCTGGAGGTCTCCGGCGCGCCGTTCGACTGTGCCACCTTCGCGACGTCGATGACGGGCATGCTGGCGGCCCCGGCCCCGGCGACGCAGGCGCCGGTGGGTGACGTGTCGAACGTCTTCCGCTTGTCGCAGACCGCTCCGTAACGCGTCCTGCCGGGTGGCGGGGCGGCGCGATTGCGCGCCGCCCCGCCGCTCACTCCGCGGCGATCTCGAGCGTGACCTTGGTCACGGCGATGTCGCCGCGCATGCACACGTCGACGTCGCGTCCCGCCTGGCGCGGCCGCGTGTGGTAGTCGCCGGTGTACACGAACGCGTCGCCGTCGCGCCGGTAGCGCACCGCCAGCGGGCGGGTGTCGAGCCCGCAGAACACGATGGACGGCATCGGCGCGTCATCGGGCGGGTGCGGCAGGTTGACGCTCCAGAAGTGTCCGGTATCGAGCGGCCGCGCCAGTAGCACCGCGAGCACCGGTCGCAGGCGGCGCTCCGCGAGTGCCCAGTCGATGATCCGGCCACGGGCGACGTAGTGCGAGACCGCGATGGCGCGTCGGCCGAGCAGGGCCGCTTCGCGCGCCGCCGCGACGGTACCCGAGGTGTAGACGTCGGCGCCCAGATTGCCGCCGCCGTTGATGCCGGAGAGGAGCCAGGCGGCATCGGGCGCGAAGACGGCGAGGGCGAGGCGGGCGCAGTCGGCGGGCGTGCCGTCGACGGCGTAGTGCCCCTCCGCGCGGCGAGCGACCGGGATCGGCGCGTCGGTGGTGAGGGCATGGCCGACGCCCGACTGCGCCCCCGAGGGTGCCACCACCACGACGTCGCCGGCCGTGCGCGCGACGGCCGCCAGCGCCGCCAGTCCGGGGGCGTCGACGCCGTCGTCGTTGGTGACGATCAGCCGCATGCGAGGGTCGCATTGTTCGTGTTTTCCGCCTCCCAATCCAGCCCTTCCGTCCGACGGCGCGGATGGGGTACTAGCCAGTGGTGCGTCTGCCGGAGCGGCGGAACGGAAAGGTGGAGACAATGCGACGGATTCTCTTGGGGGCAGTGGTGGTGGCGGCCGCGTGGATCGGTGCCGCGCCGACGTATGGCGAGTCGTGCAGCCCGGCGATGTGCGCGAGCATGAGCCCGGCCTGCTGGGACGCGTATCAGAAGGCGATCGTCGCCAAGAGCGACAAGATCGGCAGCGTCGACAAGTGCCGCGATATCGCCGCCGACCTCGACGGCAAAGGCAGCTTCATGAAGGTGCCGGACCTCGGCGAGAAGGGGGCCCTGTGCGCCTGCGAGGCTGTCTTCTGGAGCACCGGCGGCGACGCCCAGGGGCTGCCCGACATCGACGATACGACGCAAGAAAACAGCAATACCGCCGACGACGACGAGTGACGGCGAGCCTGCCAGGGATCCAGCAAATTTCCTTGATAAACTGCGATTGGCTGTGCGACGCTCCCAGCTGGGGCGCATCTGCTCCGGGGCTCTGAGGGGGTAGGCATGAAGATTCTATTGGCAGCCGGCCTGACGGTGGCGGCGCTCTTGATCGTCACAGGCGCCGATGCACAGACGCGCAACACCGCGACCAGCCGATTCCGGATGGCACAGGCGTACTGCACGACGGGGCCGTGCGATCCGTTCTTTACCTTCACCGGCGGCGCGACGCTCATCAAGCGCGCCAAGCAGCCGAAGCTGGTGTCGAACCGCAAGCTCGGCAACATCCGCATCAACGCCCTGCAGCGCCTCGGCGGGCCAGCGATTCCGGCGTTCCTCGAGGCGCAACTGAGCGGCACGGTCTTCTACGGCCAGGACCTCAACGCCGTGTGTCCGCTCGCCAACACGGTCGTCAGCGGACCGTTCGCGACGTCGACGATGACGTGCACCGTGGGCGCCGCCGGCGACGCGAACTGCAAGGGCAATCTCTTCTTCATCGACTTCACGGATCCGGCGTGCTCGGACGTGTCGCAAACCATCCAGAACCTCGACATCGAGGTGTACGAGGGTGGGTTCGTCGGCACGCCGGAGCGCAAGATCGGTACCGCCGGCATCAACATCCTGGGCAAGTCGCCCGATTGCGCGTCCGGGGGGGCCGGCTGCCCGTAGGGGTACCGGGATCGGGCGCGCATCCGTCGCTCGGTTCCGGGATGGGCCGCCCAGCGGTCTGTCCCGGTTCCGGCGGCGGTCATACTGGCTGCCGGCGTTCGACAACGCGTGGCAGACGGAGGTCGGGACAGCCCTCAGCGCCGCGCGTTCCCGTGCGTGAGCCTGTTCGCGAGTGCGACCGTGCGGGAGTCCCTCCTCACCGGCGCACGGGCTCACTGGCGAACCGGCTCACTGCCCCACCGCGCTTGACCACCGCGGAGCAGTAGGCGAAGCGGTGCCTCATGGCCGACAACCCGGCGGGCGCGGTGGCGGCCGAGACGATCGCGATTCGCGAGGACGAGGACTTCGATCATGATCGCCTCGCCGGCTGGTTGCGCGGCCGCCTCCCCGGCAGTTCGCGGACGTTGGCGATCCGCCAGTTCGGCGGCGGGCACGCCAACCTGACGTACCTGCTCCAGCTACGGCGACCAGGAATACGTTCTGCGGCGGCCGCCGATCGGGCCGGTCGCCGCCTCGGCGCACGACATGGGGCGCGAGTACCGCGTGCTTTCCGTCCTGCACCGCGTCTACCCGCTGGCGCCGCGCGCCTACGTGTACTGCGACGATGCCGGCGTCATCGGCGCGCCGTTCTTCGTCATGGAGCGGCGAGCGCGGCATCGTCGTGCGTCTGGCCATTCCCTCCGAGTTCGGCGGCGGCACCGATGCGACGGCGAATCGGCGCATGAGCGAAGCGCTCGTCGACGCGCTCGCCGATCTGCATCAGGTCGACTATCGCGCGATCGGCCTGGAGACGTTGGGCAAGCCGGAGGGCTTCCTGCGCCGCCAGATCGACGGCTGGGCGCAGCGCTACGAGCGCGCCCGCACGCGCGACCTGCCGATCGTCGGCGAGATCGTCGACTGGCTGCGCGCCGCGCAGCCACCGTCACCGCCGGCGACGCTGCTGCACAACGACTGGCGGCTCGACAACATCATGCTCGACGCGGCGGATCCGGGTCGCGTCGTGGCCGTCTTCGACTGGGACATGTGCACGCTCGGCGATCCGCTCGCCGATCTCGGGACGCTGCTGTCCGCCTGGCGCGAGGCCGGCGAGGAGGTGGAGGGCATGACCGCCGGCACGATGCCGTCGACCGTCCCGGGCTTCCTGACGCGCCGCGAGGCGGTGGAGCGCTACGGCGCGCGGCGCGGCGTCGACGTCGGCACGGTGCCCTACTACTACGTCTTCGGCCTCTTCAAGATCGCGGTCGTCCTGCAGCAGATCTTCCATCGCTATCACCTCGGACAGACCAAGGATCGGCGCTTTGCGATCTTCGACGAGGTGGCGGAGGCGCTCTTCGTCCGCGCCCGCGATCGCAGCCGGTCGCCAGATCTCTAGCGTGACCCTCCAGTCGAGTGACGCCGCCGCGCGCCCGTCGCGCGCCGGCGGCGGCCATCCGCGATGCTGCGCGCGTTCCTGACCCTGCCGCTCCGCGCGCCGCGCCTGACCCTGCTGGTGCTGGGCGGGCTCACCCTGGTGCTCGGCGTGTTCGCGGCGCGCATCCGCATCGACGCGGCGATCGAGAATCTTCTCCCCGCCGACAATCCCGACCGGCGCTTCTACGAATCGGTCAAGGCGATCTTCGGGAGCGAGGAGGCGTCGGTGATCGGCGTCTTCGGCGACGTGTTCAGCCCCGAGATGCTGGCGACGGTCGATCAGCTGTCGCGCCAGATCGGCGCGATGCGCGGTGTCCGCGAGGTCATCAGCCTCACCACCGTCAAGGGCGTGGCGAGCGACGAGATGGGATTGCGCATCGGAACGTTGCTCCCCGCGCTGCCGCGCACGGCGGCAGACGCGGCGGCGTTCAAGGCCCGGGTGCTGGCCGACCCGTTGTACGTCGGCAACCTGGTCAACGCGGCGGGCACCGCCACCAGCATCCTGGTGCTCTACGAGCCCCTCAGCGACAAGGAGTTCATCGCCCGCGACCTGGAAGGACAGGTCCGCGACGCCGTCGCCGCGGCGGGTCCGCCGGAGCACTTCGCCATCACCGGCGTGCAGACGCTGAAGGTGAACGGCGCGAAGCTGATGGAGCAGGACCTCCTGCGCTTCGTGCCGTTGTCGCTCGCGTTCGTCATTCTCGTGCTGATCCTCGAGTTCCGGACCGTGCGTGGGGTGCTGCTCCCGCTGGCGTGCGTCGTCGCCGGGTCGGTGTGGACGACCGGCGTGATGGTGCTCTGCGGCAGCGACATCAACATGGGGACGTTGATCCTGCCGCCACTGCTGATGGCGATCGGCATCGCCTACGCGATCCACGTGCTCAGCCGCTACTACGTCGAGCTCGCCGGTGGACGGCCGCGCGAGGAGGTGGTGGCGGCGATGATGGCGCATGTGCGCCTGCCGGTGATGGTTGCCTTCCTGACCACGGTGGTCAGCTGCGCGACGCTCATCTTCAATCCCATCCACGCCATCCGCGACTTCGGCGTCTACTCGGTGGTCGGCATCTCGGCGATCTTCGCCATCTCGCTCTTCTTCATCCCGGCGGCGCTGCTCGTGCTGCCGCACCCGCGCGCGGAGGCGCAGCCGGTCGCGGCAGCGCGCGACCGCGTCACGGTGATCGTCGATGCGGTTGGCCACTGGGCCGTCGCGCACCGGCTGGTCATCCTGATCGGCGGGGTGCTGCTCTGCGCCGTGAGCATCTGGGGCGCGTCGCGCATCCGCGTTGAGACCGACTATCTCCAGTTCTTCAGCGTCGACAGCATCTTTCGCATCGACAACGCGCGCATCGCCGACGCGCTCGGCGGCACCCAGCCGATCTACGTCAGCATCGAGGGCGACGGGTCGGGCAGCATGGCGCGCCTCGATGCGTTGGCCGCGATGCGCGATCTGCAGCAGTTCGTGCGCGAGCAACCCGGCGTCGACGGCAGCCTGTCGCTGGCCGACTACGTCGCGATCATGCAGGGAGCGCTCAATCCCGAGCGCGGGCGTGCGCTGCCGGACAACCAGGCGGACGTCGATCAATTGATGCTCTTCGTCAACCCGGTCGACGTCGCGCCGGTCGTGAACCGCGACTACAGCCGCGCCAACGTGATCGTCCGCACCCGGTTGTCGGGCTCGGCCGAGGTGGCGGCGCTGGTCGATCGCATCGGGGAGTACGCCGCAGTCGCGCTTCCGGCGCGGCCTCGCGGTCCGCGCCACGGGCAGCATGGTGCTCCTCAACCGCTCCGCGGACGACCTCTCGCGCGGCCAGGTGTCGGGACTCTGGCAGGTGCTGGCGATGCTGCTGCTCATCATGTCGCTCATCTTCCTGTCGCTGCGCGTCGGCCTGCTGTCGTTGGTGCCGAATGTCATTCCGATCGTCGTGCTGTTCGGCATCATGGGATGGGCGGGAATCCCGTTGAACATCTCGACCAGCATGATCGCCGTGATCGCGATCGGCATCGCGGTCGACGACACCATCCACTACTTCAGCGAGTTCAACGTCCAGTTGCGCGCCACCGGCGATCAGGAACAGGCGATCCTCAACGTCGTGCGCGTGGTCGGGAAACCGATCGTCTACTCGGCGATGGCGTTGACCGCCGGCTTCGCCATCACGTGCCTGTCGAACTTCCAGCCGATCCGGCACTTCGGCATTCTGTCCAGCGCCACCGTCGCCATCGGCCTGGTCGCCGAGCTGTTGATCACGCCGGCCCTGGTGATGAGCACGACGATCATCACGCTATGGGATCTGCTCTTCCTCAAGCTCGGCCCCGATCCCGAGAAGCAGATCCCGTTATTCGCCGGTCTGCGTCCGTTCCAGGCGAAGATCGTCGTGCTGATGGGCCGTCTGGCGGCCGCGGGGCCGGGCGCGCTCATCACGCGTCGCGGCGAGCTCAAGTCGGAGCTGTACGTGCTGCTGAGCGGTCACGCCGACGTGCGTCACTCACCCGGCGATCCGGTGATCCGCACCGTCGGCCGCGGCGACGTCATTGGCGAGATGGCGTTGGTCCGCGATCGCCCGCGCTCGGCCGACGTGGTCGTGTCCCAGCCGGCCGAGTACCTCGTGCTCGACCGCGGCTTTCTCGACCGCCTGCAGCGCCGCCACCCGCGCATCGCCGCCAAGGTGTTTCTCAACCTGTCGCGGATCCTGAGCGATCGGCTGGAGGACACGACGGAGCAGCTGGCCCGGGCAGGCAGGTAGTTCGAAGACGGCTGTAGCTGCGTGACCTGTGCCCGCGGGCCGCGCGACGCGCGGCCGGGATGGGCGAGATCCGGCGGAAAAGCTCGGGCCACCTCCCCAGCTCCACCGGGCGGTGTTGCACACCGCCGGCGGCCACAGGTGCCGCGGCTACACTTTAGGCCTTCGTTGCCTCGTCGCCTTCCACTCGCCCCAGCGCCGCATCCGCGGCCGCGCGGGTCTCGTCGTGCAGCTTCCGCAGCAGGCCGAGTGCGGGCCGATTCTCGCGTCGCGCGATGGCGTGGATATACTCCTGCACGCGTTGGTTCACCGGCGTCGGCATGCCGAGTTGCGCGCCCGCGCGCACGACCTCGCCGTTGAGGAAGTCCACGGCGGGCTCGCGGCCGCGCTCGATGGCGACCAGCATCGACGAGCGCAGGCGGCGGTACTTGGCGCCCACGGCGAGCAGCAGGGCGTGCTTGGCGAGCAGCGACGGCGAGCCTGGGCCGCCGACGTCGGCGGGCGTCAGGGCGATCCAGGCGAGATCGAGGGTGCCGGAGACTTTCTCGAGGCGCACGTCGCGGCGGCGCGCCACGGCCACGGCCTCGGTCATGACCTCCAGACCGAGCCGGCGCACGAAGCGGTGGCGCAGCAGCTCGCCGAGGCGCTCGCCGCCGATCGTGCCGAGCGAGCTGATGGCGCAGTTGATCGCCAGCTTGCTCCAGCGCGCGCCGAGCAGGTTGTGGGTGATCTCGACCGCGCCAACCGGCGTGAGCAGGTCGCGCACCACCGCGAGGCGCGGATCGTCGCCGCCGTCGAGCCGGCCGATGACGAAGCCGCCGGCCGACGTCCGCTCGTACACGCCGGGGCGCGGCATCGACGCGCCCCAGACGACGATCGCGCCGATCACGCGCTCCTCGCCGACGTGCGCCGCGACGTGTGTCTCGCACAGGCCGTTCTGGAGGCAGACCATGGCGCCGTCGGGATGCAGGTGGGGCAGAGCGGCCCGCGTCGCGGCATCGACCTGCGGCGGCTGCGTGGCCAGCAGGACGAAGTCGAAGATGCCGGCGTCGTTGGGCAGCACCGCCGTCGCGTGGCCGGCGATGCGGCGCGTCCGGTCGCCATCCTGCACGACGAAACCGTCCGCGTTGATGGCAGCGGCGATCGAGGGATTGTGGGTGACGACGGTCGGCGGCGGACCATGTTCGACCAGGCTGGCGGCCACGATGCCGCCGATGCCGCCGCTCCCCATGACGAGGACGCGCGGAGAGTCAGGACTCTGCATCAGGCGTCGAATGATGCCGCCTCGCCCGCGGCGGCGCAAGATCCGGTCCTCCGTGTTCTCCCCGACCTCCGTGGTGAACTCCGCCTTGACAGCTCTGCATGTCGCGCCGATGTTGTGGCCATGAAGACATTCGCCGGACGCGCCGCCTTTCTGGCGAGCGGCGCCGTCGGAGTCGCGGCGCGCGGCGCCGCCATTGCGGCGCAGCTGCGTCGGGTCAGTCCCAGCCAGTTGCGGCAGTTCTTCGGACGCGTCGAGCTCGCGGCGCACTTCTTGGGCGACGTCGGGCGCGGCGCCTACCCGCACGTGCCGTGGCGCACGGCCGCCGCGCTGGCGGCGGCACTCGCGTACTTCGTCGCGCCGCTCGATGCGGTGCCCGATTTCATTCCGGTCGCCGGCCTGCTCGACGACGCCGCGGTGCTGTCGCTCGTGTTCGGCGCCGCGGAAGCGGATCTGCGCCGCTACTGCAGCTGGCGCGGCACCGATCCCGACCCGTACTTCGGTGCGGAGTCGGATCCGGCTAGCGCGCGGTAGCCGCGACCGCGTTCGCGGTGCCGTCGCGCTGCGCCTGCTTGCGCAGCACTTCGAGCAACGCGCCGCGTGAGTGCGCGCCGTTGGCGATGGCGTCGCGCACCAGGACGCCGGCATCGTAGGCGCGGCCCTTCGACCCCGCCGCCGTGCCGGCCTGCACGACGTACGACCCGATCAGGCCCGGGTCGGCGGTCAGCATGAGCGTCGGCATCTGCAAACGCTCGGACACCGGGGCCACCGCCGCGGCGGTGCTGTCCTGCACCGGCCCGATGATCGCCAGGACGGTGACGTCCGACGCGAGCGCGTCGGCGAGGCGCGCCGCGAGATCGGGGTCGCCGCCGGTGTCGCGTACGAGCAGCGTGCTGGTGTCGCCGGCGAAGGCCTGGCGCAGTCCGTTCAGCGCGTCCTGGCCGCTCTCGCGGTCGGGACCGGTGAGCGGCAGGAGGCACGCCACCCGCGATCCGCCCGCGAGCGCATCGCCGGCGGCGCGATCCTCGATCGGCAGCGGCTCGGCTTCGACGGCGGCGTAGCCCGCTTCGGTGTCGGCTTCCGATTCCTCTTCGGCGGCGCGCCGTTCGGCGGCGGTCACCACCGGCGGGGCGGCCATCGACGGCGCGCCCAGCTCGTTGGGGGCTCCCAGGCCGAGGATCGTGCGCACCTCGGGCTGCGTGAGCGTGTCGGCGAGCTGGTCGCGCTCTCCCGTCGTCAGCTGGTCGCCCGTCTCCTCGATGCGCGAGCGCAGGAAGGCGCGATCGGAGTCGGTGCCGTTTTCCCAGGCGCGCTGCCAGGCGTCGATCGCGTCGACCTTCTTGCCGAGCGAGTACATGATGTCGCCGCGCAGCGCTTCCGGCTGCGCCCAGCGCTCGCCGTGGTATTCCGCCTCGAGGTCGTTGATCGTCGACAGGGCCGCCCCGTAGTCCTCCATGCCGTACTGCGCCTGGGCCAGCTCGTAGAATGCGCGGGCGCGGAAGCTCTCCTGCCCGGACGCCAGGTAGTCCGAAAACCCGTTGATCGCGGTCTGGTATTCCCCGCGGCGGAGGGCGTCCTCGGACTGGGCGATGGTCTGCGTGGGCGTCAGCGGCAGGTGGGAGTATTTCGGGCCGCAGGCGGCGGTCACGAGACAGAGCAGGGCGAACAAAAGTGCGCGGCGCATCGCTTGGCTTATCCGGGCTTCGTCTCTGATTTGTCAAGGAATCCCGTGCGTGGGCGACACCCGGGGTGACGCGTCGCCACGCCGTCGACGGCGCGGCGCTGCCGGCGGCAGGGGCGGCGCGACCAGGCGACCTCTCCCGCATGGCATGCATTCTGCTGCCCGCCATGCGGGCTGACGGGGAGCCGACCAATGGATGCCGAGGAACGCGAAGCCTTCTGTATCGTCGAGCGCGGCCAGCGCCGGCTGGCGCTGCCGGCCAGCGTCGTCCGCCGGGTGCTGAGCGGCGGCACCCTGACGCCGTTGCCCTGCGCGCCCGCGCACGTGGTGGGCCTGGTCAGCGACCGCGGCGCGCCGCTGCCGGTCGTCTGTCTCGATCCCTGGATCGACGAGCCCATCCGCGCCTGCCGATCGGGCGAGCCGGTGTTGGTGCTGGAGAGCGGCGGTCTGCGCTTCGGCGTGGTGGTCGATCGCGTCGGGGGCGTCGGCTGGCTGCCGGCGCTCGACGACGGCGGAACCGCGGATGCCTCCGCACAGGCGCCCGTGGTCGGTGCGGCGCGGCCCGCCGACGGCGGGCCGGTCTCGCTGATCGACCCCGTGGCGCTGGCGTCGGCCGTGATCGCCGCCGCCGATGCGGCGTTCATAAGTGACGGAGCGCCGCGTGCCGCCTGAGTCCCGTTCGGAGGGCGCCGTCCCGGGTCGCCCGGCGACGGCGTGGCGGTTCGTCGCCGTCGCCGCCCCGGTGGTCGTCATCGCGCTGCTGGCGCTGGCCGAGATCGGCGCCAGCCGCAGCGAGACGCTGGCGGCGCGCGCCGCCACGGCGCACCTCGACGCCGTCAGGGCCGGAGCGGAGGCCGCCGCCGGCGCCGAGTGGGCACGCCTCGAAGACGGGCTGCAGCGCTTGGCCGCCGATGGCCAGATGGCGCAGGCCGTGCTCGAGCTGTCGCAGGCGACGCGCGCCAGCGAAGGCGATCCACGCATCGATGCGACGGCGCTGGCCGCGCAGCGCGCCGCGCTCGCCACCCATCTCGCCCAGTGGTACGCGCCGGTCGCGGATCACCGGCCGCCGCTCGACGACGCGATCGGCCTGCCGGCGACGCGCCGCGCGCAATGGCTGCAGGCCCAGTACGTCGCCGGCGCCGGATTGGTGGCGGACGGCGCGTTCGCCGACGCCCACGCGCGCTGGCATCCGCGTCTGGCCGCGGCGGCCGCCCAGCAGGGCCTCGCCGACCTGTTGCTGGTGCGCGCCAGCGACGGCCTCGTCGTCTACGACGTCGCCAAGACCCCGGTGTTCCAGACCAGTCTCGTCGACGGCGCGTTTTCGGACTCGCGCCTCGGCACGCTCTTCCGCCGCGCTCGCTCCACGCCCGCCGCCGGGTCGGTGACGCGCGCCGACTTCGCGCCGTTCGTACCGGCCCGCGGCCAGGCGTTGGCGTTTCTCGCGACGCCGCTCCTCGTCGACGGCAACGTCGTCGGCACCCTGGTCGCCGCCATCGACACGACGCCGCTCGACCGCGCGTTGTCCGCGGGTGGTGCCTGGGACTCGCTCGGGCTCGGCGACGCCGGCGACGTGTTTCTCATCGGCACCGACGGGGCGCTGCGCAGCACTCCGCGCCGGCCGGCCAAGCGGGGCGCCACGCTGCCGCGCGTGCCGACGCCGGCGGTGCTGAGCGGCGGTGAAGCCGGGCCGCTCGAATACGAGGTCGACGGCCGGTCGATGCTGGCGTCGGTCGGGGCGCCGGCGTTCGGCGAGCTCGGCTGGCGCGTGGTGGCCACGCGCGACGCGAGTGAAGCGCAACGCGATGCGGCGAGCACGCGCCGGACGCTGTTCGTGTCCGCGCTCGTCATCGCCGTGTTGCTCGTCGGCGCGCTCGCCGCGCTGGCCTGGTGGGGCACGCTGCCGCTCCGTCATCTCGCGGCGGCGATGGCGCGGCTGCGCCTCAACGACCCGCGCGCGCGGGTGCCGGTGCTCGGGAACGGCGACGTCGCGGCGGTCGCCCGGCAGGTCAACGCGCTGGTCGACCAGCATCGCGACGAGCGCAACGGCGTGCGCCAGCAGCACGAGCGCGAGGTGCGCGCGCTGGCGGGCGCGGTCGACGCGTGGCGTCCCGGCGAGCCGTGCCCGCGCCTGCCGGCGGCGGGTGAGCTGGCGCCAATCGGGACGGCCCTCTCGCGCCTCGCCGATCGCCTCGACGACGTCGGCCGTTCGGCGCGTCTGGTGCCGACGCCGGCGGCCGAGGCGCTGCGCGCGGCGGCCGAGCAGTTGCGCCGCGATGCCGAGCGCAATCTCGAGGCCCTGGGCGCCGCCGAAGAGGCGACCCGGCACACCGGGCAGCGGCTCGAGCGGGCGTTGAGCCTGGCGAGCGACGCGCTGGAGGGCAGCCGCAACGCCGAGAACGCCGCCCGTACCGAGCAGACGACGCTGCGCGATCTCGCCGCCGGCCTGGAGCGGGCCAGCGCCGAGGCGCGCGACGAGCGCGACGCCGGCGGACGGGCGCTGGCGGCGCTGGGCAGCGGCGCGGCCGCCGCGGCGGCGTTGATCGACGAGCTCAGCGTGTTGGCGGTCAACGCCGCGCTCCAGAATGCGGAGGACACCGACGACGCCCTCGCCGAGAGTGCGCGCATCGCCGTCGAGCGGGCGGAGCAGGTCGGTACCGAGCTCGACACGACGCTCGCCGACGCCCGCACCGCGCTCGACGCGCGCGGCGCGGCGGCGAATGGCGGCGTGGTGCCGGGATCGCTCGCCGCGGTCGAGCGCGAGATCGAGGTCCTGGTCGGCGTTCTCGAGCGCGCGATGAGCGGCGTCAGTGCTCTCGACGAACACTTGCGCACGACCGCCGACGGCACCGTCGAGACCGCCGTGCACGCGGCCGTCGACAGCGCCCGCCGCCTCCGCCAGACGGCCGAGCTGGTCGCCAGCGAAGCCGCCGCCGTGGCCGGCAGCGCGGTCGACCAGGCGGGTGGGTGAGCCATGGCACGGACGCGAAGCGCGCAGCAGCGCGTGCCCCTGGCCGACGGATTGGCGGCGGTGTTCGCCGCGGAGCTCGACGAGCAGCTGCACGCCGCGCTGGCGGCCTGGCCACGCGCCAGCGCGTCGGGGACTCGTCCCGACGCTTTCCGGGAATTGGCGCGGATCTTCCATACCATCAAGGGCGGCGCCGGCCTGGTAGGTCGTGGCGAGCTGGCGACGGCGGCGCTGACGCTGGAGCGCTTCTTCGCCGATCCGGACGCCGCGAGCGCGCCCGAGCAAACCGTCGTCGACGCGGTGTTCGGCGCAGCCTCGTTGCCGCCGCCGGCGCTCGCCTCGCTGCTCCAGGCGTTGCTCGCGGGCGAGGCGGGGCTCGCCTCGTCGCTTCCCGCCGCAGTCGTGCCGGTCTCGGTCGGCGACGTCTGGATGGCGTTGCCGCTCGCCGCGGTGGAGCGCGCGGTGTCGATCAACACGCCGGAGGCGAGCCTGACGATCGTCGTGGGCGAGCGCGAGCTCGCGGCCCTGCGGCTCGCCGATCTGATCGGCGCGCCGCCGCCGCCGCCCCGCGCGGTGGCCCTGGTACTGCGCAGTGGCGGAGCATTGGTGGTCGACCGCGTACGGCCGCCCGTGTCGCTGGTCGTCGAGCCGCTCGGCCGCCTGTTGGCACTGCACCCGTGGCTGGCAGGTGCCGCCGTCGATCCACGCGGCCGTGCCCTTGGGGTCCTCGACGCCGAACGGCTGCTGCACGCGTTCTCGGCGATCTCGGACGATGCCGAGCCCGGCGACGGCACCCGCCGCGTCCTGGTGGTCGACGACTCCCTGGTCGCCCGCGAGGCCGCAGCCGCCGCCCTGCGCGACGCCGGGGTCACGTTCGATGTCGCCCGCGACGGCCGCGAGGCGCTCGTCAAGCTCGAGCGCGGTCACTACGCGGTGGTGCTGAGCGACCTCGAGATGCCGCATCTCGACGGCTTTGGGCTGGTCGAGCGCCTACGCGCCAGCGCCCGGCTTCGCGAACAACCGGTGGTGGTCTGCAGCTCGCGCCTCGACGAGGACGCCCGCCAGCGGCTGTCGCCGTTTGGCGTCGATGGCTACGTCGACAAGCCGTTCGTGGCCGGCGAGCTGTTGGCGGCGCTGCGACCCTGGCTCGCAGTAAGCGCCTGACGCCGCGGTTGACTCCTGCGCGCCGGCTCGCTAGCCGAACCCTCATCGATACTTGCGTTTCGGGGGGTCAGCGCATGAAGAAGATTGAAGTTTCGACGGCCTTGCTGTGGCTGCTCGTGGGCGGGTCTACCGTGCTGTTCGGTACCGGCTGCGGGTCCGATTCCAAGGCGACGGCCACGTTCCCTGGGACGCCGGTGCCCCCCGCCTTCCGGCAGGCCGCAACGCCGCGCCCAACTGCGACGGCGCTGCCCGCCGAATGACGATTCGGGTCGTCGAGTAGGCCTTTGCCAATCCCAAAATCCCGTGCTAAATGCCGGTCCGCCCGAGAGGTTATGGAGTTCCCCAGCGGAGAGCCTGGCGTGAGTCAGCCGGTTGATAGCAGCATTCTCCACGAGATCGTTCGGATCATCGAGAGTCGGCGGAAGGTTCCCGACAAGGTGATCGTGACCTCGAAGGAGTACCTGCTCACCTACCTCGAGGATCACCGCAACCGCCTGGAAGAGGCGCTGATGCGGTTCGACCGGGATCGCCTGAACATGCTGTACGGGCAGCTGGCCAGCAAGGTGAAGTACCAGTTGCTGCGCCGCGTCCCAGCCCGAGCCGCGGCGGCGATGGGGCTCTCGAAGCCCGCGAAGCCGGTTGCCAAGGCCGCCGCCAAGCCAGCGGTCAAGGCGAGTGCGGTCAAGCGGCCGGCTGCGAAGGCCGCACCGAAGCGAGCGGCCAAGCCGGTCAAGAAGGCCGCTGGGGTCAAGAAGAAGGCGGCGCCGGCCAAGAAGAAGGCGGCACCGGCCAAGAAGAAGGCCGCCGCGCCGAAGAAGAAGCCGGCTCCGAAGGCCAAGCCGGCATCGCGTCGGGCAGCCGCGCGGCCGAAGAAGAAGCAGCGGCGCTAGCCGCGCCTGCCGGCGAGCTCAGCTCGATCTGCGGCGCCGCGCGCGCGGCGCCGCCTGCGTCTGGAGCTTCTCGACGTAGTTCTTGAACTCGTTCACCGACTGGGCGAGAGCGGTGCGCTCGGCGAGCTTGCGCAGGGGCCCCGGCAGCCAGAACCCGAGCTTGATCTCCTGCCGGCAGGCCGCCTCGGTCTTGGTCGGTGCCAGCTTGCGGAAGCGATAGACGCCCTCGATCGACTCGACGTCGCCCTCGATCGAATGCCAGGTCAGCTGAGAGGGCTTCTTGTGCTGGTACTCGAGCACGTAACGGATGGTCTTCACCTTGGCGTCGATCTTGAACTCCACGATGCGACCGATGCCCGCGGCGTCGCGCTCGACGATACGGGCTTTGGCCACCGCGCCCGACCAGTCGGGATAGCGCTCGAAATCGAGGATGGCGGCGAAGCAGTCCACCTGTGACGCGGCGATCTCGACCGTGACCTCCTGGGCGGCGTCCAGCGACATGCGCTCCGTCTGCCGCGCCGCGGCGATGCTGTCAATCGTGCTCTCAGGTGGTGCGACCGTCGCGCGCTTTCACCGGGGGCGGCTTGGCGCTGCGGTTGAACAGGATCGCGATCGTCTGACCGATGCGATCGGCGACGGCGATGTCGATCCGACCGTCGCGGTCGAAATCGCCCGTGGCGACCGCCTGGGGCGCGCGCCCGACGGTGAGCCGGATCGGGCGCCCGAAGTCTCCCGGACGCTCTCCGGGGAGGATTTCGATGGCGCCGCCGAGCTCATCGGGGTTGACCAGATCCATCTGCCCGTCGCGGTCGAAGTCCTCGGCCACGGACGGCTTGGCGCTGCCGGCCAACGTCTTCGTGGTGGGCGCATCCAGGGTATGGCCGTTGCCGAGGAGGATCGCCACCGTCTCGCTGTAGGCGCCGCCGACGACGAGATCCTGGTTGCCGTCCTGGTTGGTATCGCCGACGATCAGAAAGCTCGGTCGAGTCGCGACCGGATGACGTCACCACCTTGGGAAATTGGCCATGGCCGTCGCCGTAGAGGATCGAGACGCTGTCGGACAGGGAGTTGACGACGGCCAGGTCGACGCTCGTGGGGCTGGCGAAGCTGCCGACGCTGATCGCCGTCGGGCCGCCGCCGACGCCGATGTTGCGCGGCGCCGAGAAGTGACCCTGGCCATCGCCGAGCAGCATCGGCGACGTCGTCGCCGCCGAACACGACCACCGCCAGGTCCGGCTTGTCGTCCTGGTTGAAGTCGCCCACGGCGATGCCGCGCGGCCGCCGGCCGACGTCGATCGGCGGCAGGGCGCGAAAGCGGCCGTCGCCGATGCCGATGAAGATGCCGAGCTTGCCGGTGTCCTCGCTCACGGCCGCGAGGTCGGGGTGTTCGTCGCCGTCGAAGTCATCGCTCACCATCGCGGTCAGCGCGCCGAACGATCCGAGCGTGCAAGGGACTCCGTCGAAGGTGCCATCGCCGCGTCCGCGTAGCCAGGTGGCGCCGCCGCCGAATCGCCCGAACGCGATGACGTCGGCCAGGCCGTCGCCGTCGACGTCGCCAGCGAGCACCGTCTCCGGCGCCGCCGCCGACCAGATAGGCGCTCGCGTTCCTGAAGTTGCCGTCGGCACCGCCAACCAGCATGACCGCGGTGCCGGCGCTCCGATCGGTGAGGACGATGTCGGGGCGGCCGTCGCCGGTGATGTCGGACACGGCGACGTCGGCGACGTGCTGGGACGGCCACACCAACTGCGGCGGCGACAGGTGGCCGTCGGCGGTGACGCGCTGCAGGAACAGCCCCTCGTCGCCGATCACCAGGAGGTCGAGTCGCTTGTCCCCGGTCGCGTCGGCCGCGATCACTCGTTCCGGCCCGCGGGCGGTCGGCGTCGTTCCGGCGGTCTCGAACGTGCCGTCGCCGTTGCCGCGCAACAAACTGAGGACGCCGCTGGTCTGGTCGGCGAGGATCACGTCGGCGTGCCCGTCCGCGTCGAGATCCAGGACCGCCAGATCGGCGGCGAACCGCGGGGCCGCTATGTCGCGGCGTGTCCATTCGCGGCCGCTGCGCGTCAGGATGCTCAGGCCGTTGTCGTGGAGCACCGCCACCGCCGGCACGCCACCATCGAGGGCGAACACCTGGGCGGCGCGGGGCACCGCAGGAAGCGCGACGTCCTCGGGGGGGTCGGGACGCCGCGCGCATTGAGATGCGCGATCGAGATGCGCGGCGCCTCGCGTGTCGCGAACACGGCGAGATCGCCGCTCGCAACCAGGATGCGAGCGCTCCGTCCCTCGCCGCTGCGCTCGCCACGGACGACCTGCCCGTCGTCGAAACGCAGCGTCGCGATGCCATCGGACGTCGCGACGAGAGGCCGCCCAGGCGCTCCTCCGAAGGCCGCCGCGGTCGTTTCTCCGCCGAGATCGATTTCACGGCGCGACTGGAAGGCGATCAGCGCTGCAGCCGGTCTGGTGGTCGCGGTCAGGAGCAGCAGCCCGAGCGGGATGGTGCGGAAGAGGCGAGGGCGGCGCATGGCGACGAGGACGGACAACTGGGGCACGTTTCGGAGATGAGCGAACCAACTCGTATGTTGCCGCGCCGCACCGTCAGCCGCAAAGGCGCGCTCCCCTCGGGCCGTCGAACGAGACCTCATCGCGGGGGGCCGCCCAGCCCCCCGCGATGTCGTGGATCAGGATCAGCCGATGCTGCGTCGGGTGACGATTCGGCCGGTACGCCGAACGTTCGGCCGACTGCGGCCGATCGCGCGACGCGGCGAGACGTTCTTGGTACGCAGGCGATCGAGCGCGACGCGCACGGCGCCGGGCTCCAATCCAAGAGTCTCGCACACGACGTGAAAGCTGAAAGGCGAACGGTTGCGAACGCTGCGGACCCAGAACTCGGCTTCACTTCGAACGCGCCCCACCGGACTGAGATAACTGCGGATGCCGTCCTCAAGAATAGCCAGCATCAGCGCCTTGGTTCCGGTGTACTGAGTCGTTCGAGATTCGCCACCTCCGAGAGACGTGATTCGCAGCAGGTCCAGGTCGGAGTCGCCCACCTCCCGACCCAACGCGTCCTTCGTGTTCTCACTGCTGGACATGGTCATACCCCGAGGGGTCTCCTTCTGTTTGGTAGCCTAAGCAGAGAGCAAGCCGTGTGCCCGACACCCACCGCAAACCTTGACACGCCCGCATCCCTCGAGCTTATGACTTGCCGCCCTGCTGCATGCTTGCAAGTGAATCACGAGGCTCGCATCTGCGCTAGTGTGGATAACCTTTGACGGTCGAATCTTCTCTTTATTTTTCGCCATTCTAGCGCCACCCGATCGCCGGTTGGCGTGGCACTCGCGATGCGAGTTGTCACGCCACGTCGTCGTCTGCAAAAGGGGCTACGTAGGTTCATGCGGTGCGGATGCACCGGTCGAAAGTGACCGGGCGACGTCAGTCGTCAATCCAGCGCACGGCGCCGGTCACAATGCCGTCGATTCCGAGTGATTCACAGAACCGTGCGAAGGCGCGGCGAGGGATGCCGCGCCAGCGGAGGTCCTCGGTCGACTCGGTCAAAGGGACATCGGTCCGGAGGGTTGCGAGCGTTTTGAAGAGCATTGCATCGGCGCGGCGTTCGGCGAGCACGGCGGCGAGACGTTCGCGGCCGCGCACCGCGACGCTCCAGCGCGCCGGATCGTCGGGGATGGCCTCGATGCATCCATAGGTGGCGAGGACGGTCGCCGCCGACTTCCGCCCCCATCCCGGGATCCCCGGGAAGCCGTCAGCCGTGTCCCCGGTCAGGGCCAGCAGGTCCGGGATCGAGCCTGGGCCGACGCCGAACTTCACCCGTACGGCGTCCTCGTCGTAGGTCGCGCCGCGGATGCGATCGTGGGTCACGATGTGCTGGCCACGGACGCATTGGGCGAGATCCTTGTCCGGCGACAGCACGACGACGCGATCGACGTCGCCGGCGAAGCGTTCGGCGGCGGTCGCGATGGCGTCGTCGGCTTCGAAGGGGATCATCGGCCAGACGACGATCCCCAGGGCACGCAGCGCCTCCTCGGCGAGCGGGAACTGCGCCCAGAGGTCGGGTGCGATGCCCTCGCCGGTTTTGTAGCCGGGGAACAGGTCGTTGCGGAACGACTCGATGACGTGGTCGGTGGCCGCCGCGATGTGGGTGATCTCGGGATCCCGCAGCAGCGGGATGGTCGAGCGCATCAGGCCGCGCACCGCGCCGATCTCGCGGCCGTCGGGGGCTCGCTGCGCCGGCTGCCCGTAGTAGGCGCGGAAGAGCTCGAAGGTGGCGTCGATCAGGTGCAGCTGCATGGGATCTGATCAGGGGTGCTTGGGCGCGGAGTGGCGCCGGGGTGCAGGGGCGCCCGTCGCCGGCGTCGCCGCCTCGATGCGCACCCGCCAGGTGTCGAAGCGCGGCATCGAGCCGCGCAGGAATACCATACGGAAGAGGTCCGACTCTCCGGGCTGCAGCGGTGGGATGGCGAGGTCGTCCGGAGGCACGGCGCCCGACTCGACGTTGGGATCACGCATGGCTTCGGCGCGCCGGTTGTAGCCGTACTCGCGCGCCACCACGACGCCGTCGGCGAGCAGCTCGTAGGTCAGGCGGACACTGGCCAGCGGCACGCGTCCCTGCGTTGCGCACCTCGCCGCTGATCAGGAACATGCCCTCGCCGTCGCCGCCGAGCTCGTCGACCGGCGCCAGGCCGGTCCATCGCGCGTCCTGGCTGACGATCCGCGCGTCCGCCGCCGGTCCCGCGGTGGGGAACGGCGTGGCAGCGATCAGCAGCGCGGTGACCAGGACGGCAGGCACGCGCGCAGCCGATCACGAGGTCCCGTGACGCGCAACCTCGCGTTTTGACTTTCGCGTTTCGCTCATGCGATGTCCACCGGCGTCATGAACGAGTGGGGGCGGGCGAGCGGGTCGTTCTTGATGGCCCTTGGCGTGGTGGCGCTGGCCATCGGTGGTTATCTGGCGTGGACCTTCCTGCGGCCGGATCCGTATGCGCTCTCGGAGCGGGTGGTGCGCGACGCGCGCCGCGGTCTGGCCTATGAGGTGCGCGAGTTTCAGCGCAACCTGGACGACGTCGTCCGCGACACCAAAAAGAAGAACGGCGACGTGGGCGCCGCCATCGACGCGTCTGCCGACAAGGCGCGCAGGGAGCTCGACGACGTGGTCAGCACCGCCCGCGACCGCCTGAGCGAGATCGACGTCGAGCTGCGCACCCAACGCAACCGCATGGATCGGATCGAGACTCGCGCCCAGGAGGCGCGGGAGATCATCACGGAGTTCGCCGAGGAGACGAAGGCGAAAGCGCGCGGCACCCCGGCGCCGGGCTGAAGGGTCTTCGATACCCCGCCCGGGCGGCCATCCACCGGCGCGGCGTTCGTAGCGACTTGCTGGCTGGGCTGTTGTAACGTCGACGGGTATCCCCAGCCGGCGGGTGCGCCCCCGCGGCATCCAGGAGCGATCCCATGTCTTCAGACGACGAGATCCGATCCGTCCTCAAGGAGGAGCGGGTATTTCCACCACCCGCCCAGTTCAGCGCCGACGCACACATCGGGAGCGCCGAGCGCCTCGACCAGATCCGTCGCAACGCGGCCGCCGATCCGCCGGCGTTCTGGGCCGGCATCGCCGCCGAGCTGCACTGGTTCGAGCCCTGGGAGACGGTGCTCGACTGGAACCCGCCGTTCGCCAAGTGGTTCGTCGGCGGCACCACCAACCTCTGCTACAACTGCCTCGACCGCCACGTCGGCACCGTGGCGCCGCAACAAGGCGGCGATCATCTGGGAGGGCGAGCCCGGCGACAGCCGCGTGCTCACCTACGCCGACCTGCATCGCGAGGTGACGCCGCTTCGCCAACGTCCTGACGCGGCCTCGGGGTCGCAGGGCGACCGCGTCGGCCTCTACATGCCGATGATCCCCGAGCTGGCCATCGCCATGCTCGCCTGCGCGCGCATCGGCGCCACCCACAGCGTGGTCTTCGGCGGCTTCAGCGCCGAGGCGCTGCGCGACCGCATGAACGACGCGCAGGCGAAGGTGGTGGTCACCGCCGACGGCGGCTATCGGCGCGGCGGCGATCGTGCCGCTCAAGGCCAACGTCGACGAGGCGCTGCGCCAGGCGCCGTCGGTCGAGCGCGTCGTCGTCGTCAGCCGCACCGGCCAGACGGTGCCGATGAACGACGGCCGCGACCTGCTGGTGGCACGAGCTGATGGACGAGGCGAGCGACGTCGGCGCGGCCGAGCCGCTCGACGCCGAGCATCCGCTGTTCATCCTCTACACCAGCGGCACCACCGGCAAGCCGAAGGGCGTCGTCCACACCACCGGCGGCTACCTGGTGCACACCTACATCACCAGCAAGTGGGTCTTCGACCTCAAGGACGACGACACCTACTTCTGCACCGCCGACATCGGCTGGGTGACCGGGCACAGCTACGTCGTCTACGGCCTCCTCGCCAACGGCGCGACGACGGTGATGTACGAGGGCGCGCCGAACTGGCCCGAGCCCGATCGCTTCTGGCAGATCATCGACAAGTACGGCGTCAGCATCTTCTACACCGCGCCGACCGCCATCCGCGCGTTCATGAAGTGGGGCAGCGAGTGGCCGCGCAAGCACCGCCTCGACCAGCCTGCGCCTGCTCGGCACGCGTCGGCGAGCCGATCAACCCCGAGGCCTGGATGTGGTACCAGCGCGAGATCGGCAAGGACCGCTGCCCGATCGTCGACACCTGGTGGCAGACCGAGACCGGCGGCATCATGATCACGCCGCTGCCCGGCGCGACGCCGACCAAGCCGGGCTCGGCGACGCGGCCGTTCCCCGGCATCGACGCCGAGGTGGTGACCCGCGAGGGCAAGCCGGTCGGCGCCAACCAGGGCGGCTTCCTGGTCATCACGCCAGCCGTGGCCGGGCATGCTGCGCACCATCTACGGCGACCCCGACCGCTACGTGCAGCACTACTGGAGCCAGATCGCCGGCGTGTACTTCACCGGCGACGGCGCCCGCCGCGACGAGGACGGCTACTTCTGGATCATGGGCCGCATCGACGACGTGGTGAACGTCTCCGGCCACCGCCTCGGCACCATGGAGGTCGAGAGCGCGCTGGTCAGCCATCCGGCCGTCGCCGAGGCCGCCGTCGTCGGCCGGCCCGACGACATCAAGGGACAGGCCATCGCCGCCTTCGTCACGCCTCGAGGCGGGCCACACCTGGAGCGACGAGCTCGAGAAGGAGCTGCGCGAGCACGTCGCCAAGGAGATCGGCGCCTTCGCCCGCCCCGACGACCTCCGCTTCACCGACGCCCTGCCCAAGACCCGCAGCGGCAAGATCATGCGCCGCCTGCTGCGCGACATCGCCGGCGGGCAAGGAGACGATCGGCGACACGACGACGCTGGAAGACCTGTCGGTGCTCGCCAAGCTGCGCGAGGACGAGGAATGATGAAAGGCAAAAGGCAAAAGACAAGAGTCAAAAGGCAAAAGGACGGTCGCCCACTGGGTCCGCCTCACGTTTGTCTTTTGTCTTTTGCCTTTTGCCTTTTGCCTTCCCCGGAAATCACGCTCATATGACTCTCCGCGTCCACAACACCCTCACCGGCAAGGTCGAGGACTTCGCGCCGCTCCATCCGCCGCAAGGTCGGCATGTACGTCTGCGGCGTCACCGTCTACGACCGCTCGCACATCGGCCATGCGCGCGCGCTGGTGACCTTCGACGTCATCTTATCGCTACCTGCGCTTCTCTCGGCTACGACGTCACCTTCGTCCGCAACTTCACCGACGTCGACGACAAGATCATCAAGCGCGGCCACGAGCGCGGATTGACGGCGCAGCGAAGTCGTCGGAGGCGAACATCGCGTCGTTCGCGCGAGGACATGCTGGTGCTCGGCTGCGCCGCGCCGACAGGTGGAGCCGACGCGCCACCGAGCACATCGCCGAGATGATCGCGCTCATCCAGCGAGCTCGAGGCGCAAGGGGCTCGCCTATCCGTCGAACGGCGACGTCTACTTCGCCGTCGACAAGCTGCCCGTCGTACGGCAAGCTCTCCGAAGCCGCCGGCTCGAGGACATGCATGGCCGGCGCGCGCGATCGAGGTCGACGAGCGCAAGCGCCACCCGATGGACTTCGCCCTGTGGAAGGCGAGCAAGCCGGGCGAGCCGGCTTGGGACAGTCCGTGGGGCCCCGGGCCGGCCGGGCTGGCACATCGAGTGTTCGGCGATGGCGAGCAAGTACCTCGGCCAGCCGTTCGACATCCACGGCGGCGGCAACGACCTGATCTTTCCGCATCACGAGAACGAGATCGCGCAGATCGCGAGGGCGCCAAGGGCTGCGCAGCTTCGCGCGCTACTGGCTGCACAACGGCATGGTGACGCTCGGCACCGAGAAGATGTCGAAGTCGCTCGGCAACTTCTGACCGTGCAGGACGCCGCGCGCGCAGGTCGGCGGCGAGGCGCTGCGCCTGTTCGTCCTCGGCACGCACTACCGCGGACCGCTCGACTTCTCAGCCCGACCGCCTGCTCGAGACCAAGCGCCGGCTCGATCGCATCTACGAGACGCTGGCGCGCGCCGACGAGGCGCTGGCGGCGCATCCGACGGCGCCCGACGCCGCCGCGCGCGACGCGATCCTGGCCGACTTCCGCGCGGGCATGGACGACGACTTCAACACCGCGCGCGGCCTGGCGACGTTGTCCGATGCCGTGCGCGCCCTCAACCGCCATGCTCGACGCCGGCGAGTGGCCACAGGCCGCCGGCGTGCGCGCCGCCATCGCCGCGATCGCGAGCGTCCTCGGCGTCGCCGGCGCAGGACCCGCGCGTGTGGCTCGAGCGCGGCAAGGCGCGCGGCCTCGAGGACAGCGAGCTGACGCCGGCCGCGATCGAGGCCCTCATCGCCGAGCGCGCCGCGGCCCGCAAGGCGAAGGACTTCAAACGCTCCGACGCCATTCGCGACGAGTTGAAGTCGAAGGGCGTCGTCCTCGAGGACGGCCCCCAGGGCACCACCTGGAAGATGGAATGACCTCGCCCGCGCCTGCGTAGTAGCGCGGGCCTCCGTGCCCGTCGCCGCGCAGAGCGCGGCGGAGCGCGTTCGGATCTGGAGAGTTGCGTCCATCCGCACTACTCTCTCCCGGTGCGCGTCACCACCCTCCACAACGACGACGCCCTCGGCCGCTGGATCTACCACGAGTGGAAGCCGCCACTCCTCGCCGGCCTCGTCGACCGCTTCTGGCACAGCTCAGGCACCGCGGCGCTCCCGCGCAAACGCATCTACCCCAACGGGATGGTCGAGCTCATCGTCACCCTCGGCGAGCCGATGCGGCTGGTGGAAGGGAAGGGCATCGACCGCTTCATCGCGGGTACGCTGAGCGGCCTGCACTCCGGGCCGATCACGCTCGAGATGGGCACCAGTCAGGAGACGCTCGGCCTGCGCCTGCGTCCCGCCGGTGCCTACGCGCTGCTGGCGCGCCCGATGGGCGAGATCAGCGACCTGACGCTCGATCTCGACGCGCTCGTCGGGCGCGTCGCCCGCGAGCTCGCCGAGCGCCTGCACGGCGCCGCCTCGGTCGCCGAACGCTTCCAGCTCGTGCACGACTGGGTGCGCGCCCGCATCGCTCACGCGCGCGCGATCGAGCCCGCAGTCGCCTGGAGCGCGGCGCAGATCGAGCGCAGCGGCGGCGCCGTGCCGATCGCTGCGCTGCGTGCCGAGACCGGCCTCTCCAAGACCCGCCTGGTCGCCAGCTTCCGCGAGCAGATCGGCTTCAGCCCGAAGCGTTACGCGCGCGTCCTGCGCTTCCGCCGCGCCCTCGCCCTGCTGCACGACGGTGCGCTCCCCGCCGTCGAGGTCGCGCTGGAGGCCGGCTACTACGACCAGCCGCACATGGTTGCCGAGTTCCGCGCCATGGCTGGCATGACCCCGCGCCAGTTCGTCGCCGCCCGCCGCTACCGCCAGTCCCTCAGCACCGCGCATCCCGCCTGAGGATCGGCGTGGCGCCCGTGGCGTCTGGGCGGCCGACTTTTCTCCAAGACGTCGTCCGCCCGACCGCGCTAGAACGGCCCCATGAGCCAACCCGCTCCTCTCCCGCCCACGTTTCAACTGTCCCGGATGGTCGCCAGCCTGTGGATTCCGCAGACGCTGCACGCCGCCGCGAGCCTGGGCGTCGCCGATGCCATCGGGCCCGACGGCAGCACCAGCGATGCCGTGGCCCGCGCAATCGGTGCCGACGCGGCCGGCGTCGAGCGGCTCCTGCGCGCCATGGTCGGCCTCGAGCTGTGCACCCAGGCGGAGGACGGCCGCTTCTCCCTGACGCCGCTCGGCGCCTGCCTGCGCGCCGACTCGCCCGATTCGGTGCGCTCGTGGGTGATGCTGATGGGCGGCGATATGGTGTGGCGGTGCTGGGGCCATCTCGCCGAGTGCATCCGTACCGGCGAGCCGGCGCCGAGGCTCCTGGAGGGCAAGGACACGTTCGAGTGGATCGCCGCGCATCCCACCGAGTTCGCGATCTTCGACCGCTCGATGCAGGAGCTCACACGCCGCGCCGCCCCGGCCATCGCCGCGGGCTACGATTTCAACGACGCGCGCACCGTCGTCGACGTCGGCGGCGGGCATGGCGCGCTGCTGTGCGGCATCCTGCAACGCCATCCGGCGTTGCGCGGCATCATCTTCGACCAACCGCACTGCGCCCCGGGCGCGGCGGCAGTCGCGCAGGACGCCGGCGTCACTGATCGCTGTCAGTTCAGCGCCGGCAGCTTCTTCGAGCACGTCCCGGCGAACGCCGACGTGTACCTCCTGAAGAGCGTCATCCACGACTGGAACGACGAGCGCAGCATCGCCATCCTGCGCACCTGCCGCGCGGCCCTGCGCGCCGACGCGCGCGTCGTGCTCGTGGAGATCGTCGTGCCTCCGCGTCCCGGCACCTCACCGCTCGACCAGATGATCGCCGGCACCGACCTCAACATGCTGGTGATGACCGGCGGTCGCGAGCGCACCGAGGCGCAGTATCGAGCCCTCTTCGAGGCCGCCGGCCTGCGCCTGACCCGCATCCTGCCGACGGCCACCGCTTTCAGCTTGATCGAGGCGATGGCATGAAGCGTTTCACCGCGGCGACGCGGAGGCACGCAGGCGTTCGTATGGTGATGACCGGGAGCAGCGGTCTCCGCGTCTCCGCGTCTCCGCGGTGAAAGAGACTCATGGCCCACCCCCCACGTCCCAACCGTCGCCCGCCGCTGCTCGAGAAGGTCCGCGCCATCTGCCTGAAGTGGCCCGAGAGCTCCGAGAAGGTTGCGTGGGGCGGTCCGACCTTCCGGGTGAAGGACAAGCTCTTCGCGATGTACCTCGACAATCACCACGGCGACGAACGCATCGCGCTGTGGATCAAAGCGCCGCCGGGCGTGCAGGAGCTGCTCGTCGAGGCCGAGCCGGAGCGCTTCTTCCGTCCGCCCTACGTGGGGCCGTCCGGCTGGATCGGCATCCGCCTCGACGGCGTGGTGGATTGGAGCGAGATCACCGACTTCCTCGCCGACGGCTACCGCCTGGCCGCGCCGAAGAAGCTCGCTGCACAGTTCGACCCGGGCGTCACCGCGGCACCGGCGTCGCCGCCGGCAAAGGCACGACCACAGACCCGCAAGCGCCGCGCCTGAGCGCGTCGACGGTTGCGAGCCGCCCGTCGTCGGCTACGATCGGAGCGTGTTCGTGCACGCCTCCGACGTCGAACGACGGGCGATTCTGCGCGCCATGGCCGCGGTGTGCACCGGCAACGGTCGCTGGCCGCTCAGCGACGCCGACGCGGTGACCATCGCGGCTGCGAACCAGCGTAGTCGATGCCGGTTGAAGCGCTTCCACCAGGGAGAGAAGCTTGGACAGGCCCGACCGCGCTCAACTCGTGCTACTCGACGGACGGGCGTTTGCGCGCGACCAGGATTTCGGAAGGGATGCCGGCCGCGATCACCACGTTGCGATACTCCACCTGCCACAGACGGTCCTGGATGAAGTCTCGAAGTTCGATCGGACGGCAGCCGCCCACCCAGTTCGGTCGCCAGCCGTGTACACGCGTCCACACCCGCGACACGAATCGAGAGATCGACGTGGTTCCATGCGTCAGGCTGACGAGGCAGAGCCGCCCGTCCGATGTGAGCACGCGGTGGGCCTCTTGCGTCAGAAGGGCAATGTCTTCTTCCGACAAGAGATCGAGCACGTAGCTCGACACAAACCGATCGAAGGCGGTGTCCGGCCTGTCGAGCCGCACGGACCCATCTGTGAGCTGGACGTGCACGCGGTCTCCGAAGGGGTTGAGGCGTCGACGTGCCAGATCGATCATCGTCGAGCTCACGTCGCAGCCGGTATAGGCGGCACCCTTCGGAAGCGGGTGCGCCAGAAGGGCCGCCGCAAACCGTCCCGTTCCGCACCCGAACTCGAAGACGGCTCTCGCTTCTTCGAATCCTGCGTGCGCGACAAGATCGCGCGTGGCCGCATCCTCGTAAAACCCTTGTCGGTCCTGCCGCGTACCGAATCGGTCGTAGAACAGCCGTATTTCTTCCCGTGTCATCATCGGTTCTGCGACCTCAATGAAGCCATCTTTCTACATACTGGAGGTCCTCGCCAGGCCGCATCGGGCGTATCCCACGACAAACCGCGGCGGCGCCGTGCCAGACCGGGGCGTGCAGCGCGTGCGGCACAGGGCCATCACCGTGTCAGTCATCCTCGCGGGCCTGCTGCCGATCATGTGGAGCCACGGCACAGGGCCTGACGGTCGGCGGTGCGAGCACGTCGTTCAGCACGAAGCTGCTCGTCTACCCGGCCAGTTACTTCGTCTGGCGTGGCATGCCTACCCGTGGTTGATCCACCGACTGGCCCACCGTCGCACCAACCACGACAACAGCCGCGTCCGCGGCTACAAGGAAGAGGGGACAATCACGACGCCCTTCGAGATGACGGTGCTGAACGACCTAGACGGCTTCCCCCTTCGTGAGGGACACCATCGACCCCCTGCCGCAGAGAGGCGACAAGAGCATCTACCTGGAGGATGGGTGGTCGAGCACCAGCAGTACATCCGCAAGAACGGCGAGGATCTGCCGGAGATTCGCAACTGGAAAGCGTGAATCCGGCCGCGATCTAGCCATGAACGATAGGAAGACGAAGACTGTGAGCTGACGGTCGCGGCCGAGCGCTCAGCAACGCCGGCGCAGGGCCCCGACGAAAGGGCCGCCGTCAAGAAGGGAGGCGCTTGATGGCTACGGCTCGTTCGGACGCGCTGGTGCTCTTCGGTGTGACGGGCGATCTCGCCCACAAGATGATCTTCCCGGCACTCTACGCGATGACGAAACGAGGCACCCTGAAGGTCCCTGTCATCGGCGTCGCCTTCCCTAAGTGGAGTCTGGCGCGCCTGCGCAAACGCGTAACGGACAGCATAAGGCGATCGGGCGGCATCGATAACCAGCGTGCGCTCCACGATCTTCTGTCCCGGCTCCGGTACGTGAGCGGGGATTACAATGACGGGGGCACGTTCACGGCGATCAAAGAGGCTCTGGGTGGTGCTCGGCGGCCGGCGCACTACCTCGCCATCCCACCTTCGCTCTTCGAGACGGTGATCAAAGGGATCGGTGCCGCGAACTTGGCCGAGCACGCGCGGGTCATTGTCGAAAAGCCGTTCGGCCGCGACTTGGCCTCCGCGCGGAAGCTCAACCACGTCGCGCAGACGGTGTTCCCGGAAGACGCGATCTTCCGCATCGATCACTTCCTCGGAAAGGAGGCGATCATGAATATCCTCTATTTCCGCTTCGCCAATTCTTTCCTGGAGCCAGTTTGGAATCGCAATTACATTGCCAGCGTGCAGATAACCCTCTCGGAGGATTTCGGGGTCAATGGCCGCGGTGCGTTCTACGAAACCGCCGGTTGTCTGCGCGACGTGATCCAGAACCACCTCTTCCAGGTCGTCGCGTTGCTTGCCATGGAGCCCCCGGCCAGTAGGGGCTTTGGCGCCGTGCACGGCGAGAAGGCCAAGGTCTTTCACGCTATGCGCCCTCTGACGCCTGACGACGTCGTGCGCGGCCAGTACGCGGGCTACCGGAAGGAGCCGGACGTCGCGAAGCGCTCGGACGTCGAGACGTTCTGCGCCCTGCGGCTGTTCATCGACTCGTGGCGCTGGTCGGGAGTGCCGTGGTATCTGCGTTCCGGAAAATACCTCGCCGAAACGGCGACCGAGGTTCTGGTGGAGCTGAAGTCGCCGCCGCAGAGGCTTTTCGCCGACTCGGCACCGGAAACCGGCCGGTCCAACTATCTGCGCTTCCGGCTCTCCCCCGGCGAGGCTGTCGCCCTCGCCGCTCGCGTCAAGCTCGCAGGGAAGGAGTTTGTCGGCGAGCAGCGCGAACTCTACCTGTTCGAAGAAGAGACGGGAGAGGAAGCGCCCTACGAACGACTCTTGACTGACGCGATGGCCGGCGACGGAGCGCTCTTCACCCGTGAGGATGCGGTCGAGGCCGCCTGGGCGGTGGTTGCCCCAGTCCTCAAGACCCATCGGCCGGCTCGCCTTTACCAGCGCCGCAGCTGGGGGCCGAAAGAGGCTGACGCGCTTATCGCTGCAGACGGTGGTTGGCACAACCCCAGGCCCAAGGCGGCCACCGATCCAGCAGGGTGAGGGCGAAGAACTGTGCGCGTAGAATCACGCGCGTATTAGTCCGAGGTTACGGCGGGTGTTCTGTGGTTGTACAAATCCACCCACCGAACGTTGCGGACGACGCAACGGGGAGACGCTGAAACGATGGATGAGAAGGCGGATGTGCACAACTTCGTCATCCTGCCTGTTCTGGCCGCTCGATGCCGTGCGTCTGAGCCCGTGCGGAATCTCAATCCGGTACCGCATGCGTCTTGGGACCGCTCAAGGAGGAACTGAAGATGTCGCGCGGATCAATTCTCGCCAACGTCGGTTCGCCGCGACTCGAAGCGGAAAGTGCGAACAGTCCGATGTCTCGAGAGGCGATTGGCAGCTCCATTCCGAGGGCGCTCGGGCGCGAGCGCGCGCTGCTTCCGATTCCCCGGCAGCGCTGGAGAGGGCGCCATCCACCGGTCGCTCCGTTGCCCTGCACCAGCGGCGCCGCCGCCTTGGTAGCGGCACTCGAGCTGCTCCTGCAGCGCGGCAGCGGGCCTGACGCATGGGTGTGGTCCTTCCGTCACGATCCTGTTGCGTTTCTGTTGGACACGGCGGGTGAATCGATCGGCATCACCGTATGGGGTGGAGACGATCAGCCACTATACCAATCGCGCGCGGCGGAACGCTCCGGCGTCAGCCGCGCTCGGGCCGTCCACCTTGAACACATCAGCGGGGGCACGCGGTTCTTCGAGCGCCGTTGTCTGAGTTTCCGCTGTGGCGGGCGTGACTGCGTTCTGGAGATCATCAGCGAGCCAGTGCTCGCCGAGGTTTAGATGAAGACGGACGCACAACTACTGCTGTCCGACGATGAAGTGGCGAGCGTGAGTACCGCGGAGGCGGCGGCTGGTCTCTCGGACGGTGACGAATGCCTCGACTTGGAGCAACTCGATCGGGGCGTGCGACGTGCATCCGCGACCGCCACGCCAATGGGGTGCGTACTGCCAAGAAAAGCCGTGCACGCGAATACCCGGAGCAGGCCTTGCCCACCAATTCGGCTGGTGGATCGATCCCGCGCCTGGAGGGTCGCGCTTCCGCGCGACCGGCCGCGCGGAAGCGCGGCCCTCCAATCGGGAATGGAACGTGCTCAGGGAATTGGTGGGCAAAGCCCCTGGAGCAAGCTCCTGACGCAGTTGACGGCGCCCCGTACCTGACGTGCTACGTCAACGCGCGACTTGGAGCTCCCCGCGCCATGGGGAGAGACACCGAAGCGGGCGCGCAGGGTGGTTGCGCGCCGCCCTGCTCGGGTCGGACGCGGCAACCGTATCGACCACGAGCTTTATGATTGGTGTCGCCGTGTCGTCCGCGTCAACGGGCGCCATCCTGTTCGCCGGCGTGGCGGGCTTGTCGTTGGTGGTCATCTCGGCGGTGCGCCGCTCGCCCGTGCATCGTTGCGAGTCACCCTCGGGGGCGCCTTGGCGATGGCAGCGACCGCCGCCATCGGGCGGATCCTCGGTGTTTCCGTGGAGTGAGACAGTCTGAACAGAGGAGCCAGCCATGACACGCACGATGCAAGCCGCGGTTGTCGAGCAGTTCGGAAAGGCTTTGGAGCTTCGGGAGTGGGACATCCCATCTCCGGCGGCGGGCCAGATCCTGGTCAAGACCGAGGCTTGCGGCGTGTGTCACACCGACCTGCATGCCGCGCATGGCGACTGGCCGGTGAAGCCCACACTCCCGTTCATTCCGGGCCATGAGGGCATCGGTCGGGTGGCCGCCGTCGGCGCGGGCGTGACGATCGTCAAGGAGGGGGACCGTGTCGGAGTCCCGTGGCTCTACTCGGCCTGTGGTCATTGCGAGTATTGCCTGTCGGCCTGGGAGACGGTGTGCCCCCAGGCGGAGTTCGGCGGCTATACCAAGAACGGCGGCTTTGCCGAGTACATCCTCGCCGATCCAAATTACGTCGCCCACGTGCCGGCTGGGCTCGCGGCCAGGGATGCCGCGCCGATCATCTGTGCCGGCATCACCACGTACAAGGGGATCAAGGAGACCGGAGCAAGGCCGGGCGAATGGATCGCCATCTCCGGCGTTGGGGGCCTCGGGCATCTGGCAATCCAATATGCCAAGGTCATGGGACTCCGCGTCTGCGCGATCGATATCGACGACGGCAAGCTCGCACACGCCACCCGCCTTGGCGCCGATCTCGTGCTGAATGCCAAGGTCGGTGATCCAGCCGCAGGCCTGAAGAAGGAGACCGACGGTGGAGCGCATGGCGTGCTGATAACGGCGCCCTCGCTCACCGCCTTCAAGCAGGGCGTCGGCATGACCCGAAAGCACGGTACGTGCGTCCTGATCGGCCTGCCACCGGGCGAATTCCCGCTCCCGCTCTTCGATGTGGTAGCGAACTGCATCACCATCCGCGGTTCGTTCGTCGGCACGCGCCAGGACATGGCTGAAGCGCTCGCCTTCGCCGCCGCGGGCAAGGTGAAGGCCGACATCGAGCTCCAGCCCCTGGCGTCGATCAACCGAGTCTTCGATCGGCTCGAGCATGGCGATGTGGCGTCACGCGTCGTCCTCGAATTTGGCTGAGGAGAACGGATCAGCACTGGGCATCACGGTGCTGCGCCGGCCCAGTGTGGCCGCCCCATTCGCCGAGGATCCGCCGGATCTGCTACCGGGCGTGTTCCCGCCGCCTTGGTGGCCAGAGATGCGATCATGGCTGCGGGCGGGTGCTCGCTTGCTTCATCTCCCAGTCCGGACGTCGGTCCTGTCACGGTGCGGGACATCCGCGCCGACGAGAAGCTCATGATCGCGCGGTCCGACGCCCGCGTCCTCACTCGCAGCTCAATTCGGGGAACCTAGACCATGAAGACCAACACGCTCCCGCCGGAGCTGCTCCACAAGATGGATGCGTACTGGCGCGCCGCCAACTACCTCTCGGTCGGCCAGATTTATCTCTACGACAATCCGCTGCTGAAGCGGCCGCTGACGCTCGCGGATGTGAAGCACATGCTGCTGGGGCACTGGGGCACCACGCCCGGACAGAACTTCATTTACGTGCACTTGAACCGGGTCATCAAGAAGTACGACCTGGACATGATCTACGTCTCCGGCCCGGGGCATGGTGGCCCGGCCGTCGTGGGCAACACGTACCTCGAGGGCACTTACAGCGAGATCTATCCCAACATCAGCCGCGATGAGGCCGGACTGCGGAAGCTGTTTCTCCAGTTTTCGTTTCCCGGAGGCATTCCGAGCCACGCATCGCCGGAGTGCCCGGGCTCGATCCACGAAGGCGGCGAGCTGGGCTATTCGCTCAGCCATTCGTTCGGGGCGGTGTTCGACAATCCCAATCTCGTCGTCGCCTGCGTCGTCGGCGACGGCGAGGCGGAGACGGGTCCCCTGGCCACCGCATGGCATTCGAACAAGTTCCTCGATCCAGTAACCGACGGCGCGGTGCTGCCGATCCTGCATCTCAACGGCTACAAGATTTCCAATCCGACCGTCCTGGCCCGCATCGAGCATGAGGAATTGGAGCAGTTGCTGCGCGGCTACGGGTGGACGCCCTACTTCGTCGAGGGGCACGAGCCCACGCTGATGCACGAGGCCATGGCGGCGACGCTCGACACGGCGGTGGAACAGATCAAGCACATCCAGCAGGAGGCGCGTCTCCACGGCAACATCGCGCGCCCGCGCTGGCCGATGATCGTTCTCAACTCACCCAAGGGCTGGACGGGGCCGAAGGTGGTCGATGGCGTGCAGATCGAAGGCACCTTCCGGGCGCACCAGGTGCCGATCTCCGACCCGGCCACCCATCCGGGACACCTCAGGCTGTTGGAAGACTGGCTGAGGAGCTATCGGCCGGAGGAACTCTTCGATGCACAGGGCCGCTTGCAGCCGGAACTGGCCGAACTGGCACCCACGGGCGAACGACGCATGGGCGCGAATCCCCACGCCAACGGCGGCATGCTGCTCCGCGACCTGCGGATGCCGGATTTCCGCGACTACGCGGTCGACGTGGCCGCGCCGGGGGTGCGCGGCATCGGCGACACGCATGTGCTCGGACGTTTCCTGCGCGATGTGGCGAAGCTGAACAGTGAGCAGCGGAATTTTCGGGTCTTTGGCCCTGACGAGACGCTGTCCAATGGCCTGGAGGCCCTCTTTGAAGTGACCCAACGCCAATGGGACGCCGTGACCGTGCCGAACGACGAGTTTCTCGCGCCCACCGGGCGCGTGATCGAAATGCTCAGCGAACACCAGTGCGAGGGCTGGCTCGAGGGCTACCTGCTCACCGGGCGGCATGGACTCTTCAACTGCTACGAGGCGTTCATCCACATCATCGATTCGATGTTCAACCAGCACGCCAAGTGGCTGAAGGTCACCTCGCACCTGCCGTGGCGGCGGAAGATCGCCTCCCTCAACTACCTGCTGGCCTCACATGTCTGGCGTCAGGATCACAACGGCTTCACCCATCAGGACCCCGGTTTCATCGACCACGTCGTGAACAAGAAGGCCGAGGTCGTGCGTGTGTACCTTCCGCCGGACGCAAACTGCCTGCTGTCGGTGATGGACCACTGCCTGCGCAGCCGCCACTACGTCAACGTCGTCATCGCGGGCAAGCACCCGGCGCCGCAGTGGCTGACGATGGACGCCGCCGTCAAACACTGCACCGAGGGCATCGGCATCTGGCAGTGGGCCAGCAACGACCAGGCCGTCGCGCCCGACGTGGTCATGGCCTGCTGTGGCGACGTGCCCACGCTGGAGACGCTCGCCGCCGTCTCGATCATGCGCGAGCATCTGCCGGACCTGAAAATCCGGGTGGTCAACGTCGTCGACCTCATGAAGCTACAGCCGCAAACCGAGCACCCGCACGGTTTGAGCGACACGGATTTCGACGAGCTCTTCACCACGGACAAGCCGGTCATCTTCGCCTTCCATGCCTACCCGTGGTTGATCCACCGACTGACCTACCGCCGCACCAACCACGACAACATCCACGTCCGGGGCTACAAGGAAGAGGGCACCATCACCACGCCCTTCGACATGACGGTGCTGAACGATCTGGACCGCTTCCACCTGGTGATGGACACCATCGACCGCCTGCCGCAGACCGGCGACAAGGGCATCTACCTGAAGCAGCAGCTCAAGGACAAGCTCATCGAGCACAAGCAATACATCGACAAGAACGGCCAGGACATGCCGGAGATTCGGAACTGGAAGTGGCCAGGATGAATCGGGAATGGCGCTGCGCTTGAGCGAGATGATGGTGCGGGAGCAGGACGGCGGTGAAGTCCGCGAGCTTCTCGAAGAGCACGCGGTGCTCGACCACCGAGGGCAAAGCGGGCGCCGGGATCTACACAGCCATGAACGATAGGGCGAGGACGACGAATCACGGCGCGGTCGTCTCGGTGCGCGGCAGCGTCGTGGATATACGGTTCGATGAGCATTTGCCGCCGATCTACTCGGTGCTGCGCGCGGGCGCGAAGAGAGAGATCGTGATCGAAGTGCTGGCGCAGCGCGATACGCGTCACGTGCGCGGGATTGCGCTGACGCCCACGCAAGGTCTTGCTCGCGGCATGGCGGTGGAGGACACCGGCGGGCCGCTGAAAGCGCCGGTGGGCAACGGGGTTCTCTCGCGGATGTTCGACGTGTTTGGCAACACCATCGACCGGGGGGCGGCGCTGTCCGATGTCCAATGGCGCTCCGTGCATCGGGCTCCGCCGCCGCTGGCACGACGTTCCACCAAGTCAGAGATCTTCGAGACGGGCATCAAGGTCATCGATGTGCTCATGCCGCTGGAGCGCGGTGGGAAAGCGGGGCTTTTCGGAGGGGCGGGCGTGGGTAAGACGGTGCTGCTCACGGAGATGATTCACAACGAGATCGGACATCAGGAAGGGGTGAGCATTTTCTGCGGGATCGGTGAGCGCTGCCGCGAAGGCGAGGAACTCTACCGCGACATGAAGGAGGCCGGCGTGTTGCCGAACATGGTGATGGTCTTCGGCCAGATGAACGAGCCGCCCGGCAGCCGGTTCCGCGTCGGCCATGCCGCGCTGACGATGGCCGAGTATTTCCGCGACGACGAGCACCGCGACGTGCTGCTGCTCATCGACAATATCTTCCGCTTCATCCAGGCCGGCATGGAGGTGTCCGGCTTGATGGGGCAGATGCCGTCGCGTCTCGGCTATCAACCCACGATGGGCACCGAGCTATCGGGGTTGGAGGAGCGCATCGCCAACACCGACACCGGCGCCATCACCTCGATCCAGGCGGTGTATGTGCCGGCGGACGACTTCACCGATCCGGCGGCGGTGCACACCTTCTCGCATCTCTCCGCGTCCATCGTGCTCTCGCGCAAGCGGGCGAGCGAGGGCCTCTTCCCGGCCATCGACCCACTCCAATCCAGTTCCAAGATGGCCACGCCGGGCATCGTCGGCGAACGGCACTACAAGCTGGCGCAGGAAATCCGGCGGACGCTCGCGCAATATGCAGAGCTGAAGGACATCATTGCCATGCTCGGCCTTGAGCAGCTGTCGCCGGAGGACCGCAACGTGGTCGCCCGTGCCCGCCGGTTGGAGCGTTTTCTCACCCAACCCTTCTTCACCACCGAGCAGTTCACCGGCCTCAAAGGAAAGCTCGTCAGCCGCAAGGACGCGCTGGACGGTTGTGAGCGAATCCTGCGCGATGACTTCAAAGATTACCCGGAGAGCGCATTCTACATGATCGGAACGGTGGATGAGGCGAAGGGTAAAGCGGGGGTGAAACCTCAACCACGGGCCGAACATGGCGCCGACGCGCATGAATCTTAAGATTCTCCTTCCCTTTCAAATCTTCGCCGAGAAAACCGGCGTATCGCGCATCGTCGCGGAGACGCGCGAGGGCTCGTTTGGACTCCTGCCCCACCGGCTCGATTGTGTGGCGGCGCTCGCGCCGGGAATTCTGATCTACGAAACCGAAGCGGAGGGCGAGGTGTACGTGGCCGTCGATGAAGGGGTGCTGGTCAAGACCGGCCCGGACGTGCTCGTTTCCGTGCGCCGGGCACTGCGCGGAACGGATCTCGGCCGATTGCGCGAATCGGTGGAGCGGGAGTTTCTGACCTTGGACGAGCACGAGCAAAGCGTGCGCTCGGTCATGGCGAAACTGGAGACCGGATTTCTGCGTCGCTTCGTGCAGTTTCAACATGAATGACGAGCCGAAGAAAACCGCCAAGATCGAGCCGAGCTTCGCTGAGCAGGTCGGCGCGAAGGCGGCCCGCAAGCTCAAGGCGCGGCGTAACTCCACGCAGGGCGTCTGGCTCGGCCTAGGCATGGTGGGGTTGATCGGCTGGTCGGTGACAGTGCCGACGCTGCTCGGCGCAGCGCTCGGTATCTGGTTGGACAAGCACCATGCGGGCACCCATTCCTGGACGCTGGCGCTGCTGGTGGCCGGGCTGGCAATCGGCTGTTTGAACGCGTGGCATTGGGTCGCCAAGGAGGACAAGGCCATGCGGGAGGAACAGCAGGACAACCGCGATGAATGACATGCCGACACTGGTGCTGACGTGGGCGGCGGGGATGGTGCTGGGTGGGATGTTCTTCGGCGGCCTGTGGTGGACGATTCGCAAGGGCGTGGTGTCCAAACGGCCGGCGCTCTGGTTCTTCGCCAGCTTGCTGCTGCGGATGAGCATGGCCCTGGCTGGATTGTACTTTGTCTCGGACCGTCATTGGCAGCGGCTGCTGTTGTGTCTGCTTGGATTTGTCATGGCACGCCTCGTGGTCACGTGGCTCACCGGGCGGTCGGGAGAAGCCCGAACCAGCCCGACTCAGGAGGCCAGCCATGCGCCTTAGCCCCGACGAGATGATCTTCTGGCAATACGGGTTTCTCAAACTCAACGCCACGATTGTGTTCACCTGGGGACTGATGCTCGTGCTCGCCGTCGGGTCAAAACTCATCACGCGCAAGCTTTCCACGCAGCTGACACGTTCCCGCTGGCAGAACCTGCTGGAAATCGTCGTCACCGCGATCGAGGAACAGATCGAAGAGGTCGGCCTCCGCCATCCGGAGAAGTATCTCGGCTTTCTGGGCACGCTCTTTCTGTTCGTCGCAACGGCCAGCCTCTGCACCATCATTCCCGGCTTCGAGCCGCCGACGGCTTCGCTCTCGACCACCGCGGCACTCGCGCTGTGCGTGTTCGTGGCCGTGCCCCTGTTCGGCATCGAGGAGCAGGGACTGGGCGGGTACCTGGCTTCCTACACCAAGCCTACCGTCATCATGTTGCCCTTCAACATCATCAGTGAACTGTCGCGCACGCTGGCTCTGGCCGTCCGCCTGTTCGGCAACATGATGAGCGGGGCGATGATTCTCGCGATTCTGCTCACCATCACGCCGTTCATTTTCCCGATCGTCATGACGTTGCTCGGCCTGCTCACCGGTATGGTGCAGGCCTACATCTTCAGCATCCTGGCCGCGGTGTACATCGCGGCCGCCACGCGCACTCGCAAGCCCGAGCCAGCGCCCGCGAGCTGAAACAACGACGACCCAACCAAAGGACACATCATGGACAGCATGACCCTTATCGCCGTCGCCTCGATCGTCACCGCCGGACTCACGACCGGCGTGGGGTGTATGATGCCAGCCCTTGGCGAAGGGCGGTCGGTCGCGACGGCGCTCACCGCGCTGGCGCAACAGCCCGACGCCTCCGCCACGATCACCCGGACCCTGTTCGTCGGGCTGGCAATGATCGAGTCCACGGCCATCTACTGCTTCGTGGTCTCGATGATCCTCATTTTCGCCAACCCGTTCTGGAATCACGTCATCGCCCAGACCGCGGGAAAGTAGTCCATGCTCATCGACTGGTTCACCGTCGGTGCACAGGCGCTCAACTTCCTCATCCTGGTGTGGTTGCTGAAGCGGTTTCTCTACGCGCCCATCCTCCACGCCATCGACGCGCGGGAGAAGCGGATCGCCGCGGAGCTCGCCGATGCCGACGCGAAAAAGGCCGAAGCGAAAAAGGAGCGCGAAGTGTTCGAGCACAAGAACGAGGAGTTCGACCAGCAGCGCGCCGCCCTCTTGAGCAACGCCACGAACGAAGCGAACGCCGAGCGTCAGCGCCTCCTCGACGAAGCACGGAAGGCAGCCGACGCCTTGAGCGCCAAGCGACGGGACACGCTGAGAAGCGAAGCCCACAACCTGAATCAAGCCATCGGCCGCCGGACTCAGCAGGAAGTGTTTGCCATAGCGCGAAAGGCCCTGACTGATCTCGCCACGACGAGTCTGGAAGAGCGGATGGGCGAGGTGTTCACTCGCCGTTTGCGAGAGATGGATGTCAAGGCGAAGGCCAGCCTTGCCGGAGCACTGAAGACCGCGTCTGAGCCCGCGCTCGTACGCAGCGCGTTTGACCTGCCTGCGGAGCAACGCGCGGCGATACAAAACGCGCTCAACGAGACCTTCTCGGCGGACATCCACGTCCGGTTCGAGACCGCGCCGGATCTGGTCAGCGGGATCGAGCTCACCACGAATGGGCAAAAGGTGGCGTGGAGTATCGCGGACTACCTGGCCTCCCTGGAAAAGGGCGTCGGCGAGCTCCTGAAGGAGAAGGGCGAACCCGAAGCCAAAGCGGCGCTTCAACCCAACGAACCTGTCCCCGAAACAAAGAGCCAATGAAGGCTGCACCTGAAAGCTTGCAGAGCGTCTTCGACCGCGCCTTCGCCGGGATAAGCCAGGTGCGGGACTCCTTCACGCCGCAACTAACGCCGCGCGAGGTGGGCGCGATCATCAACGTATCCGCGGGCATCGCCCGGGTCTCCGGTCTTCCCAACGTGGGCTTTGAGGAGCTTCTCGCGTTTCCCGGCGATGCGTTCGGTATCGCGTTCAACGTCGACGAGGACGAAATCGGCGTCGTGCTGCTCGGCGAATACTGGCATCTGCACGCCGGCGATGAAGTCGAGCGCACCGGCCGGGTCATGGACGTGGCCGTGGGCGAGGGATTGCTGGGACGCGTCATCGATCCGCTCGGTCGGCCGCTCGATGCCGGCGGGCCGGTGGTCGCCAGCGAGCGCCTGCCCATCGAACGCCCCGCTACGCCCATCATGGATCGCGCGCCCGTCACCGTGCCGCTCCAGACCGGCCTCAAAGTCATCGATGCGCTCATTCCCATCGGGCACGGGCAGCGCGAATTGATTCTGGGGGACCGCCGGACGGGCAAGACGGCCATTGCGATCGACACCATCCTCAACCAGCGGGGCCGGAATGTCGTCTGTGTCTATTGTGCCATTGGTCAGCGCGCTTCCGGCGTGGCGAAGGCCGTGGCGGGCCTGCGGGAGAAGGGGGCGATGGACTACACCGTCGTGGTCGTGACCGAGGGCAACGACCCGCCAGGTCTCGCCTACATCGCTCCGTACGCCGCGACCAGCATCGCGGAGCATTTCATGGAAGCGGGCCGCGACGTGCTGATCGTGTACGACGACCTCACCCATCACGCCCGCGCCTATCGCGAGCTCTCCTTGCTGCTGCGTCGCCCGCCCGGTCGCGAAGCCTTCCCCGGCGACATCTTCTACATCCACTCGCGCCTCTTGGAACGCGCCACGCATGTGCGCGAGGCACTCGGCGGCGGCTCGCTCACCGCCCTGCCGATCATCGAAACCGAAGCGCAGAACATTTCCGCCTACATTCCGACCAACCTGATCTCCATCACCGATGGGCAGATCTATCTGTCGCCGTCGCTGTTCGAATTGGGAGTGCTGCCCGCGGTCGATGTCGGAAAATCCGTTTCCCGCGTCGGCGGCAAGGCGCAGCGGGCGGCCTACCGCGCGGTGGCGGGCGACCTCAAGCTCGCCTACGCGCAGTTCGAGGAACGCGAAACCTTTTCCCGCTTCGGTGCCCGACTGGATGAAGATGCCCGGAAGATCATCGAGCATGGACGGCGCATTCGCGCCTGTCTCGAGCAGCCGGAATTCGCCCCGGTGTCCGTGCCCGAGCAAATCGCCGTGCTGCTGGCGTTGACCGCGGAGCTCTTCGACGACGTGCCGCTTGATCGAATGAAGGAGGCGGAGCAGGCCGTGCGCGAGGCGGCGGCGAAGTTCCCGGCGGACGTAGCCGACAGACTGTATACCGCCGACAAGCTGAGCGATGAGGATCGCACTAGGATCATCGAGATCGCCCGCCAGACGCTCAGCCGTTTCCATCCCAAGCCGGAAGCCAAAGCCACCCCCGAGCCCAAGCCTGAACCCCAGTCGACGCCGCAGGCCCAGACGGAGGTCAAACCCAAACCCAAGGCGGCGGAAAAGGCCAAGACATGAGCAACACCACGGCGAGTCTGCGCCGAAAGATCGACAGTGCCGGCGATCTCCAATCCGTCGTCCGCACCATGAAGGCCGTGGCCGCTTCGAGTATCGGCCAGTACGAGCAATCGGTGCGGGCGTTGGGTCACTACTATCGCATCGTGGAGCTGGGGTTGGGCGTCTGTTTTCGCGGTGCCGGTTCAGCGGCATTGATGACTGGAGAGCCAAGACGCACGGGTGCAGGTGCGATCGGTGCGGTGGTGTTTGGCTCCGACCAGGGATTGGTGGGCCGGTTCAATGACGTGGTGACGGATCGGGCGGTCGAGACCCTGGGAGCTCTGACCGACAAACCGCAGATCTGGGCCGTCGGCGAGCGCGTTCATGCGCGCTTGAAAGACGCAGGCCTGCCGCTGGCCGGCCTCTTCGCCGTGCCGAATTCGGTCAAGGCCATTACCCCGCTCGTCGGCCAGATCCTCGTGGAAAGCGAGTCGCGCCGCGGCCGGGGTGAGGTCGGCGAGCTTCACCTCTTCCACAACCGCCCCACCTCCGGAGCGGCGTATGAGCCCGTCCATCAGCGGCTGCTGCCATTGGACGACACCTGGCGCCGCAAGCTCGCTGACCTTCCCTGGCCGACGAAGATCTTGCCCGAGGTCGTGGGCGGCGGCGCCGAGACGCTGCGCGCGCTCATCCGCGAGTATCTCTTCGTCTCGCTCTTCCGAACGTGCGCCGAATCTCTCGCGAGCGAGAACGCGAGCCGCCTGGCGGCGATGCAACGCGCCGATAAAAACATCGACGAATTGCTGGAAGCTCTGCACGGAACGTTTCACCGTTTGCGCCAGACGAGCATCGACGAGGAGCTATTCGACGTGATCGCCGGCTTCGAGGCACAGCTACAAGGAGAGGTGCGTCGGAACGCAGGGTGAGTGAGCAGGGTCAGGAGAGGTATCGGCCCATGGTGGACCTGGAGGAGCTCTCCCCCTCGCGGCGCTCCTTATCGTCGGCGGGAACAACGCACCAGGTGCATCCTGTGGCACGTCACGAACCGGGCTCGGACCAGATGGACCGGTGCACAAGTCACTGAATCGCGGACAAAAAACAGCGCGCCCGGGGTGATTCGAACACCCGACCTACTGGTTCGAAGCCAGCCGCTCTAGTCCACCTGAGCTACGGGCGCGCGCGGGGCGGACCGTAGCGGCGTGGCGGCTGAAAGTCCACGAGGCGGGCGGGCGCGAGGCAATCACCGAATGGGGCGGCGCTCCCGCGCGGCCGTGTCCGGAACGGGGCATCGCGAGCACCCCCCGCGCTGCCCAGGCCGCGCGGGAGCGCGGCCCGCCATTCGATGAGTGAACCGGCCACGCGTGGTTGGCTTGACTGGAAGGCGATCGAGCGGGCAGGGTCGGAATTCGATGTCGCGCCTGGCCGTCGTTCTCACTGCTGCGGCCCTGTTCGCGGTTGCCGCGTGCGGCGGAAGCGGCACGCGGAGCGGCGGCGGCGAGACGACGACCCAGGCGCCGAGCTCGATCGTCGTGCTCGGCGACTCGCTCGCGTCCGGCGAGGGCATCAACTACGGCTACACCTACTACGACAGCTTCCCAAACCACTGGACGGGCGGCACGACCGACCCGACCTGGGCGGGCGACTATCAGCTCTGTCACCAGTCGGTGCAGGCGTACGGCGATCTGGTGGCGACGGCCTTCAAGGCCGATCTCGCGACCTTCGCGTGTACCGGGTCGACGTACGAGAACGGCATCGCCTTCGACCGCCGCGCCGGCGGCCAGGCGTATCGCCCCGCGCAGTTCGGCGACTGGCTGAGCATGCGCCAGCTCAACACGGACTACGACAAGGCCAAGCCCGACACGGTGATCGTCACGCTCGGCGCCGACGACGTGCACTTCGTCGACATCCTCACCTTCTGCGCCACCGGCTACGCCCTGGACGACGCCGACGAGGTCGAGGCGATCGCCGGCCTGCGCGATCCGGGCGCGCGCATCCGCGCCAACTTCGTCGCGAAGTATCCGACGCTCGATGCTCTCGTCGGCCGGCCGGAGCGCCTCGAGTCGTCCTACTGCACCGCCAAGAACCCCGGCGCCGTGATCGAGAGCGAGTTCTGGGACCCGATCAACAGCGGCCAGATCGCGTCGCACTACGTGGATCTGGTGGCCGCCATCCGCGCCCGCGGCCAGAAGGCGGGAAAGATCCCGCGCATCGTGTTCACGACGTACCACGACCCCCTGCCGGGCCCGCGCCAGTCGATCGACTGCCTCGACCTCGGCGACCTCACGCGCGACGAGATCGACTACACGCGCACGCTCATCGCGACCCTGCAGGACACGCTCATCAGCGCCGTGGCCGGCCTGCCGGGCGTGACCGTCGCCGACATCTCGCACAGCCTCGACGGTCACGAGTTCTGCACCGACGATCCGTGGACCTACGGGCTGACCGTGCTGGCGCTCGACCGCTCGAGCAACGCGCCCTTCCATCCCACCCCGGCCGGCCAGCAGGCGATCGCCGCCATCGTCGAGTCGACGCTGCGCGGCGGGACCCGCAACTGAGCCAACCTTCTCACCACACTGTGCAAGACCAAGGGGAGCTATCATGCGACACGTATGGGTGATCGGCGCCGCGGCGCTGCTGCTGGCGACGACCGCGTCGGCGTTCGAGGGGACGATCAAGCTGCGCACGACGGCGGTGACGTCGGAGGATCTGGCGGCCGGCAACGGCGGCAAGACGCCGGACGACGCGGCGATCATGGCGATGACGCCCGAGCAGCTCGGCAAGAACGACAAAGCGCAGGTCCGCGAGAGCATGGTCTACGTCTCGGGATCGAAGGTGCGCATGGACATGCCGATGGAGAGCAAGGGCTCCGGGTACGCCGTCGTCGATCTCGACAAGGGGATCACGTGGTTCGTCGTGCCCGGCGAGAAACGCTACATCGAGTGGTCGGAGACCGACGCGAAGGCCATCGGCGAGAAGATGGCGCAGATGAAGAAGATGATGACCGAGCGCATGGCCTCGATGCCGCCGGACCAGCGCAAGCAGGTCGAGGCGATGATGAAGAACATGCAGATGCCGGACGACGATGCGCCGCCGCCGAAGATCACGATCACGCCGCTCAACAAGACGCAGACGATCAATGGGATGAGCACGACCGGATACAAGGCGACCGAGGACGACAACACCGTCGTCGCATGGGTCACGAACGACCAGCCCGACCTCAACAAGGCGCTGATGAACGTCTCCGCGCGCATGGAGAAGTTGACGCCCGCCAACATGCGCAAGGAGAACGTGCGCCGGCAGCTGCAGGAGAAGGGGCTGCCGGTGATGGTGCAGAATCTCAGCGACGGCCGCTACCGCGTCGAGGAGATTCTCGCCGTCGACCAGAAGCCGGTCGACGCCACGCTGTTCGTCGTGCCGCAGGACTACGCGAAGACGACCGGCCGCGATGCGCTGAAGAACATTCCCGGACCGAACGGCCCGCCGGGCGCCGGTGCGGCTCCGGCCGGGGCGGCGCCCGCGGCGAAGGCGCCGGCGAAGCCGTAGCGGAGGGCGTCGATGCGGTCGTCCCTGACGTCGGCGCCTGGGGGTGGCGGGCGGACCGCCCGCCGCTCCATCGATCCCGCCCTCATGCGGCGCGGTGGCCGCGTGGGGTGGGGTCGGCGACGAAGGGCTGCAGCAGCGCGCGCACGTTCACGCGCGCGCCGATGCGGGCGCACAGCATGTAGGTGCCGCCCAGCTTGCGGTGCAGGAAGATGGTTTCCGGCGGTGGAGGGCGCAGGAAGCCCTTGCCGAACGTGAGCTCCATGCCCGCCTCACGTGCCCGCGCCGGCAGGTCGGAGGCGCCGAAGTCGTAGACGCCGCGGCGCGAGAAGGGCTCGCAGCCGATCAGGAAGAGATCGAGCAGCGCGTCCACCCGATCGGCGCGCTCGTTCTTGTCGAAGAAGCCGACCTCGAGCATCGCCGCGCGCAGTGCCGACCGGTCGTCCTCCAGGCCGGCGCGGAAGATCCGCCGGTAGCGCTCGGTGAGCTCCGCCGGGAGCTCGCGCACCGCGCCGTAGTCGAGCAGCGCGATGTCGCCGTTGGCGCGCAGCAGGTAGTTGGCAAAGTTGGGGTCGGTCTGCATGTAGCGCAGCTCGAAGAGCTCGCGGAGGAGGATGCGGTAGAGCAGGGTGCCGACCCGATCGCGCTGTTTCTGGGTATGCCCCGGCTCCGCCAGCGCGTCGAGCGGCACGCCCTCGACGTAGTCCATCGCCAGGATGTGCGCCGTGGTCAGATCGTCGTAGACGCGGGGAATCACCACGCCAGGCTCGTCGCCGAGCATCTCGGCATAGCGGCGGAGGTGGCGCGCCTCGGCCCGGTAGTCGCATTCCTGGCGGAGCTGGCGCTTTGCCTCGGCGACGATGCCGGAAATGTCGATGCGACCCGGCAGCAGGCGTGAGAGCTTGAGGATCGAGGCCATGTTGTCGACGTCGCTCTCGATGCTCTGGTCGACGCCGGGATACTGGATCTTCAGCGCGAGCTCGCGGCCGTCGGCGGCGATGGCGTGGTGGACCTGCCCGATCGACGCCGCCGCGATGGGGTCCATCCCGAACGTGACGAAGCGACGCTCCCACTGCTTGCCGTAGTTGCGCGCCAGCACCTTGCGCAGCTGCGCCTCCGGCATGCTGTCGCCCTCGGCGCGCAGGATCGACAGGGCGTCGGCGACTTCCGCCGGCAGAAAGTCCTGCCCCTCGAGCGACAGGAGCTGCCCCAGCTTCATCGCCGCGCCGCGCATGTTCGACAATCGCTCGGCGAGCTTGCGGGCGTTGGTCGCGGTGATGAAGACGCTGTTGTCCGCCGTCCCGGTGCCGGTCATCCGCTTGGCCGCCTCGGTGAGGCCGCCGATCGCGACCTCGCCGGCCAGCAGGCCGAACCGCGCGAGTCGTTCGAATCGTCCGGCTGGCACACGCGATTGCCGGGACGGACGTTTACGTTGCGCGGGCACCCGCCGAGCATACGCGAGCGCGGTGGCGGGACAAGCGCCGGAGTCCCCCGATGAACACCGATGGCCACGGATGAGCACGAAGCCCCGCTCCGTGGTTGGCTCCACACCGCGGCCGATCTGTGGTGTGGTGTGGCGCGATGGGGCTGTTCCTCTTTCGCCTGCGTGAGCGTGCCTTTCTCGCCAAGCAGCGGCAGCGTCTGCCGCGGCTCGCGCCGTGGCATCGGCCGCCGACAGACGTCGCCGCGTTGCTCGCCGCCGTGCGCGAGAAGACCCTGGTCGTCACGGTCACGGCCGGACGCACCGGCACGACGTTCCTCACCCATCTGCTCGCGCTCTGTCCCGACACCACGAGCCGGCACGAGCCCGAGCCGTCGTTCGTGCCGGTCTTGCGGCTCGCGCAGCGCGATCCTGAGATCGCCCGCCGCTTCCTCCTCGAGTACAAGCTGCCGTTCATCGCCGGCGTGCCGACGCGCGGCTACGTCGAGACCGGCCACCTGCTCTGCAAGGGCTTCCTCGAACCGCTCCTCGCCCTCGGCGCCGCGCCGCAGGTGATCGCGCTGCGGCGGTCGCCGCGCCGCGTCGCAACGAGCCTGCTGTCGCGGCGCACCGTGCCGGGCCGCGGCAAGCTCGGTCTCAAGTATCTGCTGCACCCCGCCGACCCCGGTGTGCTGGCGCTGCCGGAATGGACGCGCCTCTCGGACTACCAACTGTGCTTCTGGTACGCGCTGGAGATCGAACGGCGCCAACGCGTCTATCGGGTGCCGGTCGAGGCCGCCGGGGGCGGCTGGGTCGACGTGACGGCGGAGGAGCTCCGCGACGCCGACCGTTTCCTGGCGATGGCGGATGCGCTGTCGCTGCTGCCGGCCGACGCCGACCGCCCGGCGTTGCGCGCCGCCCATGCCCGCGTCGCCGGCGTGACCCACAACCCCAACGCGGAGTCGATCGCCGTCGCCGACGCGGTCGCCGAAGAGGCGGTGGTGTGGGCGGCGATCGGCGATCGCGACCTGCGCAGCTGGGTGGAATCGCGCTACGAGTCGTCGGTAGCCATCCCGTCATCCTGACGCTCTCTCCGCGAGCGGCACCCGTCACGCCAAATCCTCGCCGCTGCAGGAGCCTTTCTCTCGATAGGCGTCTGCGCTGGCAAAGGGCATAGGGCTTGCAGTTATATCGGGGCGTGGAGAACGTGCGCCCATTGCCCGGGGACGAGGAGCATCGCGACCTCGGGTTCCGACCACCGACGCTGCGCGAGTTGTGGCGCGCCCTCAATGCAACGCGCGGGGTCGACGGGGCCGTCGTGCGCTATGCGAGCCTCACGCTGCTCGTGTTCTACGTACTTGCTTCATTCCTGCGACCCGCGCCGGGACCCGCGGTGATCTGGGTGCGTGCCGCCGTCTGCGTGTACATCGGCGTCGCCGTCCTCCTGGGGCCGCGCTTCACGTGGCGCGCCCTCCGCCTCTACACCGTCGGTCTGGTGCTGTCGCTCAACCTCGCCACGGGCGCGGCGGTGCTGATGCGCGCCGCCGTTCCCGGCGACCTCGCCGTGCTCGCCCTCGGCATGTTCGCGCCGACCGTGTTCCTGCAGACCGCCGTGGACGTGCTGATCGTCACCGGCGTCGTCGGCGTCTCCGTCCTCGTCGTGGTCGCGGTCGCCGTCCCGGCGAACGGCAGCGTCGCGATTCTCGTCCTCTTCGGCGCGCTGCTCACCGGCGGCGTGACCGCGATGGTGCTGATCAGTTTTCGCGATCGCATCAGCGTCAGCACCGCGTGGTGGCAGGATGCCTGTACGCGCGAGCGGGCGTTGCGCGAGTTTGCCGAGGGCGCGGCGCCGCAACTCGGCGAGGGCGTCGTGGCGCGCGGGCTGGCGGCGCGCCTCCGCCACGCCTTCGGCACCGGCCACTGCGCGATCATCGTCGCGGACGGGAGCGGCCCGCCCCGCACGCTCGCCTCCGCCGGGCTGTGGAGCGGCCCGGAGCCGGATGCCGGCGCGCTGAGCGAACTGCTCGCCTCCCTCGCCGATCGCCAACCGTCGGTCCGCTCGGTCGTCGCCGACGAGGTGCTGCCGTGGGCCAGACCCGGGGGCACCGTGGTGGCGCTGCCGATCGTGATCGACGACGCGGTCAGCGGCGCGGTGGTGCTCAGCGCGACGAGCCCACGTCTCGTCAGCGAGGAAGAGTTGCTGCTGTGGCGCGCCATGGCGAGTCAGATCGGCACGGCCCTCGGTTCGGCCCGCATGTTCGCGCGCCTGCAGGACGCACTGCGGGCGCGGTCGGAGTTCGTGAACACCATGTCGCACGAGCTGCGCTCGCCCCTGCACGTCATCCTCGGCTACGGCGAGATGCTCCTCGACGGCCGGGGCGATCCGCCGGTGGCCGCGGAGCGCATCCGCGCCAACGCGCTCGAGCTGCTGCAGCTGGTCGAGGGCACGCTCACGGTGGCGCGCCTCGGCGGCGGCCGTCTCGCCGTGCAGCCGAGCGAGTTCGACCTGCGACCGCTGTTCGACGAGCTGCGCGAGAGCGTCACGGCCCTGCCCGAGGCGAGCGGGACGGCGACCGTCCAATGGACCATCGACGGCGACATGCCGCCGTTGCGGCTCGATCGTCTCAAGCTGAAGGAGATCATCCACAACCTGGTCTCGAATGCGCTCAAGTTCGCGCCGGGCGGTACCGTCGGCGTGCATGCGGCCGCGGCCGACGGCCGCCTCCGCATCGACGTCCAGGACAGCGGTCCGGGGATCTCGGCCACCGACCAGGAGCGGGTCTTCGGGCTGTTCGAACGCGGCAACGGCACCGCCACCGACACCTCGGCCGGCGCCGGCCTGGGCCTGTACATCGTCAAGAGCCTGACCCAGTTGATGGGCGGCGAGGTCGGCCTGACGAGCGCGCCGGGGCACGGCGCGCGCTTCACGGTGTGGCTGCCAATCCGGATCGAAGACAGATAAACAGGAGGGGTGGCAGACGTGGAGCAGGTGGAAGCGGCCGGGGGGGGCAGCCCCGCGGCGGCGGAGGATGACGTCCATCGCGTGTCCGTCGACGGACGCCTCTTCCTGTTGGTCGGGACGGCGCACGTCTCGCGCGAGTCGGCGGAGCTGGTCGAGCGCGTCATCGAGCGGGAGCGGCCCGACTGCGTCTGCGTCGAGCTCGACGCGCGCCGCTACGAGGCGCTGGCGCACCGCACGCGCATCGAGTCGCTGGATCTGAAGACGGTCATCCGCAACCGCCAGTTGGTCCCGCTGCTCCTGAACCTCCTGTTGATGTCGTACCAGAAGCAGCTCGGCGGCCAGCTCGGGGTGGTCCCCGGCAGCGAGCTGCTGGCGGCGGCGCAACTGGCCGAGCGCCTCGGCATTCCCGTGCGCCTGTGCGATCGCGACGTGCGCATCACGCTGCGCCGCGCCTGGGGTGCGCTGTCGCTGTGGCGCAAGGCGGAGCTCATCGCGACCCTGCTGATGTCGGTGCTCGAGGCGCCGGAGCTCGACGAAGCCGAGCTGCGGCGCCTGCGCCAGCAGGACGTGCTGACGCGGCTGATGCAGGAGCTCGGCGCGGCGTTCCCGGGCATCAAGGGCGTCCTCATCGACGAGCGCGACGCGTACCTCGCGACCCGCCTGCGCGAGGCGCCCGGCGAACGCGTCATCGCCGTCGTCGGCGCCGGACACGTCACCGGCATGATCGAGGCCCTCACCAGCGGCCGACAGGTGGATCTCGCGCCGCTCGAGACGGTGCCGCCGCCATCGTCGGCGGGCCGCATCGCCGGCTGGTCGATTCCCGTGGTGATCATCGCCGGGCTCGTCGCCATCGGCCTGCGCCACGGTCTCTCCGCCGTCGGCGACAACGCGCTCTTCTGGATCCTCGCCACCGGCCTGCCCGGGCTGGTGGGGTCGGCGCTGGCGTTCGGCCATCCGCTGACGCTGCTGGCGACATTCCTCTCGGCTCCGATCACGACGCTCTCGCCGCTGCTGGGCGTCGGCTACGTCGCGGCGCTGGTGCAGGCGTACGTGCGTCCGCCGCTGGTGAGCGAGATCCAGAGCGTCGCCGAGGACGTACGCGTGCCGCTGCGCTGGTGGCAGAACCGCCTGCTGCGCATCTGCCTGGTGTTCCTGTTGTCCACCATCGGCACCAGCCTCGGGACGATCGTCGGCACCACCGAGATCCTCTCCAAACTCTTTCACTGACGATGCGCGGCGGCGGTTGGCGGTGGTGGGCAGTGATGGCGGCAGCGGTGCTGCTGTCCTCGCCCGTGACGGCACAGAACTGGGCGATCGAAGATCCGGGACAGGGGCCGGTGGCCCTGGCGCGGGGTGCCGCCGGTGCGAACGAGCTCAGCGGCATCGCCTGGGCCGGCGGCGATCGGTGGGCCGCCGTGTCCGACGAAGACGGGCATCTCTATTGGTTGCGCATCGCCATCGATCCCGCCGACGGGCGCGATCACCAGCGCGGCGGTCGAGGCGGGTCTCCCTCTCCCCAAGAGCATCGATATCGAAGGGCTGGCGCTGGCCCCCGACGGTTCGTCGGTGATGGTCAGCGACGAGGTCGGTCCGTCGATACGCGAGTACAGTCTGCCCGACGGCCGTCTGCTGCGCACCGCCGAGATCCCGCCGGTGTTCGCGACGCTGCGCAACAACCTCGGCTTCGAGTCGCTGACGCGCGATGCGTCGGGCCATTTCTGGACGGCCAACGAGGAGGCGCTGCGGGTGGACGGTCCGACGTCGACGGCCGAGAAGGGGACGATGGTCCGCCTCTTTCGGCTCGACGGCGACCTGCACCCGACCGGCCAGTGGGCGTACCTGACCGATCCCACCGCCGGTGCCAAGGTGCTCCCCGATCGCGGCACCGGACTGTCCGAGCTCCTGGCGCTGTCCGACGGCCGGCTGATCGCGCTCGAGCGCTCGCTCGGCAGCGAGGGCTTGCGCATCCGGCTGTACGAGGTGGAGGTCGCGGGAGCGACCGAGGTGAGCAAGCAGCTCAAGATCGCGGACGCCGACGTGGTGGTGGCGCGCAAACACCTCCTCTGGCAGCGCACGTCGCTGACCGACAACTTCGAGGGAATGGGGGTCGGGCCGACGCTCAAGGACGGCAGCCGCAGCCTCGTGCTGGTCAGCGACGACGGGCACGACCTGACGCAGCGGCTGTATCCGTTGCGGCTGCGCCAGATCGCGACGCCTGCCGCCGCCAAATAGACACGACAGAAGGGGCTGCGGTCTGCTATCCGGCGCCGTAGGGAGGACCACCATGGCCACCACCACTCCGCGCGTGAGCCCGCTGCCGCCCAGCGAATGGGACGCCGAAACGAAGAAGATCCTCGACGCGACCCAGATGGGCGGTGGGCGCGTGCTGAACATCTTCGCGACGCTCGCTCATCATCCCGATCTCATGCGGCGCTGGCTGGTCTTCGGGACGCACGTGCTCGCGAAGTCGACGATCGGTCCGCGCGAGCGCGAGCTGCTCATCCTGCGCACCGGCTGGAATTGTCGCGCCGAGTACGAGTGGGGCCAGCACGTCGTCATCGGCAAGCAGTGCGGCCTGAGCGACGACGAGATCCAGCGCATCACCGCCGGGCCGGACGCGCCGGGATGGGATCCCTTCGACGCGACGCTGCTGCGCGCCGCCGACGAGCTGCATCGCGACAGCCGCATCGGCGACGCGACCTGGAAGGCGTTGAGCGCGCGCTACGACACGAAGCAGCTGTTGGACGTGATCTTCGCGGTCGGCCAGTACACGCTGGTGTCGATGGCCCTGAATACGCTCGGCGTGCAGTTGGACGAAGGGATTGGGGGATTCCCGAAGCAGTAGGGTGTTGGTGTCAGGGCGCCCCTGACGTGGAAGACGTAGCGGCGGGCTTTACGCCCGCCACTGCTAGCGCGCTGCCTCGAGCGCGGAGCACCTCCGCGGGCGCGCCAGTCCCCCCGTTTGGTCGCGCGTCGCCCCCAGCCACCGTCGACCGTCACCCGGCCGCGAGCGTCCGACACGTCCCCGACGTCTCGACATCCTTCACCGCCGGCGCGGTGCCGAACAGGCGGTCGCCGCTCGTCATGGTGACGCCCATCCAGTAGCGCTCGTTCTTGAAGTGGTGCAGCCGGTGGTTGCGCCACAGCCGCTGGTAGTGCGCCGAGGTCGGCTGATAGCGGGTGTGCACGAGGTAGTGCACCCACTCGTAGTGCAGGGTCAGCGCCAGGTGCGTGACGATGCCGGTCAGCGCCAGCGGTGTGCTCGGGGTGAGTACGAACCAGAGGCCGGCCAGCAGCGGCAGCGCGTAGGTGAACGAGTGCATCGGGATGAACAGCATCTCGATCTCCCACGGCGCGCGGTGATGCTGCCGGTGCTTGCGCGGCACGCGGAAGTCGACGGTACGTCCGAAGACGGTCATCGGTCGGTAGTGCAGGATGTAGACGTGGATGAACCATTCCTGGATCGGCCAGTACGCGACCAGGGCCAGAATCGGGACGACGTCCCACGCGGACCATTGGCCGACGGCGAGGCGTGCCGCGATGGCGACCGCCAGGGCGACGACGACGACCCGCGGGCTGCCGTGATGCAGGAACACCGGCAGCGCCTCGGCGAGGGTGCGCGGGCTGTCGGTGGCGGCGAGCGACAGCGACGGCATCGATTCGGTGGCGCTCCGCTGCGTCGCGGTGGTGGTCGTGGTCATGCGTGGATCTCCGAGAGGTTGGCGGGAAGGTGGGCGAGGATCTGCTTGACGCCGCGCTCGCCGCGCTCGATCAGCAGGCGGGCGCGCCGCGCCGCCTTTTCGGCGTCGCCGCTGCTCACCGCCGCGAGGATCGCCGCGTAGCCGCCGGTGTCGCCGATCTCGTCGGCGAGGACCTGCGTGAAGAGCGCGCGGCACTGATCGTACGTGGAGCGGAGCGAGTTGTACGCCAGACGGTACGCGAGGTTGTCGGAGGCGTCGACGAGATCCGACCAGAAGGTGACGGCGAGATCCTGCAGCGCGGTCAGGTCGCCGGCGCGCTCGCGCATGCGCGCGAGTGTGGCTTCGAGCAGCGCCAGATTGTCCGCGGTGCGCCGCTCGGCGGCACGGCGCGCGATGTCGGGCGCCAGGGCGGAGCGCATCTCGATGATGCCGCGCACGATGCGCGCATCGATGCGACCATTGGCCGGTAGCACGAGGTCGGCGAGCAAATCGAGCCCCGCCGAGGCACGGTAGTCGAGCACCTGCGACGTCCCGCCGTGGCGGACCGACACCAGGCGCGACTGCTGCAGCCGCCGCAGCGCCTCGCGGATCGAACCGCGATTGACGCCGAGGGCCTCGCACAACACCCGCTCCGCCGGCAGCGACGCCCCCGGCGCGAGCTCGCCATTGACGATCTGATCGCGCAGCTGGAGGAACACCGCCTCGGACAGCGACTGCTTGTGCACCGGCTTCAGCATGGAATGCTCATGCCAGCAGCTCGTATGACTGTCAACTGGTATGACAATGCGATGACGGGCTCACCGACGCAGGGGGCGGCGGTTCAGCGTAGCGGCGGGCTTTAGGCCCGCCAGGGGCCGGGTCGGGCGGCCCGCGCTTCGCTCATCCGCGTGGGCCTGCCGATGTGGTGTTGGGGACTACGCCGCGGGATCGGTTCGCACCCGCGCCGGCGCTGCCACCTCCGCCCACGCCGGGAAGAGCGCGCTACTCGAAGGCAGCGCGCTAGAAGTGGCGGGCGTAAAGCCCGCCGCTGCGTTCTCCACGTGAGGGCTGCATCCCTGTCCGTGCCAGGTTGCCTCGCTCCGCCGGCGGGGGCATGGTGCGGCGCCGTGGCTGCGACCTGGAGCGATCTCTACGCGACCACCGTGCAGGGCTTCTGGGCGGTCCTGCCGGTTCCGGCGCTGTACCTGCTCTGGCGCGCGGTACGGGGTCGTCCGCGTGGGGCGGGGGCGTTGCCGGCGGCGGCGGCGTTCGTCGACGCGTACGCGATCGCCTTCGCCGTCGAGACGATGCTCGATCCGTTCGCGACCGGTCCGCTCCTGCGCGGGCTCGGCATGGCCGACGGCGCCGCGTCCACCGCGGTCATGGTGTTCTTCGTTCTGCTCGGCGACTTCCGCGTCTACCTGCTGCTCTTCGGACTCCTCGCCATCGCCGGCGGAGGCGCGTGGCGTGACGGCGTGCCGAGCGCCGCAGCATGGACGCTGCTCGTGCCGCTGGTCGCGTATCCGCTGTCCGTCGTCGTGAGCGCGCTGCATCCGTCGTCGGACCCGAACACGATCTGGCTGCTCTACGAGGGGCTCTTCCTCGCCGTCGCGCTCTGGCTCCGCGCAGGCCTCGTGCCGCGACGCGTTCCCACCGATCAGCCGGCCCTGCGGGCGTTTCTGCGCGAGGCGTTGGCCTACGTCGCGCTGTACTACGGGTTGTGGGCGACCGCCGACGTCCTGATCCAGCTCGCCGGGCTCGACGTCGGGTGGCTGCTGCGCGTGGTGCCGAACCAGCTCTACTACGCTTTCTGGGTGCCCTTCGTCGTGCTGCGATTCTTCGCGCGGCGGTAGCTAGCGACGAGCGCATCGCACCACGCGTCGAGGTACGCGCCGGCGCGCGTCGCGTCGGCACGGCGCGGATCGCCGACCACGCCGCTCGCGGCCTGACGGCGCAGGTCGGGGTAGAAGAGCGCGTGCGCGTCGGCGGCGATCGCGAGGCGGCCGGCGCGCAGCGACCGGCGGCGCACGGTCGCCGGCCGCAGGCCGAGCATCAGCGACGTCTCGAACTCGCCGGCGTGCTGGCCGGCCGCCGCGGGCGAGATGCCCTGTGCGGCGCTGGCGCGCTCCCAGCGACGCGCCAGCGCGTCGATGCCGTGCACGACCGTTACCACGGCCGGCCGGCCGGCGGCGCGCAGCGCCGGCTCGTCGTCGCGCAACAGCGCGTCGTTGCCGCCGTGCGCGGAGAAGACGACGACGTGCTGAAAGCCGTGCCGGCCGAGCGCTGCCAGCAGATCGTCGAGCACGCTGCGCAGCGTGTTCCACCGCAGCGTCAGCGTGCCGGGGAACCCATCGTGCTCGGCGGAGCATCCGAACGGTACCGCCGGCACGCGCACGGCCTCCGGACGCGGGCGCAGAAGCGCTCCGCCAGCGCGTCGGCGATCCATGTATCGGTGGCGAACGGCAGATGCGGGCCGTGCTGTTCGGTGGCGCCGAGCGGCACGACCGCCGTATCGCGCCCGGCGCGCAGGGCGAGGGCCAGCTCGGGCCAGGTCAGGTCGGCCAGCGCGTCGCGCGGCGCGACCGCTGTGACCGGCGCTGCCGCGCGGGTCGAGCGCGTGGGGCGCGCGATGTCGTACAGCGGTCCGTCGCGCCCGCGGCCGGGCCACCGCGCCTGATCGATGTCGCGCATGGCGATGGCGCGCAGGACAAGTGCGTTCAACGAGTGCCTCGTGCTCGAACAGCGCCTGCGCACCGGGCAACGTCGCGGGCAGGCGGATGAGGCGGTGACGGCGCCGGTCGAGCATGCGCCGCAGCCGGGCGACGAGATCGGCTTCGCCACGCGCGGCGCGCCGGCCGAGCACGAGCAGGGTGACGTGGCGCTCGAACAGCTGCTGAAACGGCCCGTGCGCGAAATCGATCAGGTCCCAGATCGGCGGTGCCGGTTGGAAGCAGCCCCTCGCCGATCTTGAGCGCGAGGTTGTCGCCCAGCGCGCCGTAGCCGCCGCTGGCGAGCAGCGCCACCATGCCCTCGAGCACATCGTCCGGCAGGCGCGCCGCCGCGTCGCGGCGGCGCGCATCGCGCGGACGACGCGGCCGGCATCCGGACGGAGCGCGCCGTCGTCGGCGCCCGCCGCGCGTGCGATCGCGGCGGCCAGTCGATAGGCCACCGCATAGCCGGCGAGCGGCCCGGCGACGCGCAGCAGGAGCCCCCGCTCCGCCCCGCCCGGGAGCGCCACGACGCGGCCGCCAGCGGCGGCGAGGGCGCGCAGGGCGGCGCGTGTGCCGGCGTCGCGGGTGCGGCTGTTCGTCGCGGTCACCAGGGTCACGCCGAGCCAGCCGGCCGGGTCGTGCAGCGCCAGGCGGGCGTTCGGCGACAGGCCCTGCGAGAAGACCACCAGCGCGTCGCGCGGATCGGCGCGCTGCGCCACGAACGCGCCGGCGGGGACGGCGCGCGCCGGCAGGCCGGCGACGTCGGCGAGCAGATGCGCCAGCAGCCGCGCGTGCGCCGCCGAGCTGCCGACGCCGGTGGCGAGGATGGCGCGCGCCGCGCGCGGCAGGAACGGCAGCGGCGGCATCGCCTGCGTCAGCGCCGCGCGGACGAGCGCCGGCGCGGCGCGCAGGCGCGAGGCGAGCAACCGGAACGAGGGCGGCGGGCGACGCGGCACGTTCAGCCGTCGGGGACCGCCGCGACCGGGGTCACCCCGCGTCGCCACGCCGGCGGCGGCGAGGGCGGCGGCCAGGGCGGGATGCGGCGACAGCAACTCGGCGCGGGCGGGAGGTGGGCGGCGAGGAGGCGCGCCAGATTGGGCCGCGCGGCGACGTGCGCTCGGGCGTCGCCGTCCACGGCGATGCCCGGCTCGTCGTGCAGGAGAAAGAGCGCAACGCCGGCACCGCGCGCGGCGATGCGCTCGACGGCGGTGCGCCACGGGTCGTCGCGCAGCTGGCGCGGAAAGCGACCGGGCAACGTCTCGGCGTGCACGTGGACCAAGGGCCGCGCGTCGCGCGCGCGCGCCAGGGTCAGCACGACGCGCTCGCGACCGCTGTCGCGGTCGACGTAGAGATGGAGGCGCAACCAGTGGACGCCTTCGGCCGGTGGGAGCGCCAGCACCGGCAGGAGATACGACGCGACGCGCAGAAGCGACGGCACGGTGGCGACCGGCGCCGGCTCGAAGGCGTCGACCGGCTCGGGCAGCTCCGCCGCGCTCGGCGCCGCGGTCGCCACGTCGAGCGCGTGGCCGGAGCGCGACTTCGCCGCCAGGTACGTGAGGTTGAACGGCGACGGCGCGCGCGCGAGCGCGTACACCCGCTGACGACCACGCCGGCGTCGCGCAGCGCCGCGACCTTGTCGGGGTTGTTGCTGAGGAGCGCGAGCGGCGCCTCGATGCCCAGCGCCGCGGCGGCGAAGCCGACCGCGTCGTAGCGGCGGTAGTCGCCCTCGAGGCCCATGCGCGCGTAGGCGTCGAACGTCGTCACGTGGTCGTGGCTCGCCTGCACCAGCATGCGGTCGCGCGCCTTCGCGACGAGGCCGGCGCCGCGCCCTTCCTGCAGCAGGTAGAACAGCACGCCGCGGCCGGCGGCGGCGATGCGCGCGAGCGCCGGCGTCGAGCTGCTCGGCGCAATCGCAGTCGGCGCCGCCGATGCTCTCGCTGGTCACGCACGACGAGTGCACGCGGGCCAGCAGCGGCGCCGCGCCGCCGAGGTCGCCGCGCGCCACGGCGAGCAGCGGCTGGCGGGTCGCGAGATCGAGGAACTCGTGCGCGGTGAAGCGACCGTGCGCCGTGTCGAGCGGGTGGCTGGTGCGGAAGAGCAGCGTTCCGCACAGCGCACGGCGTGAGGCTCATTGCGCCTTTCCGGGATCGCTGCTTGCGGTCCTTCATCGCCGAGAAATAGGCGACCAGCGCGTCGAGATCGGCGTCGGTGAGGTTCGGGTGCGCCGGCATGCTCGTGTAGCGGAAGCTGCCGGGATCGCGGATGTACGCCTTGATCTGCTCGGCCGGTCGGTACTCGACGATGCTGCGCGGCACGTTCAGATCGGGACCGACGGTCGCCGCCCTCGCCGTTGATGGCGTGGCAGGCGATGCACTGCGACGTGAAGATGTCGTAGCCGGCCTGCGCCGGCGACCCGGTCGGCGCACCGCTCGGCGCGATGTGCGGGTAGAGCGCGTCGATCGGCGCGATCTCGATCTGGGCGAGCTGGTAGGGCCACGGGTAGCGGTGCGTGTCCTGCTGCGCGGCGCCGGTCCACACGACGTAGAACGGCCCGGGGTCGACCTGCTTGCGGTCGATCGGCTGCCAGCCGGGATCGTCGCCGCTCGCGTGGTCGGCGTCGGCGAACGCGAGGAAGCCGCCGGGCTCGGCGAGCAGCTCCGCGGGGACCGGCTTGGCGTAGCCGTCGCGGGCGCGGAAGAACACGGTCTGTCCCTGGAAGTCGGTGATCGGCGCACCGAATCCGAGCGCCAGCACCTTGGCGAGCGGACAGGCGCGGTAGGTCTTTTTGCGCGCCGTAGTAGGGATCCTCGAGACTGATCGTCTCGGCGCCGCACGTGGCGGCCAGTTTCTCGACGCTCAGCACGACCGGATTCGCGTCCGGGCGGACGAAACGCAACTGGCGCGGCTCAGCCGCCGACGCGACCGAAGCCAGCGCCGCCAGCAGCAGGACGAGCACCATAGAGTGTTGCTACCAGCGAGCCGTCACCTCGCCAAGGGTCGGCCGGTACTTCGCCGCGGTTGCGCGCGGCCCGCCGCTATGCGGGGCCGAACGCGGTGCCTTGGGGCTTTGCCCACCAATTCCCTGAGCACGTTCCGTTCCCGATTGGAGGGCCGCGCTTCCGCGCGGCCGGTCGCGCGGAAGCGCGACCCTCCAGGCGCGGGATCGATCCACCAGCCGAATTGGTGGGCAAGGCCGTGCCTTGGCGTGTGGGGGGCCGGCCCAGGAAGGGGTGACGTTCGAGACGGAGGACCCCTCAGCCCGCGACGCGACACGGATTGGCGCGATGGACAACGCCGGTCCGAGACGTCGCCTACATGGCCCGTCGCGCCGGGGCACAGGCGAATGCGACAAAGCCACCGAGTACGACCAGCGCCACGCTCGTCAGACGCACGAGCCCGGTTCCCCGCTGCAGCCACCAGTCGATGACGCTTTGAGCCTCCGCGAGGGCAAACAGACCGGTGACCGCCGTAACCACGCCGAGAACGACGATGACATAGCCGAGGACCCGAAGACCTTTCGGCGCCCGCGATTCGGAGGCCACCGAGACCAGAATTAGCCCGAACACGACCCGGATCACCGCTACGGCGAGGAACGCCCCAGAGGTGACGAAGTGTCTGGCGATCCAGACGAGGCTGCCAGGCGCGGCGATGCCGACTACGCCGACCGCGCCGATGCATACGCCGATCACCAACGCCACTGCCTTCAACATTACGTTCCTTTGCGCTGCCGAACGTCATTGCTCGGGCGCGTGCACCCGCGCACGTGGGCTGCAGGCAATGTGTTAGGCGCGTCTTGGATTGACGATTTCGTAGACGTTGGTCGGTTTACCCTCAAAGGTGATGGTCTCTCGGAGTTGTTCACCGATCCGTAGAGCGACGGCCGCCGATGCGCTGTTCTCCGGATGTATCAAACTGATGAGGCGAGCAATGCCCGCTTCTTCAAACGCCCAACGAATCGAAGCTCGTGCTGCCTCAGTCGCGTACCCGTGACCCCAGAAGTGCGGAGACAAAGCCCAACAGACTTCCACGCCAGGCCAACCCGGAAGGTTGAGGAGGCCCGCTCTGCCAACGAGCCGACCGGTCGCGCGACATTCGAGCGCCCAAATGCCGTATCCGAGCAAACTCCAGTGTCCGAGTATCACGGCAATGTTCTCCCATGCTTGTTCTTTCGAAAGCACCTTCCCGCCGAGGTATCGAACAAACGACACGTCGGCGTACATTCCGGCATAGGGCTCCCAATCTTCGATCGCAAAGGGCCGTAGCTTGAGTCTCGGAGTGTCCAGGGTCGGTATGTTCATTAAATGGCGAAGGGGCAGCGGTCGTGGCGTGTCGATCCTGCCCACCGTGGCCTGGTTAGAACGCTTCTGGGCCGGCTTCAATCACTGAGTCGGCGGCGCCTGAGTGGCGATAGTGGTGATGGGGCGGGCGGCCCAATCCGGGTTGGGTGGTGAAGCGAGGAGGTCGGCGGAGCTTTCGACGGCCGACGTGTGCCGGCGGAGGACCACCACCATGCGGGGACGAAGAGGGCGCCGCGGACGCGGCACCCTCTCGTCAGACCGATCGCAACGTCAGTGTTTCGCCTTGTACAGGTCGGGGCGGTTGGTGAGCACGGCCGAGGGCGAATAGGTCGCCCCCCAGCAGCTGCCGGTGTCGCTGACGAGTTGGACGGTGACGTCCTGATCCTGCGTGAAGAGCTGCGTCGCGCTCGCCGGCGGTGGCAGGACGAGTGCGGCGCCGCCGGCCTTGGCGAGCAGCTTGTCGTGTCCCGGCTTGCCGCCCTTGAGCCGCAGCTTCCGCATGCCGTCCTGGGGGCCGGCGCTGTCGTCGAAGTTGAAGCCCTTCGGCGTGGCGCTTCCCAGTGCCGTCCAGCACGGCCGCCCGCCGCACAGGCCGGCGGGCTCGACCTCGATATGTACCGCGAGCGCCGGGACGAGCGCGGTCGCGTCATAGACGCACAGGGCGTAGCCGGTGCCGGTGGTGGGATCGCCGAACTCGGCGATCGGTGCGTCGCCCTTCAGCCAGCGCCAGATGAGCTTGCTGCGCGCGCCGGCAGACTTGAGGAGCAGCAGCGACTTGCCGGGCGCATGACAGCCGGAGCGCGGCGCCGTGTCGCAACGGGAGACCGGCGTCGCCGTCGGCGTGGTGGTCGGCGTGTCGGACGGCACCAGGGTCGGCGTCGCCGTCTCGGTGACGGTGGCGGTCGGCGTGTTGACGGCGGTCGCCGTTGCCGAAGCCGTGGCCGTCCGGGTACCGGTGTGCGTGGCCGACACCGTCCCCGTCGGCGTGGCCGGGGGAGTGGCGGTCACCGTCGGCGAATCGGTCGCGGTGCTCGTCGGCGGCGGCGGCACCGGCGTGTTGGTGTCGGTGCTCGCGGCGGTGGCGCTCGCCGTCGCGGTGGCGGTGTTGGTCGCCGTGCCGGTGGCGGTCGAGGTCGGCGTGACGTTGGCCGGCGTGCTGTTGGGATCCGCCGGATCGGAGCCGGCGTCGAGCTCGTCGCCGTCGAAGTACCCGTCCTCGTCGCGGTCGATGCCGGCGCGGGTGCCCTCGCCGACCGGCACGGCGGTGTACGTCAGCTCCTGGCCCGCGGTGTTCGCGAGCGCGCGCAACGCGGTGTCGCTGAGGCTCTGGTTGGCGTGATCGCTCTGGAAGACGTTGCCGGTGCCGCGCCGCCAGCCGCGCGGCTGGCCGCCGACCGTGCCCTTGACGACGACGTCGCACTCGCCGCGCGGCGGCGCGCGCCAGGAGCAGCGTGATGCGCGCGCTGACGGTGGCGGCGTTGGTGCTCGTCAGCGTGATCTGCTGGCCGACGATCGGTGCGAGGTCGCTGTCGAAGGCGAGCAGGAACTGCTCGACCTGCCGGCGCTGGGTGTCGTTCTGGAAACCGACGGGGTTGAAGGTCCCGCCGTTGTTGAAGACCGTCGCCTGGAGGAAGCGGAACATCGTGTCGACGCTGCCGTCATGGATGAAGCCAAAGCCGCGGATCTGATCGCCCTTGAAGCCGTTGTCGCCGGAGTTGAAGAAGTCGACCGCCGGCATGCCGAACATGCCGATCTTCTGGTACATGTTGCGCAGGTGGGCGACCTTGACGATCTGCGTCTCGTTCTCGAAGCTCGCCTGACCGTCGGCGCCGAAGAAGCCCTGTGAGGGGTCGAGCGTGTGGCAGCCGACGCAATTGAAGCCGAAGCCGCCGCCGACCGCGATGCCGTCGGCGCGGCGGCTGCCGGTCATGAAATTGCGGCCCGCCTGCTGATCGCTGGTGAGCGAGTTGTCGAGGTTGCGGATCGGGTTGGGCGGCATCTGGATCTGCAGCGCGAAGTCCGAGAACTTCTGCATGTCGCTCTCCGCGATCTGGCCGTCGCGGCCGACGAGGCCGGGGAAGGCGACGCGGAAATTGCGGAACGCGATGTCCTCGTTGAAGATGTCGCCGTTCTGATCGGCGCGATCGCCGCGCCAGTGCATCGCCCCGTGATGGGCCATGCCGCGCAGCGTCTGCGTCGTCATGGGGCCCTTCATCGGGTGGAAGAAGTCGAAGTCGACGTTGGTGCCGTTGATCTGCGCGACGGTCTGCAGCTTCTTCGGCAGCGGATTCGGAATCTTCACGTCGTCGGGGTTGCCGAGATCCCAGGCGAGACTGTCGAAGTCGCCGAAGATGTGGCAGCTCGAGCACGACGCCTCGCCGTTGCTCGACGTGGCGACGGCATCATAGAGGAACGGCCGCCCGCCGGTGACGCTGGTGGGCTCGGGGTTGTACAGCGGCAGGTGGGCGATCTCGGAGCGCGTGCTGGTCTCGATCACCGACACGCCGTTGTCGAAGCGGGTCAGCGCGTAGAGGCGGCCGCGCGCCTCGTCGAGCACGAGGCCGCTGGGACCGCCGCCGCTGACCGGTATGTGATCGGCGTCGGACGGCACGAACGTGTCGGCTTCCAGCTGGGCGGTGTCGAACACGCCGATCTTCGCCGAGCCGAACGCGGCGACATAGAGCGTCTGGCCGTTGCTGGTCACCGCCATCTCGAGCGGCGTCGCCAGGCTGTTGGCCTTCGCGGACAATGACGCCGGGCGGATGTTGTAGTCGATGTGCTTGTTGAGGTGGCGCGCGGACGCGCCGCTGCCGTCGAGCACGCTGATGCGGTACTCGGAGAGGTGGCCCTGCACGGTGCTGCCGCCGGCGACGCCGGGACCCTCGAAGCGGGTCTCGTTCTTCGCCTCGCCGTTGCTGACGTAGACCTTCCCGTTCACCGGGTTGACGGCCATGTTGAAGAGGATCGTGCCGACGCCGGTGTAGAAGCTGGTCTCGACCGGCGGATTGGCGTTGGCGTTGATCGTGAAAACGTCCTTGTCGGGCAGCGAGAAGTCGACGCCTGGGTCCCAGTTGCGGCCGAGCGTATCCACCCAGTGGGTGCCGTTGAACTTGACGATCAGGCCAACCTCGGGCCGGACGTCGCCGGCGAAGTTGCGGTGTGGCAGCGGCAGGCCGCCCGGCATCGTGACGCCATGGATCGAGCAGGCGCCCTGGACGGTGTTGTTGTTGAGGTTCGTCGAGTCGGTGTCGCAGACGACGCCTTCGGAGACCGTCGTGGTGCGGTTGCCCGACTGGAAGACGGCCGCGTAGACCGTGCCGCCGTCGGGCGTGACGGCGAGCGCGCGCGGCGTGTCGCCGAAGAGGGTGACGATGGTCAGCGGCGTTCCGCCGAGCGACCCGCCGAGATTCGCGGCGTCGAAGACCCACACGTCGGCGCGGCCGACGCCGGCGGTGGTGAATTGCGGGTCGATGGGACTGTTCTGTCCACGGTGCGCGGTCGTGATGAAGGCGCGCGAGTGGGTGCTGCCGGCGAACACGATGTCGCGGGGCTCATCGCCGACGAGGAGGGTGCGGACGACGCGCGGCGGCGAGCTCGTCACGTCGACGATGCTGATCGAATCGGACAGGTGGTTGACGACCCAGACCTCGCCGTTGCTGCGTGCGGCGACCGCGCAGGGCTCGAGGCCGACCGGGACGGAGGCCGTGTGGGTGAGTCCGCTCCCGCTGATGGTGAAGATCTCGAGGCGGCTGTCGGGCGTATTGACCGCGAAGAGCGTGTTGCCGTCCGGCGACATCGCCAACGGCCGCACCTCGCCGGTCTCGAACGTCGTGAACGCAGCGCGTGCCGGTGCGCCGATGAACAGACCACCCGCGAGCAGAGCGAGACCGACCAGTGGATCGAGCCTCTTTCGAGACAGCATGCGCGCGTTCCCCCTCCGGCCACGTATTACGGCGTCGGCGGAATCACAAGGACTGATGTGCCCCGCGGTCGCTGTCGACCACGGATGGTCCGTGGCCGCCGCGGATGAAGAACCGGTTATCGCCGCTCCTGCGATATGACCTGCGCGACCCGGCGGCGGGCGCGCGCGGCGACAGCGATCAGCATCGTTAGCGCCGCCAGCAGGCCGAGCGGCGACAGCAGTGGCGCCGGCGCGGCGGGGCCGAGGACCCGGACATTGTTGCCGGCCGTGGCGGACGCCTCGCCGCTGTTCGCCACAGCGACGTTGACGAGATCGCTGCCGGCCGTCGCGGTGACGACGACCGTGACGCGCACGGGCGGGCTGATCTGACCCGGCGAGAGCGGAAGCGGGTACATGCAGTGGACCATCGGCGCCATGGGGGTGCAGGCCAACCCGGTCGCGTTCACTTGCTGGAACTCTACGCCCGGCGGCAGGTGGTCGACGAGAGTGACGGGGGCGGTGGTCGGGACGCTGCCGACGTTGGCGACCGTGATGACGTAGACTAGGGGCGCTCCCGTGGCGGCGCGGCCCTGGAGGGCCACGTGCACCGCCAGCGCGGGCATCGCAGGGGTGGCGGTGGACGAAGGAGTGGGGGGCCCGGTCGATGACGGCGTCGGCGTCCAGCTCGGCATCGCGGTCACGGTGTCGGTGGCGGTCGCGGTGCTCGTCGCGGTCGCCGTCGAGGTGAGCGTCGCGCTGCTCGTGGCCGTCGCGGGGACCGTCGACGTCAGCGTTGGTGCCTGGCTCGGCGTGCCGGTGCGCGTCGGCGTCGCCGTCGGCGTGTCGGGGGGCGTGCCGGTAGGCGTGTTCGTCGGCGTGGCGGTCGGGGTACTGGTCGGCGTCCCTGTGGCGTATTGGTCGGCGTACTCGTCCGTGTCGCTGTCGGGGTGTCCGTCGCCGTGTGGGTTGGGGTGACCGTCGGGGTCTCAGTCGAGGTCTGAGTGGGTGTGTAGGTCGGCGTGCCTGTCGGCGTCGCGGTGGGCGTGTCGGTCGGCGTCCTCGTCGGTGTGGCCGTCGGCGTTTCGGTCGGGGTCACTGTCGGGGTGTTCGTGGGCGTGCTGGTCGCGGTCACGGTCGGTGTCTGAGTGGGAGTGTTGGTCGGCGTGCCCGTCGGCGTTTCGGTCGAGGTACTGGTGGACGTCGCCGTTGGGGTGTTGGTCGGGGTGTTGGTCGGGGTAACGGTTGGGGTGTCCGTCGCCGTCCGAGTGGGCGTGTCGGTCGGTGTGGCCGTCGGCGTGCTCGTTGGAGTCGCTGTGGGCGTATCGGTCGGCGTCGTCGTTGGAGTGCTCGTCGGCGTGCTGGTCGGGGTGACCGTTGAGGTGTCGGTCGGCGTCTGACTGGGAGTGTCGGTCGGCGTACTGGTCGGCGTCGCCGTGGGGGTGTCGGTCGGCGTACCGGTGGCAGTGTCGGTCGGCGTGCTCGTCGATGTGGCGGTTGGCGTCTCGCTCGGCGTACTGGTCGGCGTCGCCGTCGGGGTGTTCGTCGGCGTGTTGGTTGGGGTAACCGTCGGCGTGTCAGTCGGCGTCTGAGTGGGCGTGTCGGACGGCGTGCTGGTCGATGTGGCCGTCGGCGTATCGATCGGCGTACTGGTCGGCGTCGCCGTCGGGGTGTTCGTCGGCGTGTTGGTGGGGGTGTACCGTTGGGGTGTCGGTCGCCGTCTGTGTGGGGGTGTTGGTCGGCGTGCTCGTTGGAGTCGGTGTGGGCGTGTCGGTCGGCGTACTGGTCGGCGTCGCTGTTGGGGTGTCCGTCGGCGTGTTGGTTGGGGTAACCGTCGGCGTGTCAGTCGGCGTTTGAGTGGGAGTGGCGGACGGCGTGCTCGTCGGTGTGGCCGTGGGCGTGTCGGTCGGCGTACTGGTCGGCGTCGCCGTTGGGGTGTCGGTCGGCGTACCGGTGGCAGTGTCGGTCGGCGTGCTCGTCGATGTGGCGGTTGGCGTCTCGCTCGGCGTGCTGGTTGGCGTCGTCGTTGGGGTGTTGGTCGGGGTGACTGTTGGGGTGTCGGTCAGTGTGTTGGTCGGGGTGACCGTTAAGGTGTCGGTCGCCGTCTGAGTGGGTGTGTTGGTCGGCGTGCTCGTTGGCGTCGCTGTAGGCGTGTCGGCCGGCGTACTGGTCGGCGTCGCTGTTGGGGTGTCCGTCGGCGTGTTGGTGGGGGTAACCGTCGGCGTGTCAGTCGGCGTCTGAGTGGGCGTGTCGGTCGGCGTACTGGTCGGCGTCGCCGTTGGGGTGTCGGTCGGCGTGTTGGTCGGGGTAACCGTCGGCGTGTCAGTCGGCGTCTGAGTGGGAGTGTCGGACGGCGTGCTCGTCGGTGTGGCCGTGGGAGTGTCGGTCGGCGTGCTCGTTGGCGTCGCTGTCGGCGTGTCGGTCGGCGTACTGGTCGGCGTCGCTGTCGGGGTGTCCGTCGGCGTGTTGGTCGGGGTAAGCGTCGGCGTGTCAGTCGGCGTCTGAGTGGGAGTGTCGGACGGCGTGCTCGTCGGTGTGGCCGTGGGCGTGTCGGTCGGCGTACTGGTCGGCGTCGCTGTCGGGGTGTTCGTCGGCGTGTGGGTCGGGGTGACCGTTGGAGTGTCGGTCGCCGTCTGTGTGGGGGTGTTGGTCGGCGTGCTCGTTGGAGTCGCTGTGGGCGTATCGGACGGCGTGCTCGTCGGTGTGCCCGTGGGCGTGTCGGTCGGCGTACTGGTCGGCGTCGCTGTCGGGGTGTCGGTCGGCGTGTTGGTCGGGGTAACCGTCGGCGTGTCAGTCGGCGTCTGAGTGGGAGTGTCGGACGGCGTGCTCGTCGGTGTGGCCGTGGGAGTGTCGGTTGGCGTACTGGTCGGCGTCGCCGTTGGGGTGTCGGTCGGCGTACCGGTGGCAGTGTCGGACGGCGTGCTCGTCGGCGTGTCGGTCGGCGTACTGGTCGGCGTCGCCGTCGGGGTGTTGGTCGGTGTGTGGGTCGGGGTGACCGTTGGGGTGTCGGTCGGCGTCTGAGTGGGTGTGTTGGTCGGCGTGCTCGTTGGAGTCGCTGTGGGCGTATCGGTCGGCGTACTGGTCGGCGTCGCCGTCGGGGTGTCCGTCGGCGTCCGAGTGGGAGTGTCGGTCGGCGTGCTCGTCGGTGTGGCCGTTGGTGTATCGGTCGGCGTACCGGTCGGCGTCGCCGTCGGGGTATCCGTCGGCGTGTTGGTGGGGGTGACCGTTGGGGTTTCAGTCGGTGTCGGAGTGGGCGTGTTGGTCGGCGTGCTCGTCGGTGTGGCCGTTGGCGTATCGGTCGGCGTACTGGTCGGCGTCGCCGTTGGGGTGTCCGTCGGCGTGTTGGTCGGGGTGACCGTCGGGGTGTCGGTCGGTGTCTGAGAGGGTGTGTCGGTCGGCGTACTCGTCGGTGTCGCAGTTGGGGTGTTCGTAGGAGTGTCGCTGGGAGTGGCCGTCGGCGTATCGATCGGCGTCTGAGTAGGCGTGGTGGTACTCGTCGGGGTCGCCGTCGGCGTGTTCGTCGGAGTTTGCGTCGCTGTACTGGTCGGCGTGGCCGTGGCCGTCGAAGTGGCGGTGCCGGTGCTGGTCGGGGTTGGCGTCGCCGTAGCTGTGCTGGAGGGGGTGAACGTCGCGGTGCCCGTCGCCGTCGATGTTGGCGTGTGGGTGGCGGTGCTGGTGGCCGTCTGAGTGGCCGTGCCTGTCGTGGTGCGGGTCGCGGTGAGGGTGGACGTGGCGGTGCCGGTTGCCGTGGAGGTCGGCGTCGCTGTTGGCGTGGCTGTGCTGGTCGGCGTGGCCGTGGCCGTCGAAGTGGCAGTGCCGGTCCTGGTCGGGGTTGGCGTCGCCGTGGCTGTGCTGGAGGGGGTGAACGTCGCGGTGCCCGTCGCCGTCGATGTTGGCGTGTGGGTGGCGGTGCTGGTGGCCGTCTGAGTGGCCGTGCCTGTCGTGGTGCGGGTCGCGGTGAGGGTGGACGTCGCGGTGCCGGTTGCCGTGGAGGTCGGCGTCGCCGTTGGCGTCGCTGTGCTGGTCCGTGTCGCCGTCGCCGTGCCCGTCGGCGTCGACGTTGGCGTCTGGGTGGCGGTGCTGGTGGCCGTCTGAGTGGCCGTGCCTGTCGCGGTGCGCGTCGCGGTGCTGGTGGCCGTGGGGGTCTGGGTTTCGGTGGCGGTCCTGGTCGGCGTCGATGTGACCGTGCGCGTGCGGGTCGGCGTGACGGGGCAGGGCACGTCCCATACGACACCCGGAAGATCCGCGGGCAGGATGTCGGTCGCGACCAGGCCCAGGACGCCGCCCTCGGCGCCGTAGTTGGTGCCGTCGGCGGTATCGCCGGCGGCGCCGCCGGTGATCGTCGTGCTCGACGGCGCGCCCGACGCGTACACGACACCGCCGCCGCCGCCGCCGCCTGGCCCGTGGTCGTTGGCCGCCGGGGGGTTGCCCGGCCAGGCGTCGGCTCCCTTGCCGCCGCTGACGGTGACGGTGAGGCCGGCGGTCGATCCGCTCGATGCGACCACGGCGACGGAACCGCCGCCACCGCCACCGCCGCCGCCGTCGTTCGCCGGAATCGGACCCGTCGTGCCGCGTGCGGTGATCGTGCCGGTACCGGCGAGCGCCATGGCGCGGATGAGGACGATGCCGCCGCCGACGCCGCCGGAGGACTGCGATGCCGTCGAGTCGTTGCGCGAGCCGGCGCCGCCGCCGCCGCCGAGGAAGATGCGCTCGACCGCGGCCGCCGATATCGGAATTCCGCCGAGCCCACCGCGCGACAGGACGCCGCTCGGATAGGTCGGGCTCCAGTTGAATCCGCCGAGGCCGCCCGCGCCGCCGTTGCCGCCGCCGCCACCGCCGGTGTTCTCGTCGTTGGCGCTCGGCCGCGCGTCGGTGCCGCCGCCGCCGGCGTTGCCGGGCGCGCCGCGCGCCGTGTCGCCGCCAGGGTAGCCCTGCACGCCGGTCGTCACGTTGGCGCTGCCGCTCCACATGAGTTGCGGGGTGCCCGCGATGCCCTCGCCCTTCAGGCCGTGCGCCATGCGGCTGGCGAGGTTGACGTAGTCGGTGTTGGTCGCCGAGGCGTTGCCGGTCTGTGCGCGTCCCTGGCCGCCGCGGAAGCCGCAGCCGTCGAGCGAGACCGTACCGCCGAGGGTGAGCGTGCCGCTCACATCGATGGCGAGAATGCCGCCGACGAATGTGCCGTTGGTGGTCCCCTGCCACGGCAGGGCGGTGAGGCCGCTGCTCAGCGTCGCGCTGGTGTACTGCGGCACACGCACGATCTGGAACCGGCGCTGGCCCTGCGTCGCGGTCGCGTCGGCATTGAAGTAGTCGTTGGCGAGACCGCTGCCGACCAGCCCGCCCTGCAGGGTGAGCGTGCCGCCGGCGGCGCCGACGGTGGTGGTGGCGACGACGTACTCGTACAGGCCGGAGTTGCCGAGGCTGGTCGATCCGGCGCCGGTCGAGCCGTCGCCGTAGCTGATGCTGTTCGACGCGTTGATCGTGGCGTCCTGCATCTGCATCACGATCAGCATGTCGCCGGGCGTGATGTTGACGGCGGCGCCGAAGCGATTGCCGAGCGCGATCGACGTCGCCCCGGCGCTCACCGACGCCATGCCCTGCCAGTAGCCGTTGATCGTGCCGCTCAGGGTGCCGCCAGCGCCGTCCTTGCCCGGGTTCGCGCAGACCGGCGTCGCCGTTCCGGTCTGCGTCGCGGTGGCGATGATCGTCGGCGTCGCGGTGATCGTCGGTGTCGCGTTGGCTGCGGCGCGGTAGGTGGCAATGGCGGCGGACCAGCTGCGGTTGTTGGAGTTGGTGCCGTCGGCGGCGTAGGCGCCGGTGGCGGCGACGATGCGGTACTCCGGCGCGATCGTGGCATTGCTGCTGCCGTTCGCGCCCGTGGTGCCGGCTTCGGTCAGCGCGGTGTATCCGGTCCCGGCGACGAAGGTGTCGCCCAGAGGGCCCTCGAGCCCGAGGGCGCCGAACAGCAGCTCGTCGGCCTGTCTGGTGCTGGCGGTGTTGCCCGAGGACAACGCGTTGCTCGAATTGGCGTCGGTGCTGGTGCGATCGAGCGCACCGCTGGCCAGGAGGCCCGAGAACTCGCTGCCGCTCAGGGCGCGGGCGACGGCGGTGGGATGGGTGACGGTGATGGTCTGGCCGCTGGTCAACGCGGCGACGTTGTGGGTGCTGAGAATGACGGTGCGAACGTTGCCGGCGCTGTTGATGTCGGCATCCACCGCATAGGTGTTGCCGGCGCTGTCCGTGGCGCTGACCGTTCCGGTGGCGGCGTCGAAGGTCAGGGCGAGCAGGATGCTGTGGCCGCTCGCCACACCGGCGGCGGGAACGGTCAGGGTGAGCGTCGTGCCGCTCGCTTTGGCCTGGTCGGTATCGATGGTGCGAACGAAGGTGACCGCCGCCCGCGCTGGCGCCGCCAGCAGCGCGGCCAGCAGGGCGGCGAACACCGCCTGCCACCAGCCGAGACGTCGCGAGGGGCATCCCCACGCGCGCGCGTCGCAGTGCGGCTCGTTGCGTTGCCCCGGCTGTCCTGACCGTACGTGCATGCCGTTCCCAGGTCGGACAGAGAGGGCAACAGCCCTTACCAGCTACTGGACGACCAACTCTCGGCGGTCTGCAGTCGGCGTGCCATGCCACATGCGGCCTGCACCCTGGCGGAGCGATTTTGACGAATAAGGACCCCGCGGCGGATTTGTGACGCCGCGGCAAGGCGTATGCGTAGACAGACGCACTGCGACCGCGCCTGGCATGGCGGCGTGATGGTTGGGGTCTCTCCCGCGCCGGAGAGAGGACGGGCTACGCGCGGAGCTCACCACCCAGGGTGAAGGCGGAGGTCGCACCGATCGCCAGCTCGATGATGCGGTCGGGGGTCGCGGCGTGGATCTCGGCGAACGCGGACCGGGCCAGTTCGCCGAGGTCGACGGGGCGCCGCTGGACCTCGCGGCGGCCGACGCGCAGCAGGGCGAGCAGCGCCAGGACGACGGCGGTGAACGCCGTCACCGCCGGCCAGATGACGCGAGGCGGCGGCGCAATCCCGCGGATCGGCGGCCCGTCGCCATGCGAATGGCCTAGCCGCGGATCAGGCCGCCAGGGGGGGCCGCCGGAGGTGCCATTCGGTGGCGCGCTCGTAGGCGTCGCCGACGCGGCAGAGCACGGCCTCGGCGCCATGCGCGGCCACGAGCTGCAGGCTGTGCGGGAGGCCGTCGTCGGTGAATCCGCACGGCACCGACAACGTCGGACTGCCGCTGAAGTTGAACGGCGCCGTGAAGCGCATGAACGGCGCGAAGGTGTCGCTGAAGGCGCCGTACGGATCGAGCGCGTCGGCCGGCGGCGCCGGCATGAAGCTCGACGGGCAGGCGAAGACGTCGCACGTCTCGAACGTCGCGGCGAACGCGCCCGCCCAATTGAGGCGCCGCTCGTGGTGGGCGGCGTAGTCGGCGGCGGTGAGCGTGGCCGCGTAGTCGAGGAAGCTGCGGAACGACGGACCGTACCGCGCCGCACGGCTGGGGAAGTACGGCGCGTGCGCGGCGAGCGCGTCGCCGCCGCACAGCACCGGCCAGGACGCGAGGACCTCTTCGACCGGCGGAATGCGCACGCGGACGATCTCGGCGCCGAGGCGGGCGAGCCGATCGAGCGCGGCGGATGTGGCGTCGGCGGACGCGGGCAGGACCATCGTCGTCGCATAGGCTTCGTCCCAGCCGATGCGCACGCCGCGCACGTCGCGGCCCAGCGCGGCGGCGCAGTCCGGCGGCGGCAGGCGCAGGGTCGTCCCGTCCCGTGGATCGGTCCCCGCCAGGGCGTCGAGCACGTGCGCGGCGTCGGCGACGCGCCGCGCCAACGGCCCGACGTGGTCGAGCGAGGCGCCGAGCGGGAAGACGCCGGCGCGGCTGACGCGGCCGTACGTCGGCTTCAGCCCCACCGTGCCGCACCATGCGGACGGGATACGGATCGATCCGCCGGTGTCGGTGCCGAGCGCGGCAAAGCAGAGCCCCGCGGCGACCGCCACGCCGGATCCGCTCGACGAGCCGCCGGTGCTGTGGTCCGCGCTCCACGGATTCACTGGGATCGGCAGCTCGGGATGGTAGCCCGTCAGGGCGAACTCGGTGAGGTTGGTCTTGCCGACGATCACCGCGCCGGCGGCGGCGAGGCGGGCGACGCAGGTGGCGTCCTCGGTGGCGCGGCGCTCGTCGAGGACGCGCGACGCGCACGTCGTGACCGTGCCGCGCAGATCGCAGAGGTCTTTCGCCGCGACCGGAATGCCGTGCAGCGGCCCGCGGCGCCGCCCGGCGGCGATCTCCGCCTCGGCGGCGCGCGCCGCGCCGAGCGCCTGCTCCGGGAGGACGGTGAGGTAGGCGTGCAGCGCGGGATCGAGTCGCCCGATCCGCGCCAGCACCGCCTGCGTCAGTTCGACGGGCGACAGCGCGCCGGCGGCAATGCGTTCCGAGGCTTCGGTGAGCGTCAGCCAACAGAGATCATCGGTCGCCATGCGGCGGGACCATAGGAGAAGGCGCCGCGCTTGGGTAGCGGAAGGCCGGCGCGCGAAACAGGGCACGCCGGCGCGCATCGGACGGGACGGAGGATCACCGAGATGATGATGCGTACCAGTACGTTCGCCGCCCTGCTGCTCGCCGCGGCGCCCGCCGTCGCAACGCTCCCCGCGAAGCCCGTGCTGACGTTGGCCGCGGCGCGTCAGGTGGTGGCGGCCGCCGCCGCGGAGGCGGAGCGCCGCCACGCCACGGTGGTCATCGTCGTCGTGGACGACGGGGGCTATCCGATCGCGCTCGAGCGCCTCGACGACACGCAGGTGGCGAGCGTCGACGTCGGCATCGGCAAGGCGCGCACCGCGGCGATCTTCCGCCGGCCGAGCCGCGATTTCGAGGAGCAGATCCGCAACGGCCGCGCCGCGAGCCTCGTGCTCCCCGGCGCGACGCCGCTGCAGGGCGGTCTGCCGCTTACCGCCGCCGGCCGCGTCGTCGGCGCCATCGGTGTCAGCGGCAACACGCCGCAGGAAGACGAGGACATCGCCAAGGCCGGCGTCGCGGCGTTCGTGCCGTGAGCGGGCGCGCAGACACCGGCGGAAAGACCACGGTTGGAGGCCGAGGAGGACTTGCGCCGTCAGCCTCGATGGAACGAATTTCCGTCACATCGAGGCGAGCCTTCAGCCTTCAGCTTTGGACCGTCATCACCACTCGCCCACCGCTGCCAGCACGAGTCCCGGATCCTCCATCGGCACGAGATGTCCGGCGGCGACCTCGATCAGCTCGCCGGCGGGCAGGGCGCGGGTGAGGGCGTCGTGCACGGCGCGCGGGAAATCGCCGTGCTCGGCCCACAGGACGCGGGTGGGGACGGGGACCCGGGCGGCGAGCGCGAACAGATCGACGGTGGCGCTGCTGCCGAAGACTGCCCCCTCGACCGCGCCGGGGCACTTGAGCTCGAGTGAGCCGTCGGGGCGCTCGCGCATGCCATCGAGCAGGTAGAGCTCGAGCGCCGTCGGCCGCCACGAGGCGAAGAACTTACGCTCGCGGCAGTACGCGCGAGCGGCGTCGCGCGACGGCCAGTGGGCGCGCCGCCGTTGTGCGCGGTGCACCAGGCCTCCCAGATGCGGCGTGTTCTTGGCCGTGATGCCGGCGTGTGGTGGCGGCGGGACGACCGGATCGACGAGCAGGAGGCGGTCGAAGAGCTCGGGTCGGCGCGCCGACGCGCCGATCATCGCCGTGCCGCCGAAGGAATGCCCCACGCCCAGCGCGATCGTGCCGCCGCCGCGCTCACCGACCAGCGCCTCGGCGACGGCCACCAGATCCTCGGCGAATGCGTTCCAGTCGTAGGCGTGCGGTCCGTGCGGCCGCGACGAGTCGCCGTGGCCGCGCGCGTCCATCGCCACGACGCGAAAGCGCCCGCGCAGCACGTCGGCGACCTCGGCCCACATCCCTTTGCAGAAGCCGTTGGCGTGATGGAGCAGCGCCAGCGGACCGTCGCCCCCCCAATCCAACAACGCGACCTCGATGCCGCGCGACGCCAGCGACAGCGTGCGCCGGTCGGCGCGCGCGAGCAGCGCTCGCGCCGTTGCCTCGGGCCGTTCGGACATGAGCGCCACCCTTCGCGGTTCATCTCCAACGAGACAAGCCACCCGCGATCGCGCGACACCCACGAAACCCGCCCCGCCGCCCACGACATGCCGCGACAGTTCGTGGTCTCGTGGGGATCTCGTGGGTGCCGTGATCTCCCAGATCCTGCTGGTCGTCTTGTAACCTGTTGAATCCCTTTGCGTTGTCCATGGCCGCGAAACCGTGGCCGAGGCTGGCATGCGGCTCGCAATTGTCCGTGGCCAACGACGCAAGGCACCGCGAGGAGGGATCGACATGCTGCGCATCACAGAGACAGTCGGAAGCACCGGGATGGTTCGCTTCAAGGTCGAAGGTCGGCTGACGGGGAGGAACGTGAGCGAGCTCGCTGCGGTCTTCGACGCGGCAGTGCAGTCCGGCGAGCCGCCGGCGATCGACCTCGCGGGCCTGTCCTACGCGGACGCGCAAGGGGCGGCGGCGCTGACCCAGCTGCAGGGGCAGGGCGCGGCGCTCATCGGGGCCTCGGCCTTCGTGGTCGAGTTGCTCGAAGGGCCGCGTCCCGAGTCCGAAGCGGTGGAGGACGACGAGAGGGCGTTGATCGAGCGGCTGCGCCGCGGCGACGGCGACGCGTACGACGTCATCGTCCGCCGCTTCGGCGGCCGGCTCCTCGCCACGGCGCGCCGCATGCTCGGCAACGACGACGACGCCGAGGACGCCCTGCAGGAAGCCCTGCTCTCGGCGTTCCGCCACATCGAGCAGTTCGCCGGTCAGGCGCGCCTCTCGACCTGGCTGCACCGCATCGTCGTCAACGTCGTGCTGATGCGGATGCGCAGCCGGAAGTCGCGCCCGGAGAGCTCGATCGAGGATCTGCTCCCGAGCTTCATCGAGGACGGCCACTGGGCCGATCGCGTCGGCGGCGGCGAGGCGTCGAGCGACGTGCTGCTCGAGCGGCGCGAAACGCGCGTCATGGTGCGGAGCTGTATCGCGCAGCTGCCCGAGACGTACCGGACGGTCCTCACTCTGCGCGACATCGACGAGCTCGACACCGACGAGGCCGCGAGCCTGCTCGGCATCACTCCGAACGCCGTGAAGATCCGCCTGCACCGCGCCCGCCAGGCGCTGCGCACCCTGATCGAGCGCGCCACTGCGGACGCGACCCCGAAGGCGATCGCCGGCTGAGCAGGAGCGCGGGCCTCCGGGCCCGTCGGGCCGGCTCGGCCGGCCCGGAGCGCGCTTGCTGCCATGCCGCCGCCCCTGCGGGCGGCCACGGGCACGGAGGCCTGCGCTTCTGCGTCGTCGGGCGCTTTCATCTTCCGCGCGACAGCGCTACGCGTCGCGGCATGACGAGCGAGCCCCGCCGCGACATCGGCGCGACGCACGTCGCGCTGCCCGTCTCCGACATCGACCGCAGCATCGCCTTCTACGCCGCCTATGCCGACATGCAGGTCGTGCACCGGCGGCGCGACGAGCAGACGGGCACCGCGGTGGTCTGGCTCAGCGATCTGACGCGGCCGTTCGTGATCGTGCTCATTCAGGGCGGCACGGTCGATCATGGCCTGCGCGGCCTGTGGTGTCATCTCGGCGTCGGCGTCGCGAGCCGCGCCGAGGTCGAGCGTCGCTGTACCGCGGCGCAGGCCGAAGGGCGCACGGTGATGGGGCCGATCGATTCCGGCTATCCCGTCGGCTACTGGGCGTACATCGTCGATCCCGACGGACACAACCTCGAGATCTCGTTCGGGCAGGAGGTCGGCCTCACGGTCGAGCAGGCGACGAAGTCGTAGCGTCGCGCCGACACGCGGAACCACGGCGCGCGCGCCGCATCGTACTGGGCAGAGAGGAGATCCCAGTCGATGAAGGCCATTGCCGCCAATTCCAAACGGCGCGTCGTCGAGCTCGTCGAGCACGACGCGCCCCGCATCACCGCGCCGACGCAGGCGCGCCTCCGCATGCTCGACGTCGGTGTCTGCGGAACCGACCGCGAGATCTGCTCGTTCCAGTACGGCACGCCGCCGTGCGGCAGCGAGCACCTGGTCATCGGACACGAGTCGCTCGCCGAGGTGATCGAGATCGGTCCGGAGGTGACGCACGTCGCGCCCGGTGACCTGGTCGTGACCATGGTGCGCCGGCCCTGCGAGCACGACTACTGCGAGCCCTGCCAGCGCGGCCGCCAGGACTTCTGCTCGACCGGCGACTTCCACGAGCGCGGCATCGGCGGCCTGCACGGCTTCATGACCGAGTTCGTCGTGGACGACGAGCGCTACATGCACGTCGTGCCGCGCGCCATGCGCGATGTCGCGGTGCTCGTCGAGCCGCTCACCATCGCCGAGAAGGCGCTCATCCAGGTCGACCACGTGCAACAGCGCCTGCCGTGGGTGTGCGGCTTCCAGCCGGGCGGCGGCAAGCGCCGGTACGCGCATCGCGCCGTCGTCATCGGCGCCGGCCCCGTGGGGCTCCTCGGCGCGATGGCGCTCGTCAACGCCGGCTATGACACGTGGGTCTACTCGCGCGAACGCGTGCCCAATCCAAAGGCCGACGTCGTCACCCAGATCGGCGCGCACTACGTGTCGGCGGAAGCGTCCACCGTCGAGCAGCTCGCCGCGCAGGTCGGGAACATCGATCTCGTCTACGAGGCGACCGGCGCCTCCTCGGTGGCGTTCGACGTGATGCGCGTCCTCGGCGTGAACGGCATCTTCGTCTTCACCGGCGTGCCCGGCCGCAAGGCGCCGCTGACCATCGACACCGACGCGATCATGCGCAGCCTGGTGCTGAAGAACCAGGTCGTGTTCGGCACGGTCAACGCCGGCCACGACGCGTTCGCCGCGTCGATCAAGGACCTCACGCGTTTCAACGAGCGCTGGCCGGAGGCCGTGCGGTCGCTGATCACCGGTCGCCACTCGGTCGAGAAGTACCACGACCTGCTCCTCGGTCCGCTGCAGGGCATCAAGAACGTCCTGCAGTTCGCGGCGTGAACGACACCGACGAAGGTGGGAATGATGTACGAAGGACGCGATGCTGAGGCCACGCATGGAGGGCGCCGCTCCCGCAGCGCCTGGCCGCGCTGGAGCGCGGCCCTCCAGCAGATTGTGGGCATCCTCTTGCTCTTCGCGGCGCCGGCGTTCGCCGCGCCGGTGGCGGACAAGAAGACGTTGACCCTCGACGGCGCCAAGCAGGTCGCCGCCGCCGCGGCCGCCGAAGCGAAGCGCAACAACGAGGGCAGCGTCATTGCCATCGTCGACGACGGCGGCAATCTCCTCTACCTCGAGCGCATCGACGGCACCTTTGCCGCCGGCTCGACAATCGCCATCGGCAAGGCGCGCACCGCGGCGCTCTTCAAGAAGCCGACCAGCGCTTTCGAGGACATCATCAAGAACGGTCGCACCGCCATGGTGGCGTTGAGCGACTTCACGCCGTTGCAGGGCGGCGTTCCGCTCGAGGTCGGCGGCGCCGTGGTCGGCGCCATCGGCGTCAGCGGCGCCGCCAACCAGCAGCAGGACGAAGCGGTCGCCACCGCCGGCGCCGCGGCGCTGCGCTGATCGCCGCGCCACTTCCGGAGGACCCATGCGCTACCTGATCCCCATCCTGGCCTTGCTCGCGGCCGGCATCGCCACAGGCGCCGAGCCGCCGCCGGTCTCCTACTTCGACGCCGTCCAGGTGCACGACGCCTTCGCCAAGGGCGCCGTGCTCTTCGACGGCGCCGGCCGCAACTACATGGTGCATGCCAGCCGGCGCGAACAGGCCGGGCAGGGCGAGCTGCACACGCTCGACGCCGACATCATCTACGTGCTCGACGGCTCGGCGACCTTCGTCACCGGCGGCACCCTGGTCGAACCGAAGGAGACGGCGCCGAACGAGATCCGCGGCGCTGCCGTCGCCGGCGGCGAGACGCGGACGATCGGCAACGGGCGACGTGATCATCGTCCCCGCCGGCACGCCGCACTGGTTCAAATCGGTGCAGGGGCCGGTCCTCTACTACGTGGTGAAGGTCCGATGAGCGGCACGCCACCCGGACGTGTAGCGCGGGTGCTACGCGCGCTGCTGCGGCCGCAGGCGCCGATGCTGGCGCTGCTCGGTCCTGCCGACCGTCCAGGATCCGATGGCCGGACCGCCGGCGGCGGTGGTCGATCTCGCGACGCGCGACGGCGCCGCGCTGGTGCAGGGACAGTGGACGTATCGCCGACGTGAAGATCGCCGAGATCGACGGTAAGGGCGTCGGCCCCGACCTCAAGCCGAGCGGCGCCCCGGTACGCACCTACGACTACGAGCCCAAGGCGACCGACGAGCACGCGGCCTGGACGAAGATCGATCCGACCACGCTCGACGCGCGGCGCGGCAACGGTCGCCTGTCGTTCGCTTGGTACCGCATCGGCGTGACCGTACCGGCGCGCGTCGGGCGCTTCGACCCGACCGGCGGCACGATCGCGTTCGAGATCGTCATCGACGATTACGCCGAGGTGTGGGTGAACGGCCAGCTGCCGCTCGCCCTCGGCCAGACCGGCGGTCAGGTGGTGAAGGGCTTCAACGCGCCCAACCGGGTCGTGCTGACGCGCGACGCGCGCCCGGGCCAGCACTTCGACATCGCCGTCTTCGGCATGAACGGGCCGATCTCGGCGAGCCCGCAGAACTTCATCTGGGTGAAGTCGGCGACGCTCGACTTCTATCCGCCGGCGCCGCCGCCCGAGAACGTCGGCCATGTCGAACGCACCGATGCGGCGGTCGACGCCATCGTGCCGGCGGACGCGGCGGTCGAGCACCTCGCCGGCGGCTTCCAGTTCATCGAGGGGCCGGTGTGGGTGCGCGACCCCGGCTACCTGCTGTTCAGCGATCCGAACAACAACGTCATCTACCGATGGACGCCCGACGGCGGCCTGTCGATCTACCGCACCAAGAGCGGCTATGCCGGCGTCGACATCGGCGAGTATCACCAGCCGGGCTCGAACGGCCTGACGCTCGATCGCGAGGGCCGCCTCACCATCGACGAGCACGGCCGTCGCCGTGTCGTGCGCCTGGAGCGCAACGGCCAGGTCACCGTCCTCGCCGACCGCTACGACGGCAAGCGGCTCAACAGTCCGAACGACCTCGTCTACAAGTCCGACGGCGCCGTCTACTTCAGCGATCCGCCGTTCGGCCTGCCGCAGGTCTACGACGACCCGCGCAAGGAGCTGCCGTACAGCGGCGTGTTCCGGGCGAAGGACGGCGTCGTGACCCTCCTGACCACCGACCTGAAGGGCCCCAACGGCCTCGCTTTCTCGCCCGACGAGCGCTTCCTCTACGTCGACGACTGGGATCCGGAGCGCAAAGTCGTGATGCGCTATCCCGTCAACGCCGACGGCACGCTCGGCGCCGGCGAGGAGTTCTTCACCATGCAGGACGCGCCCGGCGAGGAGGCGCTCGACGGCCTCAAGGTCGACCAGCAGGGCAACCTCTACGTGTCCGGCCCCGGCGGCGTGTGGATCGTCTCACCGCAGGGCAGGCACCTCGGTACCATCGTCGCCCCGGAGCTGCCCGCGAACTTCGCGTGGGGCGACGCCGACGGGAAGACGCTCTACATGGCCGCCCGCACCGGCCTGTACCGCGTGCGCCTGAACGTCCCTGGGATCCGCCCATAGGTCCTCCGCCGCTGCCTTCGGTCACCGAATGGAGGGCCGCGCTCCCGCGCGGCCACACCCGCGCGGGGGCGTGGCAAGCAGGCGCTGCGGAAGCGGCGCCCTCCGGCCAATTGGGACGAACGCCGGGTCGCCCCGCGTGCGCGGCGCCGGGCGCCGCGACGGCCACGGAGGGCCGCGCTCCTGCGAAACAACGCCCGAGCGGCCGCATCGAATCCCTTCATGACCCGCGGCCACCTACCCGAGTACCTGATCGAGGGGGCGCTGCTCGGTCTCTTCATGGTCTCCGCCTGCGGCGTCACCATCGCGCTCGAGCATCCCGACGCGGTCGTGCACCGGGCCATCGCCGATCCGACGCTGCGCCGCGTCCTGATCGGCGCCGCGATGGGCCTGACCGCCATGGCGCTCATCTACTCGCCGTGGGGCCGGCGTTCGGGCGCGCACATGAACCCGTCGTTGACGCTGACCTTCCTGCGCCTCGGCAAAGTGCGCGCCGGCGACGCCGCCGGCTACGTCGCGGCGCAGTTCGCGGGCGGCATCGCCGGCGTGCTGCTCGTCTGCGGCATCGCGCGCATGGCCGTCGGCCATCCGGCAGTGCACTACGCGGCGACGCTGCCCGGCCCCCAGGGTGCGAGCCGCGCCTTCGCCGCCGAGCTCGTCATCTCGTTCGTGATGATGAGCATGGTGTTGGTCACCTCGAACATCGCCGCGCTGGCGCGCTACACGGGTGTGTTCGCCGGCGTGCTGGTGTGCGTCTACATCAGCATCGAGGCGCCGCTGTCGGGCATGAGCATGAACCCGGCGCGCACGTTCGCCTCGGCGGTGGTCGGCGGCGAGTGGCGTGACGTCTGGATCTACTTCGTCGCACCGCCGCTCGGCATGCTCGCCGCGGCCGAGTGTTACGTCCGCGCCCGCGGCCTGGGCCGCGTCTACTGCGCGAAGCTCCGACACGATCGCGGCGCCGGCTGCATCTTCCATTGCAACTACGAGGCCCTCGGGGAGGACGCATGAGCATGCACTACGACGTCATCATCATCGGCAGCGGCGCCGGCGGCGGCACCTTGGCCTGGGCGCTCGCGCCATCCGGCAAGAAGATCCTGCTGCTCGAGCGCGGCGACTACATCCCACGCGAGAAGCAGAACTGGGACTCGCACGCGGTGGTCGTCGAGAACCGCTACCACATCACCGAAGCGTGGCGGGACAAGAAGGGCGACGAGTTCCACGCCGGCGCGCACTACTGCGTGGGCGGCAACACCAAGTTCTACGGCGCCGCGCTGATTCGCATGCGCGAGCACGATTTCGGCGACGTCCGCCACCACGGCGGCGTGTCGCCGGCGTGGCCGATCGGCTTACGACGAGCTCGAGCCGTACTACACGCAGCGCGGAGCATCTGTACCAGGTGCACGGGAAGCGCGGCGTCGACCCGACGGAGCCGCGCGCCAGCGCGCCCTATCGGCATCCGCCGCTCAGCCACGAGCCGCGCATTCAGCAGTTGGTCGACGACCTGACCGGGCTCGGCCATCGGCCGTTCCCGATGCCGGTCGGCGTCATGCGCGACGAAGCCAATCCGCACCGCAGCAGGTGCATCCGCTGCGACACCTGCGACGGATTCCCCTGCCTGGTGCAGGCCAAGGCGGACGCGCAGGTCGTCTGCGTCGATCCGGCGCTCGCGCATCCCAACGTCACGTCTGCTCACCCGCGCCCATGTCACGCGTCTCGTTACCGACGCCAGCGGCGGCGCGCGTCACCGGCGTCGAGGTCGATCGGGACGGCGAGCGCCTGACCCTCACCGCCGACGTCGTCGTGGTGTCGGCCGGCGCCATCAACTCGGCCGCGCTGCTGCTGCGCTCGGCCAGCGACCGCCATCCCGACGGCCTCGCCAACGGCTCCGGCGTCGTCGGGCCGCCACTACATGTGCCACCTCAACTCCATGCTGCTGGCGCTCTCGCGCGAGCCCAACCCGACGCTGTTTCAGAAGACGTGGGGGTTGAACGACTTCTACTACCGCGACGCCCGAGTTCGAGTACCCGATGGGCCACATCTCGATGATCGGCAAAGCCGACGCGAGCGTGCTGCGCGCCGGCGCGCCGCGCATCGCGCCGGACATGACGCTGGAGATCATGGCGGCGCACACGATGGCCTTCTGGCTGACCTCCGAAGATCTGCCCGATCCCGAGAACCGCGTGCGCGTCGACGCGAACGGCGGCATCTCGCTGCACTACACGCCCAACAACGAAGAGGGGCATCGCCGGCTGATCGCGAAGCTGAAGAGCCTGCTCAAGGCGATCCGCTGCCATGACGACCATCTGATCCCGCTCAACGCCTACATTCCGGCGCGCATCCCGCTGGCCGGCGTCGCGCACCAGAACGGCACGGTCCGCTTCGGCAGCGATCCGCGGCAGTCGGCGCTCGACCGCAACTGCCGGGCGCACGACGTCGACAACCTCTACGTCGTGGACGGCAGCTTCTTCCCGTCGAGCAGCGCGGTGAACCCGGCGTTGACGATCATGGCCAACGCCCTGCGCGTCGGCGACCACCTGCGCGAGCGGCTCGGATGAGTCGCGTCCTTCCCGTCCTCGCGGCGCTGCTCCTCGTCGCCGCGGCGGCGGGCGCCGGCGACCTGCAGGTGGCCGCGGTCGACGGCGTCAACCTGACGGTCGCCGATCTCGCCCGTAGCCGGACCTTCTACCGCGATGTGCTCGGCTTCACCGTGGAGCGCGAGGGCGACATCGACGGCGCGGCCTGGGAGCAGCTGCGCGGCGTCGCGCCGCTGCACATGCGGGTGGCGCGCCTGCGCTTGGGCGAGGAGCACCTCGAGTTGACGCAGTATCTGACCCCGCTCGGCCAGCCGGCTCCCGCCGACCCGCGCAGCAACGATCGCTGGTTCCAGCACGCCGCCATCGTCGTCAGCGACATGGATCGCGCCTATGCGCGGCTGCGGGAGCACGGCGTGGCGCCGATCTCCGCCGCGCCGCAGCGGCTGCCGGACTGGAACCCCAACGCCGGCGGCATCCGCGCCTTCTACTTCCGCGATCCCGACGGCCATCCGCTCGAGCTCATCTGGTTTCCGCCGGGCAAGGGCGATCCGCGCTGGCAGACCCCGGCCGGCGACGCGTTGTTCCGCGGTATCGACCACACGGCGATCGCCGTCGCCGATACCGACGCGAGCCTCGCGTTCTACCGCGACCATCTCGGCTTCCGCGTCGCCGGTACGAGCGAGAACTACGGCCCGGAGCAGGACGCCCTGAACGGAATCCAGGGCTCGCGCGTCCGCATCACCGGTCTGCGTGCGCCGCACGGACCGGGGATCGAGTTCCTCGACTACCTCGCACCCGGTGGCGGCCGTCCGTTACCAGCCGAGGCGCATGCCAACGACCTGGTCTGGTGGTCGACCCGGCTGGTGGCGGCCGACGGCGCCCATGTCGAGGCTCTCGGCCAGGGACCGGCCGCGGATCCCCCGGGCGATGATTTGGGTTTCGACCGCGGCGTCACGGTGCGCGACCCCGACGGGCACGCGCTGGAGATCGTCGAGCGCGGGGCGGCGGCGCGGTGAGCCGTTCGCGGAAGGCGGTTGGCGGTCAGGCTGTCACGCTGTCAGGGGCCGAAATTCTGACCCTACAGCCCAACACCCGAGCCGCGTAGCGGCCTGGGTTACGCGAACTCGTCGCGCAGGTGCTCGTAACGGGTGAGGATCTTGCGGACGTAGCGGACCCGCCGGGCGCGGCTGGTCGACATGTGCAGGACGGGGGCGGGGCCCATGTTGTAGGCGGCCACGGCACGGTACGGGCAATCGAGCATGTCCTGGAGCTCGCTGAGGTACCGGACGCCGATGCGGACGTTGGCAAGGGGGTCCCGCAGGGTATCGGGGCCACGCCACCTGACGCCGGCGCGGGCCGCGACGCCTCGCGCGGTCGACGGCAGCAGCTGGGTGAGGCCGATCGCGCCGCCGCCCCGGGCATTCGGCGCGCAGCCGCTCTCGACCTGGACCAGGGCGGTGATGAACAGGGGATCGTACCCGTGCTGGACGCTTTCCTCTTGGATGACCTTGGCGATGCTCCAGCGCTGCTCCCGGGAGAGCGGGTTCGCGCAGTCGGTCAGGGCCGCGTCGACCATGGTGACCGGGTCTACCGCTGGGTTCACGGCAGGGGGCTGGGCCCTGAGCTCAGCCATGGCGAGCTGCGGGGGGCTCGTCACGGGGGTCGGGGCGAGGGTCACCAGACCGACGGTTCCCCAACCAGCCGCAGCCAACAGACGTAGAGTCCAGCGGTGTTGTTTGATCACTTGGCGAATTGTGGGCGCAGAAATTCGGGATAGGTGGCTATTCACTGGCACGCGTCCTCCCTCCGAGCGGGCCGAGCGACCGCGACCCACAGGGCCAGCGATCACAGTGGCCGACGCTAGGGGGCCGGGATGCCGAAGGCAACCTTCGCGTTGGTCTAAAGATCTAATGCCACGAGGCAGCACGGCTGATCGGAGTTACCGCCTGAGGCGACCGCCGAGGCGGCGGGGCGGCATAAGTCGTTGGGCTGTGGGAAGTTTCGCGCCGATCGGGGACGAACGGGCGGTATCATATAGATAGGCGGAGATACGGGGTTCCGGGGCGTCAGGCCCTCCTCACGTGCCCGAGCGCCAATCCGCCTGGCCGATCGCCTGGAGGGCGCCGCTCCGTCGGCGCCTGTTCGGTGGAGGGCGCCGATCCGTCGGCGCCTGTTCGGTGGAGGGCCGCGCCGCGGTGCAACCGGCGCCGACGGAGCGGCGCCCTCCAGGGCCGCTGCACCCGCCGGTCTGTACGGCTTCGGGCTGCCGGACGGAGACTCGCGACTGTCAGGGGGAGGGAATTCCCACAGGCTCTCCCCCCGCGCCCCCGACTCCGAGCGCCTCGGCCAGGTATGGGAGCGCCTCGTCCGTCAGGGACATCTCCGGGGCCAGGCGTTTGCCCAGCCCTTCGGCGGCCATGAGGGCAAGGTTGACCATGGTCATGTGGCTGCGGGCGTGGATGTGGTGGCGGCGGAGGATGTCGAAGAGGCGGCCGATCTCGACGGTGATCTGCATGCTGCCCATGCCGCGCTGGTGGAGACTCTCGACCACGGCCACGACCTCGCGCTCGTAGGCGTCGTAGTCCGGCGTGGCCCGGTACGGGGCGCCGTCATAGAAGAGGCGGGCCACGGTGCGGCCGTCCCCCGAGGCGAAGGCGAAGAGGGTGGCGGCGACGCCGAGCCGGTCCTCGTCGTTCAGCCGACCGACCAGGCCGAGGTCGAGCAGGACGACCCGCCCCGGCGGGAAGAACCGCAGGTTGCCGGCGTGCAGGTCGGCGTGCACGAAGCCGTGCGAGAAGATCATCCGGCAGACGCAGCGCATCCCCGCCGTCACCACGCGCCGGACGTCGATGGGATGGTGCTCGAGGTCGGCCTCGCGGACACCATCCACGAACTCCATCGTCAGCACCCCGTCGCTGCACAGCTCGCTGCGCAGGCGCGGGAAGCTGATCTCCGGGTCGGCGGCGAAGTTCGCCTGGAACCGGGCGTTGTTGGCGGCTTCGTTGGTGAAGTGCAGTTGCTCCTCGACCGCGTCGCAGAAGATCTCCATCGCGGTGCTGAGCGACACCAGCCGCAGCGACGGGATCAGGCGCTCGCCGGTCTTCGCCAGCGCGATGAGGATGGCGCGATCGTGGCGCACCTTGTCGATGATGTCCGGGCGGCGCACCTTCACCGCCACCACCTCGCCGCCATCGCGGAGCTCGGCCCGATGGACCTGCGCCACCGACGCGGCGGCCACCGGCTCGTCGTCGAAGCGGCTGAACACCTCGCGCAGCGGGCGGCCGAGCTCGGACTCGATCAGCGACCGCGCCGTCACGGCAGGAAAGGCCGGCACGCGGTCCTGCAGCGCCGCCAGCTCCTCGACCAGCGGCCGCGGCAGCAGATCGGCGCGCGTCGACGCGATCTGGCCGACCTTGATGAACGTCGCCCCGAGCCGCGTGCACATCTGCACCAACGCGATGCCGGCCGCGCGCGTCGTCGCATCGGACCCGCGCATCCCGAGCCGCCGGCGCACGAAGACGCCCCCCGCCACCGTCACCGCGGACGCGATCTGGATCGAGCGACGCAGAAGATCAAGCACCGGGGCGTGCAACCACAACTGGCGGCGAAGCGCCAGAGGGAGAGCAAAGACGAAGGACAAAGGACGAAGGACAAGGGACGAAGGACCAGTCGTTTTCCGTCTTTCATCTTTCATCCTTCCTCCATGGTCCTCCATCCATGGTCCTCCATCCTTTCCCCTGCGCATCCGCCTGTCCTATAGCGACCTCGAAGGAGGGCCCCCATGCCACGCCATATCGACAAGCCGACGCGCATCACCGCGGCGGGCAACAAGCCGAAGCTCATCGACGAGTACGTCGGGCGGGTGAACAGCGCGACGGGTGCGCTGAGCATCGCCCATATGCGGTCGCCGGGCGGCTGGACCGAGCCGCGGCAGCGGCCGGACTTCACCGAGTACACCGTCGTGCTGCGGGGGATGCTGCGCGTCGAGCACGACGGCGGCGACGCTCGACGTCGCACGCCGGCCAGGCCGTCATCGCCGAGCCCGGCGAGCGGGTGCGCTACTCGACGCCGGCGGCCGAGGGCGCCGAGTACATCGCGGTCTGTCTGCCGGCGTTCTCGCCCGACACCGTGCACCGCGAGGACTGACCGCGATGCGCGTGCCGCTGCTGGTCACCGACTTCCTGCGCCGCGCCGCCAAGCTCTATCCGGAGAAGCTGGCGGTGGTCGACGGCTGCGCGGCGCTTCACCTACGCGCTGAGCTACAGACGCGGGCGCGTCCGGCTCGCCAACGCGCTGCGCGGCCTCGGCATCGGGCAGGGCGATCGGGTCTGCATCCTCAGCCCGAACTCGCACTTCTTCCTCGAGAGCTTCTACGGCACGAGCCTGATCGGCGCGATGCTGGTGCCGCTCAACTACCGGCTGATCGCCGCCGACCACGAGTACATCCTCAACCACGCCGGCGTGCGTGCGCGTGCTGGTCGACCGCGAGTACACCGCGTGTCGTCGACGAGATCCGCCCGCGCCTGACGGACCGTCGAGCACTGGATCAGCGCCGGCGACGAGGGCGACGGCGTCGGCGGGCTGGGTCGACTGGGACGCGTGGGTCGGCGCCGCCAGCGACACGCCGCCATCGCCGGCCGCGATCGACGAGGACGACCTGGTGTCGATCAACTACACCTCCGGCACGACGGCGCGGCCCAAGGGCGTCATGCTGACGCACCGCAACTGCTACGTGAACGCCTACAACCTGATCGCGCACCTCGGCATCCGCCACGACGACGTCGAGCTGTGGACGCTGCCGATGTTCCACTGCAATGGCTGGGGCGGCGTCTACGCGCTCACCGCGCAGGGCGGCACGCACGTCATCCTGCGCGCCATCGACGCCCGCACCATCTACGAGCTGATCGCCCACGAGGGCGTGACCTTCGCCTGCATGGCGCCGGCGGTGCTGCGCGCGATCCTCGACTACCCGGACAAGGCCGCGCACGCGATCCGCACGCGGCCGCGCTTCACCGTCGCCGGCGCGCCGCCGCCGGCCGCCTTCATCGAGCGCCTGGAGACCGAGCTCGGCTGGCAGTTCATCCAGATCTACGGCCTGACCGAGACCTCGCCGCTGCTCACCGTCTCAGCGGCCGGACTTCGCGACGCGCGCCGACGACTGGGCGCGGCGCGCGCACGCCGGCGTCGAGGGCATCGGCGTCGAGATCGTCGTCTCGGACGCCGGACGGCCAACCGGTGCCGCGCGACCGTCGAGTCGGTGGGCGAGGTCTGCGCGCGCTCGAACGTGGTGTTCAAGGGCTACTGGGAGCAGCCCGAGGCGACCGCCGAGGCGATCCGCGACGGCTGGTTCCACACCGGCGATCTGGCGGTGTGGGACGAGGTCGGCAACATCCACATCGTCGACCGCAAGAAGGACGTCATCATCTCCGGCGGCGAGAACATCAGCTCGCCGGAGATCGAGGACGCGCTCTACCAACACCCGGCGGTGCTCGAGTGCGCGGTGATCGGCGTGCCCGCACAAGCAGTGGGGCGAGACGCCGAAGGCGCTCGTCGTCCTGCGCGCCGGCCAGAGCGCCGGCGAGGAGGAGCTGATCGCCTTCTGTCGCGAGCGCCTCGCGCACTTCAAATGCCCGACGCTCGGTCGAGTTCATCCCCGAGCTGCCGCGCACCGCCACCGGCAAGCTGCAGAAGTTCAAGCTGCGCGAGAAGTACTGGCAGGGATCACGGCGGGTGAATTGAAAGAAGAATGCCGCCACGATCGCCAAGATGCCTGCTTGGCGATCGTGGCGTTCTTGGCGGCTTGAATCTCGATGGACTGCGCATCCTGCGGCCACGCCAATCGCGACGCCGCCAAGTTCTGCGATCAATGCGGCCGTCCGCTGGACGCGGCGGGTGTGCGGCCGCCGGCGGATCCGCGAGCGTATACGCCGCGCCATCTGGTCGAGCGCATCCTGACCGGTCGCGCCGCGCTCGAAGGCGAGCGCAAACAGGTGACGGTGCTCTTCGCCGACATCCAGAATTCGATGCTGCTTGCCGAGCGGCTCGGCGCCGAGGCCTGGCATCGGCTGCTCGATCGCTTCTTCCACATCCTCGCCGAGGGCGTGCACCGCTTCGAGGGGACCATCAATCAGTACACCGGCGATGGGGTCATGGCGCTGTTCGGCGCGCCGCTCGGGCTGGAGGACCATGCCCAGCGCGCCTGTCACGCGGCGTTGGGGCTGCGCGACCAGCTGGCCGCGTTCTCCGTCGAGTCGGCCACGTCGCAATGATCCGGTGCTGGCGGTGCGCATGGGACTCAACTCCGGCGAAGTGGTCGTCGGCCGCATCGGCGACGACCTGCGCATGGACTACACCGCCCAGGGCCACACGGTCGGCATCGCGCAACGGGTCGAGCAGATCGCGGCGCCCAACACGGCATGCGTCGCTCAGGCGACGCATGCGCTCGTCGCGGACGCCTTCGAGCTGCGCGACCTCGGCGCCCACACCGTGAAGGGGGTCAGCGAGCTGGTGCGCGTCTACACGCTCGAGCGTGCGTGGCCGGCGCAGGCGCGGATCGCGGCGGTGATGGCGCGCGGTCCGGCGCGACTGGTCGGGCGCACGAGCGAGCTCGCGGCGCTCGACCGCGCGCTCGACGACGCGATGGCCGGTTACGGGCAGGTCGTCGGGGTGGTCGGCGAGGCGGGCGTCGGCAAGACGCGGCTCTGTCTCGAGGTCCTGCGGCGCTGCCGCGCGCGCGGCGCGACCGTCGCCCAGGCCCACTGCCCGTCGCACGCCGCCAGCGTGGCGTTCCTGCCGGTGCTCGAGCTCCTGCGCTCGTTGTTCGGCGTTGCCGACGACGAGCCCCCCGAGACTGGCCGGCGGAAGATCCTCGACGCCCTCGATCGCATCACGCCGGGCGGGCGCGACGCGCTGGCCCTGGTCTACGACTTCCTGCAGCTGCCCGATCCCGATCACCCGCTGCTCCTGCTGGAGGAACAGCGCCGGGCGCGCATGGCGGCGTTCCTCCGCCGCCTGGTGCAGGCCCATCGCGCCGTCGGCCCGCTGGTGCTCTTCGTCGACGATCTGCACTGGGTGGACCGCGACGGCGAGGCGTTGCTCGGCGAGATCGCCGACGCGCTCGGCTGGACCCCGACCCTGCTGCTCCTCAACTTCCGTCCCGGGCATCGCGCCGCGTGGATGCAGGTTCCCTACTACCGGGAGGTGCCGCTCGCGGCGCTGTCCGACGAGGCGACCGACACGCTGCTGCGTCGCCTGATCGGCGACCACCAGTCGACCGCCGACCTGCGGCGGCTGATCCGCGAGCGCACCGGCGGCAACCCCTTTTTCGTCGAGGAGATCGTGCAGTCGCTGGTCGATGGCGGAGCGCTGGGGCGCGCCACTGGCGCGAGCGGCCGGCGGCGCTTCGTGTTGCAACAGCCGGTGGCCGAGCTCTCCATTCCCGCCACCATCCAGGCGCTGCTGGCGGCGCGCCTCGATCGGTTGGTCGAACGCGACAAGCTCGTCCTGCAGGCGGCGTCGGTGATCGGCCCGAGCTTTTCGCCTACGTTGCTACGGCACGCGCTCAGCACCGACGCGACGGACGCCGACAGCATGGAGGCGGCGGCCGTCGATGCCGCCCTCGCGGCGCTCGAACGGGCCGAGTTCATCCGCCGCGACGCGGCGGCGGCCGACCGCGATTGCGCCTTCAAGCATCCGTTGACCCAGGCGGTCGCGTACAGCTCACAGCTCGCCGAGTCGCGTTCGCGACTGCACGTCGCGGTTGCGCGATCGCTGCAGGCGTTGAACGCCGACCGCCTCGGTCAGCACGCGGCGCTGCTGGCGCACCACTTTGCGGCCGCCAACTGGACCCACGAAGCGAATCGCTGGCGGCGTCGCGCCGCCCTGCGGGTCACCAGCATCGAGCTCGGGCGCCGGCCGCGCAAGTGACAGGCGGGCGGGCGAGCCGCCTCGAGGAGGGCCGGCGTCCTGATCCGCGCCCTGACACTCGCCCCCCTCACGGCTTCGGGTGCAGCACGTCCTCCATCAACGTGCGCCGGAACTCGATCGCGTTGCCCGTGACGTTGCCATGGCACACGTCGGTGGCGACGGGCGTGCCCTTGCCGGCGGCGGTGACCAGGTAGGTCTTGCCGACGAAGAAGATGAACCCGCAGGGTCCCGTCGGAGTGACGACCTCGACGAGGCGCGGCGGACTGCCCTTGAGGACGGTCGAGACGTCGATCATGAGGCGAGTCTGGTAGTCACCCGTACCCTCGACCGACCAGGTGCCGCCGTCGGTTTGTTTTGGCGCGGCGGCGTCGGTCGTCGCGCTCAGAACCTTCCCGACGAAGATGACGTCGGCCTGGTTCACGATCGCCTCGAGGTCGTACCTGGGACACGGGCACGGCTGAGCAACCACGCGTGATCCGGCCAGGAGCAGGCCTGCGATCAGCAAGAGCTTCCTCGACATGCCTGCCGTCCGTCCCGGCGCCTTCCGTATCACCGAACGGATTTGTGAACCACGACGTTTCCCGACCCATGCCTCACAATCACCGACTGGAGGGCCGCGCTCCCGCGCGGCCTGTCCCGATCGACCGCCGGCAGTCACCGCCTCTGCCCGCGCTGCGGGAGCCCTCCATCCGGATACCCCGGAACCCCGCGATGCAGGATGCGCTGTAGCTGCGGGACCCTTGCCCGCGGGCCGCGCTCCCGCGCGGCCGGGATGGGCGGTCGGGCGGAGAATGTAGCGCCGCGCCGCAACCGCCCCGGGGCGGTGCCGCGCACCGCCGGCGGCCACAGGTGCCGCGGCTACGAGGGCGTCGTGGATGAATCCGCATCGCCTCAGCGGAAACAGGTGCTCGCCCTTGCAGCAACTCGTTCCAACAGACAGGCTCTCCTCTGCGGGAAGCGAGGACCTGATGCGAGGATGCTGGATGAGGGGGGCGCGGTCGCTGGGCCCTGTGGCGATGGTGGCGCTGCTCGCCGCGTGCGGCTCGAGCGGCGGGTCCGGAACCCGGACCCGGACTCCCACGGCGGTGGCGACGAGCTCCGCTACCGTGCGTTCGACGAACACCGCCACGCCGCTCCCGACGACCGTCGCGGCGACGGCGACCGTTCCCGCGACCGCTCCTCCGACGAGCAGCGCCACTCCCGTCCCGACCCACAGCGCCAGCGCGACGCCGACCGCGATCGACACTGCGACCGCACCGGCGACCGCCGCGCCGACGGACACCGCCAGCGCGCTACCGACGCTCACGCTCACGCCGTCGCCGAGCGCCACGGTGCCGCCGACGCTCACGGCGACGACGACACCGACGGCGACGGAAACCGCGACGCCCTCCGCCTCGCCGACCGCTCGGCCGTTCTCCGTCGCCCGCCAATGGGACGAGGAGGCGTTGGCCGCAATCCGCATCGACCTGCCGCGTCCGCCGATCCATGCACGCAACCTCTTCCATCTCTCGGTGGCGATGTGGGACGCCTGGGCCGCGTACGATCCCATTGCCGTCGGCTACCTCACCACCGAGAAGCCGAGCTCGGACAGCCCCGACGCCGATCGGAACGAAGCGATCAGCTACGCCGCCTACCGGATCCTGAACGAGCGCTATCGGATCTCGCCCAACGCCGCGACGTCGCTGGCGGCGTTCAGCGCGCGCATGACGACGCTCGGCTACGACCCGAGCATCACCACGACCGACGGCGACAGCCCGGCAGCGCTCGGCAACCGGATCGCCGCGGCCGTCATCGCGTATGGCCTCGCCGATGGATCGAACGAGGCCGGCAACTACGCCGACCCCACCTATTCGCCGGTCAACGACCCGCTCATCGTCGCGCTGCCCGGCACCACGATGCTCGACCCGAACCGCTGGCAGCCGCTCGCCCTGGACCATCAGGTCAGCCAGAACGGCATTCCCATTCCCGGCAAAGTCCAGGTGTACGTCGCGCCTCAATGGGCGCGTGTGCTCTCGTTCGCCGCCGACTTCGACGCGCTCGTGCCGGGGCCGCCGCCGCGCCTGCGCGATCCCGATACCGACGCCGCGTTCAAGCAGGCCGCGGTCGATGTCATCCGCGCCTCGGGCGAGCTGACCCCGGACGACGGCGCCGAGATGGACATCTCGCCCGCCACGTTCGGCAACAACCCGCTCGGCACCAACGACGGCGGCGGCTATTCGCGCAATCCGGTGACCGGTCAGCCGTATGCGCCCGAGATCGTCAAGCGCGGCGACTTCCGCCGCGTCATTGCCGAGTTCTGGGCCGACGGTCCCAACTCCGAGACGCCGCCGGGACACTGGAACGTGATCGCGAACCAGGTCGCCGACAGCCCGTTCACCGTGAAGCGCATCGGCGGCAGCGGCCCGGTCGTGGACGATCTCGAGTGGGACGTGAAGGCCTACCTCGCCGTCAACGCGGCGGTGCACGACGCGGCGGTCGGGTGCTGGGGAACCAAGCGGGTGTACGACTCGACGCGGCCGATCTCGATGATCCGTTACATGGGCGGGCTCGGACAGTCGTCGGATCCCAACGGTCCCTCGTACGATCCCGAAGGGCTGCCGTTGATTCCGGACCTCGTCGAAGTGATCACGCCCGAGTCGAGCGCCCCGGGCGAACGGCACGCCGACCTGGCCGAGTTTGTCGGCGAGGTCGCCGTCAACACCTGGCCGGGCGCGCCGGCGGACCCGACCACGCAGCACAGCGGCCGCGGCTGGATCCGCGCCGAGACGTGGGTGCCGTACCAGAAGGACACCTTCGTCACACCGGCCTTCGCCGGCTACATCTCTGGCCACAGCACCTTCAGCCGTGCCGCCGCGGAGGTGTTGGCGCGGCTCACCGGGTCGCCGTATTTCCCGGGCGGCATCGGTCGCGATCTCGCGCCCGCGAATCACTTCCTCAAGTTCGAGCGCGGTCCGTCGACCGACGTCGAGCTGCAGTGGGCGACCTACTACGACGCCGCCGACCAGGCGGGTCAATCGCGCATCTGGGGCGGCATCCACATCGTGGCCGACGACTTCGGCGGCCGTCGCATGGGCTCGGCGATCGGCGCCAACGTGTACGACAAGGCGCGCACGTACTGGGCACCGGTCGCGACCGTCACCGCCGGACCGACCCGGACCGCGACGCCTTTGGCCAGCGCGACGGCCGAGGTGGCGACGCCGACGCCGTCGCCGACGGGCGGCGCGCTCGGCACCCCGACGCCGACGCTGTCGCCGTCGCCGCGTCCGCAGGTCGATCTCGTGCTGCAAAATCTGCCCGGCGCGCTGCTGTCGATCAGCGGCACCTCGGCGGCGGACGTCTACGCGGTCGGTGCCGACGCGAACGACGGAACCGGCCCGCTCATGCTGTATTTCGACGGGCAGAGCTGGCGCCGGCTGCACCCCGGCGCGACCAGCACGCTGTGGTGGATCAGCGTCACGCCGATAGACGGCGACTTCTACCTGGCCGGCGAGGGTGGCGTGATCCTGCGCTTCACGCCGTCGAGCGAAATGTTCGCAGTGCAGACCACGCCGAGCACGACGCCGACGCTGTTCGGCGTCTGGGGCGCGGATGCCACCCATATCTGGGCCGTCGGCGGCGATCTGACCCACCCGGACACCGGCGGGGTGCTGTGGCGCTACAACGGCAGCACGTGGTCGGCCGATCCCGGACTCGCGAGTCTGTTCCCGAGCGGTGCGCCGGCGCTCTACAAGGTGTGGGGACGGAGCCCGACGGACGTCTACGTCGTCGGTCGCAACGCCACGATCCTGCACTTCGACGGCGTGAACTGGGCCACGGTGCCGATTGACCTCGACGGCACCGAACCTGCCAATCTGCCGTTGTTCACGATCCACGGTAACGCGAGCGACGTTGCCGCCACCGGCGGCGTCACCGACGGCGCGATACTCGAGTCGGTCGGCGGTACGTTCGAGAACCAGGCGCCGCAGCTCGCGCCATCGATGAACGGCGTCTTTCTGGCTCCCGACGGCACCGGCGTCGCGGTCGGCGTCGCCGGCGCGGTGGCGTTGCGCGACGAATTCGGTTGGCGTCTTCAGGATCCGGCCATTGCCACTGGTCTCGACCTGCACGGCGCCTGGATCGATCCCAATGGTGGGTTCTGGGCGGTCGGCGGCGAGCTGACCACCAGCCTGAATCAGGGAATCGTCGCTTACGGTGGAGAGCTCGACGTTCCCGGGACCGTGCTCCCCGCGAACTGAGCGACGAGGCGGTCCCCAGTCTCCGATCGGGTGCCGACGTGCGGACGTCCCGACGAGGTGACGTTGGCCGTAATACCCGAGGGGCAGCACGTCAGCCGTCCGACGGACTCCCGCGTGGTCCGGCCACTGGCAGCGGCGGCGTCACGCCGCGATCATAGATGAGCCGTGGGCCGGCGACGCGCGCGAAGGCGGGCAGCGCGTGCGCATCGAGGCGTCCGTCTCCGACCACGTGGAGGACTTCCCAGCCGGCGATCAGCAGCGCGTCGGCGATCAGGCGGCGGTGACACTGCCACCACAGCGCCTCGGCGCATAGGAAGGCGGTGGGCATCTCGGTGGCCATTGCCTCCAGTTCCGTCAGCGCGGCGTGGAATGGCGGTGTGTCCATGTAGTCGGCGTAGGCGCGGAACCCCGGCTCGCGCCACGCGAGGTGGGGAGAGTCTGCGATGCCCCGCCGGCGCCCGCCGAGCCCGGGGATCCAGGAGTAGGCGAGGCCGCGGGCCGCGCACGCGGCCGCCAGCGACTCGCGCCCGAAGTGCGGGTGACGACGTGAGGCCGGGTAGGCGCGTACATCGGCCAGGGCGGCGATCGCCTGTGGCGCGAGCCGGTCGAAGAATGCCTCCAGGCTCGTGTTCGAATGTCCGACGCTGAAGATGGTACCCGCCATCGTCCTGTCCTACCCGGACGCGAGCCGCGTGCAACCGGCACGTATCGCTCGGCACCCGTGCTCGCCATGGACGGGGCGCGATCGCGTTGACCCTTGGCGGCGATCCGGCCTAGGAATCGCCCAACTGGGGGAACGAGTCGATGGCGATGCCGAGCCGGGCCGAGGTCGAGGCGGCGTTCAAGCACTACCTGCACGTCGGCGCCTACAGCCGCGACTGGAACGCCTGGGCCAACCTCTTCACGGAGGACGCGGTCTACATCGAGGCCCAGTACGGGACGTTCCACGGGCGCGAGGCGATCCGCACCTGGATCACCACCGTGATGGCGGGCGTGCCCGACATGTATTTCCCGCCGGTGACCTGGCAGCTCATCGACGGCGACCAGGTCTGCTTCTGCATCGACAACGCCTACCCGAATCCCAGGGATGCCACGGGGCCGCCGATCGCCTTCCCGACCGTGTCGTACCTCAAATACCGCGACGGCCTGTGGTGCCGCGAGGAGGACATCTACGACGTGCGCGCCAGCCTCGCCGCGCGCGCCGCGTTCCGCGCCGCCGGTGGGAACGCGGCGCCGCCGATGGAGCCGGCATGAGCGGATTCAACCTCGCCGACGCGCTCGACGCGGTGGCGGAGACCTGCGCCGCGCAAGAGGCACTGGTCCAGGGCTCGCAGCGTCGGACCTGGGCGGAGCTCGAGCGGCGGGCGCGCAACCTCGCTGCCTGGATGATCGGCTGCGGCGCGTCGCGCCAGGGCAAGGTCGCCATCTACACGTACAACCACCCCGCCTACATGGAGGGCGTGTACGCGGCGATGAAGGCGGCGTTGGTGCCGGTGAACGTCAACTACCGCTACCGCGAGGAGGAGCTGCGCTATCTCCTCGACAACGCCGACGCCGAGATCGTCGTCGTGCACGCGGAGTTCGTGCCCGTGCTGCGGGCGGTCGCCGGCCAGCTGCCACAGCTGCGCGGGGTGCTGGTCATCGGCGACGGCTCGACGCCGTCGCTCGACGGCCTGCGTCAACGCCGCGCTCTACGACACGGTCGCCGAGCAGGACCGGCCGGCGCCGGCGGTGACGCGCTCCCCCGACGATCATCTCTTCCTGTACACCGGCGGCACGACCGGCATGCCGAAGGGCGTGATGTGGCGCCAGGCGCGATCTCTATCTGCGCCTCGCCGGCGGCGGACTCATGCCGCCGCCCGACACGCTCGACGCGCTGCGCGCCATGCGTCGCCAACCCGCCGATCCCCATGCGCGCCCTCATCGGGCCGCCGCTCATGCACGGCACCGGCTGGTTCACCGGCGTCATCGCCTGGCTCGGCGGGCGGCACGGTGGTCATGCTCGACAATCCGAAGCGCTTCGATGCCGCACGAGCTCTGGCAGGTGGTCCAGCGCGAGCGGGCGACCAGCGATCACCATCGTCGGCGACTCCTTCGCCAAGCCGATGATCCGCGCGTTGAAAGAGGCGACGCCGCCGTATGACCTCTCGTCGCTGACCATCATCTCATCGTCGGGAGTGATGTGGAGCCAGGAAACCAAGGCCGCGTTCCTCGCGGCGCGCGCCGCAGCTCATGCTGATCGACTCCTTCAGCTCTTCGGAAGCCGTCGGCATGGGGCTGTCGATCACCACCGCGGCGGGCGTCGTGCAGACCGGCACCTTCCAGTTGTCCGACACGACGCGCCTGTTCGACGAGGAGCTGCGGCTGGTCGACGCGGAGCCGGGCGTGAAAGGCCTGGTCGGCGTCGGCGGCCCGCAGCCGGTTGGGTACTACAAGGACCCGGAGAAGAGCGCGCGCACCTTCGTCGAGACGCTGCACGGCCGCTTCTCGGTGCCTGGCGACTGGGCGGTGGTGAACGACGACGGCCGCACGTTGAGCGCTGCTCGGCCGCGGCTCGGTGTGCATCAACACCGGCGGGGAGAAGGTCTTCCCGGAGGAGGTCGAGGAGGTCGTGAAGCGCTTCCCGGGCGTGCGGATTGCGTCGTCGTCGGCGTGCCGGACGAGCGCTTCGGCGAGGCGATCACCGCCGTGGTGTCGGCGCCCGGCGCGGCTCGATGGCGAGGCGCTGAAGGGATTCGTGAAGGACCATCTCGCGGCGTACAAGGCGCCCAAGCACGTCGTGCAGGTCGACGAGGTCTACCGCAGCCCCTCCGGCAAGGCGGACTTCAAGCGCACCCGTCAGCAGGCGCTCGAACGGCTGGGGCTCGTGTGAGGGCTGAGCGGCCATGCGTCTGACCGTCGCCGTCATCGGCGCGGGATCATGGGGCACCACCGTCGCCACGATCGCCGCCCACAACTGCCCGACCGTGCTCTGGGCGCGCAACCCGGAGATCGCCGAGGAGATCAACACCCGGCGCACCAATTCGCACTATCTCGGCACCTCGCGGCTCAGCCGTGACCTGCGCGCCACGGCGTCGATGGAGGAGGCGGTGCGCGCCGCCGACGTGTTGGTGATGGGCGTTCCGTCGCACGGCTTCCGCGCCATGCTCGAGCAGGCCCGGCCCTACATGCGGGCCTGGGTGCCGATCATCAGCCTGTCGAAGGGGCTCGAGCAGGGCACGCTGCTGCGCATGACCCAGGTCATCGGCGAGGTGTTTCCCGGTCATCCGGCCGGTGTGCTCAGCGGCCCGAATCTGGCGCGCGAGATCATGGCCGGGTTCGCGGCGGCCAGCGTCGTCGCGATGGACGACGAGACGATCGTCTGCGAGCTGCAGCGCGTGTTCAAGTCGCGCATCTTCCGCGTCTACACCAACCAGGACGTCATCGGCTGCGAAGATCGGTGGGGCGCTCAAGAACGTCATCGCCATCGCCGCCGGCATGGGCGACGGCCTCGGCGTCGGCGACAACACCAAGGCGGCGGTCATCACCCGCGGCCTGGCCGAACTCACCCGTCTGGGCGTCGCCATGGGCGGCCAGCTGCAGACCTTCGCCGGCCTGGCCGGCATGGGCGACCTGGTCGCGACCTGTATGAGCAAGCAGAGTCGCAACCGCTATGTCGGCGAGCAACTCGGCAAGGGCCGCTACGATCGACGAGATCTGCGCCGAGATGCACATGGTCGCCGAGGGCGTGAAAACCTCGCGCGTGGTCATGGAGTTGGCGGAGAAATACGGCGTCGAGATGCCGATCGCCCGCGAGGTGTACCGCGTCGTGCACGAAGGCAGCACGCCGGCGCAGGCCTACCGCGGCCTCGTGCGCGTCGCCGCCGGCTCCGAGCAGGATCCGGGCTAACTCAACGCACGCGTAGGAGCGCGGGCCTCCAGGCCCGTAGCCGTCCGCGCAGCGGGCGGTTGGGCGCGCTCGCGGCGCGCTGCCGCGCGCCGGAGCGCTGGAGGCCAGCGCTCCCTACGCAAGAGCTTCCGCGAGCAACCGAGCGACCTCCGCCAGCCGTGCAGGATCGCCCGGCACGCGGGTGTGCAGGGCCAGCGACTCGCCCTCGCGCCGGGGCAGCAGATGCATGTGGTAGTGGAACACCGTCTGCATCGCAGCGGCGCCATTGAGTTGGAAGACCATCAGCCCGTCCGGCGCCAGCACTGAGCGGATGGCATGGGCCACCCGCCGCGCCGTCGCCGCGACCGCCGTCAGCGCGTCCTCGTCCGCCTCGAAGATGGTCGCGGCGTGCTGCTTGGTGATCACCAGCGCGTGACCGTCGGCGACCGGAAAGATGTCCATGAAAACCAGCGTGTGCTCGTCTTCGTAGACCCGATAGCAGGACAACTCACCCGCGACGATGCGACAGAAGATGCAGGAATCGGTAGGCGACATGTGCCTTCGCTACAACGGCCGCCCGTCAGTATCGAGCCGCGTGGGGTGGCTCAACTCCTTCAACTCGCGACTGGCGGCCTCTTCCCCGGGCACTCTGCTGATTGGTACGATCGGATGGTGGGCGAAGACATCGACGTGCTCCTCGTCGCCGCGGCGAGACCGAACTTCGTCAAGATCGCCCCGCTGCACCGTGCCATCCGCGAAAGCGGGCGCCTGCGGCAGCTCCTGCTGCACACGGGGCAGCATCACGACGTCCAGATGTCGCAGGTGTTCTTCGAGGATCTCGAGATTCCAATGCCGGACGTCTATCTGGGCGCGAACTCGGGTAGTCACGCGGAACAGACGGGACGCATCATGGTCGCGTTTGAACAGTTCATCGAAGTGCGGAGACCGCGTGCCGTGGTGCTGGTCGGCGACGTGAACTCGACGCTCGCGTGCAGCGTCGTCGCAGCCAAAGTCGGGGTGCCCATCGCCCACGTGGAAGCGGGTCTTCGGTCGTTCGACCGCTCGATGCCCGAGGAGATCAATCGCATCGTGACCGATTCGCTGTCCACGGTCCTCTACACCACCTGCGACGACGCGACGGCCAACCTAGGCCGAGAGGGCCTCCCCGCTCACGCCATCCACCAGCTCGGCAACGTCATGATCGATACCCTGGTTCGATATCGCGCGCGTGCCGAGAGGCTAGCGCTGGAGTTGGCGATCGGTCTGCGCGGTCAACGCTACGCGCTGGCGACGATGCACCGGCCGGCCAACGTCGACAACTCGGAGGCATTGGCTCAGGTGGTGGCGATTCTCGAGGAGACCGCGCGCTCGATCCCCGTCGTGTTCCCCATCCATCCGCGCACCCTGAAGAACCTGAAGAGCCTGGGCTTGGCGACGCGGCTCGAAGCGAGTGGGGTCCAGGCACTGCCGCCGCTGAGCTATCTGAGATTTCTGGCGCTGATGCTCCACGCCTCCATCATTCTCACCGACTCCGGCGGCATCCAGGAGGAGACCACCGCGCTCGGCATTCCCTGCCTGACCCTGCGCGAGTCCACCGAGCGCCCGGTGACACAGGACCTGGGGACCAACCTGGTTGTCGGCTTGGATCGGGACCGGATTCGCGCAGCGGTCCAGGCGGTGCTGGACGGCAGGTGGAAGCTGGGTAGCGTTCCGGAGGGCTGGGACGGACATGCGGCGGAACGCATCGCCGCGCATCTGGCTCAATTCCTCGACCGCTAACCGCGCGCGCGTGGTGAGCTGGCCCTCCTACCGGATTGTCACTCATAAGCGGATGGCATGGGCCACCCGCCGCGCCGTCGCCGCGACCGCCGTCAGCGCATCCTCATCCGCCTCGAAGATGGTCGCGGCGTGTTGCTTGGTGATCACCAGCGCGTGACCGTCGGCGACCGGAAAGATGTCCATGAAAACCAGCGTGTGCTCGTCTTCGTAGACCCGATAGCAGGACAACTCACCCGCGACGATGCGACAGAAGATGCAGGAATCGGTAGGCAACATGTGCCTTCGCTACAACGGGTGGCCTTCAAGATCGAGCAGATCGCACCGAGGCGCTTCAACTCTTTCAACTCGATTGGCGAACAGTGCCCCTCCCTTATCCACAGGAGAAGCGAGGCGCATCGCCGGTAGCTGTATGTCCTCGATTCTGATCGTTTCGCGGCCGATTTGGTAAGAAAAGCACCTTTGTGGCCACTGCTTTCAGTTTATGGTTCCGATCTCGAGTTCTTGAACCAAGGGCGCCGCAAAACGTTTTCCGCTGGGCAAACAGTGAAATTTGCGGTTGATTATCTTTCGCACGGCAAGATACCAATAACCCCACAAAGAATTCGCGTGTCCGCGGCAGAAGCGCCATCGCGGTCGGCTTTCGACTCAAAAGCACGGTTTCCGAGTCGATTGATGCAGCCGGCCGGGGTGCTCTGCGGGGCTCTCGTGTATGCAGAGCAAACATTCGCCACTGGTCGCCGCCGCCCTCGAAGGGGCCATCGGGCCTACAGAAGGGCGCCGTGGAACTGGGGAGTCGGTCGCCATTCGACCCCGATCCATCCACCCATACCTCCTGACCGTCAGGCCTCCCGAGCTGACGATATCGTTGCGCCGCAGCACCGATTTTCAGGTCGCGTCACGCCAGCCAGGTCGGGGATCCTCGAACGCTGATTTCTCCACAGCTTCTGGGCCCAATCACCGCACCGACTGTTCCGGCAACGAATTCTTAAAAACCACAAAACCCAGACCCGAAATCTGGGGCTTAATGCCCTGTATTATCAGGGGTTATGGAAAAATGCGTACAGGAACTCCCCTAGGCGACTAAGGGAAGTTCCGGTGTTGCTTTACTGCTCCGGAGCACGTTACGCAGCATAGTACACGTAATTTGCGGCCGTCGTTGCGACGCCATTTCTGATCGGGAATTTGGTGCGGAGTTACCGCAATTCCCGACCAGAGCTCGGCGCTCGCGGGGCGCCCGCATGTGCAGACAAACCGATGCCAACCAAACAAGCCGCCCTCGCTACAGCCCTTGAGAAATTAGGTTGGCCGCGTCCAACCGCTGCCCAGCTGGCGCGGGGTGCGCACGTCGTTCGGTACGATCGGCGCAGCACGGTGTTCACGGCGGGGGAGACGGCCGATCTTGCCTACATCCTGTTGGACGGCCGAGCGCGGATCGAGTTCGGGCACGGAAGTGGTGGCGCGCTGCTGGTCTCCATCGCGGAGGGCGGGGCGATGCTGGGCGTGTTCGCGCCATACCCGGTGCCGCCGGCGGTACTCCCCGAGCAGGTTTTTACCGCCAGGGCGATGTCTCGCTGCAGCGTGGCGATTCTGCCGACGGCGCGCATGATCGAGGAGCTGAGTCGGCTCACCGCGGTGCAGGTGATCGAGGTGCTCGAGCGAGGCCGTCGGCAATGGATGGATCTGTCGAGCCGAATGCTCGCGTACCTGACGATGAACGTACGCCAACGCCTGGTGTCCATCATCGGACAGATCGCCGAGCGCTTTGGCGAGCAGGGTCCGCACGGCTGCCGGATCGGCCTGCGGCTGTCGCACGGCGATCTCGCCTCGCTCATCGGGGCCTCACGGCCGATCGTGACCAGGCATGTTCAGGATCTGATTCGCGCTGGTGTGCTGATCAGGGACGAGGGGTTCTTGACGGTAGCCGTCCCACTGCCGGCGCTCGCCGCCTTGGCGGACGGGGGCGGCGTGGCGGTTCCCGTCGACGACGGCGTCGAGCGCGATCAGGCCGGCGCGGCGGCGCCGGCCGCCGACATCGGCGGTCGCGCCGAGAAGGTCGCGGTCGGAACGAGCATGACGATGCGCGCGACGTAGCGGAGCGCATTCGGGCCGGCGCGGGCGCCGGGTCGCACGCTCGAAAAAGGAACGAGCGGCGGCGGCTGAGGTGGTGGGCGATGAACGAACACAACGAGACGACGGACATGAAAAGCGCGGATGACGATGCGGCATCGTCGGGCGGAGCTATGCACGACCCCTGGTATGTGCTGCAGACCAATCGCCACCGGGAACGTGCGGCGGCACTGGGACTCGGCCAGCGCGGCATCGAAACCTATCTGCCACGCATCGAGCAGTGGCCGCGCCCCGCAATCGGGAGCGCGATTGCTCCGCTCTTCCCGGGCTATCTGTTCGTGCGCATGGGAGCCGACCTGAGCGCCCGGGCGTCGTGGACGCCGGGGGTGAGGGGGTTCGTCAGCTTCGGCGGATGCGCCGCCGCGATCGGCGACGAGGCGATCGAGCTACTCCGGTCGCGCGAGGGAGCGGATGGGGTCATCCGCTGCGGCGCGCCGGACTACGGCAGCGGACAGGTGCGGATCGTGCACGGACCGTTTGCCGGCCTGACGGCAACCGTCGAGCGCCGGCTGCCGGCCCACGACCGAGTGCGAGTCCTGCTGCAGATCCTACGCGCGGAAACCCCCGTCGAGTTGCCGGAACGCTGGGTGCGGCAGGCGTGACATGACGGACCGAATCCTCCTGCGCTGGGTGCGTGCACTGATTGGCTGGCTGACGCTCTGTGTCGGGCTCAGCGCGCTCTGCGGGTGTTACTACAGGGTCACCACGGATCCGCTGCCGGCGGCAGAGCGCTCCGCCGCCGCGCCGATCGCTCCGGTCCCCTACACCATCCAGATCGGCGACCACCTGGGCGTCAAGTTCTACCAGAACCCGGATCTCAACGAGGAAGTGATCGTCCGCCCGGACGGCAAGATCTCCTTGCAGCTGATCGGCGAGGTCCAGGCCGCCGGCGTCGAGCCAGGGACCCTGCAGGCGCAGATCGCGCGCGCCTACCTGGGCGAGCTGGCGACGCCGCGTGTGGTGGTGCTGGTGCGCGAGCTTGGCGCGCAGGTCTTCATAGGCGGCGAGGTCAAGACGCCCGGGGCGATCCCTCTCACGGCGAATCTGACCCTGGTGCAAGCCGTGCAGCAAGCGGGCGGCTTTCTCGAGACGGCGCACCTCAGCCAGGTGGTCCTCATCCGTCGGGATGCGGCGGGACAGTTGACCGGCCACGCCATCGACGTGCGGCCGATCATCGGCGGTCTCGAGGCAAGCGAGGACGTCCCGCTGCAGCCCTTCGACCTCGCGTATGTCCCCCGCTCGAAGATCGCCGACGTCAATCTCTGGGTGAAGCAATACATCTCGAACAATCTGCCGACGATCCCCCTTTCCATTCCGGTCTTTTGAATGGGTTGGGCGACGGCAAGCCGAGGCAAGTGAGCGATTGATGGCAAGAATCGAAGTTCAAGAGGATCAGACCGGCGCGTCAGCCACCGACGACGGCGGGCTCCGCATCGACTGGGCGGACCTGCTGACGATCGCACACCGGCGCTGGCGCATCGTCGCCGCGGTCGCCGTGGTCGGGGCGGTGTTGTCGTCGTTGCTGGCGCTGTTGCCGAGCCCAACCTACCGGGCGGCGGCAAAGATAATGGTGACCGCCGATCGCGGGCGCATCAAGCTGTCGCCCGACCCGAGCGACTCGAGCTCCGGCGAGCGATTCACGGACCAGGATCTCAACTCCGAGGCGGCGATCCTGAGTAGTCCGAGCGCGATCCGAGCCGTGCTGGAGAAAAGCGACGGGACGGACGGGAGTCGGCCGAACCAGGACGAAGCCCCGGCCGGCTCCTCGTTGGCGGACATCATCGACGGCGTGCGCCATCCGCTCGACGGTCTGGCCGAGCTCTACGAGCGCGCGCACGGCGTCACCCCGCTCAGCCCACTCGAGCGGCGGGTCCGTAAGGTGGCCGACTTCACCCAGGTCACAGTGGTTCCGCGCACCAACCTGATCGAGGTGGCGTACGAATCATCCGATCCGGTCCGCGCCGCCGAGTTCGTCAATGCGCTGGTCTCGCAGCACGTCGATCGTCACACGCGCATGTTCCGCCAGGAACAGGCACTCGAGTTCATGGGCAGCCAACGCGAGCTGCTGAGCGAGCGGTTGCGTGCCGCGGAAGGTGCGCTGCAGGAGTTTGGCGAGCGCGAAGGGGTCGATTCGGTGCCCACCGCCCGCGCCGCACAGGCCGAGCAACTGCACGAGCTCGAGACCGCCATGGCGACGGCGGATCGCGAGCTGGCGGAGAATCGAGCCCGGGCGGAGTTCCTCACGAAGGCCGTCCGCGAGCTGCCGAAGGAAGTGACCGCACCGCCGGCCGCAGGAGCAGGGGGGAACGATGGGCGCGGGTTGGTCCGCTCGCGGCTCCTGGATCTGCAGCTGCAGCGCAGCCAACTGCTGGCGCAATTCGCGCCCACCAGCATCAAGGTGCGCGACATCGATCGTCAGATCGCCGACGCCGAGGCTTTGCTGGCGAGCGAGCGCAACGCCGCGGGCGCGGGCGCCAACCCGGCCTACCAGGCGCTGGCGACGGAGCTCACCCAGACGGGAGCCCAGGTCGCGGCCCTGACGGCGCGCATCGAGGCGCTGCGGGCGCAGCTCACGACGAGTCGGGCGATCGTGGCGCATCTCGACGAGATCGGACCCGAGTTCGAACGCCTCGACCAAGAAGCCGCGACGGCGCGAACGGCGTTCCTGAACTACCAGAAGAAGGAGGAACAAGCGCGTTTCTCCGCCGCGCTCGACCAGTCGCGCATCGTCAACGTGGCCATCGTCGAACCGGCGGAGGTGCCGTCCGCACCGCTTCCGTCGCGAGCGGCGATGACCTTCATCGCCGGAACGCTGCTGAGCCTGGCCGCCGGATTCGGGTTGGCCTACCTCCGCGACCGGTTCGACCCTTCCGTGAAGGGGGCGGCGGACGCCACCAAGATCACCGGGCTGCCGGTGATCGCCCACATCGCCTCCTGAGGAGCCCTCACACGTCCGCTCCCGCAGTCATGAAAAGCCCAATCACACTTCACCGGAATGCCGACGGCAGGAGCGGAGTCAGACGCAAAGTGCTCGCCTCTTCGTTCGACCTGTATCTGGATCACTTCAAACTCACCGCCGAGCCGTTCTCGCTGACGCCGGACCCGGACTTCCTCTACCTGAGCCCAGCACACGCCGAGGCGCTCGCGGCGCTGACGCTCGGCGTGACCGGGCGCAACGGTGTGGTGGTGCTGAGCGGCGAAGTGGGGACCGGCAAGACCACCCTGGTGTACTCGCTCCTGCGCACGATCGGCGACGGGATGCGCACCGCGTTCGTGTCGAGTACCGGCCTCGGCTTCGAGGGCCTGCTGCGCCTCGCGCTGGCCGACTTCGGCGTCACCAGTCCCAGTGCCTCGCGCTTCGACTCGCTCGCCACGCTCAACACGATGCTGCGCGAATGCGCCAGTCACGGCCGCACGGCGCTGCTGATCGTCGACGAAGCCCAGCACCTCACCGACGACGATTTCGAGCAGCTGCGCCTGCTGACCAACTTCGAGACCTTCACCGAGAAGTTGTTGCAGATCGTGCTCGTCGGGCAGCCGGAGCTCGAGGCGCGTTTGCGCACGCACGCGCTGCGCGCACTGACGGAGCGTGTCGCCGTCCACTGCCGGTTGACGCCGCTTGGCGCGCTGGAGAGCCGCGCCTATGTCGACTATCGCCTGCTGTGCGTCGGCGGGACCAACCGGCTCTTCGAGCCGGCGGCGCGTGATCTGCTTCTCCGGTGGGCCCAAGGGGTGCCGCGCCGAATCAACATCCTCTTTCACAATGCGCTCCTGTTCGCCTACGGGCGCGGCGAGGCGCAGGTGACGGCGTCCAGTGCGCAGGCCGCCGTGGAAGCGCGCGCGGCCCTGATGGAGCTGCCCGACCTCTCGCCCGAGGCGGTGTTGGGGGGCGCGACCGCGTCGCGGCGCGGCCTCATCATCGCGGCGGCGGCCATCGCCGCGCTGATCGGCGGATGGCTGACGGTGAGTGGGTGGCACTCCGCGCCCGTGTCCGCGCCCGCCCCCCTGACCGCTCCCGTACCGGAACAGCCGGCCGTTGCGGTTGCGCCGCCGGTCGCGGTTGCGGCGCCGGTCGCGCCTGCCGACGCGGTCGCCGACGGTGCTGCCGTGCCCGACGAGAAGCCTTCGGTTGCGGACGCCTCCATCCGCGACGCCGCGGCCGCAGTGACCTCCGCGAGCGGCGATGGCAACCCCGCGGTCGCCGCTGCACCGGCCGCCGATCCCGCGACGGTGGTTGCGCCGAATGCGCCGGCGGTTCACGCGGCGGCGGCCGTCGCGACCACCGAGCGCGCCGCGGACGACTCGCTGTCACCGAGCGCGCTCCAGAACGATTCCGGTGCCGTCCATGAACGGATCGTGCGCGTGCGATCGGGACAGACGCTCGCCGCGCTCGCCCGGCGCGTCTACGGCCAAGACGACTCGGACATCCTCCGGCGCATCCAGAACGCCAACCCCCAGATCGTCGACCTGGATCACATCCTGGCCGGCGACGTGCTGCACTTTCCCGACGACGGACCGGACAACCGGGCAAGCGAGAAGGAAGACCTGCCATGAGCGAATACCTCCGCGTCCTGACGAAACTCGAGCGGGCGGCGTCGGCGTCCAGGCCGAGAGGTCCGCGCGATGGCGCCACCGTGAGCGTGCTACCCGGCGTGACCGATCGTCCAGCGGCGGCGGTGGCTCCAGCGACCATTGGCGAGCCCGGGACCCAATTCGCCGCCCTCTACGACAGCCTGCGCGCGACGGCCAACGGCGATCCGACCCGCTCGTTGGTCTTTGCGAGCCCGGACGCGGACGGCTCCGCGCGTGTGATCATCGACGGCCTGGCGGCGTACGTGCGACGCCTCGGCCAGCGCGTGTGTCTCGCCGAGGTGGTCACCTCCGCCAGCCTGCCGCTGCTGCGCGTTCGGCCGGACGCGGGCGACAGCGATCGCATCACCGGCAACATCCTGCCCCTCGACCTGCGCAGCCACGCCAGCGCCGACGATGTGCGCGGCTGGCTCGCGGATGTGGCGCAGGCCGATCTGACGCTCATTGACGGCGGCGCCCTGGCCGGGTCGCTCGAGCCGGCGCTCCTCGCCTGCGGCTGCGACGGCCTGCTGATCGTCGTCCGGGCGCTCGAGACGAATCGCGACGCGTTGCGCGCAGCCGCCGAGCGCGCCGTCGCCGTCGGCTGCCGCACCCTCGGCATCGTCATGCAGTTCGATCCACGGCAGCTGCCTCCCTGGCAGCGCCGCCACCTCCGCGACGGGTGACCCACGAGGGTATCGTCATGAACCCGAATCGCCGCGCGCTCCTCATGCTGTTGACGGTCACCGACCTGGCCGTCGTCTCGGTCGCCTACGTGGTCGCCATGGCGACCGCCGCCCGGGCCCTGACGCTGGCCGACTGGCAGAACGTGCTCGAGCTGCGTGTGTCGGTCCGCAACCTCTTCGCGCTGCTCGCGTATCTCGCGCTCTGGCATGGCGTTCTGCGCAGCGCCGGACTGTATGAGTCGTACCGATTGTCGGCGGCGTCGCGCGAAGTGCGCGACATCGCCGTGGCGGTCGGCCTCGCGGTCGTGCCGCTGATCGTGCTCATCCCGCTCGAGCGAGTCAGCCACGTCAAGCCGCCGTTCGTCTTGGCCTTCGCGCTGCTGGCCTTCGTCGGCCTGGCCGCCGAGCGGCGCCTGCTGCGCGCCGTCGGCCGGCGGCTGCGCCTGGCCGGTCGCAACCTGCGCAATGTCGTCGTCGTCGGCACCGGCGAGCAGGCGCTCGAAATGACCGCGCACATCGCCCGTCGGCATGACTTCGGATACAACGTCGTCGCCGTCATCGACAGCGGGACGGGCGGCGGCGCGGTCAGTCCGGAAGAGGCCCTGCAGCTGGTCGGGGTCCTGGCCGACGGCGGTCAGATCGACGAGGTGTTCGTGGCGCTGCCGATGGACACCGCGCACGCCCTCATCCAGCGCATCGTCGCGCTGTGCGAGGAGCAGGGCATCACCGTCCGCCTGGCGGCGCAGATCGCGGCGCTGCTCTGGGCGCGCGCCCGCATCGACCAGCTCGACGGCCAGCCCATCATCACCGTGCTCACCGGACCGGGCGACACCCCGCGCCTGCTGGTCAAGCGCGCCATCGACGTGGGGGTCGCGGCCGTCGCCCTGGTGATGCTCCTGCCGGTGCTGCTCCTGGCCGCCCTCGCCATCAAGCTCGACTCTCGGGGGCCCATCCTGTTTTTCCAGGAGCGCGTCGGGCAGAACCGCCGACGCTTCCGGGTGTGCAAGTTCCGCACGATGGTGATCGACGCCGAGGCGCGACAGGCCGCGCTCGAGCCGTACAACGAGGCGCACGGTCCGGTGTTCAAGATTGCCAATGACCCGCGCGTCACCCGCGTCGGGCGCTGGCTGCGCCGCATGAGCATCGACGAGCTGCCGCAGCTCCTCAACGTCCTGCACGGCGAGATGAGCCTGGTGGGACCGCGCCCGCTGCCGGTGCGCGACGTCGATCGGATCGACGTGCGCTGGCACCGTCGTCGCTTCAGCGTGAAGCCGGGCATCACCTGCCTCTGGCAGGTGGAGAGCCGCGAGCCGGAGTTCGACGAGTGGATCCGTCTCGACATGCAGTACATCGACAACTGGTCGCTGGGACTCGATCTGCGGATTCTCGCCCGCACCATCCCAGCGGTCCTCAGCGGGCAGGGAGCGCACTGATGACCAGACTCGAACCCGCCCCGCCGGTCACCGTCGTGGTGCCGTGCTTCAACGAGGCCGACGGCCTGCCGACCCTGCTGGCGCGGCTGCGCACGCTGCGCGAGGGCGCCGGTCGCGGCTGGGGCATCCTCTTCGTCGACGACGGCAGCACCGACGACACGTTCTCGACCCTGTTGCGCGCCGAGCGCGACGAGCCGCTGGTCGCGGTGATGCGCCACCACGAGAACCGCGGTCTCGGCGCGTCGCTGCGCACCGCCTTCGCGCACGTCCAATCGCCGATCGTCTGCACGATCGACAGCGACTGTACCTATCCGCCCGAGCGGCTGCCGGAGCTGGTCGCGCTGATCGAGCAGGGCGCGGACCTCGCCACCGCCTCGGCGTGGCACCCGTCGCTGGGCGTGTCGGCGCAGGGCAGCCGGCTGCGGCTGCTGCTCAGCCGCCGGGTGTCGGGGATTTACAAGCAGCTCATCGGGCAGGACGTCCACACCTTCACCTGCCTGTTCCGCGCCTACCGACGCGAGTTGCTGCAGCAGGTCGCCTTTCGCGGCGACGGCTTCTCGGCGGTCGCTGAATTATTCCTCAAGGCGGTGATGCAGGGGTACGTGGTGCGCGAGGTGCCGATGGCGCTCGAACAGCGGCGCTTCGGAGAGTCGAAGTTGCGGGTCACCGACGCGGTGCTCGCCCATGCCCATCTGATCACCTTGACCACGCTGGCGGTGGGAAGTCGCCAGGCGCGGCTCGCGCTCGGGCGCTAGTCGGCAGAACAGGAGGAGGACTGATGTCCACACGGGGATACGATCACACGACTCACATCGGCATCATCGGGCTCGGCCGCGCCGGGCAGACGCACCTCGACGCGCTCCGCACGCTGCCGGGCGTGCAGGTCGCCGCCGTGTGCGACCCAAGCCCGGCGGCGCGCCAGCGCGCCGTGGAGGCGGGCGTGCCGGCCTTCGAGACGCTCGACGGGCTGCTCGGCGGGCCGGCGCTGGACGGCGTGATCGTCTGTACGCCGCCGTCTGACCACGCGGCGACGAGCCGGCGATGTCTGACGGAGGGCGTGCACGTCCTGTGCGAGAAGCCGTTGGCGCTCACCACCTGGGACGCGCTGACCATGCTGCAAGCCGCCAACCGGACGCGGCGCACGATGCTGGTGGCGAGCAAGTTCCGCCACGTTCCCGAAGTGCAGCTCCTCGCCGCCCTGTTGGCCTCCGGTGAGATGGGCGAGCCGGTCTCGTTCGAGATCAGCTTCTGCAGTCCGGTCGACATGCGCGAGCGTTGGAACGTGCAGCCGGCGCTGTCCGGCGGCGGCGTGATCGTCGACAACGGCTGCCACGCGCTCGACATCGTCTCGTACCTGTTCGGCAACATCCGGCGCGTGCACGCCACCCGCCTGCGTCGCCTGCAGGCGATCGAGGTCGAGGACTCCGCCACCCTCCAGGTGTGGGCGGGCGACGGGGTGGTCGGCAAGATCGACGTGAGCTGGAGCCTGCCGGCGGCGCGCGAGAGCTACCTGGTCGTGCACGGATCCCGGGCCTCGGCCGAAGTGGGGTGGAAAGGGGCGGTGCTGCGCCGGCCCGGTTCGCCGGAACGCGTGATCGGCGGCGCGTACGACAAGCTCGCCGCGCACCAGGCGATGCAGCGCGCCTTCGTCGGCGCGATCGGCAGCGGCGCGGCGCCGTGGATCAGCGCCTCCGAGTGTCTGCAGGTGACGGCCGCCGTCGACGCGGCCTATCGCTCGCTCGAGTCCGGTTCCACGGAGTGGGTCGCGATTCAGGGGCCGCGCGAGATGGATCTGGTGTCGCACTCGACGCCGGCCGTTGACGATCTGCACCGCGAGGTCGCCGCGCAGTGAGCGTGCTCCACGCATGACGCCCGCTCGCATCCATCCGACCGCCATCGTGGAGCCCGGCGTCGAGATCGGCGCCGGCAGCGCGGTGTGGGACAACGTCCACCTGCGCGGGCCCGCGACGATCGGCCAGCAGTGCATCATCGGTGAGAAGACCTATGTCGCCTACGGCGTGCGCATCGGCGACCGGGTGAAGATCAACGCGCAAGTCTACGTGTGCACCGGTGTGACGATCGAGGACCGCGTGATGATCGCGGCCGGGGTCATCTTCACCAACGACCGCTATCCGCGCGCCTTCGACCCCAGGACCGGCGAGCTGGCCGGATCGGATCCCACCGAGGAGACGCTGACGACCGTGGTGCGCACCGGCGCCACCATCGGGGCGGGCGCGCGCATCGGACCCGGTCTCGAGATCGGCGCCTACGCCATGGTCGGCATGGGCGCGGTGGTGGCCAAAGACGTTCCGGCACACGGGCTCGTGTACGGTAACCCGGCCCGCCTTCAGGGCTACGTCTGTGTCTGCGGCGTTCGCCTGGCGGACGACGACGGCGACGCGAGCCAGCGGATGTGCGCGCGCTGCCGGCAGACGTTCGCGCCCTCGGCGCCGCGCGCCTGGTTCGCGACCGGCGCCGTCGAGGGGAACGGCAGGACGGCCTGATGCTCTCGCTGTTCGCTCACGACGACTACGCGGCCCTCGGGCTGGGTGCGATGCTCGACATCGAGCGCATCCCGTACCGCCGCATCGGCCGGCTCTCGGCGCACGATCAAGCGCTGCTGGTGGCGGTCGGTGATGGACTGTCGCCGGCGGACTGCGAGACGCTCGCCGCGCAACGCGCCCTGATCCTGCACGGCGGGACGGCCTGCGCGGCGCGCCTCCTGGATGCCCGCCGCGCGCGGGTGAGTGAGGGCCCGGTGGCACTTCCCCTCAGCGAGGCGGTCTGGCCGGCCGGCCTGTTCCGCCAGGCGCACGAGTTCGGCACCTCGACGCTGCGCCTGCCGCGGGCGCCCTTCTGCCGCGTCGCGGAACCAGCCCGTGGCGAGCTGCTGGCGTGGATGATGACGGACCAGGGTGCCGTGTCCCTGCCGGCCGTGGTGCGCCGCGATGCCTGCCTGTGGGTCGCGCTCGACCTCGGCAGCGCCTTCGCCCACCTGCTCACCGAGCGCTATGCGCCCCGCGTTGGCGGCGGCGGTGCCGTGCGCGGTTGGCTGCGGTCGATGGCTGAGCGCGCGTACTACGCGACGCCGCGCCGCGTGCGCGAGAGGCTGCAGGCCGGCGCCTACCGCAGCCTCGAGCGCCGCCTGCAGGCGCTCGGCGAGCGCGCCTCCGCCTATCCGATCGACGCGACCGGCTGGTTGATGCTCGAGCTGATGCGCGCGCTCATCACGCGTGCCGCGGGGCGCGTCGTGCGCCTGGCGCGTTGGCCGGCGGGCCGCGCGTCGGCAGCAGTTCTCACGCACGACCTGGAGCCCAGCGAATACGCGTACACCGAAGGGCTGTCGCGCCTGCTCGCTCGCGACGGCGAGCGAGTGCCGGCTGCCTTCGGCGTCGTCGCCTCGGCAGGCGCCCGCCACCTGCGCGACGAGCGGCTGGGCGCCGTCGCCGCCCACGAGGTCTACTGCCACGGACTCCACCATCGCGGCGAGCCGGTGCGTGGGCGGCGCCGGGTCGGGCGCGCCGTGACGCGTGCGCGCGCCCAGTTGGCGCGCCAGTTCGGCCGCCCCATCGCGGGGTATCGCAGCCCGCGGCTCGACCGCTCGCCCGATCTCGACCGGGCGCTCGACGAAGCCGGCTTCGTCTACGACTCGTCGTATCCGGACGTCGATCGCGAGAACGTCGCCCACTACGGCCGCGGCGTGCGGCTGAACCTTCCGTATCGCCCGTTGCTCGAGACCGCGAACGGCTGGCGCGCGAGTCGCTGCCTCGAGTTGCCGCTCACCGCACCGGACTGCATCCAGCCGCTGTTCGCCGGCGCCACCCCCTCCGCGCTCGCCGAAACGGTGGAGCGCAAGGCCGCCTTCGTCCGCGCCAGCGGCGGGTTGTACGTCGCGCTGGTCCATGCGGGCGTCTTCGGTCCCGACGACGCGGCGCGCCGTGAGGCCCACTTGGGTGTCGTCACCGCGCAGCTGCGCCACCCGGACACCTGGTGGACGGGGGTCGGCGAGGTGGTGGACTGGTGGCGCGCGCGCGAGGCGATCGATCTCGTCGTCGACGGCGACGCCGTGCGGGTCCTCAATCGTGGCGCCGCTCCCGTCCAGGGCGCCGTGCTGCTGGTCGAGCGCACCGACGTCACCCACACCATTGCGTTGCCGGTCCTCGCGCCCGGCGGCGTCTGCAGCATGACGCTCGGCACCCCGGCCAGCGTTCAACAGGATTCGTCGCATGCAGCCTGAGATCGCCATCATCGGCGGCGGAATTTCCGGACTCGCCAGCGCCTACTTTCTCGCCCGCCAGGGATTGCGTCCGATCGTGCTCGAGGCGTCCGACCGGTTGGGCGGCCTGGCCACACATTTCGAGCACGACGGGGTCGCCCTCGATCGCTGGTATCACGTCATGCTCGACACCGATGCGGATCTCCGCGCCCTGATCGACGAGCTCGGCCTGCGCGAGCGACTGGTCTGGAGCGAGACCGGCATGGGGTTCTACCTCGGCGGCCATCTCTACGGCTTCAACACGCCGCTCGACGTGCTGCGTTTCGGCGCCCTGCCCATGGTCGACCGCCTGCGCACCGGCCTCGGCGCGGCGTACGTCACCCGCGGCGTGCGCGACGGCCTGCCGCTCGACGACCAGCCGGTGGACGTGTGGTTGCGGCGCATCTTCGGCCCGCGCGTGTTCGCGCAGATCTGGATGCCGCTGCTCCGCGCCAAGTTCGGCGACCGCTACGCGCAGGTTCCGGCCTACTGGGTGTGGAACACCCTCACCCGCGAGAAGAACGGCAGTCAGGAAGTGAAGGGCTACCTGCGCGGCGGCTACCAGTACCTCAGCCAGGTGCTGAGCGAAGCGATCGTCCGCAGCGGCGGCACGGTGCGCCTGCACAGTCCGGTGACCGCGATCGAGGAACACGCGGGCGGGATCGACGTGGAGAGCGGCGGCGCGCGCACGCGCTACGACGCCGTGATCTCGACGTTGCCGCTGCCGCTGCTGGCGCGCATCGCGCGCGGGCCGCTGGCGCCCGCCGTGCCGTTGCCGGCGCTGAACTACCAGGGGGTCGTCAACGCGGTCGTCCTTTCGCGTCGGCGCCTCGAGCGGTTCTACTGGACCATCGTCGTCGATCCGCGCTTCCCGTTCCAGGGCGTGGTCGAGACGACGCACGTCATTCCGCCCGAGTGGGTCGGCGGGCGCCACCTCATCTACCTGATGAACTACTGCGACGCCGACTCCGAGATCTACGCTCGGCCCGACGACCTGGTGCGCCGCCAAGCGGCGGACGGCCTGTGCGCCCTGTACCCGGGATTCACGCCGGCCGACATCGAGGGCGTCCACGTCTTCCGCGCCCCGCACGTCGAACCGGTCTGGAGCGTCGGCTATCTCCGCCAGCGTCCGGCGCCACGCGTCGGCGATTCGCGCCTGTATCTCTGCACCACCGCGCAGGCCTATCCGCGCGTGACGGCCTGGAACACCAATGTCGCGCTGGCGCGCGAGACCGCCGCGGCACTGCACACCGACCTCGTTGCCCGCGGCGGCGCCCGCGCCGCCGCATGATTCATTCGAGAATTCCGACCCTATCGGTCCTGGAGGATCAACCGTGAATGCACCCGCACTGAAATCCGCGGCGCCGATCGCTCTGCCCAGCGACGCCGACCACACCGGACGCGACTTCGGCGACGAAGAGATGGCGCTGCTGCGCGAGGTGATCGACTCCGGCACGCTCAACTGCACCAAGGGCACACAGGTCAAGGGTTTCGAGCGCGCCTTCGCAGCGCGCTTCGGCATCCCGCACGCGCGCGCCGTCACCTCCGGTACGGCCGCGGTACATACCGCCATTGCCGCCATCGATCCCGAGCCCGGCGACGAGATCATCACCACCTCGGTCACCGACATGGGCGCCATCGCGCCGATTCTCTACCAGCAGGCGATTCCGATCTTCGCCGACGTCGACCCGGTGAGCCTCAACGTCACCCCTGCGAGCGTCGCCGAGCGCATCACGCCGCGCACGCGCGCGATCATCGCCACCCATCTGTTCGGCAACCCCTGTGACGTCGCCGGTATCAAGGCGGTGGCCGGCGACATTCCGGTCATCGAGGACGCCGCCCAGGCCTTCCTCGCCACGCAGGACGGCCGGCTGATCGGCACCATCGGCGCGATCGGCTGCTTCAGTCTGCAACAGGGCAAGCACATGACGACGGGGGAGGGCGGTATCGTCATCACCGCCGATCCCGCGCACGCGCGCTGGATGACGCTGTTCAGCGACAAGGCCTGGGGCTACGGCGATCCGAATCCGGACCACTACTTCCTGGCGCTCAACTACCGCATGACCGACCTGCAGGGCGCCGTCGCGCGCGCCCAGCTCGGCAAGCTCGACGGCGTCGTCGAGCGCCGCCAGCGCACGGCGGCGGAGCTCACCGCACGGCTGTCGGATCTGGCGGGCCTGACGCTGCCGACGCCGCTGCCCGGCTGTACGCACGTCTTCTGGAAGTACCCCCTCATCGTCGATCCCGAGGTCATCCCCGGCGGCGCCGACGCGCTCGGCGCGAAGCTCAAGGCCGCCGGCGTCTTCTGCGTGCCGCGGTACATCCAGAAGCCCGCCTTCGAGTGCCAGGTCTTCACCGAGCGCAAGACGTTCGGCAAGAGCCAGCGCCCGTTCTCCTGCCGCGAGCAGGCCGACGGTCGACCCATCGTGTACGACGCACGCGACTATCCGGGCACGGTGCGCGGCCTCGAACGCGTCGTCGTCCTGCCGTGGAACGAATTCTACCGCCAGGCGCACGTCGCGCACGTCGCCTCCGCGATCCGCGACAGCGTCACGCAGCTGCAGCGCGGCGCATGAAGAGCGGGACACAGAACGTCAGCGTGGAGACACGCGTGCCTATCGAGCCCTCCGCATTCTCGCTTCGTTGAGCGGCGGGTCGCAGGTCGTCGCGATCGATGAGTACCCTGAGCACCCACTGGCGCACACTGACCGATGCGGCGTGCCGCATCGGCTTCAACGTGTGGGCACCGCGGCGCCGCCGGCGCGCGGCGCAGCTCCGCCAGGAGCCGCTGCGGAAGATACTGGTCCTCCACGAGGTGCGGGGGATCGGCAACACCGTGCTGCTGTCCGGCCTGCTGCGAAACCTGCGCCTCTCTTACCCCCAGGCGAGCATCTCGCTGGCCATGCCGTCGTGCCCGACGGCCGAGTCACTGCTCGGACCTGAACTGGTCGACGAGCTCCTGTTCTTCGATCCGTCTGGCGATCGGCGCGCCCTGCTCGCGTTCGCGCGGCAGGTATTGCGTCCGCGGCACTTCGATCTCGGTCTCGCCACCTTCTTCTCGGCGACGCTGCTGACGTCCTTGGCCCTGGCGCTCGCCGGGTGCCGGTATCGCATCGCCTTCGCCGAGACCCCGACGCGCGGCGTGCTGAACACGGTGACGCTCCTCGATCAGGGGGGCTCCGAGCTCGATCGCCATCTGCGACTGCTCGAGTTCACCGGCCAACGCCTCGAGCGGGCAGTCGCGGTGCGAGGGTCGGCCGAGGCCAGCCGCGCGGCCCAGGCGCTCTTCACGGCGCGCGGACTGGGCGTCCGCCGGCCGCTGCTGGGCATCCACCCGGGATGCGATCGAGCGAACCCGTTGAAGCGCTGGCCGGTCGAACGCTTCGCGTCGGTGGCACGGCGCGTCGTCGGCGAAGGGTGGGCCGACGTCGCCGTCTTCGTGGGTCCGGACGAGGCCGAGCTGAGTCGGGGATTCGATGTCGGCGGAATCCGCACTCCAGGTCGTGCGCGCCGACAGGCTCGAAGAGGTGTCCGCGCTGATCGGTCAGTGCCAGGCCTTCCTCAGTAACGATTCGGGCCTCATGCACGTAGCGGCCGCGCGTGGCGTTCCGGTGGTGGCGATCTTCGGGCCGACGGACACCGTCAAGAATGCCCCGGTCGGGCCGGCGACGCTCCTGACCGCTCCGAACGTGCCGTGTCGGCCGTGCTACGCCGGCGCACCGATCACCTGCAGTCGCGAGCGGCGCTTCTGTCTGGAGGACATCGCCGAGGACACGGTCGTCGCGGCGGTCGCGCAGATGCTCGGTGTGCGTGCAGGGGCCGTGTCGGCGTCAGACGACGACCATCGCGGACGTGTGCATCATGCCGTCTGAGTACTCACTGGGCCTGCTGGCGGTGTTTCTGCCGCTCATCGTCGTGCTGGCGATCCAGGTGCCGCCGTACGCGATGCTGCTGCTGACCTTGGCAACGGTCCTCTATCCAGCCGGGTGGCAGATCGCCAGCGTGCATATCGACATCGTCGACCTGATGCTTGCGGGCATCGCGCTGAGCCTGCTCGTCGTGCATCCGGGGATGCTCCGTCAGGCGCGCCGACGCAAGCTGCCCTATGCCGGCCTCTGGATCGCGTTGGGCGTATTGCAGTCCGCGGCATACCTCGCGGCACCGCTGAACCAGGAGCACCTGACCAGTCCGGTCGCCGCCGCCTATCAACTCTACCGGTATTGCTGGCGGCCGATTCTCTTCTTCCCGCTTGCCGTCTGGCTGATCGACGACCGGCGCAAGCTCGAGCACGCCATGATCGCCATCGTTGCGATCGGCGGCGCGTGTGCCTTCATGGCCTTCCGGCAGGGCTTTTCGGGGGACGAGGCCACCGGCCCGTTCGTAACGAAGAACATTCTCGGTGGAGCCCTCATCACCCCGTTCATCCTGGCGGTGAGCGCGGCGCTGTACACGCGAGGCCGATGGTCGTGGCGATTCTACGCCGCGAGCATTCTCCTGATCGGGCGTGGATTTCTCTTTGCCGGCTCGCGCGGAGCGTTCGTGGCGGTGCTGGGAGGCCTCGCCTGGTTCTTCGGCCAGCTCTTCCTCAGTCGGCAGGGACGGTCGAAGGCACTTCGGTTCGCTCTGGCGGGAGGGGCCCTCGGGCTTCTGGTGATTGCCGCGAAGCCGGACGTCTTCGAGCGGCCGACCGTGAAGCACATCCTCACGGCGAGCGAGGGTATGGAGGAAGCGAACATGCAGTGGCGCATGCAGGAACGGTGGCCACACTTCTGGCGGATCGCCACGGACAACTTCTGGTTGGGGACCGGCACGGACGTCGACCCCACGTTCGAAGAGTGTCCGACCCCGCACAACGGCTATCTCGGCGTCGCCCTCATCAGCGGCTTCCCCTCCCTGATCGCGCTCACCGGCCTGGCGCTGCTGGGGATCGGGAACGGCGTTCACGCCTTTCGGCGCGGCCGAGATGAGTGGCAGCGCCAGGTGGGCCTCGCGCTGTCGGCGGCGATCATCGGCATCATCATCCACAACCTGGTCGACGAGACGTTCCGTCTGCCGTTCGCGATGAACGCCCTGTGGTTGCTGACCGCGGCGACCGCGATGCTGGCGAGACGCGCGAGCGCGTTCCTGCCGGCTCCAGCGCCCGCAGCGCAGACGGTGCGCGGGACCGCGACGATTCGGCTCAGGGTTGCAGGAGCAGGACAATGACTGGGCGGAAACTGAGGATCGCGTTCATCGGCGCCCGTGGCGTCGGCGGAACCTACAGCGGCATCGAGACCTACTACGAAGAGGTGGGGTCGCGCTTGGCGCAGCGCGGTCACGACGTGACCGCCTACTGCCGGACCTACTTCACGCCCGACGTCTCCAGCTACCGCGGCATCCAGGTGCGCCGCGTCCCGTCGATCCGGAGCAAGCACCTCGACACCTTCTCGCACAGCCTGCTGTCGACCGCGTACGCGCTGGGGCAGGGATACGACGTCATCCAGTATCACGCGATCGGCTCGGCCCCCTTCGCCCTGGTGCCGCGACTCTTCGGCCGCAAGACGGTGCTTTCCGTGCGCGGTCTGGACTGGCAGCGGGCGAAGTGGGGCGGGTTCGCCCGCGGCTTCCTCAAGTTCGGCGAGTGGGCGTCGGCGCGCTGTCCGACGGCGACCGTGGTGGTGTCGCGCACCTTGCAGGAGCACTACCTCAAGGAGCACGGACGAACGCCGACGTGCATCCCCAACGCCGTCGTCGAGGGCGTGCCGGGGAGGCCGGAGCGCATCGCCGAGCTCGGGTTGTCGCCCCGCGGGTTCATCCTGTTCGCCGGCCGTCTCTCTCCCGAGAAGGGCGTCCACACGCTGATCGAGGCGATGCGACCGTTCGGTGATCGGATGACGTTGGCGATCGCCGGAGGCAGCAGCTACTCGAACGGCTACATCGAGCAGCTGCGGTCGGCGGCCGGCGGGAACGTCAAATTCCTGGGCAGCGTCGATCGCGCCACGATGGCTGCCCTGTACAGCAGCTGTTACGCGTACGTCCTGCCGTCGGCGATGGAAGGTCTGTCGGTCGGGCTGCTCGAAGCGCTGAGCTATGGCGCATGCATCGTCACCACGAACATTCCCGAGAACGTGGAGGTCGTTGGCAACGCGGCCCTGACGTTCACGCCGGGCGATGCTGCGGGGTTGCAGAACTGCCTTCAGACCATCGTCGACATGCCGAGTCTCGCCCAATGGTATCGTGACCGCGCCGCCGGACACGCACACGCGCAGCCCGATTGGGACGATGTCGCTCGCTCCACCGAGGCCTTCTACTGTCACGTCCTCGGGGTCTCGGCAGACCCCGACGCAGAAGGGGCCATCGAGACGAGAGGCATCTCTCACGCGCGCACCCGCATGGTGCCTGCGGACCTTTCCCACCGGTAGAGATCTCGCGCTGCCGACGATTTCTCGTGCCGATGAACACGCCGCTCACCCATCCCTCGGTTGTCGATCGGGTGCTCCATGCGGGGCGCTCTGATGCCGCGGCACGCCAGATCGAGACGGGAATGGAGGTCCACCGCGCGGCCGGGGTGCAGGCATCGACTCTCGAGTATCTGCACGCGTGTCCGATCTGCACGGGGGCCGAGTTGCGGCACTACTGCCGCGTCCCGTCGCGGTTCAACCCCGGCGAATTCATTCGCTACGAGCGTTGCGACGGCTGCGGCGTCGTACTGCGGAATCCGCGACTGCCGGCCGCGTACCGTTTGGATCGGTACGCGGAGTTCGGATACTCGGCCGAAGCCAAGAAGCTCGATCGCAAGAGCCAGGTGCACTACTGGTTCATGATGCAGGTCATCAATCGGCTGCTGCCGCTTGGCGGGGGCCGGAGGCTGCTGGATCTCGGGTGCGGTGCCGGCGGGCTGCTGGTCGAGGCGCGGGCGGCCGGTTTCGATGTGATGGGCCTCGAACTGAGCCGCGACCTGGCACAGCACGTCCGCGACAACCTGGGAATTCCCATCCACCAGGGGCTTGTCGGTGACCAGGCGCTCGATGGGCGGCGGTTCGACGTGATCACGTCCTCACAGGTTTTCGAGCACCTGTTGGATCCTCGGCAGACGCTCGCCGATGTGCGTGCCCACCTCGCTCCGGGCGGGGTGATCCTGATCGAGGTGCCGAACCTACGCGACATCCGCGAGCGGATCCGGCGCGGATCGACGATGGACGACTCTCATCTCTTCTACTTCAATCGTCCGAGCCTCACGCGCCTCCTGAAGGACGGCGGCTTCCAGGTGTTGCAGGTACACGAAGGCCTGCGGCCGTACCGGTTTCTGGGCGATCGCGCACGCCGTTGGCCGGTGCCGTGGATGCGGGCCGCCGAGCAGGCGCTGTCGGTCTGTCAGGTCAAGACCGTGCTCAGTGTCGTGGCATCGGCCGCCGCGCTCACCCCCGGGTCGCAGTGATTCGGCCCCGCCAACGCCGGCGCAGTTCCAAGGCTGCCGGCCCCGTCCCTCACGGTACGACGGGGACTGCCTCGATCAACGTCGGCGCTGCGAGCGACGTCCCGGTACTCCGGTACTCGTCCGCGCCGATGTCCCACGCGATCCCCTGGGCCCGCGAGTCGCCGTCGATGTCCGCGGTGAACGAGCTGCTCAGGTCCACGGCGGCGTCCTTCGCCGGGCTGGTGCTCTGGATGTGCAGGTCGGGCGGTGCAACGCTCGTGTTCACGAAGAGCGGACCAGCGCTCAGCCCATGGGTCTCGGCTGCCGCGCTGCTGCGAATAGTGGCCAGCGTGTTGAGGGCGGATGCGCCCCATTTCAACATCGTCGTGTTGCCCGAGTAGAGCGTGTAGTCGATGGACGGCGCGCGGCTGGTCGTCGCAGCGCTCACCACGATCGCCGCGGTTCCCGCTCCGTTCATGTTCGCGATGATGTTGTTCCGGACATTCAGATTGGTGACCGTCCCCACGATCTCGATGCCGTTGGCCGGTGTCGCCGGCATGCCGGAATATCCAAGATCGCCCCGATCGAAGGCGATCGTGTTGTTCCACAGCGAGACCTTGTCGGCCGAGTCCACGAGGATGGCCGCACGCGACGAGTGCGAGATGAACGAATTGTATATCTTGTATCCAAACTCCGACCCCGAAGTCGGTGAGAGCACGTCTCCCCAGATGGCACCGGAATCGTTGAATCCCGCGTCCTCGATCCGGCCGTTGCGGATGATGTTGTTGTAGGTCCGCGTCAGCGGGCACGCGCCTCCGCACCCGGCAGTGTCGGGGGTGTACTCGCGGATGTGAATGCCATAGCGCGCTCTCTGGTACGAGAACCCGTCCAGCGTGCAGTCGTGCGAGACGTCAAACTGAAAACAACGCGTGCTGACATCGCTGCACGTGTGATTGGTCACGGTCACATTGTAGGATTGCTTGAGGTCGATGGCGTGCCCGAGATTGCTCACGGGGTTCCCGGTGGCATCGTTCCACGGAGCATCGCACCACTGGCAGGGCAGGCCTGGCGACGCGCCGGCTTGTCCCATGTGCTGAGTGGTAATGTTGGCCAACGTTCCGCCGAACGCGTGATAGATGCGGATGCCGAACGTGCCGCCCGTGTCCGAAGCGATGCCGCGCCCGACGGTGTCGATGAGGATGTTCGACAGCGTCATGTTGCCCGTGTAGCTCGTCACGATGGCCATGCGGGCCACGCGGCGGACGGTCACGCGGTCCAGCACGAATCCCTGAAGCGTCCTCGAGCTGTCCTGGATGTCGGATGCAACGACGCCCATCCAGCGCGAGCCGTTGAGCAGGAGACGGCGAAACGTGATGTACCCGCTGTCGGGGCAGGTGCCGGCGGGACACCCGTAGATGCCGCCCGAGATCGTGAGCAGGCCGCGACGATCCGGCACCCACACTTTGTAGGTGCCGTTCGGATTCACACTGCCGGTCGGGTTGATGTAGATGCGATGGGTCGAGCTCTGATACGACCACCGTCCGTCCGTCGGCGTCGTCGAGCTGATGTACTGCATCGGCGTCTGGGCGTCGCCCTCGTATACGATAGAGGGTGTGTAGTCGTCCGGTGGGTTCTCGATGCCGGTGAAGCTCTGGCTGGACGGGACCTGCTCCATCGCCCGCCAGTAGACGCCGCCGCCCGCATCCGTCCAGTCGGTGCGTCGGACAAGGCCGCTGATCTCCGGCGTCTCGTCGCTGCCACAGGCGCTGGCGGGACAGCCCTGCACGACACAGGGATTCGCCGAGGTGCAGGCGAGCGCTTTGCCCGCGTACGCATCGGTGTTGGTTCCCCACACGCTGACGTGCTCGCGATACACGCCGTCAAAGGCGCCGTGAGCCCCACGGATGTTGAGGGTGTCGCCGGCCGACATCGCGGTGATGCCTTCATTGACCGTTCTGAACGGACCGGTTGCGCCGCACGCGAGTGACGTGCCCGATCCGCTGCTCTGGCATGCTCCGTCCACATAGTATGTGCTTCCAAGGACGGGGAGCGGCAGCAACAACAGGACGGCAAACGGTAGGCTTGCGAACCCGGAGGCATTCAACAGCCGATGATGGCAATGGTTCATAACGAACGCCCCCTCGCGTGCCGCTGCGGCAAGTCCCCGGGCGGTGCCCAGGTGGTACTCGCCGAAGTCGGTGAGCGTGACGCTAGCATGTGCTCGGGAGCAAGCAAGTTGGAAGCCATTGCAGCAGAAGGCGATGGAACGTGCGGATTGATGGCTGGTGCAAAGGACGAAACGTCACAGCGTCGCGTGACGAGGGGGCAGTGTGCGATCCACTAGGTGCGGTGACATGGCAGAGCCGTCGCGCGCGGCATCGGATCGCGCTGCCGTTCCGCTCGACTTCATGTCCGTGGCGGCCGAGGCACGGCGCTCGCGGATGGCGGCACCGGTGCTCGCCGGCGAGACACGAAACGGCGCGCGCGTCGTGCCGGCGGCGGCGAGAGGCAGCGTGATCAGGGTCGGTCATTGCATACATGGACTCGATCTCGGCGGCGCACAGAAGGTCATCAAGCACGTTGTCGCGAGTTGTGACAGAGGGAGTTTCCAGCACTGGGTCTACTCGCCCACCGGCGGTCTCTTCCAAGAGGAGATCGAGGACGCCGGGGGCGTCGTGCGGATCCTTCCGCGTCGTCTGCCGAAGCTCGACCCGCTGTGGGTCATCGCGCTGGCCGCGGCGATGCGACGCGACAAGATCGATGTGGTGCACGCCCATCTCTTCGGCGACAGCTTGCACGGCTATCTGGCGGCGCGATGGGCTGGGGACGTCCCCGTGGTGCTCACGCTGCACATCGGCCCCGAGGGTCAGACAGCCTTGCAGCGCAACGGCTATCGGTGGCTGCTCGCGCGCAGCCGGCACAACGTTGCGTGCACGGAGTCGGTTGCTCGTTCCTGGCACGCGCTTCATGAGGGTCCGATCGAGATCATTCCAAACGGGATCGAATGGCGCGGCGATGTCGCTGCGGAGGGCCGGTCGATCGTCGACATCAAAGCGAGCGTCGGTCTCGACCCAGGGGCGCTGGTGATCGGTAGCATCGGACGGTTGGTGGAACAGAAAGGCCTCGACACCCTGATCCGCGCATTCGCCGAACTGACGCGCTCGGGTGCGGAACGGGCCGCACTGGTCGTTGTGGGCGACGGTCCGCTTCGGGGCGCATTGGAGAAACTGTCGCGCGCCGAGGGGGTTGAATCCAGGGTCCACTTCACCGGCGCACGCGGCGACGTCGCCGACCTGATCGGTATCTTCGACCTCGTGGCGTTCGCGTCCAATTTCGAAGGACTGCCGATGGCCCTGCTCGAGGCCATGGCGGCCGGGTGCTGTGTCGTGGCGACCGACGCGCCCGGCATCGTCGATGCCGTGACACCCGGATCGGAGGCGCTCATCGTGCCGCGGCGTGACGTGTCCGCGCTCAGCAACGCGCTGCGGCAGGCGGTCACCGATGCGCCGCTGCGGCAACGGCTTGCCGCCGCCGCACGACAGAAGTTCCTGCGTTGCTTCACCGCGACGCGTATGGTCGAGTCGTACGAGACGGTGTATCGCCGGGTTCACCAGGGCTCGACTCCATGCAACGCCCCCGAGATGCCGTGACCGGAAATATCAATCTAGGCGCGCGTCTCTGAGTATGGTGAAGGGAATTCACGTAAGTCTCTCGGCTCCGGACGCCGGCGTGTTCGAATCTCAGGTCCTCGAGTTCGGACGATTTCTCGGTTCGATCGGAGTGGCGTTGGAGTATCTGCTGTTCGAGGGCGTGCGGACCGGGATCCAATCGGGCGCTTCACTCAAGCGAAAACTGGCCGATCTGGAGCGTCGGTTCGACACCCGGCTGGAGCTCCGCTACCTGCCGGGGCCGCTCTCGCCCCTCGGCTTGCGACTCGCGGGATATCATGTGGCGCGTAGGGCACGATCGTTCGAGACCGGTCGGGTGTTGGTGCACGCGCGTGGGGCACCCGCGGCCTGCGCCGCGGTCGAGGCCCGGCGTCAGCTCGACAGGATAGCCGTGCTGTACGACGCGCGCGGGGACGAAGCCGCGGAAGCGCGCCTGGGAATGCGCGGCGTCGCGACGCCGGCGCAGCAGCGCCGGTGGGAGCGGCGGGCGAAGCGACTCGAGCTGCTGCAGCGACGCGCGACGGCTGAGGCGGATCACGTCCTAACGGTGAGCACGGCCCTGAGTGCGAAGCTGTGTGCGCTGGCGAAGGTGTCGCCCGATCGCACGACCGTCGTCCCGTGTTGCGTCAACCGCGCTCATTTCGTCCGTCCCGAATCGATGCGCGACTCAGTCCGCCAAGCCCTCGGTCTGCAGGAACGGTTCGTGTTCGTGTACTCGGGCTCGCTCCAGGCGTGGCAGATCCCCGAGCAGGTGGCCGCGCTGATCCGGGCCGTCTGCGCGCAGATGCCGAGCGCGCACTTGCTCCTCCTCACGCAGGATCGGGCGGGCGCCGCGCGCTGCTTTGGCGACCTGGTGAGCCAGGGGCGGGCGACCGTCGAGAGCTGTCCCTTCGAGCGCGTGGGAGACTTTCTCGCCGCGGCCGATGCCGCGCTGTTGCTGCGGGAGGACGACGCCGTGAATCGCGTCGCCTGTCCGGTGAAGTTTGCCGAGTATCAGGTCTGCGGTCTGCCGGTGGTGGCCACGCACGGGATCGGCGACGTGAGCGACTACATCGCTCGGAGCGGGCACGGCGTGTTGATCCGACTCGACGAGTCGCCGCGGCAGCAGGCATCCCAGGTCGTTGCCGCGGTCCATGCGGACCGATGGCGCGATCGTGCGGCGATCGCGGCGAGCGCCGAGCGGACCTTTTCTCGCGAGCACTATCGCGGCGCGTACGAGAAGGTGCTGTCGCAACTGGCCATTCGAACGAACGGGCACGCTCGTCCCAGGGTGAGTGCCGCCGCACCGGTCGCGGCGACGGTGGCAGCGGAGAACGAATAAGATGCCCTCGCACACCGCTCCGACCGGAGCAGAGTCGCACGAGATCGACGTGCTCCTCGTCGCGGGGGCGCGGCCGAACTTCGTGAAGATCGCCCCTCTTCACCGCGCGATCCGCGACGGTGGGCGCTTGCGGCAGCTGCTGCTCCACACCGGCCAGCATCACGACGTCCAGATGTCGCAGGTCTTCTTCGACGAGCTCGAGATTCCGACGCCGGACGTCTATCTGGGCGCGAACTCGGGCAGTCACGCGGAGCAGACCGGCCGCATCATGGTCGCCTTTGAACAGTTCATCGAAGGGCGGAGGCCGCGTGCGATCGTGCTGGTCGGCGACGTGAACTCGACGCTCGCGTGCAGCGTCGTCGCCGCCAAGGCCGGCGTGCCCATCGCGCATGTGGAAGCGGGTCTGCGATCGTTCGATCGTTCGATGCCCGAAGAGATCAATCGCATCGTGACCGACTCGCTGTCCCAGGTGCTCTACACCACGTGCGATGACGCCACGGCCAACCTGGGGCGTGAGGGACTCCCCGCGCACGCGATTCACCAGCTGGGCAACGTCATGATCGATACGCTGGTTCGATATCGGGCGAGTGCGGAGCGGCTGGCGCCGGCGCTGCCGAGCGGGATGCGCGGCGAACGCTTCGCGCTCGCGACGATGCATCGGCCGGCCAACGTCGACAACTCAGAGGCATTGGCTCGGGTTGTGGCCATTCTCGAAGAGACGGCGCGCTCGATCCCCGTCCTGTTCCCCGTCCATCCTCGTACCCTGAAGAACCTGAAGAGCCTCGGCTTGGAGGGACGGCTCGAAGCGAGTGGGGTCCATACGCTGCCGCCGCAGAGCTATTTGAGGTTTCTGGAACTGATGCTGCACGCCTCCGTCATCCTCACCGACTCCGGCGGCATTCAGGAGGAGACGACGGCACTCGGCATTCCCTGCCTGACCTTGCGCGAGTCCACCGAGCGCCCGGTGACACAGGAAGTGGGGACCAACCTGGTCGTCGGGTTGGATCGGGAGCGGATTCGCTCGGCGGTCCAAGCCGTGCTGGACGGCAGGTGGAAGCGGGGGAGTGTGCCGCCGGGCTGGGACGGACACGCGGCGGAACGCATCGCCGCGCACCTGGCGCAATTCCTCGACCGATAACCCAAGTGGTGTGTTCCACGACCACGCGAACGCGTCGTTCCGGCGGCGAAGTGACCCATGTGGGCGGCGCAGACGCGTCAGCTCGCCCGTTCACTGTCGATCGCGACGCCGCTCCACATCATTTGAGAACGTAAGTCATGACGCAGACCACCGGCGCTGGAGCCGGCACGGGAACCGATCAGACGCCAGGCCTCGGCGACAGCGTGCGGTCCGGATTCGCGCTGACCGGCGGCACGTACATGATTCGGCAGGCCTGCGAGTTGGCGACGAGCATCCTGCTCGCCCGACTCCTGCTGCCGCAGGACTTCGGGATCGTCGCCGTCGTGGGCAGCTTCCTTCAATTGTCCTACGTCGTGGGGAATCTCGGCATGGCCGGAGCCGTGATTCAGGCGCGGACGATCTCCCGGTCGGACTGCGACGCCGCGTTCACGGTGTCGACGGCGGTCGGAGTAGTGCTCACGCTGCTGGCGTTCGCCATCAGTCCGTGGGCGGCGCGCTTCTTCGCCATGCCAATTCTCAATGTCGCGATGCCGATCATGGCCGGGCAGGTGTTGCTGGCCGGCCTCTCGGCGACGCCTGTCGCCATTCTGCGGCGCGAGATGCGCTTCGGCCAACTGGCGATCGTCGATGGTGCGTCGACCGTATCGTACGCGATCACGGGCATCGGCCTGGCCGCGAGCGGGTACGGCATCTGGAGTCTCGTCTGGTCACCGCTGGTGGCCGGAGCGTGGACCCTCCTTGCCGCGCTCTTCTTTGCTCGCTATTCGCCCCGACTGGGTTTCGACCGGGATTCAATGCGCCGGTTGCTGGGCTACGGAAGCACGCTCACGGTCAAGAACGTGTTCGTCCAGCTCGGCCGCAACTCGGACAACCTCATCGTGGCCAAATTGTTGGGCGCCACAGCGACCGGTCTCTACACCCGCGCCTTCAACTTCAGCACGATGCCGCAGACGCGCCTCGTGGCGGTGCTGTACAGCATCTGCTTCCCGGCCTTCTGCCGCCTGCGCGATGACCAGCCTCGATTCCACGACTGGTACGTCAAGGCGACGGCGGGAGTGGCCGTGGTTGTTTTCCCGATCCTGCTCGGGTTGTGCGTTCTGGCGGAGGAATTCACCTTGGCGGTGCTGGGTCCGCAATGGCTCGGGATGGTCCCGGCCTTTCGTCTCCTCTGCATCGCGGGGCTGTTGAACTCGCTCCACATGCTCGGTGGCGCGGCCATCGAAGCATCCGGCAGGCTGCGGTACGAAGTCGCCACCGAGTCGATCTACGCGCTGCTGATCCCGGCGGGCAGCGTTCTCGGGGCCCGGTACGGCATCGAGGGCGTCAGCGGTGCGGTGCTCGTGGCCGCCGCGCTGATGTACGTGATGAAGGCGTACACGTTGCGAGCCGCCATCGCCCTGCCGATTCGCCGCTACGTGATGGCGCCTCTCCCCGCGGCCCTGTCGGCGATCGTCATGGGCGCCGCGGTGCTCGCGGTGCTGCAGATCGTGCCGGCAAGCGCGGGGGGCGACGCCGCGACGGCGTGGGTGCGTCTCGTCGTGGGCTCCGCGGTGGGCGCCATCGCCTATGCGTGCGTGTTGCGCGTGATCGGCGCCACACAGTTCAACATGATCGTCGAGCAGGTTCAGCGGCTGCTCGCCCAATGGCGTCGGCGAACGCTTCGTCCCAGCGCGGTTGAAACGTGACCCGTCCGTCGCTGCTCCTGGTCTGCCAGAGGCATCTGTCCCTATCGAGAGAATTGGGCCGTACCGCTCTACCGTGCCTATGCGGAGCGCGCGCCAGTCGTGTACCTCGATCCGGACTCCTCCCGGCACTCAGCGTCCACGTTGGATCGATCGCCGACGACATACGCCAGCGGCCCGATCCCCGCGGAATCTGGGAGGCCCCGCTGCCCACTTCCATTCCCTGCAGTCGCTTTTCGGCGCTCGGCTCCGATGAATCGGTGGCTTGGCATACGGCAGGTGCTGGAGACGTCTCCGCGCGATGGGCGACGAGACGATCGTCTGGTCCTGCAGCGACCCGATCTCTCTGCCCACTTCGCGCGGACTTCGGAGCCGACATTGTAGTGTATGAAGTCGTTGATGACTATGTCGCGCTCGCGCCAAGACCCGAAGCGGCCAGCGTATCGCCCGGGCGCACCGGCAGCATGATGAAGGAGTGCGACTTGGTGTGGGCAACGTCGAGTGTGCTTGCCGAGCAGATCGCGCAGTACCGGCGGGACGTGGTGGAGACGACCAACGGAGTGGATTGCGCAGCGTTTGCCAGCTGCAATGGCGGCAACGCGAAGGGACGTCTGGGGTCGATTCCCCACCCCCGGATCGGGCTTGGTCGGGAAACTCAACGATCGGATTGACTGGGATCTTCTGGAAGACGTTGTGCGCCATCAGTCCCGACTATCACTTCGTCATCGTTGGACCCGTGTATGATGCGGGTCCGCTCACCAGCCGTGCGCTCGCGCGACTGGACACCCAGGCGAACGTCCATCGCGTCCCGGGCGTGTCAGCGGAGGAGCTTCCCGACTGCATCGCCGCACTGGATGTGTGTCTGATTCCGTACCGGCTAACGGCAGCCACCGTCGGGATCAATCCTCTCAAGGTCTACCAGTACCTTGCCGCCGGCAAGCCCGTGGTGGCGAGCGCGCTGCCGTCTCTGGCCGGGTTCGCCGATGTGGTGACCTGCTGCGACACGGCCGAAGAGTTTCGGGCGGCGATTGGTGCGGCCATGCCGACCGCCCACGAGCCCGGCGCGCGAGGCGCTCGACAGGCCCGCGCCAGAGCGTCCGACTGGGGTGTCGTGGCGAGCTCGCGACTCCGGGTGATCGACGAGTATTGTGGGCGGCGGCGCATGGAACACCACGTCACCCCTGAGGCGGGTGCGAGACGGTCATGAGTACGGTTCGTCAAGTTGCCGACGGCCTGGCCGTCTTGGGGTTGCCGGCCGTAGCGTGGCGACTCCGCCAGCTGCGCGCGGGACCGCGTCGGGCGATCGTCCTCATGTATCACCGGGTCAGCGAGGAGTCCGATTACCTCGGCCTCTGCGTTCCACCCGCGCTGTTCGCGGCGCAAGTGGGGCTGCTGCGCGAGCGTGCTCGCGTGATGCGACTCGTCGATCTCGTCGAACGGCTGCGCGATCCCGCCCCGCTCGAGGCAGACATTGCCGCGATCACGTTCGACGATGGCTACAGGGACAACCTGGACGTCGCCTTGCCGATCCTGCGGCAGTACGGACTCCCCGCGACCGTCTTCGTGACCACCACGTTCATCGACGGCAGCGCTCAGCCGACGGGCGAGCGCTTGCGAGCCGCCGTGGGCGCGCTCTGGGCTCGGGGCGTTCGCGGTGGCGAGTGGGGATCGAGAGGTGGGACGGCCGCGCGAGTCGTTCGCTCGGTACTCGATGCGCCCGGCTCGTTCCGGGTGCTCCGAAAGTTGGTGGCCGAGCTCAAGCGGATTCCCGCGGGCGAGGCCCAAGCCGTGGTCGGTGATCTCGAGCAGCTCGCCGGCCGGACGCACGGCTCGCGTGAGCTCATGCTCGACTGGCAGGCCGTGCGCTCCCTTGCCGAGCAGGACATCGAAATTGCCTCGCACACGGTCTCGCATCCCATTCTCTCGCGCCTCCCTCTCGGAGAGGTCGAGCAGGAGCTGCGCAACTCGAAGCAACAGATCGAGAACGCAACCGGGCGACCCGTGGTCGGATTCGCATTTCCGAATGGACACCGTGCAGATTTCTCCGAGGAGCACGTCAAGCTGCTCGAGCGCCTCGGCTACGTCTACGCGTGCACCGCGGAGCGCGGAGTGAACCATCCCGGCAGCGATTCGTTTCGCCTGCGTCGGATCGGTGTCGGGCGTGATTCGCGAGCGCTGTTCGATCTCAAGTTGGCGGTTGGAGGACCCGTTCAGCCATGTGCGGCATAGCCGGAACGTTCAGGCTCGGAGGACCGCAGCGTCGCGGAGGAACCGCTCCGCCTGATGAACGCCGCCATGGTCCATCGTGGCCCCGACGAGGACGGCCTGTTCTGCGACGGGCGTCGCCGGGCTGGCGATGCGTCGGCTGAGCATCATCGGCCTCGGCAACGGCCGGCAGCCGATCTTCAACGAGGATCGGCAGCGTCGCCATCGTGATGAACGGCGAGATCTACAACTACCTGCGAGCTGAAGGCTGCGCCTCGAAGCGAAGCGGCCACGTCTTCTCGACCGAGCAGCGACGTCGAGGTCGCCGTGCATTTGTACGAAGAGCACGGCGCCGATTTCGTCGACGAGCTGCGCGGCATGTTCGCCTTCGCCCTGTACGATCGACGCCAGCGGCCGCCTGCTGCTGGGGCGCGATCGCGCCGGCAAGAAGCCGCTGTACTACGCCGAGCATGGACGGCGTGCTGCTGTTCGCCTCGGAGATCAAGGCGCTGCACGCCTCCGGTCTGCTGCCCAAGGAGCTCGACGCGCACGGCGCTCGAATCCTATCTGGCGCACGGCTTCGTCGTCGGTCGACGCGCACCCTCTTCGCCGGGGTCCGCAAGCTGCCCGCTGGCTGCTCTGCTCTCGGCGACCAGGTCCGGAACCGAGGTGCGGCGGTACTGGGATCTGCCGCGCTCCGGTACGCCGAGCGCTAGCGCAACGGCCCGAGCCGAGCTTCGAGATGCGGCGCGCACAGGTGCGCTCGATGCTGGAAGAGGCCGTGCGCATCCGCCTGATGTCGGAGGTGCCCCTCGGCGCGTTCCTCAGCGGCGGCGTCGATTCGAGCGCCGTCGTGAGCATCATGAGTCGGGCAGCTCGACAGCGCCCGTGGAAACGTTCGCGGTGGGCTTTGACGATGCGGAGTTCGACGAGCTCGCGCACGCGCGCGCGGCGGCGCACTCTACGGCACCAACCATCACGAGGTCATCGTGCGCGGCTGCAGCCCGGAGCTGCTGCATGAGATCAACCGCTACCACGACGAGCCGGCCGCCGATCCCGCGTGTGTGCCGACCTACAGCCTGGCCAAGTTCGCGCGTCAACGGGTCACCGTGGCGCTCACCGGGGAGGGTGGCGACGAGCTGTTCGCCGGGTACCGGCACTACCGCCTGTATCGCCAGTTGGCGGCGCTCGAAGAGCGCGTCGGCAGCGTGCGCGCGTCGGCGGCGTGGTTGCTCGAGCGCTCGAGCCGCTGGCCGGCCGGTTCGGGCCGCGCCGGCTGTGGAAGGGCATCTGGATCGCGAGCCTCGCCGCGAGCGATCGCCCGCGCGGGCTCGTTGAGCGTATTCACCGACGCGGAGCGTCGGCCGGCTACTCCACCCCGACGTTCGCGATCCGCCGACGGCAACGGCTATCGAGCCGCCGAGTTCGCTCTGCTGCAGGAGGCCGGCGCGCGAGGCTGGACGGCATCGCGCAGGTCGATGTACGTCGACGCCAAGTCGCAGCTCGCCGACCAGCTCCTCATGAAGGTCGACAAGATGACGATGGCGGCCTCGCTCGAGGCGCGGTGCCCGTTCCTCGACCAGCGGCTTGATCGAATACGTCGCGGCGCTTGCCGACGGCGATGAAGATCTCGGCCGCTGGCACGCAAGCTCGCTGCTGCGGCAGGCGTTGCGCGGCCTGGTGCCCGACGCGCTGCTCGACCGGCCCAAGCACGGCTTCGAAGTCCCGACTCGCCGATGGTTGCTCCACGAGTTGAGCCCGCTGGTGCGCGATCTGCTGCTGGCACCGCAGTCCGGCGCCGGCCGCTTCCTCGACAGCACCCAGGTCCGGGAGCTCTGGGGGCGGCTCGATCGGCGCCCCGATCACCACGTGGCGCGTCAGATGTGGACCATCCTCAACTTCGCGGTGTGGTACGAGCAGCACTGGCCGGACCGATCCCTCGCCGCAGACGCGGTGCCCGCCGCGTAGGTCGCAGCGGCGAACGTCTGCCCGACACCACCTGACCAACCGTTGCGCCGAGTCGTGATCGCACCTACCGAAGGATCGCTGCGTGTCGCCGTGTCCGCGCCACCGTGCCGACGCTGGCGGGTCCTGTTCCTCATCACCAGCAGCGACATCGGAGGGACCGAGAGTTTCCTCCGCGAGTTGGTGATGCGGATCGATCCGAACGACTTCGAACCGATCGTGTGCTCGCTGCGTCCGTGCGGGCGCGTCGCCGACGCCATTGCCGCGGCCGGTGTGCACACCGTGACGTTGGGGATGTCTCAGTCGGCCGGGATCCGCGAGCTGCTGCGCGGTGTCGTCCAACTCGTTGGGGTGATGAACCAGTTCGATATCGACCTCGTACAGTCCCTCCTCTATCGCGCCAACACGCTGGCAGGCATCGCTGCCCGATTTGCGCGGCGACGGCCCGTCGTGGTGGCGGGACAGCGGAGTCTGTACCCGCTCACCGGCAGGCGGGCGGGCCTGGCGACGCGCTGGACGCGCGGCTTGTCGGATCGCGTCGTCGCGGTGTCGAGCGCCGTCCGCGACGAGTTGGTGCGCGCCGACGGCGCCGATCCGGCTCGCATCGTCGTGATCGAGAACGGCGTCGACACATCGCGGTTCCGGATGGGGAGCGACGGAGCCGTTCGTGCCGCGCTGGGGTTTGCACCCGACGTCGCCGTGTTGGGCGTCGTCGGACGGCTATCGGCCGAAAAAGGGTTCGATGTGCTGCTCAACGCGATGGCGCAGGCCCGCGCCCAGGCCGTTCCGTTGGGACTCGTGGTTGCCGGCGACGGACCGGAGCGGGGCGCGCTCGAGCAGTTGGCGAGGACGCTGGGCCTCGGTGGTCGCGTGAAGTTCCTCGGCATGTGCGACGACCCGCGCCCGGTGTATGCCGCGATGGATGTCTTCGCGCTGCCGTCGCGCCAGGAGGGGCTGCCCAACGCCCTGTTGGAGGCGATGGCGATGGGCCGTGCGGTGGTCGCCAGTGCCGTTGGCGGGGTGCCGGAGCTCATCGAGCACGAGCGAACCGGGCTCCTCGTCGCTCCCGGATCGGTCGCGGAACTAGCGGAATCCCTGACGCGGCTCGCGTCCGATCCGTCGCTCCGCGAGCGCCTGGGCCGCGAGGCCGCGCGCCGCGTGCGCGATCGCTACGATGTCGCGAGCGCGGTCGATCGGCATGCCGGGCTGTACCGCGAGTTGTTGTCCGACCCGCGATAGAGGATCCCATGAGCATGGACCTTCTGGAGTGTTCCAGGCGTCGTCATGACGAGTTTCAATCCTGAACAGCCCTCGGACGTCTCGCCGCTGCGGTTCGGTGCCGGGTCGGTGGTGACGGAGCGACGCTTCGGAAGGCGCGTCCGTCTGGTGATCGGCGGGTGTGCGCTGGGCATCCTCGCGGGGATCGTGCTCGCGCGACCGCTCCTGACGGCAGCGGGGCACATGCTGGTCGTCGAGGATCCGCTCGCGCCGGTCGACCTGATCGTCGTGTCGAACGCCGAGGCAGACGCCGATGCGCTCGAGGCAGGCCGCCTCTACCGCGAAGGGATCGCGCCACGCGTCCTGCTGTTCACGCCGCCCTCGGACCGGGTCCATGAGGAGTTGCGCGACATCGGCATTCCAGGGCGGGATCCAACGGAGTTCGCGCGGACGATCCTGGAGGTCAGTGGCGTGCCGAAAGCCGCCATCGAGGTGCTGGAGCAGCCCGTCGATGGAACCGGCGCGGAAGCGGAGGCGCTGGCCGCGCTGGCCGAGCGGTCGAAGCTGAGGAGCATCCTCTACCTCACGCCGCGGACGCACAGCGGCAGGAGCCGCTGGTTTCTGCGGCGCAGGGTGTCGCCCGATACGGCCGTGATCGTCCGCAGCCCGCGAACAGACACCTTCACCGCCGACGAGTGGTGGCACAGTCGCCGGGTGAGCCGTCAGGTGATCGAGCAGTACGTGCATTGGATCAACGTGGCCGTTTTTGGCGACCTGTGGTCGGACGCCAAGCAGCACGATGACTGAACGCCGGATGAGGGGTGTGGTTGCCACCATTTCGATGGTTCCCATGAGCTGCGGCGCCCTCCGCGCCAGACGAGCCGCCACGGGTCGAGGGACCGACGGCGTCTAACGTCCCGCGCCTGGCAAACCTGCGCATGGTCAACCTGTCCTTTCCGCTGTCGATGGAGACCAGCGGCGTGACCGCCAAGAGCCGCAGCATCACGATCGCGGTAGTCTCGGTCTTCGCCGTGGGGCTCTGTCTGCGGCTCTTTCTCCTGAGCAATCAGAGCCTGTGGTACGACGAGGGATCGAGCCTGTATTACTCGGGTGGGGCGACCGTGGGCGGCGCAGCGGCTCGGCTGCTCCAGACCCAGTCGAGCGAGCGCTATCAGCCGCTGTTCTTCCTGGTGCTGCACGCCTGGCGCCAGATCTTCGGCGACGGCGAGTTTGGGCTGCGGTTGATGTCCGCCCTCTGTGGTGCGGCGACGATCGGCTTTCTCTACCTGACCGCCCGCGCCGTCTACGGAACCAGACATGCGCTGATGTCGGCCGCGCTGCTCGCGACGAGCGCCTGCGCCGTGTCCTACAGCCAGGAGGTCCGCCCCTACGCGTTGCTGCTCCTCATCGCCTCGATGCAACTCTGGATGCTGGTCGTTGGAACCCAGGCCGCCGACGGGGCGCGGGCACGGCTGATGCGGCGAACGTTCTGGGCGACGACGCTCGTGGCGATGTTTGGCGGGCCGTTCGTCGTGTTGTTCGCGGCCGCGCTGAGCCTGGCGCAACTGCTTGCGTACCGCGACGTGCGCCGGTGGCTGCGGTGGTGGGTGCCGGCCGCGCTCCTCTCGGTGCCCGCGGTCGCCTACCTCGCGTGGGCGGTGATGGCGTCCCGCGTCCGCGACGACCGAGGGCGTGAACCCGCTGCAACAGCCCATCTGGCAGAACATCCTGTTCGCGCCGTACGGGCTGTTGGTCGGCACGACCTACGGGCCGCCGATCGAGCAGCTCCGCGCCGCGGACAAGCTGCACACGATCCTGGCCTGGTGGCCGCACCTGCTCGTGTTCCTGGTGATCGCCACGGCGCTGCTCGCGCTGCTCACGGTCGCGGTGCTCAGCCTCGGGACCGATGATGCGCGGCGCCGGCCGACCGTCTTCCTGCTGGCCCTGACGATCCTCTCGTTCACGTTCGATGTCGTCCTGGCGCTCGCGACCGGATTCAACTGGCAACCCCGCCACGCCGTCTACCTGCTGCTGCCGCTCTGCATGCTCATCCCGCTGATCATCACGCTGCGCCACGAGGTTCCGTCAGCCTGGCGCGGGGTCTTCCGCTGGTCCGCGCCGCTGGTCGGCATGCTGGTGCTGCTGAACGTCGTCTCACTCGGCAACTATTACTTTCGCGCCGCCTATCAGCGCGACGATTATCGCGCCGCGGCGGCTCTGCTGAACCGGGAGCAGGATCAGGGAACTCCGGCAATCGTGTTGTGGGGCAAGCCCGAGCTCCTCGACTACTACGGCGCTCGCGGGACCATCATCGATGGAACCCGCTTCAGCAAGAACGGATTGGCGGCCACCGTCGAGGCTGCCTCGCACGATGGATCGGCGGTGCTGCTGGTCATCAACCGCCAGCTGTACTGGGACGACCAACCGGAGGCCACGCTCGATCGCGCGATGCGTCCCGGGTACGCGCCCGAATCGCGTCTGTCCGTGCCGGGCTTCTCCATCTACCGATTCCACCGGGTCGATTCCGGCAACGCTGCCGGTGCGGGGAGCGGATGAGCCGGCGCCGGAATCGCCTGCAGCGATACGCCCAGCGCCGCGCTGCCCAGGGGCTGCGTCGACGCGCAGGGCAGGGCGATGCGCGCCGTGGGCCCGTGGCACGCGCTCGCACGGCGGTCCAGCCATGACGCCGGCCGACGCATTGACGTCACCCGCCGCGCTCAGCAGCGCGCGGCCGGCGCGTCGTGCGCGCGGTCTCGCCGTGCTCGCCGTGGCAATCGTGCTCTGCGGCATCGGCGCCCGGCTCGCCTTCGTCCAACGTCCGTTCGACCATCGCCTGCTCAATCCCTGGCGGCAATCGGACTACTTGCAGATCGCCAGGAATTTCGAGCGCGACGGCTTCAACATTCTCTATCCGCGGATCGACTGGCGCGCCGATACACCGGGCTACACCGAGATGGAGTTTCCCATCCTGCCGTGGACGGGCGCAGTGCTGTTCCGCGTCTTCGGTGAGCACGTGCAGCTCATGCGCGCGCTCTCGGCGCTGTTGGAGTGCGCGACGCTGCTGCTCTTCGCCACATTCGCGTGGCGCCTGCTCGCGCCGGCGGGGGCCGTGTTCGCGATCGCCGCGTTCGCCTTCAATCCGCTGCTCACGACGCTGGCGGGATCCCTGCAGCCCGAGCCGGTCAACCACCTCTGCGCCGTGGCGGCGATGGTGTTGCTGTGGAGCTGGCGCGAACGCGGCGACTTCGGCCGCCTGCTGGGGGCCTGTGCGGCCCTGGGCATGGCGATGTTGGCCAAGCTCCCCAGCGCCTGTCTCGGCCTGGTCTTCGCCTACTGCGTCGTGGAGCGCCTGGGCGTGCGGGGCTTGCGCGATCGGCGCGTGATCGGCGCCGCCGCCGTGGCCATCCTTCCCTCGCTCGCGTGGTACCCGTGGGCGCACCACTTCTGGACGCGCTACGGCATGTCCCTCGGCCTCTCGAACGAGACCCATCTGATCGGGTTGGACATGCTGGTGCCGCCGCGATTTCTGCTGGGCATCATGACGTGGGAGACGGTCGGCGTCGTGTCGCCGCTCGGGTGGTTGCTGATGCTGGTCGCGGTGGTGTGGGCGTGGTCGGATCGCGTCCGTTTCGCCGCGGCCTGGTACGGCGCCGTGTGGATCTTTTACCTCGTCGCCGCCCGCACCACCGGTGACAGCTGGGCGTACTACTACCACTCGCTGTCGGTGGCGCCCGCGTGTCTGCTCATGGGCGCCGGCCTCGCCGCGCTGTGGGAGAGCCAGGTGACGCGCTGGCCGCACGCGTGGGTCGTCCGGCACCAGCGCGCTCTGGGGGCGGCCGTTGCCGCGACCGTGCTATTGAGCGGCCTGGCGGCGGCCGGGTTCCTGCTGCGACGGCGCGATGCGCGTGTCGATCTGCTGACCCAGCGCGCCTGTGCGCTCGAGTTCCTCTCGTACGTGCCCCCCGACGGACGGATCGTGCTGCTCGGCGGCAACATGTACGACGAGTACGGCACGCCGGTCGCCCACAACGAGTCGATGGTGTTCGCCTGGATGGACCGCAAGGGATTCTCCTACGGCGAGGAGGAACGCAGCGTCGCCACGCTCGATGCCATCGCGGGGCGCGGCGGCCGCTTCTGGATCGCCTCGAAGTGGGAGATCGAGCGGCCCAACCTGCGCGATACGATCGACCAGCACTTTCGCCGGCTGGCCGCGTGCCAGGACAGCTACTACCTCTACGATCTGCAGGGGGGCGCCGGGTGACCCCGACGATCGACTCCACCGCGACGTCGTCCAGGCACGTTGCCGGTGGAATGCCGGCGATCGCGACGCGCGCACGCGATGACAGCGCGGCCTCGGACACGCGTGCGAGCGCGGATCCGCAGGCCGTGCAGCGCGCCCGCGATCGCCGCTGCGATCACGCCGCCGCGGCCGTGACGTTGATCGCCGCGGCGATCCGACTGTGGGGCGCGGGCGCCCAGGCGCTGTTTCTGGACGAGTTCACCTCGTGGCAGGACGCGCAGTTGTCGGCGTCCCGGATCTGGCACATGGGCGATGGTCTGCCGCCGACCTACGAGCTGCTGCTGCACGGTCTCCTCCGTATCGGGCTCGACTCCGACTGGTGGTTGCGGCTGCCCTCGGTTGTGGCCGGCGCCCTCACGGTCGGCCTGATCTACCTGGTCGGCCGGCGCGTCGAGAATCGTGTGACCGGCCTGATCGCCGCCGCGCTGTTGGCGATCAACCCGCTCGCCGTCTGGTATTCGCAGGAGGCACGGCCATACGCCCTGCTGACCTTCTGCGCGGTGGGTGGGACGCTCTCGCTGCTCGCCATCCAGCGCGACGGGCGAATGCGCAGTGTCGTCGGCTACGCGGTGTGGAACACCCTCGGCCTGGGCCTGCACTACTACTACGCGTTCGTCGTGCTCGCGCACGCCGGCATGATCGGGTTCGATTTCCTCTCGCGCGTCGAGCGACGAAAGCAGTGGCTCGCCGCCGCCGCGCTCACCGGGCTCGGCGCGCTCGTGTGGGTGCCCGAGCTGATCCACGACATCGCCGCTCAGACGGTTCTGGATGCGGGCCGGCCGGATTCGCGCCTGGCGCTCGCGTACGTCGCGCTCACCTTCGTCGGCGGGTTCTCGCTCGGCCCGCCGTTTCGCGCCCTGCATGCCGACGCGTGGTACGGCGTGCCGATCTGGAACGATGTCGCGCCGCACCTCGTCACCATCGTCGCGGCGGTTGGTGTCCTGGCGGCGCTTGCGCTGCTGGCGCTGCGGCAGCGGCTGACGGTCGAGCGCTGTCTCGTACTGCTGCTGATCGCGGCGCCGATCGCCGGGCCCTGGTTGGGTTCGTCGATCGTCGGCGATCGCCCGCGCTACGCGCTCCCGGCACTGCCGTTCGTGCTGCTGTGGGCGGCGAGCGCCAACCGCACGAACCGGGGGCGGTTGGCGTCCGTGCTGCTCGTGCTGCTCGCCGCGTTCGAATTGGCCGGACTGTCCGCCATCCACGCGCCGCGCTACGCGCGCGAGGACACCCGCAGCGCGGCGGCGTGGGTGGGGCAACACGCCGAGCGCGCCCTGGTGCTCCTCGTCGGCGAAACCGCGTGCACGTTCGAGCGCTACGCGACCGAGACGATGGATGCGCGCTGCGTCGAGCATCTGGACCGGGCACAGGCGGCGGTGACGGAGCGACCCGCCGTCGGCGACGTCTTCCTGGTGGCATCGCGGCCCTGGACGGTGGACCCGCAGGCAACGCTGCAGGCGATGCTCGACCGATCATATGCCTTCCGCGACGAGGCGGCGTTCGCCGGCGTGACCGTCCGCTGGTACAGCCCGGGACCACCCTGAAGCGGTTGCGCCGCGGCGGCGGGCGTTCGATCACTGGCGCGCAAATGCGGCGGCGAGCACCTCGTTACACTATTCCCCTAGCATTCCTGCATCGCCCATTCGAAGATCACCCATGGTGACCCCCACACACGATGCCGATCGGGGCGCCCCAGGCGCCGGCGGACAGCTGCGCCCGGTGGTGGCGACGAGGCGGAGCCCGGCGCGCCTGAACGTGCTGGCGCGGTTGCGCGGCGGCGACTCCACGCTCGTGACGCTGATGTGCGCGAGCACCATCGTGGCCACCGTCGCGGCGGTGATCGACCTCTGGCGGATGGAGGTTGCGTTCGGGATCGTCCGGCTGCGCCAGCTGCCGCTCTTCTGGTTGACGCGCCGATTGCTCGAGCAGTTCGACATCAGCCTGGTGGCGCAGTCGCCGCGCATCGTGAACACGCCGTTCGACCTCTCCGTGCAGATCGATTTCTGGCGGTTCGCCTGGCTGGCACTCGGCCTCGAGTTCGTCCTGATGTGGGTGTTGGCGCTTCCCGCCGTCGCGCTGTTGCTCGCGTTCGGGTACGCGCGCACACGGTGGTTCCGCTCGGCGGCGCACGGGTGGGCCAACGAGGCCGCGTTCCCCGTCGCCGCGCTCGCGGCGTTCGCCCTACCGGCCATCCTCGTGGGCGTACGCGACCTCGAGCCGCGCAACTCCTACTGGCTCGTGGTCGGGTTGGCGGTGGCGATTGCCGGGGCTGGATGGGCGATGCTCACGTTCCTGCTGCGCCGGCCGCGCCAGGCGCGGCGGGCGTTGGCGGTGGGGACCGTGGCCAGCGCGCTCATCGCGGGAGTGTTGATCGGCGTGGGCGCGGTGGCCAGCGCCGTCGGACGGGTCGAACAGTTCGAACAGCCACCGGCGGCGGCGGGCAAGCCCAACGTGCTGCTGGTCTCGATCGACTCGCTGCGCGCCGATCACGTTCACAGCTACGGCTATCCGCGCGAGACCACGCCAACCCTGGACCGGCTGGCGCGAGAGGGGGCGCTGTTCCGCAACGCCTTCTCGCCCACGTCGTGGACACTGCCGGCGCACCTGACGTTGCTGAGTGCGCTGCCGCCGGAGGAACACGGCGTCGTCGACGATGGTCGGCGCCTGGGCGGGGACGTCGTCCTGCTGTCGCAGGCGCTCTGGCAGGCCGGGTACCATACCGGCGGGTTCGTCTCCGCCCCGTACCTGGACGCCAGCTACGGCTACGCCCGCGGGTTCGATCTGTACGACGACTATTCGATCGGCATCGTGTCGGACCGCGCCGCCGCGCACGGCATCACCGGGCCGACGATCGCGGCGGCGGCCGACACCTGGTTGCGCGACTGGTCGGCCGACGGCCGCGGCCGCCCGTTCTTCATGTTTCTGCACCTGTGGGACGTGCACTACGACTACACGCCGCCGGCACCCTTCGATCGCATGTTCGACCCCGACTACGCCGGCACCATCACGGGCCAAGACTTCATGCAGAACCCGCGCGTGAATCCGCACATGGACCGGCGCGACCTCGATCACGTCATCGCGCTGTACGACGGCGAGATTCGGTTCACCGACGACGTGCTGGGCCAGGTGGTGTCGCGGCTGGAGCAGCTCGGGGTCCTCGAGGACACGATCGTCGTCGTCACCGCCGACCACGGCGACGAGTTCTTCGAGCACGGCCGCAAGGGGCACCAGCAGACGCTCTACGACGAGAGCACTCACGTGCCGTTGATCATGCGTTTCCCCACCACGATTCGCGCCGGAACCGAGGTGAGCTCCACCGTCCGCCTGATGGATGTCGCACCGACGATTCTGGCCCTTGCCGGCGTCTCCGCTCCTCCCGGCTTCGGCACTTCCGAGCCGCGGCCGCCCCAGGCCGAGCGCAGCCTCCTGCCGTGGCTGGCCGGCCGAGAGGCGGACGGGCTGACCGTGTTCGGCGATCTGGAGGTGCGCGATGCGCCGCGGCCGCTCGCCTCGATCCGCACTCCGGACGGCATGAAACTGATCGACGACCTGAGCGATGCGAACCGCGACGAGCTCTACGATCTGGCAACGGATGCGGGCGAGCGATCGAACCTGATCGGGGAAGCGCCCCAGCGCAGTACGGCCTTGCACGGGAATCTCGCCGCGTGGCGCCAACGGTGGACCAACGGCGTGGCCCAATCGAAACCTTTCGAGCTCAGCGACGGACAGCGCGAACGCCTGCGCCAGCTCGGCTACCTCAAGTAAGCGGGCAACAACCATGCCCGACAGCCGTTCTGGACGCGCCAGCCGAGGAGATTCGCTATGATGATGATCCGACGGACACTCGTTGCGTTGACGCTGCTGCTGGCCGCCGCGGTGGCGCAAGCGCAGTCCCCGATCTTCCTGCTCGACAGCGAGGGCGGGGTGTCGACGCTCATCTTCCGCGTCGACCCGGCCTCGGGGGCGCTGACAACGGTCGGCTCGCTCCCCACCTCGCCCTATGGCGAGGCGCTGGGTCTCGCCGCGGCGGACGCGAACACGCTCTACGTGAGCACCGACAGCGGCGCCGTGCTGCGCGTCACCGTCAGCCCGTTCGCGTTCGTCAACCTCGGCAGCGTGCTCGGACGGCTGGTCGGACTCGCCTTCGCGCGCACCGGCGAGCTGTACGCGGTCGACGAGGATTCCGACGAGCTGTCGCGCATCCAGCCCGCCCCGCTGGCGAAGATCGTCATCGGCACCGTGCGGGTGGGAACCCCGGGCGGGCCGGTGCTCGACGTCAGCGGCGGCGACATCGTGCAGGCGCAGAACGGGACCTGGTATCTGTGGACCAACGGCACCCAGGATCTCTACTCGCTCGACGTCGCCACAGGGGTCGCGCGTGCAGCTTGACCCGGGCACCGCCGGCCTGGGGACGCGCACCGGCCTGGCGATCGACTACCGCGGCGGCGGGACGCTCTACGCGTCGTCGGGTCCGACCGATCAGTTCCTCACCGTCAACCCGCTGACCGGCGCGACCCTCGCGGCCGTCTCGTTCTGCCTCGCCTGTCCGACGGTGTACGACCACCGATTCGGCGACCTCGCGTCACCGCACTGCACCGACGCGGATGCCGACGGGTTCTCGCCCGACGGCGGCGGCTGCGGCGCGGTGGACTGCGCCGATGACGATGCCGCGATCCACCCGGGCGCGGCCGAACGCTGCAACGGGGTGGACGACGACTGCGACGACACGATCGACGACGAGCCCGCGGCGTCCGCCGCGTGCGCGAATCTCTGCACCGCCACCGCGCAGTGCGTCGCCGGCGCCTGTCAGGTCGCGCCGGTGAGCTGCGACGACGGCAATCCCTGCAGCCAGGACAGTTGCGATCCGGGGGTGGGGTGTCTGCACGTGGCGCAGCCCGACGGATTGTCCTGTTCCGACGGCGATCCGTGTACCGGAGAGGAGCTGTGTCTCGGCGGTGCCTGCTCGCCCGGCGCCGCGCTGAACTGCGACGACGGCAACGCCTGCACGACCGACTCCTGCGCCCCGCCGAACGGGTGCCGCAACGACCCGGTGCCCGGCTGCTGCACGGACGACGCCGACTGCACGGACATCAGCGCCTGCACCGTCAACGAACGCTGCGAGGCGGGCGCGTGCGTCAGTGACGCCCTGCCGTGCGACGACGGCAATGCGTGCACGACCGATTCGTGCAATCCCGCGGTCGGCTGCGTCAATCTCGCCGTCGGCAACGGACAGGTGTGCGGCGACGGCGACTTCTGCAACGGGGTCGAGACCTGCCAACTCGGCGTCTGCAGCCCGGGGACCACGCCGGATTGCACGGACGGCAACGGGTGCACGCTGGACGGGTGCGACGCGTCGATCGGATGTACGCATACGATCATGAGCGGTTGCTGCACGACCAGCGCCGAGTGCAACGACGGCAACCTGTGCAACGGCCGGGAGGTCTGCGACAGCCCGTCGCACCTGTGCGAGAATCCGGGCGGCGCGCTGTTGTGCGCGCCAGGCAGCCGCCGCGCCGACCGGACATGCGCGGCCGAATGGTTCATCGACAACCCCTTCAACCCGTCCGGCATCCTGACGCGCGACCAGCGCTGCCAACAGGGCGACCCGACCTGCGATCACGACACCGACCCGGGTACCTGCACGTTCCTCGTCGGCATCTGCCTGCGCGTTGCCGACCCGCGCCTCGATCCGCCCTGCACGCCGAGCGACATCGCCATGTACACGCTCCACCGGCCATCGATGGCCCGACATCCGGCCGAGGCCACGGCGCTCCTGGCGGCGCTGGACGCGATACCGGGTACGACGATCACGGGACGGCGCGAGCGCGACGTCACCTTCGCGCCGGCGCTCACGACCGCCCGTTGCACCACCACCGTCCCGTTCGTCGTGCCGGTTGGCCGAACGATGAGCCTGCGCGGCCGCGCCACCACCGCGGACGGGACCCGAGACAACGACATCACCCAGCGGTTGCGCTGCGTGGCGCCGTGAGGCATCCGAAGAGGCAGTCTACATGCTGATCCGTCCCCCGGCGCACGTCTCCATCGACGTCGATCCGATCGATACCCATCTTGCCGGTTACGGCATCGAGGCGCCGCCGTGCGATCACTCGTATCGGACCGCGGTGCCCCGCTTCCTCGATCTGTTCGATCGGCTCGGGATTCGCGCCACCCTGTTCGTGGTCGCCCGCGATGCCGAGGCGCAGGCGGATCTCTGGCGCGAGGCGCAGCGCCGCGGGCACGAGATTGCCAGCCACTCGGTGACGCATCCAATTCCGTTCGCGTCGCTGCCCAGCGACGTGCTCGCCCGCGAGCTGACCGAGTCGCGGCGGCGCCTCGAGAACTGCATCGGCCGACCGGTCCTGGGTTTTCGCGCCCCCGGCTGGGACGTCGGCCGCCCGACGCTGACGGCCATCGCCGCGGCGGGCTACCGCTACGACGCATCGGTGTTGCCCACCCCTGCATTGCTCGCCGGGGCGGCGGTGCGCTTCGTGCTCTCCGGCGGCCGCAAACGGCCCCACGGCGTCGGTCGCTCGCTGCGGGCGGCCTTTTCGCGCCGCTGGCCGCATCGCATCGAGCGGGCCGATGGGCTGCACGAATTCCCGGTCGCCGTGTCACGGTTCCTGCGACTGCCGTTCACGCACACCCTCTGGTACGTGGCGCCGCGGTCGGTCTGCGTGCGGACGTACGAAGCACTCCGCCGCTCGAGCGTCCCGCTCAGCTACATGTTGCACGCGACCGATCTCCTCGATCTGAAGCGCGACGGCATCGACCCCCGCATGGGCCGTCACCCCGGCATGGCGCTGTCGCTGGAGCAGAAGACCGCGCTCCTCGAGGAGCGACTGTCCGCCATCGCCGGCGACTATACGGTGCGGCCCTATGCGGATGCGTGGGCGGCCCGCGAGGACTAGGACTCGTTGCACTCGCCGGAAGCATCGGACGCATCACCGCCAGGGCCGGAGCCCGACCGTCCCGCATCCGACCCCGCGGCTGCGCCGCGCGACTGCGCCGTGTGCGGAGCGGCCATGCGCCGGCTCTTCCAGCGCCACGGATATTGGATCCTCGGGTGCCCCTCGTGCGAGCACCGCGCCGCGGAGATCGCGCCGGCGCACGACCATGTCGAGGAGCAGTACGGCGACGCCTACTTCTTCGGCGGGGGCGCCGGCTACAGCGACTACCTCGCCGAGGCGCCGCTGCTCCGTGAACGCGGTCGGCAGTATGGCAGACTCCTGCGCCGGTACCGCGCCTCGGGCCGCGTGCTCGATGTGGGGTCCGCGGCCGGCTGCATCCTGCACGGGCTGACCGACGAGGGCTGGTCGGGCGTCGGCCTCGAACCGAATGCCCATTGCGTCGAGCACGCGCGCGAGACGCTGGGGCTCGACGTTCGCGTCGGGACGCTGGAGTCGTTTGCGAGTGCCGAGCCGTTCGACGTTGTGACCATGTTCCAGGTCGTACCCCATTTCACCGATCCGGCCGCCGCGTTGGCCGCCGCCGCCGCGCTGACGCTGCCGGGCGGGTTGTGGCTGATCGAGACCTGGAACCGCGCCAGCTGGACGGCCCGCCTCTTCGGCCAGCGCTGGCACGAGTACAGCCCGCCAACTGTCCTGCACTGGTTCTCGGCCGACGGGCTGGCACGTCTCGCCGCCCGGCACGGCATGGAGGAGATCGCCCGCGGCCGGCCGAGCCGATGGATCAGTGGCGCGCACGCGAAGTCGCTCCTGGCCTACAAGCTTGGCGACGCCGACGGTGGTGGGGGGCTCTCCCGGATGTTACGACTGATTCCGGACCGGCTCCGCATCCCGTATCCAGCCGAGGATCTGCTCTGGATGATCCTCCGTAAGCGCTGACGCACGCCGAGGAACCAACGAGGTACACGACCGCCAGCGACACCGCGCCGCGGCGTCGGCAGACATTCCGCGGCATGGGGATGTGGGCCGTGGCCCTCATCCTCTCGGCTCGCCTGTTCGACGTGCCGGCGGCCGTCGCCGAGGAGGCAGGGGTCCGACTGGCATGGTCGCCCGTCCCGGGGGCGATCGGGTACCGCATCTATGTCACGCAGCGCAGTGGCGACTACGCCCACGGCGTGACGGAGGACGTGCCGGATCCCGTCCCCGATGGCGATGGATTGATCTATCACGTCGTGCGGCAGGGCGTCGTCACCGGCGTGACGAACTACTTCGTCGTCACCAGCTACGACGCCGACGACCGCGAGAGCGGCTATTCGAATCAGCTCTCGCTGGTGCCCGCGGTGCCTCCGTCACCGCCGAGTGCCACCGCCGTGGCATCCGCCCGTCCATCCCCACCGGCGACCCCGACGTCGCCGGCGCCGACCCCGACATCGCCGGCGGCGAGTTCCACGCCCCGGGGTCCGCTCACCCCGACGACGACACCTCCGGTGGAGGGGCCGACGCCGACGCGTCGGTCGCAGGAGACCTGCCCAGGCGATTGCTCCGGAACCGGCGTGGTGACGGTCGGGGACCTCGCCAAGGGCGTGGGGATCGCGCTCGGCGCCATGCCGATCGATCGCTGTCCGGCCTTCGACACGAGCGGTAACGCGCAGGTCACGGTCGAAGAAGTGATCCGCGCCATCGGCAGCGCTCTCAACGGCTGCCCCCCGTCCTGACCACTGGGCGGGCGCCCTCCGGGATTGCTGGCCGGAACGGGGCCTGCCGCGGCGGAAGCACTGGGCGGAGGCCCGCGATCGATCGGATCGATCCGTTCCATGGGGACCAACTAGTGCCGATTTGCTGGCGCCACGAAGAAAAGTGATGCAATAGGACCGAGGGGTCTATACGTTTTGCTGATGACAATGCGTGTGTTCGGGGACGTCCAGGCGGGATCCGTGCGTTTCGCGCTGGCCTTTTCGGCAGCCTTGCTGCTGTTCGGATCGCTGCCAAGCGTCGCCGCCGCCCAGTCGCCCATGTTCCTGCTCGACAGCGAGGAGAACCAGTCGACCTTCGTCTATCGCCTCGACCAAGGGACCGGACAGCTGATGCTGCTCGGGCCCCTGGACATCATGCTTGGTGAGGCGACCGGGCTGGCGGCGGACGGACCGGACGTGCTGTACGTTTCGACGCTGCTCGGCGACATCATCCGCATCGATCTGGTGCCCGCTTATTTGGCCACGCCGCTCGGCAACGTCGGCGGCAAGCTGACGCAGATGCAGATCAATGGCGGACTCCTGTACGTGGTCGATGAGTTGAGCGACGAGCTCGCTACCGTGCAGATCTCGCCCCTGCTCAAGACGACGATCGGCACGATCCGCGTTGGCAGCACGATCGGGCCGGTGCTCGACATCGTCGGCGGCGACCTCACCGTCGACAGCGCCGGCAACTGGTTTCTGTTCACCAACAGCACGAGCAAGCTCTACTCACTGGACATCACCAATGCCGTGGCGACGGAAATCGGGCCGGCGACCTGGACCGACGGTCTGATCAACGGGCTCTCCATAGACTACGGCGATGGCGACAAGCTGTACGCGTCCTCGCGCGGTACCGATCAGCTGCTCACCCTCAATTCGGCCACCGGCGCGGTGACGGCGTCCCTTCCCATCTGCCTGTCCTGCCCGACGACCTACGATGTCCGCGCCGGCGATCTCGGCATCCCGCAGCCGAGCACGACGCCTACCGCCACCCCTAGCGACACGCCGACGGTCACGGCGACGGCGACGGAAACAGGCACGGCCACGGAAACGGCCACGGCCACGGAAACGGCCACGGCGACGGAAACGCCGACCGACGTACCGTCGTCCACGCCCACGTCGACTCCGGTCGACACCGAGACCGCTACGGCGACCAGCACGGTGACGGCGACCAACACGGCGACATCGACGCAGACCTCGACCGCCACCGGCACGGCGACGGACACGGTGACCGCGACCCCCACCCAGACCTCGACCCCCACATCGACGGGCACGGCAACCGCCAGCGCAACGGCGACCACAACGGCCACGGGGACGGCGACGTCCACGGCATCGCAGTCGCCGACGGCCAGCTCCACGGCGACGTCGAGCTCGACTCGGACGGTCACGGCGACGCCCACGAACACGCCGCTGCGCGAGATCGGGCTGCCGTGCACCACCCCGGCCCAATGCGAGTCGATGAACTGCGTCGACGGCTTCTGCTGCGACTCGCCCTGCGACGGCCCGAACGAGCGTTGCGACATTCCCGGCCGCGCCGGCGAGTGCGCGGTCTACATCCCCGCACCGGCTCCGGCGCTGTCGTGGACAGGACTGGTCGCCGCGTTCGGCACGCTGCTGGCCGTCGCCGGCTCGGCGCTGATCCGGCGCCGCCGCCGCTGAGCCGTCGTTGATCCGTCCCCGATCGGTGCGCTCGATCGGGGACGGACGGCGTTCAGGGGCCGACGACGGCGGGCTGCTCGTCGATGACGGCCGCCAGCAGCTGAATATCGGGCGGAGCCTCGTCGACGAGGTTCTCGATCACCAGCACCGCCAAAGGTCTCCGACCGAGACGCCGCGCGACCGGGGCGGCGGCGGCGATGCGCGGTCGCTCGAGATCCTCGACGCCGATCCGTACCATCGCGCCGGTCGTTCCAGGAAGCTCGACCGCCAGGAGACGGGCCCGGGCGGGATCGATGGCAAGACGGGCTTCGAATGCCTCGGCGCGGTCCACGCCGGCGACGCGGATAGGCACCCGCCAATCGCCGGCTCCTGTGTGCCGCGTCCGTCCGAGCCACGCCCGCGCGAGATCACCCTGGCGTTGCAGCGCGCCGCCGGTTGCCACGCCGTTCCAGTTGCCGGTGCAGTCGCCGAGGACCAACGCCGTGAAGTCCTGGCCGGCGGCAACAACCTGCAGCGGCGAATAGGCGATCGAGCCGGGGCGACACACGCCTCCGGCCAGCGCCGGTGGCGTCACCGATTGCGAGGCGAGCGCGAGCGGTTCGGGAACGAAGAGCCAGTCGGATTCGCACGCGTCGGCAGCCGGGAGGCTCGCGATCCCGCCGCTGGCGAGTTGCAGGATACGGCTGGCATCCAGCGCGCTGATCGAGCCGTCGCCGGTCACGTCGCAGGCGAGTGCCTGCAGCGGCGTGAACGTCGCGGTGCCGCTGATGACCTGCAGGACGCGCGCCGCATCCAGTGCACTGACCGAGCCGCCGGTGCCGCCGCGCTTGCTCGCCGACAGGAGCCAGTTGCCGGGTGGTACGCCGGCAAACGTGTATCCTCCCGATCCATCCATCGCGGGGAAGCGGATACCGGCGGCGCCCTGCAACTCCACGGACGCACCAGTCACCGGTCCATCATCGGTGTAGTAGCGCAGGTGCCCGCTCACGGTGACGGCGTTGGGCACGAACGTCGGTGTCGGAGTGGCCGTCGGCGTTCGAGTGCTTGTGCGCGTGATGGTGGGGGTGGCGGTCTTCGCGGTCGTCGCGGTTCTGGTGGCCGTACGCGTCGCCGTGCCGGTGGAGGTCTTGGTCGCGACGCCTCTGCTGTTGGGCGTAGCGGTCCATGTCGCGGTGGCGGTGGGAATCGCGGTCGGCGCAGCCGCGACCAGCAGCGAGAACACGTTCGAGAGCGCGCTTTCGCGGCCGGTGTTGTCGTAGGCCGAGACCGCGACGTTCAGGGTCACGCCGGTCGCCAGACCACGCGTGACATAGCGCACGACGCCGTCCGAATCAGCGACCAACGCGCCGACGTCGATGCCGGCCGGCCAACTCTGGCCGACCGAGCGGACGTACAAGCGATAGCCGCGCGCGCTGGGGACCGGCCGCCAACCAATGCGAGCATCGAAGGCCCAACCGCCCCGCGCCGTTCCGATGAGGCTGAGCGCCACGACGACACAGACCTGCACCGAGCGCCAGGCCCACCTCGTCCACGTCGCTCCCCCACCCAGTGCTCGCATGAACCCCCACCACCACGCCGTGTCGAGCTCGGTTCGTTGCACCTCCCCGAGTTGCTACCCGACCCGCCGGGCCGCATATCATCTGAGATGTTGTGATGGTAGCGAGCATCACTTTCTTGCCGATTTTCGACCCGTTCATCAGTATTTCCTTCAAGCTGCCATTTTGCGTGCGCGGCTGCGCTTCCTGCGGCACACGCAATCATCCCCTGGCGGCGTCATCCTGATGGGGTTCATCCAGACGTCTTCTGCGATGCTTCACTCAAGGCGTCGTCCGATGCCGCCGGGCCGGCGAGGTCGGTGCGCTGGGCGGTCGAGGGCGTCGCTCTTCAGCGCGACGCATCATCGTCGAGGCGTCCGCTGCGCGAGCGGTCGCGTCCGGCCGCAGCGATCGACGGTGGCGAAGTCTCTACCGGTCCGCCAGGCGGGCGCGATTCTCATCGACCGTCGCGTCGAGGAGTCGGATGCGCGGCGCCTCGCCGTCGGCGGCGCGCTGCCCTTCGAACAGCACGACCACCACCGGCATCCGGCCGGGCGCCATCGACTCGGCGCTCGCCAGCGCGAGGGAGAGCTCTCCGGGCGCGGTGACGTTCTGGTACACCATCGCCGCGCGTCCCTCTCCGACGCCGATCGCGCCGGTCGGTGCGACGTCGTCGGGATCATAGGCCAGACGGACCTGCAGGGACTGGAAGTCGGGGCTGCCGTGGATGATCAGCGGCACCATCCATCGGCCGCCGGCCCGTCGCCGCACCGGCCCGGCTACGACCAGCGCGTCGTTCGTCTGGAGGCGCGCTGTCGTTCGCGAGGATGGGAGCCAGTTGCCGGTGCAGTCGCCGAAGGGAACGGCCGAGAAGTCGAGCGATGACGGATGCGCCGACATCGGATCGAAGCTGATGCGACCGGGCCGGCAGCTGGTTTCGCCCGGCTTCGGCAGCGTCACGACCAGATCCGGATCGTTGGCGGAGTCGGGGACGAAGGCCCAGTCGGAACCGCACATGGTGGCGACCGGCAGCTGCGTGCGCTGCCCGACGACCATCTGCAGGATCCGTGACGCATCGAGGCTCGTCACGGTCCCGTTGCCGGTGACGTCACAGGCGAGTATCTGAAGCGCGTCGAGTTTCGCGGTGCCGGCGCTGGCGCGCAGGACGAGCGCGGCATCGAAGGCGGTGACGGCGTCCTGCGTGTCGCCGAACTTTTGCGGCTCGATGGTGATTTCATCCGAGGGCGATTCGGAGAAGAAGAAGTCGCCGTTGTCATCCGTCGCCGTGGTGGATGCCTGCTGGTCCGCGGCCTGCATCGTCACCAGGGCGCCGCCGACGCGAGCGGAGGTTCCGCGCGCCTTCAACCGGCCACCGACGCCGCAGCGGACCTTGATGCGTCCGTCTCGCGGCGCGCACTGGAGCGCGCCGTCGTCCAGCGTGCACGCGGTGATGACGAGATCAGTGGTGGAGGGACAGTTGGCCGTCACGTCGACCGCGATGTCGACCAGCGCGCCGGCGGCGATCATGGGTGCCGTCAGGCTACCGGTGAGCGCGAGATCGCCCGGGGCGTCGACGTGGACATCGAGCGATCCTGCGCCGGCCGTCGCCGAGAGGCGCGCGTCCACGACGGCGACGGAGGCGGGGTCGAAGCCGATACGGATGGCGAAGCGCCGCACTCCGCTGCCGGCGTCGATCAGCAACGGCACGGAGGCGGTGGTATTCGGGGCGACGGTCGTGTCATCGGGCAGGCTGACCACCCAGGCTGGGATCGGCGTCGCCGTCGGCGTGGCCGTGTGCGTCGCCGTCGAGCTGGCGACGCGGGTCGGAGTGGCGCTCTCTTCGGTCGGCGTCGCGGTGGCGGCCTCGATCTCCGTCGGCACCGCCGCCGTCACGGTTGGCGTGGGCGTCGCCGTGGCGGCGAACACGGCCGTCTCGGTCGCCAGCGGGATCGGGGTGTCCGTATAGGTCGCGGTTGGAGTCGTCGATGCCGTGGCGGACGGTGACGCGGTGGTCACCGCGGTGGGCGCCACGGTCTCGGTGGCCGTCGGAGCCGGCGGATCGGAGCTCGTCGCGGTCGCCGGCGGCGTGGCGGTGGAACTGGCGGACGCGGTGCTGCTCGGCGGCGGCGTCTCGGTGGCCGTCGGGCTGGCCGATTCCGTGGCCGTCTCGGTCGAGGCCGCGGTGCCGGTCGCCGTCGGAGTGTCCGAGCCGGTGCGAGTCGGTTGCGGCGAGTCGGTCGCCGTGGCGGTCACGGTGCGCGTAGCGGTTACTGTGAACGGCGCGGTATCGGTCGGCGATGGCGTGCCCGTCGAGGTCGCGGCGGCGGTGCTGCTCGGCGGTGGGGTACTGGTGGCCGTCGGCGTGGCCGTTTTGGTCGAGGATGCGGTGCTGGTCGCACTGGGGCTCGCCGAGGCGGTGCCGGTTGGCGGCGGCGTCTTGGTGGTCGTTGCGGTCGCGGTCAGAGCGAGGGTTGCGGTGGCCGTCGCAGTGCCAGTCGGCGGCGGTGTGGCGGTGAACGTGGCGGTGGCCGTCCTGCTCGGCGTGGGCGTCCTCGTGGGTGTCGCGGTGCGCCTGGCGGTAGCGGTGCGCGACGCGGTGCTGGTCGAAGGCGGGGTGCTGGTCGCAGTCGATGTGGGCGTGCGCGTGACCGTATAGGTGGGCGTCGCTGTGCCCGTCGCCACCGGCGTGGCGGTGAAGGTCGCGGAGGCCGTGCTGGTCGAGGGCGGCGTGCTCGTCGCGGTCGGGGTCGCGGTGCGCGTGGCAGTGTAGGTGAACGTCGCGGTGCCGGTCGCCGTCGGCGTGGCCGTGAAAATGGCCGTCGCGGTGCTGGTCGACGGCGGCGTGTTGGTCGGGGTCGGCGTCGCGGAGCGCGTGGCGGTGTAGGTGAACGTCCCGGTACCAGTTGGCGTCGGCGTGGCCGTGAAGATGGCCGTGGCGGTGCTGGTCGGCGGCGGCGTGTTGGTCGGGGTCGGCGTCGCAGAGCGCGTGGCGGTGTAGGTGAAGGTGCCGGTACCAGTTGGCGTCGGCGTGGCCGTGAAGATGGCCGTGGCGGTGCTGGTCGACGGCGGCGTGTTGGTCGGAGTCGGCGTCGCGGAGCGCGTGGCGGTGTAGGTGAACGTCGCGGTACCGGTCGCCGTCGGGGTCGCCGTGAAAATGGCCGTGGCCGTGCTGGTCGACGGCGGCGTGTTGCTCGCGGTTGGCGTCGCGGTGCGTGTGGGGGTGTAGGTGAACGTCGCGGTACCGGTCGCCGTCGGCGTGGCCGTGAAGATGGCCGTGGCGGTGCTGGTCGACGGCGGCGTGTTGCTCGCGGTTGGCGTCGCGGTGCGTGTGGGGGTGTAGGTGAACGTCGCGGTACCGGTCGCCGTCGGCGTGGCCGTGAAGATGGCCGTGGCGGTGCTGGTCGACGGCGGCGTGTTGGTGGCGGTCGGCGTCGCGGAGCGTGTGGGGGTGTAGGTGAACGTCGCGGTGCCGGTTGTCGTCGGCGTGGCGGTGAAGGTGCGCGTGGCGGTGCTGGTCGACGGCGGCGTGTTGGTGGCGGTCGGCGTCGCGGAGCGTGTCGCGGTGTAGGTGAACGTCGCGGTGCCGGTCGCGGTCGGCGTGGCGGTGAAGGGGGCCGTGGCGGTGCTGGTCGGCACCAGGGTGCTGGTGTTCGTCGGGGTCGCGGTGCGGGTCGCGGTGTAGGTGTAGGTGTAGGTCGCGGTGTCGGTCGCCGTCGGCGTCGCCGACACCATCAGCGACAGCTCGTTCGACAGCGCGCTCTCGCCGGTCGCGTCGTAGGCGGACACGCTGAAGTATTCCATCATGCCGCTGGTGAGACCGCTGACGACGAAATGGATGTTGCCATCGCCGCTCGCCGCCGGGCCGCCGACGTCGGTGCCGGAGCCGTAGGATTCTCCGCCGGAGCGCAGGTAGACACGGTACCCGACCGCGCCGGCCACGGGTGACCAGGTGAGTCCGGCATCATATGCCCAGGCGGGTGCGGTACAACAGCACAAGGTGGTCAGCAGGCACACAAAATTGCTGATGATCTCCTTGCTGATTCGGCGCCCCACGGAGTGGGTCAATCACCAAGAAGCATGCCGGCAGCGGCTAATGGTATGAGCGGTCAATCCGCGGTCGCAGCGTCGCGGTGATCAGTGCAGCGCCATGCGATTCGTCAGTGAATTGACGATTGAGCGCGTCCGTGCGGCGCCGAGCGTTGCAGCAAGCTGCGGCCGGCGCCGGGGCCCTCAGGTTGTTTGCGACATCCCCGTGCGGCCGCTAGACGAGCGCGCTCGATGACCGCGCGCGAGGAACGGTTCGGCCTCCTGAGTGCCGCCCTGTGCGCGGTCAACGGCGCCCTCGTCCCCGCGGTCGCCAAGCTGACGACTGCCCAGGCCTCGCCGCTCGCCGTTGCGGCGGCAAGCAACCTGTTCGCCGGGGTCGCGGCACTCGCGATCCTGGCCATCCGCGGCGAGCTGGCCGTCCTGTGGGACCGTCACTTCGGCCCCCGGTTGTTGCTGATCGCGCTGTTGGGAACCGCCGCGGCCCACCTGCTCTTCTACATCGGGGCGAGTCGAACGACGGCGATCGAGGCAACGGTGTGTCTGCAGATCGAACCCGCCTATGCGCTGCTGCTCGCCTGGGGCGTGCTCGGGCACCGGCCGACATCGCGGCGCGTGTTGGCGATTTGCCTGCTGCTGGCGGGCATCGCGCTCGCCGTCGGCGCGGCCGGCATTCGCTCGTCCGTCGGCGTCTGGTTCTTGCTCGCCACGCCACTCTGTTGGCAGCTGTCGCACCTGGTCGTCCTGCGGCAACTCGTCGGCGTTCCGGCGATCGTGCTCACCAGCGCGCGCTACCTGAACGGTGGGCTGCTCCTCGGCCTGGCCTGGTTCGCGATCGACGGGCATGCGGCCGGTGTCGACGACCTGCGCCGCCTGCTGCCGCTGCTGGCGTTGCAGGGGTGTATCCTCGGGTACGGCGGCACGCTGCTCTGGTATCTGGCCATCGCCCGCATCGATCTGGCGCGCGCGACGGCCATCGTCGTCCCCTCGATCCCGCTGCTCTCGCTCGGAGCGAGCTTCGCGATCCTCGGCGAGGTCGCGACGCCGCCACAGTGGGCGGGCATGGCCCTGACGGCGGTGGGGATTCTGGTATTCGTCGCGGACGAGAGGCGTGCGCCGGCACGCCAGTGAACCGGTGCACCAGCGAGACAGCGCAATCGCGTGAGGATCAGCGCCCCGTTCACGGAACGCTGGCGTACCGGCGCACTGGCGTACCGGCGCACGCCGTTGTTCTGGTCACCGCCATCCCCATTTCGTACAACCCACCCATGCACACCGACCCCTTCCGCATCGCCGTGTCCGACGCCGTTCTCACCGATCTGCGCGAGCGCCTGGCGCGCACGCGCTTCCCCGACGAGATTCCCGGATCGGGCTGGGGCTACGGGACGGAGCTTGCGTACCTGCGCGAGCTGGTCGGCGTATTGGCGCGACCGCTACGACTGGCGCGCCGCGGAGGCGCGACTCAACGCGCTGCCGCAGTTTCGCGCCGAGGTCGGCGGGCTCGGCATTCATTTCATTCACGTGCGCGGCAAGGGGCCGCGGCCGTTCCCGCTCGTGATCACGCATGGCTGGCCGGGCTCGGTGGCGGAGTTCACGGAGATCATCGGACCGCTCACCGATCCAGCCGCGCACGGCGGCGATCCGGCCGACGCCTTCGACGTCGTCTGCCCGTCGATGCCGGGCTACGGCTTCTCCGACCATCCGCGCGAGCCGGGGATGGATCCCGAGCGCATCGCCGCGCTGTGGGCCGAGCTGATGCAGGGCCTCGGCTACCAGCGCTTCGGCGCGCAGGGCGGCGACTGGGGCTCGATGGTGAGCACCTACCTCGGCTTCCGCCACGCCAAGGATGGCGTCGCCGGCATCCACCTCAACATGGTGGTCGCGTTTCCGCCCGATCCCGCCAACCCGGCCGCCGGCCTCACCCAGGACGAGCTCATCCCGCTGATGGAAGCGCAGCAGTTCCTCAAGGAGGAGACCGGCTACCAGCGCATCCAGGGCACCAAGCCGCAGACGCTGTCCTACGCGCTCAACGACTCGCCCGCCGGCCTGGCGGCGTGGATCGTCGAGAAGTTCCGCACCTGGAGCGACTGCGGCGGCGACATCGAGCGCCGCTTCAGCAAGGACCAGCTGCTCACCAACATCATGCTCTACTGGGTGCCGGAGACCGCCAACTCCTCCTGCCGGCTGTACTGCGAGACGATGCGCGCGATGAAGTTCCCGCCGACCGACTTCCGCGTCGAGGTGCCGACCGGCTGCGCGATCTTCCCGCGCGAGATCATCCGCCCACCGCGGGCGTGGGTGGAGAAGCTCTACAACGTGCACGCGCTGGACGCCCGATGCCGTCCGGCGGCCACTTCGCCGCGATGGAGGAACCGGCGCTGCTGGTCGACGACGTGCGCGCCTTCTTCCGCACGGTGCGGTGAGGTGGAGTGCGGCACGTCAGCGCCGCTGGATCGCGGCGCCCCGTGAGCGGCGCTGCCGCGCCGCCGGGGCAGAGCGGCGCTGACGCGCAGCACTCCACACTACGCCCACGCGACCGCGACCTGGCGGGGGCCCTGGAAGGGCAGGCGGCCGTGCGCGACGGAATGATTGTCCATCGCCAGGACGTCACCGCGCTGCCACGGCGTGATCACCATGTGGCGCCAGATGACGTCGCGCACGTGCTCCATGTCGGCGTCGCTGATCTCGCGTCCGTCGACGTAGGTGCAGTGCATCGCCTGTCGCTCGGATGAGCGGAGGCGGCGCTGCACGGCGACCATCGCCTCGGCGGCTCTGGCGAGCGCGATGTTGCGCCACGTCGGCCGCAGCGCGGCGATGCGGCGGTACTCGCCGGGTGCCGCGGAGAGATGGAAGACCTGCGTGTGGTTGTGCCAGACGCGCTCGCCGGTCCGCGGATGATCGCGGTGCACGGGTTGCGTGCTGATCAGGCGCAGCCCGTCCTTGGCGCCCCACTGCACCTCGAAGCCTTCCTCGCGGCACTTGGCCTCGACGGCGGCCTTGTCGGTGGTGAGGAACATCTCGTCCCAGCGCTTGAGCTGCCAGAGGTCGAGCTTCGAGCCGCCGCCGCGGGCCGGCGTAGTTGCGCACGATGCGGATGCCGCCGGCCTCGAAACGGTCGCGCACGTCGGGGTCGAGGTCGCGCCACACCGCGCGGAAGTCGACCAGCGGCGTCTCGCCGCTGTTGGCGGCGGGGGGCGTCAGGCAGCAGAAGAACACCCGCTCGCGGCGGATGGGCGACGAAGCTCATCTCGCAGTGCTGCGGGATGGGAAAGAACGGCGGCAGCTCGCTGGCGGTGAAGACGTAGTCGGTGAGGCCGTTGCGTGGCGACGTGCCGAGGTACTCGTTCTTCAGCTCATTGTCGACGCCGCGCGCCACGCGCTCGAAGCTCGGCGCATCGAACACGGGGAATCCGCGGAACAGGATCGCGCCGTGCTCGGTCAGCCGATCCTGCACCCAGTCGGTGTTGCCGCGCAGCCAGTCGCACAGGCGGTCGAGGTCGTCGTCATCCGCCGGTTCGATGCAGAGCGGCAGCCCCTCGGGCGAGGCCACCGTGGTACGGTACGGGATCATCCGGCGCGGGACCGCTTACTCTGGCGCGGCGAGCGCTTCACCGGCTTGCGGCTCTTGCGCACCGATGGCGCGGGACGCCGCGGTGCGGGGCGCGCGGCCGCGGTGACCGCCGCGGCGGCGGCCTGCAGGTCGGCGAACGCGGCGCGCACGTCGAGCACGAAGTCGTGCAGGTCCGGCAACAGGTCCCACTCGCACGTGAAGCCCCAGCACAGCTGTCCGTCGTAGCTGAACAGCACGATCCCGAGGCACAGATTGTCGATCAGCGGGATCAGGCCGAAGTTGTCGAGCATGCGCGCGCTCATCAGGTAGAGTGGCAGCTGCGGGCCCGGAACGTTGGTGACGACGAGGTTGAAGGGCAGGGCGCGGGTCAGCATGCGCGAGGCGAGCGAGAGCAGGGTCGACGGCGTCCACTCGCCGACCTGGGACAGCACCTCGGCGCCCATTGCCTCCTTCGATTCCTTCAGGTGTCCGGTGGTCTCGCTGATCCGCGCCAGCGCGGCGCGCGGGTCGCGCTCGCCGAGCGGCAGCGGCACCATCCACGCCGACACGCGGTTGCCGAGCGTGCCGCGCTCGTCGGTCGAGCGCACGCTGACCGGCGCCATGACGCGGAAGTCGAGGGTGTCGACGTCGACCCGGTGGCGCTCGAGGAAGCGGCGGATGGCGCCGCTGACGGTGGCGAGCACCACGTCGTTCAGCGTACCGCCGAGCGCGTTCTTCACCGCCTTGATCTCGGTGAGCGGCATGCGGTGCCAGTCGAAGCGGCGGTGCGGGCCGATCGGGCGGTTGAGCGGCGTCGCCGAGACGGTGCGCACGGTGTCGCTGAGGCATGTCGCGCACGGCGCGCAGGCGGGCGCGCAGGTCGGAGCGCGGATCCTGGGCGTCGCGCACGGTGCGGCGCACCGTATCGCCGAGCGAGCCGGGCCAGGTGGCGAGCTGCGCCGACCGTCTCGGCGGCGAGATCCATCACCGTCGGCGCCGGCGCGCGGCATCCACTCGGGCGCCGTCCTGGATCTCGTCGGACGGGTGCGAGCTGCAGCAGGACGTTGAGCAGGTCGACGCTCGACACGCCGTCGACCATGCAGTGATGGATCTTGCTGATCATGGCGAAGCGGTCGCCGCCGCTCGAGGCCCTCGACGAACCAGATCTCCCACAGCGGCTTCGAGCGATCGAGGTGCTGCGCCATGATGCGCGCCGCCAGCCGTTTCAGCTGGCGCTCGTCGCCGGGCCGCGGCAGCGCCGTGTGGCGCACGTGGTAGTGGATGTTGAAGTGCGGGTCGTCGACCCAGATCGGCCGCTGCTGCAGCGGCAGCGTGCTGAGGCGCTGGCGGTAGCGCGGGATCAGGTGCAGGCGCGAGGCGACGTAGGCGCGGATGCGGTCGATGTCGAGGGCGCCGTCATCCCCGATCAGTGACGCCGCCGTCGAACGTCGCCGTGCCGGCGATGTGCATCGGCGCGTTCGGGCTGCTCCATGATCAGGAAGGAGTTGTCGAGGAACGTCAGATGGTCGTATGCGTAGCGCGGCATGTGGTACCCCTGCGTGAGCTGTGCGGGATCGGCCTACTCTAGTAGTGCGTCGCAGGGAGCCTGCCAAGCGCCGGCGATGAGGGGGCTGCGATGAGCATGGCCGACGACCGGGCGGCGATCGCGGCCCTGATTCTGGGCTACGCCGAGCGCATCGACGCCGGCGACCTGGCCGGCGTGGCGGCGCTGTTCGCCGAGGCCACCTACCGCAGCGCCCAGGGTGGCCTGTATCGGGGCGCGGCGGCCGTCCAGGAGGTGCTCGAACGGCTGGTGATCCTCTACGACGGCGTGCCGCGGACCAAGCACGTCACCACCAATCTGGTCGTCGAGCTGGCCGGGGACACCGCTACCGCGCGCTCCTATTTCACCGTGCTCCAGGCCGCCGCGGGCCTGGCGCTGCAACCGATCGTCGCCGGCCGCTACCACGACGCTTCGCGCGCGTGGACGGCGTCTGGCGCTTCACCGACCGGCTGATCTTCATGGATCTCCTCGGCGACCTGCGTCAGCACCTGCGACGCTGAAGAGAGTAAAGAAAACCGCCAAGGACGCCAAGATCACGCCAAGGAGAATCCCTTGGCGTGATCTTGGCGTCCTTGGCGGTTTCTCTTTCCAAGGCTGTCGCAATGCCTCGCGAGTGCATCGCCTGCCCGGTGATACCACCTACGCATGTCGCCGGCGGGTCGCGCCTACCTCGGCTTGTCGTGCACCAGCCTCGTGTGGGCCGGCGCGTTCATCGCCGGCAAGGTGGTGACCGCGGAGCTCACGCCGCTCGCGGCGGCGGGGCTTCGGCATATGGCGGCGGCGCTGGTGCTGCTGCCGTTCGCTTGGCGGATGCGCCACGCGGCCAACCTGCGCGCGGCGCTGCCGTCGCTCGCGATCATGGTGGTGTGCGGCGGCGTGCTCTACCAGTGGGCGTTCATGGCGGCGTTGCAGCGCACCAGCGCGACCAACGCCGCGCTGCTGGTAGCGCTCAACCCCGCCATCACGGTGCTGCTCGCGCCGCTGGTGGGCGAGGCGCTCACCCGCCGACGGGTCACGGGCATCCTGCTGGCGCTCGCCGGCGCGACCGTGGTCATCACGCACGGCGACCTCGCGGTGATCGCGGGGCTGGGCGCGACGCGGGGCGGCGACCTGCTGGCCCTCGCCGCCGCCGGCCTGTGGGCGGTGTTCAACCTCGCCGCGCGCGGGGCCGTCGCGCATCTGCCGCACTCGATGACCAACGCCATCACCTACGGCGTCGGCAGTCTGGTCACGCTGTCGCTGGCGATGCCGGACGCGCCGTTCACGCAGCTCGCCGGCGCGTCGCCGCACGCGCTGGCGTCGCTGGCCTTTCTGGTGGTGTTCGCCTCCGTGCTCGCCGGCCAGCTCTTCCTCTTCGGCGTGCACACGGTCGGGGTCGGCCGCACGGTGGTGTTCGTCTATCTCGTGCCGGTCCTCACGGCGCTGCTCTCCGCCGCGTTGCTCGGCGAGGCGCTGCTGCCGTCGCAGGTGATGGGCGGCGCGCTGGTGCTGCTCGGGGTGTGGGTGACCACGCGCGCGCCGGTTGCGGCTGTCGAGCCGGAAGTGGTCACCGCGTAGCGGAACGGCGAGCCGCAAGACACAAGACAAAGACACAAGACAAAAGGCAAAAGACAAAAGGTTTCAGCACTCGGGCGCGCGGAGCGCGCTACCGCTCTTTGCCTTTCGTCTTGTGCCTTTTGTCTTTTGTCTTTCTCTTCCTCTACTCAGACGGTCGCGCTCGCGGTGGCGGGCTAAAGCCCGCCGCTACTCCGCGAGCAACGCCTCGATCTGCCGCTGCGTCTCGTCGTAGGCGCCCTCGCCGACGCGCACGTAGCGGATCTGGCCCTTGCGATCGATCAGGTAGAGCGCCGGCCACGCCCGGTTGGCGTAGCGGTTCCACGTGGCGGAGTCGGTGTCGAGCGCCACCGGGTAGGCGATGCCGTGCTCGCGCACGTACCGCTCGACGTTCGCGGGGTCCCTCTCGTAGTCGAGCTCGGGCGTATGGACGCCGATCACGGTCAGGCCGCGGTCGGCATAGGCCGCGTGCCAGCGCTTCACCTCCGGCTCGACGTGCTGGCAGTTCCAGCAGGCGAAGGTCCAGAACTCGACCAGCACCACCTTGCCGCGCAGGTCGGCGACGTGCAGCGGCGGCGAGTTGAGCCAACGACCCGCGGTGATCTCGGGCGCGGGCCGGACGGTGGTCGCGCCCGCGGCGGGCACCGTCCGCCACATGCCGGCGATGCCCAGCGCGACGGCGCCAGCCAGAAGTGTCCGCGTGCGTGTCATGGTCGACCTCCGGAGCGCGGCTTGGATGCCACGCCCGGGGCGGGGGTGTCACGCGTCCCCCGGCACCCGCGCGCCCCACGATCCAGAATAAAGGAAGTGCGGTTGTTGTAACCCTTCAGGGCGCATGTGATCGTTCAGGGTGTCTGTGCGTGTCCACTGGGCAGGGATCGATCACCGCTTCGTCGAGGCGAACGGGCTGCGCTTTCATGTCGCCGAATGCGGATCCGGCGACAAGCTGGCCTTGCTCCTGCACGGCTTCCCGGAGTGCTGGTACTCGTGGCGTCGCCAGATGCCGATGCTGGCACGGCTCGGGTATCGCGCGTGGGCGCCCGACCTGCGCGGCTACGGCCGCAGCGAGCGGCCGGCGCGCATGGAAGACTATGCGATCGAGAAACTGGTCGAGGACGTCGCCGGCCTGATCGATGCCTCGCCGGCGCGCGAGACGGTGCTGATCGCGCATGACTGGGGCGGCATCATCGCCTGGGCGTTCGCGATGCGGCATCTGCGCCCGCTGTCGCGGTTGGTGGTGATGAACCTTCCCCATCCGGCCTGCTTCGACCGCGAGCTCCACAAATGGCGGCAGTTCAGGCGTTCCTGGTACGCGCTGCTGTTCCAGATGCCGGGCCTTCCAGAGGCGTTGCTGCGGGCGCGCGGTTATCGCGCGATCGGTGAGGTCTTCCGCGGCTCGGCGATCGACAAGTCGCGCTTTCCCGACGAGGTCCTGCAGGTCTACCGCGACAACGCCGCGCGTCCTGGCGCCCTCAAGGCGATGATCGACTACTACCGCGCCTATGGGCGCGGCGGCGGCGGTGCCCGGCAGCGCGCTCGCGGCTATCCGATCATCGACATCCCGACGATGCTGATGTGGGGCGAGGAGGACGTCGCGTTGTGCCGCGAGACGACGTATGGCACCCAGGCGTATGTACCCAACCTCACCCTGCGCTATCTCCCGCGCGTCTCGCATTGGGTCCAACAGGAAGCGCCGGAGGTCGTCAACGCGATGCTCGAGGCGTTCCTGACGGGTCAACCGGTGCCCGAGATGAGCGAGGTCAAGGGCGTGGCCAGCGACGAGTGAGCGGCGCGCGGGCCTCCAGGCCCGCGCCCGAGCGCGGTGTGCGTATGGTCGCGTAGATCCTCCGGCCGCGCGCGGCGCGGCCACGGGCCTGGAGGCCCGCGCTCCTACGAACGAGAGGGACGCGTATGACGACCACTCCTGATCGCTCGATGTCCGGCCGCGTCTGTCTGGTCACCGGTGCGACCTCGGGGATCGGCCGGGCCACGACGCTCGCGCTGGCCCGTCGCGGTCCCGCGCTCGTGCTGCTCTGTCGTGATCGCGACAGGGGCGAGGCGGTGGCGGCGGCGGCGCGCGCCGCCGGGGCCGCGAAGGTGGATCTCCTCTTCGCGGATCTCAGCCGTCAGAGCGAGGTGCGGCGGGCCGCGGCCGAGTTCCTGGCCAGCGGTCGGCCGCTGCACGTGCTGATCAACAACGCCGGCGTCGTCAACGTCCAGCGCACGACGACCGCCGACGGTCTCGAAACGACCTTCGCGGTGAACCACCTCGCGTACTTTCTCTTCACGAACCTGTTGCTCGACCGGCTGCGCGCCAGCGCGCCGGCGCGCATCGTCAACGTCGCCTCGGACGCGCACAAGTTCGGCCCGCTCAACTTCGACGATCTGCAGAACGAGAAGAGCTACAGCGTGATGCGCGTGTACGGGCAGTCGAAGCTCGCCAACATCCTCTTCACCGCCGAGCTGGCGCGCCGCCTGGAGGGGAGCGGGGTGACCGCCAACAGCCTGCACCCGGGCGCGGTGTCGACCGGGCTGGGAACCAACAACGGGTCCTGGGCTCGCGGCCTGATCGCGCTGCTGCGGCCATTCTTCCGCACGCCGGATCGCGGCGCGGAGACCTCTGTCTACCTCGCCACCTCGCCCGCGGTGGAGGGCGTCAGCGGCCGCTACTTCGCGAACTGTCGCGAGAAGCCCCCCTCGGCTGCCGCCCAGGACATGGATTCGGCGCGCCGCCTCTGGACCGCCAGCGACGCGATGACCGCGAACGCGTAGGGCAAACCGAGGCGTGTCGCCGCTCGAGTCGGCGGCGCCAGGTCGCCTGCCACAGCTCCGGGCTGCGGGCACGGAGCCCCGCGCTCCGCTGCCTTCTCGAAAGACCCGTTGTGAGTGGCGACCGCGTGTGGGATGGTGAAGCGATTGTCCGCTTTCCCGTTGTCAGCTGATCGGCTCGGAGCGCTGCGCGCCGAGCTCGAGTCCTTTTCGCCCGGTATCGCGCGGCGCGGCGAAGCGTACGCCGACGACGGACGCGTGCACGCACTCGAGGCGCAGCCCGACAAGATCGAGGCGAGCGTGCGCGGCGGATCCGATTACCATGTCCTCTGGTGGTGGAACGGCCGGCGCTGGTCGCACGAGTGCACGTGTCCCTACGGGGCAGGGTGCAAGCACGCCTACGCGGTGGCGAGCGAGGTCGTCGACGGCACCGACGGCGACGGCGCCGCGCCGTCCGACGCACTGACGCGCCTGCGCGATCACCGCGCCCTGTGGGAACGCCAGGCCGCCCTCGACGAGTTGCTCGTCGACGCACCGACCGCGAGTCTCACGCCCTACGGACCGCCGCTCGAGGATCTGCTGCGCGAGCCCGACGCCGACACGCGCTGCTGGCGGCTGGCCGCCGCGATCGCGGCGGAATCCGGCGGCTGGGTGCCGCCCGCGCTGGTCCAGTACCTGGAGCGCGGCGACGTCGCCAACCGCTTCCGCGATCGCGAGCGCGCCGCCACCGCCGCGGCGCTGCTCGACTGGGCGCGCCAGCGCGGCGCGCATCCGCCGCGCCGCCTCCGCATCGTGTTCAGCCTGCAGTACGCCGCCGACGGCACGCCGGCGGTGTCGTTCGAAGTGCGCCTCACGACGCCGCGCGTGCATGACGCGCCGCGCACCGTCGGGCAGCTGCACGGGCTGCGCACCGAGTGCCTGCGCGATCCGGGGCTGTTTCAGGCCGAGCAGGCGACCCTGCTGGCCTGGCTGGCGGACCAGGCGCAGCCGAACGCGGCCGAATGGAACGGAACACAGCTGCAGGTGCCGCGCCCCGTGGCGCTGCTCGACCGGGCCGCCGTCGCCGGCGTGGGGGAATGGGCCGACGCGATCGACGCGACGCTCGCGGCGCGCGCCGGCGTCATGCCGGGCGCGGCGGTGCGCGTCGGACGCGCCGACGTGCGGGTCGTCCCGGCCAACATCAGTGTCAGCGATGACCTGTCGCTCGATCTGCGCGTGCGCTGGGACGACGGCGAAGAGCGGTCCCTGAGCGAGGTGCTCTACGTGCCGTCCGAGGCGGGCGCCGGCCGCGGCAGCATGGTGTTGCGCGGCGGCGAGGCGTTCGCGGTCGCCGACGAGCCGCCGGCGGCGTTGCGCGCGCGCTTCGAGCGCGAGGGGCCGCTGCCGGTCCCGCGGCAGGAACGCGCGCCGTTGATGCGCGCGCTCGCCGAGGCGTTCCCGCACCTGCACGAGACGCTCAGCGCGCACACGCGCGTACACGCCGTGGCGCCGTCGGTGGCGCTCGACCTGCGCGACGATTGGCTGCAGATGCGCGTCTTCGCGCGCAGCGGGCGCGTGCCGTGGAACCCCAGCGCCCCCCTCGGCGACGATGCGGTGCTCTTCGAGCTGTCGCCGGAGCGCGGCTGGGCGCGCGCCGAACGGGGCGCGCGTCCGACGCCGGCGTTCGCCGACCTGGCCGCGGGCGCCGACGCCGCGCCGGCCGAGGCGGCGGAGCCGTCGGCGCCGGCGGCGGCCAGCGGCGAGGCGTGGATCGAATTGCCGGATCCGGTGGCGGTGGCGCCGCTCACCGCCTGGGTGCGAGCGCTGCCCCTGGCCAGCGCGGCCCGCATCGGCGCGCCGGAGGGCGTCGCCTCGGGCTGGTGGATGCGCGTCGCGCGGCGCTCGCTCGAAGCGCTGGCCGAGGCGTGGGAGCGGCGACCGGCGGGCGTCGCGTTCTTCGGCACCGCCGCGCATGCGCCGCCTGCTCGGCGCGCTCGCGTGCGGTGCCCCGCGCCTGCGCGTCGCGCCAGCGGCGTCGACTGGCTCGCGGTCTCCGCCGAGTGGGAGGCCGAGGGCCTGCGCCTCGACGAGGCCGATCTCGCCGCGCTGCGCGCGCGCCAGCGGACGCGCTTCGTGAAGCTCGACAGTCGGGCTGGGTGCGCCGCGACGTCATCGAGGAGCACGACGACGCCGCCGAGCTGCTCGCCGATCTCGGCATCGAGCTCGGCGACGGCGAGCAGCGGCGTCAGCGTCTGGCAGCTCGCCGGCGCCTCCCGAGGACGGCCTGGCGCACCTCGCGACGCTCGGCGTCGACGCCGAGACGCTGGCGGCGCGTCGACGCGCTGCGCGAGCGCGATCGCGCGCTTCGACCGGCATCGCCGCCGGTGCCGCTGCCGGCCGGCGCTGACGGCGACGCTGCGCCCGTACCAGCGCCACGGCCTCGACTTCCTCGCCTACACCTCGCGCGCTCGGCCTCGGCGCCGTGCTCGCCGACGACATGGGCCTCGGCAAGACGGTGCAGGCGCTCGCCTGGCTGCTGCACCTGCGCGCGCGAGGACCCGACGGCGGCCCGGCGCTGGTCGTCTGCCCGGCCTCGGTGGTGCACAACTGGGCGCGCGAGGCGGCGCGCTTCACGCCGGAGCTGCGCGTCCTGCTGCTCACCAGCGGCAAGGAGCGCCACGCGCTGCGCGAGGAGATTCCGCGCGCACGACCTGGTGGTCACCAACTACGCGCTGCTGCGCCGCGACCTCGAGGCCTGGCAGCGGCGTGACGCTGCGCGCCGCCATCCTCGACGAGGCGCAGATCATCAAGAACCCCGACGCCGCGGTGACGCGCGCCGCGCTGCGCGCTGCGACGCCCGCCATCGCCTGGCGCTCACCGGCACGCCGCTCGAGAACCGCGCCCTCGACCTGTGGAGCATCGTGCAGTTCGTCAACCCGGGCTACCTCGGCAGCGCGCGCCGCGTTCGTGCGCGCGCTTCGATCGCGCCGACGCGCCGCCGCACGTGCGCGCGCTGCTCGCCGCCAAGCTGCGCCCGGTGCTGCTGCGCCGCATCAAGCGGGAGGTCGCGCCCGAGCTGCCGCCGCGCATCGAGGAGCGGCGCGACTGCGAGCTGACCACGCGAGCAGCGCCAGCTCTACCTCGCCGAGCTGCGCAAGCAGCCGCGCGCTGCTGGCGCAGATCGCCGGCACGCCGGAGCGGCTTCGCGCGCGAGCAAGATCACGATCCTCGCCGCGCTCACCCGCCTGCGCCAGATCTGCTGCCACCCGGCGCTGGCCGGCGGCCGCGCCGATCTCGGCTCGGGCAAGTTCGACGCGCTGTTCGAGCTGCTCGAGCCGCTGCTCGCCGAGGGCCACAAGGTGCTGGTCTTCTCGCAGTTCGTGCAGTGCCTCAAGCTGCTCGGCGCGGCGCTGCAAGGACGCGCGGCATCCGCTTCCACATGCTCACCGGCGCGACGACCAAGCGCGAGCGAGGTGGTGGCGGCGTTCCAGGACGATCCCGAGCCGTCGCGTCTTCCTGATCTCGCTGAAGGCCGGCGGCACCGGCCTCAACCTCACCGCCGCGACCTACGTCGTGCTCTTCGATCCGTGGTGGAACCCGGCCGTCGAGGCGCAGGCGATCGACCGCACGCACCGCATCGGCCAGGACCGCACGGTCATCGCCTACCGCCTGCTCGCGCGCGGCACGATCGAGGAGAAGATCTGGGAGCTGCAGCAGCGCAAGGCGGCGCTGGTGCGCGACGTCCTCGGCGAGGGCGGCTTCGCCCGCGCGCTGACGCGCGACGATCTGGAATACCTGCTCGCGGATGTGACGGCAGCGGTGTGAGGTCCTGGGAGCGCGGGCGGCTCGCCCGCAGTGCTAGCGCCTCCATAAGAATCCGGTCCGGATCTCGCCGATGGCCTGCGCGCGCTAGCGCTGCGGGCGAGCCGCCCGCGCTCCCAGCGGGCGGACCCCATGCGACTTCTCGTTTGAGATAGTCACTACGCCTCTGCTAGCCGATGCTTATGCGAACCCTCGCGCTGGCGCTGGCAATCCTCCTGCTCGCGTCCGGTGCCGACGCGCGCTGCACCGGCGATTGCGGGGGCGGCGGCGGCGAGGTCAGCATCGACGAGTTGGTGCTGGGCGTGAACGTCGCGCTCGGTGAGGCGCCGCCCGATGCGTGCCCGGCGTTCCCGGCGTGCGCCATCGGGCCGGTGTGCATCGCCGACCTGATCCGCGCCGTGCGCAACGCGCTCGAGGGCTGTCCCGCGCCGGTGCTGCCGTTCGCCGCTCTGGCGTTCAGAGCACCGGCGTCCCGCGCACGGCCTGGCTGCGCCTCGCTTTTCGCCAGTCCGGTCGACCCCTCCGACTTCAGCGACCTGGTCGCGATCCGGTGTGGAGAGCCGCCGATCACGACCGCGGTGCGAATCACGACCCTGTCGCCGACGACGCTGCTGCTCGATCCGGCCGGGGCGAGCTGCCGGCCGGCGCCGCCTGCACGCTGTCGCTGCCCGGCAGATCGATTCGCGTTCACCGTCGCGGCGGCCGGCGCCGCCGCGACCATTCACTACGACCGCGCCGACAAGCGCCGACCTGGCGCCGTTCCCCGACGACGCGTTCTTCGTCGAGGGCGCGTACGGCGGCCTGCTCGACATTCCGGTGCCCGACGGCCCGGAGGACATCCAGACGATCTTCGGCGGCCTGCTGCTCGGCGACATGCGGACGCTCGACCGGGTTCAGCCCGATCGCGCATTGGGTGATCGAGCTCTCCGATCCCGTCGACCCGGAGAGCGTGCCGCTCGACGCCGACGGAATCGCTGGAGCCGACTGGCCACCGTGCGGCTCATCGACGTCACGCCCGGCGCCGACCTACGGCCAACGCATCCCGTTCCGTCTCGAGCCGCGCACCGACATCGAACGTCATGCGACGTGGTGTCGCACACGCTGCTGCTGTTCCCGTCGATTCCGCTCGACCCAGCGCCATCAGTACGGACTCATCATCACGCGCCGCGTGCTCGCCGACCCGACGCGCCCGTTCGAGGCGTCGGCGGCGATGGGCGCGTGTTTGCTCGGCGACAGCGAAGCCCGCCACGGACGAATGCCGGCGCGTCGACGGTGTCGCCGACGAGCTGCTCGCCGCCGCAGCGGTGCAGGGGCCGCCGCTCGACCGCTCGACGACATCGCCCTGGTGCTGCGCGCGACGATCGGCGACACGACGGACATCGCCGACGATCAGCTGGCGGTGAAGGAGCAGGTGGCGGCGCGCCGCCGCCGGCCTACACGATCACCAACGTCGAGCCCGGCGACTTCCGGTCAGGTGGCGGCGATCGTGCAGCGGCACCTGGCAGGCGCCGGACTGGCGCGAGGGCGAACAACTTCGAGCGCGACGGCGGCGGCGCGCCGCAGCAGACGCGCGTCCACGCGGTGCCGTTCACGCTGGCGCTGCCCGAGGCGGCCCTGCAGCGGCCCGGTGCCGATCACCATGTATCAGCACGGCAATCCGGGCAGCACGCGAGGCCGAGGTGCCGAGCGCGGCGCGGCGCTCGCTGGCGGCGGCAGGGCTTCGCGGTGATCGGCTTCACCGACATCCTCAACCGCGAGCTCAGCGCCGGCGTCACCGACGAGCAGCAGGCGATCCTGGCGCAGGTGGCGCCGGTGCTGGCGGGCATCCTCGCCGAAGCGGCGCGTGCCCGATTTCTGGGCCGAGACGCGCGCCGAGCAGATCGCCTTCCTGCGCTTCATCGACGGCCTCGGCGCGCTCGACGTGCTGCCGATCGGCGCGCCCGACGGCGTGCCGGATCTCGACGCCCGACCGCGCCGCGCATGCTACCTCGGCATCAGCGAGGGCGCCAACAACGGCCCCGGCATCCTGCCGTACGCGCCGGAGATCCAGCGCCGGCGGCGCTGGTCGCCGGCGGCGCGCGCCTGGCGAGGTGCTGATCCACCAGGCCGACGATCTGTTCCTCGACCGCGCTCGGCGCGCTGTTCCCGAGCATGACGCCGACCGACATCTGGATCGGGGTGTCGCTGTTCCAGCACCTCTACGATCGCCAGGACGCGCACAACCACGCGCCGCTTCCTCTACCGCCATCCGGTCGGCGTGCGCCGGCGACGCCGCGCAAGCCGCAGCGTCCTGCTGGTCGAGGGGCTGAACGATACGCTGGTGCCCAACCACGCCACCGACTCGCTCGCCTGGTCGATCGGGCCGCTGCCGCACCTGGCGCCGGTGCAGCGCGCGGTGCCGTTCCTCGACGTCGTCGAGCGGGCCGCTGCAGGGCAACATCGACGCCGATGACCACCGGCGCGTTCTTCCAGTACGTGCCGATCGGCGTGCACGGCATCGACCCGACGCCGGGCTGCGCGGTGCTGTCGCCGAGCAGCGGCGGCGAGGGCCACTACTGCGCCCAGAGCGCCGCCGAGTCGTTCCGCCAGCGCGCGATGTTCTTCACGACGCGCGCTGACCGGGGTGCCGCGGATCATCGACCCGCTCGGCGCAGGGGCGAGCTGGAACCGGTGCGGATGCGGCTCGAGGAGTTGGTGAGATGAAGGGCGGAAGATGAAAGCCTGAAGGAACGATGCCTTGCGGTGGGAGTGCCCAGTTTGATTGGCGCGGCGGTGCTCTGCTGTTCAGATAGCCGCCAAGGACGCCAAGGGTGCCAAGCAGCGCTGCTTGGCGCGCTTGGCGTCCTTGGCGGTTTTGCCAGGGGCGTCTTGCTCGCTCAGATCTCCACCGGGATGCCGACTTCGAGCACGCGCTCGGTCGGCAGCCGGTACGTGGACAGTGGCCGGGTACGCGTTGCGCGCCAGGAGCGCGTAGAGGCGCTTGCGCCAGCATCGCCATGCCGGGCTGGCGGGTGACGACGACGCGGGTGCGGGCGAGGACGTAGGTCACGGCGTCGAGGTCGACGTCGACGCCGGCCGCCGCGAGCTCGCGCATCAGGCGCGGGACGTTGGGGCGCTGCATGTAGCCGTAGCGGGCCACGACGCCGATCAGGTCGGGCGCGAAGTGCTCGATGGCGACGCGGTTGTCGCTGACGCGGGGCAGCGGCTCGACGCGCACCGAGAGCACGATCACCAGGTCGGTGCAAGGCGCGGTAGAGCGTCAGCGTGTGCAGCAGCGTCTGCGGCACGCCCTGATCGCGGCTGAGGTAGACGGCCGTGCCGGGCGTGCGCAGCGGCGGCGCGGCGGAGAGGTGGGTGAGCAACTCGCTCTCCGCCATCTGCTTCAACGCCGAGCGGACGCGCGTCTGGCCGCTCCGCCAGGTGGCGAAGAGCAGGTAGCCGATCGTCGCGACGAGCAGCGGGAAGCCAGCCGCCGCGGTCGATCTTCGAGCAGGTTGGCGCCGAAGAACGCGAGATCGATGGGCAGGAACGCGAGCGCCATCAGGATCGCCGGCGCCCAGCCCCAGCGGCCGCTGAAAGTACACCGTCGCGAGAATGGTCGTCAGCACCATCGTGCCCGACACGGCGACGCCGTACGCGCCGGCCAGCGCGCCGGCGGAGCTGGAACACCAGCACCAGTCCGACGGCCGCGACGAGCAGCAGCCAGTTGACCACCGGCACGTAGACCTGACCCTCCTCGTCGGCCGAGGAGTGGCGGACCTCGACGCGCGGCGCGAAGCCGAGCTGCAGCGCCTGCGAGGTGAGCGAGAAGGCGCCGGCGATCACCGCCTGCGACGCGATCACCGCGGCGGCCGTCGCCAGCACCACCAGCGGCGCCAGCGCCCACGCGGGCGCCTGGCGGAAGAACGTGTGGTGCACGGTCGTCGGGTCCTGCAGCAGCATCGCGGCCTGGCCGAAGTAGTTGATCAGCACCGCCGGCAGCACCACCGCCAACCACACGAGGCGGATCGGCCGGACGCCGAAGTGGCCGATGTCGGCGTACAGCGCCTCGCCGCCGGTGACGGCGAGGAACACCGAGCCGAGGATCAGGTAGCGCGGTCCAGCCGCCGTCGAGCAGGAAGGCGCAGGCCGTGGCGCGGATCGAGCGCGGCGAGCACCGCCGGGCGCGCCGACGATCCAGCGAAGACCGAGCAGAGCGATGGTGACGAACCAGACCAGCATCACCGGACCGAACATCGCGCCGACGCGTGCCGGTGCCGCGCCGCTGGATCCAGAACAGCGCCACCAGCACGGCGATGGTGATCGGAAGGATCGCACGGCACGAGCTGCGGGCGTGAGCGACCTTCAGGCCCTCGACGGCGCTGAGCACCGAGATCGCCGGCGTCAGCATCCCGTCGCCGTAGAGCAGCGCCGCGCCGAAGAGGCCGAGCGCGACGACGGCACCGCGACCGCGGCTGTCCGGCTGGCGCGCGGCCGGCGGCCAGCGCCATCAGCGCCAGGATGCCGCCCTCGCCGTTGAGATCGGCGCGCATGACGAAGCCGACGTACTTGACCGTGACCACCAGCAGCAGCGCCCAGACGATCAGCGACAGCACCCCGAGCACGTTGGCCGGGGTCGGCGCCAGACCGACCCGCGCCCGCGAAGCAGACGTGCATCGCGTAGAGCGGACTGGTGCCGATGTCGCCGAACACCACCCCCAGCGCCGCCAACGCCAGCGCCCGCACCCGCTCGCGTTCCACGCGAGCCTTCAGATCGCAGCCGGAGGAGAAAGACAAGAATTCACCACGGAGACACGGAGGCACGGAGCTGGGCGTCCTCCGTGTCTCCGTGCCTCCGTGGTGGAGTTCTTCGTCCTTCGTCTTTTGTCTTTCGTCTTTTCCTTCTGCTACTCAGCATCCATGTCCGGACAGGGATCGACCGCCAACGTCGTCGCCGCGCTCGCCAGCTTCTTCATCCCGGGGCTCGGCCAACTGATCCAGGGACGGCTGCTCGCCGCGGGCGTGCAGTTCGTGCTGGCCGCCCTGCTGTGGGTCGTGTGGATGGGGTGGGTGGTCCACATCTACTCGATCTGGGACGCGGCGCGCTTCGCGCCGGCGGGAGGTGGCGCATGACGATGCCGGATGGACTGGAGACGACGCCGGCCGAGCCGCCCAAGCGCGGGCACGTCGAGGAGATGGTCCTCGTCCTCCTCGTCCTGCTCTCCGGCATCGGCGTGATCGTCAACGACTACGGCAGCCCGGCCACGGCGTTCCGCATGTGGTTGTGGATGACGCCGGTGTTCGGCGTCATCAGCACCTGGGCGGCGTGGTCGCGCGCGCAGCGCCGCGGCGACCCCGTGGGCAGGATCGTGCCCACGCAGATCGTGCATTGGCTGGGCGTCGTCGGCGCGGTGCTGCTGATCTACGTGCTGCAGCGGTACGGGCGGATGACCAGCGAGGCGGCGGGTAGCGCCGTCCTGGTGGTCCTGGCGCTCGCCGCCTTCCTGGCCGGCGTGTACACCGACTGGCGCCTGTCGGTGCTCGGCGTCGTGCTCGGCGTCGCAGTCATCGGCTTCGCCTACGTCGAGCGGGTCGCGCTGGTGATCGTTCCGTTGCTGGCCGTCGCGCTGATCGGCTTGATCGTGTACATGCGGAGGGGATGAGGGATGAAAGACGAAGGATGAAAGCTGAAGGACAGGAAGGCTTTCGTCTCGTCCTTCATCCTTCGTGTTTCATTCTCCCCTCAACACCCCCCCAGCGCCGCATTGACCGCCGCGATCAACTCGTTGATCGCGACCGTCCCGTCGCCGCTGGTATCGAAGGAGGGGCAGGTACCGACCGCGGCGCTGCCGAGCGCGATATTGACGCCGGTGATCAGCTCGTTGATCGCCACGGTGCCGTCGCCATTGCAATCGCCTGGGCAGCCGGCGACGACGGTCGGGACGGCGAGGTCGATGAGGTCGCCGGGCGCGCCGCGCTCGCCGAGCAGCTGCGGCTGAACGGTCACGCGATGGGCGGCGCCGCCGCTCGGTGACAGGGCCGTCAGCGCGACGGCGAGGACCGCGCTGCCGGGGCTCGACGGCGTGATGCGGATGTTACCGGTGGAGGTGCCGGCGACCGCGGCGTTGAAGATCGACCGTGAGGAATCGTTGGTGTCGAGATGCGACAGCGCCGAGACGAGGTGCTCGCGCACGCGCGCGGCGGAAGGTCAGCGTCTGGCCCAGCTCGTTCACGAGCCGGACGTCGATGGTCGCGGTGGCGCCGCCGACGGGGTCGGAGCTGCAGGTGGCGAACGCGATGCTGGTGGCGGTCGTCAGCCGCAGCGATTCGTCGCTTCCGAGTGTGACGGCGGCGGCGTCGAGGAACGGCTGGAGCGCCAGCGATTCGGGACAGCCGTCGTACTCGGCCTGCGGGCCGCCCAGGACCAGCACCTCGGGCTCGTCGGCACTCGTGCCGGTCGCGGTGAAGCCGGTCGCCGCGTACGCGGCGCTGTCGGGGGTCGGGTTGCCGCGGAGGATGGTGGCGCTGCCGACGAGCACGTCGCCGGCGATCGGCGTGCCGCCGGCGTCGGCGGCGACACAGCGCAGCACGCCGCTGAACGGCGTCGCGGGCACGGCCGGGACGGTTCCGGCGCCCATCGCGAGCGCCGCCCCTTCGCTCGCCAGCCAGGCGACCGGCTGCTGCGCCGCCAGGCGCACCCGGAAGTCGCGCGCCGTGCCCGGCGCGAGGCTGCCGTCGAGGTACACGCAGCGGACGGCCTGCGCCGCGCTGCCGGTGTTGGTGAGACGGATCTCGGTATCGACGCTCTGCGTCGCATCGACGCTGACGAGCGGGAAGACGAGCAGGGAGGAGGGCGATTCGGTGGAGACGACCGCGGCCGCGCGGCCGGCCATCGGCAGTCCGCCGAGCAGGGCGAGGAACAGGGCCGCGACGCGCGCCATGGCTACGGACGCCCCATGGGCAGGATGATGGCGTCCGACGACTCGGCCACGCCTTCCTGCTGCGGCACCAGCGCGTCGCGAGTGAGCACGCCGCCGCTCGCCGCACGGCGCTCGCTCTCGGCGAGGAGGACGAAGCCGCCTGAGCCGTTGTCCGGCTCGAGGCGGGTCTGCGCCGTCACGGTGCCGAGCGTGGCGAAGGTCAGCGATTCGCTGATGTCCGCCAGCGTCAGGTCGGCCCAGCAGGTGACGTCGGCCGACGCGCTGAAGGTCTGCGCGAACTCGTTGGTGACGGTGAGGCGCACCGAGACGGAACCGGCGATGCCGTCGCGCACGTTCTGCGAGCACGGCACGAAGATCAACCGGGTGTCCTGCGTCGCCCCCTCGCCCAGTTGCTCGTCGGGCGCGCCGTCGCTCGGATGGTTGAGCAACCACGCGGCGGGGCAGGAGCTGTATTCGGCGCCGATGAAGCAGTCGTCGGAGGGCTCGCCGCCGATGCAGAGCACGTCATCGCCGTCGTTGAAGCCGAGACTGGGCAGGCCGATCGCGGCGTAGGCGAACGCGTCGCCGTCGGCGAGCGTGGTCACGGTGGCCCGGCCGACGAGGCGGTTGCCGCCGGACGGCGCGCCGGTCCCGTCGACCTCGACGCAGAGCAGCTCGCCGCGGAAGTCGGCCGGTGCCGCGGGAATCGCGTTGGGGTCGGCTTCGCCGCTGGCGGCGCGTCCCCGCGACGCCACCCAGTGCAGGGGCTGCTCGGCGATCAGGGAGACCGTGAAGCTGGTGGTGGAGGCCCACGTCTCGTCGCCGGCGACGTACGCGCAGAAGACGTCGACCCGGGTTTCGAGCAGATTGGCCACCTGGACGATGGTATCGCCGCTGGCGTCGGCCACCACCTTGGGAAAGATCAGCAGCGAGGCGCCGTGCTCGCCGGTGGTCTGGGCGCTCGCGACCGTCGCCAGGCCGACGGCACAACAGATGACCAGGGAGATAATGGGTGAACGCACGAGACGAAGGGCCCTCATTGATATGGCATCGGCGCTTCGGCTGAGGCAAGCCGTTGCGGCCGACCCGTTGCGTCCTGGGAAATCTGGCGATACGAGACTGGCGTGGGTAGCGAGTCAGGCCCGACGGCGCCCGTCTCACCCGGCACGGTCCACGTCGTGGACGATGACGCAGAGGTCCGCGAGTACCTCTCCTTCGTGCTCGAAGGGGCCGGCTGGCGCGCGCTGACATACGCCGATGCAAGCGCCTTCCTTGCCGCCTACCGCGACGTCGGTCCGGCCTGCGTGGTCAGCGATCTCTACATGCCGGGCATGAGCGGTCTCGAGCTCCAGGCGGAGCTGACGAAGCGCGGCCACACCCTGCCGATGATCATGATCTCGGCCCAGGGCGAGGTGCACACCGCAGTGCAGGCGATGCGCGAAGGGGCCGTCGACTTCCTCGAGAAGCCGTTCGCGCCCGAGAAGCTGCTGGCGCGCGTCGCGTTGGCCATGGCGACGGCCACCACGCGTCACACCGGCCAGGCGGAACGGCGCCGGGTGCAGGCGCTGTTCGAGCGGCTGACGCCGCGGCAGCGGGCGGTGCTGAACGGCCTCACCGAGGGCAAGCCGAGCAAGGTGATCGCCGCCGAGCTCGGTCTGAGCCCGCGCACCGTCGACGTGCATCGGTTCCGCATCATGCATCAGCTGCAGGCCGACTCGCTGCCCGAGCTGTTCCGCCTCGTCGTCCTGCTGCGCGGCAGCGACGGGTAGCCCGTCCCCTTTCGGCCAGAATTCGATGATGGATTGGGGCGCGCTGGTCCGAGTCGCCGCCGGCGGCGCGGGTCGTCACCGCCTCGCCCCACGGGACGGTCACGGCGTTGGTGAGCGGCCGCACGGCACGCGGCCGATGCCATGAACCCGGAGCGTCTACCCGGAGCTTGACGGCTCGGCGCGGCGGCGCGGTGTCCGTGTGGCGGGACCGCTCCGTTGTCGATGTGCCCCCGGCGCGCTCGGCAGTAGGGTGGCAACGAGCCCCTCGGCGTGGAGCTCTACCCACGGCTGAGCCGTGGGCTCGACCCCCGTCAGCAGACGGACTTCCGGGGCGTTCACGTACACGAGCGAAGCGGCGCCCACCAGGACATAGTGGAACAGCCGATCGTCGATGGGGGCCGCGATTCCCGCGTCGCGAAGACGGCGCCATAGCGGCCGGACCGTGTTGTAGATGGGCCGCACGTGCCGCTCCGTCATCCAGGTGAGGCGCGCACTGTCCGCCGTCGCTTCGTGCACCATGATCCGGTTGAGCTCCGGGTGACGCGCCGCGAACCGGACGAACCGGCGAATCATCTCGGCGAAGACAGCGGCGAGCACCGAGACATCGCGCGTCCTGGTCGGAAGCCCGTCGATGGTACGCGCAAGCTCGCCAAACAAGTGGTCCACGGCCGCGATCCAGAGCGCTTCTTTCGATGCGAAATGGTAGTTGATCTGCGGCTGGTGCGCCCCAATGCTGCGGGCGATTGCGCGCGTGGAGGCGCCGTCGAATCCCTTGGCGCCGAATTCCACGAGCGCCGCATCGAGCAAGCGCTCACGAATGTCCTCGCGAACCGCCCGGGTCCGCCGCGCCGTCCGCCGCGCTTGCGTCATCCGACGAACGTAGCTTATTATCGGTCGATAATAAACCAGGAGGCTGAGACTCGTGCCACTCTTACCCTTGGCTTCAGAGCCTTTCGTGGTGCCGACCGATCGCGACATGCGGCCGTCCGAGCGGCGGACGTTCGTGCGCACGCACCGCACGTGCGTCTTCGGCTATGGCCGGCGCGTCGACGGCCCGTCGATGTCGATCGTCTATTACATCCCGACCGATGAGGACGAGTTGTTGATCTCGACGATGGCCGGGCGGGCGAAGACGAAAGCCGTGGCGCGCGCCCGAAAAGTGAGCCTCTGCATTCTCGACGAGCGCTGGCCGTTCGCCTACCTGCAGGTGTACTGCGACGCGCGCGTCGAGACCGACCCGCATCTCGTCGTCGACGTGATGATGGCCGTGGCCGGGCGCATGTCAGGCCAACCCCTTCCCGACGAAGCACGGCCCGCGGTCCAGGCCATGGCGGAGCAGGAGGACCGGGTCGTGATTCGCTGCCGTCCGTATTCGACGTTCGCACAGCCCCCGCGCCACCTGCACCAGAACGACCAAGCGGAGCGCATCACCCATTGGATCACTGCGGCCATGCCCTGGGACGCGGCCGACGACGACGACCGCTCCGTGCGGTGAGCGCCAAGCGCCTGAACGGCGACGGAACGAGTCTGGGAATATTTCTGGAATCGACACTCGCCGACCCGTCTACCCGTCGCCGCCGGCGGCGCGGCTCGTCACCGCTTCGCCCCACGGGACGGTCACGGTGAAGGTCGTGCCGACGCCGGCGCGGCTGTCGACGGTGATGCGGCCGCCGAGGAGCTCGACCAGGCGGGAGACGATGTAGAGGCCGAGGCCGGCGCCGCCGGCGCGGCGCGAACGCGCGCCGTGCGCCTGGCGGAAAGGCTGGAAGAGGTACGGGACCTCGCTCGGGTCGATGCCGATGCCGGTGTCGGCGACGATGAAGCGCACCGCATCGGTGTCCTGCTCCACGGCCACGTGCACGCGCCCGCGTTCGCTGAACTTGATCGCGTTGCCGATGAGGTTGCGCAACAGCATTGAGAGCTTCACCGCATCGCTGTGCAGCGGCGGCAGGGCCTCGGGGACGGACCATTCCACGCGCAGCTCCGGCTTGTCGGCCGGCACGTGGGTGTCGGCGGCGAGCTGGGCGAGGAGCTCGGCGATGCCGACCGGCGCCGGTTCGAATGTCGAGCTGACCTCGGAGCGGGTCAGCTCGAGCGCCGCCTGGATGATCGCCATCGATTCGCGCGCCCGCGCGGTCACGGCGTGCGCCAGCCGCCGTTCCTCCGCCGATTCGCTGGCGTCCAGTCGATGCGCCAGCATCTCGCCGACGCCGCCGATGGCGAAGAGGGTGTTGCCGAGCTCGTGCGACATGGTCGCGGCGAAGTAGGTCTTGACGGCGTTCGACCGCTCCAGCTCGTCGATCAGGCGCGCGTTGCCGAGGGCGAGACCGGCGACGTGGACGAGGCCCTGGGCGATGCGCATGACGACCTCGGCGTCGGGTACCCGCTCGGGAAACACGCAGACCTGCACGCCCTCGAGCGCGCCGCCGCGCACGAAGACGAGGTAGAGCGCGTCCTGATACGGCTCGGGCGGCAGCAGCGGTGCGGGGAGGGCGCGGCGGAGGCGCGGCGTCAGCCAACGCGCCGCGTCGTCCTCGGCGTGCAGGAACGGTCGCAGGGCGGTGCGGCTCAACACGGCGCCGGCCAGACGCTGCGACTCGGTGGGCGGCCGCGACGCGACGGGGACGAAGGACTCGCCCAGGCGGTCGAGCATCCACGTGCTGGTCGTCGCGCAGCCGAGCGCGTCGACGGCGACGAGGCCGAGCGTGTCGAGCATGGCCGGGCCACTGCCGGCGGTGAGCAGCGCCGCGCCGCTGCGCGCCAGCGCCGACCACACGCGCGCGTCCTCGGTGCGCTTCTCGAGCAGCAGGTGGCGCTCGCGGGCGTAGCGCATCGCGCGCAGCAGCGCCGCGCCGTCCACCTGTCCCTTGACGAGATAGTCCTGCGCGCCGGCATGGACGGCGGCGGCGCCGAGGGCCTCGTCCTCGAGACCGGTGAGCACCAGGATGGGGGTGTTGGGCGCGGCGGCGAGCGTGCGCTCCACCGTCGACAGTCCCTGCGCGTCGGGGAGCGACAGGTCGAGCAGGATCAGATCGATCCCGCCGCGGGCGAGCGCCAGGAGGCCGTCGCGCAGGCACTCGACGTACGTCAGTCGCACCGGGGCGCGCACGTCGGCGAGGAGCTCGCGCAGGATGTCGGCATCGTCGGCATTGTCCTCGACGAGCAGCACGGATGGGCGGTTGGGCACGCCTCAGTCTCCCGTCGCCGCCACCCGGACGGGTTCGCAGAGCGCCGCCGGTAGGTCGAAGCGCACCGTGGTGCCGCGGTCGATCGCCGACTCGATCCAGATCCGCCCGCCGTGCCGCTCGACGATCCGCTTGCAGATCGCCAGGCCCACGCCGGTGCCGGGGTAGTCGCGCCGGCTGTGCAGGCGCTGGAAGATGACGAAGACCCGCTCGGCGTACTCCGACTCGATGCCGATGCCGTTGTCCGACACGGCAAAGCGCCACAGCTCACCGTCGCGGCGCACCGCGATGTGGACGCGCGGCGCATCGGTCGCCGCGGAACTTGATCGCGTTGCCGACGAGGTTCTGGAAGAGCTGGCGCAGCTGCGAGGCGTCGCCCGGCGATGCTCGGCAGCGGATCGTGCGTCACCGACCGCCTCGGTCTCGGCGATGCCGGCGTGCAGGTCGTCGAGAACCTCCGTCAGCATCTGTTCACAGTCGATCAGCGTGAAGCCGTCGGCGCGCGTGCCGACGCGCGAGTAGGCGAGGAGGTCGCGGATCAGCGCTTGCATGCGTGTCACCGCCGCGCCACTGCGGTCGATGAAACGCAGCGCGTCCCCGTCGAGGCGGTCGCGATAGCGGCGGGCGAGGAGCTGCGTGAAGCTGGCGACGGCGCGCAGTGGCTCCTGGAGGTCGTGCGAGGCGACGTAGGCGAACTGCTCGAGGTCGGCGTTGGAGCGCGTCGAGCTCGCGCGTGCGTTCGACGACGCGCAACTCCAGGTCGGTGTTGAGGCGGCGGATCTCGGCTTCGGCGCGCCGCCGATCGGTGATGTCGCGCAGCGCGCTGGTGAGGAGCGGGCCGTCGTCGGTCTCGATGCGGCGCAGCTTGATCTCGACCGGCACGCTCGATCCGTCGGCGCGGCGCCCGTCGGCCTCGACGCTGATCGTGACCGGCGGGCCGTCCGGGTCGCGCGGCCGCTCGCGGAGCTCGGTCGGGACGAGCGATCCGAGCGGCTGGCCGAGCAGCCGATCGCGCGGGATGCCGAAGAGACGCTCCGTTTGCGAATTCGCGAAGACGATGGTGCCGGAGCGGTCGCTGACCACCATCGCGTCGGGCGCCGATTCCAGCAGGGTGGCGAACAGCTGCGCCGACTTGGCGCGCTGCATCGCCTCGGCGGCCCGCTTGCGCTCGGTGACGTCGATCCCCATGCCGAGGACGCAGGGGCGGCCGTCCACCATCACCCGTTGCCCGGTGAAGAAGTACGGGGCGCGGCTGCCGTCCTTGGAGACGAAGTCCGCCTCGGCGGTCGCGTGGCCGGTCAGCGAACACCTGGCCGATGCGCTCGCCGATGTGCTCGCGGCCCACCCCCTCGAAGAACTCCGTCGGGTGCATGCGAGCGATCTCCTCGCCGCTGTACTGGCTGACCGTGGCGAAGGTTTCGTTCCAGCGCAGGAACTGGCCCTGGTCGTTGAACATGTAGAAGACGCCGGGCAGCGATCCGATGATGTTGTCCGAGAGCTCCTTCTCGCGTTTGGTGCGCTCCTCCGCGGCGCGCCGCTCACTGATGTCGATGCCCACGCCGACCAGCGCGGGGCCATCGCTGAGCATGACGCGCTTGCTGGTGAACCAACGCGCGTGGCGCGTGCCGTCCCGGGCGATCAGCTCGGCCTCGGCGTTGGCGGTGCCGGCGACGAACGCTTCGCGCATCTTGTCGGCGAGGTGGGCGCGCACCTCGGGGGCGAAGAACTCGAGCGGATGCCGGGTCGCGATCTCGGCGGCGGAGCAGCCGGAGACGCGCTCGAGCTCCTGGTTCCAGCGCAGGATCCGCTCGTTGTGATCGATGAGGAAGAAGAGCCCGGGCAGGGTCTCGATGATCGTGTCGGCCAGCGACTTCTGGCTGGCGAGCGCGGCGGTGCGTTCGGCGACCACGTGCTGCAGCTCGTCGCGGGCGGCTTCCAGCGCTTCCTCGCGCGCGTCGCTGTACGCCAGTCCGACGAGCATCGTCAGGCGCGTGGTGAGCTTGCCGAAGACGGCCGACGGCGGGACGCGCGCCTCGAGCGACGCCGTCGCGAGGCGCGCCGATTCGTAGAGGTCGGCGAGGTGGACGCGGCGGCCGAGCGTGCGCTCGCGCTCGACGTCGATGAGCCGCCGGTTGAGCTGGTAGTACGTCGTGCACAACGTCACCAGATCGCCCTCGCGCATCGGCGCGAGCACGGCGGTGAGGAAGGCCTCGTTGACGAAGCGCAGGATGTCGGGCGTCAGCGGGCCGCGCGGCTCGAAATCCTGGGGACGCACCGCGGCGATCTTTTCCGACCATTCGGCGGCGATCGCGGGGCGTTCGTTCCAGAGCTGCTCGGCGAGCGCGGCGAGCGCCGCGCGTTCGGCAGGGTCGAAGTCCTCGGCGAGTGATTCGACCGAGACGCTCATGAGTGCGGGCTGCGGCGCGGCGGGGCGGCGGCGCGCCAGAGCTCGTCGATGGTGTGCACCACGCGCAGATAGTCGTCGAGATCGACCGGCTTGGTCACGTAGCCAGCGGCGCCGAGCGCGGCCGAGCGCGCGACGTCGGATTCCGCCGCCGACGAGGTGAGGACGACGACCGGGATGCCACGCAGGAGCGGATCGCGCTTGATCGCCGCCAGGACCTCATGGCCGGAGCGCTTCGGGAGGTTCAGATCGAGGAGCACCAGGTCGGGAGTCGGCGCGTTCTTGTACTTCGACTCGTGCCGGAGAAAGGCGATCGCCTCGACGCCGTCCTCGACGACGTGCAGCCGGCTGACGGCGCCAAGCTCGCGAAAGGCCTCACGGGTGAGGTCGATGTCGTCGGGGTTGTCCTCGACGAGGAGGATGTCGTCGGCCCGTTCCAGCGTGCTGTTCATCCCGTGCCTTTCGGCTTGGCAGAGGCTAGCACGTCGACCCCGCTCCGCCCACGTCGAATGACGGGCCCCCGGTCATTGCGGGGGAGGGCCACGGAAGCATGTGGGCAGACACACCTCCGTGGCCCCGGACGACGGGCCGCCGGGGCTCTAATCCGGCGGCCCGCCACCCCTCGCCCCCAGGGGGACTCTTCAGGGCTCCCGTATCGGGCGCCCCCTACTGACAGTCCGCGAACAGCTCGACGGCGAGGTCGCCCAGGGTCGAGCCGAAGAAGTCGGCGACGCCACGCACCTTGAGCCCGGTGGTGTCGTCGCCGGCGATGGTCGAGCAGGCGAGGCGCGAGCCGGTGTTGCTCGCCGGCGACGACGGCACCGAGTTGGCGCTGAAGTTCGCGTTGTTCACCTGCGTGGTGGCGGTGGCCGTGGTGAGCGGGATGCACGTCCGGCCGATCGCGACCTTGATGTCGCCGTCGCCGCACGGCGCGTTGTTCTCGACGTTGATGTTGGCGCCGAGCTGGCATTGGAACTCGCCCGAGCCGCCGGCCGCACCGGCGTGCAGGTTGAGGCACTGGCACTGGCAGATGTCCTTCTGCGAAGCGGACACCGGATCGGGGCCGTTGCATGAGCCCTCGCCGACATCCGAGCAGGTCTTGTCATCCGTGCAGACCCGCTCGCTGTCCGAGCAGCGACCCGTGCAGCCGGAGGAGAGGTAGCTCCGGCCGGTGCCGGTGCAGAACGTCGCGCAGGTAGCGGCGCAGTCGGCGTTGCCGGTGGTGGGGCTCGCGCAGCTGCCGACGTCGCCGTTGGCGCGGAGGTCGACGTTGAGCGCCGTGCCGCCGTTGCAGTCGGCTTCGCCCAGGTCGCAGCCGGGGGCCGGCTGGACGCACACGTAGCCGATGGATGGAATGTTGATCGGGTCGATATGATCGATCTCGCACGTCGCCGGCGCGAGGCCGCCCGCGCCGCCGAGTCCGGCGAGCCCGATGCGCAGCGTGCCGTTCATGTTGACCGACAGCGGGAACGCCTGGGCGTTGATCTTCAGATGGCTGCCGCTGGCCAGGTCGCATTGGTGGAGGACCATCGGTTGCGTCTGGGTGGGCGTCGAGGTCGGGAGGATCGGCGTCGCGGTCGGCGTCAACGTGCTCGTCCGCGTGATCGTGACCGTCGGTGTGATGGTGGCGGTGCCGAAGACCGTCGCGGTGGGCGTCGCGGTCGGCGGCGGCGGCACCGGCGCGCAGGCGCCCGGGGCGTTGGCGCGCTTGCGCTTCAGGCCGCGGCTGTCGTTGCGGGTGGTGGTGCCGCCGAACTGCGCGCAGTAGCGGACCGCGGATGTTCCCGCAGGCACGCCGACTCCCGCGGTGCCGGCCGAGACGCCGAGGAGAATGGCTTCGTCGCCGGTGAAGGGCGGCGTCAACGTCACGCCGGCGCCCTTGCAGACGCCCTTGATGACCTTGTCGCTGATGAAGACGATGGTACAGGTCGGATCGTTGGCTTGGCTGCCGCGGTACTTGTAGCCGCGCGATCCCGTCGGGCTGCCGAGCCCGCGCCAGCCGGCGGCGGGCAGGGTGTAGAGGACGTCACCGCCGCTCGCGCCCGTGTCGAAGACGCGCAACTGGGCGCCGTGCAGCTGTGGATCCTGGCCGCCGCCGGCGACCGGCAGCGCGAACGGCCCCGGCTTGGCGACGAACTTGAATACCTTGCCGGTCTTCACGACGCTGATCCGACCGGGAATGGTGTAGTCGGCGGCGCCCGCCTGCGACGCGGCGAGTATCGCGACGCCGGCGACAAGTAGTGCTCGAACTGTCCGATCCATGGTGTCTCCCCTCCAAGCAGGCGACGTCCCCTACGCCGCCCGTTGCGACGTTCGCCCCATTCCCCGTTGCGCTCACTATGCGCTGACGCGAGACGGCAGCAATTTCGCACTTCCTTTACGAGTTGAATCGCCGCGATCGTTGCGGCACATGATCCCGCTCGGGCGAGGAGGGGGAATGCGCAGGGATCGTGGTGCGTGGGCGCTGGCGTGGCTGGTCGGCTGGGCCGCCGTCTTGTCGGTGCTGGGTGGGAGGATCGCGGTCGCCGCCGATCAGCCGCAATGGACTGTCATGGATGCGACGGCGATCGCCAAGGCCGCCGGACATCCGGGACCGCTGCACATCGCGCCCGAGTCGACGAGCGAGCTGGCGAAGGGGTTTGGAACGCCGCTCTGGGCGGTGGGCATCGAGTCGTCCGACGGCTCGTTCGGACACGTCTCCGTGTTGCTCGTCCACCGCGGCACGTTCCTCACGCCCTCGCTGGAGCCGAGCCTGGCGGCGGCCGCCGCGGCGCCGGAACAGGCGGCGAAGGCGATCAAGGAGGACATGCAGGGGCAGATCGACCGCGCGCACGACGAGAAGGAGCGCACGCGTCTCACCCTGCAGCTGCGCGAGGTGGACGAAATCACCGCCAAGGGGCCCATCACCGTACGCTTGCCGCTGCCCAACGATCGGACCGGCTACGGCACCATGCTCGGCTTCTCCGCCGGCGGCGGAACGTTCGTGACCGCGCTGCCGTCCCCCGACGATCAGTACGAGCTCCTCGTCGCCACCGGCGCGTCCCTCGAAGGCGAGAAGCGCACCCCCAACGAGAAGAGCGCCGCATACGAGCAAGCCATGCGCGAACGCCCACTGCAGGTCAGCGATGCGATCGCGCAGGCGGTGTACAAGGAACTCTTTGGTGGGGCGGAGACGAAGCGCGAAGGACCAAAGGCGAAAGACGAAGGATCGAAGACCAGGGACGACGCAGCCAAGAAGTCGGAGAAGAACTAAGCCTTGATCTGACGAGATCCAGCCGCCAAGGGCGCCAAGAACGCCAAGTGGAGGGATCGTGGAGCCGTGTCTCGGCTGCTCACGGCAACCTCATTCGCGGTGACGGGCCTTGCCCGGCAATTCGGCTGGTGGATCGGTCCCGCGCCCTGGAGGGTCGCGCTTTCGCGCGACCGGCCGCGCGGAAGCGCGGCCCTCCAATCGGGAACGGAACGTGCTGAGGGAATTGGTGGGCAAAGCGGTGGTGACGGACACGGACGCGGCCAGCGCTGCACTGGTCTCCGCCTTTTGACTTGGCGTTCTTGGCGTCCTTGGCGGCCAACTCTTCGTCTTTCATCGTCAGTCGATGAGCCCCGCGATGCGGCTCGCCGCGAGCGCTTCGATCGCATCGATGCGGCGGATGACGGCGCGGATGTCGGCGGCGAAGGCACGTCGGCGGTCGGCGAGCTCGAGGCCGTCGGGCGTCAGCAGATTGTAGTTGCGCGCCAGGCGCAGGGCGCTGGCGAAGAGGACCTTCGACACCGACTCCTCGCGGCGGATGCGGCGCTGGAGGCGGTACTGCTTGCCGAGCGCCAGGCAGGTCGAGAGGAAGGCGGCCTCGTCCACCGGCGTCGAGGCGTCGTGGCGTTCGAGCGCGTCGCCGACCACGCGGTAGGCTTCGAGGAACGGCCGCAGGACGCGGTGGGCGTTGAACGGCTTGAAGCGTCGCACGTGGCGCGGATCGCCTCCCCGCCCTCGGCGAGCGAGTTCTCCCAGTCCGGATCGTGCAGCGGGACCTCCTCGCGCACCTCCGTCTTGAAGGTCTCGCGCTCGGCTGAAGAAGAACTCGAACTTCAGCAGGTCGCGCAGGCGCAGCGCCTCGTCCCAGAACGCGCCGGCCGCCGCCGCCGGCTCCCCCTCGGCGGCGCGCAGCAGCGCCAGCTCGGCGATCGAGGGCGTGACGAAGAAGTGGATGATCGTGTTGCGGTAGTACGCGGCGGTGAGGTGCTGCTCGGGGCCGATCGCGTAGACCGCGTCGAGCCCCTCCGCGAAGCGGCTGACGACGCCGCTCTGTTCGAGCTCGTCGAGGATGTGCTGCACGCCTTCGGGCGTGTCGAGCTCGAGCTCGACCGTCGTCGGCAGTTGCCGCCGGCGCACGTAGTGCACCAGGTTGTGCGAGGCCCTTCACGAGCTCGGGCACGGTGGCGGCGCGATCGCCGAGGCCAAGCAGGGTGAGGGCGATCAGCGAGGTTGGCGTGATCGGCGTGACGCGATTGATGCGCACGGCCGACTCGAACGCGACCTTCTGCACGGCGAGGAACCGCTCGTCGGCGCTGCGCGCCTCGAGCTCCGCCGGCGAGCCCAGCGTCCTGGACGAGCGACAGCGGCTCGCCGAAGCGGACGTGGATGTCGCCGTAGTTGCGGTGGAGGCGGCGGATGAGCCGCAGGAACCAGCCGAGGCTCTCCTTCTGCTTGGCCCCGCCGCGCTGCTCGGCGACGTAGTCGCCGACGTCCTGGATCTGGTCGTAGGCGATCGCCACCGGGATGAGCAGCACATCGTCGCTCTTGCGCCGCCGGTAGGCGTCGACGACGTTGGCGAACAGCCCGAACCGCGGCGGCAGCAGCTTGCCGGAGCGCGAGCGACCGCCCTCGAGATACCACTCGAGCGTGAAGCGCTTCTCGATCAGGTAGTCGAGGTACTGCTGGAGCACGAACTTGTAGAGCGGGTTGTCCTTGAATGTCCGGCGGATGAAGAAGACGCCCGAGCGCCGCACCAACGGTCCGACCGGGAAGAAGTTCATGTTGATGCCGCCGGCGGTGTGGTTGGGCGGGTGGCCGTTCTCGTGCAGGACGTACTGGAGGACGAGGTGGTCGAGGTTCGACTTGTGCGTCGGCAGGAACACCAGCGGATGGCGCTGGCCGAGTGCGAACAGGCGCTCGAGCTGCTGCCGGTCGTAGCGCACGTCGGAGTAGCCGCGCGACACCAGCTGATGGATGAGACGCGCGGTGAGGTCGATGACGTAGGGACTGTGCGTGGCGGCGATCTCGCGCAAATAGCCCGCCGCCTTCCGCTGCGACCACGTCCTCCTTGCTGCCCAGCTCGGCGGCGATCCGGGCGACGCCGCCGCGGAAGGCCGGACGGCCGAGGATGTCCTCGTAGACGAATCGCGGCACCTTGTAGCGGGAGCCGCGCAGGCGGCGTTCGGCGCGCTCCAGCGCGAGCGTCGCCTGGCGCGCGACGAAATCGGCGAGGCCGGTCGTCTGGCCGGAGTCGCCGCCCGCCTGCTGCCAGCGGCGCCGCAGCTCCGACGCCGGCGCCGGGTCGCCGACGACGATCTGACAGCTGGTCGGGGCCTGGCGCGGCGGCCCACGCCTGGCGCAGCGGGCCGGGATCGCGCGCGTCGCCGAAGGTGACCAGGTCGCGCAGCCGCGCCGCGTGCGCCGGATTGCCGCGCGCGAACCAGGCGACCCGCAACGGGGCGAGCAAGCGGATCGTCGCCGGTGGCGAGGGTCGCCTCGAGGCGCGGGTCGATCTTGCCGCGGCGCGGCCGACGCGACGGCGGAATCGGAATCGCCACCTCGCCGTTCACGCCGGCGGGTCGGTTGCTGTCGATCCACTGGCTGAGCAGGCGCTCCTCGACCCGCCCCGACGCGTCGAGGAGGAACACCACGCGCCTTCCCTCGCTGTCCGGCCACCCCCCCGTGTCCATGAATGGATAGGAACCACAGATGGGCGGAGATGTGTAGCCGCGGCTACAGCATCTCCGCCCATCTGTGGTTTGCCCAGCAACGCCATGACCCTGTATGCCTCGCTCACCGGCGCGATCGACAAGGGCGCGTCGGGCCCCCGCATCGGCGCGTTCTTCGACCTCGACCGCACGCTCATCGCCGGCTTCTCGGCCAGCGCCTTCGTCCGCGAGCTGATCCGGCGCGGCAAGATCGACCTGACGGCGATGGTGCAGGGCACCGCGGCGGCGGCACGCTTCCAGTTCGGCGGGGTGGGGTTCTCGGGTTTCGTCGCCGAAACCGTCGGTCTCCTGAAGGGCATGCCGGAGCAGGAGCTGACGGAGATGGGCGAGCGGCTGTTCGCCGAGGGGCTCGCGACGTCGATCTATCCGGAGTCGCGCGCGCTCGTGCAGGCGCACCAGCGCAAGGGCCACACCGTCGCGGTCGTCTCGTCGGCGCTGCCGTACCAGGTGAACCCGATCGCGCGCGAGCTCGGCATCGACGCACATCATGTGCACGCACCTGGCGATCGCCGGTGACGGCGCGATCACCGGCGAGGTCGTGCACCCGTCGTGCTACGGCGTCGGCAAGGCGACCGCGGCGCGCGACTTCGCCGCCGCGCGCGGCATCGAGCTGTCGCGCAGCTTCTTCTACACCGACAGCGACGAGGACCTGCCGCTGCTCGACATCGTCGGCCGGCCGCGGCCGATCAATCCGAACCGCGGCCTCAGCGCCATCGCCGCCAAGCGTGGCTGGCCGGCGCGCCGGTTCACCAGCCGCGGCACGCCGCAGGCGCAGGAGGTGGTGCGCACGGCGCTGGCGGCGGCGAGCGCCGTGCCGTCGTTCCTGCTGAGCGTGCCGGCGGCGCTGCTCGCCGGCGACTGGCGGCAGGGCGTCAACCTGGCGATGAGCACCTGGGGCGAGCTCGGCACCGCGATCGCCGGCGTCGATCTGCAGGTGCAGGGCGAGCAGTATCTCTGGTCGCACCGCCCGGCGGTCTTCATCTTCAACCACCAGAGCGCCGTCGAGACGCTGCTCCTCTGCAAGCTGCTGCGCCGCGACTTCGTCGGCATCGCGAAGAAAGAGATCCAGCGCTCGCTGCTCGGACCGCTGTTCACGGCCAGCGGCACCATCTTCGTCGATCGCTTCAACCACGAGCAGGCCGTCCACGCGCTCGAGCCGGCGATCGCCGCCCTGCGCCGCGGCATCTCGATCGTCATCGCGCCGGAAGGCACGCGCAGCTCGACGCCACGCCTCGGCCCCTTCAAGAAGGGCGCCTTCCACCTCGCCATGGCCGCCAAGCGTCCGCTGGTGCCGATCGTCTTCAAGAACACCCTGGACGTCCTGCCGAAACACGGCACCGTCCTGCGTCCCGGCGACCGTCGAGGTCGTCGTCCACAAACCGATCGCGACGACGAACTGGACGAAGCGGACGCTCGACCGCCACATCGCCGAGGTGCACGCGCTGTTCGAGAAGACGTTGGGAAGAGACCGGGGGAAGGCGTGAGCCGGTGAGCCGGTGAGCCAGTGAGCCGGTGAGCGGTGAGCCACTGCCGGCTTTGCCCACCAATTCCTTCAGCACGTTGCGTTCCCGATTGGAGGGTCGCGCGGAAGCGCGACCTTCCAGGGCGCTGCCTCGCCGGCTCAGCGCTGCCAACTCCCGATGCTTGTGAGCCCCGGCCCCACCACATACTCTCCGGCCATCGGGCTGACGCGGCATCGGGCCGCGCACCACAAGGAGGAGAGCATGAACGGGAAGGTGTTCGGAGCATTGGTCGCTGGCGCGGTGTTGGCGTTGAGCGCCGGGACCGCGCGCGCCGCCGACGAGGGCGACGCCAAGGCGTGCTATCGCAAGTCGTGCGGCGAGAGCGTTACGGGGCACACCGGTATGTGCGCCGGCAGCAAGGTCGCCGAGCTGAAGAGCGAGAAGGACTGCACCACCGCCGGCGGCGCGTGGATCACCGCCGACGACGCGAAGAAGCTGAAACACTAACCATCACCGGCGCCGCCGGGCACCTCCCGGCGGCGCCGTCGTTGCGATGCCCTTCGGACTCGGTTTTCGGCCGCGCTACTTCGGCGATCTCGTCGACGCGCGGCCGCCGGTCGACTGGCTGGAGCTGGTCTCCGAGAACTTCATGGGCATCGGCGGGCGCACGCGGCAGATGCTGCTACGCCTGCGTGCCGACTATCCCCTGGTGCTGCACGGCGTCAGCCTGTCGATCGCCGGCGAGGGGCCCCTCGATCCGCTGCATCTCGCGCGCCTCTGCGCGTTGGCCGACGAAGTGGAGCCGCGCGTCGTCAGCGATCATCTCTCGTGGACGTCGTGGCGCGGACGCGAGTCGCACGATCTGTTCCCAATCGCTCACACCGAGGCGGTGCTGGCGCACGTGGCGCGGCGGGTGGATGCGGTGCAGACGCGGCTGCGCCGCCGTCTCTACCTCGAGAACCCGACGGTCTACGTCGCCTTCGCCGGCAACGAGATGAGCGAGGCCGAGTTCCTGGCCGAGCTCTGCCGCCGCAGCGGCTGCGGCGTGGTGCTCGACGTCAACAATCTGTTCGTGAACTTCGCCAACCTCGGCTGGGATCCCGAGCCCTACCTGACGCTGCTCGATCCAGACGCGGTCGGCTACTTTCACGTCGCCGGGCATTCGGTGCTGTCCGACGTGCGCATCGACACGCACGACGCGGCCGTGCCCGATCCCGTATGGGCGCTGTACAAGCAGGCCTGCGCGCGGTTCCCCGCCGCCGGGACGGTGCTGGAGCGCGACGATGCCTTGCCCGCGTTCGCCGAGCTGGTGCGCGAGCTCGATCAGGCGCGCCGCCTGCACCCGGTCGCGTTGCGCGTGGAGGGCGCCGCTCCGTCGGCGCCTGTTGAATCCGCGCTCGCGCCGCATCCAGCAGGCGCCGACGGAGCGGCGCCCTCCAACGCGGATACTCAGCGATGGGTCCAGACGCAGGGCGCCTTCTTCGCCGGCGTGATCGATGCCGTGTCAGCCGAGGGGGCGACCTCGCTGCTCGCATCGACGGCACCGGTGGTGGCCGGGCGCGGCCTGGCCGTCTACCGCGACGCGTACGGCACGCGGCTGTGCCGCGGCCTGCGGCAGAACTTTCCGGCGCTGCGGCGCGTGCTCGGCGACGAGGAGTTCGCGACGTTGATCGCCGCGTACGTCGTCCGCCACCCGCCGCGCGGCTACGAGTTCGCCGGCGTCGGGGCCGCCCTGGCAGCGTTCATTCCGATGCATGCGTTCGGCGCCGACTTCGGCGTCGCGCCCGCGGCGCTGGCCGACGTCGCGGCGGTCGAGCAGGCCGAGCTCGAGGTCTCCGATGCGCCCGACGACGGACCGGCCGTGGCGGCGGCCGCGCTCGCCGAGGTGCCGCCGGACGCATGGCCGGCCCTGCGCGTGCGCGCGACGGCGGCGCTCCGCGTGGTGCGCTGCGCGCACGACGTGCTGCCGGTGATCGAGGCGGTCGCCGCCGGCCGCGCGCCCGACCGGCCGAGCGTGGGCGAGTACGAGTACCTGATCTGCCGGCCGGCGGCGGACATCGTGCGCGAACGGCTGTCGGCGTCGGAGGCGGCGGTGCTGCGACGCCTGCTCGCCGGCGCGACGATCGAAGAGGCGTGCGGCGGCGCTGGGCTCGAGGCCGGCGCCACGGCGGTCGCGCGCCTCGCGTCGCTCGGGCTGTTGCGCGGGTTGGCGTAGGCGCGCCGCACCCCGCATCTCCCGGCGGTGCTGTCGCACCGCCCGCGGCCACAGGTGCCGCAGCGACGGCGCGAACCGGACGCGTCGAGCGGTAGCCGCGGGACCTGTGCCCGCCGGCGACGCGCGAGCGTCGCCCGGTGGGGTGGGGCGCGGCCACCGGGTCCGCGCCCTGGCTGTGAGGTCGGTGGATGGCGACGCTCACCAGGCTGACTACGGGTGCGGCGGCATGAGATCCAGCAACCGCACCCGTACCGATCTCAGTCGGAGTGCGCTCCGAGGTTGACCCACACGCTCTTCACCTGGGTGTACAGCTCCAGCGCGGCCTTGCCCATCTCGCGGCCGAAGCCGCTCTGCTTGTAGCCGCCGAACGGCGAGGCGGCGTCGAACATGTTGTAGCAGTTGATCCACACCGTGCCGGCCTTCAGATGCGCGGCCATGCGGTGCGCCTTCTGCATGTCGCGTCGTCCACACCGCCGCGGCGAGGCCGTAGTCGGTGTCGTTGCCGGCGGCGCGCACGTCCTCGATGTCCTTGAACGGCACGGCGCAGACGACCGGTCCGAAGATCTCCTCGCGGACGACCTTCATGTCGGGGCGCACGTCGCTGAACACGGTCGGCGAGACGAAGTAGCCCTTGCGGAACTGCTCCGGGCGGCCGCCGCCGGCCTGCACCTTGGCGCCTTCCTTCTTGCCCTGCGCGAGGTAGCCGGTGACGCGCTCGAACTGCTCGCTCGATACCAGCGGGCCCATCTCGGTGGTGGGATCCATGCCGGGGCCGAGCTTCACCTTCTGCGAGTATTCGATCAGCTTCGGCATGACCTTGTCGTACGCCTTCTGCTCGATGAACAGTCGCGAGCCGGCGCAGCAGCACTGGCCGTGGTTGAAGTAGATCGCCGATGCGGCGCCGATGGCGGCCGGCGTCGAGGTCGGCGTCGGCGAAGATGATGTTCGGCGACTTGCCGCCGAGCTCGAGCGACACGCGCTTCAGGTTGCCGGCGGCGGCGCGCATGATGATCCGGCCGACGTCGGTCGAGCCGGTGAACGCGACCTTGTCGATGTCGGGGTGCTCGGCGATGGCGGCGCCGGCGGTCTCACCGAAGCCGGTGACGATGTTGACCACGCCCGGCGGGAAGCCGGCCTCTTCGAACAGCTCGCCGAGGCGCAGCGCCGACAGCGGCGTCTGCTCGGCGGGCTTGAGCACCACGGTGTTGCCGCAGGCGAGCGCGACGCCGAGCTTCCACGCCGCCATCAGCAGCGGGAAGTTCCAGGGGATGATCTGGCCGATGACGCCGACCGGCTCGCGCAGGGTGTAGTTGAGCATGTGCAGGCCGGGCGTCGACACCGGGATCGTCTCGCCCTCGACCTTGGTCGCCCAGCCGGCGTAGTAGCGGAAGTGGTCGACGACCAGCGGGATGTCGGCGACGCGCGCGACGCTGATCGGCTTGCCGTTGTCGAGCGTCTCGAGCTGGGCGAACTCCTCGCCGTGCGCGCCTCGATGAGGTCGGCGAGCTTCCAGATCGCGCGGCCGCGCTCCGACGGCGTCATGCGCCGCCACGGGCCGCCCTCGAACGCGCTGGCGCGCGGCGCGCACGGCGCGATCGACGTCTTCCTTCTCGCCGGCGGCAACCTCGGCGAGCGGCTCCTCGGTGGACGGATCGACAGTGGTGAACGTCTTGCCCGACGCCGCCTCGACCCACTTGCCGTCGATGAGCAGCTTGTGAGTGCGGGACCCGAGGAAACGGCTGACGCCCTTGTCGAGCGGAAAGGCGGACTGCATCGCTGCCTGTGCCATGGAACCTCCCCTGCGCGAGTCAACGCGCGTGTGCGGCAATGGGCGAGTTGTAACGCCGGCCGTTTCGGCGTGTCAACGCGCGACGTCCCCACGGCGGTTGACGGAGGACCTGGAGAGTCGGACTACCGGATGACCAGCTGCCCTCCCCATGTCTCGGGATCGACGTCGGCAACGCTCTCGGAGAACGTCCAGCGATGGCCGCCGAGGTCGTCGGCGGCGTATTGCTTCTCTCCATAGGGATAGGTGGCGGGCGTCGCGACGATGCGCGCCCCGCCACGACGGGCGCGGTCGTAATGCTCGTCGAGATCCGCGACGCGCACCAGGATCGCGTGATTGCCGCCGCTCGCGGCGCCAGCATCGCTCCGTCGCGCGGTGACGACGATGGCGCCGCCCGCGAAAACGAGCTGGCATCGGTGATCGCCGATCCGCAGCCGCTCGACGAAGCCGAAGGCGCGGCAGAGCCACGTCACGGCCTCGGCCACATCCGGATACGCCAGCTCGGGGATGATCACGCCGGGCGGCATGGAACGATTCGTGGCTGTCGTCATGAGAGGCGATTGTCCGCGTTGGCGCATGGAAAGCGAGCGGCGGAGGAGTGTTGTGCGCCACGTCGCTGATCCTTCGGGGGCGCGCGGCTCACGCCGTTGCCGCCAACTCGCGAGCGACAGTCTGCAACTTGAGCACGGTGGTCCAGTTCCGCATCGTGGCTCCCTCGGCGGTGGCGCGAGCGATGGACTGCACCAGCGTTGAGTCGGCGATCCCGCCCGCGCACCAGACGTAGGCCGCCTTGCGGCCGATCGCGATGGCCTCAGGCGCCCAGGGCCGCGTCGACAACGACTTCATCTGTTCCAGCGTTGCCGGCGCGGCCACGAAGGCGACGACGTAGCGCGCCGGAACGGCGGCGATGTGACGCAAGGCGTTCTCCTCGATGATGGCGTCGAGATCGTTCGCGGTGAGCACGATTACCGACGTAGAGAAGCCGCACCTGGCGCGAATCGCCGCTTCGATCGCCGCGGCGATCGTCGCCACGTCGGGGCGCGCGGCGCGGAACACTGCATTGCCGCTGTTGAGGAGTGTGCGGACGTCGGTGAAGCCGAGGGCCGCGATCAGGGTGCGCAGGTCGGCCATCGCGATGCGCTTCGCGCGCCCGACGTTGACGCCGCGGAGCAGGGCGACGCAGGGGATTGCGCCGGCGAGGTGCTCGGTGCCGCGATCGCGCCGACCCTTCCGTCCCGGCGGAGGGGTCACACTTTGGGGCGAATGAAGGCGCCGACCTGGCTCACGTAGTCCTTCTTGCCGATCTCGACGCCGTTGTGGCGCAGGATGTCGTAGGCGGTGACGACGTGGAAGTAGAAGTGGGGCAGGGCCCAGGCGCGCAGGAGCTGCAGGCCGTTCATCGCGATGACGATGTCGCCGGGAATCTCGATCGAGCAGTCGCGCTCCTCGGCGCCGGCGAAGGCCGCCTCGGGAACGCGGCCCAACGCCTCGACGGTGCGCGCGATCTGCGCGGTCAGGCCGGCGTGTGTGGTCTCCGCCTCCTCCCGCACCGCCGCGCCCTTCCCGGTGAGGCGCGAGGTGCAGTCGGTCGCCGCGTGACACGCCTGCTGAACCTGCTGCGCGAGAGTGAACATGTCGGGGGCGAGCCGCGCGTTGACGAGGTCGAGCCCCTGCGCCGCGGCGTGCACCGCGCCCTTGTCGAGACAGGCCGAGAGACTCTCGAGCATCGGCACGAAGCTGTCGACGGCCATCGTGTAGATCGTGATCACGGTCGTTCCTCCGCGCCGGGGATAGTTCGACGGGGTCTGCCGATCAACGTGAGTGATCCTGAGCCCGGAGGCATGTGAGCTTCGATCGCCTCATCGGCGAGCCCGTCGAGCATGCGTGTGCATCGGCGTGCGGCAGTCGGCCCGGGGCACTTCAGGAGCGCTTCAGCCCGTCGCGCCAGGCGATGGCCTCGAGCTCGACCCGGACCGCGTCCTCGACGGGCACGACGGGGCAGGCCTTGAATTCGAACGCCGGGAACGTGGAGCAGAACTTGTGAACCACCAACGGATCGTCGCAGTCCACCAGCACATGCCCGCCCCACTCGCCGACCCGTACCACGAACAACTCGATCTTGAGGTTGGTGGGCGCCTTCCACTGCCGAAACACCTCGAGGATTCGCTTCTGGGCATTCTCGTACTCCGCGGGCGAGCCCTGCGGCCGTTCGAACCAGCTGATCATGTACTTCATCGGGAGACTCCTTCACCGGGCTGATGTCGTCGGCAAAATGGGCGTTCGGGCGTGCAAACGCGAATCGGTGGCAACCTGCAGGCGGCTATTGGGATCACTGGTTCGCAAATACGGTGCAGGTCGTGCTGTCGCCGATCTGGGCCGCATCGAGTGAGGGGAAACAGAGCGCCAGTGCGCCGCCCGACAGACCGCCGGTGGTGCCGGGGCTCAGCTGATCGCAGTCGAACAGGGCTCCGCTGGCCGTCGAGATGCACGGGGTGCCGAAACAGCTGCGATCCTTGTCGATGACGGAGCCGCCGCCGTTGGTGCCGTTGTTGGCGTCGAAGACCGCCGCTTCGGCCACCCCGGTCGTGGTCGGGTTGATCGCGGCAATGCCCATCCCCAGATCGTCGTCCGTGCACGGGACGCAGTCGGGACCGTAGTCCGGATAGAGACACTGTCCGTTGCGCATCGGCATGTGGGTGTCGCAGGCGCCGGCGTCGGAGAGGAATGCGAGCGACGTGCTGGTGATGACCAGCGCCGAGCCCCTGGGGGCCGTTCCGCCCGAGAAGATGGTGACACGCGGGCTCTGGCAGACCCCGGGGTGGACGTTGCTCTGCGCCGAGCAGTCGGCGTCGGCGCCTTCGAGACAGGCGGCCGAGACGCCGCCGCCGGGCGCCGCGGCGACGTCGTCGCACTCGGGATCGTTCGGCACACCGATCGTGACGTTGCCCGGGCTGCCCGGCGTGGTGTTGTGATCCTGGATCGTCCGGGTGTCGATGTCGGTGAGCCCCTGGTTGCCGCAACCGATCGAGCCGCTGGCCGAGATGCCCGGGCCGAACGTCTCCACCGGCACGCCGCGCACGCAGGCGCACACCAGCCCGGTCACCTTGATGGGCGGGATGAGCAACTCGGACGCCCGCATCGCTACGGGGATCTCGCCGGCGCCGACGACGTCGCCGGTGGCGAGCGCGGTCGCGGCGGTGCGCGGGTGGCCGGTGCGGAACGTCTGCTGCCCGTTCAGGTTGAGGCTGATGGGGATCGCCTCGGTCTGCACGACGGCGAGCGTTCGCGTCGGGTCGAAGATGCCGATGCGCGCGTCCTCGGTGGTGCAGTTCGCCGCGCAGCCGTCGCCGCCGAAGTTGTTGCCGTCGTCGCATTCCTCGCCGGCGACGTCGAGTGCGCCATTGCCGCAGAGCGGCACGCCGGTGAATCCATCGTCGAGGCGGAACACGTTGGCGACGTCGCCGACCGGTGGCAGCGTGTCGGCGACCGGGTACGCCAGTCGGCCGACGCCGCCGGTGACGGTCCAGTTGGCGCAGTCGAAGGCCTCGCCGGCGACGGACAGCTGCAAGCCGCCCTTGTCGGCCGTGGCGAGCGCCGTCGTGTAGGCGGCGGTGCCTGCCGGCAGGCCGTAGACGACGTCGTCACAGCTCGTCGTGTCGCCGGCCAGCAGCCGTTCGAGAAGCTGCTGGACGATCAACGTCGCGTTGCCGGGACCGGTGGGCGCGCCCTGGCCGGTGCTGAGCGTGATCGGCTGCCCCTGGCCGGACGCCGCGGTGGAGACGACGCCGTAGGCGGTGCCCCCGTCGCAATCGATGCTGCCGCCGCTGCCGAGCGCGAGCAGCTTCAGGCAGACGCGGCTGCCGTCGAGGATCGCAATGTCGATGGTCGCGTCCTCGGCGAGCGAGAGCGGCGCGACGCCGTTACCGTCCGGCACGCCGCCGCTGAGGATGAGCGGCCCGGAGCTGAAACTGTTGGCCGCGTTGGAGCCGGCGAGCCCGGTGGTGAAGAGGCCGGTACCGGTCGCGGAGGCATCGGCGAGCAGCACGCCGGGTTGGATCAAGAAGACCCGCTCGCCCAACGCGCCGGGCGGCAGCGGCGTCGGCGAGTTGATCGGTGTGCGGGTGAAGGTGCGGGTGGGCGGGGGCGTCCGCGTGAACGTGCGGGTCGCCGTCCGCGTCGCCGATGCCGGCGGGGTTGTCGTCGGCGTGATCGTGACCGTCGCCGTCGGCAGGATGCCGACCTCGCGGCACTTCTCGACCTGCTGGCGGCCGCCGCGCACCTCGCAGCCGCCGATGTCGTCGTCGCGCACCACGCCGCCGATCACGAGCGCGACGGCGACGGGATCGTCGCTGAGCGGCGGGGGAAATACGAGGCCTTTCGCGTCGAGCGACACGTCGAACAGGTTGGGCGTCGAGAGCGGGCGCAGCCGCAGGCGGCGCTCCACGCCGCCGGTCTGGCGCGTGCAGGTGATCAGCGGACCACGGGCGACGGCGCGCGCCCGGCAGTCGGCCGCCTCCCAGTCGAGCATCACGTCGACGCCGCCGGCGGTGCGCACCCGTGCGGTGAGCCCACCGGAGGCGATCGCGTCGACGATGCTGCCCGACGGCGGATTGCCGTCGAGGACCGCGCCGATGCGCAGCGAGCCGTTGTCGATGCCCGGGCGGCTGCTGGTGTCGGCGCGCAGGCGGGCGCGGCGGAGGATGAGACTGCCGGGCAGGTGCGGACCGATCGGCGTGGCGGTCGGGGGGACCGAGCCGACGGTGATCGCGCCGCTGCTGCTCGCGGCCGCTTGCGCGACGCCGTCCGGATCCGACGAGCCGGCGTTGCTGCCGAGGAGCGGATACGCGCCGGTGGCGGCGCCGGGCGCGATCTGCACGTTGCAGGTGAAGAGCAACGATCCATCGGCAATGGGATCGACGTTGTCGAGGGCGAGCACGAGCGCGCGCATCCCCGTACAGCTCGCGCCGCCACATCCCGATGGCTGGAACGCATAGGCCGTCCCGTTTTTGTTGATGCTCGGATTGACGGTGCAGTCGGGGCGACCGTTGGCGCGCGCGGCGATGGGCGTCGACGGCGAGAACGCGATGTCCACCTGGATGCCGGCGACCGGAAGCCCGCCGGTGTCGAGGCTGACGGAGAACGGCACCTGCGTGCCGGGATCGCCGCCGGCCGAGCCGATCACCATCGTCACCACGCCGGCGGCGCGGGGACCGACCGGCGCCGCGGCGGTGCAATGCGACACCCGGGCGGCGGCGGCCCGCGTCACGTCGTCGATGCGGACCACGCCGTCGCCGTCCGCGTCGACCGCCGGGCAGCCGGAGAGGCTCGCGTCGCCGAGCGCGATGGCGACGCCCGCGATCAGCTCGGCGATGCTGAGCTGTCCATCACCGTTGCAGTCGCCGCTGCAGCTCTGCGCCAACGCTCCACCGGCGGACGTTACCAGGAGCACGCCGGCAAGAACCCCAACGCCCAGACGCTGGCGCCGCCGCGCCAAGCCCACACTGATACCGTGATTGGACATCGTTCCCCCTTGCCCAGCGACCCCGTCTCAGCCCACGAGGGCGCTGCGTGCTGTCGCACAGGTCGACGCCCGTTTCCTGCCACGGACGCGCATGATTTCTCAACGAAATAAGCCTATCGGCGATCCGACGGTGCTCGACGAGTCCGCGCCAGTAGCGCAGGCGTCCTCGCCCGTCGGCGCGCGAAGCGCGCCGCAGCGCGCCAGAATTCCAAAAGGTACGTCGCGGACCACCCCGCCTCGACGTTCACCACGATCGACACCGCCACGCGCGCCCCGTGCGGCCATCGTGGATCGGGCGGGTTGCCGCCGTAGCCCCGGAAGTCGCGCGGAGACGCGGAGGGCTCGCTCGCGCGCTTGCGCATGGTGCTGCTCGAATGCCGCTACGCGGCCGCGCCGTCAACCGCGGACGACCGGTCCCGCGCCGCAGCGATTCCAGCCCGCACGATTCCGTTCTGCTGGTTGGTGGCTTGGATGTCTGCAGCGGTTCCCTACCAACGTGATCAATTGACGCATGGCCGCCGCGGCGTCATAGCTGTTCCTCCCGCAGGGCAGCGGAGGGACGCTGCGGTACCGCGGGACTCTGATGATGCGCTGGTCCGCCCTGACGTTGGCACTGACATCGCTCCTGCCAAGCCTGGCATCCGCCGAGGCCGGCCGCTGCCTCTACACCGCGCATCCGTTTCTCGACGCCGTGTCGGTCATCGACGTGGCGAACGATCGGGTGCTCGGAGTGCTGCCGCAGACAGCGGCGCATCGCGCCGTCGCGCGACCGCAGAGCACAGACGTCTACATCTCCTCATTCGTCCCCGATCCGGACAGACCCGGCGATCTCGTCGACGGTCTGCTGCGCCTCGACGGCCGTACCGCAACCGCAGGCACGACCATTCCGCTCCGCGTTGAGCCGTTCGATATCGAGTTCGCCACCGACGGGAGCGTCGCGACGATGGTCTTTTCGACCGGCCCGAGTCGCCTGTCGCAATTCTTTCCCGCCGACGGCCGCGTCGAAAATGTGCTGCCGGCGCCGCCCGGCATGTTCGGCGCGCTCGATGTCGCCGTCAGCGCCGACGGCAGGACCGCCTATGTGACGGTCCCGTACGACAACCAGGTCCTGGTGGTCGATATCGGAACCGGGACCGTCCGCGAAAGCATCGACTTTCCGGAGGACTTCGTCGCCCGCCGCGTCGCCCTGTCGCCCGACGGCGCCACCGCCTACGTCACCGCGGCACCCGCGGCCGAAGGCGTGCCGCACGCCATCACCTCCGGCCCGGGACGACTGGCAGTCATCGACACCGCCAGCGCATCGATCACCACGCTCGTCGCCCTGCCGTACGCGCCGGAGAACGTCGTGCTCACGCCGGACGGCGGCCAGGCGTGGGTCAACTACCTGAACACCTTCACCGGTCACGACTATGTCGGCGTCATCGAGACGGCGGGCCTGGCGACCGATACGGTCGAAGTTGGCGGTGCGCCGGTCGATCTCGCCATCGCGCCGGACGGGCAGCGCCTCTATGTCGCGGTCTCGTCGCCGACCAGCGATACCGTCACCGTCATCGACCCGGCCGCCGAGCGGGTGGTGAGCACGATTCCGGTCTCGAGCCAGGCTTCGGGCTTTGCCCTGGTCGACGTCGACGGCCCCTGCCCGGTGCCGCCGACCGCGTGTCCCGGCGATTGCGACGGCGACGGCGTAGTCGAGGTCAGCGAGGTGCTGCGCGGCGTCGCCACCAGCTTCGATCGCTACCGCCTGCGCTTCTGCCTGGCCGCCGATCCGAATTTCGACGGACACGTCGATGTCAGCGACCTGACCCGCGGCATCGGCAGCGTGCTCGACGGTTGCCGGTAGCCGGCCGGCGATCTCGTTTCCGGCGCGTCTCACCAGCGGGTGAGGCAGGCGAGTGGGCGTTCGCTATCGAGCAGCCGCCGTGTAGCGGCCGACCTCGTCGGCGAGGATCTGGTCGAAGCGCCCGGTCGTTACGAGCCAACACTCAATCCGAAGAGCCGCTATGGTACGGCGCGCCGGGGGCCGTCATCGCCGGCGTTCGTAGCCGGCGGCGACGCGGTGCGCGCTCGTCGCGACGTAGGCGAACTCGGCGCCGCTCGGATCGGCGAAGATCTCGTACGGATTGTCCGGATCGCTGCTGTAGGCGTAGGTGCCGCCGCAGTCCGCGTTCAAGGTATAGGTCGAGCTGTACGTCGTGTGGGCGATGACGCCGTTGCTGCTGGTCGTGTCGAAGCCCGAGAGCGTCCCGTCTCCGGCGTAGACTTCTCGGCCGGCCGTGGCGAAGGGGGTGCGCTGGGTCGATCCGGACCCGGCGATGTCGAAGCCGTCGCCGGCGTACACGTAGTTGCCCGTCAACGTGGCCAACGAACAGCGGGCCTCCGACGTCGTCCGCCGTCGCTCGAACGCCGCGGTGACGACGTTCGGGTCCGTCTGTATGAAGCCAAACTCGGCGCCGCCGTTCTCAATGGCGATGTCGTAGTGGGAGACGACCCCCGCACCATCGGTGAAGGTGACCGCGCCGGTGCAATCGGCAGTGACGGTGTAGGTGCCGGAGTACGTCACGCGGACCACGTCGCCGTTGAAGCTCGCGGTGCCGATCCCCGACATCGTGCCGTCGCCGTTGAAGATCTCTCGCCCCGCCTGCGCGAACGGTGCGCGTTGCGACGCCCCCTCGCCGGCGACGGTGAAGCCGTCCAGCGCGTAGATGTACGCCCCGTGCAACGTACCGAGCGAGCAGCCGCTCTGCGCCTCGCTGTTCCCCCCATCACACCCCGCGACGGCGAGAATCCCCGCCAGTGCGGCAAGACCGACAGCGGATCGAATCATGGCACCCTCCCTGATCCGTGATCTGGGGCGCATGCCGCCCGGATCGCCCTTGTGCCGACGTGCCGTTAGCTCGACCGCATGCGCTTGCCCGTGACACGCGGCGCATCGTGACACGCCGTGGCCGCCGCGGCCACGAGGATCTTTTGCGGCGTCGTCGGTCGCCCTCACCTCCAATGTCGACTCAGCACGCTGGCGACAGCACGCACGACTGAGAGGAACACGATCCTAACGTCGGAGGAGCTCGTCGACGCGGCTGGCGGTCAGGCTGGCAGTGCCGGGACCTTCGAACGTGGCGAGCAGGCGAGCCACTCGTCGGCTAGCTGAAACGTTGACCCGTCCGGCCGGCGACGCATCAGCAGATGCTTTCCGTCCCATTCGGCCGTTCCGGTGAACACTGCCACGTCGTCGCTGCCATCGGGCTTTTCGCCATAGGCGAGCATGGCGAGGCGGCATCCATGAACTGTCGCTGGGTCTACCATTGCAAGCTAGCGCTCGGGTTCAGCGGCGGGCCGCGCCGCGTCCGCTGCAACCCGTTGTGAGCCGCGCGCGCTGGTAGTGCATCACGACCGCGCCGTTGCGGACCGGTGTCGCCGAGACCAGCTCGAGCCGTCGCGTGCTGGGCAGCCCGCTCTGGTACAGGGTCGGGCCGTGACCGACGATCCTGGGGTGGACGAGAAACTTGTACTCGTCGATCAGATCCAACCGGTCCAGTTCGGTCGCGAGCTTGCCGCTACCGAGGAGCACGCCGGCAGGGGTCGCGTCCTTGAGCTCCTGCACGCTCGTGCGCAAGTCGCCGGCGATGTGGTGGCTGTTGGCCCACGGGAATCCCGTTCGCGTCGACGACACCACGTACTTCGGCTTCGCCTCCAGCTTGATCGCCCACTCGCGCATCGCCGGCGGCGCCTCCTCGTCGCCGCGAGCGATCGCCGGCCAGTAGCTCTCCATCATCTCGTAGGTGACCCGGCCCCATAGCATTGCCCCTCCCTCGTCCATGAGGCGGGTGAAGAAGGCGTGTGTCTCGTCGTCGGCGATTCCCTCCTGGTGGTCGACGCAACCGTCGAGGGTGACATTGATACTGAAGGTCAAGAGTCCCATGGCGACCAGTGTGCTCCTAGTTGGGCGGACTGCTGGACTGTCGGTTGTCGACGAGTACCTCGCAGTGGCTAGTCACGATGGCTGACAGCTGAAGAGGTGACCTGCCTCTTGCCGTCGTGGGTTACGCTGACCGTCGCCGGTTGGCGCAGAGCCAACCCGCAAAGGAGGCAGGTCATGAGCGCATCTAGCATGTTCATCGGGTTGGACGTCCACCAGAAAACGATCGACGTGAGCATTGCCGAAGACGGTCGCAGCGGACGCGAGTGGCACTTCGGCACCATCGGCGGCGATCTCCGCGCGGTCGACCGCGCCGTCGACACCCTGCTCGCAACGAAGCGACGATTGCACTTCGTCTACGAGGCGGGGCCGTGTGGGTTCGTGCTTTATCGGCACCTCAGTGCGCGCGGCCTCGATTGCACGGTGGTGTCGCCCGCGCAGGTGCCGCGGCGGCCGAGCGACCGGGTCAAGACCGATCGCCGCGACGCCCGCCAGCTGGCGTGTACGCACCGCGCGGGCCAACTGCGCGCCATCCACGTCCCGCAGCCGCTCGACGAGGCGCTGCGCGATGTGCTGCGCGCCCGCGAAGCGGCGGTCACCAGCCGCCGGGTCGCCCGCCAGCAGCTCAACGCCTTCCTGCTGCGCCACGGTCGCCACTACACCCGCGCCAAGTGGACCGCCGTGCATCGCCGCTGGTTGGCCGATCTGCTCTTCGAGCTGCCCGCCGAGCGCCTGGTCTTCGAGGAAGCGATCGCCACCATCGAGACCTGCGATCAGCGCGTCGAGCGCCTGACCGCGCAGATCGCCCCGCTGCTCACCGGGTGGCGGTTGCGCCCGGTGGTCGAGGCGGTGCAGGCGTTGCGCGGGGTGTCGCTGGTGGTGGCGGCGACGGTGGTGGCGGAGGTCGGCGACCTGACGCGCTTCACGCCGCGCGCGCTCATGATGTTCCTCGGCCTGGTCCCCCGCGAGCACTCCAGTGGCGAGCGGCGCCGGCAGGGCGCGATCACCACATGCGGCAACGCGCACGTCCGCCGCGTGTTGTGCGAAGCGGCGTGGGCCTACGATCAGCCGCCTGCCATCAGCCGGCATCTCCTCACTCGCCAGGCACACCTCGCCCCCGAGATCCGCGCCGTCGCGTGGAAGGCCCAGCTGCGGTTGTGCGGCCGCTTCCGCCGCCTCAGTGCGGCGCGCAAACACCGCAACATGATCAACACCGCGATCGCGCGCGAGCTGTGCGGGTTTCTGTGGAAGATCGCCACGCTGGTCCCGCTCGACGCCCCGTCCCCGCCCGCGCGCCCGCGGACGCCCGGCCGCCGCCGGCTCCGCGTCGTCGCGCCGCAGGCGTGAACGCTTTCGCCCGCTGAGAGGAGGCCGCCCACCAAACATCCCACGCTTCCGATGCGCCGCGGCTGGCGGCCTCGTCCCTCTGGGGGAACCCTCGATCGCGTTACGAGCGCGACCTCGGTCGTACGCTCGCTCCTAGTGCTGAGGCAGCCCCGCGACGGATGCAGACAGTGCGGTACCCAACCCGCGGATATCAGCAGCCCAACCGCCGCGACTGACGAGGCCGTCAGCCCCGGCGCATCGGAACTACGTCAGCCTCACTCCCGACGGCGGAGACCGCAGCGCTTCGCCCGCATTGACTGTGTCAGCCATATCAACGCTGGCGCTCAGCCGCGCGGCGCAGCTTGCCGCGTCGGCTGCAGCGGCTTGTTCGGCAGAGCTTCATCCGGATGTCCCGCAGTCCGCACGGTGGGTTGTCGTGTTGTAGCCTCGGTGCGAGCGTTGTGAACATCGTCGGCACAAGAAGGCGACGAGCCGAGGGGAACGTGATCCCTCGCCATCAACACTGCAGCTCCTCGATACGCTTCGCTACCCGGGGCAATCGGCATTCAGATTGTTCAGATCACTCCCCGTTCCAGATGTCGCGATGGAGCTTCCACTGGCCGCCGGTGTGCTTCCAGACGACGACATAGCGCGCCGTCGATGCGGCACCGTCGCGCCCGACTAGCCCGACAGTGCCCGTTTCGCAGGCGAGATCTCCTGCAGCCTCGACGTCCAGCGTCTTGAGGGTGATATCCTTCACCCCGCCGTCGATTGCCTTCTGCCAGGCTGCGGCGATTGCCGCGCGCCCGCGCGCGACCGGCGCACCCGGAGCAATGACCTGCGCATCCTCCGTGTAGAGCTCCGAAACCGCTTTGGCATCGCCGCGGAGAAATGCGGCGATGAAGGCGCGGTTTCCGTTCTCCACCGCGTCGCGCACCGCCTCGGCACGCGTCACCCGACTGTCCAGCGCCAACACCGCGATCAGACCAAACACGATAATGATGCCTCGACTCATGCTCCCTCCTTGTGTTCGCGCCCCAGGGCGATGGTGCGAACATAGTGCGCGACCTAACGCCAGCGGTCAGCGGCGCGGGCCGCAGGCCCGCGTCGGCTGGAGTGATGGAATGGACTCCTCTCGTGACACGCGGCGCATTGTGCCACGCGGCTGCGCACGTGACCACGTTCAATGTGCCCACAGGAGGAGAACCCGATGCCCTGCACCCCGACCATCGCCGTCGATCTCGCGAAGTCCGTCTTTGAAGTCGCCCTCTCCGCGCGCCCCGGTCGCGTCACCGCGCGCCACCGCTTCACCCGCGCGCAGTTCGCACGCTTCGTCGCCACCACGCCGCCCGCCACGGTGGTAATGGAAGCGTGCGGCACCGCGCACTACTGGGGCCGCCAGGCGCAAGCGCATGGCCACCGCGTCGTGCTCCTCGCGCCGCATGCCGTGCGCCCCTACGTCGCTCGCAACAAGACCGACCGCAGCGATGCCAAGGGATTGCTCGAAGCGGTTCGCAATGAGGCGCTGCGGCCGGTGCCGGTGAAGTCGGTCGCGCAACAGGCGCTCACCGCCCTGCATCGCCTACGCTCGACCTGGCTGGCCACCCGCACCGCGCGCCTCAACACCGTGCGCGGGCTGTTGCGCGAGTTCGGCCTTGCGATCCCCGTCGGCGCGCACCATGTCCGCCCCGCCGTCGCCGCGCTGCTCGCCGAGCCCGACTCCGCGCTGCCCGCCGCCGTGCGGCCGGCGCTGCAGAGCGCCCTCGACGAGATCGCCGCTCTCGAGCAGCGCCTGCGCACCGTCGAACAGCAGCTCACCGCGCTCGCCGCCGAGTTGCCCGCCGTCGCCACCCTGCGCACCATCCCCGGCGTCGGGCTGCTCACCGCCACCGCCTTGGTCGGCTTCGTCGGCGACGCGCACCGCTTCCCCACCGCGCGCCACTTCGCCAGCTATCTCGGCCTCACCCCGCGGGAGCACTCCAGCGGCTCCCGCCGCCGCCTCGGCGCCATCAGCAAGCGCGGCGATGCCTACCTGCGCATGCTCCTCACCCACGGCGCCCGCTCCGTCCTCTGCCACGCCAAGCGCCCCTCCGCGCGGCCGCAGCGCCTCTCGCAATGGGCGCTCGCGCTGGCGCACCGCCGCGGCCACAACCCCGCCGCCATCGCCCTAGCCAACAAGCTCGCCCGCATCGCCTGGGCCGTGTGGACCACCGACACCCCGTTCGCCGCCCAGCCGCCGAGCCCCAGCACCCTCACGCTCACCGAGGCCTGATCGTTCCCCCCAACCGCTGCTCCGCACACACGCGTGATGACTTCACGGTTCCGACCGTCGCGGGATGAAGCCGATAACTCAGCTGCTCCGCCGAGAGCGTTGTCAGCGATTGGCTCCCCGCGCGCGACTCTTCATCATGGCCCGGAGCGCACCGCGCTCCACCCTCGAGGCCGGAGATACGGCTGCAGTCGAACCGCCCCCATCACCGCGCTCGCCGCGGAGCCTTCACTGAGGAGGTGCCGCCCGAAGTGACTTTCCGTCCGTCGCTCTTGGTGCCTTGTGCCGAGGAGTCCAGATACGTGTAGTTAGGGAGCTGGTGCGTCATGGACATCCGTTCAGGCTGTAATCGACTGCTTCCACAACGCGGTTGATGCCCGCAACCAGCTCGTCCGTGGAAATCTCGCCGTCACCATCGATGTCGACTCCCAGACACGCGTCAGCTGGCGGGCAGTTCGGTGCAATGGGACATCCGATGGCTTGAACGGCGTTCACGAGACGAATCAGTTCATCGATGTGTACGGCGCCGTCGCCATTGCAATCGCCGCGGCACTGCTGGACCATCTCGACCTCGAACACGCCCTCCCCCGAGCCGGCATAGACGACGCCCGGGCGATCGACCGCGAACGCGAAGCTGTCGACGTCATCCGGTAGGCCCGCGGTGAACGACTGCCACGAGGTGCCGCCGTCGTCGGAGCGATAGGCTTTGCTCCAAGTGGCGGCGAAGATGCGCCCCTCGGCGTCGACCGCGACGGCGTTGATCGTTTCCGGGAACGCGCCCACCAGCGGCATTGACCAGGTGCGACCGCCGTTGCGACTCACATACAGGCCATCGATCCCGCCGTGCCGGGATCCGTACCAAAAGCGCCGGCCGGCGTAGAGCGTGTCCGGCCGGTGCGGATCGACCGTCAACGCGGTGAACTCGCCGCCTCGTCTGTCGCGCAGCCGCCACGATACTCCGAGATCGCTGGAGACAAAGAGCGAGCGGGCCCCATCGACCGCGGCGTACACCGTCCCGTTCGCCGCGATCGCGATCTGCGATACCGACGGGGTCTGCAGCAACTGGCTCTGGACGCGCTGCCAGGTCTCGCCGCCGTCACCGCTCACATAGAGCCCTTCCCAGGTCCCGGCATACAGCCGCGCCGGATCGGCCGGATCGATGGCGAGTGCCCGCACCTCGAATCCGCCGCTGTACGGCGGCGGGTCAAAGACGAGACCGGTTCGTTGCCATGTCGCGGCGCGGTCCTGCGAGACAAAAACGCCGTGGTCGGTGCCAGCGTATACGGTGTCGGCGCGCCCCGGATGTGTCGCGAGCGCGGTGACGAAACCGTTCAGCCCGATCGACGAGAGCGTCCAACTCCGACCGTGATCGGTACTGCGGAAGACGCCGTCCGAGCGCGCGTACAGTGTGCCATCGAGCCCCGTCGCGATCGAAACGGGCGCCGAGCCGAGCCCGGACGAGGCGGGTTCCCACGTCGCACCGCCGTCGTCGCTGCGTTCCACACCGGATCCGATGGCCGCGTAGTGGGTGGCGCCCGCCACTGCCACCGACTGGACGCTGTGACCATCGAGCCCGACGCGCTCGACACCCTCGCTACCGCTACGGGCGCGAAAGAGTCCGCGGTCCGTCCCGATGTATACGGCGGCCCCATTTCCGTCAGGGGTCAACTGCTGCACCGTATCTCGCGCGAGGTCGGGCTCCGCGATCCACGTGATGCCGCCATCGGCGCTGCGGAAGAGACCGGCGTAGTACGCTCCTACGTACATCACGTTGCTGTCGACGGGGTCGACCGCGAACGCTGCGACGTCGAGACTCTGCGCAAACGGCTGCAGCGTCCAAGTGCTGCCATAGTCGGTCGAGCTGATGATCCCGCGTTGGGCGGCAACACGAATGGTGCCCGCATGGCGCGGGTCGACCGCCAGTGCCGGGGCGAGCGACTCAGCAAGCGTCGGGGACGCCCAAGTCGCACCGCCATCGCGACTCACGCCCACTTCACCGAACCGCCCGCCGATGACGTACAGAGTCCGCGAATCCTGTGGGTCGATGGCAATGGCGACCACCAGACCGTCCAGGACCGGCATGGGATCGCCCCACGTCTCGCCGCGGTCGTCGCTGCGACGGATGTAGCCGTTGTCGGAGGAACGGTCCCGACTGCCGACGTAGATCGTTGACGGCTTCTGCGGATCAACCGCGAGCGCGGCGACGTAGTCGTCGAGGGCAAGGCGGCGCCAGTGCTCGCCATCGATCGTCTTGAAGACGCCGCGCTGCGTCGCGGCGTAAGCGACAGGGGCGTCAGACGGATCGACAACCACGTCGTACACCGGCCCACCGTCGGGCCCGATCTGCGTCCATAGATTGCGTCCGGCTGCCGCTGGTCGTGCGACGCCTATGAGCGAAAACAGAACGATACACAGCACCCGGGTTGCGACCTCGGAAACCTCCCGTTTTTCCCTTCCTCCGGTGTGCATCTGAATCCCGCTCTCTGAATCCCGCTCCGCGCGCCAAGCAACAGGTGTGCCTCTGACGGCGAACCCGCAGCGCCAATGGTCGCGTTTTCGCTTAGGCGGCGCCTGCTTGCATTGCGATCGTTACCTTGCGCGCCTGCCAGCGCCGCCCATGGGCATTTGAACCAGGAGCTCAAGCTGCGCGGCAGCGGGCAGGTCAGCTTCTGCCATCGCGCTAACAGCCTAACGCTTCGGCGATGACCCGCCGGCGCAGGAAGCACCCCGGCGAGCAGCCTGGCTCAAGCCGGTCGGGTCCATCGCCTTGTTAGGCGACGTGCTGCATCTTGTTCGCGAAGTCGCGTCCCGAGGTCGGTACTGGCAGTGGCCGGCCTTCGCGCTCGTAGAGGGCAATCGCGTCGTCGACGATCTTGCAAAGCTCGTCGAAGACTTCCCGCTCGTTGGCCCCGTGGCATCCCCCGAAGATCAGCCCCGGCGAGCTCCCCACGTAACACTGGTCCTCTTCGGACCACTCAACGATCTTCACGTAACGCGCGCTCTCCTTCATCTCTTCGACTCCTCGATTGCGAGTTCCACAGCACGAACCTGGTAGCGCTTTGCATCATCGCCCAGATTCCCCGAAAGCACCACGGGCTTGTTGACGTGCTGATGGACAAAGTTCCGATGGCTGCCCTTGCCGCCGCGGTTGACGAACCCCGCACGCTCAAGATCCGCGATGAGCTCTCTAACCTTCGGCGGCACCGACTGGCCCCTGAGGCGCCTAACGCCAGCGGTCAGCCGCGCGGGCAGCAGGCCCGCGTCGGCTGCAGCGACTTGTTAGGGCGCCCTTCATCATACCAAATGCGCTTGTTCATCGATTTTCCCTAGGTCGACGATAATCGAATTGTCGATCGGAACGGCGGCCATGTCCGGATCGGGATCAACCCTCACTTGCCACAGGCCAAACGCCACGCTTTCCCGCGCGGACTGCCCCGGATTCAAATTTGAGATTTCGAACCCCTCTTTCGAATTGTCTGCCGCTAGGCAAGGAACGTGCCCCGGTGGCGGATCGAAGCGAAAGAGGCAAATGCGATACCGAACGCGCGAGCGGCCGCTCCACCCGAGTTGGGCCTCAATACTGCCCCACGTGTGGGGCGATGCTTTCTTGAGCGGCAAGTCCCAATGCTTCTCGCAAGATTCGTCGGTCCCATCGCGCTTGGCGACGCAAAGGAACAATCGATCCTCGTAAAACTCCATCTGACCAATTCCGGCGAACGGCCCCCCACCACCTTCTCGGCAATGCCGGGTGAGTCGCTTGAGGTAGGCGATCCGATTGTCGTCGTCGCGAAGAACGGGCGCGTAGTACGTCGTATGAGATTCACCGCCCAATAAGCCCCGACACGCAGTATTAGTCGCGATCGAGATCGAAATAAGGACTGTGCAGGTCACGATCCGTCCCGGCCTCATCCGTCGAGATTCCCTGTTGCCCTAACTAGAATTGGACCGCCAGCCTAATCCGGCGGACACTGCGAAGATCGCAGTGTAGCGCGGTCGCGTGCATAGGAGTTCGTAGGATGATCGGCATGCGACATCAAGCGCTTCTTGGCGATGTCGTAGGCGGAACGTGAGGGGATTAGGCTGCCGGTATAGCGCGGTCGATGGTCAGGGCAGCTCGTCGACGCGGCTGCCGGCGAGGTGGGCGGTACCGCGGCCCTCGAAGACGGCGACCAGGCGGGTGCGGTCGAGCGGGCGGGGGCTCGCGAGAGCGACATGGACGGTGCCGTCGGCGGCGGCGTGGAAGCGGACGGCGGCTCCGACGCGTGGGGACACCTGGACGTCGCGTACGGTCAGCGACGCGTCGGCGCGCAGTGACAGCTCGACGGCGGAGAAGCCGTGGCCGGTGATGCGGATCGGCAGGCGGAGTTGGCCGCGGGCGCGGCGGGGGCGGCCGGCGACGACGGTGGAGGGGGATGCCGCTTGCGCGCGGAGCGCCGCGCCGGGTTGCCAGTTGCCGGTGCAGTCGCCGAAGACGGCGGCGCGGAAGCGTTGGCCCGACGCCGCGCCGGTGAGCGGCTGGTGGACGATCGCGCCAGGCTGGCACTGGCCGCTGACGAAGGCGGGCGGGACCTGAGTCGGCGGCGGGCCGCCGGCAAGGTCGGGGAAGAACACCCAGTCGGAGCCGCACAGGGTGGCGGCGGGGAAGGAGCCGGGCATGCCGACGGCCTGTTGGAGAATGCGCGTTGCGTCGAGGGTGCTCAGGCTGCCGTTGCCGGTGACGTCGCAGGCGATGCGCTGGTCGGCGTCGAGCAGGCGCTGGCCGGCGACGTACTGGAGGATCCAGGCGGCGTCGAGCGCGGAGACCGCGCCGCCGCTGCCGCCGCCGCGGCGCGGTGACAGGTTCAACGCCGCGCCGAGCGGGGCGGACGAGCGCGTAGGTGCCGTCGCTCGCCGTGTTGGTGCCGGCGATGATCACCGCCCCAACCGGGAGATCGCCGCGGTAGTAGCGGACGTCGCCGGCGACGGCGACCGTCGGCGCGGGGGTCGATGTCTGCGTCGCGGTGCGGGTGATCGTCGCCGTCGACGCCGGTGTGCGGGTCGCGGTGGGTGTCGCCGTCGGCGGCGGCAGGGTGGACGTCGGCGTCGCGGCGCTGCCCTGCACGGAGAAGTGGCGCGCGACGCGGCTGATGTTGCCCTGGACGTCCGCGACCTCGACGCGCAGCGTACCGTCGGCGACCGTCGCGATCGGCGGGCTGAGCGCGATGCCGCGAATGCCGTCGCCGCCGGCGGCGGCGAGATCGGCGAGCTCGACGCCGGCGGCGCGGCCGTTCACGGGGAACGACGCTTTGACCGACAACGTCGACCAGTCGACGCCGGTGTGCGCGTCGGCGGCGCCGAGGCGGAGCGTCGTCAGCGGTCCGACGTTCGCGCCGGGGCGCGGCAGGCTCACGTTGAGGCTCGGGCGCAGGTCGTCGAGAAACCAGCCGTAGCGCGCTCTGATCCCAGTCGATCGGGCACCCGAGATCGATCCAGCGCGCGAACAGCATCTTCTCGTCGTCGCTGAGCGGCGGGACGCCGCTGCCCGGCGGCGGCATCATCAACCCGGTGAAGTCGAGGTCGGCCTGGTTGACGCCGGCGCCGGCGGGCAGCGTCGCCGGATTGCCCGGCGTCGACTCGGTCGGGTGATCGGCGTTGGTCCAGCCGTCGAGGCGCTGGCCGTAGAGCTTCCACATCAGCAGACTGCGCCGGCTCTGGAACATGCGCACGTAGCGGCTGGCGTTGGTCTGCCGCCACACCGGGCCGCCGACGGTGACGAGCGGCGGATAGCCCCACTCGGCGCCCTGATCGTCGGCGAGGCGCGCGTAGTCGCCCGGGAGCTGGCTGCCGGGGTTCGTGTAGCTGTCGAGCACCAGCGCGCCGGGCGGGTTGGGCGCGTTCTTGGTGTGGCAGGGCACGCAGCTGCGCTGCAGCAGCGGGCGGATGTCGCGCAGGAACTCGACCGTCACCAGCGGCGCGCTCACCGTTCGGACGCTGGGGTTGCCGCTGCGCGTCCCTGGAGAGCAGCGGCGTCGTCGCGTTGAGATCGGCGACCTGGTAGCCGGGCTGCGCCGCGGCGGTGCCGTCGAACGCGAGCGGCAGTTGGCTGTGGGCGTGGCAGCCGCCGCAGTCGTTGCGCACCTCGCCCGGGCGCACCTGGTGCCAGGTCTGCGCCATGTTGAGCACCATGCCGTTGCGGTCGAGCGTCTGGAACGTGAACGGCGAGTCGGCCGGCACCTTGACGAGGAAGCTGGTGTCGGGATTGCCCTCGGGGTCGAGCACGGGCTGGCCGCCGGCGCCGGTCTTGCGCAGCGGGATCTCGCCGAGGATGCGCAGTTTCTCGTTGGCGTGGCTGAAGAAGCGCGAGCCGCCACTCGGCCCGCCGTTGGGGCCGTAGCTGCGGTGCGTGTTGGGTTCCATGCCGATGATGCGGATCGCCCAGATGTCGCTGTTGTCGTATTTGCCGGCGTCCGAGCCCTGCCACTCCCAGTTGCTGCTCTGGCCGTTCTCGGCGGTGTTGAAGGCGTCGAGGCCGTCGAAGGTATCCGACCACGGCGGCACGAAGCCGGGGAAGCTCTCGCGCTTGTACACGCTGCTGGTGCCGACGAGACCGTACGGCGTGCCGGCCGGCAACTCGGCGTGCAGCGAGCCGTCGTTGGGCAGCCAGGGGAACGCGAACGGCTCGGCGACGCCGTGCACGGCCGAGTAGGGCACCACCGCGCGCGGCCACGCTTCGTTGTAGTTGGGATCGTTCTTGATCAGGACGAGCTGGTTCGGATTCGTGACCGTGTTGCCGTTGGGGATCAGGTAGAGGCCGGCGTCGTAGTAGGGGATCGTGGTCGGACGGTTGAGGTCGTTGCACGGACCCGGCGACCAGACGACGAGCAGGTCGTTGTTCGGCGCGGCGCTCGGATGCGTGAACTTGCCGACGCGTGTGCCGTTGGCGCCGATCGGCGCCGCCTCGTCGTTGCCGTGCGTGAACGGCGTGATCGAGTAGAGGCCGTACGGCGTGAACGCCATCTGGAACGGATAGGAGAAGCCGCCGCCGACGGTCTGCTGGATGGCGGGGTTCTCGTCGGGGAACGCGGGATAGAAGCGCGGCGTGTTGGCGGGCGGGTTCACCGGCAGACGGAAGAGGGCGCCGAAGCCGTTGTTGTTGAGGTTGTAGTAGTCGACCACGACGAGGTCGGTGTTCGACAGCTGGGTCATGAAGTGGAACGCCTGGCCGCTGAGGAAGGCGCTGACGACCGGATCCCAGTGGCGGCCGTCCGGCCAGATCGACCAGATGCCCCACATGCGGCCGTCGCGCAGCCCCTGCGACTCGAGCGAGCTGAACAGCAGGCGGCCGTCGACGAGCGGTGTCGGATGCAGGGCGCTGCCGATGTTCATCGGCGCGATCTGCGTGACGTTGCCGCCGTCCTCGTCCATGACGAAGAGCTGCATCGTCGGATTGGTCAGCCCGCGCGGCGGCACGAAGCCGTTGCGGTTGCTGCTGAAGGCGATGCGGCCGCCGGCCACCGGCGCGGGCGCCGAGGTTGAGGATGCCGTAGCCGAGGCGGTCGTACTGGTTCCCCGGATCGACGGGATTGGATTCGTCGAAGTGCCCGGCGCCGGTGTTGGGCGTGAACTCCTGGAACGTCAGCTGCTCGACGGCGCGCGTCTGCAGGTTGATGCGGAAGATGTCGGCGCCGCCCCAGGGCAGACCGCGCTGCGAGTTATAGCCCTGCGGGCGGACGTCGTAGAACAGGCTGTAGTAGACCCACTTGGCGTCGAAGGAGACGAAGGGATCGGTGACGGCGCCGACGCCGCCGGCGACGAGCACCTCCTGGCTGCCGTCGGGATGGAGCAACATGAGGTCGGCGCCGGGATCGATCTTCGCCGGATGGGCGACCTCCGGCCATGTCGTGTTGGTGTTGTCACCGAAGCGCGGCTGGCGGACGTAGACGATGTCGTACGTCACCGCGGCGGCCGCCGGCCGCGACACGAAGGCGAACGCCAGCATGGCTGCCAGCATCGCAGTCCACATGTCACGCCGCCGTCTCATCATCCGCCCCAGCGGGGAAGTGCAACGGCGGTGCCACGCGGCGCTCCATCCCCACGCGTTGGGGGACGTCGCGTTGCGCCGAATTCTGGCCGCCAAGGACGCCAAGCGTGCCAAGAAATGCTCCTTGGCGCGCTCGGCGTCCTTGGCGGCTAGACTTTCAGGATGCCGGCCCGCTGCGCGCGCGACGGCGCAACGCCACGGCAGCGAGAGCGGCGAGGGCCATCCGAGTTCATGGCTCGCCGAGCAGCCGCGGGCGCATCGACTCGTCGAACGCCTCGGGGGGGATGTTGTCGGGTCCGACCAGGGTGGTCATCACCGGCAGCATGATCGACGGATCCACCAGTATGCGCTCGCGCACGCGGCGGCGCCGCTCCTCGGCGGCCGGGCCGAACTCGTTCTGCAGGGTGGAGATGATCGAGGCGGCGAAGCGTAGGCGGTGCATGCGCTGGCGGCGCTCGGCCGCGTAGGGCTCGAAGATCCGCGGCGTCCAGTTCGGCTCGCCGAGCAGCGCGTCGCGCACCAGGCGGACGTCGCGCAGGGTGATCGAGAGACCCTGACCGATGATGGGGTCGTTCGATCCGGCGGCGTCGCCGATCAGCACCAATCCGGGGCGGGCGACGGCATCGGTCCAGGTGTCCTCGTTGGGATAGGAGCTGCAGGGTCCGGCCGGTCGCGCGTTGCTGATGTGCTCGCTGTCCTGAAGGGAGTTGAGACGGAAGGCGTCGAGAAAAGCGCGCGGCGCCTCGGGACCGGTCAGCCGGCGCGGCTGGTCGCTCGGGTAGCCGAGGTAGAGTCGCACGCGGCCGCGGCCCTGGGGAAAGACGAGGAAGTGCACGTCGCCCTCGGCGCCCACCGTCTGCGTGTCCTCGGGCCAGCCGTCCGCGCCCTCGACCAGCATGCCGGCGAAGAGATGATGGGTGGGATCGCGATGCAGCTCGATGCCGGCGGCCTTGCGCACCTGCGAGCCGCGGCCGTCGGCGCCGACGACGAGGCGACCGGTCGCGCGCCGGCGTTGTCCCTCGAGCGTGTACTCCACCGCCGGGGCGTCGTCGGCGGTGACGCGCACGTCGGAGACCCCACGTCGGATCGTCGCCCCTGCCTGCGTCGCGTGGTCGGCCATCAGCTGACAGAGCGCGGGATGGCCGATGCAGAGCGGGCCGGGGATGTCGGGGAGCAGCGCGGTGAGGTCGAGCGCCATCGCCGCGGCCATCTCGGGCGACTGATCGGTCTCCGACGGCCGGTGGCGGGCGAGATGATGACCGCCGCCGGCGCGCACCGCGTCGTAGAGTCCCAGCGTCTTGAGCTCGACGACGCCCCACGGCGCGATCCACTCGCCGCGTACGTGGTCGCGATAGACGGTGGTCTTCTCCAGCACCAGCACCGAGTGCCCGGCGCCGGCGAGAGCGGTGGCCAGCGCGCCGCCGCCCACGCCGCCGCCGACGATCACGATATCGAAGCGCTCGTCCATGCGGCCCTCATCGCACTGCAAACATCAACCACGGATTACACGGATCCCACGGATGTCATGGATGGGAGGCGGATCTCTCGTCGGCGAATCCTAGAATCGTCGTTCATCCGTGTCGTCCGTGGTGACTCTACGGGGCTGGGACGTAGCGGCCGATGCGGGTCTCCTGGACCATCGACGGCATCTGGTTCGGGTCGTCGCCGCCGCAGCCGAAGTCCTCGTGGCGGAAGGTCTTCGGATCGCCCAGGAAGTTGGCGGCGGCGGCGCGCATCTCGCCCGCGATGCCGCCGGGAATCTTGTCGACCGTGTTCACGCCACGCAGCCGGCTGATGTAGTCGGCGCGCAGCTTGCGCAGGACGCAGCCCTGGTCGACGCGGCGGCCGTCGTTGATCTTGGCGTCCGACCACAAGAGGCGCTCGCCGCGCGGATCCCAGGCGAATTCGGGGATCACCCAGCCGTCGATGCCGGAGCGCGTCAGGCGGCGCAGGCGGCCCGGCTTGAAGCGCGTGCCAGCCTCGTTCCAGTCGAGCCGCATCTCGTAGAGGTCGGTCGCCTGCTCGAGGTTCGGCTGCAGGAAGCTGTCGGCGAAGACGAACAGGATCAGCTGGTAGTCGTAGCTGGCGGGCAGGTCGAGGAGCTGAGCGGTGTGCGCCCAGTCGTTGTGCGCGCCGGGCAGGTTGCGCGACGACATGAAGATGATGCGTTGCATGTCGGGCGTGAAGATCGCCTGCTCGTCCCAGGCCGGGTCGAAGGTGAGACGCGTGCGGCGGCAGCCGCCGCGATCGGGATCGGGCAGGTGGCAGAAGAAGAGCTCGGGGTTGATCGCGGTGTCGACGGTCTCCGTATAGAGGAAGCCCGAACCGTCGGGCGCCCACCACTGCGTCTCGTACCAGTGGCCGTTGCCGGGGCGGACGACGTGCTCGTCGACGAGCCGCGGGCCGTTCGGGCCGTCGGGATCGAAGCGGGCGACGCGCACGTCGGAGCGGCCGTTGCCGCCGTCGGCCGGGTTCCAGTTCAGCGCGGTCCAGACGATGTGGTTGCCGTCGGGCGACCAGTACGCGTGGAAGTTGTCGTGCAGATCGCCGTCGTTGGTGAGGTTCGTGCGCTGGCTGCCGTCGGGCCGCATCACCCAGATCTCCGACCCGATGCCGCCGAAGCCCGGTCCGCCGACCGTGATGCTGTGACCGGCCCACGAGTGAAAGAGGATCCAGTCGCCGCCCGGCCTGACGACCGGCACCTGATTGGGCCCCTGGAGGCCGCAGGTCAGGCAGACCTTCTCGGCGCCGTCGAGCGTCGACCTGTAGATCTGATGCGTGTTGTCGCCGTCCTCGTCGCGCGGGAACGGGTCGTGCCAGACGACGTGCGTCTCGTCGAGCCAATCGGCCGCCTGGCCGATCAGATACCCGTTGGTCTCGATGACGAACGCGTCGGCGAGAGCGGGCCGGGCGGCGAGGAGCAACGCGAGCGCCATGCCGACGATCCCAGCACGGCGACCTCTGCTGAACGATGGCGCGAGCATTCGAACGGTCCCCCCTGGAGATCCCACCATGCCCAGGGCGATCGCTTTTGCTCAAGCAGATCGGTCACCCGCATGGGTTGTTTGGCCGCCAAGAACGCCAAGGGCGCCAAGCCGATCGACTTGGCGCCCTTGGCGTTCTTGGCGGCCGATGTTTCTCGGAGCGGGTGAGACTCTCGTCAGCGATTGAGGCTGTACCGCGCGTCGGCGAAGCGCCCGAGGCGGTGCCAGACGGTGCGGTTGATGGCGACGATGCCGAGCGACATCGTCAGGACGCCGGCGGCGAGGAGCGGGAAGTTGCCGGCGGCGGTCGAGGTGGTGATCAGCGAGCCCAGGCCGGGCGCGATCAGGATCTCGCCGCGGTAGGTGACGTATTCGGCGACGATGCTGGCGTTCCAGGCGCCGCCGGCGGCGGTGAGCAGGCCGGTGATCAGGGACGGGACGATCGCCGGCAGGTACAGCGTGCGCCAGCGCGCCCACCGTCCGAGGCCGGAGATGTCGGCGACCTCGCGCAGGTCCTGGGGCAACGCGCTGGCGCCGGCGAGGACGTTGAAGAGGATGTACCACTGCGAGCCGAGCAGCATCAGGGCGATGCAGCCCCAGCTGAACGGGATGCCGGCGGCGAGCACGAGGAGCGTGACGAGCGGGAAGACCATCGGCGCCGGAAACGCGGCGGCGACCTGGATGATCGGCTGGAGGATGCGGGTGCGCGCTGGCGAGAGGCCGATCCAGATGCCGACCGGCACCGTCCACAGCGCGCCGAGCGCCAGGGCCGCATACGTGCGCAGGAAGGTGAGGCCGAGCGCGCGCGCGAGGTGGACCCACTCGGCGCCGGTCAGCGCCCGTAGCATCAGCACGAGATGCGTCGCCCCCCACAGCGCGAGGAGCGCGAAGCCGATGCCGACGGCGCCGCCGGCGAGGCGCGGCCCGATCCGACCGCCCGCATCCTCTGTGGTCGCAGGCGCGGGAGCGCGATCGGCGAAGGGCGCGAGCAGTCGGCTCGCCTGCCGCTCCGCCCAGACGATGGCGCGCGAGCGGCGCAGGAGGTCGAGCACCCACGAGGTGGGCGCCTCGCCGGCCTCGGTGTCCTCGAGCTTGAACTTCTGCGCCCAGGCGAGCGCCGGCCGCCAGACCAGCTGGTCGACGACGACGATCATGACGATCATCGCGACGGTCGCGGCGGCCATGGCACGGGTGTCGCCGCGGTTGATGGCGACGCTCATGTACGAGCCGATGCCGGGCAGGCGGAAGTCGTGGTCGCCGAGCGTGAACGCCTCGTTGACCGTCAGAAAGAACCAGCCGCCGGCCATCGACATCATCGAGTTCCACACCAGGCCGATCATGGCCGCCGGCACCTCGAGGGCGGTGAACGTCTTCCACCAGCCGAAGCGGTAGACACGCGCCGCCTCGCGCAGCTCGAGCGGAATCGCGTGCAGCGAGCCGTAGAACGAGAAGGTCATGTTCCAGACCTGGCCGGTGAAGATCATCACCACGCAGGCGAGCTCGAGGCCGATGTTGGAGTGGGGGAAGAGCGCCACCATGCCGAGCACGAGGCCGGGCAGGAAGCCGAGAACGGGAATCCCCTGGAGGATGTCGAGCACCGGGATCATCACTCGCTCGGCGACGCGGTGGTGCGCCGCGACGCTGCCGTAGATGAGCGTGAAGGCGAGCGAGAGCAGGTAGGCGGCGACGCCGCGCGCCAGCGACAGCAGCGTGTAGCCGGGCAGCGACCAGAGCGAGAGGTCGATGTCGACGGTCGGCCGCAACGGCGCCGTCCAGCGCCGCGCCAGCGCGACCACGCCGGCGACGAGCGCCGCCAGGCCGACGACGATCAGGAGATCGATCCACCAGGTGCCGCGGGTCGACGGCTCGGCGGGCTGGACGTCGTGGCGTGGGCGGCTGAGCGGCATCAGGTCGGCGAACGCGCGACGCGGCGATCACGGCGCCGGGGCGGCGGCGGGAGCTGCCCGGTCGAGGTCGCAGAACAGCTGGTCGGTCGTCGCGTCGTAGCGCAGCACCTCGCCGTAGCGGCCCCACCCGACGATGGCGTCGAACAGCTCCGGCGTCGACTCGCTGGGCACGTGCAGCGCGAGGTCCTCGCGGACGACTTCCGCCGGCAGGCGCGCGTCGGCCGCGTGGCGCAGGCGCTCGACCAGGAAGGCGAACGTCGGCGTGCGCAGCAGCTGCTGCTGGAAGATGCGTTTGCGGACGTTGGCGTCGCCGCCGACGAACTCGCGGCCGACCGGCGTCACCAGCACGTCCTGCTTCGGCGTCGACACCAGCTCGAGCAGCTCGGCGGCCTTGACCACGAGGATGCTGTGGCCGAGGTCGAGGCGCAGGCGCGTCGCCAGCTCGAAGAGGTCGATGCGGTCGCCGTGGTCGTGCACGACCTCCAGCAGGCCGATGATCTCGTTCACCGACACGCGCGGGACCGGATCCATGCGGGGGCGGGCACCGCCGGCGCGGCGCTCGTCGGGCAGATGGATCTCGGTGATCGCGGCGTGGATCTCGTCCACGAGCTCGAGGAAGGCCGGGTCGCGATACTCGCGCGGGTGCGGCAGCGGGTTGGTGATCACCTGCTTCACCGTGCCGGGGTGGGCGGCCATGATCAGGATGTGATCGGCGAGGAAGACCGCCTCCTCGATCAGGTGGGTGATCAGCAACAGGCTCTTCAGCCCCATGCTGCTGCGCGACCACAGGGCGTACACCTCCGAGCGCAACGCCTCGGCGGTGAGCACGTCGAGCGCCGAGAACGGCTCGTCGAGGCAGAGGAGCTCGGGGCCGCCGACCAGCGCGCGCGCGATGCCGACGCGCTGCTTCATGCCGCCCGAGAGCTCCTTCGGATACGCTTCCTCGAAGCCGTCGAGGCCGACGAGGTCGATGGCGTGCGCGACGCGATCGCGCGCTTCGGCGGGCGCCAGGCCGCAGTGGTACAGGCCGACGCCGACGTTGTCGGCCACGGTCAGCCACGGGAAGAGCGCGAAGCTCTGGAAGACGATCGCGGCGCCGGGATGCAGGCCGTGCAGCGGCTGACCGTGGCAGAGCACCTCGCCCTGGCTCGCGGGAATGAGGCCGGTGAGGATGCGCAGCAGCGTCGACTTGCCGCAGCCGGACGGCCCGAGCACGGCGACGACGACTCCCGATGGAATCGCCAGGCTGACGTCCTGCAGCACCGCCAGCTCGCGCCCGTCGGTGGTGTAGGATTTCGAGACGCCGCGCAGCTCGGCCAGCACCTCACCGGCCGGGGTCGTCGCTGGCGCGCCGTCGGGAGCGGTCACGCGGTTCTTCTAGTGCCAATCCACGGCCTGCGCTACGGTCGCCCGATGCTGAAATGGAAGATCGGCGATGTGACGATCACCAAGATCCCCGAGGTCGAGGTGCCTGGAAAGATCACCTGGCTCCTGCCCGACCTGACGGCCGCGAACCTCGCGACCGTGCCGTGGTGCCAGCCGCACTTCGCCACCGCCGACGGCAAGGTGGTGATGAGCGTCCACGCCCTGGTGGTCGAATCGCAGGGCCGGCGCATCATCGTCGATACCTGCGTCGGCAACGACAAGACCCTGAACGTGCCCAACTGGAACAAGCGCCAGGGGCCCTTCCTGAGCGACCTCGCCGCCGCCGGCTTCGCCGCCGACTCGATCGACACGGTGCTGTGCACGCATCTCCACGTCGACCACGTCGGCTGGAACACCCGGCTCGAGAACGGCCGGTGGGTGCCGACCTTCGGCAACGCGCGCTACCTCTGGCATCGCACCGAATACGAGCACTGGTCGCGGACCGATCAGGACATCTACGGCCCGGTCGTCCAGGAATCCGTGCAGCCCGTCTTCGACGCCGGCCTGGTGGACCTGGTGGAACCGACGCATGCCGTCACCAGCGAGGTGACGCTCGAGCCGACGCAGGGCCACACGCCGGGCCACGTGAGCGTCCGCATCGTCTCGCGCGGCGAAGAGGCGGTGATCACCGGCGACGTCATGCACCACCCCGCGCAATGCGCCCACCCGGAGTGGAACAGCAACGCCGACTCCGACGCCGCCCAGGCCGAACGCACCCGCCGCGACTTCCTCGCCCGCTACGCCGACCGCCCGGTGCTGGTCATCGGCACCCACTTCGCGACCCCGACGGCGGGGCACGTCGTGCGGGATGGCGACGCGTATCGGTTCGCGGTGTGAAAACACTTCGCGCAGAGGCGCAGAGACCCTGAGTTTCACAGAGAGTGCTCTGCGGAGCCCGCGTATCTGCGCCTCTGCAAGCCTTTCACCGCGGCAGCGACGTGCCCCAGCCGCTGAGGATGGCGGCTTCGTCCTCGGCGCTCGTCGCTTTCTTGTAGCGCGCGCCGGAGACGCCGCGGACGCGCCGTTCGCATTCGGCCCAGGTGGCGTGGCGCATCGGGACGCCGTCGACGATGCTCAGATAGGAGAACGCCGGCGGCGGCTTCGACTTGCCGGCCGAGCCGCCGCTGCGTTTGGGGACCGAGGTGTCGTCGGGGCGCTCGTCGAGGTTCGACGTCGTAGGCGGAGCGCGGGCCGTCGTAGAGCTCGATGAACTTGTCGTTGGAGAAGGCGACCGCGATGACGTCGGCGCGCTCGTTGCCGGGGATCTCCACGTGGCCGCGCACGTAGTGCCAGCGGACGCCGCCGCGGCCGCGCTCGGCGACCACCGCGGCGAGCGCTTCCCAGAGCTCGCGGTTGAGCACCGGCTGGCCGGCGGCGGTCATCCAGCCGCGCCGCCGCCAGCCGTGGATCCACTCGGTGATGCCGCTGGATGACGTAGGTCGAGTCGGTGTGCACCTCCGCCACCGCCGGAACGCCGCGCACCGCGCGCAGCGCCTCGATCACACCGGTCATCTCCATCTGATTGTTGGTCGTGTACGGCAGGCCGCCGCCCAGCTCGCGGACGCGGCCGTCCGGCGTCGCGACGATCGCGGCCCACCCGCCGGGGCCCGGATTCCCCTTGGCGGCGCCGTCCGTGAAGATGGTGATGCTCATGACGATCACACGCACAGAGGACACGGAGGCCTCTGTGATCCTCCGTGTCCCGCTGTGGTTTATCTCTGGAGCGGCTTGAACTTGATGCGGTGCGGCTGGTCGGCATCGGTGCCCAGCCGGCGATGCAGGTCGGCGTCGTAGTCCTGGAAATTGCCCTCGAACCACTCGACGTGGCTGTCGCCCTCGAACGCCAGGATGTGGGTGGCGATGCGATCGAGGAACCAGCGATCGTGCGAGATCACGACGACGCAGCCGGAGAAGCCGAGCAGGGCGTCCTCGAGCGCGCGCAGGGTGTCGACGTCGAGGTCGTTGGTCGGCTCGTCGAGCAGCAGGACGTTGCCGCCGCGGCGGATCATCTTGGCGAGCTGGACGCGATTGCGCTCGCCGCCGGAGAGCAGGCCGACCTTCTTCTGCTGATCGGATCCCTTGAACGCCGAAGGACGCGACGTAGGCGCGGGCGGGGATCTCGCGCTTGCCGACCTTGATGCGATCGTCGCCCTGGCTGATCTCCTCGAACACCGTCTTGTCCGGGTCGAGCGAGTCGCGCGACTGGTCGACGTACGCGAGCTGCACCGTCTCGCCGACCCGCAGCGTGCCGGCGTCGGCCTTTTCCTGCTCGATGATCAAACGGAAGAGCGTCGTCTTGCCGGCGCCGTTGGCGCCGATGACGCCGACGATGCCGCCGGGCGGCAGGGCGAAGGAGAGATCGTCGATCAGCAGCCGGTCGCCGTAGCCCTTGCGCAGGTCCTTCGCCTCGACCACGACGTCGCCGAGCCGCGGCGGCGGTGGAATGGCGATCTCGACCGTGTCCGGCGCGCGGTCCTCCTCCTCGTGGCGGAGCTTCTCGTAGGCGTTGATGCGCGCCTTGCTCTTCGCCTGGCGGGCGCGCGGCGACATGCGGATCCAGTCGAGCTCGCGCGCCAGCGTGCGCTGCCGGGCCGAGGCCTGCTTCTCCTCGCCCTCCAGCCGCTCGCTGTTTCTTGCTCCAGCCAGGCGGAGTAGTTGCCCTCGAACGGGATGCCGCGGCCGCGATCGAGCTCGAGGATCCAGCCGGCGATGTTGTCGAGGAAGTAGCGGTCGTGGGTGACGGCGACGACCGTGCCCGGGTATTCCTTCAGATGACGCTCGAGCCAGGCGACCGACTCGGCGTCGAGATGGTTGGTGGGCTCGTCGAGCAGGAGCAGGTCGGGTTTCTGGAGCAGCAGCCGGCAGAGGGCGACGCGGCGCCGCTCGCCGCCGGACAGCGTCGCGACGTCGGCATCGGGCGGCGGCAGGCGCAGCGCGTCCATGGCGATCTCGAGCTGGCGGTCGAGCTCCCAGGCGTTGACCGCGTCGATGCGGTCCTGCAGCGCGGCCTGGCGATCGAGCAGCTTGGTCATCTGCTCGTCGTCCATCGGCTCGCCGAGCTGGGCGGAGATGGCGTCGAAGTCGGTGAGCAGGGCGCGCGTCTCGGCGACGCCCTCTTCGACGTTGCCGAGGACGTTCTTCGACGCATCGAGCTGCGGCTCCTGCGGCAGGAAGCCGACGCGGACGCCCGGCATCGGCTTGGCGTCACCGGTGAACTCGCTGTCGACCCCGGCCATGATCCGCAGCAGCGTGCTCTTGCCGGCGCCGTTGGGGCCGAGGACGCCGATCTTGGCGCCGGGCAGGAAGGCCAGGGTGATGTCGTCGAGCAGGACGCGATCGGACGCCACCGCCTTGCGCAGCTTGTACATCGTGTAAACGAACTCGGGCACGGCTTCTCCTGTTGAAAAGCGACAGGTAGCGCATGTGGACGGTCGGAGCTAGAGAGGACGGCGCGCGAGCTGGACGGGCGGTGCGCTCCGAGCCGAGACGAGCACGCGCTGCGCCGGCGCTCGGAGCACACCGCGCGCGACGTGCTGCAGCCGGCCGTAAAATGCGGCTAGCGGCATCGGCTCTCGGCTGGGCAGACCGCAGCGGGTTCCAATGAAGTGGGCATCGGCAGCGAGTGACGACAGCGACCTCGAACGGGCGATCGCGCGCGCCGCGAACGCGCTGCGCGCCGAGCTGGCCGGCTGTCAGCCGGATCTGCTCATCGCCTTCGTCTCGCCGCATCACGCGGCGGGGTACGACCGGGCGCCGGCGCTGCTCTCCGAGGCCATCCCCGGCGCGTTGCTGCTCGGCTGCTCGGGTGGCGGGGTGATCGGCGGCGGTCGCGAGATCGAGCAGCGCCCGGGCCTGTCGCTGACCGCGGCCTACCTGCCCGGGGTGACGATCACGCCGCTGCGCGTCGCGAACGACGCGATCCCGAGCCTCGGTACCGAGCCCGGCGCGTGGACGCGGCTTCTCGGCGTCGACCCGGCGAGCGCGCCACACTTCGTCCTCCTCCCCGATCCGTTCAGCTTCGACGCGGAGGGGTTGATCCGCGGCATCGATGCCGCCTATCCCGGCAGCACCACCGTCGGTGGCGTCGCCAGCGGCGGCCGCGAGCACGGCAGCAATGCGCTCTTCCTCGGCGAGCATGCGCACCGCGACGGCGTGGTCGGCGTGGCGCTGAGCGGGAATCTCGCGGTCGACACGATCGTCGCCCAGGGCTGCCGGCCGATTGGCGATCCGATGTTCGTGACCGCCTGTGAGCGCAACGTCATCCGCGCCCTCGACGGCCAGCCGCCGCTCAAGGTGCTCGAGGAGCTGCACGACCGCCTGGAGCCACGCGACCGCCAACTGGCCCGCCATTCGCTGTTCCTCGGCATCGTGATGAAGGAAGATCGCCAGCAATACCGGCAGGGCGACTTCCTCATCCGCAACCTGCTCGGCATCGAGGAGTCGTCCGGCGCGCTGGCGATCGGCGCCCTCATCGATTCCAACGCGGTGGTGCAATTCCACCTGCGCGATGCCGATACGTCGTCAGAGGATCTCGAGGCGCTGCTCAAACGCCATCAAGAAGCCGACAACGCGGCGCCGCCGGGATCGCTGCTGTTCTCCTGCCTCGGCCGTGGGCAGTTCCTCTACGGCCGCGCCGACCACGACACCGATCTCTTCCGCCGCTATCTCGGCGACGTGCCGCTCGGCGGGTTCTTCTGCAACGGCGAGATCGGCCCCGTGCACGGCTCGACGTTCCTGCACGGCTACACGAGCTCGTTCGCGCTCTTCCGCTCGCGCGACAGCTGAGGTTGCCGGTGGCTCGCGGCTGACGGCGGTTGGCCGGACGTCTGGCGAACCGCCATCAGCCACGCGCCGTCAGCCTCACTTGGCCAGCTGCGCGCGCTGCAGCATGCCGCGGAAAGCGAGGCGTTGCGGTGCCAACGTTCCGTCGGGACCGGTGGCTTTGAAGAACCACGGGCCGCCTTCACCTTCGATGACGGCGCCGAGCAGGCGCGAGCCGGCCTGCGGGGTGGACGGTCCCATCCCCATCGGCCCGCCCTGCAGCGTGCCCTCGGCGTCGATCCAGGTGATGCGCAATCCGTTGGCTTCGAACGTCTCGCGCTGCACGCTCGTCCCGGGCTGCGGCACGATCTGGGCGATCCACCGCTGGATGTTGGCCTCGACGTCGCCCCCCTGACCGGCACCGAAGTGGAACACCGCCAACTCGGCCGGACCAGCCGGACCCTCGATCACCGCCTGCGCAGCACGCATCGCCGAGACCGGCGGCACCGATGTCCATCCCGGCGGCAGCTCGACGCGGAGTCCCTTGACGTCGAGGGGAGTGCCGGTCTGCTCGCTGCCGCGCGTGCATCCGACCGCACCTACAATGAGGGCCAACGCCACGATAAATCGTGACCGAACAACCATTCACGACTCCTTGCTGGTGACCGGCAAAATACCGGCCAAAAATCGCCCCGCTCGCAAACGTTCTCCACTATGTTGCGGCGGCGTGAAGCATGTTGCGCAAACAAGTCACGCTCGAAGACGCCGAATGAAGTGCCCGATGTAACTTACTGAATCGATGGGTCTTTGTGGTCGCATTTCCGTGCACAATCAGCGTGCAATCCAAGTCTGGGCTTACGGAGAAAGGGCCGCGACGGTCGTAATCAACAGGTTGTCCACAGGAAGCTGTGGCCAACTGTCGAGGCTGGCTCCTGTGACGGGCGCAACGGTGGATAACTCTTCGGGTTAACCCTAAGTGGCGCGCTCCAATCGGCCAGTTCAGGGACCTGCGCTCGCGCTCGATCGGCGATTGCGAGACCCGTGTGCGGGCCTTGCCCGCCAATTCGGTTGGTGGATCGATTCCGCGCCTGGAGGGTCGCGCTTCCGCGCGACCGGCCGCGCGGAAGCGCGGCCCTCCAATCGGGAACGGAACGTGCTCCGCGAATTGGTGGGCAAAGCCCCGTCTGCGACATCGACGTGATGCGTGGAGTCGAGTCACAGCGTCCAGTCGTCGCCGTCGGTGGCGCCGAAGGGCGGCGGCGGCAGCTCGGCACGCTCGCGACTGGGCGCGGGCTCGCCGAGATGCGGCGGCCGGGCGCCGCCGGAACGCTCGAGCGCCTTCAAGAGCTCGGGCACGGCGCGACACGCCGCGGCGGCACGACCCTTGATGAGCTGGTTGAGCTCGCCCAGCCGACCGGCCCAGCGCAGCGGATTGTCCCGATAGTCGGCGATCTCGTGTTGGATGCCACGCAGAGCGCCGTGGAACTGCGCAATGCGCGCCGCGGTCTCGGCGTTGAAGAGCGTGAGGTCGCGCAGCGCGCCCTCCATGATCGGGTGGTCGAGCGAGGGGAACGAGGACGGGGTGTCGAGCGCCACGACGCGGCGCAACACCGCGTCGAGGCGCCGCAGCTCGAGCAGCATCGCGCTGGCGAGGGCGCGCCGCCCGCGCGTCCGCTCGCGGCGCTCGCCGGCGCGGGCGATGCGCGCACCGAGCCAGGCGGACAGCAGCGCGAGGAGGGCACCGAGGGCGACGTGCACGAGACCGGCGTCGGCACTGACGCCGAGCAGGCGGCTCACCGACGGCGGCCCGGCGACGGTGGCGGGCGGCCCCGCCGGCGGCGGGGCCGGCGCCGCGGCGACGCGCGGGTGGGTGACCGTCGGCGGCGCGGTGCGCGTCGCGCTCGGCGGCGGCGCCGTGGGCGTATCCGCCGGCGTGTCGGTCGGCGTCGCCGTGGCGAGCTCACTCGCCGTCGCGGTGGCGACCGGGCGGCGCGTCGGACGTCGCGTCGGGGTGTCGGCCACCACCGTTGCCGTGTCGGCGGCGGCCCCCGCATCGGGCAGCGGCTCGGCGGTCAGCGTGCCCGGCTCCTGCGCGGACACCATGGCGCCGCCGAGAAGGACGAGGGTCGCGAGCACGATCCAGCGCAACATCACGCGGCGCGCTGTACTACTTTTTCACCACGGAGGCCACGGAGGCGCCCAGAGGGGTAGTGCCTCAGTTCGATTCACGGGCGGTGCCCCGCTGCTCAGATCACCGCCAAGGACGCCAAGGGCGCCAAGCAGCGCCGCCTGCCGCCCTTGGCGTCCTTGGCGGTTTTGGCTCAGGGCTGCGGTCACCGACGCGCCAATCAAATTGAGGCACCCGCGTACAGAGGAGACCGTTTGTGTGCGCGCCCGGACGGTGCCATAGGCGGCAGAGACGCCGTAGCGATGAGGAGGATCCGATGATCCAGCGAATGACTCTCACCACCTGCGCGCTGGCGCTTGCCCTGGCCCTCGGCGGCTTCTGGGCGACGCACTCCCTGGCCAAGACCAAGGGCGGCTGCACGGGCACCCAGATCTGCTGTCGTTACGTGAAGGATGCCGGGACCGAGCTCGACTGCATGGAAGCCAAGGCGTGCGCCGACCTCGAGGGCAAAGAGGTCCCGAACAAGGCGATGTGCGCGGAATAGACCAGTCGCGCGCGACCGGGCGCCGACCCGCGTTTCCGTACGCACGGCCGCCGGGCCGACCCACGGCGACGGTCAGTGAAAGTGGTGGCCGCCGTTCACGTCCAGGGCCTGGCCGGTGACGACGCGGGACAGGTCGGAGGCGAAGAACAGCACGGCGTCGGCGATCTCCGCCGACGTCGGGATGTGGCGGAGTGCGGTGCGGGACGCGATCTGCTCGTAGACGGCGTCCGGCGTGATGCCCTGCTGCGTGGCGAGCGACTTGAAGTAGCCCTCGAGCGCCGCGCCCCAGATGTAGCCGGGGACGACGCTGTTGACGCGGATCTTGTCCGGCCCGAGCTCGCGGGCGAGCGACTGGGCGGCGATCATCAGGGCGCCCTTCGACGAGGCGTAGCTGGCGAAGCGCGGCTCGATGACGCGCATCGACATCGAGTTGATGAACACGATCGACCCGCCGCCCTGGCGACGCATGTGCGGGATCACCGCCTGGGTGAGCTGCAGGGAGCCGAAGACGTTGACCTCGAAGACCTTCCGCCATTCCTCCAGGTCGATGTCGGCGAACAACGGCTCGACCCCGCCCTTGAAGGCGTTGTTGACCAGCACGTCGACGCGCCCGAGCTCGCGGATCGCGGTATCGACCAGCCGCCGGCAGTCCTCGTCGCGGGCGATGTCGGTCGGCACCTCGACCGCCCGCCGCCCGAGGGCGCGCACCGCTGTCCCGACGCTCGCGAGCTTGTCGGCGCCGCGCGCCGCCAGCACCACGTCGGCGCCCTCGCGCGCCAGGGCGATCGAGATGTCCCGACCCATGCCTGGGCCGATGCCGGAGACGATGGCGACACGATTCGTGAGCAGCATCAGCAAAACCCTCTCTCACCACGGAGGCACGGAGGCACGGAGTCTGACATCAGCTCCGTGTCTCCGTGTCTCCGTGGTAAAAACTCATTGGTTGATGAGTGGTAGAATGTCGGCGCCGAAGGCCGCCACCTGGTCGCACAGCTCGTCGCAGCTGCGGCTGCGGAAGCGGACGCCGCAGTGCTGGACGCCGAGCTTCTTGATGCCGCGGAAGATCTCGGCGAGCTCGGTGGGCGAGCCGGTGCGGTCGTTGGGGCCGGGCTCGAAGGGCGCGCGGCCGATATAGAGCCACGGGGCATTCATGCCGAGGTCGATCGGCGCGTCGCCGCGCTTGGCCTGGCGCTGCTGGCGGATCAGCTCGATCGCGGCCGCCATGCCCATCTCCGGCACGCCCTGCGGCAGCCAGCCGTCGCCGCGCTCGGCGACGCGGCGCAGCGCGGCGGGCGTCGAGCCGCCGATCCAGATCGGCGGCCGCGGCTGCTGCACCGGCCGCGGGCGCTGGCCGAGGTCGCGGACCGACCAGGTCCGGCCCGCGTGCGTCGGGTACTCGTCGGTCCACGCGGCGACGACCAGGTCGATCGCCTCGTCGAGCAGCGCGCCGCGGCGTTTGAAGTCGACGCCGAGCGCGGCGAACTCCGCCTCGACGTGCCCGGCGCCGACGCCGAGGACGATGCGTCCGTTCGACAGCGCGTCGAGCGTCGCGAACGCCTTCGCGGTGATGAGCGGATGCCGGTACGGCGCCACCCAGACGTACGACAGCAGCCGCACGCGCGTCGTCGACGCCGCCAGAAAGCCGAGCGTCGCGATCGCATCGTACCAGACCGTGGACATCGCCGCCGCGTGCGAGCGCGGCACGGCGATGTGATCCGAGACGGCGAGATAGAAGAACCCGGCCGCGTCACACGCCGCCGCCACCCGCCGCAGATCCTCGGTGCCCGCGCTCCCCTCCCACGGCTGCACGAACGTCGCGCTCTGCGCGGCGATTGGCACCTGCATGCCGCAGACCAGCGTGTTGGCGGGGCAGATGGAAACGGCGGGGAAGGTCATGGGGGAAAAGACGTGAGCCGGTGAGCCAGTGCGCCGGTGCGCCAGTGTCATCAGACCGGCGCGCCGGCGCACTGGCTCACCGGCTCACTGCTCTCACGATACCGCCGCTCGCGCGCCGCCGGCCTTCCGCAGCGCGGCTTCGCGATAGCGGGTGGTGCTGTGGACCGGATCCTTGTCGAAGCGCGGCTGCACCTCGGAGCCGAAGAGGCGGACGGTTTCGAGGGCGGTCTCCTGCGGTTGCGACGAGGCGAGGATGCCGAAGATGATCTGATCGCAGCCGATGTCGGCGTACTGCTGGACGGCTTTCGCGCATTCGTCGGGGTTGCCGACGATGCGCTGGCCGCTGGCGATGCGCTCGTCGAGCTGCGCCGGCGTCGGCTCCGGGATCAGCTTCGGCCAGTCCGGCACGCCGGCCGGCTTCGGAAAGGTGTCGAGGTACCGGAAGACGAGACTCGTGTGGTAGCCGCTGCCCATGCTGAGCGCGACCTCGCGCGCCCGCTTCCCGTCCTCGAGGCAGACCATCTGCGACACGCACGCGACGTTGTCGTTCACGTACGCGCCGACGGGCTCGGCGTGCTTGATGTTGTCCTTGTAGATGCGGACCAGCGGCTCGAAGTCCTTCGGCGAGCCCAGGCTGAAGCACAGCGCGCCGAGGCCGAGGCGGCCGGCCTTCTCGAACGTCGACGGGCTCCCGCAGGCCACCCACAGCGGCGGATGCGGCTTGCTGTACGGCTTGGGCAGCACGTTGCGCTCGGGCATCGAGAAGTACTTGCCCTCGTAGCTGTAGCGGGTCTCGCGCCACATGCGCAGGATCTCGCGCAGCGACTCGTCGAACATCGCGCGCGTCGTCTCGCCGTCGGGGATGCCGAAGCCCTTGAACTCCGTGCTGGACGAGCCCCGGCCGGTGCCGAACTCGAAGCGCCCCTCGCTGAGGTGGTCGAGCATGGCGACGCGCTCGGCCATGCGCGCCGGATGGTTCACCGGCGGCGTGATGTTGTAGATCGCCGACCCGACGTGGATGCGGTTCGTGCGCGAGGCGACGTACGGCAGGAAGATCTCCGACGCCGAGATGTGCGAGTACTCCTCGAGAAAGTGGTGCTCGACCGACCAGACGTACTTCCATCCGGCGCGGTCGCAGGCCACCGCCACTTCGAGCTCGCGCATCAGCCGATCGTGCTCCGCGTTGACCGGATCGGCCTCCACCTCGTGCCGCGGCACATGGGCCTGAACGAACAGTCCGAACTCCATCGATACCCCCTGGGGCGCCGGCGCTGACCGCAGGCACAGGTCGGGTCCTTACTATACGCGCGAGAACGGCGACAAGGCGCCCGTGCGCGTCGTGGGCCGCAGCGAAATTGTGATCGGCCGTCGCCTCTGGTCACCGCATGGAGGGCCGCGCTCCCGCGCGGCCTGGCAGCGCGACTCGAACCGAGAGGGAGGCGGCTGGCCGCGCGCGACCGCGGCCCATTCGGCAATGGCATGGGCGCGGCCGCAACTGCCGCTCCGTGACTACCGCCCTTTCCACACCGGGCGCCGCTTCTCGACGAACGCGCGCTGCGCTTCGCGCGCGTCCTCGGTGCGGCGCAGCGGGCGGCCGAGCTCTTCCTGGCGGCGATACGCCTCGTCGAGCGGCAGCGAGAGGAGCTCGCGGACGCCGGCGCGCGTCGCCCGCACCGCCAGCGGTGCGTTGGCGGCGATCGCGTCGGCGGTGGCGAGCGCGGTCGGCAGCAGCTCGGCGGGTGGGACGATGCGGTTCAGCAGGCCGATCGCCAGAGCGCGCTCGGCATCGATCGGCCGCGCGGTGAGCAGCAGCTCGTGCGCGTGCACCCAACCGATCTGCCGTGCCAGCAGCACGCTGGCGTTGCCGGTCGGGTACAGGCCGAGCGCCACTTCCTCCAGCGCGAAGGTCGCGTGCGGCACGGCGAAGCGGATCTCCGACGCCAGCATGAGGTCGAAGCCGCCGGCGCGGGCATGACCGTTGATTGCGCAGACGAGCGGCGTCTGCAGGTCGAATCCGGCGAGCGTGGCGGTCGCGACGCTGCGCAGGCCCTCGAAGTCCACCGGGTCCACTCGCTCGCCGCGCGCCAACGCCTGCGCGGCAGGGATCGTGGCGCGCAGGTCCATGCCCGAGCAGAAGGTCCGCTCGCCGGCGCCGGTCAGCACCGCGCAGCGGATCTCCGCGTCGTCGGCGACGCGCCGCCACGCGGCGGCCAGCGCGACGAGCATCGCTGGGTCGAGCGCGTTGGCGCGTTCCGGGCGATCGAGGGTCACCACCGCGACGTGCGGGTGCGCGGCGGGCAGCTCGATACGGACGGGCATCCGGGCTCAGGCGTCGGCGCGCCGCTCGTCGGCCGCCGCACCGATCGGCAGGTGGATCGTGACCGTCGTGCCCGCGCCGGGCGCGCTCTCGATGCCGATGCTGCCGCCGTGCGCATGCACCAGGGCGCGGGCGATGAGCAGGCCGAGACCGGTGCCCTGGTGCTCGCGCCGCGACAACTCGCGTCGGGACAGCTCGAAGACGCGGTCGAGCTCCTCCGGTGGGATGCCGACGCCGGTGTCGCGGACCGTGATCGTCACGCGATCGGCGCCGCGCCGCACGTTGATCGTGACGAGCCCGCCGGCCGGCGTGAACGCCACGGCGTTGCGGACGACATTCGTCAACGCTCGTTCGAGGGCGACGGGGTCGGCGGCGATGACGCCGAGCCGATCGTCGAGCGTGGTCTCGCAGGTGACGCCGGCGCGACCGGCCAGCGTGCGGAACTGTCCCGCGATCGTGTCGATCAACGCCGCCAGATCCACCGGCTGGCGGGCGATGGCGAGATGCCCCGCGTCGAGCTGCGTGAGGTTGAGATAGTTCGCAACCAGGGTGAGGACGGTGTCGGCGTTTGCCTGGATGCGCGCGACGAGATCCTGCTGCTCCGTATTGAGTGGGCCGACCTCGCCGAGCAGCTCCGCGAAGCCGAGGACGACGCCGAGCGGATTCTTGATGTCGTGCGTCAGCATCGCGAGGAACTCCTGACGCTGGCGGGCGAGTTCCTGGCGGGCGGTGACGTCGCGGGCGACGCTGAGAAATCCCTCGCGCCCGCCGACGCGCAACCGGTGGCGGACGACCTCGACGGGAAACTGGCGCCCGCCACGGGTCATCCACACCGCCTCGAAGGCGCCGGCCGGGTCGTCGCCGCGCAGCACCGAGAGCTCGAACTCGCGCAGGTCGCGGCCGACGAACTCGTCCGCCCGCAAGCCGAGATGCTCGGCGCCGAGCTGGTTGATGTGCCGGATCGTGCCGTCGGCATCGTGGACGACGACGATCTCGGGGATCGCCTCGACCAGCGAGCGCCAGCGCGCCTCCGAGTCGCGCAGCGAGCGGGTGCGCTCGTCGAGCAGCTCCTCGATGCGGATCAGCGATCGCTGGCGGCGCGCGGTGGCGGCCAGCTCGATCAGGCGCGCCGGATCGGCGGGCGCGAAGACGGTGGCATGGGCGCCGTGCCGAGCCAGGCTGAGGGCGTCCCCGACGCCGGCCGCGTCGACAATCGCGATCGCGACCGTCGGTGATCCCGGCCCGCCGATGGCCGCCACCACCTCGGCGGCCGGCCGATCGGGCAGGCGGTGGTCGACGATCAACAACTCCGGCTGCAGCGCGCGCCAGGTCTCCAGCGCCTCGGCGGCGGTGCCGACGCAATCGACCTCGTAGCCGGCCTGCTGGAATGCGCCGCGCAGGCGGTCCGCCTCGAGCGGATCCGTGTGCGCGATCACGACGTGCGGCGCGGGCTCCGGGCGACGTCCGCTGAGCAGCGCGCGCGCGTAGTCCTGCAGCGCCGACGGCGCGAACGGGGCCGGCAGGAATCCGCTGGCGCCGAGCTCCAGGCTGCGCAGCTCCGCATCACCGCCGGAGAAGGTCGCAGAGACGACCAGGATCGGGATCGCGTTGCAGGCGGCGAACTCCGGTGAGCGCAGCAGCCGGCAGAATCGCCATCCGTCGATGCCGGGCATGTGCAGATCGGTGACGATCAGATCGACCGCCGGCGACTCCGCCAGCAGGGCGAGCGCCTCCTCCGCGCTCGCGCACGTGCGCGTCGCGAAGCCACCTTTCTCCAGGACGACCGCATTCAGCCGCAACTGCGACGGATCGTCGTTGACGATGAGCGCGACCGGGCGGGGCATGAGCGGTCGAGACTATAGGGGGTGGGGGGTGGGGGCGGGAAGGAAAAAAGCGCGGGTGGTGACCGGCGCACCGGTGCGCCGGTGAACGGGGTGGGGGGAGTGCGTGTTGACGTGCTGACGTTCTGACGCGCTGACGTACGCCCATCCCGCGCCACGCCAGCACGTCAGCCCATCAGCCCGTCAGCCCGTCAGCCCGTCCACACGTCAGCACGTCTACACGTCAACGCCTGAAACGAACCGGCTCACCGGCTCACTGGCAAACGCCACTTTCCGCTCACTGCACCACGATCCCCCCATCGACCCTCAGCACCGCGCCGGTAATCCAGCGCGCTTCGTCGGACGCCAGGAAGACGGCGGCGTGGGCGACGTCCTCGATGGCGCCGACGCGGCCCAGGGGAATCCACATGGCGGTCTGGGCGCGGCCTTCCTCGGTGCCGAGGAACGGGGCGTTGAGGTCGGTGGGGACGGGGCCCGGGGCGATGCAGTTGGCGCGGACCTGCTCGTGGCCGTACTCGGAGGCGAGATAGTACGTCAGCGTCACCAGGCCGCCCTTGGCGACGGCGTAGTCGGCGACGCCGGTGGGCGAGGCCTGGAAGGCGCCGTGTGAAGACACATTGATGATGGCGCCGCCGCCGCGGTCGATGAGGTGGGGCAGGGCGTACTTCGCGCACAGGAACGGGCCGCGCAGGTTGATCGCCAGGGTGCGATCCCACTCGGCGGTGGGCATGTCGGCGATGCGCCGGCCGTACGCGATGACGGCGGCGTTGTTGTAGAGCACGTCGAGGCCGCCGAAGTGGCGCGCCGCGGCGTCGATGGCGTCGGCGACCTGTGCCTCCTCGGCGACGTCGCAGTGAAGGAACCGCGCGGCGGATCCGAGCTCGGCCGCGAGCGCCGTGCCGGGGCCGTCGAGGACGTCGAGCAGGGCGACGCGCGCGCCCTCGGCGACGAAGCGCCGCGCCACGCCCGCGCCCTGACCCTTCGCGGCCCCGGTGATGATGGCGATCTTTCCGGCGAGGCGACCGGCCATGGTCAGTCGGCCTCGTAGGGCAACAGCATGAGCGTCGGCGTCTGCACGATCTCGATCGGGAAGCCGTCGGGATCGCGCACCACGCAGCACTCGATGCCGTTGACCAACGTCGCCCGCGTCTCGTCGTCGACCGCGACGCCCGCCGCGCGCAGCTCCGCGAGCGACGCGTCGAGATCCGTGACGTAGAAGCTCAGGTGCGAGTGCCCGATCTCGTTCGCGGCGCGCCGCCGCGCCGCCCGCTGCGGCGGCGGGTTGGTGAAGGCGATGATCTCCATCCGAAAGCCATCGCGCTTCATGAACACGCCGGTGAACTTCGCCCCCGGCACCCCCATCACCCGCGCCGTGTCCGCATCGTCGAAGTCGAACTCCGCCACCACCTCGAACCCCAACACCTCCGTGTAGAACCGCTTCGAACGTCCCAGATCCGAGACGCAGTGGGAGTAGTGCAGCAGCCGCGCATTCTTCATCTCCGTGATCCTCTGTGCCTCTCGGTGGTTCTAGACGTCGAGCCCGTACAGTTTCGCCGCATTTCCCCCGCGCACCTTGTCCTGCGCGCTGATCGGCAGCTTGAGCAGATGCTCCTCCAGCTCGCGCACCACGCCGGGGAACGTCGCATCGAGATGCGGATAGTCCGAGGCCCAGACGATGCGGTCCTCGCCGATCACCGGCGTCAGCAGCGGCAGGGTCGTCTCGTCGGGATCGAACGAGATGTAGCACTGCCGCCGGAAGTACTCGCTGGGCTTGGCGCGCAGATCGGGCGCCATCCACCGATAGACCTCGGCGAAGTGGTCGAAGCGATCGAACCAGTGCGCGAGCCAGCCGCCGCCGGCTTCCAGCACGACGATGGTGAGCCTGGGATGCCGCTCGAGCACCCCGCCGCAGACCAGGTGCGAGAAGCCGATGTAGTTGTCGATGAAGAAGATCGACGGGTGACCCATGATCGGCGCGTCGAGGCGCAGGCCCTGGAACGCCCCGGGCAGGTCGCCGGCACCGGAGGGATGCAGGCCGATCGGAATCCCCATTTCCGCCGCGGCGGCCCAGAAGGGATCGAAGTAGTAGTCGTGCAGCGCGCGCGAGGCGCATGGGTTCGGCCGGATGAAGGCGCCGCGCATGCCGAGGTCGCCACAGGCGCGGCGCAGCTCGCGCACCGCGGCCGAGACGTCCTGCATGGGAATCGCGGCGATGCCGGAGAGACGGCCGCCGTCGGCGCGGCAGTAGTCGGCGAGCCAGTCGTTGTAGACGCGACAGCTCGCCTCGGCGAGCGCGACGTCCTGGATGGCCTCGAGGAAGAGGCCGATCGAGGGATAGAGCACGGCGATGTCGATGCCCTCGGCGTCCATGTCCACCAGGCGGCGCCGCGGATCGCTGCCGCCCGGCATCAGTTCGCTGTAGCGGACGCCCTTGCCGATGTCGTCGAACGGCCGTCCGGCCATGCCGACGCCGACGATCCCGAACGGCAGCAGCGGCGCGTCCTCGAGGTGGACCTCCTCCTGCCGCGTGTCCGCATTCCAGATCACCTGAAAGCCGCGACTGCGCAACGATGCCGGCAGCTCGCGCTGCCACAGATCGGCCGGCTCGATGACGTGTCCGTCGGCATCGATGGTCTTCATGTTGATCCCCCCAGAGAAGAAGAGTTCACCGCGGAGGCGCAGAGGCGCGGAGGCGCATCGTCTTCCCGGTCACCTCTGCGCCTCCCCGTCTCCGCGGTGAAAATCCTTCGCGTACGACGGCGCGGCGGACGAAGGTGGCCATCTCGTCGGCGCGCGTCGCCAGCGACGTGGCGCCGAAGGCGCCGCTGCGGAACTGCCGGCCGCGGTCGGGCAGCATGAACTCGAACAGGACGATGCCGCCGATGGCCATGATGACCGCCATCGGGCGGTCGGGATGGAACTCGCCCGCCGCCGCGCCGTCGGCGATGAACTGCACGAAGCGGCGCACGAAGTGATCGAAGACCGGCGGGGGCGTGCCCGCGGTGCGGGCCGGCGTCAGGTACTCGGCTTCGAGCAGCCCGTGACACAGGATGCGGGCGTTGATCGGATCGCGTCCGTAGAAGTCGACCAACGCCGCGATGAGTTGATCGAGACGCGCCGCGTACGACGCCGGCGGCGCATCGAACCAGTTCTCGGCCGCGCCCTGGAGGCGCGCGCCGAGCGCGTCGAAGACCGCGCGGAGCAGCGCCGCCTTGCTGGGAAAGTAGTGAAAGACGGTCGGCTTGGTGAGCCCGGCACGCGCCGCGACGGTGGCGAAGCTGAGGCCGCTGGCACCGCCGTCGGCGTAGAGGTGGCTGGCCTCCTCGATCAGGCGCGCGCGCAGCTGCGTCGCCTGACTCGGACCCGGTGGACGCCCGGGGCGGCGCCGGGCGATCGGGCGGACGGCGCGCCTGAGGCTCATGCCGTCACCGGTGCGGTGCCGTAGTCGCGCGGCCAGTACTGCGCCGGCACGAAGGCGCGCCGCAGCACGCGCTCCGGCATGATCGCCAGCGAGTAGTGGCGGATGCCGTCGCCCATCAGCGCCGCGTCGCTGGTGTCGTTGGTATAGCTGCGCCGCGAGCTGGCGGCGTAGAGCAGGGCCAGCTGGCGGATCACGGCGAGCTGCCAGCCGCGCATGGAGCCGAGCAGGAACGTGACATGGCCGACCTCGTCGACCAGGATCTCGTCGAACAGATCGCGCACGCGCGCCGCGGTGGCCGGATGATCGGCCAACAGGGCCTCCCCCTGCCGCGCCAGATGGGCGAACGCGACGGTGCCCATCAGCTCGCCGGCGAGCAGCAGCATGTAGGAGGCACCGCGCGGCAGGTGCGCCATCAGCTTCACCGACTGCTGGATCGGCCACGGGGGCGTGCGCAGTGCGTAGTCGACGCCGAAGAGCTGCACGACCTCGCGCATGATGCGCGTGTGGTAGGTCTCCTCGAGGTCGGCGAAGTCGCGCGGCTGCAGCCTGCCACCGGCGCCGAGGCCGTCGAAGCCGCCGCGATCGAGGAGATAGTCGACGCCCCAGCCCTCGCCCTCGTTGGCGCGCGCCACCTTCACCAGCCACGCGATGAGCGGCGGCGCGTCGCTGAGCGGCTGGAGGCCGCGATGCCAGCGCGCGAACTCCTCCGGGTCGATGGGCGCGCCGTCCCAGCGCGGCAGCGGGCATCTCCCGCAGGTGGTGGAAGTACGCCTCGCGATGCGCCAGCGAACGGGTCCGCAGGTCCGGCGTGCCGTCGCGCGCCAACGCGAAGGCGACAAAGTCGTCCGCGATGCGGCGGCGCTGATCCGCCGGCAACGGCGTGAAGAGCCGAGCATCCAGCACGACGGGGTAATATCAACCGTGTGGTCGATTGGTCAATGAATCATCGCCCGCTTTTGATCGCAGCGCTGGATCGGTAGGAGCGCGGGCCTCCAGGCCCGTCGTCGCCCGGAGGGCGGCGCAGCAAGACGTAGCGCGCTCCGGGCCGGCGGCGCCGGCCCGACGGGCCTGGAGGCCCGCGCTCCTGCAATCCGAAGCTTGCGCGACGCCGACCATGCGGGGCAGACACCGCAGCGGTGTCGCTCTCCGCCAACCGCCTCCGCACCGCGTTCACCTGGATCGCTGCCGCGCTGCTGCTCGCCGGGTTCGCACGCCTCGCGGCCGATACGCCGTGGATGCTGTTCGCCACCGCCCTCGTCCCCGCCGCGCTCGCGGCGCTGGCGGTCGTGCGCATCGACCGCCACGCGCACACGCCGCGCCGGCTGCTGTTGGGGGCGTTTCTGTGGGGGGCGGTGGTCGCGCCGGCGGCGGCGTTGGCGCTCAACCAAGCCGCACGGGCGTGGATCGGCGATCTCGCCGGCGCGGCGGAAGCGGCGCGGCTCACCGGCCGGTTCGCGGCGCCGGCTCTCGAGGAGATCGCCAAGGCGACGGCGCTGGCGATCGTGGCGGTGGTCTGGCGGCGCGATCTGCGCGGCGTCGTCGACGGCATCGTCTTCGGCGCGCTGATCGGGATCGGTTTCACGATGGCGGAGAACCTCTACTACTTCGCGCTCGCCGCCGTCGCGGGCGGCCGTGCCGGTCTGGCGGAGAGCGTCTATCTGCGCGCCGCGCTGGGCGGCCTGTTGCACCCGACGTTCACCGCCACGACCGGCGCCGGACTCGGTTGGGCGCGCGCCGCGCCGCGCGGTGTGGGGCGCGCCGCCGCGCCCTGGCTCGGCCTCGGGCTGGCGATCCTCCAGCACGTCGCCTGGAACAACGCCGGCGCGCCATGGCTCGACGCGGCGACGTGCGGTCCGAGCGCGGCCGCGTGCGCCATGGATGGCCAGCTGCGCTATTGGCTGCTCACCGCGCCGGCGATCGTCCTGCTGTTCCTCGGCCCCGGTCTGACGGGGCTGGGGATGCTCGCCGGGCGGGCCCGTGCCCAGCCCCGGACGCCGGTCACCGGCGGCTCGGCGTGACGCGCTGCCCCTACGGCCAGGCAGGCGTTTCGTCTGACTGAGATGTATCGCCAAAGCCGACCGGGCTGGGCTAGAGTCGGCGCAATGAGAGTGGCCGACAGCACCCCGCCGCTCGATCCCGACGCCCGGGACAACGCCCGACTGGCGCGCCGGATGCGCATCGCCATCACGCTGTGCGTTGCGCCGATCCTGCTCTACGCGGTCTTCGACCTGGCGTTGCTGCCGCACGAGCAACTGGCCCTGTACTGGGGGCTGAAGCTCGGCGCGCTCGCGGTCATCGGCGTGGCGGCGGCGCTGCTCCGCCAGCGCCGGCCGTACAGCCGGACGCGGCTGATCGTCGTCGGGCTCACGTGCGTGACGGCGATGTACGCGCTCAGCACCACCTCGGCCGTCCTGGCCGGCGACGCGGAAACGACCGCCATCATGTCGATGGCGGTCACGTTGGCCACGGCGACGCTCCTGCCCTGGGGCGTCGGCGCGCAGGCCGCGGTGGTGCTGATCGGCGGCGTGGCGACGGCCGTGGCGTTCTACGGCGCCAACGGCGACTTGTCGGGGTTGATTCGCTACCCGACGATGGGCTTGGTGATCGGCATGGGGGTGTCCGTCTACGTCGCGGCGGAGTTCGATCGGAGCCGCAAGGCGCTGGCGAAGCGACAGCTGGAGCAGCGCAATGCCGAGGCCGAGGTGCGGCGGCTGAACGCGCAGCTCGAGGCGCGCGTGGCGGAGCGCACCGCGGAGCTCGAGCGCGTCAATCGCGAGCTGTACGGCGAGATCGAGGAACGGACGCGCTTCGCCGCCGAGCTCCGCCAGTCGCAGGCGGCGGCGTCGGCGCTGATCGAGAACGCTCAAGACGCGATCTGGGCGATCGATCGCGCCGGCCGGGTGATCGTCAGCAACGCCGCCGTCCGGAGCCGCTATGCGGACGCGATCGGCCGTGAGCTGACGACCCCCGAGGACTATACGACCGTCGTCAGAGACCAACTGGCCACCTACTGGGCACCGCTGTACGCGCGGGGGCTCGCCGGCGAACGGTTCCACGACGAGATGTCCCTCGACGGGCCGCGCGGCCGCCGCGACTTCATCAACGCATTCAACCCGATCGTCATCGACGGCGTCGTCGAGGGCCTGGCCGTGTTCAGCAGCGAGGTCACCGAGCTGCGCCGTTCCGAGGAAGCGGCCCGCCAGCGGCAGGCCGAGCTGACGCACGTGCAGCGCCTCTCGACGCTCGGCGAGATGGCGGCCGGCCTGGCGCACGAGATCAACCAGCCGCTGGCGGCGATCGTCAACTATGCCCGCGGCTGCGCGCGGCGGCTGCGCGCCGATCCGACGAGCGTCGCGGCGGTGCTGCCGGCGGTCGACAGCATCTCGGCCGAGGCGCTGCGCGCCGGCGAAGTCATCCGCCGGCTCCGCCAGCTCATCCGCAAGGAGACGCCGCGGCGCGAGACGGTGAACGTCAACGCGCTGATCGGCGAATCGCTGCGCATCGTCGGCCCGGACGCTCGGCACGGAGGCGTGCGCATCGAGGACTTCCTGGCGTCCGACCTGCCGGAGGTCTTCGGCGACGGCATCCAGATCGAACAGGTGGTGCTGAACCTGCTGCGCAACGCCGTCGAGGCGATGGCGACCGGCGAGCGCCGTATGCTGCAGATCGTGACGCGCGCGTCGGAGGATGGGCACGTGGAGATCGCGGTACACGACACCGGTCCGGGCGTGCCGCCAGGGATGGGCGACGTCATCTTCGAGCCGTTCGTATCCACCAAGGCCGGCGGTCTGGGGATGGGGTTGTCGATCAGCCGCACGATCATCGAGGCGCACAATGGCCGCTTGTGGGCGACGTCGAACCCCGACGGCGGAATGACCTTCCGCATCGAGTTGCCGGCGCGCGACGGGTTGAGCGACGGCGCCGTCCCGGGCGCGGCGGCGAATGAGACTCCGTCCCACCCGGCATCGGCGCCGGACCGCGGCGGCGCGACCCCGGAGCGCTGATGGCCGTCGCCGAGTTCTGGTTCGAGTTCGCGAGCACCTATTCCTACCCGGCCGCGATGCGCGTCGAGGGGTTGGCGCGGGCCGCCGACGTGCCGCTGCGCTGGCGCACGTTCCTCCTCGGTCCGATTTTCGCCGCGCAGGGATGGAACGACTCGCCCTTCAACATCTATCCGGTGAAGGGCCGTTACATGTGGCGCGACCTGGCCCGCGTCTGCGCCCGCGAGGGCCTGCCGCTGCGCCAGCCGAGCGCGTTCCCGCGCGGCAGCCTGCTGGCGGCGCGGGTCACGTGTGCCGCCGCCGACGAGCCGTGGGTGGGGGCCTTCGTGCGCGGCATCTACACCGCGAACTTCGTCGAGGATCGCGCGATCGGCGAGGCCGCGGTCGTCGCGGACGTGCTGCACCGGTTGGGGATCGAGCCCGACCCGTGGTTGGCGCGCGCCACGGCGCCGGACGTGAAGGACCGGCTGCGCGCGCAGACCGATGAGGCCATCGCGCGCGGGCTCTTCGGCGCGCCGGCGGTGACGGTCGGTGACGAGCTGTTCTGGGGCAACGACCGGTTGGACGAGGCGATCGCGTTGGCGCGCGGTGCCGGCACGGACGCTGACCGGCAGGAAGCGGTGCTCGCGTTCTGGTTCGGCCCGCGCGACGCGGACGCGCGCACGCGGACGGCGCACGCCGCCCGCTGGTTCGCCGGCGACGCGGTGCTCGACGCCGAGGTCGCGCAGCGCTTCGCCGGCGACGTCGCCGCCGCGGTGCGCCACCAGCGCGACGCCTGGGCGCCGAGCGCGCGCGGGCGCCTCGCGCTGATCCTGCTGCTCGACCAGTTCTCGCGCCAGCTCTACCGCGGTCGCGCCGAGGCGTTCGCCTCCGATCCGCACGCGCTGGCGCTGGCACTGACCGGGATCGACGCGGGGCTCGACGCGCCACTCGGCGACGCCGAACGGGCGTTCTTCTACATGCCGCTCCATCACGCCGAGAACCTCGCCGTCCAGGACCGCTGCGTCGACGTCTTCGCGGCGCTGCACGCCCGGTCCGACGCGGCCTGGCGCGACCAGGCCGCCGGCTTTCTCCGCTACGCGCGCGAGCACCGCGACGTCATCGCCCGCTTCGGCCGGTTTCCACACCGCAACGCCGCGCTCGGGCGCGCGTCGACGGCGGAGGAGCGGGCGTATCTCGCCGCGTCACCGCGCTACGGCCAGTAGCGCACCTCACGCCGCGTCGGCCGCGCTGTCGCGGCGCATCTCGTTGGTGGTGGCGAAGCCGAGCCTCGCGTAGAGCGGGCGGCCGTCATCCGAGGCATGCAGGCTGATGCGGGAGACCCGCTCGGCATCGCACCACGCGATGATCGCGTCCATCAGCGAGCGGGCGAGGCCGAGCCGGCGGTGCGCCGGCTCGGTGTAGACGTTGAGAACGTACGCTTCCGCGCCGCCGTCGTGATAGCCGGGGCGGGGCAGCAGGGGGCGCAACACGAGACCGCCGCCGGCGGCGATGTGGCCGTCGTGCGCGATCAGCCAGCCGCGATACTCGCCATCCGCCAGCGCGCGGGCGAGGTAGTGGCGGCTCGCGACCTCGAGGGCGGCGCCGTCGGCGGTGCCGAGCACGCCCATGTCGCGGAACATCTCGACGCGATGATGGGCCACGACGGCGGCGTCGGCGGCAGTGGCGGCGCGCAGGCGATAGCCGGGCAGGGCGTTGGTCATGGCGGCAGCCAGCCACGTCGCCGCCCCGCGGCGCAATCCCGATCCGCGCTCGTCGAAACGGCCCCGCATTGCAGGATCGGTGGGCGCCCCCTAGAAGCGCGGCTGGGATGGAGCCGCAACGGTGATGGACTGGGCGAGCGATCCGGCGATCTGGGTCGCGTTGGTGACGCTGACCGTGCTCGAGTTGGTCCTCGGCATCGACAACATCATCTTCATCTCGATCCTGGCGGGGAAGCTTCCGGAGGACCAGCGGGGGCGGGCGCGCGTCGTCGGCCTTGGGCTGGCGATGGTCACGCGGATTCTGCTGCTCATCTCGCTCGCCTGGCTGGCGCATCTGAGCGAGCCGCTGTTCACGATCGCCGACCGCGGCGTCTCGGCGCGCGACATCATCCTGCTGGTCGGCGGCCTGTTCCTGCTCGCCAAGAGCACGCACGAGATCCACGAGAAGCTCGAGGGCCACAACGCCGAGGCGTCCGCCACCGCGCGGCCGACGTTCGGCGCCGTCATCGGGCAGATCATCGCGCTCGACATCGTGTTCTCCATCGACTCGGTGATCACCGCGGTCGGCATGGTCGAGCAGCTCGGCGTCATGGTCGCGGCCGTCGTGCTCGCCGTGATCATGATGATGTTCTTCTCGGGGCCGATCGGCACCTTCGTCGAGCGCCACCCGACGGTGAAGATGCTGGCGCTGGCCTTCCTGCTGCTGATCGGCGTCGCGCTGATCGCCGACGGCCTGCACTTCCATATCCCGCGCGGCTACATCTACTTCGCGATGGGTTTCTCGGTGATGGTCGAGATGCTGAACCTGCGCCTCCGGCGCACGCCGGAGGCGCCGGTCCAGTTGCGCGCCCGTTTGCGTGAGTAGCCGCGGCCCTGGTGGCCGCACGGCGGTGCGGAGCACCGTCAGGGTTGGGCGGGGTGCGGGCACGGGTCTCGGCGCGCCGCGCCTCCCACCGTCGGGCGACGCGTTCGCGTCGCGGTGTGGCCACGAGGGCCGCGGCTACTCGCGCGGTTTGGCGGCGCCGCCGAACGCTTCCAGCAGCTGGTTGATGTTCGTCGTCTTGATGTCGATGCCGCCGCCGGCCAGGGGCAGCAGCAGGATGCGCTTGCCGGCCAGCGCCTCGGCGACCTTCAGCTTCACCATCACCTCGCCGCCGCTGCCGGCGAGCGCCTTGTTCAGCTCGGTGATGCCCTTGGCTTCGGCGCGTGCCCTCGGCCTCGATCGCGGCGGCGATGTTGCTTCTGCTGCTCGTAGTACGCGTCGGCCTGGATCTGCGCCTGGCGGAAGCTGGCCGTCGGCGGTGGCGACCACCTTGTTGACCTCGCCCTTGGCCTCCTCGAGCTTGCGCAGCCATTCCTCCTCGGCCGCCTTGGTCGCCGAGTTGTTCTGCTCGGCGACCTGCTCGGCGATCTTCTTGTCCTCGATCGCCTGCTGGTAGGCGGGATTGAAGCGGTAATCCTTGGTCGATACCCGCTCGACCACGACGCCGTACGGATTGAGCATCTCGTTGAGCGCCGTCTTGGCCCGCTCCGCCATCTCGTCGCGTTTCTCGGAGATGTAGAACTCCTCGGTCTTCAGCTCGCCGAAGATGTCGCGCGGGCGGCTGCGGGCGATGGTGCGCACCACCTTGTCCTTGAGCTCGAAGTTGGTCGGCGCCACGTACTGGATGATGTACGGCGCGCTGCTGCGGATCGATGCGCCAGGAGACGATGACGTCGAGGCTGATGTCGTTGCCGTCGATGGTCTTGAACAGCAGGTCGTCGCGGTAGCTGCGGTCGCCGCGGCTGGGGTCGTAGGTCATCTCCATGTTGTAGAGCTTGGTGTCGAGCAGTACCAGTCGTTGAGCACGGCGGGAAAGAAGTAGAGCGCGCCGGGCGGGTAGACCGCCGTCGTAGACGCCGCTGCCGTAAACGGGGTCCCACTTGACGACGCGCACCCCGACCTCGGTCGGACCCGTGGTGTGCGGCCAGAAGAGGAAGCACGCCGAGCAGGACGATGAGCAGAGCCGCGAGCAGTGCGCGCATTCAGGCCTCCGAGGCGTGCCACACGGCGATCATGGCGCGTGGTTCGATGATCCCTGGCCGACGTCGAACAGGCGCATGGTCTTGGCGAGGTCGAGCGGGTTGACGCCGCTCGGGCCGTCGCTGGGCAGGACGAGCATCTCGACGCCCTGCATCGCCTCGGCCAGCTTCAAGCCGACCATGCGGTCCGAGCCGGCGACCTGGAGCGCATCGTTGCGCAGTTGGGTCTTCTGCGCCTCGGCGAGTTTCACCAGCAGGTCGCCCTCGGCGTGCTTGGTGCGCACGTAGAGGTCGCGTTCGGCCTCCTTGGTCACCTGGTACGCGGTCCCCTCCTGCAGCTTGATGTCGACCGACGCCTGGCCTTCCTGGATCATCTTGGACAGCTTGGCGCCCTCGGTCGCGGCGTGGCCCTCGGCCTGGTTCTTGAACACCAGCTGGTCCTTGAGCTTCTTCTCCTCGATGTTCTTCTGGATCTCGTCAGTGTAGCGGAAATAGCGCACCAGAACCTGATCGACGGCGATGCCGTAGGACGCCAGGTCGCGGTTCAGGTACTCGCGCGCCTGCTCGGCCCGCTCGTGCCGCATCGGGCTGATGTAGAACTGTTCGGTCGTCAGCTCGCCGAGCGTCTGCTTGAGCACCGGCTCGGCCTTGGGCTGGATGCCGTTGGTCTCGAACAGCCGGTTGGGGCCCAGGCGGGTGAAGACCCGATACGGATCGTCGATGTGGTAGATGATGCTGACGTCGACGTCGACGTAGAACCCGTCCGACGTCTGGATGTGCGCCGCGCGGGCGACGTTGGCCTCGCGCGCCGCCTCTTCGCGCGTGCCGGTCAGATCCATCACCTGCAGGTCCTTGGGGAACTTGTACATACGCTCGAGATCGAGCGGCTTGAGGACGAAGTGGTAGCCGGTGTCGTAGACCGTCGGCTGCACGCCCGGGGTGCTGAACAGCGCCACCTGCACGACCTTGATGCCGTACTCGTTGGGCCCGACGTAGGTCAGACAGGCCCACATCGCCGCTTTCAGCACCAGCACGACCAGGAGCAGCGGCAGCACCACGCGCCGGAAGAACGCCGATTGGAGGATGTCGCTGAGCAGCGACGCGCGGCCGCGCCAGTCGGTCGGGAGGCGCGTCGGCTCCCGGTCGTCGCGTGGTGTCATGCCTCGGTCTCCCTCATGCGGCCGCCACGGTTCCCGGCAGGCCGTCGAGTGGATGCAGGGTCGGGACCCAGCGCAGGCGCGTCGGTCCGCGATCGATGTCGCAGCGGTAGCGTCGCAGCAGCAGCGACGCGACGATCTTCGCTTCCAGCTGCGCAAAGGCGAGACCGATGCACAGCCGCGGGCCGCCGCCGAAGCCGACCAGCGCGTACGGCGTCGCCTTGTGCTCCTCGCGCGGCGGCAGGAAGCGTTCGGGATCGAAGCGCTCGGGGTCGCGGTACACCTGCGGCAGCCGATGGGTGACGTACGAGGAGTAGATCACCATCGTGCCGGCCGGCAGGTGATAGCCGCCGGCCTCGACGTCGCTGGCGACGCCGCGTTGGCCGAGGCTGATCGGCGGGAGCAGCCGCTCGACCTCCTTCAACGTCGCGTCGAGGTAGGTGAGCTCGCGCAGATGCTCGACGCGCAGCGGGCCGTCGCCGACCACTTGCCGTTGCTCCTCGATCAACGCCGCCGCGACCTGCGGATGGTCGCGCATCGCCATGGTGAACGAGGTGAGGAACGAGGTCGTGGTCTCGTGTCCGGCGAACATCAGGATGACCGCCTGGTCGAGCAGCGCCTCGTCGTCGAGCGCGGCGCCGTCCTCGTCGCGCGCCGCCATCAGCAGCCCGAGGGCGTCCTCGCCGGGGGCCTCACGCCGCGCGGCGATCACCGTGCGCAGGTAGGCGCGCAGCGCATCGCGCGCGCGCAGGCCCTTCCCGTACGTGGTCCAGCGCCAGCCGACGCGCAGGAACGCGGCCGATCCCTTGGCCAGGCGATCGTTGAGCTCGCCGAGCTCGGCCAGGCGCAGATCGCCCTCGAGGCCGAGCACCAGACGGCTCATGATCTCGAACGTGAGTTGGCGGTAGCGCTCGTACATCGGCGCCCGTCCCTCGCGCGCCCAGCGCGCGGCATGCGCCTCGGCGGTGTCCTGCATGACCGCGAAGTAGGAATTGACCGCCCGCTGGTGGAACGCCGGCGTCATCAGCCGGCGATTGCGCGCGTGCACGTCGCCGTCCTGAAAGAGCAGGCCGTCGCCCAACACCTTGCGGACCATCGCGTAGCCCATGGCGTGCGAGAAGTGATGGCGGTCGGTCACCATCATCCGACGGTTCACCTCGGGGCCGAGCAGGGCCACGAGGTTCATGCCGAAGAGGCGCGTGCGGAAGACCGGGCCGTGCTGGCGGTACCCGCGCAGGAGATACTCGCCGGGATGCGAGAGAAACGCCCACGGCTGGCCGAGCCACGGGATCGTCGCCAGGGCGGGGATGTCGCCGACCGGTCTTGCGTCGACGATCGCGTGAGCGTCCATCACGGTGGCGCGTTAGCAGAGCGATCGGCAAACCGGAAACCGCCAAGGACGCCAAGATCACGCCAAGCAATGTCTTGGCGTGATCTTGGCGTCCTTGGCGGTTTCCGGAATCACCCGAACAACGCGCCCAGCTTCTGCAACGACAGCTCGTAGCGATGCGCGACGTTCATGTGGCCGCCGTCGAACTCCTCGTAGACGTGCGGCACGCCCAGGGCGGTGAGGCGGTCGCTGTAGATCCGGTTGCCGAGTTGGAGGTGGTGCTCGTCCCAGCGGCCGCAGTCGAGAAAGTAGAGCTGCAGGCGCTTGAGCGCGTCGGCGTGGGCGGCGGCGAGGGTGATCGGATCGTGCGCGAGCCAGCGGGTCCACACGTCGTCGCGCAGCTCGCCGGTCCGCGGGTCGAAGGGAAGATCGAAGCCGAGGGCGCTGGCGGGGGTGGGCGAATAGCACGACGCCATCGCCAGCATGTTCACGAGCGCGAACCAGTGGCGCCCGCGCTCCAGCGAGGGCTGCGGGAATCCGGCGAGGAAGCGTTCCGGCGAATGGTCGTAGCGCGCCAGCGCCGCGACCGCGGCGGGGATGTCGGCCTTGTAGCAGAGCTCGAAGTACTTATCGCCGGAGTGATCGACCGCGGCGGCGAAGACCTCGGGGTGCCGCATCGCCAGCACGGTCGCGCCGTAGCCGCCCGAGCTCTTGCCCATCACGGCGCGGCGGTCGCGCGCCGGCACGGTGCGGAAGGTCGCATCGATGAACGGAATCAGCTCGTCGATCAGATGATCCTCGTAGCGACCGGTCGCGGTGGAGTTGATGTACTGGCTGCCGCCCAGCCGGGTGAGGCAGTCGGCCAGCACGACGATCATGGGACGAACGGTGCCGGCGCGTACGACGCGGTCGATGCGCTCGGGGAGGTTCTCGCCCCAGAGCGACTCCGACAGCAGATAGGTTCCGCCGCCGGAGAAGCCGGCGAGGAAGTAGACCACCGGATAACGAACGCCGGACGTCTCGTAATCCGGCGGCAGGTACACGGGCACGCGGCGCTCGGCCGGGTCGCCCATGGGATTATCGCGGAGGGCGCGGCTGGGGACGGTGGAGACGGTGATCATGGGAGCGAGGAGCCCGGGTTCGGATGGAGGGCGCCGCTCCGTCGGCGCCTGTTGTTTGGGCCGCCCACGCCCCGGTCCAACAGGCACCGACGGAGCGGCGCCCTCCAAGGGACGTGGGCAGAGGTCGGATGTGGATTCATCGTGTCGTGGTGGCGGTAGATAGCACCGTCCTCGCCTCAGGCCCCAACCCTCCTTCCGCCTCGGCGCGCGACCCGCCATACTCCCCCTCGCATGCCCACCGTCGCCGACACCGCCGGCCGGCCACTGCGCAGCCTGCGCATCTCGGTCACCGACCGGTGCAATCTGCGCTGCGCGTACTGCATGCCCGAGGAGCACTACGTCTGGCTGCCGCGCCGTGACATCCTCGAGTTCGAGGAGATCGTCACGCTGGTCGACTGCTTCGCGGCGTGCGGCGTCGATCGGGTACGGCTCACCGGTGGCGAGCCGCTGCTGCGCCACGATCTGCCGACCCTCGTCCGCCTGCTCGCCGACAGGCCGGCGCTGCGCGACCTGGCGGCGACCACCAACGGGATCCTGCTCGCGGAGCACGCGACGGCGCTGCGCGCCGCGGGTCTGCACCGCCTGACCGTCAGCCTCGACACGCTCCGCCCCGATCGCTTCCGCGCGCTGACGCGGCGCGACGGCCTGGCGCAGGTGCGCGAGGGCATCCGGGCCGCCGCCGCCGCCGGGTTTCGGCCACTGAAGATCGATACCGTCGCGATGCGCGGCGTGAACGATGACGAGCTCGCCGACCTCATCGAATTCGCACGTCCGCTCGGCGCCGAGGTGCGCTTCATCGAGTACATGGACGTCGGCGGTGCCACCAACTGGTCGGCCGAGAAGGTCGTGGCCCGCGACGCGATCCTCGCCGACCTGTCGCGCCGCTACGGCGCGATCGAGCCGTTGCGCGAGGAGAGCTCCGCGCCCGCCGACCGCTATCGCCTGTCCGACGGCACCGTCTTCGGCATCATCGCGTCCACCACCGCGCCGTTCTGCCACACGTGCGACCGCGCCCGCCTCACCGCCGACGGCATGTGGTACCTGTGCCTCTACGCCCGCATCGGGACCGACCTGCGCGCGGCGCTGCGCGGCGGCGCGTCGCGGGACGCGCTGGTCGATCTCATCGCCGCGCGGTGGGGCCGGCGCGACGACCGCGGCGCGGAGGAGCGCCTGACCGAACGCCATCGCGGCGCGCTGGTGCCGGCGAACGAGCTGCGCGACGATCCACACCTCGAGATGCACACCCGCGGCGGGTGACGCGCGGCGCGGACCGTGCGACGTCTCGCCCTCGTGCTCGGCGGCACGCTGGCTGCGCTCCTCCTCGTCGAGGCAGTGCTCCGCCTCGTCGATGCCGTGCCCGAGGTCGCCAACCCGCTCTATAGCTTCCACGACTCCGATCCCGTGCTCGGATGGCGCGGCCGACCGAACGCCCACCTGCGCTTCCGCCGCCCGCAGTTTGACGTCGAGATCGCGCACGACGCGCAGGGGTGGCGGGCCCCCGATCCGCCGCCACCCGCGGATCCCACGCGGCGCGTCCTCGTGCTGGGCGATTCGTTCACGTGGGGGTGGGGCGTGCGGCAGGGGGCCGTCTACACCGATCACCTCCAGCGCGCGTTGCCGACGGTGGCGATCACCAACCGCGGCGTCAACGGCTTCGGCACCGGGCAGGAATTCCTGCTGCTGCAACAGGAACTGGCGGCGCACCGGTACGATATCGTCGTGGTGCAGTTCTTCTTCAACGACCTCGCCGACGACATCGACGGCAAGAGCGGTCGACGCCCGTTGTTCCACCTCGACGGCGACCGCCTGGTGCCGCCGTCTGGCCCGCTCGAACCACTGACCGGGGCGGCGCACCAGTGGCTCAAGGATCACAGCCGGACCTTCCTGCTGCTCGACTTCACCACCCGCACCCTCGGCGGCGGCAACGACGCGGCCGAGCCGCTGGCCCCGGTCGCGGACGCGCCGGCGACGGTCGACTACCGCGCCGTGCCGGGCGGCGCGCTGACGGCGCGGCTGCTCGCGGCGATCGTCGAGGCGGCGTCGGCGCGGGGCGCCCGCGTCGCGATCCTGTATGCGCCGCACCGACTCGAGCTCGAAGCGCCCCACGCGGTGCCGGTCGGCGTGCGCGCCGCACACACGCTCGCACGCGACGCGGCGTCGCGGAGCGGTGCGCAGTGGATCGATCTGACGCCGGCGCTCGCCGCCGCCGCCGCGCGCGGCGAGACCGTCCTGTTCGCCGGCGACGAGCACTGGACGCCGGTCGGCCATGCCGCCGTCGCGGCCGCTCTGCTCGACGCGGGCGTGTTCGCTGCGAGCGAGCGGCACTAGCCGCGCGATCGCGCCGCCAGGACGCTCTGGCACAAATCCGTAGCGGGCTGTGGGGCCCCAAAGATGGACCAGCTGGTGAACGGATGGGCCGGTCTTCCGTCCGTGAAGTCCGTGCACTCCATGGTGCGCCTGGATGTGACATTCCGAACCGCCAAGGGCGCCAGGAACGCCAAGGGCGCCAGGCCGAGCAGTGCCTCGGCTGCCTTTCGGTCAACCTCATTGCCGAGGGGCTCAGGCGTCACGAGCGTATGATCGCGCTCGCCGTTGGCGTCCTTGGCGTTTCTTGGCGCCCTTGGCGGTGGACATTGTCACACCAAGGTCAGTCCTTGGACTTCGACTGCGCTTCCCTTTGCCGGTCGCGCCGAGTGAACGCGGCATACCGCATGCGCTCGACATGCCGGTGCCGCACCCTGGATCGCGCGCCGCGCGTCCGCAGGTCGGCGGGCCTGCGCGGCGAAGGTGTGCTCGATGCGGTGCGCGCCGCCGACCGCCGTGACGCGTCCATCGCGGACGTCGCGTGGCGCGCTCGTCGTTCCGGTAACGCCGGCGCGCAGACTCAATGCGCCAGCGCACGGCCTGCGGTCACTGCACGACGCATGGCACGACGCTAGCTAGTTCGCCGTTCCGTTGACTGGCGATCATCCGCACTAGTGCTCATGCTCACGAAACCGCACACGCTCGCCATCGGCGGGTTGGCCCTGCGCATCGGCGCGCTGTTGCTGAGTCTGGCTCCGGCGGCGCGCGCCGCCACCTTTGCGGAGTCCGGCGATGCCGCCGACCTGCCCGCGACGGCGCAGATCACCACCGGATGCGGCACCCTGGACGCCATTTCGGGAACCAAGGAAGCCAGCGGCGTCGACATGTTCCGCATCCAGATCGACAACCCGGCTGCCTTCTCGGCGACCACGGTCGGGCTCACGACGATCGACACCCAGCTGTTCCTGTTCACCTCCGCCGGACTGGGTGTGTACGCCAACGACGACGTCACCGGCAGCGACACCCGATCGACCCTTCCGGCCGGCCATGCGTCGAGCCCCGCGACCGCCGGCGTCTACTACCTCGCCCTCTCGCAGTACAACAAAGATCCGCAGAGCGCGGGGGGTCTGATCTTTCCCGACTCGCCCTATACGACCGTCTTCGGACCCACCGGCCCCGGCGGAGGATCTGCGATAACCGGCTGGACATCGGGCGGGACGGCGGCTGCCACGTACTCGATCAATCTGACCGGAGCCGCCTTCGCCGTGTCGAATTGCACGCCTGTCCCGACCAATACGGCCACCCAGACCAGTACGCCGACCAGGACGCCGACGAGCACGGCGACTCAGTCGGCCACCGCCACCAACACGGCAACGTTCACCGCGACGCCGACGGCGACCCACACCGCGACGGCCACCGGGACCGCGACCTTCACTGCGACGCCGACCGCGACGTCCACCGCGACAGCGACGGCGACCCGCACCGCCACATCCACCGGTACGGCAACGTTCACCGCGACGGCCACTTTGACCGCGACCTTCACCGCAACGCCGACCGCGACGTTCACGGCGACGCCGACGGCGACGTTCACCGCGACGGCCACCGGGACCGCGACCTTCACCGCAACACCGACCGCGACGTTCACGGCGACGCCGACGGCGACGTTCACCGCGACGGCCACCGGGACCGCGACCTTCACCGCAACACCGACCGCGACGTTCACGGCGACGCCGACGGCGACCCTCACCGCGACGGCCACCGGGACCGCGACCTTCACCGCAACGCCGACCGCAACGTTCACGGCGACGCCGACGGCGACCCACACCGCGACGGCCACCGGGACCGCGACCTTCACCGCAACGCCGACCGCAACGTTCACGGCGACGCCGACGGCGACCCACACCGCGACGGCCACCGGGACCGCGACCTTCACCGCAACGCCGACCGCGACGTTCACGGCGACGCCGACGGCGACCCACACCGCGACGGCCACCGGGACCGCGACATTTACGGCGACGCCGACCGCAACATTCACGTCTACGTCGACGGCGACCTACACCGCGACGGTCACAGGGACGGCGACCTTCACCGCGACGCCGACCGCAACGTTCACGGCGACGCCGACGGCGACCCACACCGCGACGGCCACCGGAACAGCGACCTTCACGGCGACGCCGAGCCCGACCTTCACCGCGACTGAAACCTACACCACCACCGAGACCCCGACGCAGACCTTCACCGACACGCCGACGCCGACCGATACCCCGACGCTGACGCCGACCGATACGCCGACGCCGACGGATACGGCGACGCCGACGGCGACGTCCTCCCCAAGCGCCACCGGAACCGCGACCGCCACACCGACGTTCACCGCGTCCGGCACGCCGACCGCAACCGCCACGGCCATCCCGAGCAACACCCCCAGCCCCACCGCGACGCCGAATCTCCTCTGCGGCGCGGTACCGATCGAGCTCGGCTGCCGTCAGGCGGACAGGAGCGTCTTCCGCCTCAGCAACCGTGACGACCCGGCCAACAACCGCCTCTTCTGGCAGTGGAAGAAGCGGCCGGGATTCGATCCGATGGCCTTCGGCGATCCGAGCCAGACGACCAGCTACTCCGTCTGCGTCTACGACGTCGCGAACGGGTCGGCGTCGCTGCGCCTGGGCGCTGCCATCCCGGCCGGCGGGACGTGCTTCGACGCACCCTGCTGGCAGCCAAAGCGCAGTGGCAGGCCGAAGGGCTTCCGTTACCTGAACGTTGTCGACAGGTCCGCGGATGGGATCGCGCAGATCGTTCTCAACTCGCAGGCATCGACGCGCGCGAAGATCCTCGTGTACGGCAGCGGGGTCAATCTCGCGGTGCCCGCGCCGGTCGGTGGTCGCCTGTTGCAGCAGGACAGCGAGGTGATCGTCCAGCTGCTGAACAGCGATGGGGAATGCTGGATCGCTCGCTACCGCCCGAGTGCCATCAAGACCCGCGCCGACTTCTTCAAGGACAAGTGCGGCAAGGCGAGGCAGGGCAGCTGCTCATGACGAGCGGCGGGCGGAACGCGGTCGATTCCTGATCCGCCAAGCACACGAATGACCGCGAAGCACATCAAGAGAGCACGGGCAGGTTCCCGTCGTGTTGTCCGCGGTCATTTCCGTTCTTGGCGGATCAGCCTCGAGACAAGGCCGTGAGCCGCAGCTCGAGCAGAAGACGTCGAGGCCCCGCTGCCGGTCGGACAGCGGGGCCTGTGCGTCACTGACAGACGAAGCGCTCGGAGACGAGGATGTCGCCGAGCTGGGAGTCGAAGAAGCCGAGCGTGCCGGCCAGCGCGATGCCGCTGGTGACGCTCGCGCTCAGCGCGTCGCACGAGGTCGAGGCGCCGTTGAGAACGGCGGGAGACATCGGAATGCTCGACCCCGCCACGTCGTTGGCGTCGACGAGCTGCGCGATCGCGGTGGTCGTGGTCAGCGCGCTGCACAACGGTGCCAGGACGATGGTCGGCGGATCTCCGCACACGCCGTTGTTGGGGAGCTCGACCACGATCCGCAGCCCAAGCTGACATCCGAGCGCGCCAGCCGGGGCCGGTGCGCCCAGGCCGGTGGCCTGACAGGCGCAGTTGCAGACGCCGGCGTGTCCGACCGGATCGTTGCCGACGCAGCTGCCATCGATACAGTCGCCGTCCGTCGTGCACGGCAGATCATCGTTGAGGCCACCCTGGCAGTAGCCCTCGCAGCCGGTGCTGAGCGCGCTGCCGCCGAGCGTGGTGCAGGTGGTTGCGCAGTCGGCCGCGCACGCCGCGTTGCTGGAGCAGGCGCCGATGTTGTGATCGGCGGTCAGTTGCGTGTCGAGCGCGCTGCCGCCGTCGCAATCGATGTGCCCGGCGGCACAGCCGGTGGCGGGACTGACGCACACGTCGCCGATGCCAGGGATGACTATCGGGGCGAAGCTGTTGACCGCGCAGGTGCACGCGGCAGTGCCGTCGAGGGCGGCCTGATCGCAGCTGATCCGCAGCGATCCCTGCGGTACCAGCGCCAGAGGTAACGCAGCCGTCTGCAGCAGGAGCTGGCTATTGCTGGCGAGGGTGCAGGTGTGGGTGCCGATGGCGGCGAACGCCGGGTCGTCGTCGAGGCGGAAGACGTTGGCGACGTCGCCCACGGGCGCCTGGTTGGCAGGCGCCGGGAAGACGAGTTGGCCGGCGCTGCCGCCGTTGGTCCAGTCGAGGCAGTCGAAGGCCTCGCCCGCGACCGACAGCATCAGGCCGCCCTTGTCGGCGGTGCCGAGGGTGGTGGTGTAGGCGGCCGTGCCCGCTGGCAGGCCGTAGACGACGTCGTCGCAGCTGGTGGAATCGCCGGCCGGCAGCGGCTGCAACAACTGCTGCACGAGCAACATCGCGTTGCCCGGCCCGGCGGGCGCGCCGAGACCGGTGGTGAGCGTGACCGGCTGTCCGACGCCGGCGGGGGAGGCGGCGAGGACGTCGTAGGCCGTGCCGCCGTCGCAGTCGATGCTGCCGCCGCTGCCGGCCGCCAACAACTTCACGCACACGCGACTGCCATCGATGATCGAGACGTCGATGGTCGCGTCCTGACCGAGGCTGAGCGGTGCGACGCCGTTGCCGTCTGGCATACCGCCGATCAGAATCAGCGGTCCCGGTCCGAAGCGGGAGGCGGCGTTGGCGCCAGAGAGCCCGCTGGTGAACAGACCGGTCCCGGTGCCGGACGAATCCGCGAGCAGCACGCCTGGCTCGATGGTGAAGAGGCGCTCGCCGAGAGGCTCCGGCGGCACCAGCGGGGTGAAGGTACGGGTGGGGGTTCCGGTGTGAGTCGGGGTGTAGGTCAGCGTGCGGGTCGGCGTGCGGGTGCGGGTCGGGGTGGCGGTGGCGGTGAAGCTGGCGGTCAACGTCGGCGTCGGCTGCACGCCGACCTCGCGGCATTTCTCGACCTGCTGGCTGCCGCCGCTGACCTCGCAATTGCCGATGTCGTCCTCGCGCACGACGCCGCCGATGGTCAGGGCGACGTCAATCGGGTCGACACTGAGCGGCGGTGCGAAAGCCAGTCCCTTGGCATCGAGGAGCACGCTGAACAGGTTGGGTGTCGACAGCGGGCGCAGGCGCGCGCGAGCGCGCACACCGCCGACCTCGTGCGTGCAGGTGGTCAGCGGCCCGCGTGCGGTGGCGCGCGCGCTGCAGTCGGCGGCGCCCCAATCGAGAGATACATCCACGCCGACCGCGGTGCGCACGCGCGCCGTCAGCCCGCCGGCGGCGATCGCGTCGGGGACGCTGGCGGACGGCGGACTACCGTTGAGCAGGCCGTTGATGCGGAGCGAGCCGTTGTCGGCGCCTGGGCGGTCGGCGGTGTCGGCGCGCAGGCGCGCCCGCTTCAGGATGAAGCTGCCGGGTAGGCCCGGAGCGGCGGGCGTCGCCGTCGCCGGGACGTCGCCGACGACGATTTCGCCGTCGGTGCTCACGGCGAGTTGGGCGTTGCCGACGGGATCGGACGAGCCCGCATTGCTTCCGGTCAGCGGATAGATGCCGGTGGCGGCGTCGAACGCGATGAGGACGTGGCAGGTGAAGAGTACGGAGCCGTCCGGAATCGGGTCGACGTTGTCGAAGGCGAGTATCAGCGCCCGCACGTCGCAGTCGAAGAGACACCCCGGCGGGAGGAAGGCGAACGCCGACGCGTTCTTGTTGATCGCGGGGTTCACCGTGCAGTCCGGATGGGACCCGAAGATCGGCGCGATCGGGGTGGACGCCGTCGAATGAATGTCCACCTGGATGCCGGCGACGCTGAGCCCGCCGGTATCGAGGGTGACGGGGAAGTCCACGAACGTGTTCGCGTCGCCCGCGGCCGAGCCGATATGCACCGTCACCGTGCCGGCGTCGCGGGGCACCGCCGGCGGCGTGGCGCAGTGGGACACCTGCGCGGCGGCGGCGCGGGTCATGTCGGCGATCCGCACGCTGCCGTCGCCGTCGGCATCGACCGCCGGACACATGCTGAGTGCCGACTGGCCGAGCGCGATGGAGAGGCCGGTGGAGAGCTCGGCGATGCTGAGCTCTCCGTCGCCGTTGCAATCGCCGCTGCACACCTGCCCGTCGGCTGACCCGACGTCGAACGCCAGCGCGAACGCCAGCGCCAGCTTGGCTGCCGACTGATTCAGTCGCCGCATGAGACGCCCCCCTGGACTCGTTCGGTGCCACGTAGGGCGGCTTGGCGCAAGGAGTTTGTGTCGTGCGCGCTACGTCTCGCCTATGGGGCGGAGCTGCCGATCGATTCAGCGGCGGCGATCGCCGTCGTGCAGCGCGGCGGCCGCAGCCGCGGGGTCGTTTGCGGCGAGGACGGCGCGGATGACCGCGACGCCGTCGGCGCCGTGGGCCCGCACCGCCGCGGCGTTGTCGGCATCGACGCCGCCGATGGCGAACAGCGGCAGCGGTGCGGCGGCGCGGGCCGCGCGCCAGTGCGTCGAGTCCGAGCGGCGCGCCGATGGGCCGCCTTCGACGGCGTCGTCGAAGACCGGCCCGAAGACCGCGAAGTCGGCGCCGGCCGCGGCGGCGGCGCGCGACCTCGTCGGCGTCGTGGGTCGAGAGGCCGATCAGGCGATCCGGCGCCGAGCAGCGCGCGCGCCTCGGCCACCGCGAACGAATGGCCGGGGAGGTGCACGCCGTCGGCGTCGCACGCCAGCGCGACGTCGAGACGGTCGTTGATCAGCAGGGCCGCGCCGGCCGCGCGCGTCAGCGTCGCGCAGCGCCGTCGCGAGCGCCAGCAGCTGGCGCGGTCGGTAGACCGCGCTCGCGCAACTGCACCGCGCCGATCGCCGCCGCGCAGCGCCGCGGCCACCACCTCCAGCAACGGACGCCCGTTGGTCTGCGTGCGGTCGGTGACCAGGTACACGCCCCAGTCACGCGGCGGTCGCGCTGCCATAGAGTCCACAGATGAGCACGGATGGCCACGGATGAACACCGAGGGCTCCGTGTCCGATCCGCGGCCATCGCTGGTCATCTGTGGATCAGTCCATCCATCGGGCTCGAGGCGGTGGCGTAGAGTTTGCGCGGGATGCGGCCGGCGAGGAAGGCCTTGCGGCCGGCTTCGACGCCGAGGCGCATGGCCTCGGCCATCAGGATCGGGTCGGTGGCGCCGGCGATGGCGGTGTTGAGCAGCACCGCGGCGCAGCCGAGCTCCATGCGCCAGCGGCGACGTCGGAGGCGGTGCCGACGCCGGCGTCGACGATCACCGGCACGCGGCTCTGCTCGAGGATGATGCGGCAGGTTGTACGGGATTGCGGATGCCGAGGCCGGAGCCGATGGGCGCCGCCAGCGGCATGACCGCGGCGCAGCCGATGTCCTCGAGCCGTCTGGCAGGCGACCGGATCGTCGGTGATGTAGGGCAGCACCGTGAAGCCCTCCTTGACCAGCACGCGCGACGCCTCGATGGTCGCCGGCACGTCGGGGAAGAGCGTCTTCTCGTCGCCGATCACCTCGAGCTTGACGAGCGTGCCGACGCCGGCCTCGCGCGCCAGGCGGGCGGTGCGGATCGCGTCGGCGGCGGTGTAGCAGCCGGCGGTGTTGGGCAGGATGGTGATGCGCGACAGGTCGAGATGGTCGAGCAGGTTCTCCTGGCTCGGATCGGTGATGTTCACGCGCCGCACCGCGACGGTGACGATCTCGGCGCCCGGCCGCGTCGATCGCGGCGCGCGTCTCGGCGAAGTCCTTGTACTTGCCGGTGCCGACGATCAGGCGCGAGCGGTAGCGTCTTGCCGCCGAGCTCGAACAGGTCTGCTGTCGCGTCATCGCGTTCACCCTCCGCCGATGAACTGCACGATCTCGACCACGTCGCCGTCGCGCAGCGCGCGCTGCGCGTAGCTCGGCGCGCGGCAGGACGTCGAGGTTGATCTCGACCGCGACGCGGCGCGCGCCGAGGCCGAGCTCGCGCACCAGCTCGTCGACGGTGACGCCGTCGCGCAGCTCGCGCGCCTCGCCGTTCACCGTGACGCGCATGCGCGAAACATAGTCGCCGGACCGGTACCTTTACAACCTGGGGGGCCATCTGGTAACCGTCCGACATCAGCATCTACGGTTCGTCACCGCACCACCACCAGCAGTTACCGACAATCCGCGGCACGGCGCTCCACCGGGAGCGACGTGAAGCGAGATCCGATTCAGGCATGCGCGCTGGGCGACGGGCACGGGCACCAGTCGGGTACGGGCACAGTGGGGATGAGGAGGCGAGCATGGGCAAGATCGAACGCGCGCTGATCAGCGTCAGCGACAAGACCGGCCTGGTCGAGTTCGCCCAGGGCTTGCACGCGCTCGGCGTCGAGATCCTCTCCACCGGCGGCACCGCAAGCGCGCTCGCCGACGCCGGCATTCCGGTCGTGCCAGGTGAGCGACTTCACCGGCTCGCCGGAGATTCTCGACGGGCGGGTGAAGACGCTGCACCCGAAGATCCACGGCGGCCTGCTCGGCCGGCGCGACGACGCCACGCACCGCGAGCAGATGGCGGCCAACGGCATCAAGCCGATCGATCTCGTGGTGGTGAACCTCTATCCGTTCGAGGCGACGGTGGCGAAGCCCGGCTGCACGCTCGAGGACGCGATCGAGAACATCGACATCGGCGGCCCGTCGATGATCCGCTCGGCGGCCAAGAACCATCACGACGTCGGCGTGGTCACCGATCCGGCCGACTACGCGCCGGTGCTCGAGGAGCTGCGCGGCAGCGGCGGCGCGCTGTCCGACGCGACGCGGCGCGCGCCTGGCGCGGCGCGCCTTCCAGACCACGGCGCGCTACGACGGCGCCATCGCCGACTGGCTCGGCGCGCGCGACGCCACCGCCGGAGGCGCCGTTCGGCGAGACGGTCCACCTCGCGCTGCGCAAGGCGCAGGATCTGCGCTACGGCGAGAACCCGCACCAGAAGGCGGCGCTCTACGGCGACTTCTTCGCGCGTCGTCGAGCAGCTGCACGGCAAGGAGCTGTCGTACAACAACATCGTCGACACCAACGCGGCGCTGTGGCTGATGCGCGAGTTCCTCGACGGACGCGCCGACGGTGGCGATCCTCAAGCACAACACGCCGTGCGGCGTCGGCCACGGGCGCGACGGTCGCCGACGCCTACCGCGCCGCCTACGCGACCGATCCGGAGTCGCCGTTCGGCGGCATCCTCATCGCCAACCAGGACCGTGGACGCTCGAGCTCGCCGCAGATCGTCGACGAGATCTTCACCGAGGTGCTGATCGCGCCGGCGTTCGCGCCCGACGCGCTCGAGTTCCTGCAGAAGAAGAAGAACCGCCGCCTGATGCATCTGGAAGCCGCAGGCGATGGACGGTCGGTGCGCGAGATGCGCAGCGTCGTCGGCGGCCTGCTGGTGCAGGACACCGACCGCGCCATGGAGGATCCGGCGCACGCCGCAGGTGGTGACGCGCCGCGCCGCCGACCGACGACGAGCTCGCGGCGCTGACCTTCGGCCTCAAGGTGGTCAAGCACGTCAAGTCGAACGCCATCGCCTTCGTCGACGCCGACCGCACGCTGGCGCTCGGCGGCGGCGCCACCTCGCGCGTCGATCCGGTGCACGCGGCGCGCGCCAAGGCCGGCCGCGTCGGCATCTCGCTCGCAGGGCTCGGTGCTCGCCAGCGACGCGTTCTTCCCGTTCCCCGACGGCGTCGAGGAAGCCGCCGCCGCCGGCGCGACGGCGATCGTGCAGCCCGGCGGCAGCGTGCGCGACGCCGACGTCATCGCCGCCGCCGACACGCTCGGCCTGGCGATGGTGCTTCACCGGCGTGCGCCACTTCCGGCACTGACGAATTGACCGCGCAGACGCGAGGTGCACAGACGAGCCGGTCTCGTGGTCCGCGTCTGTGCGGTGATCTGAACATCATGAAGATCCTGGTCCTGGGCGGCGGCGGGCGCGAGCACGCGCTGGTGTGGAAGCTGCGCGCAGTCGCCGCTGCGTCGAGCACATCTGGTGCGCGCCCGGGCAACGCCGGCATCGACGAGCTGGCGGAGCCGGTGGCGATCGACGGTGACCGACATCGCCGCGATCGTCGAGTTCGCCGACGGCGCGGCGCGTCGATCTCGTCGTGCCCGGACCGGAGCTGCCGCTGACGCTGGGCGTGGTCGACGCGCTGCGCGACGCCGGGGCTGCGCGGCTTCGGCCCGACGCGCGCGGCGGCGCAGCTCGAGGGCAGCAAGACGTTCACCAAGGACCTGATGCGGCGCGCCAAGGTGCCGACCGGCTTCTTCTCCAGCTTCACCGATCCCGACGAGGCGCTGCGCTACGTCCACGAGGTCGGGGCGCCGATCGTCGTCAAGGCCGACGGCCTGGCGGCGGGCAAGGGCGTCCTGATCTGCGAGACGGTCGCCGAGGCGGAGAAGGCGATCGACGAGATCATGCGCTGGCGCACGTTCGGCGAAGCCGGGCGATCGCGTCGTGATCGAGGAGTTCCTCGACGGCGAGGAGGTCTCCTTCATGGCGCTCACCGACGGCGAGACCGTGTTGCCGCTCGCCTCGTCGCAGGATCACAAGCGCGCCTTCGACGGCGACACGGGCCCCAACACCGGCGGCATGGGCGCCTACTCGCCGGCGCCGGTGCTCACGCCGGCGCTGCACGACGCGCATCATGACGCGAGATCATGGAGCCGGTGGTGCGCGGCGCTCGCCGAGCGCAAGATCGTCTACACCGGCGTGCTCTACGCCGGCCTGATGATCGCCGCCGACGGTCCCAAGGTGCTGGAGTTCAACTGTCGCTTCGGCGATCCCGAGTGCCAGGCGCTGCTCATGCGCTTCACCGGCGATCTGGCGGCGGTGATGGACGCCGCGGCGCGCGGCCGCCTGGCCGGGACGCGCCTGACCTGGGATCCGCGCGCCGGCGGTGTGCGTCGTCCTCGCGGCCGAGGGCTACCCGGGCAACTACGAGCGCGGCAAGGTGATCAGCGGGCTGGAGACGTTGCGCGACTGGCGCGACGGCATGGTCTTCCACGCCGGTACGGCACGGCGCGACGGGCAGGTGGTGACCACCGGCGGCCGCGTGCTCGGCGTCACCGCTCTGGGCGGCGACGTGACCGCGGCGGTCGGCCGAGGCCTATAGCGGCAGTGGATCGGATCAACTGGGACGGCATGCACTGTCGGCGCGACATCGGCCATCGCGCCATGGAGCGGGAGCGATGACGACGAGCACGGCACGAGTGGCGATTCTCATGGGCAGCGACAGCGACTGGGATGTCATGAAGGGCGCGGTGGAGCGGCTGAAGGCCTTCGGCGTCGGCTGCGAGGTGCATGTCATGTCGGCGCACCGCACGCCGGCGCGGGTGATGCGAATACGTCGCCGCCGCGCCCGGCCGCGGCATCGCGGTGTTCATCGCCGCCGCCGGCGCCGCCGCGCATCTCGCCGGCGTGGTCGCGGCGCACACGACGCGGCCGGTGATCGGCGTGCCGATGAACGCCACCAGCCTGAACGGCCTCGACGCGCTGCTCTCGACCGTGCAGATGCCGAGCGGCATCCCGGTCGCGACGGTCGCCGTCGGCGGCGCCGAGAACGCCGGCATCCTGGCGGCGCAGATCCTCGCCGTCGGCGACGCGGAGCTGGCCGAACAGGCTCGAGCAGTTCAAGCAGGACATGGCGGCGAAGGTGGCGGAGAAGGATGCCAAGCTGCAGGCGAAGCTGTGAAGGACTTTCACCGCAGAGACGCGGAGACGCGAGATGACTCACGCCAGCACGTCCAACTCGCGTCTCCGCGTCTCTGCGGTGAAGTCGCTCGCCCTCACCTCCGGCGGCTCGCGATCAACAATGCACATGTCTCGTCGGCCGCGGATCCCGACTGCGGTGAAAACATTGGGTGTCGACCGATGATCGACTTTCGACCGTTCCGCGCACTCCACTACGATCCCAAGGTCGCCGGCCCGCTCGCCGACGTGATCGCGCCGCCGTACGACGTCATCGACGCCGCCGAGCTCGATCGGCTCTATGCGCGCAGTCCGCTCAACGTCGTGCGGCTGATCCTCAACAAGTCGCCTGATCGCTACGCGGCCGCCGCGGCGGCGCTCGAGGACTGGCGTGCCAAGGGCGCCCTGGTCCAGGATCGCGAGCCGGCCCTCTACTGGTACGTGCAGGACTTCGCCCTCGCCGACGGCACCCGCCACCAGCGCAGCGGTCTGTTGACCGCGGTCCGCCTGCAGCCGTTCAGCGCCGGCAACATCCTCCCGCACGAGCGCACCTTCGCGAGCGCCAAGGCGGACCGATTGAAGCTGATGCACGCCAGCCGCACCAACCTCAGCCCGATCTTCGGCGTCTATCCCAATCGCGCCGAGGCGGCCGCGCCGGCGCGCGCCGTGGCCGCGGCGACGGCGCCGTGGATCGACGTCGAGGACGGCGGCCAGCGCCATCGCGTCTGGCGGCTGACCGATGCGGCGACCATCGCGGCGATCACCGCAGGCCTGCGCGAGACCAAGCTCTTCATCGCCGACGGCCACCACCGCTACGAGACCGCGCTGACCTACCGCGAGGAGCGCCGCGCCGCCGGCGATACCGATCCCGACGCGCCGCACAACTTCATGCTCATGTACCTGTGCTCGATGGACGATCCGGGCCTCGTGGTGCTGCCGACCCATCGCCTCTGGCGCGGCGCCTTCGGCGACGCGGCACTCTCGACGGCGGCCGCCCACTTCACGTTCGAGGAGGCCGACGCCGCGACCGTGCTGGCGCGCCTGGCCGCGGCGCGCGAGCCGGGCTGCATCGGGGTGCGGACGCCGACGAAGACCGGCGTCCTCCATCTCAAGGATCTCGGCGCCGTCGACCGGGCGCTGCCGTCGATCGACCCGATCATCCGCCATCTCGACGTCACCGTGCTCGACCTCTTCCTGCTCGGCCACGTGCTCGGCATCGACGGCGTCCGCGCCGGCCAGGACGGCGAGCTGCTCTACACCCACGACGATCGCCACGCGCTCCAATCGGTCGAGGGCGACGGCGTCAGCGCCGCCTTCCTGCTGCGCCGGCCGAAGATGAGCGAGGTGGCCGAGGCCTGCCTCGCCGGCCAGGTGATGCCGCAGAAGTCGACGTACTTCTTCCCCAAGCTACAGACGGGCCTGGTCTTCCACCTGCTCGATCCCGATGCCTGAGCCGGTCGCCGTCGAGACCTTCAGCGCCGATGAGCGGCGCGCGCTGGAGCCGTACTTCACGAATCTCGACGGCCCGGTCTTCGCGCTCCACAACCTGCCGGAGGTGGTGAAGGCGGCGCTGTTCGCGCGTTACTCGCGCTCGCCGAAGTCGCTCCGCCGCCTCTTCCTCGACGAGTTCCTCGATACCGCCGGCGGTGGGATCGGCGAGACGTCGGTCGGCGTGCGGCGGTCGGAGCAGCTCTTCCAGCGCGTGCTCGCCGAGTACGGCGACGACTCCGTCTCGCAGCTGGGCGGCGCGCACGTCGCCGTCGAGGGCGCCTCGAACCTCCTCACCAAGGCGCTCGAGTGGGGTCGCCTGATGGCGTACCTCGAACAGTCGACGCGCTACATCCCGTACACCCAGCGCGACGGCGGGCGGTGGCGCTACGTCGTCCCGTCCGAGCTCGATGGCTCGCCGCTGCGCGGCCGCTACGTCGACTTACTCGACCGCTGCTTCGAGACCTACGCCGGCGCGCTGCCGGCGGCGATCGCGCACTGCGAGGCGCGGCTGCCGCGCCCCGAGGGCGTCGGCGCCGCGGCGCACAACGCGACGATCCGCGCCCAGGCGCTCGACGCGCTGCGCGGCCTCCTGCCGGCGGCGACGCGCTCGAACGTCGGCATCTTCGGCACCGGCCAGGGGTACGAATCGCTGCTCCTGCATCTGCGCGCCCATCCGCTGGCCGAGGCGCGCGCCTGCGCCGAGGCGATGAAGCGCGAGCTCGATCAGGTCATTCCGGCGTTCCTCACGCGCGTCGACCGCCCCGAGCGGGGCGGCGTGTGGACGACCTACCTGCGCGCGACGCGCGACGCGACGGCGGCGGTCGCGGCCGATCTGCTCGGCGGTGCGGCCGCCGAGCCCGGCGACGCGGTGACGCTGACCGACTTCGATCCCGACGGCGAGGTGAAGGTCGTGGCGGCGGCGCTGTACGCGGCGTCGACGTTGCCCGACGCGCAGCTCCAGGCGGCGGCGCGGCGGCTCGACCCCGGCCAGCGCGCCGCCGTGCTCCGCGCCTACGTCGGCGAGCGCCAGAACCGCCGCCACAAGCCGGGCCGCGCCTTCGAGCGGGCCGTCTACCGCTTCGACATCGTCGCCGACTACGGCGCGTTCCGCGATCTGCAACGCCACCGCCTGTGCACGCTCGAATGGCAACGCCTCTCTCCCGACCTCGGCTACCTCGTGCCGGAGATCGTCGAGGCGATCGGCGTCGCGCCGGCGTGGCGGGCGCTGATGGGCGAGGCGGCGGCGCTGCACGGCGCCATCGCGGCGGCCGGCCAGCCCGACGTCGCCGCCTACGTCCTGCCGATGGCGCACCGCGTCCGCTTCTACCTCGAGTGCAACGCCCGCGAAGCGATGCACCTGATCGAGCTGCGATCGACGCCGCAGGGTCACCCGGCCTACCGGCGCGTCGCCCAGGCGATGCACCGCCTCATCGCCGAGCGCGCCGGCCATCACGCGATCGCCGCGGCGATGCGCTTCGTGGATCACTCCGAGGCGCAGACCGGCCGTCTCGAAGCTGAAAGAAGAACGAAGAATTGACCGCAGAAGCCCCAGGGGAGGGCGGCGAGCCACTGCTGGGGGCGGACGACCCGCCCGTGTTCACGGTGGAGCGGGCCGACGGCCGCGCGCCGTTCGTGCTCACGTGCGATCACGCCGGCCGGGCCATTCCCCGCGCGCTCGGCAGCCTGGGGCTGTCCGAGCGCGAGCTCGCCACGCACGTGGCATGGGACCTCGGCGTGGCCGAGCTGGGGCGGCGACTCGCCGCCCGTCTCGACGCGTGCGCGATCGCGCACAACTACTCGCGCCTGGTGATCGACGCGAACCGCCCGCCCGGCGCGGCGGATTCGATCGCCACGTTGTCCGAGCACACGCGCATCGCCGCCAACGACGGGCTCCCGCCGCGCGAGGTGCGTCGACGGGTCGAGGAGTTGTTCGAGCCGTACCACCAACGCATCCGCGCCGAGCTCGATGCGCGCGCCGCGCAGGGTCGCCCGAGCGTGCTGGTCGCGCTGCACAGCTTCACGCCGGTCTACAAGGGCACGCCGCGGCCCTGGCACGCCGGCGTGCTCTACGGCCGCGATCCGCGGCTCGGGTGGTTGGTACGAGACGGGTTGCGCCGCGATGCCGCGCTCGTCGTCGGGGACAACGAGCCGTACGCGGTGAGCGACGCGACCGACTTCACCATCGTCGTGCATGGCGAGCAGCGCGGTCTCCCACACGTCGAGCTCGAGATCCGCCAGGATCGACTCGCCAGCGGCCGCGACACGCAGTGGTGGGCCGATCGCCTCGGCGACGTGCTGGAGGAAGCGCTCGCGCACCTGGCGGCGTCGTGATTCCTTTTTCGCAGCCCCGGGGGTCCCGACGGAGTCAGCGCATGTTAGCTTGAGGCATGAGCGCCGTCCCGTCGACAAGCGAATCCCGTCCGTTGCGCATCCGCGTAGGCTACGAGCTGGTGTATAAGTGCCCGCAACCGACCCCGATGATCGTCACCCTGAGCGTGCACTACAGCCGCGTCTCGGACCTCATCAAACCCGATCACCTCTGCTCACGCCGTCCGTTCCGCAGCAGGGCGTATCGCGACTCCTTCGGCAACTGGTGCAGCCGCATCGTCGCGCCAGCGGGAAAGCTCCGGCTGAGCAGCGAAGCGGTCGTCGCCGACTCGGGCCAGCCCGACCCCGTGCTGCCGTGGCTCGAGCAGCGCCCGGTCGATGCGCTTCCCGAGGAGACGCTGCTCTTCCTGCTCGGCAGCCGATATTGCGAGACCGACCTGTTGTCGGAGACCGCGTGGAAGCATGTTCGGGTCGGCGCCGACGGGCTGGAAGCGCGTCCAGGCGATCTGCGATTTCGTGCATCGACACATCAAGTTCGGCTATGGGCTGTCGAGCCCGACCAAGACCGCGTTCCAGGTCTTCCAGGATCGCCAGGGCGTCTGTCGCGACTTCGCCCATCTCGCGGTCACGCTCTGCCGCTGCATGAACATTCCCGGCGCGCTACTGCACGGGCTACCTCGGCGACATCGGCATGCCGCCGCCCTATGCGCCGATGGACTTCGCGGCCTGGTTCGAGGCCTATCTCGGCGACGGGTGGTACACCTTCGATCCGCGCAACAACACGCCGCGCATCGGCCGGATGCTGATCGCGCAGGGGCCGCGACGCGGCGGACGTCGCGCTGACGACCAGTTTCGGGCCATCGACGCTGGAGAGCTTCAAGGTGTGGACGGATGAGATCACGGCGTACTGACATGCCTGAGCCCGGGCACCGCGATCCGGCGATGGACCGCCAGGCGATGACGTACTGTGTCGGCATCTTGCTGAATGACGGCATCGTCCTCGCGTCGGACTCGCGCACCAACGCCGGCGTCGACAACTTCGCGAAGTTCTGCAAGATGACCGTGTTCGAGCGCGCCGGCGATCGCGTCCTCGTCCTGCTCAGCTCCGGCAACCTCGCCGGCACGCAAGCCGTGATCAACGTGCTGAAGCAGCGCAGCGACGTCGACCGGACGGACCGCCGAACCTGTGGACGGCGCGCACCATGTTCGACGTGGCGGTCGCTGGTGTCGGACGCCGTGCGCGACATCGAGCGGCGCGACGCGCCGTTCCTGGAGGACGGTCCGATCGCGTTCAACGCCTCGTTCATCATCGGTGGACAGATCAAGGGCGAGCCGCCGCGCCTGTTTCGCATCTACGCCGAGGGCAACTTCATCGAGGCGGGCCCGGAGACGCCGTTCCTGCAGACCGGCGAGGCCAAGTACGGCAAGCCGATCATCGATCGCGTGATCGCCCCCGACACCACGCTCGCCGACGCCACCAAGTGCGTGCTCGTGTCGTTCGACTCGACCATGCGCAGCAACCTGTCCGTGGGCATGCCCATCGATCTGGTCTGCTACGAGCGCGACAGCCTGGCGATCCGCATGCGGCGCCGCTTCGACCAGGGCGACGCCTACTTCACCGCGCTCAGCGACGAGTGGCGGGATGGTGTCCGCAAGGTGTTCGCGGAGCTTCCCGAACTGAAGTGGTAGCGTGCGCCACTTCACGCGGCGGATCTGAGCTGGGAGGCGCCGCCCCGTCGGCGCCGTTGGGTGGCGGCGCCGGCCAGGGTTCGATTGCCGCACCCGCCCGTCCGGTAGGTAGGCCGATGCGGCAAATGGCAGGATTTGCCCGCCAAGTGCAACTTTTGCAGGAGCGTACCGGTCTGACACACCGTCGGTGAGTTGCGCGAGTCGTTCGGAGCTGGCGCGTGCCTTGCTCCTGCCGCGGCATGCAGGCGGGGGCGAGCTCATCCGGCGCGCGGCGACGTGCCATCGGCCTGTTCGCCTTCTTTTTTCTGGTGATTGCGGCGTTCTGGATCCAGAAGCCGATTCGCACCTCGAAGCTCCTGACCGAGCTCGGTCCGCAGGCGTTGCCGCTGGTGAAGCTCGGCACCGCGCTGCTCGTCCTGCCCGTGATGCTCGTCTATTCGAGCCTCGCGGCGCGGTATCGACGACGAGACGCTGGTCTACTGGTGCACGGCGACGTTCATCGCGACGTCCGTCGGGTTCTGGTGGCTGTTGCGCACGGGCGCGGGCGCGCAGTGGACGCCCTACGCGTTCTTCTTCTACGTCGACATCTTCAACTCGGTGCTGGTGGCGCTCTTCTGGAGCTTCGCCAACGATCTGACGACGCCGGACGAGGCGCGCCGCACCTACGGATTCGTCGGCGCCGGCGGCATCGTCGGCGGCGTGGTCGGCAGCGCCGTGACCGGATGGAGCGTCGAGGCGCTCGGCGCCCCCAACCTGCTGCTCGTGTGTGCGGCGCTCCTGGCGGCGATCGCGGCGTTGGCGTGGTGGTTGGCGCATGATGCGCCGCTCGTCCGGACCGAGGCCGCGCCGCGCGCGACCATACGCGAGGCGCTCGCCGGCGCCCGCCTGACGTTCAGCTCGTCGTATCTCCTGTCGATCGCCGGCCTGGTGTTCGCGTACGAGATCGTCTCGAACATCATCGACTACCAGTTCAACACCGCGGTCGCGGGCCGGTACCACTCCGACGCGACGATGGCGGCGTTCCTCGGCCGCTTCAGCACCGCGTCGAGCGGGGTGTCGTTGCTGATCGCAGCTCGCCCTGACGAGCTGGATCCTGCGCCGCTGGGGCCCGCGCGTCGGCCTGCTGGTGCTGCCGCTCGTGCTCGGTCTCGGCAGCATGGGCTTCCTCGTCGAACCGCTCTTCGTGGTCGTCGCCGCGACCTTCTTCGCCGACGCGGCCCTCGGCTACTCGCTCAACCAGACGACCAAGGAAGTCCTCTACACGCCGACCGACGAGGCCACCAAGTATCAGGCGAAAGCGTTCATCGACATGTTCCTCATGCGCCTCGCCAAAGCGGTGAGCTCGCTCGTCATCCTCGCCGCGATGGCGTGGTGGCTGCCGGGCAGCGATGCCGTGCATCGGCTGGGCGTGATCAGCGCCGCGGTCGTCGGCGCGTGGGCGATGGTGGCGCTGCGCGCCGGCCGCGCCTTCGCCGACGCCGCGCCGGCAGCGGATGCGCCCGGCGGCCGCGCCGCGTTGCCCGCCGGTCGCGTCCCGGCACCCGTGCCGCGCCCGGCATGACCTCCCTCGCGGCGCGAGTTCGCCCAGGCGAAGGGCGCGAGGTCGCCGCCGCACTCGGCACGGCGTTTCTCGTCATGGCGGCGCACGCGCAGTTGGAAACCGCGCGCGACACGTTGTTCCTGACCAACATCCCGCCCAGCCGACTGCCGTGGCTCTACCTGGTGATCGCGGTGCTGGCGGTGGTCGGCGGCCCGATCCTCAGTCGGCCGCGGGGCGAGCGGACGAGCCGTCGCACGCTGGGGGTGATGCAGGCCGCCGCGGCGCTCGGCACCGCGGCCTTCCTGCTGCCATGGAACTCGCAGCGGAGCATGTTCTACGCGCTCTACATCTGGGGCGGCATGGCGGCGGCCGTGATCCTCACGCGCTTCTGGCTGATTCTCGGCAATCGCCTCACGGTCGCCCAGGCCAAGCGGCTCTTTCCGCTCGTCGCGTCGGGCGCGGTGGCCGGCAGCCTGGTGGGCTTCGGCGGCGGCGGCGTGCTGGCGGCGCGTTTCGGTCCGCGCGCGCTGCTGGCGTCGAGCGCGATCGTCTTCCTGCTCAGCGCCGGTGTGACCGCGGCGTGGTGGTGGGTACCAGTGCCGGTCGAGGCCGGCGGCGGTCTCGGACGCGGCACGCCGCTGCCCGAGGACGGCGAGCGACGGGCGCAGAACCTCGCGCTGGCCGTGCGGCATCCCTACGTACGCCAGTTGGCGCTGTTGCTGCTGCTGGCGAGCGTGGCCGTCACGCTGGCGGACTTCGTCTTCAAGAGCGCGGTGTCGCACGCGGTCCCCGGGCCGCAGCTCGGCACCTTCCTGGCGACCGCTTACTTCGCCTTCGACCTCAGCGCGCTGGTGCTGTTGCTGGTCGCCGTGGCGCCCGCGGTCCGGTGGCTCGGCGCGCCGGGCGCGCTGGCGGTGCGGCCGGTGTGCCTGGCCATCGGCGGGGCATTCTTGGCGCTCGGCGGCGCGTTCCCGGCGGCGCTGGTGCTGCGCGGCGTCGACGGCTCGCTGCGCTGGTCGCTGCACAAGACCGCCAGCGAGCTTCTGTACGTGCCGTTGGCGCCGCGCCTGCGTGGGGCGGTCAAGGAGATCAGCGACCTGCTGGCGCAGCGCGGCGGACAGGCGCTGGGCTCACTGCTGATCCTCGGGTGCCTGGCGGTCAGTGATGCGACCCGCTGGATCGGCGGCGCGGTGGTGGTGTGTGCCATCGGATGGATCTGGCTCGTCCGCGCGCTCCGCACGCCGTACCTGCGCCTGTTCCGCGAGACGCTCAACGATGCATCGGCGGACATCCGCCTCGAGTTCCCGGAGCTCGACATGGCGTCGCTCGAGACGCTGCTGGCGGCGCTCAACAGCCCCGACGAGGCGCGCGTCCGGGCCGCCCTCGATCTGCTCGGCGCCACGGGCCGGACGCACGTCGTTCCGGCGCTGATCCTCTATCATCCCTCGCCAGCCGTCGTCGGCCGCGCGCTCGAGCTGTTCGCCGCCGTCGGCCGCGCCGACGTCGCCTCCTTCGCGCCGCGGCTCATCGGCCACGCCGACGGCGCGGTGCGTGCCGCCGCGACACGCGCCTGGGCGGCCGTGCAACCGGACGCCGAGCCGTTGCGCCGCGCGGCGGGCGCCGCGTGTCCGATCGTCGCCTCGACCGCGCTGGTCGCGTCGGGCGCGACGGTGGACGAGGTGCGGGCGCGCTGGCCGCAGGAGGCGGGCGGGCCCGACGACCCGCGTCCCCATGTCGCGCGGGCGCTGCGCGACATGCCGCGGCCCGAATTCGCGCCGCTGCTCGCGGAGCTCGCGGCGGGCGACGATATCAATGTCCGGCGCGAGGCGGTGCTGGCGATGGGCGCGCTCCGCGACCCAACCCATCTGCCGCTGCTGGTCGAGCTGCTGGGCGTGCGCGCGCTACGCGCCGCCGCCGGGCGCACCCTGATCGCCTACGGCGATCCCGCATTGGAGCGACTGGCATCGGTGCTGGCGGACGCGGACGCCGCGTACGCGCTGCGCGTCCACGTGCCGCGCGCGATCGCCCTCTTCGGCCACCAGCGCGCCGCCGATACGCTGGTGCAGCGCCTGTGCGTCGAGCCGGGCGGAATGCTCCGCTACAAGATCCTCCGCGCGCTGGGCCGCCTGACGACCGACGTGTCGGGTCTGCGGCTCGACCCCGCGGTGCTGGAGACGATCGTCGACGACCATCTCGCCAAGGCCTTCCCGAACCTGCACTGGCTCGCGGTGCTCAGCGCCGGCGCGGAAGCCGAGGCGCGACGGCGCACGGTCGGCCACCGATTGCTGCTCGAGCTCCTCGGGCAGCGGCAGACCTTCGCCGTCGAGCGGTTGTTTCGCGTGCTCAGCCTGCGCGCGCCGGACGAGGACTTCGCCCAGCTCTACGACAGCGTGCACAGTGAGGATGAATCGACACGGGCCGCGGCTCGCGAGTTGCTCGAGCAGGTGCTCCCGACCCGCCGGCGCGGCGCCGTGTTGGCGCTCGTCGATGAGGCGCCCGCGTCCGAGCGCCTGGCGAGCGGCGAGGCGTACTACACGCCGACCGACATCGACTACGATCGCCTGCTGCTCGAGCTCGCCGGGCATCGCAGCGACGCGGTGGCGGCGCTCGCCAGCTACCATGCCGTCGAGCTCGGACTGCTGGAGCGCGAGCGCCATGCGTTCGATATCTCGACCAACTGGTTCCGCAGCTGGGGACGGGGCGCCGTGGCGCACGCGTCGGCGCCGAACAGTGCGGCAACCGACCCGACCGGTGAGGCGCCGGTGGACGACATGCTGGGTTGGGCGGCCGCGGGAGCCGGGAGCCGATGACCCCGACGCCGGACACGATCGGTCCGGTCGAACGCGCGCTGTGGTTGCGCGGCGTGGTGCCCTTCACCGCGCTGCGCGCCGGGCAGGTGGCGGCACTGGCGCGGCTGGCGGGGGAGGAGATCGCTTCGGCGGGTCGCACCGTGCGGCCGTTCGGCGGGCCGCTGCGCCGCGTCCGGCTACTTGCCGAGGGCCACCTGATCGTCCGCGGCGCCGACGGCGCGCAGACCGTCGTCGAAGCGCCGAGCGTGATCGGGTTGGTCGAGCTGCTCGCGGGCCGCGAGCTCCGCGCCGGCCTGGTGGCCGAGAGCGACGTCACGCTGCTCACCCTCGACGGCGCGAGGGTGCTCGACCTGCTCGAGGAGGAGTTCGCACTGGTGGTGCAGATCCGTCACGCGCTCGGCCGCGCCATCGCCGCGCATCAGCAGGCGCGCAACGACTGGACGCCGGCGGGACCGCTCGAGGCCCCCCCGGGGCCGCCGGCCGATCTCGATCAGTTCGTCGAGCGGATGCTGGTCCTGCATCGTGCCCCGATGTTGCGCGCCTTCGGCGTCGCGGTGCTGGCGACCCTGCTGCGCGACGAGCCGGCCGCCCGCCTGGCTGCGGGCGACTCGCTCTTCGCCGCGGGCGCCGCGGCCGAGCGCCTCTTCGTCGTGGCCGATGGCGTCGTCGTCGGCACCGCACCGGACGGCGCATCCTTCAGCGCCGGCGTCGGAACAGTCCTCGGGGAGAACGAAGCACTGGTCGGTGTCCCGTACGCGTACTCTGCCGCGTGTGCGGGGCCCGCGGCGGTGCTGGCGCTCGATCCGCAGGCGATCTGGGACGCGGCGGAAGACCACTTTCACGTCGCGCGCGCGGTGCTGGCCGCCGCCGCGCGCCATCTGCTGCGGCTCGAGCCGGGGCTCGTCGCCGCCTTCACGCCGCCGTCCGACACCGCGCGCGCTTGAGCGCTGGAGGTCCCACAATGACCGTCGCCCGTCTGTTGCCCGTCCTGACGATCCTGTTCGCCCTCGCCGCACAACCGTCGCGCGGGCAGCCGAGCGGGCCCAACGGCAATATTCCGCTGCCGGCGCCGGAGCTCCAGCGCCGCCTCGAACGGGAGCCGTTCAACATCGTCGATGTCGGCCACACCCACGGCGGGATCATGACGACGGAGAAGCTGACGCTGGCCTTCGCCGACGGCACCAGGGTCGATGTGAAGTGGAAGGCGGCGGCGAACGGGGGTGAGGGCTGGAACAACTCGCCACGCAAGGAGCTGGCCGCGTATCGCGTGCAGCAGCTCTTTCTCGACCCCGAGGACTATCTGGTGCCGCCGGTGGCCGTGCGCTGCATTCCGTTCGACACCTACGGCCCCGTGGATCCCGAGCCCGAGGCCAACCTGCCGCACGCGCGCTGCGTCTATGGGACGCTCTCGGCCTGGCTGAGCAACGTGCGCGAGCCCGAGACGACGTGGGACCCGGCGCGCTTCTCCAGCGATCCGCGCTTCGCCTATCACTTCGCCAACCTCAACATCCTCACCGATCTCATCGAGCACAAGGATCGGCGGGCGAGCAATTTCCTGATATCGACGGACGAACACAATCCGCAGATGTTCTCGATCGACAACGGCATCATCCTGGGCGGCGAGGTGTACAACTTCCTCACGTGGCACTTCGACCACATCGTGGTGGGCGGCTTGCCGCGGAAGTCGGTGGACCGTCTGAAGCATGTCACGCCCGCCGACGTGGCGGCGCTCGGGGTGTTGGCCGAGCTGCAGCCCGACGCCGACGGGATCCTGCGGCTGGTGGCGGCGACGCCCGGAGTGGACATCACCGAGGGCCAGCGAACCGTTGGCGACGGCATCCAGATCGGCCTGACGCGGAGCGAGATCGACGAGATGAACCAACGCCTGCGCGCGATACTCGCCGACGTCGACGACGGCAAGGAGCAGGCCTTTTGATCCGCGCGGCGCGGGAGCGCGGCGTTCTCCTGCTGCTGCTGGCTGTCCTGGTCGCGTCCGCCGGGTGCTCGCACGTCGACCCCTACTACGGCGCCGGTAGCGGCCTGGCCGCGGCGCTCGACGCCGACGAGGACGTGTTGGCGCGTCTGCTGCTGATCGGCGACGCCGGCGAGCCCGATCCCAAGGGCGAGCCGGCGCTCGAGGCGCTGGCGCAGGAGGTGAACCGGCTGCCGAAGCGCACCACCGTCGTGTTCCTCGGCGACAATATCTACGAGCGCGGCATGCCCGAGCCGGCGCCGACACCGAACGCGGCGGCCGAGGCCGCGGTCACCGCCGCGGAGACGTTGGTCTCGGACATTTTCCAGACGCGCCAGGAGGCCGAGCGCATCATCCGCGCGCAGGCGGCGGTCGTGCGCGGCAACGGCGCCCGCGCGATCTTCCTCCCCGGCAACCACGACTGGGACCAATCGAACGCCGGCGGATGGAAGCGCGTCCTCGCGCAGGAGGCCTACATCCGGCAGTTGCACACGGATGAGGGCCTCGACGTCTCGATGCAGCCTCCGGGCGGCTGTCCGGGGCCGGTGCGCATTCCACTGCAGGCCGCGGCCGACCTGATCGCGCTCGACACCGAGTGGTGGCTGAACGCCACCGAGGAAGAGAAGCCGACGCCGGCGAACAACCCCACCCACTGTCCGTACGTCACCGCGGAGGCCATCCAGCAGGCGCTGCTCGACGAGTTGGAGCACGTGGCGCGCGACGGCCGGAAGAGCGTGGTGGCGGCGCACCATCCGTTGATGTCGCGCGGTGCCCACGGAGGATTCGTCGAGCCGTGGACGAACCTCTTTCCGCTGCGCATGGTCCGCTACTACGTGCCGTTCTACATCGAGTGGCTGCCGATCCCGATCGTCGGCTCGGCCATGGTGGGCCTGCGCGCGTGCTGCTCGCCCAGCGCGCAGGACATGCCCAACGACCAGAACCGCTGGATGCGGACGTCACTGATGGCGCCGATGCGCGAAGCGGCCGAGAAGGGCGCCGGGCCGCTGGCGTACGTCGCCGGGCACGATCACGGGCTGCAGGTCTTCTCGTCCGATTTCGGCCCGCCGTTCATGCTCGTGAGCGGCCTGGGCTCGAGCGGCCGCGCGTCGGAAGTGGGAAGCAACAGCCACACGCTATTCGCCCACTCCAACGGCGCGCATCCGGGCTTCATGGAGATCGATTTCCTGCGCGACGGCCGCGCCCGCTTCGCCGTGCTCGAGCACGCCGGCCCGCAGCAGCCGCCGGTCGAGGTGTATTCGTTCATGTACCCGGCAGCGCAGGGCAGCCGGAGCTGAGACCGGCCTCCATTCAGTGGCCCGGCGGCCGCACGGGGTGCCCCTCGGGAGTCTAGGCGTCGCGCAATGCTGAGGTAATCGGAAGCCGCGCGGCGCGGACGGCTGGGAGGATGCCGCCGGCGATGCCCATCACGACGGCCAGCGCCATCCCGATGACCAGTGACGCGCCGCTGATCCGGAAGGCGAACGCGACCTCCGCGAAATTCGGACCGCCGGCGGCCGAGGTCATCCCGTTGGCCGGCAGGGCGATGAGACAGCCGATCGCGCCGCCGACCATGGCCAGGAACGTCGATTCGAGGACGAAGGTCGCGAGAATGCTGCCGCGCGAGAAGCCCAGCACGCGCAAGGTGCCGATCTCGCGCGTGCGCGTCGCGACCAGCGCATACATGGTGTTCATCGCGCCGAAGGCGGCGCCGATGCCCATGACGACCGCGACGAATCCCGCGAGTCCGATGAGCTGGCCCGCGACCATCCCGGACTGATCCTCATAGTACTGCCGCTCCTCCTTCGCCTGCACCTGCATCCGGGGGGTGCGTTCGAGGTCGGCGTTGAACGCGCCGATCTGCGATGCATCCCGCATCCGGAGCGTGACCGACTGATAGCCTTCGCGGTTGAGCGCCGGACCCATCACATCGACGTCGCCCCAGATCTCGCTCTCGAAGCCGCTGTCGGCGGCGTCGAAGACCCCAACGATCGCAAAGTCGCGTCGCTGCAGCTTGAACGAGCGGCCGATCGCCATGCCGTCCATCCGCTCGAAGACCTGACGGCCGACGATCACTTCGTACAGCCCGGGCTGAAAGGTCCGGCCGTCGGTGACCGAGATGCCCTGGCGGACGGCAAAGGCCATCGGTGAGACGCCGCGCACGGTGGTATTGACGTCCTTGCCGTCCTTGCGCCGCAAGTTGGCGACCGCCACGAGCTCGGGGGAGGCGAGCGCACGATTGTTCGCATCGCGCGCGACGCGGGCATCGTCGGTGAGCGCGTGCATGCTGTCGCGGCCGATACTCGACGTGAGCTCCGAGCTCGAGCCGCGCTGGGTCACGATGGCATTCGTCGTCGAGCCGGTCGCGCTGAGCGCGACGCGGAAACCGTTCGCCATCGCGATGAGCACGATGACCACGGCAATCACGAGCGCGATGCCGCCGACCGCGAGCGCGGTCATCTTCCGTCGGACATAGAGGCTGCGGATGTTGTAGGACAGAGGCAGAGCCATCCTGAACCCTCGGTTGCTGATCTCTGATCCGTGGTCCCTGGCCGGACCACCGACCACCTACGCGTGGCGCAGCATGTCAGTAATCCGCGCTCGATAGGCGGCGAACGCCGGGATGAATCCGGCAGCGCCGCCCAGCGCGACCGCTAGCGCGAAGGTCACGCCCGCGACCAGCGGCGAGACCGACAACGCCGGGAAGTTGCCGAGCACGAATCCCATGAACGGCAGCCGCGCGGCACTGCCGACGAGGGCCTGCGCGAGCAGCACGCCGATGCCGCCGCCGACAATCCCGATGGCGAGTGCCTCGGCGATGACCAGCGCCATGACGAGCCCGCCGCTGAATCCCAGCGTCTTGAGCACGGCGATCTCGGTGCGGCGCTCGCGGACGGCCATGCTCATGGTGTTGGCCGTGACGAGCAGGATGGTGAACGCGACGGCCATGCCGACCGTGTTGAGCAGGCCGGTCAGGTTGCCGGCGAGCGCGATGAATCCCGCCCGAAACGCCCCCTCGGTTTCCGTCTTCGTCTGCACGTCGCTGTTCTCGAAGTTGGCGTCGATCGCGCGCCCGACGGCCGTCGTCTGGCCGGGGTCGGTGGCCTGGACGACGTACATGTTCGCGCCGGCGTAGGCGCCGGCGCTGTCCTTGATCGTCTCGTACAGGTATTTCCAGTGAAAGAACGCCATCCCGAGGTTCACGCGCGACTCCTGGCCGGGCTGCGCACCGTAGATGCCGCGGACGTTGAACGTCAGCGGCCCGTGCACGCGATAGGGCGGCATGATGCTCTCCATCTGAAACTGATCGCCGATCGTGACATTGTACTTGGCGGCAACGTCGCTCCCGATGAGCACGCCCTGCATGTCCCGCAGGTAGTCGGTGTACTGCGCGGCGTCGATCCGGTACTCCGGGTACATCGCGAAGTACTCCTCGGACTCGACGGCGAAGTTGGGGAAGTAGTCCTTCAGATCGCGGTAGACACCGCCGAACCACGTCGAGATGGCGACGTGCCTGACGCCGGGCAGCGCCTGGATGCGCGGCTCGTAGGACAGCGGCAAGCGGAAGTTCAGGCTCACCGCATGCCGCGTCACCAGGCGCGATGGGTCCGCCGCCTCCGTCGTCTGGCGGATGGATTCGAGCACGGTCTGGAGTACGCAGATCAGGAAAATGCAGAGTGCGAGCCCCGCGAGCGTGCTGGCCGTGCGAATCCAGTTCCGCCGCAGATGCTTGAGGACGTACGGGAGATATTTCATCGTGCGCAGGACTGCGGAACGCCGACGACGTGTCGTCAGGCCGTGGTGGCGAGCACGCCCTTGTCGAGATGGCGTTCGACGTGCGCGCGCGCCGCGGCGCGCGGGTCATGTGTCACCATGACGATCGTCTTCGTGAACGCTCGGTTGAGCGTCTCCATGAGCGTCAGGATGTCCTCGGCGCTTTTCGCGTCGAGGTCGCCGGTGGGCTCGTCGGCCACCAGCACGCCAGGATCGGTCACGATCGCTCGCGCGATCGCCACGCGTTGCTCCTGTCCGCCCGAGAGCTGCCGCGGATAGTGCTGGGCGCGCTCCGCGAGCCCGACGACCGTGAGCGCCGTCAGGGCGCGCTCGCGTCGCTGCTTCTTCGAGAGGGTGGCCAACAGCAGCGGCAGCTCCACGTTCTCGAGGGCCGTGAGCACCGGAATCAGGTTGTAGAACTGGAAGATGAAGCCCACGTGGCGACTCCGCCACCGGGCGAGCGCGCTCTCCGAGAGCTGCGTGACGTCGGTGCCGCCGACCTTCACGCGGCCGGACGTGGGGCGATCGATGCCAGCGATGAGGTTCAGGAGCGTCGTCTTGCCCGACCCGGATGGTCCCATCAGCGCGACGAACTCTCCGTCCGGCACCGTCAGGTTCATGCCGTCGAGCACCACGATGTCTTCGCTGTCGCGCGTGTAGACCTTGCGTAGGTTCTCAACTTCCAGGCTGGCCATCGACGACCCTCGTTCTGGCGAGCCATGACGGTTCGGCCCACAGGGTGATCCCGCGGCGCGAACCTCCATGCTTCGCGATCTATTGCCTCACGGCGACCGTATCTCCGTCGTTCAGCGCGGTGGGCGGATTCAGGATGATCGTCTCGCCTCCGCCAAGACCGTGCGTGACGACGACCTGATCCTGGCGCGCCTGGCCCGTCGAGATGGACAGGCGCTTCGCGCGTCCATCCACGACCTGAAACACCGCGGGCCCGCCGTCACGCACGACGACCGCACGCGCGGGGACGACGATCCTCGGTTCGGGGGGCGCCGCGTCGGCTGTCGCCGGCGCGGCGTTCGCGAGGAACGTCGCCTTGGCGCTCATCTCCGGCTTGAGGTTCGGGTCGCGGTCGAGAATCGTGACCTTCACCGTCACCGTCGCTTTCGTGCGATCCGCTGTCGGAATGACCTGGCGCAGCTCCGCCCGGTACCGCTTCTCGGGGAAGGCTTCCACCGTCACTTCCGCCGGCTGCAGCGTTGTCAGCTGTGCGACGTTGGCTTCGGCGACATCGACTTCGACCTCCAGCGTCTCGAGGTCGGCCAGCGCCACGATGGCGCCGGACGAGGTCGAAAGGTTCACGCCCGGCGGGATCGGCGCCACGCTCTCGCCCACTTCGGCCATCTTCTTCACGACGACGCCGGTGAACGGCGCGCGAATGACCGTGTTCGCGCGCTCTGCCTCGGCGCAGCGGAGGTCGGCCTGCGCCTGCGCGCGCGCCGCTTCCGTTCGTGTGACCTCGGCTGTCGCCTGGTCGACGACCGCTTCGAGCACCTTCACGCGAGAGCGGTTTTCTTCGAGCGTGTTGACCGCGAGGATCTGTTCCTTCAAGAGCCGCTCGTTGATCACGGTCTGACGCCGCGCCTCGGCCAGGTCGGCGTTCGCCCGGCGGACCGCTGCGCGTCCGACCTCGATCTGTGCCTCGGCCTGCTGCACGGCAGCCTGCGCTCGCGACACCTGGGCGTCGTGATCATCCTGGGTGTCGAGCCGCGCGATGATCTGCCCTTCATGCACCTGGCTGCCTTCCTCGACGTACAACTGTGCCAGGCGTCCCTGAATGTTGGCGGAGACGAGGGCTTTGCGGCGGGCGACGATGTAGCCGGACGCGGTCAGCAGTGGGCTTCCCATCGGCGCCGCTCCGCCGCGCTCGATGCGCGGCGTGGTGGTGTCCACCTCGGTCGCCGTCAGGGTCGCCGGTCCCCACCGGAGGATCGTGCCGACCGCGACGATGAAGACGAGCGGTACGGACGCGACCCAGGCGCGCCGACGCACTCGTCGTGGTTCGTCATCGAGCCGGAGCGAGGCGAGTGCCTTGGTGAGATCGTCCATACGAACGCGTCGGGGGAATCAGCCCTCGATTGCCGAGACGTCGAGGCGACTGAGGCGTGCGGGATCGAGAAAGACGTCTATCTCGACGATCTTTCCGCGCGCGACCGTGAAGCCGATGACCGAAACCAGTCGACCCGTGTGATCGAGGCCGACAAGTCCCGCGGCTCCATTGACGATGGCCGGCCGGACGTCGGGGATGTGCGAGAGGACGAGCGCCCCGTCGGCCACCGCACGCGCACCGCGCAGCACCCGCAATCTCCCGGGAGCCACCACCCGGTGGTCGGCGTGGCGCACGACGTCTGGGTCGAGGACGGCCAGCAGGGCGTCAAAATCGCCAGCGCGCGCCGCGGCGAGGAAGGCGCCGACCACTTCCCGCTGGCGGGCGAGGGTGGCGTCGGGCACGGACCCCGATCCCTTCACGCGGCGGCGGGCACGGCTGGCGAGTTGCCGGGCCGCCGTCGGGGAGCGTCCGACGATGGGCGCGATCTCGTCGAAGGGCACGGCGAACATGTCGTGCAGGACGAAGGCGAGCCGTTCGTCGGGAGCGAGCGTTTCAAGGACCACGAGCAGCGCGAGACCGATCGAGTCGGCCAGGAGCGCTGAGTGCTCGGGGTGCACGGCGTCCTCGCGGCTGATGATTGGGTCGGGCAGGTGCACGTCGAACGGCTCTTCGCGACGCGACTTGCGCGAGCGCAGCATGTTGAGGCAGACGCGGGCGACGACGGTCGTCAGCCATCCGCCAAGGTTTTCGATGTCACCGACGTCGGAGCGGCTGAGCCGAAGCCAGGACTCCTGTACGGCGTCATCCGCCTCGCTGAGCGAGCCGAGGATACGAAAGGCCACCGCTCTCAGCCGCGTCCGGTTCGCCTCAAACCGTTCGGCAAGCCAATCGGATTCATTCATCGGGCAGTCTCCCCTGGCGTCCTATCCCGCGACGAGCAATCCCGCCGGCGCGACCATCCGGAGCAATCGTTCAACCGGCCCCTCATTCGTGGCCGCTCAAGACGAACGGCGCTTTGGGCGGGGCGCTCGACTGGATCGAGCGGGACCCGACGGCGCTGGCCAGGGTGCTGCCCACGGCGATCGCGATCACACCCAAGACCAGGTGGACAACGGCAACCACCCAATGGAGCGAGCCCGACAACAGCTGGCCCTGCGTGACGCCAAGGACCCAGGTCAGCGCTCCCCAGACCGCCGCGAACGCGACCATGCTGGTGCGCACCCCGTTCCTCCACGCGACCGCGGCTAGCACCCACAGCGACACGACAAGCGCAAGGCCGAGCCCCATGTGCAGATGGGTGAATGATCGGCCGTAGCCCAACCAGAATGCGAGCCCGAGCAGCAAGGCGCCCCCTCCGCACACGCGGATGAGGATCTTGAGGAATTGAGCGGCGGTGTGCATGACAAATCGTCCTTTCGCGAGAGCGGAGCGACGTCTGGCCGGCGGCGACGGCAGCACGCTGCCCGTCACGTGTTCTGTCGCGCTGTTCTCATGCGTATGACCCGCGAAACCCGCGCCGTGTGACAGGCGTCGCCTGGTTGCAGGCTCTGGTGGGGTCGAGGAGACGTCGGAGCAGTGGCCGCGGTGCCGTGCCAGCGCCGGGCTCAGGTGAGGATCGGCGCTTCGCAGGCGCGGGCGTAGGTGCCGAGGGCGATGCAGCGATAGCGCCGCGGGCTCCAGGACAGGAGGTCGTCGAGTCCGGCCAGGAAGGCGTCGCCGGTGCGCAGGGAGAGCCAGCGGGGGGCGCCGAGCGCCCGGATGTCGACCGCCTCCCACGGGTGGAAGTAGAGCTGCAGGTAGGGCGTCCCGGACGCCGCCAGGTGCGCCGCCCAACGGCCGAGCGGGGCGCCGGCGGTGCGGTACCAGACGAAGGAGACGGGCCAGCGGACCACCGGCACCACCGAGATCGGCAGCCGCAAGAGCCCGTCGTCGCGCCACGGCCGGCGGCGGGCACGGAAGTGATTGTAGCGTCCGGGCACCCAGGTGGGGTGAGTGGAGGCGTCGTAGCGAAAACCGGCGGCGCGCAGGCGGTTGGCGGGGCAGGGCAGGAGATGCGGCGTGCGGATGCCATCCGCCGGCTGGCCGCTCGCGGCGGCGACGATCTCCCGCGCCTCGCGCAGCCGGGCAACGGCGTCGTCGGCCGGCAGGCGACTGTAGTCGTCCTGGTGATCCAGGCCGTGCACCGCGACCTCGTGACCGGCATCGCTCAGCGCCGCCACCAGGGCGGGTCGCCGGCGGGCGAGGCCGCCGGTGACGAAGAAGGTGGCGCGGGCGCGGTGGCGGGCGAGCAGCGGCAGGATGCGGCCGACGCCGGACTCGGTGGCGTCGAGCTGGCGCTCGAGCGACAGCGGGTGCCCCCACTCGACGGGGAGGTCGAATTCCTCGGCGTCGAAGGAGAGCAGCAGCGGCTTGCGCGCGGTCATGCGCCGTCGCCCCGTCGCTCGGCGACGCAGACCGTCGACAGGGCGCAGTCGCGCCAGGACGGAAGCGGGCTGAGGCCGGCGGCGGTGAGATGACCGCGCATCGCCGCCGGCGTGAAGAGATGGATCCGCAGGCCATTGCGCCGGTGGTAGGCGGCGTAGAGGCGGCCGAGGAGCGAGCGGCGGGGGAAGAGCAGCGCCAGGCGGCCGCCGGGCTGCACACAGGCGGCGAGGGCGGCAATGGCGGCGGCGGGATCGGCGGTGAACTCGAGCGCCCCGACACACAGCACCCAGTCGAAGCGGGCGCGGATGCCGAGGGCCTCCATGTCCTGCACCACCGTCGGCGCGCCGCTGCGGCGCGCCAGCGCTGCCATGCCCCAGACGGCGTCGACGCCGACGGCGCGGGCGCCGAGGCCCTGCAGCCAGGCGAGCGTGGTCCCGTCACCGCAGCCGACGTCGAGCACCCGCTGGCCGGCGGCGACCGCGACCAGCTCGCGCAGGGCGCGCTGCTCCGCGGCGCGCACGGCGCCCAGGGGCCACCGCTCGCGCAGCTGCTGGTAGTGCGCGGCGACACCCGCGAAGTGGCGACGGGCGTCGGCGGTCACGGCAGCGCGGTCTCCGCGGCGATGATCGAGAGCACCGCCGCCGCTGCCGCGGTGCGCACCTCGGGGTCGCTGTCGGAGAGGAACGGGCCGATCGCCGGCAGCAGGGAGCGCGACGGCACCAGGCCGGCGAGGCGGAGGGTGCTGGCGCGCTCCTCGCCCGGCGCCTCGGCGAGGCGCTGGCGGACGAGGTTGGAGAGCTCGGGATCGCCGAACACGACCAGCGCGGCGACCGCCTCGCGGCGCACCACCGGGGCGGGGTCGCCGACGGCCCGGCGGAGCGCGACGAGGGTGCCGGTGGCGTACCAGTCGCGCAGGGTGTGGACGGCGACGACCCGGACGTCGGGATCGGGATCGTCGGTGACCAGCACGGCGATGCGGGGGATCAGCTCGCCGCGCCGCGGCGCGTCGTGCAGGGCGCGCAGGGCGCGTAGGCGGATGGTGCGATGGGGCGAATCGAGCGCCGTGAGGAAGGCGCCGCGGCTCGCCTCGGGGGCGACGTTGGCGAGGATCTCGAGTGCCAGGGCCTGCTCGTAGCGGCCGTCGCCGGCCAGCTGGCGGAGGGCCGGGCCGGCGAGGGCGGGGTCGCGCAGGGCACGGCCGGCGCGCAGCGCGGCCCAGCGTTCGAAGACGTCGGGACTGTCGATGCCGTGCACCAGCGTCGCCTCGGCCAGGTCGTGCAGCGCCCGCGGATCGTGCGCCCCGTCGCCGGCGCTGAGCGCGGCATAGGCCTCCGCGTAACGGCCCTCGGCGGCCAGCGCCACCGCCGGCGCCGGGGTGGGCGCCGGCGTCGGCCCGGCGGCGGTCGCCGGCGCCGCCCGCAGCGCCAACGCCGCGGCCGCGATCAGTTGAAGGCGGCGTCGCATCCGTCCGTTGCCGCACATCGGTAGACGACCATCTGTCGGCGCCCCTCCTGTTCGATCACCTCGCGTTCGCTGCCGGGGAATGCGGCGGTGATCGCGGCGCCCAGGCTGCGCGGCGCATCGAGGAGGATGAAGGCCGTGTCGCCGTTCAACTGATCCGGCAGATCCTCGCGGGTGAAGCCGGTGATGGCGCGCGTGCGTGCGGCGAAGAGCTGGAAGATCGGCGAGTCGGCGAGCAGGAAGGGGCCGGTGAAGAGGTAGTAGTCATAGCCGTCGCCGAGCCGCTCCATGGCGCGCAGCACGTCCCATTCGCGGGGCATCTCGTACATGAACTCGTTGAAGGCCACGTAGCCGCGCAGGTTGATGGCGGCGATCACCGCGACGATGGCGGCCGCGGCCGCTGCCATCGGCAGCCGGCCGACGGCGAAGGCGCGGCGGAGTCGGCGGCCGAGCGCGACCAGCACCAGCGCGGCGAGGAGGTAGGGCAGCGGCAGGATGACGAGCAGGCGGGTGTCCGAGGGCGGATCGAGCACCAGCACGCTGCCGAGCAGCAGGCCGAGCCCGCTCCAGAGCACCAGGAAGCGGTAGCGCGGCGACCGCCAACGGCGCAGCGCCAGCCCCAGGCCGCCGAGGGCCAGAAGCGCGATCCACACCGTGACCAACGGCTGCTGAGTGCCGTACTGGCTGCTGGAGTCGCCGAGGATGCCGAACCCTCCCAGGGTCAGCAGCGTCTGCCGCGCGAGCACCGGCAGCGGCGAGAGGGTGCCGAGGGTGGCCTCGACGTGCTCGCGATTCTCCGCCGCCAGGACCCACACCGAGGCGACGCGATCGAAGGCGAGGACCGCGGGGTCCTTGACGTAGTTCAGCACCAGCGGTGCCACCGCCGCGCCGAGGCCGAGCGCGTAGGCGGCCGCCAATCGCCACCCCCGCCGCCGGCCGAGCAGGGTGGCGAGAAAGGCGACGCTGACGATGACGATGAGGCGGCCGGCGGTGTAGGAATAGAGCGCCAGTCCGGCGACCACGCCGGCGGCAAACAGCGCCGTGAGCCGCCGTCGGCGGATCCCGTGGGCGAGGAAGGCGAATGCCACCATCTCGTAGAACAGGGGTTGCACGTTCCACAGGCCGATGCGGCTGAAGTGGATGGCGACGTGCGACACGGCGACCAGGGCGGTGGTGATCAAGGCGGCGTTGCGGCCGAACCAGATGCGGACGAAATAGTAGAGCGCTACCAGGGTCAGGGTGCCGAGCACCGCCGAGGGCAGGCGCAGGGCGAGGATCGACGAGCCGACGGCGGCGTAGCTGGCGGCGTAGGGCACGAAGCTCAGGTAGGGCGTGTCGTACCAGGGCGAGAAGTCGAAGACGTCGGGCACCTTGCCGTGCAGGATGGCGAGCCCGCGCAGACCGCACTCGGCGGAGTCGATGTGGACCATCGGAGGATAGGCGGAGAGGTCGACGAAGCGCAGGGCGGCGCCGACCGCCACCACCGCCGCCAGCGCCAGGTGTTCGGACCAGGGCCACGGGCGCGATCGCCGTCGCGGCAGGGGATCCGCGCGCATCGCCAACAGCCCGGTGGCCGCCAGCAGGAGCGCCCAGCCGGACAGGGCGAGGTACTCGTGTGGCCAGTGCAGGCGGGTGACGGTGAGCATCAGCACGCCGGCGAGCGCCGCGGCGACCAGCACCGCCGCCGCGGACCGCGGCTGCAGCAGTCGCCACAGGCTCGCCCGGCGGCGGGTCGGCGGCGCCGGGGTGACGCGAAAGCCGAGGCGCAGCAGCAGCAGGTCGCGCAGCACGGCACCCGTGTCGAGCAGGAAGCGCACCGTCGTCGGCTCACTGTCGGAGCGATAGCGGACGGGGATCTCCTCGATCCGCAGGCCGAGCTCGCGCGCGCGGGTGAGGAGCCCGAGGTCGAAGCTGAAGCCGCGCGGCAGCGCGGAGGCGAACAGGCGCGCAGCCGCCTCGGCGCTGAAGCCCTTCAGGCCCGCCTGTGTGTCGCGCAGGCCGGGCAGCAGCACCAGGCGGACGACGGCGTTGAAGAGGCGGCCGGCGAGGTAGCGCCGGTAGAGATAGCCGAAGACCGCCGGCTGGATCTGGTAGCGCGAGTCGGGATGGACCCGATTGCCGACCACCAGATCGGCGCCGGCAGCGAGCGCCGCCTGCAGCGCATCGAGGTTCTCGGGCGGATAGGCGAGATCGGCGTCGAGAAAGAGGATGGCCGCGCCGGTGGCCGCGCGAACGCCGCGGGCGATGGCTGACCCCTTGCCCTCGTTCTGGGGGACGCGCAGGATTCGCAGCGGCACCGGGCTCGCCGCCGCCATCGCCTCGCAGCGCGCGGCGGTATCGTCGCTGCTGCCGTCGTCGACGACGATCACCTCGGCGGCCCAGGGGCGCGAGGCGAGATGCTCCAGTACGTCCCGGAGCGTGCCGTCGATGAACGACGCGCCGTTGTAGACGGGGAGCACCACCGAAACGGCGGCTCGCTGATTCGCCGCTGTTGTCATGGCGGACGTACAGAAAGCCGAAACCCGGCTACCATCCCGGTTGCGCCCCGGGGTGTCAACCTCCGTCGGCGGCGGGTAGTGCCTCAATTCAATTGGTGCGGCGGTGCCCCGCTGCTCAGATAGCCGCCAAGGACGCCAACGGCGCCAAGCAGCGCTGCCCGGCGCCCTTGGCGTCCTTGGCAGGGCTGCGATCACCGCCGCGTTCAGTCGAAGCGACGACGAGATCGGCGCGACGCGCCCCTGCCTGCGCGAGGTCGGCTTCGAGCCGGTGGGCGACCCGCGGTGGCCGGCGGGCGCGCTCCTCGCGCGCAAACCGCCGGCCGGCGCTTAGTGCGTACCGCGGCCGCGATCGTCTCGATCAGCTGGCGCTCGGCGCTGGTCGCCACCTGGCGCCACCGACGGCGGGTCACGCCGCCCCGCCGCGCCTCCACGTCTCGCCAGCGCCGCTAGAATTCCACCGGATCGATGCGCCCGGTGGCGACGTCGAAGACGCCGGCGGTGAGGTCAACCTTGCCGTCGCCGACCATCTTGGCGATGACGGGCGACGCCGTGCGCAACTTGCGCGCCTGGAAGCGGACGTTCGCCGCGACCGCGTCCGCGAGGCTCATTCCCGGTCGATCGAAAGCCGGGACGATGTGCTGGTAGAGGGTGCTGATCTGTCCCGGTGCCTCGGCGCCGGACAGCGCCGCCTTCACCGCGCCGCAGTTGGAGTGCCCGAGCACGACGATCGCTTCGCAGCTGAGCACCGCGATGCTGTACTCGAGACTGGCGATCTCGACCGCGGTGGCGACGTTGCCCGCGACGCGTACCACGAACAGGTCGCCGAAGCCCTGGTCGTAGGCCAGCTCGATCGGCACCCGCGAGTCGGCGCAGCCGAGAAAGGCGGCGAACGGCTGCTGCTTGGGGGCGATGTCGCGCATGCGCGCCAAGTCGCGGCGCACCCCTTTCGGTTGCCCGTCGCGGAAGCGGGCGTTGCCTGCGGCCAGCCGTTTCAGCGCGTCGGCGGGCGTTGGCGGCAGCGCCTCCACTTCGACAGTCTCCGCCAGCGCCGTTCCAGTGGCACGGATCAGCAGGGCGCCGGCGCCGGCCGCGGCGCCGCGGCAGAGCAGGGCGCGGCGCGAGACCCGGGTGCCGCCGTGGGAATCATCATGCATGGTCCGGCTCCTTCTCCCGCAGCGCATCGGCGCGATGCGAGTCGATCATGGTCGTAGCACGGGCGTCAGCCGACCCCCTAATCGTGGGCGGAATGGGCGGTTTGTGCGTCTCGACGCCGATCACCGAAGGTTGAGTCTTGTGCATCGGTTTGGCTAGGCTGGCGATGCAGACTCCAGGACGCGGCGGGACGAATGCGGCCGACAGGTCCTCCCCGCGCGCGCCACACCAACCGGACTGGGGGATATCGTCGTGCAGAGGCCAACCCATCGACTGCGACTGTGGGGCGCCAGGCTCTTTCTCCTCGCCGCCTCGGCGATCGCCGGCATCGCGCTGCTCGAGCTCGCCGCGGGCGTCCTCTACGGCCGCTCCCACATGCACCCATTCGAGCGCGCCGAGGTGCAGGCGCGTCTCCTCACCGATCGGACCAGCGGCTCGCCGATCCGCCGCCTGGACCCGGAGCTCGCCGAGCGCCTGGAGAAGATCAAGACCGCCAACCTGCCCGACGCCGGCGTCGTCCTGCATCCGTACTTCGGCTTCATCGTCAACCCGACCGCCGAGGGCATCAACGAGTACGGCTTCTTCGCCGACTCGCCGCTCGTCCCACCGGCGCCGGACACGGTCACGGTGGCGCTCTTCGGCGGCTCGCTCACCGACCAGGTGTTCTACATGGCGCGCGACGCGTTGATCGACGCGCTGCACGACCAGGAGGCGTTCGCCGACCGCCCGATCCGCGTCGTCAGCACCGCGCTCGGGGGCTACAAGCAGCCACAGCAGCTCAACATCCTCTCGTTCTTCCTGGCCCGCGGCGCGGACTACGACGTGGTCGTCAACCTCGACGGCTTCAACGAGATCGACGCCCCGATGGAGAACGTTTCGGCCGGCATCAATCCCTACTTTCCGTTCAACTGGAAGCTGCACGCCCGACGCGGGCTCGACCCGGCGGCCACCAGCCTGCTCGGCAGAATCGATCTCATCCGCCAGCGTCGCAGCGCCCTGCGCGCGTGGTTCGGCCAGCCGCCATTCGTGTACAGCGCCTTCAGCCTGACGCTGTGGGATGCCATCGACCAGCGGTTCGAGGCCGCGCAGCGCGCTCGTGTCGCCGAGCTCGACGATCTGCTCAGCGGCTCCGACCTCTCGCCCCGCGTGCGCGGCCCGGCCGAGGACGTGGGCGACCGGGCCGCCCTGGTCGAGGACCTCGTGCGTCTGTGGGGGCGCGCGTCGCGGCAGATGAAGGCCATGTGCGACGCGTACGGCATCGAGTACGTCCATCTGTTGCAGCCGAACCAGTACTTCCCCGGGTCGAAGGAGTTGACCCAGGAGGAGCAGGCGCATGCCTACAATCCCGACGAACCGATCAGCGAACGGGTCGCCACCGCCTACCCGCTGCTGCGCGAGCGCGGCCGCGCGCTGCGCGACGCCGGCGAGCAGTTCGTCGATCTGACGATGATGTTCGCCGACGAGAAGCGCTCGATCTACAGCGATCCCTGCTGTCACGTGAACGAGCTCGGCGCGCGTCTGATCGCCGAGCGCATCGCCGCCGCAGTCGGGGCCGGAAGGGGATGAGGCTGCTCTGCCTGCAACGCCGCTCTGAGATGAGCGGCGGGTCCGGGGGTTGGACGCCGTCAGGCGGTCAGCCCGCGCGGCGGCGAAAATGTTGACGACCACTGCGCGTCGTGAGCCGCAGCGGATTCGGCTGCAGCGAGGGGGTGGTCTGGCGCCTGCGCCATGGCCTCGGGGCTCTGGGCACCTGGCTGCGGCGCTACCGGTAGCGGATCTTCGGCGCGAGCCAGCGGTCGAAGAAGCCGGCGCCGGGCTTCTTTCGGGTCTCCAGCTCCTGCAGGTAGGCCTGCACCGCTTCGAAGAGCTCGCCGGTGGCGACGCCTTCGCGCTCCGGGCTGATCTCGTCGAGGATCACCATCGTCTGCCGCAGCAGGTTGAGGACGCCGCGGCCGCCACCACGGCGGAAGTGCAGGTGCATCGCGGTCGCGAGGATCATCAGGGCGCGCACCACGGGCTGGTCCGCGGCGGGAAGCGTGTTGAACAGGCCCTCGAGCGCCTCCTGTGCCGACAGGTAGTCGCCGCGGTTGTAGCGGTCGACGGCGTCGAGCATCGCGGTGCGGGCGGCGTCATCCATGGCGGCCGTCGAGCGCCCACACCCCGCGCAGCTGTTCGTAGGTGAGGACGAACCAGAGGATGACCGGACCGCCGACGAAGGTCAGGAGGCCGAGGAAGGTGCCGAGGATGTCGGTGAAGGCGTTCGGGTGTCCGACCAGCCACGGGTAGATCAGCACGACGAGGAGATCGAGCGCGAACAGCGCGCCGATCCCGATGGCGGCGCAGATCGCGAGCCGGCGCGGGCCGAGCCCGGGCGTGGCGCCGAGCAGCGCGAGCAGCGGCAGGAGGCCGAGCGCCAGTTGCGGGAGCCCGAGGGCGAGGCGTAGCTGATCGTTGCCGCGGCGATAGAAGATCTCCTGCTGGTCCGGCACCGTCGAGCGGTCCTCGAGCGTCCAGCCGTTGATCAGCGGACTCGTCACCGACCCGGCGACGCGCAGGGCGGCGGCGTAGCCGTGCATCGCATTGGTCAACCAGCCGGCGGCGACGAGCACCGCGAAGAGGAGCAGGAAGCGGGCGACGAATCCGCCGCGCGCCATCATCGCGAGCGCTCGACCCAGGTCATGGCGTAGGCGACGGTGAGCACCAGGAACAGGCCCTGCCAGACGTACTCGTGCATGTAGTCGAACAGCGGCGGCGCCACCTCGGCGACCCGCACGAGCACGGCGATGCGCACGATGTTGAGGATCTGCAGGGCGACGATCCCGACGGCGCCGCCGAGCAGCCGATCGCGCCAGCTGGCGGGGTAGGCGAGCAGAAAGACGAAGAGGATCAGGAGGACGTACACGCCGGTGCACTCGAAGTTGATGTGCACGAGCAGCGCGCCGACGGAGATCTCGTCGGCGTTCACGGTGGCGCGGCTGCCGGTCAGTCCCGCCAGCCAGGTGGCCGACTCCGCCAGCCAGCGCTGCACATCGCCCAGCCGTTCAGGCAGCGTCACCGCCCAGGACAGCACGCTCGCGGCCGCCAGGTAGAGGAAGAAGCGCAGCGCGAACGCCTGCGGCGGTGTGAGCCGGCCGCCGCTCGTCGAGGCGGCTTCAACAGTCGAACGCGTCATCGCGTTTCGCCACCAGAGCGAGGGGCACAGGTGTTCTGTGCCCCTCTGTGGCCGCTGTGGCTATTTCGGCGGCATCCGCAGCGCGCCGTCGAGGCGGATCGACTCGCCATTCAGCATCGCGTTCTCGACGATGTGGCGGGCGAGGGCGGCGAACTCCGGCGGCTTGCCGAGGCGCGAGGGGAACGGAATCTGCGCCGCCAGCGCCTGGCGCATCGGGTCGGGCATCATCGCCAGCATCGGCGTGTCGAACGTGCCCGGCGCGATGGTGCAGATGCGGATGCCGACGGAGGCGAGGTCGCGCGCGATCGGCAGCGTCATGCCGACCACGCCGGCTTTCGACGCCGAATAGGCCGCCTGGCCGATCTGTCCATCGTAGGCGGCGACCGACGCGGTGTTGACGATCACGCCGCGCTCGCCGTCCTCGTTCGGCGTGTTCTTCATCATCTCGGTGGCGCAGAGGCGCAGCACGTTGAAGGTGCCGATGAGGTTGATCTCGATCACCTTGGCGAAGATCTCGATCGGCATCGGGCCGCCCTTGCCGGTCGTCTTCATCGCCGCGCCGGTGCCGGCGCAGTTGACGTTCACGTGGATGGCGCCGAACTGCTTGATCGTCTGCTCGACGGCCGCCTTGACCTCGGCGTCGCTGGTGACGTCAGCCGGGGCGAAGCCCGTGCTCGCGCCCAGTTCCTTCGCGACCGCGGCGCCATCGGACTGCGGCCGGTCGACGATCATCACCTTGCCACCGGCGGCCAGCAGCTCCTTCACCGTCGCCAGACCCAGGCCCGACGCGCCGCCGGTCACCAATGCCACTGTTCCTGCAACCTTCATCGTTCCTCCTGGAAAATAGGGCCACTAAGCACACAAATAACCAGCAATGAACACAAAGGCTCAGCCGAGAAGGGTAGCCCCCTCGTGCATCGTCGTGGTCTCCGTGGCCGTGCGTTACCGGAAGCGCGGCATGATCTCGCGCGCGAACAGCTCGATCGACTCCATCACTCTCTCGTGCGGGATGCGGTCGGCCTGCATCAGCGAGATGAAGTGGTCGAGGCCGGCCCGCTGGTAGCGCTCGACCTTGCGCGCGCACTCGTCGACATCGCCGACAATGACCATGTCCTCGCCGTCGAGATCCTCGAACGTGCACTCGTTCTTCATCATCTTCAGGATGACCGGGTACTCCTTGGCGATCATGTCGCGGTAGGGGGTGCTCTGCATCTCGCTCGCGACGGTCTCGCGCTTCATACCGCCGTCGCCGGGCGCGGCACCGCCGCCCAGGACGCGGAAGGCATAGAGCAGGTAGTTGATCGCGGCCTCCGTGGCGCCGTTGGCGATCGCCCGTTCGCGCGTCTCGGCGACGTGCACGATGGTGAAGGCGCCGACCTGGTCGTTGATGAACTTGCCCGCCGGCGTCGCGGTCTTCAGCGCGGCCTTGTAGGCGCGCACGCGCTCCTCGAGCTGCGGCACGCTCACGAAGATGGTCAGGCCGAGGATGCCGATCCCGTTCTTCCCCGCCAGCTCCCAGGACTGTGGGCTGGTGGCGGCCATCCACATCGGCGGATGCGGCTTCTGCAGCGGCTTGGGGATGATGCTGCGCGGCGGGATCGTGACGAAGCGGCCCTGAAATTCGAAGGGGTCCTCCGTCCACATGCGCGGGATGATCGAGAGCGACTCCTGCCACATGTCGCGCGACAGCTCCGAGTCGATCTCGAAACCGGCCTGCTCGTACTGACTCGAGCGGCCCGTGCCGAACTCGACCCGGCCGTTGGAGACCAGGTCGAGTGCCGCGACGCGCTCGGCGACGCGGATCGGATGATTGAACTTCGAGGGCAGCAACACGACGCCGTGCCCGATGCGGATCTTCCTGGTCCGCGCGGCGGCGGCCGTGAGGAAGATCTCCGGTGCCGACGAATGCGCGAACTCCGACAGGAAATGGTGCTCGACCGCCCAGACGGTGTCGAAGCCGAGCCGATCCGCGAGCTCGATCTGCTCGAGCGCCTCCTGATAGCAGCGCCATTCGCTGCGCTCATCGTGCGGCTTGGGGACCTGGAGCTCGTATAGGAGATCGAACTTCATCGCGGACGGTCGGACGCGGGGAGGCGGGGACCGACGGCTTCTATGCCGAGTCCAGCCGGGGGTGCAAGTTACGTTGGCGTCGATGCGCCGCGCCCCCCTGGCGGGCCTGAAGCCCGCCGCTACGAACAACGGGATCTTGTAGCGGCGGACTTCAGGCCCGCCAGGGGGGGGCGGTGGGGCGTACCGCGGATCCCTCAACAGGCGCTCAGCGCACTGTTGACGTCGACGATCAGCTCGTTGATCGTCACCGTTCCGTCGCCGTCGAGATCGGCGCTCGGGCACACGGAGATGGTCCGCTCGCCGAGCGCAATCGACACCGCGGTGACGATTTCGTTGATCGCCACCTGTCCGTCGCCGTTGCAGTCGCCGGGACAGGGGACGACGAACGGCGTCGTGGTGGGGGAGTGGGTGTCGGTCACCGATGGCGCGGGTGTCGAGCTGTCGGTGGGGGTGGGCGATGGTGTCGCGGTTGTGGGCGGCGACGTCGCGGTCGGCGTTGCGCTGGGCAGGACGACCGCTGGGACCACGTCGACGCGCACCACCGTCGCGTTGGCTCGGTCGCCGGTGTTCTGGCCGTTCAGGTTGACGCTGTTGCCGGCGCCCCAGATGCGGTAGCGGCCCGCCACCGCCGGCGCGATCCACTGAAAGTCCCAGCCGGCGGTGCGGGTCTCGTCGTTGCCCTGGGGATCGTCGTGCGTCAGCTCGCCGATCGACAGGTGCGTACCCTGTCCGGGGATTGGTACCAGGCTGCCGCCCTCGACGGCGACGTTGAACCCCGCCGCCTTGCCGGCGGGCGAGCCCGCGTGAACGGTGAAGCGAATCGTCACCGTCTCGCTGACATGGACGACGGCCGGCATCTCGACGGCGACGTCCGGCCGGGTGCCGCCGGTGTGGCACTCGTTGCAGGTCGGGCCCTGCTTGCCCGAACGCTGGACGCGGCCGCCGCTGCTGGCGACGGCCGGCGCACCGGCGAGGACGAGGCCGGCGAGGATCGCGACTGGAAACCCCGCCAGGACGGCGGCGGGCCGACGCGATTCGCGCATGCCGTCTCAGCAGCCGTTCAACGCTCGAGTCACCGCGGCGATCAGCTCGTTGATGGTCACCAAGCCGTCGCCGTTGGCGTCCACCGAGGCGCACGTGCTCACGGCGGCCGAGCCCAGCGCGATGTTCACGCCGTTGATCAGCTCGTTGATGGCGACCATGCCGTCGCCGTTGCAGTCGCCCTGGCATCCCGTGCCCGGCGTGACGGTCGGGGTGGGCGCCGCGCCGCCGACGTGTACCATGAGCACGGTGAAGTTCGAGGCGTCGCCGGTCGACATGTTGTCGAGGTTGACGCTGTTGCCGGCGGCGAACAGCGTGTAGTCGCCGGGCGTGTTCGGCGTGATCCAGATCACCGGCCATGCGGCCTGGCCGTTCGCGTCGTTGTCGCGCGGGCCGGTGTGGGTGAGCTCGAAGCGCCGCATCTCGCGGTTCTCGGCGCGCCGTACGCCGGGGTCGTCGCCGGCCGAGACATCGCCGCCCGAGGCGGCGAAGTTGAAGCCGGCGCCGAGCTGCGATTCCGCCATGCGCGTGACCACCACTTGATACGTCACCTGCGTGCCGGGCTCGACCGTCGTCGGTCCGACGATCGCGATCGACGGAATCGCGATGCCGGAGTTGTCGTGGCAATCGAGGCAACCGATGTCGGAGAATCCAACGATCCCGCCAATGTGCGCGAACGCGGGCGCGGCGACGGCGAGCAGGGAAACGAGGACGAGCAGGGGGGGGCGAACGGGCGGCACGGGCGGACCTCCGATAGAGACGGACTGGCGTCGACACTGCCGAATGTGTCGGGGTGAGGCAAATCTGCTGGCCGCCGCCCGTGCGCCATGTCAGGACTAGAATCGCCAACCCACTTGACGCCATTGGCCATGACGCCTTGAGCCGCACCGCGGCGGGGAGCGACGCATGGAGATCGCAGGCAAGGTAGCACTTGTGACGGGCGCCAGCCGCGGCGTCGGCCGGGCCGTGGCCATCGCGCTGGCCGCGGCCGGGGCGAACGTCGCCTGCGCGGCGCGCGCCGCCGACGATGCGCCCCTTTCGCTGCCCGGGACCGTCGACGATACGGTACGGGCGGTCGAGGCGACCGGGCAGCGCGGCCTGGCGGTGCCGACCAACCTCGCCGACCCCGTTCAGGTCGAGCGCATGGTGACGACGACGATCGCGCAGCTCGGCCGCATCGACATCCTCGTCAACAACGCCGCCGTCACCTTTCCAGGCGACCTCGCGTTGCCGATGAAGCGCTACGACCTGATCATGGCGGTCAACCTGCGCGCGCCGCTGCAGGCGACGCAACTCGTCGCGGAGGGGATGCGGGCGCGTCGCGCCGGCGCGATCGTCAACGTCTCGTCGGCGGCCGGTCTGTTCCCGGTCCCCGGCCTCATGGCCTACGGGATGTCGAAGGCCGCGATGGAGCGCATGACCGTCGACTGCGCCGAGCAGTTGCGGCCGTTCGGCGTGCCCGTGAACACCTTCCGCATCGACGTACCGGTCGCCTCGGAGGGGTTCGTCGCCAACACGCCCGACATGAACCGCGACGACTGGGAACCGACCGACGTGCCCGCCGACGGCATCGTCTGGATGATCCGCCAGCCGCCCGCGTACACCGGCCACAACGTCGGCATGGTCGAGCTGCGCGACCGCTACGGCATCATGCCGTCGCGCGCCAAGCGGCCGTTTGCGATCCCCGAGGATCATCCGGCGTTTCGGATGAAGGACAAGGCCGAGGGATGACGGATGCAGGCGAAGACGAGACACTCGCCCGATCATGCGAGGCTTGATCCTTCCTCGTTGATCTTTCGTCTTTCCGGCCTTCCGTCCTCGTCCTCCGATCCTGTAGGCATGGTCGGTGGGGGGCCGTTTCGTGATTCGGATAGCAATCGTATGTGCGCTGGCCGTCTTGCTCGCGTCCGGCGCGCCGGCGCAGCAGACACTCTGTCCGGGCGACTGCGCGGTCGATGGCGAGGTACAGGTCGGCGATGTGGTGACGATGATCAACATCATCGACGGCAGCCGGCCGCTCACGGACTGCAGCGCCGGCGATTTCGACCACGACGCGCGGGTGCGTGCGAACGACGTCACCCGCGCGGTGCACAGCATCCTCGACGGGTGCTCGCCGGGCGCCATCGGACAGGCGGCGTTCTATCGCGCGCTGAACGGCGTGCCCGACACGCCGGAGGCGCAGACCGCCGAAGAGGCGCGTGCCTACGCCAACCTCAGCACCGCCGTCGCGACGGATCCGAATGACGGATGGTCGTGGTTCCTCCTCGGCATGTATCACCTGCTGCGCGTCGGGCGGGAGCTGACCGACTACGACCATCCGGCGCCGGGGGTGGTCGACGAGGCGCGTCTCGCGCGCGAGGCGCTCGACCAGGCGGTGCCGCTGCTGCCGTACGACAACCGCATCCCCGGTTTCCGCGGCGCGGCGACCTACAACCTCGGCGTCCTCAGCGACGACGACAGCCTGGAACAGCTCGGGCTCGCGCAGCTCGACGACGCCATCGCGCAGAACTTCCTCTTCAACTCGTTCGCCTACCTCGGGACCGTCGCGACCGTGACCCGGCCCGGCGATCCGCTCTTCGCCAAGGCCATCGAGTACCTCGACGCGGGAATCCAGAGCGGCTGCAACCCGACTACCGATCCCCGCAATTGCGGCAACGGCGGCAAGGCGTCGCACAACATCCAGGGGTCGTTCACGCTGTTCGCCGACCTCTTCACCAAGGCCGGGCGCCTCGACGACGCGCGCACGCTCTACTCGCTGGCGTTGGCATTCCCGGGCATCGAGACCTACCGATTCGCCGACCTGATCCGCGAGCGCGCCGCGACGGTCGACGCGCGCGCCGCCCTGTGGGCCGACGCCGATCCCAGCAACGACCCTCCCCTGATGGGCACCGGCGCCGCGGCCTGCGCGTACTGCCATTTCCGCTGAGAAGCCGGCCCGACCTCTTGCTTTACCGGACCGCCGATTCATTGTAGGAGCGACCCGTTTCGCTCCGTGCGCCACTCGGCGGCGGGCGGCGCCGGGAGGAGTCACATGCGGAGATTGGTGTTGGGGATCGTGGTCGTACTGACCCTGGCGGCGCCCACAGCGTGGGCGGCCGAGAAGAAGGCCAAGCCGGCCGCGGCGTCCGCGGCGGTATCGGACGAGAAGGTCGCCGAGGACCTCAAGGCCTTCTGCAAGAAGTGGATGGGCTTCCTCGAGACCCGCGAGCGCGACAACAAGCACGGCGTCAAATGGCAGAGCGTCGCCGGCAACGTGAAGGGGCAGTACGTCGGCTACAGCACCGACTACGACTGCACGCTCAAGGAGCGGTCCTCGAACGGGACGCCGGTCGCGACCATCGTCTACAGGGAATATCTCTACGAGACCTCCGGCGCGTCGCAGGACGAGGCGCTCGCCGCGAAGCCGACCGTCGTCGAAGCGACCGAAGTGACCGAGATCTTCCGCTACAACAAGGGAGAGTGGGTGTACTGACCGCCCACGTCAGTCGCGTCCGCGTTCGACCGGCGGCGCCCGAGCGCCGCCGGGATTCGTCTCCTCGCGACGCCGTTGTCACGCGCGCCGCTCCCGCCCAACGGCTGACCGCGCGCCGAAAGGCCGACCCGCTATGAAGATCGGAATCGTGGGATTCCCCCACGCCGGCAAGACCACCGTTTTCAACGCCCTCACCGGCCTGCACGCCGCGGTGGGCGGCTACGGCGATCCCAGCAAGCCCAACCTCGGCACCATCAAAGTCCCCGACGCGCGTCTCGACCGGCTGACCGAGATCTTCTCGCCGCGCAAGACGACGTTCGCCGAAGTGGTGTTCGTCGATTTTCCCGGCGGCGAGCGCGGCGGCGTTCTCGACCAGTCCACGCTCGTGCAGATGCGCGATGCCGACGCGTTGGTCCAGGTCGTGCGCGGCTTCGCCGATCCGTCGATCCCCGAGGCGCCCGATGCGGTGCGCGACATCGGATCGTTCCAGAGCGAGCTGGTGCTCGCCGATCTCGCCATCCTCGAGAAGCGCCTGGAGCGCCTGCGCAAGGAGAAGGGGAAGGAGCAGGAGGCCGAGCTCGTCGAGCGCTGCAAGAACGCGCTCGAGCAGGAGACGCCGCTGCGGCGCATCGAGCTGTCGCCCGCCGACGAGCGGACGCTGTCCGGCTTCGGGCTGCTCAGCCGTCTGCCGCTGATGGTCGTGGTCAACGTCGCCGAGGGCGACGCGGCGGCGCCACTCTCAGACGGCGCCCGCGCCGCGCTCGCGGCCGCCGGCCTCACCGGCATCGCCCTGTGCGCGCAGATCGAGATGGAGATCGCCGGCCTCGATCCCGCCGATCGCGACGGCTTCCTCGCCGACCTCGGCCTGACGGAGCCGGCGCGCGATCGCTTCATCCAGGCCGCCTACGGCCTGCTCGACCTGATCAGCTTTCTGACCAGCGGCGAGGACGAGGTGCGCGCCTGGCCGATCCGCCGCGGCACCACCGCCGTGCGCGCCGCCGGCAAGATCCACAGCGACATCGAGCGCGGCTTCATCCGCGCCGAGGTCGTGGCGTACGAGGACTTCGTCCGCCTCGGCTCCGACGCCAAGTGCCGCGAGGCCGGCAAGCTGCGCCTGGAAGGAAAGGAATACCTCGTCGCCGACGGGGACATCATCCACTTCCGGTTCAATGTCTGAAGAATTCACCACGGAGGCACGGAGACACGGAGAACGCAGAGTGCCTCCGTGTCTCCGTGCCTCCGTGGTGAGCATCTGTTGTTTTCTCCTCCTCGCGGCGCCGGCGTTCGCCGACGGTGACGTCGAGCGCGGCAAGGAACTGTTCGCGCTGGCCGGCGGCTGCGGCTGCCACAACATGGCCGACGGCACGATCGGCAGCGGTGGGCGTGAGATCCCGACGCCGTTCGGCACGTTCTACGGGACCAACATCACGCCGGACCGCGAGACCGGCATCGGCGCCTGGAGTGACGCGGAGATCATCGCCGCCATCCGCGAGGGCTATGCGCGCGGCAAGGGCGTCGAGGCGCCGGTGATGCCGTACTATCAGTTCGCCGGCATGTCGGATGCCGACGTCCGCGCGCTCGTCGCCTATTTGCGCACCCTGCCGTCGGTGCGGCGTGAGAATCGCGCGGCCGAGGTCACGCTGCCGTTGCCGCGCCTCGCCTATCGCGCCTGGCGGATCCTGTTCGCCCCGCGCATCGGCGCGCCGGCCGAGACGCCGACCGAGCCGCTCGACCGCGGCCGCTACCTCGTCAACCATGTGTCGATCTGCGGCGATTGCCACACGGCGCGCGACCGCTTCGGGGCGTTCGACCTGTCGCTCTACCTGGCTGGGACCGATGACGGTCCCGACGGCAAGCCGGTGCCGAACATCACGCCCGACGCCGACACCGGCCTGGCCAAATGGCGCGAGAGCCACTTCGTCGAGGTGCTTCAGACCGGCATGCTGCCCAACATGGACAACGTGCAGGGCATGATGGCCGAGGTGGTCGACGGCTACGGCGGTGGCCCGGGCTATTCGCAAGCTCCCGAATCGGAGTTGCGCTCCATCGCGAAATACATGAAAAGCGTGCCGCCGGTTCGGCATCACGTTGGGGACTAGCGCCGAGGGGGCCGGCACCCCGCGCGGCGGGGATCTCGACAGCGAACGCGTCAAAGGAGGGAACGATGCGTAGGACGGCGAGGTGGGTGGCCATCCTGGCTACCGGAATGATCGCGACGTTACCGGCAGGACTCCGGGCCGGTGACGACGACATCACGAACAAGCTCCCGGCGGGCCCGATCCGCGACCGCCATGTGCTGATGGAAGAGATCGGCGACCAGGCGGAGAACATCAACAACGCCTTCAACGATGGTGCGGAGGGCTTCGATACCTCGATCGTTCAGCGTGCCGGGACGGTGATCGCGATGGACGCGCACCGGATTCCCGAGCTCTTTCCGAAAGGCAGCACCGATCCGAACTCGCGTGCCCTGCCGGCGATCTGGACGAAGTGGGACGACTTCGTGAAGCTGGCCAAGCAGCTCGAGGACCAGGCGCAGTCGGTCTCGGCCGCCGCGGGTGCCGAGGACGACGAGGATCTCAAGGGAAAGACGAAGAAGATGTTCGCCACCTGCAAGAGCTGCCACGATCAGTTCCGCAAGCCAAAGGACGAGAAGAAGAAGAAGTAACGGCGGCGAACCGCCCGTCGGGGGCGGGACGCATGACTGGAGTCTTCTCACGAGCGCGCGCGGCGGTCCGGCGTCGGCCGGCGGCCGCCGGCGCGCTCAGCCTCGTCGCCGCGCTGGTCGCGGCCCGTGCCGGCGCCGGCGAGGCCCTGCCGGCGACGTCGCTGACCTATCGGATGGAGGCGCGCCTCGATCCGGACTCGCGCACGGTCAGCGGCACGCTGCACGCGCGCTGGCGTAACCCCGCGCGCACGCCCGCCACCGAGCTCTACCTGCATCTCTACCTCAACGCCTTCGCCACCAACCGCACGACGCTGATGACCGAGCTCGGCAGCGAGGCCGAGCGCTGGTGGACACGACATCCCGACGGCTGGGGGCGCATCGACGTCGCGACCCTCCGCATCGACGGCAAGGACCTGCTCGCGCAGATGGCGTTCGTCCAGCCGGACGATGGCAATCCCGAGGATCACACCCTGGTGCGCCTCGCGCTGCCGGCGCCGGTGGCGCCGCATGCCAGCATCGACATCGAGAGCGACTTCGTCGCGACGCTGCCGCGCCTGTTCATGCGCAGCGGGCACGCCGCGCCGTTCTTCTTCGTCGGCCAATGGTTTCCGAAGCTGGCGGTGCTCGACGCGGACGGCGTGTGGCACGCGCACCAGTACCACGCCGCCAGCGAGTTCTTCGCCGACTTCGCCACCTACGACGTCGCCCTGACCGTGCCCGCCGACTACGTCGTCGGCGCCACCGGCGTCATCACCGCCGATCGCGACAACGGCAACGGCACCCGCACGCTCGACGTTCACGCCGACGCGGTGCACGACTTCGCGTGGGCGGCCGACCCGCGTTTCGAAGTCGTCGAGGACCACGTCGGCGACGTCCTGGTCCGACTCCTGGTGCAGCCGCATCACCGCGCGCAGGCGCCGCGCTATCTCGGGGCCGTGCGGGCGGCGCTCACGCGCGCGTCCGACTGGTTCGGATCATATCCGTATCCGCTGCTGACGGTGATCGATCCCGGCCCGGGCGGGCTCGGGGCGGGCGGCATGGAGTATCCGATGCTGATCACCGCCGGCACCGCGTGGTGGATGCCGGCCGGCCTGCGCGTGCCGGAGGTCGTCACCGTGCACGAGACGGGGCATCAGTACTGGTACGGGCTGCTGGCGAGCGACGAGGTCGAGGAGGCCTGGCTCGACGAGGGGATCAACTCCTACGTCGAGGGCCTCATCATGGACGAGGCGTACGGTCCCGGCAGCTACGTCGACCTCGCCGGCCTGCAGATCGACGCCGTGCCGATGGCGCGCGCCAGCTACCTCGCCGGCGGCTCGTGGGATCCGATCGCGACGCCCTCGTTCCGCATGCTCGACCGCGAGGCCTACGTATCGGTGACGTACGCCAAGACCGCCCTCGCGTTGCGCACGCTCGGCGGGCTGCTCGGTGGGCAGGATCGCGTCATCGGGGCGTTGGGAGACTACGCCCGCCGCTCGCGCTTCACGCATCCGACGGAGCGCGACTTCCGCAACATCTTCAGCGCCGCCACCGGCCGCGCCGTCGACGGCGTGCTCGAGGAGCTCCTGCACGACACCGGCACGCTCGACTACGCCATCGCGCGGGTCGACGTGCACCCGGTGGCGGCGCCGGTGCCCGCCGCAACCTCCGCCGTGGCGTCGCCCGAGACGCCACGCTATCGCAGCGAGGTCGTCGTCGAGCGCCGCGGCGTGGTGCGGGTGCCGGTCGAGATCCGCGTCGTCTACGACGACGGCGGCGAGACGCGCGAGACCTGGGACGGGCAGGGACGCTGGTACCGCATCGACGTGACCAGCACGCGCCAGGCGACGTTCGCGGTCGTCGATCCCGACGACAAGCTGCCACTCGACGTCAACCGCCTCAACAACTCGCTGATGCGCGATCCCGGCACCCGCGGCCTCTGGCGCCTCGGCGGCCGCTGGGGCCTGTGGCTGCAGGGCGCGCTGCTGACGCTGAGCGGTCTCTGAGACGCGGCCGATGTGGTCCGCATACCTGGGCGGGTTCCGCGCCATGCTGCGCCGGTGGCCCTTGGTCCTGAGCCTGTGGCTGATCGGCACCGCCTTCGGTCTGGCCTTCGCTCTGGCGGCGCAAGCCTGGCTGTCCATGGCGCTCGAGGGCTCGTTGGCGACGCGCACCCTGGCGCATCATCTCGACGCCGACGTGTTGGTCGACCTCTGGTACCACCACGGCGAGGGCCTGCGCATGCTCGGTGTGGTGGCCGCGGTGTTGGCGGTGGCGCACGTGATCCTGTGGTGGTGGCTCGACGGCGTGCTCGTCGCGGCGCTGCGCGCCGGCGAGAGCCATCCGTGGCGCGACGGGATCGACCTCGCCCCGGTGATGGCGCGGCTGTACGGCCTCGCCCTCGTCGTGGCGGTCCTCTGGACCGGCGCGCTCGCCGGGCCGACGTGGGCGGCGCTGCGCAGCACCCGCGAGCACCCCGGCGCCTTTCTCTGGTACCAGATCGTTGCCGTGGCGCTCTTCGTGTGGGCGCTCGGCATGGTGGTGCTGGTCGCGATCCACGACCACGCGCGTCTGCGCGCCGGCCTCGCCGGCGCCGGCGCGCTCGCTGCTTACGGATGGGCAATGCGCTTCGTCCTGCGCGACGGCGAGGCGACGCTCCGTCTGGCTGTCCTTCTACAGCTGAGCGCCGCCGGCCTGCTCGCCGCCTCGGAATTCTCGAGCCTGTTCCTGCCCCTCGCCGCGGTGCTCGGTCTGACCGGCTCGCTCCTCCTCGGCACCCTCTTCCTCCTCGCCCGCAGCGCCATGCGCGTCTGGTTCTTCACCGCCCAACGCCGCCTGCAACCGTAGGATCGATCCGGCCTGCCGCGCGGCCGACGACCGGCGGCGCCGTTATTTCGCACCGCGGTGCCAGGCGCTGCGGGAGCAGCGCCCTCCAATCGGTGATTGCGTCGGCACTGTTTCGGCCTATGCCCGTCGGCGCGGGCTCGACACAATCCGCGCGACCGACGACCGGCGGCGCCGCTAGTTCGCACCGCGCTGCCAGGCGCTGCGGGAGCAGCGCCCTCCAGTCGGTGATTGAAGCGCACCAGAACGTGGAAACGCCGCCGCCACCGCCTCTTCCGCCATGGCGGCGTGCGCGCTAGAGCATGAGCGGTGGGTGAAGGAGACGGCGTGAGCACGCAATCGGTCGCGGTCGGCATCGTGGGCGGCTCGGGGTACTCGGGCGGCGAACTGCTGCGTCTGCTGCTCGGCCATCCGCAGGCGCGCATCGCCTTCGTGACGTCGCGTGGCGACAAGTCGCTGCAGGCGATCCACCGCAACCTCGTCGGCACCGGACTGAGCTTCGTGCGCGAGGAGGAGGCGGGCGACGCCGACGTCGTCTTTCTCTGCACGCCGGCGCGCGAGTCGATGCAGAAGGCGCCGGGGTGGCTGGCGCGCGGCGCGAAGGTCGTCGACATCGGCTCCGACTTCCGCCTCAAGGACCGCGCCACCTTCGAGCGCGTCTACAAAGCCGAGCACACCTGTTGGGATCTCGTCGGTGAAGCGCCATACGGCGCGATCGAGCTGCATCGCCAGGCGATCCGCGGGGCGCGGCTGGTCGCCAATCCGGGGTGCTTCGCCTACACCGCGATCCTCACGCTGGCGCCGCTGGTGAAGGCGGGTCTCGTGGACCTCGATCACCTGGTGGTCGACGGCCTCTCCGGCACCTCCGGCGCCGGCGCCGAGCCGGTGACGCCGACGCACCACAGCGAGATCGGCAACGGCGTGTTCGCGTACAACGTCGTCGACCACCGCCACACCTACGAGATCGAGCAGGAGCTCAGCGGGGTCGCCGGCGCGCCCGCCACCGTGCACTTCACGCCGTACTACTGCCCGTTCACGCGCGGCATCCTGGCCGGCTGCCACGGGTTCCTCACCCGCGCCGTGACGCGCGCCGACGTGCTCGCGCTCTACGAGGACTTCTACCGCGACGAGCCCTACGTACAGCCGCTGGCGTTCGAGAAGGATCCGAAGGCCGGCTGGCAGTATCTGCCGTACCCGAGCGTCGCCTCGGTGGCGGGATCGAACTACGTGCAGATCGGCGTCGATGTCGACGAGCGGCGCCGTCGCGTGGTGGCGTTCGGTGCGCTCGACAACCTCGGCAAGGGCGCCGCGTCGTCGGCGATCCAGAACATGAACTGCATGCTCGGGCTTGCCGAGGACAGCGGGCTGCGCGGCGTCGGGTTGCATCCCTGACAAACGCGCGGCCGCGGCGATCGGGGCCGGCATGTCGTAGCCGCGGCGTTGGTGGCCGCACACCGTGCGGAGCACGGGGCGGCGGAATGCGGTGCGGCGCGGACACTCGACTGCCGCACCCCGCCTCGCCGTGCGGTAACAAGGGCCGCGGCTACTTTGGTTCTTCGCCGCCCGTCGGTGGCGGTGCGGTGGTCGGCGTGGGCCCGGACTCCTGCGACTGGCTCCCGTCCGGCTTCACCACCATGTCGACGCGGCGATTCTGCTGGCGGCCCTCCGGCGTCGCGTTGGTCGCGACCGGGTTCGAGGCGCCGGCGCCGAAGGTCTGGATGCGCGCGGGGTTCACGCCGTTGGCCACCAGCTCGTCGGCAACGGCCTGGGCGCGTTCCTTCGACAGGCGATCGTTCAGCGCGTCGCTGCCGCGGCTGTCGGTGTTGCCGGTGATGCTGACGATGGTGCGGGGATACCGGTCGAGAATGCCGGCGAGCTCCTTCAGCTTGGTGCGCGCGCCCGGCTGCAGGGTCGCCTTGCCAGAGTCGAACAGCACGTCGGTGCCGAGGGACAGGTAGATGGTCTCCTGTTCCTTGCGCAGGCGGTCGTTCTCGCCGACGACCTTCTGCATCTCCTCGGCCTGCTTGTCCATGTAGTTGCCCATCAGGCCGCCGCCGATGGCGCCGACGGCGGCGCCGATCGCCGCGCCCTTCCAGGCGCCGGACCCGCCGCCGGCGATGGCGCCGATGGCCGAACCAGCGGCGGCCCCGGCGCCCGTGCCGTAGACGGCGCCCTTGGTGGTGCGGCTCTGCTGCTCCCAGGCCGCGCAGCTGCTCAGCATCGTCGCGCACACCACGACCGCCGCGGCGCGCTGCATCCTGGACGCCATTCGATGCGCTCCTCTCGTCGCCCTACTTGATCTCGTACGTGACCTGCAGCGTGACGTTGACGTCGACATCGCTGGCTTCGATCGGCGGCGGCGCCGCCTCGGCCATCGCCACCATGCCGCCGCGGGCGAAGGCCCTGGGATAGGCGATCGGACCGCCGCTGGAGCTCGCGGACAGGACGCGCCCCAGCTCCACGCCGAGCGCCGCCGCCGTCGCCTCGGCCTGGCGCTTGGCGTCCGCGCCGGCGCGCGCCAGCGCGCTCGACTGCGCCTCGGCGCGTTCCTCGAGCGTGAACTGGAGATCGGCGGCGCGATTCGCGCCCGCCGTGGTGGCGGCGTCGATCAGCGCACCCACCGCCTTCACGTCGTGCAGCTCGACCCGCACCAGGTTGCTGGCGATGTAGCCGGTGATCTTCGGCGGCGCCGCGCTCGCCCGGTCGCGCTGCTCGTAGACCGGTGACAGCGAATACTGCGTCGTCGCCACCTTGTCCTTGGCGCCGAGCTTGGCCTTGATCGCGTCGACCAGCGCGTTGCTCCGCTTGGCGTTGTCCGCGACGGCGGCGCCGGCGGTGGGGGCCGAGGTCTCGACCCCGAACGAGACGATCGCCAGATCGGGCGCGACGCTCACCCGACCCTCACCGCTCACCGCGATGGTGCGCGGCGGCGGCGCGTCCTCGGCGAACGCAGGGGCAACCAGGGCGAAGAGGAGGAGCCACAGCGCGGGTCGCGTCATGCAGGGAGGATACGGAAGGGCCGGCGGACCCGCAATGCGCCGGAGGGAGGTGCTGCCGTGCTGACGTGGGCTCGATTCTCGCACGCCAGCACATCAGCACTTCCTTTAGATCTCGCCGCTCCGCTCCAGCCAGGCCCGCCGGCAGCCACGATTCCGGCAGAACCAATTCGCGCCGTCGAAGAACGCGGTCACGCACCGCTGCTCGCCGCCCTGCAGGCGGACGATGGGATGGGGCTCGTTGCAGTGGCCACACTGGACGACGGTTGCGCCAGTGCTGGCGGTCGGCGGCCGAACGGTGACGCGCGTTCGCCGGCGCCGCGGCGAGCCGAAGTCGATGACCGATCCCATATTGGTAGATGACGGAAGGATGCCGCCTACTAGCTTTCTCGACCTTTGTGAAGAGGGTCGGTTGTTGCAGGCATTCGGTCTCGATTCGATGTACACTCGGCCGCGATGGCGCGGCAGCCCGGCAGTCTCGATCGCGACTTTCTCGACGTGCGCACGCACGGTTTCGGCCGCGTCGCGGTGTGCGTGCCGCCGGTGCGCGTGGCCGAGCCGGCGTTCAATGCCGCCGCCCATCTCGAGCAGCTCGAGGCGGCGCATCGCGCCGGGGCTCACTACGCGCTCTGTCCCGAGCTCGGTCTGAGCGCGTATACGTGCGGCGATCTCTTCTTCCAGGAGTCGCTGCTCGACGGCGTGCGCGCCGCGCTCGCGCAGGTCGCGCAGGCGAGCGCCGATTGGAATCTGGCGATCACGGTCGGCGCGCCGCTGGCGCTCGATGGGTTGCTGTTCAACTGCGCGGTGACCCTCTATCGCGGCCGCGCCCTGGCGGTCGCGCCGAAGGCGTATCCGCCCAACTACCGCGAGTTCTACGAGCTGCGCTGGTTCCGCCCCGCCGCCGAATCGCGGGCGCGCAGCATCGCGCTGCTCGGCGGCGACGTGCCGTTCGGCACCGACGTCCTGGTCCGCCTCCCGCATCTCCCCGGCTTCGTGCTGCACACCGACATCTGCGAGGACCTCTGGGTTCCGGTCCCGCCCGGCACGCTGGCGGCGCTGGCCGGCGCCACCGTGCTCGCCAATCTTTCGGCGTCGAACATCACCGTCGCGAAGTGGGAGTATCGCCAGGAGCTGGTGCGCGGCTCGTCGGCGCGCAACCTCGCCGTGCAGATGTACAGCGCGGCGGGCTTCGGCGAATCGACCGCCGACCTCGCGTGGGACGGTCACGGCATGGTCGCCGAGCGCGGCCGCCTCGTCGCCGAGACGGACCGCTTCCAGCTGAGCGGGACGCACGTGCTGGTCGACGTCGACCTGCAGGCGCTGGCGCAGGATCGCATGCGCCAGACGTCCTTCGGCGCCAACGCCCGCGATCGCGTCGCGCCGTACCGCGTCGTCGACTGCGGGCCGGGCGCGGAGGCGCGGCCGCGCGCGACCTGGGAACAGTTCGCGCGGACGGTCAACCCGCATCCGTTCGTACCGTCCGAAGCGGCCGAGCGCGACGTCCGCTGCCGCGAGGTGTTCCTGATCCAGGCGAGCTCGCTGGCGCGCCGTCTCCACGCGTTGCCGCCCGAGTCGCGACGGGTGATCATCGGCGTGTCGGGCGGCCAGGACTCGACGCACGCGTTGCTCGTCGCCGCGCACGCGCTCGACCTCCTCCAGCTGGAGCGCGACCGATTGCTGGCGGTGACGATGCCGGGATTCGGCACCACCGACCGCACGCGCCGCAATGCCGAGCGTCTGGCGCGCGCCCTGGGCGCCAGCTTCCGGGAGATCTCGATCACGGGGCTGAGCGAGGCCGTCTACGCGGCGATCGGCCATCCGCCGGAGATCGAGGACCTCACCTTCGAGAACGTGCAGGCCTGGATGCGCAAGCTGCTGCTGTTCGCGACGGCATCGCAGCACCGCGGCATCGACCTCGGCACCGGCGACCTCTCGGAGATCGCGCTCGGTTGGTGCACCTACGGCGGCGATCACCTCTCGCACTACGGCGTCAACGCCGGCGTGCCGAAGACGTTGATCAGCTACCTGATCGCCTGGACGGCCGACGTCATCTTCGCGAAGGACGCGGCGGTGCAGGAGGTGCTGCGCGACGTGCTGGCGACGCCGATCAGTCCCGAGCTGCTGCGGCCGCGCGACGGCGACATCGTGCAGCGCTCGGAGGACGTCGTCGGCCCCTACGAGCTGCACGACTTCTTCCTGTACCACGTGCTGCGCTTCGGCACCGGGCCGCGGCGGGTGGCGCGGCTGGCCCTGCACGCCTTCGCCGGTCGCTACGACCTCGTCAGCATCCGCCGCTGGCTGCTGGTCTTCGTGCAGCGCTTCTTCGCCAACCAGTTCAAGCGCGACGCCTTGCCGGACGGGCCGAAGGTCGGCTCCGGCGGCGCCCTGTCGCCGCGCGGCGACTGGCGGATGCCGGCCGACGCCTCGCCGGCGCTGTGGCTGGCGGAAGCCGAAGCGATCCCCGAGCAGATGGATGGCTGACTCCGGAAGCCGCCAAGGACGCAAGGGCGCCGTCAGCGCCTTGGCGTCCTTGGCGGCTTCGGAGTTTGGCAACTAGCGGCGCTACGGTGCAGAGTGGTGCGACTGGTCCGTCCTCAGGCTACGGGGGGGTGTATGCGATCGACGTTCCGCCACTGGATTGCCTTTTGCGCGCTCGCCGCGCTCCTCGTCGCGCCGCGGCCCGGTCTGGCCTGCTTCGGCGACTGCAACGACGACGAGACCGTCTCGATCGACGAGCTGGTGCGCTCGGTCGGCATCGCGCTCGGGAGCGAGGACATCACCGCGTGCGACGCCGTCGACAACAACCGCGACGGCACGGTTGGCATCAACGAGCTGATCCGCGGCGTCGGCCGCGCGCTCAACGGCTGCGGCGGCGGTCCCGCCGGCGAGATCCTGTTCAGCCCGCAAAACAACGAGCTCGACGAGTACAACCTCGCGTCGGGCGCGGTGACCACCGCGGTTCCCAACACCCACGCCAACATCAACGGTCAGATCTGCCTGCTGCCCGGCGGCGCCGGCAGCTATGTCGGCGGCGAGGACACCGGCCAGCCGGTCGTTCGCCCGGGCTGGGGCATCTTCTCCGCCGACGGTACCTTCCTGCAGAAGATCACCCTACCGGCGTTCGACAACGAGACGGTGAATCCCGACCCGATCGGCTGCGTCGTCGACGCCGACGGCCGGCTCTTCGGCAGCGAGATCGGTGCGCAGGGCGGCGCCAACGGACACCTCGTCGTGTTCTTCCCGCCCGACTACACGACGAGCTGTACGCTCGACAGCGGCCTCCACACGCCCGGGATGATGACCAGCGACGACGCCGGCAACATCTATCTCACCGAAGCCGGGCCGCCGGGGCGCGTCCAGCGCTACGCCGGACCGTTCCCGGCCAACGCCGGCGAGTGCGCGGCCGTCGTGCCGACCAAGACGGCGTTCATCGCCTACACCGACCCGGTCGCCACCCTCGGCGTGACGCGGCGCGCCGACGGGCACTTCTTCGTCTCGCAGGTCGTCGGTCTCGCCGGCCGGCCCTCCGGCATTCGCGAGCACGCCGCCGACGGCACCTTCCTGCGCGAGATCTTCCCCGCCGGCGATTGGGGCAATCCCGCCGGCATGGCCTTCGACTCGCAGGGGACGCTCTACTACGCCGACCTCGGCATCAACGATCAGATGGAGGAGATCGACGGCACCGGCACGCTGCGCCGCATCACCTTCGACGGCACCGGCCAGCCGTCCGAGCCGGAGCTCGTGCGCCGCGGCCTCAGCTTCCCCGACGGTCTGACCATCCTGCCGCGAGCGGGACGAATGGCTGACGCTCGGCGGCAGCCTGCGCCGCACCTACTTCAACCCGCGCGAGCGTGCGATCAACGCCGACAGCGCGCCGCAGCTCATCAACAAGTGGCGCTACCCGACGAGCGGCATGATCAGCGCGCAGGCGATGGTCACCTCGGTCGATCTCGCCGGCGAGGGAAAGACGCAGATCGTGATCGCTCCATCGTGGGACGGCTACGTGTACGCGCTGCGCGCCGAGAACGGCAGCCTCGTCTGGCGCTACCACATGAAGCCGCAGCCGGGGACCTTCTATCCGTTCTCCGCCTCGCCGACGATCGCGTGGGTCGACGGCCAGCAACGCGTCTACATGCCGGGCGGCGAGACGCTCTACTGTCTCGACGCCACCAGCGGCGCCGAGCTGTGGCAGTTCGACGCCGGCACGGGCTGCACGACGTGCACCGCCCGTGAGGAGCGCAACGAAATCGAATCCACGCCGGCGGTGGTGGACGGGCTGGTGCTGCTCGGCATGGACACCAACGACGGCGTCCCGGGGAAGGGCGCGATCTTCGCCCTGCGCGCCGCCGACGGACGGCTGGCGTGGTGGTTCGACGTCGTCACCGAGGCGACCTGCCGGCCGCTCGCCGAGGACAACATCCGCCGCTTCGACGGCTTCCACAGCGCGGAGGCGCTCGGCCTGCCGGACGGATTCCTGGCGACCCGCCCGGGGTGCGATTTCGACCGCACCAGCATCGGCTGCGGCAACATCTGGTCGTCGATGACCGTCGACGCGCGTCGCCGCCAGCTCTACACGGTGTCGAGCAACTGCGACGTCGACAACGACCCGACCACGCCGCCGCCGCCGGTGACGCCACCGCTCGAGGAAGCGATCTTCTCTCTCACCCTCGACGGCGACCTGGCATGGACGTGGCGTCCGCGCGAGGTCGACCCGGACGACCTCGACTTCGGCGCCGTGCCCAACCTGTTCGAAGCCGAGATCGGCGGCGCGGTGCGCGACGTGGTCGGGGTCGGGGGCAAGGACGGGACCTACTACGTGCTCGATCGCGACGGCGTGAACGAGATCACCGGCACCATCGAGCCCTACTGGCAGACGAACGTCGTGCCGGGCGGCCCCATCGGCGGCGTCATCGGCGCCGCCTCGGTGGGCGAGGGGATCGCGGTGTTCAGCACCGGCTTCGGCTTCAGCATCAGCCGTCCGCAGAAACCCTCGGTGCACGCGCTCAATCTGAGCGACGGCAGCATCCGCTGGGAGGACTCGAGCGTCGACACGTCCTACGCGCCCTGCATGGGGGTGCCGGGTCTGGCGCTCTGCGGCGGTACGCCGCGGCCCAACATCAACATTTTCGATCGCGACGGCGGCAGCCTCCTCAAGTCAGTCCTCTCCGCCGGCGTGCCGAGCGGCGTCGCCGCCGGCTCTACCATCGTCGCCGGCCAGATGTTCGTCGGGGCGGGCACCGGCGCCTTCAACGAGGGCGCCGACGCCGAGCGCGAGGCGACGCGTGACACGCCGCTGTCGGCGTTCTGTGTCCAGGGCACGCCGGGCTGCGTCACCAACACCTGCACCGACGGCAACGCCTGCACCTACGACTACCGCGATCGCCAGGGGAACTGCGTCTCCGAGCCCGGCGCGGAGAATCTGGACTGCAAGGTCGAGGGCCAGGACGGGCACTGCGCGGCCGGCGTCTGTACGGTGGCCGCGCCCTGAAGCCGCCAAGGACGCCAGGATCACGCCACGGACTCCGTGGGCTTGCCCGCCAATTCCCTGGGCAGCTGCTTCCGTTCCCGATTGGAGGGCCCTCCAGGCAGGATCGGTCGACCGCCTCCGCTGGAGGCGAAGCCGGACTCCTTGGCGTGATCAAGGCGACCCTGGCGGTTCACGTCACATCGGTCGACATCCCCACCCCTCGCTGCTAAGGCCGCCTCGTACCCATCAGTTCGAGGAGGCACCACACAGTGGCAGCACCACCGCTGGCATTCGAGGCAGGCTTTACCGTTGGCGAGCAGATGGAAGCGCGCGCCAGGCATCCCGAGGCATCGAAGAAGACCGTCCTCATGCAGGGCGATCGTCGGTGGACGTACCTGGAGCTCCGCGATCAGAGCGTCCGCATGGCGCACTTCCTGCGCGGCCGCCTCGGGGCGATCGACGAGCAGCGGCCCGGCCACGTGGCGATGGTGCTCGAGAATCATCTCGAGCTGCTCGCGCTCTACGGCGGGTGCGCGTTCAGCGGGCTGACCCTGTTCGGCGTGAACACCGGCCTGCGCGGCGACGTGCTGACTGGCGTCCTCAACCAGTCGCGCGCCCGCCTGCTGGTGATCGACGAGCGCTTCTGGGCGGAGGTCGAGCGCGTCCGCCCCGAGCTCAAGCACGTCGCGCCCGAGAACGTGCTGATCCTCAAGACCGGGAGCGGCGACTTCGACGCGTCCGCCGATCTGATGGCCTGCGTCGAACGCGAGGTCGCGCCGGCCGGCACGTCGCTCGACGCGCCGTCGGTGACGGTCACCAGCGACACCAACCTCATGGTGATCTACACCTCCGGCACCACTGGGCTGCCGAAGGGTATCAACAACAACCACACCAAGCTCTGCGCGACCGGGTTCGGCGTCGCCGCCAATCTCGGCCTCGGCGCTGACGACATCGGCTATGCCTGCATGCCGCTCTTCCACTCCAACTCCATGTTCGTCGGCTTCATGCCGGCATTCTGGGTGGGGGGCGCCATGGCGCTGCGCGAGCGTTTCAGCGCGAGCCAGTTCGTCCCCGACGTGCTGCGCTACGGCGTGACCGTCTGGAACTACGTCGGCGAGCCCGTGCACTACGTGCTCGGCGCGATCGAGAGGCAGTACGGCGGCGACGAGGCGCGCATCAAGGCGGAGATCACCGACAACCCGAAGAACCACTTCCGCTACGCGGTCGGCAACGGCGCCGCGCCGCCCGACATCGACCGCTTCATGCGGTGGATGGGGCTCGACGAGATGTTCGAGCTCTACGGCTCCACCGAGGCGGCGATCAGCACCTTCCGCCGCAAGGGCGACCCGCGCGGCAGCGTCGGCGAGGTGCTGGACGCGGCGGTGAAGATTCTCGACACGAACGGCAACGAGTGCCCGCCGGCCGAGCTCGGTCCCGACGGCAAGCTTCTCAACTACGAGCACTGCGTCGGCGAGATCACCCGCGTCGCCGGCGATACCGGGCTGTTCCAGGGGTACTTCGACAACCCGAAGGCCAACAACGAGAAATTCCGCGACGGCGTCTACCACTCCGGCGATCTCGGCCACATACAGGTCGTCGACGGCCGCCGCTACCTCTTCTTCGACGGGCGCTTCGACGACTGGATCCGCAAGGACGGCGAGAACTTCTCCGCCGGCCAGGTCGGCCGCATCCTCTCGGAGCACGACGACGTGCAATTGGCGGTCGCCTACGGCGTGCCCTGCTCGGTGTCGGACGAGCTGGTCATGGCCGCGATGAAGTTACGCGACGGGGCGCGTTTCGATCCCAAAGGCTTCTTCGACTGGTGCGACGAGCAGGTCAACGACGCCAGCATGGATCGCAAGTGGTTCCCCGATTTCATCCGCCTCGTGGACGACTTCGAGTTCACCCAGACGCAGAAGGTGTTGGTCCGCAACTACAAGAAGGTCCACTTCGACCTGAACCGCCTGCCGAAAGACGAGCCGATCTACTGGCGCCGCCGTGGCGATGCCGCGTTCAAACCCTTTACCGCGGCGGACTACGCGGCGCTGCGCGAGGAGTTCAAAGCGCGCGAGAAGCTCGATCTGCTCGATCGGTGACGGAATCCCCGTAGCCGCGGCCCTCGTGGCCGCACAGCGACGCTCGGCGTCGCCAGCGAGGGTGGGGCGCGGCGTCGCGATTTCCGCTCATCGCCTGCGGAGATCCTCCCCCGCGGGTTGTGTCCGAACCGTCGCCGCCAGGCCGCGCGGGAGCGCGGCCCTTGCGGTGACAGGCCGAATCAGTGGCGGGCGCACGGTGCGGTGTGTGCGACCTACTGGCAGCTGAGCGACAGGGCGGGTAAAACGTCCCCCAACGTCGAATCGAGCAGCGGTGTCTGACCGACGAGCACCAACCCGCCGAGCGAGTCAGCCTCGATTGCGGCACAGGACGTGGGCGCGCCGGTTCGGACGTCAGGCCCCGGATAGGGGAAGCTGAGGCCGGAATTGTCGGAATGGGAGATCCGGCCCGTGGTCGTGGTGGTGGTCATCCCGATGCAGCGCGGCGGCAGCGATTGCACGCTGGCGTCAAGGCAGTCGCCGTCGGACGGCAGCTCGACGTGGATCTGCAGGCCGAGCGAGCAGTCGAACTCGCCGGCGCCGCTGGGGCCGCCCAGTCCACCGCCCGTACACACGCAGTTGCAGATGTTGCCGTGGAACGCGGCGTTGCCGACGCAGTCGGCGCCGGGGCAGTCGGAATCCTCGGTACAGGCCATCTCGTCGTTGGCGCCGCCCTGGCAGTAGCCCTCGCAACCGTGCGTCTGGGCGGTGAAGCCCGTGCCGAGGCCGGCGCAGTGGGCGTCGCACTGCGCGCCGCAGGCGGCGTTGGAGGCGCAGGTGCCGATGTTGTGATCCGCGGCCATCTCGCGATCGCGCGGCGCGCCACCGTCGCAATCGATGCTGCCGGCGGGACAGCCAGCGGCTGGCGAGATGCAGAGATCGCCGATCGACGGGACGACGACGGCGCCGAAGCTGGCGAGGTCGCAACGACACGGGGCCGCCAGGCCAGCGTCGGTATCGCCGCAACTGATCGTCACCGCTCCGGAGGGCACCAGATCCAGCGGGAACGCCGAGTTGACAATCGACAGGCGGCTGCTGCTCGCCAGCGTGCAGGTGTGGGTGCCGAGCGCGAAGGCGACGCAGGAGCCGTCGGCCGCGCCGTCGTCGAACAGGTCACAGTCGATGTGCTGACCATCGGCATCGTTGAGCGCGAGGCAGGCGCGGCAACGGGTGCGCTCCGCCACGCAGCCGCCGAGGGCGACGCCATTGGCGTGACAGCCGGGGTCGAGCCCGGGGAACAACGTCGCCAATCCGATCGTCGCCGCGTTGCAGGCCGCACCGACGTCAACGACCAGCTTGGTCAGGCGCGCCTGCGCCTTGCCGGTGCCATCGATCTGCGCAAAGGAGCCGCAGGCGGCGTCGAGCGTGGCCGCGTCGACCACGGCGCCGCTCTTCAGCCCGCTCTCGGTGCATTGCCGGTGGCCCTTCGTGATGGCGGCGACGGACTGCACGGCGCGCTTGAGCGTCATGTCCAGGCACCGCGCGTCGCTCGAGCCGACGCCGATGACGGCGGCCGTCACCGGATCGCCGAAGATGTCGTGCGCGAGGTCGGTCGCCATCCCGCGGTGCGCCGCATTGCCGGCGATGGCTCCCTGCTGGGTCGGCTCGCTGCCGGTGCACTTGCCGCCCGTGTAGAGGGCCGCGACCTTGGCCTCCTTGCCGGCGATCTTGCCGTCGGTGTTGCTCACCACGCAGGTGTCGGGAGCGGTCTCGACGCCCTTGGCGGCGGCGCGGACGCAGGCACGCGCCGACTTGCCCGCCTGGAGGGAGACGAGGCGCAGCTTGGTGTCGTAGGCGCCGATGCAGTGCTGTACCGCGCTGGGCAATTGCGCCGAGGCACTCCCCACGACCGACAGCAGGATGGCGATGGTCAGCTTCCAATGGCGCATGGCTTTTTGCCCGGTCGAACTATCGCGCAGCGATAGACGCGAAAGCAACCGCCGGCGTGGTGAGCGGCTACTGCACGTGCGGAATCACCTCGCGCGCCAGGCGTTCGAGGAGGGCCGGCTCGCGCGCGGAGAACACCACCTGCGACACGCCCCAGTCGCGCCGGCGGCGGCTGATCTCGGCGGCGACGTCGGCGGGCGTGCCGATCAGCGCGAGCGGGGACCTGGGCACGGCCTCGGCCGGCATGCGGAAGGCGCCGGCGAGCGCCTGGCACATCCCCTCCGCCTGCTCGGCGGAGTCGGTGATCATGGTGGTGAAGGCGACGTTGCTGATGCGGATGGCGTTGCCGTCGCGACCGTGGCGCGCCGCTTCCTCGCGCAGGAAGCGGACCTTGGCGCGGAAGGCTTCGTCGGTGAGCTTGCCGGCCTCGGCGGTCGAGATGTAGCCGTTCGCGCCGACCTCGGCGATGATGTTGACCACGTCGGCGTGCTTGGCGGCGACGCGCAGCAGGCCCTTGCCGCCGCCGCCGAGCAGGATCGGCGGTTGGCGCGACGGCTTCGGATGCAGCAGCGCGTCCTTCAACTGGTAGTGCGTGCCGGCGAACGTCGTGCGCTCCTGGCTCCACAGCGATTTCATCACGGTGAGCGCCTCGTCGAGCATCGCCAGGCGCGTCGGCACGTCGGGGTAGGGGATGCCGGTCATGGCGAACTCGGTCGCCGTCCAGCCGGTGCCGATGCCGCAGAAGGCGCGCCCGCCGCTGAGACGGTCGAGCGACGTGATGCCCTGCGCGGTGATGGCGGGGTGGCGGAAGAGGTTGCAGAGCACGAGATGACCGACCTGCACGCGGGTCGTCGCCTCGAGCATGAGCGCGGCGCGCACCATCGCGTCGTACGAGAGCCAGCTGGCCTCGACCTGCTTCTCCGGCCCCTCGTAGACGATGTGGTCCGGGGTCATGATGACGCCGAACCCCAGCTCCTCCGACATGTGCGCCAGTTCCTTGATCTCACTGAACTCGGCGCTGCCGATCTGCACTCCAAATTCCATGGCGATTCCTTTCACCACAGAGGCCGCGGCGGCCTCAGTGGCCCGCTGTGGGTGACCAACTCACCGTTCGGGTTCCGGACTCGAAATCGAGGTCGATCGTGTAGCCGTCGACGTCGATCGACGTCTGCGGCGATGCGTGCGGGGTGTGCGACCACGGGTTGTCGCGGCGCGGGTAGCCGGTGATCGGGAGGTCGACGCCGTCGCGCGTGAACGGCGCGTGCCAGCCGAAGGTGAGCAGGCCCTGGCTCGGTGATGCGTAGGTGACGTCGAAGCCGTCGAGGACGTTGTTCACCGGCGGCCGCGGCGTCACGGTGATCGCCGCCGTGGCGATGGCGGCGCGGAAGGCCTCGAACGTACCCCAGTCGGCGGCGCGGCCGCATTCGATGATCCACACGTTGTCGGGGCCGCCGGGGGCACGCAGGTCGAAGGGCTTCGTCAACCCGTTGGTGGCGACGACGTTGGGGTCGTTGATGATCCACTCGGTCGGCCGATACGAGTACAGCGCCGCATAGCCGTCGCCCTTGCGGGTGAACGTCCACGCGCCCTCCTGCACGACTTCGTCGAAGCGATCCTGCGGTACGTACGCGTGTGTGTAGGGCTCGTATTTGAAGCCGTCCAGCGGCGGCGGATTCGTCCCCGCGTACTGCGGCGCGTAGAGGTAGATGCCGACGTTCTCCTGCTGCGCCGCGCGCGGGATCGACGCTTCGCCGGTCCAGTAGCCGGGGTCGGGATCGTCGCGCCACGCGGTGGACTGGACGATGGGCACGGCCGGATGCTGGGTGAAGAGGATCGCGTCGGCGCCGAAGGTCGCCTGCCAGGAGTGGATCTGTCCGTTGAGCGCGCCAGGGCGGTAGTCCTGCGCGCTCGACAGCAGGTAGTCCGGCGTCCGGTAGGTGTAGGAGTTGACCTCCTCGAGGAGGCCGAAATTGATCAGCGGTCCGAGCGCCGCCGCGGCCTGTTGCGCGACGACGATGTCCGCGGTGAGCGGCCGCAGCGCCCGGAAGCGCGAGAAGAGCTGCGTGTCCCAGAGGTTGTAGTCGTTGATGGTCTGCACGGTGAGCGGCACGACCTCCCACGCCGTCAGCGCCTGCATGCCCCACCAGATGGGGAGATCGTTCGGATCGGTGAAGGAGTAGCCGCCGGGCGCGACGGGATTGGGCTCGTAGGGCCCGTTCTCCTCGAGCGGCAGGCTCATGCGCTCGCGGTCGACGAACGTCGCGTCGCTGCGCCCCGCGCGCCAGATCGCCTCCGGGAGTCGGTAGCGGGCCGCGCGCGACAGGAAGACCGCGGCGGTGTCGCCGGTCGAGGTGTAGTCGCCCTCGCTGCGATCGAACAGCAGGCGCACGGCGTTCCACGTGTCGTCGTCGCGGCCGGTCATCTTGTCCTTCTTGTACGAGCGGCCGTGGGTGACGCCGAAGTTCCCGGCGTGGGTGTGGAGGGCGATGTCGAAGAGCAGCGCGTCGAGCATCGCGGCGGCGCGCTGCTGGATCGCGGGATCCTCGGCGAACTCCGCCAGCGTCAGCAGCGCGTCGTGGTCTTCCTGGTAGTAGACGTTGGAGTGCCATTCGGTGAAGCCGTAGCGGGCGCGGAAGTCGAACCACTGCCTGAGCAGCGCGGCGGCGTGCGCCAGGTGCCGGGCGCCGGTGCGGCCGTCGCGGCCGATGACGCGGTCCGGATAGCGCTGCGCCACGAGATACTCGATCGTGTGGTAGATGACCTGGTGGTTCTCGGTCCAATAGTAGGACTCGTCGATCGCACCGTCCGGCGTCGGCTCGGTGTACCAGAACTTGAAGGTGAGCAGCGTCTGCTCGACCTTGTCGATGAGCCCGGGAGCGAGCAGGGGATCGTCGGCGTAGTCGTACAGCACGTTGACCAGCTCGAGGCCGTCGAAGTCGCGCGTGTCCTGCAGCGTGTCGATCTTGGTGAAGATGGCGTCCCAGGCGTCGGCGGGGACGGCGCCGGGCTGGGTGGCGAAGGTGGGGTCGACGCGCGCCCGCTGCATGTGGGCGATGACGTTGGTGACGCTGCCCGGGCTGAGCTGCGCGGTGGCGAACCGCAGGTAGTCGAGCTGGCGTTCGTGGAATGCCGCGACCGGCACGAAGCCGTCGGGGGTGTCGGTGGCGGTGGCGCTGGCGGTCGGTGTCTCGCTGGGGCTCGGTGTCGCGGTGTCGGGCGGCGTGCGGGTCGGCGTCTCGACCGCGGTGGTCGTCGCGCTCGGCTGCGCCGTGGACGTCGGCAACGGTGCGAGCGTCGCGGTGCCGGTCGGCGGCACGCTCTGGGTCGCCGTGCGGGTCGACAGCGCCGTCGGCGTCACGGTGGCACGCGGCGCCGATGACGAATCGCCACAGGCGGCGGCGAGCAGCGCCACGGCGATGGCGATCAAGCGGGCGGATCGATTCATAGGAAGGGCTCCACGAGCTCGCGCCGCGCGCGCTCTGGATCGGCGACGGCCCCGAGACGCACGGCACAATCGAGCAGCAGGACGCGATCGGACGGCGGCCGGCGGGGGGCGCGCGGGTGGATGGCGTCGCTGGTCAGCGCACCGGTGAGCTGGAGGAAGATCGCGGCGGCATGCTTGTACGCCGGCACGGGAGCGCGGAAGCCGACGTTGCCGAGGTGCTGGAGGGCGTCGTTGCGCGCCAGGAAGGCCACGTCGCCGGCGGCGAGGGCGCGATCGCGCTCGGCGAACGCGGCCGGCGCGAAGGTGGCGAGGCCGAGCAGGTAGTCGCTGCCGTAGGCCACCATATCGATGGCCAGGTCGTTGCCGGTGTAGACGCGGAACGCCGGCCGGTGGAGCGCGCGCGCCGCCAGCCGCCGCAGCTCGGTCGCGCGGTCCAACGACGAGTGCTTGGCGCCAGCGAGGCGCTCGATGTCGAGCAGGCGGCGGAACGTGTCGTCGTCCCAGATGGCGCCGTGCGGCGCGAAGACAGGGCCGAGCTCGAACGCCAGCGCGCGTTCCGCGCCGTCGGCGATGCGCGCGTAGAGCGCCGCCAGCTCGGCGCCGCCGAGACCGTGCATCGCGCGGTCCTGGACGATCACCGGAACCGCGCCGCGCGCTTCGATTGCCGCCATGGCGCGGTGATAGCCGGCGACGAGATCCGCGTCGTCGGCGAACGCGCCGGCATAGAAGGCGACGTCGGCGCCGAGCGCCGCGCGGGTGGCGTCGAGCACGGCGGTACGTTCGGCGGGCGAGAGCAGGTCGCCGAAGCCTGTGTCCATGTTCACCGCCACGTCGAGGCCGGCGTCGTGCGTGCGCTCGACGTGCATCGCGAACGCCTCCCAATCGATCGCGCCCGCCGGCGTATACGGCAGCAGCATCGCCGAGATGCCGTGCACGCGCCGCCCCGGCGCGAGACGCTCATAGGCGGCGGCGAGCGACCCCATCCGCCATGGAGATCACACGACCGCGATTGTTTCCACCACGGCCCACAGAGGCCGCGGAGCCCTCGGTGCTTCTCCATGACCCGATGGTGAGTCAGTGAAGGATCACCGGCCGCAGGGGCTCGCCGTAGACCACCCGGAAGCGCTCCATCACGAGGGGCGCTTTCGCGGTCGGCTCCAGGCCGATCCGTTGGCACTCCTGCGTGATGTACTTCCAGTAGATGTCGCGCCAGCTCGCCAGCGATCGATCGTCCTCCCCGCCGTCCCAGGCGTAGTCCGCGGTCACCTCGTCGAACGGAATGACCCGGACCTCCGTCGTTTCGATGACGCACACCGGGGCATCGCTGCCGACGATCACGATCCAGAGATCTCCAACGGCCGGCAGCGGCTTGCGGTCGGCCTCGTACGACCAGAGAACGGATCCGGTGGCGGTCTTGACCCCGTTCAGGACGAGCGGGGCGATCTCGCGGGCGTCCGCCGGCGTGAAACCGAACGAAAAGGCTTCGACGTAGCGGCGCGCTGGCGCCGCCCCCTCCGGGATCGAGGCGAGATACTGATGCCAGTACTGCTCGATGCGCGTGGTCATCGCTCACGGGCGACAGCGGCCGCGTCCCGCGATGAGCGTCGGTCGCGTCCAAAGAATCCGCCGAGGAACGCCGCCGCTTCGGCTGAAATACCGGCGATCTTGTTCGTGGCCTGACGATAGAGCTTGAAGTTGAGCTCGGTCTCGGGACGACCGTCGTTCCAGTCGGAAAAGGGTTTGAGCTCGCTCCGCCCCAGGCGCCGCCGCGCCAGCCCGGTGCGCCTGATGGTGACGCTCACGCGCGGCGTCTGCCGGGCGAGCCCGTGTTTCTTCGCGATCGCCGTGGCCGAGGTGACGACGCCGCGGGCGACGAGACCTGGCCCGCCTTCGTTCTCGCTCGCGAAGATGAAGATCGGATCGCCTCTGGCGATCAACTTTCCGCCATACATCGTCTTCTGCGCGCGGAAGGTGAACGTCTCCGCCCGCAGATCGCCAACCTCGGCTTTGATCGCGAACATCATGCTCGTCGGGTCGCGCCAGGAGCTCGATGGGTGTCCCGGCCGCCGACCGACGGCGCCCGGTGGAGGGCTCTGTGTTCTCGGTGACCTCTGTGGCGACTCACTTCTCGACCGTGTTCTTGAAGATCCGTCCGTCTTTCATGATGACCAGGAAGTTCTTTCCCGGATCTTCGATCAGCGCGATGTTCTCCAGGGGGTTGCCGTCGACGAGCAGCAGGTCGGCGAGCGCGCCTTCTTCGACGACGCCGAGGGTTCCCGGGTAGGGATTGATGTATCCGGAGAGCGCCAGGAGCTGTCCGTTGGCCGAGGTCGCCATGGCGAGTGTTTCGGCGGGTGTGTACCAGCGGACCAGCTTGACGAGTTGGGCGCCCTGGCGGCCGGCGACGCGCGCGTCGAACAGCGCGTCGGCACCGAAGGCGGTCTTCACCTTGTATTTGCGGGCGAGTTGGTAGGCGGTCTCCGTTCCCGCGAAGACCTGCAGGGCTTTCTGTCGTGAGAACGGATCGGGGGTCGGCGAGGCGTCCTCGTCGTCGAGGAGGGGTTGAAGGCTCCACCAGATGCCCTTGTCGGCCAGCAGCTTCGCCGTGGCATCGTCGAGCAACTGGCCGTGCTCGATGCACTTCGCGCCGGCCGCCACCGCCTGCCGGACGGCCTGCGGCGTGTAGGCATGCACGGTCACGTAGGTGCCCCAACCGGCGGCCGCTTCGACCGCGGCGCGAATCTCCGCCTCGGTGAACTGCGTCGACTCGATCGGATTGTGCGGCGAGGAGACGCCACCGCCGCCCATCAGCTTGATCTGGCTCGCACCGCCGCGCAGTTGCTCGCGCGTCCGCAGCCGGACCTCATCGGGGCTGTCCGCGATCGCGGCGATGCCTTGAACCTCGGAATAGCTCAACGGGCCGCCCAGCGTGCGCGGAACCTCGAAGCCGAAGCGAAAGTCACCGTGCCCAGACGTTTGCGAGATGAACGCGCCCGACGGATAGATGCGCGGGCCGACCATCACGCCTTCGTCGATGGCGCGCTTGAGGCCGAACACCGGTCCGCCCATGTCGCGCACGGTCGTGAAGCCTCGCATCAACGTGGCCTCCGCCTGTCGCGCCGCCAGCAATTGCAGGTAGGAGGGATCGGCGGTCATCAACAGCGCCTGCGGTGTCGCCGCCATGAACGCGTGAAAATGCGCGTCGATCAGACCGGGCATCAGGACGCGGCCATTGCCGGCGATCACGGTCACGTCGCTCTTCGGGTCCACCGCAATCGGGCTCGTTGAGATCTGTGCGATGGTGTTGCCGCGCACGAGCACGTTCGACGGCGTCGAGAGCGCGCTGCTCGTGCCGTTGAAGATGCGGACGTCCTGAAAGAGTGTCGCGGGAGCGGCGGTCGTCGCTTCCTGGGCCCGTCCCGCGCCGCACAGCGCCAGGAGCAGCGCCGTCGCCGCGATCGAGCGACACGAGAGCCTCGCCACGGGTGTCATCGCTGCATCGGGCATCGACGGCATCACGGTCATGTCTTCCCTACGCTCACATCCGCTGCCGTTCTTTCCACCACGGAGGGCATAGAGCATACGGAGGCCGCCGCGGGCGACGTCATGGGATCTCCCGTTGGGCGCGGTGGGTGACGCCTCAGGGGGCACGAGGCGGCGGCCCCGCGGACGCCCCGCCGCGCTCGTCCACGTACATGCGCAGCGCAAAGCGCCCGGCATCGGTCTTCCGCAGGCGCAACACCTCCGCGCGCATCGTTGCGGGCACGGCGTCGAGCGCGGGAAGGGCGGCGGGGCAGCCGGCGGGGAACAGGACAGGCGTGGCGAGCGCCGCGAAGGTCAGGTCTGCCGCTGTGAACCGGTCGCCGACCAGGAACCGGCGCGCGTCGCGCAGACGTTCGTCGACTTCGCGGAAGATGCCATGCACGCGATCGAGCGAGCGCTGAGCACTGTCCGGCGTGATCCGGTACCCCGCGCGGACCAGTCTGCGCGCGATCGGCACGATGACCGGAAGTACGGCGGCCTCCAGCCGCGGCACGTCTCGCGACCACACCCGACGAAGCAGCTTCGTGTCCGCCAGCAACTGCGCGTACGCCCAACGCCGCGTATGCGGGCCGAGCTCCGTGTCGAAGCGCTCCACGAGTGCGTCGACCTCTCGTCGCATCGTGGCATCCCGTGGGTACAACCGGTCGCCGCCGCAGATCGAATCCGCATGGACGAGAATGTCGGTGGAATCGACGAGGCGAAGGGGGCCGTGCACCAGCACCGGCACGGTGCCCTTGTCGCTGCGTCGCGTGGCAAGACGGTGCAGGAGCGGGACATGTGCCGCTTCGCGATACGGCAGGGCGGACCGATCGAGCCCCCAGCGAGCCTTCTCACAGTAGTGGCTGAGCGGCATCGTGATGAAGATGGCGCGCGTGGTGGTATCGCTCTTCATCGGTGCGCGGATCCGGTGGCCACAATCGTTCTCAACCCGAGAGACGATCGGGTGCCGGCAGATGTCCGCTGCGGGCGGTTGCTCGGATACGCACCGGAAACGGGCGGGCGCGTATGGTAGCCGCCATTCGACACACCTCACGTCAATGCTTGAAACTCGGCGATCGCATCCCGACGCAGCCATTGATCAAGTTGATGGCGGTGGACAGTGTTGGGCGCAAATGTCTCATCGGGCACCTGATTTGCCCCAAGGCAACGAGTTGATCGAGAAAATCATTTGGTGAAACGCCTCTATTTGCGACGTACCGTTTTGTGGCGACATAGGTCACGGATGGTCGTTCCTTCCTCATCGTTGGCCGAGGTCGCGCTGGTCATCGAATGAAGTCGCGGGCGCGGTAGAAGGGATCGAGCGGGTAGCAGCCGGAGACGAGACCGCGGCGCGGCGCCGTCGTGCAGTCGCTGAAGGTGCGGCAGACGCGCTTGCGAGCGAGACCGCGACCCGCGAGGACATCGGCCGGCAGCTCGGGATAGCTGAGCGCGACGCGGCCGAGGCCGACGGCGTCGAACCAGCCGGCGCGCAGCGTGGCCTGCGCGACGTGCGGGAGGTAGTCCTGCAGGTAGCTCCAGCCGGACGAGACGACGATCGCCGCGGGCGCGGCCGCCTTGATGCGGCGCGCCGCGTCGAGGAGGCGGGCGACGCCCACCAGCGGATCCTCCGGCGGCTGGTAGCCGTCGCTCGGCGGGAACGTCGCGGGTCGCTGCGCGTGCGGGGCGTAGTACGGGCTCGCCGCCGTGACGTTGAGCAGGTGGACGCCGCGGGCGAGCAGCGCGCGCACGACGGCGATCGGCTCCGTCAGGTCGATGCGCTCGGGCGCGGTCGGGTCGAGGCCGAAGGCCGCATCGTAGGGCAGGGCCGTGGCGTCGGGTGTGCCGACGCCGTCGGTGCCGGCGCGATGGGGTACGAGGTCGAAGACCGACAGCCGCACGGCGATGGCGAGGCCGGGTGCGGCGGCGCGCACGGCGTCGAGCAGCGCGAAGAGCAGCGCCGTGCGGGCGCCGAGGTCGCGCCCGCCGAAACGTCCGGTGCGTGCGCGCGCCGCCAGGAACTCGTGCAGCAGGTAGCCGTGGCAGTGCTTGACGTCGACGAAGTCGAAGCCCTCTGCCTGGGCGAGGCGCGCGGCGCGGGCGAAGTCGCCGATCAGCGCCTCGACCTCGCCGTCGGAGAGCACCGCTCGGTCGTCGTCGATGCCGAGGCGGCGGTCGAGGAGCGGGTGGCGAAAGGCGACGCGCGGCGCCGGGCCTGCCGCGGTCGGGCGCGACCAGCGGCCGCTGTGCGTGAGTTGCAGTCCGACCAGCGGTGGCGCCGCGCCGGACGCCGCGGCTTCCGCCAGCAGCATGCGCCGCAGCCCGCCGATCGACGGCGCGGTGCGCTCGTCGAGCAGCAGCTGGTTCGGATTGGCGCGCCCGTCGGGCTGCACCGCCACCGCCTCGCCGCCCCAGATCAGCGCCGCGCCGGACCCGCCGAAGCGGCGCCAGCGGCGCTCGGTCAGCGGCGAGGGCCGTCCGTCCTCGGTGCCGTCCCACCCTTCCATCGGCTGGATGGCGAAGCGGTTCGCGAGTCGGGCGCCGGCGACGTCGAGCGGCTGTGCCAGCGGCGAATCCGGCGCCGCGGCGCTCGCGTCGTCGCAGGGCAGGTCGATGGCGAGAGCCGCGCAGTGCGCGCGCAGCCCGGCGGCCGTCTTGAACGTCGCGATGCGCGGATAGTGCGGCGCGCTCATTCGACGCCGAGCTCGGCGAGGATGCCGCGCACGAAGGCGGCGTCGGCGGCGAGCTTCTCCTCGACCGGTCGCTCGTCGGCGGCGAGGAACTCGATGGTGAACGGTCCGCGATAGCCGGCGCGCACGGCGGCGCCGAGGATGGCGCGGTAATCGAGCACCCCCGTGGCGAGTCCGCCGCCGGGGAACATCGGGCCTTCCGAGTCGGCATTCGGCTGGTAGTTCTTGAGATGGAAGTAGCAGGCGAACGGCACCAGACGTTCGGCGTCGGCCGGCTGCGCCGCCGCTCGTTCCATGGGCAGGAAGTCGAGCACCTGGTAGTTCAGAGCGACGTTCGGCCGGTCGATCGCGTCGAGGAGGCGCACGACGTTCTCCGCGGTGTCGGCGAAGGAGCCGAGGTGACGCTCGATCGCCACGGTGATGCCGTCGGCGGCGCAGGCGTCGCAGGCCGCGCGCAGCAACGCCACCGACGCGGCGCGGTCGCCGGCGCCTTCCGCGATCGGCTCCGCCCAGACGCGCAGGAGGGGGGTCTGCAACGCCGCCGCGATGGCGGCCGCGCGCGCCGCGTCCGCGGCCGTCACCTGGCCGTAGCGACCGAGATAGGAGCCGTACGCGATGACGGGAATGCCGGCGGCGCGCACGGCGCGGCCCGCGGCGCGCGCCGCGTCGACGCCGTCAGCCGGATCGAGATGCGGCGGATGCGCGGTGACCTCCAGGCCATCGAGGCCGATCCGCGCCGCCAGGGCGGCGGCGTCGGCGAGCGATCGGTCGAGCGCTGAGAAGGAGCAGAAGCCGAGCACGGGTCCCCAGATGAACACAGATGGCCACGGATGAACACCGATCCTGAGCGGCCAGCGACGCGACGATCGCCAGGCCGACCCGCTTGGCGTTCTTAGCGGCGGCATTGGATCGCTATGCCAGGCGGGCCAGTTCCTCGCGCGTCACGGGGTAGCGGAACGGTTCGCCGCGGGCGTGACGTTCGATCTCGGCGACGGCGTGCGCCCCGAGGCGTTGGGTCTCGCGGCCGAGGGCGCCGGCGATGTGGGGGGTGAGGAAGACGTTCGGGAGATCGTAGAGAGGCGAGTCGGCGGGGAGGATCTCGGGCTCGGTGGTGTCGAGTACGGCGTCGATGCGGCCGCTGACGAGCTCGGCGGTGAGCGCGTCGCCGTCGACGAGCCAGCCGCGCGCGGTGTTGATGAGCACGGCGCCGTCGCCCAGGAGGGCCAGGCGGCGGCGGTCGAGGAGCTGGTGCGTCGCCGGCAGCGCGGGCGCGTGCAGGCTGACGACGTCGCTGGCGGCGAGCAGCGCGTCGAGCGCCATCCAGCGCGCGCCGAGCGCCGCCGCCTCGGCCGGGCTCACGTACGGGTCGTGCAGGAGCACGGTGAAATCGAACGGGCGCAGCAGGTCGAGTACGCGCCGTCCGACCTGCGAGGCGCCGATCAGGCCGACGACCTTGCCGTAGTTGCCGAGTCCTGGCGCTTCCGCCGGCCAGAGACGGAACTCGCGCAGCTCTTGGTAGCGGCGCTGCAGGCGGAAGGCGCGCTTGTTGGCGAGGAGGATGGCGGCGAGCGTGTATTCGGCGACCGGCACCGCGTTGGCCGCGGCGGCCGAGCTGACCAGGAGGCCGCGTTCCCAGCAGGCGTCGGTGACGTGCATCTTCACGGTGCCCGCCGCGTGCACGACGGCGCGCAGGCGCGGCGCCGCCGCCAGCATCGCGCCGTCGAGCGGCGGACATCCCCAGCCGGTCAGCAGCACGTCGGCGTCCGCGAGCAGCCGGGCGGCGCGCTCGTCACCGAAGACGGTGAGGGGCTCGCGATCGGGGACGTCGGCGACGGCGTCGAGCCGCGCGAAGTGCGCGGCGGTGAAGAGCTCGCCGGTGAAGTACGGCACCATCGCCAGGACGACCCTCGGACGCATCGCGCAGACGAACTACCACAGAGCGGCACACAGGAATATGAAGGCGCCCATGTACGACATCGTTGTCATCGGGGGCGGGCTCGGCGGATTGCTGACGGCGGCGATCCTCGGGCGGCGTGGCCGGAAGGTGTTGGTGCTGGAGCGCGCGGCGGAGGTCGGCGGCCGGCTCCGCTCGACGGAGACCGACGGCTACGTGCTCGACGCCGGCGCCTATCTCTGGCCGAACCTGCACCTCGACCGCGCCCTCGCCGCCGCCGGTGCGGCGTACCGCGGCTCGCTCATTCCGACGGACCGCGTGCTGCGCGTCTTCGTCGAGGGCGGCGGCGGCGCCGAGCTGCCGTTCCCGTGGCCGGGGCTCGCCAGCGAGCCGTTCGCCGCCGCGGCGCGGTTGACGTTGCGTGCCGACGCGGCGGCCTTCGCCGGCCTGTGCGCGCTGTGGGGACGTCTGGCGCAACTCGGCGACGACGACGTCGCCGAGTTGCGCCACGTGCCGGTCCGCGACGCGCTACCGCGCTTCACCACCGACGCCGGCGTCGCCGAGGCGTTCCGCCGCAACGTCATGCTGTTCGGCAGCATCGACCCCGAGTCGGCCTCGATGGCCGACTGCATCGCCCTTCGTCGTCGGCCGCGCGGCGGGCCGACCCCGCGGCCCGAGAGCCCCGGCGACAACGCGGTCGGCGGCGTGCGCGCGCTGCCGCAGGCGTTGCGCGATGCCTGCCAGGCGGCGGGTGTGACGATCGCCTGCGGCTGGGAGGTGGAGCGCATCGCGTTGCGCGACGGCGCGGCCATCGGCGTCGAGGCGCGCCCGGCGCAGCGCTGGTTCGGCGAGGCGATCAGCGCCGCGGCCGTCGTGTGCAACGCGCCGGTCTGGCAGATCGGCGCGTTGCTGCCGCCGGCCGCGTTGAGCGCCGAGTTCGTCGCCGACGCCCGGGCCTGCGGCGTGGTCGGCGGCGTCATCGCGGCGGCGTTCGCGTTCGAGGGGATGCCGACCCTGCGCGGCAGCGGTCAGGTCGAGGACTTCCCGGGCTGGACGCGCCTGCTCATCGGTCCGCAGGCGCGGTTCGGCGGCGGCATGGTGTGGACGACACTGCACGCGCCGCACAATGCGCCGGCCGGTCAGCACGTGCTGCAGGCGATGCGCCTCAGCAGCCACGCCGACGTCGCCGACGCGGCCCGCGTCGCCGAGGTCCACACGGCGTTCCGTCACATGCTGGACGAGATCTACGTCGACGCCTCCGCCCGCCTGCGGCGCGAATGGCTGTGGACCACGCGCGACGGCTCCGAGTACATGATCCACAGCGCGCGCCGCCCGCCGGTACGCTCGCGCGACGTCGCCAACCTCTTCTTCGTCGGCGAGACCACCGACGTGCCGGCGATCCAGATGGACGCGGCCGCGCTGTCGGCGCTGGAATGCGCCGACCTGCTTGCGGCCAGCTGAGAACCGCCAAGGACGCCAAGATCTCGCCAAGGGGCTCTTGGCGAGATCTTGGCGTCGTCCTTGGCGGTTCTCAGGAGTCGCCCTTCAGCAGGGCGCGCGGCGCGTTCCAGAACACCTGCTTGGTGATCCAGAAGGGGGCGCCGCCGAGGATGTAGGCGGCGCTCCCGGCGAACGTGCCGGCGCGGCTGCCGCAGGCGGCGGCGACGGTCCCGTAGCCGCTGCCGATGCTGAGGCCGCGGACCAGGTCGAAGGGCGTGCACACCACCGTCGCGGCGCCGCCGAAGAGGATCATGGCCGGCATGCCGACGACGTTGGCTGGGACCGTGACGAACAGGCCCTCGCCGACGAACGTGGGCAGCTCGATGGTGCGCGGCCAATCCCCCGGTTCCTCAGCCGATGCCGACGTCGCCAGCGCGACGAGGGCGACGACGAGCGCTGCCAGCCTCCCCATGCGGAGGGCCGCATACCAGGGTGCGGCGCGGGTCACAAAGGTGTCGGTGCGGAAGGATGGCGTGCGACGTCGATTCGAGGGCTGGGACGCGGGCGGCTCGCCCGCATCTCTAGCGCCGCCCGTCGTGAGATGGCGCCGCTGCGCGGCGAATGTTCTACGGGTGGTGGAGCAGCGCCGTCAGCGCCGGGGGCTCGTGCGGGGCGGTGCGGACTGCGACGGATTCGCTGCCCGGCAGGATGGTGCGCTCGAGCTGGTCCTCCAGGAGCGGCAGCAGGGTCGCGACGCGCCGGAGGTGGGCAACCTCGGCCATCAGGGATTCCACGTCCTCGCGCGTCCAAACGACCGGGTGCGCATGGCGGACCGCGTCGGCGGCGGCGGTGAAGGCGGCCATGGGGCCGGCCAGATCGGGCCGGTCGGCGATGGCGGCATCGCGGGCGGCGGCGCGGGCCACGGCGTGGCGTTTCGAGTCGGTGCGGGCGCGGTGGTGGCGCGCGACGAGCATCGCCAACAGTCTCTGGAGGCGGGTACGGACGACCAGATCGAGTTGCGCCTGCGCCGCCGCCGCCTCGGGGGGCAGGGGCGGGCGCTCGCCGAGTCGCGACCGCCGCGCCAACGCCAGGCGGTGGGCGATGCGGCGCAGCAGGCCGGCGGCGTCGACCGCGGCGTCGTGGTCGACGCCGCTGGTGGCGCCCTCGTAGCGCGCCTCCTCGACGAGGCGCAGCACGTCGGCGAGCGCGGCGGTGACCTGATCGCTCAGCGTGCGCGACCGCATCCGCGACAGCGGCGCCCCACCGGCCGCCGGATGGGCCGCGAGGAGCAGGCGCAGCAGGTCGGCGAAGCGGCTGACCAGCTGGCGGCCGGCGTAGTCGGGCGCGACGAACTGGAACATCGCGAACAGGACGGCCGCGCCGACCACCGTGCCGAGGAACCGCCACAGCGCCTCGTGCGGGTCCGTGACCGGCCGGTTGGCGATCATGATGATCATGTAGGTGATCGCGGTCTGCAGCCCGAGGTAGGCGAGGCGCGGGCCGCCGAGCGCGATGTAGGCGCAGGGCACCATGATGGCGAAGTAGAACGCGAGCCAGACGGTGACGTCGCTGACGTTGGCATTGAATCCGATCACCGTGAGGATGGCGAGCACGCCGCCGAGCAGCACCCCGGCCATGCGGAGCCAGGCCTGCCGCAGGGTCGCGCCGTAGCTGCCCTGGGCCAGGATGAGCGGGTTCAGGACGGCGGTCTCCAGCGCCGGCTGATGCGCGACGATGCCGATCAGCAACGTGATCGTGCAGGCCGCGCTGACCTTGGCGGCGAACTGCGCCGCGTACTTGTCGAACGGCGGCAGCAGGCGGCGCGCCGGCGGCGGACCGCCGTCGGGCGGCAGCGCCTCGTGCGCCTCCGGCGGCACGTGCAGCACCTCGGCCATGCCGCTCAGGGCCTGCACGAAGCTGTGGAAGATGGACGACTCGCCGACGTCCACGACCGTCAGCAGCGTCGGGTCGGCGGCCAGCGCCTCCTCGCGTGCGTGGAGATCGGCGAGCAGCGCGTCGAAGTCGGGCCAGGGGTCGGCGGAGACGAGGCCGTGCTCCAGCACGGCGGTCGGCGTGCGCGCCACCGCCGCGTAGCGCGCCACCGAGTGGTCGATGGCGGCGAGGAGCGCGCCGATCTCGGCATCGCAGCCACGGCGCAGGGTCCGCCCGCCGCCCACCCGCGCCAGGTGATCGGCCATGCCGACGTACAGCGACAGCCGCTCGTCGGCCGTGATCAGGGCGACGAACGCGCGCTCGAGCTCCAGGTCGATGTGCTGCATGCGCACCAGGGCGAGGAGCTGGAGGTGCGCGGCCAGCCGTGATTGATCCGGCGCGTCCCCGCCGACGTCCGGCGGCTCGGCGGCGCGAAAGCGGGCGCCGGCGGTGGCGAGCGTCGCGCGCAGCGCGTCGAGGTGCGTCGCCAGCGCGGCGCTGAGGCGCTCCCGCGGCGGCGGCAGGGCGCGCATGTAGGCGAAGAGGTAGGCGATGACGTTGCCGACGATGAAGCCGACCGCGAGCGACAGCGCGGTGTCGCCGATCGCCAACGGGGAGAACACGCCCTCGTACGAGACGACGACCACGGTCAGCGCCAGGCAGTAGCCGGCGACCGGGTTCTGGCGGATCGGCACCATGTAGAGGATCACGCTGAGGACGGCGAAGAACCCCGGCACGAGCAGCCACGGCAGCTGCACGGCGACGCCCGCGAGCCAGATCCCGACGATCGATCCGCCGGCGATCGCGCCGAGGCGGAGCCCGAGCAGCGGTACGCTGTGGACGATGTTCGGCAGCACGCTCTTGAAGGCCATGAGCGGAGCCGGGAAGTTCCCGAACTGAAACACGAGCGCGATCAGGAGCGCCGTCGTCGAGGAAGCGGCGACGAACAGCGCCTGACGCCAGCGGCCGGGCGTCGGCGCCAGCTCCTGGCGCAGCCAGGGAGGGATCAGCGGGGCCGGGGCGGGCACGGGTCGCTCAGCGCGTGCGGCGCAGCGTGACCACCGCCGTCTGCCCCATGCGGAACGGATGGTCGGGGTCGCGCTCCTCGAGCACGATGCGCACCGGAAAGCGCTGCGCCAGGCGCACCCAGTTGAGCGTCGGCTCCGTTTCCGGCAGCACGCCGACGGTGGCGCCGTTGCGCTGGAAGAGCGCCCAGCCGATGCCCTGCACGCGGCCGCGGAAGCGCCGCCACGGATAGCTGACCAGGTAGACGTCGGCCTCCATCCCGGGGACGATGTGCTGCAGGAACGACTCGCGGAAGTTCGCCATCACGTACCACTCGCGGTCGTCGACCAGCGCGAACACCTCGTCGCCCTTGTTGGCGTACTGGCCGACGGCGATGTTGAGGTTGGTGACGTAGGCGTCGAACGGCGCGCGCACGTAGGTAGTAGTCGACGTTGAGCGTCGCGTCGTCGACCGCCGCCTGCGCGGCCTGGCGGCGCGCGTTGATGTCGCCGAATTGGCCGAGCAGGGCCTGCTGGCGCCGCAGCTCGGCGCGGGCTCCCGCCACCGCGGCGCGCGCCGCGCGCGACTTGCTGCGCGCGTCGTCGACCTGGTCCTTGGTGACGAACTGGCTGGCGAGCAGCGGCTCGACGCGGCGCAGGAAGTCGTCGGCGTACGCCGCCTCGGCCTCGCGCGCCGCGACGGTCGCGGCGGCGGCATCGACCGCCTGCTGGTAGCCGCGGATCTCGAGGTCGGTGAGCTCGAGCTTGCGCGCGCGCCTGTTCGAGGATCGCCTCGTACGGGCGCGGGTCGACGACGAAGAGCAGGTCGCCGGCCTTGACGCGCTGGTTGTCGACGATCGGCAGCTCGACGATCGGCCCGCTGACGTGCGGCGCGATGCCGATCGTGTTGGCGCGCACGTACGCGTCGTCGGTCCGCGGCTCGTCGTAGAGCATGCGGTAGACGACGACGCCCATGATCGCGGTGGCGACGACGATCGCCGCCCCGAGCAGGCGGCCGGTCAGGCGCAGGAGAGCCGGGTCGCGCGCCTCGGCCATCGCTCAGACGCGGAAGAACAGCAGCCAGACGGACATGCTGAGCAGCACGGCGAGACACGGATACACCAGCGGCAGCGGGCCGAGGTAGGGCTCGAGGCCGACGCGCGCGAACAGCAGGCGCAGCCCGATCGCGGCGGTGATGCCGATGAGCATGCAGAGCATCCAGGCCGGGAAGAAGGCGCCCTCGATGTCGAAGAGCGGATCGCAGCGCGGCACCACCAACGCCGCGGCGAGGATTGGCCGCCGCGTCGCGGTCGTATATGCAAGGCGCCGCACTGCGGTGGGTGAGCGGAGACGCGTCCCGACGACCATGGCGACTCTAGAGACACGAACGCTCGGCCGGAGTAAAGCCCGTGCCGCGGCGCTGGCGCTGCTCTGCGGGCTCGCCACGGCGTGCGGCGTGTGGCGCGCGCCGCCGGACATTCGCGACGCGTGGGCGCCGGACGCGAAGGCGCCGCCGCAGGCCGACCGCGCCTGGCGACCGGCCGAGCCGGCCGAGGCGTTGCGGCCGCCGCCCGACGCCTGGCAGGACGACCTGCGCGTCCAGCCGGGTGACGAGCAGGTCTACGATCTGCCGGCGCTGATCGACATCGCGCTGCGCAACAACCCCGACACGCGCGTCGCCTGGGAGTCGGCGCGCCGCGCCGCCGCCGAGTACGGGCGCTCGCTGGCCCCGTACTACCCGACGGTGCGCGCGGAGGCCGGCCTGACGCCGGTGCGCCGGTTCCTGGAGGAGGTGCCGGACGCACCGCTGACGGTTCACCTCCACGCCGTCGAGCCCGACATCGCGCTCACCTACACGCTGCTCGACTTCGGCCGCACGCGCGCAGTCGGCCGAGCTGGCGCGCCAGCAGTTGATCGCCGCGAACTTCATGTTCAACCGCCGGCTCCAGGAGCTGGTGTTCGACGTCCAGCGCGCCTACTACCGGCTCGACGCGGCGCGCGGGCTCGAGCAGGTGGCGGAGCGCAACCTCCAGCTCGCGCACAGCGTGCTGGCCGCCGCCGACCAGCGGCTCGCGGTCGGCCTGGCGACCAAGCCCGAGGCGCTGCTGGCGCGCCAGGTCGAGGCGCAGGCGCGCTACGACGTCGAGAACGCCATCGTGGCGGTGAAGAACGGCGAGGCCGATCTGGCGGTGACCCTGGGCGTGCGCGCCGACCGGCCGCTGCGCATCGAGCCGCTCGCCGCGCAGACGCCGACCGAGCTCGACGGCGCCGTGGAGTCGGTGATCGCCGACGCGCTGCGCGACCGCCCCGATCTCGCGGCGCGCGCCGCCGACCTGCGCGCCGCCGAGGCGCAGGTAGCCAAGGCGCGCGCCGACTTCCTGCCGACGCTCGGGTTCCGCGGCGCCTACGGCCAGCAGATCTGGAACTACCAGGCGGCCGACAAATCGAACCTGCGCGCCAACGAGCCGTCCTACGACACGCTGTTCACCTTCGACTGGCCGCTCTTCACCGGCTTCGAACGCCGCAACGCGCTGCTCGCCGCCGAGCACGCCACCGCCGCCGCTCGCGCCGAACTCGCGGCGCGCGAAGTGGATGCGATCGCCGAGGTCTGGCGCAGCCTACCACGATTACCGCGCCGCGGTGCGCAAGGTGGAGTTCGCCGCGGCGCTGCTGACGGCGTCGCAGGACGCCTACGACAGCACCCTGCAAGACCTACAAGGTCGGGCTCAGCAACATCGTCGAGCTGCTCACCGCCGACCGCGACCTCGCCACGGCTCGCTACACGGTGGTGTTGTCGCGCGCCGAGATGCTCACCACGGCCGCGCGGGTGGCGTTCGACGCGGGGGCCGTGAACCCGTAGGCCTGCGGCGCGCTACGTCTCCATCACCGAATGGAGGGCCGCACTCCCGTGCGGCCTGGCAGCGCGGTGCGACGCATCTCCGAATCGGGGCGTTCACCGTTCGTGGATTGCGCCGAACCAACGGAGGCAGGCCGCGCGGGAGCGCGGCCCTCCATTCGGTGATGGAACGACCGGCTAGAGCGCCAGATCCAATTCCCGCACCGACTTGAAGCGCCCGCTGACGTCGTCCCAGTTCACGATCTTCCAGAACGCCTTCACCCAGTCGTCTTTCACGTTGAGGTACTGGAGGTAGTAGGCGTGCTCCCACATGTCGAGCACGAGCAGCGGCACCGTGCCGTTGCCGATGTTGCCCTGGTGATCGTGGACCTGCTCGACGACGAGGCGCTGGCCGACCGGCTCCCAGGCGAGCGTGCTCCACCCGGATCCCTGAATGGCGGTGGCGGCCTCGGTGGCCTGCTTCTGCATCGCGTCGAACGAGCTGAAGGCTTCGTTGATGGCCGCGGCGAGCTCGCCTTCGGGGCGTCCGCCGCCCTTCGGCGACAGGTTCTTCCACATCAGCGAGTGCAACACGTGACCGGAGAGGTGGAAGGCAAAGTTCTTCTGCAGCTGATTGATGGCCGCGAAGTCCTGTTTCTCGCGCGCCTCGGCGAGCTTGTCGAGCGTGGCGTTGGCGCCCTTGACGTACGCGGCGTGGTGCTTGTCGTGATGCAGCTGCAGCACCTTCGCCGAATAGTGCGGCTCCAGGGCCGAATAATCATAGGGCAGTTCGGGCAGCGTGTATTTCATCGGCGTCTCCTCTTTCACGTGGGGGGTGACTTCAGCGTACACCCCTCGTGCCGAACCGCCACCCGTGGCGCGCCATTCGGAGCCGCCCCGCGCGGGTCAGCGCCGCTGGCGGAGATAGACGATGAAACGCAACGCCACCGCCGCGAACAACGGGGCGACGAAGCACCAGTACCAGGCCGACTGCGTCAGCGCGCGCGGCAGGTACGAGACCACGAAGATGAACCACAGGTAGTACATCCCGGTCTTGTGCAGCAGGTGCCACCGGCGCCGAGTCATCCAGCGCACCGCGCCGTCGAACGAGGTCGCCGCCATCGCGAACAGGATCACATAGCCGAGGCTGCCGAAGATCACCGTCGTTGCGCTGGTCGCGAAGTCCGGCTCCAGCTTGGCGACGGTGAGAATGGCGACGAGATGGATGAAGTGCGAGGTCGCGAACGAGACGCCGACGTAGCGCCGGTTGGCGAGCAACCAGGCCGTGCCGGGCGTGCGCCACAGCGCCCGCACCGACGAGGCGACGAAGGCGGTGGTGAAGAACAGCAGCGACGTCTTGGCGCTGGTGCGCACCACCGAGTGCCAGCCCTCGAGCCCGCCGCCGACGGCGGTGAAGGCAAAACTGCAGAGGGTCGCGGTGACGATCGTCGCCGAGAGCGTCAGCGGCCAGCCACGAAGGAATGAGGCGCCGCCGGCGTTGAACGTCAGGGACCCGGGCTGTTCCATCCGCTCTGGGCGTGTAGACCATCCGGCGCAGCCCGACAAATCGGTCGCGGCCCCGTTTCCCACGAGTGTGCGCCGGGTGCTTTGACGCCTCCGCCCGCGAGGTGCCAAAGAGCCCGCCAGAGGGGCGGCGCATGCGACGAATCCTGCGGTGGCTGGTACGAACGGTGATCGGCCTGATCCTGGTCGCGGCGGGTGGTCTGTGGTGGGCCCATCGCGCCATCGATGAGGAACGTGCGCCGCTGCCCGCGGTGAAGGACATTGCCGCCAGCCGGGTGATGGACGACCAGCCCCTGCGCCTCTCGGTGATCAACACCGCGAGTCAGACCATGGCGCGCTCGGGCGTGCTCGACCCCGCGCTCGATGCCGACACCCAGCAGCCCTACGTGATGAGCCATCCGTCGTTCGTGCTCGAGTGGGCGGACGGGCGGATCCTGCTCATCGACACCGGCATGACGCCGGACCAGGCCGTCGCCTTCGGCAAGCCGATCCAGATGATCCGCGATGCGCAGCCGATGGAGCCGCACCGCTCGACCGCCGACGCCCTCGGCGTCGACGCGGCGCGCGTCCGCGGCATCATCTTCACACACCCGCACACCGACCACACCGGCGGCATCGCCGAGGTGTGCGCACACGCCGGCCACGACATCCCCGTCTTCATGACCAGCGCCCAGGCCGAGCGCCCGAACTACACCACCCGCCCGGGGCTCGCGCAGATCCGCGACTCCGGCTGCGCGCGGCCGGTGCGGCTCGACGGCGGACCGCTCATGCCGGTGCCGGGCTTTCCCGGTATCTTCGTCATCGACGCCGGCGGCCACACGCCCGGCAGCCAGATCATCCTGGCGCAGGTCGGCAGCGGCGACGTGATGAAGCGCTACGCGTTCGTCGGCGACATCGTCAACAACCGCGACGGCATCGAGCACGACATTCCCAAGCCGTGGGTGTACCGCACCTTCATCGTCCCCGAATCGGAGCCGCGCCAGCAGGAGCTGCGCCGCTTCCTGAAACAGCTCGAGGACGAAGCGGGCACGACGCTGCTGATCTCGCACGACCAACTCTCCCTCGAGCGCAGCGGCGTCGAGGTCTGGCAGTAGGAGGAATGGATGGCGACCGCGACGCGGAGCCTGGACGAAGGAGCGAAAGACGAAAGATGAAGGATTGAGGACGACAGACGAACGACGGAGGACGAATGATGAAGCGCGGAGGACCAAAGATGAACGATGAGATCCTTGGTCTTTCGTCGGTTGTCCTTCCTCCTTCGCCTGTGTCCGCTCAACGCCGATGCTGACCGCCCTCGATCACCTCGTCATCGCCGTACGCGATCTCGACGCCGCCACGCCGACGTACGCGTCTCTCTACGGCCGCCGGCCGTCCTGGCACGGCGTTCATCCGGGCTGGGGCACGGCGAACACGCTGTTTCGCCTCGCCAACACCTACGTCGAGCTGATCGCGGCGACGGGCGAGGGGGCATTGGGCGCCGCGGTCCGTGCCCATGTCGACGAACGCGGCGAGGGGCCGTACGCGCTGGCATTCGCGACGGCCGACGCGGCCGCCTGCGCCGCGACGCTGCGCGAGCATGGGATCGCCGCGAGCGACCCGGTGGCGGGCAGCGGCCGCGATGCGGGCAGCGGTGCGGAACGGTGCTGGCGCAACCTGTTCCTGCCGCCGGGCGACACGCGCGGCGTGCCGCTCCTCGTCATCGAGCACCTGTCGCCGGCCGCTGCCCTGCCGACGGCGGCGATCGAGGGCGACGCCGCGGCGGCGATCGACGGCGTCGATCACGTCGTCGTGATGACGGCCGACGCCGAGGCCGCCATCGCGCACTATGGCGATCGCCTCGGTCTCCGCCTGGCGTTCGATCGCACCTTCGAACAGCGGGGCCTCCGCCTGCTGTTCTTCCGCATCGCCGGCATCACCGTCGAGCTGGCGGCGCCGCTCGGTGCCGCCGCGGCGCCGGACCGCTTCTGGGGCATCTCGTACCGCGTCGGCGAGATCGAGGCGGCACGGGCGCGGATCCAGGCGGCGGGCTTCGACGTGTCCGAGGTGCGCACCGGGCACAAGCCCGGCACCCGCGTCTGCACCGTGCGGAGCGACACCCACGGCGTCGCGACGCTCCTGATCGCGCACGAGGCCGATCGGATGAAGGACGAAAGGTAGACCCCTTCGTCCTTCATCCTTCGAGCGTCATCCCTCCCTACCGGCTCGCCGTCCACGGCGCCCACCACAGCATCGGGCCGAGCCAGATGAGCGTGGGTGCCCAGGCGATCGCCGTGATCGCGCTGCGCATTTCGACCGACAGCTGCGGAAAAGCGAGCAGCAGGGCGAGGACGACGCCGACCGCCACCCGGCCCAGGCCGAGGATGTGCAGGTAGGTCTGGCTGGGCGCAATCAGCACGAGCAGCGTGTTGAGCGCGATGAGCCAGCCGAACGAAGAACGGGGCTCGCGCGCGACCCAGGCCAGCGCTCCGGGGAGGAGCGCCAGCGTCGGGATGCCGACCAGGAACAACGCGGCCAGGCGGCCGGGGTCGAGATCGGCGATGGGAAACGCGCCGGCCAGCGGGAAGCGCAGCAGGCGGAAGACGCCGATCGTCGGCGCGGGTACGTTCGCCGTGAGGTAGATCTGCCAGAGCAGCGCCGGCACCGCGGTGGCGGCAAGGGCGGTGACGTCGCGCCACCGCTGCGCCATCAGCGCCGCGGCGGCCAGGCCGACGGCGAAGAGAATCGTCGACTCGCGCGCCAGCGGCGCCAGCGCCAACAGCGGCCAGGCGACGCTCCGCCGGCCGTCGAGCCACGCGACCGTCCCGGCGGCGACGAGCGCGTAGGCGAGGGGCTCGGTGCAATCGCGCGAATACGCGAAGGCGATGCCGGCGCAGCCGGCGTAGGTGAGCGCCCACCATGGATTCACCGCGCGTGCCGCCAGCCAGCGGGCGATCACCGCCGTTCCGGCGACGACGGCGGTGTAGTTGATCGCCACCATGCTCCACGGGATCCACGTCGTCACGCCGCCGCTCAGGGCGGCGGCGAGCAGCGGATAGAGGATGCGCGCGGCGCGGTATGCCGGCGCGTCGAGGTGCGGGAGCGCCGCCCAGCCGTCGCGCGCGAGATAGTAGACGAACTGGCCGTCGTAGCCGGTGCGTCCGCCGCGAACGCCATCGGCCCAGCGCTCGCCGATCCAGACGAACCAGAGCGGCGTCCAGCCGTGCAGCGCCAGACCGAGCAGCGAGAACGCGGCATAGCCGAGCGCGGTCGCGATCACCGGCGGCAGGGGCGAGCGGATCGGCATAGGCGGACGCTTGTAGCATAGGGCCCATGGCGTATGGTGCTCCGAGCGGTGCGTGGTCCCCGCCACGCGCCAACGGGCCACAGCGAAAAGGAGAACACGGCATGGATGCTCCGGTTCCGGGTGGTGTGTCGGTGCGGGTCAGCGAGCGCGAGGGCAACGGCGAGGCGCCGATGATGCGTGCCGAGGATCCGGTGGCAATCGTGATCTTCGGTGCGTCGGGCGACCTCGCCAAGCGCAAGCTGATTCCCGCGCTCTACCATCTCCATGAAGCGGGCTGTCTCCCGGATCGCTTCGCCGTCATCGGCACGTCGCGCACGGAGATGTCCGACGACGCCTACCGCGACGCCATGGCGGCGGCGCTGAGCGAGCGCACCGGTAAGCCGGTCGACCGTCAGCATCCCGTCATTCAGGCGCTGCACTACCAGGCCGGCTCCGGCGACGATCCCGAGGCCATCGCGGCGTTGAAGGCCCGCCTCGAGGGGGTCGAGAAGGAGCGGCAGCTGCCGGGGAATCGCCTGTTCTACCTGTCGACGTCGCCGGCGCTCTTTCCTCGCATCGTCGCCGCGCTGGCCGCGGGCGGCCTCATCCACAAGCCGCGCGAGGCGCAATGGTCGCGCGTGATCATCGAGAAGCCCTTCGGCCGCGATCTGGAGAGCGCCATCGCGCTCACCGCCGACATCCGCAAGGTGCTCGACGAGAGCCAGATCTACCGGATCGACCACTACCTCGGGAAAGAGACGGTGCAGAACATCCTGGCGTTCCGCTTCGGCAACGCCATCTTCGAGCCGCTCTTCAACCATCGGTACGTGGACAGCGTGCAGATCACCGTCGCCGAGACGCTCGGCATGGAGGGCAACCGCGGCGCCTACTACGACACCGCCGGCGTCATCCGCGACATGGTGCAGAACCACATGATGCAGCTGCTCTGCCTGATCGCCATGGAGCCCCCGGCCGCGATCGACGGGCAGGCGGTGCGCGACGAGAAGGTGAAGGTGCTGCGGGCGTTGGTGCCGATGTCGACGGACGAGGTGGCGAGCTCGACGGTCCGCGGCCAGTACGGCGTCGGCGAGTGCAAGGGCGAGATCATCAAGGGCTACCGCCAGGAATCGGGCGTCGACCCGCACTCGAACACCGAGACCTACATCGCGCTGCGCACGCACATCGAGAGCTGGCGATGGGCCGGCGTGCCGTTCCTCCTCCGCTCGGGCAAGCGCCTGGCGGCGCAGGTGTCGGAGATCGCGGTGCGCTTCAAGCGGCCGCCCATGCTGCTCTTCAGCGAGATCGCCCAGCGCGAGGGCATGCCGCCGCCGGAGCCGCGCTCGAACTACCTCGTCCTGCGCATCCAACCCAACGAGGGCATCAGTCTGTCGTTCTCCAGCAAGCGGCCCGGCATGCGCATGCAGCTCGACGAAGTGAACATGGACTTTCTCTACGACAGCGCCTTCTCGGAACGCTCGCCGGAGGCCTACGAGCGGCTGCTGCTCGACGCCCTGCGTGGCGACGCGGCGCTGTTCACGCGGTCCGACGAGGTCGAGTACGCGTGGCGCTTCATCACCTCGGTGATCAAGGGTTGGGGGGCCCTGCCGCCGCCGTCGTTCCCCAACTACTATCCGTTCAGCGACGGTCCCGAGGAGGCAAGCCATCTCATGCCCGGCACGGCGCACTGGCGCAGCATCGCCGACGCCGCGCGCAGCGGCGGACCGTGCTGACCGGCTCGTGGCGCAGTGCGTTCTTGCCGGTGACGTCGGCGGCACGAAGACCAACCTCGCGATCTACGCCGTCGGCGAGCACGGACAGCTGGCGCGAGTGCGCGAGGCGACCGCCTCGAGCCGCGCCGCCGCGAGCTTGGAGGCGGTCGTCGAGACGTTCCTCGCGTCCGGCGGCGAGCGGATCGCCGCGGCGGCCTTCGGCGTCGCCGGACCGGTGATCGGCGGCGTGGTCGACGTCACCAACCTGGCATGGCACGTCGATGCGCTGTCACTGGGCCGCGCCATCGGCTGCCCGAGCGTGCGGCTGTTGAACGATCTGGAGACGACGGCGTATGGCGCGCTCCACGTCGACGACGAGGAGATCCTGGTATTGAACGCGGGCGAGCCAATGCACGGCAATCGCGCCGTCATCGCCGCCGGCACCGGCCTGGGCGAGGCGCTGCTGTTCTGGGACGGCAAGCGCTATCACCCATCCGCGAGCGAGGGCGGGCATGCCGACTTCGGGCCGCGCGATGCGCGCGAGGAGGCGCTGCTGCACTTCCTGCGGCCGCGCGTCGGCCGCGTCACCTGGGAGCGAATCCTCTCCGGCCCGGGTCTGCACAACGTGTTCACCTACCTGGTGGAAGGCGAGGGCCGCCGCGTCGCGCCCGCGGTGCACGAGCGCTTGGCGCGCGAGGACCCGAGCGCGGTGATCGGTGACCTTGGCGTCGCCGGCACGTGTGCGGTGTGCGTCGAGGCGGTCGACCTGTTCGTGTCGCTCTACGGCTCGCAGGCCGGCAACTGGGGCCTCAGCGTCCTGGCGGTCGGCGGCGTCTACGTCGGCGGCGGCATCGTCACCAAGCTGCTGCCGAAGATTACCGGCGGCAGGTTCGTGAAGGCCTTCCTCGACAAGGAGCCTCATGACGCGCTGATGCGCCGCATGCCGCTGTCGGTGATCCTCACCGCGAAAGCGTCGCTCCTGGGCGCCGCCTACGTGGCGGCGGAGATGGTGTAGCGGCTCGCTGGAGGCGGGCTTCAACGCCGAGGCGAGGCGGGTGGATGGCTCCTATCCTCTGGGTGCCTCCGCACTCTGCGTTGAGGTGTTCGGCCAATCCAGGCTAGCGTCCCGTCTCAGAAGTCCTGTGCATATCGCGGCGGCCCTCGGCGTCCCTGGCGGCGTTGCGCCTCCTCGCCATATTCCCGATATGCCTGCGTCGGCGCGCCTTGCCAGGAACGCCGATCGCTCGCCGGGATATGCACACGACTTCTGAGACGGGACACTAGGTGGCCGGCGATGCCCGTCAGCCTGATTGCCGCGTGGCAGAGCGCCCCGGCGGCGCGCGTCTTTGCGAACCTGTGGCCGATGTACGTGCACGAGATCACGGCGTTCGCCACGGACTTCTATGCGCTCGACGAGAGCGGCGTCTGGCAGCCGGATCTGCTCTTCGACTGGACGGCGCCGGTGACGCCGCCCGCCAACCTGCGGGAGACGGTGTCGGCGACCGATGCGCGGCAGCCGCTGCAGCGCACCTACGTCATCGCCGCCGACGACCGCGCCGTGGGCTTTGCGTGCCTCGGTCTGGCGCCGTTCCGCTACATGCCCACGGATGCCGACGTCATCGTGTGCGAGCTCTTCGTCGTGCGCCGCGTCCGCGGCGGCGGTGTCGCCGCGGCGGCGCTCACCGAGTTGCTGGCGCTCCACCCCGGCCGCTGGCTGCTGCGCGCCATCCACGACAACGCCCGCGCGATCGCTTTCTGGCGCCGGGCGCTGGCGCGCGCGCCGATCGAAGCGCTGAGCTCGCGACGCGAGGGCGGGGACGTGGTATGGCGCTTCGTCGTGGGACCGGTCGACGCGTCCTCGCCCTGATCCACCCTGACGACTGCAGAGTGCTGCCTGAGCACGGAGGTTCCTGATGCGTACCGTCGCGGAGAAGGCGCAGGCGTTTCGCGATCTGCACGGGCGCGCCGACGCGTTCGTGATTCCCAACCCCTGGGATGTCGGCACGGCGCGCCTGCTGGCGCATCTCGGCTTCGAGGCGCTGGCGACGACCAGTGCCGGATTCGCATTCTCGGTGGGGCAGCGCGACAACAGCATCGGCCGCCACCGCATGCTGGCGCACGTCGAGACGATCGTCGCGGCCACCGATCTGCCGGTGAGCGCCGATCTGGAGAACGGCTTCGGCGACGATCCCGCGACGGCCGCCGAGACGATCCGGCAGGCGGCGGCGACCGGGCTGGCGGGCGGCTCGATCGAAGACGCGACGGGGCGTACGGACGAGCCCGTCTACGCGTTCGATCTGGCGGTCGAGCGCGTGCGCGCGGCGGCGGAGGCCGCGCACGCGCGCCCGCATCCGTTCACGATCACGGCGCGGGCGGAGAACTTCCTCGTCGGCCGGCGCGACCTCGCCGACACGATCCGCCGCCTGCAGGGCTACCAGGAGGCCGGTGCCGACGTGCTCTATGCGCCGGGGCTCACGAGCCGCGACGACATCGCGGCGGTCGTGTCCGCCGTCGATCGGCCGGTGAACGTCCTCGCCGGGCTGCCCGGAATGGCCCTCGACCTGGCGGCGCTGTCGCGGCTCGGAGTGAAGCGGGTGAGCGTCGGCAGCGCGTTGTCGCGGATCGCGCTGGGCGCGTTCCTCCGCGCCGCCGAGGCCATGAAGACGCGCGGCGCCTTCGACGCCGCCGACGCGGTGAGCTACCGTGACCTCAGCGCGATGTTCGAGCCATGAGCATCACCGAGTCGCCCCAGTACGTCATCCACGGCGGCGCGCGCGGCGTCGATCGGCTGCGCATCCTGGCGCGCGCGGTGCAGCCCTCGACGCGCGCGGTGCTCGAGCGCGCCGGCGTCGGCGCCGGCATGGCCTGCCTCGACGTGGGCTGCGGCGGCGGCGACAGCACCCGCGAGCTCGCCAGCGTGGTGGGTCCGAGCGGCCGCGTCGTCGGCGTCGACATGGACGTCACGGCGATCGGATTGGCGCGCGCGGCCACGGCGGCGCAGGGGCTCGCGAACGTCGAGTTCCGCGTCGCCGGTGCCGGGCAGGGGACCGTCGCGCCGGAGTTCGACGTCGTCTACGCGCGTTTCCTCCTGACGCACGTGGCGGATCCAATGGCGGTGGCGACGTGGATGGTCGGCCATCTCCGCCCCGGCGGCGTGGCGGTCGTCGAGGACATCGACTACGGCGGCATGTTCTGCCACCCCGACAACGCGGCCTTCCGGCGCCATGTCGAGCTCTACTCGGCGGTGGTCCAGCGCGCCGGCGCCGACGCGATGATCGGGCCGCGCCTGCCCTCGCTGTTGCACGCCGCCGGCTGTCGCGACATCGCCATGTCGGTGGCCCAGCCGGCGGGCTTCGACGAGGAGGTGAAGGTGATGGCCGCGCTCACCACCGAGGCGATCGCCGATCGCGCCGCAGCGGCCGGCCTCGCCACACGCGCCGAGCTCGACGCGCTGGCGCGCGACCTGTACGCGTTCGCCGAAGATCCGCTCGCCGTGATGAGCCTGCCGCGCATCGTGCAGGCGTGGGGACGTGCGCCGGCGAGCCGGCCGGTGTGAGCTCAGCCCGACTGTGGGTTCGACTGCGTCGCGGCGATGCGCAGGCCGAGCGGCCCGCGCGGCACGTCGACGGTGAGGAGCTTTCCCTGGCGGATGACGGTCACGGGCACCGTCTCGCCGGGCTGGCCGGCCTGCGTCTGGGCGACGAGCTCGTCCGGTGCGAAGACGCGGGTGTCGCCGTAGCGGAGGATCATGTCGCCGACCTCGAATCCGGCATCCGCCGCCGGCGAGCCGGACATCACGTCGTCGACGCGCACCCGGTTCGTCTGCCCGAGTGAGAACAGGAAGCGGTCGTAGCCGTCGTCGCCGAGCTCGTTGCGGAAGGAGACCTGCTGCGCGTCGAGCGTGGCCATTTCCTCCTGGAAGCGCGGCGTATCGAGCCACTCCTCGCGGGCGGCCTGGTCGCGCAGGTACATCTTGGCCATCGAGAGCTCGTCGCTGCGGCGCTTGACGTCGGCGGCGGCGTTGGGGTCGAGCCCGCCGGCGATCAGGGCGCGCTCCATTTCGCTCTTCGAGTAGTCGACCTCGGGCTCGGGCGGCGGCGCCGCCTCGGCTGAGGCCGCCGCGGCCGGATCCGGCTGCACGGCGACCGCCGGCGGCGCCGCGGCCTGCGCGCCAATCGGGGCCGCAGGGGCGCCGCCACCCTGGTGCAGAGCGGCGAGGCGCGCATTGGCGTCGTCGAGTTGGTTCTGGAGCCGTTGGCGATCGGACGATGCGCGGGCCAGACGATCTTCCAGCTCGCGCACGCCTGGCGCCGTATCCGTTCCCGCGACGCTGCGCGCGGTGCCGGCCCCGGCCGCGCGCGGGGCCGGGGCCACGACGCAGGCGGCGGGCGGTTCGTCCTCGGGCACGCGCAACCAGCTCGCGAACGTCGCCGCGATGGCGCCCAGGGCGATGAACATCAGTGCGCTCAGAATCTTGCCGGCCATAACTGCTCCCTCCGGCCGTTACCGACCGGTGGCGCGATTCTCGCCGTCGATCGACCGGCTTGCAATGGGTCCCGTGGGCGGTTCGACAGTGCCGGACGGTGCGTGGCATGAACGCCGCGCGGCCGGCGTCCGGCCGCTGAGGGAGCCGCGGAATCCGATGGAGAATAGGACACTGGCCATCCTCGTCACCGTCGCCTTCAGCATGGTGGGCGTCGTCGGCGACTACTTCCTCAAGCTGGCGAGCGAACAGCCGCAGGCGTTGCGGAGCCGGTGGTTCGCAATTGGGTTCGCGGTCTACGCGTCGACGGCGTTCGGCTGGGTCTTCGTGATGAAGTACCTCAAGCTCTCCACGATCGGCGTGGTGTACTCGGTCTCGATGGTCCTGTTGCTCACCACCATCGGGATCGTCTTCTTCCGCGAATCGGTGAGCGGGTACGAGGTCGCGGGCATCGCCATGGCGATCGGCTCGCTGGTCCTGTTGGTGCGATTCGCCTAGCCTAGCGGGCGGCCGCTCAGGGCATCGCACGAAGGAGGAACGATGAGCGGCGAGCGCGAGCGCGGACGCGAATGGTTCGAGCGGGTGATGGGCATGGCGGCGCCGGCGGCGCCGCCCGACCCGTTCGTCGAGGCGACCGTCGACCATCTGTTCGCGAACGTCTGGTCGCGCCCCGGACTCTCGGTGCGCGACCGACGGCTCGCGACCCTGGTCGTCCTCATCCAACTCGGCAACGAGTCGGCGTTGCGCCTGCATCTCGGCGCCACCCTGCGCCAGCAGCAGCTCACCGACGTCGAGATCGACGAGCTGATCCTGCACGTCGCGCACTACGGCGGCTGGCCCTGTGCGGCGCTCGCCAGCCAGATCGTCCGCCAGTTGCGCGCGGAACGCGACGCCACCGCGGCGCGCGACTGACGGCGGGCAGCGGCCCGACGCCGGAGGACGATCATGATCGATGACGACATGCGGGCGCTGATCGCCGGTCAGCGCCTGTGCTTCGCTGCCACCGTCACGCCCGACGGCCGGCCGAACCTCTCGCCGAAGGGCACGATTCGCGTCTGGGACGATGCGCACCTGTTCTTCTGTGACATCGCGTCGCCCGGGACGCGCGCCAACCTGGCGGCCAGCCCGTGGATCGAGGTGAACGTCGTGGATCCGCTGTCGCGCCGCGGCTACCGCTTCCTCGGCACCGCGACCATGCACACGGACGACGCGGTCTACCGCGAGGCGATGGCGCGGCTGGCGGCGGACGGGCCCGTCGCGTCCGCGGTCCACGGCATCGTGCTGGTGCGCGTCGCGCGCGCGCTGTCGGTCGCCTCGCCCGGCTACGAGCGCGTGCGCGACGAGGCCGAGATGCGGGCGCAGTGGCGGGAGCGGCGGACGGCGGCGGAGGAGCGCTTCGAACGGCATCTCGCCGCCCGCCCGCCATGGCGGCCGGACTGGGCCCGCTGAGGAGACCGACGGATGACCGTGCTGCCCATCGCCTGCGGCGGATTTCTCCTCGCCGTGCTGTGGTTCGACCTGATGTTCGACGTGCAGGTGTTATCGCACCGCGAGGGCGATCTGCCCGAGCCCGTGCTGGCGTCGATCGCCGCCTACTACCGTCGCGTGACCACCGACGCGCGCCCTATGAGCTGGGCCGTCTCGCTGGTGATGGTCGTTGGGGTGGTCGGCGTCGTGCGCCAGTGGCTGAGCGGCAGCGTGCCCGCCTGGGCGTCGTTGGGATCGCTGGTCCTCGCTGGCGTGCCGATCGCGCTGGCGCTGCTCCGGGTCGTCCCGAACGCCATGCGCCTGGGCGGGCGCGGCGACCCGATCGCGGTGCAGACGGCGTTGGCGCGCGGCATCTGCCGCGACCACCTGTTCTGCCTGGCGGCCATCGCCGGGTTCCTGGTCCTGCAGCTCTCGGGCGTTCCCATCTGAGGGGCGGATTGCGCCCCGCGCCGCCGGGCCGCTAGATCAACAGCGTCATGCCGTTCCAACAGCTCTTCGAGAACAATCGGATCTGGGCCGACCGAATGAAGGCGGAGGACCCGGGGTTCTTCACCAAGCTCGCGCAGCAGCAGGCGCCGGAGTACCTGTGGATCGGGTGCTCCGACAGCCGTGTGCCGGCCAACCAGATCGTCGGCCTGCTGCCCGGCGAGCTCTTCGTGCACCGCAACGTCGCCAACGTCGTCATTCACACCGACCTCAACTGCCTCTCGGTGCTGCAGTTCGCGATCGACGTCCTGAAAGTGCGCCACATCATGGTGACCGGCCACTACGGTTGCGGCGGCGTCCGCGCCGCCATGAGCAACGCCGAGCTCGGTCTGATCGACAACTGGCTCCGCTCGATCAAGGACGTGTACCAACTGCATCGGAAGGCGCTCGACGCGATCACCGACGATGAGAAGCGCATCGACCGCCTGTGCGAGCTCAACGTCGCGCAGCAGGTGGCCAACGTCTGTCACACGACGATCGTTCAGAACGCCTGGCGACACGGCGCCGAGCTGTCCGTGCACGGCCTCATCTACGACATCCACGACGGTCTGCTGCGCGACCTCGGCTTCAACGTCAGCGCCATCGATCAGCTGCCGCCGATCTACCGCTTGGGCGGCTGAGCGGCTGCCGCGCTTCACACGGACGTCGAGGGCCACAGCCAGCGGCCCCGGCGGGTGCTAGTCGGACGACATGCTCGCGTTCCTGCACACCGCTGCCGGTCACGTGCCGACGTTCGAGCGGTTGGTGCGCGAGCACGACGCGGCGGTGCCGACCCGGCACGCGGTCGAAGACCAACTGCTCGCCGATGCCACCGCCGCCGGGACCGTCGACGCCGCGCTCGCGGCGCGCGTGATCGCGGCGGTCGAGGCCCTGCGCGTCGCGGGTGCGCACGTGGTCGTCTGCACGTGTTCGACCATCGGCGACGCCGCCGAGGCCGCCTCCCGTCCCGGCGCACCGGTGCTGCGCATCGACCGACCGATGGCCGAGGAAGCGGTGCGGCGCGGGACGCGGATCGCGGTCGTCGCCGCGCTCGATACGGCGCTCCAGGCGACGACGCTGCTGGTCCACGACGCGGCACGCGCCGCCGGGCGCCCAGTGGCGGTGCGCGCGGTGTCGTGCCCGGAAGCCTGGCCGTTCTTCGTCGCCGGCGACACCGACGGCTATCTGAACGAGACGGCGGCCGCGGTCCGCGCCGCGGCGGCGGACGTCGACGTGATCGTCCTCGGCCAGGTATCGATGGCCGGCGCCGTCGAGCGCCTGAGTGATCTCGCGAAACCGGTCCTGGCGGCGGCGACCACCGGCGTACGCGCCGCGATCGCGCTGCACCAGTCGACGGGTACGACGAACCTGCGCGGTTGAGACCTCCTCGGCTGCCACGGCCCGCGACACCAACGGTCGTAGCCGCGCGCCACGATGGGCGACAAGAGCGACGGTCACGATCCTCGCTCACTCGCGCGGCAGGGCCAGGCGGGCGCGGCGCGTGTCCCCCTGACGCGCCTGCGCCGCGGCGACCTCCTCGCCGAGGGCGCGCGGCAGTCGGACGACGCTCTCGACGATGCGGATCTCGGGGATCATCGCGGCGAGGTCGTCGCCGGCGTGCGCGGCGCCGTGGATCTTCCGCAGGCGGCGGAACGTCGCCAGGACGCGCGGCGCCATCGGCGCCACGGTGGTCCCCTGGATGGCGAGGATCCGGTGGCTCGGCGCCGCGATCGAGAGATAGGCTGCGCCGTAGGCGCCGCCGCCGAGCACGCAGAGCAGCGGGTGGCCGGCGAGTCGAGCGGCGGTGAGGCCGCGCAGACACTCCGCCAGCGCCCGCGAGATCCCGGCGCGCTCCTGGCGGAGGTCGCTGGCGTGGCCCCGGCAGAAGAGGAACGTCACGATCGGCACGCCGGGGGCGGTCCGCACCGCCTCGAGGACGGCCTCCAGGACGGCGTGCGCCTCCGCCACGCCGATGCCGTGCGGCGAGCGTTCCGGACCGAGAATGATGCCGAGCGTGCGCGCGCCGCGCAGCTCGCCCCACGACGCGTGCACGAGGCCGAGCCGCACGCTGGGCGCCGTGGTGCGCCACTGGCCGCGGAACGAATAGGCGAAGAAGTCGCGCTGGCGCGCGCCGGGGCCGACCGCGTCGGGCTCGGGCGGATCGAGTTGCGCGAGGAGGCGCCGGGTGACGGCGAGGCCGCGCTCCAGCGCCGCGGTGACGCCGACGCGCGTCAGCGGCGTTGCCAGCGCCGACGCGAGCGCGTGGCGGATCGCCGTCGGCGAGTCGTCGGCGAGCCCGCTGGCGTGGCCGGCGCGGCGGCGGGCCGGCGCCGCCATGACCGCGCGGGCGGCGTCGTGGTCGGCGTCGCCGCCCTCCAGGAGTCGGGGGCCGGTCAGGCCCCACAGGGCGTCGCGCGTCAGCAGCGTGGCGTGACCGACCGCGGCGATGACCGAAGGGGCGCCGAAACAGCCGCGCGGCCCGCTGACCAAGGTCACCACCGGCGTTCCACGCAGCGCCAGGCGCGTCAGGCGCACGCCGAGCGCCGAGGCCTCGGCCAGCGCCGCGGGTCCTTCCTGCACGCGCACGCCGCCGGTATTCCAGCACATCACCACCGGGGTGCGCCGGCGCTCGGCGAGGGCGACGAGCTCGCCGAGCTGGCGGGCCTCGACGCGGCCGATCGTGCCGCCGCGCCGCCCGCCGTCGGTGAGGGCGACCAGCGCTCGCCGTCCCTCGATCGCCGCGTGCGCGGTGACGACGCTGGAGCTGGGATCGGCGCGGAGCATGCGCAGCGTCCCAGGATCGGCCAGCGCCGCGGCGCGCTCAGCGGCAGAGAGGGCGGTGAACGACGTCGGCATGGGCGAGGACGGACGATGTGTAGCCGTCCGCGCCCCGCGAATCCACGGCGTCGTCCTGCTCACCAGAGCGGCGACCGAGGAACACCGGGGGCCCCGGACTTCCATGGTTGCGCCGCGCAATCGATTGCGGCTACATCCGCGCCGGCGATGTGGAGCGCGCCGCAATGACGATGTTGGTCCTGGCCGGCGGTACGTTCGTCGGCATCCATTTCTGCATCGCCGGCAGCCGGCTGCGCGACCGGATCGTCGCGGCCACCGGCGAGCCGCCGTATCTCGGTCTGTTCTCGCTGCTCTCGATCGCCAGCCTGGGCTGGCTGATCTTCGCCTACAGCCGCGCGCCGTTCGCGTCGCTGTGGGACACGCCCAGCTGGCTGCGCGCGCCGGCGATCCTCCTCATGCTCGCCGCCGTGGCGCTGGTGGTCATCGGGCTGACGACGCCGAGCCCCACGGCGACCGGTGGCACGGGCGCACTCGATCGCGACGATGCCGTGCGCGGCATCCTGCGCGTCACCCGCCATCCGTTTCTGTGCGGCGTCGCGCTGTGGGCGGCGCTGCACCTGGGGCTCAACGGCGATGCGGCGTCGCTGGTGCTCTTCGGCTCGCTGCTGGTCCTGGCGCTGGTCGGCCCGGCGTCGATCGACGCGAAGCGCCGCCGCGCGTTCGGCGGACGCTGGGAGCGCTTCGCGGCGCTCACCTCCATCCTGCCGTTCGCCGCCATCGCGGCCGGCCGCAACCAGCTACGCGTCGGCGAGATCGGGGCGTGGCGAGTGGGACTGACGGTCGCGGTGTACGTCGCGCTGCTCCTCTTCCACGGCCGCCTGTTCGGGGCGCCGGTCTGGTGAGCGGATCAGCTGACGAGCCGCGTGCCGTTGCCGCTCGCGGGCGGCGCGGCGGCGCGATCGGGATGGATGCCGGCGGGCAGGGAGAAGCGGAACGTCGTGCCGGCCTCGTCGCGCGACGTCGCCCAGAGGCGGCCGCCGTGCGACTCGACGATCGAACGGCTGATGACCAGCCCGAGGCCGAGCCCGTGCTCCTTGGTGGTGACGAACGGCGTGAAGAGGCGATCGCGGACGCTGGGCGCGAAGCCGCGGCCGGTATCGCGCACCGCGACCTGGATCTCGCCCTCCTCGACGGTCGTCGCCAGCACCACTTCGCGCGGCGCGCTGCGCGCCAGCGCGGCGGCCTGGACGCCGTTGAGCATCAGGTTGAGCATCACCTGCTCGATCTGCGTGCCGTCGGCCTGCACGCGGGGCAGGTCGGATCCACCCTCGAAGCGTATGGTGACGCCCTGTTCGCGTGCTTGTGCGTTGATCACGCGCACGGCGTCGGCGGCCAGCGCGTTGACGTCGACGTCGCAGCTGATCGTCGACTCGCGCCGGACGAGGGCGCGGATGCTGCGGAGAATCTCGCCGGCGCGCAGGCCTTCGTGCGCGATCTCCTCGCAGGCCTGACGCAGCGAGTCGAGGTCGACGGTGCCGCCGCGCATGCGCTGCACGGCGCCCTGCGCATAGTTGGTGATCGCGCAGAGCGGCTGGTTGATCTCGTGTGCCAGCGCCGAGGCCATCTCGCCGATGGTGTGCAGGCGCAGGACGTGCGCCAGCTCGGCCTGGTGGCGATGCAGGTCCTCGTGCGCGCGCTCGAGCGCCACGGTCCGCTCCAGCACGCGCTGCTCGAGGCGAGCGGCGAGTCGGCGGACGGCGTGTTCGGCGCGCTTGCGGTCGATCAGCTCGCGGCGGTGCGCCAGCCGATAGTTGGTGATCTCGCGGGCGGCAATGAGCGACACCGAGAAGCCGACGATGAGGGCGACCGCGGCGTCGGGCGCCGTGGCGAAGGTCTGACCGCGATACCACACGGCGGCCAGGAGCGACGTGGCGGCGACCGCGACGGTGAGGCCCTGTCCCCAGAGCCCCCATGGGATGATGCTTCCGGTCATCATCGCCGCACCGACGAAGAGGATCGAGGTGGTGACGTATTCGCCGGAAACCGTCAGCGCCCGCGCCAGGGCCGTGAGGATGTAGGCGAGGGAGACGGCGGTGATGGCCGTCAGGACCGCGTGCCGCACCGCCCAAGCCGTCTGCAGCACGACCAACCCGATGACAATGGCCGCGAGGCCGATCAGATGGACCGAGAAGGTCGGCCAGCTGCCGGGGTGCCAGATGGCGATCTGGAACGACGTGAAGACGAGGGCGCCGACCAGGCAGATCAGGAGAATGACGCGCGTCCGGCGGACCAAGAGCTGATTGGTCGACAGGAGAAAACTATCGCCGGGGACGTCGATCATTCGGGTTTCGATGAGACACTTGTCGCTAGCACGAAAGGTCGCCTGATCGGAAGCGTATCTTTGCTTCATCGCGGTAGGCCGGTCGTTCGCCGGGGCCGCGTGGACGCTGCTGCGGGCGTTGTCTACAACTACAGGGGCTCGATGTGTAGATCATGACAGCCGACACACCGCTTACCGTGCGAACTGCGACGGGCGCCGATCTCGAGGCGCTGACCGGTCTGGCCGCCGCGTTCCGCGACCATCTCGCCCACACGACGCCGAGCGTCGATGACCTGGCGATCGGACTGGCGCGTCTGCTGGCCGATCCCGAGACGCAATTCGTGCTGGCGCTGGATGGGGGCGGGCGGCCCCTCGGGTATGTGCAGTGTCGCTACCGGTTCTCGCTGTGGACCGGGTCGCCGGACGTCGAGCTCGAGGACGTTTTCGTCACGCCGTCGGCGCGCCGCCGGGGCGTCGGCGAAGCGCTGGTGCGCTTCGTTCTCGGCGAGGCACGGCGGCGCGGCTGTCGGCTCGCCTGCCTGGCCGTCAACGAGCGCAACCTGCCGGCGTTGTCGCTGTACGAGGGCGTCGGTTTCAGTCCGGCGCGCGCCCGGTGGCAGGGCGGTCGGCAGTTGTGGCTCGAGCGCCCGCTCGAGGCGGGATGACGAGCGCGGCGGCCAACGAGATCGACGTCGCGCACATGCGCGAGTGCCTGCGCGAGGCGGCGGCGGCCGAGCGTGCGGGCGAGGTGCCGGTCGGCGCGGTGGTGGTGGTCGACGGGCAGATCGTGGCCCGCGGCCGCAACCAACCCATCGCCGCGCACGATCCGACCGGTCACGCGGAGATCGTCGCGCTGCGCGCGGCGGGCGCCGTCCTCGGCAACTACCGGCTGACCGACGGCACGCTGTACGTGACCGTCGAGCCCTGTCTGATGTGCGTCGGCGCCGTCGTCCACGCGCGCCTGCGCCGCGTCGTCTTTGGCTGCGGTGACCCGAAGGGCGGGGCGCTGGGCGGTCTGTTCGACGTCACCGCCGCCGGCCGCCTGAACCACCGCTTCGACGTCACCGGCGGCCTGCTCGCCGCCGACGCCCAGGCGATGCTCCAGCGCTTCTTTCAGGCCCGACGCCGCGGCGGAACGTTGGCTTGAGGAGCCCAGCGGCCCCGGCTATACACCCTCGTCTCCCTACGTGAGGAGAGGTGCGTGAGCCCGGTTGAAACGGCACGACTCGAAATCGTGTAACCCGCAAGGGTTCGGGGGTTCGAATCCCCCCCTCTCCGTTGGTCCCTTTCGTGGGGCACGTTGGGCGGATCAGGTAGGGTCATCGGGGCTTTTCGCCCCGATGACCCTGCTGATTCGGCCGGGTTGCGATGTCGCGGCAGCAGGGTGGTCGCAGCGCCGGTCGCGCTCACTGCGGTCCATTGTCGCCAACAAGGCGTCTTCGACCATTGTGTTGCGAATGGGCGATGCCGTCGACTACGTCGCGCGCGCGGGCAGGACGGGATCTCGATGGCGGAAGAGGCGGCGGGCGAAGAGCAGCAGGGTCAGACCGGCCAGCACGCCCGCGCCGTCGTAGGCCCAGTGCTTGCGCCGCTCGAGTTGCTCGCCGGCGTAGGTGAGCCACAGCACCTTGGGGAGATCCTCGCCGGCCTCGTCGTACATGGCGAAGTTCATGTCCTCCGACAGCTCGGCGGCGCGGCGCAGATAGTGGTTGGGGGCATCCTTCGGTTCCGGATTGAGTCGCGCGGTCACGGCCATCGGCAATGCGGCGTACGTGGTGTAGTCGGGCGTCGCGATGAAGTAGTCGCGCATGTCGGTGGCGTAGCGGTCGTACTGCCTCAGCGGCGCCATGCCGAGCAGGAGCTCGATGGTCTTGATCATCGAGACGTTGGAGTGGTGCACGGGCGAGATGTAGCCGCGCTTGACGTACGGGCTGATCACCAGGCCCAGCGAGCGATGCGCGGAGACGTGATCCTGCGCGTCCTGCGCATCGTCCTCGTTGACGAAGATCGCCATCGAGTCCCAGAAGGGGCTCTTCGACAGCGCATCGACGATCATGCCCAGCCCCGCGTCGTTGTCGGCGACCGCGCTGTTCGGCGTCGGCATGTTCGGCGCCGCGCCGAAGGTGTGGTCGTTGGGCAGCCAGATGAAGACGAAGCTGGGCATGTCGCCGCGCGCCTCGAACTGCGCCAGCTCGGAGAGGAACAATCCGGCGCGCTCGACGTCGGTCCGATTGGCGAGGATGTTGGCGGGGTAGTCGAGCATGAGGTTCGGCCACACCTCATTGCGCAGCTTGTCGACGTCGGCCCCGGACGCCTCGAGGGCCGCGATGTTGCCCCCGAGCAGATTGGCCAGGCCGCCGAGGACGGCACCGACGTTGTTGCCGAACGCCTCGAGAATGATCGGATAGAGGCTGGCCGCGCCGCCGCCGTCCATGCCGGCGACGAAGCGGGTGAGGAACTGGAAGGTCTCGCCGTAGACGCGATACGACACGCCCTGCCGCTCGAGCGACTCGAAGATGTAGCCGTGCTTGCCGAACCCCTCCTGGCCGAACTGGATGACGAAGTCCGACAGCTTGCCGTTGTAGTTGCGCGGCCAGAGCTTCTCGGTGAAGTCGGTCGTGGTGGCCTGGTCGGTCCATTCGTGTCCGGGGATCGACACCTCGCCGTCGCAGAAGAAGTTGTCGCCCATCGCGAACTGCTCGGCGAGGGCGTGGTGGTTGGGCGTGATCGACCGTCCGAACAGCGTCAGGCGCGGGTCGCCGTTGCCGCGCGGATCGTCGCCGAAGATCTGGTCGTAGGTCCGATTCTCCTTGAGGATGTACACGACGTGCTTGATCTGCGCGGACGGACCGCTGCCGAACTCGATCGGCACGGGATTGCCGCGCTGCACCTCGTCGCGGCCGGGCGTTCCGTCGGCCCATCGCACGTCGACGGGGGTCGAAGCCGTTGAGTCGCGCGACCGTCGTGACGCCGCCGGCGAGATCCGCCTGATCGACGTCGTCGATGACCGACAGTGAACCTTTGACCAGGCGGCCGATGTAGTACGGTGTGCTGCCAAAGTTCGTGTCGTTGATGTCGATCAGCTCGGCGCCGTTCGGGCCGATGCCGGCGCCCTTGCCGTTCGCGACGTACAGCGTTCCGGACGCGTCCAGCGCGAGCGCGCTGGGGTACCAGCCGGTCGGGATGAAGCCGGCGGTCGTGAAGGTGCGCGCGTCGGGATCGACGTCGACCACCTGCACGGCGTTGATGCCGGCGTCGGCGACGTAGACACGCCGGCCGTCGGCGCGGACCGCCAGCGCGTTGGGGTAGAGCCCCCCCAACTGTTCGCGCAGCGGCGCGGCGTCGAAGACGTTGAGCGGCACCTCGGCGATGAGCGCGCGGGTGGCGGCGTCGAGCACCACCAGCAGATCGACGTTCGTCGCGGTGACGTAGAGGAGTCGGCCGTCCGGGCTGAGCGCCATGGCGCTCGGATGGCTGCCGCCGAAAATGCGCTGCGCATCGACCGCCAGGCTGCGGGCGATGGGGGTGTAGTCGACGAGCTGCGGCGCGTTGGGATCGGTGAGGTCGACCTCCGCGATCGACGACCGGGTGTCGGCATTGGGATCGGTCGGCGGGAGCGGGGCGATCAGCTCGCTCGCCGGGTTGCCGTTGTTGATGCCCCACGAGGAGACGAAGGCGCGGCTCCCGTCGGCGGTCAGCAGGATGGAGTACGGGAAGTTGCCGATCTTGACGTTGGCCTCGTGCATCTGGCCGTTCGCGAGATCGATGGAGCGGAACGAGTTGTCGGTGAGTCCGATCACGTAGAGGTGGGTGCCGGCCGGATCGATGGCCAGGGCGGACGGGTAGGTTCCGGCGGGCAGGGTGGCCAGGGGCGCCGCGTCGCGCACCAGGTCGGTGCCCTCGAAGTGCAACGAGTAGATGTGATTGGAATCCCCGTCGGACACGAACACCCGATCGCCGGACGGAGAGACCGCCAGGCCGAAGGTGTGCGGAACTTCGATTCGGCGCACGGCGTGCGTCTGCAGATCGACGAGTTGCAGCCCGCGCTCGCCCTCCTCGTTGCCCCAGCCGTCGTTGGTGAGGAGGAGGAAGCGGCCACCGGGAACGACGGCGATGTTGAGCGGGAAGGTGTCGAGGGGGACCTGCGCGCCCGCGGGTTCGACCCGACGGCCGTTCGGCAGGATGCCCTGGCCGTTCGTCAAGGGTCCGGCCGCCGCTTCGAGCTCGGGGGCGCGATGGATCGCGATCGTCGCGGGACACTCGGACAGGGCGGGGGTGATCGCGCCGACCAACTCGGCGACCGTGACGTCGTGGTCGCCGTCGGGATCGATTGGCGGGCAGAGCCGATAGGCCGAGGTTCCGAGCGCGATCGACACGCCGCGCAGCAGCTCGTGCACCTCGACGCGGCCATCGCCGTTGCAGTCGCCCGGGCAGAGCGCGGCCCCGGCGTCGCGGGCCGAGGCGAGCAGGATCACGATCACCGCCAACCAACGCGTCGTGCGCATGTCCCGGCTTACTGCCGTCTCTTTCCGCTGGTCAAGCAGATCGTTCGGACCGAGACGGCTGTCACGAAAGTTTCATCTCGAGCCGCCGCTCGAGCGCTTTTCTTCGCCCGCCACCACATGCCAGGACTCGCCCCGGATGCTTGTGCGCCGCTCGATCGCGTACGGCCTGGCCGCGGCGCTGCTCGCGACGCTCGCTCTTGCCGAAGATCCCGCCACGCCGGAGCGGTCACTGCAGGAGGTCGTCGTCACGGCGACCCGCACCCGCACCGATGTCGAGGACGTCACCACGTCGGTGACCGTGATCGACCACGACGCCATCCGCGATCGCGACCAGGCGACGGCCATCGACGCCCTGCGCGGCAGCCCCGGCCTCGACGTCACTCAGTTCGGCTCGCTCGGTCAGAGTAGCTTCGCGTCCATTCGCGGCGCGTCGCCGGACCAGGTGCTGGTGCAGCTCGACGGCGTCCAGGTCAACTCCCCGACCGTCGGCCAGTTCGACTTCGCCAACCTCACCACCGACGCCGTCGACCGCATCGAGATCCTGCGCGGCGGCGGCGGCACGTTGTACGGCAGCGAAGCGATCGGCGGCGTGGTGAACGTCCTCAGCCGGCGCGGCGCCGGACCGCTGACGCTCAGCGGGAGTGCGGCGGGCGGTCGCGCGTCCACCCAGCGCGAGGCGCTCCACCTGAGCGGCGCGCACGGCATCTTCGCGGTCGACGGCACCGCGTCCTACCTCGCGTCGGACGGCTTCGAGGAGAACGACGACTATCAGAACTTCTCCACCGTGTGGCGCGGCGACGCCGACCTGGCACCCGGCGGGACGTTCAGCGCCTTCGCGCGATACACCGGCTCGCGCCGCGGCCTGCCGCAGTTCAACGTCGTCGACGACGTGATCGACCCCGATGCGTACGACCGCGCCGACTTCGTGCTCGTCAAGGGCCAGTGGGAGCAGACGCTCGCCGACGCCCTCACCTACCGCGGATCGGTCGCGTGGTGGCGCAACTACGAGCGCTTCCGCGACAACGAGATCGACGCCGAGGACGGCGACGTCGACAGCACGCCGGCGGTGATCGGCAAGTTCGACAACCAGCTTCTGCAGGCCGACACGCAGGTCGACTATGCCTGGCTCGACGTGGCGATCACGACCGCCGGCGTGGAGTTCATCGAGCGGTCGGCGGACGTCTTTCAATTCCTGGCCGCCGACGACGACGAGGAGGAGGACGACGATATCAACCTCGGCGCTCGTGTCAGCGAACAGGTCCCGCGCCCCTTGCGATCCGTCACGCACGACCGGCGGGCAGCCGCCGCCGGCGGCGCGGCGGGCGGCGCTGGGGAGACCGATGCGTTCTCCGCCAATCGATCCAATGTCGGCGCCTATCTCGAACAGCAGCTCGCCCTCCTCGACGGCGACCTGCGCGGCGTCGGCGGCGTGCGCTACGACCACTTCGACGACTTCGGCGGCCAGGTGACATGGTCGGGGTCCGGCACCTATCTCGTCGAGCCGCTCGGCACGAAACTGCGCCTCAGCTACGCGACCGGGTTTCGGGCGCCGACCTTCGACGAGCTCTTCGAGCCCACGCTCGGCAACCCGAACCTCCAATCGGAGACCAGCTGGGAAGTGGACCTCGGGTTCACGCAGCAGTGGCTGGGCGGTCGGGTGTCGCTCGAGCCGACCCTGTTCTATCGCCAGGTCGACAACCTGATCGAGGAAATCGCCGACCAGCTGCCCGGGCCGATCGCCGGCGTGCCGGAAAGGGCGGCCGCCGAGAACCTCGACGCGAGCTTCCTCGGCACCGAAGTGATTGCGCAGGCGCGGCCATTGAGCTGGTTGTCGCTCGGCGCCAACTACACGTACCTGAACGTCGGCTCCGACACCGGTCCACTGGTCAACCGGCCGCGACACCGCGGCGCCGTCTTCACGACCGCGCGGCACGACGACCTCTTCGCGGCGGGCGATCGCGGAACGGCGACCGTTCAGGTGTACGCGGTCGGCGATCGACTGAGCCCCGATCCGTTCGCGCGGCCGGAGCCCTTCGCGCCCGCGGAGCTCGCCGGCTACGCGCGCGTCGACCTCGCGCTCACCTACCGGCTGAGCGGCATCCTGGCGCCACTCACGGTCACCGCCGCGGTGCGCAATCTCTTCAACGCCGACTATCAGGAATCGATCGGATTCCCCGCGCCACCGGCGTGGTTCCTGATCGGCCTGCGCTACTCGTTCCCCGTCGGTCCAGCGTCCTGAACGCCGTGGCCGATCAGCTGCCGCGATCCTTCATGCGCTGTCCATCAAGCATGCGCTGTCCATCAAGCGCCGCGTTTGGTAGCGATGCGGCGCCAGCGGTTCTTCTCTTGGTCGCAGGCCATGCGGGATGAGTCCTCGAAGGAGCCGTGGCGGCTCGACGCCGACTTCGACGGCGGTACGGACTACCGGGTGATTCAGTTCACGCCGCCAGCGCGCTCCGGCGTGCCGCGGCCGCGCACGGGCGGCACGAGGCGCGGACGGGAAAGGCCGATCCAAACTGGCCCGACTGGTACGCCGAATACCTGGTGCGCGAGCAGTCCGGCGAGGAGCCGCCGCCATGATCGACACCCCCTGACGAACGATCCGGGCAGCATGCTTCGGAAACCGGCCAAGGGCACCCAGGTCGCCAGGACCGGAAGGCTCGACAGACACGCGTGCGGCGTCCATTGGCGACCACGGCGTCCCTGGCGGGTGTCCGCGCCTTTTCGACCGTTCGGCACTTTCCGTCGCGGCGTCTTGAAGCGCCCCAGATCTCGCCGCTGTCGTGAAGCGGGTTGAAGTGGAACATGGCGATCTTCCCTGAGGTTGCGAGGCGAGAGGACGAAACCCCGGTCTCCGCTCTCGTTCCAGGGCCGCGCTGAGCGAGGGGAGGGGCCTCTGCCGGGGGCGCGCCGATCCGGCCCCGGGCGGCCGCCACCGCCCCGGTCAATTCGTTTAACGTATCGGGGTGTTAGGGAAAGTACGTAGGCAGAAAATCACAATCCCCACCTGTACAGGTACGTCGTGTTCCGGTATCGTACCGCCAAGCTGGATATCCTCCTTGTTCCCCCTTCCAGCCGGCGGGTCGCCCACTGTCCGGGGCGGCCCGCCCCCCCTTCTTCTCTCACCTTCTTCAAGTGAATCCATTGGTCCTCCTGCAACAGCAGTGGGCATTGCTGCATCCTGCTGACATGCTCGGCAGTGAATCTTTGTCCTCGCATTGGAGTCTCTGGAGTCTCACCAAGGTGTTCTCAATGCGCCCACGCCTCCTCCTCACGTTCCTCATTCTCATCCTCCTCTGGGTCGCCGGCCCGCTGTCTCCGCCAGCCTGTGCTGCCGACGGTGTGACAGGTGACCAGTCGATGCGCATGTATCGCGACCCGCAGACCGGCGCCGTCGGACGACCGAGCGCGGCTGCGCTGCAGGCCGAGTCGGCGGACCGCACGGCGGCGCCTGCCGCCCTCGCCGCGCCGGCGCAAGAGGAGGCGGTTCAGGCGCCCGCGGGCGGCGTGAAGGTCAGCCTGCGCGGGACGCATCGCCCAGCAGTTGTCCGCTTCGCCGACCCCGGCCACCCGGTGGTGCACGAATGCGTCGACGGAGTGGACCCGGCTCATGAGTAGTCGCCGGCTTGTCGCCTACGCCCTTACCCTCGTCGCTCTGCTGATCACCGGTCGCGCCGGTGCCGCCACGATTCGCGTCATTCCGCGCGACGACCCCGGCGAGGGCTTCAATGATCCGACGCCGGTGACGCCGGTCGGCGGCAACAGCGGTACGACGCTCGGCGAGCAGCGCCGCATCGCGTTCGAGTACGCGGCGCAGCTGTGGGCGGCGCGGCTCCTGAGCCCGGTCGAGATCCGCATCTCGGCGACGTTCGATCCGCTCGCCTGCAACGCGGCGTCGACGACGCTCGGCGTCGCCGGACCGGTGAGCGTCTTTCGCGACTTCGCCGGCGCTCCCCGCAACAACACATTCTACCCGTCAGCGCTTGCCGACAGTCTCGCCGGCATGGATCTGGCCCCCGACGAGGACGACATCGACGCGACCTTCAACAGCGTCTTCGGCACGACCTGTCCGTTTCCCGCGGCCTGGTACTACGGCCTCGACGGTCTCCCACCCTCGGATGACTCGGACTTCGTCACCGTCGTCCTGCACGAGCTCGGACACGGGCTCGGCTTCATCACCTTCGTCGACGTCGATACCGGCGCGCGTTTTCAGGGGCGCGACGACATCTTCCTGACGAACCTCCTCGACAACCGCTCGGGGACGACGCTCAACGCGATGACCAACGCCCAGCGCCGCAACGCGATCGAGGCCACCGGATCGCTGGTGTGGAACGGACCGCTGGTGCTCGCGCAGAGCGACCAGCTGACCGGCGGCGCCGATCGCCTCGGACGCGTCGAGATGTACGCGCCCGCGTTCGCCCAGGCGGGCTCGTCGGTGAGCCATTGGAGCGACGCCGTCGAGCCGCTCGAGCTGATGATGCCGTTCTTCGAGGCGCCGTTGCACGAGGTCGGCCTCGCCGCGCCGGCGCTGGCCGACATGGGCTGGCAGCTGGCGGGAACGTCGGCCTGCGAGGGCGACTGCAACGCCGGCGGATCGGTGTCGATCGACGAGGTGGTCGTCGCCGTGCGCATCGCGCTCGGCCAGGTCGGCGGCGCCACCTGCGCCGCGGCGGACGCGAACAGCGATGGCGTCGTGTCGATCGACGAGTTGATCGCCGCCGTCGCGCGCGCGCTCGACGGCTGCCCGGCGTCCTGAGTCGTCAGTCCGGCAGCTGGCCGGTGGGCGGCGTGATCTCGTCGTGCGGCCGCGGCTGCGCGTCGGGGAAGGGGATCTCGTCGTGCGCGCGCGGCTGGGCGTCGGGCGGGGCGATCACGTCGGGGTCCTGGACCTTGCCGCTGGGGACGTCGAGGCCGTCGTCCTCGTCGAGGTCGGTGTCGGAGTTGCCGCCCTCGACGGCGTGGACGCGGTGCGCCGGAGCCGAGACGAACAGCAGCGCAACGACCAGGACGGCGATGACGCGAGCGGCGGTGTGAGCGAATCGGCGCATGGCAGCTTCCTCTCGCGCCAGATTTAGCAGACCGCGAGCGGGACCGCAGCCGCGTTTTTCCTCAGCGCCGCGTCGGTGCCAGCGCCTCGAGGACGCCCAGGTCCGGCCCGGGAATGCCGTCGGCGCGCAGCGGCTGGATGCACACGTGATCGGCGCCGGCGTCGTGGTGGGCGCGGATGCGGTCGACGAGCGCCTGCTCGTCGCCCCACGCCACGATGGCGTCGACCAGGCGATCGCTGCCGCCGTTGGCGATGTCCTCGTCGGTGAAGCCGAGCCACTTCAGGTTGTTCTGGTAGTTCGGCAGCCCGAGGTAGATCTGCATCGTCGCGCGGGCGGTGGCGCGGGCGCGGACGGGGTCGGTGTCGAGCAGCACCTTCTGCTCCGGAGCGAGCCACGCGTCAGGCCCGAGGATTTTTCGAGCCCGCGCGGTGTGCTCCGGCGTCGCGAAGTACGGATGGGCGCCGCGCGCCTGTTCGCGCGCGAGGCGGAGCATCGCCGGACGGAGCGCGGCGAGGACGATCGGCGCCTCCTCGGCGGGCTCGACGCCGCGGTACAGCGCGGCGCGCATCGCCTCGAGATACTCGCGCATCGCCGGGATCGGCTTCTTGTACTCGTGGCCGCGCACGCCGGTGACCAGGTGCGAGTGCGAGACGCCGAGGCCGAGGACGAAGCGTCCGCCCGAGAGCTCCGCCATCGTCTGCTGGATGGCGCGCATCGTCATCGGGTCGCGCGCGTAGATATTGGCGATGCCGGTGGCGAACTGCAGCCGTTCGGTTCGCGCCGCGAGATATCCCAGCAGGGTGAACGGGTCGCGACCGATCGCCTCCGGTAGCCACAAGGTCGAGTAGCCCAGCGCCTCGACGCGCTGCACGAACGCCGCGGCTTCGCCGGCGCTCATGAGATCCAGGAACGTCCAGACGCCGAGTCGACCCAGCTGCATGCGGCGATCCTCCCCCCTCTCCCTGCCTGCCGCGGCGCGCCCGATCAAGCGGTCGGATCGCTGGGGGCGGCGGCGCCGGCGAGCAGGATGGCGATCGCGCAGATCGCGGCGGCGAAGGCGATGCCGACGAGGATCCCGTGTGCCACCGTCGCCGGCCGCCGGCGCGACGCGGCGGGCAGGTCGCGTCGATGAATGACGAGCGTGCGCGCGTGGCGGTCGCCGAGGCGCTGCCGGCGCGGCGAGCGCCGCATCGCGACGTACGCGACGAGCCCGAAGAGCAGTCCGTCCACGAGCACCCAGAGGTTGCGCAGGAGGCCGCGGGCGAGCGAGATCGGCAGACCGTCCTCGCCGACGACGTCGAGCCCGAACAGCAGCTTGCCGAGCGTGGTTCCACCGAGGGACTCGGCGATGCCGTGATAGCTCAGCATCATCAGCCGGCTCGCGACCCACATCTCGAAGCCGGCCACGGGAGTGCTGCGGTCGAGGAGGGACTCGTCGCCACCGAGGAGACTCAGAATCACCGCCGCGAGCGCGCCGCCGAGAAAACCGGTGAGGAGGAAGTCGACGATGCGCGCCAGCGTGCGGCGGCCGAACCCCGCCGACGTCAACACGCGGGCGACCGCGGGTTCGCTCGCGGCGAGAGGCGCGTCGGCGAAGAGCCGCTGACCACATTCCGGGCAGGTGCGATCGTCGGCCGACGTGGCGGAACCGCAGGCGGGGCAGGGGCCGGTCATGAGGACGCGCCGATGTAGTGCGCGCGGCGGCGCGCGTCAACGTCGGTCGTGTTGACGTCCTGACACCGAACGGGCACGTTACCGCGGCGCATGGAGAGGTGTCCGAGTGGCCGAAGGAGCGCGCTTGGAAAGCGTGTATACCCAAAAGGTATCGTGGGTTCGAATCCCACCCTCTCCGTTGTCGCGCCGGACGCGCGGTTGCGGACGGTAGCAGGTGGGAGTAGCAATGGAGGCGTCGCGAGTGAGTACGAGTGATAGCTAGGTCCCGCGCAAGAGAGCGTCGCGAACTCCGTCAGGTCCGGAAGGAAGCAGCGGTACCGATTCCCTCTCTGTGCCGCGGGGAAGCCTAGCTATCACTGGTACCCACACCGGCGAGCGAGGGGCGAAGTGACGTATCTCGTGTCGGCGCGCCGCTGGCGGCCGCAGACCTTCGACGATCTCGTCGGGCAGGAGCACGTCGCGCGCACGCTGAGCAACGCGATCCGCGCCGGCAAGCGTGGCGCACGCCTTCCTCTTCACCGGCGTGCGCGGCGTCGGCAAGACCACCGCGGCGCGCATCCTCGCCAAGGCGCTCAACTGCGAGCACGGGCCGACCCCGACGCCGTGCAACGCCTGCACGAACTGCCAGTGAGATCACCGCCGGGCACGGCGGTCGACGTGCTCGAGATCGACGGCGCCTCCAACACCGGCGTCGACGACGTGCGCGAGATCATCGAGAACGTGCGCTACCAGGCGGCGAAGAGCCGCTTCAAGATCTACATCATCGACGAGGTCCACATGCTCTCCAACAGCGCCTTCAACGCGCTGCTGAAGACGCTCGAGGAGCCGCCGCCGCACGTCAAGTTCATCTTCGCGACCACCGACCCGCACAAGCTGCCGGCGACCATCCAGTCGCGCTGCCAGCGCTACGACTTCCGCCGCATCCCGCTGCGCCAGGTGGTCGAGCCCGGCTGCGCCAGATCGTCGACGCGGACGACGGTCGAGATCAGCGATCGGGCGCTGTTCATGCTGGCCCGCGAGGGCGAGGGCAGCATGCGCGACGCGCAGTCGCTGCTCGACCAGGTGCTGGCCGGCGCCGACGGTGCGCGTCGAGGACGCGGCGGTGCTCGACACGCTCGGGCTGGCCGACCGCGCCGTCATCGCGGCGTTGGCCGATGCCGTGATCGATCGCGATCCCGGCGCGCGTCGCTCACGCCGCTCGACGACGCGTACCAGCGCGGCGTCGACCTGCGCCGCTTCACCCGCGATCTGCTCGAGCACTTCCGCAACCTCGCGGTCGCCAAGGTGAGCAACGGCACGCTGCTCCCCGACGTGGCCGACGACGAGGCGACGGCGCTGCGGGCGCAGGCGGCGCGCATCCCCGCGGCCGACTGCGACCGCGCCTTCCACGTCCTGCTCGAGGCCGACGAAGAGGTGGCGCGCACGCCGTATCCGAAGCTGGTGCTGGAGATGGCGCTGCTCAAGCTGGCGACCCTGCCGGCCGCTGCTGCCCGTCGACGACCTGCTGCAGCGGCTCTCCGACCTCGAGGCGCGCTTGCGCGGCGGTGGGCCCGCGCCGCGATCCTCCGCGGCTGCGGCGCCGTCCGCCGCGCGACCCGCCGCCGCGCCGCCGCGTGCGCCGGTGACGAGCGCCGCGCCGCCGGCCGCGACCGCTGCCGCGCCCGGCTCGGTGGCGACGACGGCGGCGCCATCGGCGGGTCGCTGGGAGGACTTTCTGGTGTTCGCCCACTCGCGAGAGGCCGACGCTCGCCGATCACCTCGGGAAGTGCACGGTGCGCCAGCTCGACGAGCGCGGCGCGACCTTGGCGGTGCCGCGGGGGTTCCGTTTCGACTATCTGTCGCGCCGCGACCACTTGTCGCTGATCGAGGAGCTGGCGGGGCGCTTCTTTGGTCGGCCGATACGCATCACCGTCGAGGTGGGCGAGGCCGCCAACGGCGGCGCGCCCGTCGAACCGCCGCGCGCGAGCACGGCCGAACTGACCAGCGCCGCGATGGAGAATCCCGCCGTCAAGGCGGCAGTGCAGATCCTCGGCGGCGAGGTCGCGGAAGTGCGCGAGCGACGCCCGCGCCGACGGGAGGGCGAATGAGCAAGGTTCCGGGCATCGGCGATCTCTTCAAGCAAGCGCAGGATCTCCAGGAGCGGCTGCAGCGCGTCCAGGCGGAAGCCGCCGACCGCACCGTCGAAGCCGCGTCCGGCGGCGGCATGGTGCGCGCGACCGTGAATGGTCGGCTCGAGGTGCTGCGTTTGCAGATCGAGCCCGGCGCTCTTGCCGGCGGCGACGTCGAGATGTTGCAGGACCTCGTCATCGCGGCGGTCAATCAGGCGCTGCGCAGCGCGCAGCAACAGATGGCCGACGAGATGAGCAAGCTCACCGGCGGGTTGAAACTCCCAGGAATGGGATGAGGGCACCGGCCGAACGGCGGAGTGGTGGAGGAGGGCAGGGCTCATGGCAACGGTACCGGCGCCGCTGGCGCGGGTCATTCAAGAACTGACGAAGCTGCCGGGGATCGGCGAGAAGACCGCCACCCGGCTCGCGTTTCACCTGAGCCGCGACCGAGCGGCGCGACGTCGAGGCGTTGGCGGCGGCGCTCGCGTCGCTGCGCGACGACCTGCGCATCTGCTCGCAGTGCTGCGCGCTGGCGGGCAGTGATCCCTGCGATCTCTGCGGCGATCCGCGCCGCAGCGCCGACATCCTGTGCGTCGTCGAGGAGTCGGCCGACCTCGCCGCGGTCGAGCGCTCGGGCGGTTTCGCCGGGCGCTATCACGTGCTCGGCGGGACTCTCGCCCCGCTCGACGGCGTCGGCTCCGGATGACCTGAACGTACACCGACTGCTGCGCCGGCTCGGCGAGAACGGCGTGCGCGAGGTGATCATCGCCACCAATCCGACGACCGAGGGCGAAGCGACCGCCCTATACCTGGCTCGCCTCATCAAGCCGCTCGGTGTCCGCGTGACCCGAATCGCGCACGGAATCCCGATGGGCGGCGATGTCGAGTACGCCGACCTCGCCACGCTCGGCCGCGCCCTCGAAGGGCGTCGGGAGATGTGAGAAAAAGTTCCTCGACCCATTGCGAGGTTCCCATCTGTGTGTCAAGAGACAAGACGGGCACTTAGTACGGAGGATCGCGCTGGCACGTCGCTTGACAGTTAACGTCGGCGGTGGCAAGCGCAAAACGTTGTCATGGCACACCGGATCATCCATAGCGGAGGAGGTGGCAGTATGAGACAGTTCCTTAGGCACTTGGCAACAATCGGAGTTCTGGCCTCTCTAGTAGCGGTCGCGCCAAGGGGCGCCACAGCCGACGAGTACCAGGGCCGATGGTTCGGCGGTGTGGATCTCGGCGTCATGCAGCCGCTCAACGCGCTCGATCGCTATGTGCAGACGGGTGGATCGCTCGCGCCGTTCTTCGGCTACAAGTTCTTCGACGACAAGGACCTGCAGCTCAATCTCGGCCTGATGGGCGAGCTCCAGATGATCGGCGGCGGCGCCTCTTCCTGCTCGGGCTGCCTCAAGGGGCTGAACGACAACGACATGTGGGCACTCAGCTACCTGGCTGGTCCTCGCCTATCGCTCCCGGTCGGACCGTTGGAGATCTACGGCGACTTCCTCGGCGGCGGCATGAGCGGTTTTGCGAGCTCGCCGAGCGCGATCAGCGATACCTCGGGTGGTTTCCAGACCGGCGGTGGTATCAACTGGAACATCAGCGACAACATCGGCATCGGTCTCTTCGGCAACTGGTCGCGTCAGTACCAGCGCGTGCATGGCGTCGGTGACGTTCGCTTCGTCACCACCGGCCTCGAGCTGTTGGCTCAGGAGTCGCCGCCTGCGCCGCCGCCGCCGCCGGCCGCTGTGCCGCCGCCGCCGCCGCCTGCGGCCGCCCCGATGAAGAAGAAGATCGTCCTTCGTGGCGTGAACTTCGACTTCGACAAGTCCAACATCCGTCCGGATGCGGTGCCCATCCTCGAGCAGGCCTGCAAGACTCTCAAGGAAGAGCCCAGCATCGACGTGTCGTGCCAGGGCCACACCGACAGCGTCGGCACCGAGGCCTACAACCAGGCTCTCTCGGAGCGCCGCGCCAATTCGGTGCGTAACTGGCTCATCAAGTGCGGCATCCCGGCTTCTCGTCTGACGTCGAAGGGCTTCGGCGAGAGCAACCCGGTGGCGTCGAACGACACCGCCGAGGGTCGCGCTCAGAACCGTCGCACGGAGCTGGTCGTCCAGTAAGCGCGACGTAGATTCGAAACATCGAGGGCGAGGCGCCATGCGCCTCGCCCTCTTGTTTTTGATACGTAGATGAAAGACGAAGGATCAGGGGCGAAGGATCATTGAGCCTTGGTCAGTTGACCTTCATTTGTCATCCGCCTGCGCTCCGCTTTCCCCCTTCGACCGGATCGTTCCGACGTTCTCCTCCCAGTTCGCGCCGTCGAATGGCGTGATGGTGAACCGGGACGGCGTGTCGCCGTCGAGACAGCGGATGTTCACGTCGATGTCGTTCGGGTGCGAGCGCGGTACGTAGAAGGGATGGATGCCGCACACGCGGCAGAATGTGTGCTGCGCCACGCCGGTGTTGAAGCGGTACGTGGTGAGCTGCTCGGCGCCGGCGAGCAGCGTGAAACGATCGCGCGGCACGATCAGGTGCAGGATACCCTTCTTCCCGCACATCGAGCAGTTGCACTCGATGGCCTCGTAGCGATCGACGGCGACGCGAAAGCGGACGGCGCCGCAGTGGCAGCCGCCCTCGTGGATGTCCATCGGTCGTCCTCCTTCAGTGTCCGAACAGCTTGTCGAGCTCTTGGCGCAACACCCCGCCGGCTCTGCCGCGCTTCGGATCGGGCGCGCCGAACAGCGCGTCGAGGCCAGCCGTCGCATCCCGACCGATGCCGCCGGGGACGGAGGTGAGGTCCGGATCGACGCGGGGATTCTCGAGCGTGCCGCCCACGGAGAAGGGGATCGTGACGATCCCCTTGGTGCCGGCCACGAGTTTGCCGATCCAGGGTACTCCGTCGGCGAGGTCGTCGACCAACGGCGCGGAGCCGCGGAACACGCCGTGTGCGGAGAGGTCGCCGGCGAATCCGGCGCTGCCTGTCGCGTTCACCGAAAAGTCCTCCGAGCTGAGCGCCACGTCGTTGCTGGCGACGCGCTCGTCGGCGAGGTGCAGCGTCGCCGTGAGGTGATCGAAGCGCGTCGCGCCGCTGCCGAGCAGCGTGGCCGCGCGCCCACTCGAGCGCAGGAGCTTGTCGACGCCGGGCACGGCGCCGAGGACGCGTTGCGCGAGGTTGACGCCCTGAACGACGCCGTTCGTGACGCGCACGGAGCCCGTACCGCGGATGCTGCGCCGAAGCGCCGCTGCATCGCGGCCGCTCGTCGTCACGTGCAGGTCGGCGTCGACTTGTCCGTCGACGCGATGCGCCGCCGCGCTGCGCAGACCGGCGAGCATCGTGGCGATCTGCGCTCCCTGCACGGCCAGCTGGGCGGCGCACTCCGGTGCGGGCCCGCTCGCACCGGTGCAGCGGCCGCTCGCCTGCGCGTTCCCCCCAAAGGCCTGCAGCGAGGCGCGCTCGACCTCGAGCGTGCCGCCCTGCAGGGTCACGGCGGCGTCCAGCTGGCGGAAGGTCGCATCGCGCACCTGGCCATCGCTCACCTGAACGGTCGCGCGCAGCAGCGGGTTGGTGTCGAGCGGCCGGAGCGTGGCCTCGACGGTCAACTCGTGCACCGTGCCGTCGCCGAAGTTGAGCGGACGCAGATCGATCGACCCGGCGGTGAGACGGCACTGCGCCACTCCGGCCGCCGGCGGCGCGAGGCGACAGCCGACGGCCACCGGGGCCTCGCCCAGCCGCGCCGTGGTCTCGGCGAGATCGATGGCCGATGGCGTGAACCGCAGCGTGCCGGAGAGATCGGTGACGCGTGTGGCGATCGCCGGAATCGCCACGGCGAGGCCGCGCAGATCGATCGCGCCGGTCAGCCCGGCGAGCCACGAGGCCAGCTGCCCGTTGGGATCGCTGAGCGGTCCGACGAAGCGGAGATCCCCGCCCACCGCGCCGTCAACGCCGAAGTCGGTCAGCACCGGCACCACGGGTGCCAGCCCGGCGAGCGGTACGGGCTTCCATTGCGCGCGGAGGTCGGCGGCGGCCGGCGTTCCCGGCGTGATCGTCCCGGCGAGGGTGGCGTTGCGATCGGTGGACCCGAACAGCGCGGCGGAGCCGTCGACGTGGATCGCGTCGCGTGGCGCTGCCTGCTTCAAGGTGACGTCGACCTGCGCGACGGTGAGCGTGGTCGGCGGCTGCCGGCTGCGATCGGCGACGGTCATCGTCCCGTTGCGCAGGGCGATCGACGCGATACTGAACATCGGCGTATCCGCGGCGGGGGGCCTTCCGGCGGTCGGCCCGCTGGCCGGCGGCGCACCCGCGCCGGCCGGCGTGTCGACCGCCCGCAGCGACCCGAGGGAATCGATGTTCCAGCCGATGGCGTCGCGCGCCAACGTCAGCGTGGGGGTGTCGAGCACGACGGACCGGATGTGTAGCCGGCCGTGCGCCATGTCGAAGAGCGAGATCGAGACGACCGCCGAGCTGGCGCTCAGGAAGTCGCCGCCGAAGCGCGGGTCGTCGGCGATGCGCAGGTCCGTGACCCGCGCGCTGCCGCCGCCGCGGAGCGACACGCCGATGTCGGCGAACGCCACGGGCCGCCCGATCGCCTGGCTGGCCCAGAGGGCGAGCTCGCCGCGGTGCGCCGTCAGGTAGTCGTCGAGGCGCGTCAGCGCGTAGGCGATCGCGGTCGCGCCGACCACCACCACGGCGGCGCCGAGCAGCAGCCAGCGCCGCACGGCTCAGCGGAACTCGTCGCTGAAACGGATGGTGCGCTGGCGGATGCCTTCGAGCACGGCGTCGGCGCCGCCGCTGCGCATCATCCATTCCAGCCGATGGTCGCGGTACTCGCGCACGAACACGCCGTTGCGCACCAGCTCGGGGAGCATCTGGAAGCCGCCCATCGAATGCAGCGCCTGTTCAAACGTGGTGGCGACGCTCGGCCGGGCGCGGACGCGCTCGAGCCATCCCGCCAGTGCACCGCCCGCGGCCGGCTCGTTGCCGCTCAGCGCCGCCGCGTGCACCACCGGCGCGGCGGACAGATCGCCCCAGCCGAAGCGCGCGCCGGTGAACCACGGGGCGGCGCCGAGCTGGCGCTCGAGGTAGGCGTTGACGCCCGCCACCTGCGCGGTGGCGCGCGCCAGCATCTGCGCGGCGACGTCGCCGGTGGCGCGCTCGAAGACGCGAATCTCGAACACCGCCCAGTTGATGGCTTCGTAGTAGGTGTCGCAGATCTCCTCGATCTGCCGCACCCGCGCCCGCGCCGCCGGGCCCTCGGGCAACAGCGGTGGCGTCGGCCAACGATCCTCGATGTACTCGAGGATGATGGTCGAGTCGAACACCGAGGTGCCGTCGTCCACCAGCGCCGGCACCTCGCGCCGCGGACTCGCCGCCTGGAAGTCCGTGTCGCCGCCGCTGAAGAGGTCGGGCAGTTGCGAGGTGAACTGGACCCCCTTCTCGATCAGAGCGATCTTGACCTTCTGCGCGTACGGCGAGAGGGGATGCTCATAGAGCGTGACCATGGACGGCTTAGACCACAGCAGCGGCGTCGCTCCAAGACGCGAATGACCGACGCGCCGCGCACGATCCTGCACGTCGATCTCGATGCGTTCTACGCCGCTGTCGAGGTTCGCGACGACCCGTCACTCGCCGGCCGTCCGGTCGTGGTGGGTGCCGATCCGCGTGGCGGGCGCGGCCGCGGCGTGGTGGCCGCCGCGTCCTACGAAGCGCGCGTCTTCGGCATTCATTCGGCAATGCCGATCTCGCAGGCGTATCGCCGGTGTCCGCACGCCGTGTACGTGCGGCCGCGGATGCGCCGCTACAGCGACGTGTCGGCTCGCTTCATGGCCATCCTCGAGCGCTACACCGATCTGCTCGAGCCGCTCAGCATCGACGAGGCGTTTCTCGACGTGACCGGTAGCCGGGCGCTGTTCGGCGACGGCGTGGCGATCGCGCGGCGCATCAAGTCGGAGGTGCGCGCCGAAGAGCGCGTGACCGCGTCGATCGGTGTGGCGCCGAGCAAGTTCCTGGCGAAGATCGCCTCCGACCTGCGCAAGCCGGACGGGCTGGTCGTGGTGCCTCCCGACGGGGTCTCGGCGTTCCTGGCCGAGCTGCCGGTACAGCGGCTCTGGGGCGCCGGGCCGCGTGCCGTCAGCGGCTTCCAGCAGTTGGGCGCGACGACGATCGGGGCCGTCGCGCGGCTGCCGCTCGCGCGCCTCGTCGAGACCTTCGGCGAATCGCTCGGCGCGCACTTCCACGCCCTCGCCAACGGCGACGACGCGCGCGCGGTGGTCCCCGATCGCCGGCGCAAATCGGTCGGCCACGAGACGACCTTTCTCGAGGACGTCCGCGATCGCGCCGTCGTTCGCCGCACGCTGCTCGAGCTGGTCGAGGAAGTGGCGCGCCGCCTGCGACGCGGCGGGCTGCGCGGGCAGGTCGTCCATCTGAAGCTGCGCAGCGCCGACTTCACCACCGTCACGCGCCAGGAGACGCTTCCCGCAGCCGCCGACACGACCGATGCGATCTGGCCCGCCGTCGAGCGGCTGCTCAGCAAGGCCGACGCGGGAACACAGGCGATCCGATTGATCGGTGTGTCCCTGTCGCTCTTCGATGGCGAACGACAGATGCCGCTCTTCGAGCCACCCAACGTCGAACGGTCTCGGCGCGTGGCGCGGGCGGTGGATACCCTGGTCGAACGCTTCGGCCCCGATGTTGTCACGCGCGGCGGTGCGCCGCGCCGGCGGCGCTGACCGAGAAAAAGATCATGTGCCCACGGAGACACGGAGCGGGCGGTCCGTGATCTGAATCTGCGGGAGACACCCCGTTCGATGCTCACGAGGAAGAGTTCCCCCGACGCCATGCGCCCAGTCCACCCCCGTGCCGCCGTGTGAACAATCCTCGGCCTACCACTGACGCGTCTCGCCGATCTGCATCGTCCAGGCGGCGACGCCGTCGAGCGCGTGCGCGGAGGCGGCGGCATGGAAGCGCCGTGGCGGCTCGTCGAGGGGCTCCTCGGTGAGGTCGAAGGTGCCGTAGTGCATGCCGACGGCGATGCCGGCGCGCAGATCGACGGCTGCCTGCATCGCCTCCTCCGGATTCATGTGCACGAACTGCATGATCGGGGCGGGGTCGTACGCGCCGATCGGCAGGGCGGCGAGATCGGGTGGCCCGAGGCGGGCGGCGATCTCGGCGAAGCCCGGGAAATAGCCGGTGTCTCCGGAGTGGTAGAAGCGGCGCGTGGCGCCCTCAACCACCCACCCCGCCCACAGCCGTGAGTTGCCGTCGGTGAGCGAGCGGCCCGAGAAGTGTTGCGCCGGCACGCAGGTGACGCGCACGCGACCGACGGTGCGCTGCTGCCACCAGTCGAGCTCGATGGGATTGCCGCCCGCCTCGCGGACGAGCGCGGCGAGGCCGAGCGGCGTGAAGATCGGTACGCCGCGTCGGGCGAGCTCGGTGATCGTGGGAAGGTCGAAGTGGTCGTAGTGATCGTGCGAGACGAGGGCGAAGTCGAGTGGCGGCAGCGCGTCCAACGGCACGCCGGGCTCGACCAGACGCGCCGGTCCGGCGAACGACACCGGACTCGCGCGCTCCGAGAAGATCGGGTCGGTGAGGAACGTCACCCCGTCCATGCGCACGAGGAACGTCGCGTGGCCGATCCAGGTGATGCTGGGATTGTGCTGGAGCGCCTGCGGGTCGAAGGGGACGCGCGGCGCCGCGCCACTGCGTCCGGTGACGGCCGACCCCCACGCCTTGCGCAAGAGGAATTGGAACATCTCCCCGGCGCCGGCCAGCGGGCGCGCGCCGGCGGTGTTGACGAAGCGATCTCCCTCGCGGGGAGCGCCGCCTTGAGCCATCGCGGGTGTGCCTCCTGTGTGGGCCAGCACGGACAGGGCCACCGCGACGGCGGTGGCGCGACATCGTGCGTGCGGCATTCCGCATAGTGACGCGCCACCGCCACCTCGACAACCGGGGTCGGCTTGTGCGGCCCAACCCGAGCCGATAGAGCGAGGCGCCGATCTCGCCCGCCGGGATCGCCGCGCGCCCACCCCACGCAATGTCTGGCCCTCTCCTCAGCGGTCCGTTCCTGCGCGCCACGCTCGCGAACTTCTTCTTCTTCCTGAACTTCGCCTCGTACTTCCTGCTGCCGCTGTTCCTGCATTCGTCGGGCGCCAGCGAGGGGACGATCGGCGCGGTGATGGGCAGCTCGGGCCTCGCCTCATTGCTCGTATTGCCGCTCATCGGCATGACCATCGATCGCATCGGCCGACGGCCGTTTCTCCTCGCGGGTGCCGCAAGCATGACGCTGGCGTCGATCGGCTTTCAGTTCGTGCACACCGTCGGCCCCGCGGTATTCGCGTTGCGCATCCTCCAGGGCGTGAGCTTCGCCGCGGCGTTCACGGCCACGACCACGTTCGCGGCCGAGTTCGCGCCGCGGGCGCGGCGGGCGCGCGCGCTCGGCCTGTTCGGCCTGTCCACGCTGCTGACCCACGCGATCGCGCCCGCGCTGGGGGAGGAGTTGGTGCGACGCGCCGGCTTTCCGGCGCTCTTCGCGGCGGCCACGGTGTGTACGCTGGTGGTGCTGGTCATCGCGCTGCCGTTGCCGGAGCCGCACCACGTGCTGCACGGCGTCAAGGGAGACGCGCGGCGGTTGCAGCCGATCCACTGGCTCATCGCCGCGACGATGACGCTGGCCGGCGCGGGGTTCGGGACCGTGCTGACCTTCATCCCGACGTACGTGACCACGCACAACCTCGGTCGGGTGGGCTACTTCTTCGCGGCCTATACCAGCACCGCGATTCTCACGCGCCTGGTCGGCGCGGGTGCGTCGGACCGCTTCGGCCGGCGATTGGTCATCCTGCCGGCGCTGGTGCTGCTCGGGGTGTCCATCTTCTGGCTGGCGCGCGTAGAGGATCTACCGACGTTGTTCGCTGCCGGCGCGCTGTTCGGCACGGCACAGGGCATCAGCTATCCGACCCTGCACGCGTTCCTGGTCGACGTCGCCAGCGAAGCCCAACTCGGCCGGACGCAGGCGCTGTTCAACGGCGCCTTCAACCTAGGCGTCAGCGGCAGCGCGTTCGCGTTCGGGATCGTCGCCGAGCACTTTGGCTATCGGACGATGTTCTCACTGGCGGCGCTGATGCCAATCGCCGCCGCGGCCGTGTTCTTCATCGGCACGCGGTTGCCGGTGGAGAACTGAGCCGCCAAGGACGCCAAGGTCGCCAAGATCAGCGCCCAATCTTGGCGACCTTGGCGTCCTTGGCGGCTTCTTCGCCTCCGCGTCAGCGCGCCGCCTGCCGTTCGGGCACGGTGGTGTCGTAGCGGACGCCGTCGGGCACTGGAACCGGGACGGCGACGGTCGTGCCGTGGTCGCCCGCCGTGACATGGCTCGAATCGACCGCGACGAAGGCGGTGTAGGCGGACATCAAGCCGTAGTTGAGCGCCACCTGGGTGATCTGTGGCGCGACCTCACCGTTGTCCGCCACGGTGGCGCGGTCTTCGAGATCGGCGATCTTCGTCCGCGCCCAGACACTGGCCAGCGCGGGCCGCTGGGTGTGACCGGAGGCCTCGATGGGAATGACGACGGTCTTGGTTTCGCCGGCGGCGCGGCCGGTGACGCGAACGGTGGCGGGGCCGTCGCCCTTGAAGCGGCCGGTGAGGACCACGGGACGGCCGACGAAGAGGTCGGGCACGTGCGCGGGATAGACCTCGCTGACCTCGAGACCGCCCCAGTCGATCGACAGGTCGGTGAGCGCCGGATGCGAGACGCGCTCGTAGAACTGATCGACGGCGCGCTGCGAGCCCTCGTCGAGGCCGACGTAGGCGACGGCGCCGCGGCCGAGCATCGCCATGCGGTCGAGGAGGTAGCGATTGGTGGACGAGCCGATGCCGAAGCTGAAGACGCGGGCGTCGCCGATGCGCTTCTGCATCTCGCCGAGAATTTCGGCTTCGTTGCCGATGTAGCCGTCGGTCATGAACGAGACGACGCGCAGGCGATTCGGGTCGTGCGGGAAGTCGAGTGCCGCCTTGATGCCCTCGATCATCATCGTGCCCCCCTCGCTGTTGAGCGACCGCAGGTAGGCGACGCCGCGCTCGAGGTTCGCGGGCGTCGCCGGTACCGGTGCGGATCCCAGCTGCGAGGCGCTGCTGCTGAACTGGACGATCTGGAACGTGTCGTCGGGCCCGAGTCTGCGCAGCGCGTGCTCGGCGGCCTTCTTGGCGATGGTCAACGGCTCGCCCTCCATGCTGCCGGAGCAGTCGAGCACGAAGACCAGCTCCATCGGCGTGCGCGGCGCGTTGGCGAGATCGGCGGGCGGCTGCAGCATCAGCGTGAAGAAGCCGCCGCGCTCGTCGCGGTGTGATGAGGAAGGCCGTTTTCACCGCGTCGCCGGCCAGCCGATAGCGGAGGACGAAGTCCTTGTTGGGCACCGTGTCGGACGGGTGCAGCGTGACCCGACGATGGGTGCGGTCGGGCGCCGTGGTGTCGATGACGTGCGTCGGACTGCTCAGCGCCTCGATCGCCATGCCGGCGTCGATGTCGACGCGCATCGCGATGTCGTGGCCGCTGCGCTGGTCGGGCGGCAGGTAGTGCACCTCGGTCGGCTGGCCGGAGCTGCCGTACTGTCCGGCGGGCACCGCGCCGATGCCATCGGTGGAGCCCGGCGGGTTGAAGCGCGGACCGACCACCATCGGAAACACGAACTCGTAGTCGCCGTCGTGGTAGGCGAGCGGGTTGTAGTACGTGATGTCGATGTCGATCTGCTTGCCCGGCTCGATGTTGGCGACCGCCTGGGTGAAGATGTTGGGCCGCTCCTGGGTGAGGAGCGAAGCGACGTAGCCCTGCTGGCGCGCCTCGACGTAGAGCTGCTCGGCCTGCTGGCGCTCGCGGATGATGCCGCGAATGTGGCGGTCGCCGACCGTCATGACGAACTCGCTCACCGCCGCGTCCTGCGGCAGCGGGAAGACATAGAGCGCCTCGATCTTCTCGCCGTACGGATTCTTGTACCGCTGCTGCACCTGCACGCTGGCGATGTAGCCAGCGATGCTGGCGCGCACGTCGGTGTGCTCGAGCGGCAGTGGGATCTCGTCGTTGTCGCGCTTGGCCTTGAGCCCGCCGTAGACCGGCTCCGGGGGCGCCGGCTGATTGCCGTCCCAGTTGGCGCGCGCGATCACCCACAGCTCCTCGCCGGCGGCGAGGCGCGGCAGGGTGGCGGCCCCGGCAGGTGTATCCGCGGAACGACCATCCTCGGTACTGCGCGTCCACTGCTGCAATGCAGTTACAGGGGCAGGTGGGGCCTGCGCCCGGGCGTTCGCCTGCGAGTTATCCAGGCCGCCGCGGTTCTCGTAGTCGGCGCGAAGCTGACCGAGGCGATCCTGTACTCTTGGGGATGCGTCCGAACCGCTCGGCCGCCCGGCCGGCGCCACTCTCACTGCCGGCCCATCCAGGCCCTCGTCCTCGTCGTGCAATGCCGACCCAGCGGCGACCTTGGCCGTGGGATCGCCCGGCGCGGGGGCGGCTGCCCTCTCGCTCCTGCTCGAGCTGCAGGCGTGCAAGCCGGCGATGGCTCCCAGGAGGCAAGCGAGGACGATCAACGTGATCAGGCGGCGGGTCATGCGCGGTCTCCTTGTTCGGGTTCGAGGTGGGCGGTGGCGGGGATCGGCGTGCCGTCCGCGTTCGCGGCGGCTTGCAGCGTGACCTGATAAGTAGGTGGTGCGCCGGATTCGCGCATGTGCAGGGTCGCGACCCGTGTGCGGCCGTGCGGCAGATCGGTGCCGACGTCGAGGTCGGCGATGATGATGCGGCCGCCCGCCAGCGCCTTCGGATCGTAGTGCGGCGCGGCCGCGAACGCCGGGGCATCGCCACCCTCGACGCCGACGATCATCGCGTCGCCGTCGACCGTCACCTCGAGCTGGTAGGCGGCGAGCGGCTGGTCGCCGCTGTCCACGTAGACGTCGACGGGCTGGTAGCGCTGGGCGTGTGAGCCGGTGGCGGCGATGCCGAGGAAGGCGGCGGCGGCGACGGCCGCAAACAGCGAACGCGCGATCATGGCTGGTCCTCCGCGTCGACGCCGTCGAGGGAGACGGCCATCGCCAGGATGAGGTCGACGTCGTGCCGATCGGCGTCGCCGACCCGCGGCGTCCCGTGCACGACGGCGCGCGCCAGGGCGAAGGCGTCGAGCACATCGACCCGGCCGTCGCCGTTCAGGTCGGCCTGCGCATGTGTCAACGCCGCCCGGCTCGCGGGAGCCGCGGCGAGCTGGGCCTGGTCGAGCTCGCGGCGCTGGATGAGGACGAGCGCGCCGACGGTGAGGACGAGCAGCGCCGCCGCCGCCCAGCGGCCGGCGAGCATCAGACGTCCCCTCGGATGAGGGGCCGGGTCGGCCAGCCGGGCGCGCTCGCGGGCCATGGCGAGGATCGCGGCATCGCGCTCGAGCGGGACGTCGAGGGCCGGTGCAACATCGCGGAGCGCGGTGGCAACGGCCTGAAGGTCGGTGAGCGTGGCCTGGCAGGTCGGACACCAGGCGATGTGCGCCCGGGCAACAGCGTTGAGAGGCTCGCCGGCGCGGTGCGCGTCGAGCTCGAGGGGATCGAGGTGGCGGTCGTCAGTCATCGGACAGGTCCATCACCCCTTCAGCGCGCCAGGCGGACAGAAGGTTCGACGGGCGCGAGAGAAAGATTCGGTTCGGTCGGGTCCCCGCAGCGGGCTTCCCCCGGCGGCGCGGGGGTCACCTTGGCGCCGTCGGGGATGGCCGCGATTGGGCGGCGGCGCGTAATTTTGGGCGTCAATCGAGTGCCCGAAATGGACGCCCGACGGGCCGAACCGGCACTAATCCATCACCCGCATGTCTTGTGTCACACCAAGCGGGGATGGCCCCGACCACAGATTGGTCTGGCACGACTGTGCATCAGGATTGCTAGGGAAAAGGTCGGGTACGCAGCCAACGACTGGGGAGAGTCGTCGCCGCGTGCGCGAGGACGCCGAAGATGCCAGAAGTCGAACCAGCACTCGAAGGAGCCATCATGGCGCTGCTGCTGCGCCTGCTCTTCGGGTTCGACGTCAGCATGCCCATGGCTCTGCTGGCCGGTATCGGCAGCCGCCTGGCCACCGCCTGGCTGGGCCCCGGCTTCGTCGCCCCCGACTGGTGGATGGCCGAGCTGGTAGTGAGCGGCGCGACGACGATGGCGATCCTCGGCTGTCTGCAGGTGGTGCGGGCGCACCGCTTCTGACGGCGACCCGACGGAGGTCGACGGATGAAGGACGACGGTATCGTCCCTTTCGTCTCTCCCCCGTCGTCTTGTCTGCTCTCCTCCTTCACTAGCTCCTGACCCCTTCGGTCGATAAAGGGGTCCGCGATGGAGGAGGGCGGCGGGGGCTTGCCGGCGCCGCGCCAGCGGTGGGCGGTGTTGCTGGTGTGCGGCGCGTTGGCGGTGGCCGCCTACGCATGGCCGTTGCCGGGCATTCCGGAGACCGGTCGCCGCATGACTGCCATTTTGGTGGTGGTCGTCACGCTGTGGATCAGCGAGGCGCTGCCGATCGCGGTGACGGCGCTGCTCGGCCCGGCGCTGGCCGTGCTGGTCGGTGCGGCGCCCGCGACCAAGGCGTTCGCCGCCTTCGGCAACCCGATCATCATGCTGTTCGTCGGCAGCTTCCTGCTCGCGCGCGTCACCTTCAAGCATCGTCTGAACGAGCGCATCGCCTACCGCGTCCTCTCGCTGCCGGCCGTCGGCAACGACCCGACCCGTGCCTTCATCTTCCTCGGCCTGACCACCGCGGCGCTCTCGGCCTGGATGAGCAACGTCGCGGTGACGGCGATGATGCTGCCGATCGCGCAGTCGGTGCTGCTGGCGATGAGCGGCGATCGGCGACACGCCGCCGCCCGTGCTTGGCGCGGCCTTCGCCCTGATCGTCACCTATGCCGCCTCGGTCGGCGGCCTCTTCACGCCGGTCGGCACGCCGCCGAACCTGATCGGCATCGGCCTGATCGCAGCAGGCGACCGGTCATCGCATCGGCTTCGCCGAATGGATCGTCAAGGTCTTCCCCGTCGTCTTCGTCGTGTTGCTGGCGATGATCGGCTACTTCGTCTGGCTGTTCCGCCACGAGGCGGCCGGTGCTCGTCTACGATCGGCGCGCAGATGCTGGCGCGCTACGCCGCGCTCGGCGCCGTGGCGCAGCGTCGAGCGCCGCGTCGCACGGCGCTCGCTGATCACCGCCGCCCTGTGGATCGGCGCCCTCGCTCATCGGGCTCGGTTGGCCGGCGGTCGGGGAGCTGCTCGCCGCGCACATCCCGGAGTCCGTGGTGCCGCTGCTGGTCGTCGCCGTGCTGTTCTGGCTGCCCGAGAGCCGCGGCGCCCGCCGACCGGTCATGGAGCTGGGCGACCTGGCCGCGATCGACTGGCCGGTGGTGGTGCTCTTCGGCGGCGGCATGTGCCTCGGCCAGCTGATGATGCAGACCGGCGTCGCCACGGCGCTGGGCCGACTGCTGGCGCTCGTACGTGCCGGCGGGACACAGCCCGGCTCCTGGTCTTCGTCTTCTGCGTGCTGGCGATCGGTGTCTCCGAGACGACGTCGAACACCGCCAGCGCCAACATGGTGGTGCCGGTGGTGATCGCGGTCAGCATGCAGGTCGGGGCCGACCCGATCGCGCTGGGCCTCGCGGCCACCGTGGCGTGCACGTTCGGCTTCATGCTGCCGGTCTCGACGCCCCACCAACGCGATGGCCTACTCGACCGGCTATGTCACCCAGCGCCAGATGATCCGCTACGGCATCCTGCTCGACATCCTCGGCGCCGCCGCGCTGACCCTGTGGTTCGGCTACGTGGTGAAATGAGCCGACCGATTCGCTCACGCTCCCGTGGAGGGCGCCGCTCCCGCGGTGCCCTGAGCGCGCCCGCCACGATTCAACGGCGCCGACGGAGCCCCGCCCGCATGGGTCGAGCAGCCAACCTCACCGCTCCACCCGGCTCTTCAACGCGGTCAACGCCGCGTGCAGGCGCGACTTGACCGTGCCGAGCGGAATGCCGAGCGCCTCGGCGATCTGCGCCAGCGACAGGTCGTCTGCGAAACGCAGCACCAGCACCTCGCGCTGTGTCGCCGGCAGTGTGGCGAGCAGGCGGCTGACGTCGCTGCTCGACGCCGGCGGAGGCGCCGGAAGCACGTCGGCGAGCGTATCGACGTCGATCTCCGCCCGCCGCCGCCGGACGCGATCCAGCGACAGGTTGCGCACCACGGGGTAGAGGAACGTCTTCAGCTGGGCGGTGAGCACGAAGCCCGGAAAGCGGCCGAACAGATGCGCGAACGCATCCTGGAGCACGTCGAGCGCGTCCTCGCGATTGCCCGTGTAGCGCTCGGCGAGGGCGACGACCCAGTCGCGATAGCGCCGGTAGAGCGTCTCGAACGCGTCGGCGTCGCCGCCGTTGGCGCGCTCCACGAGCTCGAGATCGCTGCGATCGGGCACTGCGCCTCCGACGGTCACACCCGGCTGGAATTCACCGCTTTTGCGCCTTGGTGCGCGTTCAGCCGTGCAGCTGCGCCTGCAGGGCGGCGATGACGGCGGCGATATCCACCTGCGTGTCGAGCACCGCGCGCAGTGGATCGCCGCGCTTGGCGACGCGATCCGGCACCGTGCGGATGGTGTAGCGGGCGGGGTCGAGCCGCGCGGTCACCTCGTTCCAGGTCAGCGGCGTCGACACCGGTGCGCCAGGTCGCGGGCGCACCGAGAACGGCGCGGCGATCGTCTTGCCGAAGCCGTTCTGCAGGAAGTCGACGTAGACCTTGCCGCCGCGATCGCCGAGCGGGCGCGCGACGTCGCGATGTCGGGCAGCTCGCCGGCGACGATGCGGGCGATGACCTCGGCGAAGGACTTCGCCTCGTCGTGGGTCAGCGCGCCGCCGAGCGGGATCAGCACGTGCAGACCGTCCTGGCCCGAGGTCTTGATGAAGTGCGGCGCGCCGAGCGGGTTCGAGCAGGGCGTGGATGCGCCGCGCGACGGCGATCACGTCGCGGCGCGGCGCGCCCTTCGGGTCGAGATCGAGGATCGACCAGTCCGGCCGCTCGATGCTGCCGCGCCGCGCGCTCCACACGTGCAGCGGGATGCAGCCCATGTTGATGACGTAGAGCAGGGCGTCGCGTTCGTTGCAGAGGAAGTACTCGGTGTCCTCGACGCGACAGGTGGGCACCCAGTCGGGGATGAACTCCGGCGCGTTCTTCTGGAAGAACGACTTGCCGTCGATGCCGTCCGGGTAGCGGGTGAGCACCACCGGACGATCGCGCAGGTACGGCGCGATGTGCCGGCCAGATGCGCGTCGTAGTACGCCAGCAGATCGCCCTTGGTGTAGCCGTCGTCCGGCCAGAAGACCTTGCCGAGGTTGCTCGGCGTGAAGCGCGGCGGCGGAGGTGCGGATGTCGGCCGCCGGCGCCGGCGTGGCCGCGGGCTCGACCGATTCGTCGAGCCCGACGTCCTCCGACCCCGGCAGATGGTCGGCGTCGCGCGCCGCGCTGTCCGTGCGCAGCCCGAGCAGCACCGGCTGGCGCAGCAGGCCGCGCTCGGTCACTTCGGTGTAGCGCACCGCGACGACGAGCCGCGGGTCGACGAAGACGGCGCCGCGCGGCAGCGGGTCCGGCACCGATCTCGAATGCCGGCGTCTCGCGTCGCGTCGGCGCGAGCGCGGCGAGCAGCGTCGACACCGACTCCTCGCTGAGACCGCTGCCGACGTTGCCGGCGTGGACCAGCGTGCCGTCGTGCCGCCAGCCGAGCATGAGCGCGCCGAGCGCCGCGCGCGATGCCCTTGCCGGGCACGTAGCCGACGACCGCGAGGTCGGCATGTGCGCGGGCGCTTGATCTTCAGCCAGTCGCGGCTGCGCTGGCCGCTGCGGTAGGGCGAGTCGGCGCGCTTGGCGACGATGCCCTCGACCTCGTGCGCGCGCGGCGGCGTCGAAGAACGCCTCGCCCTCTTCCTCGATGTGATCGGCGTAGCGGATCACGCCGCGCGCCGGCACCAGGCGCCTGCAGGATCGCCTTGCGCGTCGTCAGCGGCAGGGCGCGGCAGGTCGTGACCGGCGGCGCCGAGCAGGTCGAAGGCGAAGACCTGCACCGGCACCGTCGACGGCAGCGCGCTCGACGTCCCAGGCGTTGGTCAGGCCGAGCCGCTGCTGCAGGCGCTCGAAGGAACCGGCGCCGCGCTCGTCGAGCGCGATCAGCTCGCCGTCGATGGCGAAATCGTCGGCTGGCAGATGCGCGGCCGCCGCGGCGATCTCGGGGAAGCTGCGCGGTCGACGTCGCGCCCGCTGCGCAGCGCGCAGCCGCGGCGCCTCGCCGCCGCGGCGCGTGATGAGCACGCGGACGCCGTCGTACTTGAGCTCGAACACCCAGCCGGCGCGGGTGAACGGCTCGTCGGCGACGTCGGCCAGCATCGGCGACAGCGCCCGGCCGGCAGCGCGCGCCGCGGCGCGCCGGCCGCCGCGGCGCGCGCCGGCGAGCTCGGCGTCGCGGCGGACGCCCGTCGCGCAGCTCCTCGACCGTCAGCCCCGAGACCACCGAGCTGTGGCTGCGCCTCGACCGGCTCGCTGCCGCCGGCCGCGGCATCGGCCTTCTTGAAGAAGCAGCCACTGCCGGCCGTCCGCGCCCTTGGTGCGCACCAGCGCCCAGCGGCCGCGCAGCTTGTGGCCGCGCAGCTCGAGATCGAGTTTGCCGGCCGGCGAGCGCCGGCGCCCGGTTCCAGTCCGTCGACCAGTGCGGTAGCGGCCGGAGTCCCACAGGATCATCGCCCCGGCGCCGTAGTTGCCGGACGGGATCAGGCCCTCGAAACCGCCATATTCGATCGGGTGATCCTCGGTCTGCACCGCCAGCCGCTTCTCCTTCGTGTCCACCGACGGTCCGCGCGGGACCGCCCAGCTCACCAGCACGCCGTCGATCTCCAGGCGCAGATCCCAGTGCAGGCGGCGGGCGGCGTGCTGCTGGACGACGAAGCGCTGCGCCGCGGCGACCGGCGCGGCGGCTCGCCACGACCCCGAAGGGCTCGGGCGTGCGGGCCGGGTCGCGCTTGCGGCGGTAGGGATCGAGAGAGCGGCGGGCGCCCATGCCGGGGTCTCCTCATAGCACAAAATCGCTCGCCCCGGCGGGGGCGAGCTGGTATGATCCGCAGCTGTCGCCGAAAGGAGCCCATCGGATGGCACGCACGCGCAATCTCTGCCGGGACGATCAGCTTCGGGCTGGTCTCGGTCCCGGTCAAACTGTTTAGCGGCACTCAGTCGAAGAGCCTGTCGTTCAATCTGCTGCACGCCAAGGACAACTCGCGGCTGAAGCAGCAGTACGTCTGCCAGACCTGCGGCGAGGTCGTCGAGCGCGACAGCATGGCGCGCGGCTACGAGTACGCCAAGGACCAGTACGCGGTGCTCAGCCCCGAGGAGCTCAAGGCGCTCGACCAGCAGAGCGACCAGTCGATCGAGATCGAGGAGTTCGTGCCGATCGACAGCGTCGACCCGATCTACTTCGAGAAGACCTATCTGCTCGGCCCCGACAAGGGCGGCAACAAGGCCTACCGGCTGCTGCGCGAGGCGATGCACGCCGCCGGCCGCGGCGCCGTGGCGAAGTTCTCGACGCGCGGGCGCCAGCAGCTGGTGCTGCTGCGCGAGGCGCAGGGCGGCCTGATGATGCACTCGCTCTTCTATGCCGACGAGGTGCGCGACTTCAGCGAGGTCGAGCGCGGCGACGAGGTGACGCTCAAGCCGGGCGAGCTCGCAACTCGCCGTCCAGCTCATCGAGCAGCTCGCCGTCCGAGCGAGTTCGACCCGACCAAGTACAAGGACGACTATCGCGAGCAGGCGCTGGCGCTCATCGAGCAGAAGGTCGCCGGTCAGGAGATCGCCGTCGGCCCGGCGCGGACCGCCGAAGGGCCAGATCATCGACCTGATGGATGCGCTGAAGGCGAGCCTCGCGGCGAAGAGCGCCGAGCCGGAGAAGGCGGTCGCGAGCGCGGGCGGACGACGACCGGCGCGGGCGAAGGCCGCCGCCGGCACCGAACGCGAACGCGCCCGCAAGAGCAAGTGAGCAGGTCGCCGGCGCACGCCCGGGCGTGGGCACGGCGCAGACGCCCGTGAGCCCCTCGCCGCTCCGCACCGCCGATGTCGCACGCGTGCTGGCGATTCCGCCGGCGCGGGTGCGGGCGATGGTGCACGCGGGCTGGTGCAAGCCGGGGCGCGCCGGCCGGCAGTTCCGCTTCGCGTTCCAGGACGTCGTGCTGCTGCGCACCGCCCTCGGACTGCGCGAGGCGCACGTGCCCGCCACGCGCGTGCGGCGCGCGCTGCGCGAGCTGCTGCGCCAGCTGCCAGCCGATCGGCCGCTGTCCGGCGTTCGCATCGTCGCCGCCGGCGGCCGCGTCGTGGCGCGCAGCGGCGATCGGGTCTGGCAGCCGGAGAGCGGCCAGCTCCAGTTCGCGTTCACGGTCGACGAGCTGGCGCGGCGCGCCGAATCGCCGCGCGCCATCTCGCCGCGCGCCAAGGCCGCGGCCGCGCCGGTGGAGCCCGGCGAATCGGCGACCGAATGGTTCGAGCGCGGCATCGCGCTCGAGGACGACGACGTCGAAGGCGGCGCGCGCGGCCTACGAGCGCGCCGTCACGATCGATCCCGAGCACGCCGACGCCTGGGTCAACCTCGGCCGCCTCGCGCACGAGGCCGGCGACCCCGGCGTCGCCGCGCGCTGCTACCACCAGGCGCTGATGCGCGACGAGACCGACCCGGTCACCCACTTCAACCTCGCGCTGGCCTGCGAGGATCTCGAGAAGAGCGGTGAGGCCACCGCCCACTATCGCCGCGCCGTCGCCCTCAATCCCCGCTTCGCCGACGCCCACTACAACCTCGCGCAACTCCTCTCTCGCCTGGGCCGCCGCGACGAAGCCGTGCGCCACATGGTGCGGTACCGGCAGTTGATGCGGCGGAAGTGAACGCACAGGACCGGGTTCGAATGTAGCGGCGGGCTTTAGCCCGCCACCCCTAGACCGATCGCGGTGCGCGTCACCTCGAGAGGTGGGCGCTAGCGGTGGCGGGCTAAAGCCCGCCGCTACATTTTCTGCACATACTCCGCGACGAAGTACGGAAACGTGTGCCCGATGAATCGGGCGATGTCGTCGCGGACGATCCTCTCGCCCTCGGGCGAGCCGAACAGCGGTTGGGACGGGTCGAGGGTGATCTCGGCGAAACCGTCCCACTCCGGGGCGTCGGGCGACAGCCGCTGATCGACGATATTGGTGACGTAGCGCGTCATGTTGGGATGGTGGGTGAGCGCGAGCGGGACGTGCACGGTCTGCCAGTGGGTGACGAACTGCTCGTGGGTGAGGTCTGGCCGGCGGCGCAGCGGGCAGAGCATCTTGACCCCGGCGGTCCGCTGGCCGAGCGGACGCGCGGCCGTCGATCGCTGCACCACCTCGGTGGTGGCGTAGGCGTCCGACCCGCCCATGAAGCCGGCGACGTCGCGGGCGACGACGCGCTCGCCCTCGGCGGAGTCGTAGAGGCGCTCGCGGAAGTCGGCGAGTGAATCGAACGTGAGCTCGCCGACGCTGTCGAGCGGCGCCTCGGTCTCGGGTCCGCGCTCGACGATGTTGACGGTGTAGCGCCGCAGCGTCGGATGGTGGCGCAGCGCGATCGGCACGTGGCCGTCGAGCAGCAACTCGGCATAGCGTTCATGGGTGATGTCCGGCCGCCGCCGGCAGAGGAAGATCAGCTTCACCATGCGAGGCATGTGCCCGGACGGCGACAATCGGGTCAAGCGCCGGCGTGCAGCGCGGCCACCCAGGCGGCGGCAACCGCCAGCGCGGCCGCGATCACCAGGGCCATCTGCACCCGGCGCGCGAACGGCCGCGGATGCAGGGAGGCCAGCGCGCCGCCCAGCCCGACGCCGGCCAGGAAGCCGAACAGGTGAGCGATCACGTCGCTGCGCTCCGACGAGCCGAGCATCGCCAGCAGGCCCAATGCCCCGGCGAACGGCGCCCAGGCGCGCCACCGGGAGACCGCCGCGCCGCTGCGGCGTTGGACGACGCGCACCGCGGCGAGCGCGCCGAGCGCGCCGAAGATCGCCGTCGACGCGCCGATGCCGGTGTACGGCGTGCCGCGGACGAACACGTTCAGGAGATTGCCGGCGGTGCCGGAGAGGAGCATCAGCCAGAGCCCCGTGCCCGGTCCGACCAGCGTGCACAGCGACGAGCCGAAGATCAGCAGCACGATGGCGTTCGCGAAGATGTGCGGAAAGTCGTTGTGCAGCGTCAGCGCCGTCACGGCGCGCCACCACTCGCCCGCCTGCATGCGCCCGGCGTCGGCGCTGCCGGCGGCGAACCACGCGTGGCCGTCGACGCGCGGGCCGGTGAAGACGAAGAGCGCGCACAGCGCGGCGGCCAGCACGGCGGCGGTGATGCCGGTGCCGTATTCGGGCACCGGCGTCGGCGCCGGGCGCGGGCGGTTCTCGTCGTCGTACGCGTCGAGCGCGGCGCGCGCCCGCGGCACGACGTCGCCGGCGACCAGCAGCAGGTAGCCGTGCTGCGGGCTCCAGTCGACGCGCGCCTCGATGCCCATGGCGGTGAGCGTGAGGTTCCAGTCGTCGACGGTGCGTCGCTGCACCGCGCTGCGCACGACCTGCCAGTCGTCCATCACGCCAGCAACACGGCCAGAATGCCGGTGACGAAGATGCCGTCGAACGTCCCGGCGCCGCCGATCGACGCCGCCGCGCCCATGCGACGCAGGGTGGAGAGGTTGGTGAGGTCGGCGCCGATCAACGTGCCGAGCGTGCCGGCGACGTAGGCCACCGCCGGCGCCGCGGCCGGCGCGAGCAGCAGCCCCATGGCAGCCGCCACGAGCGGCGGCACGACGATCGGCACGGCGATGCCGACCTCGGGCTGCGGACGGGCGACGCGATGCACGACCGCGGCGACGACGGCGACGCCGAGCAACGCCGTCAGCGGGGCCGCGCCGCGCATGAGGAGATAGAGCGACAGCCCGGCGGGGATGAGCGCGCCGCCGACGTTGACCGCGAGCACGTTCGGCGGCGGATCGCCGTCCGTCCCGCCGGCGGTGCGGGCGATGGGCAGGTTCGCGTTGCTGCCGAGCAGCGACAGCGCGAGGAGCGAGATGAGGTACCGCGATTCGATGCCGATCCGCTCGTAGGCATAGGCCACGAGCCCGAGCTCGATCAGCGCCACGATGAGGCCGAGGGCGAGCGTGAACAGACCGATGATCGGCTGTCGGGCGGGTGACTGCGACCGCATTCCGGGCTACCTATGGGGCCGTGAGCGGGAACTCCAGCCTCGATCCGAGGAAACCCTCAACGCGGCGGCGCGACGGTTGGCGGAGGACGCGGAGTGCGGGCCCATTGCCCGCCGCGCCCCTCCGCGTTCCTCGGCGGTCTCCGCGTCTCTGTTTCGAACATTCCCTCCGGTCGACCCGCGGACCGATCGTGGGCAACCCTTTTCAGATTTCTCGATCTGGGCCTGCGGCCCATCTCGACTGCGTTGACGCTTAGGATGGCGGACGAGGGGCGCACCCGGGAACGGATCCTCATCATGGGCGCGGGCGCGCTGGGGGCCTATTTCGGCGGGCGGTTGGCACAGCGCGGCGAGAACGTCGTGTTCGTCGCGCGCGGCGACAACTTTGCCGCCCTGAAGCGCGTCGGCGTCTGGATCGAGGAGCCGCCGCGCTTCGAGCTGATCGCGCCGTTGCAGGTGGTCCAATCGCCAGCCGAGGCGGGGCCGTGCAGCGTGGTGCTGGTGTGCGTGAAGTCGTACGACACCGACGCCGCCGCCGACGCCCTGCGCCCGGTCGTCGGCCCGGAGACGATCATCCTGTCCCTGCAGAACGGGCTCGAAAACGAGGATCGCCTGGCCGACCGGCTCGGTCTGCCGCCGCTGCTGCGCGGGCTGACCCACATCGGCGCCGAGCTGACGGCCCCCGGAATCGTGCAGCGCGATTCCGGGGGCCGGATCTTCTTCGGCGAGGTCGACGGCGCGACGACGCCGCGGGTGGAGCGCCTCAAGGCGCTCTTCACGGCCGCGGCGGTCGACCATCGGGCGACCAGCCGTATCGCCGTCATGTTGTGGGACAAGCTCGCCTGGAACGCCGCCTTCAACGCCGCCACGGCCGTGACGGAGCGCACGGTCGGCGAGCTGCTGGCGAACGAGGACGGTCGCGCGCTGGTGCGCGGCGCGATGTTGGAAGTGGTGGCGGTGGCTCAGGCAGACGGCGTGCCGTTGGAGACCACCCGCGTCGACCAGGAGCTGCAGCACAGCGCCGACGAGCTCGGATCGCTCAAGACGTCGATGCTCCAGGACCGCGAGCGCGGCCGCCGCCTCGAGTACGACGCCCTGAACGGCGCCGTGCTGCGCGCCGGTGCGCGTCTCCGCGTCGCCACACCGATCAACCGCGTCCTGTACGACCTGCTCGCGGTGATCGACGCGCGGCGCCTCCAACCCCCACCGACCTGACGTCACCGACTGGAGGGCCGCGCTCCCGCGCGGCCGTTGTCCGATCGTTCGACTCAAGAATGGCGCCGCCGCGCGTGTCAGCTCGGCGCCGCTTGCGTGGTCCGCGTCGAAGAGCAGCTGGCACAGTGGCGCGCGCTCTCGCTCTCCATGGCGGACGACGCCGCGCCGCCGCGCTGCGCCGTTGTCAGGCTGCGCGGGCGTCGGCCGCGGGGAGCGGCACGCGCAGCTGCGCCGGCATCCCGAGCGCCACCAGGCCGACGGCAGTCCACTGGAGGGCCGCGCTTCCGCGCGGCCGTTGTCGGACCTTTCGACTCAAGAAAGGAGCACGGGTCGCCATCGGATCAGCGAGTCTGGGTCATCACTGGCGCGGCGCACGGATGCGCCTCGAGTTCGCGCGCCTCACCTTGGCGCTGCCACTTTCGACGCGTACGACGCCGCGCCGCCGCGCCGCGCCGTTGTCAGGCTGCGCGGGCGTCGGCCGCGGGGAGCGGCACGCGCAACTGCGCCGGCATCCCGAGCGCCACCAGGCCGACGGCAGTCCACGCGAAGACGCTCAGCACGATCTGCGACACGGTATACGACCCGTAGTGGTCGTACAGCGCCGCGGTGAGCAGCGGGGCGCCGGCGGCGGCGAGGTCATAGGAGACCTTGTAGGCGCCGAGGATCGTGCCGAGGTGGCGGCGGCCGAAGTAGTGGACGGTGAGGATGGGAATCGACGGCAGCAGTCCGCCGTAGCCCGCGCCGAACAGGAACAGCGCCGGCAGCAGGACCTCGCGATGGCTGGGGACGAGGAAGAGGATCGGATAGCCGCCGGCGATGAGCAGGACCTGGACCAACAGGAGATTGCGGCGGTCGAGGCGGTCGGCGAGCCAGCCGAAGACGAGGCGGGCGCAGCCCGACACGAAGAAGAAGAAGCTCTTGTGGTCGGCGGCGCTGATCGGAGTGAAGCCGAGCTCCTTGAGGAAGACGAGGATGTGCTTGTTGAACGAGTAGCAGGGCATGCCGCCGAGGAAGATCGCACCGGCGAAGATCCAGAAGACGGGCAGGCGAGCGGCGTCGGCGAGCGAGATCCCGGCGAGCGTCGCGGTGGCCGTGGCGGCGTCGCTGCCGTACGGCCGAAGGCCGATCTCCTCCGGACGGCTGCGCACGATGAGGAGCACGACCAGCATCGGCGGGACCGTCGCGACGCCGGCCATGATGACGAAGGCCGTGCGCCAGTCGAGCGCCTCGATCAGGCGGGTGATCAGCGCCGGCGCCATCGCCGCGCCGAACGCCGTCGCGGCGAGCACGATGCCGTTCACCAGGCCGACGCGGGCGTGGAACCAGCGCGAGACCAGCACCTGGTTCGGCAGGATCGTCACCCCCGACATGCCGAACCCGAGCAGCAGCGAGCTGCCGATGTACTGCGCGGGCGTCTCGACGTGGGCGAAGAGGTAGAGCGCGAGGCCCTGGATCACGATGCCGATGACGAACAGCCAGCGGATCGGATAGCGGTCGAGCAGCCAGCCGACTACCGGGCTCATCGCCCCGACGACGAGGATGATCAGCGACGTCGGGAGGAAGACCGTGGTCCGCGACCAGCTCGGGAACGCGTCGATGATGTACGGGTAGACGGTGGTGATCGCGAAGATGCCGAAGCCGAGCCCGAAGAGCTCGATCACCACGCTGGCGGCGAGGACGTACCAGCCGTAGAAGACCGGGACGCGCTCAGCCGGCGGCATCGGATGGCGCGGGGTGGCCGCCGGCGTCGCGCACGATGGCGAGCAGCCGGTCGCGCAGCACCTCGTTGGCGGCGTGGATGACGCTGGTGCGGCCCTCGACCAGGCGGCGGTCGGCGAGCGGGCGGCCGCTGAAGTCGACCGAACAGCCGCCGGCGCCCAGCATGAGCGGCACGGCGGGGATGAGGTTGGCGAAGTTCTCGTTCACGACGACGAAGGCGCCGCCCTGCGACTCGATCCACGGCCGTTCGCCACGCCAGCCGAGCAGCATGCGCAGCAGGGCGCTCAGGTTGCCGTACTGCCGCCACACGTCGAACGCGCCGCCCTCGTGGCGGTTGATCAGGCGCCGGTAGAGCTCGACGACGAGCGCCTCGTCGCCGGCGAGCTGGGTGTTGCGGTCGAACGCCTGAAAGCTGTCGAGATAGACGACCGCCTGGGCGAGCGTCGTCTGCGTCGAGGTGAAGACGCGCGGCGCGCCGCGCAGAGCCGCGACCACCGCGGGGCGGTCCGACATGTCGATGCTCGCGGGAGCGCCGTCGACGGGGACGGTGACGACCTCGTGCGGGTGGACGCGGACCCGCGTCGGGTTGCCGTCGACCACCGCCGCGACGACGAAGTCGCCGATGCGCAGCGCCTCCACGGCGGCGCGCGTCGGTGCCGTGCACGCGAAGCCGACGCCCCAGCCGCCGTCGTTCGCCAGCCGGATGACGCTGCCGTCGCGCGGCATTGCCGAGGCCGCCGACCTTGATCGTGCCGTCCACCGCGTCGAGCATCGCGTAGACGCGCGCGCCGTCGCCGCCGCTGCCGACGGTCAGGAGCGTGCCGCGCGCCGCATCGGCGACGAGCGCGATCGGGCAGCCGATGTCGGCACTGAGGCGGTCGAGATGGGCGAGCCCGACCGCTTCGGCCGCGCCATCGACCGCCAACACGATCTGCTCCCCCGGCTTGAGCGCCGCCGGCGCCTTCCGCCCGCGCTCGCCCGGCGGCATCGCATGCACCGCCTCGCGAATGGCGCGCCCCGCGGCCAGCGCAGCCAGCGCACAGCGCTCGAGGACGGGCTCGTACGACATGCGCCGCGTGCATACGCCGAATCGTGCGGGCGACTCAACGCGGAGATGGCGTGCGGTGACGGTCGGGACTCCCTCACCCTCACCCTCACCCTGACCCTCTTCCCGCGGGCGAGCGATCCCGACGACGCTGCCCTTGCAGGCTGGTCCGTTCCGATCTAGCAATTGTCCATGGACGCGGCTGCGCCAGCTCGGCGCGCTGCGCGCCTCCATCAAAGCGCTGGGCTGATGGCGAAGATTGCGATCAATCAATGCTGGCTCGAGTACGTGGAGAAGGGCACGGGTGAGCCGCTGGTGTTGGTACACGGCTCGGCCAGCGACCACCGGACGTGGCAATGCCAGATGGAGGCGTTTGCCGAGCGGTTTCGCGTGATCGCCTACAGCCGGCGATTCCACTGGCCGAATGAGGGCATCGCGGCAGGCGCGGATTATTCCATGGCTGAGCAGCTGGACGACCTGCGGGCACTCGTGTCGTCGCTCGGCGATACGCCTGTCCATCTGGTCGGTCATTCGTACGGCGCATTCCTCGCCCTGCTCCTCGCGATCGGTCATCCCGGTCTCGTCGGATCGCTGGTGCTGGCCGAGCCGCCGGTCGTCCCGCTGTTCGTCAGCAATACGCCGCGGCCATTGGAGATCCTGAAGCTCCTGGTGACCCGACCGCGGACGGCCGCCGTGATCATGCAGTTCGGTGCGAGGGGGGTCGCGCCCGCCACGGCGGCGGCCCAGCGAGGCGACATGGACGCCGCCATGCGGATCTTCGGCACCGCCGTGCTCGGTCGCGACGCCTACGGCCGTATGTCTCCGGCACGTCTCGAACAGGTGCGCGTCAACGCCATCCGCGCGGAATTTCTGGGCTCCGGCTTCCTCCCCATAGCAGCGAGCCAGATTCGCAGCATGCAGATTCCAACGCTGCTGATCACGGGTCAACGGAGCCCTCGACTCTTTCACCGGCTGACAGAAGCGTTGGCCGAGCTCTTGCCGCGCGCGCAACGGGTCGACATTTCTGATGCGTCTCACATCATCCACGAGGACAATCCGTCCGGCTTCCGCGATGCGGTCTTGCCGTTCCTGGCCAGCCAACGACAGGCCCGTCCCAACGCTCAAGGGAGCGCGGGCGCGTGAGCGGTCCCACTTCCGACGAGCAGATCGCCGCCGCGACGGCCTATGAAGCGCTGCACGTACCCGCGCTGTTCCAGCAATGGGCGGGGCGCGTCTTGGATGCGATCGAGATCAGATCCGGTGATCGCGTGCTGGACGTGGCATGTGGCACCGGCGTGCTCGCTCGCGCGGCGGCGGCGCGCGTCGGGGTGACGGGTACGGTGGCGGGAATCGACCCGAGCCCCGGCATGCTGGCGGTGGCGCGGCGGCTGGCACCGGCCCTCGAGTGGCGGCAGGGAACCGCCGAGTCGTTGCCGTACGCCGACCAGAGCTTCGACGCCGTCGTCAGCCAGTTCGGCCTGATGTTCTTTGCGGATCGGCGTCAGGCGCTGCGGGAGATGGCGCGGGTGCTGGCGCCCGGCAGGCAGATGGCCGTCGCCGTCTGGGATGCACTCGAGAACTCACCCGCCTATCCCATTGAGGTCGCGCTGATCGAGCGCATCGCCGGACCGCGGGCGGCGGACGCCCTGCGGGCTCCATTCGTCCTGGGCGATCGCAGGGAACTGGTCGCGTTGTTCGCGAGCGCGGACATCCCGTCGGCGGTGGTCGCCACGCGCGTCGGCACGGCGCGATTTCCCAGCGTCCGGACCATGGTCGAAGCCGATCTGCGGGGCTGGTTGCCGGTCATGGGGGTCGTGCTCGAGGAAGCGCAGATCGCGCGCATTCTCGCGGAAGCGGAGCGCGCGCTGCGCCGCTATGTCACCGCCGACGGGCAGATGGTGTTCGACACGCCGGCACACATCGTCACCGGCAGGAAGGCGCCGGCGGATTGATGACCCAGGGGAGATCGAAGGGAACGGAGACGACACGATGAGCGAAACCGGGAACGTGCGCGCTACACTCCGTTCGGCTGGAGCCGGCGGGTGGTCTCTGAGTTTGATTGGCGGCGGCGGTGCCCCGCTGCCCAGATAGCCGCCAAGGACGCCAAGGGCGCCAAGCCGCGCGGCTTGGCGTCCTTGGCGGTTTTGCCGGGGCCGGGGTCACCGCCGCGCCACTCAAACTGAGACACTAGCGGGCCGGCGCGCAACGTTGACAAGACGCCGCCCTCCCGCCTCTAACGGTCCTGGGGGGATGCATGCGACTGACGCAGCGGATCGTGAGCGTCGCCGCGACGCTCTTGCTGAGCGCGCCGGCCAGAGCCGTCGTCATCACCGTGCCGGACGACTTCGCCACCGTCCAGGCGGCGCTCAACGCGGCGATGGCCGGCGACACGATCCAGGTGCGCCAGCAAGCGACGCCGTACCACGAGAAGATCGACCTTCCCGCGCAGCGGCGACGCTGGCGAACGGCTCCGATCACGCTGCAGGCGTTCCCCGGCGAGCGGCCGGTGCTCGACGGCACCGGCGTGCCGGGCGACAACCTGGTCCTGATCGACGCTCGCAGCTACGTGCAGCTGGTCGGCTTCGAGATGCGCAACAACCTCGGCGTGCACGACGGCTCGGGCGTCCGCATCCTCGGCGCCGGCTCGCACATCGAGATCCGCGACAACCGCATCCACGACATCCGCGGCAGCGACGCCATGGGCATCACCGTCTACGGCACCGACGCCGACGCCGATCTCCGACCTGATCATCGACGGCAACGAGATCTACGACTGCGAGCCGTACCGCAGCGAGGCGCTGACCCTGAACGGCAACGTCGACGGACTTCGCGGTGACCAACAACATCGTGCGCGACGTCAACAACATCGGCATCGACTTCATCGGCGGCGAGACCGACATCCAGCCCGACCCGAGCAAGGTGGCGCGCAACGGCGTCTGTCGCGGCAACCTCGTGCGTGCGCGCCAACGAGCAGGGCGGCGGCTTCGCCGGCGGCATCTACGTCGACGGCGGGCGCGACATCGTCATCGAGCAACAACGTCGTCGCCGAGTGCCGATCTCGGGCATCGAGATCGGCGCCGAGAACGCCGGCATCGTCGACCAGAACATCGTCGTGCGCGACAACGTGCTCCACGAGCAACGACAAGGCGCGGCTCGTCTTCGGCGGCTTCCAGGCGTCGCGTCGGACGGGTGAAGAACAGCCAGTTCCTCAACAACACGTGCTGGCACAACGACACGCTGCGGCGAGCGGCTTCGGCGAGCTGTGGATCCAGTACGCCGAGGACAACGTCGTCCGCAACAATCTCTTCGTGCAGCACCGCGCCAGAATCTGCTGCGTCCTGTCGGAGGGCGGCAACGTCAACAACGCGCTCGACTACAACCTCTTCCTCGCCGCGGCTGGCGCCGGCAGCGCGCGCAGTTCGTCTGGCAGGGCGTGAGCTACGCGGGCTTCGCCGCGTACCGCAGCGGCTCCGGCGCAGGACGCGCATTCGCTGTTCGCCGATCCGCTGCTGGTCGACCCGGCCGACCGGCGACTTCCACCTGCGCGCCGGATCGCCGGCGGTCGACGCCGGCGATCCGGCCTTCGTCGCCGCGCCGGGCGAGGTCGATCTCGACGGCGCGCCGCGCATCGGCGGCGGCCGCGTCGACATCGGCGCCGACGAGCTCGACCTGCGGCAACGGCGTGCCCGATCCGGGCGAGCAGTGCGACGACGGCAACGCCATCGACGGCGACGGCTGCGACAACAACTGCACGACGACCGCCTGCGGCAACGGCATCGTCAGCGCCGGCGAGCAGTGCGACGACGGCAACATCGCCACCGGCGACTGCTGCGGCGCGCTGTGCCAGTTCGAGTCCGCCGGCAGCGCGATGCGACGACGGCGATCTGTGCACGAACGACGACGCCTGCGACGGCGCCGGCGCCTGCATCGGATCGCGGGCGCCGTTGGCCGTGTGCAAGGCGGGCCCGAGCGGCAAGAGCCGCCTGATCCTGCGCGACTCGGCGAATCCGGCGAGCGACACGTTGACCTGGAAACTCAGCAGCGCCGACGCGACGTCGCTCGTCGAGCTCGGTGATCCCGCCGGCGGCGACGACTATCGCCTCTGCGTCTACGACGCGTCGGGCGTCGCTCAGCCGCGGCTGGCGGCGGCGGCGCCCGCCGGCAGCGCCTGGAAGGCGAGTCCGACGAGTGTGACCTATCGGAGCCGGACCGGGTCGCCCAACGGCCTGCGCACCGCCAAGGTGAAATCCGGCAGCGCCGGCAAGGCGAAGGTCCTCGTGAAAGGGAAGGGCGTCTCGCTCGCCCTGCCATCGGTGTCCAGCCTCGTCCCACCGGTCACCGCGCAGCTGCGCAACGCTGACGGTACCTGCTGGGGCGCGACGTTCTCGACACCGGACGCCGCGACGCCGACGTTGTTCAAAGCGCGCAGCGACTGATCGCCGGTCGCGACGTCGCGACGCCCCAGTCGTGATGCGACGTTGATGAGCAGCACGGCGCGCAGCGGGCGTCAGCGCGCCGCGAAGCGGTGGTGGGAGACGCCCCACTCGGAGCCGCGGCGGTACCCGAACAGCTCGGCGCAGGCGAGGAAGAACAGGCGCCAGCGCACCAGCCAGCGGTGTGCGTCGGCGACGCCGTAGACGGTGGTGAACAGACGCAGCACGTCCGCACGCCGCGAGTCGAGGTTGCGCAGCCACGCGTCGCTGGTGCGCTGGTAGTGACGTCCGTGCAGCCACCACTGGTCCTCGAGGCGCAGGTCGTCCTGGAAGTGGGCGAAGAGGTCGTGCGACGGCATCAGGCCACCGGTGAAGAAGGTGCGCGCCATCCAGTCGGCATCGCCGGCCGATTCGAACGGATAGGCATGGGCGCGATGGGCAAAGACGTGGACGAAGAGCCGGCCGCCGGGCGCCAGCCAGCCGGCCAGGCGCTGCAGCAGTTCCCGGTAGTTGTGCAGGTGCTCGAACATCTCGATCGAGATGATGCGGTCGAAGCGTTCGCCGGGGTCGAAGTCGTTGATGTCGGCGGTGACCACCTCGATGCGGCCGTGCCCGCCGTGCGCCCGCTCGGCGCGGACGAGGTCGCCCTGCGGCCGCGAATTGGAGACGGCGAGGATGCGGCAGCGCGGATAGCGCTCGGCGATCCACCCCGTCAGCGAGCCCCAGCCGCAACCGAGGTCGAGGACGCGCATCCCGTCCTCCAGGCCGGCGCGCCTGCAGGTGAGGTCGAGCATCGCCTCCTCGGCGTGGTCCAGATCGCGGACGCCGGCGGGCCAGTAGGCGGAGCTGTACTTGCGGCGCGCGCCCAGGACGAGCTGAAAGAAGGCCGGCGGCAGCTCGTAGTGCTGCGCGTTGGCGGCGTCGACGTGCAGCGCGATCGGGCCCCGTCGTAGTGTCTGCACGAAGTCGCGATGGCCGTCGGCATCGAGGCGCCGGCGTTCCTCGTGCAGGCGCTGCGCGCACAGGCGACGGATGGCGAAACGGGCGACGGGGTCGGGCACCAGGCCTGACTCGCCGACGGCGATGGCGCCGCGGATCGCCACGCCTATGGGGGCGGCGAGCGCGCCGCGGACGCTGGCGGTGACCGGATTCATGAGGTGTGCCGGCGGGCGTTGTCGGCGGGGGCCGCGTAGAGGTCCGCGATGACCGCGCGCCGGTAGTCGAATATGCGACCCAGATCGCGCGCCACCAAGCGGCCGGCGAGAAGCTCGCCGAACGCACCGAAGGGCAGGCGATAGTTCACCCGGTCGCGCACCAGGGTGCCGCCGGCATGCGGCTCGAAGGTGTGCCGGTGGTGCCAGAGGGTATAGGGGCCGCGCACCTGGCGATCGACGAATGCGTCGTCGGGGCGCCACACCTCGATGCGGCTGCGCCAGCGGACGGGCAGGCCGTGCAGGCTGAGGCGGTAGTCGATGAGCGTGCCCTCGCGCAGCCGCGCGTCGGAGCTGCCGAGGACGCGGAAGCGCAGGAACGGCGGCGTGATGCGCTCGAGGTTGCGGACGTCGGCGTAGAACGGGAACACGGCCGCGGGCGGTTGCGGCACCCACTGCTCCACGTCGATGCGCTGATCGAGATCCTTGCACAGATCGGCGAGCGCGCCGGCGAGCTCCACGTGGCGGAAGCGCATCCCACGTTGCAACGCGACGCGGGGTTCGACGCGCTGGCTGGACGAGCAGCACGTCCGCCAGTTTCCCGGCGCCCAGGCGGAGGAGTGGCGCCGGTATCGCCAGCAGTGCGGGCCGACGCAGCGCCGCCGCCAGCGTGCGCGTGAAGTCGACGTTGTCCACCGGCGTCGGCGCCACGGCGTTGATCGGGCCCGCGACGTCAGGGTTCTCGATGGCGAGCGTCAGCAGGTCGAGCAGGTCGTCGCGGTGGATCCAGCTCATCAACTGTCGGCCGTTGCCGAGACGGGCGCCAAGGCCCAGGCGAAATGACGGCAGCAGGGCGTGGAGCATGCCGCCCTGGGTGTCCAGGACCAGGCCGATGCGTACCGCGACGGTACGCACGCCGAGGGTTGCGGCCCGCAACGTCTCCGCCTCCCACGCGCGGCAGACCGCGGCGAGAAAACCGCTGCCGGGGGCGGACGATTCGTCGAGCCGCTCGTCGCCGCGGTTCCCGTAGTAGCCGATGGCCGAGGCGGCGATCAGGGCGCGGGGGCGCTCGCCGAGCGGCAGGGCCGCCAGGGCGGTGACCAGCGCCGCGGTGCCGTCGACACGCGACCGGCGGATCGCCGCCCGCCGCTCGCGCGTCCAGCGTCCGCCCGCGACCGGCTCGCCCGCGAGATGGACGATCGCGTCGACGCCACGCAGTCGCGGCGGATCGACTGCCTCGCCCGGCTGCCATCCGACGACACGGCAGAGCGCCGGCAGGCGGTGCCGCGCGGCGATCGGGTCACGCGACCAGACCTCCACCTCGCGCCCGGCAGCGAGCAGGCGCGCCACCAAAGGCCGCCCAACGAGTCCGGTCCCCCCCGTGACGACCAGCTTCACCGTCCGCTCCGAATCATGGCTCGAGCGGGCGTCCATCCTGCGACGTACAGCGCCTTGCAGGGGCAACCGGGTCGGTCGTTCGTTTCGCGTCGTCTCATCGACTCATCCCTCTATCCCCGAGTCTTATCTGACTCCTGGCATCCGTCAATGTGGAAAGCTGACAAAATCAAACAGATGTCGGATAAATGTGGTAAACTCTTGCGTTGGTCGCCCAGGACAAAGCTTGACAAGCCTTGTTTGTGGGCGTATCCAAGATACCCATGCGGGAGCGGAACGGGCGTCCGGGTGACGCGGTCGACGAAGCGGAGCCTCACATCCGCGATCCCCACGACTCGTTGCCGCTGCGGACGGTCACGCGGTTGACCGGGCTCTCGCCGGACATCATTCGCGCCTGGGAACGCCGCTACGCGGTGGTGGCGCCGGCCCGCGGCCCGCGCGGGGCGCGTCTCTACAGCGCCAGTGACGTCGATCACCTGCGTCTCCTGCGCCGGGCGGTGTCGTCGGGCCGAGCGATCGGCGACGTGGCGCGCCTGAGCCAGAGCGCGCTCGAGGAGCTGATCGGCTCGGCGATTCCCGAGGCGACCGTGGCTGCGGTCGTCGCGGCGCCAGGTGCCGGCAGCGTGGCTCCGGCGATCGCCGCGCTCGAGCGTTTCGATCGCGCGGCGCTCGATCGCTTTCTCTCCGACGCGCTGGTCGCGTTTGGCGCACGCGGCTTCGTGGAACGGGTGGCGACGCCACTTCTCACCGAGGTCGGTGAGCGCTGGGGCGACGGCCGGCTGTCGGTGGCGGACGAACACCTGTTGTCGGGCATCATGCGCAATCTGTTGGGGGGTGTCCTGCGTTCGCGCCAGACATCCGGGCACGCCGGGGTGTTGCTGGCCACGCCGAGCGGCGAGCGGCACGAGTTCGGGCTGATGATGGCGGGCCTGATGATCGCCGAATCCGAGTGCGACCTCTGGTACCTCGGCGTCGATCTGCCGGCGGCGGAGGTGGCCGCGGCGGCGCGGCGGTCGGGAGCGGCGGTGGTCGGGATGGGGGTGTCGAACGGCGACGCAGCTCGACGCCAGCGTCGCCGAGCTGCGACGCATCGAGCGCGAGCTCCCGACGACGGTCGAGCTGTGGGTCGGCGGGCGAGAGGCGCGCGCGGCGGTGGCACAACTGGGCGCGACGCGCGCCGTGGTGGTGGATCAGATGACGACGCTGGAAAACGACCTGGCCCGCCTGCGCGCGCAGAACGTGCGGCGGCTCTGACCCGGCGGGACGACGCTTCCGCCAGAGAGGAGAGATGTCATGGACACCTCAATCGATACATCCCGCGAGGCGACGTCGGGGCACGAGCAGCCGCGCAGGGCTGCCGCGAGCGTTGGACTCTCGGTGATCGACAGCCTCATGGCGGGCGGCGAGCTGTTGCCCGCGCAGTTGCCGGTGGCGAGTCACTGGTCGCCGGAGAAGCGGCTGGCGGCCGCCGTGCTGGCCTCGGCGCTGGTCGAGATCCGCGACCATCACGGGAGTTCCGGCGCACCGCCGCCGCAACGCCGAGGCGTTCGAGTGGATCGCGCTCGACGACGGGAGTTGGCCCTTCTCGTTCGTCCGCCTCTGCGAGCTGTTCGGGCTCGAGGTCGACTGGGTCCGCGGCGTGGTCGCGCGCTGGGCGACGGTGCCGCCCGAGGACCGCAAGTCGATCAGCTTTCTCTATCGCCAGGCGGCGTGACGGCACACGCGCCGCGACCGGCGCGACACCGTTCCCCTGCGACATCCACCGTTCATCGCTCTCCGTATCGTCCACTGCGTACGGCGCCCCGGCTCTCCCGGAGGCCGCCGGCAGGAGTATTCGCATGCACTCGTCACACCCCTCGGCCGTCTGCGCTCCGCGCGGGCGGCCAGTACCGAAGCTCGATCGTCTGGCCGCGCGCGTCGTCCTCGGCCGCCTGGCGAGTTGGCGCCACGGCCGACTGACGCTCACGCTCCCCGACGGCGACACACTCGCTCTTCGGCGCCGACGCGTCCGACGCCCGTCCCGTCGCCCTCGCCGTGCATGACTGGCGCTTCTTCCGCCGCCTGCTGCTCGGCGGCGACATCGGCGCCGGCGAATCCTACGTCGACGGCGACTGGTCGTGCAGCGACCTGGTCGGTCTCTGCCGCGCTGGTCCTCGAGCGACCAGTCGGTGCTCGCCGAGCGCTCGCCGTGGACGCTGGCGCGTCGCGCGCCGTCCACGCGCTGCTGCGCTGTGCGCGACGCCAACACCCGCCGCGGCAGCCGCCGCAACATCCGCCCGTCACTACGATCTGAGCAACGACCTCTTCCGCCTCTTCCTCGATGAGTCGATGACGTACAGCGGCGGCGTGTTCGCGCGGCCGGCGACAACGCTGGCCGAGGCGCAGCGACGCCAAGCTCGACGGCATCTGCCGCGCCATCGACCTGCGGGCCGGGCAGCACGTCCTCGAGATCGGCAGCGGCTGGGGCTCCTTCGCCCTGCATGCCGCGCGCGACGCTACGGCGCTCGGGTCACCTCGCTGACCCTGTCCCGCGAGCAGCAGCGCCTGGCGCGTCGAGCGCGTCGCCGCCGCCGGTCTGCCGGACCGCGTCGACCATCCAGCTCCTCGACTACCGCGCCGTCACGCGGGCGGTTCGACCACATCGTGTCGATCGAGATGTTCGAGGCGGTCGGCTTCGAATACTACGACGCCTTCTTCGGCGCCTGCGAGCGCCTGCTGGCGCCGCAGGGCTGCATGTTCCTGCAGACCATCGCCATTCCCGACCAGCGATTTCGCCGCGCTACCGGCGCGACTACGACTGGCTCGCGCAAGTACATCTTCCCCGGCAGCCTGCTCGCCTCGCTGCACGGCATCACCGCTCGCTGAAGTCGCGACGACGCAGCTGCGCATCGAATCGCTGCGCGACATCGGACCGGACTACGCGCGCACGCTGCGGCTGTGGCGCGAGCGCTTCCTCGCCCAGCGCGCCGAGGTGCGCCAGCTCGGGTTCGACGACCGCTTCGTCCGCATGTGGGAGTTCTACCTGGCCAGCTGCGAGGCGGCGTTCGCCGTCCGCTACATCAGCGACCTGCAGCTCGTCCTGTCGCGCCGCTGCCGCTGTGCGCGCCGCCGGCGCCGCGCGGGCGGCGGCGTGATGCGGCGTCGCATGCGCATCGCCATCGTCGGCACCGGGATCTCCGGGTCTGGTGAGCGCCGCGCTCGCTCGCCCGCGCGCACGACGTGACGGTGTTCGAAGCCGACGACTACGCTCGGCGGCCACACGCACACGCATCGCGTCGAGCGCTTCGGCCGCGTCTACGCAGTCGACACCGGCTTCATCGTCTTCAACGAGCGCACGTATCCGAACTTCATCCGGCTGCTCGACCGTCTCGGCGTCGCCTCGCAGCCGACCGAGATGAGCTTCAGCGTGCGCGACGAGCGCAGACGGCCTGGAGTACAACGGCACCGACCTCAACCGCCTGTTCGCGCAGCGCCGCAATCTGCTGCGCCCGTCGTTCCTGCGCATGGTGCGCGACATCCTGCGCTTCTATCGCGACGCGCCGGCGTCTGCTCGACGGCAGGCGACGACGCTCGACGCTCGGCGCCTACCTGGCGCGACGCCGGCTATTCGCGCGCGCTTCATCGAGCAGCATCTGCTGCCGATGGGCGCCGCGGTGTGGTCGGCCGACCCGCGCACCGATGCGCGAGTTTCCGGCCCGCTACCTCGTGCAGTTCTTCGCCAACCACGGCTTCCTGCACGGTGCGCGACCGCCCGCGCTGGCGCGTCGTCACGCGGCGGCTCGCAGCGCTACGTCGCGCCGCTGATGCGCGGCCTTCCGCGACCGCATCCGGCTGCGCGCCCGGTGCGCGCAGCATCCAGCGCCGGCGCGACGGCGTGCGCGTACAGCGCCGCGGGGCGACGAGCCGGAGCGCTTCGACGCGGTGGTCATCGCCGACGCACAGCGACCAGGCGCTGGCGCTGCTCGCCGATCGCGACGCCGGCCGAGCGCGAGATCCTCGGCGCCATCCCGTACCAGCGCAACGAGGCCGTGCTGCACACCGACGCGCGCCTCCTGCCGCGCCGCCGCCGCGCCTGGGCGGCGTGGAACTATCACGTGCTCGACGGCGGTCCGACGGCCGGCGCCACGGTGACCTACAACATGAACCTGCTGCAGGGGCTCGAGTCGCCGGAGCCGTTCTGCGTCACGCTCAACCGCAGCGCGGCGATCGATCCGGCGCAAGGTGCATCGCGCGCATGACCTACCACCATCCGGTCTACACCCGCGCCAGCGTCGCGGCGCAGCGCCGCTGGGCGGAGATCAACGGCGTCGACCGCACCTGCTACTGCGGCGCCTACTGGGGCTACGGCTTCCACGAGGACGGCGTGCGCAGCGCGCTGGCGGTGGCCGCGCTTCGGCCTCGGGCTCGGTCTGGGCGCGACGCTCGCGGCGTGCCGTCGCCGGGCGCGGCATGATGGCTCCCTCGCCAGCGCGCTCTACGTCGGCCACGTCCGCCATCGCCGCTTCACGCCGCGTCCGCACGCCTTCACCTACCGGCTGTTCCATGCTCTACCTCGACCTCGACGAGCTGCCGACGCTGTTCGCCGGCCGCTGGCTGTGGCGCGTCGAGCGCGCGCGGCCGTCGCGGCCTTCCACCGCGCCGACTACCTCGGCGATGCGCGCCAGCCGCTGGCCGATGCGGTGCGCGATCTGGTCGCGGCGCGCACCGGCCGCCGCCCGGGCGGCCCGATCCGCCTGCTCACCCACCTGCGCTACGCCGGCTACTGCTTCAACCCGGTGAGCCTCTACTACTGCTTCGACGCGCGGCGGGGCGGCGTCGAGGCGATCGTCGCCGAGATCACCAACACGCCGTGGGACGAGCGCCACGCCTACGTCCTCGGCGGCCGACGACAACCTGGGGCGCGACGGCAAGCACTCACTCATCGCTTCGGCAAGCAGCTTCCACGTCTCGCCGTTCCTGCCATGGACTACGAGTACGACTGGCGCTTCACGCCGCCCGGCGCGCCGCCTGGCCGTGCACATGCAGAACCTGCGCGCCGGCGGCGCGCATCTTCGACGCGTCGCTGGTCCTGGACGCCGGCCGATCACCACCGCCAACCTGGCGCGCCGCGCTGGCCGGTTTCCGCTGATGACCGCGCAAGTGTCGCCGCCGCCATCTACTGGCAGGCGGCGCGCCTGTGGTGGAACGGATGCCGTTCCATCCCCACCCGGCCCGCTGAGTGTCGCCGAGTCCGAGGTTCGTCTACCACTGTCGCGGCTACTCGACCACCCCGGGCCACGCCCCTCGGAATATTCCCGAGCGTCCCTGTGGGTGGGCCACAGCCGATCGACCGGTGCGGAGCGCCCTCGTCGGCCGCGCCGGCGTGGAGGAGCGGCGCCGGCGTGCCGCGCCCGCAGCGGCGCCGCCGCGTGAAGACCTGGTGCCGGCGTCGCGACGAGAGGGGCACGTGGTCTGCTATTAGGGGATTTGGAATCGCAGGGCAGGGGATGAGCGCGAGGCGCGGCCGCGGCTGGGCGGCGAGGACATGGGCAGCCGGCGGGCTTGTGCTGATGGCTGCCGCCGGGCCGGCCCTCGCCCTCGACCAGACCCTGGTGGCCGCCGGCAGCACCTGGCGCTACCGCGACGGCGGCCAGTCGCCCGGCGCCGGCTGGACGCTGCCGGCTACGACGACAGCGGCTGGCCGAGCGGCCCGGCGCAGCTCGGCTACGGCGACGGCGACGAGGCGACCGTCGTCAGCTACGGCGGCAACGCCGCCGCCAAGGCGATCACGACCTACTTCCGGCCGCACCTTCACGGTCGCCGGCGCCGGCGCGTTCCAGCGCCTCGACCTGCGCCTGCTGCGCGACGACGGCGCCGTCGTCTACCTGAACGGCGTCGAGCTGCGCCGCGACAACCTGCCCGCCGGCGCGATCGACGCCGCGACGCTGGCCGCTCGTGGCCATCGGCGGCGCCGACGAGTCGCATTCGTCGCCAGCCACCGCCGACGCGGCGCCGCTGCGCGAGGGCGCGAACGTGCTGGCGGTGGAGGTGCACCAGTCGAGCGGCCACCAGCTCCGACATCAGCTTCGATCTCGAGCTCGTCGCCTCCGACGGCCGGCGCGGTGACGCGCGGTCCCTATCTGCAACGCGGCACGCCGACCAGCATGGTCGTGCGCTGGCGCACCGATCTCGCCGACCGACAGCCGCGTGCGCTACGGCGTCGCGGCCGGCGCGCTGACGCCAGACGCCGGCGACGCCGACGCTCGACCACCGAGCACGTCGTGCGCTCGGCCCACCTGGCGCCGGACACGCGCTACTTCTACGCGGTCGGCACCAGCGGCGGCGCGCTCGCCGGCGGCGACGCGACCACCCTTCCGCACGCCGCCGCTCGCCGGGCACCGCGGCGCCGACGCGCATCTGGGTGGTCGGCGATGCCGGCACCGGCGAGGCCGGCGCGGCGCGCGCGTGCGCGACGCCTACCTCGCCTTCGCCGCCGGCGCTCCGCCCGACCTGTGGCTGATGCTCGGCGACAACGCCTACACCGGCGGCACCGACGCCGAGTACCAGACGCGGCGTCTTCGACGTCTATCCAGCCGCTGCTGCGCACCAGCGTGCTGTGGCCGACGCTCGGCAACCACGACGGCCAGTCAGCGCCGACTCGGCGACGCAGAGCGGTCCCTACTACGACATCTTCTCGCTGCCGGCCGCCGGCGCAGGCCGGCGGCGTCGCCTCCGGGCACCGAGGCCTACTACTCGTTCGACTACGGCCGCATCCACTTCATCTGCCTCGATTCGTACGAGACCAGCCGCGCGCCCGGCGGCGCCGATGCTGACCTGGCTCGCGGCCGACCTCGCGGCGAGCCACGCCGACTGGATCGATCGCCTTCTGGCACCACCCGCCGTACAGCAAGGGCTCGCACGACTCCGACATCGAGATCGAGCTGGTCGCAGATGCGGCAGAACGCGCTGCCGATGCTCGAGGCGGGCGGCGTCGACCTGGTGCTCAGCGGCCACAGCCACGCCTACGAGCGCAGCGTGCTGCTCGACGGCCACTACGGCGTCGTCGACGACGTTGCAGGCGTCGATGATCCGCGACGCCGGCGACGGCGCCGTCGAAGGCGATGGCGCGTACGCCAAGCCGGCGGCCGGCCTACGGCGCACGGCGGCACCGTCTACGTCGTCGCCGGCAGCGGCGCCCAGACTCGGCGGCGGCGCGCTCGACCATCCGGCGATGCTGCGGTCGCTGAACGTGCTCGGCTCGCTGTTGCTCGACGCCGTCGGCACAGCCCTGACCGGCGCGCTTCCTCGACCGACACCGGTGACGTGCGCGACGCCTTCACGATCACCAAGGGGGCCGTCGCGCCGCAGGCCGCCAGCGGTAGCGGTGACGCTACTATCGCAACGGCGGTGCCGTAGGGGACGTAGCGCTCACCGCCAGCCAGTCGAGCGATGCGCGCGGGGGCCTTCGCCGTCAGCGTGCCCACGGGGGCGCCGTTGGCGTTGCGGCCGCGCCGTTCCGGCGGCACCGGCGGCGCGGTCAGCGCGCTCGATGCGGCCTGGGTGCTGCAATCGGTGGCCGGATTGCGGCCGTTCGACGCCATGCAGATCCGCGCCTGCGACGTCACCGGCAACGGCACGCTCAGTACGCTCGACGCCAGCGACATTCTGCTGCGCGTCGTCGGCACCATCGACCATCTGCCGGTCGCCGTTCTGTGCGGATCGGATTTCGTCTTCGCACCGACCGCAACGCCGCCGATCCTCGGCCGGGCGCTGAGCTATCGGGCGACCGCGGCGTCGTGCCGGCTTGCCGCCATCGAGCTCGAGCCGGTGCTGGGCGCGGCGAGTGGTCTCGACTTCAGCGCCGCGGCATTCGGCGACTGCACCGGCAACTGGATTCCATCGCCGGCGCAGAGACGCAGCGCGACTCCGCCGCGCCTGCGCGTGGGCCGGCTGCGTCGCTCGCCGACAGGTTGGCGGCTTCCGGTGGCGGTGACGGCGGCGCAGCCGCTGTCGGCGGTCGAGCTGGCGCTGGCGCCGGGGTCGCGCCTGCGCAGCCTGCGGCCACTCGGCGACTCGCGCGATGCATTGGTGCGCGTCGACGCGGCTGGCGCGCGCGCCGCGCTCGCCAGCCGCCGCCCGTCGGCCCGCATGCACCTCGTGCTCAGCGGCGCGGGCGCCGCGCCCGTCATTGCCGGGGCTCGCGTCGACGAGCAGGCGGCGACCGTCGAGTGAGCGCGCCGCGCCTCGCCCAGCCCGGCGACGCGCCGCGTCGCCCGCCGGCACGGGTTCCGCGGCGACAGCACAGGTCGTAGCCGCGGCCTCGGGCGGCGCAGGGTGCCGCCGTCGCCTTGACCTCTTCATTCGGTCATGGCGTTGTAGGCGACCGGTTCGCGACCGCCCATGGACGTCCTGCGCAGCAACGTCGATCCCCGCTCCGAGACCTTTCAGGCCAATCGCGCCGGGTTTCTCGAGCAGATCGGGCTCCTGAACGAGCAGCTGGCGCTGCTGCGCGACGGCGGCGGCGAGAAGTACGTCGCCCGCCACCTCGCGCGCGGCAAGCTGATGGCGCGCGAGCGCATCGAGCTGCTGCTCGATCGCGACTCGCCCTTCCTCGAGATCGCGCCGCTGGCGGCGTGGGGCACCGAGTTCGGACTCGGCGCCGGCGTCATCTCCGGCATCGGCGTGGTCTCCGGCGTCGAGTGCGTGATCACCGCGAACGAGCCGACGATGAAGGGCGGCACGCTGAACCCGTACAGCATGACGAAGAGCGCGCGCACGATGGAGATCTGCGCGCACAACCGCCTGCCGATCATCAACCTGACCGAATCGGGCGGCGCCGACCTGCCGTTTCAGGCACAGACGTTCGTGCCCGGCGGCAAGGGGTTCCGCGAGATCACCCGCCGCTCGGCCGAGCGCATTCCGACCGTCTGCCTGGTGTTCGGCAACTCCACCGCCGGCGGCGCCTACGTGCCGGGCATGTCCGACTACGTGGTGATGGTGAAGGGCGGCGCCAAGGTGTTCCTCGGCGGCCCGCCGCTCGTGAAGATGGCGATCCACGAGGACTCGACCGAGGAGGAGCTGGGCGGCGCCGAAATGCACAGCCGCGTCTCCGGCGTGTCCGACTACCTCGCCCAGGACGAGCGCGACGCCATCCGGATCGGCCGCGAGATCGTCGCGCAGCTCAACTGGCGCAAGCTCGGCTGGTCGAGGCGCGTGCCGGTCGAGGCGCCGCGCTACGATCCCGAGGAGCTGCTCGGCGTCACCTCGATCGACGTGCGCAAGCCGTTCGACGTGAAAGAGGTGATCGCGCGCGCTCGTCGACGGCTCGCGCTTCCACGAGTTCAAGCCGACCTACGGCGCCGACGCTCGTGACCGGCTACGCGCATCTGCACGGCTACCCCATCGGCATCCTCGCCAACAACGGCATCCTCTTCTCCGAATCGTCGGAGAAGGGCGCGCAGTTCATCCAGCTGTGCAACCAGACCGACACGCCGATCTGTCTTCCTGCAGAACATCACGGGCTTCATGGTCGGCCGGCGCTACGAAGAGGGCGGCATCATCAAGGACGGCGCCAAGCTGATCAACGCGGTCTCGAACAGCACCGTCCCGCACCTCACGGTGATGGTCGGCGCGTCGTACGGCGCCGGCAACTACGGCATGTCGGGCCGCGCCTACGACCCGCGCTTCGTGTTCTCCTGGCCCAACCACCGCATCGCCGTGATGGGCGGCGAGCAACTGGCCGGCGTCCTCTCGATCGTTCGCCGCGGGGCCGCCGCAGCGCGCCGGCCAGGCCTTCGACGAGGGCGGCGACGCCATGATGCGGCAGATGGTGCAAGACCAGATCGACAAGGAGTCGTACGCCGTTCTTCGCCACCGCGCGGATGTGGGACGATGGCATCATCGATCCGCGCGATACACGCACCGTTCTCGGAATCTCGTTGTCCGCGGTGCATTCCAATGTGATCAAGGGCACTGGGGGCTTTGGTGTGTTCCGGATGTGATGCCAGCGCGTCGTCGCAGAAAATGAAGACAAAAGACAAAAGGCAAAAGACAAAAGACAAAAGGTGGGGAGGGGATCTTTGCCTTTTGTCTTTTGCCTTTTGTCTTTTGTCTTACGCCGCGTGTGATTGGCCGGCTGGCTCGAACCACCGCCGGGCGGTCGCGAGCTCCTCATGATCAAGAAGCTCCTCATCGCCAACCGCGGCGAGATCGCGCGGCGCGTGATGCGCACCTGCCGGGCGCTCGGGCATCCGCACCGTCGCGGTCTACTCCGACGCCGACGCGAACGCGCCGCACGTCGGCGAAGCCGACGAGGCGGTGCGCATCGGCCCGGCGCCGAGCCTCGAGTCGTACCTCTCGATCGATCGCATCCTCGCCGCCGCGGCGACGACGGGTGCCGACGCGCTGCACCCGGGCTACGGCTTCCTCGCCGAGAACGCCGACTTCGCCGAGCGATGCGCCGCGGCCGGACTGACGTTCGTCGGGCCGTCGCCGGACGCGATCCGGCGCATGGGCAGCAAGGTCGGGGCGCGCGAGATCATGGCGGCGGCGGGCGTGCCGGTCGTGCCCGGCACGTCGGGCGCGGGGCTCGACGACAAGGCGCTGCAGCGCGCGGCGAAGGCCGTCGGCTTTCCGCTGCTCATCAAGGCGTCGGCGGGCGGCGGCGGCAAAGGCATGCGTCTGGTGCGCGAGCCGGCGGCGTTGGCCGAGTCGCTGGCCGCGGCGCGGCGCGAGGCGCAGCGGGCGTTCGGCGACGAGACGCTGCTGGTCGAGCGCTACTTCGACGCGCCGCGCCACATCGAGATGCAGATCTTCGGCGACGCCCATGGTCGTGTCGTCCACCTCTTCGAGCGCGAGTGCTCCATCCAGCGGCGTTTCCAGAAGGTGATCGAGGAAGCGCCGTCGCCGGTCGTCGACGCCGCGCTGCGGGCTCGCCTCGGCGCCGCGGCAGTCGCGGCGGGACAGGCGATCGGCTACGTCGGCGCCGGTACCGTCGAGTTCATCGTCGACGCCGACGGCGGCTTCTATTTCCTCGAGGTCAACACGCGCCTGCAGGTCGAGCATCCCGTCACCGAGGCGATCACCGGCCTCGACCTCGTCGAGCTGCAGCTCCGCGTCGCCGAGGGCGAGCCGTTGCCGGCGGCGCTCGACACGCTCGCGATCGGCGGCCACGCCGTCGAGGCGCGTCTTTACGCCGAGGAGCCGGCGCGCGACTTCCTACCCGCGACTGGCCGCCTCGTGCTGTGGCAGGCGCCGCAGTTGCCGGGCGTCCGCTGGGACAGCGGCGTCGAGCGCGGCAGCGAGGTGAGCGTCCACTACGATCCGCTGCTCGCCAAGGTGATCGCGCACGGCGCGACGCGCGCCATCGCCATCGACCGCCTGATCGCGGCGCTGCGCGACCTCGCCGTCGGCGGCGTCGCCACCAACCGCGATTTCCTGATCGCCGTCCTCGATCACCCCGCGTTCCGTGCCGGCGCCATCGACACGCACTTCATCGATCGCCATCTGCCCGCGGCGGCGCGCGAGGTGTCGCGCGATGCTGCGGTCGATCGCCTCCACGCCATCGTCGCCGCGATCGACGGACAGCAGCGCCGCCGCGCCGGGGGCGATTCACCGTTGCCGGAGAGCATCCCGTCGGGCTGGCGCAACAGCCGCTGGCGCGCGCAGGACGTGAGCTACGCGATCGGCGGCGAGCGCCTCGAGGTCGGCTACGTCGCCGACGGCGACGGGACGTTCACCGTCGAGTGCGGGGGCAGCGGCAGTCGGGTGGCCGGGGTGGCGTGGAGCCCCGAGGCGATCGCTCTCGAGATCGACGGGGTGCGGCGGCGATTCCAGGTCGCGATCGACGGGGAGACCATCCATCTGCACGGCCCGCTCGGCGGGGCCACGCTGGTCGAGCAACCGCGCTTCCCGCCGCGGGCCGGCGACGACCTGGCCAGTGGGTGCCTCGCGCCGATGCCCGGTATCGTCCGCCAGGTGCTGGTGAAAGCCGGTGACCGGGTCGAGAAGGGCACGGTGATGGTCGTCCTCGAGGCGATGAAGATGGAGCACCCGCTGACCGCCAACGCGCCGGCGATCGTGACCGCGGTGCGCGTCGAGGTGGGACAGATGGTCGACCCCGATGCGGTCATGGTGGTGCTCGAAGCGGCTGAATGAAGAGAAAGACTTCACCACGGAGGCACGGAGGCACGGAGAGGTGTTCCCTCAATCAGTCTCCGTGTCTCCGTGCCTCCGTGGTGAGAATCTTTGAGGTCCTATGAGTGATGTACTGTACGAGATACGCGGCCGGGCGGCGTGGATCACCCTCAACGCGCCGGAGAACCGCAACGCGCTGTCGGCGCCGATCATCGAGGGGCTGGAAACGCATCTGCGCGCGGCGATCGCCGACGATGCGGTGCGGGCGATCGTCCTCACCGGCAACGGGCCGGTGTTCTGCGCCGGCGCTGATCTCAAGTCGGGCGGCGGCGTCGCGGCGACGGGCGGGGCGCAGCGCAATCCGTTCGTCGAGATCCTGCGCCTCATCTGGGAGGGGCCGAAGCCGGTGATCGCGGCGGTGAACGGACACGCCTTCGGTGGCGGCGTCGGCCTCACCGCCGTGGCCGACATCGCGATCGCCGTCGAAACCGCGAAGTTCGCCTTCAGTGAGGTGCGCATCGGCGTGATCCCGGCGATGATCTCGGTCGTCGTGCTGCCGAAGCTGGGCATCCACCACGGCATGCGCCTGTTCCTCACCGGCGAGACGTTCACCGCGGCTGCCGCTCGTGACTACGGGCTGCTCCACAAGGTCGTCGCCGCCGCCGATCTTGCCGGCGCCGTCCAGGCCGAGATCGACGCCATCGCCCTCGGCGGCCCGAACGCCGTGCGCGAGGCCAAGCGACTCGTGCGTACCATCCCCGGCCTCTCGCTCGACGACGGCTTCGCCTATGCGCAGGACAAGATCGCCGCGCTCTTCAGTTCGCCCGAGGCTGCGGAAGGGATGAGCGCGTTTGCGGGGAAGCGGAAGCCGGAGTGGGTGGAGGAGAAGGCGTGAGCCAGTCAGCCGGTGCGCCAGTGCGCCAGTTCCGGTCACCGGCTCACCGGCTCACCGGTTCACTGGCTCACGAGGTTCCATGACCGCCCCTCTCCGCATCGCCAACTGCTCCGGCTTCTACGGCGACCGCCTCAGCGCGGCCCGCGAGATGGTCGAGGGCGGGCCGATCGACGTGCTCACCGGCGACTACCTGGCCGAGCTGACGCTGCTGATCCTGCTCAAGGATCGCTTCAAGGATGCGAACCTCGGCTATGCGCGGACGTTCCTGCGCCAGCTCGAGGAAGTGGCGGCGGCGTGCCTGGAGCGCGGCATCAAGATCGTCGTCAACGCCGGCGGGCTCAATCCGGCCGGCTGCGCGGCGGCGGCGCGGGCGGTGTACGACAAGCTCGGGCTGCGCGCGGTCGTGGCGCACGTCGAGGGCGACGACCTGATGCCGCACGCTCGACGCGGCTGCAGGCCGCCGGCGAGCGCGTTCGCTTCACCTCGACAAGGGCACGCCGCTCGCCGAGCTGCAGGCGCCGGTGATGAGCGCCAACGCCTACCTCGGTGGCTTCGGCATCGCCGCGGCGCTCGAGCGCGGTGCCGACGTGGTGATCTGCCCGCGCGTCACCGACGCGGCGCTGGTCGTCGGTCCGGCGGCCTGGCGCTTCGGGTGGAGGCGCGACGACTGGGACGCGCTCGCCGGGGCGGTGGTCGCCGGTCACATCATCGAGTGCGGCGCGCAGTGCACCGGCGGCAACTACGCCTTCTTCGGCGAGGTGCCGCGCCTGCATCGGCCCGGCTTTCCGATCGCCGAGGTGCGCGCCGACGGCAGCTGCGTGATCACCAAGCACCCCGGCACCGACGGCCTGGTGTCGGTCGGCACGGTGACCGCGCAGCTGCTCTACGAGATCGGCGCGCCGGCGTATGCGAATCCCGACGTGACCGCGCGCTTCGACACGATCGTCGTCGCAGCAGGAGGGGCCCGACCGCGTCCTCGTGCAGCGGCGCGCGCGGCGAGCCGCCGCCGCCGACCACCAAGGTGTGCATCAACCACGCCGGCGGCTGGAAGAACTCGATGACCTTCATCCTCGCCGGGCTCGACATCGAGGAGAAGGCGCGGCTGGCCGAGGAGACGCTGTGGGACCTGGTCGGCGGTCGCGCCCAGTTCGCCGAGTCGCGGGTGACGCTGCGGCGCGGCGATCACCCCGATCCGGACAGCAACGAGGAGGCCTTCGCCTACCTGACGATCGCCGTGCGCGACCCCGACCAGCAGAAGGTCGGCCGCCGCTTCAGCAGCGCGGCGATCGAGATGGCGCTCGCCAGCTACCCCGGCTTCACCGGCACCGGGCCGCCGGGCGACGCGTCGCAGGTCGGCGTGTTCTGGCCGGCGCTGGTCGCCGTCGGAGGCGGTCGCGCACCGCGTCGTGATCGGCGAAGACGTCGTCGACGTGCCGCCCGTCGCACTCCCGGCGCGTTTTCGCCCGCCGGCCGCGCGCGCGCCGGCGCTGCCCGCGCCGCCGGCCGGGCGCGACGCGCGCGGTGCCGCTCGGCCTCGTGTGCGGCGCGCGCTCGGGCGACAAGGGCGGCAACGCCAACGTCGGCGTCTGGGCGCGCACCCCGGCGGCGTATCGCCTGGCTGGCGTCGTACCTGACCGTCGAGCGCTTCGCAGTCCCTGATCAGCGAAGCGCGCGACCTCGAGGTCGAGCGCCACGCGCTGCCCAACCTGCTGGCGCTCAACTTCGTGGTGAAGGGCCTGCTCGGCGACGGCGTCGCCGCCTCGCTGCGCAGCGATCCGCAGGCGAAGACGCTCGGCGAGTACCTGCGCGCCAAGGTCGTGGAGATCCCCGAGAGCCTGCTCGGGTGAGCAGGTCCCGGCGTCGCGCCCCCGCTGCTGATCCTTCGAAGCGGTCGGCGCTTCCACGCCCTCGCGCCGCACGCGGTTGTCGAGTCACGATGCGAGTTGTCGAACCGCACAGTGAGCATTGTCCCTTCCGGAGCCCCGAAGGGGCGTGACCCATCAGCCCAGGGCGAAGCCCTGGGCACGGCCGATCCATCGTCGTCGCAGCCCTGAAGGGGCGGTGCGCGCGACGGGACCGGTAGCGTCCCAGTAGTTGCCCGCCCCTTCAGGGCTGGCTGTCGCGGTGCGGCGAGTCACCCAGGGCTTCGCCCTGGGCTGATGGGTCACGCCCCTTCGGGGCTCCGGACAGCACATCTCGGCACCGCTCTTCACCGCCGATGTTCGGGAAGGAAATGGGCTTCAGGCCACCACCCCTGGCGCGCCATGGCGTCGCGCGACGCCTTTGGGGCCCGCGCGCGACACGCGCGCGTGCGGCGGCGAGTTGAATGCCCGCCCTACATCTCAAAGGGATGTTGCGGAATCGCGTGCGACTACACTTCGTACTGGAACTCGCGCGCCATGCCGGCTTCGAGGTGGTAGACGTTGTGGCAGTGGAAGAACCAGTTGCCCGGATTGTCGGCGATGAACTCGATCGCGACGGTCTCGCCGGGCGCGACACTCACCGTGTGCTTGAGCGGACAGTGGTCGCCGGCGCCCTGCAGGACGCGGAAGAAGTGGCCGTGCAGGTGCATCGGATGCCACATGCCGGTCTCGTTCTTCATCGTCAGTTGGACGCGGTCGCCCTCGCGGATGATCAGGGGATCGGCCTTGGGATATGCCTGGCCGGCGATCATCCAGCTGTAGCGCGCCATGTCGCCCTGTAGCGGCAGATCGAACGCGCGCGGCGGCCCGGCCGGCAGCGTCGTCGGCGCAACGGCGCGCAGCGCCGCGTAGGTGAGGGCGCGGCCGTCGAACGACGGCATCGTCAGATTCGGCTGTGGCGACGCGTCCGGCGTGTGCAACACGCCGATCGCCTGACCGGAGCCGTCCTGCGCGACCGCGTGCAGGGTGTAGCTGCCGGGCGCGGAGAGGGTGACTTCCGCGTCGTAGCACTCCGCCATCCCCATCAGCAGGTGGTCGACCTCGAGCGGTTCCACCGCCAGGCCGTCGGCGTGGGTGACGCGCAGCGGGTGGCCGTCGAGACGCACCTGGAAGTAGGTCGAGCCGGCGGCGTTGATCATGCGCAGGCGAATCGGTTCGCCGACGGGTGCGGCGTACGTCCACGGTTGCGCCGTGCCCTTCCCGTTCATCAGGAAGGCGTCGTACTTGATGTCCGACAGATCGGCCTTGCCCATCGCCATCGCGCCCGCCGGTGGCTTGCCCATGCCGGCCAGCGGCTTCGTCGCCGGCATCGGCGTCTTGCCGGCCATGGCCTTCATGTCGCCCATGGATCCCGATCCCATCGCGCCCATGCCGGCCATCGCCGGCGCGCCGCCACCGGCGCTGGCGCCGCGCAACTTCTCGTAGATCTGCGCCGGGCTGCCGTGCATCCAGTCGCCGAACATCACCACCGGATCGCGCGTGGACGCCGGTGCATCGGCCTCGTCGATCACCAGTGGGCCGTAGAGACCGACCTGCTCCTGATAGCCCCAGTGGGAGTGGTACCAGTACGTACCGCTCTGCCGCAGCGGATACTCATAGACATACACGCGGCGGGCGGCGATGGGCGCGTTCGACACACCCGGCACGCCGTCCATGCCGGCGGGGACGAGGACGCCGTGCCAGTGGATCGACGCCGGTGCGTCGGCCAATTGGTTCTCGACGCGAACGCGCAGCAGGTCACCCTGCCGCGCGCGGATCAGCGGGCCGGGCATCGTGCCGTCCGCCGTGATCCCGGCGACGTCCTGCTGCCCGTCGGGGTTGAGCGTCGTCGTCCGGATGCGCAACACGTACTGCGCGGGATCGGGATGGGGGACGTAGTCGGCCGGCGGCCGCGATTCCGCCAATGCGCGTCGCGCGGTGGTGCCCAGCGCCAGACTGGCTGCTCCCGCGGCGCCCGCCCGCAGCACGGCGCGGCGGGAGACCCGCCGCCCCTTCGGAACCGTCGTCGCCATCATCACCTCCTGCCCGGGCGCCGCGCTGCGCGCTCCGCACCCGCCACCGCGCTCTTCTTCACACAACCGGCGGGCCGCGGAAAGAGTGGTGGCACGCGCGCAGTACCGGCGACCCGGCGAAGCGGGTAGGCTACCGGCGTGGCAACGGGAGTCGGCGAATTCGCGTATGTCGTCGAGCCGGCGCGGCCGCGCGACATCGCGGCGTTGGGCGCGATCGAAGTGGCGGCGGGACTGCTGCTGCGTGGCCACGCGCCGGATCATCTCCTGAGCGAACCGACGGACGAGGCGGATCTCTGCGCCGCGCAGCGCGCTGGCCTCTTGTGGGTGGCGCTGGTCGACGACGCCCCGATCGGTTTCGCGCGCGTCGCGCTGCTGGCCGACGGGACGCCGCATCTCGAGGAGCTCGACGTCGATCCCCGGTATGGCCGGCGGGGCGTCGGCGCGGCGCTCGTGCGCACCGTCTGCGTGTGGGCGGCGCGCGCCGCCCACACGACGCTGACCCTCACGACGTTTCGCGCGGTCCGCTGGAACATGCCCTTCTACGCCGGCCTCGGCTTCGTCGAGGTGGCGCCCGACGTCCGCACGTCCGCGCTCGCCACCGTCGTCGATCACGAGACGGCGCGCGGCCTCGACCCGCGCGCCCGCGTCGTGATGCGCCGCGACCTGACCGTCGACCGCGATCCGTGAGCACACGGGAGAACGCGAGGCGCGGAGCGATGGCTGAGATGTATTCGAGCGAGTGGTTTGAGACGTTCGCGTCGACGGTGCCGGCGGCGTTCACGGCAGCCGACGTGGCCGGGATCGCGACGCTACTGCCGGTGGATCGATATCGCCGGGTACTGGACGTCGGCTGCGGCATTGGCCGCGTTGCCGGTCCGCTCGCGGCGCGCGGCTACGCGGTGACGGGACTCGACGTCAACGTCGCCGCGCTGGTCCGTGCCTCACGCTCCGCTCCCGGCCCGCGCTACGTCGCACTCGACCAACGTCACGTCGGTCGGATGCGTTGGGAGTTCGACGGTGTCGTCCTGCTCTGGAACAGCCTCGGGTTCGTCGGGCGCGGCGCCGACCGCGAGACGCTCGAGGGTGTAGCCGCCGTCGTGCGCCCGGGCGGCAAGGCCGTATTCGACCTCTACCATCCCGAATGGCTGCGCCGGAACGACCGGCCCGGCGAGACCGATCCACGCGGCGCGAGCGTGCGACGCTGGACGCGTGACCGGCGGTGTTTCCACGAGATCCGCTACCCGAGCGGGCGGGTGGACGACATTCAGTTCGACGTCTACGCCCCCGAGGAGATCGCCGATCTCGCGCGCGGCGCCGGACTGGTGCCCGAACTCGCGATGGCGAGCTGGAGCCCCGCCGAGTCACCCAGCGCTGGTGCGCCGCGCTACCAGATCGTCTGCATCAGACCGATGCCCCCCGACGCCAGATGACCGACGGATTTCAGGGAGTTTCACGGATGCTGGAGGTCCGATCCGGGCCACACCCGTGAGATCCGCGGTTCTGTTCACGGGACAGCGAACTCGCGGTATGTCGGCGGGACGGGATCCAGCGCTTCCAGGCCGAGGTAGTTGGGCACCCGGTCCGGCGGCCACACGGCGGTGACCTCGCTGCTCGGGAGGTACATCTGCCGTTCGAGATTCGTGTAGCGCTCGCACGTTGCCCCGGCGAAGCGCGCGAAGAAGCGCTCGGACCGCGCCGGCTCGCGCCATGGCGTCGCGAACCTCGTACCGCGATTCCAGGGCTTGCGGTTCTCGTAGACGTCGCGCTCGCGCACGATGGTGACGTCGAGGACGACGCCGGGATCGGCGCCCAGCATGCGCGCCACGTCCCGCTTCCAATTGGGACGCGGCGCGCTCCAGGTCACCGCCGCGATGCGCGATTCCCAGTCGCGGGTGGCGGCGTCCGCGACCGGACCGGGCGGTTCGCACCCGCGCACCTCGGCGTCGACGATGCGGGCGCGTCGCTGGGCGGCAGGCAGACAGAAGCCGAGGATCGCCACGAACGACACGACGCACAGGATGGCCAGCGCGCGCCGTCGTTGATGGCCCGTCAACGGCAGGACCCACGCGACGAGTCCCGCGAAGAGGCCGAACAGCGCGCCGCCCGGTCCGGTGATGAAGAGGCCGAGCATCGGCCCCTGATTGGCGTCCGGGTCGAGCGCGATCGGACCGAAGAAGCCGCACACAAAGCCGACGCCGCCGAGCGTCAGGGCCCAGGCAAGGAGCGTCGGAGACCGGTCGGAATCGCTCGTCATCGTCTGCTCGGCATCAGACCTCGCCCGTCGCGAGCGTCGATGCGCCATAGCACGCGAGCGCCGCGCCGAGCACGCGAAACGGTCGATCCGCAGGGTGGCCGGTCTGGGCGCCCGATGCGACCTGACAGTAGACAATCCCCCGGCCGCGCGGGTAGGAGGCAGGTGCGTGTCATCGCCGATCACCGTCTTTGTCATCGACGACCATGAGATGGTCCGCTGCGCGATGGCCGATTACATCGGCCGCGCGGACGGCTTCACGATGCTCGGTGACGGTCCGGGCGACCGCGCGACGCTCGACGCGGTGCGCCGTGGCAAGCCGGACGTCGTGACGATGGACATGGAGATGCCGAGCATCAGCGGCGCGCAGTTCATCGAGTACCTGCGGGTCGAGCCGACGGGGCCGCGCGTGCTGGTCTGCTCGATGCACGACGCCGCGACCTACGTCACCGAGGCATTCCGGCGCGGCGCTGACGGCTACATCCTGAAGCGCAGTCCGCTGCCCTCGCTGCTCGACGCGTTGCGCCGGGTGGTCGCCGGCGAGGGCTACATCGACCCCGGTCTGCACGTCGACGTCATCAACCGGTTCCGCGCCGCGCTGGCCGAGGGCGGGCTGACGGGCGAGGAGCTCGACGTCCTGCGCCTGGCCGCGCAAGGGCGCAACAACGATCAGATCGCGGAGCGGCTCGGGACGAGCGTCGAGACCGTCAAGCACCGCCTGCGCCGGGCGTTCCGCAAGCTCGGCGCCAGTGATCGGGCGCACGCCGTGGCGATCGCGCTGACCCAGAAGCTCCTCTGACGCGATCCGCGAAGGGGCGCCATGCCCTTCGCCGGGCGACCTCCACGTTGTGTCGGCTCCTCCGCCCACTCGGGCGCGGTGTCGCCCAATCGGGCAGGTCTGCGCACCGTGGCGATGCCTCCGTCGCCGGGAGATGACGGAAGCCGCTCGGGCCACGTCGTGCGGGCGGCGGCGTGCGCGCGCGGGAAGGATTCGCGATGCGGGATGGGGGCGGGGAAGCGCCGACGGCCAATCAGGCGATGCCGGTGCGTCTCCTCCTCGTCGAGGACGACGAACACGACGCGTTGCTCATCGTTCGAGCGCTGCGCCGGCGGGGCTTCGCGGTGACCTGGGAGCGGGTCGAGACCAAAGCGGCCCTGAGTGAGGCGCTGGCGCGCGCCGACTGGGATGTCGTCACGTGTGACTGGGTGATGCCCACCCTCGATCCAGTCACGGTACTCACGATCATCCGTGAGCGGCTGCCCGGCCTGCCGATCATCGCGATCTCCGGCGAGACGCGAGATGAGATCAGGCTGCACGCGCTGCGCGCGGGCGCCCGTCACTTCGTCGGCAAGAACAAGCTGGCGCTGCTGGCGCCGATCGTCGAGGCGGTGCTCTGCAACAGCGGCGGCCAACAGCCTGCCGCGACCGATGGTACGCGCGCGCCGGCGCGGCGATCCTGAGCCATTCGGTGGTGCCCGAGCGCGGAAAGGCGTTGGATCGGACGCGATCGACCGCTAGCCTCTCCCGCGATGCGGTGGTGCGCCGGCCCAATCATCGCTGCGAGTCTCGCGGCGCCGTTTCGTCTCGACGGATGTGCGGCGGAGCGATTTATCGGCGCCTATGACGGCGTCGGCGGCCTTGCCCACCAATTCGGCTGGTCGATCGATCCCGCGCCTGGAGGGTCGCGCTTCCGCGCGACCGGCCGCGCGGAAGCGCGGCCCTCCAATCGGGAACGGAACGTGCTCAGGGAATTGGTGGGCAAAGCCGGCGTCGGCACTCCGTGAGGAGATGAGCCACTTGGGACGCCGAGCGACACGCACCGACTCGACATGCGGCGGCGGGCGCTGACATATGGGCGGGGATGGCCGCCCTGCCGGACGATCTCGGATTGGCCCGACACGCGCGGACGTGGCCGGACAAACCGGCGTTGATCGTCGGCGAGGCTGTCAGAACCTACGGTGAGCTGGCCGGGCGTGTGAACCGCCTGGCGCGCGCCCTGCGCGCCGCGGGCGTCGGCGTCGGCGGCACCGTCGGCGCGGCGCTGCCCAACGGCTGCGAGTGGTTCGAGCTGCTCAATGCCGTCGGGATGCTCGGCGCCCAGCTCGTGCCCATCGGGTACCGGCTGAAGGGACCGGAGATCGCCTACATGCTGGCCGACTCGGGCGCGACGGTGCTGATCGCGGACGCCGATCTCGCCGCGGAGGTCGACCGCGCCGCGCTCGAGATCGACTGGCCGGACGAACGCCGCTGGGTCGTCGGCGTGGGCGAGCGGGGGCAGTCGTACGAGGGCGTGCTCGCGTCGCAGTCCGCCGATCCACTGGACGACGCGTTTCCGCCCGGCGGCTTCAACACCATGATCTACACCTCCGGTACGACCGGTCGGCCGAAGGGGATCGAGCGACCCATCGATCCCGCCACCGCCTATCTCTCCATGCTGGGCATGGCGCGGCTCTGGGAGCTGGGACCGGACGACGTGACGCTGGTCGCCGGGCCCTGCTACCACACCGGACCCGCCAGCTATGCCCAGGTCCATCTGCTGATCGGCGGCACGGCGGTGATCATGCCGCACTTCGACGCCGCCGCGGCGTTGGCCCTGGTCGCGCGTCACCGCGTGACCAACGCCTTCATGGTACCGACGCACTTCACCCGCATTCTGCAGCTGGATGCGGCCGAGCGGGCGCGCCACGACCTGTCCTCGATGCGCCTCGTCATGCACTCCGCCGCGCCGTGCCCGCCGGCGGTGAAGCGCGGCATCATGTCGGTGTTCCCGCCCGGCACCGTCACCGAATTCTACGGCGCGTCCGAGGGCGGATTCACGCGCATCAGCGCCGAGGAGTGGGCGCGCAAACCGGGCAGCGTCGGGACGCCGTGGCCGGGCCACGCGATCCACATTCTCGACGACGAGGGGCGGCCGCTGCCGGAGGGCGCCATCGGTCTGATCTACGTTCGCGCGCCCGGCATGGCGTTCCGCTACCGCGGCGCCGACGAGAAGACCCGCGCCGCGTTCCACGACGGCATGTTCACCGCCGGCGACCTCGGATAGCTGGACGCGGACGGCTACCTCTTCATCGCCGATCGGCGCACCGACCTGATCATTACCGGCGGCGCCAACGTGTACCCCGCCGAGGTCGAGAGCGTCCTCGCCGCCCATCCCGCGGTCGCCGACGTCGCGGTGATCGGCGTTCCCGATGCCGACATGGGCAAGGCCGTGCTCGCGGTCGTCGAGCTCCGCCCCGGCGCGGTCGCCAGCGCCGACGACCTGATCGCCTGCGCGCGCCGCGACCTCTCGCACTACAAGTGTCCCCGCCGCGTCGAGTTCGTCGCCGCCCTGCCACGCGAGCCGCACGGGAAGGTGAGGAAGCAGGCGCTGATCGAGAAGTACACCGACCGTCACCCGTGACCGGCCACGCAGTTTCCGGAGGATCCATGGAGATCAATGGTGTCGCCCACGTCTTTCTGACCGTGTCGAACTTCGACGCCTGCGTGGCGTTCTATGAGCCGCTGCTCAACTTCCTCGGGCTCAAGACGGTGATGAAGTTCGACGGCCTGTTGTACTGCGTCGGCGGGCGCACCGCGGTCGGCATCCAGCCGGGCGCGCCGGAGCATCGGGCCGAACGGTTCGTGCAGCAACGGGTCGGTCTCCACCACCTGTGCTTCCGGGCCCGCGAGCGCGCCGACGTCGATGCGGTGCACGAGTTCCTCTTGGCGCGCGGTGCCACCATCGTCCACACGCCGGAGGAAGGGGCCTGGGCGCCCGGATACTACTCGGTGCTGTTCGAGGACCCGGATGGGATCCGCCTGGAGGTCAACTACGTGCCGGGCAAGGGCCTGCTCACCTGACGGCTGGGTGAAGAGGGGCCCTCCATGAGTGCCTCCCGGTGTCCCCTGTGGCGAAGAAGCCCCAGGGTTTTCCGCAGCTATCAAAATGTGCGGTCCCCGGAGTAGAACGGCGCAGGGGACCAGGGGGACGGACCGATGATCAGACGACTGGCGCCGTGGTGCGCATTGCTGACGATGCTGGCGGCGGGCCGTGCGTCGGCGCAGTTCCTGTACGTCAACAACAACGCGGCGGTGAATTCCGTGAGCGGGTATTCGGTCAACCTCGGGACCGGCGCGCTGACGCCGGTGGCGGGGTCGCCCTACGCGACCGGCGGCGTCGGCGGCTTCACCGCCGACATCGACAGCATCGCCACCTGTCGCGGCCTGGTCTTCGCCAGTAATGGCAGCAACGGAACCGTGTCGGTTCTCCTCGCCAATGGCCTGACCGGCGTACTGACGTCCGCGATCGGTTCGCCCTATGCGGCCGGGGCGTGTCCCACCGGCCTCGCGTGCACTCCCAACGGCCAACGGCTCTACGCCGGCGACTTCTGCGGCAACACGATCAATATCTTCGACGTCGATTCGATGACCGGCGCGCTCACGCCCAACGCCGCCAGCCCACTGGTGCTGCCGGTGGGCTCGCTCAATCCGTTCGATCTCGAAGTCGACTCGAGCGGTTCACGCCTCTTCGTCAGTCAAGACTTCTCCGCCAACATCGCGGTGTACGATATCGGGGTCGGCGGAGGGCTGACGCCGGTGGCGGGGTCGCCATTTTCCGCCGGGGGCAACGAACACGGCGGCGTGCTGAGCCCGAACGGCGCCTTCTACTACGTCGCCAACCTCAACACGTCGATCAGCGGCTACACGGTGGGCGGCAGCGGCGCGTTGACGCCGGTGGCCGGGTCGCCGTTCGCCACACCGGCTTCCGATCTCACGATGACGCCGGGCAGCGACTTCCTCGTCGGCGCGAACTACAACACCAACCGCCTCAACGTCTTCAAGGTCAATCCCGGCACCGGCGTCCCGACGATCGTGGCCGGCTCGCCATTCAGCACCGACACGCCGTCGCCCGGCGGCCTCGCCAGCGCCGGCGGGTTCGTCTTCGTCGCCAACGGGTTCTTCAACGCCGCCGCCAATTCGGTCAGCGTTTACGCGATCAACGGCACCACCGGCGCGCTGTCGGCGGTGGCCGGCTCACCGTTCGCCCGCGGCGTGGCCTCGGCCGCGACGGGCATCGTGTACACCCTCGGTACCGAGTGCGGGAACGGCGCGGTCGAGGTCGGCGAGGAGTGCGACGACGGCAACACCGACAACGGCGACTGCTGCTCGTCCACCTGCACCTTCGATCCCGTCGGCACGTCCTGCGCCGACGCGACGCTCTGCAACGGCGACGAGACCTGCGACGGTGCCGGCGTCTGTGATCCCGGCACGGCGCTGGCCTGCGACGACGGCGACGTGTGCACCGCGGACAGCTGCGATGACGTCGGCGGTTGCATCTTCGACGCGTCGCCGCGCGGCGGCTGTCTGACGGCGCAGAAATCGCTGCTGCTCATCAAGCAGAAGGGCGGCGGCAGCAAGGACAAGCTGATCTGGAAGTGGCTCAAGGGCACCGCGCTCACCCAGATGCAGCTCGCCGACCCGACCTCCACGTCCGGCTACGCGCTGTGCGTGTATGACGGCGGCGGACTGATCGGCGCGGCGGCGCTGCCGGCGGGCGCGCGCTGGACCGCGTCGCCCAAGGGCTATTCGTACGCCGACCCCGCCGGTGCGCCGGACGGGATCATCAAGGCGCTGCTCAAGCTGGGCGCCGCCGGCAAGTCCAAGGCGCTGGTGAAGGGGAAGGGCAACAACCTGCCCGATCCGGGCCTGGGATCGGTGACGTATCCCGTCACCGCGCAGCTGGTGAACACCGAGTCGGGCGTCTGCCTGGAGGGCAGCTACACGCTCGGCGATGTGCTCCAGAGCGGCAGCGCGATCTTCAAGGCAAAGGCACAGTGACGACCGTGTGAGGCCGTAGCGTCTGCTCCGGTCAGTTGATCACGTTGGCCGTGCGCAGGCCGTCGATCTCACCGTCGCTGAGGCCGAACTCGCGCAGCACCTCGGCGGTGTGCTCGCCGAGCATCGGCGCGACGCGCGTGTGCTCGGTGGGGGTCGCCGACATGCGCACCGGCGGACCGAGCGTCGTCACCTTGCCGCGCGTCGGATCGTCGAAGCTGTGCACGAGGCCGTTCGCGGCGACCTGCGGGTCGGCGAGGATCTCGTGCAGCGGCATCACCTTGCAGCTCGGAATGTCGTGCTGCTCGAGCAGCGTGATCCAGTGCTCGCAGGTGTTCTGGCGGAAGATGTCGCTCAGCGTGGACACGACCTCCTCGCGTCGCGCCACGCGCGCGGGGTTGGTGGCCATGGTGGGGTCGCTGAGCCAGTCCTCGCGTCCGAGCGCGACGCACAGGCGCTTGAAGAAGGCGTTGGTCAGGCAGGCGACGATGAAGTAGCCGTCGCTGGCCGGGAAGGCCTGGTAGGGCACGAGGTCGGGGTGGCCGCTGCCGAACCGGCCGAAGCGCGTGCCCTCCATCAGCACGTTGACGGCGTTGTCGGCGAACAGGGACAGGACGGCGTCGAGCATCGCGACGTGCACGCGCTGTCCCTCGCCGGTGCGCTCGCGCGCGAAGAGCGCGCCGAGGATCGCGTAGGCCGCGTAGATGCCGGTGTTGAGGTCGGCGACCGGCGGCGCCGACTTGATCGGCTGCCGGCCTTCCTCGCCGGTGTGCGCCATGATGCCGCCGGTGGCCTGCAGGATGAGGTCCATGCCGGGCTTCTGCGCCATCGGGCCCGTCTCGCCGAAGGCGGTGATCGAGCAGTACACCAGCCGCGGGTTGATCCGCTTGAGATCCTCGAACCCGAGGCCTTTGCGGTCCATCACGCCGGGGCGGAAGTTCTCGACGAAGACGTCGGCATCCTTCACCAGGCGGCGGATCAGCTCGACGCCGCCGGGCTCGCCGATGTCGACGCAGATGCCGCGCTTGTTGCGGTTCAGGCCCTGAAAGTTCGGTCCGCCGATGTGCGGCGGCAGCTTGCCGGAGCGGTCGGCGTGGCGGATCGAGTCGCCGCGGCCGGCCTTCTCGACCTTGATCACGTCGGCGCCCATGTCGCCGAGCAGGGTGGTGCACCACGGGCCGGCGGCCTGGTGGGACATGTCGATGACGCGGACGCCGGCGAGCGCACCTCTGGCAGGAGTGGTCATAGGCAGTGCGCTACCAACGAGGGGGTGGAGGGGTCAACCGGGGCGGCCGCATCGGTGGTGCAGAAAAAATCGGGGCGGCGGCCTGTCGGCCACCGCCCCGCGGTGCAGAAACGTATTGCGGTGCTTACGGGCAGGTGCAGTCGGTGGCGCAGAGCCCGGGGCAGGCGGCCGCGTCGGCGCCGTCGCACTCTTCCGCGCCCTCGCGGGTGGCGTTGCCGCAGTTCCCGCAGGGGGACGCGTCGGGCGTGCTGGTCGGGTCGAAGCGGTCGAAGAGACCCGAGGTCGCGTCGTTGATCACGCCGTTCAAGACGCCCGGGAGGGCCGCCAGCGACGGGCTGAGCTTGGGCGCGATCTTGCCCAGGGTCTTGGCGACGCAGGCGGTCAAATTCGCGTCGACGCCAGCGGCGCCGGCGAGGCAGTTGTTGCCGTTGTTCCCGCCGCCGTTACCCTTCTTGTCCTTGAAGTCGACCTCGCACTTGCCCTCGCACTTGAAGACAGCCGCGCCGTACTTGCTTGCCAGCTTGACCTGGTCCTTGACGCAGTCGATGCGGACCTGATCCGTCGTGAGCCCGCCGGTGTCGACGCCGCAGCCGGCGTCGATGGCGCCGGCGAGCAGGCCGAGCTGGCCCTTCGGCGAGGTCGCGGTGACGGCTTCGATCGACGCCTGGAAGGCGGGGATGTCAGCGCACTCCTGCGTGCCAGGCGAGACGGTGTTGCAGTCGCCCGGACAGCCGATCCCCGTGTAGGCGGTGCCCTTCTTGGTGAGATTCAGCTTGGAATCGCACTTGGCAATCGAGGCTTGAAACTTCGTTTGGGCGTCGACCGGATCATAGTCGACCACGCCTGTGTCGAGGTGGCACTCGACCCCTGAGTTGAGGCCCTTCCCCTCGCACTTCGACGCCGCCTTCACGAGGCAGAACGTGTACTTGGCGATCTGCTTGCCGATGTCGGCGCGCAGCTTCGCGTTGCTCTTGTCCGGATCGCCGTTCGCCGGATCCAGGACGTGTGCCAGTGCCGCGGACGTCATGAACGTCAGCGCGGCGGCAGCCAAGATGCTCGTACCCTTTCTCATCGTGTTTCTCCCTTCCTCTGTGTGGGGATCAAGAAAACGAATCTGGACGAGTCTTAGTGCCGTGGGCCCCCACGCAACCCATAGATTTGGCCGTTCCCCCCGTCCGACAACCTACCCGACAGCCGGATTCTCCTCGCATACGCGACTGCCCGATCTAGAGGCAAGCCGAAAATGACTGGCCAGGCCCGGACCACAACAACGATGCGATGGCGCGACATTCTGCGGCGGGGCGGGAGGGCTCGACCAGCGGGCCGGAAGGGCTCGACCCCCACCAATGGCGCCAGGTCTGCGGAGTCTCACGCCAGCTCGAGCAGCTCGTGCAAGCGCGCGATCCGGCGGCAATCGACGTCGCCGTACATCGACAGCGGGTCGATCAACACCCCTTCCATGCCGGCGTTGCGGGCGCCGCGGACGTCGATCTCGTAAATGTCACCGACAAAGAGCGCCGCCTGCGGCGCGACGCCGCAGGCGGCGAGCGCGAAGCGGAAGATGCGCGGGTCCGGTTTCTCGACGCCGACGACGTGCGAGTCGATGATCGCGTCGAAGTGGTGGTCCAGGCCGCTGGCGGCGAGCGCGCCGGCGACGCGGCCGTCGGCGTTGGAGACGACGGCCAGCCGCAGGCCGCGCGCGCGCAACGCGGACAAGACGTCGGGCGTATCGTCGTGCAGCACCCGCCACAGCGAGTCGCGGCGGTTCTCGGCGTGAAAGGCCTCGGCGATCGCCGGCTGGCGGTCGGCGGGCACGCCGAGGGCGGTGAGGATGATGCCGACGTAGTCGGTCTGCCGGCTGGAGTCGCTACCGGGGTCGTTGCGTGCGCGGAACCGCCGGTCGACGTCGGCCTTGCCCAGGTACTCGGCCTCCTGCACCCGGCGCGCCGTCGTCGGATGGCCGTGCGCGGTGATGCAGTCGGCGATCCAGGCGTGGTCGAGGTGGTGGAGGGTGTTGCCGAGGTCGAACAGCACCGCGCGCGTCATGTCGATGGCTGTTCGCCCCGGCGTCGCCGGCTCACTGTTTCGTCGTCGCCCAATAGTTGCCGAAGAGGATGAACATCTCGTCCTGGGTGCGGAAACCGCCGGTCAACGGGCAGGCGTCGCAGTCGCCGTCTCCGGCGCCGGCGCTCGAGTCGCACGCCGCGTTGTTGCCGTTGCACAGCATGCCCTGATGCGGAGCCGCCGATGCAGCTCGGTCTCGTTCTGGGCGCACGGCCCGCCGACCGTGAACACGTCGAAGATCACGCCGGCCGGCGGCGACGTCGAGCGGCGCTTCACGTCCGCTGCGTTGGGTCGCGCCGTTGTCGTAGTGCCCGCAGTAGGTGAAGGTGCGGTCCGCCGCGGCGGCGCGATCCGTCGATCAGCAGCGGCGGATCGAAGCGCAGCACGACCGGATCGTTGTAGACGAAGTTGGTGTAGAGCAGCGCCTGCTGCGGATCGCGTCCGGTCGCCGTCGACGCAGGCGGAGGCCGGGCACATCTCCGGCGCCTGAACGGCGAGCACGCCTTGCCGGCATTGGTGCCGCCGGCTGCAGGTGAAGGCAGCCGCGGAAGATCTGGAAGCGCTTGCCGTGCCGTGCATGTGGCCGCTGAGCTCGAACAGGTGCGCGGTCTTCGTCGGGCGAGAGCGAGGGAGCCGCCGAACGTCACTGCCGGATCGAAGTCGTGCAGGTTGCAGACCTCCTTCTCGGCGAAGGCCGGCAGCTTGACCTGCGGGAAGGGCGGGAAGTCCTCGTTCCAGAAGATCTTGCTGACGTCGAAGATCTGCTGCTCGGGGAAGTCCTGCTCGTCGGGCTTGGGGAACGTGATGTTGACCCATGCCTCCATCGAGCCCGGCTGGCGGGTGAGGTTGAAGGCGTGCGAGTTCCACAGGATGTTCGCCCTTCACCGGCAGCTCGTTGTAGACGGCGGCGGGGAAGCGGAAGTGCGCGGTGGTCTCCTGCGCGAAGGCGAACCCGCCGCTGCCGAGCGTGCCCAGCCCGTTCGGCGGGGCCGAAGCCGATGCAGGCGATGCTCGTCGGATCGGGATCGGTGGCGCACTGGCCGCTGCCGCAGAAGCTCGAAGTCGAGCGGGTTGCAGACGGTTGCCGTCGCTGATCGCCGCCGCGGCACTTGTAGGTGCCCCATGCCGGGATCGTTGGCGGCTCGGTGCCGCGGTAGATGTCGACGATGAGATGATGGCTGAGCGGGTCCTGGCGGATCTCGACGCTCTTGTAGCGGAAGCGCTTGCCGTCGGCGCTGAGCAGGTCGGACGGGATCTGATCGGTGAAGTCGTAGTAGGTGGTGAAGCAGACCTCGGTCTCGCTCTTGGCGGCGGCAGCGTCCACGGCGGCATGTGCATCTGCACGCCGATGCCGGCGGGCGGCGGCGCCAGCGGCTCGATCTTCACCGGCATGCGGCTCGGGCACGCAGGCGGCGAGGAGGCTTGCCGCCTGCGCGAGGTTGGCGTCGCGTGCCGCGCCGCCGGATCTCGATCCAGAGACCGCAGCGCCTCGAGCTCGTCTTCGGAGAGCGCGTCGCCGGCCGAGCGGCATGCCGCGCAGCGGCGCCGTGTACCTGGTCGGGCAGGGTGCGCGCCGCGAGGTTGATCCACAGCAGGCTGGTTTCCTTGCTGCCCGGATCGACGCGCTTGGTGCCGGGCACGGTTTCGGACTGCGACGTCGACCAGGCTGGCGTACGAGGCGCCGGCGCGCAGGTCGAGGCCGCCCGACTTGGCGCTGCCGTGACAGGCGTCGTCGGTGCAGCCGTGGTTCTCGAAGATCGCCTTCTGGATGAGGTCGTAGGTGGTGGGGAACACGTCGCACTCGGTCTTGACGCAGTCGCTGCGGCAGCCGTCGCCGTCGTAGTGGTTGCCGTCGTCGCATTCCTCGTCGGCGGACGATCTGCATGCCGTCGCCGCACACGCGCCGCCGGGCAGGTGACGGCGTTCTGGACGTAGACGTACTGGCCGAGGCAGTCGGCGCGCCCGGCGATGCGGTCGAGCACGGCGTCCATGTCCTGACCGTAGAGATCGTGGAACGTGGTGGCCGGGCAGACGGCGGCGACGCGGGCCCGCGCCATGTTCGCGGCACGGTCGATCGCGGCCTGGCTGCGCGCGATGAGCGAGGTCTTGACGGCCGGGGTCAGCACCGCGAAGGCGATGGTGTCGAGCGCGCGCTGGCGGGTGCGCATCGCGTAGCGGAGGAGCGCGTTGCCGGCGCGCGCGGTGGCATCGACGCACGCCTGCGAGTCGCCCGTCATCGCGGCGATGGTGCCGCCGAACGACGCCGGCGCGAAGGCGGCCGTGCTGGCCGCCGTGTCGAGCTGGCGGCAGATGTTGATGACGTCGGCCTGCGCGTCGCCCAGGTCGACGTAGCGGAGCGTGGTCAACTGTTCGCCATCGCAGTCGCGCGCCACGGTGTCGCGAGCGCGTCCGCGCGCCGCTTGCACGGCGGCGTCAAGGGCCGCCGTGTCGCAGGTCTCGCCGCGCAGCTGCGCGGCACTGCAACGCGTGCGTGCGTAGAGCGTGCGGCTCGCGCACAGCGACGCGGCCCGCGAGATGCTGCGCTGACACCGCGCCACGAGCGGATTGAAGCCGCCCCACACCGAGAGGTCGGCCGGGGCGCCGTGCGCATGCACGGCAACCGGTCCCACCAGCAACGCCAGCACTGCGCCGGCGACCATCATCCACGTTCTCTTCACGGACTTCCCCCCGAGTCCGCCCACCCTAGCGTTCGGCGGCGGAAAGTGGAACCGCCGGTGCAGAGCGCGCTTGGCGGGCTTCCGGTTTGCGGTTAGCCTGGCCCGCCATGGACTACGACGTCATCGTCGCCGGCGCCGGACCGGTCGGCCTCACCCTGGCGGGGTTGGTGGTCCGGCAGGGGTTGCGCTGCCTGGCGGTGGACCGCGCCGCCGTCCGCACCGACAAGTCCAAGGCCCTGGTCGTCTGGCCGCGCACCCTCGAGCTGCTGGCGAGCGTCGGCGCCGCCCAGCCGTTCGTCGCCACCGGCACGCCGGCGTACCGAGGACGGGTCTTCAGCCACGGACGCGCCCTGGCGCAGCTCGACTTCGGTCGATCCGGCAGCGTCTTCGCGAGCGCGCTGATGATCCCGCAGAGCGAGACCGAGCGCTTGCTCGAGGCCGACGCCCTGGCGGCGGGAGTCGAGCTGCGGCGCAGCACCGAGCTCGTCCGCTTCAGCCCGGATCGCGAGGGCCTGCGCGTCGCGCTGCGCGGCGCCGACGGCGTCGAGCGCGAGCAGACGTGTGCCTGGCTGGTGGGGTGCGACGGGGCCCACAGCACGGTCCGCCACGGGCTCGGACTGAACTTCGCCGGCGCGGCGGAGAACGCCGACTGGGTGCTCGCCGATGTCCATGTCGATGGCGACCTGCCGCGCGATGAAGTGGCGATCCACCTCCATCCCGACGGGGTGCTGGCGTTCTTCCCGATCCCGCCCGACCGCTTCCGCATCATCGGCGACGCCGGCCCGGCGCGCGGCGACCATCCGCTCGAGCCCACGCTGGCCGACGTCCAGACGATGATCGACCGCCGCGGCCCCCGCGGCGTGACGGCGCGCGACCCGGTGTGGCTGGCGGGCTTTCGCATCAACGATCGACAGGTACCGACGTACCGTGTCGGCCGCGTGTTCCTCGCCGGCGACGCGGCCCACATCCACAGCCCGGCGGGCGGGCAGGGCATGAACACCGGCATGCACGACGCCTTCAACCTCGCCTGGAAGCTGGCGTTGACCCAGCACGGGCGCGCCAAGCCGGCGCTGCTCGACTCGTACCAGAGCGAGCGCCACCGGGTGGGCGCGATGATCGTGCGCGGCGCCGCCAACCTGACGCGCTTCGGCACCCTCCGCAACGCGTTCGCGCAACGCCTGCGCGACACGGTGGTCGAGACGCTGCTGCAGTTCCCGGCCCTGCAGAGCGCCGTCGTCGGCGTGCTCACCGAGCTCGCCATCAACTATCGCCGCACGCCGTTGGTCCGCGACGAGCGCACCGGCCGGCGCCGCGGTGTGCGCGCCGGCGATCGGGTGCCCGACCTGTCGCTGCGCGACGGCCGCCTGCACACCCGGCTGCGCGGCGGGCGCCACGCGCTGCTCCTGCCCGGCGCCGATGCGGGACTCGGCGCCGCCGTCGCCGGCGCGTTCGGCGACGTGTGCGACGTGCTCGACGTCGGCCCGGACTCGTTCGGCGCCGACGTCGCCGCCATCGCGCGTCCCGATGGCTACCTCGGCTATCTCGGCCCGGCCCGCGCCGAGAACGTGCTCGCGCATCTCGATTCGTATCTCGTCCGCACCTGATTCGGCCGGTCCGCGACGGTGGCTGAGGTGTCGCGCTTCGCCGAGACCGGTTCGGCCTATCAGCGAACGGAGGGCCGCGCTCCCGCGCGGCCTGCGCCCGGCGGTGCTTTCAACTCGACGCCGGTTCTCGGCCGCACCGCGCTGCCAGGCGCCGCGGGAGCGGCGCCCTCCATTCGATGATGGGCCGGTCGGCGCGGTCGGGCGCCGCAAACGTCACCGAATGGAGGGCCGCGCTTCCGCGCGGCCTGTCCGCGAGGATTCGACTCACCCCGCGCGCGCCGAGGCCGCATGATATTTCGCACCGCGCTGCCAGGCGCCGCGGGAGCGGCGCCCTCCATTCGGTGACGTGGCCGTTCGGCGTGCTTCGACGAACGTCCACCTACCTTGTCGCCGGTGCGGCTGGTGCGTAGGGTCGCGCGGTGATTGCGCCGACGCACCCAGCGGCTGCCGAGCCCGAGCGCGAGTGGTTTGCGACCTCGCTCGGGGTGCGCATCCACGTCGTCGAGTGGGGCGACGCCGACGCGCCGCCGCTGCTCTGCTGCCACGGCTTCTGGGATCACGCGCGCAGCTTCGCGACGTTGGCGCCGCTGCTCACCTCGCGGTTCCGCGTGCTCGCCCTGGACGCGCGCGGGCACGGCGACTCGGAATGGGCGGGTGCGTATACGTGGCACTCGAGCATCCATGCCGTCGTCGACGTCATCCGCGCGGTCGGTCCGGTGCATCTCCTCGGGCACAGCATGGGCGGCGGACACGTCACCGACGCGTCGCGCGCAGTGCCCGAGCTGGTACGCCGCATCATCAACATCGACGGCTTCGGCCCGCCGCCGCTGACCGCCGACGAGGAGAAGAATCTCCTGCCGCGGTGCGCGGCCTTCCTCGATGGCCGGCGCGGCGCGGCGCGGCGCAGCGACTGGCGGCCGTACGGCGAGTTCGAGCAGCTGGTGGAGCGCCGCCAGGCGCAGAACCCACGCCTCGCGCCGGACTGGCTGCGCTACTTCGTCTTCCACGCGGCACGCCGCGGCGCGGACGGATGGCGCTGGAAAGCCGATCCGTTGCTCGCGCACGGCTTCGGTCCGTGGCGCCCCGACTGGATCGCGCCGGGCTACGCGCGCGTCACGCATCCGATGTTGGCGGTGGTCGGGTCGGAGCCGGACACCTGGGGCCCGATGCCGGAAGCGATCGTCGGACCGCGGCTGGCAGGCGTGCGGCGCCTCGAACGCGCCACCGTCGCCGACGCCGGTCACTTCGTCCACATGGAACAGCCGGTCGCGACGGCGCGTCTCGTCCTCGACTTCCTCGACGCCTGATGCACATCCACCACGCCCGCACCGCGATCGCGCTGCGTGAGCTGTCGCACGGCGACGGCCTACCGCTTCTGCTCCTGCACGCGCTCGGCGGCTCGAGCGCCGATTGGGGCGAGCTGCCGGCGCTGTGGCCGGGGCAGGTGCTGGGCGTCGACTTCTCCGGCCACGGCGCGTCGGAGCCACTGCGCGGCGGCGGCTATTGGGCGGAGCTCCTCCTCGGCGACGCCGACGTCGCACTCGAACAGATCGGCCCGGCAGCCGTCGCCGGCGCCGGCTTCGGCGCCTACGTCGCGTTGCTGCTCGCGGGCAGCCGCCCGCAGTCGGTCCCGGCAGCCCTGCTGCTGCCCGGGCGCGGTCTGGCCGGCGGCGGCGCGCAACCCGATTTCGACCGCCCGTTCCTCACCGCCCTGACGCCCGCCGACCACGCCCCGCTGCCGCCGGGCTGCGATCCGATGGCCTGCGCGCTCGATCTCGACCCGCGGCCGCCGGAATACGCGGCGCAGTTCGCGGCCGCCGCGCGCCGCCTGCTGCTGTTGGAAGACGACGATCCGCGCCCGCCCTGGTGGGAAGCCGCGAGGCAACATTCCGAGGTCGTGCGTGGCACGTGGGAGCAGGGGATCGCGCGCCTGATCCACGGATGAACACGGATGGCCACAGATGAACACTGATCCGGATCGGTGTTCATCTGTGGCCATCCGTGTCCATCTGTGGACTACAGCGCGTCGCGATTGACGAGGTTCTCCAGCATCTCCTGACGTCCTGAGCGCGGTGCCGGCTCCGCGCCGCGCTGCACGACGTGGCGTTCCAGGTCTGCGAGCGACCGCTCGCCGGCGAGGATGGCGCGGCCGAGGTCGGCGTCCCAGTCGGCGTAGCGCGCGGCGACGAAGCGGGCGACGTCGCCGCGCTCGATCATGCGGGCGGCGCGCAGCAGGCCGCGTGCGATCGCGTCCATGCCGCCGACGTGCGCGTGCAGCAGGTCGTCGGGCGCGATGCTCTGGCGGCGCAGCTTGGCGTCGAAGTTGAACCCGCCGGTGGTCAGGCCGCCGCCCTGCAGGATCGTGTAGAGCGCCAGCGCGGTCTCGTCGGGGCTGTTGGGGAACTGGTCGGTGTCCCAGCCGTTCTGCGCGTCGCCGCGGTTGGCGTCGACGCTGCCCGAACAGCCCGTTCGCGAAGGCGTACGCGAGCTCGTGCTGGAAGCTGTGCCCCGCCAGGGTCGCGTGGTTCGCCTCGATGTTGAGCTTGATCTCGCGCTCGAGGCCGAACTCGAGCAGGAAGCCGTGCACCGCTGCGGCGTCGTGGTCGTATTGGTGCTTGGTCGGCTCCATTGGTTTGGGCTCGATGAGGAGCGTGCCGGGAAACCGCTGGCGTGCTTGTGCTCGACCACCAGCCGCATGAAGCGGCCGAGCTGCTGGCGCTCGCGGCGCAGGTCGGTGTTGAGCAGCGTGTCGTAGCCCTCGCGCCCGCCCCACAGCACGTAGTTCGCGCCGCCGAGCCGGTGCGTGACGTCCATCGCCTTCTTCACCTGCGCGCGCGGCGTAGGCGAACACTTCCGGATCGGGGTTGGTCGCCGCGCCGGCGGCGTAGCGGCGGTGGCTGAAGAGGTTGGCCGTGCCCCACAGCAGGCGCACGCCGGTGCGCTGCATGTGCGCGGCGAGGTGCTCGACGATGCGGTCGAGCTGGGCGTTGGTCTCGGCGAGCGTGTCGGCCTCGGGCGCGACGTCGCGATCGTGGAAGGTGAAGAACGGCACGCCGAGCTCGCCGAAGAGCTCGAACGCCGCCTCGGCCTTGCGCGCCGCCAGCGCCATGGGCTCGCCGGCGCCGAACCAGGGGCGCGCGAGCGTCTCGCCGCCGAACATGTCGCCGCCCGGCCAACAGAAGCGTGTGCCAGTAGCAGACGGCGAAGCGCAGGTGCTCGCGCCATCGGCTTGCCGAGCACGACGCGGTCGGCGTCGTACCAGCGGAAGGCGAGCGGCGCCGCGCTGTCCGGCCCCTCGTAGCGGATGCGGTCGACGGAAAAGAAGCGCTCGGTCATGGCTGAGCCCCCTGGCGCGGGTTGAGCGCCGGATAGAGTCGAGTGGAACCGGCGGCGCGCGCGCCTGCAGCGCGTCGCGCTCGGCCGGTTCGGGCTGGATCACGGTCTCCACCGGCGGCGCGGTGCACACCGCGAGCGGATCCTCGCCGTCGACGGCGAGACGGGCGAGGCGCGCCGCGCCGAAGGCCGGGCCGGACTCGCCCGCGGCGTGATAGCGCAGCGGCCGCTCGAGGACGCTGGCGAGGATGCGGCCCCACAGCCGGCTGCGCGCGCCGCCGCCGATCACCGACACGTCGCCGATGGCGGTGCCGGACGTCGCGCAACGCGTCCTGGCCGTCGGCCAGCGCGAACGCGACGCCCTCGAGCACGGCGCGCGTCAGGTCGGCGCGCGTGGTCGCGTGCGTCAGTCCGACGAAGGCGCCGGTCGCGTGGGGATCGTTGTGCGGCGTGCGCTCGCCGGACAGGTAGGGCAGGAAGATCAGGCGCCGGTCGCCGGCGACCGACTCGGCCTCGGCGAGCAGCGGTGCTCTCATCGCCGCCGCCGGTGGCGCCGACGAGCCAGCTGAGGCAGCTCGCCGCGCTGAGGATCACCGACATCTGATGCCAGGTGCGGGGCAGGCAGTGGCAGAAGGCGTGCACCGCCGCGCGCGGCGCCGGTGCGAAGCGCCGCGCCGGCGACGAAATAGACGCCCGGAGGTGCCGAGCGAGAGGAACGCGTCGCCGGGGCGGACGACGCCCACCCCGATCGCGCCGGCCGCATTGTCGCCGCCGCCGCCCGCGACCACGACGCCGGCGGGCAGTCCCCACGCCTCGGCGACGTCGCGGCGCAGCGCGCCCGAGGGCTCGCTGCCTTCGACCAGCCGCGGCATCGCGGCGAGATCGAGCCCGGTGGCGGCGAGCAGCTCGGGCGACCAGGCGCGCGCGGCGACGTCGAGCCACAGGGTGCCGGACGCATCCGACATCTCCGCGACGCGCTCACCGGTGAGGCGGAGCCGCAGCCAGTCCTTGGGCAGCAGCACGTGCGCCGTGGCGTCGGAACACGCGCGGCTCGTGCGCCGCCACCCAGAGCAGCTTCGGCGCGGTGAAGCCCGGCATCGCGAGATTGCCGGCGACCGCGTGGAGCCGCGGCGCGCGCCGCTCGAGCTCGGCGCACTCGGCGCCGGCGCGGCCGTCGTTCCACAGGATCGCCGGACGCAGAACGCGATCGGCGGCGTCGAGCAGCATCGCACCGTGCATCTGCCCCGACAGTCCGATGCCGCGCACGGTCGCGAGCGCCGTCGCGTGTCCGTCGCGCAGCATCGCGACGGCGCGCTCCGCCGCGCGCCACCAGTCGTCGGGATCCTGCTCCGCCCACAGCGGCTGCGGCCGCTGCACGCTCAGCGGCGCGCTCGCCTGCGCGACGACCTGCTGTGCGCTGTCGACGAGCACGACCTTCACCGCCGACGTGCCGAGGTCGAGGCCGAGGAACATGCGGGGGTTCTAGTCGCTCGCGGAAGGGTGAGCCAGTGAGCCGGTGCGCCAGTGAGCCAGTGAGCCAGTGCGCCAGTCAGCCAGTGAGGCCAGTGAGCCGGCGCACTTCTTCATTGACTAACTCACACGCCACCCATAGCCATGATCTATCTCTTCCTTCTTCACCCGACCCTTCAGTGCCCAAGCTCGGAGGGGGGTAACCAGCCACGAGGGTCCCGGCAGCCGCCGGGACCCTCGTTCGCTTCTGGGGGAGTGGATCAGCGCCTACGCGCGACCTGGCGGTGGCGGAAGCAGGCGACGAGGTGGTCGTTGACCATGCCGGTGGCCTGCATGAAGGCGTAGCAGATCGTCGGGCCGACGAAGCGGAAGCCGTCGGCGCGCAACGCCTTGCTCAGGGCGCGCGAAGCGTCGGTTTCCGCCGGCACCTGGCGTATGGCGGACCAGCGATTCTGCACCGGCCGGCCGTCGACGAAGCGCCAGAGGTAGCGATCGAGGCTGCCGTGCTCGCTCGCGGACCGCCAGCGCGGCGCGGGCGTTGTCGATCGCGGCGCTCGACCTTCAGGCGGTTGCGGACGATCCCGGGATCGGCGAGCAGCCGCGTCACGTCGCGCGCGCCGAAGCGCGCCACGCGTCGCCGCGTCGAAGCCGGCGAACGCCTGCCGGTAGTTGTCGCGCTTGCGCAGGATCGTCGACCAACTGAGCCCCGCCTGCGCGCCTTCGAGAATGAGGAACTCGAAGAGCAGCCGATCGTCGTGCACCGGCACGCCCCACTCCTCGTCGTGGTAGCGGACGTAGTCGGAGTGGTCGGTGCCGGCCCAGGGACAACGGACGCGTGCGGGCATGGCGGGAGGAGTAGCGCGCTGGGCGCGACGTGAGCCAGTGCGCCAGTGAGCCGGCGTCGTACGCCGGTACGGCGCGGTACCGATGATCGCGTCGCCTGCGACTGGCGCACCGGCTCCGACCGGCGCACTGGCTCACTGGCTCACCGCCTCACGCCGCGCTATCTCCCACCGCATGACCGCGCTGCTCGGCCCCACCTCGCACTACTTCTATTCGCAGCGGCTGAAGCTGCACTACGTCGACTGGGGCAACCCGGAGAAGCCGCCGCTGCTGCTCATCCACGGCGGACGCGACCATGCCCGCAACTGGGACTGGGTGGCGCAGGACCTGCGGCGCGACTTCCACATCATCGCGCCCGACCTGCGCGGGCACGGCGATTCGCAGTGGGCGATCGGCGGCAGCTACGCGATGGTCGACTACACCCTCGACGTCGATCAGCTGCTGCGCGCGCTCGACATCAAGGAGATCACCGTCATCGGCCATTCGCTCGGCGGCTCGATCGCGCTGCAGTACACCGGCGACGTATCCCGACCGCGTCAAGAAGGTGGTGGCGATCGAGGGGCTCGGCCCGCCGCCCGAGATGCTGCGCGAGCAGCCGCCCGCGCACCAGCGCATGCGGGTGTGGATCGGCGAGATGCGCGCGCTGGCGCGCCGCCACCCGCATCGCTACGCGACGCTCGACGAGGCGGTGGAGCGCATGCAGGACGCGAACCCGCGCCTGACGCCGGCGCAGGCGCGCCACCTGACCGTCTACGGCTCGTACCGCGACGAGGACGGTACCTACCTCTGGAAGTTCGACAACTACGTGCGCGCCATCTCGCCGTACCTGTTCAACATGACCGACGCGTTCGACATCTGGACGCAGATCACCTGCCCGGTCGCTGCTGCTGCGCGGCACCGAGTCGTGGGCCTCCGACCCCGAGATCGACGGCCGCGCCAAGGCCTTCACGCGACTACACGTTCTTCAACATCGAGAAGGCCGGCCACTGGGTGCACCACGACCAGTTGGCGATCTTCCTGAAGCACGTGCGTCAGTTTCTGGGCGTCGCCTGAGCCGGTGCGCCAGCGCCGGTCGACCCAGGTCGTACCCACCGGCGCACTGGCTCACCGGCTCACCGGGCTTTGCCCGCCAATTGGATTTCGCCGTCTTCGCGTCGAATCCGCTCACCCCGAGTAGCGAGCGCAGCGAGCGTATCGAGGGGCGCCTAACACTGCCGACTTCCAGCAGTTCCCCCACCGTAGTGGCATCCTCCCCTCGATACGCTCGCTGCGCTCGCTACTCGGGGTACTCGGATCTCAAGCTCCAGAGTCGGAATTGCCGGGCAAAGCCGGCGCACCGGCGCACCGTCTCACCGGCTCACCGGCTCACGCTCTCATCGGCAAAGTATTTCCGCGTCTCCGCCACCACGATTCCCGACAGCCCGATCAGCCCGACCAGGTTGGGCAGCGCCATCAGCCCGTTCATCACGTCCGCGAACGTCCAGACGAGGTCGAGTTGGGCAACGGCGCCGACGGCGATCAGCACGCACCAGACGCCGCGGTACCAGGGGATGGCGCCCTCGCCGACGAGGTACTCGACGGCCTTCTCGCCATAGTAGCTCCAGCCGAGGAGCGTCGTGTAGGCGAAGAGGATCAGGCCGACGGCGACGACGATGCCACCCTCGTCGCCGGGCAGGGCGCTGCTGAACGCCTGAGCGGTGAGCGCCGAGCCGGTGGCGCCGCTGTCCCACGCGCCGGAGACGAGGATGACGAGACCGGTCATCGTGCAGACGACGATGGTGTCGATGAACGTCTGCGTCATCGACACCATCGCCTGCGCCACCGGGTAGCGGGTCTGCGCCGCCGCCGCCGCGATCGGCGCGCTGCCGAGCCCCGACTCGTTGGAGAAGACGCCGCGCGCCACGCCCATGCGGATGGTCAGCATCACGGCGGCGCCGGCGAAGCCGCCGCTGGCCGCCGTGGGGGTAAAGGCCTGCTCGAGCACCAGGCCGATCGCCGGGAGCACGCGGTCGGCGTGGATCGCCAGCGCCACCACGCAGGCGACGACGTAGAAGACGATCATCACCGGCACCAGCAGGCTGGCGGCGCGGCCGATCCAGCGGATGCCGCCGAGGATGACGACGCCGGTGGCGACGGCCATGACCAGGCCGCTGGCGAGCGGCGCGATGCCGAACGTCTCCTGCGCGGCGTGCGCCACCGAGTTCGACTGCACCATGTTGCCGATGCCGAAGCCGGCGATGGCGGTGAAGATCGCGAACAGGGTCCCCAGCCAGGGCAGCCCGAGGCCTTCGCTGAGGTAGTACATCGGCCCGCCGCACATCTGGCCGTGCGAGTCGAGGCGGCGGTAGCGCACCGCCAGCACCGCCTCGGCGTACTTGGTCGCCATGCCGACCAACCCGGTCACCCACATCCAGAACAGCGCCCCGGGGCCGCCGGCGGCGATGGCGGTGGCGACGCCGGCGATGTTGCCGGTGCCGACGGTGGCGGCGAGCGCCGTCATCAGCGCCTGGAAGTGCGAGATGTCGCCCGGCTCGTCGTCCTTCTCGCGCCGCACGATCAGCGCCAGGTAGAGCGCGTGCCCCAGCATGCGCAGCTGGAGGCCGCGCAGGATCCAGCTCAGGTAGACGCCGGTACCGACCAGCAACACCAGGGTCGGCGGCCCCCACACCCAGTTGCTGATCGTGTTCAGGATGGCCAGCAGGTCGGCTTGCATCGCGCGCCTATACACGAACGCCGAGCGCAGTGCCCCTGCGAAGTGAATCGTGCTACGGAATCCGCATGTTCACGGGCATCATCGAGGAGGTCGGAACGATCGTCGACGCCGGCGACGGCACCTTGCGCATCCAGGCGCCGCTGGTGCTCGCGGATGCGAAGCTGGGCGACTCGATCGCGATCAACGGCGTCGACCTCACCGTCGCCGAGATGAACGGCGACAGCTTCTTCGCGCACGTCATGCCCGAGACCTACCGGCGCTCGAACCTCGGCGGCCTGCGCGTCGGCGATCGCGTGAATCTGGAGCGTTCGGTGCGGCCGACGGACCGCCTGAGCGGCCACATCGTGCGCGGCGTCGTCGAGGGCCAGGCGACCGTCCACTCGTACACGCCCGAGAGCGACGCGATCATCGCCCGCTTCACCACCCCCGCCGAGCTGCTGCGCTACATGGTGGTGAAAGGCCCAGTGTGCATCGACGGCGCCAGCCTCACGATCATCGACAAGACCGCCGACAGCTTCGCCGTCTCGCTGGTCCAGTACACCCAGGCGCACACCAACCTGCTCGACAAGCGGCCCGGCGACGCGGTCAACATCGAGACCGACATCCTCGCCCGCTACGTCGAGAACCTCCTGGCCCAGCGGCCGTAGCGGGAGCGGGTTACCTCACGTTACCCGACTGGAGGGCCGCGCTCCCGCGCGGCCTGCCCGCGCCGGTGGGTTCCAATCCGGTGGCCGACATTCCGTGAGATGCACCGCGCTGCCAGGCGCCGCGGGAGCGGCGCCCTCCATGGGGTGACCGCGGGCCGCGCGCGGGCAGCGCCGGTGCCACCCCGGAGTTCTCGTGGGAACGGGACGGGACACGGCCGAGCGCAGCGGCCACGCAGATGCCGATCCACCGGCATGTGGTTCGGGTCGGCCCCGGATTCGCGCCGCTCCCGGCCTTCCGGTAGCCTGAGCCCGCACCCGCATGCGACGGTCGCTCTACACGCACATCATCGCCATCGTCATCTTCACGGTGACGGTGGTGCTGGCCGTCTCGCAGGCGGTGGACAGCCATCTCACGACGCGGGCGGTGCAGCAGGACGCGCGCGAGCGCGCCGACCTGGTCCTGCGCACGGTGAGTCTGCTGTGGACCACCAGCGCGCCGGATGATCTGAAGGGCGAGCTCGCGGCGATCGTGTACGGCGATCGCGAGGTGGACGCCATCGACATCCTGCGCCTCGACGAGGACGGGTCGCAGGTCGAGTTCACGACCCGCCCCTATTCCCAGCGGGAGGGCGTGACGCTGGACCGCGAACAGGTGCAAGCCCTGGAGCGGCAGACCAAGGTCACGCGGCCCATCCCCGAATCGCAGGGCACCGGCTGGCGGGTGAGCGTGCCGCTCCCGTCCGTCGGCCCGGTGCGGGCGGCTGCCCAGGTGGAGCTGCGCTCGCAGGAGGTGTCGCGCCTGGAGCGCCGCATCCTCACCATCGACGCCGGCGTTCTGCTGGCATCGATCGTGATGATCTCCGGCCTCCTCGCGATCTTTCTCTCGCGCCGCGTCGGCCGGCCGATCGGGGATCTCGTCGCCGGGTTGCGCGGGCTCGCTGCCGGGAATCTCTCGACGCGCCTCACCGCCCGCACCGACGACGAGTTTCGATTTCTCACGGAGCAGTTCAACGACATGGCGGCGCGCCTCGAGGCGCTCACCACCGATCTCGGCGCGCAGGTGCGGCGCGCCACCGCCGATCTCGCCGACCGCAACGTCGAGCTGCAGAATTCCAACGATCGGCTCTGGGAGGCGCAACTGGAGCTCGGCCGCAGCGACCGCATGGCGGCGCTCGGCCAGATGGCCGGGACCCTGGCGCACGGGCTCGGCACGCCGCTCAACTCGGTGCTCGGCTACGTGCAGCTGCTGCGACGCGAGCCGCTGGCTCCCGGGCAGGGCGAGAAGTTGGCGATCGTCGAGTCGCAGCTGCAACGCGTGATCGAGGAGATGCGCGGCGTGCTCGATCGCACCCGCGACCTGCCGCTGCGCCGCACGCCGCTGGCCATCGAGTCGGTGGTGGACGACGCGATCGCCCTGGTCTCGAGCCGCGCCGCCGGCCGCCGCATCGAGCTCCGCGCCGCGGTCGCCGCCGATCTGCCGCCGGTGCCGGCCGAGGCGGTCGGCCTGCGTCAGGTGCTCCTGGACCTCCTCGCCAACGCCATCGACGCGACGCCCGATGGCGGCACCATCACCGTCACCGCCCGCCTCGCGCCCCCCGACGATGGGCGCGGGCCCCGCCTGGAGCTCTCGGTCGCCGACAGCGGCCACGGCATGTCGGAGGTCGAGCGCCGCCAGGCGTTCGAGCCGTTCTACACCACCAAGGCGCCCGGACGTGGCACCGGCCTCGGCCTCGTCATCGTCGACCACATCGTGCACGCGCACGGCGGCACGATCACGGTCGACAGCGTTCCCACCGTCGGCACGACGGTTCGAGTCCTGCTCCCGCTGGAGGTGTGATGGCGCGTGTTCTGATCGTCGACGACGACGCCGTGTCCTGTCAGCTCATCGCCGAGGTACTGCAGGGCGAGGGCGTGCAGGTCGCCTGGGAGACCGAGCCCGGCGCGGCCATCGCGCTGGCGCGGCGCGAGCGCATCGACCTCGCCATCCTCGACATGCGCATGCCGCAGATGAACGGCCTGGCGCTGATGCAGGCGTTGCGCGGCGACACGCCCGGCCTGCCGGTGATGATCATGACCGGCTTCGGGTCGATGGACAGCGCCGTCGAGGCGCTCAACCTCGGCGCCATCGACTACGTCAGCAAGCCGATGAACGTCGAGGAGATCCGCTCCGCGGTGCGCCGCATTCTCGCGCAACCGCCGGACGCGACGACGTCGACGCCGGCCGGGGATCCGGCCGCCGGGATGGTCGGCCGGACGCCGGCGATGGTCGACGTGTACACGACGATCGCCCGCGTCGCGCCGGCGCTCAGCACCGTGCTGGTGCTCGGCGAGAGCGGCACCGGCAAGGAGCTGGCGGCGCGCGCCATCCACCGCCACAGCCCGCGTCGCGACCGGGCCTTCGTCGCGATCGACTGCACCGCCCTGACGGAGTCGCTGCTCGAGAGCGAGCTCTTCGGCCACGTGCGCGGTTCGTTCACCGGCGCGGTGCAGGATGCGCCCGGTCTGTTCCTGGAGGCCGACGGCGGCACCATCTTCCTGGACGAGATCGGCGACATCGGCCTGCCGCTGCAGGCGAAGCTGCTGCGTGTGCTGCAGGAGCGCTCGGTGCGCCCGGTCGGCGGCACGCAGTGGCGCTCGGTGGACGTGCGCGTCGTCGCCGCCACGAATCGCGACCTCGCGGCCGCGGTCGCGTCGGGACGCTTCCGTGAGGATCTCTACTACCGCCTCAATGTCGTGACCCTCCGCCTGCCGCCGCTGCGCGAACGGCGCGACGACATTCCACTGCTCATCGACCACCTCGTGCACCGCGCCGCGCTGCAGTGCGGCAAACCCGTGGCCGGCGTATCGGCCGCCGCGCTCGACGCCTTGCGAGCGTACGACTGGCCGGGCAACGTGCGCGAGCTGGCGCACGTGCTCGAGCGCAGCGTCGCGCTGGCGCGCGGCTCGGTGCTCGACGTCGACGACCTGCCCGCCAACCTGCGGGGCGACACGACGCCGGGCCCCACCGATCTCCTCGCCGATCTGCCCACGCTCGAGCAGCTCAAGCACCGCTACATCCAGCACGTCGTCGAGCTGCACGGCGGCAACGTCAGCCGCGCCGCCGCCGTGCTCGGCATCGAGCGCCGCTCGCTCTACAGAATGCTGCGCCGCTACGGCATCGCCCATCGGGTCACTGAGGAGTGACTTTCGGTCCCACTGGAGCGCGCGATGCACGCGGCGCTCCATGGGCTCGCCGCCTGGGTGGCGATGGCGCGGGCATTGCATCGCTGTGGCGGTATTCCGCAGGAGGTGAACGGCATGGCAACCGAGCAGGGCATCCGCGCGCTGTTGGTCGAGCAACTCGGAGTGTCGGAAGAGCTGATCGACCAGTTGCAGATGATCGACATCGCGCTGGCGCTCGGCGAGATCCTCGGCGTGGCCTTTCCGCTCTACCGGTTGCGGCACCTGATGACGTACCGCGATCTGCTGCGCGCCGCGCGTGACGCGCTCAACGATCAGCTGGCCAGCGACGGCGACTTCTACGTGCGCGCCCGCCTGCGGGCGGCCGACGTCAACGTCGTGCGCGTCGGCGCCCTGACTCCGACCTTCGCCGCCGCGCTGGCGGACGACCTCCGCCACGCCCCGACCGGGGCCTGCCTCGACGTCGCCGTCCCGGACGATTTCGACGACGCCACGCTCGCCGCCCTCCACAAGCGGTTGGCATGGCTCCTCGGCGCTTCCGTTCCCCTGATCGTCCGTCGCGCCGGGGATGTGGGACCCGAGTTCCCCAGCGCATGGGACCGAATGACCCAGGGCCAGGCCGGTCCGATCGGCATGCGCCCACGACCGCGTCAGTGCGGCCATGGCATCACCATTGCATTTGATTCCGAGGACCAACCGTACGAACAACGAAGGAGGTTCCCGGCATGAAGCGCATGGTCACCGCAGCGGCTCTCGTGGCAGCCGTCTGGATGTTCGCCGCAGGGCACGTCGACGCCACCACGACGAAGGGATCGCATCACGAATCGACCTGCAAGAAGGTGAATGCCGCTCTGGACTCCGGCCAGTCGATGAAGTCCGTCGAGAAGCAGTTCAAGGTGTCCAGCAAGACCATCCACAAGTGTCAGGAGCAGAAGACTGCATCGGCCGCTCACCCTCAGCGGTCGGCCCCGCAAGCGCACTGACCCCCCCTCAGTACGTTTGCGACACCCCACACCCGTCCTTCCCCCGGGACGGGCGACGTCGCGCCGCGCCGGCCGTGGTCCCCCTGCCACGCCCGCGGCGCCGACGGGGGCGCTCCAAGCAAATCGAATCGCCGATTGGGGGGCAGCGCATCCGTGATGCCGGTCGCGAAGGCTCTCTCGTGAACCGACCGCGCGGAGCGCAGCCCTCCATACGGTGACCCTCCAGAGTCCACGCGGTAGAGGCGGTGGAGAGGAGCCGCCGGCGTGCTGGTGTCCCCCAGCACGCCGGCGGCGACGCGGTCGCTACGACCCGAGCCGGTGACAGCGGCGTTGCGCGCCAGTTTCGATTGGCGCCCTCCACGGCTGCCGAGTGCTCGAGAATTGGCGCCGCAAAGCCGGTGACGGTCTCAGCGCCGGCCGCGGACCATGAAGCGGGCGACGTCGGGCCGACGCCCGTTGCCGTCCAGTAGCGCGACCTCGTGGGCGCCGGCGGCCAGAGGCCACAGCACCAGCGCCGCGCCGTCGCCGACGTCGCGACCGTCGACCTGCCAGCGCAGGCCGGCGCCGCCGACGGCCGCCAGCGCCAGGCGCTGGCGCGACTCGGCGATGTCGGGGTCGATCGCGATGATGGCGCCGTCGGTTGGCGCGAGGATGCGCGGGCCGGACGCCGGCTGCGCCATGGCCGCGACCGGTGCCGTGCCGGGCAGGTACCACTCGCCGTTCACGCGTTCGACGCCGGCCGGCGGCGAGGGCGGCGGGCTCCCCTCGTCGCGGTGCAACCAGTCCATCATCTCCGCCCAGATGGGCGCCGCGCCGGTGACGCCGCTGACGTCGTGCATCGGCGCGCCCTCCGCGTTGCCTACCCAGACGCCGACGGTGTAGCGGCGCGAGAAGCCGATGCACCAGTTGTCGCGCATGTCGGTGCTGGTGCCGGTCTTCACCGCCGACCAGAAGCGGGTCGCCAGCGAGCTCTCGAGGCCGAAGGTGACGGCGCGGCCGTCGCGATCGGCGAGAATGTCCGCGACGATGAACGCCGCCGCTGGCGCGAGCACCGGGCGCGGCGCGCCGGTCGCCGCGGCCGGGACGAGGGTCAGCGGCGTCCAGCGGCCGGCGTTGGCGAGTGCGCGGTAGGCGTCGACCAGCTGCCAGAGCGTCACCTCGGCCGAGCCCAGCGCCAGCGCCGGTCCGTAGTAGCCACCGGGTCGGCTGATGCCGTCGAAACCGAAGTCGCGCAGGCGCTCGGCGAAGGGATCGGCGCCGACCAGCTGCAGGGCGCGCACCGCGGGGACGTTGAGCGAGCCGGCGAGCGCCGTGCGGACGGCGACCGGGCCGCGGAAGATGTCGTCGTAGTTGCGCGGCCGGAAGAGGCCGCCCGACACGGGGATCTCCAGCGGCGCGTCGTCGAGCCGCGTCGCCGCGGTCAGCAGGCGGCGCTCGACGGCCAGGCCGTAGAGGAAGGGCTTCAGCGTCGAGCCGGCCTGGCGACGGGCGCGCACGCCGTCGACCTGCGCGGCCGCGCTCAGCGCGCCGCTCGAGCCGACGTAGGCGAGCACCGCGCCGCTGGCGTTGTCGGCCACCAGCACCGCCGCGTCGCGCACGCCGCGTTCGCGCAGCGCCGCCATCTGCCGCTGCACGGCGTCGCGCGCCGCGCGCTGCACGTCGGCGTCCAGCGTCGTGCGCGCGACGCGACAGCCGCCGCTGCCGGGCGGCAGGAGCTGGCGGGCGACGTGCGGCGCCAGCGCGGTGCGGCGCGGCGCGCGCGCCGGGGCGTCGACGGCCGCCGCGACGGCCGCCGCGATCGCCGCTGGATTCGTTCCACCGCCGAGCGCCGCGTCGAGCGCGGTGGCGCGGCGCGCCAGGGCGGCGCGGTCGGCGTTCGGTCCGCGCAACAGGGCGGCGAGGCTCGCGCCTTCGGCGGCGGAGAGCCCGTGCGGGGCCTTGTCGAACATGAGCTCCGCCGCGGCGGCAACGCCCTGGAGCTCGCCGCGAAAGCTGACGAGGTTGAGGTAGGCTTCGAGGATCTCGTCCTTGCTCCACGCGCCCTCGAGCGCCCACGCGGCGCGCATCTGCGCCCACTTGTCGGCCAGCGTGCGCGGCGCGCCCCCGCGCGCCAGCCTCGCGTCGAGCAGCGCGACGAGCTGCATCGCGATGGTGCTCGCCCCGCGCGGCGGCCCGCCGCGTAGGCGCTGCCAGAGCGCCGCGACCAGCGCATGCCCGTCGACGCCACCGTGCACGTAGAAGCGCCGGTCTTCCGACGCGATGACCGCGCGCACCAGCGCCGGCGAGATCTCCGCCAGCGGCGTCCAGTCCAACCGCCGGCGGGTGCGATCGACGCGGATCTCGTGCACGACGGTGCCGTTCCGATCGAGCAGGCGCGCGTCGGAGGGACAGGTCGCGGCGCGGACGTCGGCCAGCGGCGGAGGCGGCGGAGGTGCGGGGATCGCGCGATACGCGAGGACTGCCGCGAGCCCGACCGCAAGCGCCACTACGGTTCGTGTCATCGTGTCGTAGCCGCGGCACCTGTGGCCGCCGGCGTCGCCCAGCGGCGCCCGGTGGTGGGCGGCGCGGCAACCGTGTCCGCACGGTGGGAATCGTCGCGCCGCGCCGCGACCTCACCGGGCGGTGCATGCGCACCGCCGGCGGCCACAGGTGCCGCGGCTACGGGCGCGGGGTTGTCACGGGGCGATGACATTGTCGCCTCCGCTCACTGCTTCACATCCACGGGCGCGTTCGGGATCTCGCCGAACAGCTCCGGCGCGTACAGCGCCTCGACGCGCGTCGGGGGCATGTCGAAATGCCCGTTCTGGTTCACACGGATGTCGTACTCGACGTGGACCGTGCCTTTCGGCAGCCAGGCAAAGTAGCCGCGCCAGGCGTCGAAGCGGCGCTCGACGAAGTCCGGTGTCGAGAGGTCGGTGCCGCTGCCGGTGGCGATGCGGTTGTCGCGGGCGCCGAGGTGCGAGGCGCCGCCGGGGATCGGATCGTCGATCACCACCCACGTCATGTCGGTCTGCGCCTCGACGTCGAGGCGGACGCGCAGGCGGTCGCCGCGGCTCAGTTGATCGGGTTGGTCCGGATCGATCGGCGTGACGGTCTTGGTGATGCGGTAGCCGCTCGACAGCGGCGCGGTGAGCGGGATGGCGGCGCGCGAGGTGATGGTGACCCACGGCGCGCCCGTGCCCTCTTGCGCGATCTCGAGCTGCGCGGTCTTCTCCGGCCACTCGAAGTGCGACGGCGTCGGCGGTCCCTCGCTCCAGTCGATCGGCTCGGAGCCGCCGCCGAGCGCGACCTGGGTCGTGCCGGTCACCGGCTCGGCCTCGAACGCGGCCGAGAACTGGCGCAGCGCGACCGCGCCCCAGGCGTTGGCGACGGTGGTGTCCCAGTGCCCGTGGTCCTGGCGGCCGAGCGCGCCGCGCGCGACGCGGCCGACGTCCTCCGGCCACAGCTTGAACTCGGAGAGCAGCGACAGCAGGCGGGTGGCGTTGACGTCGCCCGACACCATCAGCCACCAGAGCCGGTCGTCGCGCTCGTTGGAGAAGCCCATCGTCGTCCCCTGGAGGTTGAGACGGCCGCGCAGCACCTGCTCGGCGGCGACGCGGCGCGCCTCGCGGTCGTCGATGTCGTCGACGCGTTGCAGGATGCTCCACCAGTCGAGCACCGCCGAGGTCGGCCAGAGCGCCGGCTCGATGGTGATGCTCTCGAGCTGCGCCGCGTCGAAGTTCCCGGTCCGCGCCAGCGCGTCCATCGCCGCCAGCTTGCGCAGCGTCAGATCGGGCGCGCGCAGGACGCCGTCGCGGGTGATGCGTCCCTCGGCGAAGCCGCGGAGGCCGCCGATCATCTTGTCGCGTGTCGTCGAGGGAATCTCCCAGCCCTGGGCGGTCACCACCGAGAGGACGTAGGCGGTCAGCACCTCGCTGCCCTCGGTCATGTCGGGGAAGTACTTCAGCAGGCCGTCGCTGTCCGTGTACGAGGGCAGCGCCGCGGCGACCGACGACCAGCGCGCCTCGTCGGCGAGGCCGACGGCGATCGACGTCTGCTGCTCGAGGCAGGAGAAGCGGTAGTGGCGGAGGTAGTCCTGCAGCCCGTCGGTGACGCCGCCCAGCGACGCGGTGGCGGCGACGTCGATGCCGCCGCGGTCGGGGAGGGCATCGGCCGGCCGCGCCACCGGCATCGAGATGGGCTTGTCGGCGCGCTGCAACGTCGCTTGCAGCGTCCGCACCGACACCGTGTCGCGCAGTTGCTGGGTGACGGCGAGGCGGTCGGTGACGTCGCCCGACGTGGCCTCGATCTCGTAGCGCATCGTATCGCCGTACGACGGCATCTCGAGGAGCCAGTCGACCACCTGCGCGGCGCCCGGCGCGAGCTCGACGTCCTGCGCGGGCAGCTCCGCGCCGGGGCCGTTGCCGTCGGGGGTGGCGCGCCCGGAGACGCTGACGGTGAGCGGCTGGTCGCTGGTGTTGCGCAGCGTGAACTGCGCCGGGAAGCGATCGCCGTGGCGCACGAGCGGCGGCAGGCCCGAGAGCAGCATCAGATCCTGGGTCGAGCGGATCTCGGTCGAGCCGGTGCCGAAGAGGCCGAGACCACCGGTCGCGACGGCGACGATGCGGAAGGCGGTCAGCGAATCGTTGAGCGGCACCTCGACGGCGGCATTGCCCTGCGCGTCGAGCGGCACGCGTCCGGACCACAGCAGCAGCGTGTCGAAGAGCTCGCGCGTCGCCTGCCGCCCGCCGCCGCCGCCCGACGGGATCGCCTTGCGGCCGTAGTGGCGCTTGCCGATGACCTCCATCTGCGCGGTGGCGGTGTGCACGTCGTAGCCGCGCCGGCCCATCATCGCCTCGAGCAGATTCCAGCTCGTGTTGGGCTGCAGCTCGAGGAGGCCCTGGTCGACGGCGGCGATCGCCACCTCGCTGCCGGCGGGCGGCGCGGCGCCGCCGGCGGTGCGCACGGCGACCTGCACCTGGGCCTTCTCGCGGACGTGGTACGTCGGGCGGTCGGCGGCGACGGTCACCGCCAGCGTGTGATCGCGCCAGCCGACGCGAATCTCGGCGATGCCGAGCTTGAAGGCGGGCTTGCCGAGATCGACGAGCGCGGTCGGCTGCGTGCCGGCGATGCGGCCGCGCACCGCCAGGACCGAGACGAAGGTGTTCGGCGCGTAGGCGCCCTCGATCGGCACCTCGATGTGCGGCGCCCCGCCGTCGAGCGGCACGACGCGCGCCTCGGCGACGCCCTCGCGTTCGACGGTGACCAGGGCGGTCGCGTGCTGGAATGGCATGCGCACCTGGAAGCGGGCCGTCTCGCCCGGCTCGTAGGTGCGGCGCTCGGGCAGCACGTCCATGCGGTCGCTCGACTCGATCGGAAAGCCGAGCGCGTCGGGCGCGTCGACGTAGACGTCGGTGTGCGCGACGGCCGTCCGTCCGTCGCTGTCGCTGATCCGCGCCTGCACGATGAGGTTGCCCGCGGCGGGCGGCGCGAGGCGACAGACGAGCAGTCCCTGCGCGTCGGTCTTGCCGTCGCACAGCTTGCCGATCGCCGTGATCTCCTCGACGTGCTCGTAGCCGTAGAAGCCGCCGACCAGTCGCTTGCGATGCGAGTAGTAGGTGCGGCGGAGCGCGTCGACCTCGACCGGCGTGTCGGCGACGGGGTGCAGCGCGGTGTCGAGCACCGCCACCTTCACCGTCAGCGACTCCTTCACGCCCGCCCACTGCTCCACGGCGATGCCCGGCACCATCGCGGCCGGCCAGAGCGGCACCGTCGCCGCGGCGGTCTGCACCTCGCCGTTGGGGTCGCGGTACTCGATCTCGGCGAGCAGCTGCTGCGGCGTCTCGACCGTGGGAAGGTCGCTGATCGTGGCGCGCGCGGTCCCGGCGTCGTCGAGGGTGAGGGTGTCCTTCGAGTGCACCGCCGGCGTCTCCGACTCCGCTCCTCCTCGTCCGACTCGCTGCCGCGCTCGATGCCCTCCTTGGCGGCGCCGTTGGCGAACGTGAACGATTCGTACGCCTCGTTGTCGGGCAGCGCGCGGTCGCGGATCTGGCTGCGCAGCACCACCGGCAGATCGGCCGGCGGCGCCGCCGGCGAGGTACTGCACGGCGAGGTCGACCGGCACCTCGGTCGGCGCCGACCAGCGGCGTCGCCGGCAGCTTCACCGTCGCCTTCATCAGCGGCACGCGGAACTGCTCGAGACGGAAACTGCCGGAGGTCATCTGGCGGCCATCCGCGCGCGTCAGCGTGATCTCGTAGGTGCCCAGCTTGGCGCCCGCCGGAATCGGCCAGTCCTGCTCGGCGAGTCCCCCGTCGTCCCAGGTGAGCGGCAGCTCGTAGGTCTCGTTGCTGCCGAGATGGCGGATGACCGCCTTCGTCGGCCGCTCGGCGTCGGCGACGGGGCCGAAGCCGCTCAGCGTCTGGGCGCGCAGGACGTGCTTCATGTGAACGGTGTCGCCGGCGCGGAAGAGGGCGCGGTCGAGGATGGTGTGCGCGAGATTGCGGCGCGTCCCAGCGCTCGGACGGGAGGTTGAAACGCCACGGCTCGATGCCGCGCTGCCAGGACGTGTGCACGAAGCTCATGTCGCCGGTGGTCTCGGCGATGACGAGCAGGCCGCCGTCGAGATCGGTGAGGGCCTTGGCCGCGTAGTACTCGCGGTAGTCGAGGTCGTCGAAGTCCTTGAAGCGATCCTCGTCGGTGCACGACGTCGCGTGGTCGGGGTCGGGCAGGCCGGTGAAGCGGGCGATGCCCTGCGCGTCGGTGACGCCGGTGGCGAGCACCGCGCCGTTGCAGTCCTGGACGGTGACGCGCGCGCCTGCCGCGGGCTTGGCGTCGTCGAGCGTCGTCACCCAGGCGAGCGCGTTCTCGCGCGCCCATTTGAAGTGGACCGAGAGGTTGGTGACCAGCGCGCCGGCGGGCACGTACATCGGGTCGCCGCTCTCGAGCAGCGCCGCGCCGAGGCGCGGGCTCTTGAGCTCGACGAGGTAGAGGCCGGGGCTGTCGAAGGGCAGGCCGACGACCTGCATGGTCTGCGGCCCGTCCGGCTGCGGGAGGGTGAAGGTGGTCGGCGCGGCGCCGGTCGGCAGTCCCGCGAACATCGACTGGCCGCGCCGCGCCGCGCCGAGGCGGCGAAGCCACGGCAGCACGTCTTCGGCCTTCTCGATCTTCGTCACCGATCCGGTCAGGTGCGAGTAGAGCTCCTGCAGCTTGGCGCGCCAGGCGGCGGGACGCTCGCGCGTGGTGCGCAGCTCCTGGCCCGTGGTCTCCGGATCGAGGTTGCGGATGGTGACGGGCAGGGCCGGCTCAGCCTTGGCTTCGAGCAGGCCGAAGCGCGCGGCGAACTTGGCGAGGGGCGGGAAGGGCGCCGTCTTCACCGTCAGCGGCGTGGTGCTGGCGAGGGCGCGGTCGGCGTCGTCGTGCAGGCCGTCGGGCAGCTCGACGCGATAGGTCGTCTGCGGCGGGAACGGCGGCGGGAACTCGAGATCGCTGACGAACTCGCTCGGCTCGCTCGGCGCGTCCGGGGACAGGCGCTTGCCGTCGCCCGCCACCAGCTGCACCTGCTGCGCCTGCGCCCAGCTCACCGGCGCGGAGAACACGAGCCGGATGGGCGTGAGCGGGGTGCAGTCGGCCTTGGCGTTCTCGCGCTCGCAGCGCGACCTCGAGGGTGAAGCGCGGCCGCGTCTCGAAATCGAGCCGCTGGTCCTCGCTCGGTGGCGACGCCGCTCGGTCCGGCGATGCCGGCGCCCCACACGAGGTGGATCTTCGTCTCGTTGGGAAAGGTCTGGCGCGCCTTCACCACGACGAAGGGCGCGTCGGGCTTCAACCAGGTGGGCAGGCCGGCGACGACCGCGTCGCGATCGGCGCCCTCGATGAGGTCGACGCCGATGCGCTCGGCGACACCGTCCACCTCGAAGCCGGTGTGCGCGAGGATCGATTCCGTCGTCGCCTCGCCGTCGAGCGACAGGACGAACGCCTGCTGCTCGTCGATGCGCTCGGTGCCGTCGGACGGCACCGACGTCGCGATCGCCGGGCCGCCGGTCGAGAGCGCGAATTGCGTCTCGCCAGTGAACGCCTCGCCCGCGTGGCTGGCGAGATCGGGCCGCGCGGTGAAGACGCAGCGCAGGCCGCCGGGCAGGTCGCGGTCGAAGTCGTAGGCCCAGGTGCGGGCGTCCACCCAGCGGCCCTTGCCGGGGACGGGACATTCGACGGTGAACGGCGGGGCGACGTCGCGCAGGTCGCCGAACGGCACCATCGGCGCCGAGAAGAGCACCGTCGCCTGGCGCACCGGTTTGACGACCCCTTCGGGGGTGAAGCGTTCGACGGTCACCGCCTGCGCCGCCGCCGCGCCCGCCACCAGCACCACCGCCGCCCAGCCTGCCGCGTGTCTCATCGCTCTCCCCACGTTGCCGCACACTGTCCCAGAAACCGTCAGGGACGCCAAGTTCGGCAAGCGGCAGTCGCGCGTCATGGCGCGGCGCTCCATCGGGCTGATCCCTGGTGCGGCCAATCACCGAATGGAGGGCCGCGCTCCCGCGCGGCCTGCCCGCGCCGACGCGTCACAAGCACGGTTCGCCCACGGCGCCGCGGCGCCGGTCGCCGGCCTTGTCTGCAACGATTCAGAACCGGCCGCGCGGGAGCGCGGCCCTCCATTCGGTGATTGGCCGCTCGGGGACAAGCCCGCGCCGGATGGGCGTCGATTTCGCCGGCTTGTTCGCCCCTGCCTTTTTTCCACTCGCGGGGTTCCGCTAAGGGTGGCGGTCGCATGCCTGTTCGCGAGGTGCCGGTCGGCACCAAGATCCGCTACGGTTTCGGCGAGCTCGGAACCAATCTGAAGAACGAGGTGGTGAACCGCTACCTCCTGTTCTTCTATGCCGACACGCTGCACGTCGGCCCCACCGCCGTCGGCGCGATGATGCTGCTCGCCAAAGGCTGGGACGCGATCACCGATCCAGCGATGGGCTACTTCTCCGACACGACGCGTTCGCGCTGGGGGCGGCGGCGGCCCTACGTCCTGCTCGGCGCCGTGCCGATGGGCTTCTTCCTCTATCTGATGTTCTCGCCGCCGGTGTCGCTCAGCCAGAGCGGGCTGTTGTGGTATCTGCTGGCGGTCGGGCTCGCGCTCTACACCTCGTTCACGATCTTCACGATTCCCTACCTCGCGTGGGGCGCGGAGCTGGCGCGCGGCTACCATGAGCGCACGGCCGTCGTACAGGTGCGCTCGCTTCTCGGCCTGGTGGGCGGCATCGTCGGCGCCTCGATCCCGCTGCTTCTGGTGGCGCGCGCGGCGACGCCGCGCGAGGGCTTCGGGCTCATGGGCCTGCTGCTCGGCCTGATCGTCGCCGGCGCGGCGTTGATCCCCGGTCTGACGGTGCGGGACACCGGGCGCGAACGCCTGCCGGTCGCGAGCTTCGGCCATTTTCTGGACGGCCTTGGGCACACCTTCGCCAACCGCGACTTCCGCATCATCTTCGTCACGTTCTGTCTGATGACGGTGTCGGCGGCGATGGGCACGGCGATCCAGATCATCGTGGTGAAGTACCGCCTCAACCTCGAGAATCAGTTTCCGATCATCGCGCTGACGTTCGGGGTCGCGTTCGCCCTGTCGTTTCCGTTCTGGCTTGCCCTTTCGCAGCGCATCGGCAAGACCCGGGCGATGCGTGTCGGCTTGTGGACCGGGTGCGTCGCGCCGTTCGGGTGGGTGATCGTCCAGCCGGGGCAACTCGGCGCGATGCTGGTGTTCATGATCGTCGCCGGCGCCGCCACCGGCTGCCTGACGCTCTTCGGCTCGCAGGCGATGGACATCGTCGACGTCGACGAGCTGCAGACCGGCGAGCAGCGCGCCGGCGCGTACTTCGGCATCTGGGCGTTCGGGCTCAAGTTGGCGGTGGCGGTCGGACAGTTCTTCGCCGGCGGGCTGCTCGACGTCGTCGGCTTCGTCCCCGAGACGGCGCAGAATCCCAAGACGCTGTGGTGGCTGGTGATCCTGGTCGGCCCGCTGCAGAGCGTGGTGACCCTGCTCGGCCTGTTCGTCTTCCGCCGCATCAACTTCGAGGAGGCCGACGTCGCCAGCGTGCAGGCGGCGCTGGCGGCGCGCCGCGAGGCGGCGGTGGAATCGTGATGGACCGTCTGCGGTCGGTGCGCGGATGGGTGCTCGTGGCGCTGCTCGTCGGCGGCTGCGCCTCGGCGTCGAGCGTGTTCGTCTCGCTGCCGCCGATTCCCGACGCCGGCAAGCGCACGCCGAGCCGCGTCGTCTGGCACGATCTGCTGACCGCCGACCCGGCCGGCGCGCAGCGCTTCTACGGCGGCGTGTTCGGCTGGACGTTCACCCCCGTCACCGACCGCTACGTGCTGGTGCACAATGGCGACCACGCGATCGGCGGCATCGCCACCGTCGAGGCGGCGGCCGGCAGTCAGTGGATCGCGCAGTTCGCGGTGGAGGACATCGCGCGGTCGGCGACGGTCGCGGAGCGGGCGGGCGGTACCATCCTGTTCGGTCCGGCCAGCGTCGGCGACCGCGGTCAGCTCGTCCTCGTCCGCGATCCGCAGGCCGCCGTGTTCGGCATGATCCAGACGCGCGACGGCGATCCGGCGGAGTCCGCGCCGCGGTACGGCGACTGGCTGTGGCACGAGGTCTGGGTGACCGATCCGGCGGCGTCGGCGGCGTACTACAAGCAGGTGTTGAGCTTTTTTCAGCGCACCCAGCAGGTGGACGGCCGTCCGTACGACTACTTCATGCTCCTCGGAACGGCGCGCGCCGGTCTGGTGCGCAAGCCCGATCCGACGCTCGGCAACGCGTGGGTGTCGTACGTGCGCGTCAGCGACATTGGGGCGGTGGTCGCGCGGGCGACGCAGTTCGGCGGGCGCGTGATGTTCGCGCCGGATCCCGGCGTCCGCCACGGCAGCCTGGCGATCCTCGCCGATCCCGGCGGCGCCGGCGTCGTCGTCCAGCAATGGCCGCTCGGGGGGAAGTGATGCGCGCGATGGCACCGAACCGTTGGTGGATGTCCCTCCTGGCGGTGGCCGGCCTGGCGATGCTGCTGGGCTCGTGCTCGCCGTACCGCAGTGTCGTGGTCGGTACGCCCTTTCATCCCGACACCGTCACCATCAGCCCCGACACGCCGATCGGCTTCCCGCTGTAGGCGTTTCGGCGCCGCGCCGCTCCCTGGGAGCGCGCCGGCGGCTCGCCCGCATCGCCGGCGCGCTGCGGCCCCCGCGGAATCGCCTGTTGCCGGAAGGCGAAAATTAGGCGAAAACTCCTCCCGTGCCCCTCACCGTACGGGAACGTCTCGCCGCCCTGGAGCTGCCGGGGACGGTGCGCTTCGGCGCGCCGTCGATCGAGCCGGTGCGCCGCCTGCCGGTGGGCATCGCGGCGCTCGATGCGCTGCTCGACGGCGGCCTGCCGCGCGGCCATCTGAGCGAGATCGTCGGCGGTCCGTCGAGCGGGCGCACGGCGGTCCTGCACGCGCTGATCGCGGCGACGACGCGCGCCGGCGCGGTCGCGGCGCTGGTCGATCTGCCCGACGCGCTCGATCCGCCCAGCCTGGCGCGCGCCGGCGCCGTGCTGGAGCGCGTCCTCTGGGTGCGCCCGCCGGCGCCGCGCCTCGCGTTGCAGTGCGCCGAGCTCATCCTCGGCGCCGGCGGCTTCGCCGTGGTGGCGCTCGATCTCGACCGCGCCGAAGCGTCCGCCGGCCGTCCCGTGCCGCGCGCCGCCTGGTTGCGATTGGCGCAGGCCGCGCGCCGCGCCGACGCCGCCGGCATCGTCCTCGGCCGCCGCCGCCAGACCGGCGCCGCCGCCGCGCTCGCCGTGCGCCTGCACGCCCGCCGCGTCCACTGGAACGATCGCCTCCTCGACGGCCTCGCCACCACCGCCGCGCTCAGTCGCAGCCGTTTCGGCAGCGCGGAACGTCTGGTGAGCATCGTCATCGGCGATGATCTCTCTCCGTTGAGCGCGCGGATCAAAGAATTTTCACCACGGAGGCACGGAGCCACGGAGGCTGGTTCCGATCGCCGCGGTCTCCGTGTCTCCGTGCCTCCGTGGTGAAGTCTTATGCGGATCGCGTGTCTGCATGTTTGCGCATTTCCACTCGCGGCGTGGCTGCGTGCGGAGCCTGATCTGCGCGGGACGGCGGTGGCAATCGCCGACGGGGCGACGCCGCGGGCGCGGCTCGTGGCGGTGTCAGCGCCGGCGCAGCAGCGCGGCGTTGCCGTCGGCCTCAGCGCGGCACAGGCGCTCGCCATCGCCAGCGATCTGACGGTGCGCGCCGCGTCGGCGGAGGCCGAGCGCGCCGCGCACGCGGCGCTCGGCGACGTCGCCTACTCGTTCTCGCCGCGCGTCGAGGACGGCGCGCCGGGCACGGTGTGGTTCGACGCCGATGGCCTCGGCGAGCTCCATCCCGATGAGCCCGATCTCGCGCGGGCAGCGCTGCGCCGCGCCGCGGCGCTCGGGCTCGAGGCGGCGATCGGCATCGCCGGCAGCAAGATCACCGCCGAGCTGGCGGCGCGCGACGGCGGCGGCTGCGCGGTGGTGCCGGCCAGCGACGAGTGGCGGGTGCTGGCGCCGCTGTCGCTCGATCTCCTGGCGCCGCCGCCGGCGCTGCGCGAGACGCTGCTGCGCTGGGGCATCCGCACGCTCGGCGATCTCGCGGCGTTGCCGGCCAGCGCCGTCGCCACGCGCCTCGGCCCCGAGGCGGCGGCGCTGGCGCGGCGGGCGCGCGGCGAGGACGCGCATCCGCTGGCGCCGCGGCCGCTGCCGCTGCACTTCGAGGAGGTCGCCGAGCTCGACTGGGGCGTCGACGCGCTGGAGCCGTTCCTGTTCGTCGTGCGCGGCCTGCTCGACCGCCTGCTGGCGCGCCTGGCGATGCGCGGACTGGTGTGCGGCGACCTGCGCCTGTCGCTCGGCCTCGCCGATCACGGCCGCGACGAGCGCACGGTGACGGTGGCGGCGCCGAGCAACGTCCTCAAGGCGCTGCTGACGCTCGTGCGCGTGCACCTCGAGACGCCTCCGCCGCGCGCCGCGGTGGAGACGGTGCGCCTGGCGGCGGTGCCCGAGCGCCTGCGCGCCGCGCAGCTCGATCTCTTCCGCCCCGCCGGTCCGCAGCCGGCGCAGCTCGCCGCGACCCTGGCGCGCCTCGGCGCGCTGTGCGGCGCCGGCGCGGTCGGCGCGCCGCAGGTCGTCGATTCGCACCGGCCCGACGCCTACGGCGTGGCGCCGTTCACGCGCCGCCGGCCGCGCGCGCCGGCGACGAGTCCGCGCCGCCGGCGTCGGTGCCGCTCGCGCGTGCGCGCGCGTGCGCCCGCCGCAGGAGCTGGAAGTGTTCTGCCAGCGCGACCAGCCCGACTTCGTCCGCGCCGCGACGCGCCTTGCCAGGGCCGCGTCGTCACCCTCGCCGGCCCCTGGCGCCTCCACGCCGAATGGTGGCGCCCCGCCGACGCCCTCCGCCGCGACTACTACGACGCCCAACTCACCGACGGCGGCGTCTACCGCCTCTACTACGACGGCGCTCGCGGGCAGTGGTTCCTCGACGGCGTGTACGACTGAAGAGTTTTTCACCACGGAGGCACGGAGACACGGAGATGAAAGAGGAGCAGGCAACAGAAGAAATCATCGGTGCGGCGATTGAGGTGCACCGGGCATTGGGACCAGGACTGCTGGAGAGTGTGTACGAGGAATGTCTCGCAGTGGAGCTTGGGTTGCGAGGACTGCCGTACACCCGCCAGCATCCAGTTCCGTTACGGTACAAAGGCCATCGCTATCGGAACGGATCTCAAGATCGATCTGGTCGTCGACGACCGAGTGGTTGTGGAGCTCAAGGCGGTTGAGAAGCTCTTGCCAGTCCACGAGGCTCAGATTCTCACGTATCTTCGCCTGACCGGCAAAGAGATCGGCCTCCTGATCAACTTCAACGTCCCCCTTTTGAAAGAGGGTATTCGCCGCTTCCTCAATCACTCCGATCTCCGTGTCTCCGTGCCTCCGTGGTGAAAAGGGCGGGGCAGGGTGGACTACATCGAGCTGCGCAGCCGCAGCGCCTTTTCAGTTTCCTCGCCGGCGCCTCGCTGCCCGAGGATCTCGTCGCGCGGGCGGCGGCGCTGGGTTACGCGCTGCTGGGCTGCGGCGATCGCGATGGCGTCTACGGCGCGCCGCGCTTGCATCAGGCGGCGGCGAAGGCGGGGCTGCGCGCCATCGTCGGCTGCGACGCTGACGATGGCCGGCGGCGGCGAGCTGCTACGTGCTGGTCGGCGAGCGCGCCGGCTATCGCAACCTCTGCCGCCTGCTCACCGACGGCAAGCTGCGCGCGCCGAAGGGCGAGGCGGTCGTGGACTGGGAGCGATCTCGAGGGCCGCAGCGACGGCCTCATCTGCCTCGCCGGCGAGGCGACGTGGCTCCGCGCGCCTGCAGCGCCTCTTCCCGCGCCGCCTCTATCGTCGAGCTCCAGCGCCATCTCGACCCCGCCGAGGAGCGCGCCAACCGCGTCCTCGTCGCCGCCGCCGCGCACGCACGACCTGCCGCTGGTCGCCACCAACGACGTGCGCCACGCGACGCCGGACGGGCGGCCGCTGCTCGACGTGCTCACCTGCCTGCGCGAGAAGACGACGCTCGACGCCGCCGGCCGCCGCCTGCTCGCCAACGCCGAGCGCCACCTCAAGCCGGCGCGCGAGATGGCGGCGCTGTTCCGCGATCTGCCGCGCGGCGCTCGCCAACACGCGGCGCATCGCCGAGCAGTGCGCGTTCACCCTCGCCGATCTCGGCTACCGCTTCCCCGACTATCCGCTGCCGCCGGGCGAGACGCCGAACGGCCACCTGCGCGCGCTCACCGAAGCCGGCGCGCGCGCAGCGCTACGGCTGCGATCACGGCGAAGGTCCGCCGCCAGCTCGAGCACGAGCTGGCGGTCATCGGCCAGCTCGACCTCGCCGGCTACTTCCTCATCGTCTGGGACATCGTCCGCTTCTGCCGCGAGGCCGGCATCCTCGCCCAGGGGCGCGGCTCGGCGGCCAACTCGGCGGTCTGCTACGCGCTCGGCATCACCGCCGTCGATCCGGTCGGCATGGAGCTGCTCTTCGAGCGCTTCCTCTCGCCGGAGCGCGGCGAGTGGCCGGACATCGACATCGACCTGCCGAGCGGCGACCAGCGCGAGCGCGTCATCCAGTACGTCTACCAGCGCTACGGCGCGCGCGGCGCGGCGATGACCGCCAACGTCATCACCTACCGCACGCGCAGCGCCGTGCGCGAGGTCGGCAAGGTGCTCGGCTTCGCCGAGCCGCAGGTCGACCGGCTGTCGAAGCTGCTCAACCGCTTCGAGTTCCGCGACGACCTCGACGAGCTCGCCGTGCAGCTGCGCGCCGGCGGCGTCGACCCGCGCGGCGCCGCGCGTGCGGATGCTGGTCGACCTCGTCGGCCCGCATCCAGAACCTGCCGCGCCATCTCGGCCAGCACTCCGGCGGCATGGTGATCGCCGCCGGCCGGCTCGACGAGGTGGTGCCGCTCGAGCCGGCGGCGATGCCGGGGCGCGTCGTCGTGCAGTGGGACAAGGACGACTGCGCCGATCTCGGCATCATCAAGGTCGATCTGCTCGGCCTCGGCATGATGGCGGTGCTCGAGGAGACCATCCCGCTCATCCGCGAGCACGAGGGCGTCGACGTCGACCTCGCCCACCTGCCGCCCGACGATCCGGCGACCTACGACATGCTGCAGCCGCGCCGACACCATCGGCGTCTTCCAGATCGAGAGCCGCGCGCAGATGGCGACCCTGCCGCGCCTGCAGCCGGAGCACTTCTACGACCTCGTCGTCGAGGTGGCGATCATCCGCCCCGGCCCGATCGTCGGCCAGATGGTGCACCCGTACCTCGACCGCCGCCGCGGCCGCGAGCCGGTCACCTACGCGCATCCCGACGCTCGAGCCGATCCTCAAGCGCACGCTCGGCGTGCCGCTCTTCCAGGAGCAGCTGCTGCGCATGGCCATGGCGGTGGCCGGCTTCACCGGCGGCGAGGCCGAGGAGCTGCGCCGCGCCATGGGCTTCAAGCGCTCGGTGGCGCGCATGCACGAGATCGAGGCGCGCCTGCGCGCCGGCATGGCGCGCGCACGGCATCCGCGGCGCGACGCAGGACGACGATCGTCAAGAGCATCACCTCGTTCGCCCTCTACGGCTTCCCCGAATCGCACGCCGCCAGCTTCGCGCTGCTCGCCTACGCGTCGGCGTACCTGCGCGCGCCACCACCTCGCCGCCTTCACCTGCGCGCTGCTCAACAACTGGCCGATGGGCTTCTACCACCCGGCGACGCTGGTGAAGGACGCGCAGCGCCACGGCCTGCACGTGCTGCCGGTGGATGTGACGCATCTCGAAGTGGAAGTGCGCGATGGAGTCCCTGGCCGGGAGCGCGGGCGGTCCGCCCGCAGGGGCCGGGTGGGGCGGTGCGCTCGCCCTCCGCCTCGGCCTCCGCTACGTCGCCGGCCTGCGCGAGGAGGCCGGCCAGCGCATCGAGGGGGCGCGCGCCGCGGCGCCGTTCACCTCGATCGACGACGTCGCCCACCGCGCCGGTCTGCGCGACGACGAGCTCCAAGCGCTGGCCCACGCCGGCGCCTTCGCCTGCTTCGGGCTCACCCGCCGCGATGCCATGTGGCAGGCCGCGGCGGTGTCCCGCGACCCGCTGTTCCGTCGGCCGTCGCGCGCATCGGTGGCGGCGTCTCCCTTGCCGCAGATGTCGGACCTCGACCGCACACTCGCCGACTACAAGACCCTCGGCCTCACCGCCGGTGGACACCTCATGACGTTCCTGCGCGGCGATCTGACGCACGGCCGGCGTGCTGGCGACGCGCGATCTGCGCGCGCGCCGCGACGGCAGTTGGGTGAAAGTCGCCGGGCTGGTCATCGTCCGCCAGCGGCCCGGCAGCGCCAAGGGCTTCTGCTTCCTGACTCTGGAGGACGAGACCGGCATCGGCAACGCCGTCGTCACGCCCGACTTGTTCCAGCGCTACCGCAGCCATCATCCACACCGCCTCGCTGCTACTGGTCGAGGGCCCGGTGCAGAGGGTCGACGACGTCATCCACGTCCGCGCCCGCCGCTTCACGCCGCTGCACCTGCCGGCGCAGGCCATCAGCCAGACCGGCCACGGCTACCGCATGCGCGTCACGCCGGAGGACGAGCCGCCGCCGGCCCTGCCCAAGTCGCACGACTTCCGCTGACCCCTGGGAGCGCGGGCGGCCCGCCCGCATCTGACGGAGGTTTCATGGCAACGTTGCCGCCATCTGCATTCGCCACTCGCCCGCGCCGCCTGCTCGATCAGGTGCGCGACGCCATCCGCGTCGCGCCACTACAGCTACCGCACCGAGCAGGCCTACGTCGGCTGGATCCGGCGCTTCATCCTCTTCCACGGCAAGCGGCACCCGGCGGAGATGGGCGCGACCGAGATCGGCGCCTTCCTCACCGCGCTGGCGACCGAGCGCGGGGTCAGCGCCTCGACGCAGAACCAGGCCCTGGCGGCGCTGCTCTTTCTCTATCGCGAGGTCCTGCGGCGTCGAGTTGGGCTGGCTCGACGACCTCGTCCGCGCCAAGCGGCCGCGCGCGCCTGCCGGTCGTGCTCGACGCGGCGTCGAGGTCGAGGCGCTCCTCGCGCAGCTCGACGGCGTGCCGTGGCTCATGGCGATGCTCTCTACGGCGGCGGTCTGCGCCTGATGGAATGCCACCGCCTGCGGGTCAAGGACCTCGACTTCGCGCGCCGCGAGATCGACGTGCGCGAGGGCAAGGGCGGCAAGGACCGCGTGACCATGCTGCCGGCACGGAGCGTCGGAGCCGCTCGCGCGCGCATCTGCGCGCGTGTCGCCGCGCTGCACGGCCGCGACCTGGCCGCCGGCCACGGCGCGCGTCCTGTTGCCCGGACGCGCTGGCCGCGCAAGTACCCGACCGCCGATCGCGAGTGGGGCTGGCAGTGGGTGTTCCCCGCCTCCCGGCTGTCCGCGGACCCGCGTTCGGGCGCACGCCGCCGCCATCACCTGCACGAATCCGTGCTGCAGCGCGCCATCCACGCCGCCGCCCGCGCCGCGCGACATTCGCCAAGCCCGTCGGCCCCCACACGCTCCGCCACTGCTTCGCCACCCATCTGCTGGAGGCCGGCTACGACATCCGCACCGTCCAGGAGCTGCTCGGCCACCGCGACGTCAGCACGACGATGATCTACACCCACGTCCTCAACCGCGGCGGCCGCGCCGTCGAGAGCCCGGCTGACCGCCTCGCGCCCGCGGCTCGCGGAGCTATGCCGCCAGTCTAATCGCTGCAAGTACCGCCTGAGCCAGACCCAACTAACCGCTTGAAGAGCCGTCGGAACCGATCTACCAAGCCGCTGTGGACAGTTCCTCGATACGCCGCCACGCCCGCCGCCCCCTCCGGATTAGGCTGGCGGCCTAATTGTAGTTAGGCGCATGAGCGCTACGCAGGTCTCATCGGGGATTGTCTCTGCGGCAGCTGCTGGTGCGTCTGTGCGCGGAACGCATGGTTTGCGATTAGCAATGAATCGACCGTCGCGCTTTCCAATGTGGTTCTTTATGGCGCTGGCTTCTCCGAGAGCATCGGCATCCTTGGGCCCGGCTCCAAGGACAGGCTCAGCGTTCGCCCCCGCGGCGAATCGGGCGTGCGGCTGGCGTTCGATGCTGCCGGTTGCCACTTCGATATCGGCGAGGCACGGACGAGTACGAGAGCACGGGCGGCGCCTACGTCATGTTCCTCGTGGATGCCGAGTTGCAGATCGTTGTTCAATCGAAGCGCGGCCGGCTACTGCGAACGCTGCGTTGCGCGTCTAACATTGCGCTGCAGCCGACGCGGGCCTGCGGCCCGCGCGGCTGACCGCTGGCGTTAGGCGGCTCAGGGCGCGCGCGGTAGAATGCAGTCGTGCCAGTCGTATCCGTCTTCTTTGGCATCGTCATCCGCATGTTCTATCGCGAGCACGGGGTCGCCCACTTCCACGCGGAGTACCAGGGGCAGCAGGCCACGTTCACGCTTGAAGGGAAGCTGTTTGCTGGGGCACTCTCGTCTCGTACCGCGCGGCGATTGATCAAGGAGTGGGCGGTGGCGCATCGAACCGAGCTACAGGCCAACTGGGACCGCCTGCAGGAAGGCGAGGCGCTTGAGCGAATCGCCCCTCTGGAGTGAGGTTGAGCATGGCGTTTCTTCCAGCGGTGATCCGCGCTGAATACCGTGGCAACTTCCAGATTCATCTCGTCTTCAACGACGGGGTTGAAGAGACCGTCGATTTCTCGGCGTGGCTTGAGGGGCCGGTATTTCAACCGCTCAAGGATCAAGCGTACTTCCGCCGCTTCTTCCTCGAGGGGGGCACGGTGACGTGGCCGAATGGCGCAGACATCGCGCCCGAGACGCTCCACGAGCGAGCCAAGGCGAGTGCCGCCGCCTAACAAGGCGATGGACCCGACCGGCTTGAGCCGCGCTGCTCCCCGCGCCGCATCCTGCGCCGGCGGGTCATCGCCAAGGCGTTAGCGCCACAAAGGCTCCGGTGGTAGAGGCGCTCCCAGCGCATGGAGTTCGAGATTGTCGGGCCGCTTCGCGATCCGGAGACGATCGCGGCTGGGCCGTCCGTCCGCGATCGAGTTCGGCTGCGACGCTGCTACGGTCGCGGTCGGTGGCGCAAGCGGAAGGGCGTCGCGACGGTGCGCATGCCGGACGGCGTGTTCTGCGAAGCCGAAGTGCATTGGTACGAGGCCACCGGCATTGGTAGAAGGGAAATCAAGATCAAGCGCTTGCTGAGGTGACGACGATGGCGCGCAGAGCGGGACGGAAGAAGGGGTTTGTCGTGTGCGTGCGCAACACGGGGTATCCAGCCTCACTCGAGTTGCGGAAGATCTATCAGGCGCTGACTGATGCCGAGGCCGAGACGCACGGACTGCTCCGCGTCATAGACGAATCGGGGGAGGATTACCTCTACCCTCAGAAGTTCTTCCTGTCTCTGGACTTGCCGCAGCCCGTCGAGAGCGCTCTGCGGCGGGCCGCCGGATGAACAGCACCGCCTCACTGCCGAGCGACCGGCGCTAACAACACGCTGGAGCCGACCGGCTTGGCTTTCCCGAATCATCGCGAGCCTGACTGCGCCGGCGGCTCAGCGTGAGCGTTAGGCGACACGGGGCCATGGTTGCTCTTGGCGCGCACACTATCTGCAGCCTATTCTGCAGCATGCGCGCACCCGGGTTCGCAACGCTTGTCGTGCTGTCGGTCATCGCGGGTTGTGGGAACGACGATTCCACGGACGCGCACATCTCCAACTTCTGCGTCTCCTCGATCAACGGGACGCCAGTCACCGGTTGCCCCACGCCGACCGCGACTCCTGACGATCGAATCTATCAGGGATGCCCAGTGACACCCGGTCAGACAGTCATCGTTAACGGCACGCCGTACGTCATTCTCGCACGCCCCTGCACGCCGACAGCGACACCGCGGCCGGGTCCGGTTCAAGAATGAGGGCCACCCGTGCGGTTGGAAGAATGCAGACGTCTAACAAGCCGCTGCAGCCGACGCGGGCCGCGGGGCCGAGCGGACAGCCCGAACCGGCGTGTGTCGGCCCGCGCGGCTGACCGCTGGCGTTAGATGCGCAGCGATCGAATCAAAGAGCTTTTGGGGCGAGTCGTCGCTGCGCTAGAGCGTGCTGACGAAACAGACTTGGCCACAACGGTTCGAACTTTCTCCCGTACCGACGAGCGACTCGATGAATTCCTACGGTCGAACGAACTCTGGGGAGGTGCCGGATCGATCGCTGACCAGGCAGGGATGAACCTGGGGCGTGACGCCAGGCGGGACATCGAAAGCGCGCTCATCGAGCTCGGGACGGAGCAGCTGCGGGTGGGAATTGTGAACCCGCGGACGGCTGGCTGGGTAGACGCGTTCACCCAATGGCAAAGGCAAGGCATCTAACTTCCCGATGCAGCCGACGCGAGCCTGCGGCCCGCGCGGCTGACCGCCCGCGTTAGGCGCCTCAGGGGCCAGTCGGTGCCGCCGAAGGTTAGAGAGCTCATCGCGGATCTTGAGCGTGCGGGGTTCGTCAACCGCGGCGGCAAGGGCAGCCATCGGAACTTTGTCCATCAGCACGTCAACAAGCCCGTGGTGCTTTCGGGGAATCTGGGCGATGATGCAAAGCGCTACCAGGTTCGTGCTGTGGAACTCGCAATCGAGGAGTCGAAGAGATGAAGGAGAGCGCGCGTTACGTGAAGATCGTTGAGTGGTCCGAAGAGGACCAGTGTTACGTGGGGAGCTCGCCGGGGCTGATCTTCGGGGGATGCCACGGGGCCAACGAGCGGGAAGTCTTCGACGAGCTTTGCAAGATCGTCGACGACGCGATTGCCCTCTACGAGCGCGAAGGCCGGCCACTGCCAGTACCGACCTCGGGACGCGACTTCGCGAACAAGATGCAGCACGTCGCCTAACAAGGCGATGGACCCGACCGGCTTGAGCCAGGCTGCTCGCCGGGGTGCTTCCTGCGCCGGCGGGTCATCGCCGAAGCGTTAGACAGGCCAATGGAACGTCGAAGGAAAGAGGATCCACTGGTTGGCGAACTGCGGACCTTCCTTGGTTCCTACGCAGAACACGATCCAGATTGCCCGGCCTTCCAAGCAACCGGCCCAGCAGTTTTGGACCCGGCCACGTGTGCATGTGGCCTGACGACTCGAGAACGGGAACTGATCGCGAAGCTCGAGCATCGACTTCGACGGGCGGGGGAGGGCGCGTGAACCGGCTGTGGACCCACTCGCCGGCGGAATCGCGGCTAGATCTGACGTCGCTGTCTAACCAGCGCTTGGAGCCGACAGGCTTGAGCGGTGCTCTTGCTCGCGGTGCGTTGTGGGCCGGCGCCTCAAGCGCCAGGCGTTAGGCAGGCTTCGGATCGCAGCGTAGAGTGGCGCGGTGCAGTTCGAGTGGGATCGCGCGAAGGCGGCCGCCAACCTGCGGAAGCACCGCGTCAGCTTCCAGGAGGCATCGACCGTCCTTCAAGATCCGCTCTCGACGAGCTTTCCGGACGCGGCCTCCGAGGGCGAGCAGCGCTTCGTCACGATCGGACTCTCAGCTCTGGGACATCTGCTCGTGGTGGCGCATACTGAGCGGGGTGACACGATTCGATTGATCAGCGCGCGGCGCGCGACACGCCGCGAACGAGGCTTCTATGAGCAAACGTAGCCGCACGAAGGACGATCTCCTTCCCGAATACGATTTCGCATCGATGAAAGGTGGGGTGCGGGGAAAGTACGCTGCGCGCCTCCGCAAGGGGAGCAACATTGTCGTGCTTGAGCCCGAGATCGCGGCGGCATTTCCGTCCGACGCTGCGGTGAACGCGGCGTTGCGTGGCGTTCTCAACACCACCAAGGCCGTTCGTCGTATCGGAGGGCTGCCTAACAAGGCGCTGCAGCCGACGCGGGCCGCGGAGCCGAACGGAAAACGGGAGGCCTTGCGTCGCGGCCCGCGCGGCTGACCGCTGGCGTTAGCCGTCTCCCATGAGCCGTTGGCGATCATGCCTTCCGCCAATCGCCGCCTCAATTCTACTTGGCGGATGCGCGACAGTTGATCGTTCTGCGGCGACACCCGAACCGAATCGTCGCATCGCGATCACCGGACCGGTCATCATCGGATATTTCCCCGCGGTGACAGACGCGGAACTCAACCGCGATGACGGCCTCGCCTCGGCGCTTGAGCATCTTCAGATGGCCCTCGATAGGTGCGGCGCGTGCTTCGGGCCTCAGGGTGTGAGCGTTCAGACGGTCTTCGCGGATAAGATTGCGGTCGTCGACGATGGTCACATCCAGGAGATTGATCCGAAGCGGGAAGCTGCTGGCATCGGCGCGTTCTTGGTCTCGCCTGGTCGATCCGGTCGCATCGTTCATGCTGGCCCCGGCCCCAGTTCGCTCATCGCGAACGTTCCTTCTGCGGCGGCAGACTACTTTCACTTGCCGTCTTGCGACTCCCCACAGGCTCGCGATGCACCATAACCGCGAAACGGCTAACTTCCCGGTGCAGCCGACGCGGGCCTGCGGCCCGCGCGGCTGACCGCCAGCGTTGACTAGGCGCAACGAGCGATGGGTGGAAGAGTACGCAAGCCCTCGGGGCGCACTGGACCATTCGAGGTCCAGTACGATGGGGCGGCAAGTCTCGATCTGAAGTGGAACCGGATTCCCTTTCCGGAGACCAAAGAAGAGATTGAGGCGTGCGTCGTTCAGGGATTCCTCGGGACAGCCATTTGGCAAGGCATTCTGAGTCGTGGAGTTCGCGCTGCACAGAATCCCACTGATGACTTCGACTTCTGCTTGGATGGCGATGGTTCGTGCCGTTACCTGGAGCTGATGGAAGTCGCTCCGCTCGATGGTCCCTATGCGTCAGCGGCCGGGTCGTACCGGCCGTACGAGATGGCGCGAGAGATCGTGGACAACATCCACAAAAAGTCGGAGCGCTACGCTGGCGTCGCGCGTTGCGAGAAGATCTCGCTATTACTCTACCTGACGCACTGGGCCTTCGTTCCGAACGGCACGACCATCGCTTTGATGCAGTACGGGTGCTCCGAAGAACCGCATTCGTTCGAGGCAATCTACTACTACAGGCCCAGCAACGCTCACGCTGGAATGCTCTCAGAGATCTATCCCACACCGAAGGACCATTGGGTCGGGTTTGATCCTACGGCCTTCACTGATGACGTCGTCCACAATTTGATACCGGTGGGAGTCGCTGGTGACCGGCAGGCACCGTCCGTCATTCTGGGAACGTCTGTCGCGATCCGAAGGAGTGGTCGATGACGGCGAGGGGCGGGGACACGATGGACGACGACATGGAGTACGATCCGGATCGTGTCGACGAAGCGGTCCTCGCGTTGCTTTGGCTGACGATGTTCGAGCACCCTCCGGAGACGCGGGCATGGAAGGGGCATGACTGGGACGCCCTTCAACGGCTACACTCCAAGGGCTTGATCGGCGATCCAAGAGGCAAGGCGAAGTCGGTCATCGTGACCGCAGAGGGTCGGAGGCGTGCTCGTGAGTTGTTCCAGAAGCTGTTCGGGACAGGCGCCTAACAAGGCGTTGCAGCTGACGCGGGCCGCGGGGCCGATCTGCCAACGGGAGGCGGCGGGCAGCGGCCCGCGCAGCTGAACGCCAAGGCGTTAGGCTCGCTCGGCCGCTGGTGGTAGCCTGACAGCCATGAAGGAGAGCGTGGTTCACATCGATCGTGAGATTCTCGGTGGAACTCCCGTCTTCGTCGGGACCCGCGTGCCAGTGAAAGCATTGCTCGACTACCTCGAGGCCGGGCATCCTCTTGACGAGTTCCTCGACGACTTTCCGAGCGTGTCGCGAGAGCAGGCGGTCGCGGCGCTCGAGGAAGCAAAGCGCCATCTGGAATCCGGTGCGCGTGCTGTTGGATGAGTGCGTTCCGCGGAGTTTGCGCGGTGAGTTGCCAGGACATGAGGTCCGCACGGTGGCGGAATTGGGCTGGGCAGGGACGCGAAACGGCCTCCTCCTCAGACGCGCTGCGGTCCAGTTCGATGTCTTCCTGACCGTGGACCAGGGGATCGAGTTCCAGCAGTACCTTACTGGCGTGGACCTCGCGGTCGTCGTCATGGCGGCTCGAAGCAACAGCATCGACGATCTGCGTCCCTTGGTATCGCAGGTTCTCGCCGCAATCTCCTCCGCGTCGGCCGGCGAAATCTCTGTGGTCAGAGCCTAACAAGGCGATGGACCCGACCGGCTTGAGCAGCGCGCCTTGCCGCGCGGCATTCTGCGCCGGCGGGTGATCGCCAATGCGTTAGGCCACGAGACGAAGACCGGATATTCTCCGGACATGACCTTCAGCGTCCAGATTGACCGCGAGAACGACGGACGGTGGATCGCCGAGGTGGCCGAACTGCCTGGTGTTCACGTGTACGGAGACAGCCAGGAGCAGGCGCAGGCCAAGGCGCAGGCGCTGGCGTTGCGTGTCCTTGCCGACCGACTTGAGCACGGCGAAGTCGTCCCTTTTGAGAGCGTGCTCTTCTCGGCGGCCCCGCCTCGTAGACGAAGTGCAATCGTCGCTTCGTTGCGAACAGGGTGTCGACGGCGCGGTCGACCGCGCGGAGATCGCCGCCGATGGTGCCGAAGTGCCACTCGCGTCCGCTGCGACCGTCTTCGGCAATGCTCACGTCGATCGTTTTCTGGTGGACGTCCAACCCGATGAACATGCTAGATGCGCTCATGACCTGCCTCCTTTGCGGGGTGGCTCTGCGCCAACCGGCGACGGTCAGCGTAACCCACGACGGCAAGAGGCAGGTCACCTCTTCAGCTGTCAGCCATCGTGACTAGTGCACCGCCGTCGAGATGCGCTCAAGCATCCGGCGGTGGGAGCGGATGATCGCCTGGGCGGGTTTGGTCCACGCGAAAGGTGCGGGGTGCTTCCTCCAGGCGCGCATGTAGGCAGCGATGTGCTCGCGGAGCGCCTTCTTCGACGGAAAGTCGGTCACGCTGAGCGATTGCTTGCCGAAGATGCCGAAGAAGCCTTCGACCTGGTTGAGCCACGAGGCGCTCGTCGGCGTGTAGTGGAAGTGCACCCGCGGATGCGCGGTGAGCCAGTCGCGGATGGCGGGCGTCCCATGCGTCGACGAATTATCGAGGATGACGTGCAGCTCCTGGTCCGGATAGGCACGCACCACCTGGCGCATGAACTTCAGAAAGTCGCTGGCGGTGTGCCGGTCGGTCACGCGATGGAGAACGTTCCCGGTGGCCACTTCGAGGGCAGCGTAGAGATCCACAACCCCGTGGCGCTTGTAGTCGTGGGTATGGCGAACGGCGCGCCCCGCGCGCAGGGGGAGCGGCCGTTGCGTGCGCTCCAACGCTTGGATTGAGGTCTTTTCGTCCACGCTGAGCACGATCGCGTGCTCGGGCGGATTCAGATAGAGCCCGACAATGTCGCGGACCTTCGCCGCGAACTCCGGGTCCCGACTCACCTTATACGTCCGCACCAGATGCGGCTTGAGGCCGTGGCGGCGCAGCAGATCGGACACGCAGCCGCTGGTCAGGCCGACGTCCTTCGCCAGCAGGCGCGTCGTCCACCGACTGCGACCCGCCGGCGGCGGCCCCATGGCCAACTCGATCACGCGCTCGACCGTTGCGCCCGGCACGGCATGATCGGTGCGCCCGCCCTTCGGCCGCGTGCTCAGTCCGGCGACGCCGCCCGCGAGAAACCGCCGACGAATGCGGGACACCGCTTCGGCGGACAGCTGCAGGCGGCGCGCGATCTCGGTGCCCGCCACGCCGTCCGCGCTCCACAGCACGACGTGCGCGCGCCGAATCACCTGTGCCGCGTCGGTTGCTCTCGCCGCGAGTTGCTCCAGCTCACGCCGCTGCTTCGCTGTCAGCTCCACCACCATCCGCCGCCGTCCCATGCCACATTGGACGACGAAGAGTCATCTTGATTCAATGACGACGGCGGTGCACTAGGCAATGCTGAAGGAACGTTCTTGCCGCGTCTTCGTGAGGCTCGGTATTGGCGTAGGCGTCGTCGCGTTCGCCTCCGTCGGAATGATGAGACTGTGTGGATCAGCCAGCCTCTGCAGCGGCGGCTCTCGTCGAGTATTGGCGATTGCCGACGTGATGGCGATCGTTGATGCGGTCCAATCGTTTCGACGGGACCGCGACCGTTTGCCGGCACCGAATGAAGGGCTCGGGGCCCTCGTCGCAGCTCAGTACCTCGATCACTCGCCGATCGATCCGTGGGGACATGTCGATGTTTACACCGTCGATGGCGAGCGATTTCAGCTGACTTCTTTCGGTGCAGACGGGGTTCGCGGAGGCAAAGGCGAAGCGGCCGACATTGACAGCAACGATCTGTTGTTGAGGATCGGCCTCACTGCGCCGCTGCAGCCGACGCCGGCCGCCGGGCCGAACGGACAGTCCGGCACGTCGGAGAGCGGCTGGCGCGGCTGACCGCTGGCGTTGGAACGACTGGTGGCCGCCCTGTCGAGGACTTGCGGGGCCGGCGTGCGTACGTGTGTGACTCCTCGCGCTGTCTGCGCTGCCCCGTCGTGACGAGAACTTACGCTCTAGCGGATGTCGTCGACGCTCACGCCGAGTCGCTCGGCGTAGAGACCAAGGGTGCGTTGCCACGCCGGGCGGGCCTGACAACGCTCGTAGTAGGCTTTGATCCTCGGGAAGGGCTCCATCACGTCGGTCTTGCGGATGCCGCGCAGGACGCAGGCCATCATGATGTCGGCCACCGTGAAATCGGCGCAGGCGATCCACTCGCGGTCTTCGAGGCGGCGCTCGACGTCGGCGAGCCAGCGGCGGGCGAGCTTGGGCATCTCCGCGTGGAGCTTGTGTGCGGCCTTGCCGCTGTCGAACATTTCGATGAGGTCGAGGCACACCAGGGTCGTCCCGACGGTGCTGACCGCGGCAAAGCACCACTGGACGACGCGAGTGCGGCCCTGGACGTCGCCCGGGATCAACTTGCCGGCCTTCTCGGCGAGGTAGAGCACTATCGCGGCCGACTCGGCCACGACGAAGCCGTCGTCGTCGATGACCGGCGCCTGATGGAAGGGGCTGATCCGGCTGTAGGCGTCGCTGTTGAGCTCGCCGCCGGTGTGGTCGAGCGCGTGGACTCGATACGGCAGCCCGATCTCCTCGAGCGCCCACTGCGCCCAGAGGTCTTTCGTCTCGCCGTGCCCCTCTGGGAAGATACGTCCGAAGCCATAGAGCGTGATCATGTCGTCCTCCGATCGGCGGCCGCATCCACCGGCCGGCTCCGGAGGGTGCCATGCCGTGGCTTGCGGTGCGAGTTTCAAGGCCAGACCGCGCGCGAGGGCCTCCATCGTCGTCGACCAGCTCCGAGCACCGCGCTGCCACAGTCGTTCGGATGAGCGGTCAACCAGCCCGACACGACGTACTGGACGGGCGAAGTGGATCCGGGCGTGACTGGCTCGAATCCGAGGTTCGATTCAGGCACGCTGGCGCGGTCGCGTCCCGCGCGGCTGAGCGCCAGGCGTTCGGCGGCTCAGACCACGGTCGCATGCGCATGGCGACCATTCCAGAAAAGAGGGGGAACCCATGGCAGCTTACTTTGTGTGGCACAACCGCATTCACAACGCGGAGAAGATGCAAGAGTACGTATCGAAGGCGCTCGAGACGCTGGCACCCTACCGTCCCGAGGTTGTAGTTTCGGATGAGCACTCGCATGTAGTGGAAGGGAACGCGCCTTGGCCGCGGACGATCGTGATCAAGTTCGACTCACGCGACACCGCAATGGCCTGGTACAACTCCCCAGCATACCAGGAGGTGCTCCCTCTGCGCCTCGCCGCGACGGAGGGCTTTGCCGTGCTCGTTGACGGATTCGTGCCTCCGGGGCGGTAGTCCGCTCGGTCGCCGACGTAGCCGACGAACTCGATGCGCGCGAGGCGGTGAGCATCCAACTGGCGCGGGACCGCGATCCGGATGACAAAGGTTATGGGCGTTGCGCTTCGAGCCAGATCTCGCTCGGGGGGAGACTGTCGAAGGTGAGCCGCTGGGGCATCCAGCCCTGGAACTCCGTCGCACAGAGGTGCTGGCTCCAAGGAGGCTCGAGAAGATGCTGTACGACAGTCCTCGCGAGGACCGCGATCGCTCCGTGCTAAAAGGATTGATGGCGAGTGAGACATACCGCCGAACCAAGCTCTGCACCTGACTGCCGCAGCCTCTGCGCTCGTTCCTCTCTGCGGCCCCCGGCAGCAGGTGAGCGCCAGGCGGTGGGCGGATGAGACGGCGATCATCAACTCGACGACGACGGGAGCACGGATTGGCCTCCTCGGAATTTCAGCAGCGGATGGAGAGCGAATATCGGAATGGCACCGCTCCCTGGGAAACCGGGCAGCCGTGTTCAGAAATCCAACGGCGTCTCGGCGTTGGCGATCTACCACGGGGTGGGACCGTCCTAGACCTTGGCTGCGGCAGCGGCGTTCAAACGCTGCTTCTGGCCGAGCACGGGCTTCAGGTGGTCGGCGTGGACCTATCGACGACCGCGATCGCGGCAGCGAAGCAACGGGCGTCCGATCACCCAGCCGAACAGCGTGTTCGCTTCATCGCGGGAGATGTGACCGAGCTCCACGGAATCGGAGAACCCTTCGACGTGCTCGTCGATCGCGGCTGCTATCACCTGGCGCGGAGAGACCACCTTGACTCATTCCTGGACGCGCTCACGAGGCTTTCGCGATCAGGGAGTCTTCTTTTCGTACTGGCGTTCTGTGCTGCCGAGGAGCCCGAGTTCCCCGTTCCCGTCGTTGCCGAGGACGAGCTCCGAAGCGAACTCGGTAGGCACTTCGAAATAATGGATCTTCGCACCTGTCGTCTCGACAAACCCCGTGGCTTCGATCGAGAACCACTCTTTTGGTCCGTTCTGCTCAGGCGCCTCTGACCCATCGCCCCCAGATGGGCCGTCGAGACAATCCCCGAAGCCTTGCAGCGACTGCGGACCTTCAGGCTCCGCCGTCTAACATCACTGCGGGCGACGCGGGCCGCGAGGCCGATCAGGTCGACGGTCGGCGGCCGGGGGCGGCCCGCGCGGCTGATCGCCAAGCGCTAGACGCCCAACAACAAGGAGCTACTTCATGACCCGGATTATCGAAGGCGGCTGTCTGTGCGGCGAGGTGCGGTATCGTATCCAGGGTGAGCCGCTCGCCAGCGGGACATGCCAATGTCGGACTTGTCGAAAGGCCTCCGCAGCGGCGATCGTGCCGTGGCTACATCTCGAGGCGGGGAATTTCTCGTTCATTGCCGGCAAGCCGGTCGATTTCAAGTCGTCGCCCCCGGTGACGCGAACGTTCTGCGGGCGCTGCGGCACGCCGTTGACCTACTGGGCCACGAATTACGGGCCGACGATCGACGTTACCACCGGCAGCCTCGACGATCCGGACGAGTTTCCGCCCATCGCCCACGTCTGGACGAGTCACAAACTTGGCTGGGTCAAGCTTGCGGACGGGCTGCCATGCTTGGAAGAAGGTCCCCCATCGGAGTAATTCGCGGCCGTCCAACCTGACGTCGGAGCGGACGCCCCGGCGACTGGTCATCCCGGCCGAGCGCTGCGTGCGGGCCGGCGCTCAGCGTCGGGTCGTTTGGCAGAGCGCGCAATGTCCCTGTCCGATCGCTGGCATTCATTGGTGAACCGTCACGTCGAGGGCGCCTTCCGCGCGCGTCCAGACGGGACGCTCGGCGTCTATCCGTTCGGGTCCTTCTCACACGGCTTTCTCATCCAGACCGCCGCGGAGAGTGAACGTGCCCGTGCGCTCATGCGCATTTGCCAGAGGGGTGAGATGGTTGGCTGCCACGTGCAACCGCGGCATGCTGCTGACGGCGCCGCGCGCTGCAACTGATGCCCATCGGTAGGCGGCTCTGCAGACCAGCGGTGGGAAGGGGACGAAGATGGCTCCAAAAGCGTTCGTGGTCACGCCGGAGGATTACGCACCGACGCTCAATCTCGTGGGCGAACACATCACCGTGCTCGCATCGGGCGAAGCGACGGAAGGGTATGAGATCTTCCTCCAGCGTGGGCCCGAGGGCAGTGGTCCGCCTCCGCACACTCATCCCTGGGACGAGTCCTTCTATGTCGTGAAGGGACAGATCGATTTCGGCATCGGCGCCGAATCGACGACGGCGGCGCCGGGTACCCTCGTCCATCTTCCAGCCGGCACCGTGCATTGGTTCCGCTTCGGCACGGGCGGCGCCGAGATGATCTCGATGACGTCGCGACTTGGCGCCTCGCGGATGTTCGCCGACTTGGCTCGGGAAGTGGCGCCGGTGGATCCCGATTTGGAAAAGCTTGCAGAAGTCGGCGCGCGCCACGGGCTCAAAGTGGCGGGATGAACCGGGAGTGCCACCACCCAGCAAGGCGATGGAGCCGACCGGCCTTGCGCGATATCGGGAACCGCCTTCGTCAACGCAACCCATCGCGGCACAGAGCACCTGGTCACGGTGGTCTACCCGGATCATCGCGCGGGGCTGGTGCGGTGAGCGAGAAACCGGCTGGCGCATGAGAGTCGCGGTCGTCACGTTCGACGGATTCAACGAGCTGGATTCGTTCGTCGCCGCGCACATCGTCAACCGCGTCGGCCTGCCCGGATGGCGCGCCGAGATCACCGGCCCGTCAGAGGTCCTCACCTCGATGAACGGCGTGGTCGTGCGCGCGCAGCAACCGCTGGAGTTCGCGACCCGCGCCGACGCGGTGATCATCGGCAGCGGTCGCAAGACACGCGAGGTGATCGACGACGAGGCGGTGATGTCGCGCCTGCAACTCGACCCGGCGCGTCAGCTGATCGCGTCGCAGTGCTCGGGAGCGCTCGTGCTGATCCGTCTCGGGCTCCTGCAGGGCGCGCCGGTGTGCACCGACCGGACGACGCAGGCATGGGTCGAGGCGGCGGGGTACCGCGTCCTGGACGCCCCGTTCCATGCGCGCGGGCAAGTGGCGAGCGCGGGAGGATGCCTGGCCGCGCACTACCTGGCGGCGTGGCTCATCTGGGCTGGCGCGGGGCGGCAGGCGGCCGTGGATGCGCTCTAGTACGTCCTGCCCCATGGCGAGGAGCAGGACTACACCCGGCGCGCGCTCGGCCAGGTCGAGGCATTTGTCGGCGACGCGATCTCCCACGCGGCGCAGTCGAAGTAGCGCTGGCGCGGACGGTGCGCGTGGCCGAGCGATCGCGTTGGTGAAGCCTCTCCGCATCGGGCTCCTGCCCAAGCGACTCGCCGGATGCGAAATCGCGCGCGAAGAGCTACGAGCTGCCTAGGAGGACACGACGTGAGCGCGAGCATCCCCCGGCTGGCCGCGAGCGAGCCGAGCGAACACATCGTCGCGGCCCTGCGCGAGGACGGTGCGGTGATCGTCGAGGGCGTCCTCGCCTCCGGGGTCCTCGCGCGCTTCAACGCGGAGCTCGACCCACTCCTCGAACAGGTGAGCCCCGTGCGTGCCTACCTGAACCCGGTGATCGATTTCTTCTACGGCGATCGGGTGCGGCAGATCACGGGCGTGGCGACGCGGTCGCGCATCTTCGGCGAGGAGATCCTCTGTCATCCCTTCTACGCCGACATCTGCGATGCCGTCCTCGGGCCGCATTGCGCGCGCTATCAACTGAACGTGGCCCAGGTGATGGACCGCGGGCCCGGCGCCGAGCAGCAGATCCTGCATCGCGACGAGGACGTGTGGGTCCACCTGCCGCGGCCGCACCCGGAGGTGCAGCTGGCCTCGGTGATCGCGCTGGTGGACTTCACCGCCGAGCTCGGGGCCACCGTGGTCGCCCCGGGCAGCCACCGCTGGGATCGCGAGCGTCAGCCGCGGCCCGAGGAGCTCGCCTACGCCGAGATGCCGGCGGGCTCGGCCGTCGTCTACCTCGGCTCGACGATCCACGCCGGCGGGCGGAACGCGACGTTGGACCGTTGGCGTCGCGGCATGCACATGAGCTTCGTGGTCGGCTGGCTGCGGACCGAGGACAACAACTATCTCAGCACGCCGCCGGACGTCGCGCGGACCTTGCCGCGGCGGTCGCAGGAGCTGCTCGGCTACGCCGCGCACGACGCGATCGCATCCGGCGGCGGCTACCTCGGCACCGTCGACCTCCTCGATCCGATCGAGCTCCTCGCCCAGGGAAAGCTCTGAGTTGTGGAGCATGTGCGGACCACAGACGTGATGCCGACACGCATGCGGGCGAAATCGGGGCCGGGACGCGGCAGCGGGAGGGGAAGGCATGACCATTGGCGAGGATCAGATTCATCGCGGCGGATGCCTCTGCGGGGCCGTGCGGTTCGACACCACGGGAGCCCCCGTCATCGTGGCGCATTGCCACTGCGAGGACTGTCAGCGATTGACGGGGGCCGGGCACCTGACCGGGGCGATGTATCCGACGGATCGTTTTCGCCTGGAGGGTCCGGTGCGCGAGTTCACGCTGCGCTCGGAGGCCGGCAACGAGGTCACGCGCGTCTTCTGTCCGACCTGTGGGAGCCCGATCCTCGGGCGCAACAGCGGCATGCCCGGCTTCGTCACGGTTTCGCTCGGGACGATGGAGGATTCCTCCGCGTTCGAACCCGGCGTCACGATCTTCGCCCGCAATCGCAAACCGTGGGACGCCATGGACCCCGCCATTCCAACGTTCGATGGGCAGCCGCCCTGGCGACCCGACGATCCCGGGCAGCCTGGCGACGATTGACTGACCATCCAGGCCTTGCCCACCAATTCGGCTGGTCGATCGATCCCGCGCCTGGAGGGTCGCGCTTCCGCGCGACCGGCCGCGCGGAAGCGCGGCCCTCCAATCGGGAACGGAACGTGCTCAGGGAATTGGTGGGCAAAGCCGACCATCCATGACAATGGACAAGAAGGTCCATCATGACAGAGGCAGGCTTCGATCTGAACGCGCGCATCGCCGAGCGCGTGCGTGAGCTGCGCACCGCCCAGGGGCTCTCGCTCGATGCCGTGGCGGGGAAGAGCGGCGTCAGCCGCTCGATGATCTCGCTGATCGAGCGGGGCGAGAGCACGGCGACGGCGGTGGTGCTGGAGAAGCTCGCCGGCGGTCTTGGCGTGACGCTGGCGTCGCTCTTCGATGGGCCGGCTGGCGCCACCGCGCTCCGCGGGCCGGTCGCCCGGCGCGCCGACCAGCCGGAGTGGCAGGACCCGGCGTCGGGCTACCGCCGGCGCAACGTCTCGCCGCCCGGAGTGCGGCAACCGATGCAGATCGTCGAGGTACACTTTCCGGCCGGCGGCCGCGTCGCCTTCGAGACCGGCGGCCGCGACGTGCGGGTGTTCCAGCAGGTGTGGGTGCTCGAAGGCGCGATCGACGTGACCCTGGGCACGGAACGCCATCGGTTGCGCGAAGGCGATTGTCTGGCCATGGACCTCGACCGCCCGACGATGTTCCACAACCCCACGCGCCGGCGCACGCGCTATGCCGTGGTGATCGCATCCGACACGCTGGCGCGACGATGAGCGCGCCTGCGTGGTCTCCACGCCGCCTGCACGCGGTCGACGACGCGCATCTCGCGGCGCTCGCCGACGTCCTGATCGACTGCGTCGAGGGCGGTGCTTCCGTGAGCTTCATGCACCCGTTGTCGCGCGCACGCGCGCTGGCGTTCTGGCGTCGGGTCGCCGCGGGCGTGGCCGCGGGCGAGCGCGCGCTGCTGGTCGTCGAGGACGCGGGCGGCGTCTGCGGCACCGTACAGCTGCTGCTCGGCCAGCCCGAGAATCAGCCGCACCGCGCCGATCTGTCGAAGATGCTGGTGCATCGCCGCGCCCGCCGGCTGGGAGCGGGCGAAGCCCTGCTGCGCGCCGCGGAAGCGACGGCGCGCGACTGCGGCAAGACGCTGCTGGTGCTCGATACGGCCAGCGACGCCGCCGAGCGCCTGTATGAGCGCGTCGGCTGGGTGCGGGTGGGCGTGATCCCCGACTACGCGCTGCTGCCCAAGGGCGGCTTTTGCGACACGACGGTGTACTACCGCACCCTGGGTCCGTAGCCGCTGCGCTCGTGTGGCGTTCCGGGACGTCAGCTGTGCGCATCGTTCGGCATGGAGTCCGCCCGTGCATTGGGCGTACGGCCGAGGGCTTCAATTCCTGCCGAAAACGCGTCAGAGAGCTGCGCCATGCAGAACCGACTCGACGGCAAGGTGGCATTGGTCGCGGGGGCGACACGCGGCGCCGGGCGCGGCATCGCGATCGAACTGGGCGCGGCCGGTGCCACCGTCTACTGCACCGGCCGTACGACGCGCGCGCAGCCGTCCGAATTGAATCGTCCCGAGACGATCGAGGAGACCGCGGAGATGGTCCGCGACGCGGGCGGCGAGGGCATCGGCGTGCAGGTCGATCACCTGGACCCCGCGCAAGTGGCGGCGTTGGTGGCGCGCATCGAACGCGAGCGCGGCAGCCTGGATCTGTTGGTCAACGATGTGTGGGGTGCGGACTTTCTCATCAAATGGCAGGTCCCGGTGTGGGAGCAGCCGCTGGCGGGCGGGCTGCGGATGTTGCGGCTCGCGGTCGACACGCACCTCATCACCAATCATTTCGCGCTGCCGCTGCTGATCAGGCGTCCGGGTGGGTTGGTCGTCGAGATGACGGACGGCACGGCCGACTACAACGAGACGAACTACCGCGTGTCGATGTTCTACGATCTGGCCAAGACGTCGGTGACACGCCTCGGGTGGGCGCTCGCTGAGGAGCTGCGGCCGCATCAGTGTACCGCATTGGCGTTGACGCCCGGCTGGCTGCGTTCCGAACAGATGCTCGACAACTATGGCGTCGCCGAAGCCAACTGGCGGGACGCGATCGCCAGGCAACCGCACTTCGTCATCACCGAGACGCCGCGCTACGTCGGCCGCGCCGTCGCGCATCTGGCCGCCGATCCACAGGTGGCGCGTTGGAGCGGGCAGTCGCTGTCGAGCGGCCAGCTCGCCAAGGTGTACGGCTTCACCGACCTCGACGGCTCGCAGCCCGACGCATGGCGCTACGTGCGCGAAGTGCAGGATCCGGGCAAACCCGCCGATCCGACCGGCTATCGATGACGCCGCCGCGCGACGCCGCCGGCGATCTGTTGGTCACTCGCGCCGAGGCGAGCCGCGCTGGGCCGGTAGGCGCCTGGCACCCCGCGTGTTATGGCCACGCTTCTGACCGGCGGAGCGATCCGAAAGGTGATCGGAGGATGTCGATGCAACAGCAGTTCAGGCTGCGGACTCTCGTCATAGTCGCCCTTTTCGCTCTGCCAGGCGCGGGTGGGCGCGCGGTGGCGCAGGACGCGCAACCGGCGGCGGCTCCCGCGGCTGCCCCCGCACCGCCGCTGTTCAAGCCCGAGGAGCTCGACCAACTGGTCGCGCCGATCGCGCTCTACCCGGATCCGCTGCTCGCCCAGGTGCTGATGGCGTCGACATATCCACTGGAGATCGTCGAAGCGGAGCGCTGGCAGAAGGCGAACCCGAATCTGAAAGACAAGGCGCTGGAGGACGCGCTCCAGCAGCAGTCGTGGGATGCGAGCGTCAAGTCGCTCACCGCGTTCCCCCCGGTGCTGGCGATGATGAACGACAAGCTCGACTGGACGCAGAAGCTCGGCGATGCGTTCCTGGCGCAGCAGAGCGATGTCATGGACGCCGTCCAGCGCCTCCGCGCCAAGGCGAACGAGGCCGGCAACCTGAAGTCGACGGAACAGCAGACCGTGACGGTCGAGCAGGCGCCGGCGAACGTCCAGCAGAACGTCACCGTCGAGGGCCAGCCGCCGCCGCCGCCGACAATCATCAAGATCGAGCCGGCCGATCCGCAGGTGGTCTACGTACCGACCTACAACCCCACCGTCGTCTACGGCGGTTGGCCGTATCCGGCCTATCCGCCGTACTCGTACTATCCGCCGGGCTATGTCGCGGCGACGTCGGTGCTGTCGTTTGGCGTCGGCATGGCCGTCGGCGCGGCCTTGTGGGGGAACTGCAGCTGGGGCGGGTACGGCGGACACAACGACGTGAACATCAACGTCAACAATTACAACAACTTCAACAAAACCAACATTTCCAACGGCAATTGGAACCACAACGTCGACCACCGCAAAGGCGTCCAGTACCGCGACAACGCGACGCGACAGAAGTACAACAAGGGCGTCAGCAACAACGCCCAGTCGCGCGAAGCGTTCCGCGGGCGCGCCGAGCAGGGCCGCACGCAGTTGTCGCAGGGCGCCGCCAACGATTACAAGAAGAGCGCCGACGGCGGGCGCGGGCGACAGAGCGCCGGCAACCTCGGAGGCCAGCAGGGGGCCGGCAATCGCGGATCCCAGGCGGGGCGCGGCGGCCAGGGCGGCGCCGGTGCGAGGCAACAACCCGCGGGCAAGCCTGGCGGCGGACAAATGGCGTCCAACCGCCCGCAGACGCAGCCGCAGCGTCAGGCCGACCGCGGGGGCCAGAATCCCGGTGCGTTCAAGGGCATGGGGAACGGACAGCAGGCGCGGGCGGACTCCAATCGCGGGCACCAGAGCCGCCAGAGCGCTTCGGGATTCAGCGGCGGCGGTGGCGGCGGTGGCCGCAGTGGCGGTGGTGGTGGCCGCGGTGGCGGTGGTGGTGGCCGCGGTGGCGGACGCCGCTGACCGTGCGCGAGACGATCACATGCCCATCGCACAGGAACCGTGCCCCACTCGACAGGAGCAGACGATGATCGCAGATCCTCCTCGTGTCCGTCGCTCGATGATCCCATACCTTGGCGTGCTGCTCGCCCTGACGGCGGCGCCCGCGCTCGCCGCTTCGGGAGCGCCGAAGACATTTGCATCACCGGACGAGGCGGGGGCGGCCCTCTACGCGGCGGTCAAGGCCGATGATCTCAAGGCCATGCTCGCCGTGCTCGGCCAGAAGGCCCTGCCGCTCCTCAAATCCGGCGATACGGTGGCGGACCAGCAGGCCCGCGAGCATTTCCTCGCGGAGTACGACGAGGCGCACGGTATCGTCGCCGGCAACGACGGTCAGAGCGTCCTACAGGTCGGAACGGATGAGTGGCCGTTCCCGATTCCGTTGGTCAAGGCCGACGCCGGCTGGCACTTCGACGCCGCCGCCGGCGCCGAGGAGATCCTGAGCCGCCGCATCGGCAAGAACGAGCTGTCCGTGATCCAGGCCTCGCTCGCGTACGTCGACGCGCAGCGCGAGTACTACGACCGCAATCCCGAGAAGTCGCCGCTGTTGCACTATGCCGGGCGCATCGCCAGCGCGCCGGGCACGCGCGACGGCCTCTACTGGGACACCACCGGCGACGAGGAGCCGAGCCCACTCGGACCCGGCTTCGCGCATGCGCGGGCGCAGGGATACAAGGGAAAGAGCGGCGTGCAGGAGGCGTTCCACGGCTACTACTTCCGCATCCTCACCGCACAGGGGCCGGCGGCGCCGGGCGGCGCCTACGACTACCTCGCCAAGGGCAAGATGTTGGGCGGCTTCGCGCTGATCGCCTATCCGGCGATCTGGGACAATTCCGGCGTAATGACGTTCATCGTCAACCAGGACGGCGTGATCTACCAGAAGGACCTCGGTCCCGACACGGCGACCAAGGCGAATGCGATCAGTACGTTCAATCCCGACGACACGTGGCAGCGCGTGGAGCCGGAGACGCCGGCGACGCAGGCGGCCTCGTAGTCGGTAGGAGTGCGCTGGAGACGCTACGATTGCGCGGCGCCGCCCAGGCATTGTGACGGAGGGGCTCGATCGCATGACGGCAACACTGACGGGCAAGGTCGCATTGGTCACCGGCGGGTCGCGCAGCCTGGGCGCGGCGATCGCCCGGCGGCTGGCCGCGGATGGGGCGAGCGTCGCGCTGACGTACAGCAGCTCGCCCGAGAAGGCAGCGGACGTCATTCGCGCCATCGAGGGCGCCGGCGGGCGGGCCCTGGCGATTCAGGCCGACGCGGCCGACCCCGCTGCCGTGAAGGCGGCAGTCGCCGGGACGGTGCACGCGTTCGGAGGCCTCGACATCCTGGTCAATAACGCCGGCACCCTGGTGGTGAAGCCGCTCGACCAACTCACGCTCGAGGACTTCGATCGCATCATGGCCGTGAACGTGCGCGGGCTCTTCGTCGCCACGCAGGAGGCGGCGCGCCACATGACGGACGGCGGCCGCATCATCAACATCGGCAGCATCAACAGCGACTATGTGCCGTTCGCCGGCGGATCCTTCTACGCGATGAGCAAGGCGGCGGTGGCGGGGCTGACCAAAGGCCTGGCGCGCGATCTCGGTCCGCGCGGCATCACCGTGAACAACGTGCAGCCCGGGCCGATCGACACCGACATGAACCCCGCCGTCGGCGCCTTCGCGGATCAGGCGCGCAGCTTCGTCGCGCTCCAGCGCTACGCCACGACCGACGAGGTCGCGGCGTTCGTCGCCTACCTCGCCAGCCCGGGTTCCAGCTTCATCACCGGCGCCGGCCTGCACATCGACGGCGGCTACGCCGCCTGAGCCACGAACAGCGGAGGACCCATGGCGGCCAGAGTCGACGAAGTCGCCCCCGACCTGTTTCGCATCTCCGCGTTTCATCCCGACTTCGGAATCCAGTTCAACCAGTTTCTGATCAGGGACGACGAGCCGGTGTTGATCCATACCGGATTCCGCAGTGCCTTCGACCAGACGGCCGCGGCGGTGGCGCGGGTCATCGACCCCTCGACCGTGCGCTGGATCGGCTTCAGCCATTTCGAGGCGGACGAGTGCGGCGCCCTGAATCGCTGGCTCGCCGCCGCGCCTCGGGCCACGGCGGTGTGCGGCTTCGTCGGCGCGACCGTCAGCGTCAACGACTTCGCCGATCGCCCGCCGCGCGTGCTGGCCGATGGCGAAGTGCTGGCCACCGGTCGCCGTCGGCTGCAATTCCTCGCGACGCCGCAGGTGCCGCACGGTTGGGACGCCGGTCTGTTCGTCGAGGAGACGGAGCGCTCGCTGCTCTGTTCCGACCTGTTCTTCCATCCCGGGGATCCCGAGCCGTTGAACGAGACGGGCGTGGTCGATCGGGCGCGCGACGCGATCCTCGGCGGCCTCGACGGACCCATGGCCAAGGACATGCCGTACACGCCGTACACGGACGCGACGCTGCTGCGCCTCGCCGCGCTGCAGCCGCGCACGCTCGCGCTGATGCACGGCTCCACCTATCGCGGCGACGGCGGCGCGGCGATCCGCGAGCTCGCGGCCGTGATCGCGGACGCGCTCGGCGCGGCGCGCGGCCGATAGGTCGCTGAGCGGCCATGCCCGGGGTGCGGACGCCGCCGGCTCAGCTGCGCGCATTCCTGGCTGCGTTCGATCCGTCAATCACGACGCTCTTCCTCGCCGCCCGTGCCGCGGTGCTGGCGGCCGCGCCGGACGCGAACGAGCTGATCTACGACGCGTACAACGCGGTGAGCGCCGCTTACTCGTTCTCCGATCGCTTGAAGGAAGCGTTCTGCCACGTCGCCGGCTACTCGAAGTACGTGAACCTCGGTTTCAACCGCGGTGCCGAGCTCGCCGATCCGACGGGCGTGCTGGTCGGCACGGGTGCAAAGATCCGCCACGTCCGCATCGCCGCCGTGGCGGACCTGCGTGCACCGGCGCTGCAAGCGTTGCTGCGCGCGGCCGTGCGTCAGGGACGCCGACTGGCGGACGAGGCACCGGGTGGGGCGAAGTCGACCGTGCGGACGACGACAGGTGCGAAGCGGCGGCCGAAGAGATCCTGACACCGCCAAGGACGCCAAGATCTCGCCAAGGGACGCCCGTATCTGCCGTTGGTGTTGGGCAGCGTCGGCCCAACGGTGTCTTGGCGTGATCTTGGCGCCCTTGGCGGTGTCTCAGGATCGCGGCATGATATGACCTACGCATGATCCCCGCCGAGCCCAGTCACACGGCCCACCGCGTCGCGCTCCGCCGCGCCGCGCATCAACTGCTCGACCAGCCGCCCGTGCTGCGCGATCCACTGGCGATTCCGATCCTCGGCCCCCAAATGGCCGATGCGCTGCGCGCCGATCCGGCCCAGTTCGAGACCAGCCGCGTGTCGTCGTACCTGCGCGCCTTCATGGCCGCGCGCGCGCGGTTCACCGAGGACCAGCTCGCGCATCTGCGCTCGGCGGGCATCCGCCAGTACGTGATCCTCGGCGCCGGTCTCGACACGTTCGCGTATCGCGACCCGACGCCGCAGCTGCCGCTGCGCGTCTGGGAGGTCGACTATCCGTCGACGCAGGCCTGGAAACGCGCGCGGCTGGCGGAGGCGAACATCGCCATCCCGGTACACGTGACATATGCCGCCATCGACTTCGAACGCGAGGCGCTGCCCGACGTGCTCGCCGCCGCCGGTTTCGACGCGAACGCGGGCGCGCTCTTCGCCTGGCTCGGTGTCACCCAGTACCTCACGCAGGAGGCGATCCGCGCCACGCTGGGCTACGTCGCCGCCGCGACGCGCGCCGGCGGCGGTGTCGTGTTCGACTACTCGCTTGCCCCGCACCTGCTGTCGCCGACGCAACGCGCGGTGCGCGCCATGCTGGAGGAGAAGGTCAGCAACGCGGGCGAGCCGTGGCGCAGCACCTTCGAGCCGGCCGCGCTCGTTGCCGAGCTGCGCGAGCTGGGATTCGCTGTGGCCGAGGACGTCGTCCCGGACGAGATCAACGGCCGCTACCTCGCCGGCCGCACCGACGGCTTGAAGGTGGGCGGGATGTCGCACCTGATGTGGGCCGGCGCGACGCCGCGCGTCTGAGCGGCACCCGTCTGCGGTTGGATGGCGCCGCTCGCGATCGTGCCTTACGACCCGGCCTGGCCGGGTGTGTTCGCGCGTGAGCGGGGGCGGCTGGCGGCGGCGTTGGGGCCGGTGGCTCTGCGCATCGAGCACAACGGCTCGACCTCGGTGCCTGGACTGGCGGCCAAGCCGGTCATCGACATCCAGATCTCCGTCGCCGTCGTGCAGCCGATGGACGGCTACCGGAGGGCGCTCGAGCAGCTCGGCTACATCCATGTGCCGCACGCCGATGACGACGTCTGCCCGTACTTTCATCGCCCGCCGACCTGGCCGCACAGCCACCACGTGCACGTCGTCGAGGTGGGCGGCAGCGAGGAGACGCGCGCGCTCGCCTTCCGCGACCATCTGCGCGCGCAGCGCGACGTCGCCGCGGCGTATGCGCGCCTGAAGACGGATCTGGCCCCGCGCTTCTCGGGGACCGATCCCGCGTCGCACCAGGCCTACGCCGACGCCAAGGGCGAGTTCATCGAGGGCGTCATCGCGGCGGCGCTTGCCGACGGGTATCCGCGCGCGCGAGTCTGACGTGTGAAAGGGGGAGACGCGAGATGACATCCGCTGGGCGGCAAGCGCTCTTCGCGGCGCTGACGGTCGCCGGTCTGCTGGCGACCTGGTACTTCAACCTGCAATTCATGCGGGAATCCGGTGGCACATTCGGGGTCATCGATTTCGTGCGCGGGGGGTATGCGAACAACGCCGCGAGCTCGCTGACCAACGACCTCCTGATCGGCACCCTGGCATTCTTCGCGTTCTCGTTCGCCGAGGCGCGCCGCCTGGCGATGCGCCATTGGTGGATCTACCCCGTCCTCACCTTCACCGTGGCGTTCGCCTGCGCCTTCCCGCTGTTCCTGCTCGTGCGCGAGCGGCGGCTGCAGGTGTTGGGGCAGTAGGGGATGGCGCGGTCGATCGCCGCCGTGGCGCTGGTCGTGCGCGAGTACGACGAGGCCATCGCGTTCTTCACCGATGCGTTGCGCTTCGCCCTCGTCGAGGACACTCCCCTCGGCGGTGGGAAGCGCTGGGTCGTGGTCGCGCCGCCCGCCTCGGGGACGGCGGTGCTGCTCGCCCGCGCGGCGACGGATGAGCAACGCGCCGCGATCGGCAACCAGACCGGCGGCCGCGTCTTCCTCTTCCTCCATACCGACGATTTCGCTGGCGACTACGCCCACATGCGCTCCCGCGGCGTGCGCTTCGTCGAGGAGCCGCGCCGGGAGGCGTACGGTCAGGTGGTCGTGTTTCTCGATCTGTACGGCAACAAGTGGGATCTCGTGGAACGGCACACCTGACGCTTGGACCCACAATTGGTCGTCTTCTTCGCGCCGAAATACTGAACCGCCAAGGACGCCAAGCTCGCGCCAAGGGTGTCTTGGCGTGAGCTTGGCGGCCTTGGCGGTTCAGGTCGCCTACCGTCCGAGCACGTGGCGCAGCGCCGGCTCGAGCTGGGCGAAGCGGAACTCGAACCCCGCGGCGCTCAGGCGGTGCGGTTCGGCACGCGTACTCGACAGCAGCAGCTCGTCGCCCATCTCGCCGAGCAGCAGGCGGACGGCGAACGCCGGCAGAGGCACGATCGCCGGGCGCGACAGCACCTTGCCGAGGGTAGTGGCGAGTTCCGCGTTGGGTATCGGGTTCGGCGCGACCGCGTTCACCGGTCCCGACAACGCCGGCGTGGTGAGGGCGAAGAGAATCGCGTCGGCGGTGTCGTCCACCGCGATCCAACTGACGTACTGCGCGCCGCCGCCGACCGGTCCGCCGAGGCCGACCTTGAATGGGGGGAGCATGGTGGCGAGCGCGCCGCCCTTGCCGGAGAGCACGACCCCGAAGCGCATGTTGACGACGCGGATGCCGCGTGCCGACGCCGGCGCCGTGGCGGCCTCCCATTCCTTGCAGACGTCGGCAAGGAAACCGCCGCCCGGGGCGCTGTCCTCGTCGACGATGTCGCGGCCGCGGTCGCCGTAGAAGCCGATCGCCGACGCGGCCACCAGCACCGTCGGCGGCTTCTCCAGCGCCGCGAGGGTGTTGCACAGCAGGAGGGTACCGTTGACGCGGCTGTCGTGGATGCGCGCCTTCTTGCCGGCCGTCCAGCGGCCGCCGGCGATGTTCTCGCCGGCGAGATGGACCACCGCGTCGAGTCCCTCCAGCGCGGCACGGTCGATGGTTCCCTTGACGGGGTCCCAGGTCGCGGTCCCGGGGCGCTTGCGCCCGCGCGTCAGGCGCACCACCTCGTGTCCGCCGGTGGTGAGGAATGGAACCAGCGTACCGCCGATCAGCCCGCTCGCCCCCGTGACGAGAATCTTCATCGTACCTGCTCCTTGTGCGCGTCTGTGGGCGGCGAGGTCGGCCGCCGTCAGCCGATGCCGGTAGCGAAACATGCGCGCCAACGTGCGGCGGGTGAACCCGCCGCCGACCAATGCGCCGAGGCCGCCGAAGGGCAGGGCGTACTCGACGCGGTCCTCCAACCAACAGGCGTCGGGACCGTCGGGCTCGACGCGGTGCGTGTGTACCCACTGCGCGAACGGGCCGGACGTCTGCACGTCGCGGAACTGTTCGCCGGGGAGGTAGTCGCGATGCTCGGCGACCCAGCGCATGCCCAGCGGCCCGCGTCCCATCCGCAGCACGAGGCGCGCGCCGTCCTCGATGCCGCCGCGGCGGTCGACGACGCGGACCGACTCCCACGGCGGCGTCAGACGCTCGAAGGCGCCGGGACGCGCGTGCCACTGGAAGACCGCGTCGGCGGGGGCGTCGATGCGCGAGCGCCGGATGAAGAGCTCGGCGCTGGCGGGATCTGTGGCGACCCCGTCTGTCGCGGTGCACATGAAATGGTAGGGTACTCGACGTGGCGGACGCAGCAACCCGGGTGGTGGTCATCGGCGGCGGCTTCGGCGGGCTCTATGCGACGCGGACGCTCAAGCGGGCGGCGGCCGACGTGACGCTGATCGACCGGCGCAATTTCCACCTCTTTCAGCCACTCCTCTACCAGGTCGCCACCGGCGGCCTGTCGCCGGGCGAGATCGGCTCGCCGCTGCGCGCCGTGGTGACGAAGCAGAAGAACACGCGCGTGCTGCTCGGCGAGGTCGTCGACATCGACGTCGACCGGCATGTCGTCCGCCTCAGCGACGGCGAGGTCCCATTCGACGAGCTGATCGTCGCCACCGGCGCGACGCATCACTACTTCGGCCACGACGAGTGGGAGCCGCTGGCGCCCGGGCTGAAGACGATCGAGGACGCCACCGAGATGCGCCGGCGCATCCTGCTCGCCTTCGAGACCGCCGAGCGCGAGCCCGACGCCCGCGAGCGCGAGGCGTGGCTGACCTTCGTGGTGGTCGGCGCCGGCCCCACCGGCGTCGAGCTCGCCGGGGCGTTGAGCGAGATCGCCAACGACACGCTGAGGAACGACTTCCGCGCCATCCACCCGCGCGATGCGCAGATCCTGCTGGTCGAGGCCGCCGACCGCGTCCTGCCGCCGTATACGCCCGACCTGTCCGAGGCGGCGAGCCGCTCGTTGCGGCGGCTCGGGGTGACGGTGCGGCTCCAGACCAGTGTCACCGCGATCGACGCCGACGCGGTAACGGTGATGGTCGCCGGACGCACGGAGCGCATCCGGACGCGCACCGTGCTCTGGGCGGCCGGCGTCGCAGCGTCACCGCTGGCGCGGCAGCTCGCCACTGCCACGGGCGCGACGATCGACCGCGCCGGCCGCGTCCACGTGCAGCCGGACCTGAGCCTGCCCGGTCATCCGGAGATCGCCGTCATCGGCGACATGGTGCACTTCGAGCAGGACGGCGCGCTGCTCGCCGGCGTCGCCCCGGTGGCGATGGCCGAGGGACGCTACGCGGCGCGGCGCGTCCTGTCCCGCATCGCCGGCCGCGAGCATCCGCCGTTCCGCTACCGCGACAAGGGCAAGATGGCGACCATCGGCCGCTCGGCGGCTGTCGCCGACCTCGGCTTCGTGCGCTTCTCCGGCCTCCTCGCCTGGCTCGCGTGGCTGTTCATCCATCTGCTGTACCTGGTGGAGTTCGAGAACCGCCTACTCGTCCTGGTGCAGTGGGCGTTCATGTACTTTACCTTCAATCGCGGTGCCCGTCTGATCACCGGCGCGGATCCGCTTCCGCTGCCGATCAAGCGGCCAGACCCGAAGTAGCGATCCGTCCAATCCCCGAATGGAGGGCCGCGCTCCCGCGCGGCCGTATCCCCGACGGCGCATTGCAATCACCTCCCGCAGGTTGCCGTCGACGTACCGGTCGCAGCCGCAGTTGGCGTGCCGATGGACAAGACGGTTGGACCGCATTCCGCGCGGCCGCTATCGTCGCGCCGAGCGACGGCCGAATGATTCCACGAAGAACGCGAATGAGGCGAATGGACGCGCGCCAAGCCGAGTCTTGGCACTCGAATGAGATCTGGCGATGACCCGTCGACTGATCAGCTCCGGCTCCACTTTTGAAGAGGAGATCGGCTACTCGCGGGCGGTGGTGGACGGCGAGTGGGTCTTCGTGTCGGGCACGACCGGCTTCGACTATGCCGCGATGACCATCGCCGACGAAGTCGTGGAACAGACAGAGCAGTGTCTGGCGAACATCGCCGCGGCGCTGCGCGAGGCCGGTGCGACGATGGCCGACGTCGTACGCGTCACTTATGTCCTGCCCCGCGCCGCCGAATTTCCGCTGTGCTGGCCGGTTCTGCGCAAGCACTTCGGCAACATCCGGCCGGCGGCGATGATGATCTGCGCCGGCCTGGCCGATCCGCGGATGAAGATCGAGATCGAGGTCACGGCGCGGAAGCGGGGGACGTAAGGGTGAAGTACCGGCCAACGATTCGCATCCTCGCCCTGGCGGTTGTTGCCGGCGGATGTTCCACGAGCAGCGACAATTCGCCGGAGCTGACGTCGGTGCTCGAGCGCCTGGAGGCGGCGACGGTGCGGACGGAGGTCGCCGCGGAACAGGCGGCGGCCGCGGCGCAGCACGCCGAAGAGACGAAGGCTCAGGGCGAGCGCGCGACGGGCCTGGAGCCCTATCACACGGCATTGATCGAGCGGGCGCATCGCAACCCGACGCCACAGTCCGTGCGGACCGAGCGGGAGGCAACGCAACTCGCGACTGAGTTCCTGCGAGGGCAGGGCATCGACTGGGGGACGCCTTCGAGGGTCCGGCGAACAGCGGAGAGATGGTATCTCGTCGAGTTCGTCTACCGGCCGACGGAGGGCTGGGACCTTGACGGTGCGCTGCTGGTCGACCCGCACACAGGGGACGTCTTCCTGGCTTTGCGACGGTAAGCTGCGCACTCCATCAATGCCGGCGGCCGACATCACCGAGCACCGTTCGCTGGTGCAAATTGGGGCTGCGCGGCGCGAAGCCGCCTGTATGCTGGACATGGAATGGCGGGATTGCTCCAGGCGAATGGTGCAGGGACGTGAGCAACGCGCCGACCTTCGCGGGCGCGATGGCGCGGCCCGTGCCGTGACGATCACCGCGATCTGGCTGGCAATCCTCCTCGCTGCCGTCCTGGCAATGGCGGTGTGGCACGGCGACGGGGCACGACTCCTCGTCACGGCGGTCGGCGTCGCCGGTGTGGCGCCGATGGTGTCCGGCCTCTGGGGCGGGCGGCGGTGGGCGGTGAAGTTCCTTCGCATCCTGCTCGGCCTGGCCTGCGTCCTTGCGGCGGTGAGCGGCATCGTCGCGCTCTGCTGGGTGAGCCGACGACACGGCGTTGCCTACTACGTCTCCCGCAGCGCCGTCATGGCCCTCTGGCTCGCGTACTTTCTTCGCCCCGAGGTCCGCGGCTTCTTCGGCGAGCCCGGCATTGCCGCCGCGCTGCATCAGCCGACTGAGCACGTCACCACCATGTAGAACGACCCGACGGGCGCATGCAGACGTACCGAGGCTCATGCCACTGCGGTCGGGTCCGCTTCGAGGTGGATCTCGAGCTCGATCACGTGCGGGTGTGCGACTGCTCGATCTGCCGCAAGCGGGGCGCGCTCATCCACCGCGTTCCCGCGGAGCGGGTGCGGCTGCTCACGCCCCTGGAGGAGCTGACACTCTACCAGTGGCACACGCGCACCGCCGAGGACTACTTCTGCCCGACCTGCGGCATCCTGCCGTTCCGGCGGCCGCGTGATCGCACGCGCGACGAGAAGGCCGAGGGCGCGCTCCCGTTCTCCGGCTGGAGCGTGAACGTCCGCTGCCTGGATGGCGTCGATCTCGCCGCTATTCCGGTGCGACGGGTTTACGGGAGCCGACTACCGTAACCCGAACTCCACGGTCGGTGGGTTACTCAGGTTTGAGCGCCGGCGCCGATTCCTTCTTCTTGCCGCCGCCGAGGGCGTTGAGGATGCGGGCGATCGGATCGTAGAAGCGGTCGACGACGCGCTCCTTCAGCGGGATGATGCCGTTGTCGGTGATGTTGATGTGCTCGGGGCAGACCTCGGTGCAGCACTTGCGTGATGTTGCAGTAGCCCGAGCCGAAGTCGTTGCGGATCTCGGGGATGCGGTCGGCGGTGTCGAGCGGGTGCATCTCCAGGCTGGCCAGGCGGATCATGAAGCGCGGGCCGACGAACTCGTCCTTGCTTGTCGCTGGTCGCGCAGCACGTGGCAGACGTCCTGGCACAGGAAGCACTCGATGCACTTGCGGAACTCCTGGATGCGGTCGACGTCTTCCTGGTACATCCGGTGGTTGCCGTCGGCGTCGCGCGGCCGCGGGCGTGAACGGCGGGATGCGCTTGTTCTGCTTGTAGTTCCACGACACGTCGGTGACGAGGTCCTTGATCACCGGGAACGTCTTGATCGGCTGGACGCGTGATCGGGCCCTCGGCGCGGCAGCGTGTCCATGCGGGTCATGCACGACGAGCCGCGGCTTGCCGTTGATCTCGCATGCTGCACGAGCCGCACTTGCCGGCCTTGCAGTTCCAGCGCACCGCGAGGTCGGGCGCCTGCGTGCGCCTGGATGCGGTGGATGCACGTCGAGCACGACCATGCCCTCGTCGACCTCGACCTCGTAGTCGCGGAACTCGCCGCCGCTCGTTGTCGCCGCGCCAGACCCGGAAGGTGCGCGTGCGCCATCGTCACGCTCCCTTCTCGGCGCCGGCGCGCCCGGGCCCTCGAGCTCGTCGAGCGTCGGCGTAGGCGATCTCGGCGAGCTCGGCGGGCGGCTCGGGGCGCGTCTCCTTGCGGACCTCCATCTGCCCGTCGGCGCCCTTCTTCGATCACGACGTTGTACCTTCACCCACTCCTCGCGCTCGCCCGGGAAGTCGATGCGGGTGTGACGCGCCGCGGCTCTCCTCGCGCATCAGCGCGGCGCGCGTCACCGCCTCGGCGGTGATCAGCAGCGAGCTGCAGCGCGATGCGCCTCGTGCCAGCCGGGGTTGTACTGCGCAGGCGCCCGGCGCCTTCACCTGCGCGACCTCGCTGCTTGAGCTTCTCGAGCTCGACGATCGCCGGTCTCCAGCTCGTCCTTCTGGCGGACGATGCTCGACGTAGCGGTCCATGACGTCCTGCAGATGCTCGTGACGACGTACGGGTTGACGCCGCTCGGGCCGGTTGAGCGGCGTCGGTGGCGCGCTGCGCCGCGGCCTCGACCTGCGCCGTGTCGATCGTCGGGCCCTTGCCGAGGCCGCGCACGTAGTCGTGCGCGCCGACGCCGGCGAGCTGGCCGAAGACGAGCAGGTCGGAGAGCGAGTTGCCGCCGAGGCGGTTGGCGCCGTGCATGCCGCGCGGCGCACTCGCCGGCAGGCGAACAGGCCCGGCACGCGTCGTCATCTGCGTGTCGGCGTCCACGCGGATGCCGCCCATGAAGTAGTGCAGCGTGGGGCCGACCTCCATCGGCTCCTTCGGTGATGTCGACGCTCGGCCAGCTCCTTGAACTGGTGGTACATCGACGGCAGCTTGCGCTTGATGAACTCGGCGGTCGCGGCGCGAGGCGATGTCGAGGAACACGCCGCCGTGCGGCGAGCCGCGGCCCGCCTTCACCTCGGCGGGTGATGGCGCGCGCGACGACGTCGCGGGTCAGCAGCTCGGGCGGGCGGCGCGCGTTCTTGGTCGAGCCGTCGAGCCAGCGGTCGGCTTCCTCGACCGTGTCGGCGGTCTCCGGCGGCGAACCTCTCCGGGATGTAGTCGAACATGAAGCGCTCGCCGTTGCTGTTCTTCAGCATGCCGCCGTCGCCGCGCACGCCCTCGGTGACCAGGATGCCGCGCACCGATGGCGGCCACACCATGCCGGTCGGATGGAACTGCGTGAACTCCATGTCGATCAGCTCGGCGCCGGCGTCGTAGGCGAGCGCGAAGCCGTCGCCGGTGTACTCCCAGGAGTTCGAGGTGAAGCGCCAGGCGCGGCCGCCGCCGCCGGTGGCGAGGATCACCGCCTTGGCCTTGAAGCAGGAAGAAGCGCCCGGTCTCGCGCCAGTAGCCGAGCACGCCGGCGATGCGCGCCGCCGTCGAGCAGCAGCTCGAGCGCCGTGCACTCCATGTGGACCGTCGATGCCCTGGTGCACGCCGCTGGTCCTGCAGCGTGCGGATCATCTCCAGGCCGGTGCGGTCGCCGACGTGCGCCAGGCGCGGGTAGCGGTGGCCGCCGAAGTTGCGCTGGCTGATCAGGCCTGTCCGGCGTGCGGTCGAAGACCGCGCCCCACTCCTCGAGCTCGCGCACGCGATCCGGCGCCTGCTTGGCGTGCAGCTCGGCCATGCGCCAGTCGTTGAGGAACTTGCCGCCGCGCATGGTGTCGCGGAAGTGGACCTTCCAGTTGTCGCTGCGGCGTCGACGTTGCCGAGCGCCGCGGCGCATGCCGCCCTCGGCCATGACGGTGTGCGCCTTGCCGAGCAGCGACTTGCAGACCAGCGCCGGTGTTGAGCCCCTGCGCGCCGCACTCGATCGCGGCGCGCAGCCCGGCGCCGCCGGCGCCGATCACGACGACGTCGTGTTCGACGGTCTGAATGTCGGAGAGGTCAGCCATGGTTCAGCCCCAGGTGTTCAAGTCGTGGATGTACGCCCATCGACACCATGCGGACGTAGAAGTCGGCGAACCCGACCCAGACGAGGCTCATCCAGGCGAACAGCATGTGGCGGCCGTTGAACCAGGACACGCGCTTCCAGGCGCCGTGACGCGTGCTCGAGGCGGCGTCGCAGGTGAAGCAGTTGAGCTGGCCGCCGATCAGGTGGCGGAACGAGTGGCAGCCGAAGGTGTAGCCGCCGAGCAGGATCGGGTTGATCATCAGCACCAGCGTGCCGACGCCGATGCCGAAGTGGCCGTCGCGCCAGAACGCCAGGTAGGCGTCGTAGGAGAGGATGAAGATGTACGCGATGCGCGATGTACAGCGCGTAGCGGTGCAGGTTCTGGAAGAGCAAGCAGCAGCGGTCTCGCCGCGGTAGTTCTTCTGCGGCCGCGCGCCGACCGCGCAGGCGGGCGGGGTCATGAAGTACGCGCGGTAGTAGAACTTGCGGTAGTAGTAGCAGGTGAGGCGGAACGAGAGCGGGCCGGCGAGGATCAGGACGGCGGGCGAGGTGTGGAGGAACGGCGGCCAGATGCTACGCAGCCACTGCGGCCAGGCGCCGAACCAGGCGTGCTCGATCGGCGCCGGCGCCGGCCACGCGTCGGATCGGTGAACAGCAGCGGGGAGTAGAATGGCGACAGATAGCCGCCGTAGAAGTAGTGGTTGCCCTGCAGCGCGGCCCAGCTGGAGTAGATCACGAAGATCATGAACCCAACGCCGGTCCACAGCGGCTCGACCCACCAGCGGTCGGTTCGAAACGTCGCGCCCAGCCCCGTACGGTAGCCGTTGCTCAGCGTTGAGGTCGTCATCTGCGCGCCTCCACTGCCCCCTGCGTTGCGAGTTGCCGGTGATGCGAATGAACGGTCGAGCCCACCGCGACCGCCTGCGCGCCCCGCGGCGTGCCGCGGCGCTGCATGCACCACGGCGGCGCGCAGAAGGCAAGTCTGCAAGGGCTGGACGCAGGTGAAGAACGCTCCTCGCTTGTATTCATGGCTCTAATTCGCAACTACTGGCCTCGATTGTATTTGTTAATATCGACCACGGCGGCAAGGGTCAACGGGGTCGCGACCGGTTCGCGGCGACGTCGGTGGAACACCCGTGCACGCGTGCGCACGCCGGTGCGCGCCGCCTGCGCGGCGCTGGCGCTCGTGGGCGGATTGGCGACGCGGGCCACCGCCGATCCGCCCACGCCACCGGCGGCGCAGGTGGTGCGCTCTGGCACGTGGCGCATGACCTTGCCGCTCGGGCTTCCCGCCGACGCCGCGTACCTGCCGGATGACCGGCCGATGAGCCTCGAGAAGATCGCCCTCGGCCGGCTGCTCTTCTTCGATCCGCGTCTCTCGAAGGACGCCACCGTGTCCTGCGCCATCTGCCACATGCCGGCGCGCGCCTTCACCGACGGGCGCCCCGTCTCGCCTGGCGTCGGCCAGCAACTCGGCGCGCGCAACAGCCCGACGGTGGTGAACCGCCTCTTCTCGAAGGACCAGTTCTGGGACGGCCGCGCCGCCGATCTCGAGGATCAGGTGCACGTGCCGCTGATGAACCCGCGCGAGATGGCGATGGGCTCGAACGACGAGGTGGTCGCGCACGTGCGGGCGATCGCGGGCTACGCGCCGCGGTTCGCGGCGGCGTTCGGCGACGGTCGGATCGACCTGCCACGCATCGCCCAGGCGATCGCCGCCTACGAGCGCACGGTCGTGTCCGGCGACAGCCCCTACGACCGCTACCTCGCCGGCGACGCGTCGGCGCTGAGCGACGCCCAGCAGCGCGGCCTGGCGGTCTTCCTGGGCCGCGGACGCTGCGTGACCTGCCACGTCGGCTTCAACTTCACCGACGAAACCTACCGCAACCTTGGCGTGGGCGCGGACAAACCGGAGGCCGATCTGGGACGCTACGTCGTCACCAAGCACGACGAGGATCGCGGCGCTTTCAAGACGCCGACCCTGCGCAACGTCGCGCTGACCGCGCCCTACATGCACGACGGCAGCGAGGCCACCCTCGCCGACGTGGTCGAATTCTACGACCGCGGCGGCAACACCAACGCCTGGCTGTCGAAGGACATGCAGCCGCTGAGCCTGTCACCACAGGAGAAACGGGACCTCGTCGCGTTCATGGAGGCGTTGAGCGGACCGATTGCGAATGCGGAGCCGCCGGGCGAGCTGCCGCGGTGAGGTCGTTCGTTGTCAGGGTATTCGTTGTTGGTCAGGAGTATTGGCGTCAACCGACGACAACGCCTTCGCGACGGCGTCCGCGCCGATCGCGCCGCGCAGCTGGCCGAGCACGAAGCGGTGTACGCGCTCGGCCGGCCAGCGGGTGAAGCTCATCTGGATGACCATCCAGCTCGAGCCGATGATCATCAGCGCGGCCGTCTCCGGATCGACCTCCGCGTCGATGGTGCCCTCGGTCTGGCCGCGGCGGATGGTGTCCATGGATTGGCGCAGGATGCCTTCCTGGAAGCGGAGGAATCGCGGCCACGATTCCTCGCGGATGGCGGTGCTCCACTCGAGCACGACGCGGGCGTGGTCGGGGTCGCTCTCGACGGACGTGGCGAAGGCGACGGCGTGCTCGAGGATCGCGTGCGAGGCGGGGCGGTCGGCTTGATGGAAGCGATCCGCCATCGCCTCGTAGTAATGGGCGACGGCGTCGAGCACGTCCTGCACCAGCAGGGCGCGCGTGCGGAAGTAGCTGAACACCGTGGCGGCCGACACCTCGGCCAGCTTGGCCACGTCGGCGTGCGCGGCTCGGCTGATGCCGCGCTGCGCGAAGGCGCGGATCGCCGCGTCGAGGAGTTGCTGACGGCGATCCGCCGGTGGCAGCCGCCGTGCTCGCGTCCGAGTGCCCACGCAGGCAGGCTACCAGCGCATGGGCGGCCCGCCAAACTGCGCGCGGCGGCGGTGCGGCGCAGCGCTTTCTGGTAGCGTGCCGACATGGCTGAGAATCGATTCGACCTCGTCATCGTCGGGGGTGGCCCGGGCGGCTACGTGGCGGCGATCCGCGCCCGCCAACTGGGACTGGCGACGGCACTGGTCGAGCGCGAGCATCTGGGCGGCATCTGCCTCAACTGGGGCTGCATCCCGACCAAGGCGTTGTTGCACACGGCGGAGATCAACCATCTCCTGCATCACCTCGATGAGTACGGGTTCAGCGCCAGCGACGTGCACGTCGACCTGGCCAAGATCGTGGCCCGCTCGCGCGCGGTTGCGAAGCGGCTCGCGTCGGGGGTGCGCTTCCTCATGAAGAAGAACGGCGTGCAGGTCTTCGACGGCACGGCCCGCCTCGACGGCCCGGGGCGCGTCGTGGTGGAGACGGACGGCGCGGCCACTGCCACGTTGGAGGCGCCGCACGTCGTCCTCGCCACGGGGGCGCGAGCGCGATCACTGCCCGGCATCGCGGCCGACGGCGACCGGATCTGGACGTATCGCGAGGCGATGGTGCCCGAGCGGCTGCCGAAGTCGCTGCTGGTCATCGGCGCCGGCGCGATCGGCGTCGAGTTCGCCAGCTTCTACCACGACATGGGATCGGCGGTGACGCTGGTCGAGGCGTTGCCGCGCATTCTCGCAGCCGAGGACGAGGAGATCGCGGCGGCGGCGCACAAGAGCTTCGCCAGGCGCGGCATCGACATCCATGCTGGCGCGACGGTGCAGTCGCTGCACCCGGAGCGCGACGGCGTCACGGCGGTCATCGATCTCGGTGGCGGATCCACCTCGCCGATGACCGTCGACGCGGTCATTCTGGCCGTCGGCATCACCGGCAACGTCGAGCACATCGGCCTCGAGGGCACGCGGGTGCGCGTCGAGAAGGGGCACATCGTCGTCGATCCCTGGCTCGCCACCGACGAGCCCGGCATCTACGCGATCGGCGACGTCGTCGGACCGCCGTGGCTCGCACACAAGGCCAGCCACGAGGGCATCATCTGCGTCGAGCGGATCGCCGGCGTGCAGGACGCGCGTCCGCTCGATCCGGAGACCATTCCCGCCTGCACCTACTGCCGCCCGCAGATCGCGAGCGTCGGTCTCAGCGAAGCTGCGGCGCGCGCCGCCGGTCACGAGGTGCGCGTCGGCCGCTTCCCCTATCAGGCCAACGGCAAGGCGATCGCCATGAACGAGACGGAGGGGTTCGTGAAGACCGTCTTCGATGCCACCACCGGCGAGCTGCTCGGCGCCCATCTCTTGGGCGCCGACGCGACCGAGCTGATCCACGGCTTCGTCATCGCGAAGACCCTGGAAGGCACCGAGGCCGAGCTGATGCACGCGGTCTTTCCGCACCCGACCCTGTCGGAGATGCTCGGCGAGTCGACGCTCGACGCGTTTGGCCGAGCGCTGCATATCTGACGAACAAGACCTTTCACCACGGAGGCACGGAGTTCAGATCAAGCATCTCGGGCGATGACTGCCGAGGGCCGACCTCTCCGTGTCTCCGTGCCTCCGTGGTGAAAGGTCTTGTTCGTCAGCGCGCGTCGACGACGGTCAGGCGTGTGGTGGTGAAGGGGCGCGGGATATCGGTCTTGTCGATCGTGAGCCGCATCGGGTCGTGACCGCCGGGAGCGACGGCTTGCAGGGAGCCCAGCGCCGTGTCGGGCTTTGTCAGCAGGCCCTCGGCACCGAGATTGTAGGCGTCGCTGGTCGCTACCACCTTGCCCTGCGCGTCGAGGACGTCCACGCGCACGTGCATCGCGTGCAGCGGTTGCTGGCCGGTGTTCACCAGGCTCGCGTTCACGGCGTAGACGATGACGCCGTAGAGGTTGCGCCACTCGGCGGTGACGTCCTCGATCCGTACCGGAACGGCGGCGGCGGTCGCCACGGCGACGGGCCCGGCCGCCGCCACCGGCGCGGTGCCGATCGTCAGCGTGGCGCGCAGCGGCGCCAGCACGGCTTTCGACACCTGCGGCACGGCGAGCAGCTCGTCGACCTGGAGGAAAGCGCCGTTCTCGGTGCGGTAGCGGACGATCTGCGCTGCCTGACTCTCCGTGAAGCCGGTGCCGCGCAGCGCGGCGGGATCGGCGGTGTTGACGTCGAGCGGCCCGGCGAGCGCCGCGACGAGCAGCGCGGTCAACAGGGAGTGCGGCATGCCCGCCTGTTAGTCTACCGCGCCGGAGCCGTAAATGGACGCGGTTGTGCGCCGCCACCGCCTCGGTTATGCGGCCGGCATGGCGGTCTGGTACTTCGCCTACGGGTCCAACATGCAGAGCGCGACCTTGCGCGGGCGGCGCGGCGTGGCGTACGCGCGGGCGATGCCGGCGCGCGTGCCGGGTTGGCAGCTGGTCCTCGACAAGCCGCCGGTGGTGTCGATCGGCCACGGCTTCGCCAATATCGTTCCAGACCCGCAAGCCGAGGTCCTGGGCGTCCTGTTCGAGCTCTCCGACGAGGACTTCGCCCACGTCGAGCTCACCGAGGGCGTGCGCATCGGCAACTACGACGTCGTCGAGATCGACGCCTGGCCGCTCGCCGCCAGCGCCGCCGTGCGCGCACGGTCGCTGATGAGCGCGCGGCGTGATCCGTCGCTGCGCCCGTCGGTGCGCTACATGACGCTGCTGATCGAGGGGGCTTCCGAGCACGGTTTGCCGGAGGAGTACGTCGCCACGCTGCGCGCCATCGACGCCGTCGAGGAGAGCGAGGACGCCGCCGCGCTGCGCCCCTTCATCGACCGCGCCATGCGGCGCGGCGGCTGACACGCGGCGCATCAATCGCCGAATGGAGATACTCCGTCCGCGCGCAAGCCGTTAAGCAGCCTGTGGGAGGCGGCGGAAACGAGTGCCGTCCCAATCGGCGTCGGTTTTGAGCATGCCGTAGATGGCGTGCAGCAGCTTACGCATCACAGCAGCGACCGCCTGCTGGGGGGCCTTGCCGCGAGCGACGAGGTCCTGGTGGAAGGTGCGCACGTGGGGCTCGTGTTGGAGGGCAGTCAGGGCCGGGAGATAGAGGGCAGCGCGGATGCGGGCGTTGCCGACTTTCGAGAGGCGGGGGGCCGAGCGCACCGAGGTGCCCGACTGCACGAGGCGGACATCGAGGCCGGCGCTGGCGACCCATTGCCGCACGGTGAGATCGGCGGGCAGCAGGGCGAGCTCCCCGAGCAGCTGGATGGCGCTGGTCTGGGCGATCCCTGGAATGCTGATCAGGTGCTGATAGGCGCGCTGCAGCGCGGAGGCCCCGTCGATCAGGTGTTGGGCTGCGCGCGTGAGCGTCTGCAGCCGTCGGGCGACGCCGCGCAGCTCTTGGCGCACATCGCGGAGCACCGCCCGCGGGGCGTCGCCGCTGGTGAGCAGCGCATGCAGCCGATTTTTCTCTTCGGTCTGTGCCGCGGTCAGTTGTGCCAAGCGCCTCGCCACCATCTGCAACTGCTGGGCGGCCGGGCTGGGCGGCTGCCAGGGCCGAAAGGCGAAATGTTGAGCATACGCGCACAGGACGCGGGCCATGGTGCGATCGGTGCGCGTGCGCGGCTGCAGCGCCTGGGCAAAGGCTGCGACGGCGCGCGGATTGGCCACCATCACTTCCACCCCGGCGGTGGCCGCCAGCGCGCGCGTCACGGCCCGGTGGTAGACCCCAGTCGCCTCAAGCACCACCCGTACCGGCCCGCCGCCGGCGGCCAGCCACCGCCCCAAGCGGCGGTGGCCAGCCGCCGTGTTGAGAAACTGCTGCGCGGTGATGGTGGCGTCGGCGCCGACCCGCATCACGTCCAACGTGGCTGCACTGACATCGATCCCGGCGACGGTTCCGCTCGTCATCTGCTCCTCCTCGCGCTACATCACAGGTCCGGGTCCCCTGACCCTGCACCCGTCGTCTACCCGCCTTGTCACGCAGGCTCTCGGGCCTCGGATACTCCACGGCATGGACGACCGAGGGCGGGGGACCGCTCTCCATTGCAAGCTCGATGGCTTCAGGGCCGCACGGTCTTTCCCGGACCTCCCTGCGGCCGTCCATGCGCGGATCTCGCACCCAACGCAACGTACAAGGGCCGCGCTCCCGCGCCGCCTGTCCGCAACGGCGGACGGCACGCACCCTCGCGGACCGGCGCGGCTGTCGGGTCCGTCGTTGGAGGCAACGCGCCAGCGATGCGGCCTACTTCACCTGCTCCAGCGCGACCAGTTCGACACAGGTCGCCACCAGCTCCATCGCCTGCTTGATCTGCTCCAGCGACGGAAAGCTCGGGGCGAGGCGGATGTTGCGGTCGTGCGGATCCTTGCCATGCGGGAAGGTCGCGCCCGCCTTGGTCAGCTTGACGCCGGCCCCTTCGGCGAGCTGCACGACGCGCGTCGCGCAATGGTCGGGCGTGTCGAGGCTGACGAAGTAGCCGCCCTGCGGCTCGCTCCAGGTCGGCGATACCCTTGCCGCCGAGGCGCTCGTGCAGAATCGCGGTGACCGCGTCGAACTTCGGCTTGAGAATCGCGGCGTGCTTCCGCATGTGCGCTGCGACGCCGGCCGCATCGCGGAAGAAGCGCACGTGGCGGAGCTGGTTCAGCTTGTCGTGGCCGATGGTCTGGATCGACAACCCCGCCAGCAGGTGGCGGATGTTCGTCGGGCTGCCGGCGACGACCCCGACGCCGGCGCCCGCGAAGCTGATCTTCGACGTCGAGGTGAAGATGATCGGCCGATCCGGCTCGCCCGCGGCGCGGCAGGCGGTGAGGATGTTGGCGAGCGGCGGCGGATCGTCCACCAGGTGGTGTACCGCGTAGGCGTTGTCCCAGAAGATGCGGAAATCGCTGGCCGCGGTCGGCATCTGCGCGAGGCGCTCGACGACCCTCGGCGTGCAGACGACGCCGCTCGGATTGCTGTAGCGCGGCACGATCCACATGCCCTTGATGTGCGGCGTCGGCGTGCGGCCAGCCGCTCGACCAAGTCGATGTCCGGGCCGTCGGGTCCCATCGGGATGGGGAGCATCTTGATGTCGTAGCGCTCGCAGATCGCGAAATGGCGATCGTAGCCGGGGCTCGGACAGAGGAATTTCACCTCGTGCCGACTGCGCCACGGCGGCGCGTCGGGCGTGCCCTTGAGCAGGTACTGCACGATCGCGTCGTGCATCAGCGCGAGGCTGGAGTTGCCGCCGACGATGACCTCGGCCGGCTCGACCTCGAGCAGCTCGGCGAACAGCGCGCGCGCCTCGGGCAGCCCCTCGAGGACGCCGTAGTTGCGGCAGTCGGTGCCGTCGGCGGCTTTGTAGTCGCGGCCCAGGCCGTCGAGCATTGCCGAGCGAGAGGTCGAGCTGCTCGGGGCAGGGCTTGCCGCGCGTCATGTCGAGCGCGAGCCCGCGCCCGCGGAACTGATCGTAGCGCGGCGCGCAGCTCGTTCGATGCGCTGCAGGCGCTGGGCGCGGTCCATCGTCGGCGAGCGTCATCATCCCTCCAGCGGGTCAACAAAGCACGGATCGGCCGCCCGCGAGGAGGGCGCTGATCGTACCGCCTGTGGAGGCGACTACGACGCGGCGGCCACCTTGGCGGCGTCACCGGCGCCCGGCTGCTCGGTGATGGCGTGGGTGCTGGAAGATCCTCCGGCTTGAAGCCGAGCGGCCATCCGGCCCTCGAGCCAGCCACTCGTCGTCGCCCTTCATGACCTGCGCGGCGACGGCGTTGAGCTTGGCGTCGTCGTTGCTCCACAGCGCCGCTGAACGATTGCTTCACCCGGCGCCGCGCCTGCCGGCAGAAGAGATCCGCGAGCTCGAGCGCCTGCTTGCGCCTCGGCGGCTGCCCGCGTCCTGCACGCTGCGCGCGTGCGAGATCGTCGCCGCCATGGCGAACAGCTCCATGACGATGTCGACGCAGCGGAACAGGAAGCCCTGCTTGCGCTCCATCTTGGCCTGGTAGAGCGCCATGCCGTGGAAGCTCGAGCGCGCCAGCTTGCGGGCGCTGCGATCGATGAAGCGCATGTGGCCGGCCAGCGGCCCCAAGTCGCTGTACTTGCGACCAGCGTGGTCAGCCCGCGCAGCCACAGCGGCGGGTACCACACCGCGTAGTAGCCGAGGATCTTCGGCATCGCCGCCAGCTTCTGCTGATGGCGCCGTTCTTCGGGTCGATCATCGCGCCGGCGACCTGCAGGTGCTTGTCCACCGCCTCGCGCGCCATGAAGAGGTGCATCACCTCGCTCGAGCCCTCGAAGATGAGGTTGATGCGGCAGTCGCGCATGACGCGCTCGACCGGGATCGGGTGCCTCGCCGCGCCCCTTCGAGCGACTTCTCGGTCTCGTAGCCGCGGCCGCCGCGGATCTGCAGGGTGCGGTCGACGATCTCCCAGGCGCGGACCGTGTTCCACTCCTTGGCGGCGGCCGCTTCGAGGCGGATGTCGTAGCCGCCGCGATCGGCCATGGCGCTGGCGAGCTTGGCGATCGAGTCCATGGCGAAGGTGGTCGCCGCCATGTCGGCGATGCGATGCGCCACCGCCTCGTGCTTCCAGATCGGCACGCCCCACTGGCTGCGCGCGTTCGACCAGCCGCGCACGATCTCCAGGCACTGCTTGGCGATGCCGGCGCAGGCGGCGGGCAGCGTGAGGCGGCCGGTGTTGAGGGTGATCAGCGCGATCTTCAGGCCCTTGCCCTCCTCGCCGATCGAGGTTCTCGCGCGGCACGCGCACGTCCTTGAAGCTGATGACGCCGTTGGCGAGCGCCTTCAGGCCCATGAAGCGGCAGCGGTACTCGACCTTGACGCCGGGCCAGTCGGTCTCGACGACGAAGGCGCTGATCTTCTTGGTCTTGGGATCGCGCGCCATCACCACCAGCAGCTCGGCCAGCGTGCCGTTCGTGCACCACAGCTTCTCGCCGTTGAGGACGAAGAAGTCGCCCTGCGCCTCGGCGGTGGTCGAGAGGCTGGCCGGGATCGGAGCCGACGTGCGGCTCGGTGAGCGCGAAGGCCGAGATCGCGCCGGCGGCGCAGCGCGGCAGGTACTTCTTCTTCTGCTCGGGGGTGCCGAAGAGCTTCAGCGGCTGCGGCACGCCGATCGACTGGTGCGCGGACAGCAGCGCGGTGATGTTGCCGTCGTAGCTGCCGACCATCTCCATGACCTTGCAGTACTCGCTGACACGGTGAAGCCGAGGCCGCCGTAGTCCTTCGGGATCTTCATGCCGAAGGCGCCGAGCTTGCGCAGGCCGTCGACGACCTGCTCCGGGTACTCGCCGGTCTCGTCGATCGCGACGGAGTCGACCTTGGTCGCGAGGAACTCCCGCAGCTCCTCGTAAAACTTGGTGAATTCCGGTCGCTCCTGCGTCGGCTGTCGGGAAAGGGATGAACCGAGGTCGAGGTTGAACTTGCCGAGGAAGAGCTCGCGCAGGAAGCCGCGTCCGGCCCATTCCGGTCTCGCGCGATTCCTCGGCGACCTGCCTCGACTCCTCCTCGGTCGTCATCCGTGGTTGTGGCGCACTCATATCCCTGTCCCCTTCCTTCTCGCGTCGGTCGGTACCGCCGAGCGTTCCGGCAGCGCGATCCAGACGTCAGAGCGTAACGGAATTCGCATTCACTACCCCACCATCGTTTTCGCGGTCAACACGGTCCTGAGCCCCGGCAGCGTGTGGGACGGCATGCGGTGTGTGAGGCGTCGGAGCGCGATCGGGAGCGACGCAGAGCGCCCGAAGTCGTCGAGATTTGAACGACTCTACATCTCGGCGACGGTCGCGACCTCACAGACAATGACCTAGCGAGTGTTCAGGCATGTCGTCGCCTCGCGGCAGGAGGTTCGGCACAACCGTTGCTTGGCCATCTGATCCGACGGAGGTCCGATGGCGCTCTGGAGCCTGGGAATGATCGGTTGTGTGCCAGCCACCCCCGCGACGCGGCGTCGCCGCGAGCGCGTCTGTGCGCGTATTGCGGTGGCGGCGTACTCGGCGGTCGGCTCTGCCACGGGCGCTCCAGATCCGGCAGGGCGCGCGGGATGAGCCGCGGCCAGGGCTGTTCGTGAGCGACGAGACTCCCACCGGGAAAGGCCCCACCCAACGCGGCGATGCCCCTGCGGTCGTCGGCGACGGCGCCGCGGCCGGCGCGCTGTCGGTCGAGCTGTCCCTGCGTGACCGGGAGCTCGAGGCGCTGCGGGACGCCCTGGAGGCCGAGCGGGCCGATGCCCAGGCGGCCCGCGGCACCATGGAGGCCCAGCTGCGCGAGGCGAAGCGCGCCGCCGAGAGGCGCGCCCAACTCGAGCGCACCCTGGCCGAACAGCGCGAGGATCGGGCGCGCCTCCTCACCGAGTACGAGCGCAGCCTGGCCGCGATGGCGGACGACCAGCGCGCCGCCCTCGAACTGGTGAGCGAGCACGAGCGCGCGCGCGACGACGCGCTGGCCGCGTCCGCCGACGCGCAGACGATCCTCGCCGCGACCCAGTTCCACGTTCGCACGCTCGAGGCGGAGCAGGCGCGGCGTGCCGATGCGATCGCGGCCCTCGAAGGCGCGTTGGAGGCCGAGGTCGCGTCGCGAGCGGCGCTGGCCGCCGAACTGGGCCGCCGCGAAGAAGCGCTGGCGGCCGATCGGGCCCGTGCCGCCGAGCTGGCCGACCAGTGCGCCGAAGCGGCACGCGAGATCGAGGCGCTCCGCGCCGCCCGCGAGACGGACGGCTGCCAGATCGCCGCGCTCGCCAATCGGCTGAGCGCCCTCGACGCGCTGCTCGGCGAACGCGAGGAGGGGATCCAGGGTCTTGCCGCCCGCGTGCGCGAGCTGGAAGCGGCGCTCGCCGAGGCGGACGCGGCGGCCGTCGCCGCGCGCGAAGCGGCCGAGCACGAGCGCGCCAACGCCGTGGCGGTGGCGGCCGCGGTCGAGGAGGCGCGGGGAGAGATCGTTGCGCTGCGCGCCGGACTCGCCGAGGGCGAGGCCGAGCGCCGCACGCTCGATGCGGCGTTGGCCGACGAACGCGATCGACTTTCCCGAGTGGAGGCCGCGCTCGAGGAGGCGGGCGCGAGCTGGGCGCGGGAACGGGAGGCGCGACACGTCGAGCGCGAGCGTGCCGCCGCGACAGTCATGGCGCTGCGCGCGGAGGCGGATGCGACCGCTCAGGACCGCGATCGCGAGGCCGACGCCGCGCGTGCCGCTGTCGCCGACGGCGAGGCGGTGCGCAGCCGCGTAGTGCAGTTGGATGCGGCGCTGTCCGCGGCCGATCAGCGCGCCGCCGCCCTGCGCGCGGACTGCGAGCTGCGCGAGCGTCAGCTGGCGGCGGCCGACGAGCGGGTCGCGGAAGCGCGCGCCATGCGCGAGCGCGATGAGGCCGAGATCGACGAGGCCCGCCGCGCGGCGGCGGAAGCGGCGGCGCTGCACCAGGCGACCCTGGCGAGCTGGGAGGCGGCGAGCGCCGCCGAACAGTTGGAGCGCCAGCGCCTGGCCGACGAGCTGGCGGCCCGCGAGGCGGCGCTGCAGGCCGCGCAGAGCCAGCTGGCGCAACTCGAACGGCAGGCGGACGAGGCGGAGCGGATGCGCGCCGGGCTCGAGTCGAACCTGGTCGAGGCGGAGCGCCTGGCCGCCGTGGTGTGCGAGCAGGAGCGCCTGCTCGGCGAGGCGCTCGCCGCGACGACGGCGGCTGCCGAGCGCGCCGAGCAGCTCGAGCGCGAGCGCGACGACATCGCCGAGTGCAGCGCCGCGCTGGCCGCCGAGGTGTCGGCACGGACGACCGAGGCTGACGAGCTGCGCCGCGAGCGGCACGGATACCTGACCCTGCTCGAGCAGTCGCAGGCGGATCGGCCGCCAGCCGAGTCGCTGATCGCGACGCAAGCCGAGTCCCAGGCGCTCGTCATCCGCCTGGAAGAGGACCAACTACAGCTCCACGCGGTCGCCGATGAGCTCGCCGCGGCGCGCGTCGAGCGCGAACGTTTGGCCGGCGCGGCGGCGGCGCTGCAGTCCGATCTCGACGAACGGGAACGGTTGATCGCGGAGCTGCGGGGGACGGCGGCCGCGGCCGAGCAGGGGCTCGCGTCGCTGGCGCTCGAGCGCGACGGCCTGCGGCAGGTCCTCGACGAAACCAGCGGCGATCTGCGCCACCGCCTGGACGAGCGGGAGATCGTCATCGCGCGGCTCGAGAGCGCCGTCTCGGCGCAACGCGAGGAGTTGGCGGCGCTGGCGGCCGAACGCGAGTCGTGGCGCGCCAACGCCGAGACCCTCGTGGCGGACGCCGCGAGTGCATTGAGCCGCCACGAGGCAGAGCTCGCGGCGCGCGACGCCACGGTCCAGGCATTGGCGACCGAACGCGACGGGCTGCGCGCGGCGACCGCCCAGCTCGATGCGCAACGCCGCGCCGACGCCGAGATGGCCGAGCAGCTCCTGCGCGAAGCCGAGGCCGGCGCGGCGGCGGCGCTCAGCCGCTACGAGGCAGAGCTCGCGGCGCGCGACGCCGCGGTCCAGGCATTGACGGCCGAACGCGACGGGTTGCGCGCGGCGACCGCCCAGCTCGATGAGCAACGCCGCGCCGACGCGGACATGGCCGAGCAGCTCCTGCGCGAGGCCGAGGCCGGCGCGGCGGCGGCGCTCAGCCGCTACGAGGCCGAGCTCGCGGCGCAGGGCGGGACGATCCAGGCGTTGACCGCCGAGTGTGAGGCGTTGCACGCCGCGGCGGTCGAGCTGCAGCAGTTGCGCGCCGCGGACGCCGAGGCGGCGGCGCAGGCGTTGCGGCAACTCGAGGCCGAGCGCCTCGACGTGCACGGCGCCTTCGCCGAGGAGCGCACCCTGCTGGAGGGACGTCTCGCGGAACGGGATGCAGCGATTGCCCGACTCGAGGCTGCGATCGGTGCGCACGCGACCGCGGCTGCCGCATTGGCCGCCGAGCGCGATGCCGGTGTGGCGGCGCTGCAGACGGCGCGGCAGGACTGCGAGACGGCGCTGGCGCGTCTGCTGGCGGCGGGCGACGAGAGCGACCAGCTTCGCGCCGAGCTCGCCGGACATGCCGAGCGTGCGGCCGTCGCCGCCGCCGATGCCGAGGCGGCGCATCGCGCGCGCACCGACGTCGAGCGCGTCCTGGAAGCACGCGGGGCGGAGCTGGCAAGCCTGCGCGGACAGCTCGCGGCCGGCGAATCGGCGACGGCGGAGATCCTCGCGCGCGAGCGGCACCTCAGGGCGTCGACGCAGACGCTCACCGAACGCTGCACGGCACTGGGTGGTCGCCTGAGCCAGAGCGAGCAGCGGTGTGCGGGGCTCGAGGAGGCGCTGGCCGAGCGCGAGCAGGCGAGCACCGCGGCCCTTCAGCAGTTGCGCCAGACGCTGGCGGCGCGCGAAGCGGCGTTGGCCGACGCGCTGGCGGCGTGTGAGACGGAGCGGGCCCGGCGCGAAGCGGCGGCGACCGCTCACGATCAGCTCGGCGCGCGGCTGGCAGAGGTCGAGCGCGCACACGCGTCCGTCACGACACAGGCCGACGAAGCTGGGGCGCGCGCCAATGACGCCGCGGCGCGGGTGGCCGCGTTGGAGGCGGAGCTGGCCGGGGCGCGCGCCGCCGACCTGGCGGCCGCGGCCGTGGCTGCCGAGCTGCGCGACGAGATCGCCGGCCTGCGCGACACGCTGGGACGCGAGCGGAGCGACGCGACGGCGGCGCTCGAAGAGGCGCTGGCCGAGGTCGGAGTGCTGCGCATCCGCGGCGCCGATCTCGATGGCGAGTTGGCCATCGCGCGTACCGCGCTCGACGAACGCGATGCCGTCGCGGCGGAGCGCGACGAGTTGGCCCGGCAGCTCGCGACCCTCGGCGAGGATGCCGCGGCGTTGGCGCCGCGCTGCGCCGCCGCCGAGGAAGCGCGGGACGGGCTGGCGGCGGAGATCGTCAGCCTGCGCGCCCAGCTGCTGCGCGCCGCCGACGAGCGCGACGAATGGCTGACCCGGGTGGACCGCCTCGAGGAAGGCATGCTCGCGGCGCGCGAGACCGAGGAGCGTCTGTGCAGCGAGATGAACGGACGCACCGAGCGCCTCGGCTTGGCCGAAGCGGAGCTGGAGCGGCTCGCCGCCGCCCGTGAGCGCCTGGTCGAGGAGTTGGCGCTGGCCCAGCAGCAGCTCGAGGCGAGCCGCACGACCGGCGAGCATCTCGAGGCGCGCGTCGTCGCCAGCGAGGAAGCGGTCGAGGCCGCCCGAGCGCAGCAGGCGGAACTCGAGCGGCGGCGCCTCGACGACGAGGGCCACGTGGCGGCGATCGCCGGCGAGCGCGACGCGGCACTGCAAGCGCGCGACGCGTTGGCCCAGGCGCTCGACGCCGAGCGCGCCACCACCGCCACCCTGCGGGCGCAGTCGGCGGCCGCGCGCGATGAGGAGACGGCCTCGCTGGCCGCGCGCGCCTCCGCGGCGGAGGCGGAATGCATCGACCTGCGTGATCGGCTGCAATCGCTGAGCGCGCTGCGCGACGCCCTGCATGAGGAACGGGAGCAGATGCGCGGTCGCCTCGACGGCGCCGACGAGGCGGAGCGCTACAAGGGCGAGCTGGTGCGCCTGCAGTCGCGTCTGGAGGAGGTCGAACGCCAGCAGACCGACGCCACGCAACGACACTCGCAGGCGGTCAGCCTCTACATGCTGGAGCTCAACCAGCGCACCGACGCGCTGCACCAGCGCGACCTCGAGATCCAGCGCCTGCAGGAGCAGCTGCGCCTGGTCGAGTCGGCGTGTCGAGGACGGCACCGCGCAGCTCGCCAACCTGCGGCGCGAACGTGACGCCTACGAGCTCCAGGTGCGCGAGTTGGAGAGCCAGCGGCCGCGGACGCGGCCGAGCGACGCCGCGCCAGGGCTCGAGCCGAACACGGTCGCGGGACCGGACGCGCTCCGACGAGATCCTCACGTCGCTCGCGCTCGAGGGCGAATCGCCGCCGACCGAGATGCGCCTGGTCGACAGCAAGGTTGCGGCGACGTCGTCCGCCGCCGACCGCCTTGCTGCGTGCAGCCCGGCGCCCGCCCGGTGAACGAGCGAGCCGCGGCTCGTCATCCACGTCGAAGACCACGCGGCGCTGCGCGACGCGCGTGCGCACGCAGGTCGAACGTTGCAGCGGCATGCAGTACTGCGGCGCTCGCGGCATTGCGGCACGGACGTGCCCGGCATCGGTCCGCTGCTCGCGGTCAACCTCCTGGCGAAGGATTGCGATCCGCTGGCCAGCATCTGCGACGCGCGCTGGGGGCTGCGGCGAGCCGCGCGCGTTCACGTATCTCGCGACGGGCACGCGCGGCGTCATCGCCGGCGTCACCGACTTCATCCCGCATCCGTTCTCGCCCGACGACTGCGCCACGCGGCTGCTCGAGCGGCCGGGCGGCACGCAGCGGCTGCTGATGGTGAGCGACAAGATCGAGGTGATGAACGAGATCCGCGCCGTGCTGAACCGCGTCCGCTGCTCGACCTCGGTCGCGCTCGACGGCCGCCAGGCCTTCGACCTGGTCGTCATGGTGAAGCCGGACGCGATCCTCATCGACCTGACGCTGCCGCGCGCCGAAGGCATCCGCCTGGTCAACCGCCTGCGCGGCGATCCCAAGACCGCCGGCATCGCCCATCATCTTCGCGCTCGGCGAAGCGCTCGATCTGGCGCGCTTCCGGGCCGACGCGACGCGCGCGCTGGCCGACTGCCGCTTCTCCGCCGAGGACCTCGGCAACGACATGGCGCGGGTGCTGGTGGATTGGCAGAACGACCAGGAGGGTCTGCGCGCCGCGGGGTGAGGTGTCGTATGCACCCTGCAGGGGGGCGACCCACCAGCCCAGGGCAAAGCCCTGGGCTGCTCGCGGAAACCTGATTCGCGCCCTGAAGGGGCGCACCCACGCGTTGACGCCCTGTCAGGGCGATGAACTTGAGCGGTCGTCAGTCCCAGGGCGTTGCCCTGGGCTGGTGGGTCCGACCCCTATGGGGTCGACGAGGGCCCGCTATGTCGGCGTCACGCCAACCGCCGCCGCCGAACGAACAATAGGAGCGCTGGCAGAGCGAGCCAACCGGCGGAACCGGATCGGCCCGTCGGTGCGATCGCGCAACTGTCAGGGCTCTTGACTGGATCTCCGGGCAACCACTCAATGGGTGTCGCGGTCGGTGTCGGCGCGTTGGGTTCCACGCAGGCGGCGGCGGGGCAGTCGGACGAGTCGATGCAGGCGACGCCGTCGAACTCGCCGCCGGCGCAGCGGCGCCTGCTGGCGACGCAGGTGCTGCCCAGGCAGTGCCCGTCGGCGAGGCAGGGCGAGCCCTTGGCGGGACCGGTGGCGCAGAGCCGATGGGTCGCGGTGCACGCGCTGCCGCCGCGGCAGGTGAAGGTGCGATCGCAGCAGGCGCCGTCGGCTGAACCGTCGGCGCAGACGCCGGCATCGGACCCGCTCCCGCACGATGCCGCGCCAGCCCGGCAGGTGCCGCCGGGACAGTCGCAGAGCAGGCCGTCATCCTCGCCGCCCGCGCAGATGCCCTGGGGGCGCACGCAGGCGCCGGCCGGACAGTCCGCATCGACGGCGCAGATCGCGCCGTCGGCGGTGCCGCCGGAGCAGACGCGCAACGCCGCTGCCGCGGCGCGGCGGACGGCCGCGGCGCCCTGCACGGTGACGGCGATGTCGGCGCCGGTGAGGACGAGCGGCGCGCCGCCCGGTGTGGAGCCTCCGGTATTCGTGACCCTCAGCGCGTACGCACCGGGGCTGACGTCGGCGCGGATCAGCAGCGCGCACGTGTAGAGCGTCGCGCCGTCGGGGATCGACGTCGGCTCATCGAACGACAGGATGAGCGCGCGAATTGCGCTGCAGGTCACTCCTGGTGTGCAGCCGGGCGGCTGGAAGGAGAAGGCGGAGGCATTCTTGTCGATGTCGGGGTTGACGGTGCAGTCGGGGTGAGTGCCGCGGGCCGCGACGGCGAACCCTTCCGGTAGCTCGATGTCGTTCTGCGTGCCGGCGATGGCGCGACCGTCGCTGGCCAACCGGACGTTCAGCGTCACCCGGTCGCCGGGCCTGGCGGTGATCGGCCCGCTCCCAATCGAACCGACCGGGGGCGGCGCAGGCGTCGGCGTCCGCGTCGGGCGTTGCGTCAGATCCGGGCTCGGGGAGACGGGCGGTGCCACGACGAGAACGCCGTCGCGGCCGCGGCTGGGGAGCGCGCTGCCGTCGGCATCGAGCGCGGTATTGTCGAAGTGGCGCAGGCGGAGCGTGCCGATCGGCGAGCTCCAGTCGACGAACAGGAAGCACGTGTAGATCGGAGCGGTGCGCTCGAAGGGCTGGTCGAAATCGATCGACACCGACAGCACGTTGCAGAAGGTGCCGCAGGCGTCGAAGCGCATGTGGAATTCGGCGTGCGCCTCGATCTGCGGCACCAGGCTGCAGTCCCCGAACGCCTCGTCGAAAGTCACGCCGTTCGGCAGGATGATCTGTTCGCGGATGCCGGTCACCGATTGTCCGCCCGCGTCCAGCTCCATCGACATTTGTGTGAACCCACCGGAGGTCGTGGGTGGCACCGTCAACGCAAAGAGGACGGGACTCTGGCCGGATGCCAGGGTGCGGGTCGGACTCGCGGTGGCCGTCGCGGTCGCGGTCTCGGTCCGGGTCGGCGTCGGCGTCCACGTCGGCGTGTCCGTCGCCGTCCTGGTCGGCTTCGGCGTGTAGGGCGTTTCGTTGCAGCCATCGCCCACGCAGTTGACGGCGACGGCGAACGGCCCCGTGCCGACCGCGACGTCGGCGACGAGCGCCTCGTCGCCGAGATCGACGACGTGCACGTTGTCCTCGCCGAAATCGCTGACGTAGCCGATGCCGCCGTTGCGCTGGATGCCGATGCTGCTCGGACTGCTGCCGACGTCGATCGCGCGGGTCACCTGATCGACGGAGACGTCGACGATCAGCAACTGGCCATTGCGGCCGTCGCCGACGTAGGCCCACACGCCGTTCGGATTGACCGCGACGGCGCTCGACTTGTAGCCGGCGCGGAAGGTGGTGCGGACGGCTTCGCTGGCGACGTCGATGGCGGTGGAGGTCCAGGAGCGGAAGTTGGTGACGTACGCCGTACGGCCGTCGGGGGTGATAGCGACCCGGTTCGGCTTGCGGCCGACGGTGATCGTGTTGCGCACCGTGTCGGTGGCGAGATCGAGCACCGACACCTCGCCTTCGCGCGGCGCGAACGAGTTGGTCACGAACGCCGTGGTGCCGTCCGGCGTGATGGCGATCGCGTTGGGGCCGCGTCCGACCGGGATGACCGCCTCGACGGTGCCGCTGGCGACGCCGATCGCGGCGACGCTGTCCTCGCCGCGTTGGGTCACGTAGACGCGGGCGCCGTCCGGGGTGACGGCCAGGCCCACCGGTCCCGCGCCGACCGGCACGGTGGTGAGGAGCTGGTGGGTTTCGGCGTCGATCACGCCGACCGTGTTGGAGACGAAACCCGCCACGTAGACGCGGCGGCCGTCGGGGGAGACAGCCATGCCGTCGGGGTCGTCGGCGAAGGGCAGGGAGGCCACGGTCGCCAGCGTGCCGGTATCGATGACCAGGACGTCGTCGGAGCGGAGGTCGGCGACGTACACGAATGGCTGAGCCGCTGCGGCCGCGCTCCACAGTGCGACCGCGATGGCGCCGACGACCCCAACGATCGAAATTCGCTCCACCCGTTTCCTCCCCATGGGCCGACGCCCCCGCGTCGATCCTCTTACGGCCCTGTGGCAACAGGCATGCCGCGCGTCGCATTCACGCCGACGGTACGAAAGACGCTACGCGCGGGTATCTGCCAGTGGCGTCGCCGCCACGCTCTGGCGGAGATGCCTGACATTGTGAAAGGGCGCGCCGCTTCCTAGACTCCACCGCGTGTCCTCGGGCAGCCAGGTGGCGGACGGATCCTACGCGGCGTACCGCCGTGAGCTGATGAGCGCCAGCGTCCCGGTAGCCGCCGCGGCGGTCACCGGGGTGACGCTGCTGTTCCAGCTCGCGGTCGCCTGTGCCGCCTTCGATCGCTTCAGCGCCGAATGGCTCCCCAACCTCGTCCAGCTGCTCGTGCCGATCGTGGCCTGGCTCGCGTACCGCGGCCCCTTCCGCGCCCACCCGATGGGCATCCTCCAATGCGCCGAAGTGGTGTACACCGCGTCGCTGATCGGCCGTCTCGAGTTGGCGACGACCTCGACGTCGGGGACGGCGCTGTACGTGGCGGTGAAGATGCTGGCCACCGCGCTGCTCGTTCCCTGGGGTATGCGCGTGCAGACGATCTCGGTCGGCATCACCATGGCCATGCTGGTGGGCGCGATGGGCCTCCTGCGGCCGGAGGAGGCCGTGCACGGCCTGGCCACGCATGTGCTGCTCGGGCCGTTCATCGCCGGGTTGCTCTCGATCTCGGGCGCCGCCGCCGGGGATCGCGTCCGGCGCGCCGTCTTCGATCGCGAGCAGGCACTCGAGGCGTCCGCCGCCGACCTGCAGCGGCGGGCCACCGTGGACGAGGCGCTGGCTCGCGTCGGCCGCGAGCTGATCGCGCTGCCCGACACCAAGCGCATCCTCGACCGCCTCTGCCACCTGACCACCGAGGCGCTGCAGTGCGATGCCAGCCACACCTATCTGTGGGACGCGGACCGTCAGGAGTATCGGGTGGCGGCGGGCTACGGCGACACGCCCGAGCAGTGGGAGGCGCTGCGGCTGATGGCGTATCCGCAGAGCATCGTGCATCGGTTCCAACGCGAGATCGACAAGGCGGGCGTGCTGCAGTTGCGCGTCGATCAGGCGCCGCCGCAACCGTCGGCCGTGCTGCGCGAGTTCGGCACGACCGTCCTCCTGTGCATGGCGCTGCGGCGCGGCGACAGCGTGATCGGGGTGCAGAGCGCGGAGTACCGCGGCCGGGAGGAGCTGTTCGACGCGCTCGGCGTGCAGATCGCGCGCGGCATGGCGCACCTGGCGTCGCTGGCGCTGGAGACGGCGCGGCTCGTCGAGGAGCTCGACGGCGCCAATCGGTTGAAGTCGGAGTTCGTCGCCACCATGTCGCACGAGCTGCGCTCGCCGCTCAACATCATCATCGGCTACCACGAGCTCCTGCTCGACGGCGCCTTCGGCGCCCTCAACGACCGTCAGCGCGATCCGTTGCGCCGCGCCGATCGCAGCGCCCGCGAGCTGCTGGACCTGATCAGCGCCACGCTCGATCTCAGCCGGCTGGAAGCGAGGCGCATCGCCGTCGACGTCAGCGACGTGGAGGTGGCCGATCTGGTGGACGAAGTCGGCCGCGAGTACTCGAGCGTCCTCGATCGCCCGGCGCTGTCGGTGCGGTGGTTCGCCGGCCACGGGCTGCCGATCCTGCGCACCGATCGCGTCAAGCTGAAGATGGTGCTCAAGAATCTGGTCGGCAACGCCGTCAAGTTCACCGACCACGGCGAGGTGGCGCTGTCGGCGGTGGCGCGCGACGTCGGCGTCGAGTTCACCGTCATCGACACCGGCGTCGGCATTCCCCTCGATGCGCAGCTCATGATCTTCGAGCCGTTCCGACAGCTCGAGGTGACGCGCACGCGCCTGCGCGGCGGCGCCGGCCTGGGGCTGTACATCGTCAAGCGCCTGCTCGACGCCCTCGGCGGCACCATCACGCTGGAGAGCGAGGTGGGGAAGGGGTCGGTGTTCCGGGTGTGGCTGCCGTGCGAGAGTGTCCTGCCGTTGAGCACGCCGCGTCAGGAAGCCTCGCCACCCCTGTAGCGGCGGGCGTCAGCCCGCCCCACCTGGCGCCCTGTCGAACAGCGGCGGGGCTGGGCCGAAGGTGCGACCGAGCGCGCCGATCATCCCTGACGTCGGTGGCTGACCGCGCGGCGTGCGGTGGCGGGCCGAAGTCCGCCGCTACTTCAGCCCGCGGCGGATCATCTCTTCCGCGATCTGCACGGCGTTGGTGGCGGCGCCCTTGCGCAGGTTGTCGGACACCTCCCACAGCCACAGGCGGTTGCTGTTGAGGTCGCGGCGGATGCGGCCGACCAGCACCTCGTCGTGGCCGGCGACGTCGGCGGGGTCGGGAAGCTGTTGTGCGCGGGGTCGTCGACGACGCGGACGCCGGGGAAGTCGGCCAGCGCGGCGCGCGCCTCGTCGGGCGTCAGCGGCCGCTCGGTCTCGATCAGCACGGTGGCGGAGTGGCCGACCGGCACCGGCACGCGCACGCAGGTCATGGTGACGTCGAGCTCGGGCATCTCCATGATCTTGCGCGTCTCGAACAGCAGCTTGACCTCTTCGGTCGAGTAGCCGTCGTCGCGGAACGTCTCGCACAACGGCACGACGTTGTAGGCGATCGGCGCCGCGAAGGTCTTGGCGACCGGCGCCTCGCCGCGGCCGACCGCGGCAATCTGCGCGTCGAGCTCGTCGATCGCCCGGTTTGCCGGCGCCGCTCACCGCCTGCAGCGTCGTCACCACGACGTGCTTGATGCCGGCGGCGCGGCGGATCGGCTCGAGCGCCATGACGAAGCCGATGGTCGTGCAGTTCGGGCACGAGACGATGCCCTCGTGCGGCGTCGAGCGCCTGCGGGTTCACCTCGGGGATGACCAGCGGGCACGCTCGGCGTCCATGCGCCAGGTGCCCGACTTGTCGATGGCCACCGCGCCGCGCCGCGCCGCTTCCGGCGCCAGCTCCTTGGAGAGCGTGCCGGTGGCGGCGAAGAAGACGAAGTCGGCACCGTCGAACGCCTCCGGCCGCGCCAGCTCGACCGGCAGGTCGCGGCCGTCGAAGCGCACCGTCGTGCCCGCCGAGCGCTCGCTCGCCAGCGGCCGCAGCTCGCCGACCGGGAAGTGGCGCTCCTCGAGCACCTGGAGCAGGACTTCACCGACGGCGCCGGTGGCGCCGACGATGGCGACGTGCGTCTTGCCGCTGCTGCTCATGCCAATGGCCTCGCTCTGCGACGCGTGGCGAGTCTATCGCGGGTCGCGAACGTTCGCCGGGGTGTCCAATGCGTCGACGTGTGAGCGTCCGCTGCGACGGACGGACGCGCCACGCGGCGCGTCACTTGCGGAAGGACTGCAGCAGGTGCGCTTGCGCAGGCGGATCGACTGCGGCGTGACCTCGACCAGCTCGTCGTCGCCGATCCACTCGATGCCGGCCTCGAGGCCCATCTCGCGGTGCGGGGTGATGACGACGTTCTCGTCGCGGCCGGAGGCGCGGATGTTGGTGAGCTTCTTCTCGCGGCAGATGTTCACGTTCAGGTCGGCCTCGCGCGAGTACTCGCCGATCACCATGCCCTCGTAGACGCGCGTGCCGGGCGGGATGAACAGCGCGCCGCGCTCCTGCATGTGGAAGATGGCGTAGGGCGTCGCGGCGCCCTCGCGGTCGGCGACCATGGCGCCGTTGGTGCGCGCCTGGATGTCGCCGTGCCACGGGCGCCCAGCCGTTGAACAGCGCGTTCATGATGCCGGTGCCGCGGGTCTCGGTGAGGAAGCGCGAGCGGAAGCCGATCAGGCCGCGCGACGGCACGGCGAACTCGAGCCGCACGCGGCCGGAGCCGGCGTGCGTCATCTTGGTCATCTTGCCCTTGCGCACGGCCAGCAGCTGCGAGACGACGCCGATGTAGTCCTCGGGCGACGTCGACGAGCAGCAGCTCGATCGGCTCGTGGAGGACGCCGTCGACCTCGCGCGTCACCACCGTCGGCTTCGAGACCTGCAGCTCGTAGCCCTCGCGGCGCATGGTCTCGATGAGGATCGCCAGCTGCAGCTCGCCGCGTCCGGTGACGCGCAGCTGATCGGGCGACTCGGTGTCCTCGACGCGCACGCTGACGTTGCGCCGCTTCTCGTAGACCAGGCGCTCGCGCAGCTTGCGCGAGGTGACGTACTCGCCCTCGCGGCCCGCCCACGGCGAGGTGTTGGCGCCGAAGATCATGGCGATGGTCGGCTCGTCGATGCGGATGCCGGGCAGGGCGCGCGGCTGCTCGCGGTCGGCGATGGTGTCGCCGATGTTGATCTCCTCGATGCCGGCGACGGCGACGATGTCGCCGGCGGTGACGCGCGGCGTCTCGATGCGCTTGAGGCCGCGCCAGCCGTAGAGCTGCGTGATCTTCACCGGCCGCTGCGCGCCGTCCGGCGTGCAGAGCATGTACTGCGCGCCGCTCTCGAGCGCGCCGTGCTTCGATGCGGCCGATGGCGAGGCGGCCGACGTAGTCGTTGTAGTCGAGGTTGTTGCACTGGAACTGGGTCGGGCTGCTCGACATCGACCGACGGGCCCGGCAGCGCCGCGAGGATGAGGTCGAAGAGCGGGCGCAGGTCGGCCGACTCGCTGCGCCAGCTCGAGCGTCGCGGTGCCGGCGCGGGCGTTGGTGTAGACGAGCGGGAACTCGAGCTGCTCCTCGGTGGCGTCGAGGTCGATGAACAGGCCGTAGACCTCGTCGAGCACTTCGGCGATGCGCGCGTCGGGCCGGTCGATCTTGTTGATGCAGACCATCGGCGGCAGGCCGAGTCGCGAGCGCCTTCTGCAGCACGAAGCGGGTCTGCGGCAGCGGGCCCTCGGAGGCGTCGACCAGCAGCATCACCGCCGTCGACCATCGCCAGCGTGCGCTCGACCTCGCCGCCGAAGTCGGCGTGGCCGGGCGTGTCGACGATGTTGATCGTGACGCCGTGGTAGTCGATCGCGGTGTTCTTGGCGAGGATGGTGATGCCGCGCTCGCGCTCGAGGTCGTTCGAGTCCATCACGCGCTCGACGACGTGCTGGTTGGCGCGGAAGATGCCGCTCTGGTGCAGCAGGGCATCGACCAGCGTGGTCTTGCCGTGGTCGACGTGGGCGATGATCGCGATGTTGCGGATGTCGGTGCGGCGAGTCGGGTCGGTCATGCGAATCGCCGACCGTACCAGGGGGGCACGCCCGGGCATAGTGGGGGCGGCAAGGGAGGCCCCATCCCCGCGCCTCACTTCAGGCAGTGCGCCCGGATCAGCTGCATCAGGCGGGCGATCTCGATCGGCTTCTCCGCATAGGCGACAGCGGTCATACGCTGGGCCTGCTCCCGCACATCGTGCGCGGCCGAGTAGACCACCACCGGGATGTCCCGGAGACCGTCGTCTACGAGCTGCGCCTGGCGAAAGTCGTAGCCGCTCATGTCCGGCATGTGCAGGTCGAGCAGAATGATGCAGGGGTGCACGGTCGCGAGCACTCGGAGCGCTTCCCGTCCGTTCCGCGCGGTCTCGACCGCGTATCCCTCAGCCCGCATCAGCTGGGTGAGGCCGTCGCGGACGTCGTCGTTGTCATCGACGAGCAGGACTGTGGGATGCGTATGGGGCACCTCTCCACGATGGCAATCAGAACCGTTCGTACAACCCCCCGGCTGCCGCAGAGCGTTGATTTCTTCACGGACCCGCCGTGGGGGTCGCGGCGGGCTCACCCCGGCGAGGTCGCCGCGGGGCGCGTTCACATCGCGTCCCTCCGCACGTGGACGCCAGGTGGCGCAGAAGCCGGCGCACGATCTCCGCTCAGAAGCGACGTCGAGCTACTGGAACCGCCGGTCGCTCGATGAGCGCTGACGACCAGCAACCGCGCGGCGCCACCGATCAGCTGCTTCGATTCGCGGCGTCTGCTGCTCAGGAAGTAGGATCCGGCGCGCGCTTCACGCGAACGAGCCGCGCCGACACGCGCATCGGTGTGCGGCGCGGTCTTTGCGTATGCGCCAGCGCTTCATCCCCAAGGAGGCTCCTGTGAGCGGAAGCGCAGCACGATTGCAGGCGATTGAGGCCGTCACCAGCTATAAGCCCATTTCGAAGCCGTTGTCCTTTTCGGAGGTGTCGGCCGATAAGCTTTTCGGGTCGAACGTATTCAGCAAGACGGCGATGAAGGCGCGCCTGCCCAAGCCGGTCTTCCAGTCGCTCATGCGCACCATCGACAGCGGGTCGACGCTCGACCCGTCGCTGGCCGACGCAGTGGCGTCAGCCATGAAGGACTGGGCGATCGAGAAGGGGGCGACGCATTACGCGCACGTGTTCTATCCGCTCACCGGCTTCACGGCGGAGAAGCACGACAGCTTTCTCTCGCCCGACGGGTCGGGGGGTGCGCTCGCGGAGTTCGCCGGCAAGACCCTGGTGCAGGGCGAGCCGGACGCGTCCAGCTTCCCCAACGGTGGCATCCGCGCCACGTTCGAGGCGCGCGGCTACACGGCGTGGGACGTCACCAGCCCCGCGTACATCCTCGAGAATCCCAACGGCACGACGCTGTGCATCCCCACCGCCTTCGTGTCGTGGACGGGCGAGGCGCTGGACAAGAAGACGCCGTTGCTGCGGTCGCAGCAGGCGCTCAACGTCCAGGCGCAGCGCGTGCTCAAGCTGTTCGGTCACGAGAAGCCGGCCACCGTCTTCTCGTTCGCCGGCGCCGAACAGGAGTACTTTCTGATCGACCGCCACTTCTACTTCTCGCGTCCCGACCTGATCTCGGCCGGCCGCACGCTGTTCGGGGCGCCGCCGCCCAAGGGGCAGGAATTCGAAGACCACTACTTCGGCGCGATCCCCGAGCGGGTGCTCGCCTTCATGATCGAGTCCGAGATCGAGTTGTTCAAGCTCGGCATCCCGGTGAAGACGCGCCACAACGAGGTTGCCCCGGCGCAATACGAGGTGGCGCCGGTGTTCGAGAATGCCAACCTGGCCCACGATCACCAGCAGCTGCTGATGGTCACGCTCAAGCGGGTGGCCGAGAAGTACGGCATGACCTGCCTGCTGCACGAAAAGCCGTTCGCCGGCGTCAACGGATCCGGCAAGCACGTCAACTTCTCGATCGGCAACGCCACCCAGGGCAACCTCCTCGATCCCGGCGACACGCCGCACGCCAACGCCCAGTTCCTGGTGTTCTGTGCCGCGGTGATCCGCGCCGTGCACAAGTTCGGCGGGCTCCTGCGGGCGGTGGTGGCGTCGGCGTCCAACGATCATCGCCTCGGCGCCAACGAGGCACCGCCGGCGATCATCTCGATCTTCCTTGGCGAGCAGCTGACCGACATCTTCGAGCAGATCAAGAAGGGCGGCGCCACCAGCTCGAAGGAAAAGGGCACGCTCACCATCGGGGTGGACACGCTGCCGATGCTGCCGAAGGACGCCGGCGATCGTAACCGCACGAGCCCGTTCGCGTTTACCGGCAACCGCTTCGAGTTTCGCGCTGTCGGCAGCTCACAGTCGATCGCCGGACCGATGGTGGCGATCAATACCATCCTCGCCGAGTCTCTCGACTTCATGGCCAGCAAGCTCGAGGCCGCCGTCGCCGGCGACCCCGGTAAGCTCAACGCCGCCGTGCAGACGCTGATCGAGGAGATTCTCGCCGAGCACGGGGCGGTCGTCTTCAACGGCGACGGCTACTCCGAGGCGTGGCACGCCGAGGCCGGCAAGCGGGGGCTGGGTAACCTCCACACGTCGGTCGACGCGCTGCCGATCCTCGACGATCCGGCTGTGAAGGAGCTCTTCGAAAAGTACGGCGTGCTCAGCAACCGCGAGCTCCACAGCCGACTCGAGGTCTACCTCGAGCTCTACTGCAAGAGCGTCGCCGTCGAGGCCCGCACCGCGGTCGAGATGGCGCGGACGATCATCTTCCCCGCCGCCGTGCGCTACCAGGGCGAGCTGGCGGCAACCTGCGCCAGCCTGCTGGCCATGAAGTACGAGTTCGACACCGACACGCTGGACAAGGTCACCGCACTGGTCAAGGAGCTGCAGAACGGGATCGTCGGCATCGAGAAGGCGATGGCGTCGAACGGCCACGGGTCGGTGCTCGATCACGCCAAACACTACTGCGACACGGTGCTCCCGGCGATGCGCGTGGTGCGCCAGACCGCCGACGAGCTGGAAGGGATCGTCGCCGACGACCTCTGGCCGCTCGCGACCTACCAGGAAATGCTGTTCATCAAGTAGCCGTCGGCAGGGTTGCATCGGCCGCGAACGGGTTGGCGACAGGATGGGCCCCGTGGCCCAGCGGACGGAGGCCTCGGCACTGCCCCCGTTGAACTGACAGACGTCACTGACTCCCCCGGCGCCGATCGCTCGCCGGGCCCGCTTCTGTGGCGCGCTGCGATTGCCGGCCGCGGCCGCCGCCCCGCCGGCACTGGTCAACGCCGTGCGCGTTGACTTCGCCACCTTCCATGGTCGAATGCGGCCATGCGTGGGCGCGTCGTGTTCGTGTCGCACTCGCGGCGGCTGTACGGCGCCAGCCGGTCGCTGCTCGCCCTGTTGGACGGGTTTCGCCGGCACGGGGTCGAAACGTACACCCTCGTGCCCGGGCCGGGGCCGATGCAGGAGGCGCTGGCGGCCCGCGGGGAGCGCGCGGCGGTCGTGCCGTTTCCCAGTTGGGTGTGGAGCGGAACGCAGCCGCCCGACGGCGCGGCGTGGCAGGACGCGCAAACGCGCGCGGTGGCGGACATCGTCGGCGTGCTCGGTCGGGTGCGGCCGGACGTCGTCTGGTCCAACAGCTCCGTCACCGCGGTCGGCGCGCTGGCCGCGGCGGTCCTCGGCGTGCCGCACGTGTGGCACCTGCGCGAGGTGAGTGGTGACGAGCTTCCCTTTCGGTTCGTCACCGGCAGCGCCGCGGCCCTCGAGGTGATACGCGCCGCGCGGGCGCGCATCGCCGTGTCGACGGCGGTCGGGGCCGTTTATGAGCGACGCGGCTCGGGTCCGTGCACGGTGATCCACAGCGGCGTCGGCGCCGCCGCCGAGCTCGCCGCGCGACCTGCGCCGCCAGCCCGCCGGGGGCGCGTGCGGCTCTTGTTGGCGGGCCGCGTGCAGGCGGAGAAGCAGCAGGTCACCGCCATCGAGGCGACCCACCGGCTCATTGCGGCCGGATACGATGTCGGGCTGCGCATCGTCGGCGACGGCGACCTCGATGCGTGCGCGGCGGCGATCACGCGCCTCGGCCTCGAAGCGGTCGTGACCCTGGCGGGTTTCATCGCCGACCTCGATCCCGAATACCGGCAGGCCGACATCGTGCTGACCTGTTCGCGGATCGAGGGCATGGGGCGCACCACCGCCGAGGCGATGACCTACGGCCTGCCGGTCGTCGGCTGCGATCGCATGGGGACGGCCGAGCTGATCGAGCACGAGGTCACGGGGCTGCTCTGCGACGGCAGCGCCCCTGAGCTGGCGCGCGCCATCGAGCGGCTCGTCACGGAGCCGCAGCTGGCCCGGCGCCTGGGGGATCGCGCGCGCGAGGCGGCGCACGGCCGCTTCACGGACGAGCGCTGCACGCGCGCCACGCTCGACGTACTGGACGGCGTCGCGGCGGGGGAGGGTGGGGCGGATCGCTCAGGGCAAACGGGTCGCGGCCCGATGCTGCGGGATCGGCCGCGCCCCATCCGCGGCTAGTCGCCGGTGCCAGCGGAATCGATAGCGGCGATTCGCAGGAGACCCTGGAGTACCGGGATGTATCGGGTCGAGAATCACCACGACCGAGTCCATTGATACAGGCCACTCGTGAGACGCCCGACCCAGCTCAGAAAGCGCGGCAAGTCTGAAATCCCGGCGACGGCCACCGCGCGCTGCGATCGGCCAGGCGCATCTGGGGATGAGCCGTCGGCGGCCCATCCCCCGCGATCACTTGCTGACCTTGATGCGCTGCTCGTCCAGGCCGAGGTCGCCCTTGGGCGACGTCACCTTCAGCATCGCCTTCTGGATGCCGGCCTCGGTGAACGTGTGGGAGACCTTCGCGCCGCTGGCCGTGCTGCCGTCGCTGAATGTCCACGCGTAGGTGGGGTTGGCGACGCCCTCCGGCGCCTCGGCGGTGAAGGTCACGTCCAGCGGGGCCGTGCCGTGCGTCGGTGATGCCTCCGACCAGACGATGATCGTCTCGACCGGCTGCTTCGGCACCGTGTCCATCTCGCCTTTGACGGTCTTTTCCTGGGGCAGCGAGTCATACCCTTCGAGCTTGTCGAGCTCCTTGAGCTCCTTCGGGCTGTCCTCGGCTCGGGCGATGCTCCCCCCTGCCAGCACAGCGAGCATCGCCGCCGCCGGCAGGCACCGCGTGATCAGGAAACGCATCCGTCCTCCTTCGTGGTTGGGCGGCCCGCTCACGTGGAACCGGCGAGCGCGGCCGAGACAATGGCCTGGGCTTCTTCCTGAATGCGCCGCAGGTGTTGCTCGCTGCGGAAACTCTCGGCGTAGATCTTGTAAATGTTCTCGGTGCCCGACGGGCGCGCGGCGAACCAGCCGCCGTCGGTCATCACCTTGAGGCCGCCGAATGCCGCGTCGTTGCCGGGCGCGGTCGTGCGCATCTCGCGGATCGGCTCGCCCGCCAACTCCGTCGCCGCGATCTGTTGCGGCGACATCTTCTGTAGCGCCGCCTTCTGCGCCGGTGTCGCCGGCGCGTCCATGCGCTCGTAGATCGGTTCGCCGTGGGCGCGGGTGAGGTCCTTGTAGTGCTGGCTGGGATCGCGTCCGGTGACGGCCGTGATCTCGGCCGACAGCAGCGCCGGGATGATGCCGTCCTTGTCGGTCGTCCACACCGATCCGTCGCGCCGCAGGAACGACGCCCCGGCGCTCTCCTCGCCGACGAAGCCGAGGCTGCCGTCCATGAGGCCGTCGACGAACCACTTGAAGCCGACGGGTACCTCGAACAGGCGCCGGCCGAGCGCGGCGGCGACGCGATCGATCATGCTGCTGCTGACGATCGTCTTGCCGACGCCGGCGTCGGCTGCGCCAGCCCGGACGGTGGCGCATCAGGTAGTCGATGCACACCGAAAGGTAGTTGTTGGGCGGGATCAGGCCGACGCCGCGCGTCACGATGCCGTGGCGGTCGTGGTCGGTGTCGCAGGCGAAGGCGATGTCGAAGCGATCCTTGAGGCCGATGAGGCGCGCCATCACGTAGGGCGAGGACGGATCCATGCGGATCTTCCCGTCCCAGTCGAGCGTCATGAAGCGGAAGGTCGGATCGATGGCGTCGTTGGTGACCGTCAGGTCGAGCCCGTAGCGATCGGCGATGTGCGCCCAGTAGCGGGTGCCGGCGCCGCCCAGCGGGTCGACGCCGAGGCGGATGCCGGAGCGCTTCACCGCCTCGAGATCGAGGACGGCACCGAGGTCGCCGATGTACGCCGTGACGTAGTCGTGCTCATGCGTGGTGGCGGCGTGGCGCGCGCGCGCGAGCGGCAGGCGACGGACACCCTCGAGCTTGGCGGCCATGCAGCTCGTTGGCCGTCTGCTCGATCCAGCGGGTGAGCGTCGTGTCGGCCGGGCCGCCGCTCGGCGGATCGTACTTGAAGCCACCGCTGTCGGGCGGATTGTGCGACGGCGTCACGACGATGCCGTCGGCCAGGCCGCTGGTGCGGCCCTTGTTGTAGGTGAGCACGGCGTGCGAGACCGCCGGCGTCGGCGTGTACTCGTCGTCCTTCGCGATGCACACCTCGACGCCGTTCGCCGCCAACACCTCGAGGGCGCTGGCGGTCGCCGGCACCGACAGGGCGTGGGTGTCCATGCCGAGGAAGAGCGGTCCGGTGATCTGCTGCGAGGCGCGGTACTGGCAGATCGCCTGGGTGATCGCGACGATGTGCCACTCGTTGAACGAGCGGTCGAACGACGAGCCGCGGTGGCCGGAGGTGCCGAACGCGACGCGCTGTGTCGGCACCGCGGGATCGGGCCGGTCGGTGTAGTAGGCGGTGATGAGCTTGGGAACGTCGACCAGGTCGGTCGGGAGCGCGGGCGTCCCGGCCCGTTCGTGAATCGGCATGTGCGAGGCGACGCGAGGTCAGCTGGCCTTGCGCAGTGCCTCGCGCTTGCCGGCGATGCAGCTGATGAGCTCGGTCCACGACTTGACGAATGCGTCGGCGCCTTCCGTCTGGAGCGTGGCGGCGAGCGCGTCGAGGTCGATGCCGGCCTTCGTGAACTCCGCGAGGGTCTGCTCGCAGGAGCCGCCGTCCACCGGCATGACGCCGTCGACCTTGCCGTGTTCGGCGAAGGCGTGCAGCGTCTCCTCGGGCATCGTGTCCACGGTGTCGGGCGCCGCCAGCGCGCCGATGTACAGCGTGTCCGACGCCTGCGGATCCTTGGTGCCCGTGCTGGCCAGCAGCAGGCGCTGCGGCCGGGCGCCCGCGGCCGCCAGCTTCTGCCAGCGCGGCGAGGCGAGCAGGTCGCGATACGCCTTGTATGTCCGTTGGGCGATGGCGATGCCGAGCTTGGCGCGCAGCGACTCCGGCGTCTTGCCCATCACCGCCTTGTCCCAGCGGCTGATGAACACCGAGGCGACGGACTCGATGTGCGCCTCCTTGCCGGCGGCGACGCGCCGTTCGATGCCGCGCATGTACGCTTCCGCCGCGGCGACGTAGTGCTCGCGCGAGAAGAGCAGCGTCACGTTGATCGGCACGCCCTGGAAGATCGCTTCCTCGATCGCCGGCAGCCCCTCGGTCGTGCCGGGGATCTTGATGAAGAGGTTGGGCCGCTTGGCGCGCGCGTGCAGGTCGCGCGCCGCCTTGATCGTGTTGGCGGTGTCGTACGCCAATGTCGGCGAGACCTCGAGGGACACGAACCCGTCCACGCCGCCGGTGCGCTGGTGCTCGGCGAGGAAGAGGTCGGCCGCCTGGGTGAGATCCTCGATCGCCAGCTCGAAGAAGACCTCCTCGTCGCTGTGGCCGCTCTTCGCCGTGGCCCGGATGGCTTCATCGTAGAACGACGATTTCTTGATCGCCTGATCGAAGATCGTCGGATTGGAGGTGAGGCCGGTGACCGACAACTCGTCGATGTAGCGCTTCAGCGTGCCGCTGGTGAGCAGGCCACGCGTGATGTTGTCGAGCCAGATGCTCTGTCCGAGTGCGTGCAACTGTTCGGTGGGCTTCATCACGTCCTCCACATTGATCAGCGCTAGCGTCGCAGATCAGCACTATCGTCGCAGCAAGGGCGGGGGGGCGCAAGCGGTGGATCGGGTCCGACGGGCGTCGCCGCGAGCCCTTCCGCGCGGTGGTGAAGGTAGGCTAGCTTGCGGGGGTGGGGACGGACGACCTGGGCGCCGTGGCGGCGCGATTCCGCGACGTCGCGCCGGCCGCCGACGCCTGCACCCTGCGTCTGGTGGACGAGCGCGACGAGCATCTGCTGGTGCGGCGTGGCGTCGTCCAGCCGCCGCGCATCAGCTACGACCGCGGCGCGATGGTGACGGTGTGGGACGGCGGTGGCGTCGGCTACGCCGCCACCTCGGATCTGAGCAGCGCCGGCCTGCGCGCCGCCGCGGCGCAGGCGCGCGACTGGGCGCGGGCGACCGCCGCGGTGCACGTCCTGCGCGACGTCCCGGCGCCGACCCTGCCGCGCGCCGGCGCGTACCGCTCGCGGGTCGAGACGCCGTGGGACAGTCTGCCGTTGGCCGACAAGGTCGACCTCCTGCGCCGCGAAGAGGCGCGCCTCGGCGGCGACGACCGCATCGTCGATCGCGAAGCCGGGCTCTGGCACACGGCGCTCGACACGCTGCTGGTCGACGCCGACGGCGGCCGCGTGGAGCAGCGCTTCTCGTACGTGATGCCGACGATGAGCGTGACCGCCAACGCCGGTTCCGACACCCAGACGCGGACCTTCGGCGGCCACGCCCACTGCCGCCAGGGCGGCCTCGAGGTATTGCGCGACACCGGCTTCCTCGACGCCGCGCCGCGCGTGACCGGGCAGGCGCTGGAGTTGCTCGCCGCACCCGAATGTCCGACCGGCGTCAGCGACCTCGTCATCGCGCCGGACCAGATGATCCTCCAGATCCACGAATCGATCGGCCACCCGCTGGAGCTCGACCGCATTCTCGGCGACGAGCGCAATTACGCCGGGCGCAGCTTCGTCACGCTCGATATGTTCGGCCGCTATCAGTACGGCTCGCCGCTGCTCAACGTGACCTTCGATCCCAGCGCGGCCCGAGGAGCTGGCCAGCTACGGATTCGACGACGAGGGCCTGCCGGCAAGCCGCGTCGAGCTGATCCGCGCGGGCATCCTGTTGCGGCCGCTCGGCTCGCGGACCTCGCAGCTGCGGGCCGGCATCGACGGCGTCGCCAACGCGCGCGCCGCGGGATGGAACCGGCCGCCGATCGACCGCATGGCGAACCTCAACCTCGAGCCGGGTGATCAGTCGCTGGCGCAGCTCATCGGTGCGGTCGAGCGCGGCGTCTACATCGAGACCAACTGCTCGTGGTCGATCGACGATTCGCGCAACAAGTTCCAGTTCGGTTGCGAGTGGGGGCGGCGCATCGTCGACGGCGAGCTGCGCGAGGCGGTGAAGAATCCCAACTACCGCGGCATCTCGGCGACCTTCTGGCGCAGCCTCGTCGGCGTCGGCGCCGTCGACACCGTCGAGGTGCTCGGCACGCCGTGGTGCGGCAAGGGCGAGCCCAATCAGGTCATTCGCGTCGGCCACACGTCGCCGGCCTGCCTCTTTCGCAACGTCGAGGTCTTCGGCGGCGCCGGGGGCTGAGAACGGCGCACCGCATGTCGCCGATGGCGCGTGGCCAATCCCGGAGCCCCGGAGCCCTCTCCGCCACGCGCCATCCGCCACGAGCCACCATGCAGAACGAATTCGAAACCATCGTCGACGCCATCGCGCCGCTGCTGCGGGGCGACGAGGTGTACACGGCGAGCTTCGGCGGCGAGCAATCGGATTTCGTGCGCTTCACCGGCGGCGCCGTGCGCCAGGCCGGCACGGTGCTGCAGCGCTCGCTGACCGTCGACCTGATCGAGAGCCGGCGCCATGCGTCGGGCAGCCTGACCCTGACCGGCGACGTGGACAACGACCGCGCCCGCCTCGCGCGGCTGATCGGCGAGCTGCGCGACATCCGCGGCCAACTCGCCGACGATCCGTACCTGCACTACGCTCGGGACGTTCGCTCGAGCGAGCGCTGCGTACCGGCGTCGCTGCCGGCGGCCGGAGAGGCGACGGAGGCCATCCGCGCGATGGCGCGGCACGGCGATCTGGTCGGCATCTACGCCGCCGGCGCCATGCACACCGGCTTCGCCAACTCGTTCGGACAGCGCAACTGGGACACCAGCGAGAACTTCAACCTGGACTGGAGCTTCTTCCACGACACGGACAAGGCGGTGAAGGGCACCTATGCCGGAACCGCTTGGGATCTGAGGGAGTTGGCGCGAAAAGCTGAGGCATCGGCCGAGCAGATGGCGGTGCTCCGCCAGCCACCGAGACGCGTCCCACCCGGACGTTATCGCGTCTATCTGACGCCGTCCGCGCTGTGGGAACTGCTGGGCGTGCTCGGCTGGAGCAGCTTCGGTCTGCGCGCGCATCGCACCAAGACCACGCCCCTGCTCAAGATGATCGAGGAGGGCGCGCGCCTGCATCAGGGCGTCACCTTGTGCGAGAACACCGCCGAGGGCATCGCGCCGGGCTTTCAGGAGTCGGGATTCATCCGCCCGGGCCAGGTGCGTCTCATCGAGAGCGGCGCGTATCGCGACTGCCTGGTCTCGCCGCGCTCGGCGCTCGAGTACGGCATCGAGACCAACGGCGCCTCCGCGGGCGAGGTGCCGTCGTCGTTCGACCTGGCGGCGGGAAGCCTGCCGCGCGATCGCGTCCTCGCCGAGCTCGGGACGGGCATCTACGTCGGTAACCTCTGGTACGTGAACTTCTCCGACCGTGTCGCCTGCCGCACCACGGGGATGACGCGCTTCGGCACGTTCTGGGTCGAGCGCGGCGTGATCCAGGCGCCCGTCGAAGTGATGCGCTTCGACGAGACGGTGTATCGCCTGCTCGGCGAGAACCTCGTCGGGCTCACCGCGGAGCGTGAGTTCATTCTCGATCCGGGGTCGTACTTCCATCGATCGACCGACAGCGCGCGGTTGCCGGGCGTGCTGGTCGATGATTTCATCCTGACGCTGTAGCGCGGGCCTCCGTGCCCGTCGGGGCGGCGCAGCCGCCCCGGAGCGCGCGACATCTCTCCCTGAGCGTTCGCGTCGACAGTGGAGTAGCGCGGGCCTCCATGCCCGTCGCCGCGCGAAGCGCGGCGCTGTGAACCGCAGCGCGCTCCGCCGCGCTTCGCGCGGCGACGGGCCTGGAGGCCCGCGCTACTCCACCAGCGCTTCGACGAAGGCGTCGTTGGCGGCGATCGCCGCCGTGTCGCCGGCGGGCGAGCCGTTGTTGAGGATCGAGAACACGAGCTCTCGTCCGTCGCTGGCGCGTGCGTAGCCGGACAGCGAGGCGACGCCGTCGATCAGTCCCGTCTTGGCGCGGGCGCGATCGGTGGCGCCCGCGGCGCGTTTGCGGAGGGTCCCGTCGCGGCCGGCGATGGGGAGCGCGGCGGCAAACTCGGGCCCAAAGGCGAACGAGCCACGCGCGGCGCGCAGGGCGCCGACGAACGTGCGCGGCGTCACCCGGTCGGTCGCCGCCAATCCCGAGCCGTCGACCATCACCAGCCCGGTCTCGTCGACCCCGAGGGCGGCGAGCTGGGCGCGCACCGCGGCGACGCCGCTCGGCCAGCTGCCCGGCGCGCCGCTGGCGTGCGCACCGAGATCCTTCACCAGCATCTCGGCGATGTTGTTGTTGCTCCACTTCATCAGCAGCGCGACCACGTCGCCGAGCGGCTTGCCGTGGAACGCGACGAGCTCGGAATACCCGGCGGGCACGGGACCGACGCGCTCGGGGCCGTCCACCGTGATGCCGAGCGCGGCGAGCTGCATGCGCAGCACGGCGCCGGCGTAGCGCACCGGATCGGTGACGCTGCGTTGCACCGTCTGGGTCTCGCCGCCGGCGCGGATGCTGCCGCCGACGCGCACGCGCTCGGCGGCGCCGTCGCTCTCGCGCTCGACGCTGATCGGCGCGTCGCCGCCGACGCGCACGCCGGCGGTGAGACGGAAGTAGGGCACGGGGGGATCGATGCTCACGTGTGCCGGCATACCGGCCCGTCCCGGCGGCGCCACTTCGACGGAGAAGGCGCCGTAGTTGGCGGTCAGTGCCGCCACGGGCGCGTGGTAGGCGCGCACGGACGGCGAGCCCCACGCCGGATTCCAGCGCTCGGCGTCGAAGTAGCTGTCGTCGAGCAGAAGTCCGTCGCGCACGCGGCGCAGGCCGCGGCGGTGCAGGTCGGCGGCGAGCCGCCAGAGCTCCTCGGAGGTCAGCGCCGGATCGCCGCCGCCGCGCACGGCCAGCGTGCCGACGCCGCCGTCGGCGTCGAGCGGCCGATCGGCCGACACCGTGGTGGTGAACTGATACGCCGGCCCGAAGGTCGCCAGCGCCGCCAGCGCGGTGAGGATCTTCATGTTCGAGGCGGGCGCCAACGGCGTGTCGGCGTCGCGCGCGAAGACCTCGGCACCGGTGGACGCGTCGACGACGAGGGCGCCGACGCGCGCGCCGCGGCAGCCGGGATGGGTGAGTACCGCCGCGAGGCGCTCGTCGAGGCTGCCGGCGCACGCCTGCGAGGCCAGCAGCACCGCGGCGACCAGCGTCGCCGCGGTCAGGCGGGGCATCCGTCGAGGGCGGCGCGGGTCGCGCGAATGATCTCGTCGACGGTGACTTTGCCGTCGCCGCTCGTGTCGGCCGGCACGCACAGCGCCAACGAGGTATCCTCCAGGCTGATGTTGACCGCCGACACGAGCTCGCCGATGGCGACCGCTGCCGTCGAGCGAGCAGTCGCCCGGACAGGCGACGGGCTGAAAGGGGTCGGCGAAATGCGGATTGGTGATGAAGTCCGTGTCGGTCAGCGCGTCGAGGAAGGCGAGGATGTCGGCGCGCTGCTTCTCGGTGAGGTCGAAGTGGATGATGAACTGGCCGCGCGCCGGGCTCTCGGCGCCGACGCCGGCGTAGGGGCCGTCGGTGATCGTGCGGCCGCCGGCCGTGTAGTGATCGAGCACCTCGTCGAGGGTCGCGATGCTGCCGTCGTGCATGTACGGGCCGGTGATGGCGATGTTGCGCAGAGTGGGCGCCTTGAACTTGCCCATGTCGGCGGTGTCGCCGGTGATGGCGAACGCGCCGGTGTTGTCGGGCGGATAGCACCCCATCGCCTGCGGGCCGGTGCCGTCGCACTGCGTCGCCGGCGGCGTGGTGTCGCACTGCGGCAGGTCGATGTCGGGCAGGCCGAAATCGGCGCAGCGCAGGTTGTAGAGGGCGTTGTTGTGCATGGGGCGCTCGGCGACGGTGCCGGAGTGATCGACCGAGGCGGTGAAGTTGAAGCCGCCGTGGCAGTGCGAGCACTCGCGGAACACGCCGGCGCCGAAGTCGGCGTCGAAGAACAGCACCTCGCCGCGCTTGGCGGAGGCCGAAATGGCGTTGTCGTCGAGGCCGAGCGCGTAGCGGTCGTAGGGTGATTCGCCGGAGATCAGGGTGCGCTCGAAGGTGGCGATGGCCTTGGTGATCGTATCGAGCGACACCGGATCGGTTTCACCAGGAAAGGCCTCGGCGAACATCCGCTGGTAGCGCGCGTCGCTGCGCAGGCGGGCGAGGAGCTCGTCCTCTTTCCCGGTCAGGCCGAGCTCGATGGGGTGCTCGCCGAACATCGGGACGAGCGCCTGGGCCTCGAGGGCGAAGAGGCCGGGGTTGGCCCACGCGAGCGTGCCGGCGTAGGCGACGTTGGCGAGCGACATGGAGCCGCGCGGATGCGCCTCGCCGGTCGAGCCCATCGCATGCGGCAATCCGTCGGTGAACGCCTTCGCCTGCTGGTGGCAGCTCGCGCAGGCGAACGTCTGATTGCCGGACAGGCGGGTGTCGTAGAACAGGAAGCGGCCGAGCTCGACCTTCTCGAATGTCATCGGGTTGTCGGCCGGAATGTTGGGCGCCGGAAACCCGCGCGGCAGGTCGAGCACGTAGGGGGTATCGGCCGACGCCCGGACGGCGGTGACGAGCACGCCGATCAATGCGGCGAAGACCAGGCGACGGATGGACACCATCAAAAACTCTGCGCGCCGACGCCGCCAAGGTCAAGGTCGGGGGTTGGTCGGTTGTTCATCATGGACCCGATGCCACGCCCCGCCCCACCTGGCGGTGCGTCGCACCGCCGGCGGCCACAGGTGCCGCAGCTACGGGTTGAGTTGTCGCCGCGGGACCTGTGCCCGCGGGCGACGCGTAAGCGTCGCCGGGTGGTGCGGGGCGCGGCGGTCAGAGCGCGTGCCGCTCGGCCACCACCAACCGGTAGCCGAGGTCGACGTTCGTCTGTTCGAGCAGGGGCCCGTACCGGTCCTGCCATGCCCCTGAATCGAGGTCGCGTTTCAGGCGCGCCAGGCCGGCGCCCGGATCGGCGAGCTTGGCGAAGGAGGAGATGGCGCCGCGCACGGCGGGGTCGAGGTACGCCGCGGGCCGCCGCCAGTAGGCGCAGAGAAATCCGTCGGCGCAGTCGTGCGCGATCGGCACCGGGGTGACGGTGACGGGACCGAGGACGCGCTCGTACCAGTCGAGCGTGGGGAAGATGTCGAGGTCCGCGACGAGGATTTCGGGCAGGTAGTCGATCAGCCAGAAGGGCGGCCCGTCCGGCGTCCACGTCAGAATCACCACGCGGCGGCGGGCGACGCGTGCCAGCTCGCGAACGCCGCGCGCCTGGTCGGGCCAATGGTGCACGGTGAGGACGGCGAGGGCGGCGTCGAACGCGCCGTCGCGAACGGGCAGGGCGATGGCGCTCGCCTGGACGACGGGCGCGGCGGCGGGTGGACGTTGGGCGATCATCGTGCGGGCCGGCTCGACGGCGAGCACGCGCCGATCGCACGGCTCGTACGAGCCGGCGCCGGCGCCGACGTTGAGCACGCTGCCCATGCCGTCGAGCGCCGCGCCGATCTGCGCGGCGATGCGCGGGTCGGGCCGGCGCAGGCGATCGTAGTCGACGCCGATGACGTCGTAGAGCGCGCCCATCGCCACCTGATCGCGCACGGTCGCGCGCGCGGCAAGCGACCTCCACGAGCGTGGCCGCGCGCCGTCGTTGCCAGGCGCGGCGGTGCCCGTTATACCGCCGGCCGCAAAGGAGAGCCCCGCGATGGCCAAGGAATTCGCGTTGACCGACGAGATGCGCGCCCAGATCGGGCGCGAGTCACCGCCCTGGACGGCCGAGGTGACGACGACCAGCGTGCGCGCCTTCGCGCGCGGCGTCGGCTACACCGATCGCGTCTATTTCGACGTCGAGGCCGCGAAGCAGGCCGGCTATCGCAGTCTCCCGGCCCCGCCGACCTACCTCGGCACGCCGGTGTTCATTCCCGGCGAGTCGGACAACACGTTCAGCGCGCCGCGCTCCGCCCGGGTCGGCATCAACCACGGGCTCAAGGGGCTGCTCGACGGCGGCACCGACACCGAATACTTCGGCGACATCTGCGCCGGCGACACCCTCACGGTCGTGTCGACGATCGCCGCGCTCGACGTCCGCGTCAGCCCGTCGCTCGGCAAGATGCTGCTGATGACGACCGAGACCGTCTACACCAACCAGCTCGGCCAGCGCGTCGCGACGCAGCGCGGCCAGGCGATCTTCTACTGAGCGGGAGGCGGCGATGGCGTTGACCTGGGAAGCGATCACCGAGGGCGACCAGCTGCCGGAGCTGCGCAAGAAGCCCGACGTCGAGCAGTTGGTGAAGTACGCCGGCGGCTCGGGCGACTTCAACCCGCTGCACTACGACTACGGCTTCCCGCAGGCGAAGGAGATCGGTTCGATCATCGTGCACGGCCGTTTCAAGTACGCGGCGCTCGGCGAGCTGGTCTCGAACTGGCTCGGCCACGCCGGCCGCGTGCGCCGCATCGCCTGCCAGTACCGCGGCATGGACCTCCCGCACCAGGACATCGTCTGCCGCGGCAAGGTGAAGCGGAAGTGGGAGGAGGGCGGCGAGCAGCTCGTCGAGCTCGACGTCTGGACCGAGAATCCGGAAGGGAAGAAGACCACGCCGGGAACGGCGGTCGTGGTGTTCCGATAGAAGGCCGATCGGAGAAGGCAGAAGGCAAGCAGAAGGCAAAAGGCAAAAGGCAAAAATCAAAAGGCAAAAATCAGGCGGCGAGGCAGCATCCGCTCGACATCGCCTCCGCCTCATGCCTTTTGCCTTTTGCCTTTTGCCTTTTGCCTTTTGCCTTTTGCCGATCTGCCGTCAGCATCCTTCCAGCGCGTTGTTGACGCCCTGGATCAGCTCTCCGATCGTGACCGTGCCGTCGCCGCTCGCGTCGAAGGCGGGACAGTTGCTGATCGGCTGCGTGCCGAGCGCGATGTTGACGCCGGTGATGAGGTCGGAGATCGACACCATGCCGTCGCCGTCGCAGTCGCCGACGCAGGCGAGCGGCGTCGCCGTGGGCGTCGGCGTCTGGCTGGGCGACATCGGCGGCGCGGTGTCGGTGGGCGTGCCGCTCTGAGTCGGCGTCGCGGTGTTGGTCGATCCGGGCGGCACGGTGAGCGTTGCCGTTGGGGTGCGCGTGACGGTGGCGGTCACCGTCGGCGTGTCGACGCCGGCGCAGGGGATGACGCCGGCATCCTGGACGAGGGACAGCGGCGGTTGGATCGACGCGCCGCCGAGGATCTGCGGGGCGCGCGACGGGCCGGCGAAGCGCGCCTGGTTGAGGCCGTTGACGGGATCGGCGCGCAGCGTGCCCGCGATGCTCGAGTGGTCGCGCCCGATCAGGGTGTTGTCGCCGCTCGAGCGGAGGCTGGTGATCAGGGCGGTGGACGCGACCTGCAGATCGCACGCGGTCAGCAGGATGCTGCCGCCGATCGATCCTTGGGCGTTGCCGCCGTCGGCGGTGAGGCTGCCCTGCACGACGACGTTGATCCCGTCCACGTCGATGGTGCCGCCCTCGCCGCTGTTGTTGGCGGCGGCGTTGACCGTGGCGCTCGTGCCGACGGTGACCAGGGCATTGCCGCTGACGTCGACGTCGCCGGCGCCGTCCGCCCCGCCGCTGGCGTCGATCGGACCGGTGAGGAGCATGTCGCCCATGCCGTCGAGGCTGATGGTGCCGCCGGTGCCTTCCGTGCCCGGCGACGAGGCATCGATCCGGGCGCGGACGTTGAGCGCGCCAACCTCGGCCGTGAGCTCGATCTCGCCCCCGATACCATCGGGCCCGCCGGCGACGCCGGCGATGCGGTTGGCGGCGCGTTCGGCGCGCAGGACGCTGCCGGTGATCGAGACCGAACCCCCGTCGCCGCCGCCGTCGTCCAGGTTGCCGTTGCGGCCGTTGGCGGTGAGATCGCCGTCGACGACCGCCTCGCCTGACGCGATCACGGTGATGTCGCCGCCACTGCCGGCGGTGCGCGTGGCGTTGGCGTTGACGATGGCGCTGGCGCCGATGGTCGTCGCGCCGCCGCTGGCGAGGTCGATGCTGCCGCCATCGCCGCCCGAGGCGTTGAGGGTGCCGGTCAGCGTCAGGCTGTCGCCGGCGTGGATCTTCACGTCGCCGCCGAATTCCTCGAGGCCGCCCTGCGCGGTGAGGATACCGGTGATCGCCACCTGCGTGCCATCGAGGGTGATGGACCCGCCGCTGTCGTCGACGGTACGGCTGTGCGCGTCGAGTGTGCCGCCGACGGTGATCGGCCCGGTGGTGCTGGTGAAGGCGAGCGTGCCGCCGGGGGCGCCCGAGACGTCCGCGCGGCCCCCGATCGCGATGGTGATGCTACCGGCGGTGACCAGGATGGTGCTGCCGGGAACGCTGAGGGTTCCGTCGCCGAGCAGACGTCCATTGGCCTCGACGCGCAGCTCGCCGGCGCGCAGCGTCATGGTGCCGCTGGTCAGGTCGAGCGTGCCCACCACCGACAGGCGGCGGGTACCGACGTCGATGATCGACCCCGGGGTGACCGTCGTTGGTGCCGGTGACGACGCAGGGGTCGGCGTTCGACGCGCACAGGTCGTTGGCGGTGGTACCCATCGACGGGGAGGCGAAGAGCAGGACGGCGAGAAGGGCGGGACGGCGGAAGACAGTCGAAGCCAGGGGGACGCTCCTTGGTGCGGCCAGGCTACCAGCGGGCGGAATCAAACGCACGGACGGCCAACACGTCCCCAAGTGGTGGCCGCGCTTGGCAGCTCTCGGGCGATTCGGATAAACGTGGGCGGCTATTCTGTCGCTCACCCTCATCTCGAAAGGAGACTCCATGTTCACCCGCACCGCCCTTGTGCTGGCCGTGGCCCTCGGCCTGGCCGCTCCCGCTTTCAGCCAGGCGAAGCCCGAGACCGACGAACAGAAGACCGTCTATTCGATCGGCGTCGCGCTCGCGCAGAGCCTGCAGCCCTACTACCTGACCCCGGCCGAGGTGAAGCTCGTCCAGCAGGGGCTCGTCGACGGCCTCGACAACAAGCCGCAGGTCGATCTGAAGGACTACCGGGTGAAGCTGCAGCAGCTCGCCCAGGACCGCGCCAAGTCGGCGGCCGAGGCCGAGAAGAAGGAGGCGCAGAGCTTCCTCGACAAGATGGCGAAGGAGAAGGGCGCGCAGAAGACGGAGAGCGGCCTGATCTTCATCGAGATGGAGCCCGGGAAGGGCGCCAGCCCACAGGCGACCGACACGGTCAAGGTGAACTACCACGGCACGCTGCGCGACGGCACGGTGTTCGACAGCTCGCGTCGACCGCGGCACGCCGGCGACGTTCCCGCTGAACCGCGTCATCCCGTGCTGGACCGAGGCGGTGCAGAAGATGAAGGTCGGTGGCAAGGCGAAGATCATCTGCCCGTCGAGCATCGCCTACGGCGATCGCGGCGCGCCGCCGAAGATCAAGCCGGGCGCTCCGCTGGTCTTCGAGGTCGAGCTGCTCGAGCATCGAGAAGCCCGCTCCCGCTCCCGCGGCGGGCGCACCGGGCGCGGCGCCTGCGCCGCCGAAGCCGGCCGAGAAGTAAGCTTCACCAATCGACGATTCGGCGCGGCCCGTTCGCGGGCCGCGCCGCGTCGCGGAGACGCGCAATGTCGGAATACGGATTCTGGAACCTCGCCCAGCGCGATCCCGAGCACCTGGCGCTGGTCGAGCCCGACGGGCGCGAGTGGCGCGCCGGGGAGCTGCTCGCCGAGGCGAACCGTCTGGTGCACGGCCTGCGCGCCCTCGGCCTGCGCCAGGGCGACTGCGTCGCCACCTGTCTGCCGAACGACGCGGCGATGCTCATCACCTACCTCGCCGCGGCGCAGTCCGGGCTGGTACCTCACGCCGATCAATCATCACCTGACGGCGGGCGAGGTCGCCTACATCGTCGGGCGACTGCGAGGCGAAGGCGTTCATCGGTGCCGAGCGCTTCGCCGCCCTCTGCGCCGGCGCGGCGCGCGAGGTCGGTCTGCCGGAGCGCGCCTGCTACGCGGTGGGCTCGGTGCCCGGCTTCCGGCCGCTTCGCCAGCCTCACGGAGGGGCAGTCGGCGGAGCATGCCGAGCGATCGCGTCGCCGGGCAGGTGATGAACTACACGTCCGGCACGACCGGCCGGCCGAAGGGCGTGCGCCGGCCGCTGGCACCGTACGATCCCGACACGGTCTGCTCGATGTTCGCCATGTTCCTCGGCATGTTCGGCATCCAGCCGCACGCCGACAACGTCCACCTCTGCGGCTCGCCGCTGTACCACACCGCGGTGCTGGTGTTCGCCGCCTCGTCGCTGCACTACGGCCACACCGTCGTGCTGATGGAGAAGTGGACGCCGGAGCTCTGCCTCGACGCCATCCAGCGCTATCGCGTCACCACCAGCCACATGGTGCCGACGCAGTTCCACCGCCTGCTGGCGCTGCCCGAGGACGTGAAGCGGCGCTACGACGTGTCGTCGCTGCGCCACATGGTCCACGCCGCGGCGCCGTGTCCGGTGGACGTGAAGCGACGCATGATCGAGTGGTGGGGACCGGTCGATCTACGAGTACTACGCCGCGAGCGAGGGCGGCGGCACGCTGGTCACCCCCGAGGAGTGGCTCGCGCTATCCCGGCACCGTCGGTCGCGCCTGGCCGAGCTCGGAGATCCGCATCTACGACGACGCCGGGAACGCCTGCGCCGTCGGACGCGCCGGGGACGGTGTACATGGCGCTCGGCGCGGCCGACTTCAAATACCACAAGGACGACGGCAAGACGGCGGCCAACCGCCGCGACGGCTTCTTCACCGTCGGCGACATCGGCTACCTGAACGAGCGAGGGCTACCTGTTCCTCTGCGACCGCAAGATCGACATGATCATCTCGGGCGGCGTCAACATCTACCCGACCGAGGTCGAGTCGCAGCTTCTCACGCATCCCAAGATCGCCGACGCCGCGGTGTTCGGCATCCCGCACGAGGACTGGGGCGAAGAGGTCAAGGCCGTGATCGAACCGGCGCCGGGCGTCGCCGCCGACCCGGCCCTCGCCGCGGAGCTTCTCGCCTGGTGCGGCGAGCACATCGCCAGCTACAAGGCGCCGCGCTCCATCGACTTCGTCGCCGCGATGCCGCGGGATCCGAACGGCAAGCTGTACAAGCGGAAGTTGCGGGATCCGTACTGGGTGGGAAGGGAACGCGCGATTTGAAACGGAGAAGCGTGCGCCGGTGAGCCAGTGCGCCAGTGCGCCGGTTCGGCGATGGCGATTGCGGCCGCTACTGGCTCACCGGCTAACTGGCTCACCGGCGCACGCACTCGATCGATTCATGCTCAAACTCATCTTCTGCCTCCACCGCCTCCCGCACCTCTCGCGCCGAGGAGTTCCAGCGCTACTGGCTCGAGCAGCATGGGCCGCTGGTGCGGCGGCACGGGGCGGCGCTGCGCATCGTCCGCTACGTGCAGTCGCACGCGCTGGGTGGTCCGCTCGATGCGGCGCTGCAGGCCAGTCGCGGGACGGCGGCGGGCTACGATGGGGTCGCCGAGCTGTGGTGGCGTTCGGCGGAGGAGCTCGCCGCGGCGACGGCGAGCGCCGAGGGCCGAGCCGCCAGTCTGGAGCTGCTCGAGGACGAGCGGCGGTTCATCGACATGGCGCGCTCGACGTTGTTCGTCGCCACCGAGCACGAGGTGATCGCGCCGTAGCAGGTTTCGTTTGCTTCTCCGGACTCCACTTGGGCAGACTGGCCGGTAGACAGGCGAGGGGGGTCTCGATGCAGACGATCGGTCGGGCGGCCGCAGTTGCCGCCGTCCTGTGTATCGCCGCGGCGGGCGCCGCATCGGCGCAGCCGCTGAAGGTGCTGGTGACGAATGACGACGGCATCTCCGCCGCCGGCATCGACGTCCTGGTCAACACGCTGGCGGCGAATCCGAATCTCGACATCACCGTGATCGCGCCGGCGATGAACTCCAGCGGCACCGGCGAGAACCGGACGACGACGACGATCGGCGTCTTCGCGGGGACCACGGCGAGCGGCTATCCGGCGACTGTCGTGAACGGCTTCCCCGGCGACACCACGCAGTTCGGGATCCTCGAGCAGATGGCAGGTGATCCGCCCGATCTCGTGGTTTCGGGCGTCAACAACGGCCAGAACCTGTGCGCGGAGATCATTCCGATCTCGGGCACGGTCGGCGCGGCGACGTGGGCGGCGCGTCTCGGCGTCCCGGCCTTCGCGGTGAGCGCCGGTCTGGGGGCGTCACCGAACTACGCGCAGGCCGCGCAGTACGCCGCCGACCTGGTCGAGTACTTCCGCGTCAAAAAGGGCTTCCGCAAGAAGATGCACGAGAAGGATGCGCCATTCCGCGGCATCGTCCTCAACATCAACTTCCCCACCTGCACCGCCGGCGCCGTGCGTGGCCTGAAGGTGGTTCCGGTCGGCCGCGCGGGGCCGTTCACCGCCTATACGCTGCAGGGCAGCTCCGGCGGGGTGGACACCTGGAAGCCGACGATCGGGACGGGCAACCCGGGCCTCAGCGATTGCACGTCGACGGTCGAGGACGTCGGCACCGACCTCGAAGCGTTCAACGCCGGCTTTGCGACCGTGACGCCGCTCGATCCCGAGCGGAACTCGACCGGCCGCAAGGTGAAGGACTTCAAGTTCGCCGCGAAACTGTTCTGATCCGCCGAGGGCGGGCGTTCATCGCGCCCGCCCTCCCAGCTTCACGATCGCGTCGAACTCGGGCTTGCGCACGGGCTGGACCGACAGGCGCGACTGACGCACCAGCACCATCTCGTTGAGCGCGGTCGCCTCCTTGATGCGGTCGAGCGTCACCGGCGCTTTCAACCCGTAGTCCGGCTGGACGTCGACCACCGTCCAGTCCTTCGCCTTCGGATCCGGGTAGGGGTCGGACGCGATCCGGGCGACGCCGAGGACGCTGCGCTCGTCACCCGAGTGATAGAAGAGCGCCAGGTCGCCGCTGTGCATCGCGCGCAGGTTGTTGCGTGCCTGGAAGTTGCGGACGCCGTCCCAGACGGTGCGCCCGTCGCGGACCAGGTCGGCCCACGAATAGGTGCCGGGCTCGGATTTGACCAACCAGTAGTTCATCGGGCCTCCACTCGCGCGCACGCCTAGCCGACGGCGCTCCGACCGGCAACGGGCGGTGGGCTCGACGTCGCGCCTGCAGGCGGTTGCCGCCACCGCCGGCACCGCCGCCCGGTGGGGCCGCGGGACACGGTTGGCCAATGCCAGGCCGTGGGCTATTCTCCAGCTTCGTATGACGCGCAAGAAGCGCAAACGGAAAGACGAACGGCGGTCGGAGAAGGGCGCCCTCGGCGCGCTCGAGATCGAGAAGATGCGGGCGGCGGGCCGCTTCGCGGCCGAGTTGCTCGACCTGATCGAGGCGGAGATCCGCGCCGGCATGACGACCGCCGACATCGACCGCCTGGTCGACGAGGCGACGCGCGCCCGCGGTGCGATCAGCGCACCCTACCGCTACCACGGCTTCCCGGCGCACTGCTGCACGTCGGTGAACGACGTCGTCTGCCACGGCATTCCCGATCCGGAGCGCGTGCTGCGCGAGGGCGACATCATCAACGTCGACGTCACGCCGATCGTCGACGGGTTCCACGGCGACGCGTCACGCACGTTCCTCATCGGTGCGGTGTCGCCGAAGGCGCGCCAGCTGGTGCAGGACACCTACCGATCGCTGTGGCGCGGCATTTCAGCGGTCCGTCCCGGCGCCACCACCGGCGACATCGGCCATGCGATCCAGAGCTTCGTCGAGCCGCGCGGCTACTCCGTCGTGCGGCAGTTCTCCGGTCACGGCATCGGCCGCATCTTCCATACCGCGCCGGCGATCCTCCACTACGGCAAGCCCGGTGCCGGCGAGCGGCTCGCTCCAGGGATGACCTTTACGATCGAGCCGATGATCAACCTCGGCGACTGGCGCTGTCAGGTGCTCCGCGACGGCTGGACGGCCGTGACCGTCGACGGCTCGCTCTCCGCCCAGTTCGAGCACACGCTGCTCGTCACCGAGGGCGGCGTCGAGGTGCTGACGTTGGGTAGCCGCGAACAGCTCCAGATCGAACCGCGCCCGACCGTCGCACCGGCTCGCGATTCGGCGCTGGGCGCCGGCGGACTGCAGTAGGCCGCTGGGGGCGCCGCTCCGTCGGCGGCCTGCGCACGGGGCGCCCGCACCATCAATCAACGGGCGCCGACGGAGCAGCCCCACCACGAGCTCACCAGCAGAGCAGCGGCAATCCGTTCGCGTCCGGCGCGCAGTCCGGCGCCAGATGCACGCTGCCCATCACCGGCGCGACGTGCGGCAGGCGCAGCTGAACGAGCTCGTACTCGGGCTCGCTGCGGTCGACCATCAGGATCGCGATGATGGCGACCACCGCGACGACGCCGCCGACCGCGGCGGGGATGATGTACTGCAGATTGTCGGTGGCCGCCGCGCGCCGCGGCAGGGCGACCGTCGCGAGGCACAGAATCAGCGCCAGGATCACGACGGCGATGCGTTGCTTCATCCGCACGTCCTCCTCCTCCACTCGACGCAGCCACTAGCAGCTTCGCCCCGACGCGTCGACCGGAGTTTGTGAAGAAAGGCGATTCGCGGGGACTGTGAGCGGCGGACGCATTGCGCGTGTCTCAGCTTGATTGGCGGCGGCGGCGCCCCCTGCTCTGATAGCCGCCAAGGACGCCAAGGGCGCCAAGCAGCGCTGCTTGGCGCCCTTGGCGTCCTCTTGGCGGTTTTGTCAGGGCCGCGGTCACCGCCGCGCCGATCAAACTGAGACACTAGTGCGCCGGTCAAAACCGGCTGAGTGTTGTGGATGAAAGAGCCACACGATGAAGGAGTAGCGAACCACATCGGCCCCGAGTCATGCGTCGCTGTCCGTGAGGGCAGGGGCGAAGCGTTGACAGGGGTACGTGCAGGCCAGCCATGGAGCCGCGAAAATCAATTATAGCCTCGGGTGCCGACGCTCTTAGTGTAAGCGGAAGGCAACACCGCAGTGGTCGATATCGCAAGACTACGGCGGACCCGGCGCGGTCGAAGACCCTGCGCATGCACGGAAACACTTGGCACGGGAACCGGGAGATCCCGCCACCGTCTGGGAGCCGAAGTGGCCCAGACCGCATCGGGAAGTCGAGAGACGCAATCCGATGACGCACGGCGACGGGAAGTCGGACACCGCCGTAGTACCGAGGAAGCTGCCGAACAAAGCTGCGGAACCAGTAGCGGAGGCGGTCGAGGGAAGGGCGGTGGCCGAGGGGAAGACGCTTGAGCGTAACACGCTCCGGACGCAGAGCCGGGAAGGTGTGCCCAGCGCGCTTGAGCGGATACGACAGGCCGCAAGGCAACAGAAGCAGCGGCGTTTCACCGCGCTCCTGCACCACGTCTGCGATGTCGACCGATTGCGGCGGGCCTCCTATGCCCTGAAGCGAGAGGCGGCGGCAGGAATCGACGGAGAGACGTGGCAGCACTATGGCGAGCAGTTGGGAGGAAATCTGCAAGGCCTGTCCCAACGGCTCAAAAGGGGAGCGTACCGAGCCAAGCCTGTACGGCGGGCGTACATCGAGAAGGCGGACGGGCGGCAGAGGCCGCTCGGGGTTCCCGTGCTGGAGGACAAGATCGTCCAGCGTGCCGTCGTCGAGGTGCTCAACGCCATTTACGAACAGGACTTTGCGAGGTTCTCGTATGGATTCCGCCCGGGGCGCGGACCGCATGATGCCCTGAACGCGCTGACGGTGGCGATCCAGACCAGAAAGGTGAGCTGGGTGCTCGACGCGGACATCAAAAGCTTCTTCGACACGCTGCAACACAGCTGGTTGGTGAAGTTTGTCGAGCATCGGGTGGCAGACCGGCGCATCGTGCGCCTCATCCAGAAGTGGCTGAGGGCCGGGGTGCTGGAAGAAGGTCGGCGGACACGTAGCGAAGTAGGGACAGTACAGGGCGGAAGCATCAGTCCGCTGCTGGCCAATATCTACCTGCACTACGTGTTCGATCTGTGGACCCAGCGATGGAGAAAGAAGCAAGCGCGCGGACAGGTCATCGTCGTGCGCTACGCCGACGACTTCGTCCTTGGGTTCGAGCATCGCCACGAGGCCGAGCAGTTCCTCGTGGATCTCAAGCAGCGCTTTTCCCAGTTTGGCTTGGAGCGGCACCCGGAGAAAACCAGACTGATCGAGTTTGGGCGGTTCGCCGCCAGCAATCGCGATCGGCGAGGCCAGGGAAAGCCTGAGACCTTCGACTTCCTTGGGTTCACGCACATCTGCGGGAAGACACGGAAGACGGGAAGTTTCGTGGTGCTGCGGCGGACGATGCGCAAACGGATGCAGGCGAAGCTGCAGGAAGTGAAGGAACAACTGCGGCGCCGCCGGCACACGACCCTTGGCGAGCAGGCGGAGTATCTGAGAGCGGTGGTGCAAGGGCACACGAGGTACTATGGCGTGCCCAGAAACTTCCCCGCGCTCAACGCGTTCCGCTGGGCGCTCGGCCGACTCTGGTGGCGGTCTTTGGGCCGCCGTAGTCAACGCGGCCGGATCCCCTGGCAGCGCATGACCCGTATCCTACGGCTTGCACTGCCGCGTGTTCGCATCTGTCATCCCTATCCGTCCTTGGAGCATCTCGTCAGAACCTGAGGCAGGAGCCGGATGCGGCAATACCGCACGTCCGGATCTGTGCGGGGGGCGCCGAGCGATCGGCGTCCCTACCGCGACCCGATTCCGTGCTTCCCGCACCCGCCGGTCGCGAGTATCGTTTCGCCGATGGGGCGCATCGGTATCAGCGCGGCGGTGGTCTTGGCGGGCGTGCTGGCGGCGTCGGTCGCGAGCGGGGCGCCAACCGTGGCGGATGGGACGCTGACGGTCGATAGCGTCCTCACGCAGCTCGACTCTCCGACCAGCCTCGCATTCCTGGCGCCGAACGACTTCCTCTTTCTGGAGAAGAACACCGGGCGCGTCCGCCGCGTGATCGCCGGCGTGTTGCAGGCCGTGCCGGTGCTCGACGTCGCCGTCAACAACGACAACGAGCGCGGCCTTCTCGGCATCGCCATCAACGGCGAGTCGCCGCCGCACGTGTTCCTGTACTACACCGCCGTGGCCGATCCGGACGGCGACGGCTCGCCGGACAGCGGCACGCCGCTCGGCAATCGCGTCTACCGGTACACGTGGAACGCCGGGACCGCGCATCTCGACGATCCGCAGCTCGTCCTCGACCTGCCGGTGCTCTCGGGGCCGAACCACAACGGTGGCGCCCTGACCCTCGGACCGCCGCCGACGCCGGGGCCGACGCCCGCCATCGGCGACGGACGCGCCCTGTTCGTGGTGATCGGCGACCTCAACCGCGGCGGCCAGCTCCAGAACAACGCCGGCGGTGCCGCGCCGGACGACACCGGCGTCATCCTGCGCGTCCAGCAGGACGGCAGCGCCGCGCCGGGGAATCCGTTCGTGCCGTACTGCAGCGTGACGACGACGCAGACGTGCCCGACCGGCACCGGCTGCCCGGCTGGGCAGACCTGCCGCACCGCCGTCGCGCGCTACTGGGCGTATGGCGTCCGCAACAGCTTCGGGCTGGCGATCGATCCGATGACCGGCGATCTGTGGGACACCGAGAACGGGCCGGAGTCGTACGACGAGGTGAACCGCGTCGTGCCGGGCATGAACAGCGGCTGGACGCCGATCATGGGACCCGACGCGCGCGATCCGCAGGGCGTCGGCAACCTCTTCGCCATGCCGGGCGGCGCCAGCGTGTACACCGATCCGGCGTACTCGTGGCTGGCAACCGTCGCGGTGACCGGCATCGTCTTTCCCACCGGTGGCGCGCTCGGTCCCGCCTACGACTCGGTGGCCCTCGTCGGCGACTTCAACGTCGGACAGATCTACCGCCTGCCGCTCAACGCCGGACGTACGGCCTTCGATTTCAGTGGCGTCACTGGCCTCGAGGATCTCGTCGCCGATTCCGTGAGCGAGCGTGACCTGGTTCGCCTCGGCGCCGGCTTTGGCGGCATCAGCGACCTGGTGCGCGCCCCTGATGGCGTCGATCTACATCGTCGCCGTCGGTAGCGGCGCCATCTACCGGTTGCGCGCGCTGAATCCGCCGACCGCGACGCCCACCGCCGCCGCGACGCCGACCCCGTATGCCGTCAGCGGCACCGTCCAGTTCTTCGCCGGCACTCTAGCGGTGCCGGGCGTGATCATTTCCGCGACCGGTTCGGCGCCGGTGACGACGAGCACGGGCGTCAACGGTGCCTACGCGGCCGCGCCGCTCCCCGCGGGCAACTGGGCGATCACGCCGCACAAGACCGGCGGCATCAATGCCGGGCTGTCGGCGCTCGACGCCACCTATATCCTCCAGCACATCGCCGGCAGTCGTCCGTTCGGCCCGGCGCAGTCGCTCGCGTGCGATGTCACCGGCGACGGCAGCTGCAGCACCCTCGATGCGACGCTCGTCCTGCAACTGAAGGCGAGCATCCTGACGCGTCTGCCCGCCTCGGTCACCTGCGATTCGGACTGGCTGTTCATGCCGTTGCCCGGGCCGGCGCCCTTTCAGACACTGACCCAGCCGCTGCTGAGCGGCGGCACGATGTGCCGGATGGGCGCGATCGCGTACCAGCCGCTCGTCGACAGTGCCGTCAATCAGACCTTCATCGCCGTCTTGATCGGCGATGTGACCGGCAACTGGGCGCCGTAGCGTTCAGCCGAGTCCGCGTTGCGATACGCGGTGCACGCGCCGCACGTTCGGGCGCGTGCGGCCGAGAGCGCGGGCCGGATCGACGCTCTGCGTGCGCATGCGTTCGAGCGCGCGCCGCACCGCGCCCGGCTCGAGGCCGAGCGTCTCGCAGATGACGACGAAGCAGAAGGGGGAGCGCGCGCGGCTGCTGTTGACCCAGTATTCGGCCTCGCTGCGGACCTCCCCGACCGGGCTCAGATAGCTGCGGATGCCGTCCTCGAGGACGGCGAGAAGGAGGCCCTTGGTGCCGCTGAAATTGCTTGCCTGCGGCGTACTGGCGCCAAGAACTGACGACAGATCCGCCACGTCGTTGCCCAGACCGTGTTCGCGCATATCCCCCCTGAAACCGACAGCCGCACAGAGCATGCGAGCAGCGTTCTTGTCAACGCGCGCAAGGCTTTCGCAGCAAAAAGCCTCCATGTCTTCCGCCGCTTGCAGTCGTTTGCCGGCGCGCCGCCACGCTGCCATGATCCGCCGCCGTGCACGGCACGCGGACAACGGGGTGGCGAGCGTGCGGCGCTGCTGGCGGTCCTGGTGGCGATCGGGACAGGCGGCCTCGCCGGCTGCGATCGACCTCCGGCGCACACCGGCCCGTGGCGGGTCGTCGTGCTCGAGCCGGACGATCCGCCGCCGCCGTCCGACTACCGGGACGGGCTCCTGGCGGGCCTCGGCCAGGGCGGCGTGGCGGACGCCGCGTCGCTGGCGTGGCGGACGAGCCACGCGCCGGGGCGGATGCTGGCGGAGCGCGCCGTGCAGGAGCTCGCGGCGGGGGCGGACCTGGTCCTCACCGTGACCACATCGGGCCTGGCGGCGGCGCTGCCGGTCGCCCCGGCGGTGGTGTTCACCGACGTCGCCGATCCGGCCGGCGCGGGCGTGCGCGAGCCGGCGTTCCTGGCCCGCTGGTTGCCGCGGCTGTTCGGGCCGACAGGCCCGCCCGTCACCGGCGCCTACGCGGTGACCGACTTCGGCGCGCTGCTCGCCGAGGCGCAACAGATCACGCCGTCGCAGCCGCTGGGAGCGGTCTTCGTCGCCAGCGACGCCGACTCCGTCGCCTATCGCGATCAGCTGCGCGCGCTGACCGCTCGCACGGTGCTGAGCCAACCGCTCGATCCGGCGCATCCCGACGCGGCCGTCCGTGCGCTGTGCGATCAGAAGGTGGGCACGCTCGTCCTGCTCGGCGACCGCAGCACCGACGCGGTGCTCGCCGACATCGTCACCGCCGCGCGCGCCTGCCGGATGGTCATTCTCGGCACCCGCCGGCCGCACGCCGACGCCGGCGCCGTGCTCACGCTGGCGCGCGACGAGCGCGCGGCGGGCAGCGCGGCCGGGCGTCGCGCCGCGGCGGTGATGCGCGGCGAGCGGCCGGAGCTGCAGGGATTCGAGCGGGTCACCCGCGCGCGCCTGTTCCTCAACGCACAGGCCGCCGAGCAGGCGGGCGTCGGGTTGCCGCTGGCGCTCGTCGGGCGCGCCGACGAGGTTCTCGGAGATTGAGATGATCGCCGCACCGCCGACCACCGCGGCGCCGCCGGCCAACGCCGTCGTGCTGCTGCTCGACAGCCTCAACCGCCACATGCTCGGGGCCTACGGCAGCGCGCGAGTTCGCGACGCCGAATCTCGATCGCCTGGCGCGGCGCGCGCTGCGCTTCGAACGCCACTATGCCGGATCGCTGCCGTGCATGCCGGCGCGCCACGAGCTGCTCTGCGGCGCCCTCGACTTCCTCTGGAAGCCGTGGGGCTCGATCGAACTCTGGGAGCAGCCGATCACCGCCCACCTGCGCCACGCCGGCGTGGTGACGAAGCTGATCTCCGACCATCCGCATCTGTTCGAGGTCGGCGGCGAGAACTACCACTGCGATTTCACCGCCTGGGACTATCAGCGCGGCCACGAGAGCGACGCCTGGCGGACGCGTCCCGATCCGAGCTGGATGGGCGCGCCCATCGTTCCACCGCGGCCACACGCCCTACGACGATTCGCGCGGATGGTTTCGCGGCGAGGCCGACTTCCCCGGTCCGCGCACCATGGCGGCCGCGGCGCGCTGGCTCGAGGACGAAGCGCCGGCGCATCCGCGCTTCCTGCTCTTCGTCGACGAGTTCGATCCGCACGAGCCGTTCGACACGCCCGAGCCGTACGCGTCGCTGTACGATCCGGACTGGCGCGGCCCGCACCTGATCTGGCCGCCGTACATGCGCGGCGCCGCAGGCCGCCGGCGTGCTCTCGCCCGCGCAGGCGCGTCAGGTGCGCGCCTGCTACGGCGCCAAGCTGACGATGATCGACGCCTGGCTCGGCCGCGTGCTCGACGTGCTTCGATCGGCGCAGGCCTGTGGGAGACGACGGCGTTGGTGCTGTGCACCGATCACGGCCACTACCTGGGCGAGAAGGACATCTGGGGCAAGCCGGCCGGTGCCGGTGTACGAGACGCTCGGCCACATTCCGTTGCTCGATCGCCTGGCCGGGCGTCGCGGCGCGCGCCATCGACGCGCTCACGACCACGCTCGATCTCCCGGCGACGCTGTGCGACCTCTTCGGCGTCGTCCTTCGCGCACCGCACGCATGGCCGTTCGCTGCTCCCGCTGATCCGCGGCGAGGCGACGGCGCGTGCGCGACTGGGTGCTGTCCGGCGTCTGGGGGCGCGAGGTGCACCTCATCACCGCCGACGAACGCAAGTACGCGCGGGCGCCGGTCGGCGACAACGCGCCGCTCGGCGTGTGGTCGAATCGCTGGTCGACGATGCCGGTGCATCGGCTGCCGGCACCTGCGCATGCCGCTGCCGGACGCGCGCGCCGCGCTGGCGCGCATGCCGGGATCGTCGGTGCCGGTCATCCGCCAGCCCTTCGCGCGCCGGCGATCTGCTGCCGTTCTGGGCCTGGGGCGAGTTCAGCGGCGATCACCTCTACGACCTGCGCGACGATCCGCAGGAATCGCGCAACCTCGCCGACAACGTCGCGGCGCGAACGCGACGCCGCCGACGCGCTGCGCGCCGCGCTGCAAGCCGTCGACGCGCCCGCCGAACAGTTCGAACGGCTGGGCCTGGCCTGATGGGAGGAATCTCTATGGACGCGGGAAACCTGAAGGGAGAAGGCAAAAGGCAAAAGGCAAAACTCAAAAGGCAAAAGTTCCCGCCCCACCTTTTGCCTTTTGATTTTTGCCTTTTGCCTTTTGCCTTCTCTGGGTCTGGGTCCCGCCAGCTCGCTCGGATGTTGGCCGGGCTGTTGCCATGAAGATCGGCATCCCTCTCTTCATGCTCCGCCCGCGAGCAGATGGCCGACGTGGCCGTCCGCGCCGAGGCCCTCGGCTTCGAGTCGGTGTGGGTGGCGGAGCACCTGGTCTTCCCGGCCGAGATCAAGAGCCGCTACCCGTACGCGAAAGAGGGCGTGCCGCCGATCAATCCGGCGACGCCGCTGCTCGATCCCCTCATGGTGCTGATGCAGGTCGCGGCGCGCACGCAACGCATCCGCCTCGGCACCAACGTGTACATCCTGCCGCTGCGCCATCCGATCGCGGTGGCGCGGATGGTCACGACGCTCGACGTCCTGTCCGGCGGACGGGTGAGCTTCGGCGTCGGGCTCGGCTGGCTCGAGGAGGAGTTCACGGCGGTGGGCATCGACTTCGCGACGCGCGCCGGCCGCGGGCGCGAGGCGATTCGCGCGCTGCGCGCGCTGTGGACGGAGAAGGTCGTCGCGTTCCACGGCAAGTACGTCGCCTTCGAGGCGGTGTGCTTCGAGCCCAAGCCGGTGCAGCGCCCGCATCCGCCGATCCTCGTCGGCGGCGAGAGCGAGGCCGCGTTGCGCCGCGCCGCCGCGTTGGGCGACGGCTGGTACGGCGTCGGCCACACGTCCCGACAGCGCCGCCGCCCAGGTGCGGCGGCTGCGCGCGCTGCTCGAGGAGCAGGGCCGAGCGGCGGTGCCGTTCGACTACACCGTCAGCCACGGCGGGCGAGCTCACCGCCGACGCCGTGCGCCGCTACGAGGAAGCCGGCATCACCGCGTCGTCTCGCTCCCCTGGCGCCGCGCGCGCGAGGCCGACGAGGCTCTGGGCAGGCTGGCCGACCGGGTACTGGGGCCGGCGTGACGATTCCCGGGCTGTGGAGTGCGGCGCGTCAGCGCCGCTCTTCCGGTGCCGCGCGTGAGCGCGGCTGACGCCGCGCCCAACCCGAGCGCCGCTGGCGCGGCGCACTCCACACCGAACCGTGCGTTGCTGGCAGACTCTGCTGCCACGGAATTCGACGCATGCGCCCGCGTCGGATGCCCCCTGGTTGGCGGCCCGGAGGCCCCTCGGTGGTCATCGCCGGCGGTTTGTGGTTCTGTCGGCAGTGGTATGGCCCTCCGCATCGGACCCGTCTCGCTCGCCCATCCGGTCCTCTCGGCGCCGATCGCCGGGTTCACGGACCGGATCTTTCGCGACATCGTGCGCGATTTCGGCGGCTGCGGGCTGATCTACACCGAGATGGTGTCGGCCGGCGGGTGGGTGCACGGCAACATTCCGCCCGACCGGCTCGATCGGGTCGAGGACGAGGCGCGCCCGCTGGGCGTGCAGCTGTGGGACCGTGAGGAGGCGCCGCTCGAGGAAGCGGCGCGGCGGCTGGTCGATCTCGGCATCACCGTCATCGACCTCAACTTCGGCTGTCCGAAGAAGCGCATCATGGGGACGCACGCCGCCGGCGCGACGCTGCTGCGCGATCCGGCGACGGTCGGCCGGCTCGTTGCCGCCACCCGCCGCGGCGCCGGCGACGTGCCGGTGACCGCGAAGATCCGCCTCGGGCCGACGGTGCACGCCCGCACGGCCCCGGCGGTGGCGCGCGCCGCCGCCGACAACGGCGCCGCGGCGGTGACCGTGCACGGCCGCACCGCCGGCGACGGCTACGGCGTGCCGTGCAACCGCGACATGATCGCCGAGGTCGTGCAGACGATCGACGTGCCGGTGATCGCGAACGGCGACGTGCACGACGCCGCCTCGGCGCTCGAGACGATCCGTCTCACCGGCGCCGCCGGCGTGATGGTCGCGCGCGGCGTGTCTGACCCGGCCGTGGGTGTTCCGCGAGATCGCCGCGGCACTGGCGCGGCGAGCCGGTGCCGGCATCGCCCAGCTATCTCGACCAGCGGGCGCTGCTGCTGCGCCACCACGCGGCGATGATCGAGCGCGAGGGCGATCGCTGGGGGACGGTGGCGATGCGCAAGTTCGCGGTGCGCTACCTCACCGGCATGACGGGCGCGCGCGTCTTTCGCGATCAGATCTCGCGGGCCGAGACGCCGGCCGAGTTCCGCGACGTCGTCGAGCAGTTCTTCCCACTCGACGGCGCGGTGGCGTCCGCGCCGCCGACCGACACGATCGAAGACTCCTGCGGCGCCGCCTGAGCGCGGCGCTCAGCGCGGTGCGAGCTCGCGCAGGAACAGCTCCGTCATCTCGCCCGGCACGCCGGTGGGCAGGTTGATGAGGGCCGTGCCGACGCCGTGGCGGTGCCACTCCTGCAACTGCTCGCGGCAATGCGCGGCCGGGCCGCAGATGGCGATCGCATCGATGAGCTCGTCGCTGACCGCCTCGCTCGCCTCGCGGCGCTTGCCGGCGTTGTAGAGCTCGCGGACGCGATCGGCCATCGTCCGTGAACCCGTAGCGGCAGAACATCGCGTGATAGTACGTGCCCATGCCGCCGATGTAGAACGACACCAGCGGCTTGATCAGGGCGCGCGCCGCGGCGACGTCGTCCATCGGTACGACGCCGACGAACGGCGCGACCTCGATGGCGTTCGCGTCGCGGCCGGCCTTGGCGCGCGCCTGCGCGATGCAGTGCGATGCCGTCCTTCAGGTCCCGGTACGGCCAGAAGGTCGGCAGCCAGCCGTCGGCCATCGCGCCGATCTCGCCGATCGCCTTCTCCTGGAGGGACGCCACGTAGATCGGAATGTCCTTGCGCAGCGGCGTCATCTCGAGCTTGAACTGGCGCGCGTCGAACAGGCTGCTCAGCTCCGGCCGCAGGCGCTCGCCGCGCCACAGGGCGCGCATGATCCCGACCGTCTCGCGCAGGCGGGTCAGCGGCTTCTCGTAGGCGACGCCGTGGAAGTTCTCGACCACCAGCTTGCCGCTGGTGCCGAGGCCGATGATCGCGCGACCCTCGGAGATCTCGTCGAGGGTGGCGGCGCTCATCGCCAGGAGGCCGGCGGAGCGGCTGAAGACGTTGGCGATGCCGGTCGCGACCTTGATGCGCTTGGTGTTCAGCGCGATCTCGGTGAGCAGCTGGAACTGCTCGTAGGCCCACGCCTCGGGGATCCAGATCGAGTCGTAGCCGAGCTCGTCGGCCAGCTGCGCGGCGCGGATGACCGCCTTGCGATCGTAGTTCTTCCAGAAGGCGACGACGCCCTGTTTCAAAGCCATGCCGGTCTCTACCACAGCAAGCGCGGAGGGCCAGAGAGGCGCCGCACTCTTCACTGCCGCGCCGCTGTATGCTCTGAGGCCCTGTGGCGACGACGAGCGAACCATCCTTCACGCATCGGGGGGTGATCGAAGGCTACTACGGCCCGCCGTATTCGCATGCCGACCGGCTGTGGCTGCTCGAGCGGATGGCCGCCTGGGGCATGAACCGCTACGTATACGCGCCCAAGGACGACCCGCTGCACCGCGCCCAGTGGCGGACGGCGTACAGCGCGGCGATGCTGCGCGAGTTCGGCGAGCTGGTGGAGCGGGGGGCGGCCCTCGGCGTCGCGGTCGGGTTCGCCGTCTCGCCCGGCCTGACCATCGAGTACGGGTCGGCGGCGGACGTCCACGCGCTGCAGGAGAAGTTCCGCGGCTTTCACGCCCTCGGGGCGCGATTCTTCTGTCTCGCGCTGGACGATGTGCCGACCGGCTTCCTGCATGCCAACGACGCGGCGCGCTACCCATCGCTCGCGGCCGCGCACGTCGAGCTCACCCATGCCGTCGCCGAGGCGATCGGCGACGATTCGATCCTGTGGCTGGTGCCGACGGACTACGTCGGCACCGCGCCGACCGACTATCTCGCGCAACTCGGCGAGGAGCTGGCGCCGGCGATCGAGGTCGGCTGGACCGGCCGTACCGTGGTCAGCCCGACCATCACCCTCGCCGAGGCGGCGGCGCGGGCGGCGACGCTCCGCCGGCGCCTGCTGGTCTGGGACAACGTGCCGGTGACGGACGGACCGATGCGCCCGATGCTCCATCTCGGGCCGTACCGCGGGCGCGACGGCGGCCTGCCGGCGCACGTCAGCGGCCTGCTCCTCAATCCCATGGCGCAGCCGCGCGCCTCGGCGATGGCGCTGCGCACGGCGGCCGACTACATGACGGCGCCGGCCGACTACGACGTCGAGCGCGCCTGGACGGCGGCGGCGGACGAGGTGGGCGCCGGCGCGTCGGCGCCCTTCGCGCTGTTCGCCGCGGCGCATCGCTTCTCCCCGTCGTCGCCGGACGACCGCGACGCCGAGTTGGCGGCGCTCGTCGGCGCCGTGCGCGACGCCTTTGCCGCCGGCAAGGGGATGCCCAAGGCGGTGGCGGCCTTGCGCACGGCGCTGGAGCCGCGCGTCGACGCCGCCGAGGAACTGCGCGCCAACCTCGACGACCGCGCGCTGGCCGAGGAAATCGAGCCGTGGCTGGTGGCGCAGCGCGCCGAGAGCGAGCGGATGCTGGCGGCGGTCGACCTGCTCGAGGCGTTCTGTTCCGACGCACCGGCGATGCAGCGCGTCTTCGCGCTTCTTTCGCCTCGAGGGCATGCTCAGCCGCATCGTCCCCGTCGGCCACCGCCAGCTACGGCCCGCGCCGGGTGCTGTACCCGCAGTTGTCGTCCATGCGCGACGACGAGGCCGCCTTCGGTGCCGACCAGGCGCTGTTCGTCGACCGTTGTCTGGCGGATGAGCTGGTGCGGTTCGCGGAAGAGATCGCGATGCGGGCGTTGAGCAATCAGTCGTAGCGGCGGGCTTCACGCCCGCCACCGCTAGCGCCTACGGCACGAGCGAACGGCGAACTCGACGTCGCGCGCTAGAAGTGGCGGGCGTAAAGCCCGCCGCTACGACCTCGACGAGCGTGCGGCCCCGAATCTGTTCTCGAAGTCGAGCCTGGTGCGGGTTTCAACCTGGATCAGGTGGGGAGCCGGGCGGTGACTCACCCCATCGGGTAGCGGATCTCCCTCGACACCTCGTTGCACGCCGCGAGGACGTCGGACGGGAGCTTCACGTCGGCGGCGGCGAGGGTGTCGGTGAGCTGGGCGGCGTTGGTGGCGCCGATGATCGTCGAGCCGACGAAGTCGTGGGCGAGCGACCACGCGATGGCCAGCGTCGCCACGGACATGCCGGCATCCTCGGCGATGCGGACGAAGCGGGCCGTCGAGCTCAGGCTGCGCTCGTTGAGGAAGCGGCGGCCATGTCTGGCGCGCGCGGCGTAGCCCTTCTCGTAGTCCGTGAAGCGCGCCCCGGCCGGCCGGGCGCCGTCGCTGGTACTTGTCCGCTCAGCACGCCGCCGGCGAGCGGGCTGTAGGGCAGCAGGCTCACCGCCTCGCGGCGGCACACCTCGGCGAGCTCGTCCTCGAAGCGGCGGTTGAGCAGGCTGAAGTTGTTCTGGATCGTCTCGTAGCGGGCGAGGCCGTTGAGCTCGCTCGCCCAGAGGCTCTTGGTGAGCCCGTACGCCGTCTCGTTGCTGCAGCCGACGTAGCGCACCTTGCCGCTCCGGATCAGGCCGTCGAGCGCCTCGAGCGTCTCGTCGATGGGCACGCCGCGGTCCGGCCAGTGCGTCTGGTACAGGTCGATGTAGTCGGTGCCGAGACGGCGCAGGCTGCCCTCGACGGCGCGGGTGATGTGGTGGCGGTCGAGCGCCGTGTGGTTGGCGCGCACCGGCGCCAGGAACCAGCCCGAGCCGGGGCCGGCGACCTTGGTGGCGATGATCAGTCCGTCACGCGGCTTGTCGGCCATCCAGCGGCCGACGATCTCCTCGCTGCGCCCCGCGTAGCTGGAAGTCCGGCGGCACCGGGTAGACCTCGGCGACGTCGAGAAAGTCCACGCCCGCCTCGAGGAGCGGTCGAGGATGGCGCGGCTGGTGCGCTTCGTCGGCCTGGTTGCCGAAGGTCATGGTGCCCAGACAGATCTCGGATACGACCAGGCCGGTGCGGCCCAAGCGGCGTTGCTTCATGCGTCTCCCCCAGCGGTTGGTCGCGCGGATCCTAGCCGTGCCGTCGGCCGCGCATCCAAGCGCGCGGGGATCCCGTCGCGGAAGCGTCCGACATGCGTTATAGAGGGAACGCCGCGCCGGCGCGGTGGGTGAGCGAGCGATGAGTGACGGTCCGTTCGGCGAACGCGATCACGGGGTTGTGACCGAGACCGAGAAGCAGCTCAAGGTGCCGCCGCTGTTTAAGGTCTTGCTGCACAACGACGACTACACGACCATGGAATTCGTGGTGCAGGTGCTGCAGAACGTCTTCCACAATCGCACGCCGAGGCGACGCAGATCATGCTGCACATCCACCGCACCGGCATCGGCGTCGCCGGCGTCTACACCCACGAGGTCGCCGAGACCAAGGTGGCGCGTCGTCGAGGCGATGGCGCGCGAGCAACGAGTTCCCCCTCAAGTGTACGATGGAAGAGGCCTAGGAGCATGCGAAGAAGATGATGATCAGTCGCGAGCTGGAGGTGACGCTCGGGTCTGGCGCTCCGCGAGGCCGTGCGGCGCCAGCACGAGTACCTGACGCTCGAGCACGTGCTCTTCGCCCTGCTGCACGACGACGACGTGTCCGAGGTCGTGCGCCACTGCGGCGGCAACGTCGAGCGCCTGAAGCAGCGAGGTCGACCAGTTCCTCGAGGACAAGTTGGAACGCCTGCCGGACGATCAGCCGAGCCGAGCCGCAGCAGACGCTCGGCTTCCGCCGCGTGCTGCAGCGCGCGGCGATGCACGTGCAGTCGGCCGGCAAGGAGCAGATCAGCGGGCGCGACGTGCTGGTGGCGATGTTCCGCGAGACCGACTCGCACGCCGTCTACCTGCTGGAGAAGCAGGGCATCACGCGCCTCGACGTGGTGAGCTACATCTCGCACGGCGTCTCGAAGATCGCCGACGGCGACGGCGACGAGGTCGACGCGGCGGCGACGAGGACGAAGACGGCGAGGGCGGCGACGAGCCGCGCCGCCAGCCGCGCAAGGCGCTCGAGGCCTTCGCCGTCAACCTCAACAAGCGCGCCGCCGAGGGCGACATCGATCCGCTGATCGGGCGCGAGGACGAGGTCGAGCGCACCATCCACGTGCTCTGCCGGCGGCGCAAGAACAATCCGCTGTTCGTCGGCGACGCCGGCGTCGGCAAGACCGCCATCGCCGAGGGCCTGGCGCTCAAGATCCACCGCGGCGAGGTGCCCGAGGTGCTGAGCGAGCAGCACCATCTACGCGCTCGACATGGGCGCGCTGCTGGCCGGCACCAAGTACCGCGGCGAGTTCGAGCAGCGGCTCAAGGCGGTGATCAACGCGCTCAAGAAGGAAGCGCGGCGCCATCCTGTTCATCGACGAGATCCACACCGTCGTCGGCGCCGGCGCCACCAGCGGCGGCTCGATGGACGCCTCGAACATCCTCAAGCCGGTGCTGAGCTCGGGCAAGATCCGCTGCATCGGCTCGACCACCTACGACGAGTACCGCAGCTACTTCGAGCGCGACCACGCGCTGGCGCGGCGCTTCCAGAAGATCGAGGTCGTCGAGCCGAGCGTCGAGGAGACCTATCGCATCCTCAAGGGCCTGAAGCCGCACTACGAGGAGCACCACGGCGTCACCTACACCGACGCCGCGCTGCGCGCCGCGGCGGAGCTGGCGGCCAAGCACATCAACGACCGGCGCCTGCCCGACAAGGCGATCGACGTGATCGACGAGACGGCCGCGGCGATCAAGATCCTGCCGGCGCACAAGCAGAAGAAGACCGTGCGCGCCGTCGGACGTCGAGCGCATCGTCGCCAAGATCGCGCGCATCCCGGCGCGCAGCGTCATCGACGTCCGACAAGTCGCGCCTCGAGCAGCATCGACGAGGATCTGAAGCTGACGGTGTTCGGCCAGGACGCGGCGATCGATGCGCTGGCCACGGCCATCCGCGTCTCGCGCGCCGGTCTCGGGCGCGCCGGACAAGCCGGTCGGCTCGTTCCTGTTCGCCGGGCCGACCGGCGTCGGCAAGACCGAGGTCGCCAAGCAGCTCGCGCACGTGCTCGGCGTCAGTTCCATCCGCTTCGACATGAGCGAGTACATGGAGAAGCACACCGTGTCGCGCCTGATCGGCGCGCCGCCGGGCTACGTCGGCTTCGACCAGGGCGGCCTGCTCACCGAGGCGATCACCCGCAACCCGCACGCGGTGCTGCTGCTCGACGAGATCGAGAAGGCGCATCCCGACCTGTTCAACGTGCTGCTGCAGGTGATGGATCACGCCACGCTGACCGACAACAACGGCCGCAAGGCGGACTTCCGCCACGTCATCCTGATCATGACCACCAACGCCGGGGCGCGCGAGATGGCGGCGCGGGCGATCGGCTTCGGCGGCCGCTCGAGCGCCGAGCGCGGCAGCGAGGCGCTGGAGAAGCTGTTCAGCCCCGAGTTCCGCAACCGGCTCGACGCGATCGTGCAGTTCGACCCGCTCAGCCCCGACGTCATCGAGCGCGTCGTCGACAAGTTCGTCATCGAGCTCGACCTGCAGCTCAACGCCGCGCAAGGTCCACCTCGTCGCTGACGCCGGCGGCGCGCAAGTACCTGGCCGAGAAGGGCTACGACCGGACCTTCGGGGCGCGCCCGATGGCGCGCCTGATCCACAACGAGATCAAGCAGGCCGCTGGCCAACGAGCTGCTCTTCGGCCGCCTGCAGCACGGCGGCAAGGTGACCGTCGACGCCGAGGACGGCGCGCTGGTGTTCCGCTACGAGCACGCTCGCAGCGAGCGCCGGCGACGTAGCGACGCCGCCGGCGTCCCGGATCAGCGGCGGCCTCGACCCGCCGTCCTGCCATGCCGGCCTCGATCGGCGCGCCAGCGGGCATCACGATCAGGAGCTGGACCGCGTCGAACACTCCGTGCGCGACGATGCACGGCACAGGCTGCCGGTGCGCGTAAGGCCCAGCCGATCACCAGCGAGATGGCCAGGACGCTGGCGAGCAGAGTGGGCATGCCGTAGCCGGCGTGGCTGAGGGCGAACAGGAGGCTCGACGGGATCCAGCCGATGCGCGGCTGCAGAAAGCCGCGGTAGAAGGCCTCCTCGACCGTCATCGCGACGACGACGACGATCAGCTTGCGCCAGATCGGGAGGTCGGCCAGCCAGAGCATCAACGGCGGCACCTGGAACAGATCGCCGCCCGGTCGCCGTCGCCTCGGGTGCCAGCCGATGACGTAGAGGATGCCGGTGACGAACGAGCTGGCCACCAGCGCCAGCACCCAGCCGGCCGCGCCGACGGAGCAGGCCGAAGGAGATGTCCTGGAGCGTCGCGCCTTCGAGGCGGAGAAACCGCCGCAGCGGCTGCGGCCATGCCGAGCCTCCACCAGGCCATGCAGAAAGACGCGAGCAAGACGTGCCCGGTGAAGAGCGCCGGGAACCACATCGTCGCCGGATCGACGTCGGCCGCTTCGCCGGGCGACACGACCGGGGCCCAGACGGTCACCGCCAGGATGGTCGCGAGGAGCAGCAGCGCCAATCGCGAAGCGCGGCGCGGGTGGGAAACTCCTCGCGCAGCAGTTGCAGCCGACCCGTCGTCGCCAGAGCGACGACGGTCAGCGCGGTGAACGCAACGATGAGCGACGAGCTGGAAGACTGGCGGGCATGCAGCGGGCGGTCCGCTCACCGTCTCGCGAATGGGCGGAGCGCTCACGCCGTCAGGATGTGGATCGTGCAGGCCGAGCCGAGCCCGATGACGTGCGCCATGCCGACCTTGGCGTTCGGGACCTGGCGCGTCGCCGGCCTCGCCGCGCAGGTGGGTGACGACCTCGTAGATGTTGGCGACGCCGGTGGCACCGAGAGGATGGCCCTTCGAGAGCAGGCCGCCGCTGACGTTCACCGGGCGTCCTGCCGCCGTGCTCGAACCAGCCCTCGTCGACCGCGCGTCCGGCCTCGCCCTCCTTGCACAGGCCGAGGTTCTCGTAGTGCAGCAGCTCGGCGGTGGCGAAGCAGTCGTGCAGCTCGACGAGGTCCAGATCGTCCGGGCCGACGCCGGCCCGCTCGTACGCCATCTTGGCGGCGTTGCGGGTCAGCGTGTTGACGTCCGGCATGGTCAGGTCGCGCGGCGTCCACGGATCGGAGGTGAGCACCGAGCAGCCGACCTTCACCGCCTTGCGGCCGAACTTCTTCACCATCTCTTCGGAGCCGACGATCGCCGCGGCGGCGCCGTCGCCGGTCGGGCAGCACATGTAGAGCGTGTTCGGATAGGCGACCATGCGCGCCTTCATGACGTCCTCGAGCGACACCTCGACCTGGTACTGCGACAGCGGGTTCTTCGTCGAGTGCTTGTGGTTCTTCACCGAGACCTTGGCGAAGTGCTCGGCCTTGGTGCCGTACGTGCGCATGTGCTCGACGCCGGCCATGCCGAAGACGGCGGGCATCAGGCCGCTGCCGAGGATGCCCTCGACGCTCTCGCCGCTGCCGCCGCCGCCGAGCAGTCCGGCCTTGCCCATCTGCTCGGAGCCGACCGCCATCGCGACCTCGTACTCGCCGGAGCCGACGGCGAAGTAGGCCTCGCGAAAGGCCGTCGAGCCGGTGGCGCACGCGTTCGCGACGTTGACGACCGGGAATGCCCGTCTGGCCGATCTGCTGCATGATGCGCTGGCCGATCATGTTGCCGGCCTGGAGCAGATTGCCGGACGCGAGCAGCTCGACGTCGTTGATCGTCATGCCGGCGTCGTCGAGCGCCAGCAGCGCCGCCTCGCCGGCCAGCTCGTGCACGTCCTTGTCGCGGTAGCGGCCGAACTTGATCATCCCGACGCCGAGAACGAATACGTCTCGCATGGCTGGCTCCTGTTCGCTGATCGCCGCGGTCCGTCGAGGCGAGTCTCGACCAGCGCGGGCCATCGATCAGGTCACGCGCGGGCGTGAAGAAGAAGGCGATCACGTCGCGCCCTTCCTTGTCGGTGCGCACCTTGCGGGTGATCATCTTGACCGGCATGCCGAACGGGCAGCGCGGCCGGATCGGGCTCGACGTCCACCAGCGTGCAGCGCACCGGCGACCTGCTCCGGCAGATCGACGATCGCGGCCACGTACGGCACCGGGATGCCGGGCGCCGACTGGTGCACGATCGAGTAGACGTACAGCGAGCCGTGGTCGCTCAGGCGCACGTCGTCGAACGGACCGGGCTCGCCGCACTTGCCGCAGGCGACGCGTCCGCTGCTGCAGGTAGGTGGCGCCGCAGTAGGTGCAGCGCATGCCCGCCAGGTACGGAGGATCGTCGAGCACCAGGAACGGGATGATCGGTCGAGGGCCCTTGGTCTCCTCGGCTGCGGCTGCGGTCTCTGGCATGTCGTGCGCCCCCCGGTGCGAAGAAGCGCGAGTGTCGCAGCCGGTCGCGGCGTGGTCAACCAGTGCCGGCGCGCTGGCGAGGCGCGCAACGTTGGTGGCATACGGGCAGCATGAGTGACGTGACCAAGCCGAGCGGCGGTGGCATCCACCACGTGTTTCTCACCGTCAAGGATCTGCGACACTCGCGACCGTTCTATGCGCAGCTGATGCCACGTATCGGCTATCCGGGCACGTGGGAGTTCGGCGACGACGGTCTGTCGGTCGGCTTCCTCGGCGCCGGCGGCAGCTTCTGGATCAAGCAGGGCGACGCGCGCTACGCGGACGACACCTTCTGCAAGGACCGCGTCGGCCTCTGCGAGGTCGCGTTCCGCGCCGAGAGTCGCGAGCAGGTCGACGCGCTGGCCCGCGACCTCGTCAGCTGGGGCGGCGCGATCATCGACGACCCGCGTGAGTATCCCGAGTACGTGCCGGGGTACTACGCGGTGTTCTTCGCCGACCCGGACGGGATCAAGCTCGAGCTCGTGTACCTGCCGGGGTGACGGCGCCCTCAGGGCGGCCCTGAGCACGCGACGCAGCCATCACCGAATGGAGGGCCGCGCTCCCGCGCGGCCGGTTCCCAACGACGGCTGGCAATCACCGCCGCTGCCCGGCGCCGCGGGAGCGGCGCCCTCCATTCGGTGATTGATTCGACGATCGACTGGTGAGACGTCCGTTCAATCGCGAGGACCGCCCGCTCAGCCCGAAACGGCGCGCCAGGCGCGAATGTTCGATTGCGGAGGCCCCCCGCCGCCGGTAGCGTGCCGGGGATGGGCGACGTCGATACCTGGGCCTTCAGTGACGCGCCGCCGTGGCAGGTCGAGCTCGAGCGCTGCACGTGGCGGGGCGGCGTCGACGCGTTGCGCGCGCAGTCCCGTGCGGCGGTGCCGGAGCTGGTGCGTCCCCGTGCGGTTCCCCCGGTGTGGCGATTCACCGAAGCGAGCGCCCTGATCGGATCCGGTCTGCTCGGCTGGGTGCTGCGCGAACGCCGGCGCGGCGGGTCCGCCTCGCGCGCCGGGTTGTCGCGCCGCCTGCGGCGCGCCTTCGAACGGCTGGGACCGGCCTACATCAAGCTCGGCCAGATCATCTCCTCGGGCCGCGGCCTCTTCCCGGAGGAGCTGGTCGAGGAGTTCAAGGCCTGCCGCGACCAGGTGCCGCCGGAACCGTTCGACGCCGTGCGCCGCGTCGTCGAGGCGGAGCTCGGCAGACCGCTCCACGCGGTCTTCGCCCGCTTCGACGAACAGTGCCTCGCCGCGGCGTCGATCGCTCAGGTGCATGCGGCCACCCTGCACACCGGCGAGCAGGTGGTGGTGAAGGTGCAGCGTCCGCGGGTCGAGGAGCGCGTGCGGCGCGACATCGCCGCGATGGCGTGGATCGCGCCGTTTCTGGTCGGGCGCCTCCCGATCGCCGCGCTGGCCAATCCGCCGGCATTGGTCGAGCTCTTCGCCGAGACGATCACCGAAGAGCTCGACTTCCGTCTCGAGGCGCAGAACATGCTCGACATCGCGCGGCTGCTGCGCGAGGCGGGACAGACGATCATCGTCGTCCCGCGCCCGCACCCGGAGCTGGTGACGCGCCGCGTGTTGGTGATGGAACAGCTGTCAGGCTTCAAGTACGACGACGTCGAAGGGATGCGCGCGGCGGGGATCGACGGCGCGGTCGTGCTGCGCTCGATGCTGATCTCGTTCCTCGAAGGCGCGATGATCTACGGCGTGTTCCACGGCGACCTGCACGGCGGCAACCTCTTCGTACGGCCGGACGGACGCGTCGCGCTCTTCGACTACGGCATGACCGGCCGGATGAACGAGGCGCAGCGCCTGGCCTTCCTGCGCATGATGATGACCGGCGCGATGAACGACGTGCGCGGGCAGGTCGAAGCGTTCCGCGACCTCGGGGCGCTGCCGGCGGACGCCGACATCGATGGCATCCTGACGCTGCTGAAGGTCGACCGGCCCGTGCAGGACCCGACCAAGATGGAGCCCGAGCTCCTCGTTCGCGAGATCCAGGAAGTGCTGCGCGGTCTGCTGTCGCAGGGCGCCCGCCTGCCGAAGCACCTCATGCTCTACGTCAAGAACATGCTCTTCTTCGACGGCGCCATTGCCCACCTCGCCCCGGACCTCAACATGTTCGACGAGGTGGCGAAGATCTACGCGTACTTCGCCATGAACCACGCCGAGCGCATCGCCAGCGACGTCGGCATCGACCCCAGCCGCAACGCCCTCAACCTCGACAACATGCGCGCCCAGCTCGGGCTGGAGGGCGACGTCGAGTCGATCACCCACCGCGAGCTGCAGGAGCGGCGGCAGCGGATCCAGCAGAGCATCGACGCCGCCGGCGGCCTGCCGCACGTCTGAGCCCCGAGGCATTCAGCGCGGGGGAGGCGGCGCAGCGCCCGCGTTCCGTGTTCGAACGGTCGATCCACGGCTGCTCATATCGATCGGGTTTGAGCCTCGCTAGCCGCAGCCGTTGAGGGCGTTGGCGACGGCGGCGATCAGTTCGTTGATCTCGACGGCGCCGTTGCCCGACGAATCCAGCGAGGGACAGGCGGAGAGGGGCTGCGATCCGAGTGCGATCGTGACCGCGGTGATCAACTCGTTGATCGCGGTCGTGCCATCGCCGTCGCAGTCGCCGCGGCACTCGGACGACGTGGGGACCGCGGTCGCGGTGTCGGTCGGCGCGGCGGTGCTGATCGGACTGGCGGTGGCGGTCGCGGTGGTAGGGGCGCTGGTGCCGGTGGCGAGGGGCGTCTCGATCGGCTCGCTGGTGACCGAGGCCGTTGGCGGCGGCGTTGCAGTCGCGCTCTGCATGGCACTGGGGACTGTCGTGGCGGAGTGAGTGCCCGTGGAGGTCGGCGTGGCCGGTACCGTCGCGGTGGCCGCCGATGTGGTCGTGCGGGTGCCCGTGACCGTCGGCAGGGACGTGATCGTGGCGGTGGCCGCGGACGTACCCGTGCGGGTGGCGGTGGCGAGCGGCGTGGCAGTGACCGTGGCAGTGGCGGCCGGTGTGCCCGTCCCGCTGGCGCTCGGCGTAGGGCTGGCGGTGGGGCTCGACGAGAGCGTACGCGTGGGGGTGACGGTCGCGGTGGCCGTCCGGGTAGCGCTGACGGTCGGCGTCGCCGATGGGGAGGGGACCGTCGTGGCGGTTGGCGTGAATGGGGCGCACTGGTTGGCGTTCTCGTCACAGGTGGCGCCCTCGCACGGGTCGCCGGCGCTTTGGCAGGCGCCCTCGAAGCAGCTCTCGGCACCGGTGCAGAAGAGTCCGTCATCGGTACACGGCGACTCGTCCGGCAGTACGTCGTCCTCCGGACAGTACGGACTCTCGCCGTCGCAGGTCTCGGCCGCGTCGCAGTCGAAATCGGGTGGGCGGCAGATGCTGCCGGCGTTGCCGGGGGGATGCTCGCAGACGCCGCTGGCGTTGCAGCGGTCGAGCGTGCAGGCCGAATCGTCCGGCGCACAGGACTCGCCGGCGTGCTGCGGCAGGCAAGTGTTCGAGCAGCAGTCATCGTCGTCGGCGTTGGCGTCGTCGCACTGCTCGCCGGCTTGCAGGACGCCGTTGCCGCAGGGCGGGGACACCATGAAGTTGACGGAGAACTCGATGAACGGCGACGCGTCGGTGGGACAGGTCAACATGGTCTCGGAGCCGATGCGCTTGCCGACCACGGCGGTGATCCCGGGGTAGAGGACGAAGCCGTCGAGGGTGGCGGTGTCGGGCGTGAAATCGTCGCAGCTCATGATCGCGGCCGCGCGATAGGTCTTGTTGGCGGCCAGGACCAGGGGCGGGATGGCGACGTAGCGGTATTGATCGATCAGCGGCGCGTCGGTGCCTTTGGGCACCACCGCGGACGTGACCAACGAACAGTCCGCATCATCGAAGATGCCGACCGGGATGTCGTGTTCGAGGCCGTCGAGGTCGTAGTCGAACGCGCCGATGGCGGAGATCGTCAGATCCTGCGTCGTCTTGAACTGCCACCCCTCGAGATTGCTCGGGCCGCAGCCGGTGCCGGCGAACTCGAAGGAGACGGCCGGCACCGCCGCGACGGGCGCTGGCGAGACCAGCGGCGCGCACATCAGCAGCGGCGCGACGATCCGCATCGCGTGGGAACGGGTCTGCCGGGGCAGGTGGGACAACATGTGTCGCTCCGTTCTCGGGCGTGCCCGACCGCCCATGTCGATGGCGGACCATGGAATGGAACGGCACGGGGCGCAAGCGCCGAGAGGGAGGCAGCGCAGCGCTCGCATGCGCCGTGGGCGATGGCCGCCCCGCTGCAGCGCACGAGCGCTACAGCCGCGTGGTCCGGGCCAACTCTCCCGCCTTGCGCGCCATGTCGAGGACGACGTCGCCGAACATCTGCATCTTCGGGTTGTCGGCGCCGCCCTGGACGTAGCGGGCGTAGCCGCCCTCGAGCACGACCGCCATTTTGAAGCGGGCGAGGATGACGTAGTAGTCGATCTCGTCCACCGGTCGCCCGCTCACGGTCGCGTAGCGCTGCAGCAGCTCCGCGCGGCCGGGCATCCCGGTGTAGTCGACGTAGCCCGAGCTGGCGCGCTCCTCGTCGGGATCCGGCCAGGTCATGATCACCCAGGCGAGATCGAGCAGCGGATCGCCGATGGTGCTCATCTCCCAGTCGACGATCGCCGCCATGCGCGCCGGGCCGCCGTGGCGGAACATGACGTTGGCGAACTGATAGTCGCCGTGGATGATGCCCGGCACATAGGAACGCGGCTTGTGCGTGCGCAGCCAGGCGGCGGCTTCGTCGAGGCCGGGGAGGTCGCGGAACTTGAAGCCGGCGAGGTGCGCCAGCCAACGATCGACCTGGCGCTCGTGAAAGCCCTCGGGCCTGCCGAAGCCCTCGAGGCCGCGCGCCCTCCAGTCGACCGTGCCGAGCCGGGCGATGGCGTCGATCAGCTCGGTCGCCAGCCCGGCGCGCGCCGTGAGGTCGGTATCGAACGGCGCCGGCCAGCCGTCGAGATTCATGCACGACCAGCCGTCGACGTACTCCATCAGGTAGAAGCAGGCGCCGACCAGGCTCTCGTCGTCGCACGCCGCGACGGCGCGCGAGTGCGGGACACCGCTGTCGCGCAGCGCGGCGAGGACGCGGTACTCGCGCAGCATCGACTCGTTGCGCCCCTTCGGTACCTTGCGCGGCGGCCGCCGCAGCACGAGCCGCGCGTCGCCGCGGATGATCTCGAAGATCTCGTTCGACGCGCCGCCGCTGATGAATCGCGCCTCGATCGGCGATCCGGCCCCCGGCAGCTTGCGCTCGTCCATCCACCGCGCCAGCGCCTCGGGATTGACCAACTCGCGAATCCGTTCGTCCATGGAGCGCACCACTGAGGCGACAGGTTCAGAGATTCCCTGCCTCGCGTTCGAGGTACCGCGCGAAGTGGGCCCGGGCCTCGGCAACGCGCTCGGGCAGGAAGTCGCGCGGCCACAGGCCCTCGTAGGGCTGGTAGTCCTTCAGCACCGCCTTGGCGACGGTGAGCTTGTGGACCTCGGTCGGTCCGTCGGCGATCGCCATCACCGGCACCGCCTGCCACAGCGAGATCAGCGGCAGCTCGTTCGAGCATCCGATCGCGCCGTGGACCTGCACGGCCCGGCGCACCACGTCGTGCAGGACGTCCGCCATCTGCACCTTCACCGCCGCGATGTAGGTGCGCGCCTCGCGCGTGTGGCCCTTGTCGATGTGCCACGCGGTGTAGAGCACCAGCAGGCGGAACTGCTCGAGCTGGATGAAGGAGTCGGCGATGTACTGCTGCACCATCTGCTTGTTGGCCAGCACCTCGCCCTGCGTGTGGCGCGACAGGGCGCGCTCGCACATCATCCGCAGCGCCTTCTTCACCATCGCCACCGTGCGCATCGCATGATGGATGCGCCCGCCGCCGAGACGCGTCTGCGCGATGGCGAATGCCTGGCCGGGGCCGCCGAGGACGCTGTCGGCGGGGACGCGACAGTTCTCGTAGCGGATGTAGGCATGGTGGCCTTCGCCCAGCGGCTCGCCGCCGAGCCCGGCGAGGCGGACGATGTTCATGCCCGGCGTCTCGCGCGGGACGAGGAACATCGACGCCCCCTGGTGCACGGGCACGTCGGGATCGGTGATGGCCATGGTGATGAGGAAGCTGGCGAGGTTGGCGTTGGAGGAGAAGTACTTCTCGCCGTTGATCACCCAGTCGTCGCCGTCGCGGACCGCCCGGCAGCGGAACTCGCGCGGATCGGCGCCGCCCTGCGGCTCGGTCATCGAGAAGCAGGAGACGATATCGCCGTCGAGCAGCGGCTGCAGGTAGCGCTGCTTCTGGGCGTCGGTGCCGTAGTGAGCGAGGATCTCGGCGTTGCCGGAGTCGGGCGCCTGGCAGCCGAAGATCACCGGCGCCCAGTTCGAGCGACCGAGGATCTCGTTGATCAGGGCGAGCTTGAGCTGGCCGTAGCCGAGTCCGCCGAGCTCCGGGCCGAGATGGCAGGCCCACAGGCCCTGGGTGCGGACCTCGGCCTTGAGCGGCGCCGTCACGCGCTGGTACGTGGGATTGTCGCGCACGTACGGCGCCCCAGGCTCTCGGAACGCGAGGTCGAGCGGCTCGACCTTTTCGCGCACGAACGTATCGATCCAGTCGAGCTTGGTTTGGAACTCTGGCTCGGTCTCGAAATCCCAGGGCATCGATCCTCCTTGACCGGGCGGACGCTACTGAGTGGGCGGGGACCGCGCAATCGCCGATGCTATCCGAGCACGACGTACCGGCTCACCAGCAGCAGCACGAACTGCACGAGGAAGACCGGGACCGCGATCACCGCCGCCATGCCGGTCGAGGTCTGCGCGGCGGCGCGCATGGCGACGACGTTCGCCGCGAACACCCACGCCATCAGTGTGAAGTACGCGACGAGGTACAGGGTCGGATCGGACAGCGAGGCGAGGCCGGCCAGCATCATGGTCGGCGTCTGGGCGAACCCGAGGCACCGCAGGAGCGGTCGAAAAGCCGGCGCGTCGTGGAGGGGGCGCGTCGCGAGCCACGCGGTGCTGGCGATCAGCAGCCAGGCGAGCAGCGCGAGGACGACGAGGATGGGCAGGATCAGCGTCCACGCGCTCCATACCTGGCTGATCTCGTAGATGACGACCGACTCGCGCACCAACGCCACCAGGCAGACGACCGCGCCGGCCGGTCCGGTCGCCGTGGCGTCGCCGGCGGCCCGCTCGTAGAAGTCCCGGCGGAGGGTGAGGGCGGCGGCCAGGCGCGAGACGAGCGGACCGCTGGTGGGGCCGATCGTCGGGCTGGTGCGCGGCAACGTGCTCACCGCGCCAGCCGTTCGCGCGCCTGCTCGAACGCGAGGATCTCACCGCTGCCGGCCCGGGCGACGGCGTCCTGCGCCGCCGCGAAGCTGGGGAACGCGACCCATCCCGCGCCGTGCGGCGTCGCCGCGCCGGGCAGCGACGCGAACCAGGCGTCGTCGGCCACGATCCACGTGTCGCCGTCGCCGTGGAAGCGGATGTCGCGCGGTGCCGCGGGCTCGGCGCGCAGCGCGCGGAAGAGGCAGACCGGGGCGTCGAACGAGAGCACCGTGCCATCGCCGCGCCGCAGCTGCGCGGCGTGACGCGGCGCGGCGATGACCGCCTGACAGCTGGCGCACGTGGCGCTGCCGTAGGCGGGGGCGGCGAAGTCGTCGCCCGCCGGGCGGCTGCAGCCGACGACGAGCAACGCGAGAGCGACGAGCGTGAACCGCATCATCGATCCCATACCGAAGCCGACCACGGAGGGCCACAGCGCGGCACCGAGGGACGCCTGTGTGTTCCTCTGCGGTCGATTTTTCGATACGACGGCGGGGAGGTGACGCGATGAGCGAGGTGCTGTTCGAGACCGACATTCCGGAGCTGCCGCTGCTGTTCCGCGGCAAGGTGCGCGACGTCTACGACCTCGGGGACGCGCTGCTGGTGGTCACCAGCGACCGACTCTCGGCCTTCGACGTCGTGCTGCCGACGCCCATCCCCGACAAGGGCCGCGTGCTGAACGCCCTCTCGACGTTCTGGTTCGAGCGCACCCGCCACATCGTCGCCAACCATCTGCTCGATCGCCGTCTCGAGGACGTCGTGCCGGCCCAGTGGGTCGACCGCCTGCGCGATCGAACGCAGATCGTCAAGAAAGCCAAGCCGCTGATGGTCGAAGCGGTGGTGCGCGGCTACCTCGCCGGCTCGGGATGGGAGGAGTACAAGCGCAGCGGCACCGTCTGCCGCGAGCCGCTGCCAGCCGGCCTGCGCCAGGCCGACAAGCTGCCACACCCGATCTTCACGCCGTCGACGAAAGCGCCGCAGGGCGAGCACGACGAGAACATCTCGTTCGCCGAGGCGGAGAAGCTCCTGGGCGCCGACATGGCCGCGCAGGTCCGCGATCTGAGCCTGGCCGTGTACCGCTTCGGCGCCGACTGGGCGGAGCAGCGCGGCATCATCATCGCCGACACCAAGTTCGAGTTCGGCGTCGTCGACGGCGCGATCATTCTCATCGACGAGGTGATGACCCCGGACTCGTCGCGCTTCTGGCCGCAGAACGACTACCATCCCGGCAGCTCACCGCCGAGCTTCGACAAGCAGTACGTGCGCGACTACCTCACCCAGATCGGCTGGAAGAAGGAGCCGCCCGGCCCTGAGCTGCCCGCCGAGGTGGTGCGCAAGACCTCGGAGAAGTACCGCGAGGCGATCAAGCGCCTGACGACGTAAGCGTTCGAATCGTCGCCGACGTCCATCCCATCCCCGAATGGAGGGCGCCGCTCCCGCGGCGCCGCTCTGCGAGGGCGCTTGCGATCAACCGGCAGGGACAGGCCGCGCGGGAGCGCGGTCCTGTGGAACGGAGCAGAGGTGCCGAACGGCCTGCCGAGGCTCAGCGTCGGCCGGCGCGTCGCAGGCGATCCATGATCGCCCGGCCGAGGCCCTGCTCGGAGACGCGCACGGCGAAGACGCGCTGAAAACCGCCGGCGTCCAGCGCCCGCAAAGCGGCGAACAGCTGGGTGGCGGCGGTCTCGAGGTCGCCGGCCGGCGACAGCACGCGGACGGCCGCGAAGCCGGCGGTGTCGGCGACTGGCAAGGGGCTGAGCAACGCCGCATCCACGCGTTCGGACGGGCGCCACCGCCGCCGGGTCGTCGATGATCGTCACGGGGGTATGCGGCGCGTAGTGGCGCGGCAACTGTCCGGGTGCGGTCGGCAGCGGTGTGTCGACCCCGAGGCGCGACCGTGCCGAGCTCGGCTTCCAGCATCTCGAGCGTGATCGCGCCCGGCCGGAGCAGGAGCGGCACGTCGGCGAGGAACGACACGATGGTCGACTCGACCCCGACGCGGCACTCGCCGCCGTCGAGGATGATGGGCACGGCGGATCCGAGCTGCGCGGCGACGTGCTCCGCGGTGGTGGGGCTGACGTAGCCGAACGGGTTCGCGCTCGGCGCGGCGATCGGGCAGCCGGCGGCGGCGATGAGTTGGCGCGCGACGTCGTGTCCCGGCACGCGCACCGCGACCGACGACAAGCCGGCGGTGACGATGTCGGGCACGCGCTCGGCCTTCGGCAGCACGACGGTGAGCGGGCCGGGCCAGAAGCGGGCGACGAGGCGCCGCGCGGGCTCCGGACAGGCGGCGGCGACCGTGGGCAGCGCCGCCGCGTCGGCGAGATGCACGATCAGCGGGTCGAACGACGGCCGGTTCTTGATGCTGAAGATGCGCGCCACCGCCGCGGCGTTGGTCGCGTCGGCGCCGAGCCCGTAGACCGTCTCGGTGGGAAAGGCGATGACGTCGCCGGCTCGCAGGCGGGCAGCCGCCTCGGCAATGCGTGCCGGACTCGCCGGAACGATCATCAACGACGGGGTTGGCCGCGCCGTCGCCGGCAGTTGGAGATCGCCAGCGCGGCGAACAGCGGAACCCACCAGACGACCGCCGGCGACGGGGTTGCGCCGCGGGTGATCTGGCACCCGGCTGAGGCGGCGGTGCCGCTCTGCGCGGCGGCGGTTCCCTCCGTCGCAACGACGACGATCTCGCTCTCCTGGCAACGTATGGGAAGGGGGTCGCCCTCGAGGGTGGACGCGCCGGCATACCCACAGCCGATCCGGTAGTGACCGGCCGGCGTGTCGTCGGGAATGTGCACGGGGCAGCGATAGAGCTCGGAGCCGTCGGGAATCGGATCGACGGCGCTCAGCGAGAGCACCAGCGCCCGCGTCGCCAGGCAGCCGTCCGCGGCTGGTTGCTGGCAGTTGAAGAAGCTCGGCGCCTTGTCGATGTCCGGGTTGGTCTCGCACGCTGGGCGGCCTGTGGCGGCGAGAGGGAAGCCCAGAGCCCGGTCGAGGTAGAGGTCGTTCTGGACGCCCGGAATCTGCGCGCCGGCGGTGTTCAGGCGGACCGCGATGTCCACCGATTCGCCGGCGGCGCCGGCGGCGCCGGCGATTTCGAGACACGCGACGCCGTCCTCGCAACCCGACGGTGGCGCCTGGCACGGGCCGGTCGTCCAGGCGGCGGCCGCGAAGACGTTGATGTCGACCGGCTGCGTATTGGCGGGCGAGAGCGTGGCGGGGTCTACGGGCTGCGATCGCTCGTCGCCCGGGCAGGCGCGGCGCAGCTCGCGACCGTTGGTGACGATCACGCAGTCGTCCGCCGCAAAGCCGACGATGTCGCCGCTCGGCAGGTCGGCGATCGCCTGATGATTCGCATCGACGAGGAGGGTCCGATCGGGGCCGTCCGGTTCGACATCGCGCACGACGTAGGCACGCAGACCGTCTGGCGAGAACACCGCCCCGCCGGTGGGGAGGGCGAGGGGCTCTGCCGCGCCGTCGCTGTGCACCAACCAGATCCGATCGAGCGTCGTGTCGTATGCCCGCCCGAGCACGTAGGCAAAATCGCCGGTCGGGTTGGCCTGCGGGAAAACGTCCGCGTAGGGCGTCGGGCTCGTCCAGGTCGAGAGGAGGCGCGCGCTCGTCAGATCGACGATCGCGACGCCGGCACCGCTTCTGGAGTACGTGGCGATGAAGAGCAGTCGCCCGCCGTCGCCGATGGACATGGTCCTGGCGCCGACGACGGCGTCCGGCAGGGCCACGCTGTGGACCACCGCGCGGCGGCGGGTATCGAGGGCGCGCAGCACGATTCCGGCGCCGTCGGCTTCGGTGAAGTAGACGGTATCGTCGGGTCCCACCGCGAACAGTCCTTCGGCCGCGATCGGAATGGTGTCGACCACACGCAGGCGCTTCAGATCCAGCACTGACAGACCGCGCTCGGTGGGCATGAACAGCCGGCGGCGATCCGCGCTGAGCGTCACCCGGCCCCGCAGCCGTCCGGTCCGCAGCTCGGTGGGCGCGGCGCCGCTGCTGAGATTGGACAGCCGCACGCTGTCGATGCCGCTGCCCTCGATCCGACAGAGGTCCGCCGCGCTTCCGGTGGCGGGAAGGACGGTCGCCAGCAGGAGTCCGCCGAGCGCGAGCGCCGAGATCCGGAGCATGCGCGGTTATCCACCTAGCGGGTCAGCAGTTGCAACTTGTTTCGGGCGGCCTTGCCGACCTTGGTGCGGCCGTGCTTGTCGGCGAGGTGCTCGAGCAGCTCGGCGGCGACGCCGCGCGGCTCGCCGCGCTGCTCGGCGAGGGCGAAGGCGACGTAGTAGAGCGTCCTCGGGCTCGAGCGGCGCGCTCCTTGCGCAGCCGATCGGCCGAGCGGGAAGGCGCGTGTCGGCGAGCGCGCGGAAGGTCGTCCAGCGCCGGGTCGCGCGGCGCGGCGGCGCCGCCGAGCGGATGGCTTGTGGCGTCTTCAGCGTCGCCACGCGCGTAGCGCGAAGCGCGCCTCGTCGTCCCAGGCGGGCGAATCCTTCAGCAGCAGCAGCCAGCGCGCGCTGTCGGCGAAGTGCTTGCTCTTGCGCAGCTTCTCGGCGCGCGCGCGGATCTGGTCGGCGCAGCCAGTCGGCGTCGAGCGCGAGGAGCACGTGGTGGAGGGCCGCGTACAGGCGGTCCTCGCGCTGCTCGAGCGCCTTCTCGAGCTTGGCCCACAGGGCGGTGAGGGTGTCGCGCTTCCAGCCGCGCTCGTGCAGCAGCACGATGTCGGCGATCGTCCACGCCTTGCGCTCGTCCTCGCAGGCGAGCAGCTCCTTCATCAGCGGCAGGCGCGCCGCCGGCAGCGTCTTCAGCGTGGCGATCGCCTGGTCGCGGCGCGCGTAGCTGTCGTCGGTGAGGTAGCCGATCAGCGTCTTGACCACGCCGCCGGACTCGAAGCCGCCGAGCTTCTGCACGGCGAAGCGCTTGACCATCGGCTGCGGACTGTCGGCGAGCTGGTTCAGCTGTGCCAGGTAGGCGCGGTCGAAGCGACTGGTCCTCCAGCAGGCGGACGGCGGGGCGCAGGATGCCGGCCTCGTCCTCGTCGTCGAGCAGCGGCAGCAGCGCGTCGATCTCGCGCGCGGCGAGCGTCTTGCCGCGCAGGCACTGGGTCAGGGCGCCGAGGGCGTGCGTGCGGACGACGTGCGGCTCGCGCTCGTGCAGCATGGCGAACAGCGTCTTGCGCGCCTTGGCGTCGCCGAGCGCGCCGAGCAGCTTGGCGGCGGCGACCAGACGGGTGCGGTGCCCCTTGGCCGCCGGCGGCCAGCGCCTCGCTGCGCCGGAAGAGGTCGGTCGCGCTCCGCGTCGCCGAGCCCCGGCACGACGCGCGATGCAGCGCATCGCAGGCGGCGCGGTTGGTGTCGAAGTCGTCGCCCGCCATGAGCTCGAACAGCGTGTCGAGCGCGGCGCCGCTGCGCACCTGCGGCGCACAGATCGATGATGGCCGTCAGCCGCCGGCGCGGCGCCTCGGCGAGGCGCTTGCGCGCGGCGCGACCGCGGCGGCGCCGTGCGGAGCCAGCATGCGCGACCGCGCGGTCGCCGCACCGGCTCGTCCTCGGCGTCGAGCAGCGGCAGCACGGCCGCGATCGGTCTGCGCTGACTTGACGCGCTCGAAGTAGCCGAGCGCGAAATCGCGCACCAGCGACGTTGGCGCTCGCCACCGCCTCGCCGACCGCCCGCGCCACGCGGTCCTCGTCGACACCGAGATGCGTCAGCACCACGAGCGCTGCGCAGCGCGCCTCGACGTTGCTGCCCTCGACCAGGCCGACCAGGCCTTTGAGGGTCGCGTCCATCGCGGCGTCTTAGCAAGGGAAAAGGGTCGAGCCAAGGGGGTGCGCCGCTGCGCCCGGCAATTCGGCTGGTGGACCGGTCCCGCGCCCTGGAGGGTCGCGCTTCCGCGCGACCGGCCGCGCGGAAGCGCGGCCCTCCAATCGGCAACGGAACGTGCTCAGGGAATTGGTGGGCGCACCGGCGCACGCCTCTTGTTGCCTCTACCACCCCATGTCACAACCGCCCGCACTCGGAGGAATCGCGCATGGACTACCACGGCAAAGTCGTCATCGTCACCGGAGCCTCCTCGGGCATCGGCTACGCAGGCGGCGAAGGCGTTCGCGCAGCGCGGGGCGACCGTGGTCGCGGTGGCGCGGCGCGAGGCGCTGCTGCAGAAGCTGATCGACGAGTGCCGAGGCGCAGTCGCCCGAGTCGTACTATGTCGCCGGCGATCTCGGCGAACGCGCGGCTTCGCCGAGCGACGTGATCGACGACGCCGTCGCAGCGCCACGGGCGGCTCGACGTCCTCGTCAACAACGCCGCCATCTCCAAGCACAAGCACATCTACCACACGTCGGCCGAGGAGGCGGAGCTCGTCATGCGGGTGAACTTCCTGTCGTGCGTGTGGACCACCTTCGCCGCCATCCCGCCGATGCTGCGGCAGGGCGGCGGCGTCATCGTCAACGTCTCCTCCTTCGCCGCCAAGGTGGCGCCGCCGCGCGAGGGGCTCTACGCCGCGTCGAAGGCGGCGATGAACGCGTTCAGCGAAGGGCTGTGGAACGACCTCGCCGGCTCGAACATCCACGTCGCGCTGATCAACCCCGGCCCGATCGACACCGAGATCTGGCTGAAGGAAGACGAGCCGCCGGCGTACAACGGCCCGAAGTATCCGCCGAGATCGTCGTCGACGCGATCTTCGAGGTGATCGAGAAGCGCCGCTACGAGATGACGATCCCGCGCCGCAATCCGATGCTGATCACGGCGCGTTTCCTGCGCCTGTTCCTGCCCGGCGTGCTGCGCTTCGGGCATGGGCAAGACCGAACCGGTGCCGCCGGAGCTCTCGCCCAGGCGCGCGAGCGCGCGCGCAGGCGGGCAAGCGGCTGGGCGACGTCGAGGCCTGACGGACGAGGACCGAGGCGCGACCGCGCTCTCACCTCGGTCCCGTCCTCAGTCCTGCTCGGGCAGCGGCCAGGATCTGCGCCGTCGCGCACCTCGAGCGGCACGCGCGGTGAGGCACTTGCCGAGCGGCGGGCCGGCGACGCATTCGCCGCTGTCGGGCTCGTAGAGCGCGCCGTGCGTGGCGCAGAGGATGTGGGCGCCGTCCTCGCTGAGGAACTGGTTCTCGACCCAGTCCATCGTCATCGGGATGTGGCAGCAGCGGTTCACGTAGGCGAACAACCGGCCGCCGTGGTTGAGGACGAACGCCTCGAGCTCGCGTCCGCCGCGGATGCAGCACGAACTTCGCCGTGCGTCCCGGCGGGAGATCGTCCGAACGCGCGACCGACGTCAGCTCGCTCATCGGCGGGACGGTAGCAGGGTGGCGCGCGGCTTTCACCACGGAGGACACGGATGCAGGCCGCTCGTCGGGGATCGCAGCCCGGAGGCAAAACCGCCTTGGCGGTTTCCCGAGCCGCTGGGCGCTGCCGCGCCAATCAAACTGAGGACTACCCGGGCGCGGGTTCGCTTGGCGGCGCCTGACCGGGCTGGTAAGTACAGGGGCTATTCCAGACGCGTGAGGTGAAGGTCATGTGGCAGACAAGGGCGATCGTTGCGGCAATGGTGTTGGTGGGGCTCAGTGCGGCCGAGCGTCCGCGGCCGCGGCGGGAGGCAATCCGGTGGTCGTCATGAAGACGTCGATGGGCGACATCAAGATCGAGCTCGACCAGGCGAAGGCGCCGGTGTCGACGGCGAACTTCCTCGCCTACGCGAACGACAAGTTCTACGACGGCACGATCTTCCACCGCGTCATCCCGGCGTTCATGATCCAGGGCGGCGGCTTCGACAAGGACATGAACCAGAAGAAGACCAAGGCGCCGATCAAGAACGAGGCCGGCAACGGGCTGAAGAACGTGACCGGCACCATCGCCATGGCGCGCACCAGCGATCCGAACAGCGCCACGGCGCAGTTCTTCATCAACACCAAGGACAACGTCGTTCCTCGATCACCGCGACGACAGCGTGCAGGGCTACGGCTACGCGGTGTTCGGCAAGGTGGTCGACGGCATGGACGTCGTGAAGAAGATCGAGGCCGTGCAGACGACCACCAAGATGCCGTACCAGAACGTGCCGGTGACGCCGGTGGTCATCGAGAGCGTGGTCCTCGAGAAGAAGTGAGCACCGCGACGCCAGACGCCGGCGTCATCTTCGACCTCGACGGCGTCATCATCGATTCGGAGGCGCTGCAGCACCGGGCCTACAACCAGGTGCTGCAGCGCTTCGGCATTCAGGTCGACGCCGCGGTCTACGGGCGCGAGTGGATCGCCGCCGGGCGCGGGCCCGAATACGCCGTGCGCGAGCTCGGCCTGCCGATCTCGGCCGACCGAGCTGCGGCGGCTGAAGGATCCCGTCTACCACGACGCTGATGCGCAGCGAGATTCAGCTCGTGGCCGGCGCGCGCGCGGCGATCGAGCGTCTGCGCGCGCGCTTTCCGCTGGCGGTGGCGACCAACTCGCACGCCGCCGACGTCGGACTTCGTGCTCGCGCACTTCGCGCTGCGCGCCGCTGTTCACGGCGGTCGTCACGCGCGAGCACTACGTCGAGGCCAAGCCGGCGCCGGACGCCTTCGTGGCCGCTGCCGCCCGCCTCGGCCTGGCGCCGCCGCGCTGCGTGGTGATCGAGGACGCCGACCAAGGGCATGCGCGCCGCCGCCGCCGCCGGCTGCGCCTGCATCGCCTTCCCGCACGACTACACGGCCGACAACGACATCAGCGGACGCGCGCAGGCGGTGATCCGCTCGCTCGACGAGCTGACGGTGGAGCTGGTCGAAGCGAATCCTCAACTAACCGCCAAGGGTGCCAAGATCACGCCAAGGCGAAACGCCTTGGCGTGATCTTGGCGCCTTGGCGGTTCTGAATCGGAGGCACGCATGTGCCAACCTGAGGTGATCGGACGCTTCCTGGTAACGGCATTCTTCGCCGTCGTGTTCCTGCAGTCGGCGCTCGACAAGCTGACCGACACGGCGGGGAACCTCGAGTTCCTCGCGCGGGCACTTCAAGAACAGCCCGTTCCCGCCGGCGATGGTGACGCGGATGTTCTGGGTCCTGACGGCGATGGAAGCGACCGCCGGCATTGCTGTGCGGGCTGGGCGTGCTGTTCTTCAGCTTCACCCGCGCCGGCGTGAACCTCGCCTCGCTCGGCGTTGACGGTGGCCGGCTTGGCCCTGCTGGCGCTCGTCACCGGCCAGCGCTTCGCCAAGGACTACGCCGGCGCGGCGGTGGTGGCGGCGTACCTCGCCGTCAACCTCGTCGGCCTGATGTTCTTCGCCTGAGCGCTCAGCCCACGTCCCAGGTATCGCCCTGGGCGAACAGCGCGTCGAGGTCGCCCGGGCCCTGCGTGGCTTTCGCCTGCGCGACCTGGCCGTTGATGGCCTCGTCGTAGGTCGGCCGCGCGACGGCGCGAATCACGCCCAGCGGGGTGGGGAAGACCGGCGGGTGCATGGCGCCGAGCAGGAAGGCGAGGGTACCGTCCTGTTCGTCGTGCACCAGGAGATCGGACTCGCTCACGTCGCCGCCGAGCGGCACGACTTCCAGGCGATGGCCGTTCATGCGGATGCCCTTGTCGCGCTGCTTGCCGAAGACCATCGGCTTGCCGTGCTCGAGCACCAGTGCGTGATCCGGCTTGCTGTCCTTCTCGCTGACCGCCGACCAGGCCCCGTCGTTGAAGATGTTGCAGTTCTGCAGGATCTCGACGAACGCCGTCCCGCGGTGCTGGCTGGCGCGGCGGATGATCTCCTGCAGGTGCTTGGCGTCGACGTCGACCGTGCGCGCCACGAACGAGGCTTCGGCGCCGAGCGCCACCGAGATCGGGTTGAGCGGGTAGTCGATCGAGCCGAGCGGCGTCGACTTCGTGACCTTCCCCATCTCCGACGTCGGCGAGTACTGGCCCTTGGTCAGGCCGTAGATGCGGTTGTTGAAGAGGAGCAGGTTGATGTCGATGTTGCGGCGCAGCGCGTGCAGCAGGTGGTTGCCGCCGATGCTCAGGCCGTCGCCGTCACCGGTCACGACCCATACCGAGAGCTCGGGACGCGCCGACTTCAGGCCGGTGGCGATCGCCGGCGCGCGGCCGTGGATGGAGTGAAAGCCGTACGTGTTCATGTAGTACGGGAAACGGCTCGAGCAGCCGATGCCGGAGACGAAGACGACGTTCTCGCGCGCGACGCCGAGCTCCGGCATCACCTTCTGCACCTGGGCGAGAATCGAGTAGTCGCCACACCCCGGGCACCAGCGGACGTCCTGGTCGGTGACGAAGTCCTTACGGGTCAGCGCCGTGGGCGCGGTGGGGGTGCTCATCGGGACGACTCCAGCATCTTGGTGGCCTTGGTGACGACTTCGCTGACCTTGAACGGCTGGCCCTGGACCTTGTTCAGGCCGACGGCGTCGACGAGGTACTCCGCGCGGATCAGGCTGCACGAGCTGACCCATGTTCAGCTCCGGCACGAGCACGCGCTTGAAGCGGCGCAGGACGTCGCCGAGGTCGGCCGGCAGCGGATTGAGAAAGCGCAGGTGAGCGTGGCCGACGCGCTTGCCCTGCGCGTTCAGTGCGCGAGTGGCGGCTTCGAGCGCGCCGTACGTGCTGCCCCAGCCGAGCAGCAGCAGGTCGCCCTCGGCGGCGCCGCGCACCTCGGTCGGCGGGATCTCGCGCACGATGCCGGCGATCTTGCGCGCACGCACGCGCACCATCTGTTCGTGATTGGCGGGCGCGTAACTGACGTTGCCGGTGAGATAGTCCTTTTCGAGGCCGCCGATGCGGTGCTCGAGCCCCGGCGTGCCGGGAACGGCCCACGGCCGCGACAGCGTCTCGGGATCGCGCAGGTAGGGAAAGAAGCCGTTCGGATCGGTGCGGAACTCGACCTTGATGGCCGGCAGATCCGCGGCGCGCGGAATCGGCCACGGCTCGGCGCCGTTGGCGAGGTAGCCGTCGGAGAGGAAGAACACCGGTGTCATGTAGGTGACCGCGATGCGCACCGCTTCGAAGGCGAGGCGGAAGCACTCGGCCGGCGTCGCCGGCGCCAGGATCGGGACGGGCGAATCGCTGTTGCGCCCGTACATGCACATCAGCAGGTCGGCCTGTTCGGTCTTGGTCGGCAGGCCGGTGCTCGGTCCGCCGCGTTGGATGTCGGCGATGATGACGGGCAGCTCGGTGCACACCGCCAGGTTGATCGCTTCCGACTTCAGGCAGACGCCTGGGCCGCTGGTGGAGGTCAACGCGATGGCGCCGCCGAAGGCCGCGCCGAGCGCCGAGCCGATCCCGGCGATCTCGTCCTCGGCCTGGAAGGTGAGGACGTCGAAGTTCTTGTAGGTCGCGAGCTCGTGGAGGATGTCGCTCGCCGGCGTGATCGGGTAGCTGCCGAGGAAGAGCGGCCGCCCGGCCTGTCGCGCCGCGGCGACGAAGCCGAGCGCGGCGGCCTGGTTGCCGGTGATGTTGCGGTAGTGGCCCGGCGCGATCGTCGCCGGCGCGACCTTGTACGCGGTGCGGAACATCTCGGCGGTCTCGCCGAAGTTCCAGCCCGCCTTGAGGACGCGCACGTTGGCGTCGCCCACCGTCGGCGTTCTTCTTGAACTTCGCCCCGATCCACTTGATCGTCGGCTCGATCGGCCGCTGGAACAGCCACGACGTCAGCCCGAGCGCGAAGAAGTTGCGCGAGCGCATCATCGTGCGCGTCGGCAGGCCGAGGTCGTTGAGCGCGTTGATGGTCAACTTGGTGATGTCGACCTCGAACACCTGGAAGCGGTTCAACGAGCCGTCGGTGAGCGGGTTGCTCGCGTACTCCGCCTTCTTCAGGTTCTGCTCGTTGAACTGCTCCTTGTCGACGATGAGGATGCCGTTCGCCTGCAGGTCGCCGATGTTGACCTTCAGCGCGGCGGGATTCATCGCCACCAGCACGTCCGGCGCGTCGCCAGGCGTGAAGACGTCGCGGCTGGAGAAGTGCAGCTGGAAGCCGCTGACACCGGCCAGCGTGCCCGCCGGCGCGCGAATCTCGGCCGGGAAGTCGGGCAGGGTGCTGAGATCGTTGCCCGCCAGCGCCGTTTCGTTGGTGAAGTGTTGCCCGGCGAGTTGCATGCCGTCGCCCGAATCGCCCGCGAATCGGATGACGACCTCGTCGCGTTCCTCGATCGCCTTGGCGCCGCTGGCACCGGCTCCTGCCACTGCCGCGGTCGCGCTTTCTGGTTCCATTGTGCTGGGTCCTCGCCTCTCGTCCGCCGCCCCGCCTCTCCGCAACTTCCCCTTGGGTCGACGCCGCACCGGGCAGCGTCAACTGTCAGATATATCGATGCACTGGGGTCGATTCAACGGGGCATTCGAGCCCCGAATGAGCCGCCGTCGGACCAGTGCGGAACCGGCTGGTCTCCGATGGAGGGCCGCGCTTCCGCGCGGCCCGTTCACGGCGGTTCGGCTGAATGCCGAACCGGTGACAACCCGATCCGTGCTGCCAGGCGCCGCGGGAGCGGCGCCCTCCAATTCGGTGATCGATTCGCACGGTATCGAGCCGTCCGGCCGATCCCCGAATGGAGGGCCGCGCTCCCGCGCGGCCGTCATCCGAGGGTTCGTCGCAACCCCCCACCCCAGGCGCCGCCGAGGGGCGCCACCTGCAGCCGCGGACGCCGCGTACCTTCCGACTGGACGGCTGCCGGCCAATCGGGTAGCGGGGAACGTCGCTGCAGACCGGCCCGGTACGTGGGCCGCGTGGAGGGAGGGAGTCCGATGGCGGCCGCCGGACGAAACGCACGCCTGCTCGCCAGACTGAGCGTCGTGGCAGTTCTCGGGACCATGCTGTCGCTTGTCGGCGCGAGCCCTCAGTTCAGCACCGTGGCGTTGGGCAACCTGACGTTCGGGGCCTGTTGCTTCAACGACTCCTGCAGCCTCCTGGGCATGGTCGTCTGCACGCAGATGAACGGGACGTTCTCCGTCAACGAGACGTGCTCGGTGTGCGCGACTGCGACGGCGACGGTGACGCACACCGCAACAAGCACCGCGACCGCCACCGCATCGGCGACAGCCACCGCATCCGCCAGCGCGACGCCGACCCGGACCCAGGTGCCGCAGGGCGGGTCGTGCATGAGCGCGGGTGAGTGCCAGACGGGCTTCTGTGCCGACGGCGTGTGTTGCGATCGGGCCTGCGACGGGCAGGGCGAGGCGTGCAACGCCGCCGGGGTGTGTATCGCCCGCGCGGGGGCACCGGCCGCCTCGATGCCGGGCCTGGCGCTGGCGGTGGTGGTGCTCAGCGGGATTGCCGGTCTGGCGCTGCTGCGGCGCCGCCGTTCGAGTCCGCCGCGAGGCTGACCGGCCCGCGCCTCAGCGCGGCGCGACGAGCTCCGCCACGATCTCGCGGACGCGGCGCATGAAGTGGTCGGGCGCGAAGGCGGTGCGTCGCGGTGCCAGTACCGCGCGCAGCGCCTGCTGCAGCGCCGGGTCTTCCAGGACGCGCGCCACCTTCTCGGCGCCCTCGGCGGCGCTGCCGAACTGGAGGCGCGGATCGTTGCCGACGATCTCGCGCTGTCCGCCGTCGTCGGGCACGAAGGCGATGCAGCCGGCGGCGACCATCTCCGCCACGGCCATGCCGAAGTGCTCCGCCGCCATGCCGTGGATCCCATAGCGCTGGCGCGCGGCGAGGGCGGCGAGGGCATCGCGCGAGAGCTCGCCGTGCAGCGTCACCCAGCCGCGGCGAGCGCGCGCCAACTCGCGCACGGTGGCGGCGTAGCGCGCGTCGTCGTCCATCCCGACGAGATGCAGATGCAGATCGTGTCCGCGTGCCCGGACGCGCTCGACGATCTCGACGACGTACTCGATCCGCTTCTCCGGCGACAGTCGGCCGATGCAGAGGACGCCGTTCTCGCGCGCGTCCCAGGGGACGACGGGGAACGGGCCGGCGGCCGGCGGGTGCAGCACCTCGACCGGCGCGCCGTGCACGCCGTCGTAGAGATCGGCGACCCATGCCGAGTTGGCGAGCGTGCGATTGGTGCGCACCCGCGCCAACGCCGTCCCGGTCAGGCGCACGGCCGCGCGGCGATAGGCGCGCACCAACGGCGGCCAGTGGTAGGGAGCGCTCAGGTCTTCCGCCGGGCGCAGCGCGAAGCGCGGATAGTGCACGTACTGGATCCCGCGTCCGCCGAGGTCGTGCTCGCCGCAGGCGCTGATCAGCACGTCGAACGCCGGCGCCAAGTGGCGGGCGTGGCGCATCAGGCAGTTGTCCTTCAAGAGCGCCAGCGGCAGCGGCGGCAGCGACAGCAGACGGCGGAGCGCGGCCGGTGCTTCGCGGCACTCCAGATCGCTCCACGCCAGGGCGGTGCCGAAGACGGCGTTGATGCGCTCGAGCTCGGGCGGCCGCCAGGTCAACAGCGTCAGGCGATGCTCGCGCTTGAGCGCCTCGATCATCCAGGCCGCGACGGCGCTGCCGCCACCGCGGGTGGTCAGCGAAGGTTGCACGAGCAACACCCGCGTCTTCGCGCCCGCGCCGCTCGGCATGTCGGCACGCATAGTGCGACGCGGTGGGGGTGTCCATCGCCGGCGTGCTATGCGTGGCACGCGCGATGGCCGAGGCGCCACCCATCATCTTCCTGCACGTTCCGAAGACCGGCGGCGCGACCGTCGTCGCGATCGCGCGGCGGCTGTTTTCCGCCACCGCCGTGCTCGCCCTGCCGGAGTCCCTGGCGGCGGCCCGTGCCGCGCTGGCGCAGCTGGCGGAGGCCGATCGGCGGCGGCTTCGCTTCCTGCATGGTCACGTGCCGTTCGGCGTTCACGGCGCGATGCCGGGCGCGACGCGCTACCTGACGCTCCTCCGTCACCCGGTCGCGCGCCTGGTGTCGGTCTACTACTACGCGCGGCGCCGCCCGGAATGGGACGCGCACCGCGCCATCCACGAGCGGCAGCTGACGCTGGAGCAGTTCGTCGACAGCGACGCGGCGGCGGAGTTCAACGACGGACAGACGCGGTTCCTTGCCGGCAGCGACGAGCCGGTGACGACGCGCGAGGCGCTTGCCAAGGCCGTGCGGAACCTCGAACGGGAGGTCGCGGTGGTCGGCATCACCGAGCGCTTCGACGAATCGCTGCTCGTCTGCCGCCGGCAGTTTGGCTGGGATGCGATCCACTACGTCCGCCAGAACGTCAACCGCCGCCGTCCCGCGCTGGCGGGCGTGCCGCCGCGCGTCGTCGCGCTCATCGAGCGCCGCAATGCCCTCGATCTCGAGCTGTACGCGGTTGGGCAGCGCGCGCTCGACGCCGCCGTGGCGGCGATCCCCTCGGCCGCCGACCAGTTGCGCCGCTTCCGCGCCGTCAACCGCGTCTACGACGGCATCGGCACCGCCGCTGCATTCGTTCGCGCGGCGGCGCGGAGAAGCCTCGGACGGTGAATGGCGCCGCCGCCCGCCGGCGCCTGTGGGACTGGACCGCTGGCGTCACCTCGGCAACTGGCGCCGAGGAAGGCGCCAGGGCCGCGGCTACTTGGCGGCTTCCTTGGCGACGACCGGGATGATCGAGTACTCGCTCGGGTCGCCGCCGGTGATCTCGCTGACGACGATCGGAATGCCGAGCTCGCGCTCGATCTCGCGCAGGGCCGCCGGTTCGTATTGGTTGAGGAAGGCGACGACGGCGGCGGGCAGGCCGACCTCGATCCGCTGCACGGCGCCGTTGATCGTCGCCTCGCGGCGGATTCGGCGCAGCACCTCGTACGCGGTGGTGGCAATGCCCTTGACCAGGCCGCGCTGACTGCAGGTCGGGCAGGGCTCGCACAGGCGCTGCGCCAGGCTCTCGCGGGTGCGTTGGCGGGTCATCTCGACCAGCCCGAGCTCCGAAATGCCGAGGATCGTGGCGCGCGCTTTGTCGCCCTTGATCGAGTCGTTGACCGCCGCCAGCACCGTCTTGCGGTCCTCGGCGTGCTCCATGTCGATGAAGTCGATGACGATCAGGCCGCCGATGTTGCGCAGACGCAGTTGGTCGGCGACCAGGCGCGCCGCCTCGACGTTGGTGCGCAGGGCAATCTCGCGCTGGTCGGTCTTGCCGATGAAACGGCCGGTGTTGACGTCGATCGTCCGAAGGCGCGGTCCCTACGGGCATCCCGCCAGCGAGCTCCGCGTCGCCAGGATCAGCTCGGCGATGCTCACCCGGCCGTCACCATCGTTGTCCGCGCTTGCACAGCGGTCGAGCGGCGCATCGCCGAGGGCGACGGCGACGGCGGCGATCAGGTCGGGAATCGCCACCTCGCCGTCGCCCGTGCAGTCGCCCGGGCAGGGCGGCACCGGATCGGCGGCGATCGCCACTCCCATGGGGGCGCGGCCGACCGGCACCGTCGCCACGACCTTGCGCGTTGCCGTGTCGACGATCGACACCGTCCCATCGGCGGTGTTGGCGACGTAGACCGCCGCGCCGTCCGGCTGCAGCGCCAGCGCCTGCGGAACCGCGCCGACGGGCACGCGGTCGACCACGGTGCTCTCGTAGAACTGGACCGACTCGCGCCGCCGCTCGATCACCAGCAGGTCGCCGCCGAAGTCGTCGTGCGCGGTGGCGAAGCTCGTCAGCTCGTCCGCCGCGACCACCACGGCCTCGATCGTGCCGAGCGTCGCCCCGGTGACCACCCCTCCCGCCAGGTCGCGCGTGTCGTCGACGGCCAACGCCCCGGCGTCCTGGGTGGCGATGTAGCCGAAGCGTCCGCCCGGGGCGAGCGCCAGGCCGAGCGGCCGCGCTGGCGGCTGCGGCAGCGCGCGCAACTGCGAGCTGATGGCGACGATGGTGCGCAGCTCGGTATCGACGACGGCGATCGCATTGTCGCCGTAGTTCGCGACGTAGAGCCGGCGCCCATCGGGCGCCAGGGCGACGCCGGCGGGCTGGCGGCCGATGGCGATGGACCCCACCGCGGCCCCGGCCGCGAGGTCGACGAAGGTGAGCGTCCCGTCGAAGGTGTCGCTGACGTAGGCCGTCCGCTGGTCGGGCGATACGGCGACGCTGTGGGCGGCGTCGCTGACCGGGATCGTGCGCACGACCCGCCGGGCGCGGCGGTCGATGACGCTGAGCGACCCGGCGTGGAAGTTGGCGACGTACACGAAGCGGCCGTCGGCGCCCACCGTCACGCCGAGCGGACCGGCGCCGACCCGCAGGGTGTCGACGACCCGCCGGCTGCGGCCGTCCAGCACCGACACCGTGCCGTCGTCGAAGTTCGTCACGTAGGCGGTGAAGCGGGCCGCGGTCGGCGTGCCGCGCGGCGTCGGCGTCCGGGTCGGGGTCCTGGTTCGGGTCGGGCTCGGCACCACCGAGCGGGTCGTGCGCGGCGTCGCGGTGGGGACGGCGAGTCGCCACCCCATGTCCACCAGGGCGGGGAGGAGGAGGCCGAGCTCGTGGTTCGGGCCGGTGTAGAATGGTTCGATCACCTCGTCGGGCGTCAGCGACACGTCCCAGTGCGAGACGCTCGAGCCGGGCGCGAACACGGACGGCGCGTAGAGGAGCGCCGGCTCGCGTAGCGCGGCGAGCACGTTGGCGCCGCCCCACACCAGCTGGCCGGACAGCACCGCGGCGATGCGCTCGGGCGACCGCATCGCCACGAGCGAGCCAACGCCCGTGCGCTCGACCTGCCGCTCGAAGATCCCGAACGAGCCCTCGAGCAGCGGCTCGCCCGTGTCGGGGTTGAGAAGGTCGAAGAAGTTCAGGCCGTGGCCGAGCTCGTGCAACGCGATGGTGACGAAATCGATGTCGGCGCCCGGCGCCGCGTCGGTGCCGTAGTACCAGCCGATCGAGCCGAGGACGGTGTCGTCGTCGACGTCGGCATTGAACACGGCCTCGATCTCGCCGAACTGCGCGCCGTTGACGTCGATGCCCGCCAGCTGATTCGCCAGGGCGGCGCCGTACCAGGTGTCGGCGACGCCGGCGCCGAAGTCGCGATGCACCGACACCGGCCCGGTCTGTGCCAGCACGGCGGAGGTGGCGGTGCCGCCGAGCGAGCGCATCGACGCCTCGACGACCACCGGCACGTCGCCGGCGAGGGTCGCGCCCCATTGGGCGACGGCGAATTCCAATGCGGCGCGACGCGCTGGACCGCGCTGCGGCTCATCGAAGCCGGTGCCCGGGGCGTCCGTATAGACGACCGACATCTCCAGCCCGTGGGCGCCCGGCGCCGCCCCGGCGAGCAGCGCGGCGGCGAGCGCCAGCGCCCACCAGCGGTGTGGCGCCCGCGATCCTCGTCGCTCAGCGGGCGGCACCGCGCTCCTCGGCGGGGTTCGGTCGCTCGCATTCGGTGACCAGTCGGTGCTCCGGCGTGAGGCGAGCGACGTCGGACTGTAGCAGCCGGCCGCGGGTGACGATCATGTCGCCGCCGCCGGGTGCCGGCTCGACGCGCAGCGGCAGCGGCGTGGCGTCGGGCTGAAGCTCCCGGCGGGCCGCGGCGCGGCCCGGCTCCGCGTCGGCCGGCGCGGCCGGGGTGGGGACGATCGGTCGGCCCGACGCGTCGAGATACACCACGGCGCCGGCGTGCGCGGCGGCGCGCCCCGTCGCGGCGCCGCGCACGCCGGCCGGTACTGCCGGCTCGCCGGACGGTCCGCCACAGCCGGACAGGATGAATCCGAGCGACACGGCGACTGGCGCCGCGCGCAGCAGCCACCGGCGAGCGAGCGGGATGATTGGCGAGAACGACGGCATGAGCGATCAGTACAGCGCGTCCACCCCTGCCGCCAGCCGGGCGAACACCACCGCCGCCATGACGGCGCCGGCGACGGCGGGCGTGCGCGGAGCGCCGAGGCGGTGACAGGCGGCGAGCACCAGCGTCGCGGCCAACAGGTACGCCGGCAGCACCGACATGCGCGGGAACAGCCACGGCGACATGATGGCCGTGACCGCGGCCAGGCCGCCGAGCGCCGCCGCGGCGGCACGCGCGCCGCCGATCCATCCGAGCCACGCCTCGAGCGCCGAGAACGCGGCCAACGCGGCCGCCAGGAAGACCGCGAACAGCCCCCAGCGTCCGGCGCTCAACGGGGCGTCGTAGAGGTGGCGCAGGAGGAGCAGCAATGTGCCGGCGACGGCGATGCCGAGCGCGCCGCCCCAGGCCGCGTCCCGCCCGACGCGCCGCGGCGCCGGCCGCTGTCGATCGCCCGACACGGTGGCGCGGCGGCTACCGGCGAGCGCGACAAGGCCGGCGCCCGCTCCGAGCACCGCCGCGCTGCTGCCGAGGATGGCGAGGATGGTGGCGCCCTCCTGGCCCGGGCCGGCGGCGAGGCGGCCGCGCAGCCAGGCCGCCAGGAGCAGCGACCCACCCCAGAGGATCGCAAGGGTCGCGATGCGAGCCGCGTACCACGGCCGTGGTGAGTGCGGTGCGGCGCGCCCGCCGGCGCAGGCGAGCAGGGCGCAGAGGGCGAGCGCGCCGGCGGCGACCCAGCCGCGCCGGTCGGGCGAGAGGCGCGGCGCGCCATGCGCGTGCAGGGCAACGCGCAGCCACTCGAGCACGGCGCGGCGGGCCGGCTCGCTGTAGAGCAGGTCGACGTGTCCGCGATCCGGCACCTCCAGCAAGCGCCGCGCGCTGCCGTCCGCGAGATTGCCGGTCCGCCCCGGGCCGGCCAGGTAGCCGCGCGTCGCGGCGCTGATGAGCATCGTGTCGGTCTCGTTGACGATGAAGTGATCGTCGCCGCCGTAGGTGAGGAGCAGATTGCGCGGCGCGACGTGGTTGACCAGCACGGCGGGAGCGATCGAGGCGCTGAGCGCCACGGTGGCGCTCAGTCCCCAGTCGGTGCTGCCGGCGATGATGGCGGCGGTGCCGCCGTCGCTGTGTCCGAGCACGGCGAGCCGCGACGGATCAATCGCCGGCAGGTGGCGCAGGTAGGCCAGCGCGGCCGCCGCGTCGGCGTCCTGCGCCACCACGCCGTCGCTCGCCGCGGCGGGCGGCCACCAGTCGCCGCCGCTGCGGCCGTGGCCGCGCCGGTCGACGAGCAGCACCGCACACCCGAGCGCGGCGAGGTCGCGCGCCCAGGGCACCTCGACGAAGGCGAGATTGGCGAGATACCCGTGCAGCACGACCACCGCGGGCAGCGGCGCGGGGACGCTCGTGGGCAGATACAGTCGGCCCCTGAGCGGCATCCCCGGCGGTGCCGCCAGCGCCACCTCGCGTACCGTGCACTCGGCGCAGACGGCGCGGTTGGCTCGCCATCCCGCCAGGATCAGGATGCCGAGCGCCGCAGCGTTGGCCGCGGCGCGCGCCCAATCGCGGCCGCGACTCATTTACCCCCCCCCCCAAAGCGCGGCGCGACGGCGCTGGGCCGATGGCGCGCGTCACCTCGAAGCGGCTGCGCAGACCGAGCCGGCGCAGGACGGCGCCGACGTGGTTCTTCACGGTTTGCAGCTCGAGCCGGAGATGCGCGGCGATCTCCTTGTTGCTGAGCCGCTCCCGCAGCAGCGCATACACATCGCGCTGGCGCGGCGACAGCGCCGCCAGGGCGCCCGCCGAGCGGGCGGCGGCGATCTGGCCGTCGGTCAGGGGCCCGACGCGGGCCGGCACGTGCATGCGGCCGGCGAGGAGATCGGCGACGGCGCGGCGCAGCTCCACCTGTCGCGCCGGGCCGGACACCACGCCGGCCGCCCCGGCGGCCAGGCAGCGCAGCGCGACGGCGGGATCGTCGGCGATGCCCACCGCCAGCGCGCGGGCGCCGCCGTCGCCGCGCGCCACCCGCCGGATGCGCGCGGCCAGCAGCGCGACGTCGCGCGCCATCAGCAACACCAGCCGTGTGCGTGGCGGCGGACCGCCGAGCGCGGCGTCGAGGGTCGCGGCCGGCAGCACCGCGGCGTCGGCCAGTGCCAAGGTGCTGAGCAGCGCGCTCGCCTGCGCGAGGTCGTCCGCGCAGACGACAATCGACTGCCCTTTCAAATCGCGTGAAGCGATGTTCCGATTTTTCACCGCGCACCCCCGTCGACGACCCGATCTGCCCGCGGCAAGTACTCCGCCTGTTCCCGCCGCTCTGTCAAATAGGGACTTCCCCGCATATGCGGTGTGCGCGCGCTGGTCGCGCCGCATGGCTGCGGCGCAGTCATGGTACTTCTTGGTACCTGTGCCGGCGGCCGCCGATCGGGTACGTACGCCGCATGTGGAGGCGATGGACGCGCGACTGGCGCGGCGCGCGACGGCGGGCGCGGGCGGCCGTGGCGGCGCTGGCGCTGCTGCCGTTGGTCGCCGGCCGCGGCGAGGCCCGTCCGGCGCTGCGCTTCGACAGCCCGTTCGCGCCGGCGCTCTGCGACCGCGCGATTGCCGAGGGACGCCGGCAGATGGCCGCCGCACCGTCGGCGGCGGCGCGACAGCTGCTCGCCGAGGGCTACCTGTGCCGCGGGGTGCAGGGCGACGCCTGGGCGCTCGGCGACGCGACGCGCCTGCTGCGCGCCGTGCTCGTCGCGCAGCCGGGAAACTTCTTCGCGCAGCTCGAGCGCGCCGATGCCGTCCGCCTGCGCTTTCCGCTGGCGCCGGCCGCCGCGCGTTATCTGCGCCGGGCCCGCGTGTTGCTCGCGCGCAGCGATGTCGGTGCGGCGCGCCTCCGGCTGGCGGCCTACATCGACGAGAACTTGGCGGCGCTGGGCGCGCTGCGGGGACCGGGCGACGCGGCGGCGGCGCTGGCGGGCGGCGCGGATGCGCCGCCGCCGGCGGCGATCATCGCGGCGGCGGGATGGCTCGTGCCGCGCGGGCGCCGCGAGAGCCGCGGCGTCGCCGCCGCGCTCGCCGCCTATCTCGACGCCCACCCGGCGGACGTTACGGCGCGCCTGCAGCAGGCGGACGCGCTGCGCGGCGTGGCGCCGCTGGCCGTCGTGCGCGCGTTGTACGAAGCCATCACCAGCGCCTGCCCGGTGCAGGGAGCGACACGCGGCAGAGGCTCAGACCCGCATGTGCAACGGCCCGCTTCCGCGCCGCCGAGGTGCGGCGCTGGAGCGAGCCGGCGAACCAACTCGCGGCAAGGAGGGAGTCATGACCGATCGGCATCATCATTGAAGACGGAATCGTGCGGCGCGCGGCGCTGCTCGCGGTGCTCGCCGCGGTGACGGGGGCGGGTGCCGCGCACGGCGTCGCCTGCCCGGCCGGCGGGGCGAAGGTCGACGTCTGCGTCTACAATCCCTCCCTGACCGCAGCCAGCCCGCTGATCACGGTCAGCGGCCAGAACATCAACCTGGAGATCACCTGCACCGGGCCGGCGCCGATCGGCGGCAGCTACAGCGCCAGCTTCACCGTCGGCCCCGGACAGACGCACTGCGTCCCCGGCGGCCTGCCGGCCAACGGCCTGGTATCGGGCATGTACGTCCACCGCATCCAAGTAGGGACGCAGGACCAGTATCAGCAGGGCATGGTGGTGGCGAGCAGCGGCGCCCTGCCGCGGGTCGACTGGACGTACTTTCCGTCGGTGCTCACCGTCAACGCCGCCGGCGCCGGCGGCGCCGGCACCTGTCCGATCAACGCGGTGTCCAGCCCCGCGGCGTGCGACATCCGCACCGCCGCCGCGGTGGCCGCAGGCATCGCCGGGCCGGACCCGGTGTTGATCCGGGTGAAGACCTCGCCCGGCACCATTCCCGGGCCGGTGCTGCAATTGACGCGCGCCGACCTGACCATCGACGGCACCGACGCCAGCGGCAACCCCTACATCGTCGGCGATCCCAACGCCGCCGCCGCCGGCAGCCAGGATCCGATCCCCATGGTGCTGGACCTGGTGCCCAGCAACGCCGTCTGGATCAAGGCCAACAACGTCACCCTCAAGGGGCTGGAGGTGCGCCAGACGCTGGGCAGCGGCGGCATCTCGGGCAACAATCTGATCACCCAGTTCGCGCCCTTCACCGGCACCCGGCTCGACTCGGTCCGCCTCGACGCCGGCAATGCGGTCGACTGTCCCAACAGCATCGATCCCGACTGCAACAATCAGTTCAGCCTGGTGCGGCTGGCCTCGCGCACCTCCCTGCCGGCCGGCCAGAGCCTGACGCTGCACAACGTCGAGGGGCGCTCGGCGATCTACCAGGGCATCGACGCGCTGGCCAACAACGACGTGTTCGTCGAGCGCAGCTGGATCCGCAACAACTACCGCGGCAACCTGCGCGCCGACCGCTCGCACCTGCGCCTGGAGCGCAACGTGATCGAACGGGCCGGGCTGCGGGCGAGCGACGACCGGGCGGTGGCCACCACCGCCGATGGCGTCCTCGCCAGCAGCTCGACCGGCACCGCGACGCTCAACCTCAGCACCTCGGGCAACATCATCCGCAACAACCGCTCGACCGGCGTCACCGCCAGCGGCCTGGGCGACGTGCTGGTGGAGGACGACGCCCTGTGCGGCAACGGCGGCACCGGTCTGGTGACCGCGGCCGCCGCCGGCTTCGTGCCCTCGCTCAACAGCCTGGGCGGCATCGGCGCCACCTACAACGCCGGCAACGGCGTGCGCGTGGCGCAGGACAGCTTCACCGCCGCGGCCCTCAACAACGACTCGGTGTTCGCTTCCAATGCCCAGTGCGGCCTGTTCAACACCTGGCTCATCGATCCCGTTCTGGCGCAGAACAACCAGTGGCGCGGCGGTCCGCCGCCGACCCCGATTCCCGACACCTGCTCCGGCCAACCGGGGGCGGGGCCGGTGGACCTGGGGACTATCGAGAATCAGTACACCTCGCCAGTGATGATCTCGGCGGTGACGCCGAGCAACGCCATTCTGCTCGGACAGACGATTCGCGTCCTCGGCTCGGGCTTCAACGGCGTCGAAGGCAACCCGCTGGCCGGCGGGTCCCCTGTGGACTGCACCACCGGCATCACCACCAACGGCAGCGGGCAGGGCACGTCGTGCTGCCGCCGGACGAGAAACGCCAACTCGTGTGCGGGCGTCAATACGCCGACCGACGGCAACGGGAACTGCGTGCAGATCAAGAATTCGGCGGGGACCTGGACCGACCTCGGGGTGCAGGCGGTCACGCCTGCGTTCCTGGAAGTGCAGGTTCCGACGAACGTCTTCTCGTGCCTGGGGAAGTCGAATGAAGAATTATACGTGGGCAAGCTTTCGGGGCCCAACCTGCGCGAAAAAAAGATCCCGTACTGCACCACGGCTACCCTGTAAGCCGTGGCAGCGGCCGACACCTGGCGAGAAGCTGGCGTGCGACACAGACAGCGCCGCGAATCCCGCGGTCGAGACTTGCTCCCAATGGGTGCATGCTTCATGGCCCTTGCATTTCCGGTGCCTCAAATGGGTGCAGAACTTGTGCGCAACGTCTCCAGCAGTTCACCGCACAACGGGCTCTTCGCTGCCATTCCGCTCGAAGCCGGTGACCACAGTCGCCCCGCCGGGGCGGATTCCATCTCGATCGACAGTTTGGGTCGCGTCGTGTCGTGGCAGCTATCGCGTCAAAGCGTCTTTAGAGATGTGGAGTCGGGTCGAGACGAGATTGTCGACTTGGATCTTGGCGGGACGTACGGTCAGCAACTGTCTGGAGACGGTCGGGTTTTCTTCTATAGCGGATCGGCTCAATCAGCAGACGGCTTTCCCGCCCTTGGACTTGCGGCATTCGACCGGACCGCGCGCACTTCAAGGCTCATTCACCAAACGAACTCGCCGTTCTACTCCGTCGATCATTCCGGTCGACTGATTGCGTTTCAGAATCGCAGCAGTTCAGGTGCGCAGTACCTGCTCGCCGACCTGGAGACCGGGGAGGTGCGGCAGATCACCAACGATCCGCAGGCGGTGGTGTATGCGCTCAGTCGCGACGACTGTCCGTCCACGGTTGGCACGACACCCGTGATCAACGCGGCGGGAACACGCATCGCCATCGCCACCCGCGCCACGCTCGGTCTGGTCGAGGCCGATCCCGCCGTCGGCTGCCACATCGTCGTCTACGACATCGCCCAGGGCCAGTTTCGCCACGTCACCGCGTTGCCGCGCGAGCTCACCCTGCATCGCCCGGCGATCAGTGCGGACGGGCGCTGGCTGTCGTTCGAGACGTCGCGGCCGATCAGCGCCGGGCACCGCCGCGACACCGCGGCGCTGCTCGACCTCGACAGCGGCGCGCTGACGGAATCGGTCCTGGGGCCCCCGGGCGAGGACCAGACGTTCGTGGCGACGATCACCGCCGACGGCTCGGCGATCGTCGTGGCGAGCAACGGCGACTTCGACCCGGCGGTCGGCAATGCCGACCACAACATGGAGCTGTTCATCCTCGACCGCGCCAGCGGCCGGGTGCAGCAGGTGAGCGACACCACCGGGGGGATCGGTCTGCACTCGGGCGCCTGCTCGTTTCCTATCTTCGCCCCCAGCGGCGACGGCAGCGTGATCGCGGTGATGTATCTGGCGCAGGAAGAATCCCCATGTTTCTACGACGGTCCACCGCGCCATCGCCGCACCGGGCTGTACTACCGGGCGACCCGCCTGGTGCGGCGGCGGGCGGGGAACCAGGCCCCGGAGTGGCAGCCGGCGCCGCCGCCGGCCGAGGCGACGGTGGCGGCGGGGGCGACGCTGACCCTGGAGCTCGCGGGCCGCGATCCCGACGGCGACCGCCTGACCTTCTTCGCCCAGGAGGTCGGCAAGGTCTACCTGCCGGCGGGGGCGAGCTTCGTCGACCACCACGACGGCACGGCGACGTTCACCTGGCCGACGCGGGTGGAGCAGGCCGGCAGCTACACCCTGCGCACGGCGCTGTTCGACGAGGGCGGCGACGTGCGCACGGCGGATGTGCAGCTGGTCGTCGGTCCGCGCGGCAGTCGCGGCTGCGCCGGGGACTGCGACGGCGATGGCGCGGTGACGGTGCCCGAGCTGGTGACGGCGGTGGGCATCGCCCAGGAGCAGACGGCCCTGGCCGCCTGCGCGACGGCGGACGGCAGCGGCGACGGCGCGGTGACGGTGGAGGAGCTGATCAGCGCGACGCGGGCGGCGCTGCAGGGCTGCCCGCCGCCGTGAGGGAAGCCGGACGATACTCGTCACACACACGACAGCGAAAGGAGTCGATCATGCAGCGAATGATTCTGACGGTGGCCGTAGCGGCGATCGTACTGTTCTTCGGCGGCGCACCGGCGCGGGCGGAGCTGGCCGGCAAGGGCGAGTGGCGCAGTCTCAGCGGCGACGGCATCGGCGGCACGTGGACGGCGACCTTGACCCGCCGCGGCGAGCGCATCGAGGGGGCCCTCGCGCTGGACGGCTCCAACGTGTTCCGTGGCGGGACGGTGAGCGGCACCATCGACGGCGCGAACATCGTCCTGGGCGTCATGACCGAGCAGGGCAAGGTGGCGTCGTTCACCGGCAAACTGGAGGGTGGCGAGGTGAAGGGCGAATGGGCGGCGGCGCTGGTGCAGGACCACGGCGTCTGGTTCGGCACCCTCGGCACCGCCATCGCCCAGTGAGCGGCGCGGCCTGTCGCAGGGGGCGCATCGCCAGCACCACGGCGGCGCGACAGCTGCTCGCCGAGGGTGACCTGTGCCGCGGGGTGCAGGGCGACGCCTGGCCGCTCGGCGACGCGCCGCGCCTGTTGCGCGCCGTGCTCGTCGCGCAGCCGGGAAACTTCTTTTGCTCAGCTCGAGCGCGCCGATGCCGTCCGCCTGCGCTTTCCGCTGACGCCGGCCGCCGCGCGCTATCTGCGCCAGGTCCGCGTGCTGCTCGCGCGCAGCGACGTCGGTACGGCGCGGTGTCCAGCCCGCCGGCGTGCGACATCCGCACCGCCGCCGCGGTGGCCACGGGCATCGCCGGGCCGGACCCGGTGTTGATCCGGGTGACGACCTCGCCCGGCACCATTCCCGGGCCGGTGCTGCAATTGGCGCGCGCCGACCTGACCGTCGACGGCACCGACGCCAGCGGCAACCCGTACATTGTGGGCGATCCCAACGCCGCCGCCGCCGGCAGCCAGGATCCGATCCCCATGGTGCTGGACCTGGTGCCCAGCAACGCCGTCTGGATCAAGGCCAACAACGTCACCCTCAAGGGGCTGGAGGTGCGCCAGACGCTCGGCGGCAGCGGTATCTCGGGCAACAATCTGATCACCCAGTTCGCGCCCTTCACCGGCACCCGGCTCGACTCGGTCCGCCTCGACGCCGGCAATGCCGTCGACTGTCCCAACAGCATCGATCCCGGCTGCAGCAATCAGTTCAGTCTGGTGCGGCTGGCCTCGCGTACCTCCCTGCCGGCCGGCCAGAGCCTGACGCTGCACAACGTCGAGGGGCGCTCGGCGATCTACCAGGGCATCGACGCGCTGGCCAACAACGACGTGTTCGTCGAGCGCAGCTGGATCCGCAACAACTACCGCGGCAACCTGCGCGCCGACCGCTCGCACCTGCGCCTGGAGCGCAACGTGATCGAACGGGCCGGGCTGCGGGCGAGCGACGACCGGGCGATGACCACCACCGCCGACGGTGTCGTCGCCACCAGCAGCACGGGCACCGCGACGCTCAACCTGAGCACCTCGGCCAACATCATCCGCAACAACCGCTCGACCGGCGTCACCGCCAGCGGCCTGGGCGACGTGCTGGTGGAGAACGATGCGCTGTGCGGCAACGGCGGCACGGGGCTGGTGACGGCGGCCGCCGCCGGCTTCGTGCCCTCGCTCAACAGTCTCGGCGGCATCGGTGCCACCTACAACGCCGGCAACGGCGTGCGCGTGGCGCAGGACAGCTTCACCGCCGCGGCCCTCAACAACGACTCGGTGTTCGCTTCCAATGCCCAGTGCGGCCTGTTCAACACCTGGCTCATCGATCCCGTCCTGGCGCAGAACAACCAATGGCGCGGCGGTCCGCCGCCGACCCCGATTCCCGACACCTGCTCCGGCCAACCGGGGGCGGGGCCGGTGGACCTGGGGACGACGCAACCTCCCGATTCGGTCCCCGTGAACATCACAGCGGTGACGCCGAGCAACGCCATTCTGCTCGGGCAGACGCTCCGCGTGTTGGGCACGGGCTTCAACGGCGTGCGCGGCAACCCGGTGGCCGCCCCACCCACTGTCGATTGCACCACCGGCATCACCACCAACGGCAGCGGCCAGGGCACGTCGTGCTGCCGCCGGCCGAGAAACGCCAACTCGTGCGCGGGCGTCAACGCGCCGACCGACGGCAACGGGAACTGCGTGCAGATCAAGAACTCGGCGGGAACGTGGACCGACCTCGGTGTGCAGGCGGTCACGCCTGCGTTCCTCGAAGTGCAGGTGCCGACGAATGTGTTCTCGTGCCTGGGGAAATCGAATGAGAAGGTTTACGTGGGCAAGAAGGTCGGTCTCAATCTGAGCGAGAAGCTCTTCGACTACTGTACGACAGCGAATCTGTAGGTCCGCGCTGTCTTCGGCGTGCGATGAAAAGGCTGCCGCCCGTGTGGCTCATGCTCGGCGTGTGGTTTGCCGCCCCTATCGTCGCAAGTGAAAGCAGCCGTGAGATCCGGTTCTCCATCGAGGTCGCTCAAGAGCAACCACGCGGGGCGCGCAACGAGCGACCCTACGCAGCGTTGCCGCTTGAGAGCGGTGACCACAGCCGGGCTGCCGGCGAGTACATCTCCATCGACAGCGAGGGTGAGACCGTGTCGTGGTTCTTGGGCGGCCCTCCAAAGCGGGAAGGCGTGTTTTTCGAACCGACGAGCGGTAGGTACAGCTTCGCGGAATTGGCGGACTCGGGAACCTATGGCCAGACGCTCTCCGGGGACGGGCGGACGTTCTTCTATGACGGATCAGCTCAGTCCCAGGACGGCTTTCCCGCCCAGGGAGTTGTCGCGCTCAGTCGGGTGACCGGCACCTCACGGCTGGTGTACGCGACGAGCTCGGCGTTCTTCTCCGTCGATCACGCCGGTCGCCGCGTCGCCTTCCAGAGCGCCAGCGGGTCCGGCGCGCAGTACCTGCTCGCGGATCTGGAGACCGGGGAGGTGCGGCAGATCACCAACGATCCGCAGGCGATCGTCTATTCGCTCAGTCGCGACGACTGCCCGTACACGATCGGCACGACGCCCCTGATCAACGCCGCCGGCACGCGCATTGCGATCGCTACCCGGGCCACGCTCGGCCTGGTCGACCCCGATCCGGCCGTCGGCTGCCACATCGTCGTCTACGACATCGCCCAGGGCCAGTTTCGCCACGTCACCGCGCTGCCGCGCGCGCTCACCCTGGAGCGCCCGGCGATCAGTGCCGACGGGCGCTGGCTGTCGTTCTCGACCTCGCGACCAATCGGCAACGGCCTGCGCCGCTACACGGCGGCGCTGCTCGACCTCGACAGCGGGACGCTGACGGAATCCGTCCTGGGACCCCCGGGCGACGACCAGACGTTCGTGGCGACGATTACCGCCGATGGCTCGGCGATCGTCGTGGCGAGCAACGGTGACCTTGACCCGACGGTGGGCAACGCCGACCACAACATGGAGCTGTTCATCCTCGACCGCGCCGGCGGCCGGGTGCAGCAGGTGACCGACACCACCGGGGGGATCGGTCCGCACTCGGGCACGTGCCCGTTTCCTTACTTCGCCCCCAGCGGCGATGGCAGTGTGATTGCGGTGATGTACCTCTCCGAGGACGAGGAGCCCTGCTTCTACGACGGGCCGCCGCGCCATCGCGAGACCGGGCTGTACTACCGCGCCACCCGCCTGGTGCGGCGGCGGGCGGGGAACCAGGCCCCTGAGTGGCAGCCGGCGCCACCGCCGGCGGAAGCGACGGTGGCGGCGGGGGCGACTCTGACCCTGGAGCTGGGCGGCCGCGACGCCGACGGCGACCGGCTGACGTTCTTCGCCCAGGAGGTCGGCAACGTCTCCCTGCCGGACGGGGCGAGCTTCGTCGACCACCACGACGGCACCGCGACCTTCACCTGGCCGACGCGGGTCGAGCAGGCGGGGAGCTACACGCTGCGCACCGCGCTGTTCGACGAGGGCGGCGACGTGCGCACGGCCGACGTGCGGATCGTCATCGGCCCGCGCGGCGGCCGCGCCTGCCCCGGGGACTGCGACGGCGACGGCGCGGTGACGGTGCCCGAGCTGGTGACGGCGGTGGGCATCGCCCAGGAGCAGACGGCCCTGGCCACCTGCGCGGCCGCCGATGGCAACGCCGACGGGGCGGTGACGGTGGAGGAGCTGATCAGCGCGACGCGGGCGGCGCTGCAGGGCTGCCCGCCGCCGTGAGGGAAGCCGGACGATACTCGTCACACACACGACAGCGAAAGGAGTCGATCATGCAGCGAATGATTCTGACGGTGGCCGTAGCGGCGATCGTACTGTTCTTCGGCGGCGCACCGGCGCGGGCGGAGCTGGCCGGCAAGGGCGAGTGGCGCAGTCTCAGCGGCGACGGCATCGGCGGCACGTGGACGGCGACGCTTGACCCGCCGCGGCGAGCGCATCGAGGGGGCGCTCGCGCTGGACGGCTCCAACGTGTTCCGTGGCGGGACGGTGAGCGGCACCATCGACGGCGCGAACATCGTCCTGGGCGTCATGACCGAGCAGGGCAAGGTGGCGTCGTTCACCGGCAAACTGGAGGGTGGCGAGGTGAAGGGCGAATGGACGGCGGCGCTGGTGCAGGACCACGGCGTCTGGTTCGGCACCCTCGGCACCGCCGTCGCCCAGTGAGCGCTCGGTTGGCGCGCGCCGTGAGCCGCACTGACGCGCGGCCCCGGACCAGCGGCGCTCACGCGCCGCACTCCACAAGGCGGTCGCGGCACGCCCTACGTCGTCAGGCCAGTGGCGCGGAACCGCCAGCGACAGCGCGTCGTCTCTGTCGTCTCTGTGGCGCGCTGGCCAACAACGACGTGCTGATCGACCGCAGCTGGATTCGCAACAACTACCGCGGCAACGTGCGCGCCGACCGCTCGCGCCTGCGCCTGGAGCGCAACGTGATCGAGCGGGCGGGGCTGCGGGCGAGCGACGACCGGGCGATGACCACCACCGCCGACGGTGTCGTCGCCACCAGCAGCACGGGCACCGCGACGCTCAACCTGAGCACCTCGGCCAACATCATCCGCACCAACCGCTCGACCGGCATCACCGCCAGCGGCCTGGGCGACGTGCTGGTGGAGAACGATGCGCTGTGCGGCAACGGCGGCACCGGCCTGGTGACGGCGGCCGCCGCCGGCTTCGTGCCCTCGCTCAACAGTCTCGGCGGCATCGGCGCCACCTACAACGCCGGCAACGGCGTGCGCGTCGCGCAGGACAGCTTCACCGCGGCGGCCCTCAACAACCACTCGGTGTTCGCCTCCAACACCCAGTGCGGGCTGTTCAACACCTGGCTCTTCGACTCCGTCCTGGCGCAGAACGACCAGTGGCGCGGCGGCCCGCCGCCGACGCCGATTCCCGACACCTGCGCCGGCCAAATGGGGGCGGGGCCGGTGGATCTGGGCACCATCGAGAATCAGCACACCTCGCCCGTGATGATCTCGGCGGTGACGCCGAGCAACGCCATTCTGCTCGGACAGACGGTTCGCGTCCTCGGAACGGGCTTCAACGGCGTCGAAGGCAACCCGCTGGCCGGCGGGCCCCCGGTCGACTGCACCACCGGCATCACCACCAACGGCAGCGGGCAGGGCACGTCGTGCTGCCGCCGGCCGAGAAACGCCAACTCGTGCGCGGGGGTCAACGCGCCAACCGACGGCAACGGGAACTGCGTGCAGATCAAAAACTCGGCGGGGACGTGGACCGACCTCGGGGTACAGGCGGTGACGCCTGCGTTCCTCGAAGTCCAGGTTCCGACCAACGTGTTTTCGTGCCTGGGGAAGTCCAGTGAGCAAGTCTACGTCGGTAAGAAGCAAGGGATGACCTTGATCGAAAACATGGAGTCCTATTGTACGACCGCCAATCTCTAGGACAGCGTCCTGGGAAGGCGCGTGAGATTGCGAGATTCGGGTGATGACAAGCCGGGCAGTGCGTGCTGCGCCAATCCGGGCGGTGGTGATGGGCTTCCTGATAGTTTGCACCAGCGGGCATGTCCGGGCAGAGGGCGATTCAACTGACCATTCACAAATTGCCCAGCTGCGGAGTTCCGCGGCGCGGCGCGTTGACCCACCTGCTACGGCAATTCCTATCGAATGCGGAGACTTCGATCGCGCCGCGATCGACTTCATCTCGATCGACCGCCCCGGTGCCACCATCGCGTGGGGACTGGGCTTCGCCACATGAGACGATCTTCAGAGACGTTCATAGTGGGCAGGAGAGGCGCGTCGATGTAGGCCTTACCGCGTCGTACGGCCGCGTCCTATCCGGCAACGGACAGGTGTTTTTCTATAAGGGAACGGCTGAGTCTCCGGAGGGCTTTCCCGTCATCGGGCTGGTGGCGTTCAGTCGCATCACCGGGACGCCCACGCTGGTCTACCCGACGAGTTCCTTGTTCTTCTCCGTCGACGACGCCGGGCGGCGCGTGGCCTTCCAGAGCGCCAGCAGGTCGGGCGCGCAGTACCTTTTCGCCGATCTGGAGGCCGGGGAGGTGCGGCAGCTGACCAACGATCCACAGGCGGTGGTGTATGCGCTCAGCAACGACGATTGTCCGTCCACGGTTGGCACGACGCCGTTGATCAACGCCGCCGGGACGCGGATTGCCATCGCCACCCGGGCCACGCTCGGCCTGGTCGAGGCCGATCCTGCCGTCGGCTGCCACATCGTCGTCTACGACATCGCCCAGGGCCAGTTTCGCCACGTCACCGCGCTGCCGCGCGAGCTCACCGTGGACCGCCCGGCGATCAGTGCGGACGGGCGCTGGCTGTCGTTCGAGACCTCGCGGCCGATCAGCGTCGGGCACCGCCGCGACACGGCGGCGCTGCTCGACCTCGACAGCGGCGCGCTGACGGAATCGGTCCTCGGGCCCCCGGGCGAGGACCAGACGTTCGTGGCGACGATCACCGCCGATGGCTCGGCGATCGTCGTGGCGAGCAACGGCGACCTCGACCCGGCGGTGGGCAACGCCGACCACAACATGGAGCTGTTCATCCTCGACCGCGCCAGCGGCCGGGTGCAGCAGGTGAGCGACACCACCGGGGGGATCGGTCTGCACTCGGGCGCCTGCTCGTTTCCCTACTTCGCCCCCAGCGGCGATGGCAGCGTGATCGCGGTGATGTACCTGACCAAGGCGGAATCCCCGTGCTTCTACGACGGGCCGCCGCGCCACCGGGCCACGGGGCTGTACTACCGCGCCACCCGCTTGGTGCGGCGGCGGCCGGGGAACCAGCCCCCCGAGTGGCAGCCGGCGCCGCCGCCGGCGGAGGCGACGGTGGCGGCGGGGGCGACGCTGACCCTGGATCTCGCCGGCCGCGACCCCGACGGGGACCGGCTGACGTTCTTCGCCCAGGAAGTGGGCGACGTGAACCTGCCGGCGGGGGCGAGCTTCGTCGACCACCACGACGGCACGGCGACGTTCACCTGGCCGACGCGGGTGGAGCAGGCGGGCAGCTACACGCTGCGCACGGCGGTGTTCGACGAGGGCGGCGACGTGCGCACCGCCGACGTGCAGCTGGTGGTCGGGCCCGCGCGGCCCCCGCGCCTGCGCCGGCGATTGTGACGGCGACGGCGCGGTGACGGTGGCCGAGCTGGTCTCGGCGGTGGAAATCGCCCAGGAGCAGGGGCCGCTGAGCGCCTGCGCCGCCGCCGACCGCGACGGCGACGGGGCGGTGACCGTGGACGAGCTGATCGCCGCCACCCGCGCCGCGCTCACCGGCTGTCCGCCGCCGTGACCGCATCGAGACGCGAGACGATCCATCACACGCGGAGACAAAGGAGAGGCATCATGCAGCGGATCCTTCTGACCGTGGTTCTGGCAGCGAGCGTAGTGTGCTTCGGCGGCGCACCGGCGCGGGCGGAGCTGGCCGGCAAGGGCGAGTGGCGCAGTCTCAGCGGCGACGGCATCGGCGGCACCTGGACGGCGACGCTGACCCGCCGCGGCGAGCGCATCGAGGGGGCGCTCGCGCTGGACGGCTCCAACGTGTTCCGTGGCGGGACGGTGAGCGGCACCATCGACGGCGCGAACATCGTCCTGGGCGTCATGACCGAGCAGGGCAAGGTGGCGTCGTTCACCGGCAAACTGGAGGGTGGCGAGGTGAAGGGCGAATGGACGGCGGCGCTGGTGCAGGACCACGGCGTCTGGTTCGGCACCCTCGGCACCGCCGTCGCCCAGTGAGCGGCGCGGCCTGTCGCAGGAGGCGCATCGCCAGCACCACGGCGGCGCGGCGCCGCGGGAGGCGCGGCGCTGGTCCATTGGGCTGTGGAAACGGCTCGTTGAGGAGTGCGCCGCGTCAGCGGCGCTCGGGTTGCGCGCGCCGTGAGCCGCGCTGACGCGCGGCCCCGGACCAGCGGCGCTCACGCGCCGCACTCCACAAGGCGGTCGCGGCACGCCCTACGTCGTCAGGCCAGTGGCGCGGAACCGCCAGCGACAGCGCGTCGTCTCTGTCGTCTCCGTCAGAGGTAGCGGGTTACTTCGCCGCTTCTTTCGCGACGACTGGCACGATCGAGTACTCGCCGGGGTCGCCGGCGTCGAGCGGGGTGATCACCACGGGGATTCCCAGCTCGCGCTCGATCTCGCGCAGGGCGGCGGGCTCGAACTGATTCAGGAAGGCGACGACGGCGGCGGGCAGGCCGACCTCGATCCGCTGCACGGCGCCGTTGATCGTCGCCTCGCGGCGGATGCGGCGCAGCACCTCGTACGCGGTGGTGGCGATGCCCTTGACCAGGCCGCGCTGACTGCAGGTCGGGCAGGGCTCGCACAGGCGCTGCGCCAGGCTCTCGCGGGTGCGTTGGCGGGTCATCTCGACCAGCCCGAGCTCCGAAATTCCGAGGATCGTGGCACGCGCTTTGTCGCCCTTGATCGAGTCGTTGACCGCCGCGAGCACCGTCTTGCGGTCCTCGGCGTGCTCCATGTCGATGAAGTCGATGACGATCAGGCCGCCGATGTTGCGCAGGCGCAGTTGGTCGGCGACCAGGCGCGCCGCCTCGACGTTGGTGCGCAGCGCCGTCTCGCGCTGGTCGGTCTTGCCGATGAAGCGACCGGTGTTGACGTCGATCGCGGTCAGCGCCTCGGTGTGGTCGATGACGATGTAGCCGCCCGACTTCAGCCACACCTTGCGCTCGAGCGCCTTGTTGATCTGCGCCTCGATGCCGTAGCGCTCGAAGATCGGCTCGGGCAGCTCGTACAGCTCGACGCGCGGCCGGGTGCGCGGCATCACCTCGTCGATGAAATCGAGAATGCGCTGGTAGTCGCGGCGGTTGTCGACGACGACGCGGGTGACGTCGCTGGTCGTGAGATCGCGCATCGTGCGCAGGATCACGTCCAGCTCCTGGTGCAGGATCGCCGGCGCCGGCAGGTTCTCCGCCTTGCGCGACAGGTGTTGCCACTGGCGGCGCAACAGGCGCAGGTCGGACTGGATCTCGCGCTTCGAGACGCCCTCGCAGGCGGTGCGGATGATGATGCCGCCGCTCTCCGACGCCACGGCCTCGACTGCTTCGCGCAGCCGCTGGCGCTCCTCCTCGCTGGCGAGTCGCCGCGAGATGCCGATCTGATTGCTGTACGGCAGGTACACCAGGTAGCGGCCGGGCAGGGAGATGTTGGAGGTCAGCCGGGCGCCCTTGGTGCCGATCGGCTCCTTGCTGATCTGGACGATGACGTCCTGGCCCTTCGAGAGGCGCTCCTCGATCGGCGGCAGCACGCGCGCGCGCCGGCCGGTGCCGGCCTCGCCCGTCTCGCCCGCTGCCGCGTCGAGCGGGCGCGGCGGTGTCGCCCGAGGTTTCGCGCAGCGCGTACTCGTCGGCGCTGAGCGGGAAGAAGTCGGCGCCGGGCAGGAAGGCGGCTTTCTCGAGCCCGACGTCGACGAACGCCGCCTGCATGCCGGGCAGCACGCGCAGGACGCGGCCCTTGCAGATGCTGCCGGCGAGGCTGCGCTCGCGCACGCGCTCGATCTGGATCTCGAGCAGGCGCGCGTTCTCCATCGCGGCGACGCGCGCCTCCTGCGGCGTGGAGTTGATGATGATCTGCCGCGGCACCGGCGATCCTAGGCGAGGCTGGCGGACGCCGGCGACTCTGCCGCGGCGGCGACGCGTTGGAAGGCGTGGGTCTTGGTGAGCGGCAGGGCGCGCGCGGTCTCGAGGTCGAGGTCGAGCAGCGCCGCCAGCAGGTCCGTGGGCTTGAGCGAGCCGGCCGGCGAGAAGCCGACGTCGATCTCGACGGTGTGCGCGCCGACGCGCGTCAGGCGGTGGACCAGCGGCCGGACGTCGACGGTCTTCTCATTCTTCCCGGTCCGCTTGCGCAGCGGAAAGGCGTCGCGGGCGAGGAACGCGGCGAGCCGGTCGTCGATCCACCCGCCGCCGTCGGCATTCAGCAGGTCGGCGACGTCCACCTGGTAGCGGAAGCCGATCAGGTCGTGCTCGAGGCTCGGCGCGCGCAGCGCGAGCGACTCGGCGGCAAGGACGGTGAGGCCGTCGGGCAGATGGGCGCCGAAGCGCTGCGCGATCTCGTCGGCGGGCAGCACCGCGGTGAGGTCGATGTCCACCACCTCGCAGTCGCTCTCGGCGCCGACCGGCAGCCCGGGGCTGAAGCGCAGGCGCGGTGCCGGCCGATGCCCCTGGCTGAAGGCGAGCGGCAGATGGGCGCGCCGGCAGGCGCGGTCGAAGATCTCGATCAGCTCGAGATGGCTGATGAAGCGGGCGCGGGCGCGCTTGGCGTAGGTCAGGCGAATCCGCATCGCGGCAGGCAGGATCTGCACCGGCGGCGCCAGCGCCTCGGTGCCGGCGTTGATCCACTCCTCGGCGTTGCCGAGACCGGGCCCGGCGGCGGTCTGCTCGGTGCGTGCCGGCGCGTCGGCGCGCGCGACCGGCGTCGCCGAGGTCGCGCGTGGCGAACGCGTCCGGTTCCGCGCCTCGCCGCGCTGCTCCATCTTCTTCTGGATCTTCTGCCAGCCGCGCGGCTCCCAGCTGCCCGGCGCGGCGGGGACGTCGCCGTCGACCGCGACGTGCGCCCAGTTGTCGACCACCGCGCCGCGGTGCTCGCCGCCCTTCGCGCCTTTGACGTGGTAGGTGACGTTGCGCACCTGGGTGAAGTCGCAGGCGCCGCAGTACGTACAGCGCTCGATCGAGCAGTCCGGCGTCAGCCGACCTTCGACCGCGTAGGCGAGCTCGCGCTGGAGATACTCCTTGGTGACGCCGCTGCTCAGGTGATCCCACGGCAGCGCTTCGTTGAGGAAGCGGCGCCGCAGATAGTCCGCCGGCTCGACGCCGGTCTCGGCGATCGCCGCCTCCCACGCCTCGAAGCGGCAGTGCTCGGTCCAGCCGTCGAAGCGGCAGCCGCGTCGATAGGCGGCGAGCAGCAGCGCGCCGAGCTCGCGGCCCCCGCGCGCGAAGATGCCCTCGAGGTACGAGGTGCGCGCGTCGTGCCACTTGAAGCGGATATGGCGCCGGCCGAGCTCGCGGCGCAGCAGCGACTGGCGCGCCTCGGTCTCGGCGACGTCGATCTGCGCCGTCCACTGGAACGGCGTGTGCGGCTTGGGGACGAAGGTCGAGACGCTGGCGGTCACGTCGCAGCGGCCCTTGCCGGCGGCGGCCACCTTGGCGGCGAGGTCGGCGATGGCGACGAGGTCCGCCTCCTCCTCGCCCGGTAGGCCGAGCATGAAGTAGAGCTTCAGCGCCCGCCAGCCGAGGCCGAAGATCTGCCGCGCGGCCTCGATCAGCTCTTCCTCCTCGTATTCCTTCTGGATGACGTCGCGCATGCGCTGCGAGCCGGCCTCCGGCGCGAGCGTGAAACCGGTCTTGCGCACGCGCTTGATCTGCTCGAGCAGCGCGGGCGCGAGCGCGTCGACCCGCGTCGACGGCAGCGACACCGCGACGCGATCGGCGGCGAAGCGGTTCATCAGCTCGGTGAGCACGGGATTGACGCAGCTGTAGTCGCCGGTGCTGAGGCTGAGCAGCGACAGCTCGTCGGTGCCGGTCGCCGCCACGGCGCGCTCGGCCTGCTCGAGGACGCGGCGCGGATCGCGCTCGCGCAGCGGCCGGTAGATGTAGCCCGCCTGGCAGAAACGGCAGCCCTTCACGCAGCCGCGCATCACCTCGAGGCTGGGGCGACCGTGGACGACGCGGATGTTGGGCACGACGTGCGTGTCGGTGAGCGGCACGGTGTCGAGGTCGCGCAGGATGCGCTTCTCGACGACCGGCGGCAGGTCGGCGCGCACCGGCTCGACGGCGAGCAGCCGACCGCGCGCGTCGCGTCGCGGCGCGTAGAATGCCGGGACGTAGACGCCCGGCACGGCGGCCAGGGCGGTGCGCAGGTCGCCGCGGTCGCGCCGGTCCCAGCTCTTGTAGACGTCGCAGATATCGTGGATCGCGTCCTCGCCGTCGCCGAGCAACACGGCATCGAGGAACTCCGCGATCGGCTCGGGGTTGAAGGCGCAGGGGCCGCCGGCGATCACGAGCGGGTCATCGGGCCCGCGCTCGGCGGCGAGGAGCGGGATGCCGCCGACGTCGAGCATCGCCAGCACGTTCGTGTAGGTGAGCTCGTACTGCAGGCTGAACCCGACGATGTGGAACTCGCGCAGCGGCGTGTAGGTCTCCAGCGAGACCAGCGGATGACCGGCCTGGCGCAGCACTGCCTCCAGGTCGAACCACGGGGCGTAGACCCGCTCGGCGTAGACATCCTCGCGGCGGTTCAGGAGGTCGTAGAGCAACTGCATCCCGGGGTGCGACTGGGCGATCTCGTAGACCTCGGGAAAGGCGAGGGCGAAGCGCAGCTCGACCGCTGCCGGGTCCTTGCGTACGACGCCGAGCTCGTTGCCGAGATAGCGGCCCGGCTTCTCCACTCGGGCAAGCAGTCGTTCGTAGGTCTCGGCGCAGACGGGCATCAGGGGTCCTCGGGCCGCCGGATGATATGGGCAAGCCACTTTGGGGGCAACCGGACGCCGGCTCATTCCCGCGAAAAGGCGAGGACTTGCCTGCGATTCGCCGCCCAAGTGTCGAATTGGCGGCGAGTTCGGGGCGAGCGGGCCGATCTCAGCGGGGCATTGCCGTGGCCTCGAACATCGCCATCTGGGGCGCTTCCGCCGCGAGCGTGCCGGCCCTCTGCACGAAGGCGAGCGAGTCGGGCACGCGGAAGTGCGCCATCAGCGCGTCGCGGTCGGCCCACTGCTCGAAAAAGACGAGTCGCAGCGGATTCTCCACGTCACGATGCACGGCGTGCGACACACAGCCGGGCTCGCGCCGCGAGCGACGCACGTGCTCGAGGCTGGCGGTGATGAGCGGGTCGATGGTGTCGGGCCGGGCGACGATGCTGCCGGTGACGATGATCATGCGCGGCTCCGTAGCGGTCGCGCCCCGGCACCGGCAAGCGCTGCCCATTCGATTGGCGCGGTGGCCCGCTGCTCAGATAGCCGCCAAGGACGCCAAGGGCGCCAAGCAGCGCTGCTTGGCGCCCTTGGCGTCCTTGGCGGTTTGCCGGGGCTGCGATCGCCGCTGCGCCGATCACACTGAGTCACCACCAAAAGTTCCGTTCCTTGACAAGGACCGGCTCGGAGGACGATCCCCACCCGTGCTCATGCTCTGCCGCCGATCGGCCGCCAGCGCGCTCGTCTGTGTGTGCCTGGTTGCGGCGGCCGCTGGCGCCGAGCCGGACGCCACCCCGGGCTTCCACGAGGACGGACGCGTGACGCTGGAATGTCATGGGACAACGACGGCTGGTGGGGGCACGCGGGCCGAGACCCGGAGCTACGCGGTCGACACCAAGCGTTGCGCGATCGATCCGTGGCCGGCCACGCAGTGCAAGTGCATCGATGAGACCATGCAGTGCGACAATCGGAACGAGGCCACCCCGGACGGCCTGATCGTCAACCGCCTGACCGGAAAGGTGATTCACTACCGTGCCAATTGGAAATTCGTGGGACGGTGCAAGAAGCGTTCACCTTGACTTCAAAACGGCCGCTCAGTAACCCTCGGCGGAAGTAACGGCGTCGAAGGAGGCTGCGTGCCAACGGTGGCGGGGGCGGTAGTGCTCAACACCAAGGTATTGGTCCTCAACCGGAATTTCCTTCCGGTGCATGTGACCTCGGTGCGCCGTGCCTTTTCGCTGCTCTACCAGGGGCTCGCCGAGGCGGTCGACGACCAGTACCGGACCTTCGATTTCGACAGCTGGTCGGCCCTGTCGTCCTCGATGCACGACGACACCATCGGCATGGTGGACCGCATCATCCGCGTGCCGCGGGTGATCCTGCTGCTCACCTACGACCGCATCCCGAGGCGCCAGGTCCGCTTCAACCGCTTCAACGTCTACGCCCGCGATCGGAACACCTGCCAGTACTGCGGCCAGCGCCTGCCGCGGGTCGAGCTCAACCTCGACCACGTCGTCCCGCGCTCGCAGGGCGGCCTGTCGATCTGGGAGAACATCGTCTGCTCGTGCCACGCCTGCAATCGCCGCAAGGGCGGCCGCACGCCGAAGGAAGCCGGCATGAAGCTCCTCCACCCGCCACGCCGGCCGGAATGGACCCCGTTCATGCTGGAGACCTTCAGCCTGCGCCGCTACCGCGAGTGGCTCCCGTTCCTGTCGACCGTCGACGCGGCCTACTGGAACACCGAGCTGCAGCCGTAAGGGGACCTTCACCACAGTCGGGATGGTCCGCAGGCCCAGACCGAAGCAGGTGAAAAGTCTCGCTCGCGATCGGTCCGGAGGTGGGAGCGAGCGAGTCTTCGAAGCAGTCCCTGGCCGCAAGGACGCCAAGAACGCCAGATCGGGCAGCCCTGGTCGGAGTGCTCGGGCAGCTCCTCACATCCCTATCGACGACGAGGTTCTCGACCACCGTCGAGGAAGACACCTTGGTAGGGTCGCGCAGGGCCTCTTCACCGGCGCCGCAGCCGGCGTGTCCACCCTCACGGCGCCGCTCGGCGACGTGCCGTGCCGTCGTTCGGCGTGCAGCGCAGCGAGAGGAGGGTCCGATACTCCCGCTAGGTGAATCGCCAGCGCAAGCGGGCTATTCGAACCGCGCCCCGCAATCGACACAGTATGCCGACCGATCACGTCGCGCGGCCGCGTGATCGGTCTCGCTGCATTGCCGGCGTGGAATGCGGGCGTTGACGACCTCGCCGCACGTCGGGCAATGGCCGACCGGCGGCTCCGTCCGTCGGTGATTGGTGTTATCGCACGAGGTGGCCTGATTGAACCGTGCCATCACACACCCCGTTCCCTGGCGCCCATCACGGTGTGCGCCCTGCGATCCGCTCTTCGGCCTCGCGCTGCCCGGCGCGGAATTCGGTCCAGAATTGGGTGCGCGCGTCGCCGCGACCGCTGCCAGCCCCGACGCGGGTGGTCGGCGCGGCGTCGTGAGCGGGAACGTCGCGCGCCGACCGGCCCTGTCCTCTCACCCAGCCGCCGAGTTGCGCCAAGGCGGGGCGCAGACGTTTCCAGAATGCGATGACGACTCCCGAAACCTGTGGTTGTGGCACGACCGCTCCTCTCAAGAGTCGGCGCCGAGCACACGTGAGTAGGCCGGAGGCCCCTGCACAGATCGCGCTGCGAGGCTGCGAACAGACTCGACACGAGTGTATCGCGTTCGTGAGCGCTGAACAATGCCTCGACCGAGAGAGGCCCCAGGTGGGAGTCCGCGTATCTATCACACCGAAAGAGTCATACGGCCTCTGGCCGGCCAGCGTTGGAGCGCTCGTCAATCGTCCGAACTTGGCCGGAAATGCGCATCTCTAGCGTCACCGCAACTACGAGCGGCTGTCCGCGCTCGACAATTCCTTTCTCGTTCTCGAGTGCGCGGGGACGCCGATGCATGTCGGCTCGACCGCGATCTTCGATGCGGCGCCGCCGCTCCTCGGCCGGCCACGGTGGCGTCGACTTCGAGCGCTTCGCGACGCACGTCGCCGCACGCCTGCACCTGATGCCTCGCGACCGACAGAAGGTGGCGTACGTGCCGCTGGAGGGACGGGCGGTCTGGTCGACGACAAGAGCTTCAACCTCCCCGACCATCTGCGCCACGCGTGCCTGCCCAAGCCGGTCGACAGCAGCAACTCAAGCGCCTGTGTGCGCGCATCATGTCGCAGGCGCTCTACTACGGGAAACCGCTGTGGGAGACGTGGATCGTCGAGGGCCTGGAGGGCGGCCGGATGGTGATGATCAGCAAGGTGCATCGCTGCATGATCGACGGCATCTCCGGCCTCGACTTGCCTGCGCGACGACGCACTGCCGGACTTCCACCTCCTCGTCGGCGCGGTCGAGGCCTCATTCGCCGAGTTGCAGAGAGCCGCCCGTCAGGTCCCGGCCGCCGGCAGTCAGAAGCCGCGGGCGTTCGCATGGCCGGCGCGTCGTTCTCCGCGGCCGGCGCGCCGGCCATTCCGCCGATGCCACCGAGGTGAAGCAACCGCGGCCCGCGAAACGCGTGCGCGCCCGCGGCGCGGCGCGCACCGTGCGGACGGTTCGACGCAGGGCGAAAGATGGGACGTGAACCTCTGCGGTGAGGATCGCTGAAGAACCGTCGTCATCCGACGTGCCGCCTCGCCCGAGCGGCGAAGCGGTCCATCCAACTCTGCAGGAATTGCACGGGTGCACGATCAGCGAGATGAATGAAGGGCGACGCTTCTGCGTGGCTGGCCCAATTCCACAATATATGGGGTGATCACCCCCGACGGAACCCAACTTGTTGACCATCCGCACCTCCTGTGCGATGGATCGTCAAACGAGGCGGATGGGGGAGGCGGTATGCGGATCAAGCAGCTGGAGCTGGTGGGCTTCAAGTCATTCCCCCAGCGAACCGTCCTCGATTTCCCCTCCGGCGTCACCGGGGTGGTCGGGCCGAACGGCTGCGGCAAGTCGAACATCGTCGACGCGATCCGATGGGTCCTCGGCGAGCAGAGCCCCAAGCACCTCCGCGGCGACGTCATGGAAGCGGTCGTCTTCAACGGCAACGAGAAGCTGTCGCCGTTGGGCATGGCAGAAGTCTCGCTGACCTTCGACAACGACCGTCTGCTGGCGCCGCCGACCGACCTCGACCTCGAAGTCTCGACCCTCCCGGCGCACATCCGCGAGCTCCCGGAGATCACCGTCAGCCGGCGCTACTTCCGCTCCGGCGAGTCGGAGTACCTGATCAATCGGATGCCGTGCCGGCTGAAGGACATCACCGAGCTGTTCCTCGGCACCGGCGTCGGCTCGAAGGCGTACGCGATCATCGAGCAGGGGCGCGTCGAGCAGCTGATCAATGCCAAGCCGGAGGATCGCCGCCTCTTCATCGAGGAGGCCGCCGGCACGACGCTCTACCGCGCCCGCAAGCAGGCCGCCGAGCGCAAGATGGAGCGCACGCGCGAGAACCTGTCGCGCGTCAACGACATCCTGCACGAGATCGACCGCCAGACGCAGTACCTCGAGCGCCAGGCCAAGAAGGCGGAAGTGCACAAGCGGCTGGTCGAGGAGCTGCGCGGACTCGAGCTGCGCGTCACCGGGCGCCAGTGGCAGGCGCTGCAGCGCGAGCTCGCGGTGCTCGACGAGACGCGCGAGCGTCTCGCGGCCGACGGCGAGCGGCTGCGCGGCGAGCTGGACGCCACTCAGGAATCGCACGAGACGGTCGCCGCCGCGGTCGCCGCCGCCGAGCATCGGCACGCCGCGGCGCGCGAACAGCTCGCGGTCCTCGAGGCCGAGCGGCACAGCGTGCAGCAGCGCATCGCGATGCTCGAGGAGCAGCGCGCCGAGCGCGCCCGTCGCCACGCCCGTCTGGGCGAGGACGCCGAAGCGGCGCGCGCCGCCCAGGCGACGAGCGACGAGCGGCTGCGTCAGGCCGAGCGCGAGCGCGAAGCATCGGCGCAGTACCTGGCGTTCGACGAAGGCGAGCTGCGCACTTCCGAGGAGGCGCTGAGCGCCGGCCGCACGGCGTTGGCCGCGCTCTCCGCCGCGCTCGAGGCCGCCAAGGGTGCGCTGGTCGAGCACGTGACGCGCGAGGTCGAGGTGCGCAACGGCCTGGCGAGCTTGGCCCGTCGCCGCGAGGACATCGCCCGCCAGCTCGACAAGCTGCGCGGCGAGGAGCGCGAGCTCGAGCGCCGCCGTGAGGAGATCGACGCGCAGCTGCTGGTGCGGCGGGCCGACCTCGATCGGCTGCGCGGCGAGCTGGCGCACGCCACCGGTGAACAGGAGGCGCGGACCAATGAGCTGCGCGCCCTGGCCGAAGCGCGGCGTCGCTGGGAGCGGCAGGCGGTCGAAGTCGAGGGCGTTGTCGTCCAGACCCGCTCGCGCCTCGCATCGCTCGAGCAGATCCAGTCGACCTACGAGGGCTTCCATCGCGGCGTCCGCGCCATCATGCGCGAGGAGCATTCGCCCGACGGGGTGCTCGGCGTCGTCGCCGACGTCATCGACATCCCGCAGCAGTACGAGCGGGCCGTCGCCGCCGTGCTCGGCGAGCGCCTGCAGTACGTGATCGTGCGCGGCGAGGAGGAGGGCGCGGAGGCGGTCGACCGCCTGCGTCAGGACGCGATGGGACGCTCGAGCTTCATCCCGCTGCAGCCGCGCATCCCCGACCTGGCCGGCGTGCAGAGCCTCAACGGCACGTCGCGACAGATGCTCGACCTGGTACGCGTGCGCGACGAGTACCGCGGCATCGCCCAGGCGCTGCTCGGCGAAGTGGTGCTGGTGCCCGATCTCAGCACCGCGATCGCGATGTGGCGGGAGCACGGCGTGCGCGTCACCCTGGTGACCCCGGACGGCGACGTGCTCGACCCCAGCGGTGTCATCACCGGCGGCTCCGATCGTCCGATCGAAGAGGAATTGCTGGCCCGCCGCCGCGAGATCGAGCAGCTGCGCGTGGGCGCCGAGAGCAGCGGCCTCCAACTCGCCGAAGTGCGCGCCCAGCTCGACGAAGCCGGCATCGCGATGACCACGGCCGAAGAAGCGGTGCAGGCGCTCGGCGCCGGCGCGCATCAGCTGACGGTGCAGATCGTCGCCGCCGAGAAGGACATCGAGCGGCTCGAGATCGAGCGACCGCAGTGCTGCAGCCGCCGCGACGTCGTCCGCTACGAGATCGACAGCCTGCTCGAAGAAGAGGGCGGCGCCAGCGCCGAGGAAGCGACGCAGCGGATCCGCCACGACGAGCTCGGCGCCCTCCACCACACGCTGGAGCAGGCCCTGGTCGAGACGCGCGCCGAGACGGATGACGCCGTGGCGCGGGCCGAGGCCCTCACGGCGCAGGTGACGACGGTGAAAGTGCGCGTCGCCGAACGGCGCGAGCGGCAGGCGGCCGCGGCGGCCGCGGTCGAGGCGTTGCACACGCAGCGCGTCGAGCTCGCCGAGCGCCTCACGGCGCTACAGGCGGAGCGCGAGCAGGCCGAGCGCGAGCGCAGCACGCTCGAGCAGGACGTCGCCGCGGCACGCGCCCGCGAGGCCGAGCAGGTCGCGCAGCGCGCGACGCTGGACGAGGCGGTCGCCGCCGGCGCGGCGGCGGTGGAAGAGGCCGCGGCCGGTCTGCGCGCGGTCGAGCAGCGGGGGCGCGAGCTCCAGTCGGCGCTCGACGAGCTGCGCACCGCGCAGAGCCAGGCCGACGTGGCACGATCCGAGACGCGCCTGCGCGGCGAGCACCTGGTCGCGGCGATGACCGAGAAGTACGAGATCGACCTGACGACGGTCGAGCCCGTCGAGGCGGACGCCGAGACGAACGACGAGGAGGAGAAGGCGCGGGTGGACGCCGTGCGCCAACGCCTGCTACGTCTCGGCGAGGTGAACGTCGGCGCCATCGACGAGCTGCGCGAGTTCGAGGAGCGCGGCACCTTCCTGCGCACCCAGCGCGACGACCTGCAGACCTCGCTCGCCGATCTGGAGCGCACCATCCAGAAGCTCAACCGCGCTTCGCGCACCAAGTTCGCCGAGACGTTCGCCAAGGCGAACGAGACCTTCCAGAAGGTCTTCCCGCGCCTGTTCCGCGGCGGCGAGGGCAAGCTGGTGCTGACCAACGAGCACGACCTGCTCGAGAGCGGCGTCGAGATCGTCGTCCGCCCGCCGGGCAAGCGGCTCGACACCGTCAGCCTGCTGTCGGGCGGCGAGAAGGCGCTGGTCGCGGTGAGCCTGATCTTTTCGCTGTTCCTCATCAACCCGACGCCGTTCTGCATCCTCGACGAGGTCGACGCGCCGCTCGACGACGCCAACATCGGCCGCTACAGCCAGATGATCCGCGAGATGAGCGCCCACTCGCAGTTCATCCTGATCACCCACAACAAGCGGACGATGGAGAGCGCCGACATTCTGTACGGCGTCACCATGCAGGATCCGGGCGTCTCGAAGGTGATCTCGGTCAACATCAGCTGATCGCGACGATGCAGGGCCAGGAGCACCTCGTCGCGCTGGCGGCGGCCGGCGCCGCCCTGCTGTTGTTGCTGATCCTCCTGCTGGTGGCGCGCCGGCGCCGGCGCGCGACGGTCGTCGAGGCGGCGCCGCGTGCGTCGTGGACCAGTGGGCTCGCGAAGACGCGCGGCAGCCTGACGCGCCGCCTGCTCGAAGCGTGGGGCGGCGGCGGCGATCGCGACGGCTGGCTGGTCGAGGTCGAGGAGATCCTGCTGACTTCGGACGTCGGCATCGTCGCGACGCAGGCCCTGCTCGGTCGCCTCGACGCCGCCGGGCGCGAGGCGACCGACCCGAGCCAGCTGCGCGCCGCGGCGCGCGACGCCGTGCGCGATCTCATCGCCGCGCCGCCGCCGCCCGAGCCGGCGGCGCGTCCCGAGGTCATCGTCGTGGTCGGCGTCAACGGCGTCGGCAAGACCACCACGATCGGCAAGCTCGCCCATCTCTTCCGCCAGCAGGGCCGGTCGGTCGTCCTCGTCGCCGGCGACACCTTTCGCGCCGCCGCCATCGAACAGTTGACGGCCTGGGCGGAGCGGGTCGGAGCCGACATCGTCAAGCACCAGCACGGCGCCGATCCGTCGGCCGTCACCTTCGACGGCGTCCAGGCGGCGATCGCGCGCCAGGCCGACGTCGTCATCGTCGATACCGCCGGCCGCCTCCACGTGAAGGCGAACCTCATGGAAGAGGTGAAGAAGATCGCCCGCACCACCGCGAAGCTGGTGCCCGACGCGCCGCACCAGGTGCTGCTGGTGATCGACGCCACCAGCGGGCAGAACGCCCTGGCGCAGGCGCGCATCTTCAACGAGACGCTCGGCATCACGGGCGTCGTACTCACCAAGCTCGACGGCACCGCCAAGGGTGGCGTCGCCCTCGCCATCCGCCGCGAGCTCGGACTGCCGATTCGCTACGTCGGATTGGGCGAGCAACCAGACGATCTCGCGCCGTTCGACGCCGAGGCGTTCGCGAACGCGTTGTTCAGCCAGGAGGAGACCACGGATGCCGCTTGAAAACGCCAACGGGCAGGGCGTATACGCCACTGAAGCGATTGTTGAAGATCATCGAGTCATGAGCCTTGAGACCTTGAGAGTTCTCGAAGGCCGGGTTGACGATGTCGTCACCCGGCATGCGGCCCTCGCGGCCGAACGCGACCGCCTCCAGGCGGAGCTGCGCGAAGCGCGCGGTCGCATCGCGGAGCTCACCACCCAGCTGGAAACGTTCGAAAAAGAGCGCGGGCAGATCCGCGCCCGGGTGGAGAGCATCCTCGGCCGGCTCGAGGGACTCGATCTGAGCTGAGCTGAGCCGATGCCGCAGCCGGTCGAGGTCGTGATCATGGGCCAGACCTTCTCCGTCACCAGCGAGGACGGAGAGGAGCACGTCCGCGAAGTCGCGGCCTACGTCGACCGGACCATGCGCGATATCACCACCCACGGCAAGGTGGTTTCCTCCTTCACCGCCGCCGTACTCGCCGCATTGAATATTGCTAGCGAATGGCACAAACTGCGCCAAAATGTCGCGGACATAGACGCGACGATCGAACGCTTGGCGGACCGGTTGGCAACGGCCAGCGAACCGCCAGGAGTCGTAAAGGAGAAAGCGATTCGGAACGGTTGATGAGTCACCCTGAAAGCCGGAGGGTGGCGCGGTCGGTGGTGGAGCGGTGGGGCAAGCCGATTCACAATTCGGGTAGATGAGCGCGCGACGGACACTGAGAACTTGGGGAAGCGGACGTTGATAGCAGCAGGGAAGAAGGAGCGATTGGCGCTGGCCGCGGGGGGCGGCGCCGCGCAGTTCGAGCGCGAAGCCTGATAGGGATCCGACCGTAAGTCACCGTCCCGATTCGACATCGTCGAACCTGGGATGGAAGAGACCAAAGCAGCGATTCGGTACGCGATGCGCCGGCGACGGCGCTCGCTCACGCCGACTGACATGGCCGCCGCCGGCGCCGCCGTTGCGGATGCCGTGCTGGCGCTGCCGGCCTTCCGCGACGCGTCGGTGCTGCTCGCCTACGTCGACACCGATGGTGAAATTCCTACCGACGCGCTGATCGCGTCGGCGCTCGCGTCGGGGAAGCGGGTCTTCCTGCCGCGCCTCGACGGCGAGCGAATGGTGTTTGCCGAGCATCGGCTCGGCACCGCCCTGCGGCGGGGTGCCCACGGCATCCCCGCGCCCGAGGGCGATCCCGGGGAGTCCGGGCTGCTGGCGACAGCGGCCGCGTTGCTCCCCTTGTTGGCGTGGGACGACGCCGGCGGCCGCATCGGCCGCGGCGGCGGCCACTATGACCGCGCCTTTGCGGGTTCCGACAGGCCGCGTCGCCTGATCGGGCTCGCTTACGCGTTCCAGCACCTGCCCCACGTGCCGCGCGATCCCTGGGATCTGCGGCTCGACTGCGTCGTCAGCGAACGCGGGGTGGTCGAGTGCCGGACGGGGGACCACCGGTCTCCAAACAGCGAGGAGGTTGAAAGCGACCATGGAATACCTGGGGACGATCATCGCCAGTCTGGTGATCGGCGTCGCATTGGCGTTCCTGCTCGACGGCTTGCGGCGTCGGCAGGCTGACGGGGAGACGAAGGCAACCAAGCAGGCCGCCGAGCGCGCCCTGATGGAGGCACGGAACGAGGCGGAAGCGATTCGCAAGGAAGCGGAGCTCAAGGGAAAGGAATCGATTCTCCAGTCCAAGGAGGCGTTCGAGCAGGAGGTCAGAGAACAGCGGCGGGAGCTGCAGCAGAACGAGAAGCGCCTGGTATCGAAAGAGGAGACCATCGATCGCCGCAACGAGCAGGTCGAGAAGCGCGACAACGATACCAAGCGGCGCGAGCAGACGCTGAAGGAACGCGAGCAGTCCGTCACCTCCAAGCACGAGGAGCTCGAGGGGTTGGTCGAGCAGACGCGCAACCAGCTCGAGCAGACCGCCGGCCTGACCCGCGACGAGGCGCGCAAGCAGCTCATCACGTCGATGGTCGACGAGGCGCGCCACGAGGCCGCCAAGCAGATCCGTCTGGTCGAGCAGGAGGCGAAGGAATCCGCCGATCGCCAGGCCAAGAAGATCGTGTCGATCGCCATCGAGCGCCTGGCCGGCGAGTTCGTCGCCGAGCGCACGGTCTCGGTGGTGCACCTGCCGAGCGACGACCTGAAGGGCCGCATCATCGGTCGCGAGGGGCGCAACATCCGCGCCCTGGAAGCCGCCACCGGGGTCGACCTCATCATCGACGACACCCCCGAGGCGGTGGTCATCTCGTGCTTCAACCCGATCCGGCGCGAGATCGCCAAGCGCGCCCTGGAGAAGCTCATCTCGGACGGCCGCATCCACCCGGGCCGGATCGAGGAGGTGGTCCGCAAGGCCGAGGAGTCGGTCGAGGAGAGCGTCCGCGAAGCCGGCCAGAAGGCCGTGCTCGAGGTCGGGATCCACGGCGTCCACCCGGAGATCGTCAAGCTGATCGGCATGCTCCAGTACCGCTACAGCTATGCCCAGAACGTCCTCATGCACTCGATCGAGGCCGCCTTCATCTGCGGCGCCATGGCAGTGGAGCTGGGGCTGAACGAGAAGCAGGCGCGGCGGGCGGCCCTCCTGCACGACATCGGCAAGGCGCTGACCCACGAGGTCGAGGGGTCGCATGCCCTCATCGGTGCCGACATCGCCCGCAAGTACGGCGAGTCGGCGAAGATCGTCAACGCCATCGCCGCGCACCACGAGGAGGTGAAGGCGGAGACGATCCTGGCACCGCTGGTCGACGCCGCCGACGCCCTGTCCGGCGCCCGCCCCGGCGCCCGTCGCGAGATGCTCGAGAGCTACGTCCGCCGGCTCGAGGATCTCGAGAAGATCAGCAACTCGTTCAAGGGCGTCGAGCGTTCCTTCGCCGTCCAGGCCGGCCGCGAGATCCGCATCATCGTTTCTCCCACCGCGGTCGGCGACGACCAGGCCGCGATGCTCGCCGGTGAAGTCGCTCGCAAGATCGAGAGCGAGATGACGTACCCGGGGCAGATCAAGGTGACCGTGATTCGCGAGATTCGCGCGTCGGAATTCGCGAAGTAGATGTGACGCGTCGATGAAGGATGAAGGATGAAGGTTGAAAGCCGACCTTCATCTTTCGTCCTCCATCCTTCATGCTCCTCGTCTCATGAACCTCCTCTTCCTCGGCGATATCGTCGGCAAGCCCGGTCGTCTCGCGGTGCGTCAGCTGCTGCCGAAGCTGATCCATCGGGAGCGCGCCGATTTGGTCGTCGCGAATTGTGAGAACGTCGCCGGGGGCGCGGGCGTCGATCCGGACAGTTGCCGCGAGCTGTTCGACGCCGGCGCCGACGTGCTGACGTCGGGCAACCACATCTGGCGGCGCAAGGAGATCAACGACTATCTCGATCGCGAGCCGCGCCTGTTGCGGCCCGCGAACTTTCCTCCCGGCGCGCCCGGCCGCGGATCGGGGCTCTTCACCACCGCCGGCGGCACGCCGGTGGGTGTGGTCAATCTGATCGGGCGCGTCTTCATGGATTCGGTCGACTGCCCGTTCCAGGCCGGCGACGTGCTCGTGCGCGAGCTGCAGGCCAAGACGCCGGTGATCTTCGTCGACATGCATTGCGAGGCGAGCTCCGAGAAGGGCGCCATGGCGTACCATCTCGCCGGTCGCGCCAGCGGCGTGGTCGGCAGCCACACGCACGTGCAGACCGCGGATGAGCGGGTGCTCGACGCCGGCACCGCGTTCATGACCGACGCCGGCATGTGCGGCCCGGTCGACTCGATCATCGGCGTCAAGGCCGAGCTGGCGTTGCGCCGCTTCATCACGCATCTGCCGGTCCGTTTCGAGCCGGCGAGCGGCCGCACGGTGGTGCAGGGCGCGGTGATCGCGATCGACGACGCCAGCGGCCGCGCCACCGGCATCACGCGCATCCAGGAGTACGTCGACCGTCCATGATGTCGCCCGCCGAACAGCTCGAGCGCCTGGCGCGCGGCACGACGCAGATCATCCCCCGCGAAGAGCTGGTCGAGAAGCTCAAGGAGGGGCGGCCGCTGCGGATCAAGCTCGGCGTCGATCCCACCGCGCCCGACATTCACCTTGGCCACACCGTGGGCCTGACGAAGCTGCGCCAGTTCCAGGACCTTGGCCACGTCGCGATCCTCATCATCGGCGACTTCACCGCCCTCGTCGGCGATCCGAGCGGCCGCTCGGCGACGCGCCCGCAGCTCACGCGCGAGGCGGTCGAGGCGGCGGCGCAGACCTACCAGGCACAGGTCTTCAAGGTGCTCGACCAGTCGCGCACGGAGGTGCGCTGGAACGGCGAATGGTTCGGCCGCATGCAGTTCGAGGACGTGATTCGCCTGGGCGCGCAGAGCACGGTGGCGCGGATGCTCGAGCGCGACGACTTCGCCACGCGCTATCGCGAGGGCGCGCCGATCGGCATCCACGAGTTTCTGTACCCGCTGATGCAGGCGCACGACTCGGTGGAGATCCGCGCCGACGTCGAGCTCGGCGGCACGGACCAGACCTTCAACATCCTGCTCGGCCGCCAGTTGCAGAAGGATGCCGGCCAGTCGCCGCAGGTGGCGCTGATCCTGCCGCTGCTCGAGGGCACCGACGGCGTGCAGAAGATGAGCAAGTCGCTCGGCAACTACGTCGGCGTCGCCGAGTCGCCGACCGAGATCTTCGGCAAGGCGATGTCGATCTCCGACGAGCTGATGCTGCGCTGGTACGAGCTGCTTACCGACGTCGACCTGGACGCGCTGCGCCGCGACGTCGGATCCGGCGCCCTCCATCCGATGGCGGCGAAGAAAAACCTGGCCGAGACGCTGGTCGCCCGCTTCCACGGCGCCGCGGCTGGGGCCGCCGCGCGCCAGGGGTTCGAGGAGCGCTTCCAGCAGCGCCATCTCGACACCGGCGCGCTCGACGAGGTCGCCGCCGAGCGCAAGGACGGCGCCCTCTGGCTCCCCGGGCTGCTGTCGCAGGCGAACCTGGTGAAGTCGAACTCCGATGCCCGCCGCCTGCTCAAGCAGCGCGCCGTCCGCATCGACGGCACGACCATCGAGAGCGAACAGTTCGCCTGCGCCGCCGGCGCCGAGCTGGTTCTCGAGGTCGGCAAGCGTCGCGCGATCCGGGTGCGCGTGTCGTAAGCGGAGGTCGGCGCGTCCGGCGCCGCGACCTATTGATCGCGCTGCAGCTCGCTCGGATCGATGGGTAAGCCAGTCTTCCCCGACTGGCACTTCGGACATCGGCGCTGGCGGAAGTCGGCCCCCTTCGCGGCGTACCGATGTTGGCACTGCTCGCATTCGAGCACGTATACCGTCTGCAGTGGGTCAGGCCCCGCGGTGCCCGTGATGCGAATCACCCGCTGCGCGTGGCGGTTCGTGTGCCCTGGTTCGATGGTTTCCTGCTCGGCGCCGCCCGACATAGGGTGCACGCTCGCACAGTGCGCGCCAATCAGCCAGAGGTCTGTCCGCCGGCGAGTGCCTCAGGTTGCTTGGCCGGGCGGTGCTCCCCGCTGCTCAGATAGCCGCCAAGGCCGCCAAGCAGCGCTGCTTGGCGCCCTTGGCGGTCTTGGCGGTTTGCCACGGCTGCGATCCCCGCCGCGCCAATCAAACTGACGCACCAGCGTCCGGCGAGGCTCGCCGCCCACGCCAATGGCTCGAGCCAGCTGGGTGATCCTCGTCCCTGAAGGTTGCGGGTTGTGCCAGCCTGGTCGCGCTTGCACGTGCGAAGCCCGCTTCCTATGACTTCGGGTCGGGGGAACGGAATCGCCAATGCTCACGGACCGCGAAGCACGCCAGCAGATCATCCAGATCGTCAACGAGCTCTTCTCGATGGGCCTGCTCACCGCCACGGGCGGCAACATCAGCGCCAAGGCCGAGGAGGAGGGCACCTTCTGGATCACGCCCAGCCAGATGTTCAAGGGCGGGCTGACCGAGGACGACCTGGTGCGCATCACGCCGGACGGCAACGTCCTCCAGGGCAACAAGATTCCGTCGGTCGAGTACCAGATGCACTGGCGCTGCTACGAGGTGCGCTCCGACTGCACCGCCGCCGTGCATACGCACGCGCCGATCGCCACGGCCTTCGGTATCGCCAACCAGGCGTTCCCGGCGATCAACACCGACGCGGTCTTCCTGGCCGACACGGTCACCGTCCCCTGGTACATGCCCGGCTCGCTCGAGCTCGCCGAGGCGGTCGGCGAGGCGATGAAGAAGACCAAGGGCTGCATTCTCCAGAACCACGGCCTGATGACGGTCGGCCCGAACCTGCGCAAGGCGGCGTCGCGCGCCATGATGCTCGAGGAGACGGCGAAGATCATCCTCTACACCAAGCAGTTCGGCGGCACGGTGACGGTGCTGCCGGACGAGTGGATCGAGCGACTCGCCGCCATCGCCGACTTCGTCTGACGGCATGGGCGCGCTCGACGGCAAGGTGGCGATCGTCACCGGCGCCGCGTTCGGCAACGGCCGCGGCATCGCCGAGCGCTTCGCCGCCGAGGGCGCCGACGTCGTGATCGCCGACGTGGACATGGCGCGCAGCGAGGAGACGGCACGCCTCGTCGCATCCCGCGGCCGCGCCGCGCTCGTGCAGCGCTGCGACGTGTCGCGCAAGACCGACATCGATGCGTTGGTCGCCGCCGCCGTCGCCCGCTTCGGCCGTGTCGACATTGCCGTGGCCAACGCCGGCGTCGTCGAGACCGACACCGACTGCCTGCGCATGACGCCCGAGCAGTGGCAGCGCACCATCGACGTGAACCTCACCGGCGTGTTCCTCACGCTGCAGGCCGCCGCCAACCAGATGATCGCGCAGGGGCACGGCGGCCGCCTCATCGCGATGGCCAGCATCATGGCCGAATGGGGCGGCGCCGCGACCCCGGCGTACACCGCCAGCAAAGCCGGCGTGAAGCAGCTGGTGAAGGGCTTCGCGATGGCCTGCGGCCGGCACGGCATCACCTGCAACGCGATCGCTCCGGGCCTGATCGAGACCGGCATGACCGAGCGCGTGCGCGCCGTGCCGGCGCTGGTCAGCGGTTTCGTCGACCGCACGCCGATGGGCCGCATCGGCCAGCCGGCGGACGTCGCGAGCCTCGCCGCTTACCTCGCCGGCGACGACGCGAGCTTCGTCACCGGTACGATGATCGTCACCGACGGCGGCATTACCGCAGGCCCGTACAGCGCGGCCATGGGCGGTGAGGCCGTGCCGCGGCGGCAGCGATGAGAAAACGCTCCAACGCAGAGACGCGGAGACGCTGAGTTCAGAAGAGGGCTCTGCGTTGCGCCGCGCCTTCGCGTCTCCGCGTTGAAAAGCTGGTGGATGAGCGCCGAATCCTTCGCGAGCGTGTTCGGACGGCGCAGTACTCGATGCCGGTGACGTGATTCCGACGCCGACCCAGAGACATTTAGCCGCCCAGGGCGCCAAGACCGCCAAGGGCGATTACCCCTGACGGTCTCGGCGCCCTTGGCGGCTGGTCTTTGGCCGCCTGGTGCCGCCTTTCAACCGCCGCAGGAACGCCTCCACGGGCAGCGTGTTGATGACGTTCGCCGCCGTCGCCCAGCCGCGGCGGGCGACGGCAACGCCGTAGAGGTCGGGATAGCGCAGGTGGGCCACCCGGTGCGCGTCGCTGTCGATGACCAGCGGCACGCCCGCCGCGACCGCTTTGCGCACGTGCTCGTCCTTGAGATCGAGGCGGTCGGGCAGGGCGTCGATCTCCAGCACCGTGCCGGTGCGCTTGGCGGCGGCGATCACGGCGTCGATATCGAGGTCGATCGGCTCGCGCTTCGCGAGCAGCCGCGCCGTGGGGTGGAAGAGGATATCGGCGTGGGGGTTCTCCATCGCCCGGACCACCCGTGCGGTCTGCTCGGCGCGCGAGAGGTTGAAGTGGGAGTGGATGGCGACGCCGACCACGTCCAGCTCGGCGAGCATCTCGTCGCTGACGTCGAGCGTGCCGTCCTTGTTGACGTTCACCTCGGCGCCGCGCAGCACGCGGATGCCCGGCTTCGAGGCGTTGAGCGCGGCGATGGCGCGCCCCTGCGCACGCATCCCGTCCTCGTCGAGGCCCATCATCGAGAGGCCTTGCGTGTGATCGGTGATCACCATGTACTCGAGGCCCTGCGCCGCCCCGGCCGCGACCATGGCGTCCAGCGTGTCGGCGCCGTCGGTCCAGTCGGTCTGGATCTGGAGATCGCCGCGCAACCGGCCCGCCTCGATCAGGTCCGGCAGCTGGCCCGCGCGCGCCGCCTCGAGCTCGCCGGTCATCTCGCGCAGCTCCGGCGGGATGTAGGGCAGGCCGAGCGCCTGGTAGACATCGGCCTCGGTGCGGCCGGCGAGGGAGCGGTCGCCGTCGAAGACGCCGTACTCGTTCAGCTTGAGCCCGCGCTCGATGGCGATGCGGCGCAGCGCGACGTTGTGGTCCTTCGAGCCGGTGAAGTAGTGCAGCGCCGCGCCGAAGCTCTCCTCGGACACGACGCGCAGGTCGGCATCCATGCCAGTGTTCAGCCGCACCATACTCTTGGTCTGGCCGCTGCCGTAGACGTGCGCGACCTCCGGCAGCGCGACGAAGGCCCGCATCACCGCCTCGGCGTCCGTGGCGACGACGAGGAAGTCGAGGTCGCCGATCATCTCGCGGCGGCGCCGCACCGACCCGGCGACCGCCGCCCGGCTCACCCCCGGCAGCGCCGCCAGGCGGGCTTCGATGTCGCGCGCCAGATCGAGGACCGCGCCGAGCGGCCGGCGGCCGCTCCGTTGCTTGAGCAGCTCGAGGCCCTTCAGGATCTTCTGCTCGGTCTTCTCGCCGCTGTGCGGCAGGCCGCGCACCTGGCCGGCGCGCGCGGCCCGCTCGAGGTCGTCCAGGGTCCGCACGCCGAGCTCATCGTAGAGCAGCTTGACCATCTTCGGGCCCACGCCCTCGAGCGCGGTGAGGCCGATGATGTCCACCGGCGTGGCCGCGCGCATCGCGTCGAGGTCGGCGGTCCGTCCGGTCGCGATCAACTCGCCGATGCGGTCGGCGATGCCGGCGCCGACGTGCGGCAGCCGCGCCAGCGCCTTGACGCCGCCGTCGGCGTATACCTGCGCGATCGGGCGGTCGAGCGCGGCGACGAGCTCGGCCACCTTCTCGTACGCGCGCGGTTTGAACGCCACGCCGCGCATGTCGAGGAACAGTGCCATCTCGCGCAGTCGCTCCGCCACCTCGGCATTGCTGATCGTCACGCACTGAAACGTAGACCAGCGCCTTGGCTTTGCCCACGGTCCCCACGTAGAAGAGCCGGCGAAGGAGCGCGGTGATGGCGGAGTTCGTGCGGGTGGCGAGGACCAGGGACATCCCCTCTGGCGAAGGACGAATGTTCGAGGTCAACGGCCGCCAAGTGGCCGTGTTCAACGTCGGCGGGCGATTCCACGCCCTCGACCACCGCTGCGCGCACCAGCAGGGGCCGCTCGCGGACGGCGATCTCGAGGGCTGCGTCGTCACGTGCCCGTGGCACGGCTGGACCTACGACGTGACCACCGGCCAGTCGCCGGACGACGCCGACGCGCGCGTCGACCGCTTCGACACCAAGGTCGAAAAGGGCGAGGTGCTCGTCGCCGTGCCGTGAGGCTGACGGGTGCGTCGCCATCACCACCTGGTCCCCCGGCTGCGTCCCTCCATTCAGGGATTGGACGCCCACCCAAAACGCCGCCAACTCTGTGTTGAGTGGGCGGAACGGCGATGGTAGGCATCCTCGTTCCTCATGGCTGCCTCGAGTGTCCGCTGGGCCGATCGCGACGATGCGCGACTGATGCTCGTCCTGAGCTCGGAGCGCTCGGGGTCGACCCTGTTGCGCTTCCTCCTCGGTGAGCACAGCCGGCTGATCTCGCCGCAGGAGCTCTTCGTGCTCCGCTATCCGGACTTCGCGACCTGGCGGTCGCGCAAGCGGGTCGCGATCGAGAGCGTGCTCGAATACTTCCGCATCCTCGGCAAGCCGATGTCGGCCGAGGCCGTCGAGGACGCGTGCCGCGGGCGCAGCGCCGTGCAGGTATACGAGTGGATGCTCGCCGCGCTGCCGCCGCGCGGCATCCTGATCGACAAGACGCCGGCCTACGCGAACGAGATGGCGAGCCTCGAGCGCTCGCGCGCCCTGTCGCCGTACTACGTCTGGTTGATCCGGCATCCACTCGGCGTCATCGATTCGCAGGTGCGGCTGAAGAGCAAGCTCCGCCGGCGCAAGACGGCGAGCGCGGGTCCCCTCCGCAAGCTCCGCGCGAACGTCGGCGACGTGGTGCGCCAGGTGCGCCGGCACGACGAGCAGGTCGCGCGGCGGCGCGAAGCGAAGTGGGTGGCGCAGAATCGGAACATCGCCGCCTTCCTGCGCCACGTCGCACCAAATCAGCAGTGCCGGATCTATTTCGAGGACCTGGTGCGTGAGCCGGAGCACGAGCTGGCGCGGTTCTGCGCGGCGAGCGGCCTGCAGCGCGAGGCGCGGGTCGGTACGCTCAACGCGGCGCCGGAGATGAATCCCCATCTCGGCGACCCGAACTTCCATCAGCACCGGCAGGTGGACGCCGAGATGGCCGACGACTGGCTGGCGCGCTACGACGAGAACTGGCTCGCGCCGGACACGATGGCGCTGATCGCGGAGCTCGGGGTGCGGCGGCCGCGGCTGGTCGCCGCGCCGTCCGTGTGAGGATGCGGTGACCGACCTGTCGCACGACCTGACGGCACGGGGCGCGATCCTGGCACCCTTCGAAGGAATCGAGCTGATCGCCCACTTCGGCGATGTCGACCGGGAATGGCGCGCGGCGCGCGAGGGCGCGGCGATGTTTCCGGCCACCCACCGGCGCGTACTGGCGGCGACCGGCGGCGATCGTGTCGAGTTCCTCCAGGGCATGCTCAGCAACGACGTGAGGGCGATCGGGGCCGGCACCGGCTGCTATGCGGCGTTGCTCAACCAGACCGGCAAGGTCGTCACCGACCTGCGCGTCTATGCCGATGCCGACCGACTGCTGCTCGACGTGCTGGCGTGGCGCGCGATGGCGCTGCGCGAGAGCCTGGAGCGATTCCTCATCGCCGATGACGTCGAGCTGGCGGACGCCTCCGACCAGCCGTTGCTGCAGCTCGAGGGACCGATGGCGCGAGCGGTGGTCGGGGAGGCGCTCGGAACGACGGCGCTCCCCGCGACGCCGCTGTCACACGTCACGACGGAGTTCGCCGGGGAGCGGCTGCGGGTGATCGACGTGTCGGAGGTGGACCGCGACGGCGTGCTCGTCTGCGGCCCGGCAGACCTGACGCTGCGCCTGTTCGACGCCTGCCGCGAGGCCGGCGCCACGCCGGCGGGCATGGCAGCGCTCGATCGGCTGCGGATCGAGGCCGGGGTCGCGTGGCCGGGCATCGACATGGACGAGTCGACGCTGATCATGGAGACCGGCCGCGACGCCGCCCTCAGCTTCAGCAAGGGCTGCTACCTCGGCCAGGAAGTGGTCGAGCGCATCGCGGCGCGGGGGCACGTCAACCGGCGCATCAGCGGCCTGCTGCTCGACGGCGACGTCCTGCCGGCACGCGGCACCGCGCTGCTGGCCGAGGGACGGCCCGTCGGCTATGTGACCAGCGTCGCGCGCTCGCCGCTCCTTGAACGGCCGATCGCGTTGGCGATGATCCAGATCAAGCACGGAACGGTGGGGGAACGGTTGGAACGCGCCGACGATGCGACGGTGGCGACGGTCGCGGCGCTGCCCTTCGCGCCGTCCGCTTCGGAGGAGGAAGGACAGGCATGACCCAACTCGGGAAGATCTACATCGCGCCAGGGGGCCTGCAGCTCATCGTCACCAAGGGCGGACCGGGCGTGCTGAGCGACGGCGCCACGGCGCTGCTGCGCGCCGACTCGGGGGAGAAGTTTCCCGACGGAACGGCCGCCGGCGCGACCGCGCTGCAACTCGGCAAGCGCTACAAGTCCGCCGACGGCGCCGTCGAGGTGCTGATCAACAAGCCGGGTCCCTGCGACCTGCGCTACGAGGGGCAGCCGATGGAGCTGAAGGACGCGAAGCCGCTGCCCTCGAGCGACTGAACCGGCGCCGACGGATGGGGCGGCCCCGAGCCGACGCCCGGCGCGAACCCGCCGTGCTCTTCGATCTGGTCGATGACGGACGCGTCGCCGTCGTCACCCTGAACCGGCCGGAGCGCTGCAACGCCTACGACGTGGCGATGCGCGACGCGCTCCACGCCGCCCTCACGGCGGTGCGCGACGACCGCGGCGTGCGCGCGCTCGTATTGTGCGGCAACGGGCCGGCGTTCTCGACCGGCGGCGACGTCGCCGAGTTTGGCAGCGCGCCGTCGCCGATTCGTGCCCGCGAGGTGCGGTGGCTGCGCGACGTGTGGGGCACGCTGTGGGCGCTGCCGGCGATCACCATCGCCGCCGTGCACGGCTACGCCGTCGGCGGCGGCTTCGAGATGGCGATGCTCTGCGATCAGTGCGTCGCGGCGACGGACGCGCGCTTCGCGTTGCCGGAAACCGGGCTCGGGATGATTCCCGGCGTCGCCGGCACGCAGACGCTGCCGCGGCTGATCGGCCTCGGCCGCGCGCTGCACTATACGCTCACCGGTGCGTGGCTCGACGCCCAGGAGGCGCGCGCCTGCGGCCTCGTGAGCCGCATCGTGCCGCGACGCGCGCTGCTGCCGACGGCGTTGGCCAGCGCACGCGCCGTGGCGCGCCTCGCGCCCGACGTGGCCGCCCGCCTCAAGCGCGCCGTCAACGACGGCGCCGAGCTGTCCCTGGAGCGCGGCCTGGCGTTGGAGCGCGCGCTGGCGTCGGCACGTGGAGGGCGCCGCTCCGTCGGCGCCTGTTGAACAGAGCGGCACAGACGCATGTCTGACAGGCGCCGACGGAGCGGCGCCCTCCAATCGTGAATTTGTCTTTTCCGTCCCAACCCCGCTAGGTGACAGGCGATGAACACCGCCAACTTCGTCAGCATTCCGGCCCAGATGTTTCCCGACCAGGAGATCCTGGTCTTCGGCGACCGCCGGCTGACCTACGGCCAGTTGTGGGAGAACATCCGCCGCCTCGGCAACGCGCTGCGCGCCCTCGGCATCAAGCGCGGCGACAAGGTGGGCGCGCTGCAGACCAACTCCGATCAGTACGTCACCGCCTATTACGCGACCGCGGCGATCGGCGCCGTCTTCGTGCCGCTCAACTACCGCGCGAAGCCGCCCGAGCTGGCGCATATGATCGACACCGCCGATATCGCCGTCCTGCTGGTGGGCGGGCGCTATCTGTCCCTGGTGAGCGACCTCCGGCCACGCCTGCAGGTCCGGCGCTACGTCTCGCTCGATACGGCCGATCCGGAGATGACCGCGCTCGACGCCCTGATCGACGGTGCCAGCGAGGAGTTCGAGGAAGAACCGATCGACGACGACGACGTCAGCATCCTGATGTACACCAGCGGCACGACGTCGCTGCCCAAGGGCGTCATGCTGCGCTTCAACGACTTCACCGCCTACGTCGTCGGCACCACCGACATGGCGGACGGGACACCGCGCGGTACGGCGCTGTTGTCGGCGCCGCTGTACCACATCGCCGGCGCCACCAACATCATGACGTCGCTGTGGACGGGCCGCCGGCTGGTGCTGTTGCCCCAATTCGATCCGACCGCCTGGCTCGAGGCCGTGCAGAAGGAAGGCGTGACACACGCGTTCGTCGTACCGACGATGTTGAAGCAGATCATCGACCATCCGCGGTTCGCGTCGTTCGATCTCTCGAGCCTGCAGAACCTGTCGTACGGCGGCGCGGCGATGCCGTTCCCGGTCATCCGCCGCGCCATCGAGGCCTTTCCGCACGGCACCGGTTTCGTGAACGCGTTCGGGCAGACGGAGACGACCTCGACGCTCACGGTACTCGGCCCCGACGACCACCGCCTCGACGGGACGCCCGCCGAGGTCGAGCGCAATCTCAAGCGTCTGGTGTCGATCGGCCGGCCCCTGCCGGACGTCGACGTGAAGGTGGTTGACGACGCCGGCGACGCGCTTCCGACCGGCGCGGTCGGGGAGCTGTGGGTGTTCACGCCGCGCACCATGAAGGGCTACGCGGGGCGGGATGGCGGCGTGACGAACCCGGCGCTGGAGGGGTGGCTGCCGACCCGCGACATGGGCTGGATCGACGAGGACGGCTACATCTTTCTGGCCGGCCGCAAGGACGACATGATCATCCGCGGCGGCGAGAACATCTCGCCGGCGGAGGTCGAGGCCGTGCTGTATTCGCACACCAGCGTCGAGGAGGCGGCGGTGATCGGCCTGCCCGACGTCGAGTGGGGGCAGCGGGTGGTCGGCGTCGTCGTACGTCGCCCCGGCGCGGTGCTCGACGAGACCGAGCTGATCGAGTTCTGCCGTGAACGCTTGGCGAGCTTCAAGAAACCCGAACGCGTGCACTTCGTCGACGCGCTGCCCAAGAACCAGATGGGCAAGGTGTTGAAGACGGATCTGCGCGCGCAGCTGGCGGAATCGTGACGGCGCGCGCCGCCAGCCGCGCCGGCGCGTCGCGCGCCGGTGTGCTCTGTGCGGTGCGCGACGGCATCGCCTCCCTCGCGCTGCTGCGGCCGCGCGTCGACCAGCGCGTCGCGCAGGATCTGTGCGCGGCCGCCGAGCGCATCGCCTTCGACGCGAGCGTGCGCGTCGCCGTGCTCGAGGGGCCGCGCGCCGGATTCTGTCTCGGCAGCGAGGACGAGAGCGACGCATGGCCGGATTGGGTGGGCGCGATCGGTGCCCTCAGCGTGCCGGTCATCGCCATCGTCGCCGGTCCGGCGGTCGCGGAGGGCGCCGAGCTGGCGCTCGCCGCCGACCTGCGCATCGCCGGCCCGCGCGCCGCCTTCGCCTTCCCGCACCTCGCGGCAGGGACGCTGCCGCGGCACGGCGCGACGCAGCGCCTGCCGCGCATCGTCGGACGCACGCGCGCGATGGAGCTGTTGCTGTCCGGCCGGCGCATCGGCGCCAACGAGGCGCTGCGCATCGGGCTGGTGACGCAGATGTCGCGGCAGCCCGCCATGGCCGCGCGCGCCCTGGCAGCGGAGCTGTGCGAGAAGGGTCCGATCGCGCTGCGCCTCGCCAAGGAAGCCGTCCGCGCCAGCGCCGACCTGCCGCTTGCCGCCGGCGTACGGCTCGAGCAGGACCTCTACGTGCTGCTGCAGACGACGCGGGATCGCGCCGAGGGCGTGCGCGCGTTTCTCAAGAAGCGGCGGCCGCGATTTCGCGGGGCGTGAAACGGGCGACGCGCTAGAGATGCGGGCGAGCCGCCCGCGCTCCCGGCCGCTGCATCGATCCTGCCACCTGGGAGCGCGGGCGGCTCGCCCGCATCTCTAGCGCGTGTCGACACAACGCCGTGGCGTCTCACCCTCGCGGCCACTTCGGCGCTCGCTTTTCGACGAACGCCTGAAACCCCTCCGTCACCTCCGGCGCGCGCAGCGACTGCGCGAACATCACCATGTTGAACTCGGGCAGGTTGCGGTTCATCTCCTGCTTCAACGCCGCGCGGGCTGCCGGGCCGGTGGTGCGCACCTGGGCGAGGGCGGCGTCCACCGCCGCTGGAAGTTGCTCGTGCGGAACCACCTTGGCGATCAAACCGATGCGAGCCGCCTCCTGCGAATCGATCACCGCGCCGGTGAAGAGCAGGTACTTCGCCATGGCCAGGCCGACGCGTGCCGGCAGGCGGGCCGGCAGGAACGGGTCGGCGACGCCGCGCAGCAATTCCGGGGCTCGGAACGTGGCGCGTTCGGAGGCGATGGCGATATCGCCGCACAGCGTCATGTTCAGTCCGCCGCCCTGACAGAGCCCGTTGATGGCGGTGAGGACGATGGCGCGGGTGCTCTCCAGCGCGCGGAAGGGCAAGAGGTCGAGGCCGTCGGTCTCGCGGTCGAGCGCGGCGCCGCCTTCGTGCTGGCCGCCCATTTCGCCGCCGACGCAGAACACGTCGCCGGTGCCGGTGAGGAGCAGCGTGTCGATGGAGGAGTCGCGATCGGAGATGACCGCCGCCTTCTTGATGCCGTGGTACATCTCGATCGTGCACGCGTTGCGCCGCTCGGGCCGATTGATCACGACGCGCAGTACGCCATCGATCAACGTCGCGTCGAGATGGCGGGAATCGAGTTCGATGCGTGCCATGCGGGCGGCAGTAGGTCGGTGCACGGGGCGCGGTCAAGGCGGAGCGGGGATCCCAGACGCCGATCAAACCCGCGCCAGATCGACCGGCTCCACCAGGTGATCGCAGCCCTGAGGAAAAGCCGCCAAGGACGCCAAGGGCGCCAAGCAGCGCTGCTTGGCGCCCTTGGCGTCCTTGGCGGCTCGCTGAGCAGCGGGGCACCGGCGGCTCATCACGCCGAGGCACGACCGATTTGTCGGGAATGCCCACCCTGGCTTGATTCCCCACCCCCTTCCGGGCAGAGAGTCGCGCGACATGGGGGACTCGGTCGCGCGCGCGCGCGGAGGGCGCCGCTGACATGGCGTCGCCATCGGCCGGAGCGCCGGCGCCCGCGACACTGACGGCTGGCGAGATGCCGCCCCTGAGCGCACGCGGCAAGTTCTTCTTCCGCGGCGACACCAAGGTCTACCTGCGCGGGGTGACCTACGGGCCGTTTGCGCCGGGCGAGGGCGGCCACCAGTTCCCGACGCCGGGGCTGGTCCGGCGCGACTTCGCCCTCATGCGCGAGCTCGGCGCCAACACCGTCCGATGCTTCACGGTGCCGCCGCGCTGGCTGCTCGACCTGGCGCACGAGCATGACCTCGGCGTGCTCATCGGGCTCCCGTGGGTCGAGCACGTCTGCTTCCTCGACGCCCCCGCGGTGGTCGCGCAGGTGCGCGCGGCGGTCGCCGACGGCGTCGAGCGCTGTGCCGGCCATCCGGCGGTGGCGGCGTATCTGGTCGGCAACGAGATCCCGCCCGATGTCGTCCGTTGGCTCGGTGCGGCCCGGGTGCGCGCGTTCGTCGAATCGCTGGCGGCGGAGGTCCGCGAGCACGACCAGCGGGCGCTGGTCGGCTACGCCAGCTTTCCGTCCACCGAGTACCTCGACCTCAGCGAGCTCGACTTCGTCGCCTTCAACGTCTACCTGCACCGCCCGCCCGATTTCCGCCGCTACCTGCTGCGCCTGCAGAACCTGGCCGGCGACAAGCCGCTCATGCTCACCGAGCTGGGCATCGATTCGATCCGCGAGGGCGACGAGGAACAGGCGGCGATCCTGAGCTGGCAACTGCGCGCGGCGTTCGAGCTCGGCCTCGCCGGCACCGCCGTGTTCGCCTGGACGGACGAGTGGTACACGGGCGGCCGGCCGGTGGACGACTGGGCCTTCGGGCTCGTCGACCGCGAGCGCCACCGCAAGCCGGCCTTTGCCGCCGTGCAGCGCGTCTACCGCAGCGATCTGCCGGGGGTGCCCGAGCCGGCGCCGCGCGTGTCGGTGGTGGTGTGCGCCTACAACGCCGAGCGCACCATGGCGCCCTGCCTCGAGGCGCTGGCGGAGCTGCGCTATCCGAATCACGAGGTGATCGTCGTCAACGACGGCTCGACCGACGCGACGCTGGAGATCGCCGAGCGGTTCTCCGCGATCCGCATCATCTCGCACGAGAACCGCGGACTCAGCGCCGCCCGCAACACGGGCATCGCCGCGGCGACCGGCGACCTGGTGGCGTTCACTGATTCGGATTGCGTCGTCGATCCCGACTGGCTCACCTACCTCGCCTGGAGCTTCACCAACCCTGCGGTGGCCGCGGTGGGCGGGCCGAATCTGCCCCCTCCCGAGGAGGAGCGCACGGCCGCGTGCGTCGCCGCCGCGCCGGGCGGACCGACGCACGTGCTGCTCGACGACGAGACGGCCGAGCACATTCCCGGCTGCAACATGGCGTTCCGCCGGGAGGCGCTGGCGCGCATCGACGGTTTCGATCCGCTCTTCCGCGCCGCCGGCGACGACGTCGACGTCTGCTGGCGCCTGCAGGACGCGGGTCTGCGCATCGGCTTCAGCCCGGCGGCGATGGTCTGGCACTTCCGCCGCAACACCGTGCGCGCGTATCTCACCCAGCAGCGCGGCTACGGCGCGGCGGAGGCGCTGCTCGCGCAGAAGCACCCCTATCGTTTCAATCTGCTCGGCCAGTCACGTTGGCTGGGGCGCATCTACGGCGACCTCGAGCACGTACCGCTGCTGCGCAGGCCGGTGATCTATTACGGCACGTATGGTCGCGCGCTCTTTCAGACGCTCTACGAGTCGCCGGCGTCGGCGCTGTCGTACCTGCCGTTCACCCTCGAATGGAACGCGATCGGCGTGCTGCTGCTGTTCGCCGCGTTGCTCAATGTCGAGCTGCTGCCATTGGCGGCACTGCCGCTGGCGGTCGGGCTGACGGCGGCGGCGATGAGCGGTTGGCGGGCGCGCCTGGCGCCCGCGCACGATCGCTGGAGCAGCCGCGCGCTGGTGGCGCTGCTGACGTATCTGGGTCCGCTCGTCCGCAGTTGGCAACGCTACCGCCTGCGCATCGCCGCGGCGACGCCGGTCGAGCCGTCATGGGCCAGTCGCCCGATGCCGCCGGCACGCGTCGTGTGGTGGCGCGGCGCGGTGGAGATGGGGTTCTGGACGGACGCCGGCCACGACAAGGAAGACCTGCTGCAGGCGCTGGTCGACTTCCTGCGGCCGCGCAAGGTGCAGGTCGCGGTCGACCAGGGATGGCGCGCCTGGGACCTCGACGTTCACGCCGGCCTGTGGGCGCACGCGTCGGTGCTGACCGCGGTCGAGTATCACGGCGCCAACGCGCGGCTCCTGCGCGTCCGCTGCGCGCCGCGGCCCTCGTTCCTGGCGCGCGCCGCGCTGGCCGCGCTGTTCGGCACCGCGGCGTTGCTGGCGATCATCGGACCGGCCGCCGGCGGCGCGGTGGCGACGGCGGCGGCCATCGTCAGTGCCGCGATGGTCGGACGAGCGGTATTCTCCGCCGGCCGGATGATGCGTCAGGTGGTAGGGATGGTGGCGGAGCGGCTCGGGCTGATCCCCCTGGCCGAGTCGCGGGCCGGCGGCGGATGACGCTGCGCCGCACCGCCCAGGCGTTGTGGCCGCATCGCTGGGGCGTGGCGCTGGGGCTGGCCCAGGTCGCGGTGCTGAATGCGGTCGAGCTGTTGAAGCCCTGGCCGCTGCAGATCGTCATCGACTCCGTGCTGGGCGGTAAGCCGCCGCGCTGGTCGGCGCTCTCGGGCTTCAGCCGCGAGCAGCTGCTGGGCGGCGCGGCCGGCGGGCTCGTGCTGCTGTGGGTGGCGAGCGGCGCGATGGCGGTGTGGAACAACTACACCACGATCTCGACCGGGCAGGCGATGGTCGACGACCTGCGCGGCCGCCTGTATGCGCACATCCAGCACCTGACGCTGTCCTTCCACGCCCGCGCCGGCATTGGCGACCTGCTGTACCGCGTCACCGGCGACACCTTCGCCATCCAGACGCTGGCCATGAACGGCATCTTCCCGGTCGCGTCCGCGCTGCTGCTCCTCGGCGGCATGATGATGATCATGGTGCATCTCAACGGGCTGCTGACCGCGGTGGCGTTGACGGTCGCGCCACTGCTGCTGCTCAGCATCACGCTGGTCAACGCCCGCCTCGATGCCATCGCCACCGACGTGCGCGCCAAGGAGAGCGCCGTCTTCCAGATCGTCCAGCGCAATCTGGCGGCGATCCGCGTCGTGCAGGCGTTCTCCGCCGAGCAGATCGAGCAACGGCGCTTTCTGCGCGGCAGCCGCGCCAGCCTGCGCAGCAGCCTGCGCCTCTATACGCTGCAGACCGCCTATGGCGCCTTCACCGGCGTGGTGACGGCGGCGGGCACCGCGGCGGTGCTGGTGGTCGGCAGCTGGCAGGTGTGGAACGGGCGGCTGACGGTCGGTGAGATGGTGGTGTTCGTCAGCTACCTCGCGTCGCTGTACGGGCCGCTGAACGCGATGGTGAACACGTACGGTGTGGTGCGCGGCGCCGCCGCCGGCGTGCGCCGGGTGTTCGAGGTGCTCGACCGCGAGACGCCGCTCCAGGATGGAACCGCCGCGCTGCCCGCGCCCGTCCGCGGCGAGATCGAGCTGCGCGGCGTGGACTTCAGCTATCCGGACGGCACTCGGGCGCTGCAGGCCGTCGACCTCACCATCCGAGCCGGCGACTGCGTCGCCATCGTCGGCGCGACCGGCGCGGGCAAGAGCACGCTGGTGAGCCTGATCCCACGCTTCGCCGATCCGACGCAGGGGAGTGTCCTGATCGACGGCGTCGACCTGCGCACGCTGCGGCTGGCGGCGCTGCGCCGCCAGATCAGCATGGTGCTGCAACCGGCGATCGTCCTGCCGATGACCGTGCACGAGAACATCGCCTACGGGCGTCCGGAGGCGACGCGGGCGGAGGTCGAGGAGGCCGCGCGCCTCGCCCAGGCAGACGCCTTCATCGCGCGCATGCCGGCCGGCTACGACACATTGCTGGGCGAGCAGGGCGCGACGCTCTCGGAAGGCGAGCGGCAGCGCCTCACGATTGCCCGTGCCTTGTTGCGCCGCGCCCCGATTCTCATCTTCGACGAGCCCACCGCTGCGCTCGACGTCACCACCGAGGCCGCATTGATGGACGCCCTCGACGAGGTCATGCGTGGCCGCACCGCGATCGTCATCGCGCACCGCCTGCGCACGGTCCTGCGGGCGGATCGGATCGTCGTGCTCGATCAGGGCGCCGTTGTGGAGGAGGGAACGCCGGAGGAGCTCCTGCGACGCGGCGGCGTGTTCGCGCGCATGCATGCGACACAATTCGGAGCCCAGCATGTGTGACCCCGGAGTGCGGCGCGTCAGCGGCGCTAGCTCGGGGCCGCGCGTCAGCGCGGCTCAGGCGCGCATGGGCGTGGCTCAGGCCGCGCTCCAATCCAGCGGCGCTGACGCGTCGCACTCCGGGCCATGCGTGTAGTCGTCACCGGTCTCGCGGCCACGTATCCGCTCGGCGGCGTCAGCTGGGACTACCTGGCCTACGTCGACGGCTTCCGTCGCATCGGCTGCGAGGTGCTCTACCTCGAGGACACCGGCGGCTGGTTCTATCAGCCGGCGGCGGAGACCTTCACGGACGATCCCGCCGCCAATCTCGCGTACCTGGAAGCGGCGCTCGCGCGGATCGATGCCGGCGATCTCGCCTGGGCGGTGCGCGCGCCGGATGGCGCGATGCATGGGCCCGCCGCGACGATGGTGAGCGCGTTCTGCCGCGGCGCCGAGCTCTTCCTCAACGTGTCCGGTTCGTGCTGGTTGCGCGACGAGTACCGCGGGGCGCGGCGCACGGCCTATCTCGATACCGATCCGGGTTTCACGCAGGCCACCTTGCAGGCGGTCGATCGCGACACGGCGAACGACGACCAGCGCTTCTCGGCGGCGCTCATCCGCGGACACGACCGCTTCCTCACGTACGGAGAGGCCATCGACGATCCGGCGTGCGCCGTGCCGCGCTGTGGGCTCGCGTGGACGCCGACGCGCCAGCCGCTCGTGCTCGACCGGTGGCGCGTCGAGCCCCCGCCGACGGGCGCGCCCTACACGACCGTGATGTCGTGGGCGCACGGGCGTGCTGCGCCGGTGATCGACGGCATCGAGCGGGCCGGGAAGGACGCCGAGATGCTGCGCTTCCTCGACCTGCCGCGGCGCACGGGCCTGCCGTTCGAGCTGGCCGTCGGCGGCGAGCCGCCGCGCGACCTCTTGGCGGCGCACGGGTGGCGCATCGTCGAGGCCTGGCCGCGATCGCGCACGATGGATGTCTACCAGGACTACCTCCGTGCCTCGCGCGGCGAGTGGAGCGTCGCCAAGCAGGTGTACGTCGGCCTGCGCAGCGGCTGGTTCAGCACCCGCAGCGCCGCCTACCTCGCGTCGGGCCGGCCGGTGGTGGTCCAGGACACCGGCTGGAGCGCCATCTATCCGACCGGCGACGGGCTGTTCGCGTTCACCACCGTCGAGCAGGCGGCGGCGGCGCTGGCGACGATCGAGGCGGACTACGCGCGCCACGCCGAGGCAGCGCGGGCGGTCGCCGAGCGCGAGCTCGACGCCGAGCGCGTGCTCGCCCAACTGCTGCGCGACGTGGAGTGACGATGGCGCTGCGCGTCGCGGTGGCCGGAGGCCTCGCTCGCAATCCGATCGGCGCGGGCGGCTACGCGTGGGTGTTCCTCCAGTACGTGCTCGGGTTCCGCGCCCTCGGGGCGGAGGTGCGCTATGTCGAGCACGTCGACGCGAAGGACTGCATCGACGACGACTGGCGTCCGGCGGCGTTCGCCGAATCGGCCAACGCCGCGGCGTTCCGCGCGACGCTGGCGCGCCACGCGCTCGAGGGCAGCTTGCTGCTGCGCGACGGCGACGCGGCGATCGGCATGTCGCGCGCCGAGCTGCGCGAGTGGGTCGCGACCGCCGACCTGTTCGTCAATCTCTCGGGACGCTGGCACCTGCGTGAGGTCATGGACGCGGCGCGGCGGCGCGTCTACGTCGACCTCGATCCGGGCTTCACGCAGATCTGGCAGGCCGGTTACGGCGCCGACATGAACTTCGCGGGGCACGATGCCTGGTTCACCGTGGGGCTCAACCTCGGACGTTCCGACTGCCCGGTGCCGATGCTCGACCTGCGCTGGCATCCGCTGCCGCCGCCGGTGCTGTTGTCGGCATGGCAGCCGGTGGCGGAGCAGCGGCCGGCGTACACGACGATCGCCGATTGGCGCGGCTACAGCCCGGTGGAGTGGCATGGCGTCTGGTACAAGCAGAAAGCGGACGAGTTCATGCGCCTGGTGGACCTGCCGCGACGCGTGCCGGTGCCGCTGGAGATCTGCCTCGCCATCCATCCGGACGAGCCGGCGCTCCCCGAGCTACGCGCCGGCGGGTGGCAGCTCTCCGATCCGCGCGTCGAGGCGGCGGACGACGAGACGTACCGTGGCTACGTGCGTCGCTCGCGCGGCGAGTTCTCGGTGGCCAAGCACGGCTACGTCGTCGGCCGTACCGGCTGGGTGAGCGATCGCACCGCCTGCTACCTCGCCGCCGGCCGACCAGCGGTGGTGCAGGACACCGGGCTCGGACGCGACCTTCCGATCGGCAGCGGACTCCTGACGTTCGACGACAGCGACGGTGCGGTGGCCGCCCTCGCTGCGGTGGAGCGCGACTATGAGCGTCACGCCGCTGCCGCGCGGGCGCTGGCGGCGGAGCACTTCGATGCGCGTGGCGTGCTCACCCGGCTGCTCGAGATCGCCGAAGGGTAGGTTGAGGTGGTGGGCAGGTCCTTACGCCACGTCTCTCTCTGGCGGCGGCAAAGCTTCCTCTAGGCGTATCTCCGCGCGCCTGCCTATGGTGCGCGATGGTCCGCGTTCTCCCAATTCTCGTCGCACTCCTCGCCTGGTCCGCTGCGTCGGCCGGCGCGGTCGACCTCTGCATCGGCGACTGCGACGGCAACGGTGCAGTCGGGATCGACGAGGTGCTGACCGGCGTCAACATGGCGCTGGGGGTCGTCGCGGTGACGCGCTGTCCGAGCTTCGACGTGGACGTCGGCGGGAGCATAGCGATCAACGAGCTGCTCGGCGGCGTACGGAGCGCGCTCGACGGGTGTGTCGACGCGGCGCCGACCCCGACGTCGACGCCGGCTCCCACGCCGACGCCCGAGGAGTTCGTTGCGGCCGCGACGGATTTCGCGTGCCTCACGCAGTGGGCGCGTGTGCGACACTTCCGCATCGCCAACCCGCTCGGGCACCTGGAAGCGGCCCTCGCGGTCGCGAATGGCGAGTCGCCGCCGCCCTATCCGGTCGGGACGATTATCCAGCTCGTGCCCGTGGAGGCGATGGTGAAGCGGGCGCCTGGATTCTTTCCGGAGGCAAACGATTGGGAGTTCTTCGTGCTCGGTGCCTCGAGCGCCGGAACCGAGATCAAACAGCGTGGCCGCGGGGAAGTCGTCAACGTCGGTACCCCGTGCTTCGCTTGCCACGGCGCCGCGCCGCAGACCGACTTCGTCTGCGAGAACAGCAACGGGTGCGTCCCGCTGAACCTGAGCGAGGCGTTGATCACCGCCATCCAGAACAGCGACGCGCGCTGCGCGCCGGCGCCCTGAATCGGCGGGGGCGTCGAAGCCGGCGCGCGATCAGCGCTCGAGGCCGGTCTCGCGTACGGTGATGCTCAAGCGGCCCGGTGGCAGGCCGACGTCGTCGGGAGCCGTGCCGCTCTCGATGCGCCGGACCCCGTGAAAGATGCGTCGATTCGGGCCGCCGAAGACGATCAGGTCACCCGAGCGCATCTCCAGATCGGTGAACGGGGCGGTGCGGCGATCGACGCCTGCGAGCCGGAAGATGCACGCGTCGCCAATGCTGAGCGTCACCACCGGCGCGGCGCTCGGCTCTTCCCCGTCCTGATGCAGGCCAAGCCGGGCGTCCGGCGCGTAGAGGTTGACGATCGCCGCATCGGGTCGGAAGTCGATTGCCGCGGCATGACCAACCCCATACGCCGCATCGACCGCTGCGCGAGCCAGTGTGACGATGGTCTCGGGCAGCGGCTTCACCGGCGCGCCATCCGTGTCGTCGGTCGTGCGCGAGTAGACGTACGGCTGCCAGTGCCAGCCGAGGCAGACGGACTGGACGCTCATCAGGTGACCGGTGGGCATGCGCGGATGCCGTAGCCCGGCGGGCGGTTCGGCCCATTCGCGGAACTGTCGCACCAGCTCGCGTTGCGTCGCGAGATCGAGCCAGCCGGGCACGTGCACCACGTCGGGCAGCACCTCGCGCCGCTCCCGACTGGCGCCGACCATCGTCAACGCGAGTTGTCGCGCGCTCACCTGCGCCGCGGCGAGCACTCGGGTCGGCACGCCGCGGACGCGGCTGCGCGCGGCACCCTCGCGGCGGACGGTTCCGCTCGATCCCATGACTGAGAGTATGCCACACGGCCCACGGCGATACTGGCAACCGGCGGACGTCGACGTGCCAGAGCCGGGTCCACATCACGGGCATGCCGGCCGGCGACCACGAGCTCTCGATCGGCAGAACGATCCGGCTGCAGGCCGCTGCTATTTGGCGAGCCGAGCAACCGTCCAACCGCATCCGCGATTGGGGATCTGCCCCACCGCACCTGCTTGATTTGCCCCACTCCCGCCGATCGCGTGCTGAGGTGGTCGAAAGAGGCTCGGAAACGGGTGTGGCATGGGCGTTGCGTTGGGTGGAATACGCGCTCGTCGCCACCGGCGGCGATCGACGCGATAATTTCCAATGAGGATTCCCCCGATGACGACGTTCTGGACGATTCTCGCAGCGACGGTACTCAGTGGCGGTCTGCTCGGTACCGCCCATGCCCAATGTGTCGACGACTGCGACGCCAACGGCGCGGTGGCCGTCAACGAGCTCATCACCTGCGTCGGCGTCGGGCTGGGTCAGCTGCCGTTGGCGCAGTGCGCCGCCTGCGACGGTGACGGCGATGGAACGGTGGCGATCAACGAGCTCGTCGCCGGCGTCGGCGCCGCGCTGGACTCGCAGCTGTGCGGCGAGACGGGGACGCCGACGTTCCCGCCCTCGCCGACGCCCACCATCACGCCCGGCGCCGCCGACGAGCTCACCCACTGCTGCGTCGCCGCGTACTACGTCTGGGCGTGCGAAGTGCACACGGTGGCCGAGTGCGAGACCCTGAAGGGCATCGACAAGGGCAATGCCGAGGAGTGCAGCCCGGCCCTGTGCGGCGACATTCCTCCCGACACGGGGCACGGCATCTGCTGTCTGCCGAACGCGGCCGGCAGCGAGATCGAGTGCGAGGATCGCAACGCCACGGCCTGCGTCGTGGCCGGCGGCGTCGTCAAGGCCAGCGGCAGTACCTGTACCGCCACGACGTGCGCCGACGTGGCGCCGCCGACCATCCAGTGCTGCGTTGCCAAGCACTCGGGAACGGTCGTCGAGTGCGAGGACGTGAGCCCCGACGCCTGTGCCGCGCTGGGCGGCACCAACGTGGGCGCGGGCACCTGCAGCCCGAACCCCTGCGGCCAGTGAGCGGCGGGCGGTACCCGGCTCAGACCGGGTACCGCTTCACCAACTGGCGGGCGATGATCGTGCGCTGGATCTCGTTGGTGCCCTCGCCGATGATCATCAGCGGCGCATCGCGGTAGAAGCGCTCGACCGGGAACTCCTTCGTGTAGCCGTAGCCGCCGAGGACGCGCATCGCTTCGAGCGTCACCCAACCGCAGGTCTCGGACGCGAAGAGCTTCGCCATGCCCGCCTCGAGGTCGCAGCGCTGGCCGGTGTCCTTCTTGTAGGCCGCCTGGCGCACGAGGAGGCGGGACGCCTCGATGCGCGTGCCCATATCGGCGAGCTTGAGCTGGATCGCCTGGTGCTCGCAGATCGGCTTGCCGAACGTCTCGCGCTGCTGCGCGTAGCGGATGGCGCATTCGAACGCCGCGCGGGCGACGCCGACGGCGCGCGACGCGATGTTGATGCGGCCGACCTCGAGACCATTCAGCACCTGCTGCATGCCGTGCCCCTCGACGCCGCCGAGCAGGTTCGCGGCCGGCACATGAAAGTCCTCGAAGGCGATCTCGACGGTGTCCACGCCCTTGTAGCCGATCTTCTCGATGTCGCGGCTGATGGTGACGCCGGGACCCTTCTCGGCGACGAGCAGGCTCATGCCCTTGTGGGCCGGCTCGGCGTGCGGATCGGTCTTGCACACGAGCGCGTAGAGATTCCCCTCGCGGCCGTTGGTGACGAACATCTTGCTGCCGTTCACCACGTAGTCGTCGCCGCGCCGGGTGGCGGTGGTGCGGATGCGCTGCACGTCGCTGCCGGCGTGCGACTCGGTCAGGCACAACGCCCCGCGGAACTCGGCCCGGGCCATCTTCGCGAGGTAGCGCTGTTTCTGCTCGTCGGTGCCCTGCGTGCGGATCATGTAGGCGAGGAGCAGATGCGTATTGAGGATGCCGCTCAGGCTCATCCAGCCGACGCAGAGCTCCTCGATGATCATCGCATAGGTGCTGAAGTCGAGGCCGAGGCCGCCATACTCCGTCGGGATCGTGGCGCCGAAAAGGCCGAGCTCCTTCATGCGGGCGACGAGCTGATGCGGGTACTCGTCGTCGTGGTCGAGCTTGCCGGCCATCGGCGCGACCTCGCGCTCGACGAAGCGGCGGATGGTCTCGACCAGCTCGGCCTGCACGTCGGTCGGTGTGGCGAATGTGGACCCTTGGCTCACGGCACGTTCCTCCCAGATCGGTCTGTATCCTCTACCAGCCGCGGCGAAGTCTAGAAGGCCGCCCGATGTCGGGACCGGCGTTTCCGCGCTTGACCGAGGCCGATCGGCATGGTGTCTTTTGCGGCGCGGAGGAGGACGAACCGTGCGTGTGGTGGTGTGGAGGAGTGTGCTGGCGGGGCTGATGGCACTGGGGGCCGTCGGAACCGCAACCGCGGATGATGTCGGGACGACGGGTAGTGTGCACCGCGGTCCCGTGCTCGAGATCTGGAAATCGCAGCGCCGCATGGAGCTGCGCTACGGCGATCTGGTGGACCGCCAGTTCAAGGTGAGTCTGGGGCGCGCCCCGCATTTCGGCAAGGAAGAGCGCGGCGACTACCGCACGCCGACCGGCCGCTATTACATCGCCTACAAGAAACCCAGCCGCTTCTACCGCTTCCTCGGCCTCAGCTACCCGAACATCGAAGACGCCGAGAAGGCCTACCAGCGCGGCCTGATCAACGCCGACCAGTGGGCCGACATCTACTTCGCCAATCTCACCGGCGACACGCCGACGTCAGGCACGCCGCTCGGCGGCATGGTCGGCATCCACGGCTTCGGCGACCGCGACTATCTCCCCATCGACTGGACCGAAGGGTGCATCGCGATCAGCAACAGCGAGATCGAGTATCTGTACGACATCGTGCCTGTCGGAACGCCGGTGATCATTCACGAGTGAGAGGTTCAAGGCTGAAAGCTGAAAGACGAAGGACAGCACGGACGAGCTCGGGCTTTCAGCCTTTGTCTTTCCGCACTTCTTCTGCTCAGCGGAACATGTCGAACTGCTTCTCGCGAATCAGTTCCCTGCCCGAGCCGTCCGCGGGTGTGAACTCGTAGCCGCGCACCAGGGCGGCGGGGATGCCGGCGCCCTTGCGCATCACCAGACCGGCGGCGGCGGCGAGTGCGTCGGCGTGCGCGTTGACGGTGTGGTGCAGCTCGCGGCCGTCGAGGTCGGTGCTGCCGCGCAGGTCGAGCAGGGCGGACATGCCGGCGACGCCGAGGGCGAAGTCGACCAGGCCCTGGCGCCACGGCCGGCCGAAGGTGTCGGTGACGATCACCGCGGCGCGGCAGCCGGTGCGTTCGCGCAGCGCGTCGGCGATCCGGCGTGCCGAGGCATCCGGATCGACGGGAAGCAGCACGACGACGCCGTCGGCGCCGCTGTTGGACTCGTCGACGCCGGCGTTGGCGCAGACCCACCCCGGTCCCGTTTCGACGATGAGGTTGCCGTTGTCCATGCGCACGATCCGCCGGGTCTCGCGCAAGATGATCTCGATCACGCGCGGGTCCTTGCCCTCGGTGGCGGCGGCGATCTGTTCGGCAAACGGCGACGGCGTGACGGTTGTGAGCTCGACGAGGCGGTTCTCGGCCTTGGAGACGATCTTCTGGCAGACGACCAGGATGTCGCCGTCCGCGAGGGCGAGGCCGGCGGCGTCGATGGATGCATGGAGCAGCGCGGCGAGATCGTCGCCGGGTCGGATCTGCGGCAGGCCCACGAGGGGTGTGATGGAGACGGTCATCGCGGCGCGGACCATACGAGGGGAGCCGCGACAAGTGAAGGAGCGCGGGCCTCCAGGCCCGTCGGGTCGGCGCAGCCGACCCAGGAGCGCGCTGCCGATACACCGCCGCCCTGCGGGCGGCGACGGGCACGGAGGCCCGCGCTCCTACGACCCGAGAGCGTCGAGGACCACGCGCGCCAGTGCCCGCGACTGTGCCGGCGACTGCATGATCGTATCCGTCACCACCGTCCGCATGCCGAGCTTCTCGATGCGCGGCGCCAATGTCGCGTCGCGTTCGTCGAGCACGAACACGTCCACCAGGCCGCGATAGAGCTCGGCGACGCCGACGGCGGAGACTTCCTTGCCGAGGCCGCGCAGCATGCGGTCGAGCGGGCCCTTGATGGGCAGGCCGCGCACGAGCGGGGTCACGGCGGCCACCCGCGGATGGCGCCGCACCGCCTCGCGTACGCCCGGCAGGGCGAGGATCGGGCCGATGCTGACGATCGGATTCGAGGGCGGCAGAATGATCGCCCGCGCGGCGCGCAGTGCCGCGAGCACGCCCGGCGCGGGGCGCGCCCGCCGTATGCCGGCGTAGCGAACACCGCGAAAGCGGCCGCGGCCGCGGCGGTGCACGAGGTAATCCTGGAAGGCGATGGTGCCGGCGCCGGCGAGCATCACCCGCGTGCGCACCGATTGGTCGCTCATCGGCAGCAGGCGCTGGCGCACCCCGTGCCGGGCGGCGATCGCGGCGGTCACTTGGCTGAGCGTCCGGCCGCGGCCGAGTTCGTCGGTGCGATAGATGTGGGTGGCGAGATCGCGGTCGCCGAGTTGGAACCAGGTGTCGGCGTAGTAGCGGCCGAGCGCCTCCAGCGCGGTGAAGCTCTCGTCGGCAAGACCCCAGCCGTGCGCGCCGATCTGACCCGCCAGCGTGTAGGTGACGGTGTCGAGGTCGGGCGAGACGTGCAGGCCGAAGAAGGTGTCGTCGTCGGCCGTGTTGCCGATGATCGTCAGCAGTGCGGGATCAAGAAGCGAGCACAGGCCCCGGAGAAACCGCGCCGCTCCCACTCCGCCAGCCAGCGCCGCGACCCGGTTGCCTGGCGCCGTCCGGCGCAATCCGCCCATAGGTGGTCGTCCGTTGTGAGGGAATGCGCCCGACGGCGCTGATCAGGGCGACGATGTCGGCCTCTGGCAGATACTCGCCGAAGTCCGCGCCTGCTGATTTGGAGATCGACTCCTCCATCAGGGTGCCGCCGAAGTCGTTGCAGCCGGCGAGCAGGGTGAGCTGTGACAGCTCGGGGCCGAGCTTCACCCACGACGTCTGCAGGTTGTCGATCCAGCCGCGCAGCATCAGGCGGGAGGTGGCGTAGACCCGCAGGTCGAGCAGGCCGACCGGCGGCGGCGTCACCAGGCCCTTGGCGTAGAGCTGGGTCAGCGTGTGGATGAAGCGGAGCGGCACGAACTCGGTGAAGCCGCCGGTCTGCTTCTGCACATCGCGCAGCAGCGCGATGTGGCGGGCGACGTGGCCCGGTGTTTCCACGTGGCCGTACATCACCGTCGAGCTCGAGCGCAGGCCCAGCTCGTGGGCGGTGGTGATGATCTCGATCCACGTCCGCACGTCCACCTTCTTGTGGCTGAGGATCTCGCGCACGTCGTCGTCGAGGATCTCGGCGGCGGTGCCGGGGATCGTGCCCAAGCCAGCGTCGCGCAGCATCGTCAGGTAGTCGCGGTACGTCATGCCGGTGCGGCGCGCGCCGTACATGACCTCCATCGGCGAGAAGGCGTGGACGTGGAGACGCGGATAGCGTTCGCGGATGGCCAGCAGCAGGTCGCGATAGAAGAACGCGTCGCTCTCGGGGTTGATGCCGCCCTGCATGCAGACTTCGTGGGCGCCGCGGTGCACGGCGTCCTGCACCTTCACCAGCACGTCGTCGATCGAGTGGTTGTAGGCGGTCTCGTCCTTGCGGAGCACGGCGAAGGCGCAGAACTGGCAGCCGACGAAGCAGACGTTGGTCCAGTTGATGTTGCGGTTGATGACGTAGGTGACCTCGTCGCCGACGTCGGTGGCGCGGACGTGATCGGCGGCGCGGACCAGCGCGGCGAGATCGTCGCCGGCGACCTGCAGGAGGTGCTCGCCCTCGTCGGCGCCGAGCTCGCCGCCGGCGAGCGCGCGATCGAGCATCGCGGCGGTCGCGGGGGTCGCCGCACCGAGCAGTTGGGCGAGCGTACGCGGATCGTAGACGGCGGCGCGAACGTCATCCCACATGGCGGGCTCCTTCCTCCAACGCTCGCGAGTGTACGCGGCGGCGCATACCCTCGTCGAGCCACCCCGGGCGATCGACGTACTCGTCGTAGACCGGCAGGCGCGGTGCGAGCGTGAAACCCTCGTCGCGACAGGTCGCGGCCAGGGCCTGGACCTGCGGCCAGGGCGCTTCCGGGTTCACGTAGTCCAGGGTGAGCGGCGAGATGCCGCCCCAGTCGTTGATCCCGGCGGCGAGAAAGAGCCGGTGATCCAGCGGGCTGAGGTTGGGCGGCGCCTGGATGTTCATCGCCGGCATCATCAGGCGCGCCACCGCGATGGTGCGCGCCATGTCGGCGCTCTCGGGTTCGGGCGCCGCCGCCATACGAGTGCTGGGCTTGGCGCGGAAATTCTGGATGATCACTTCCTGGATGTGCCCGTACGCCGACTGCAGGTCGGCGATGGCGCGTAGGCTGGCGACGCGCTCGGCGCGCGTCTCGCCGATGCCGATGAGGATGCCGGTGGTGAACGGGATCCGCAACTCGCCTGCGGTACGCAGCATCGCCAGGCGGACGGCGGGCTCCTTGTCCGGTGCCTGCTGATGGGCACCGCCGCGCTCGCGCAGGCGTTCACTGACCGATTCCAGCATGAGGCCCATGCTGACGTTCAGCGGGCGCAGGGCGGCCAGCTCGTCGCCCGTCATGACGCCGGCGTTGGTATGCGGCAGGAGCCCTTCGTCGAGGGCGACCCGGCAGCACTGCGCGACGTACTCGATGGTGGTCTCGCAGCCGAGAACGGCGAGGGTGCGGCGGTACGACTTGTAGGCGCGCTCGGGCTTGTCGCCGAGGCACATCAGCGCCTCGATGCAGCCGAGGGCCTGGCCGCGGCGGCTCCAGTCGCGCACCTCTTCGGGCAGCATCGTCCAGGCGGCGGGGGAATCCGGATCGTGCCGGAAGGTGCAGTACGAACAGCGGTCGAGACACAGATTGGTGACCGGCAGAAAAACCTTGGGCGAGTAGGTGACCACGCGCCCCTTGTGCCGCGTACGCAGCGCGCCGGCGGCCGCGAGGATCGGTGCGAGAGGGGCGGGCCCGTCGAGGAGGTGCAGCGCCGCGTCGTCGTCGATCGACTCGCCACTCAGGGCGCGGTCGATGGCGCGGCGACTGGCGGCGTCGACGGCGTCGAGCTGCCGGCCGGCAGCATCCGTTTCGAACATCCCGTGCATGGGCGCGCCCGCCGTCGTGACGAGCGCAGTCGTTATATGGGCGCCCGGAAGAGCGAGTCAAGGTGCAGCGCCGCGCCACGCGCGCGTGCGAGCCATGCGGGGCAGGGCCTGAGGGCGGCCGCGAAGGGAGGTCCCGTGGCTGCGCACGGCCTCACCATACCGATCCTGGCGCTGGGGCTCCGGACGCTGGTGTCCAGGGCTGGGGGTACGCGACCCGCATGGCGGCGATGCGGAAGGCGAAGATCGACGCGCGGGCCGCGCCGACGCGGGCTCCGCGCGACGATGGCGGCGCTGCGCTGACGGTTCAGGCCGCGCGGATGGCGAGGATTCGGTGCACGCGCACCGCGAGGGCGCCGTCCTCGGCGCGATGGTCGCGGATGAAGCTGCGCGCACGCTCGAGGCCGACCGGATCGAAGAGATTCGCGCAGCGCTCGACGAGGTGCTCCGCCAGGCCTTCGGGGAAGGGGCCGATACCGGCGTCGGGAAGCGACGGATCGTCGAAGGCGATGTCGATCTCTGCCGGATCCACCGGCGCCAGCAGGTCGCGCACGGTGGTGACGAAGGCGTCCAGCTGGGCGGGACGGATGACGTGCGGGTAGAAGTGCCGATCCAGCGCGCGGCGCAGCAGGGGCTCGTCGACGTCGATGCGGCTCGTCGTGGACGGGGCATCGCCCTCGGCCAACGAATAGCCGCGCGGTTCATCGATCGAGGAACGGCTGCTGTAGACGACCAGCACCTCGCGGTCGACCACGACATGGAACCAGCGCGTCGCGAGCGGGTCCCACGCGGGGCGGTCGGTGCGCGCCGGCTCGTCGATGCGCGTCGCGACCTCGACCGCGTGTGCCTGATGCTCGGCGCGGAAGGCGGCGAGATCGGCGAGGTCGTCGTCGCTGGCGGGCCACGGCGCGCTCGGCGTCAGCGGGGTGAGGGCGCCGCAGCGCCGGCAGAGCAGATACGTTTCGCGTCGGAACTCAGGCATTGTGCACCGTCGGCTCATGGGGGTCGGAGACCAGTACGGGGATGGAAATGGTGAAGTGCGTGCCGCCGCTCTGCTCGCCACGCACCCGCAGGGAGCCGCCGAGGAAATCGGTCAGCCGCGACGCCATGCGCAGGCCGAGGCCGAGGCCGCGGGCGCGGGCGGTCGGCGCGGGCACGATGTCCTCGACCAGCTGCGCGATGTCGGTGTTGTGGATGCCGACGCCGGTGTCGCGGACGCTGATCTCGACGCGGCTGCGGTCGGCGGAGAGGTGGGCGCCGAGCCCGATCGAACCGTCCGGCGTGAACTTCACCGCGTTGTCGATCAGCGCCCAGAGGACGCGCTCCAGCTTGTGCTCGTCGCTGGTGGCCCAGATCGGCGTCAGCTCGCCCTCGACGGACAGGCCGAGGCCGCGCTGGCGGGCAGCGGCGGCGAACTGGCGGGCGACGCGGCGCAGCGTCTCGCGCACGTCGAAGGTCGACAGGGTGAGGCGCATCTCGCCGGCGTCGAGCGAGTTGAGCAGCAGGACGGTCTCGATCAGGTTGAGGAGCTTCTGGGAGTTCGCCTGGATACGGTCGAAGGCAACGCGTTGATCCTCGTTGAGGCGGGTGTGCAGCTCCTCGGTGAGAATCGAGTTGTATCCGATGATGGCGCTGAGCGGCGTGCGCAGCTCGTGTGAGAGGTTGGCGAGGAAGTCGTCCTTGACCCGGCGGGCGCGCAGCGACTCGCGACGGCGCTCGAGGGCGCGGTGCACCAGGGTCGAGATCTGCGGCACGTCGAAGGGCTTGGTGACGTAGTCGAAGACCTGATTGCGCAGGCCACGGACCGCTGAATCGAGTGACGCGTAGCCGGTGACGACGATGATCTCGATGTCCGGATCGTGCCGCTTGATGTGCTCCATCACCTCGACGCCCGGCATGCCTGGCATACGCAGGTCGAGGGTGACGATATCGATCGGCTGGGCCTGCAGGATCTCGAGGGCCTCATGACCGCCGGGCGCCGTGTAGACCTCGAACTCCGACTTGAAGACCATCCGCAGGGATTCGGTCGGACCCCTCTCGTCATCGACGATCAGCAGTGAAGCGCGACTATCCATTGCTAGTTCCAACCTTCCCCCCGCGTGGATGCACCGCGAAAAGCATTGCGCGTGCCAAGGGAAGTGCAAGGTTTCTTTACACACGATGGGGTGAGCGAAACGCATGGAATATGACGTGTAACATCCTTGAAAAGCTGCAAAATGCTCCATGGATGGTCTGATTGCAGCAAACACCGCATACCGCTGCCGGATCTGTCGATGCACAAATCCGTACGGCGACCAGGCACAAAAATGACGGTCGTCAATTCGGTCGCGCTGGCCGTCGGCTGGCCGCACGTCGATGGCGTCTCGGGATGTCGTGGGATCCCGCTAGCGCCGCCGGGTCGCGTCGGACAATGACTACCGGACACGCATCCGCGGCATCGATGCCCTGGATTCTCCGATGCGGGGCTGCGGAGCGAATATGCGTCCCGAAAACACGACGGCCCTGCGGTAGCGACTCCCCTCGCGCTCACAAGGTCGCAGATAACCCCTCAATCGATGCAGCCACGGGTGGCCGCGTCGTCGATGTGCGCGAAGAGCTTCGTCGTCGGCGCCGTGCTCGCCCGCAATGATCGGGCAGCGGTAGGCCGCCAGGGCGCCGGTGCCTAACTAGGCGTGATCGTTGCCGTCCTCTTCGCGGATCCCGAGCTTGTCCATCTTGTATTTGAGGATGCGCCGGGTCGTGCCGAGTATCTCGGCGGCGCGGGTCTGGTTGTGCTCGGCCTTCACGAGAGCGTCGGTGATGAGCAGGAGCTCGAGGCGGTCGACGGCGTCGGCGAGGGATGCGCCGCCGTTGGTGGTGGCAGCGCTGACGGCGACGCGGACCGGTTCGGGCTCGGGCGTGGTCGTGGTCAGGTGCGGCGGCAGATCCTCGAGGGTCAGCTCGCTGCCGAGCGATAGGGCCAGCGCGCGCTCGATGATGTTCTCGAGCTCGCGGACGTTGCCCGGCCAGCGATAGCGCAGCAGCACGTCGGTGGTGTCGCGCGAGAAGCGCTTTTCCGGAAGGCCCAGCTCGCTGCTTTTGCGCTGGAGGAAGTGGCGGATGAGCAGCGGCAGGTCCTCGCGGCGGTCGCGGAGCGGCGGCAAGTGGATCGCGACGACGTTGAGGCGGAAGTAGAGATCGGGCCGGAAGCTGCCGTCCTTCATGCCCTTGTCGAGGTCGCGATTGGTCGCGGCGACGACGCGCACATCGACGGTGACCGGCTGCGCGCCGCCGACGCGGCTGAACGAGCCGGTCTCCAGCACGCGCAGCAGCTTGGCCTGAGTGGCGGGATTCATCTCGCCGATCTCGTCGAGGAAGATGGTGCCTTTGTGCGCGCTCTCGAAATGGCCGAGCTTGCGCGCGTGGGCGTCGGTGAAGGCCCCGCGCTCGTGGCCGAAGAGCTCGCTCTCGAGCAGGTTCTCGGGGATGGCCGCGCAATTGATCGCCACCAGCGGGCCGTTGGTGCGCGGGCTGTTGTAGTGCACCGCCTTGGCGATCACCTCTTTGCCGGTGCCGCTCTCGCCGGTGAGCAACACGGTGGTCTTGAGCGGCGCGACGCGCGAGACCGTGTCGAGCACGGCCTGCATCCCGGGGGAGCGGCCGATGACGTTGTCGAAGCTGTACCGCTGGCCCACCTCGGTGCGGAGGGCGCTGACCTCCTGCATCAGCGCCGACGACTGCACGGCGCGCTCGACGATGATCAGCAGCTCGTCGACGTCGAATGGCTTGGTGACGTAGTCGAAGGCGCCGAGTCGCATTGCCTGCACCGCCGTCTTCACGGTCTTCGTGGCGGTGAGCATGATGACCTGGGACGAGGCGCTGCGGGCGCGCAAGCGCTCGAGCACCTCGAGCCCGTCGAGCCCCGGCATCAGGATGTCGAGCAGCACCACGTCGAACGGGTGCTGCTCGAGGTTCGTCAGCGCTGCCTCGCCGCTATCGGCCAGGGTGACCGCGGCGCGATCCTTGAGGATCAGGCGCAGCGATTCACGTACGCTGGGTTCGTCGTCAACGATGAGAACTCGAGGCTGATCCATTCGTCGTACCCATGGCCGGCTTCAGGTTTGTGGCCGCATCCGTTGCATGCAAGCGGACGAGGACGGTGGCGGGATCCTCGGCGTCGACGGCGAGTTGCGCGCCGTTGCGGCCGAGGACGGCATTGGCGATGGCGACACCCAGCGGCGGGGTGGCCGTCGTGTCGGCGGTCCGTCCGAGAAGGACGGCCAGGTGGTTGCCGAGTGGGTCAGCGCCTTGCGGCAGGCGCACGGTGACGGTGGCGGGCGGCGCGAAGCCGATGTGCAGGGTGCTGCCGCGCCCCAGGTCGCGCCCGAGGGCGCGGATGAGGTTGCCGAAGGCGTACGTCAGCTGCTGCGGATCGGCGCGCACCGACACGGCGGGCAGCGCATCGTGCTCGACGCGCACACCGCGTGGCGCCAGGACGAAGCGGCACTCCTCGAGGATCGGGTCGAGCAACTGCGACAGGGGCCGCGTCTGCGGCGCCGGTTCGGCGAGCCGGGTGAACTCGAGGAGGTTCTCCAACGTCTGGTCGATCTGTTCGACGGCTTCCCCGGTGAGACGCGCCGCCTGCTCGGCATCCTCGCTGCTCCCGAGGCTCCGGCGGAGTTGGTGGGCGAAGGTCTTCAGCGTCACCAGCGGGTTCTTGAACTCGTGCGCCAGCTCATTGATGATGAGGTCCAGCTGCTGCGCGCCCAGCGGCGCGCGCCCGTCGGCATCGGCCGGTCCGGCGTTGCGCGGCCGGGGCAGGCGCGCACCGTCGAAGGCGAGGTCGTCGGCGTCGATCGAGGCGTGGCGCCCCAGCGCCAGGGTGCGGGCGAGCACCGCCTCCAACTCGGACACGTTGCCGAACCAGAGGTAGTTGGTGAGTCGCTCGAGCGCGCGCTCGGACAGCGCGGCGGGCGGGCGACCGAGGGCGTCCGCGAGATCGGCGACGAGGCGGTGGGCGAGGGCGGGGATGTCTTCCGGCCGTTCGCGCAGGGGCGGCAGCTCGGCGCACAGCAGGGTCAGGCGGTAGTAGAGCTCGGGGGAGAAGCGCCCGCCGTCCAACGCCTCGCCGAGATCGGCCGTGGTGGCGGTGACGAGACGGACCGGCGAGCCGTCCGTTGCACGCAGGTCCCCGGTCGGCCCGAGCGCGCCCAGGAGCCGCTGCTGGGCCGACGGCGAGAGGGCATCGACGCGGGTGAGGAACAGGGTCGTCGTATCCGGGGGCAGCTCGTCGATGGCGGCGACGTCTTCGGCCTCCATGGTCACCAACTGTCCCCGTCCATGCGCCGCATGAACGGCCCGGGCGATGGAGCGCTTGCCGACGCCGGGCTCGCCGGCCAGGTGCAGCGGCAGGGGACTCCGAACCGCTTCGGCGAGGGTGCGCGCGGCATCCCCGGGCACGAACGGCGGCTCGAGGCGGGTACCAGGCGCCGGTGGCGGATCGGCGGGGTGGACCCGGGCGAGGGCGGCCGCCACCTGGCGGCGAAGCTCGCGCGGCGAGAACTGGCGGGAGAGGACCGTGCCATCGGGCAACCGCCCGCTGCCGTCGTCCACCCACAATACCGCCGCGCCCTCTGGAAGGGGGCGGCTACCGATACCCGGCGCGGCAATCAGCAGCCGCGGCACCGGGTCAAATGCCCGCCGCGACAGATATTGGTCCACCTCCATGCCCTGCACCTCGAAATCCCCCGCCAGGAGGATTCCGACCGTCTCCCGAACCGCAGGAGAGTCGTGCACGACCAGAATGTGGTGAAGCGCCACGCCTGAACCTCCCCAACCGCCACATCAACCCCAGCCAGCCCTCGGGCGCTGTGCTCAAAAATGCACATACCGAGTTTCGCCAGAAAAAGTCAATGGATTTTTCCCTTTGTGACGCCCGAGACCGCCCCCGAGCCCATCCAAGACAATTTCCTTGAAAAAGTTTAGGAACGCGTGGTAGCTCAGTCAGAAGGCCATTGCAGGACTGCGGCTGTGGGCAGACAGATTTGCGAGACTGTGACGGGGCGTTGACGGACGAATCTAGGGCGCATCGTCGCCACGTTGTCGGCACGCATAAAGCATGTCGGGCAACGAGGGAGCGGCGGTGAATTCACGACTGGCGATACGCGACATGCCTGGGGGTAATGCCAAAGACTCGACTGCGATGGCGGCGCGCGACGCGTGCGTCGACGAGCGTCTCATCGCCGTGCGAGAGGACGTGTTGCACGACGTCGAGCATGCGGTTGGCAACCTGCTCCAGCGCATGCACCACGCGGCGCGCTCGGCGCACACCGAAATGGGTGCCCACGGCGAGCGCCTCGAGGCGGCGTTGACCGATCTCGAGCGCTTGCTCGACCTGCTCTTTGGCTACGTGTCGCCGGTCGACGTCGAGTTGAAACCCACGGACGCCGAGCGGGTGGCGGAGAGCCTGGCGGCGCATCTGCGCGGGCAGGGCGTCGAGGTCGCCGTGGCGGGAGTGCCGGCGATTCGCGTTCTGGCCGACCCCAGAGCCCTCGGGCGCAGCTTCCAGCTGCTGGTGGAATCGCGCAGCTGGGCTGGGCCATTCGCGGTGGCCGTCATGCACGATGCGGCGGCCGAGCGGGTCGAGTTCACGGTGCGCGGCGCCGCCGAGTCGACGCCGCCAGGTGCGCAGGGCGCTCTGGCCGCCGCGGTGGCCGGGCGGTTGATCGATCTGCAGGGCGGCGAGTTGCGCCAGGAGGCCGGCGGCGGGTGTGCGGTGACCCTTCCGGTGGCGGGCTGAGGACGATGAACGCGATCGAACAGCGCCTGCTGGTCGTCGACGACGACCCGCTGATTCGCGAGGAGTTGGAATCGCTGTTCGCCGCGCAGCCCTATGAGGTCGAGTGCGTCGCGAGCGTGACCGACGCCATGCAGAGCCTGGCGGCGCGCGATTTCGCGCTGGCGCTGGTCGACGTCCGCATCGGCGGCGGCGACGGCATCGCGCTCACCAAGGACGTGCGCGAGCACTGGCCGGATGTCGACGTGATCATGATCACCGGCTACGGCAGCATCAAGAACGCCGTCGAGGCGATGCGGCAGGGCGCGGTCGACTACATCACCAAGCCGTTCCAGCCCGAGGAATTGCTGCACGCGGTGCGCAAGGCGTTCGAGCGGCGGCGGCTGATCGACGAGATCGAGTACCTGCGCCAGCAGCTGTCGGACCGCTTCTCGTTCGCCAACATGGTGAGCCGGAACCCGGCGATGCTGGAAATCTTCGCGACCCTCGAAATGCTGGCGCGCAACGACGTCACCGTGCTGATCACCGGCGAGTCGGGTACCGGCAAGGAGCTCGCCGCGCGCGCCATCCACTTTCAGGGCAAGCGCCGCGGGTCGCGCTTCGTCGCCATCAACTGCGCGGCGGTGCCGGAAGCGCTGATGGAGAGCGAGCTGTTCGGCTACGAGCGCGGCGCCTTCACCGGCGCGATGACCGAACGCGTCGGCAAGGTCGAGCTGGCCAACGGCGGGACGCTGTTCCTCGACGAGGTGGAGAGCATTCCGCTGCCGATGCAGGCCAAGCTGTTGCGCGTCCTCGAGGAGCGCGCCATCGAGCGCCTGGGCGGCAACCGCCGCGTGCAGGTCGACATGCGGGTGGTCGCGGCGACCAACGTCGATCTCGCCAAGCTGGTGCGCGACGGCCGCGTCCGCGAGGACTTCTACTACCGGATCAACGTCGTGCCGATCGCCCTCCCGCCGCTGCGCGAGCGGCGGGAGGACATCTCGCTCCTCGTCGCCGAGTTCCTGCGCAGCAACGAGCTCGCGAAGGAGAAGGGGCTCAATCGGCTGACGGAGCGCGCCATCAACCAGCTGATGGGGTACGACTGGCCGGGCAACATCCGCGAGCTGTCCAACGTGATGGAGCGCGCGGTGCTGCGCGCCAAGGGCGACACGATCAAAGAGGTGGACGTCCCGACCACCGGCAAGTTGGACGGGCGGCGCGGCCCCGGCGGCCACTACCACCTGCCGCTACGCGAATTTCTCAAGGGCGCGGAACGCGACTACCTCGCGCAGCTCCTCAATCAGTACCAGGGCGGCATCGCGCGTTGCGCGCGCCACGCCTCGGTGGACCAGGCAACGCTGCACCGCAAGATCAAAGCGCATGGCCTGCGCGCCGACGACTACCGCCACAACGGCCGGGCGCACTGACCATGTATTGCGATTTCTACCAGATGCAGGAACGGCCGTTTAACGTCACGGCCGACCCCAAGTTCCTCTACCTGAACGCGCGCTACCGCGAGGCGCTCGCGTCGCTGCACTACGGGATCACCCAGCGCAAAGGCTTCGTGACGCTGATCGGCGAAGCTGGCACCGGCAAGACGACGCTGCTGAAGAAGCTGCTCGACGACCTCGACCAGACCACGCGCACGGTGTTCGTCTTCAACACCAACGTCACGTTCGACGAGATCCTCGAGTACATCTTCGGCGAGTTCGACCTGCCGGTCCACAACGGCAAGCGGCTCTACATGCTGCAGCGCCTGAACCAGTTCCTGCTCGAGGAGCTGGGCAAGGGCCGCAACGTCGCGTTGCTGATCGACGAGGCGCAGGACCTCGACTACTCGGTGCTGGAGGACCTGCGCCTGTTGTCGAACCTCGAGACGGCAAAGGAGAAGATCCTCCAGATCGTCCTCTCGGGACAGCCGGAGCTGGGCCAGAAGCTCGGCAACCCCGGCCTCCGCCAGCTGCGCCAGCGCGTCGCCGTCAACTGCCGACTGCTGCCGCTCAGCCGCGAGGAGCTGAGCGAGTACATCCAGGCGCGGCTCACCGCCGCCGGCGCCGCCGACACCAAGCTGTTCACGCGCGACGCAGAGGAGCGCATCTTCGAGATTTCCGCGGGAATTCCCCGTCTCGTCAACATCGTCTGCGACAACGCGCTGGTGATCGGGTACGCGCTCGGCAAACGACGGATCGCCGCCGAAGTCGTGAACGAGGCGGCGGCCGATCTACTGACCGTCGAATCGCGCGGCCTCGCCGGCGACGTCATCGAGGCGCCGACGAGCCCGGTCGCCGTCGACAGCGCGCCGCGCGGCCGGCGCGGCGTGTCGGCGTTGGGCATCGTCGCGGTGGTCGTGGTGGCGCTGGTGATCGGCCTGCTGTCCGTCGGCCGCAGCCTGCTGCGCCGCGACGCCGGCGCCGACCACGCCTCGAACGACCGTCCGCCCCTGGAGGTCGTGCAACCGGGGTCGCGCCCCGACGCGCCGCCGCGCGTGCAGCGACAGCCCAACGACGGCGCCGCGCCGAAGACCGATGACGGGTCGGCGCCGGCCGAAGATGCTGCCGCGGCGGCGGCCGGTGGTCCCGGCGCCGGCGCGCCGGAGGACGTCGCGCCGGCCGTCGCACCGCCCATCGGCCCAGCCGCGGCGATCGCGGCGCGCGAGGCGGCCCAGCAGGCGGAGCGCGACAACGCCGAGGCGCACGCCGCGGCCGTGAAGGCGGCGCTGGACGGCGCGATGAACGACATGCCGACGGCCGCTGAGGTCGCTCCCGGTGGCGGTGGTGCGGCACCGGCGGCGCCGGCCGCGCCCCAGGCGGCGCCCGCCGCGCCGCCACCCGCCGCGGGCGCGACGGACGCGCAGCATGGTGCGGCCCCCGCCGCGCCGGCAGCCGTGGCGCCCGATCAGCGCGTGGCGCTGGCGCCGGAAGTCGCGGTGCCGCCGCCGGCGGTCGTCGCCGTGCCCACGCCGGTCCCCGGCGTGCTCGAATCGGCCGACGATCTGCGCCTGGCGTTGCCTACCTACCAGCACGTGATGGTGAAGCCGGGGGATTCGATCTCGCAGATCGCCAGCCAGACGTACGGACAGGCCAGCCCGACGGTGCTCGATCTGATGAAGATGGCCAACCCGTCGATTCGCGACATCGACATCATCGCGGTCGGTCAGGAGCTGAAACTGCCGGAACTCCAGGGGCTGGCGATGCTCCAGCAGCCCGACAACAAGTACGCCCTGTTGCTGATGTCGACGCCGGCCGAAGGGAAGGCGCGCGAGATCGGCAAGGCGCTGCGCAAGCACGGCTTCGACGCCCGCGTCGGCAGGGCCAATTTCGGCGGTGGGCGCGCGGTCTGGCGCGTCGTGATCGCCGACCTCGACAGTCGGCAGACGGCCCAGTCCGTCGGCGAACAGCTGCAACGAGTGGTGCGCGAGGACACGCGCATCGCCCAGATGGCGGAGTGATGGATCGATGAGCGAGACGCGCCACTGGTACGTCGTGCGCAGCAAGCCGCGGCGAGAGGAGTACGCGCAGGAGCAACTGCTGCGGCGCGGCGTCGAGACGTTCCTGCCGCGCATTCTCGAATCGGACGGCGCGCGCGGCGAACCGACGATCGGTCCGCTCTTCCCCGGCTATCTGTTCGCGTGCATCGATCTGTTCAGCCAGTACAACAGCGTCATCTGGTCGCCGGGCGTGCGCAACTTCGTCGCCTTCGGTGAAGTGCCGGCTGCGGTCGATCCGGCGGTGGTGGACTTTCTTCGCGAGCGCTGCGGTGTGGAGGGCGTCGTGCGCATGGTGCGCACCTTCCAGGATGGCGACGTGGTTCGCATCGTGCGCGGCCCGCTCGGCGGGCTGATGGGCGTCGTCCAGGGCGAGGTGAGCGGCCAGGCGCGTGTGCGCATCCTGATGGAGCTCCTGCGGCGGCGGACCCAGGTCACCGTGCCGGTGCAGCTCGTGGAGCACGTGGCGCACGCCTGAGGGCGACGCGCGATCGATTTCGACGACGACATATCGGTGCACCGTCGACGGGCAAGGTCGGCGGAGCAAGTGCGGGCAAAGCGACGCGCGTAGCCATCCGGCTCGGGCGTCTGGTGGGCACGTCGGCTGCGGGGGGCCCGCGACACACACAGCGAGAAGAAGGGAAGCGGCTCGGGATCGAGAGGGCGGAGCCACGTGCGCCGCCCGACAAGCAGCCCGTTGCGATAGGACGCAGACAACGTATGCAGACACTGATTCGATACGTGCGCGGATTCCTCGGCGCCCTGCTCGCCGGTGGCCTCGGCGGCGCGCTGGTCGGCATTGCCGAGTCCGCATTGGTCACCTGGACCTCGGCAGCCAACGACGAATACTGGCTCGTCCTCTTCGGCGTGCTCTCGTACGGCGCCATCGGCGCCGGCTTCGGCGTGGCCGCCGGCGTCCTCTGGCAGCTCCTGCGGCGCGGGCGCGCCGACGACGTAGCGCTGGCGCAGGTCGGCGCGTTCGCCGGCATGCTGCCGCTCGCCTTCGCGGTGACGCGCTATCAGATCAACCAGCGCCTGTTCGACGAAGGGCTCACCTTCGCGTCGAGCCTGGGCGCCATGACGTACGGCGCCCTCGTCGTCGTCGCCGTGCTCGCGGCGCTGATCGCGCTGCTGGCGGCGCGGAGTGCCACCCGAACCCTCGGGGTATGGGGACCGGCCCTCGCGCTGGCCATCCTGGCGGCCGGCGCCTGGGCGATCGGCGCGGCGACCGATCGCACCGGCGAGAAGCCTGTCGACCGGCACGCCAGCGCCGCGGCCGCCGGCAAGCCGAACGTCATCCTCGTCATTGTCGACACGCTGCGCAGCGACGCCGCCGGTACCGTCGCCGAACAGCCGGGTGGCTTCGCCACCATCCACAAGGACGGCGTCGCCTTCGATCACGCATTCTCGCAGGCGTCGTGGACGCGGCCGTCGATCGCGACGATTCTCACCTCCGAATACCCGTCGGTGCATGGCACCGAGCACAAGATGGACATCCTGCCCAACGACGCCAACACCATCGCCGAGGTGTTGAAGGGGCAGGGCTACTGGACCACCGCGTTCACCACCAACATCAACGTCGCCCCGATTTTCAACTTCCAGCAGGGCTTCGACGAGTTCCACTACCTCGAGCCGAGCTTCTACTTCGGCGCCACCGATTCGGCGACCAAGCTGGCCGTGTACAAAGGGCTCCGCGCCGCGCGCGAGAAGATGTCGGACAAGATCTGGTTCGAGAACTTCTACCAGGACGCGCACGTGGTCGATCAACACGTCGAGGCGTGGCTGGGCAGCAAACCGCCGGAGCCGTTCTTCCTCTTTGTGCACTATATGGACCCGCACGACCCGTACTTCGAGATTCCGTACAACGGTCACGGGATCGCGCGAGTGTCGACGCCGGATCCGCCGGGCACCGAGCGCGACGAGCTGCACAATCTCTACATGGAGGGCGTGCGCTACCACGACCACTACCTCGGCGAGCTGTTCGACCGCCTGAAGGCGCAGGGACTGTACGACCGCAGCGTGATCGCCGTCACCGCCGACCACGGCGAGGAGTTCCACGAGCACGGCGGCTGGTGGCACGGGACGACACTCTATGAAGAGGCGTTGCACGTGCCGTTGATCATCAAGCGCCCCACCGAGCCCGAGCCCGGCCGCGTGCGTACCGACCTGGCGCGCTCGCTCGACATCGCGCCGACCCTGGTCGCGGCCGCCGGCGCGACGGCGCCCGCCACCTTCCAGGGCATCGATCTGTTCACCGGGACCGTGACGGAGCCGTTGCTCGCCGAAGAGGACCTCGAGGGCAACAAGCTCACGTCCCTGCGCACCGGTGACTGGAAGCTGATCACCGCCAACCCCGGCAATCCGCGCGGGCTGGCGCCGCATGAGCTCTACGACCTGGCCACCGATCCACGTGAGGCGTCGAACGTCGCCAGCGACCAGAGTGGTCGCGTCGCCGACATGCTCGCGCAACTCGACCAGATGAAATCGCGCATCGTGCGCGGCCGCAACGCGGCCGGCGGCACCGCGGGGACGCATGCTGCTGATCCTGGGGCTTGACGGCGCCACGCTCGACCTCGTCGAGCCGTGGATCGCCGAGGGACGGCTGCCGCACCTCGCGCGCCTGCAGCGCGGTGGGGCGTGGGGCCGACTCGCGTCGACCGTGCCGGCGGCGACGTTCCCGAGCTGGACGAGTTTCATGACCGGCGTGAATCCCGGCCGGCACGGCGTGTTCGACTTCACCCGGCGCGAGCGCGGCGAGTATCGCGTGCGCTTCGTCAACGCGACGTACCGCAAGGCGCCGACGATCTGGCGGCTGCTCAGCGACGCAGGCCGGCGCGTCAGCGTCCTCGGACTGCCCGGCACGTATCCACCCGAGCCCATCAACGGGTACATGGTCAGCGGATTCGACACCCCGGTGACGACGCGCGCCGACGAGCGCTTCGTCTATCCGCCGGCGTTCGCCGATGAGGTCGCTGCCGCTGGCGGGTTTCCGTTCGCGGACTTCCAGGAGTTCAGCATCGGCCCGGGCTGGCACGAGGATGCGTGCCGGCGGCTGTGCGACGGCATCAACCGCAAGGTGACACTCGCCAGCCGGCTGCTCGATCGCGAGCCGTGGGACTGCCTCATGCTGCTCTTCGGTGAGTCCGACACCGCCGCGCATCACTTCTGGGCGCTGCACGACCCGCGCTCGCCCCGCCATGATGCGGCGCACGCGGCCGTGCTCGGCGATCCGCTGCGCCGCGTGTACATCGCGCTCGACGATGCCGTCGGCCGCCTCGTGGCGAAGGCGCCCGATGCGACGGTGATGGTGGTTTCGGATCACGGCTTCGGTGGCGCCGGCACGACCGGCGTGCGCTTGAACCGGTGGCTCGCGCAGCAGGATCTGCTCCGCTTCACGCCGCGGGCCACCGCGGCGCGGTGGGCGGGGCGCCTGCGCGCCGCCGCGGTGCGCGCGGTCCCGGAATCCTGGCAGGCCGCCTGCTTCCGCCTCGGCGACGGCGCGTTGGCGAGCCGACTCGAGAGCGGCGTGCGCTTCGGCGGCATCGACTGGTCGGCGACGCGCGCCTTCTCGGAGGAGCTCAACTACTTCCCCGCGATCTGGCTCAACGTGCAGGGGCGCGACCGCTGCGGCACCGTGCCGGTGCGCGACTACGGCGATCTCTGCACGTCGCTGCGCGCGGCGCTGCTGGACTGGCGCGATCCCTCCACCGGGGAGCGGGTGGTGGCGCACGTGTGGCACCGCGACGAGCTCTACGGCGGCCCGTGCGTCGCGATGGCGCCGGATCTGGTGCTCGAGCTCGCGACGCCGGGCGGCTACTCGTACGTCGGCGTGCCGAGCTATGGCGCCGACGGTCCGGCGGTCGAGGCGCTCGCCCCCGCTGCGCTCGGCGGCAAGCTCGCCGGCATGAGCGGCAGCCACCGCCCCGACGGCCTGTTCATGTTGTGCGGCGCGCCGGTCCAGCCGGGCTGCGTCGACGGCGCGCAGATCGCCGACATGGCGCCGACCGTCATGGCGCTGTGTGACGTCCCCGCGCCCGCCGACTGGGACGGGCGCGCACTCGCGGCGCTGCGCCGCGGGCCGCTGTCGCCGGCGGCGCCAGCCAACTGGACGCAGCCCGAATCGGACTACGGCGCCGACGAGACCGCGGATCTGCAGCGGCGGCTCGAGCTGCTGGGGTACCTCGCATGAGCCTCGCGCGTCGCTATCGCGTCGCGGTCGTCGCGGCCTGTCCGTTCCCGAGCCTGCGCGGCTCGCAGGTTCTCGTGCGCGAGATCGCCTCTGGCCTGGCGCAGGCGGGCCACGCCGTCCACGTCGTGACGTATCCGACGGCGCAGCACCTGGCGCCGGTGGAGCGCCTCGCCATCCACCGCGTGCGCAAACTGCCGGGGCTGTGGACCGCGCATCCGTTCGGTTGGCAGAAGGTGGTGCTCGATCTGATGCTCGCGTGGACGCTGCTCGGCGTCGTCCGTCGCCAACGCATCGACGTCATCCACGCGCACAACGTCGAGGCGCCGCTGGTGGCTTTCCTGGTGCGCTGGCTGACCGGCGTGCCGGTCGTCTACCACGCGCACAACGCGCTCGCCGACGAGTTGCCGTGCTACTTCCGCCGCTCGATACCGCGACGTCTGGCACGCGCCGTCGGCGCGTGGTTCGACCGCCGGCTGGCGCGCACCGCCGACGCCGTGATCGCGCTGTCCGATCGGCTCGCCGCGTACCTCGCGGTGCGCGGCGCCGCCGGTAAGATCACGGTCGTGCCGCCGGCCGCGCCACGTCTGGCCGCTCACACCGAAGGACGCAACGGGCGCGGCGCGGCGCCGCTCGTCATGTACGGCGGCAACCTCGATCCCTACCAAGATCTCGGCTGCCTGATGGAAGCGTTTCTGCGGCTGCGCGCCGCCGAGCCGCAGGCGCGTTTGGTGCTGGTGACCCACCGCGGTGCGCACCCCCGGACCGCGCGGCGCGCCGAGCGGCTGACGCGGCAGCCAGGCGTCGTCGTGGAAGAAACGCCCTCGTTTGCGTCCGGATTGCGGCGGCTCGCCCAGGCGGACGTGCTGGTCTGTCCACGCGGGTCATGGTCGGGCTTCCCGATCAAAGTTCTCAACTACATGGCCCTCGGCCGGCCGATCGTCCACGCCCGCGCCAGTGCCCACGCGATCGACGATGGGGTCACGGGCCTGGTGGTCGACGACGGCGATTCCGGGGCGCTCGCCCGCGCCATGTTGCGCGTCGTGCGCGATCCCGCCCTCGGGGCGCATCTGGGCCGCGAGGCCCGGTCGGTGGCCCGCGAGCGGTTCGCCCTCACTCGAGTCTTGAATAATGTGGTGGAAGTGTACGAACAGGTGGTTGTGGGCAGTGAAGACGGCCGGCAGCGGCCCTCACGCCCCGGGCGCCAGATGGAGCTGGGTATGAAGGAGCAGATGCAACGCTTGGCGGAAGCCAGGCCGCGTCGGTCCGACGGGCTGTCGCGTTCGGCCGTGACGCTGGCCAGCGCGCTGCTATTCGCAGGGATCCTGGCGGGCTGCACTCCGACGACGGTCGAAGCGCCGCTGCCGCCGGTGAGCGAGCCGCTGGCGCCGAGCCTGGTGGACACCGGCCAGTATCGCCTCGAGCCAGGCGATATTCTGCGCGTTAAGTTCACCTATCAACCAGAGATGGATGTGAAGTTGGAAATCGATCCCGATGGCAACATTTCGATTCCCGGCGTCGGCGAAGTGCAGGCGCGCGGCAAGACGGCCGAGGAGCTCGCGCGCGACGTCGAGACGCTGTCGAGCACGAACCTGCGCGATCCGGAAGTGACGGTGATCGTCGCGCAGCTTGGACCGCGTAAAGTGTTCGTCACCGGCGAGGTGCGACTGCCTGGGCCGGTGCTGTTCCGCGTCGGCATGACGCCGATGCAGGCGATCATCGATCGCGGCGGCTTCACCGAGGTCGCACGCATCGACAGCGTGTTGCATGTGTCTACCAAAGGCAATAGCGTCGAAGCGACCCGTCTCGACTTCAGCGGTGAGATCAAAGAGGGCTCACCCGAATTGCAGGCGTTGGCTGTGAACGATCAGATCGTAGTTCCCCGTACATTCATCGGCGACGCGAACGCGTTCGTGCGCCTTTACATTCGCGGCTTGATGCCGACGATGCCGCGCCTCGGCGTCGGCTTGAATCCGTAGGCGGAGGGCGTCGCGATGGCAGGTTATCGAGCGGGAGCGATGCTGACGGGCCGCGGCTCCGGTACCGCGAGCGGCACCGGAACGGGCGCGAGCACCACCAAGAGCGGCAACGGCTACCAGACCAGCGCCGGCGGCGCCGGCAACGGCTATCAGGCCAGCGGCGCGGGCAACGGCTACAAGGTCGGCCACGAGCAGGGCAACGGCAACGGCTACCAGTCGTCGTCCGGCAACGGCAACGGGTACGGCAATGGTAACGGCAACGGCAATGGCAACGGCAACGGGCATCACGAGACCCGCAGCGCCACCGCCAAGGAGCAGTTGTTCGAGATCCTCCACGTCGTCTTCAAGCGCTGGCGGTTGATCGCCGGCCTCTTCGCCGTGGTGGCGCTCTCCGGCCTCCTGGCCGTGCTCTCGCGCGGTCCCCAGTTCCTGGCGCGCGGCACGGTGATGATCACGAGCGACCGCGCCGACGTCACCATTCAGCCGACCGAGGCGGACAGCCTGGCGCTGCTGAAGCTGAACGAAGCGATCGTCAACTCGGAGGTGTACGTCATCCGCAGCCGCCAGCTCCTCGAGCAGGTGGTGCGCGGGCTCGCGTTGGCGCGCGCCGGCGGCAACATGATGAACATCGCGAACGCCGCCGACAACAGCGAGCGCATCAGCGAGCGCGCGGTGCGCATCGCGAACCGTCTCAAGGTCACCCCGATCCGCAACTCGAACGTCATCCAGATCCAGTTCGGCTCGGGCGATGCGTCGCAGGCGGCACAGGTGGTGAACCGCATCATCGACGAGTACCTCGCGTACCACGCGATCGTGCACTCGCAGCAGGGGCTGAGCGGCTTCTACGAGGAGCAGAGCGCGGTGCTGTTGCAGACTCTGCGGCGCGCCGAGGACAGCCTGAGCGAGTTCTCGCTGCGCGAAGGCATCGTGTCGCCGGCCGAGGAGATCCGCGCCGCGGTGACCGGCATCGGCAGCATGGAAGCAGAGATGCGCGACCGCACGGCGAACATCGCCGGCACGGAGGAGAAGCTGCGCGTCGTGCGCGAGCAACTCGCCAGCCAGCCGGAGACCGTCAAGCGCATCCAGCAGATGGAGGTCAATCCGCTCGTGCGCCAGGTGCAGGAGCACTTGGTCGACCGCCAGGTGGACCGCATCGCGCTGCTGCAGAAGTACACCGAGAACGACCGCCACGTGCGCGACAACCAGTCGGAGATCGACGCGCTGGAGATGAAGCTCGGTCACGCCACCGTGACCGAGCCAATGACCGTCAGCGGCGAGACCTTCGCCGCCAACCCGGTCTACGAGGCGCGGCTCAGCGAGCTGCTCAACCTCGAGGCCAACCTGCGCGAGAACCGCGCCCGCAAGCTGGCGCTCGACGAGGATCTCGATCGCACGCGTCGCCAGTTGGTCTCGCTGAAGCAGCGCGCGCTCGAGTTCGAGCGCCTCGACCAGGAAGTGCAGCGCCAGCGCTCGGCGGTGGATCTCTACGTGAAGCGCGGACAGGAAGCGCAGCTCGAAGACGCGATGGACCAGCACAAGTTGGTCAACGTCGCGGTCGTCGAGCGCCCCAACTGGCCGCTCGAGCGCACCGACGATCGCAAGGTGCCGCTGCTGCTGGCCATCATCTCGGGACTGGCCGTGAGCCTGGGCGGCGCCTTCGGGCTCGAGTACCTGAACCGGACCCTGCGCTTCGAGCGCGACGTCGAGCGCTACCTCGGTCTGCCGGTGCTCGGCACCGTCGCCGACGCGAAGAAGTAACGCCTGGCGCCCTCGGGATGCGTTCCCCGGGGGCGTACCTTCCTGCAGCGGCGCGACCCGTTCGGGTCGCGCCTTCCGTGAGGATTCGTTCGTGAGTGGATCTGTGTCTGCCCCGCGTCCCGACGCGGCCAGTGGCCGTGTGGGCTGGGGAACCGTGCTCCTGTTCGCCGTCGTCTGCGGCGGCGTCGGCGAGGCGTTCGAGCTCCTGCGCATCCACGTCGGTGGCGTCGCACCGCTCGCCTGGCCGATTCGCGGCGCGCTCTGGTTGGCCTACGCCGTGATGGCCGGTGGCCTGCTGGCGATGGCGCGCCTGGTGCTGCGGCGCGGCGCGCTCGCGGTGGCGGCGACGCTGGCGGCGGTGCTGCTGATCGTGCCGTGGCTCAACTTCGCCTATCTCCCGCGCGCCGGCAGCGCCGTCTCCCTGCTCGGCAGCGTCGGCGCGGTGCTCGCCCTCGCGCTGATCGTGCCGCTCGTGATGCGGGCGCCGCGACTGGCGTTGGTCGCCGCGCTGGTGATGATCATCGTCGGCAACGTGATCGGCACGACGCGCACGAGTCCGGCCGCGCCGGCCGTCGCGGCGCAGCGCGAGCTGCCGTTCAATGTCGTGGTCGTCCTCATCGACACGCTGCGCGCCGATCACCTCGGCGCCTACGGCTACGACCGGCCGACCAGCCCGACCTTCGACGCCCTGGCACACGAGGCGACGCTGTTCGACGGCGTCACCGCGCAGGCGCCGTGGACCAAGCCGTCGGTGGCGTCACTGATGACGGGCCGCTTCGTTCATCACCACGGCGTCGTCTCGAGCCGCGACGCGCTGCCCGACGACGCGCACACGCTCGCCGAGGCGATGCGCGAGCGCGGCTTTCGCACCGCGGCCTTCTCCGGCAACCCGTGGATCACGCCGGAATTCCGCTTCGACCAGGGCTTCGGCGAGTTCGAGAGCGGCCGCGCCATGGGGCCGCAGCTGACCGTGCTCTACCGCCTCCTCCGCCGGACCGACCGCTTCACCCACCTCGACCTCGCGCGCCGCGCGTTCTGGGGCGCCAGCACCAACCTCGGCAACTCCGAGCGCGATCGGCAGCTCACGGACTCGGCGGTGGAATGGATCGGCCAGCAGGCGAACCAGCCGCCCTTCTTCCTGTACATGCACCTCATCGGACCACACGACCCGTACGACCCGCCGACCGAATACGTGCGGCCGTTCCGGGAGCCGGGCTGGGACGGGCACAAGGGGCCGATCAAGCCGCCGGCGCGAGTGCAGACCGACTTCGACAGCGCCGCTCCGCTGGACGACGCCGGACGGGCCGCGTTGATCGCCCAATACGACGGCGCCATCGCCTTTGCCGATGAGCAGCTCGGCCGCCTCGTGGAGGCGCTCCGCCGCAGCGGTCAGCTCGACCGCACGCTGCTGGTGGTGACCGCCGACCATGGCGAGGAGTTCTACGAGCACCACAACTGGCGGCACGGCAACCAACTCTACAACGAAGTCGTGCATGTCCCGTTGCTGTTTCGCTTTCCGGGGCACGTGCCGGCCGCGCGGCGGAGCGACCTGGCGATGTTGGTCGACGTGTTCCCGACGCTCGTCGCGTTGGTCGATGGCACCGCCAGCGACGACAAGGCGCTCGACGGCCGACCGCTGTTCGCGAGTGGCGCGCCGGACGCGACGCCGACGGCGTTTTCCGAGCACTGGTGGTTCGACGGGGGAACCTATTCGTCGCGCATGGTGCGGAAGGGCGGCATGAAGCTCATGGAAAGCCGTGACGAGACCAAGGGGCAAGAACGGACCGAGCTGTACGATTTGGCCAGCGACGCCAAGGAACAGCGAAATCTACTGGAAAATCCCGGGGCGGTGAGCGAAAACAGCGTGGGGGAGCTGCAGGGACTGTTGGCTCGGTTTGGGGACAAGGTGTCGGTTGCGTCAGCGGTCAGGGTCGATATGGAACAGTCGACCAAGGAACGGCTGCGTCAGCTGGGCTACTGACGCACGATGCCAGGCGAGGTTACGGGGCCGTGAGTAAGATCTACGACGCGCTGAAACGCGCTGAGCGCGAGCGGGAGGTGTCCCGCGATCGCGGGAGCCGCGAAAACGGCCATTCGGTCGACACCCGGGCGGCGCGCAACGGCGGCCAGGAAGAAGACGACTACAAGCGCCTGCGCGCCAGCCTGCTGTTCGCGCCCGCCTACTCGGACGTGCGCACGATCGCGGTGACCGCTACCCGGCACGGCGAGGGCGCGACGCGCGTCGCCGTCGGTCTGGCGCGCGCCCTGGCCGGCGAGGGCGAGACCCGCGTGCTGCTGGTCGAAGCCAACCTCCGCACGCCGTCCTTCGCGCAGCAGTTGCCGATCGGCAAGGGTCCGGGGCTGGCGGAGTTCCTGGCCAATGAGGCCACCGCCGCCTCGCTGGTGACCCCCGTGCACGACTGGAACATCTCGGTCATCAGCGCCGGCGCGCGGCCGGCGGTCATCGATTGCGAAGCCGTCGCCGGCGCGGTCGCGCAGGTGATGGAGCAATTCGATTTCGTCATCATCGATCTGCCGCCGGTCAATCGCTACGCCGACGCCGCGATCCTGGCGCCGAAGGTGGACGGCGTGATCCTCGTCGTCGAAGCGGACCGCACGCCGGTCGTCGACGCCGAGAGCGCGAAGAAGAGTCTCGATCGCGTCGGCGCCCGCATCTTCGGCGTCGTGCTGAACCGCCGCCGCTCGTACGTTCCGGCGACGCTCCAAGCCTTGCTCTGACAGGTCAGCGCATGCGCGAGTCCGCCGTCTCCTCTGCCTTCGAACGGTTGCCGCTGTTGCCGCTGATCGCTCTGGCGGGGACCGCGGCCGTGGCCGTGCTGCTCGGGCCCGAGGCGCTGACGACGGCGCTCATCGCCGGCATTGGCATGATGGTGATCGCGCTCCGCCCGCAGTGGGGCGTCGCGATGATCCTGATCCTGCTGATGGTGCAGTACGGCACGCGACGGACGTCGCGCGAAGGTGTGGCCGGCATCGCCAGTCTGGTTCCCGGCGGCGAAGGCCTGCTGACGATCAACAACATCCTCGGCCTCTTCCTCGCCCTGCTGCTGGCCTACCAGGTGTTTCGCGACAACGACTGGTCGTTCCTGCGCAGCCGCCAGCTGCAGCTGATCGCCCTGATCACGCTGGCGTTGGCCTTCGCCGGCTTCGTCAGCGGCATCGACGCGGCCGACGCGGTGGACCTCGGCCTGCGCGCCACGAGCGGCCAGGATCCGAGCCGCCTGCTGATCTCGCGGGCGCTCTTCCTGGTGCTGTTCGTGTTCTTCCTGCGCGCGCCGCGCGACCTGCGGATGATCGTCGGCGTCTTCGTCTTCCTCGCGGTGGCCACGGCGTGGAGCGGCTCGGCCGCCTCCTTCACCGGCGGCGGTCGTGCGGAAGTCGCCGACTACCGCGCCGGCGGCGTCGAGGTGCTGATCGGCAGCACGCAGAACCCCAACCGCCTGGCGATGATCTCCACGTTGGCCATGATCTTCATCTGGGAGTACAGCCAATCGCACTCGCTGCGCCGCTGGTGGTGGGCGACCAGTGGGGCGGTGCTGCTGTTGGTGGTGACGGTCTTCCTGTCCGCTTCGCGCGGCGGCGTGCTCGGGCTCGGTGTCGCCAGCCTGCTGCTGTTCGTCCGCCGCGACAGCGGCGCCGGCCGCCTGGTCTACAGCATCGCGGTGGGACTCCTCGGGATCTTGCTCATCAGCCAGTTGGTCCCGGAACAGGCGCTGGAGCGCATCGCCAACATCCCCGGCATCACCAGCCACGCCGACGAGGGCGAGGGCGGCGGTTCCATCGAGCGCCGCGGCTACACGTATGGCATCGGCCTGCAGATCTGGGAGCAGGCGCCGATCATTGGCATCGGCCCCGGCAACTGGCCGTACGTCCGCTTCATCACCGATCCCCAGCGTTCGGCGGCGGCGCCGCACAACTCGTTTCTCCAGGCCTTGGCCGAGGGCGGGCTGCTGACCCTTCTCCTCTATCTGGTGCTGTTCGCCATCACGCTGCGCGATCTGCTGCGCTGCGAGGGCTCACGGGAGGTCATGGTCGCCGCGCAACGCGATGACCTGTCCTGGCTGCTGAGGGCCACCCGCATCGCCCTGCTCACGTTTCTGGTCTTCTCCATGTTCGCGGACCTCTGGGATCTGATCTTCGCCTACTTCCTCATCGGCATCGCTGCCGTGCTCATCCAACGCTACCGCTCCCTGGCCCTTGCGCCGATGGCGATCCCCGCATGACGACCGAGCCCTCCACGCCCCCGAGCACCGTCGGCGCACGCGCCGCGATCGCGCCGGTGGAGCCCTTCGCCCACTTCCTGTCGGCGATCGGGCATCGCGTGCTGCGTGGCGCCGGCGCGTACTGGTACGACGCCAGCCGCGGCTTCTTCCTCGCCACGCCGTCGCACCGCCTGCTGCGGCCAAGTGAGGAGGAGCTGGGTGCGCTCTTCCGCCATCAGCCCTGCGCCGGCCTGCGTTTCGCCGCCCCCGTCGAAGGTCCCGGCAAGCTGAGCTACCAGATCGTCTGCGACACCCGCGACTACGGCCTCGAGACCCTGAGCGCCAACGTGCGCAGCAAGGTCCGCCGCGGCCTGCGCCGCTGTGAGATCGCGCCAGTCTCGTGGGCGACGATCGCCGTGCAGGGGCTGACCGCCGACCGCGAGACGCTGGCGCGCCAGCAGCGCGCGGTCCGTCTGGCCGGTCCGGCCTGGGAGACCTACTGGAGCGCGGCCGCCGCAGCCCCCACCATGGAAGGGTGGGGCGCGTTCGTCGGCGGCGAGCTGGCGGCGTTCCTGGTCACGGTGCTGCTCGACGACAGCGTCGAGTTCCTGCTCGCCCGCTCGCGCAGCGACGCGCTCGAGGCGTATCCGAACAACGCGCTGATCTTCGAGGTCGCGCGGAAGATGCTGGTGGACCGCGGCGTGCGTCGCATCACCTTCGGGCTCGAGTCGCTCGAGGACGTCGAGGCGCTCGACCAGTTCAAGTACGGCATGGGGTTCCACCGCGCACCACTGCGCCAACGGGTGGTGTTCCATCCCATGCTGCGCGGCATCCTGCGCGCCGCGAGCGCACGCGCCGCCGTCCGCCGTTGGGCGGATGGACGTGGCGCGCGCGGGGGGTTCTGGCACAAGGCGCTCGGCCTGCTCCGCTTCGCGGAGGAGGGCGGCGATCTGCGGGGGGCGAGTCAGTGGGCGGCGTGAAGGTCCAGGCCAAGGAAACGGAGCACGGCGGGTCGATCGCCGCGGTGCCGGCGGGACGGCCATTCCTGCCGTTCCACACGCCGAGCATCGGCGAAGAGGAGATCGCGGCCGTCGTCGACACCCTGCGCTCGGGGTGGCTGACGATGGGGCCGAAGACGCGCGCGTTCGAAGAGGCGTTCGCCGAGCGCATCGGCGTGCCGAACGCCGTCGCGGTCAACTCGGCCACCGCCGGCCTGCACCTCGGCCTCGACGCGCTCGGCATCGGCGCCGGCGACGACGTGCTGGTGCCGACCCTTACCTTCGCATCGGCGGCAGCGACCGTGATCCACGTCGGCGCGCGCCCGGTGTTGGTCGACTGCGAGCCCGACACCCTCAACGTCAGCGTCGCCGACGCGGCGCGCAAGTGGACGCCGCGCACCAAGGCAATGGTGCCGGTACACTTCGGCGGCCATCCCTGTGACATGGACGCGCTCCTCGCCTTTGCCGCCGAGAAGCAGATGCCGGTGATGGAAGACGCGGCGCACGCACTGCCGGCGCGCTATCGCGGACGGACGATCGGCACGCTGGGCACGCTGACCGTGTTCAGCTTCTACGCCACCAAGAACCTTGCCACTGGTGAGGGCGGTATGGTCGTGGGCGACGTGGATCTGCTCGAGCGCATCCGCGGGCGCCGCCTGCACGGCATGACGCGCGACGCGTGGAAGCGCTACACCAAGGACGGCTCGTGGCGGTACGACGTCGCGTACCCGGGCTTCAAGTACAACATGACCGACATGAACGCGGCCCTCGGTCTGGTGCAGCTCAAGCGCCTGGACGGGATGCAGGCGCGTCGCGAAGAGATCGTCGCCCACTACCGGGCCGCCCTCGCCGACGTGGAGGATCTGCTCGAGCTGCCGACCCTGCGGCCCGAGATCGAGCACGCCTGGCACTTGTTTCCGGTCCGCGTCCGACCCGAGCGCCTGCGCATCGGGCGTGACGACGTCATCCAGGAGCTGACCGCCGCCGGCATCGGCACCAGCGTCCACTTCATCCCCCTGCACGAGCACAGCTACTACCGCGACGTCCTCGGCGCGCGCGCCAGCGAGCTGCCGGTGGCGACCCGCGAGTGGCAACGCATTGTCTCGCTGCCCCTCTACCCCGCACTGACTGGCGACGACGTCGAGCGCGTCGCCGATACGCTGAGCGGCATCCTGCGCCGTCACCGTCGATAGGGACCGATGCTCAAGCGCCTGGTAGATTTCCTCATCGCCGCGGTGGGCCTGCTGGTCCTGCTGCCGTTCCTGCTGCTGGTGGCGCTGTTCATCAAGCTCGACAGCCCGGGGCCGATTTTCTTCCGGCAGGAGCGCGTCGGTCTGAAAGGTCGCACCTTCCGCATCTTCAAGTTCCGCAGCATGGTGAACGGCGCGTACAAGATGGGCTCGCGACTCACCACCAAGCGCGATCCACGCGTCACCCGCGTCGGCCAGATGCTGCGCTGGTTCAAGATCGACGAGCTGCCGCAGCTCCTGAACGTGCTGCTCGGGGAGATGAGCCTCATCGGCCCGCGTCCCGAGGACCCGCACTTCGTGCGGCACTACACGAAGGCACAGCGCGGGGTCCTGTCGGTGCGGCCCGGCATGGTCGGCCCGAGCCAGATTCTCGGGCGCGACGAGCTCGAGAGTTATCCCGAGGGGCTCAAGGACACCGAGTCCTACTACGTCGAGCACATCCTGCCCGAGAAGCTCCAGCGCGATCTCGACTACGTGCAGCGCGCGACGTTCTGGGGCGACATGGTCCTGCTGGCGCGCGGCATCTGGGCGACCGTGCGCGGGGCGGTGAAGACCAAGTTCCTCTGGCGCCGCCGCCACCGGGTCGCGCTCTACGCCGTCGACTGCGTGCTCGTCGCGACCTCCTGCTACGTCGCGTTCATGATCCACTCCGACTTCAACTGGCCGCTCGACCCGCGCTTCCTGCTCCTGCCGATGCTGATCGTGCTGGTCGCCCGCTCGGCGGCGCTGATGTACTTCGGCGCGTATCAGGGCGTGTTCGCCTACTTCGGGCTGTACGACCTCTCGGCGCTCTTCAAGGCGGCGTCCCTGAGCGCGATCATCGCCGGCGGCCTCACCTTTTTCGTCGGCCTCCAGTCGTTCCCGCGGTCGGTGTTCATCATCGATTGGGCGATCGCGCTGTTCATGCTCAGCGGCGTTCGCTACGGCCTGCGCATCTGGGTGCGGCACGGGTGGCGCCAGCGCGGTCAGCGGCGCCAGAAGGCACTGGTCGTCGGGGCCGGGGTCGGCGGCGAATCGATCGCCCGGACCCTGCTCGAGGACCCGCTCTGCCCCTATCGGCCGGTCGGGTTCATCGACGAGGTGCCGGAGCGCTGGGGGTCCCTGATCCATGGGGTCCGGGTCCTGGGGGGCGCCGCCGAGTTGCCCCTGGCGGTCTCAGCCAACCGCATCCAGGCAGTTTTCGTGTGTATGTCGGACCTGAGCGACCACGCCGCGCGCGAGGTCGTCGACGTCTGCGAGCGGGCGGGGGTCGAGTACCGGATCGTCCCGGCCCTCAGTGACCTCCTCAGTGCCGAAACTTTCGGCAGTGAGCGTAATGCGCTGGCAACCAGCAGCATGGCTGTTGTACGACATTAGGCAGGTAGGGCAGAACCGGTAGGTAGGGCAGAACCATTTACGGGCCGGACAGGATCGATTAGGAGTTCAACAGGGGGATCGACAATGGGGGATCTGGTACTCGTCACCGGTGGGGCCGGCTACGTCGGCTCTCATCTGACGCGCAAGTTGCTCGAGCGCGGGCATCGTGTCCGCGTGCTGGACAACTTCGTGTATGGCAATCACGGTCTCGAAGAGGTCATGGACCACCCCGACCTCGAGTTGCAGAGCGGCGACATCTGTGACGACCGCGCACTGACCAAGGCAACCAAGGGCGCGCGTGCCGTCGTCGCGCTGGCCGCCATCGTCGGCGACGCCGCCTGCGACCTCGATCCGGGGCGCACGATGTCGATCAACTACGAGTCGACGCGGCAGCTGCTCGAGGCCTGTCGCGCCGCCAAGGTCGAGCGGCTGGTGTTCGCGTCCTCGTGCAGCGTGTACGGCGCCAACGGCGACGACGTGATCCACGAGCGCTCCACCCTCAACCCGGTGTCGCTCTACGCGCGCACCCGCATCATGTCGGAAGAGCTGCTGCTCGCGCAGCAGGACGTCGACGTGCTCATCCTCCGCCTCGCCACCGTCTGCGGCGTCTCGCCGCGCATGCGCTTCGACCTGATGGTCAACACCATGACGGCGTGCGCCATGGCGCAGGGCACGATTCGGGTCAGCGGGGCCAAGCAGTGGCGCCCCCACCTCCACGTGCAGGACGCCGCCGAGGCGTTCCGCATCGCGGTCGAGGCGAAGCCCACGCAGGACAAGACCTTCAACGTCGGCTCCGACGAGCAGAACTACACCGTCGGCGAAGTCGCCGAGCACGTCGCCGCCCTCTACCCCGGCACGCAGATCGAGTACGCGCCGAACGGCCACGACCTGCGCAGCTACCGCGTGGCGTTCGACCGGATCCGCGAGACCCTCGACTTCCGCGCGTCGCGCACCGTCGACGACGCCATCTCCGAGGTCGGCGGCCTGATGACCAGCGGCCAGGTGGCGGACTTCCGTCACGACCAGTTCCACAACGCCAAGTGGCTGAGCGCGTCGGGACGGTTGCAAGGAGCGGCGTGAGGTGGGAGCGCGGTCGCGCGTCGGACTCCTCGGTTGCGGGCGCATCGCCCGCGTGCACCGCGCCTACCTGCAGGGCATCGAGTCGGTTGAGCTGATCGGCGTCTGCGACGCCGATCCGGCGGCGCGGACCGCCTTCGCGCAGGAAGCGTCGCTGCCCGAGTTCGCCTCGGCGGCCGAGTTGGTCGAGCGCGGCCGGCCGGACGTCGTCCACGTCCTCACGCCCCCCACGACACACGCGCCCCTGGCGATCGAGTTGCTGCGCGCCGGCGTCCACGTGCTGGTGGAGAAGCCGCTGGCGCTCAGCACGGCGGAGGCGGATCAGGTCATCGCCGCCGCCAAGCGCGCCGGCCGCTGGGTGAGCGTCGACCACAACCGGTGGTTCGACCCCGTCGTTCAACAGGCCGCGACGATCGTCGCCGGCGGCTGCATCGGCCGCGTGGTGGGCGTGGACGTCTTCCAGGGCGCCGAGGTCGGCGAGGCCGAGAAGCAGGCCGCCGAGGCGGGACATTGGAGCACGCGCCTGCCGGGCGGGTTGCTCAACAACCTGGCGTCCCATCCGTTGTACCTGGCGCGGCGGTTCGCCGGCTCGTTGCACGATCTGCGGATCATCGCGAAGTGCACGGACGGTTATCTCGAAGAGGTGCGGCTGATGGGCGACGGCGAGCACGCGCTCGCCACCGTGACCATGTCGCTCCGCGCGCAGCCGTTCATGAACCGCCTGACCGTGTACGGCAGCGCCGCCACGCTCGAAGTGAATCTCAACAACATGACCCTCATCGAACGGCGTCCGCGCCAACTGCCGAAGCTCGTCGGCAAGGTGTGGCCGAACGTGCACGAAGCGGTGCAGCTGGTCAGCGCGACGGCGCGCAACGCGATCGCCTACGCGACCGGCAAGCAGCGTTTCTACCCCGGCATCGGGCTCCATCTGCGGGCCCTCTACGCCGCCGTCGCCGCCGGCGAGGAACCGCCGGTGAGTGCCGCCGAGGGCCGCGACGTCGTGGCCTGGTACGACGAGATCCTGGCGCAGGGCGGGTTGGCGATGCCGCCCGCGGCCCTGGCTGGCTGAGTCCCCAGGTGCGTACGGTGCTCGTCACCGGTGCCGCCGGATTTCTCGGAGGCGCCATCGTCGCACGGCTGCGCGCCGACGGAACGCGCGTGCGCGCCTTCGTCCGGCCCGAGCGCTCCGTCGACGCCGACGAGCGCGTCGAGGGCGACCTGCGTGACCGCGCGGCGCTCGCCCGCGCCGTCGAGGGCGTTGACGGCGTCATCCACGCCGGTGCACGCGTCGCCACGACCGGCGACTGGGAAGAGTTCGAGGCCACCAACGTCGGCGCGACCTCGGCGATCATCGACGCGGCTCGCGCGGCAGGGGTTCGGCGGACCGTCCATGTCAGCTCGTTGAGCGTGTACGCGGTGCCGATCGACGACGCCGTGGTCAACGAGGACAGCCCGTACGACGACAGCGGCGGCGAGCGCGGCTTCTACGCACGCTCCAAGCTCCTCGCCGACCAGGCGGCCATGGCGGCCATCGCGTCCGGCGCACCGGTCACCGTCGTCCGTCCCGGTCTGCTCTACGGCCCCGGCCAGCGTCCGCCGCTGGCGCGGCGCGCGATGGCCGTCGGCCCGCTGCGGGTGCTGATGGCGCGGCGCGGCTATCTCCTGCCGCTCGCGTATGTCGACAACGTCGCCGACGCGATCGTGCGCGCGCTGGGCACCGACGCGGCGCGCGGCCGCGCCTACACGATCGTCGACGTGCACGCGCCGCAGGACGCCTACGCGCGCCTGTATCGCCAGGTGCAGGGCGGCAACTGGATGCCGTTCTACATTCCGCTCGGGTTGCTGCGGGCGGGGGTGAGCAGCGTCGAGACGCTGGCGCGACTCGCGGGGCGCCGCGCGCCGATCAGCCGCCATCAGGTGGACCGCACGCTGCGGAGCGCGACGTTCACGACGCGCCGCGCGCAGCAGGAACTGGGATGGTCTCCGCGCATCCCGCTCGACGAGGCGCTGCGCCGCAGCTTCGCGGCGGCGCGCCGCACCGAACCGCCGACGCCTTCATGAGGGGGGGCACCGCGCGGCCCGCCGATCTCCCCAGCGGGGAGACGGCGGGCCCTCGCGACGCCGCCGCGGCGTCGCGGCCGATTTCCGTGCTGTTCGTCGAAGCCTCCAGCGGCGGCGTGCTGGGCGGCTCCCTGACCGGCCTCTACCATCTGATGCGCGGCATGGATCGCCGCCGGTTCCGCCTTGGCATGGTGCTCTACGAGCCGAAGCCGATCGAAGCCGACCTGGCGCGGCTCGACGTCGCAGTGCACCACGTCACCCGACGCCGGTTGCCGAAGGAGCACGGACTGATCGCACTCGACGGGTATCAGCGCGCCAAGCGGTTCGGCATCGTCCGCCAGCTGTTGCGCGGCGGCCGACAGACGGCACGACTCGTCGCCGAGGAGCTTCCCGCGGCGCTCGCCCTGGCGCGCATCATCCGCCGCGAACGCGCCGACGTGATTCACCTCGGCAACGGCGTACGGGCCAACTTTGACGGGATCCTCGCCGGCATCCTCACCGGCGTGCCGGTCGTCTGCCACGTGAAGGGCTTCGAGAAGTACGGCGCCCGCGAACGGTGGGCGGCGCGCCGCACGATCCTGGTGTGCATGACCCAGGCAGTCCTCGATGCCTGCCATGCGAAGGGCCTGCGATCGCCGGACGAGCACATCGTCTATGACGCCGTCGACGAGACCTGGCTGCAGCCGCAGCGCGATCCCGCCGAGGTGCGTCGCGAGCTCGGCATTCCGATGGACGCTCCCTGCGTGGGCATCGCCGGTAACATCCAGGAGTGGAAAGGGCAGCGGGTATTGGTCGATGCACTCGGGTGCCTGAGCGAGCGGTGCGACGTGCACTGCGTCATCGCCGGCGGCGTGCACCGGGCCGGCGAGGCGTACGCCGCCGCGCTGCGCGCCCGCATCGCCGAGCTCGGCTTGGGCGACCGCGTCCACCTCATCGGATTCCGCGCCGACATTCCCGACGTGATGAACGCCTGGGACGTCGTCGTGCACGCCTCGGTCCGCCCCGAGCCGTTTGGCCGGGTCATTCTCGAAGGGATGCTGCTCGGCAAACCGGTCGTCGCGATGGCGGCCGGCGGCGTGCCCGAGCTGATCACGCACGAAGAGACCGGGTGGCTGGTGCCGCCCGGCGATGCGGCGGCGCTGGCCGCGCAACTGCGCCAGCTGCTCGCCGACCCGGCGCGCACCCGCGCCGTCGGCGCTCGGTCGCGCGAATGGGCGCGTGAGCGCTTCGCCCTCGGCCGCCACGTGGCCGAGATGAGTCAGATCTACACCGATGCAGCGAGGATCCGTCACCCATGAACATACTCGGGATTTCCTGTTTCTATCACGACGCCGCGGCGGCGTTGCTCGTCGACGGCCAGCTGGTGGCCGCTTCGGAGGAGGAACGCTTCTCGCGCCGCAAGCACGACGCCGAATTTCCCAAGCTCGCCATTCAATTCTGTCTCGAGCAGGCCGGCATCGGCATCCAGGACGTGGACTACGTCGTCTTCTACGAAAAGCCGTTCGTGAAGTTCGAGCGCATTCTGACCACCGCGCTGCAGGCCGTGCCGCGCTCGTGGAAGGTGTTCGGCGACGCCATGACCACCTGGCTCCTCGACAAGCTGTGGGTGAAGAACTTCATCCGCCAGGAGCTCGGCATACCGACCGACAAGATCCTGTTCTCCGAGCACCACCTCTCGCATGCCGCCAGCGCCTTTCTCTGCTCACCGTTCGACGAGGCCGCGATTCTCACCATCGACGGCGTCGGCGAGTGGGCATGCGCGACCTTCGGGCGCGGCCGCGGCAACGGGGTGTCGTTGCTGCGCGAGACGCGCTTCCCGCATTCGGTCGGCCTGCTCTACAGCGCCTTCACCGCCTTCCTCGGCTTCGAGGTGAACGAGGGCGAGTACAAGGTCATGGGCATGGCGCCGTACGGCGAGCCGCGCTACGTCGAGAAGGTCCAGCAGCTCTATAAGGTCGAGCGCGACGGCAGCCTGTGGCTCGACATGAGCTACTTCTGCTTCCACCACTCGACGACGCGTACCTACAACCAGAAGTTCGTCGACCTGTTCGGCGAGCCGCGCGATCCGGACTGGCTCTTCTTCACCGAGAGCTCGGGCTTCCCGCCGTACTTCGGCGACCGCCCGGCCGACTTCGACCGCATCGCCGAGCGCAACCAGTATTACGCCGACATCGCCGCCAGCATCCAGCACTGCACCGAGGAGATCGTCCTCGCCATGGCGCGGGCGCTGCACACCGAGACCGGCCTGACCAAGCTGTGCATGGCCGGTGGCGTGGCGCTCAATTCGGTGGCCAACGGCCGCATCATGCGCGAGACGCCGTTCACCGAGCTGTTCGTGCAGCCGGCGGCCGGCGACGGCGGCGGCGCACTCGGCGCGGCGCTGTTCGCGCACCACTGCGTGCTCGGCCAGCCGCGCCGCTTCCGCATGGAGCACGCCTACTGGGGCAAGTCGTACACGGACGCCGAAGTCGGCGACTATCTGCGCACCGCCGGCATCGCCCATACCCGCGCCAGCCACGAGGATGAGCTGCTCGACCGCGTCGTCGACCATCTCCGCAAGGGCCACGTCATCGGCTGGTTTCAGAACCGCTTCGAGTGGGGGCCGCGCGCGCTCGGCGCGCGCAGCATCATCGCCGACCCGAGCCGCAGCGACATGAAGGACATCGTCAATACGAAGATCAAGTTCCGCGAGCCGTTCCGACCCTTCGCGCCGTCGGTGCTGGTCGATGCGGCGTCGCGCTTCTTCGAGATCGACGATCCGGCGAAGCACTACCCGGCGCGCTTCATGCTCTACGTCGTCGACGTCAAGCCGGGGCAGGGCGAGAAACTCCCCGCGATCACGCACGTCGACAACACGGCGCGACTGCAGACCGTGCACAAGGATCAGAGCCCGCTCTACTACAGCCTCATCGAGCGCTTCGGGCAGGCGAGCGGCATTCCGGTGGTTCTCAACACGTCCTTCAATCTCAAGGGCGAGCCGATCGTCACCACGCCCGCCCAGGCGCACAGCACCTTCGCGCGCAGCGGCATGGACGCGCTGGTGCTCGGCAACAGCATCGTCACCAAGGGCTGATTCCCCGACCTGCGCCACGTTCGGATTCGGGACATTCGCATGGCTTCCGCGCGCGGCCGCCGGCTGCTCGGCGGCCTGTTCCTCGCCGCCTTCGGCGCGGGAATGGCGCTGCTCATGCTCGAAGCGGGGGTGCGCGTCCTGCACCTCATGCCCGACCGCTTCTGGAAGCCAGACGCGACGCTCGGCACGGCGCTGATCCCCGGCGCCACCGGCTGGTGGACGCAGGAAGAGCATGAATTCTTCGTCCCGGTGCGCATCAACGACGGTGGTCGGCGCGACCTCGACCGCACCGTCGAGAAGCCGGACGGGACCCTACGCATCATGCTGCTCGGCGACTCCTTCGTCGAGGCGATGCAGGTGCCGATCGAGCAGACGTTCGCGCGCGGGCTCGAGCAACGACTGTCAGCCGCGCTCGCCCGGCCGGTCGAAGTGGTGAGCATGGGCGTCAGCGGCTACGGGACGGCCAGCGAGTATCTCTGGTATCGCGACGTCGGCCGAAAGTTTCATCCCGACATCGTGCTGCTGTCGTTCTATCCCGGTAACGACGTGCGCAATAACAGCCCGACGCTCGAGCCGACGCTGAAGCCCGTGTACGCCGCCGATGGCAGCATCGATCACGTCATCGGCGCCAAGACCAGCGAGGACGGCGGCGGGCGCAGGGGGCTGAATCGATCCGTCGCCTATCAGTACGTTCGCAAGCTGGTGCTGACCCAGCAGCCGGCCCTGGCCCAGCACCTGGCGGACTGGGGCCTGCTCAAGCGGGAAGCCCTGCGGCCCGTGCCGATGGAGCAGGGTGTGCCGGTCGACTACTGGGTGTTCGCCAGCCAGGTCCCGCCGGCCTGGCAGGACGCGTGGTCGCACACGGAGGCGCTGCTCGGCGCGCTGCACGATGCGGTGACGGCGGACGGCGCGACGCTGGTGGTGATGGTGGTGACGGCCCGCGAGCAGATCTACCCCGACGACTGGGCGCAGTTGCAGGCCACCTATCCGGCCATGAAGGACGTCGCCTGGGATCTGAACGGACCGGAACGGCGCGTCCTCAGTTGGTGCGCGCTGAACGACGTGCGCTGCGTGCCGCTGTCGCCGGCGTTCATCGCCGCACGCGACAAGCGCCCGCGATTGCACTGGCATTTCGATGGACACTGGACGCCTGCTGGCCATGCGCTGGCGGCTGAGACGATGGCCGAGGCCCTGCGGGCGTCGGTGCAGTAACAGGGAGGAAGCATGAAGGTAGGCGAAGGCATGAAGAACCGCCTCGGCATCGCCGGGGAGCTGTTGTCATTCCTGTGGCAACAAAAGATGTGGTGGCTCATACCTATGGTGATCGTGCTGCTCGCATTCGGCGGCCTGCTCGTCACCGCGCAGAGCTCGGCTCTGGGGCCGTTCATCTACACGCTCTTCTAGGTGCCGGGGGGCATCGGAGGACACCGACCACTGACGCGGGGGAGTATCGAGAATGCCGGATGGGTGATCCCACTTGCTTGTTGCGCCCCGTGCACCTCGCGGCGCTGGCGGCGGTGCTGGCCGCGGCCAGCACCGCGTCGGCCGCGGACTGCACCTTCTTCGTCCGCGCCGGGTTCACTCCGGCGCAGGCGGTGCCCGACGGCCGGACTCCCGCGCGCGCGTTCGCCAGCATCAGCAGCGGCGTGCAGGCGATCCAGAACGCGGGTGACGTCGTCTGCGTCGGTCCCGGCCTCTATGTGGAGGGCGACATCGGCCCGGTCGGTAGCGTCAACCCGGCGCCGGGATCCCCGATCGAGATCCGGGGCGATGCGACGGGCGCGTCGACCGACGATCCCCCCGGCGCCGTGCAGATCGTGCCACCGACCGGCTTGCCCGTGGAGCAGACGCCGGGCGCCGCCTTTCGCATTCTCGGCCGCCATGACGTGGTCATCGACGGCTTCGATATCAGCGGTTTTCGCGACGCCGGCATCCAGGTGCGATCCGCGACCGTCGGCGGCGACAACAGCAGCGGGATCACCATCCGCATGAACGTCGTCCACAACTGTCGCACCGGCATCGACGTGTACGCCGAGGACATGATCATCGTCGAGAACAACACCGCCGTGGCGAACACCTCGTCCGGCATCTCGGTGCAGAGTTGCGAGACGACCAACCCGTTCGGCACCTGTCGCGGCCTGCCGAGCGGGCCGGTGGTGCCGATCGTCTCCAACAACCGCAGCGGCGGCAACGGTGCCCACGGCATCTTCCTGCGCGACGGCGAGAACGCGATCGTCCAGAACAACGTGACCTACAGCAACGCCTTCACCGGCATCAGCCTGCGCGGCGTGTCCGACGGGTTGGTCGTCAACAATCTCGTGTACCACAACGGCCAGGAGGGGCTGTCGATCGGCAGCGGCTTCCTCACCCCCGACGACCCGACGGATCCGAGCACGCTGGCCTCGCCGAACGCCGTCGTGCTCAACAACACCTTCTTCGAGAACGGCGAGTGGGCGGTCGAGATCGGCAACTCGCTGGCCGCGTCGCCCGGCGCCTCGGTGGTGAACAACATCGCCTGGCGCAACGGGGCGGGGCGCCTGGGCATCGGCGTGCTCAACGAGCGCGGCCAGACCCAGGTGCGGGAGCCGTCGGTGTGCAACTACGTTGCCGGCTTCAACGATGTGCTCGACGACTACGGTCCGGACACGCCGCGCAACGCCTACGATCTGCGCGTCGACCCGCTGTTCGTCAATCCGGAAGGCCCGGACGGCGTTTCCGGAGGCGAAATGGTGGGCGGACAGTTCATCGACCGGTCGGCCGACGACGACTTCCGCCTGCGGCAGGGCGGGGCGCAGGTGAGCCCGGTCGTGAACGCGGGTGCCACCACCACCTCGCGCCTGGGTCTCAGCGGCTCGACCGCCAGCAGCGGCGCCGCCGACACCGGCCGCGTCGATCTCGGGTTTCACTACGGCGCCAGTGCGGAGCAGGTCGTGATGTACGAGACGCCGTTCATGCCCCTCTACGTTCGCACCGCCGGCCGGGACACCAGCGACGGCATGTCGCCCGGGACGGCCTTCGCGACCGTCGGTACGGCTGCGCGCCGGGCTCGCGCCGGGGTGACGGTGGTGGTGGGACCGGGCGTCTATCGCGAGTGTGACCTCCACTCCCCGCCGGACAGCGGTCGCGCCTTCTTCGTCGCCGACGCGGCGGGCGAGCGCACCGGCGACCTGCCGGGGGTCACCCTGATCGATCCCGGCCAGTGCTACTTCGATCCGATCCAGCAGGAGTTCTCTGCCGGGCAGACCGGATTCAACATCAGCAGCGTCTGCGGCGTCGTCATCGACGGCTTCCACATCACCGGCGCCGGCGACGACGGCATTCAGATCCAGAATCAGTCGGACCGCGCGGTCATTCGCGACAACGTCGTCTTCGCCAACCTCAAGCGCGGCATCAACGTCCTCAACAGCGACGACGTGGGCGTGTTCAACAACCTGGCCTACGGCAACGGCGGCGGCATCCAGCTCGGCAGCGGATCGCGCGTCGCGAGCGAGTGCGCCGACGGCGGCGCGCGACGGGCCGTGATCGAGTTCAACACGCTGTACAAGAGCAGTTTCGACGGTCTGCTGGTGGGCTCCGGCGCCTGTCCGTCCACCGACGCGACGGTGCGCTACAACGTGGCCGCCGCGAACGCGGCTGGCATCGAGGTGGGCAGCAACAGCACGCGCGACCAGAACCTGGTCGGGTACCAGAGCGGGTACAATCTGGTCGCCGACAAATACGCCGCCGGCGTGCCGCGCGGCATCGGCGATCTGCTGCTCGACCTCGCCGTCGAGCCGCTCTACCTCGATCCGACCGCCGTGGTCCTCTCCGGCGACTGGCGCGTGAACCGCAACTTCCGTCTCGTCCAGCGAGCGGCGGGCGAGGCGCAGCAGAGCCGCGGCGTCGATTTCAGTGACCTGACGGCGCTCAAAGCGGGCATGTCCACACGCAGCACGCGCAGCGACGGGCGGCCCGACGAGGGGTTCGCCGATCTCGGCTACCACTACCCGACGGGTGGGGTGCTGCTCGGCGACTGCAACGGCGACGGCGCGGTGCGGGTCAACGAGATCGTCCTGGCCGTGAACGTCGCGCTCGGTAACGAGCCGCTGTCAGCCTGTCCGGCGGCGAGCAGCGACGGGACCCAGGTCTCCATCTCCGATCTCATTCAGGCCGTGAGCTCGGGGCTCCAAGCCAACGGGTGAGGGATGGCGCGCCGGCGTGTGCTGTACACCGTCAATCGCATGGACGTCGGCGGCAGCCAGACCCACCTCATCCAGGTGTTGCGGCTGCTCGATCGCGAGCGGTTCGAGCCGATCCTCTGCTGCCTGACCGGCCAGGGGGCGCTCCTCGACGTGGCGCGGGCCACCGGGACGACGGTCATCGCCGGCGGGCTCGGCGGGCTCAAATCGCCGCGCGCGCTCGCGGCGCTGGCGAGGCTGAGCGGCTTCATGCGCCGCGAGCACATCGACGTCGTCCACAACTACCTGCTGCGCGCCAATGTGATCGGCACGCTCGCGGCGCGGGCCGCTCGCGTGCCGGTGGTCCTGACGAGTAAGCGCGGCTGCCACGAGCGTCACGGTCTGGAGATGGCGGGGGCCCGCCTCTCCAACCGGCTCGCCGATTGCGTCACCGCCAACGCCGAGGCCGTGCGCGACTTCGTGCACGGGCACGAGGGCTGTCCGCTGGAGAAGATGGTCGTGATCCCGAGCGGTATCGACACCGAACGCTTCGCGCCGCTGGCGCCGGGCGATTACAAGGCGCGGCTCGGTGTGCCGGCCGACGCCGTGGTGGTGGGCAGCCTGACGCGGATGCGGGTGCGCAAGGGGGTCGAGGAGTTGCTGCGCGCCATGGCGCAGATCTGCGCCACCCGTCCCGACGTGCATCTCGTCGTCGCCGGCGACGTCGAGCTCGACGACGAGCTGCGGACCCTGGTGGCACAGGCCGCGCTGGGCGATCGGCTGCACCTGCTCGGCCGGCGCAGCGACGTGCCCGAGGTGCTCTCGGCGATGGACGTGTTCGTCCTCTCGTCGCACGACGAAGGCATGTCGAACGCGATCCTCGAGGCGATGGCCATGGAGCGGGCGGTAGTGGCCACCGACGTCGGCGGCACGGGCGAGGTGGTGAGCGAGGGAATCACCGGGCACCTCGTGCCGGCGCGCGACGCCGCGGCGCTGGCGCGCGGCATTGAACGGGTCCTCGACGATGGCGCGCGGGGGCGCGCGATGGGGGTGCGCGGACGTCAGGTGGTCGTCGACCGATTCTCAGCGCGCGCCATGGTTCGGCAGATGGAAGCGTTGTACACGCAACTGTTGACCGCCCGTGAGGCGGGGCAGCCGGCGAGGGCCGCGCTGTCGATGGTGTCGTAGCGGCGCGGGCAGCGCCGGGGGGACGTCATGTTGGTCACGTATCTGGGGCATGCAGCGATCCTGCTGGAGGCGGGAGGACGACGGATCCTGATGGATCCGTGGCTCGTCGACCCGTCGTACGACGGCGCCTGGTGGCACTTTCCGCCGCTCGCGCTGGGCGCGCGGGATCTGCCGCGCATCGACTATCTGTACGTGTCCCACGAGCACCCCGATCACTTCGACCCGGCGACGCTCCAGCAGCTCGACAAGGACGTCCACGTCCTCCTCGCCAACTTCGGCAAGAAACGCCTCCGCGACCAGATCGCCGGCATGGGGTTCCGCACCATCACCGAGCTGCCGTTCGGCGAGCCGTTCACCTGCGGCGGCAGCGGGCCGACCCTGCACCTGCTCAAACCCGATCGGCCGTGGGACGACAGCGCCATGCTGGTCACGCACGACGGGACGACGGTCGTGAACGTCAACGACTGTCATCTCGACGAGCAGACGCTGGCGCGTCTGGGCACCGAGCACGACATCGATCTGGCGTTCCTCACGTTCACGGGCGCGAGCCAGTATCCGGGCTGCTTCGACTTTCCGTTGGCGTCGAAGATCGAGCGCGCCCTGTACTCGAAGCACTCGCACCTGGAGGAGTTCGTCAACTGGGCGCGGCTCCTGCGCACCAAGCGCGTCGTGCCGGCGGCCGGCAATCACGCCCTGCTCGCTGAGGACCAGCTCTTCCTCAACACGCCCATGTACGGCAACACGCCCGCCGAGGCGATCGACGCGTTGCGCGAGGGCGCGCCGGAGATCGAAGGTCTGCAGATGAATCCCGGCGACACGTGGACGCCCGCGCGCGGCCACGTGCGTCTCAAGCCGGCGCCGGACTGGTCGCGGCGCATGGAGCTGATCGAGGAGCTCAGCCGCGAGACCCGCGCCCGCGGCGCCGAGTACTTTGCCAGCGAAGCGCCGGCCCCGCCGGATCTGTGGGATCGTTTCCACGCCTACTTCACGGAGAAGCTCACCCGCGATCCGCAGGCGGCAGCGAGCATCCGCCTCTGCGTGCGGTGGACCGTCACCGGTGCGCACGGCGGCGACTGGTACATCGATTTCCGCCGCGACGCCGATTGGGTGCGGCAGGGCGTGCCCGATGACTGGAACCTGCACATCACCATTCCCGACAAGCTCGTCTACCGCGGCGTCGCCGGGCTCAGCATTTGGGATCACATCATCCTCTCCTTCCGCGTGCGGCTGGCCCGTCGGCCCGACCGCTACATGAAGGAGTTCTGGACGTGGTTCTGCAAGTTGTGAGCGCGGGGCGGGCGATGCACGAGGACGTCATGAACGTGCTGGTGGTCGTGCTCGAGGGAGCACGCGCCGATCACATGGGCTGCTACGGCTACGGTCGCGAGACGACGCCGTTCCTCGACCAGATGGCGCGCCAGGGGGTGCGCTGCACCGCCGCCTTCACGACCGCGCCGGCGATGCTGCCGGCGATGGCGTCGCTGTTGACCGGCCTGTTCGCGCACGCGCACGGCGCCACCGAGGAGACCGGCGCGCTGGCGCCCGGCACGCCGCTCCTCTCCGAGTTGCTGCGCGGCGCCGGCTATCGCACCGCGGCGTTCTGTCCGTCGCCGGCGGTGAGTCCGGAGCACGGGCTCGGACGCGGGTTCGAGCGCTTCTACACGGGTCGTGGTCAGGGACGCATCACCGGCCCCGCCGCCGACTACGCGCGCCGCGCCAGCGATCGCGTCCTCGGACGCGGCGACGCGGGGGCGCGCCGCACCACGCAGGCGCTCCTCGAGTGGGTCGGAGACAGCGACGCGCCCTTCGCGGCGGTGGTCGTGTACCGCGAATCGGCGAGCCCGCTCCCGCCGCCGGCGCCGTACGACCGCATGTTCGCCGACGGCGACGCCGATCCGCGTGCCGCCTGGCACGACGGCGCCTTGCGCTACATCGACCTGCGCCTGCGCGAGGTCGCCGACGCGCTCGCCGCCGCGGGTCGCTGGGAGCAGACGCTGGTGGTGGTGACGGCGACGCATGGTCAGCCGCTCGGCGCACCGGCGGCGAGCGATCCCGGCTTCTCGCCGGCGGCCCTGCACATCCCGTTGCTGCTGCGCGCGCCGGGCCGTGTGCCGCGCGGCTTCGTGGTCGACGAGATCACCCAGCTCACCGACGTCGCGCCGACGATCCTGTCGCTGGCGCGGGTGGCCGCGCCGGATGCGCCGATGCAGGGCCGCGCCCTGTTGCGCGACGGCGCCGCGACGCCAGGCCCGAGCTTCGCGTTCGCCGAGGCGTTCCGCCGCGAGCCGAGCGATCTGCGCCGCAAGGCGATTCGCGGCGGTCGCGCCCAGTTCGTGTGGCGCTCGGACGAGGCCAACGCGTTCTACGACGTGGGTCGCGACGGGGAGGGCGGCGCCGATCGGCTGGCGGCGGAGGTGACGCGTGCCGACGCCCTGCGCCGGGCACTCTTCGAGTGGCTCGCGTCGTCTGAACGCTGGACGCGCGACCACGGTCTCGGCAGCGGCCGCGCCGCCGCGCCGGATGGAGCGCGCGACGCATCCGCCGAGTGAGGCGACGTGGCGGGTGCGCGGGGGACGTATGGACGGCGCGGCCGGGGGGACGGCGGGCGCCGCGACGAGGCGATGGGATCCGTGCCTGCTCGGCATCCTGGCGCTCAGCGCGGCGCTCAATCTGTGGCACCTGCGCTGGGGCTTGCCGAACGGCAACCACTCGTGGGCGGCCGACGCGATCGGACCGGTTACCGCGTTGGGCGTGGCGCGGAAGACCTTCGCCTCGTGGAACTCGGGCTGGTTCTACTTCAAGTACCCACCCGGCTGGCCGTTCGTCATGGTGCTGGCGTCGCTGCCCTACCTCGGCTTGCTGTACGTGACGGGCGGGTGGCGGCATCCGACGGCCGAGTACCCGTACGGCTTCGCCGATCCGGAGCGGGCGCTGTTCGTGCTTTCGATGATCGGCCGGCTGGTGAGCGTGGCCTTCGGCGTCGGCATCACGGCGCTGGCCTACGGGATCGCGGCGCGGCTCTTCGACCGCGCGACGGCGCGCTGGAGCGCGTTCCTTACCGCGACGTCGTACCCGCTGATCTTCTACGCACACACCACCAACCTCGACATCTCGTATTGCTTCTGGCTGATCCTGGCGCTCTACGCCGCGATCCGCGCGAGCGAGAGCGGCCGCTGGCCGCCGGCGGCCGTGCTCGGATTCGCCGCGGCGATGGCGTTGTCCACCAAGGAGCAGGGCTTCGCCTGGCTGCTCCCATTGCCGTTCATCGTATGGGCGCTGCGTGTGCGCGTCGACGGCTGGCGCGCCCTCGTCGGGTCGATCACCTGGGCGATGCTGGGCGGCGGGCTGCTGACGTTGGTGGTCGCCAACAACGCGTTGATCAATCCGATGGGATTCGTCGGACGCGTCGCCTATCTGCTCGGCCATCCGATCGGCAACGTGCAGGCGCGTCTGGCGCCGGTCGAGTTCGCGCTCTGGAAGGGCGCCAAGGAGTGGGTCTACGTCGAGCACGTGAGCAACGGCATGGACAGCTCGCTGGGCGTCCCCCTGCTCCTGCTGGCGGGCTGCGGCGTGATGCTGCTGTGGCGCCGCCCGCTGGCGGCGGTCTGGCTGCTGACGCCGGTCATCCTCCAGTACTACCTGTCGCTGCGCGGGCTCGAGCTGATCACGGTGCGCTATCTGCTGCCGATCACGGTCGTCGGCGGGGTCCTTGTCGCCGTGACGGTCGCGCGTCTGCGCGCCGCCGCGCAGACGCCGTGGGCACGGGTGGCGGCGACGGTGGCGGTGACGGCCGTGGCGCTGCTCAGCCTGGCGCGCGCGGTCGAGCTCGACGCGCTGCTGACGTTCGACGCGCGCTACGGCGCCGAGCGGTGGATGGCGTCGCACCTGCCGCAGGGCGCGACCGCCGAAGTGTACCAGAAGCCGGCCTTCGTGCCGCGCTTCGGCATCGGCAACGGTGTCGTCGCCCGCTTCGTGCCGATGGAGGAGCGGACCGTCGAGGGGATCGCGGCGCGGCGCCCGGACGCGATCGTCACCAGCTCGGCGTCGCACAAGAGCATCACCCACGTGTGGACCGCGGACTGGCGGGAGACGCGCAGTCTCCTGGCGCCGCGGCCCGCGGCGATGGAATTTCTCGACGCGCTGGAGAACAACAAGCTGCCGTACCGGCTCGCCGCCGTGTTCAGCCAGGAGCCGCGCACGCTGCACAACCGCATCACCAGTCTGGCCCCCGAGATTCGCATCTATGTCCGTCAGGAATAGCGTGAACGCGCTCGCCCAACCGATCCCGCCGGCCTGCGTCGTCTGTGGAGGCGTGCGCCGCACGCCGCACTTTCCCGGCTCGGGCGCGGCGTCGCCGGTCTCGCCGGTCTCCGAGCGCTATCGCATCACGCACAGTGAACGGCAGCTCGTGCACGCGATCGTCCGGTGCCTCGACTGCGGGTTGGTGACCTTGCCGCTCGACTACGCGCCGACGGTCTCCTACGAGGAGGCCGCCGATCCGTACTACATCGAGCAGGCGCCGCAGCGCATCGCCAACGCCCACCGGCTGCTGTCGCTGGTGCCCGCCGGCGGCCGCTTGCTGGAGATCGGCTGCGCCTGTGGATTCCTGCTCGTCGCGGCGCGCGAGCGCGGATTCACGGTGCGGGGCGTCGAGATGTCCGCGTGGGCGTCGCAGTACGCGCGCGAAACCTACGGCCTCGACGTGCATACCGGTACGCTGGAGGCGGCGGCACTGCCGGCCGAGAGCGTGGACGTCGTGGTGTTGGCCGACGTCATCGAGCATCTGTTCGATCCCTCCGCCACTCTGCGCGAGATCCGCCGCATCCTGGCGCCGGACGGCCGCGTGCTGATGCTCACCCCGGACGTCGGGAGCGTCATGGCGCGCCTCGTCGGACCACGCTGGTGGGGACTCCTCGACGATCACTATTTCTACTTCTCGCGTCAGACCCTGCGCCGGCTGTTGGAGCAGGAGGGCTTTGCGGTCGAGCGCCTGAGCGCGCTCGGCCGCGTGTTTCCGCTGGCGCATTGGGCGTTCAAGTTGGCGCCGTACAGCCGGGCTCTGCAGCAGGGGGTGTCGCGCGCGCTGCGTACGCTGCGCGCCGATCAGCTGCAGATCTCGATCAATTTGGGAGATCAGATGGCATGCGTGGCCCAGAAGAAATGAACGGGACCGTTGTGGAAACGCCGGGCGCCGTCCCGCGGCCGAGAGTCGTCGTCGTCATGCCCGCGTACAACGCGGGACGCACGCTGCGCATGACGTACATGGAGCTGCCGCACGACTCCGTCGACATGGTGATCCTCGTCGACGACGGGAGCACCGATGATACCGTCGCGGTGGCGCGCGACCTCAATCTCAAGCTGTTCCTGCACGATCGCAACTACGGGTACGGCGCCAACCAGAAGACCTGCTACACCGAGGCGCTGAAAGCCGGCGCCGACATCGTGGTGATGGTCCACCCGGACTACCAGTACGACCCGCGCCTCGTGCCGGAAGTCGTGCGGCCGATCCAGGACGGCGCCGCCGACGTGGTTCTCGGCTCGCGACTGAAGAGCGGGCAGGCGTTGTCGGGCGGAATGCCGTGGTGGAAGTACGTCTCCAACCGCTTCCTCACCTGGGTGGAGAACACCGCGTTCAACCTCCGTCTGTCGGAGTACCACACCGGCTACCGCGCCTACCGGCGCGAGGTGCTGGAGACGGTGAACTTTCAGCTCAATGCCGACAAGTTCATCTTCGACCAGGAGATCATGGCGCAGATCGTCGAGGCCGGCTTCCGCATCTCCGAGGTGCCGGTGCCAACCCGATATTTCGCCGAGGCCTCCTCGGCCAGCTTCCTCGCCAGCACCCGCTATGGCCTCGGCATCCTGTGGCTGGTCGCGCGCTACGAGGCGCACCGTCGCGGGTGGTTGCGCCAGCGGCAGTTCGCCAGCCTCCGCAACCGGTATCGCGAGCTGAACTGAAGAATGCGCCGCCAAGACCACCAGGACCGCCAAGTGGAATCCGTTCCACTTGGCGGTCTTGGCAGCCTTGGCGGCCCATCATCGCCTATCAAGCAGAGCGTTCACAGACACCGATGAACACCGATACGACGCCACCACAGACCGCCGGCGATCGGTTCGCCGCGGCGTCGCGTCCGAGCGGCGCCGATCGCTACGCCACCTGGTGGAAGGTGTGGCTGCCGATTCCGATCCTCCTGATCCTGCTCGACGTCACGTTCAACGCCTGGTTCTGGCACATCCCGAAGCTCACCGGCCGCGACGCCGACTATTCGTACCAGTACCTCTACGACCTCGAGCATCTGCACGGCACCAAGCGCGACGGCGTCTTCCGCATCGTCGGCTTCGGCAGCTCCGTGAGCAGCGCCTTCGACCCGTTTCAGGTGCAGAGCCTCCTCGACGCGAAGAACCTGCCCGAGCCGGTCGAGGTGCGACGGCTGACCAAGCCGGGATCGAAGCCGTCCGACCACGAGCTGGTATGGAGCGCGGAGCGCGACGCCATCAAGCCGGACGTCGTCGTGATGGTGTTCAATCTCGTCGACTTCCTCAACCCGAGCTTCGAGCGCAATCTCAAGCCCGACATTCGGTACATCCTGCCGCCGTGGCGGACGCTGATGGATCGCTGGCGCTACGTCCCGACGGTGGCGGAGAAGCTGCAGCTCGCGGTCGCCAGCGTCAGCAATATCTACCGGTACCGGCGGCCGCTGCAGTCGGCGATCGAGGACAACATCCGCGCTCTCGGCCGCTGGCTCACCGCCGGGCGCCCGACAGGTGGCGGCTACGGCTGGCACCCCGACGGCTTCACCGACCAGCGATTCGGGATCCCGCTCTCGGTGCTCGAGGGCCAGCCGTTCGAGTACTTCGTCCCTCCCGCGTGGATCGCGCAGCGCGGCAGCGTGCGGCTCGACTTCGCCGTCGACGGCACCCCGCTGACGACGCGCACCGAGACGACGCCGGGCTGGAAGACGCTCCCCCTCGACGGTGTCCACGGCACGGTCCTGCAGGTGACCGCGGACAGCGCCTGGGTCCCGCGCGCCAGCGGCATGGGCGACGACGTCCGCGCGCTCGGCGTCCAGTTGCGCAGCGTGCCGCCGAGCAACGTGAACCACGGACGGCCGCCGTTCCGCTACGCGCTGAAGCTGCCCAGCGATCCCGACGACTTCCTCCGCATGGGGCCGGCGCGCGGTCAGGAGTTCGCGGACAAGTGGTCCGCGACGCTCGAAGAGGACAACGACTTCGCGCACCGCTTCCGCCTCTATCGCGACGTGAAGATGGCGACGCGCAACCGCACCTTCCGTCCCGACGGTGAGTTCTCCGCGGTACGCGACATGGTCGGCCAATTCACCGCCGCCAACATCCGGGTCGTCCTCGTCAACACGCCCGAGAACGCGCTGCTCGAGGGTGTGACCACCAGCGCCTGGTACCACGACTACCTGGAGTTCTTCCGCGGCTTGCAGCGCGACAATCCGCTCGTCCGCTTCGTCGATCTGCACGATTCGCTGCCGCCGGAGGACCTCAACGACTGGCACCACCTGAACTTCATCGGCGTGACCAAGCTCGGGCCGGTGTTCGCGCAGGTGCTGGCGGACGAGATCGCCGAGAGTCAGGGCGCCACGGGAGGGCAGGGCGGTGCTCTTTAACTCGCTGACCTTCGTGGTCTTCCTGCCGATCGTGCTGCTGCTCGTCAGCCGCCAGCGCGTCGGCGTGCGCAACTGGATCCTCCTCGCCGCGAGCTACACCTTCTACGGCGCCTGGAACTGGAAGTTCCTCTTCCTGCTCATGGGGCAGACGGTGGTGGACCACACCGCCGCGCGCATCATCCACGGGTCCACCAACCCGCGCGTGCGCAAGGCGGCGGTGGTCACCAGCATCACCGTCAACCTCACCGTCCTCGGCCTCTTCAAATACTTCAACTTCTTCATCGACTCCGCGGCGCACCTGATCGAGGGCCTGGGCGGGCAGGCGAACCTGCCCACCCTGCAACTCATCCTGCCGGTCGGCATCTCGTTCTACACGCTGCAGGCGATGTCGTACGTCATCGACACCTACCGCGGGGTCATCGCGCCGGCCTCGCGGCTGCGCGATTTCGCGCTCTACGTCGCGTACTTTCCGCACCTGGTGGCGGGGCCGATCCAGCGCGCCACCGACCTGCTGCCGCAACTCGAGTCGCCCGGGCGCGTCACCAGCGAGCGGGTCAACATGGGCCTGATGCTCATGATGATCGGCTTCACGAAGAAGGTGGTGATCGCCGACTCGATCGCCAACATCACCGGCGCGATCTACTCGCATCCGGAAGGGCTGAGCACCGGCATCCTGCTGAAGGGCGCGTACCTCTACACGCTGCAGATCTACTGCGACTTCTCCGGCTACAGCGACATCGCCCGCGGCGTCAGCGAGCTGCTCGGGGTGCGGCTGACGGAGAACTTCGAGCAGCCGTACCTGTCGCAGTCGGTGACCGAGTTCTGGCGTCGCTGGCACATCTCGCTGTCGAGCTGGCTGCGCGACTATCTCTACATCCCGCTCGGCGGCAGTCGCCTCGGCGAGGTGCGGACGTACTGGAACGTCATGATCACGTGGATGGCGTGCGGTCTGTGGCACGGCGCCGCCTGGACCTACGTCCTGTGGGGCGGGCTCAACGGCGTGTACATCTGCATCGAGCGCCTGTTCGGCATCGCCCGGCACCCGCCGCGCACGCCGCACACGGGAAGCCAGTGGCTCAAGCGCATCGGCGCCTCGGTGGTCACGTTCCACCTGATCGTGATCACCTTCATCATCTTCCCGGCGCCGTCGTTCGGGCACCTCTGGCACTACGTCGCCGGCATCCTCGCCTGGCAGGGCATCGGCGACATCGGCTGGCTGCCGCTCATTGTCGGGCTCGCGGTGCTCGCGATCGACATCCCGCAGAACGCGAGCGGCGATCACACGGTCTTCCTGCGCCTGCCGTGGTGGATCCAGTCGCCGGCGTACGCGGCGCTGATCATGGTCATGGTGCTGTACGGCGAGCGCGAGATCCCCTTCATCTACTTCCAGTTCTGACGCGGGTGACGGCGACGGCGAGCACGCCGCTGCGGATCGGGATGGTCATCGGCCAGCTCTCGACCGGAGGGGCCGAAGGGCAGCTGCGAGCGCTGTGCGCGGGGTTGGATCCCGGCGTCGCGGCGGCGGTCGTGTACTGCCTGAGCGCCGAGACCGACCCCTACAAGCCGCTGCTGGAGCGTGCCGGCGTCGCGGTGCGGGTGCTCACCGGCGGCCGGCTCGAGCGGGTGCGGGCGCTCCGTGCGGCATTGGTCGCCGACCGCATCGACGTCGTGCACGCCTGGCTCTTCATCGCCAACGCCTTCGCGTGGGCGGCCACGCGCCTCGGCGGGCCGCCGCTCATCACGTCGGCGCGCAACTGCAAGCGGTCCGGGCGGCTGCTCGATGCCCTGAACCGGCGCGCCTTCGCCGCCAGCGCCGCCATCATCGTCAACTCGCGCCAGGTGCGGGACTACATCGCCGAGGTCTACGGCGCTCCCGCACCGCGCACCACCGTCGTGTACAACGCCATCGATCTCGATCGCTTCCAGCCGGCCGCCGAACCGCGGACGCCACGGGCGCCGCTCGTCGTGATGGTCGGCCGCCTGGTCGCGCAGAAGAATCCGCTGCTCTTCGTCGCGGCGGCCGCCGCGCTCCGCGAACGATCGCCGACCGTCCGCTTTCGCCTGATCGGTGACGGGCCGCAGCGCGCGACGATCGAGGCGGCGGTCCGCGCCGCCGGGCTCGGCGACGCCGTGGAACTGGCCGGCGAGCGGCGCGACGTGCCCGAGCTGCTGCAGGACGCGGATCTCTTCTGGCTGACCTCCGACTGGGAGGGCCTGCCGAACGCCGTGCTGGAAGCGATGGCCGCGGGACTCCCGGTCGTGGCGACCGACGTCGGCGGTACCGGCGAGCTGATCGACGAGGGACTGGAAGGGTACGTCGTCCGCGCCGGCGACCGCGATGCCATTGTCGCGCGCTCGCTCGAGATCCTCGCCGATCCCGCCCGACTCGCCGCGATGCGCGTCGCGGCGCGCGCCCGCGCGGAGCGATACGGCCGCGAGCAGATGGTGCAGGCGACCATGGCGGTGTACGCGCGCGCCGCCGGGCGGACCCACGGATGAGCGAACGTCCCCTCGTCTCGATCATCATCCCGATGCGCAACGAGGCGAGCAGCATCGCCGAGCTGCTCGACGGCGTGCTGGGACAGGACTATCCGGCGGAGCGCCTCGAGGTGCTCGTCGTGGACGGCGCATCGACGGATGACTCGGCGCAGGTGGTCGAGCGCTACGCGACCCACGACCGGCGCGTGCGACTGCTCTCCAACCCGCGCCGCATCGTGCCGACGGCGCTGAACATCGCCATTCGGGCGGCGCGCGGCGAGATCATCTGCCGCATCGACGGTCATACGCGGGTGGCGAAGGACTACGTCCGCATCGGCGTGGAGACGCTGCAGCGCACCGGGGCCGACAACGTCGGCGGGCGCATGGACGCCGTCGGCGGGGGGTGGTTCGGCAACGCGGTGGCCGATGCCACGGCCTCGCGGTTCGGTGTCGGCTCGTACTTCCACTTCGGCACCGAGGAGCGCGAGGTCGACACCGTCTACCTCGGCATGTGGCCGCGCCAGGTATTCGAGCGCGTCGGGCTCTTCGACGAAGAGCTGGTGCGCAACCAGGACGACGAGTTCAACTACCGGCTGCGCAAGGCGGGCGGACGCGTCGTGCTGAATCCCGCCATGCGCTCTTGGTATCAGAATCGCCAGGACGTCGCCCATCTGGTGAGTCAGTACTACCAGTACGGCCAGTGGAAGGTGCGCGTGCTCCAGAAGCACCCGCGCCAGATGAGTTGGCGGCATTTCATCCCACCGGCCTTCGTCGCCGGCATGGTGGTGCTGGCGCTGGCCGGCGCCTGGCTGCCGGCGGCGGCGCGGCTGTTGCGCCTGGCGACTGCGGCCTACCTGCTGGTCGTCCTGATCGCCGCGGTGCAGGCGTCGCTGCGGCGCGGCGTCACCGGCGTGCTGGCGACGGCGCTGGCGTTGATGTGCCTGCACGTGTCGTGGGGCAGCGGATTTCTGCATGGCCTGATCGTGTTTGCCGATCGGTGGCGGCGCCCGGAACCGGGCCCACCGCGGCTGGAACATCGCGGCGCCGACGCCGCGTTGTCGACGGCGGAGTAGGGGAGCCCACCAGGGCGCTCGCCGCGACATCTGAGGAGGACGCATGAGACTGCGAGAAAAGCTGACCGTGGAAGAAAAGGTCGCGATCGCGCTCGAGCTGATCAAGCGCGAGCGCTCGCTCGACGAGATCCGTGAGCATTATCGCGTCAGCCACACCACGGCGTACAAGCTGCGCAACCTGTTTCTCGAAGGGGGGCGACGCGCGCTCGCCCGCGGCGAGCCAAGATGCGCGCGATCTGGAGGCGCGCGTACGCGCGCTCGAGGAACGCTTCGAACGTGAAGCCAACGGCACCCGCGACGACGGGCGCGAGCGAGTGGGGCGGCCGCGCCTTCCCACCGCATCGGAGATGTGAACGGCATGGCAGACCTGTATCTGATCACCGGTGGAGCGGGCTTCATCGGATCCAATCTGGCGGACGCGCTGGTGCGCGACGGCGAACGCGTCCGCATCTTCGACGACTTCTCTTCCGGTCGCATCGAGAACCTGGCGGCCATTCGTGACAGCATCGAGATCATCGAGGGCGACCTGCGCGACTACGACGAGGTGAAGCGCGCCATGCGCGGGGTCAACTACGTCTCGCATCAGGGCGCGCTGCGCTCGGTGGAGCGCTCGGTCGACGACCCGATGAGCAGCAACGCCGTCAACGTGCAGGGGACGCTCAACATCCTGCAGGCGGCGCGCGAGGCGGGGGTGACGCGCGTCGCGTACGCCTCGTCGTCGTCGGCCTACGGCGACACGGAGGTGCTGCCCAAGACCGAGGACCTGCCGCCGGCGCCGATCTCGCCCTACGCGGTGTCGAAGCTCGCGGCCGAACACTACTGTCGGGTCTACAGCCGGCTGTATGGGTTGGAGACCGTCAGCCTGCGCTACTTCAACGTCTTCGGGCCGAAGCAGAGCCCCGAGTCGAAGTACGCCGCCGTCGTGCCGCTCTTCCTGCGCGCCGCGTTCAAGCGCGAGCCCCTGGAGATCCACGGCGACGGGTTGCAGTCGCGCGACTTCACCTACATCGACAACGTCGTGCTCGCCAACCGCCTCGCCATGAGCACGCCCGGCGTGGGCGGATCGGTGTTCAACGTCGCCTGTGGCGATCGCCACTCGCTGCTCGACATCGCCAACGTGATCGGCCGCTTCCTCGGCCGCGAGCTCGAGCGCAATCACATCGCCCCGCGCCGCGGCGATGTGCGCCACACCCAGGCCAGCATCGATCGCATCACCCAGGCCCTCGACTATCGCCCGCCAGTCGGCTTCGAGGAGGGGATGCAGCGCACGTTCGACTGGTTCAAGGGGCAGTGGAAGGGCTGAGGAGTGCGGCGCGTCAGCGCCGCTCGATCGAAGCCGCGCGTCAGCGCGGTACGCGGCTCACGCCGCGCCCGGACCGAGCGGCGCTGACGCGCCGCACTCCGGGCTGAATTGACTCCCGTCATGGGTGCCGTTAGGGTCGCCGCTTCCCCAACGACGAGGATCTCGTGAGCGTACTGGTCAACAAGCACACCCGTGTCCTGACCCAGGGCATCACCGGCTCGACCGGTCAGTTCCACACCAAGGCGTGCAAGGAGTACGGCACGCAGATGGTCGCCGGGGTGACGCCGGGGAAGGGCGGCACCGCCTTCGAGGGGATTCCGATCTTCGACACCGTCGCTCAGTCCGTCGCGGCGACCGGTGCCAACGCCTCGGTCATCTACGTCCCGCCGCCGTTCGCCGCGGACGCGATCATGGAAGCGGCCGACGCTGGCGTGCCGCTCGTCATCTGCATCACCGAGGGCATCCCGGTGCTCGATATGATGCGGGTCAAGCGCTACCTCGAGGGGCGCCCGACGCGCCTCATCGGCCCCAACTGTCCGGGCATCATCACTCCGGGCGAATGCAAGATCGGCATCATGCCCGGCTACATCCACACGCCGGGTCGCGTCGGCGTCGTGTCGCGGAGCGGCACGCTCACCTACGAAGCCGTGCACCAACTGACCCAGGCCGGCCACGGCCAGTCGACGTGCATCGGCATCGGCGGCGACCCGATCAACGGCACGAACTTCGTCGATGCCCTGCGCCTGTTCCAAGACGACCCCGACACCGACGCCGTCATCGTGATCGGCGAGATCGGCGGGACGGCGGAGGAATCGGCGGCCGAGTTCATCCGCGACCACATGGACAAGCCGGTGGTCGCTTTCGTCGCCGGGCAGACGGCCCCGCCGGGTCGCCGCATGGGCCACGCGGGCGCCATCATCGCGGGCGGCCGCGGCACCGCCGCCGACAAGATCGCCAGCTTCGAAGCCGCCGGCGTGCGCGTCGCGCGCAACCCGGCGGAGATGGGCGCGACGATGGTCGCGCTGCTCGCCGAACGGAAGGGATCATGAAGGAACGCACCCTCGCCATCGTCAAGCCGGATGCCGTCGCCAAGCACTGCATCGGCAGCATCCTCGCCCGCGCCGAGGGCGCCGGGCTTCGCCTCGTCGCCGCCAAGTTGATCCGCCTGAGCCGCGAGGACGCCGGCCGCTTCTACATCGTGCACAAGGAGCGGCCCTTCTACGGCGATCTGTGCGACTTCATGTCGTCCGGCTCGGTGTTCGTCGCCGCGCTGGAGGGCGAGGGCGCGATCGCCAAGTGGCGCGACCTCATGGGCGCCACCGATCCCGCGAAGGCGGCGGCCGGCACGGTGCGCAAGGACTTCGGTACCAACGTGGAGCGCAACGCCTCACATGGCTCGGACGGCCCCGACACCGCACGCTGGGAGATCAGTTTCTTCTTCGGCGAGCTCGAGCTCCGCGCCGAGTGAGCAGCCGACGCCGGCGCCGCTGACTCCCGCGGCGTTGCGCGCCTGGCTGCGTTCGGCGCGCCAGCCCGCCTATCGCGCCGAGCAGATCCTGCGCTGGGCCTACCAGCGCGGCGTCGCGTCGTACGACGACATGACGGACCTGGCGGCGCCTCTGCGTGCTGCCCTCGCCGGCGCGTTTGCGCTGCCGGCGTTGATGCCGGTCGAGCTGGCGCGCGCGACCGACCACACCCGCAAGCTGCTGTTCGCCCTGGAGGCGGGCCGCGCCATCGAGTCGGTGATCATTCCCGACGCGCACCGGCTCACTGCCTGCATCTCCTCGCAGGCCGGCTGCGCCATGGGCTGCGCCTTCTGCGCGACCGCCCAGCTCGGCCTCCAGCGCCATCTCAGCGCCGCGGAGATCGCCGGTCAGCTCATCGCCGTGCGCGCCGCGCTCGATCCCGACGAGCGGCTGTCCAACGTCGTCTTCATGGGGATGGGTGAGCCGCTGGCGAACTACGACAACGTCGTCGAGGCGCTCGAGATTCTCACCGCGCCGTGGGGATTCCACCTCTCCGGGCGGCGCATCACCGTTTCGACCGTCGGCCTGCTGCCACAACTCCAGAAGCTGGTGGCCGAGACGTCGGTCAGCATCGCGGTGTCGCTGACCGCGACCACCGACGCGCTCCGCGACGAGCTCATGCCGGTGAACCGCCGCTATCCGCTGGCGGAGCTGTTCGACACCTGCCGCGCGTTGCCGATCGCGCAGCGCCGTCGCATCACCTTCGAGTACGTCCTCCTCGCCGGCGTCAACGACTCCGTCGCCGACGCCGCGCGCCTCGTCACCCTCCTGCACGGCATCCGCTCCAAGGTAAATCTCATCCCCTTCAATCCCTTCCCCGGCGCTCCCTACGCGCCCCCGCCTCCCGCGGTCGTCGACCGCTTCAAGCACCGCCTCCTCGCGTCCAAGATTCCCGCATCCGTTCGCGCCACCCGCGGCCGCGACATCCAGGCCGCCTGCGGCCAGCTCGCCGCCACCCGGCAGGGACTCCTGACCGCCTGAACCGCCAAAGGGCGCCACGGTCTCGCCAAGGACACCACGTCGCTCCAAGGTGCCCTTGGCGAGACCGTGGCGCCCTTGGCGTGTTCAGACCGCGGCGCCGAAGAGCCGTCCGACGCCGGCGGTGACGGCCATCGCCAGGGCGCCCCAGAATGTCACCCGCACTGCCCCGCGCCATATCGAGGCGCCGCCGGCAGAGGCGGCCGTCGCGCCGAGGGTGGCGAGAGTGACCAGCGTCGACGCCGCGATCACCGGCGACAGGAGGCCGGTCGGGGCGAGGATCGTCGCCAGGATCGGCACCGACGCCCCCGCGGCGAAGGCGGTCGCCGAGGCCAGCGACGCCTGCACCGCGCGCGCCCGCAACGCCTCGGTGATGCCGAGCTCGTCCCGCGAATGGGCGCCGAGCGCGTCGTGTTGCATGAGCGCCGTCGCCACCCGGCGCGCGAGCGGCTCGTCGAGTCCACGCTGGGCGTAGATGGCGGTGAGCTCGGCGAGCTCGCGCTCCGGCTCCGTGGCAAGCTCGCTGCGCTCGCGCGCGAGGTCGGCGTTCTCCGTGTCGGCCTGCGACTGCACCGACACGTACTCGCCCGCCGCCATCGACATCGCTCCCGCCACCAGGCCCGCCACGCCGGAGAGCAGGACCGCGCTCCGCGACGCGCCGCCGGCGGCGACGCCAACCACCAGGCTGGCGACCGAGACCACCCCGTCGTTGGCACCCAGCACCGCCGCCCGCAGCCAGCCGATGCGGTGGGCACGATGGGCCTCGACGTGATGCGCGCGCATGCCGGTCCTGTGTAGCGATCCACGCCGGGCCGCGCGAGCGGATGGCATGCTCGCATCCGGAGCCCGGGCCGCGGGCGCTCACTTGCGCACGGCTCCGCGCCATAACCCGACGGCCAGGCCGCAGCGGCTCGGGGGAGCCGTCACGACACCGCGGTCCACATGCCCGCGCCCTGCTGACGTGCCGCCGATCGCCACCTTCACCGCCCAGGCGACCAGCCATCCGTCCGCGGGGCGTCTCCTCGCCTCCGCGGTGGCGTTCCCGGGCCCGCCAGACCTGCTATACCTGCCCGAATGTCGTCGATCGGGGTGGTGGTGAATCCACAGGCTGGCCGAAACCGGCATGTGGGCGACCGGGCGGCCCGGCTGGGCCATCTCGTCGGGCCGCAGGGGTGGGTGCGGGAGACCGCGTCGCTCGAGCAGCTCGCGGATGCCGCCGCCGAATGCCGCGTGCGCGACGTCGACGTGATCGGCGTCTGCGGTGGCGACGGGACGCTGGCGCGAACCATTACCGCCCTGGTGCGCGCGTACGGTCCGGACTCGTCGCTGCCGCCGATCCTGCCGCTGCGCGCCGGCACGATGAACACCGTGGCGCGGGCCATGGGCTGTTCGTCGTGGCAGCCCGAGCGCATGCTCGCCGAGATCGTCGGCGAGCAGCGGCGCGGCGAGCCGCTGCCGCTCACCGAGCACCAGCTCATCTGCGTGAACGGCCGCCACTACGGCTTCATGGTCGGCACCGGGGTGCCGGTCGAGTTTCTGCGCGTCTACTACGACCAGCCGCAGCGCGGCGCCCGCGGCGCGGTGAAGACGCTCATCGAGCTGACAAGCTCGGCGCTCGTCGGGGGACGCACGATCCGCCGCGTCTTCCGCCCGGCGCCGGCCCAGCTCCTGGCGGACGGGCGCCCTGGGCCATTCGACGCCTACACGGTGGTCTACGCCAGCACGATCGAAGACATTGGTCTCGGCTTCCGCCCCACCTACCGGGCCCGTGAGCGGGCCGGCCGCTTCCATGTCTTTGCCGCGTCCATCGGCGCGCTCGCCTTCATCACGAGGCTGCCCGCCATCCGCCTGGCGCGGCCGACGCACTCGCGTCACGTCCATGACGTGCTGGCCAGCGACCTGCGCGTTGAGTTTCGTGATCCGACCTTCTACATGATCGACGGCGACATCATGGAGCCGACGACGCAGCTCGACGTGCGCCTCGGCCCGGTGGTGCGTGTCATCCGGAGGTAGGGTGGGCGACCGCATTCTCGGCGTCATTGGCGGCAGCGGCCTGTACGAGCTGCCCGGCATCAGCGATGTGCGGCCCGTGCGGGTCAGCACGCCCTTCGGCGAGCCCTCCGACACGCTCATGCGCGGCCGGCTGGGCGATGTCGAGGTGATCTTCCTGCCGCGCCACGGCATCGGCCACCGCCTGCTGCCCAGCGAGGTGCCGTTCCGGGCCAACGTCTTCGCGCTCAAGCAACTCGGGGCGGAGTTCCTGCTCAGCGTCGGCGCGGTCGGCTCCTTGCGCGAGCACCTGGCGCCCGGGCACGTCGTGGTCCCGAATCAGTTCATCGATCGCACCGTCGCCCGACCCAGCACGTTCTTCGGCGACGGCATCGTCGCGCACGTCAGCCTTGCCGATCCGGTGTGTGGCGTGCTCGCCGACGCCGTCGAGGCCGCGACGCGTGCCGCGGGTGGCACCGTGCACCGCGACGGCACCTACGTCTGCATGGAAGGACCGCAGTTCTCGACACGGGCCGAGTCGCACATGTACCGCCAGTGGGGGGCCGACATCATCGGCATGACCAACTGGCAGGAGGCCAAGCTCGCGCGCGAGGCGGAGCTCTGCTTCACCAGCCTCTCGCTGGTCACGGACTACGACTGCTGGAAGTCCGACGCCGAGCACGTGGTGATCGAGGACGTGCTGCGCATCCTCGCCGCCAACGCCCAGCTCGCGCAACGCGCCGTCGCCGGCGTCGCCGAGCGCCTGCCCGCCGCGCGCACCTGCGCCTGCGCGACCGCGCTGCAGCACGCCATCATCACCAACCCCGCCAAGATTCCCTCGGGCACGCGCGAGCGCTTGGCGCCGTTGATCGGCAAATACGTGAAATGAATCCACCGAGGAACACGGATGGCCACAGATGAACACGGATGCGCCTCAGCAGCAGCATTATCCGTGTTCATCTGTGGCCATCCGTGTTCATCGGTGGACTCGGATGGGGTCTGACGTATGAGTCTAGTCGTCGTCGGTTCAGTCGCGCTCGACACGGTCGAGACGCCGCGGGGGCGCGCGGATGACGTCCTCGGGGGGGCGGCGCTGTATTTCTCGTTGGCGGCGAGCTTCTTCGCGCCGGTGCGGATGGTGGGCGTCGTCGGCGCGGATTTTCCGCGCGGTACGCTCGACGAGCTGCGCAAGCGCGACATCGATCTCGCCGGCGTCGAGGAGGCGCCGGGCAAGACGTTTCGCTGGACGGGGCGCTACCACGAGGACGTGAACGTCCGCGATACGCTGCACCTCGACCTCGGCGTCTTCGCCGACTTCCGCCCGAAGCTGCCCGAGGCGTATCGCGACTCGACGTTCGTCTTCCTCGCCAATATCGATCCGGTGCTGCAGGCGTCGGTGCTCGACCAGCTGCGCAACCCGACGCTGGTGGGCTGCGACACGATGAACCACTGGATCGCCGAATCCCGCCCGGCGCTGACGGCGCTGCTGGAGCGCGTCGGTGTCCTGGTGATCAACGACGAGGAGGCACGGCAGTTGTCGGGCGAGCGCAACATCGTCCGCGCCGCGGCCAAGATCCTCGAAATGGGTCCCAAGGCGGTGCTGATCAAGCGGGGCGAATACGGCGTCATCCAGTTCGCCGGCGGCGCGATGTTCGCGGTGCCGGCGTTTCCGCTCGAGGAGGTCATCGACCCCACCGGCGCGGGCGACTGCTTCGCGGGCGGCTTCATGGGTGAGCTGGCGCGCTCGGGCGGCAACTCGCCGGCCGCCCTGCGCCGCGCCATCGTATACGGCAGCGTCATGGGCTCGTTCGTCGTCGAGGACTTCGGTCCCCGCCGGTTGCTGCAACTGACGAGGGACGACGTCGAGCGCCGCTACCAGCAGTTCGTGAGCCTGACCGACATCGGCGGCGGCTGAGCATGGACCTCTCGGTCGTCGTGCCGGTCTTCAACGAGGTCGGCAACGTCGAGGCCCTGCACGGCGAAATCGACGCGGCGCTGGCACCGAGCGGACTCGAGTACGAGCTGCTGTTCGTCGACGACGGCAGCACCGACGGCACCTTCGACCGGCTCGCTGCCATCCAGGCGCGCGATCCGCACGTCGTCGTCGTCGGCCTGAGCCGCAACTTCGGGCAGACGGCCGCGATGATGGCCGGCATCGAGCGTACGCGCGGCGGGGACGTCGTGCTCATCGACGGCGACCGCCAGAACGACCCCGCGGACATCCTGCGCATGCGCGCCAAGCGCGCCGAGGGCTACGACCTCGTCGCCGGTTGGCGCGTCGATCGCCAGGACGCGTGGCTGACTCGCCGCTTGCCGTCGCAGATGGCGAACTGGCTGATCGGCGTCATCACCGGGGTGCCGCTGCACGACTATGGCTGCACGTTGAAAGTGGTGCGCGGCGATCTGGCGCGGAGCCTGCGGCTGTACGGCGAGATGCACCGGTTCATCCCGGCGCTGATCGACGATCTCGGCGGCCGCATCGTCGAGCTGCCGGTCAACCATCGGCCGCGCGTCGCCGGGCGTTCGAAGTACGGGATCTCGCGCACGGTGCGCGTCATCCTCGACCTGGTGACGGTGAAGTTCCTGTCGCTGTACGCGACCCGGCCCATCCACGTCTTCGGCGTCGCGGGGCTCGTGGCGACGGCCGCCGGCCTCCTCATCACCGGTTGGCTCGGCTTCGAGCGCGTGATCCTCGGGACGCCGATCGGCGGCCGGCCAATCGTGCTCCTCGGCATCCTGCTCACGGTGATGGGCCTGCAGTTCGTCACCATGGGGCTGCTCGCCGAGCTGTTGGTGCGCACCTACCACGAGTCGCAGAACAAGCCCGTGTACCGCGTCGGCCGTGTCCTGCCGACATCCGACGAGGGTTACGGCGACACGCCGTAGGGTGCCTCTCTCACCGAATGGAGGGCCGCGCTCCCGCGCGGCCCGTCGCCGGCGGTGGGCTCAGCCGCGCCCGGTGATCTGGCCGTCGATGACTCGCAGCGCGCTGCCAGGCGCTGCGGGAGCAGCGCCCTCCAAGCGTGAATTGGCGGTGCGGCGCTGCGTGAATTGGCGGTGCGGCGCCGCCAGCAGGCGCTTCCCCCTGAATTGACAACGAGATACCCCGCCGATAGGCCAGATCGGGCAAGAAAGATGCGGTCTTTCGCATCTCACGCGGCGTGGCCGGCTGAGGCGGTTCGAGTGGAGGAACGCAAGTGAAGCTGTGCGTGGTCGGAACCGGCTACGTGGGACTGGTTGCCGGAACCTGTTTCGCGGAGAGCGGCAACGACGTCATCTGTGTGGACGTGGATGCGGGCAAGATCGCGGCGCTGAAGCGCGGCGAGGTGCCGATCTATGAGCCGGGTCTGGAAGAGCTGATCAAGCGCAACGTCGCGCAGCAGCGCCTGACGTTCCAGACCGACCTGACGGATGCTGTGCGCCGGTCGCTGATGTGTTTCATCGCCGTCGGCACGCCGGAAGGCCCGAACGGTGAAGCGGACCTGTCGGCGGTGTGGAAGGTGGCCGAGCAGATCGGCGACGCGATGAACGACTACAAGGTCGTCGTCGACAAGAGCACCGTGCCGGTCGGCACCGCCGCGCGCGTCGGTGAGATCATCCGCGCCCGCACCACGCATCCCGTCGACGTCGTGTCGAATCCCGAGTTCCTCAAAGAAGGCGCGGCGATCGAGGACTTCCAAAAGCCTGATCGCGTGGTCATCGGTCATCACGGCGATCGCGCACGCGCGATCATGGAAGAGCTCTACAAGCCGCTCGTGCGCACCGGCAATCCGATCCTGTTCATGACCCCGGAGAGCGCCGAGATGACCAAGTACGCCGCCAACGCGATGCTCGCGGCGCGCATCTCGCTGATCAACGAGATCGCCAACCTCTGCGACGCGATGGGCAGCGACGTCGAGGACGTGCGCCGCGGCGTTGGGCTCGATCGGCGGATCGGTCCGGCGTTCCTCTTCCCCGGCGTCGGGTACGGCGGCTCCTGCTTTCCCAAGGACGTCAAGGCGCTGATCACCATGGCCGACGCCAACGACCTCGATCCGCGCCTGCTGCGCGCCGTCGATACCGTCAACGCGACGCAGAAGACGCTGCTCTTCCGCAAGCTCGAGAAGCACTTCCGCGGCGCGCTCGCCGGCAAGCGCTTCGGGGTCTGGGGACTGTCCTTCAAACCGCGCACCGACGACATGCGCGAGGCGCCGGCCGTCACCCTCATCGAGGCGCTGCTCGCCGCGGGCGCGGAGGTGCAGGCGCACGACCCGGTGGCGCGGCACGTCGCCGAGAAGCTGTTCGGGGCGCGCATCACCTACTGCGATGCGCCCTACGACGCGCTGCGCGATGCCGATGCGCTGCTCATCGTCACCGAGTGGGGCGAGTTCAAGCAGCCGGACTTCGAGCGCATGCGATCGCTCTTGCGGCACCCGGTCATCTTCGACGGGCGCAATCTGTACGAGCTCGCGACCATGCGGCAGCTCGGCTTCACGTATTACGGCATCGGCCGACCAGCAGTGCGCGCGGGGTGAGCATGGGGCGGATCGTCGTTACGGGTGGAGCGGGGTTCATCGGATCGCATCTGGCCGACCGCCTGGTCGGCGAAGGGCACGAGGTCATCGCTCTCGACAACCTGTCGACGGGCCACGGCCGCAACATCGCGCACCTGCTCGGCAACCCGCGCTTCAAGTTCATCCACCTCGACGTCACCGAGTACATCTACGTCGACGGTGAGGTGGACGTGATCTTCCACCTCGCCTCGCTGCCCAGCCCGGTCGACTACCTGAAGAAGCCGATCCCGACGCTCAAGGTCGGCGCCCTCGGCACGCACAAGACGCTCGGCCTGGCGCGGGCCAAGAACGCGCTCTTCCTGCTGGCCTCGACCTCCGAGGTGTATGGCGACCCGCAGATCCATCCGCAGCCGGAGAGCTACTGGGGCAACGTCAACCCGGTCGGCCCGCGCGGCGTGTACGACGAGTCGAAGCGCTTTGCCGAGGCGATGACGATGGCGTACCACCGCTACCACGGGGTGCCGACGCGCATCTTCCGCATCTTCAACACCTACGGCCCGCGCATGCGGCCCGACGACGGGCGGGTGGTGACGAACTTCATCGCCCAGGCGCTGCGCGGCGAGCCGATCACCGTCTACGACGATGGGTTGCGGACGCGCTCGTTCTGCTTCGTCAGCGACCTCGTCGAGGGCATGATGCGCCTCTGGCAGCGCGGCGGCGCCGATCCGGTGAACCTCGGCAATCCGCGCGAGATGACGATTCTCGAGTTCGCCAAGATCATCAAGACACTGAGCGGCTCGGCGTCGCCGATCGAGTTCCTGGTGCCGACCGACGAACGTACCAAGGACGATCCCAACACCCGCAAGCCCGACATCACGCGCGCCCTGCAGCTGCTCGGATGGGAGCCGCAGGTGGCGCTCGAGGACGGCCTGCGGGCGACGATCGAGTACTTCCGCGAGCGCCTCCGCCAGGACGGCGCGTGAAGATCGTCGTCAGCGGTGGCGCCGGTTTCATCGGCAGCCATATCGTCGACGCCTATGTCGCGGCCGGGCACGACGTCGCGATCATCGACGACCTCTCCACGGGCCAGACCGAGAACCTCAACCCGCAGGCGCGCTTCCACCAGGTGGACCTGCGCGACCGCGCCGCCGTCTTCGACGTGATCGAGCGCGAGCGGCCCGAGATCGTCAACCACCACGCCGCCCAGCTCGACGTGCGCCGGTCGGTCGCCGATCCGCCGTTCGATGCACAGGTGAACCTCGTCGGCTTCCTCAACCTGATCGAGGCATCGCGCCAGCACGGGCTGCGCCGCGTCATCTTCGCCTCGTCGGGCGGCGTCGTGTACGGCGAGAGCGCGCGGCTGCCGACCCGCGAGGAAGACCCGACCGAACCGATCAGCCCCTACGGCGTCGCCAAGCTGGCCAGCGAGCGCTACCTCCATTTCTACGCGCACGTCTACGGCATCCCCTCGGTGTGGCTGCGCTACGCCAACGTCTACGGGCCACGCCAGAACCCGCACGGCGAGGCCGGCGTCATCTCGATCTTCAGCACCATCCTCCTCGCGGGCGGGGCGCCGGTGATCAACGGCAGCGGCAACCAGACGCGCGACTACGTTTTCGTCGGCGACGTGGTGCGCGCCAACCTGCTGGCGCTGGAGAGCGACTACGCGGGGCCGCTCAACATCGGTACCGGCGTCGAGACGGACGTGAACCGCCTCTTCCTGCTGCTCTGCGACGCCGTCGAGCACCATCCCGCCGAGCAGCACGGTCCGGCCAAGGCCGGCGAGCAGCTGCGCAGCGTGCTCGACCCGCGCCGCGCCGGCGACGTCCTCGGCTGGCAGGCGGAGACGCCGCTGGCGGAAGGCCTACGCCGCACTGTAACGTGGTTTCGGGAGCACCGCGCCGCCGCCTGATTCGACCGGCGCGGGCCCGAGCCGCCGATGACCGACCTCAGCCACATCCGCAATTTCTCGATCATCGCCCATATCGACCACGGCAAGTCGACCCTGGCCGATCGGTTGATGGAGCGGACGGGGACGATCACCGACCGCGAGCGCCAGGCCCAGCTGCTGGACAGCATGGACCTCGAGCGCGAGCGCGGGATCACCATCAAGGCCAGCGCCGTGCGCATGCAGTACAAGGCGCGCGACGGGCAGACCTACCTGCTGAACCTGATCGACACCCCCGGCCACGTCGATTTCGGCTACGAGGTGTCGCGCAGTCTCGCCGCCTGCGAGGGCGCCGTCCTGGTGGTGGACGCGGCGCAGGGGGTCGAGGCCCAGACCCTGGCCAACGTCTACCAGGCGCTCGACAACAACCTCGAGATCGTCCCGGTCATCAACAAGATCGACCTCCCCAGCGCCGAGCCCGAGCGGGTCAAGACCGAGATCGAGGAGACCATCGGCCTCGACGCCAGCGAGGCGGTGCTGGCCAGCGCCAAGCAGGGCATCGGCATCGATGAGGTGCTGGAGGCCGTGGTGCGCGTCGTGCCGGCGCCGCATGGCGACGCCGAGGCGGCGCTCAAGGCCCTGATCTTCGATTCCTGGTTCGATCCCTACCACGGCGTGGTCGCCGTCATCCGGGTGTTCGAAGGCAGCATAAAGGCTGGCGATCGCATCTTGTTGATGTCGAATGGTGCCAAGTTTCAGGTCACCCAGGTCGGCGTGTTCGCGCCGCGTCCGGCCAAGGCCAGCTACCTCGGCCCGGGCGAGGTCGGCTTCTTCATGGCCGCGATCAAGGACATTCACGACGCGAAGATCGGCGACACCGTCACCAGCGCCGAGCGACCGGCCCCCGCGCCGCTGCCGGGCTTCAAGGCGGTCAAGCCGATGGTCTTCTCCGGGCTCTATCCGACCGAGTCGACCCAGTACGAACCGCTGCGCGACGCCATGGAAAAGCTGCGTCTGAACGACTCGGCCTTCAGCTACGAGCCCGAGAACTCGATGGCGCTCGGCTTCGGCTTTCGCTGCGGATTCCTCGGCCTGCTGCACATGGACATCGTGCGCGAGCGTCTCGAGCGCGAGTTCGCCCTGTCGCTGATCGCCACGGCGCCGACGGTCGCCTATCGCGTGACGACCACGCGCGGCGAGGTGCTGCTGGTGGACAGCCCGGCCAAGTTGCCCGAGGAGGGGCGGATCGAACAGATCGAGGAGCCCTACATCCTCGGCTCGATCCACGTCCCCGAGAGCTATCTCGGCGGCGTGCTCAAGTTGTGCGAGGACAAGCGCGGCCGCCAGAAGGGCATGCGCTACCTCGGCGTCAACCGGGTCGTGGTCGAGTACGAGCTGCCGCTCAACGAGGTGGTGCTCGACTTCCACGACCGGCTGAAGTCGGTGAGCAAGGGCTACGCCTCGCTCGACTACGAGTTCATCGACATGCGCCCCGGCGATCTGGTCAAGCTCGACGTGCGCGTCAACGGCGAGCCGGTGGATGCCATGTCACTCATCATCCACCGCGACCGCGCCTACCAGCGCGGTCGCGAGGTCATCGAGACGATGAAAGAGATGATCCCGCGGCAGATGTTCGAGGTCGTGCTGCAGGCCGCCATCGGCGCCAAGATCATCGCGCGCGAGACGGTCCGCGCCCTACGCAAGAACGTCACCGCGAAGTGCTACGGCGGCGACATCTCGCGGAAGCGGAAGCTCCTCGAGAAGCAGAAGGAAGGCAAGAAGCGGATGAAGCAGGTGGGCAGCGTCGAGATTCCGCAGGAAGCCTTCCTCGCCGTGCTCAAGGTGCCGGCCTGAGCGCGCGCGCCTACCTGCAGGCGTTCGGCCTGGCGTTGGCGGCGGCGTTGGTGTTGCGCGGCCTCGTCGTCACCGCGGCGAAGGTGCCGTCGGGATCGATGCTGCCGACGCTCCAGGTCGGCGACTACGTGCTCGTCACGCCCCTGCGCTACGGGTTGCGTCTGCCGGGCCTCGGGTGGGTGACGCGCTGGGCCGATCCCGAGCCGGGCGACGTGGTCGTGTTCGCCGGGCCGCACGGCGAGATCCAGGACTACGTCAAGCGCGTCGCGGCGGTCGGCGGCGAGCTGGTCGAGGTCCGTGACGGGCAGCTGATCGTCGACGGCGCGCCGCGCGGATTTCCGGGCGTCCGGGAGGCCCGGCGCTCCGGTTCGCAATTACCCGCTCCGACGGATAATTTTGGGCCTATTCCGGTACCAGCCGGGAAGCTCTTCATGCTAGGAGACAGTCGGGACCGCAGCATAGACAGCCGTGTCTGGGGCTTCGTCGATGTGAACGACGTGCGCGGCAAGGCCGGCGCGATCTATTGGTCCATGGATGGGGATGACGGGTGGGTGCGGTGGGAACGGCTCGGCAGCGAAGTGCGCTGACCGTCTCGTCCGCGGCAGGACAGAAATGCTGTACAGTGGGAGGTTTTTGATGCGCATCCGTACGGTGGTGGTTGGCCTCGCGTTGGCGGCCGTGGCGCCGGCAGCGGCGATGGCGAGCAGCGGTATCTTCCGATCGGCGTTCACCGAGATCACGTCGGCGAACGCCACGGGGATCGTGACCGGCGATTTCGACAATGACGGCAACATCGATGTCATCACCAGCAACGCCGGGACCGGTGGCAACGAGCTCAACGTGCTGGTCGGGTTCAGCGACGGCACGCTCACGAACGTCGACAAGATCCCGATCAACAGCTTCCCGTCGGGACTGCTGCTCGCGGACTTCGACCACGACGACGTCGCCGACCTGATCGTCGCGCTCGGCAACGACAACGCCGTCACGTTCCTGAAGGGGCTCGGCAACACGGACTACTTCGCCCCTCCCAGCGGTCAGACCCAGGTCGATACCAGCCCGGTGGCGATGGCCACCGCCAACATCGACGGCGACAGCGATCCGGATCTGGTCGTCGCCAACGAGGGCAGCGACAGCTCTCCGGGGTCGGTGTCCGTCCTGCACGGCAACGGCGACGGGACGTTCACCGTCATCCTCCAGGTCGACCCCGCCCATCCCGACGAGATGATCGCGGCGCTGCCCGCCGACCTCGGCACGCGCGCCGTCGCGATCGGCAACATCGACGCGGATCCCGCCCTGGATATCGTCGCCCTCAACTCGCGCGCCAACTCGGTGTCCCTCTTCACCGGCGACGGCCAGGGGGCCTTCACCCCGCGCGGCACGATTCCCGCCGGTGCCAGCCCGCAGGATGTGAAGCTCGTCGATGTCAACGGCGACGGCAAGCTCGACCTGGTGATCGCGGTGGCCAACGAGGACGCCGTGAGCGTGCGCCTCGGCAACGGCGACCGCACCTTCGGGGCCGCGACGTCCTACCCGACCGGCACCTCGCCGACCCGGCTCGCGCTCGGCGACCTCGACGACAACGGTACGCTGGACATCGTCGCCAGCAATGCCCGCAGCGGCGACGTCACCCTCCTGCGCGGTGACGGCATGGGCGGCTTCGGCGGCACCCGAACGTTCGTCGCCGACGCGGAACCGCAGGCGCTCACGCTCGCGGACCTGAACGACGACAACAAGCTCGAGCCCGTGGTGGCGACCCAGGGCGGCGACGACGGACCGACCGTGGCCGTCCTGCGCAACCGTGGCGACGCGATTCTCCAGGCGGTCGAGGACATCGCGGCCGGCAACGGTCCGTCGGCGGTGGCATCGGCCGACGTGACGGACGACGGGTTGCCCGACCTGATGGTGACCGGCGACGGTGGCGTCGTCACGATCCTGCCGGCGCTGGCTGCCGGCGGGTTCGGCGCGCCCACCCAGGTCAACATCGGCGGACGCGGGCTCGGCCTCATCGCGGTCGACCTGAACGGCGATGCGCAGCCCGACATCGCGGTGGTGGACAACCAGAACAACCGCGTCGCCGTGGCCATCGCCACCGGCCCGGGCAAGTTCGGTGCGACCCAGCTCTATCCGGTCGCCGAGGCGCCGGGCGGCATCACCAGCGGTGATTTCAACGGCGATGGGCATCCCGACCTCGCCGTCAGCGCGATCGGGCCGCCGGCACGCGTGTCCGTCCTGCTGCAGAACGCCGCCGGCAACGGCACCTTCGCCAATGCCCGCAGCACCATGCTCCCGGACGAGCAGTCGCCGATCGGGATCGTCGCGCTCGACAGCAACTGCGACGGCCGCGACGACCTGGTGGTGGCCAACCTCGCCTCGAACACGGTCTCGGTCCTGCGCAGCGCCGCCGACGGCTCGTTGAGCGTCGTCCAGACGCTGCCCGTTTCGCAGGTCGGGCAGGGCCCCATCAGCATCACGACGGCGGATTTCAACCGCGACGGCGTCGCCGACTTCGCGGTCAGCAACTCGGTGGTTCCAATGAACAATCCGAGCTTGCGCACGTTCAGCGGCAACTGTACCACCGGCGTCTTCTCCCCGCTCAGCACCGTGCGGGCCGGCGATCTGGTGAGTGCCATTGTCGCCCGCGACTTCACCGGGGACGGCATCGTCGACATCGGTGTGGTCAATCAGACGTCGAACGCCGTTCGGGTCATCGCCGGCAAGGGAGACGGCTCGTTCACCGTCAACTCGTCCGACAACGTCAGCCGCATGCCGATCGCCATCGCCGCCGGCGACTTCGACGGCGACGGTCGCTACGACGCCGTCAGCGCCAACAGTGATCCCAGCGCCAACAACGTCTCGGCACTCTACAACTGTGCGCGCGACGCCGGTTGCGACCCGTTCCGTCCCGGCCCGCAGGGCAGCGCCGCGCTGCGCGGCGATGGCAACAACGACGGCATTCGCTCCGCCGCGGACTTCGTCGCGGTGGCCGCCGAAGTGATGGACGGCGACGGGGACCAGGTCGAGGCGATCACGTTGGGGACCTTCAGTGGCGCCCGCGTCTCGCCCGGCGTCGACGCCAACGGCGACGGGCTCGTGAACGCCCAGGATCGCCGCGCCGTCGCGCATCGTATCTTCGGCGGAGCCTGAGGCAGTGACGGACGAGACCAGCCTGCAACGCGATCTTCAGGACGCGATGCGCGCCCGTGATCGGCTGCGCATCGACGTCCTGCGCGGCGTCATCAGCGTCGTGAAGAACACCAAGATCGACAAGCAGGTGCCCGAGCTGCCCGAGGCGGAGATCGTCGCGGTCGTCCGCAAGGAGCTCAACAAGCGCCTCGAGATCGTCGAGTTCGCTCGCAAGGCCGGTCGCGACGAGACCGTCGCGCAGGCCGAGGCCGAGAAGGCGATCCTCGAGAGCTATCTCCCGGCGCAAATGGACGCCGCGGCGCTCGAGGCCGCGATCCGTGCCATCGCCGCCGACCTCGGCGGCAATCAGATCGGTCCGATCATGGCCGAGCTGCGCAAGCGTCACGCCGGCCAGTTCGACGGCAAGATGGCCAGCGAGCTCATCAAGAAGCTCTAGGTTCCTCACATGGCCAAGCCGAATCGTTCGACGAGCGCGCAATGGCCGGAGCTGTCCTACGCCGCGGGCCACGACACGTGGTCGACGCTGCACCTGTGGACGCAGGTCGTCGGCAAGGTGCGCCTGGTGCAGACCCCGTGGACGAACCACTCGTGGCACGTCCCGCTCTACGTCACCGTGCGCGGTCTCACGACGTCGCCCATCCCGTATGGCGGCCGAACGCTGGAGCTCGAGTTCGACTTCGTCGCGCACCGCCTGCGGCTGCGTACGGATGACGGCGCGGAGCGCGCGGTGGCGCTGGTCGAGCAGCCGGTGGCGACGTTCTACGGCGCGGTCATGGCGCATCTCGCGGAGCTGGGCACGCCGGTGCACGTGCACACGACGCCGAACGAGATGGCCGACGCGGTGCCGTTCGAGCGCGACACCGCTCCGCGCCGCTACGATCCGGAGCAGGCCACCCGTCTCTGGCGGGCGCTGCTGCAGATCGATCGCGTCCTGAAGGAATTCCGCGCCCACTTCATCGGCAAGTGCAGCCCGGTGCACTTCTTCTGGGGGAGCTTCGACCTGGCGGTGACGCGATTCTCCGGCCGCGAGGCGCCGCCGCATCCGGGCGGCGTGCCGAACTTCCCCGACTGGGTGGCCCGCGAGGCATACTCGCACGAGGTCAGCAGCGCCGGCTTCTGGCCGGGCGGCGGCGCCGTCGAGTATCCCGCCTTCTACTCGTACGCGTACCCGGCTCCGGCGGGATTCGGGTCGGCGGTGGTCGCTCCGGCCGCCGCGTCGTTCGCGACGGCGCTCGGTGAGTTCGTGCTGCCCTACGATGCCGTGCGCACCAGCGCGTCGCCGGATGAGACGCTGCTCGCGTTCCTGCAGAGCACCTACGTGGCCGCCGCCGATCTGGCGAAGTGGCCGCGCGCGGCGTTGGAACGAACGCTCGGGCCGCCCTCGTGATGTGAGGCGCTAGAGATGCGGCCGAGCCGGCCGCGCTCCCAGGCAGCGCCCCCTGGGAGCGCGGGCGGCTCGCCCGCATCTCTAGCGCCTTCCTAGCCGAGGCGCTGCGCCGCCGCGGCGACGCCGGCGCCAGCCTGCAGCCGATAACCGCAGCGCGGCAGCACCGTCTCCAGCGCATGCAGGACGAGGTGCACGTTGGCCGGCGTGCTCGACTCACCCATCAGGCCGATCCGCCACACCTTCCCCTTCATCGGGCCGAGCCCGCCTCCGATCTCCAGCTGGAACTCCTCCAGCAATGCCCTCCGCACCGCCAGATCGTCGACCCCCTCGGGAATCGTCACGCTGTTCAGCATCCACAGCTGGTGCCCCTCCTGCGCCGCCAGGTCGAGGCCGATGGCCGTGAGCCCGGCCTTCAACGCCTCGTGGTGGCGCTCGTGGCGCGCCCAGCGCTCCGGCAGGCCTTCCTCGTGCACGAGACGCAAGGCCTCGAGCAGCGCGTAGTTCATCGAGATGGGCGCCGTGTGATGGTAGACGCGCTCGTCGCCCCAGTACTTCTCGATCATCGTCAGGTCGAGGTACCAGCTCTGCACCTGCGTGCGGCGGGCGCGCAGCACGTCGAGCGCGCGCGGCCCGAAGGTCAGCGGCGATAGCCCGGGCGGGCAGCTCAGGCACTTCTGCGTGCCGCTGTAGGCCGCATCGACCTGCCAGTCGTCGATGCGCACCGGGCAGCCGGCGAGCGAGGTGACGGTGTCGAGGACCAGCAAGGACCCGGCGGCGCGCACCAGCGGGGCGATCTCCTCGATCGGCTGCCAGGCGCCGGTCGACGTCTCCGCATGGACGAGCGCGACGAGCTTGGCGCCGGGATGCCTGCGCAGCGCGTCGGCGACGGCGTCGGGCTCGACGATGCGTCCCCAGGGCGCCTCAACCGTGACCGGCCGCGCGCCGCAGCGCCGCACGATGTCGACCATCCGCGTGCCGAACACGCCGTTGACGCCGACGATCGCGACGTCGTCGGGCTCGAGCAGGTTGACGAGGCAGGCCTCCATGCCGGCCGACCCGGTGGCCGAGATCGGCAAGGTGAGGGTGTTCTCGGTCAGGAAGGTCGCGCGCAGGAGTCGTTTGGTCTCCTCCATCAGCGCGATGAACGCCGGATCGAGGTGGCCGATCAGGGGCGTCGCCATCGCGTTCAGGACCCGTGGATGGACGTTGCTCGGACCGGGGCCGAGGAGAATGCGAGGCGGTACGGTCATGGGGGCCATCGCCTCTTCGAAAACCACAGATGGGCGCGGATGGCCACAGGTGCACACGGACCCTCTCTGTCCATCGGTGGCCATCCGTGTCCATCTGTGGTTTCGAGAACGAGATGCTGGCGTCGCAGGTGTGTCGAGGGCTTGACGGATCTGGTCGGCGCCGATGGCGTGATCACCCGCCCGTCGGAGGCGCGCGTCTACGAGTGCGACGGTTGGACCCTCGAGCGGCGCGTGCCGGAGGTCGTGGTGCTGCCGCGCACGCCGGAGCAGGTGGCGGCGGTCGTGCGCCTTCTCCACCGCCACGGCATCGCCTTCGTGCCGCGCGGCGCGGGCACCGGGCCTGTCCGGCGGCTGCCTGCCGCTCGCGGCGCCGGTGATGATCTGTACCAGTCGGCTGAAGCGCATCGTCGACATCGACCTCGCCAACCGCCGCGCCGTCGTCGAGGCGGGCGTGGTCAACCTGGCGGTGTCGCGCGCCGTCGCCGCGAACCGGCTGTTCTACGCGCCCGATCCCTCGAGTCAGTCGGCCTGCACCATCGGCGGCAACGTCGCCGAGAACTCCGGCGGACCGCACACGCTCAAGTACGGCGTCACCACGAACCACGTGCTCGGCCTCGAGCTGGTGCTGCCGGACGGCGAGGTCGTGGAGCTCGGCGGTACGGTCGAGGACGTGCCGGGCTACGACCTGCGCGGCGTGGTGATCGGTGCCGAGGGCACGATGGGGCTGGTGACCCGCGCCACGCTGCGGCTCACGCGCGAGCCGGAAGGCGTGCGCACGCTGCTGGCGGTGTTCGAGACCGTCGACGCCGCCTGTCGCGCCGTGTCCGGCATCATCGCCGCCGGCATCGTGCCGGCGGCGCTCGAGATGATGGACCAGTCTGATCGATCGAGGCGGTCGAGGCGGCGTTCGGCGTTGGCTTCCCGACCGACGCCGGCGCGGTGCTGATCGTCGAGCTCGACGGCGCCGTGATCGAGCTCGATCGCGGCAGGTCCAGGCGGTGCGACGCGGTGTGCCGCGACGCACGGCGCCCGCGAGGTGCGCGGCGGCGCGCGACGAGGCGGAGCGCGCGGCGTTGTGGAAGAGCCGCAAGCGCGCCTTCGGCGCGGTGGGCCGCCTGGCGCCGAACTACTGCACGCAGGACGGCGTGGTGCCGCGTACCAAGGTGCCCGACATCCTGCGCGCGATCAGCGCCATCGGCACGCGCCACGCGCCTGCGCATCGCCAACGTCTTCCACGCCGGCGACGGCAACATCCATCCGATCCTGCTGTACGACGAGCGCGACGCGGACGAGGTGCGCCGGGTCATCGCCGCCGGGCACGAGATCCTGCGCGCCTGCGTCGACCTCGGCGGCAGCATCACCGGCGAGCACGGCATCGGCGTCGAGAAGATCAAGGAGCTGCCGCTGCTCTTCTCGCCGGAGGACCTGCTGCGCCATGCAGCCGGCTGCGCGCCGCGTTCGATCCCGACGCTGCGGTGCAATCCCGGCAAGATCTTTCCGACGCCGGGCGCGTGCGTCGAGGTGACGCGGCCGCGCCGCCAGGTGCCGCTGTGAGCGGCGGCGCGATGGCCGAGCGGCCGGCCGACCTGATCGCGGCGCTGCGCGCCGAGCTCGGCGCCGCCGCGGTCCGCGACGGCGAGGCGGTCTGGCGCCTCAGTGCCGCCGGGGCGGCGCCGCTCTGCGTCGTGGAGCCGGAGGACGTCGACGGCGTCGCCGCCGCGGTGGGCGCCGTCGCCCGGCATGGCGTGGCGCTGCTGCCGGTCGGCAACGGCACCCATCTCGGCATCGGCTGGCCGCCGCGCGCGACCGACGGTGGCGCTGAGCACGCGCCGCCTGCGCGCAGTCGTTGGCGCACGACGCCGGCGACATGACCGTCACGCGTGCAGGCCGGCGTCACCGTCGAGCGACTCAACGCGACGCTGGCCGAGGCCGGGCAGTGGCTGCCGCTCGATCCGCCGCGCGCCGAGGCGATGACCGTCGGCGGCCTGATCGCCGCCGATCGCAACGGGCCGTTGCGCCTGGCATACGGCGGCGTGCGCGACCTGCTGATCGGCGTGCGCGCGGTGATGGCCGACGGCGCGGTGGTGCGCGGCGGCGGGCAGGTGGTGAAGAACGTCGCCGGCTACGATCTGCCGAAGCCTCTTCGCCGGCTCGTACGGCACGCTCGGGATGCTCGTCGAGGCGACGTTCAAGGTGCGGCCGCGGGTCGCCGGGCTGGCGCTGTGCGAGTGGACAGCGCCCTCGCTGAGCGCGGCGCTGGCGCGCGCCCAGATGGTGCTCGGCGGCGCGTCTGGACCGGTGCTGCTCGAGACGGTGAACGAGTCGGCCGCCGAGTCGCTGGGACTCGACAGCGGCGCGTCAGCCTGCTGATCGGCTGCGCCGGGTCCGCTGCCCACCTCGACGCGCAGGCGAGCAGATCGCGGCGCTGTCTCAGGGCGCCGCGGTCCGGCACGCGGTCGAGCGGGGCGACGCGCTGTTGCGCGCGCTGCGCGAGTTCTCGCAGCCGGCCGACGAGGATGCGCTGGTCGTGCGTCTCAGCGTCGCTGCCGACGGCGCTCGGCGGCGCTCGCTGGCGGACATCGAGACGGCGGCCGCCGGGCGAGCGCGGTGGTGGCCGAGATCGCCGCGCACGCCGGCAACGGCGTCGCCTGGTGCCAGCTGCTCGGAGCGCCCGACGAGACGGCGCTCGTCCGTCTCGCCGAGTTGTGCGCGGGCCGCCGCCCGGCGGCAGGGCGGCTGGGCGGTCTTCGAGTCGATGCCGGACGGGCTGCGCGGCCGCCTCGATCCGTGGGGCTTCGACGCGCCCGGCGCTGGCGACTCATGCGGCGGCGTCAAGGCGGCGCTCGATCCGGCGGGGCGTGTTCAGCCCCGGCCGCTTCGTCGGCGGTGTGTGAGGCGGTGATGGCGGGCACGGCGATCGGTGCGGCACGGGACGCGGTGGCGGATCCGGCCCTGCCTGCGCGACTGCGTGCACTGCGGTCTCTGCCTCAACGCCTGCCCGACGTATCTCGAGCTCGGCACCGAGATGGACTCGCCGCGCGGGCGCATTCATCTCATCCGCGCGCTCGAGGACGGCAGCCTCGGCCTGGACGCCGAGGTCGTCCGGCACCTCGACCTCTGCCTGGGCTGCCGGGCCTGCGAGACGCGCCTGTCCGTCGGGCGTGCGCTACGGCGCATCATCGAAGAGGCGCGCGCCTACGTGCGAGCGCCAGGCACCGCGCAGCGCCGCGGCGCGCCTGCGCCAGCGGTCGATGCTGGCGACCTTTCCGTATCCGCCGCCGGCTGCGCGCGCTGCTCGGCGCTCGGCGACGTCGCGCCGCCGGCTCGGCCTCTGGCCGATCGTCTCCGGATGGATCGGCGGCGCCGAGCTGCTGCCGGCGACGCGCAGCGCAGGCCGGCCGGCTCCTTCTTCCCGGCGCGCGACCGCGAGCAGCTGCGCGTCGGCCTGCTGACGGGGTGCGTCGCGGCCGAGCTGTTCGGCGGCGTCAACGCGGCCGCGGTGCGTCTGCTGACGCGGAGCGGCGCGGCGGTGGTGGTGCCGCGCGAGCAGGGCTGCTGCGGCGCGTTGCACCTGCACAGCGGCGAGCGGGAGGGCGCTCGCGCCTTGGCGCGGCGCAATCATCGACGCGTTCCCCGCCGAGCTCGATGCGATCGTCGTCACCGCCGCCGGCTGCGGCTCGGCGCTGAAGGAATACGGCGAGCTGCTCGCCGACGATCCGCTGTACCGCGACCGCGCCCGGCACTTCGCGGAACGCGTGCGCGACGTCACCGAGCTGCTCGACGCGATCGGCGTGGCGCCGCCGGCGCACGCCGCGGCGCGGCGCGTCGACCTACCACGACGCCTGCCATCTGGCGCACGCACAGGGCGTCCGCGAAGCGCCGCGTCGGCTCCTGGCGCGCGTGCCCGGCATCGAGCTCGTCGAGCTGGCGGAATCCGACGTCTGCTGCGGCAGCGCCGGCAGCTACAACCTGACCGAGCCGGCGATGGCGCGACGGCTGCGCGAGCGCAAGGTCGACCACATCCTGGCGACGGGGGCGGAGTGCGTGGTCGCGGCCAATCCGGGCTGTGCGCTGCAGATCCGCGCCGGCCTGAAGGCGCGCGGATCGCAGGTGCGGGTCGTCCACCCGGTCGAGCTGTTGGACGAGCCGTAGCCGCGGCCCTTGTGGCCGCACGGCGGTGCGGAGCACCGGCCGGGGGCGCTGGGCGTGGCGCCGAACCACCACTCCACCGGGCGACGCTCCGCGGCGCCGTGCGACCACAAGGGCCGCGGCTACTCTCGGAGGAGGACGTCCGTGCCCAACCGCACCGTCCCCAGCCACTTGCGCAGCAGCGGCGATCGCTGGACCAGCGCTCGGCCGCGCGTGATCAGCAGTCGCTCGAGTCGGTAGCGGTCGAACGCCTTCTTCGCCGGCGCGGCGTTGGCGGCGCCGGCGGCGGTCAGCGGCGCCCACAGGCCGTCGAGCGGGTGGTGCCAGGTGTCGAGGTCGGCGGGATCGAGGCGCGCGATCATCTCCTGCGAGAGCCGCAGGCGATCCGGCGAGGCGGCGATCTCGACCGCCCACTTGTCGATCGACTCGGTGCTCGGCCGGCTGTGCTTCTTGACGCCGATCGGGTCGCCGAGCCCCTGCGCCGCCGGCTCGTGCTTGCCGTACTCGACGGCCTGCGGTTCGTTGGGGACGCCGAGGAACGCGAACACCTCGGCCATCACCGTCTCCGGATCGGCGACCAGGCGTTCGTAGACGACGTGGTAGATCGGCACCGGGCGGGCGCGGAGGAACTTCGCGATCGCCGGTACGTAGCGCTCGAGCAGCGGATTGTAGGCGTGTGCGGCGGCATAGTCGCCGTTGAAGAACGACTCGGCGTAGGAGCTGAACACCGCCAACGGGTGGCGGGTGAGCACGACGTAGCGGGCGGTGGGGTACACCTTCGCGATGAAGTCGAGCACCAGGGCGTAGGCCGGCGTCTTGTCCAGGAAGAGCTGCCGGCCGGGATCCGTCGCCAGCATGCGGCCGTAGAGCGTGTCGCAGTAGGCGCGGCAGGCGTCGACGTAGTCCTGCTCGCCACCGGGCAGGGCGGCGACGAATTCGCGCTGCGCCTCCGCCGCGAGCACGGCGTCGTACGGTGCCTTCTCGACCTTGGCGTAGTAGCCGAGGTGCGCGAGCGGCGTCAGCAGATGCGGCTCCGGCCGCCCCATGATCAGCGAATGCGCGCCGATCATCCGCGCCAGCAGCGTCGACCCCGAGCGCGGCGGTCCAATGACGAAGGTGACCTTGTCGTCCACGGTCCGGCGCAACCTACCAGCGAAGAAGATGGCCGCCGAAGGATCGCCAAGATCGCCACAGATCGAATGAATCTCATCCGTGGCAGTCCTTGGCGCTCTTGGCGGCACAATTGCAGGACGGTTCTCGAGCTTTGATTGCTGAATAACCCTCGGGAGATGGCGCCTGCCGTATGTCGGTGCGATAGTCGTCAGCCGAACAGCCGCACGACCTCCGGCTTCACCACTTTGCCCATCGGATTGCGCGGCAGGTCGTCGACGCACGCGCAACAGCGTCGGGACCTTGTACGGCGCCAGCCGTTCCTTGGCCCATGCCCGCAGGGCATCGAGCGCGAGCGTCGCTCCGGGCCGCAGGATGACGGCGGCGGCGACGCGTTGGCCCCACTCGTCGTCCGCGACGCCGACCACGGCGCATTCGGCGATCGCCGGGTGCTCGCGCAACACCTCCTCGATCTCCAGCGCCGACACCTTGAAGCCGCCGGTCTTGATGATGTCGATCGATTCGCGGCCGAGGATGCGGTAGCTGCCGCGCTCGCGCACGGCGATGTCGCCGGTGCGGAACCAGCCGTCGGCGGTGAACGCGGCGCGGGTGTCGTCCGGGCGGTTCCAGTACTCGCGAAACACGTTGGGTCCGCGCACCTCGATCTGTCCCGGAGCGTCATCACCGACGATGGCGCCGGCCTCGTCGACGAGGCGGATCTCGACGCCGGGAAACGGCACGCCGATGTGACCCGGCCGGCGCTCGCCGTGCAGCGGATTGCCGATGCCCATGCCGATCTCGGTCATGCCGTAGCGCTCGAGCAGCGTCTGCCCGCTGATGGTGCGCCAGGCTTCGAGCAGCGCCACCGGCAGCGCCGCCGAGCCCGACACCATCAGGCGCAGGCGCCGGCAGCCCTCGCTCATCGCCGCGCGCCGAGCGGCCGGCGCGGCGTCCCACGCCGCGCGGAGGCGGGCGTAGATCGTCGGCACCGCCATGAAAAGGGTGAGCCCGTCTCCGGCCGCGAGTCGCGCCGAGACGGCGTCGACGTCGAAGCCGTCCTGCAGCTCGCACGTGGCGCCCGACCACATCGCCGCGCAGAGCAGGTTGAGGATGCCGTGCAGATGGTGCAGCGGCAGCACGTGCAGGATGTGGTCGTCGGCCGACCATTCCCACGCGGCGACCACGGACCGAATCTGCGCCGCGAGACCGTCGTGCGTGGTGACGACGCCCTTCGGCCTGCTGGTCGTGCCCGAGGTGTAGAGGATCAACGCCCGCCGGTCGCCGGCGACATCGGGCAGCGCAGGCGCGTCGCCGGTGAGCAGCGCGTCGGTGGTGAGCAGACGCAATCGGCGCGCGGCCGCCAGCGGCGCCAGGCGCGGATGATGCCGCGCGTCGGCGATGAGGATCGTCGCCGCGGCGTCGTCGATGACGTAGGCCAGCTCCGGCGCCGGATGCGTGGTGCAGAGCGGTACGGCGATCCCGCCGGCGCGCCAGATGCCCCATTGCGCCGCCACGTGGGCACAGCTCGGAGCGACGAGGTACGCGACGCGCGCCTCGCCGAGATCGGCGTGTCCGCCGAGCAGCCCGCCCGCCACTCGCGCCGCGGCGGCGCGCAGCGCCGCGTAGGTCCACGTGCCGTCGGCGGCGATGAGCGCCCGCCGATCGGCGAAGCCCGACGCGCGATCGACGAGCGGAATCACGCCGCGGTGGGGCGCGGGACGCCGAGCGGTACGTCGTCGAGCGCCTGGAGGCGCGGCAGCACGTCGCGCGCGAACAGCCGCATCGACCGCTCGGCGTCTTCGTACGGCATGCCGGCGTAGCTGAAGACGCCGTTGTAGGCGGCGGCGCCGGTGAGGCCGCGGATCTCGAGGATCTTCTCGTAGCACTGCTCGGGCGTGCCCCAAACCTGCAAGTTGAGGAAGAATTCGGACATCGCGTCGACGCCGCCCGGCGCGCCGACGATCTCCTGCATGCGGCCGTAGCCCTCGTAGCCCTTCGTCGTCGTCAGGTGTGTGCCGAGGAATTCATAGTGCTCGACCACGGTGCCCCAGTAGCCGCCGATGTAGCGCTCGGCCATCGCGCGCGCTCGAGCCGGATCCTCGTCGCAGAACGTCCAGCCGGCGACGACCGGCGGCGGTGCCTGCGTGCCGTTCAGCTCTTCGTAGACGCGGCGGTAGGTCGAGAGCTCGTCGGCGACGATCTCCCACGGCTTCTGGGGGATGATGCAGAGGCCGAGACCGAGACGGGCGACGATCGGAAAGGACTCGGTCGAGACGGCGGCGGCGTAGCTCCGGCCGCGGAAGGTCGTGTGCGGGCGCGGGCGGATGTCGCGCCGCGGCTGCTTCACGAACTGCCCGTCGTACTCGCACCATCCCTGCTCGAGTCCGGTGATGATCATCTCCGCCGACTCGACGAAGCGGTCGCGGCTCGTGTTCATGTCGACGCCGAGGCCCTCGAACTCGATCCGCCCGAGGCCGCGGCCGAGCCCGAGGATGACGCGCCCGTTCGACATGTTGTCGAGCATCGCCACCTCTTCGGCGACCCGCATCGGGTTGTGCCAGGGCAGCACGACGACCATCGAGCCGAGCAACAGCGTCTCGCTGCGCGCCGCGAAGTACGCCAGCATCTGCAGCACGTCGGGGCACATCGTGTAGTCGGTGAAGTGGTGCTCGACGCCCCAGATCGACTGAAAGCCGAGCTGCTCCGCCATTCCACCGAGGCGGAGCTCCTGCTGGTACACGTCCAGATCGCTGCGGTCGCGATCCGTGGCTTGGAAGATGATGGCGAGTCCGACGTCCATGGGGGCTCCTTAGCAGAAAAGGCGTGCGCCGGTTAGCCGGTGAGCCGGTGCGCCAGTGTGTTCGGGGACTGGCGCACCGGTTCACTGGCGCACGGGCTCACGCCTTCGTTCCCGCGAACACCTCGAGTATCCGCTCGTTGTTCTCCCGCACCCGTTCCGTCGGGACGCCGATGCTGGGCGCGTAGAAGAGGACCTCGTCGGTGAGATCGTGCCATTGCGCGAGGCGGTCGCGGGCTTCGTCGGGGGGACAGGCGATGGCGATGTCGTCGACGAGGGAGTCGGGTATCGCGGCCGCCATCGCGGCGATGTCGAACGACGCGAGCGCGGTGCGGCAGGCGGCGGCGACGTCGGAGAGGCCGTGGAAGGCGAGGATCGTGTGGTAGACCTTCACCGTGTAGTAGAAGCCGATCTGCTGTTTGGCGTCCTGGATGGCGACGGCGCGGTCGGGATGCAGCGACGTCAGGAGGTAGGGCACCAGGCGGCAGGCTGCCGCTCGGGCGGCCGGCGGCGGCCTCGGCGGTGCGCAGCGAGGGGAGGGTGATCTCGCGGTGCCAGCGGCGCGTCGCGATGGGATGGCCGACCAACCCGTCGGCGGCGGCGCCGGCGGTGCGGATCATCGGCTGGTTGACGGCGGCGATCCAGATCGGCAGGTCGGGCCGCGCCCCGGGCCGGGTGAACACCGGAATGTTCAGATCCCAGAAGCGGCCCTTGAAGCGGAAGCCGAAGCCGTTCGCGGCGGCGAAGGCGGCGCGCAAGAGCTCGATCAGTCTCCTTCATGCGCGCCGCGGGCTTCTCGAACGGCATGCCCCACCAGTCGGTGTTCATGCGCCGCGTGCCGCTGCCGAGGCCGAGCACCATGCGGCCGCCGGAGAGCTCGTCGAGGTCCATGGCCGCGGTGGCGTGGACCAGGGGCGAGCGGGTGAAGGCGTTGGCGATGCCGCTGCCGATGCCGATACGCGCGGTCGTCGGCGGCGATGGCGCCGAGCACCGCGAAGGCGTGTTGGTTGAAGAACTCGACGCTGAAGACCGAGTCGAACCCGGCCTGTTCGGCCTGCTGCGCCAAGCGCAGGTTGCCGCGCGTCGAGCCGGCGGTGAGGATCAGTCCATGTCGCATCAATGTGTGCTCCGGTTGAATCTCTGATCAGAGATTTCTAGTGTCCTAGCCAACACCGCCCCCGGGCGGCAAGCGAAAAGCGAGGAGGCCGCGCGATGCAGTTTCATACCCCGATCTGCGACATGTTCGCGATCCAGTACCCGATCTTCCTGGCCGGCATGGGTCAGGTCGCCTACGCGGAGGTGTGCGCGGCGGTCTCCGAGGCCGGGGGATTCGGCACGCTCGGCATGGTGGGCTCGTCCCCGGAGGGCATTCGCGACGAGATGCGGCAGCGTGAAGGCGCTCACCAAGAAGCCGTTCGGAGTCGATCTGCTGCAGGCGCTGCCCGACCAGGTCGAGGCGGCGATCGACGTGATCATCGAGGAGGGCGCGGCGGCGTTCATCGCCGGCCTCGGCATTCCGGGTCCGGTGATCGGCCGCTGCCACGCCGGCGGCGTGAAGGTGATCTCGATGTGCGGCACGGTCGAGCACGCGCGCAAGGCCGAGCAGGCGGGATGCGACGCCGTCGTCGCGCAGGGGACCGAGGCGGGCGGCCACACCGGCAAGGTCGCGGCCATGGCGCTGATTCCGCAGACCGTCGACGCCGTGCGCATTCCGGTGCTCGGCGCCGGCTCGATCGTCGACGGCCGCGGGTTCGCTCGCGGCGCTGGCGCTGGGCGCCCAGGGCGTGTGGATGGGCACCCGCTTCATCGCCACCAACGAGGCGCGCGCGGCGAGCCAGTTCAAGGAGCGCATCGTCGCGGCGCGCGGCAGCGAGACCGCCGTCACCCGCTGTTACTCGGGCAAGCCGATGCGCGTCATCACCAATCCCTATGTCGAGGAGCAGGAGCGCCATCCCGAGGGCATCAAGCGCTTTCCCGAGCAGATGTTTCGCAGTGCCATGGCGGGCGTGATGAACTACGTCGACGACGCGCGCCACCGATCCGGAGCGGACCTGCATGCCGGCGGGGCAGGGGATCGGCGGCATCGGCGACGTCCTGCCCGCCGGCGACGTGGTGCGCCGCGTGCTCCGCGAGGCGGGCGAGCTGGTCGGCGCGCTCGGACGGCTCGCGTGACCGCCACGCCGGCGCGTTCCGCGCGGCACGACCCGCCGGCGTCCCGCTCGCCGCGGCAAGGCGGCGATCGTCCTGCGCGCAGAACATCGCCCGCGAAATCGATCGCCGCGGCCTGAAGCGCCGGCGACAAACTGCTCGGCGAGCAGAAGATGGTCGAGCGCTACGGCGTCGCGCGCGGCTCGCTGCGCGAGGCCCTGCGCTATCTCGAGCTGCAGGGGGTGCTGCGCATCAAGTCCGGCCCGGGCGGTGGGCCGCTGATCCAGATCCCGGACGGCCGGCACTTCGCCAGCACGCTGGCGCTGATGCTGCAGTTCGTCGGCGCGCGGTTCCGCACCATCATCGAGACGCGCTGGGTGGTCGAGCCGGGCATCGCCGCGTTGGCGGCGGAGCGCGCCGGCCCGGAGGACATCGCGGCGCTGCGCGCCTGCGTGGCGGCGATGCGCGCCGCGCTCGCCGACGGCCGCCGCTTCGCCGAGGAGAACGCGGCGCTTCCACGACCTGCTCGCCTACGCCAGCGGCAACCCGCTGTTCCGCTTCCTCGTGCCGGCGCTGCACTGGATCTCCGACGGTGCCGGCGTCGACTACAGCGCCGTCGAGCGCAAGCGCATCCTGCGCGGCATGGGCGACATCCTGGCGGCGATCGAGACGCGCTCGCCGGTGGTGGCGTACGACCTGACGCGCGCGTTCTTCGGCGCCTCGCTCGCCTACCTGGAGCGGGCCCACGGGGAGCTGATGACACGCCCACTGCGCTGGGCCGACTACCACGAGCCCGCCGACCGGCGTCGCGAAGCGTAGGAGCGCGGGCCTCCAGGCCCGTCGCCGCGCGCCCGCGCGGCGCCCGATGCACCGTGCTCGGAGTCGGCTGCGCCGGCCCCGACGGGCACGAAGGCCCGCGCCACAGCGTGTGGATACGCCCAGGGATCGTGCTTCTCCTCCGCGCTCCGCCCGCTGCGCTGGCACCAACGCGGCCGGTTCCGGGGCTCGACGAGCTGCGCGTCGTGGTGAGCGGCCGCGCGTCGTCGTCGACCTGGCGCTCTTCAACTGCCGCACGGCGGGAGGTGCTGCGCTGCGCTCAGCGCGGCATCCCGCCCTCGTGCAATTGGACAGCGGGGACATCCGCACGATATGGGGCGGCAACCAGTTGGACGGGAGGACCGTGACCATGTCGATGTGCCCGCGCCAGCGTATACTCGGTTTCGGCATCGCCGCCCTGCTGGCCATCGCGAGTCCCGGCCTGATGGCATCGCCGGCAGCGGCCGGCAGCATCGAATGCGCCCAGGCGGGTGCGCCGATGTGCAACGGTGACTGCATCGGGTTCGGGGTGGTCTGCCGTCCGATCGACCCGACCACGTGCGCCTGCGTGCCCGGCGGATGCTGCCTGGTCGTGGGCGATGGCCTGAGCTGCCTGCAGCGAACTCAACAGGAATGCGGAGCACTGCCGAACAGCACCTTCGTTCCCGACGGCAACTGCGGCGGATCGGGACAATGCTTCCCGACTCAGACGCCGACGGTCACGCCGACGCTGGCGCCGACCAACACCCGGGTCCCGAACGGCGGGAGCTGCATGACCTCAGGCGAGTGCGCCTCCGGGAATTGCGTCAACGGCACCTGCCAGTCGGTGCCCGCGGCGCCTGCGGCCTCGCCGCTCGCCCTGCTGCTCGGCCTCGGCGTCCTGATCCTCCTGGGCGGCACCGCCCTCGTCCGCCGCACGCGTACGCCGCGCTGACATCGGACGCTGGCCCGGCCATGCTGACCGTCGCGGCGGCTGATGCAGGTCGGCGAGCTTCCCAGGCCTAGCTCACCAACCCGAGACCGCCGTCGACCACGACCACCTCGCCAGTCATGTAGCGCGAGATCACCACGCCGAAGATCGTGTCCGCGACATCCTCGGGGGTCGCGACGCGCCCGAGAGGCGCGCTGTGCGCCACCGCCGCGTGCAGGGCGCCCAGTCCTTCGTCCACGGCGTCGCCACGAGCCCGGGCGCGACGGCGTTGATGCGCACCGGCCCCACGACCTTGGCGAGCAGCACCGTGAGGTGGTTGATCGCCGCTTTCGAGACCGCATAGGGGATCGAGCTGCCCGTCGGCCGCACGCCGGCAAGCGAGGTGACGTTGACGATCACCGCGTCGGCGTTCTTGCGCAGCTCGGGCAGCGCGGCGCGGCTCAGGTACCAGGTGCCGAGCAGGTTCACGTCGAGGATGCGGCGAAAGATCTCGTCGGTGACGCTGTCGAGGTCGCCGTGCGCGATCAGTGCGGTGGTGCCGGCGTTGTTGACGACGATGTCGAGGCGACCGAAGTGCTCGACGGCGGCCGCGACCAGGCGCGTGCAGGCCGTCTCGTCGGCGACGCTGCCCTGAACATAGACGGCGCGGGGCAGCGCCTTGGCCACGCGCTCGCCGGCGTCCGCCGAGGTCGACGAGTTCACCACGACCGCCGCGCCCTCGGCGGCGAGGCGGTGGGCCGTGGCCTCGCCGATGCCGCTCGACGACCCGGTGACGATCGCGACCTTGCCGGCGAGCGCGCCGCCGCTCATTGCGCGGCGACGGGATGCGCAGGGTCGGCGGCCTGCGCCATGAACTGCATCAGCAGCTGCACGAGCTCCTGCGGCGGCGTCATCTCCGGATCCTCGACCGAGTCCTTCATGTGCTCGAACTGCAGCAGATCGAGCTTCTCGTACGCGTCGCGCACGCGCGGCGTGAGCAGGCCGAGGCGCTTCAGGTTGGGGACGATCTTCGAGAACATCATCTGGCGGAAGCCGCGCATGAACGGCGTCTGCTGCGACCAGTCGCCCCACACTTTCGTGTCCCAGCCCAGGCGCTCGAAGACCGGCGTCGATCAGCAGCCGCTCGCGCAGCAGGTGGGTCGCCTCGATGACGAACTCCTCGCGCTCGCGCAGCTCGGACTGCGCTCATCTCCTTCGTGTAGAGGTCGGCGAGCGAGATCACGCCGAAGGCGACGTGGCGCGACTCGTCCGCCATGACGCGGCCGATCAGGTCCTGGATCAGCGGCTCGTCCATCATCTGCATGCGGGTGACGCCGAAGGCGGCCAGCGCCAGGCCCTCGACCATGATCTGCATGCCGAGGAAGGTGATGTCCCAGCGCGAGTCGGTGATGATGTCGTCGAGCAGGCGGTTGAGGCTCGGCACGCACTCGTAGGAGAGGCCGAGCTTCTCGGTCAGGTAGCGGTGGTAGACCTCGACGTGGCGCGCCTCGTCGGCGACCTGGTTCGCGGCGTAGAACTTCGCCTCCTCCCAGGGCACGCCCTGCACGATCTTCGCGGTCGCCAGCAGCGCGCCCTGCTCGCCGTGCAGGAACTGCGACAGCATGAAGGCGTTCATGTTGAGCTGGAAGCGTGACGACCTCTTCGTCGTTCAGCGGCTTCGGCGGACTGAGCAGGGAGTTCATCAGCGCCGGCATGCCGTTGGCGACGCGCTCGCTTCACCATGCGCTCGACGTTGACGTCGATCGACCAGTCGAGGTCGTTGGCGTTCCAGGCGAGCGTCTTGCCCTTCTCGTAGAGGTTGAGCAGGTTCTGCTTCTTGAGCTCGTACTTCCAGTCGAAGACGGTCTCGATCGTGCCCTTCACCGACTCGTAGGCGGGACCGCTGCTTCGGCAGCGGCAGCGGGTTGTGCTGGGTGTACTGCATCGTTACCTCCTGACAGTCGCGCGCGCGTCCGTCGGCGGCGCGGTTCGATGCCCACGTAGCGGAGCACCAGGGTGGTGAGCTCGCGGCGCAGCTCGTCGTCGGTGAGCGCGCGCCCCTGGGCGCGCGTCTCTTCGATCAACACGTGCTGTTGCATGATGGCGAAGGCGGTCTGGATCGCCAGGTCGATGGCCAGCGCCGGATCGGGATGCGTCATCTCGTCGCGGCGGGTGAGGAAGAGGGCGCTCAGGCGCTCCTCGACGCTGCGCCGGAAGCGCAAGCCGCCTTCGAGCAGCACCGGATCCTCCAGCGCGTTGGCGAGGAACGCGGCAATGATCGGCCGCCGCTCGCGCGTGATCGTCACGAGCTCCGCGACGCGCCGCCTCGACGATCGCGGCCGTCTCGGCGCCGGCCCAGCGGGTGGGATCCGCGAGCCGCTCGACGCGCTCGTTCAGCTCGATGAAGTGCCGCTCCTCGAGGGCACGCAGGAGCTCGTTGCGTGTCGCGGAAGCGGGCGTAGAACCCGCCGACCGAGGACCCGGCGCGGCGCGCGATGTCCGGAATCGACACGGCGCGGTGGCCCTTCTCGACGATCAGCTCCTCGGCGGCGTCGAGCAGCCGGCGCAGCGTGTCCTCGCTGCGCGCCTGCTTCGGCTCGCTGACGGTTCTGAGGTGGGCAACCTTCACCATAGAGAATCAGAATCCGATTCGGGTTCGTATATGAGGCAGGGCGGGTTGTCTACAGGATTTTGAAGAGAAGGCGTGAGCCGGTGAGCCGGTCAACCGGTGAGCCAGTGGGGCGGGTGGCCAGTGGGGTGGTGCATCGAGCCACCTCCCTCTCCCGCACCGGCTCACTGGCTCACCGGCTCACGCCTTTCGTCCTCAATGCTCGCGCAACTCCAACTTCCCGATCTGATTCCGGTGCACCTCGTCCGGCCCGTCGGCCAGCCGCAGGGTGCGCGTATTCGCGTAGGCGCGGGCGAGGATGAAGTCGTCGCAGACGCCGGCGGCGCCGTGCGCCTGGATGGCCCAGTCGATGACCTTCTGGGCCATGTTCGGGGCCGCGACCTTGATCATCGCGATCTCCTTGCGCGCCACCTTGTTGCCGACGGTGTCCATCATGTAGGCGGCCTTCAGGGTCAGCAGGCGCGCCTGCTCGATGGCGATGCGCGATTCGGCGATGCGCTCGAGCGTCACCGTCTGCTCGGCGATCGGCTTGCCGAAGGCGACGCGTGACTTCACGCGCTTGCACAGCGCGTCGAGGGCGCGCTCGGCGACGCCGATGACGCGCATGCAATGGTGGATGCGGCCCGGCCCGAGGCGCCCCTGCGCGATTTCGAAGCCGCGGCCCTCGCCGAGCAGGATGTTCGAGGCCGGCACCCGCACGTCCTCGAAGAGCACATCGCCGTGGCCGTGCGGCAGATCGTCGTAGCCGAAGACGGGCAGGTGGCGCAGCACCTTCACGCCGGGCGTGTCGCGCGGCACCAGCACCTGCGACTGCTGCTGGTGCGGCGGCGCGTCGGGATTGGTCTTGCCCATCACGATGAGGATCTTGCAGTGGGGATGGATGACGCCGGACGTCCACCACTTGCGGCCGTTGATGACGTAGTCGTCGCCGTCGCGGCGGATCTCGCAGCGGATGTTCGTCGCGTCCGACGATGCGACGTCGGGCTCGGTCATCGCGAAGGCCGAGCGCATGGTGCCGTCGAGCAGCGGATCGAGCCACTCCTTCTGGTGCGCCGGGGTGCCGTAGCGCTCCAGCACCTCCATGTTGCCGGTGTCGGGCGCGGCGCAGTTGAAGACCTCCGGCGCCATGCCGGACCGCCCCATGATCTCGCAGAGCGGCGCGTACTCGAGGTTGGTCAGCCCGGCGCCGCGATGGCTCTCGGGGAGGAAGAGGTTCCAGAGGCCGGCCGCCTTGGCCTTCTGCTTCAGCTCCTCGATGATCGGCGGCTGCGCCATCTTATTGGCCTCGATCTGCCGCTTCTCGAGCTCCTCGTTGGGATAGATGTGCTCGTCCATGAAGGCCTGGACCCGCTTCTGCAGCTCGACGACCTTCGGCGAATAGTCGAAATCCATGGGTGCGCTCCTCCGCTCCACTCGCGTCTGTACGCGAAGTCGGTCGGATGTGTCCACGCCGCCGCCAGGCGCGCTAGGATGCGGGCGAGCCGCCCGCGCTCCCAGCCGCTGCGTTCACGCACGGCGCGGCCAGGGCCGGTGCGCCGGGAGCGCGGGCGGCTCGCCCGCATCTCTAGCGCGCCGCGGCCGAAGCGAGCGCCGTTTACGACGCGGGCCTGAGGTCCAGCAGCAACGTCGGGATCAGCTCCGACACGGTGGGGTGGATCGGCACCGCCCAGCGCAGGACCTGCCACGGCAGGTCGGCATTCATCATGTCGAGGATGCCGTGGATCGCCTCGTCGCCGCCGGTACCGAGGATGGAGGCACCGAGGATGCGTTGCGTGCCGGCGTCGACGATCACCTTCATGAAGCCGCGAGTCTCGCCCTTTTCCAGGGCACGGTTGACGCGCGTCATCGGGCGCGTGGCGATCAGCAGCGGGCGGCCGGAGCGGCGCGCCTCCGCCTCGGTCAGCCCGGCGCGGCCGAGCGGTGGGTCGATGAACAGGGCGTAGCCGAGGACGCGGTCGTCGACCTTGCGGTCGCCGCCGTCGAACAGGTTCGCGGCGACGATCTCGTGGTCGTTGTAGGCCGTGTGGGTGAAGGCGCCGCGGCCGTTGCAGTCACCGATCGCCCAGATGCCGGGGACGTTGGTGCGCAACTGGCCATCGACGGGAATGTAGCCGCGTGCGTCCGTGGTCACGCCCGCCCGCTCCAGTCCGAGGTCGGCGGTGTTCGGCGTCCGGCCGACGGCCAGCAGGACGTGGCTGCCGACGACCTCGGGGTCGCCCTCGGTGCAGTCGACGCCGACGGCGACGCCGTGCGCGTGCGGCGCCAGGCGGATGCACGTCGCGTTGGTCCGCACGACGATGCCTTCCGCCTCGATGATCTCGCGGATCGCTCGCGAGACATCCTCGTCCTCGCGCGGCGTGAGCCGCGGGCTCATCTCGACGACGGTCACCTCGGCGCCGAAGCGGCGGTACATCTGCGCGAACTCGAGTCCGATGTAGCTGCCGCCGACCACCACGAGGTGCGCGGGCAGGGTGTCGAGGTTCACGATGCCGGTGTTGGTGAGATACTCGATCGACCCAATCCCCGGCATCTCTGGAACGGTGGCGCGGCCGCCGACGTTGAGGAAGATGCGCGGCGCGGTGAGGATCTCGTCGCCGACCCGCAGCGTGTTCGGCGATTCGAAGCGCGCGTGGCCGCGGATGAGCGTCAGGCCCGGCATGCCGTTCAGCCACTGCTCGAGGCCGGTGCGCGCGTTCAGCGTGATCTGCTGGGCGCGCGCGTGCACGGCGTGCAGGTCGACGCGCACCGGCGCGTCGACGATCACGCCGAAGTCGGCCGCCCGTCGCGCCAGGTGCGCAGCGTAGGCGCTGGCGACCAGCGCCTTGGTGGGCATGCAGCCGGTGTTGACGCAGGTGCCGCCGACGAGGTGGCGCTCGACCAGCGCGACCTTCCATCCCGCGCCGGACATTCGGCTGGCGAGCGACGGACCGGCCTGGCCGGCGCCGACGATGATGGCGTCGAAGCGACCTCACCGCGTGGCGCTCCACATCCACGCGATGAGGAGCGCCGCGCCGACGGCGATCGCATCCTCGATCAACGCCGCCGGCCGGTCGCTGCCGAACGACGCCGCCATCCGCGTGCGCAGGGCACTGCCGCCGAGCGTGCCGACGACGGCCCCGGCAATGCCGAGCACCCCCCCGACCACCCACCTGCCGGCGCTGCTGCCGATCGTCGCGCCGCTGAGCGCGCCCAGCAGGACGCGGGCGGCGAACTGCGGCGGGACCTTGCGGCTCGGCGTCGTGGGCAGCTGATCGGTGACCAGCTCGACCCCGGCGAGCAGCGTGAAGATCCACGGGCGTGAAGCGGTAGCCCATGAAGGCCAACCAGGACTGATTCGGGTCGAGCGCGCCGCCGTGCGCGGCCCAGCTCGTGGCCGCCGGAGCCATGAACGCGCGGAGGCCCGCGATAACGCCGATCAGGAATGCGAGGAGTGCGCTCATGGGGTGTCCTCCGTCTGGTGTGCGCGGCAATACCAAGGGAACATCGATGTGCACAGCCGGTCGCGGCCAGGGAATCTTCCAAAAGGGTCTGGACATCACCCGTTTGTAATTGTACAGACTAGTACGTACATGCCGCGCGGACGCTATCAGAAGAGCGACATCAGCCGCGAACGCATCCTCGAAGCCGCCACCGAGGTGTTCGCGACGCGCGGCTACGCCGGCGCCGGCGTCGACCGTCTGGCGGAGCGTTCCGGCATCGCGAAGACGGCCATCTACTACCACTTCGGCAACAAGGAAGGGCTGCTGGCGGCGGTGCTGGAGCGCGCGGCGACGCAGTGGATCGAGGGCATCCAGTCGGCGGCGCGCCAGGGCGGCGATCCGCTGCAGCGGCTCGATCGAGCCCTCGCGGGCATGCGCGCCATGCTCGAGGAGCGACCGTGGATCTACAAGCTGTTCCAGATCCTCGCGCTGGAAGTGGCGGACGAGAAGCCGGAGATCCGCGCCACGCTGCGCGCCATTCTCGACAAGGCGCGCGACGCGATCGTCGACGGCATGCGTGATGCCCTCGGCGTCGCCGTGCCGGGCGCCGAGCAGGTCGCCGGCATGATGCTGTCGATCCTCGACGGCATTTCGCTCGGCATGCAGATCGACGACCAGATCTCGCTCGACGAGGTGTTCTCGGAGCTGCGCCGCCTGGTCGCGTTCATGGTCGCGACCCGACTGAATCCGGAGCTGGCGCAGCTGTTCGACCATCCACCGGAGTCCCTGCGCCTGATGGTGACGGCGACGCCGGCGAAAGGAGAGCCCAATGACCGCAGCCAGTCTGACGGGTGAGCTGCCGCAGGAAGAGCGCGCGCGGGTCGATGCCGACGACGCCTATCATCGCCTGCTGGCGCGCCTCTCGCACCAATCCGTCGTCAAGCACTACGACGCCTACGCCGACGTTCCCTGGGACGATCCCGCCTTCGCGATCGACCCGAGCGACCCGCGCTTCGAGCTGAGTGACGCCGACCCGCTCGGCGCCACCGCCTGGTACATGAGCCAGCCCCAGCCCGTGCGGGCCCGCATTGGCCTGCACATGATCGCCACCTTCGCCCGGATCGGCTGGCAGTTCGAGAGCGTGCTGAAGCGCGGGCTTCTCGAGTACGCGTTGCGGCTGCCGGAGAACGCGCCGGAATTCCGCTACTGCTACCACGAGGTGATCGAGGAGGCGCAGCATTCGCTGATCTTCCACGAGTTCGTGCAGCGCACCGGCCTGGCGACGAAACCGCCGTGGATCCTCGGCGTCGGCGACCGCGTGGTCCTCCGCTTCGCGCGTCGCTTTCCCGAGCTGTTCTTCTTCTTCGTCCTCGCCGGCGAGGATCCGATCGACTACACGCAGCGCGAGATGCTGCAGAGCGGCGAGGAGCTGCACCCACTCATCGAGCGCATCAGCCGCATCCACGTTACCGAGGAGGCGCGCCACATCGCCTTCGCGCGCCACTACCTGCGCCGCAACGTGCCGAAGCTGAGCGCGCTGAAGATGTTCATCCTGCGCCTGCGGACGACCTTCGTGATGGCGGTCGCGTCACGCATGATGAGCCGCCCGTCGGGGCACGTCGTGCGCACCTACGGCATCCCTCCCGAGGTCCTGCGCGAGGCGTACGGGCCGGGCTCGAAGGGCGCCGAGTACATCAAGCGCGCGCTCTTCAAACCGCGCGAGCTCTGCTGGGAGCTGGGCGTGCTGAACGAGCGCTGGTCCGCCCTCTGGAAGCGCCTCGGCATCTACGCCCCGCAAGGTTCGCCGATCTGACCCGCGGCGGTCGCCGACTGCCCTCGGCGTCCGCCACCCCCCTGGCGCCCACGATGTGCTTGCATCGTGGGCGCCATCCCCTACCGCGGATGCGAGCCCGACGGCGCCTCCGATTTGTGCCGAGCGCCGTCGTCCTGGCGGTCGCGCGGGACGCATCGCCACGCCCCGCACCACCGGGCGGTGCGCCGCACCGCCGGCGGCCACGGGTGCCGCAGCTACAGCCGACTGCGCCGCGTCGCGTCGACGGCATGGGATACCGTCGTTGCTGGGCGGAACCCGCTCACCGATCCGCGAAGAACGCCTCCAACTCCGCGAACACATCCCGCCCGGCGCCGATCGCGCGCCGCGCCGGCGGCAGCGACGCGAAGAACACCTGGCCGTACCGCTTGGTCGCGATGCGGCTGTCGAGGATCACCACGCAGCCGCGGTCGGCGCGGCTGCGGATCAGGCGGCCGAAGCCCTGCTGCAACTTGATCGCCGCCTGCGGCAGTGCGTGCTCGGCGAAGGGGTCGCCGCCGCGTTCCGCGATGGCTTCGACCCGCGCCTCTTCGAGCGGCTCGGTGGGCACGCGGAAGGGCAGGCGGGTGATGACCACGCACCGCAGCGCGTCGCCGCGCACGTCAACGCCCTCCCAGAAGCTGTCAGTCGCGAAGAGCACGGCGCGCGGATCGGCGACGAAGCGCTGCAACAGCACGTGCGCGGCTGAGCTCGCCCTGGCGCAGCGGCATATAGCCGCCCGCGCGCAACTCGTTGGCGAGCTCGAACCAGGCGCGATTGAGGGCGCTGTAGGAGGTGAAGAGCAGGAACGTGCCGCCGCGCGTCGCGGCGAGGATGCGGCGCATGGCGGCGTGGCTGGCGGCGTCGTGGCCCGGAGCGGTTGGCTCGGGCAGGTCGGCGGGGACGACCAGCAAGGCCTGCTGGTCGAAGGCGAACGGCGAGGCAACGCGCAGGGTGTCGACGCGCTCCGGCAGGGCGACGCGCTCGACGCCGACGCGCTGGTGGAGGAAGTCGAACTTCCCGTCGACGGTCAGGGTCGCCGAGGTCAACACCGCGGTCGAGAACGGATCGAACAGCGCCGCCGCCAGCTGCGCGGCGACCGCGATCGGGGCGCGGTGCAGCGACAGCGCCGCGACGCCGTTGGCGCGGGTGCGCCGTTCGATCCAGGCGCAGTGGGCACGATCCTCTTCGGCGAACGCGATCAGCGTCTCGGCGATCGCGCGCAGGCGGCCGCCGATGGCGCCGAGCTCGGTGGCGAGGTAGCGGACCTGCGGCGGCACGTTCTCGGAGAGCCGCGCGACCCGCTCGAGGACGCCCTCGAAGTCGCCGGCGAACGCGTCGAGAGTCGTGGCGAGGCGGACGGTGGCCTCCACGAGCTCGCGCCAGAAGGCGAGGTCGCGCACGCTTTCGGTGACCCGCAGCTTGGCGACGCGATCGTCGCCGTTGCGCCCGGGCAGCGCGTCGAAGCTGGCGCGCAGGACGTCGAAGCAGTCGGCGGCCTCCGCGACGATCGCCGGACAGGCGGCGAGCAGGCGGCTGTCGATCCACTGCGCCGCGCCGGTGGCGATCGGCGCATCGGCGGGATCGTCGATCGCGTCGAGCGCCAGCGCCAGCGCCGGCAGGATGCCCTTGCCGGGCTGGCGCCGGCTCTGCAGACGGCCACAGGCGCGCTCGATCATCGCCAGGCTCACCTGCGCGCCGAAGTAGCTCGTGGCGACGTCCGCGAGGTGATGCGCCTCGTCGATGATGACGCGCCCGCTCGGCGGCAGGACGCCGTTCTGGGTGTAGTCGCCGACCTCGGCGCGCAGCGCGAGATCGGCCATCAGCAGGTGGTGGTTGACGACGAGGATGTCGGCCGCCGCGGCGGTGCGCCGCGCCGTGTAGAAGAAGCACGTCGAGTAGTAGGGGCAGCGGGCGCGCAGGCAGTTGTCGTTTTCCGACACGACCTGCTCCCACACGTCCGGCCGCGGCCGCACGGCGAGATCGGCGAGGGTGCCGTCGCTGGTCTGCTGCGCCCAGTCGAGGACCTGGCGGAGCTCGGCGAGCAGCTCGTCCTCGACCAACTGCGCGGGCTGCGCCGCGGCCTGCGCCGCCTTGCGCTTGCAGAGGTAGTTGCCGCGTCCCTTCACCAGCGCCACCTTCGCGTCCAGGCCGGCGCGCTGGGTGAGCAGCGGCAGGTCCTTCTGCACCAACTGCTCCTGCAGGTTGATGGTATGGGTCGAGATCACGACCCGCTGCTGGTTGGCGCGGCTCCAGAGGATCGCCGGCACCAGATACGCGAGCGACTTGCCGGTGCCGGTGCCGGCCTCGACGCTGAGGAGACCGTCGTCGTTGAAGGCGGTGGTGACGGCGCGCAGCATGGCGATCTGCTGTGGCCGGTGCTCGAAGCCGTCGATGGCGGCGCCGACGGCCCCCTGCGGCGACAGCAGCGCGGTGGCGGCGTCGGCGTCGACGGCGGTGGGCGTCTGCGCACCATGCGGCTCGACGACGACGTAGACCGCGCCGACCGGGTTGTCGACGATGTAGGCGCCGACGCCGCCGTTGCCGAGCGTCGAGGCGATCGAGAGGTCGGCGTCCGAGGGCCGCAGGACGCCGCTCGGATGGTTGTGGATCACCACCTCGCCGGGCCGCGGCACCTGCATGATCGCCGGCGCGGCGTGGCGGTTGCCGCGTGCGAGGATCCGGACCGCCGGTGACGAGCCCCTCGGCGATCACGCCGAGCGCGAACACCTCGTTGCCGCCGGCGTCGGCGATGGCGTCGCGCAGCGCCGCCGCCGCGCCGCTCGTAAATCGCTCCTCGACCGCCGCCATCGACGCACTAAACCACAGAGCGCCGCGGAGGGCACAGTGCCCCTCGGGGTTCCTCTGTGGTAGTAACCCGCTCATGTCGATCACGAACGTCGGCCTGGTGCAGATGCGGTGCGGCACCGACGTGCAGGCGAATCTCGACCGCGCGTTGGCGGGCATCGAAGAGGCGGCCGGGAAGGGCGCCGAGATCGTCTGCCTGCAGGAGCTCTTCCGCTCGCAGTACTTCTGCCAGTCGGAGGACACCGCCATCTTCGATCTCGCCGAGGCGATTCCCGGTCCGAGCACCGAGGCGATCGGCCGCGTCGCCAAGGCGCGCGGCGTGTCGGTGGTCGCGTCGCTGTTCGAGAAGCGCGCCGAGGGCGTCTTCCACAACACCGCCGTGCTGATCGGTCGCGACGGCGCGATCGCCGGGCTCTATCGCAAGATGCACATCCCCGACGATCCGCTCTACTACGAGAAGTACTACTTCACGCCCGGCGACGTCGGCTTCCGCAGCTTCGACACCGCGGGCGGCAAGATTGGCGCGCTGGTGTGCTGGGACCAGTGGTTCCCCGAGGCGGCGCGGCTGACGGCGCTCTCGCGGCGCCGAGATCCTCTTCTATCCGACCGCGATCGGCTGGCACCCGCGCGAGAAGGCGGAATTCGGCGCGGCGCAGTACGACGCGTGGCAGACCATCCAGCGCAGCCACGCCATCGCCAACGGCGTCTTCGTCGTCGCCGTCAACCGCGTCGGCCTCGAGGGCAACCTCGAGTTCTGGGGCGGCTCGTTCGTCGCCGACCCGTTCGGTCGCATCCTGGCGCGGGCCGGCCACGATGGCGAGGAGGTGCTGGTGGTGCCGTGCGATCGCGCGTTGATCGGCGAGACGCGGCGCAACTGGCCCTTCCTGCGCGACCGCCGCATCGACGCATACGACGGGCTGCTGAAGCGCTACCTCGACTGATGGCGCTCACGCCCTCCGCCGGCAGCCCGGCGGCGATCGGCTTCCGCATGCCCGCCGAGTGGGAGCCGCACGCCGCCACCTGGCTCTCCTGGCCACACAAGGAGACGTCGTGGCCCGGCAAGCTCGAGCGCATCCCGCCGATCTGGGTCGAGATGGTCCGCCATCTCGTCGGCGGCGAAGCGGTCAATATCCTGGTCAACGACGCCGCGCCGGCGCCGACCGTGCGCGCCCTGCTCGAGCGCGCCGGGGTGCCGCTGCAGCACGTGCACCTGCGCGAGGTGCCGACCGACGACGCCTGGATGCGCGACCACGGCCCGACCTTCGTGACGCGCGGCGACGAGTTCGCGCTGGTCGACTGGATCTACAACGCCTGGGGCGGGAAGTATCCGCCGTGGGAGCAGGACGACCGCGTCCCCAGCGCGCTCGCGGCGCTCCTCGCGGCTGCCGCGCTTCGAGCCGGGCGTGGTGCTCGAGGGCGGCTCGATCGAGGTCGACGGCGCCGGCACGCTGATCACCACCGAGCAGTGCCTGCTCAACCCGAACCGCAACCCGGGCTGCACACGGGGGCAGATCGAGCAGACGCTCTGCGACTACCTGGGCGCGCGCCGCGTGTTGTGGCTCGGCGACGGCGTCCTCGGCGACGATACCGACGGGCACGTCGACGACCTGACCCGCTTCGTCGCGCCCGCGACCGTCGTGACGGTGGTCGAGGAGGATCCCGCCGATCCGAACCACGCGCCGCTGGCGGACAACCTCGATCGCCTGCACGGCATGCGCGACGCCGCCAACCGCCCGCTGCGCGTCGTCACGCTGCCGATGCCGACGCCAGTCGAGTACGACGGCCAGCGCCTGCCGGCCTCGTACGCGAATTTCTACGTCGGTAACGCGGCGGTGCTGGTGCCGGTGTTCGATTGCCCGAACGATGCGCGCGCGCTGGCAACGCTCCGCGAGCTGTTCCCGGGGCGGCAGGTGGTGGGGATCAACGCCACCGACCTCGTCTGGGGTCTCGGCGCGTTTCACTGCGTCACCCAGCAGCAGCCCGCCGCCTCGCGCCCGGCGAAGCTGTGATACCGCCGGTCGGTGCGCGCTGTAGCCGCGGCACCTGTGGCCGCGGGCGGTGCGGAGCACCGCCGGGAGGCCGCGGGGCGCGGCGCCACACCACAGCCCCACGGGCGACGCGACGCGTCGCCGTGCGGGCACAAGGCCCGCGGCTACAAACGTACGCCGTTGCGTTGCCCGCGCGTTGGAGCGCCGACCCAATGACCATGCGGCGTAGCCGCGGCGCTTGTCGCCGCACGGCGGTGCGGAGCACCGCCCGGTAGGGTGGGGCGCGGCGCCATGCCACCACCCCACCGGGCGACGCTGTGCGTCGCCGGCGGCCACAGGTGCCGCGGCTACATTCGCACCAATACCCGGGCATCTGGCCCCCGGCGGCGGCGGAGGGTAAGACCCTCGGTGATCCAAAGGAGGACACAGCATGGGACGCATGGCGATTCTCGGCGGGACGGGGCCGGAGGGCATCGGGCTCGGGCTGCGCTTTGCGATGGCGGGCGAGGAAGTGGTGGTGGGCTCGCGCCAGGCGGAGCGCGCCGAGGACGTGGCGAAGGACATGCGCGCCAAGCTCGAGGGGATCGGCTGTCGCACGACGGTGCGCGGCGCCGACAACGCGTCCGCGATCGACGGCGCCGACATCGTCGTGGTGTCCTTCCCGTTCGCCGGCGTCGGCGACCTGCTGCCGTCGCTGGCGTCGAAGCTCGCCGGTAAGCTCGTCCTCGATGTCATCAACCCGCTCGAGCGGGTGAACAAGGTCTTCGTCTCCGCGATGGTCCCCGAGGGCTCGGCCGCGGAGAAAATCCAGCAGTTGCTGCCAGAGAGCTTCGTCGTCGCCGGTTTCAAGAACGAGAGCGCCGAGGAGCTGGTCGAGATCGATCATCCGGTGGAGGGCGACATCGTCGTGTGCAGCGACCACACGGAAGCGAAGGCGACGATCGTCGCGCTGGTGAAGCGCATCCCGCGCTACCGGCCGGTCGACGCCGGCGCGCTGGTGAATGCGCGCGTCACGGAGGGCATCACGGCGATGCTCCTCAACATCAACCGCCGCTACAAGGCGGTGACCTCGATCCGGATTCTCGGCCTCGACGGCCCGGCGCACTGACGCGAGCCCCATGGTCGGGCCGGTGCCGCTGACGCTCGACGTCGCGGGCGGGCGGCTGCAGCTCAGCGCCGACGGCGAGCTGGCGGTCGCCGTGCGCGACGCGGCGCCCGAGCTCGTCGTCGAGCGCGCCGGCGAGCGCCTGCGCTGGCGCGCCGACGCGCTGGTCGAGAGCGACGGCCGCTGGGCGGCGCTGTGGACCGAGACCGGCCTGCGCCTGGAGCTCACGCATCGAGCTGCTCGGTGAGGGCCTGGTGCTGCGCTCGACGCTGGAGCACTGCGGCGACGCCGTGCTGCATCTCATCGAGGCGTCGCCGTTCGCCGTGACGCCGCCGGGCGAGGTGCGCGTCGGCACCGCCGTCGATCGGTGGGCGGTGTATCGCAACGGCTACCAGTCGTGGAGCGGCACGCGCGCCTACGGGGTCGACGAAGCCGACGCGGATCCGCGGTTGGCCTTCCTGCGCGACGCGCAAACCGACGCCGCCCATCCCGCGTCCGGCCGGGCGCGGCGTGTTCCGCTCCGATCTCGTCAGCGTCATCGCCGAGCGCGGCGGGGCCGACGCCTTCGCCCTCGGCTTTCTCGACGCGGCGGCATTCTTCGGCGCGGTCGAGGTCGACGCGCACGGCGGATCGCTTCCAGCGCCTCGCCGCGATCGCTCGACGGCGACGGGCGACCCGCTGCGCCCGGGCGAGCGACTGGCGCTGCCCCCGCTCTGGCTGGCGGCGGGCGCCGACGGCTGGTCGCTGCTCGAGGAGTGGGCGGCGGCCTGCGGACGCGCGATGCGGGCGCGCATCCCCGAGCGCACGCCGATCGGCTGGTGCTCCTGGTACTACTACTTCACGCGCGTGCGCGAGACCGACGTGGTCGACAACCTCGAGACGCTGCGCCGGCTGCGGACGCGCGTCCGCTGCGACTACGTGCAGGTGGACGACGGCTACCAGCGCGCCATCGGCGACTGGCTCGAGCCGAACGCGAAGTTCCCGCACGGCATGCGCTGGCTGGCGCAGCGCATCCGCGCCGCCGGCTTCGACGCCGGGATCTGGCTGGCGCCCTTCCTGGCGCGGCCGGAGTCGCGGTTGATGCAGGCGCGCCCGGAATGGTTCGTGCGCACCGCGCAACGGCCGCCTGCGCCGGGGCTGCTGGAATCCAACGTGGAGCCTGGGCCGACCGGCCTACGCGCTCGATACGACGCACGACGAGGTGCTCGACTGGCTGCGCGAGCTCGCGCGGACCGTTGTCCAGCAATGGGGCTACCGCGATCCTCAAGCTCGACTTCCTCTATGCGGCGGCGCTTGCCGGGCGTGCGCGCCGACCGCGGCGCGACGCGCGCCCAGGCGCTGCGCCGCGGCCTCGAGGCGATTCGCGAGGGTGCCGGGCCGGACGCCTTCCTGCTCGGTTGCGGCTGTCCGCTCGGGACCCGCGATCGGGATCGTCGACGGCATGCGCATCGGCGCCGACGTGGCGCCGTTCTGGGACAACTGGATCAGCCGCGGCCCGAACCGGCGGCCGCCACGGCGTCGCCACCGAGCACGCCCTGCGCAACATCCTGACCCGCGCCTTCATGCACCGCCGCCTGTGGCTCAACGATCCCGACTGCCTGATGGTGCGCGCCGGCGAGACGGATCTCACGCCCGACGAGGTGCGCACCCTGGCGACCGCGATCGCGCTCACCGACGGCATGTTCGTGCTCAGCGACCGCCTGGAGGCGTTGCCGCCCGAGCGGCTGGAGTGGATCGAGCGCCTGCTGCCGTTGCTGGGCGGAGACGCGCGCGTCGACGACCTCTTCGAACGCGGCCTGCCCGAACAGCTGCGCGCGGTGTACCCCGATGGCGAGGCCGTGGCGCTCTTCAACTTCTCCGGCCGCTCGGCGACCGCGCGGTGTCGGCCGTACCGCCCGGGACCCTCGCCCGCGATTTGTGGTCCGACGCGCCGGTGGCGGTGGCGGACGGCGCGGTGGCGCCGGCCGATGTCGCTTCACACGGCTGTCGACTGCTGTGGTTGGAAGCAGCCGGCCGGCCGATTGAAGGCGAGGACGCCGGCGGTTTACGGTTTCACGCAACGTGGAGGCACCGTTCACCCGCCGGAGAAGACGCGGCGCCGAGCTGGTCGACGAGTTCGCCCGGCTCCAGCAGCCGAACGTCTACTCGCCGGAGGCCTGCGAGACGATGGCCGCCACCATCGCGCCGCATCCGTGAGCTGAAGCGCGAGCGCAACGCGGTCATCCTGGCGCACAACTACCAGCGGCCCGAGATCTTCGAGGTGGCGGATTTCGTCGGCGACTCGCTCGAGCTGGCGCGCCAGGGCCAGGCCATGGACGGCCGACGTCATCGTGCTCTGCGGCGTGCACTTCATGGCCGAGACGGCGAAGATCCTCTCGCCCGAGAAGACCGTCCTGCATTCCCGACCTGCGCGCCGGCTGCTCGCTGGCCGACAGCGTCGACCCGGACGAGCTGGTGGCGCGGCGCGACGAGCTGCGCCAGCTGTATCCCGACCTGCAGGTGGTCGCCTACGTGAACACCACCGCGGCGGTGAAGGCGGTGGTCGACGTCTGCGTGACCTCGGCCAACGCGGTGAAGATCGTCGAGAAGCTTGCCCACCGATCACATCCTCTTCGTCCCCGACGAGCATCTCGCGAGCTACGTCCAGAGCGAGACGTCGAAGACGGTGATCAGCTGGAACGGCAACTGCTACGTCCACCACCAGATCACGCCGGAGAACATCCTGGCGGTGAAGCGCACGATGCCGGACGTGAAGGTGCTCGTGCACCCGGAGTGCCGCAGCGACGTCATCGCGCTCGCCGACGCGGTCCTCTCCACCAGCGGCATGGTGCGCTACGCCAAGGAGAGCCCGGCGAAGGAGTTCCTGATCGTCACCGAGTGCGGTCTGTCCGACAAGCTGCTGCTCGAGGTGCCGGAGAAGACGTTCTACAAGGCCTGCAAGCTCTGCCAGTTCATGAAGATGATCACCCTCGAGTCGACGCAGCGCGCGCTCGAGCGCATGCAGTACCCGATCGAGCTCGAGGAATCGGTCCGCCAGGGCGCGGAACGCAGCCTGCGGCGGATGCTCGAGCTGAGCGCGTGAGAAGGATTGGCCGCCACGGACGCCAAGCAGCGCTGCCTGGCGCCCTTGGCGTCCTGGGCGGGCAATTCAGGGTCACGCACCGCACGCTCGTACAAACTCCCTGAGTTGACTCCGTCCCCGGTTTCCTCTGGGTTGCGGGGGATCGATGGCCACCCCGACGCGCTCGCCGCAGATGGCGTTGGCCGGTATCTCGCCGACGACCTCGCGCGTCGACCTGATGCGCATCATCTGGACGCTGTCGTGGCCGGCGATCATGACCTTCGGCCTCGAGTCGCTGGTCGGGCTGGTCGACGCGTTGATGGTCGGTCGGCTCGGCGCGCACGCCGTCGCCGGCGTCGGCGTCGGCACGCAGATCCTCAATGCCGTGAGCGTCATGAACATGGCCCTCGCCACCGGCACGGTGGCGATCGTGGCGCGCCACATCGGCGCCCATCAGAAGGCGCATGCCGAGGCGGCATTGGTGCAGTCGATCTACCTGGCGCTGGTGATGGGCGTCGCCATCGCCGTGCCGGTCATCATCTGGGCGCCGAAGATGGTGGGCGTCTTCGCGGACGATGCGGAGGTGCTGGCCGCCGGCGCGGCCTTCATCCGCACCATCATCCTCGGCGTGCCGGCATGGCCGTGTTCGCCGTCATCGCGGCTGGCCTGCGCGGCGCCGGCGACATGCGCACGCCGCTGATGATTGGCGCGTTGCTCAACGTGCTCAACGTGAGCGTCGCCTACGTGCTGATCTTCGGCCAGCCTCGGCCTCCCGGCGCTGGGCGTGCGCGGCGCGGCGGCGGCCAGCGCCACCGCCTTCTGCCGTCGGCGCGATGCTCGGTCTGATCGCCCTGCTGCGCCGCGGCGGCGCCCTGACCCTGCGACCGCGGTCGAGCTGGCGCCGCATCCGGCAGACGGCGCGCCGCGTCCTCGCGGTCGGCAGCCCGACCGCCATGGAGCAGTTGCTGATGCAGATCGGCTTCCTGCTCTACCTCGGCATCGCGGCCGCGCTACGGCACCAACGCCGTCGCGGCGTACTTCATCGGCGTGCGCATCCTGGCGCTGTCCTTTCTGCCCGGCTTCGGCTTCAGCGCCGCCGACCAGCACCATCGTCGGCCAGCAGCTCGGCGCGCGGGAAGCCGGAGACACGCCGAACGCAGCGGCTGGGAGGCGAACCGCCTGGCGATGGGCTCATGTCGATCGCCGGGATCCTGATCTTTCTCTTCGCGCGGCCGATCGCGGCGATGTTCATCGACGACGCCGAGGTGATCAACGACGCGGTGAGCTTCATCCAGATCCTGGCCGCTGGCGCAGCCGTTGATGGCGGCCGACTCGACGCTGGGCGGCGCGTTGCGCGGTGCCGGCGACACCCGCTTTCCGCTGCTGACGGTGGTGGTCGGCTTCTACGTCGCCCGCCTCGGGTTCGCGTGGCTCGCGTCGCACGTGCTGCAGCTCAGCCTGGCCTGGGTCTGGGGTGCGCTGGTCGGCGACTACCTGCTGCGCGCGGTGCTGAAGGCCTGGCGCTTCCGTTCCGGCGCGTGGAAGCGCGCGCGGGTGTAACCGCGTCGCCGCCTCCGCGTTGGGACGCGGCTGATGGGTTGCCGTGCGTCGCCCAACCCGGCGATGCTCCGCACCGCCGGCGGCCACAGGTGCCGCGGCTACACCCGAACCGTAGCTGCGGGACCTGTGCCGCGGGCGACGGGTGAGCGGCGCCGGGTTCGGTGCGGCGGAGGTATCCCGCTCTACTGGATCAACGCCGGGCCGGTCGCGAACGTCTTCGGGTCGAACCGCGCGGGTTGATCCTCGACCGCGGACCACTTCAGCGTCAGCGTGCTGGTGACCTTGAGCGGGAAGTTCTCGATCGAGATCTCCGTCGGGAGCCAGCGGTTGGCGACCCGAACGTGGCCGTGCTCGCGGCGCATGCGGAGGAGGTTGCTGTAGGTGTCCTTGTAGCTCATCACCTTCACCGGCACGTGTTTCTCGTTGTCGAAGGTCACGACCACCAGGCTGTACTGCGAGCCGTGCGGGTCGAGCGACACCGTCGTCTCGGCCGGGTTGCGATCGACGATCGTCGGGGAGCCGAAGCGGCCGGCGTCGAAGGGGCGCAGGTCCTCGCGCGTGAACTCGCTGCCGGCGAGCGCGCCGTCGTTGGGGAACGCCTCCGGCGCGGCGCCGGGCGTGGCGGAGAGCAGCGAGTCGCCGGCCATGGGCACCAGGGCACGCGCGCCGGGCGGTTGGGCCTCGACGTAGACATCGCCGTTGGCGCGCTGGAGCACGGCGATGCGCGCGCGCACGGTGCCGTCCGGCGAGACGCTGACGAGCTCGCCGTCGCCGCGCACGGTCGCGTTCGGATGCGCGCCGGCGGTGGCACCGGCGAGCAACGTGGCGAGATCCTCGCCGCGCGCGGGAGCCACGGCGGTGGAGAGCAGCAGGGCGACAACGCACGACCAACGCAGCATGACGGCTCCTCGCGGCACACAGACACCAATGGGTTCCCTGCTATCGGCTTTCGCCGAGCATCGGAAGAGTGCCCGAAGCGGATTGACGCGATTCCCGGGCGCGAGTATGCAGGCGGACGTGGGTGGCGACGCGCCGAGAGACGGCCGGCCGGGGAGGATTGTCATGCGTAGCTGGAGCGCAGTGCTGGTGCACGTGACGATGGGGTGGCCTTGGGGGCGGGGGCGGCGACCATGTGCGCGGCCAGCGACGACCCCGCGATCGCGCGGGGACAAAAGATCTACGACGAGTACTGTGCGTCGTGCCACGGCGCCGACGGCAAGGGCGACGCGCGAAGGCGGATCCGAAGCCGCCCGATCTCACACAGATCGCCAAGACGAACGGCGGCAAGTTTCCCTTCTACGACGTCATGCTCCAGATCAGCGGTCGCAAGCCGACCGGACAGGACAGGACACCTCGCTGCCCGGCAGCATGACGGCCGCACGGCGGGCGGCGAAGATGCCGTCGTGGAGCCAGATCTTCGCCAGCAGGATGGATCGAGTGGCACGCGCTCGATCTCCAGCTACAGACGACCGGCAAGATCATGTTGATCACCGAGTACCTGCAGTCGATCCAGGCAAAATAGCGATGGTGAGCAAAGTCGTGAGTGGGCGCAAGACCGTCGAGCCGTCGCGCCGTGGCCGACACGCCGCGCCGTGCGGGCGCGCCGCGCACTGCAACGCGTCTCCGCGCCTGCGTGGTGATCGCCAGCCTGCGTGGGTTCGACCAGCTCAGCGCCCATCTCGAGCCGCGCCGCGTCGTGGCGCTGCTACAGGAGTTCGTCGGCGCGATGGCCGACGTCGCGGTCGCCCATCGCGCGGTCATCGACGCCGTCCTGGGCGACGGCGTGCTGCTGCTCTACGGTGTGCCCTCGCCGCGCCGCGACGACCCCGTGCGCGCGGTGCGGACCGCGACGGCGCTGCAGCGCGCCGCATTGGCGCTGCGCAACCGCTGGCTGTCGGCGGGCGAAACGCGCGCTGCCGCGCTCGGCCTGGCGGTGGGCGTCGCCGCCGGCGAGGTGCTGATCGTCGACCTCAGCACCGGCGGCGGCCGGCACAATACACCGGTCGGCGAGCCGGTGCGTCGCGCCGAGCGTCTGTGCGCGATGGCGCGTGGCGGCGAGACACTGGTCGACGAGGCGACCTACGCGAGCGCCGGCGCCCGCCTCGATGGCGAGCTGACCTTCACGCCGCGGCCGCTGGCGACGCGCGGTCGCGAGCCGCGCGGCGCCGCCTATCGGGCTCAGGCGCGCCGTGCCGGTCTGCTGATCGTCCCGCGCCGCGCGGCCGCCGCCGCGACGCCGCTCGCCGGCTGAGCCGCGAAGCGCTCGAGCCAGCGCAACACCGTGCGCACGCCGTAGCCGCTCGCCCCCTTCGGGTGGCAGGCGTAGCCGTCCGACATCACGGTGCTGGAGAAGTCGATGTGCGCCCACGGCAGGCCGGCGACGAACTCGCGCAGGAAGAGCGCCGCGACGATCGTCCCGGAGTGGCCATCGCCGACGTTCTTGATGTCGGCGACGCGGCTGTCGATGTCGCGCCGGTACTCCTCGATCAGCGGCAGCTCCCAGAGCATCTCGTTGGCGTCGGCGGCCGACGCAATGAGCTCGGCGATCAGGCGCGCGGTCGGTGCCGAGCACCGCGGCGCAGCGCGGGCCGAGCGCGACCCGCACGGCGGCCGTGAGCGTGGCGAAGTCGATGATGCAGTCGGGCCGCTGGTGCGCCGCGTAGGACAGCGCGTCGGCCAGCACCAGCCGGCCCTCGGCATCGGTGTTGAGCACCTCGATGGTCGTGCCGTTGTACGCGCGCAGCACGTCGCCGGGGCGGATCGCGCTGCCGCTCGGCATGTTCTCGGCGCTGGCGATGTAGCCGCGCACCTCGACGGGGAGCTTCAGCGCCGGCAGCGCCGACATCACGCCGAGGACGATCGCGGCGCCGGCCATGTCGCGCTTCTGCGCCTGCATGGAGTCGGCGGTCTTGAGCGACAAGCCGCCGCTGTCGAAGGTGATGCCCTTGCCGACGAGCGCGACGCACCGGCGCGGGCGCGGCGGGCTGTACGTCGATCTCGATGAAGCAGGGCGGCTGGTCGCTGCCCATGCCGACGCCGAGGATGGCGCCCATGCCGAGACGGGCGAGCGCCGCGCGGTCGTGGACGCGCACGCGCAGGCCGCGCCGTGCGAGGGCGCGCGCTTGGCGCGCGAGGTCCATCGGCGCGAGATCCTTGCCCGGCGTGTTGGCGAGATCGCGCGCCAGCGCGGTCGCCTCCGCGGCGACCTCGCCGCTGGCGGAGCGCCTCGCGGCGGGCGGCGTCGACGGCGTCGACGGCGAGGGTCACCGCGAGTGGCTCCGCCGGCGCCGGCCGCGAGCGGTAGCGGGTGAAGCGGTAGCGGGCGAGCGAGAGGCCCTCGGCGAACGCGCGCAACGCGTGGATGCTCGCGCTGCCTGCCGCGACGGTGACCCGGCGGGCGTGCAGTCGCGCGGCGTGGCGCACGACCGCGTCGGCGACCTCGTACCAGAATGGCGTGACGCTGGTCGAGCCCGTCGCTGCCGAGCAGCAGGACGATCGGCGCCTGCGGCCCGGCGGCATGCGCCCAGCATTCCTGGCCGCGGGCGCCGGTGAACCGCCGGCGACGCGCTTCGCCGATCAGCGCGGTGCGCTGGGAGGCGGGAAGGCGCCGCAGGGTGGGGTCGTCGGCGAGCGGACCGCCGACCGGGACCACGAGCAGGTCGGCGGCGACGTCGGCGGCGGGCGTGCGGCTGAGGGTCACGGTCATGGTTGGCCTCGTCCGGTGCTGTGTTGCGCGAGATAGGTGAGCAGCTTCGCCTGTTCGTCGCTGGTCAGTGGAGGAACGCCCCGCCGCGCCATCTCGCCCTGCATGCGTTGCACGGTGACTTCCCACATCGCGGCCGTCAGGCTGCCGGGCCCGTAGAGGCGATGGCAGCCGGCGCAGCGCGCGGCGTAGAGGCGGGCGCCGGGCGAGTCGGCGTCGGGCAGGCTGGCATCGCAGCCGACGGCGATCAGCGCGAGCGCCCCCAGGGCGAGCAGGCCGCGCCGCCGCACGTCAGCCCTCGCGCCGGTAGATGGCGCGCTGGCCGAAGCTCTCCTCGACGCAGACCTCGACGGCGTCGAGCGGTCCGACGCCCTCGGCGTCGAGCTCGCGCCGCAGCTCGCCGGCCAGATACTGCGCCAGCTCCTCGACCGAGGTGTGGACGATCGGCAGCAGCCGCACGTCGCCGTGCGGGAAACGGAACTCGTCCTGTTCGTAGCGCACGTGCACCGCGTCGTCCGTGGCGCGGATCTCGAGACAGTCGCTGCGCTCGGGGATCAGCAGGCGCTCGTCGAGCTGTTCGCAGAGGCGGCGGGCGATCCGCTTCACGACGCCGAAGTCGACCACGTATCCCTGCGGGCCGAGCTGCCCGTCGAGCGCGATCGACACGCGGTAGTTGTGCCCGTGCAGGCGCTCGCGAAAGCCCGGGTAGGCGATGAAATGCGCCGCCGAGAACTTGAGATAGTCCTTGGTGACGTGGACGCGGAAGGATTCGCGAGGCGGCATCGGCGTGGAGACGGACCGTAGCATGAGGGGGCCGGCGCGGCCATCGCTGCGGGGCCGTCTCGCTCGCTTGCGCACCCCACCAAAACCGGCGACAACATCGCCATGCGTTACGACTTCACGCCCGAGCAGATCGCCTGGCGCGATGACGTCCGGGCGTTCATCCGCGAGAACATCACGCCGGCACTGCTCGACGAGCAACGCGAGGCGGGCAACGAGGGCAAGGGACCGCTGGCGCAGGAATTCATCGTCAAGCTGCGCGACAAGGGCTTCTGGGGCATCGCCTGGCCGACGGAGTACGGCGGCCTCGGTCGATCGGCCATCGACCAGTGGATCTTCGTCGACGAGCTCGAGGGCGCCGGCGCGCCGATGCTGCCGCTGACCGTGACGTCGGTGGCGCCGACGATCATGCGCATCGGCACCGAGGCGCAGCGCAAGGAATGGCTGCCGCGCATCGTCGCCGCCGAGATCGACTTCGCCGTCGCCTACTCGGAGTCGGAAGCCGGCACCGACATGGCCGCGCTGCGGACGCGCGCCGTACTCGACGGCGACGAGTGGGTCATCAATGGCCGAAGATGTGGAATACGATGGCGCACATGGCGACCCACAACTGGGTGGCCCTGCGCACCGAGCCCGACGCGCCCAAGCACAAGGGCATCTCGATGATGATCGTGCCGATGGACGCGCCCGGCGTCTCGGTGCAGCCGATCTACGTCTGGCCCGGTCTGCGCACCAACGCGCTCTTCCTCGACAACGTGCGGGTGCCGCGCGACTACCTGATCGGCGAGCGCGGCATGGGCTTCTACTATGCCGCCATGGCGCTGAACTTCGAGCGCCTCTCGATCGGCTCGGTGGCGATGGCGCGCCGCTACTTCCGCGAGCTGGTGGCGCTGGTACGCGAGCTCACCGTGGACGGCGAGCCGCTGCGGGCGCAGCCGTGGGTGCGCGAGCGGTTGGCGCGCCTGGCGGTGGACATCGAGGCGGCGCGCATGATCGGTCTGGAGACGGCGTGGGCGCTCGAGCAGGGGGGCGTGCCGGCGGCCCAGTCGTCGATGGCGAAGATCTTCGTCAGCGAGCTCACGCAGCGCGTCGCCGACGCCGGGACCGAGATCCTCGGCCTGAACGGCCAGCTCCATCCGGAATCCGCCGACGCGGCCCTGCACGGGCGGATGCAGTGGCTCTATCGCATCGCGCCGATGCTCGCGTTCGGCGGCGGCACCAACGAGGTGCAGCGCAATATCATCGCGATGCTCGGCTACGGCCTCCCGCGCAAGTGAGGAGCGTCTCGTCATGCGGCTGATTCCGACCCCCGAGCAGCAGGAGTTGTGCGACGCCGTCGCGCGCTTCTGCCAGGAACAGATCACGCCCGAGCGGTTGACGGCCTGGCAGCGCGAGCCGCGCGGCATCGACAGCGCCGCGTGGCGATCCATCGCCGAGCTCGGATGGTTCGGCCTGGCGCTCCCCGAGGCGCGGGGCGGCAGCGGCCTGGGCATGGTGGAGCTCGCGCTCGTCCTGCAGGAGTGCGGACGCGGTCTGATCCCGCGCAGCGTCATCAACGCGCTCCGGGCGGGCTGGGCGCTGGCGCGGCTCGATCCGGGGGCGCCGGAGCTCGACGCCGTCGCCAACGGCCGCGCCGTCGTGGCACTGGCGCTCGACGAGCAGCACGCGCGCGATCCGCGTCACTTTGTCACCGCCATCGAGGGCGACAAGCCGCCGCGGGTGCGGGGCGAGAAGTGGTACGTGGCGAACGGGTTGAGCGCCGACTGGCATCTCGTCGCGGGCGGCGGGAGGGGCGGCGTGTCGGCGGCCGTGGTGGCCGGCGAGCGCACGCAAGGGCGCGCGTTGCGGACGTTCGACGGCGAGGAGCAGGCCGTCGTCACCTACGCGGACGTCCCCGCCGAGCGCCGGGTGGGTGGACGCGATACCGCGGCGGCGCTCGGGGCGCTGCGCCGCGAGGCGACGGCGCTGGCGCTCGCGGAGATGGTCGGCGGCATGCAGGCGGCGCTCGACACCACGGTCGCCTACGTGAAGGAGCGCGAGCAGTTTGGTCAGAAGATCGCCGTCTTCCAGGCGGTGCAGCATCAGGTGGCCGACATGGCAACCAGCTTCACGGCGGCGCGCCACCTCGCGTGGCAGGCCATCACGCGGCTGGCGGCGGGTACGGAGCAGGGCGGCGAGCTCGAGCAGGCCGTGGCCTTCGCGGCGCCGGCGTTCAAGCGCATCACCCTGGCGGCGCACCACCTGCATGGCGGCGCCGGCTTCGTCGTCGAGCACCCGCTGCACTACCACAGCGAGCGCGCGCAGGCGTTGACGATCCGTTACGCGCCGGAGGCACCAGCGCTGGCCGCGGTGGCGGCGGCGCTGCTCGATTGATCGCGGCGGCGGCGCGCGGCGATTCAGAGGTCGGCGAGCTCGGCGTCGAGCGGCAGGGGCAGGAGCGATTCGAGCAGCGTGTCGATCGTGGCAAGCAGGAAGGTCACCGCGCCGATGACGAGCAGCCGACGGCCGCTGTAGTCCGACAGTTGGATCCCCTCCAGGAGTGGCAACAGGACGATCACGACGCCGACGATGACGGCGGTGACGGCGAGGGCGTTGGCGGTCAGCTTCAGGCGGAGCACGCGGCAGAGGATGCTGAGGAGCAGAAACACGCCGATGGCGATGAACACGTAGAACGGGACGAGGAGAAAGTAATGCACGCGCGAGCGCTCCTTCTCGAAGATCGGTAGGGGGCAGGGCGGTGAAAGTCAATCGACGAATCCGTCGCGGCCCCGACCCGACGGCCATCCTGCGCGCCGGGATCGACGCCCTGCGCACGGCGGGCTACGGCCCGGAGCTGCTGCGCGAGCGGCTGTCGGTCCGCTTTCCGGACGACGTCGGCCTGCTCAACCGCGCCCCGGCGTTGGAGCGGCTGCGCGACGGCCGCGCGGCGTCCGACGTCGCCCTCCGGCTCTGCTTTCTCGAAGCGGCCGAGCCGGCGGCGGCCGTGCACAAACTCTTCGGCGCCGCGCGCACGCGCGACCTGGTCGCCGCGCGCGTGCTGCGCCGGCGCGGCATCCGGCTGGAGGCGCGTCTGCGGGTCGACGTGCACGAAGGGCTGGCGCTGATCGCGGACCGCCGTTTCGCGGCGACCGACCCGGGCGCGTTCGGCCTGCCGCGCGGCGACATGGTCTATCCGCCGGGGAGCGACTCGGTGCTCCTCGCCGAGGCGGTGCCGCTCCGCAGTGACGAGCGCGTCCTCGACCTCTGCACCGGCAGCGGCATCCAGGCGCTGCAGGTGGCGGCGCGGGCGACGTCGGTCGTCGCCGTCGACATCGGCCCCCGAGCGGTGGCGATGGCGCGCACCAACGCGCTGCTCAACGACAGTCGCTGCGTCGAGGTGCGCTGCGGCGACCTCTACGGCCCGGCGCGCGGCGACCGCTTCGACCTGATCATCGCCAACCCGCCCTTCGTGCCGGCGCGGACGCGCGGGCCGGCCTACCACTCCGGCGGGCCGCGCGGCGACCGCGTGCTGCGCCGGGTGGTCGAGGGCTGGGAGGCGCATCTGCGTCCGGGTGGTCGGGCCGTGGCGATCTCGCACCTGGCCGTCCGCCGTGGCGAGACGGTCGCCGACATCCTCCGCCCGTGGGTGCGCGACTTCGGCGGCCGGGTGCTGGGCCTCGTGCTCGAGACCGGAACGCCGGTGGACCTGGCGGCGGCGCAGAGCCTGTTCGCGCTCGACGACGGCTACGCCGCCTATGGGCGCGAGGTGCGCGACTGGACGGCCTACCTCAAGCGCCACCGCGTCGAACAGATCGTCCTCCTGTTGCTCGCTGCCGAGCGCGGCGGCGCCGTGGGGCTCGAGGTGACGGAGGCCTTTCAGCGTACGCTCCCGCTCCCGCTCTCGCAGCCGCCGCCGGCGCTTGTGGCGCACTGGCTGGCGCAGCGGTGACCGGCAAGATAGGTCCTTGAGACATGGCCAAAACCACTCCGCTCCTCGTCGCGTTCGGCGCTGTCGCGCTCGCCGCCTGCAGCGCCACGAAGCCGACGCTCTATCCGAACGACCAATACAACAAGGTCGGGGCCGCCCAGGCCGATCAGGACGTCGCCAACTGCCAGGCGCAGGCGGAACAATACGTGAAGACCGGCGGCCAGGGCGGGCAGAGGGCCACCGAGGTGGCGCGCAACACCGGCACCGGCGCGGCGGTCGGCGCGGCGAGCGGCGCGGTCGGCGGGGCGATCGGCGGCAACGTCGGGGAGGGCGCCGCGGTCGGCGCCGCGAGCGGCGCGACCGCCGGCCTCCTGGGCACGATGTTCGGCTGGATGTTCCAGCGCAACGAGCCCGATCCCGTGTACCGGAACTTCGTCGAGAAGTGCCTGCGGGACAAAGGGTACGAGCCTATTGGGTGGCAGTGAGGAGAAATCAAAAGACAAAAGGCAAAAGACAAAAGGCCCAAAAAGGGGTGGATGGGAATTTTCGCCTTTCGTCTTTTGCCGTTTGTCTTCTTCTCCCGTCCTCTCAGTCGAACGCTTCCACCAGCTGCATCGGCCTCAACAACTCCCGCGACATGCCGTCCAGAAAGCGTGACGGCTTCGCCAGCACCATGCCGGTGCCGCGATCGTACATGTTGATCGGGTAGCTCAGGTAGAGGTTGCGCTTCGCGCGCGTGACGGCAACGTACAGGAGGCGGCGTTCCTCCTCGAGCTCGTCGTCGGTGTGCATGCTGTAGGTGGAGGGGAACTTTCCGTCCACCAGCCAGAGGACGAAGACGGTGTGCCACTCGAGGCCCTTGGCGGAGTGAATGGTGGAGAGGCAGAGGAGGCCCTCGTCGTCGTCGGTGGCGAGCACGTCGCCGACACTGTCGTTCGGCGGCTCGAGCGCCATGTCGGTGAGCAGCGTTTCGCAGGGTGCGGTAGCGCGCGGCGATGCTGACGAAGTGCTCGAGGTCGCGCTGGCGCTTCGGGTAGTCGTCGGGGTGGACGCGCTTGAGCAGTGGGTCGTAGTAGCGCAGGACCTCGGCCAGCTGCTCGTCGGGCCGGCGTCCGGACTCGACGAGGCGCCGGAACAGGCCCGCCAGGGCGCGCAGCTCGGTGGCATGGGCGCGCCCGCCGGCGGACTCGAGGGCCGCGGGCACGTCGGCTTCACCGGTCAGGCGTGACGCGATGTCGTCGGCGGTGCTTCGGGCCGACGCCCTCGAGCAGCATGAGCACGCGGTGCCAGGACACGGCGTCGCGCGGGTTCTCGACGACGCGCAGGTGGGCGAGGGCGTCCTTCACGTGTGCGGTCTCGATGAACTTGAAGCCGCCGCGCTTGATGAAGGGCAGGTCGGCGCGCGACAGCTCGAGCTCGAGGTCGAAGGAGTGGAAGCTCGAGCGGAAGAGCACGGCGATCTCGGAGAGCGGCACGCCTTCCTCGCGCAGCTCGAGGATGCGCTGGGAGATGAAGCGCGACTGGTAGTTCTCGTTCTCGGCCGCGACCAGCAAGGGGGTGCTGCCCTCCGGCTGCGTGGTGAAGAGCACCTTGGTGTAGCGCTCGCGCGCGTCGTTCATCACCGCGTTCGCAACCTCGAGGATCGGCTGCGTGCTGCGGTAGTTCTGCTCGAGGGTGATCACGCGGGTGCCGGGGAAGAGGTCGGGGAACTGCATGATGTTGCGGAAGTCTGACGCCGCGGAAGGCGTAGATGCTCTGCGCGTCGTCGCCGACCGCCATGACGTTGCCGTGCGTCGGCGCCGAGCAACTGGACGATCTGCGCCTGGAGGGGATTGGTGTCCTGGTACTCGTCGACCATCACGTAGCGGTAGCGCTGTGCCAGACGCTCGACGCGTGTCGGGATGATCGGCGAGGAGCGCGTGCAGCTTGACCAGCAGATCGTCGTAGTCGAGCACCTGCCGCTCGGCCTTGTAGGTCGCGTAGGCGGCGTGCAGGGCGTGCAGGTCGTCGGCGTGCTCGGCAAAGTGCGCGTACGACTCGCCGAGGAGATCGTCGAGCGCGCGGTTCTTGTTGACGACGGCGCTGAACAGCTCGCCGATCACCTGCTTGCGGGGAAAGCGCCGGTCCTTCTTGTCGAGCCCGAGGCGGGCGCGCAGCAGCCCGATGGCGTCCTCGCTGTCGCCGCGATCGAGGATGGTGAAGCTGCTGGCGAGGCCGAACGCCGAGCCGTAGCGGCGCAGGGTGAGGTTGGCGAAGGAGTGGAACGTGCCGCCGGCCACCTGCTCGCAGCGGCCGTCGAGCAACCCGGCCGCGCGGCGCAGCATCTCCGACGCCGACTTGCGCGTGAAGGTGAGGAGCAGAATCGCGTGCGGATCGATGCCCTGTTCGACGAGACGCGCGACGCGGAACACGAGCGTCCGCGTCTTGCCGCTGCCGGCGCCGGCGATGACCAGGACCGGCCCGTCGGTGGTGGTCGCCGCGGCGAGCTGGGCGGGGTTGAGCAGCCCCTCGTAGTCGATCCGGTAGCGGACTTCGCGCGCCGGGCGGCGCAGCACGTAGGTGTCGGATGGAACGCTCATCGGGACGGCCGTCGCGTGGCATCGGCCGTCGCGACGCGCTACGGACTGTACCAGCTCTTCGCCCGCGGGGGCCAATGGCAGACGAAGAAAAGGTGAAGACGGCGGACGCGGTCCTCGATCTGCGCGGCGTCGCCTGCCCACTCAGCTGGGCGAAGGCGCGGGTGGCCCTCGACGACCTGCGGCGCGGCGACCGCCTGACCCTACTGCTCGACGACGAGCGGGCTCTGCGCGACATCCCCCGTGCCGCCGAAGCGCATGGCTATGCCGTGGACGTGCCGGAGGAGAGCGCCGGCGCCTGGCGCCTGCGAATCACGGTCTGAGCGACGCGACGGCCGCCCCAGTTGCGGCTCAGCCGGCGACCGGGATCGAGACGAGCAGGGCGAGCAGGGTGCTGAGGCCGGCGATGATCGGCCACCAGCGGGTCACGTCTTCACTCATGCCACAGCATCCGTGCAGGAACCGGGCCTGCGGGGCCCATGACCGGACGGCGAAGTTGAGAGGCGAGCGGGCTGGATGCGGTGCGTCGGGACTGTGACGCTCCGCCGGTCCAGCGTCAGCAACGTCGCCATCCGGCGTCAACCGATGGCGTATCGATCAAAGATGAGGGTCAAGGGATGAACGTCAAAAGGCCGTGACGAAGGGTCCTAGCTTCCGTCATTCATCCCTTGACCTTCATCTATTCCCCCGGCCCCATCATCTGGATCTTCTTCGGATCCTTGACCTTTGCCAGGAGCTCCGAGACGGAGACGTTGAGCGACGGATGGATGAGCTGTGGGGCGAGCTCACTCAGCGGCAGGAGCACGAAACGCCGCTCGGCCAGACGGGGGTGCGGGATCTTGAGGTTCCGCTTGGCGACGATCTCGTTGTCGAAGAAGAGGATGTCCAGATCGATGATCCGCGATCCCCACTTCTTACCTTTCACACGCTTACGCCCCATTTCCTCTTCTATCCCTAGGAGTTTCTTGAGGAATTCGGCGCTGGGGATCTCGGTCTCGACCTCGACCACGCTGTTCGCAAACCAGGTCTTGGCGTTGCCGTGGGGCTCGCTCTCGTAGAGCGAGGATTCCTTCACGACGCGGGTCTTGGGCAATTGGGCGATCCGTTGCCGCGCCTCGCGGCAATTCGCCCGCCGTTCGCCCAGGTTGGACCCGATTCCGATGAACACTCGGTGGGGCATCCCGCCAACCTCCCCGCCACAGACTCACCCGACCCCACCGGAGGCCGCGAGAGCCAACTCCGCGCCCAAGGGCGGCCCCGCCGTGCTGGTTCAGACGAGAAGCGTCCGGGCCTGACCCGCCGGCGTTTTACAGGTTACGCGGTGGCTTTGCAACTTTGTGGCCGAGGGACAGACAGAGGGGGAAGATCAAGGCACGAAGGTAAGGGGGGCGGCCACGAGGTCTCTTCCCCTTCGTTCTTCATCTTCCGTCCGTTGCCACGGGTCCATCTGCCACGCACACGGCTTGAGGCTGTTTTGGACGGGTGCTAACTCCACCGGACTGTCGCGCCGGCAGTCGTCGGGTCGAGGAGGAGTGATGGAGTCAGCAGAGCGCCTGAAGAAGATCCCCCCCTATCTGTTCATGGAGCTTCGGCAGAAGATCGGGAAGGCGCGGGCGGCGGGCAAGGACGTCATCAGCCTGGCGATCGGCGACCCGGTCGAGCCGACCCCGGCCCCGGTGATCGAAGAGTTGGGGCGGGCCGCGAACGACCCTGCCAACCATCAGTACCCGACCGACGAAGAGAAGGGCATGCTCGGCTTTCGCGACGCCGTGGCGCACTGGTACGCGCGGCGGTACGGCGTGACCGTCGACCCGCGGACCGAGGTGCTCGGCCTGATCGGCTCCAAGGAGGGCTGCCACCACTTCGCGCTGGCGAGGGTCAATCCTGGCGACACGGTCCTGATGACGGATCCGGGCTACCCGGCCTATCGCGCCAGCATCCTCATCGCCGGCGGCGAGCCGGTCAACGTTCCCATCCGGCCCGAGCACGGCTACCTGCCGGCGCTGCGCGACATCCCGTCCGACGCCGCCAAGCGCGCCACGGCGATGTTTCTCAACTATCCGAACAACCCCACCGGCGCGGTGGCGACCCCGGCGTTCCTGCGCGAGCTGGTCGAGTTCGCCCGCAGCCACGACATCGCGATCTGTTACGACAACCCGTACATTGAAATGGTCTTCGACGGCGAGAAGCCGCTGAGCTTCCTCTCGGTCGAGGGCGCCAAGGACGTCGGCATCGAGCTCAATTCGCTCTCGAAGCCGTTCAACATGACCGGCTGGCGCATTGGGATGGCCCTCGGCAACCCGGATCTCATCGCGGCGATCTCCAAGGTCAAGGAGAACACCGACTCCGGGGTGTTCAACGCGATCCAGTACGCCGCCATCGCCGCCTTCAGCCGGTGCGCCGACACCATCCCGCAGATGTTGCAGATCTACGCGCGTCGCCGCGATCTGGTGGTGGCGACGCTGCGCCAGGTCGGCATCGAGTACACGCCGGCACGCGGCACCTTCTACCTCTGGGTGCCGACACCGAATGGCATGAGCAGCCTCGAGTTCGCCGATCTCCTTCTCGAGAAGGCCAGCGTCGTCATCGCTCCGGGCCGCGGCTACGGCGAGTTCGGCGAGGGCTTCTTCCGCATCTCGCTGACCGTTGCCGACGCGCGCCTCGAAGAAGCGATGGAGCGCGTGCGCGGCGCGCTCGAGGGGTAGGGAACCGAACGCTCCGCGCAACGCCGATTCGTGGGGCGCTAGAGATGCGGGCGAGCCGCCCGCGCTCCGAGCATGAAGTCCGTCGCCTGGGAGCGCGCGGGCGGGCTCCCGTTGCCTGCTTGCGTCTGGCGTTCCGCACCGGCAAACGCCGGCGGCTGCGGTGCCCCTCGCGTGACAACGCCTGCGCGACCGCCACTGGCACCGGGTGGACGCGCTGTGCCATCCGGCCTGGCCCGCCGGCGCTAGACGCAGCCGCCGAGCGCGTCGTTCACGCCGCGCACCAGGTCGCTGATCGACACCGTCCCGTCGCCGTCGGCGTCGAAGCTCGGGGGCACGCGTCAAACGGCGAGAGGCCGAGCGCGATGCCGACACCGCGGATCAGGTCGCTGATCCGTTGTCGCAGCTCGCTGCCGCGACCGGCGTGCCGATGCAATGCCCCGCGGAACAGGTGTCAGCCGTACACGGATTGAAGTCGTCGCATGCCTGCGCTGCGCTCCGTCGCGGCGCCAGACACGTGCAGGAGCAGACGACCATTCCGAGAGCCAAGCGGCGCAACCACATCGCGGTCCCTCCAATGAGCGATCCGCCTGACAGGCGCCCGATCTGGCGTCAAGCCCAGCACCTGCGTCTGCGCCCGCTGAGCGCCGGGCGTTACGGCCTCCGTAGGGGCGGTGCTCTTCGCGTCGCGAATGTGTCCGGCGATCAACGGCGCGCGACCGCGGACTGCGTGGATCTCACGGAGCGAAGGCGCGAGCCAGCCGACTCGCTCACAAGCCGAGCACGTCGCGCATCGCGTAGCGCCCGGCGGGTTTGTCGGCGAGCCACAGTCCCGCGCGGACCGCGCCGCGGGCCAGGCAGTCGCGGCTCTGGGCGCGGTGGCTGAGCTCGAGGCGCTCGCCGATGCCGGCGAAGACGACCGTGTGGTCGCCGATCACGTCGCCGCCGCGCAGGGCGACGATGCCGATCTCTTTGTCGGTGCGCTTGCCGACGATGCCTTCGCGCGCCAGGCGGACCGTCTGCTCGAAGTCGCGACCGAGCCCGGCGGCGACGGCACGGCCCAGCGCAAGGGCAGTGCCGCTCGGCGCGTCGACCTTGAGCCGATGGTGGATCTCGACGACCTCGGGATCGAAGGCGTCGCCCAGCGCGGCGGCCGCGCGCTCGACGAGGGTGAGCAGCACGTTGACGCCGACGCTCATGTTGGCCGCGATGACGCTGCGCGTGCGCGGCGCGAGATCGTCCAGCTGCTGTCGCTCGCCCGCCGAGAAGCCGGTGGTGCCGATGACGATGCCGGCGCCGTTCTTGACGGCATCGCGCAGGTGCGCGAGGGCGCCGGCGGGCGCGGTGAAGTCGAGCGTGACGGTGTCGCGCGTCGCCACGCCGGCGTAGTCGTCGCTCAGCAGCACGCCGAGGGGCGCGCCGCCCGCCAGCACGCCCGCGTCCTGGCCGAGCGCCGGGTGCCCAGCCACTTCCACGGCGGCGCGCAGGCGCGCGGCGGGCTCGGCGGCGATGATTGCGGTGATCGCGCGCCCCATCCGCCCGGCGGCGCCGCAGACCACCAGCTCGACGGGCCGCGCGCTCACAGCAGGCCGGCTTCGAGCATCGCCGCGCGCAGTAGCTGACGCGGCGCGTCGCTCATCGGCAGGAGCGGCAGGCGGGGCTCGTCGGTGCAGAGGCCCCGCATCGCCATCGCCGCCTTGATGGGGATCGGGTTGGTCTCGAGGAAGAGGCTGTGGATCAGCGGCAGGATGGCGTAGCTGCGGCGGCGGGCGTCGGCCCAGTCGCCGCGGCGAACGGCGTCGATCGTCTCGACCCAGGCCTTGGGCGCGACGTTGCTCACGACCGAGATCACGCCGACGCCGCCGACGGCCATGATGGGCAGGGTCAGCGCGTCGTCGCCGGCGTAGATCGGCAGCTCGTCGCCGCAGCGGCGGATCACTTCCTGGCATTCGTCGAGCGAGCCCGTCGCTTCCTTCAGGCCGGCGATGTCGGGCAGCTCGGCGAGACGGGCGAGGGTGGTCGCCTCGATCTTCGAGCTCGTGCGGCCGGGGATGTTGTAGACGATGAGCGGGAAGCGGGTCGCCTCGGCGATGGCGCGGTAGTGGCGGTAGATCCCTTCCTGCGGGGGCTTGTTGTAGTAGGGCGAGATCAGCAGCGCGGCATCGGCGCCGACCTCCTTGGCGCCGCGCGTCAGGCGGATCGCCTCGGCGGTCGAATTCGAGCCGGTGCCGGCGATCACCGGTACGCGCCCGCGCACCCGCTTCACGACCAGCTCGATGACTTCGAGGTGCTCGTCGTGGGTGAGCGTCGCCGACTCGCCGGTGCTGCCGCACGGAACGAGTCCGTTGATGCCGTTGGCGATCTGGTCGTCGACGATGCGCTCCATCGCCTCGCGGTCGATCGCGCCATCGCGGAAGGGAGTGATCAGCGCCGTCAGCGCGCCGGGGAACGTGGGCTTCATGCGTCGACCTCGATGGCGCCGCGGAAGGCTTCTTCCGCCGGTCCGGTCATGATCACGTGGCCGTCGCCGGCGCGCCACTCGATGTCGAGGTCGCCCCCGTTCAGCCGCAACACGGCGTGGCGCTCGGCGCGGTGGGTGAGGACGGCGGCCACCAGCGCGGCGCACGCGCCGGTGCCGCAGGCGGCGGTCTCGCCCGAGCCGCGCTCCCAGACCCGCATGCGCAACCGCGTCGGGCTCTCGACGTGGACGAACTCGGTGTTCACGCGATGCGGGAAGAAGGGGTGATGCTCGAACGCCGGCCCGGTGCGCTCGAGGTCGAGCGATTCGACGTCGTCCGCGAAGACGACGCAGTGCGGATTGCCCATCGAGACGCAGGTGACCGCCCAGGTCGTGCCGGCGACGTCGAGCGGCGCGTCGATCACCCGGCCCTCGGCTGCGACCGGAATACGCGGACCGTCGAGGATCGGCTCGCCCATGTCGACGCTGACGCTGACCACCTCGCGGCCGCGGCGCGTCAGCTCCAGGCGCCTGATGCCGGAATCGGTCTCGACCGTGAGGGGATCGTTCGTCGAGAGGCCCTGCTCGGCGACGTACTTGGCGACACAACGGATGCCGTTGCCGCACATGGCCCCGCGGCTGCCGTCGGCGTTGTACATCTCCATCCGGACGTCCGCGACCGTGGACGGGCAGATGAGGATCAGTCCGTCCGAGCCGATGCCGGTGCGGCGCGGGCTGACGCGTCGCGCGAGCGCGACGGGGTCGGACACGCGATGCGCGAAGCAATCGACGTAGACGTAGTCGTTGCCGATGCCGTGCATCTTGACGAACGGGAGGGTCGCCATCGGTGTGGCTGAGCTAGCACGCAGGGGTGCAAACCGAAAGATGCGCCGTTTCGCGTTTCGTCGGATCCTACTGGGTCGGCGTGGCGATCGGTGTCGGTGCGGGCGTGGGCGTGATCGTCGGCATCGCGCGGGCGATGTCGACGACGTTCGACGGCAGGCTGACGTAGCCGTCTTCGGTGAGGCTCCGGACGCGATAGCGATAGTCCTCGCCGAGGAGGACCGAATCGTCGACAAACGTGAAGCGCTTCTGCTGGCGGAGACGGTCGCGGTCGGCAATTTGGATCCGCGTCAGGAAGTCGAACGGCAGCCCGGGCAGGGCACGCTCGACGGCGAAGGCGTCGAGGTCGAAGAGGCGCTGTCCGTCGGCCGTCTGATGCGGGCGGCTCCACCCGAGGGCGATGCCGGCGACGACGTTGCCGGCGGTCAGGTCGGTGATCGCCGCGGGCGCGACGAACTCGGGCGGGCGGACGGGCGTCTTGCGGCCGCAGGAGAGGACGGCGGCGAGGGCGAGGCCACACAGCAGGAGGCGAGAGGAGGCGGCCGGCATGGGGACGAGGATGTAGCGCCGGTGCGATGACACGGTCAATTCGTGGGCGCGCGGGCCTCCGTGCCCGTGGCCGCGCGGCGCACGGCCACGGGCCGCGGCGCGGCGTCCGTGTCTTTTCGCAACGCGCTCCGCCGCGCGCTGCGCGGCGACGGGCAGGGACGCCCGCGCTCCAACCGCACCGTGGCGAACGGGAGGCTCATACGCCCAGCGACTTCAGCCGCCGTTCGACGTTCGCCGGCGACGTGCCGCCGGTCGCCTTGCGCCGCTTCACTGCGGCGTCGAGCGTCAGCCACCGCTTCACGTCACGTCCGAACACCGGCGAGAACGTTCGCAGCTCGGCGAGGCTGAGCTCTTCGAGTTGCCGGCCGGCGGCGATGGCGGACTGGACGATGGCGCCGACGATGCCGTGGGCGTCGCGGAAGGGCACGCCCCTGCCGGCGAGGTAGTCGGCCAGCTCGGTCGCCAGGGTGTAGCCGGCGCTCGCGGCGGCGCGCAGGCGATCGGGGCGCACGCGCAGCCGCGGCACCATCGCGGCCAGCACCTCGAGGCTGGCGGTCACGGTGTCGACGCTGTCGAAGAGCGGCGTCTTGTCCTCCTGCAGATCGCGGTTGTACGCCAGCGGCAGGCCCTTCAGCATCGTCAGCAGGTTGACCAGGTTGCCGTACAGGCGGCCGGTCTTGCCACGGATCAGCTCGGCGACGTCGGGGTTCTTCTTCTGCGGCATCATCGAGCTGCCGGTGGCGAACGCGTCGGGCAGCTCGACGAAGCCGAACTGCTGCGACGACCACAGCACGATCTCGTCGGCGAAGCGGCTGAGGTGCATGCCGAGGATCGCCAGCGCGGCGAGCAATTCGGCGATGAAATCGCGATCGCTGACGGCATCGAGGCTGTTCTCGCTCACCGCCGCGAAGCCGAGCTGGCGGGCGACGAAGGCGCGGTCGATGGCAAAGGTGGTGCCGGCGAGCGCGCCGGATCCGAGCGGCAGGACGTTGGCCCGGCGCAGACAGTCGACGAGGCGGTCGTCGTCGCGCTCCAGCATCTCGACGTAGGCCAGCAGGTGATGAGCGAAGAGGATCGGCTGCGCCGGCTGCAGATGCGTGAAGCCGGGCATGATGGCGCCGGCGTGCCGCCGGGCCTGCGTGCCGAGGGCGCGGCGCAGCGCGGCGATGTGGCGGCGGACGCCGGCGCCGGCATCGCGTACGTACAGCCGCAGATCGAGGGCGATCTGATCGTTGCGGCTTCGCGCCGTGTGCAGCTTGCCGCCGACCGGTCCGATCAGCTCGATCAGCCGCCGTTCGATCGCCATGTGGACGTCTTCGTCCTGCGGCCGCGGTTTGAAGGTCCCGCGCTCGAACTCGCGGCGGATGCGCCCGAGTCCGCCGACGATGCGCGACGCGTCGCGCGGCGGGATGATGCGCTGTTTCCCGAGCATGCGCGCGTGCGCGATGCTGCCGGCGATGTCGTACGGATACAGACGGCAGTCGATCGGATAGGAGGTGGTAAACGCCTCGACCAACGGATGCGTCGCCTCGGCCATGCGGCCGGACCAGGCTTTCTTCGAGCGGGCGCGCTTGGCGGGCATGGGGGGCTGATATCTGACGAGAAGGGCGTGAGCCAGTTAGCCAGTGAGCCGGTTCGCCGGTCCGATCTCTCGGACGGGCACACGGCTCACTGGCAGACGAGCTTACGCGTTCGCCTTCTCCACCATCGCTCGGATACGCAGCCGCAGCGCGTTCAACCGAATGAACCCCTCCGCGTCCGCCTGTCGGTAGACCTGGTCGTCCTCGAACGTGGCGACCTCGGGGTTGTAGAGCGAGCGGTCCGACTTGCGGCCGGCGACGATGACGTTGCCCTTGTAGAGCTTGAGGCGGGCGGTGCCGCTGACCGAGCGCTGCGATTCGTCGATCGCCGCCTGCAGCATCGTGCGCTCGGGCGCGTACCAGTAGCCGTAGTAGACCATCTCGGCGTAGCGCGGGATGAAGCGAGTCGCGCAGGTGCATGACCTCGCGGTCGAGCGTGATCGATTCGACGGCGCGATGCGCGACGTGCAGGAGCGTCCCGCCCGGGGTCTCGTAGACGCCGCGCGACTTCATGCCGACGTAGCGGTTCTCGACCAGATCGACGCGGCCGATGCCGTGGCGCCCGCCGATCTCGTTCGCCTTGGCGAGCAGCGCCGCCGGCGAGAAGGCCTCGCCGTTGATGCGCACCGGGTTGCCGGCCTCGAAGTCGACGTCGACGTACTCGGCCTTGTCCGGCGCCTTCTCGGGCGACGACCGACAGCGTGAACATGTCGTCGTACGGCTCGCGCCACGGATCCTCGAGGATGCCGCCCTCGTAGCTGATGTGCAGCAGGTTGCGGTCGGTGCTGTAGGGCTTCTCGCGCGTCACCGGAATGGGGATGCCGTGCTGCTCGGCGTAGGCGATCAGCTTGGTGCGCGAGGTGAGATCCCAGATGCGCCACGGCGCGATGATCTTGATGTTCGGCTCGAGGGCGTAGGCGGTGAGCTCGAAGCGCACCTGGTCGTTGCCCTTGCCGGTGGCGCCGTGCGCGATCGAGTCGGCGCCCTCGGCGCGGGCGATTTCGACCTGCCGCTTGGCGATCAGCGGCCGCGCGATCGAGGTGCCGAGCAGGTAGACGTGCTCGTACACCGCCGCGGCGCGCAGCATCGGAAAGACGAAGTCGCGGACGAACTCCTCGCGCAGGTCGTCGATGTAGATCTTCGCCGCGCCGCCCGCTTCCGCCTTCCCGCGCACCGGCTCGAGCTCCTCGCCCTGGCCGAGGTCGGCGCAGAAGGCCACCACCGGCACCTGATAGCGCTCGATCAGCCACTTGAGGATGACGGAGGTGTCGAGGCCGCCGGAGTACGCGAGAACGATCTTCTTGGGTTTGATGTCCATGGGCGGCCTTCCAGAGAGAAGGCGTGCGCCGGTGCGCCAGTGCGCCGGTGCGCCAGTACGGCGGTCGGTCGAGTGCACCGACACGGGCGCACTGGCGCACTGGCTCACTGACGCACTGGCTCACGCGATTGGCTTCAGCGTTTGCCCACCTGATTGTGCAGCCACACCAGCACGCCCTTCTGCACGTGCAGGCGGTTCTCGGCCTGGTCGAAGACGATCGAGTGCGGGCCGTCGATCACCTCGTCGGTGATCTCCTCGCCGCGATGAGCGGGCAGGCAGTGCATCACGACCGCGTCGGGCTTGGCGTGGCGGAGGACGCCAGCGTTGATCTGGTAGGCGGCGAAGGTCTCGCCGGCGCGCGACGGCCTCGGCCTCCTGGCCCATGCTGGTCCACGCGTCGGTGTAGAGGACATCGGCGCCGGCGGCGGCTTCGGCGACGTCGTTGGTGACGACGACGGCGGCGCCGGCCTCGGCGCGCGGCGGCGACCAGCGCGGCGTCGGGCTCGAAGCCCTGCGGGCAGGCGAGGGCGAAGCGTGAAGCCGAAGCGCCTCGCCGCCGCGATCCACGAGTTGGCGACGTTGTTGCCGTCACCGATCCAGGCGACGCGCAGGCCGTCGAGTCGCCCGCGGTGTTCGAGCAGGGTGAAGCACGTCGCTCAGCACCTGGCAGGGATGGCGCAGATCGGAGAGGCCGTTGATCACCGGCACCCGCGCGGTGGCGGCGAGCTCGGCGAGCGTCGGCGTGCGAGAAGGTGCGCGCCATGATGAAGTCGACCCAGCGCTCGAGGTTGCGGGCGATGTCGGCCACCGACTCGCGTTCGCCGAGGCGGATGTCGGTCGGCGTCAGGTAGACGGCGTAGCCGCCGAGCTGGGTCATGCCGACCTCGAAGGTCACGCGCGTGCGCAGGCTCGGCTTCTCGAAGATCATCGCCAGCGTCTTGCCGGCGAGCAGCGGTTGGCGATGGCCGGCCTTGAGCTCGCGCTTGAGGCGTGGCCGAGAGATGCAGGATCTCGTCGAGCTCGGCGCGGTTGAGGGCATCGAGGGTGAGGAAATCGCGCTTCATGCCGCGAGGGCTCCGTCGAGGATGGCGAGCGCCTCGTCGATCTCCGCCGGCGCTGACGGTCAGCGGCGGCGTGAGGCGCAGGACGGTGTTGGCGGTGCAGTTGATGATCAGCCCGCGCGCCAGGCAGCGCTCGACGAGCGGGCCGCCGGGCTGCGTCGAGCTCGACGCCGATCGAGCAGGCCGCGCCCGCGCACGCCGCGGACGGTCGGGTGCTTCGCGGCGAGCGCGCTCAGGCCGGCGCGCAGGCGCTCGCCCATCGCCTGGCAGTTGGCGAGCACGCCCTCGCCCTCGAGCACGTCGCAGCACGGCCAGCGCGACGGCGCAGGTGAGCGCGTTGCCGCCGAAGGTCGAGCCGTGCGAGCCCTTGTCGAGCACGCCGCGCGATCGGCGCCGCAGCGAGCATCGCGCCGATCGGCACGCCGGCGCCGAGTCCCTTGGCGAGGGTCATGATGTCGGGCGTCACGCCGAGCTGCTCGTAGGCGAACAGCGTGCCGCAGCGGCCCATACCGGTCTGGATCTCGTCGAAGATCAGCAGCAGCTCGTGCCGATCGCAGAGCGCGCGCAGCGCCTGGAAGTACTCCGGCTGCGGCGCGACGATGCCGCCCTCGCCCTGCATCGGGCTCGACCATCACGCGCGATCGTGCGCGGCGTCAGCATCGCTTCCAGGGCCGGCGATGTCCTCGTAGACGCGCGTAGCGGAAGCCCTGCTGCACCGGCTCGAAGCCGACGCGGACCTTTTCCTGGCCGGTGGCGGCGATGGTCGCCAGGGTGCGGCCGTGGAAGGAGTTGAGCAGCGTGATGATCTCGTAGCGGCCGTCGCCCTGGGCGTGGCCGACCTTGCGCGCCAGCTTGATCGCCGCCTCGTTGGCCTCCGCGCCGCTGTTGCAGAGGAAGACGCGGTCGGCGAACGAGCGCTGCACCAGCCGCTCGGCCAGGCGCGCCTGCGGCTCGCAGTAGTGGAGGTTGGAGACGTGCAGGATCTGGTGCGCCTGCGTTTCGATGGCGCGCACGACCGCGGGGTGCTGGTGGCCGAGGTTGGTCACCACGGTGCTGGAGAAGAAGTCGAGGTATTCCTTGCCGTCGGCATCCCAGACGCGCGTGCCTTCGCCGCGGACCAGCGCCAGCGGCGCGCGGGCGTAGGTGGGGAAGAGGTAGCGGTCGGCGAGGGCGATGATCTCGGCGCTGGTCATCGGCGCGCGATCTCCGACGCGGCGCGGCGTCGCGGACGCGGGCGGGGCGCGGCGCCGCGCACGACCTCGGTGCCGACGCCCTCGCGGGTGAAGATCTCCAGCAGCACGGCGTGGCGGACGCGGCCGTCGACGATGTGCGCCTGCTTGACGCCGTTCTTCAGCGCCTCGAGGCAGCACTCGACCTTGGGAATCATGCCCTTCGCCGATGGTGCCGTCGGCGATCAGGCGGCGCGCGTGCTCGTCGTCCAGGGTCTGGATCACCGCGCCGCTGGCATCGTGGATGCCCTCGACGTCGGTGAGCAGGATGAGCTTCTCGGCGCGCAGCGCCTCGGCGACCTTGCCGGCGACCAGATCGGCGTTGATGTTGTACGTCTCGCCGCTCGTCGCTGGCGCCGACCGGCGCGATCACCGGAATCATGTCGCCGCGGTCGAGCGTCTCGATCACCATCGGGTTGACCGCCGCCACCTCGCCGACGAGTCCGATGTCGAGCGACGTCACCGCCGGGGCGTCGGCGGTCATCTTCATCTTGCGGGCGCGGATGAGCTCGCCGTCCTTGCCCGACAGCCCCACGGCGTGACCGCCGTGCCGATTGATCAGGCTGACGATCTCCTTGTTGGTCTTGCCGACGAGCACCATCTCGACGACGTCCATGGTCGCCCGATCGGTGACGCGCATGCCGCGCACGAAATGCGACTCGATGCCCAGCTGCTTCAGCATCGCGCCGATCTGCGGGCCGCCGCCGTGCACGACCACGGGGTTCAGGCCGACGAACTTCAGCAGCACGATGTCCTGCGCGAAGCTGTCCTTCAGCGTCTCGTCGATCATCGCGTGGCCGCCGTACTTCACGACGACCGTCTTGTTCGCGAACCGGCGAATGTAGGGCAGCGCGTCGAGCAGCACCTCGGCCTTGGCGACCAGGTCCTGCAGCTGCTGGTTGGAGCGCGCCGCCATCAGGCCGACGCCCTCGAGGAGGCCGGCTCAGGCATCCCGGGTCGGTCAGAGAATGTAGCGAGAGAGATCGTCATCCTTCACCACCGCGTCCAGCTTGGCGCGCACGTCCGGCGCATCGATCACCACATCGGAATCCGCCATCTCTGGCGCGTCGAAGGATATCTGGTCAAGCAGCCGTTCCATGACCGTGTGAAGGCGGCGGGCGCCGATGTTCTCGGTGCGCTCGTTGACCAGCGCGGCGACGTCGGCGATCGCGGCGATCGCGTCGTCGGTGAAGCGGAGGCGGACGCCCTCGGTGGCCATCAGGGCGACGTACTGCTTGAGGAGCGCGTTCGCGGGCTCGGTGAGGATGCGGATGAAGTCGTCACGGGTCAGGGCCTCGAGCTCGACGCGGATGGGGAAGCGACCCTGGAACTCGGGCAGCAGGTCGGACGGCTTGCTGATGTGGAAGGCGCCGGAGGCGATGAACAGGATGTGGTCGGTGCGCACCATCCCGTACTTGGTGTTCACCGTGCTGCCCTCGACGATCGGCAGCAGATCGCGCTGGACGCCCTCGCGCGAGACGTCGGGTCCGGTGACGCCCTGGCGGCCGGCGATCTTGTCGATCTCGTCGATGAAGACGATGCCCGACTGCTCGACCCGCCGGATGGCCTCGCTCGTCACCTGGTCCATGTCGAGGAGCTTGCCCGCCTCCTCCTGGGTGAAGTGCTCGATCGCCTCGCGCACCGTCGCGTGCTGCGTCTTGGTCTTGCCGGGAAACAGGTTGGCGAAGGCGTCCTTGAGCTGGAACGCCATGTCTTCCAGGCCCTGCGGGGTCATCACCTCGACGAGCGGTGTCGCCGGCTTGCTGACCTCGATGTCCACCTCGCGCTCGTCGAGCTTGCCGTCGCGCAGCATGCGGCGGAGCTTGTCGCGCGTCGCCGAGGCGTCGGTCGGCGTCGGCGCGGAGTTCATCGGCTCGATGCGACGCTCGGCGCCGCCGGGCGGCGGCAGCAGGAGGTCGAGCACGCGCTCCTCGGCGCGCTCGCGGGCCCGCACCTGGACCTTCTCCTTCTCCTCCTCGCGCACCATGCCGATGGCGAGCTCGACGAGGTCGCGGATGATCGACTCGACGTCGCGGCCGACGTAGCCGACCTCGGTGAACTTCGACGCCTCGACCTTGGCGAACGGCGCCTGCGCCAGCTTGGCGAGGCGGCGGGAGATCTCGGTCTTCCCGACACCGGTGGGGCCGATCATGATGATGTTCTTCGGCGCGATCTCGTCGCGCAGGTCGTCGGACACCTGCTGCCGGCGCCAGCGATTGCGCAGCGCGATCGCCACGGCGCGCTTGGCGTTGCGCTGGCCGACGATGTAGCGATCGAGCTCCGAAACGATCTCGCGGGGGGTCATCTGACTCACGCGCCGAGCTCCTCCACGACGATTTCGCCGTTCGTGTAGATGCAGATCGTCGAGGCGATGCGCATCGCCTCCGCGGCGATGGCCCTCGCATCGAGCTGGCTGTGGCCGATCAACGCGCGGGCCGCGGCCAGGGCATAGCTGCCGCCCGACCCGATGGCGGTCACCGGTTCATCCGGTTCGATGATGTCGCCGCTGCCGGAGACGACCAGGATGGTCTCGAGGCTGGCCGCGAGGAGCAGCGCTTCGAGGCGGCGCAGGACGCGATCGGTGCGCCAGTCCTTGGCGAGCTCGACCGCGGCACGGGTGAGGTTCCCCTGATGTTGATCGAGCTTCGCTTCGAACTTGTCGAAGAGCGTGAAGGCGTCGGCGCTGGCGCCGGCGAAGCCGGCGAGCACCTTGCCGCCGTGCAGTCGCCGGACTTTGCGCGCGCCGTGCTTCATCACCGTGTTGCCCATCGTGACCTGTCCGTCGCCGGCCATCACGACGCGGCCGCCGTGGCGCAGGGCGAGGATCGTGGTGCTCCGGATGATCATCTCGGAATTCACCACGGAGACACGGAGTCACGGAGACCAGATCGTGAGTTTATAGGTTGGGGAATACCCATTGTGGGTTCGACTCCGTGACTCCGTGTCTCCGTGGTGAAGAATCTCTTCACGCGCGGGGGTGTGCCTTGTCGTACGCCGCCATCAGCTGGTCGAGATTGACGTGGGTGTACTTCTGCGTGGTCGAGAGGCTGGCGTGGCCGAGCATCTCCTGGATGGCGCGCAGGTCGGCGCCGGCGCCGAGCAGGTGGGTCGCGAAGCTGTGGCGCAGGGCGTGCGGGCTGATCTTGCCGGCGATGCCGCCGAGCAGCGTATAGGCGTCGACGAAGCGGCCGACCGAGCGCACCGTGAGGCGGCCGCCGCGCTGGTTGAGGAACACCGCCTCGGGCGCGCGAATGCCGCGCGGGCAGAGTCGGGGAATCGCGTCGCGGTAGGCGCGCAGCGCGTCGAGCGCCGCGTCGCCGATCGGGACGATGCGCTCCTTGCGGCCCTTGCCGAGGACGCGCACGACCGAGAGGCGCTCGTCGACGTCGCTCCAGTCGAGGCCGACGAGCTCGCTGACGCGCAGGCCGCACGAGTAGGCGACCTCGAGGAGGGCTCGGTCGCGCAGGCCGGCCGGCGCGTCCGGGAGCGGCGCGGTCAGCAGGCGGAACATGTCGTCGACGGGCAGGTGCGCGGGCAGTGACTTGTCCTGGCGCGGGGCCTGGATGCCGGCGCAGGGATCGATGGTGATCGCGCCGCTGCGCAACAGGTGGCGGGCGAAGCGCTTCACCGCCGACAGCTTGCGGGCGGCGGAGCTGCGCTTGGTCGCCTTCAGGCGCTCGACCAGGAAGGCGCGCACGGCGTCGCGGTCGAGCGCGGTGCAGGGCAGGGTGGCGACCTCCGTCCGGGCGCGGCCGGCGAGCGACTGGGCGAGTTGGTTGAGATCGGCGGCGTACGCCCGCACCGTGTTGGGCGAGACGTTCTCCTCGACCGCGAGGACGCGGAGGAAGTCGTCGATGGCCGCCTGCAGGCTCGTCATTCCGTCTCGAATCGGCGTCGGCGGCGTTTTGCCGCGGGCGCGCACGACATGGTAACAACCGACCCCTGGCGGAACAAGAAAGGATGGCCGATCCGGGAGTTGAAGCCTGCTGGCGGTGCGGGGCCGCGATCGAGGCCCGCGACCGTATCGGGCGCCGCGACGCCTGCCTCGCCTGCGGCAGCGACCTGCACTGCTGCCGCAACTGCCGGTTCCACGATCCGACGATGAACAATGAATGCCGCGAGCCCCAGGCCGAACGCCAGGTGGACAAGGAGCGCGGGAACTTCTGCGACTGGTTCAGCCTCCGCGGGGCGGTTGGCGCGGTCGACAAGGGAGCCGAGGCGCGGGCACGGTTGGCGGCGATGTTCGGCAAGAAGGGCAGTCGGTAGCCCTTCAGAACCCGCCAAGGACGCCAAGGTCACGCCAAGACACCCTTGGCGTGACCTTGCTCCTTAGCGTTTATTTTGAGGGAGCATGGCGCGCGTCCCGATTCACGAAGGTCTTTTCACCGACGCTCACCTACTCGGCGCGCGTTGCCCCGACTGCGAGCGGTGGCACTTCCCGGCGAGTCCGGACTGTCCCTACTGCTCTGGCGAGCGCTGCGACGAGCGCCCGCTCAGCGACAGCGCCACCCTCTGGCTCTTCACCGGAGTGCGCAACCGACCGCCGGGTTATCTCGGTGACGTCCCCTTCGGGTTCGGCGTCGTCGAGCTCCCGGAGGGACTGCGCCTCATCACTCGCCTGACCGAGGCCGACCCGGCGGCGCTGCGGTTCGGGATGCCGATGCGCCTGCGGATCGTGCCGTCGCACGTCGACGAGGACGGTCGCGAGGTCATGACCTACGCGTTCGCGCCGGACGAGGTCGGAGGATGAGCGGGGGCGTCGGGATCGCCGGCGTCGGCATCCATCCCTTCGGTCGCTTCGGCGACAAGTCGGTCACCGCGATGGGCGTCGAGGCGGTGAAAATGGCGCTGCGCGACGCCGGCGTCGCGCGCGGCGGATTTCAGGCGGCGTTCTGCGGCACGGTGTACAGCGGCGTCGCGGCCGGCCACAAAGTGCTCACCGCCCTGGGGCTCAGCGGCGTCCCGATCGTCAACGTCGAGGCCGGCTGCGCCAGCGGCGGCGCGGCGCTCGGCCTCGGCGTCGAGGCGATCCGCTCTGGCCGCTGCGACACCGTGTTGGTCTTCGGCATCGAGAAGATGCCGAAAGGGATCATCCGCTCGTCCTTCTTCGAGCCCTGGCGCGAGCAGGCCGGGCTGGCGGTGACGCCGGCCTACTTCGCGTTGCGCGCCCAACGCCTGATGCGCGACTCGGGGGTGACCCGCGAGCACCTCGCCTACGTCTCGGTGAAGAACCACCAGAACGGCGTGCACAACCCGTACGCGATGTTCCGCAAGCCGTTCACCATCGAGCAGGTGCTCGAGTCGGCGGTCGTGTGCGAGCCGCTCACCCTCTACATGCTCTGCTCGCCGAACGAGGGCGCGGCCGCGGTGGTGTTGCGCCGCGCCGGCGCCGGCACCGTCAGGATCCGCGCCGCCGCTTTGCGCTCGCATCTCCCCGGCAGCGTGCTCGGCGAGCACACCCCGATGTGCGGTCTCGTCGACGACGACCCGCCGGCGCCCACCGAGCTGGCGGCGCGCGCCGCGTACGAGGAGGCGGGCATCGGGCCGGCGGACATCGATGTCGCCGAGGTGCAGGACACCGACTCGGCGCGCGAGCTCATCTCCTGCGAGGAGCTCGGGCTGTGCGCCAAGGGCGGGGCGGGCGAGATGGTCGAGGAGCGCCGTAGCGACCTCGGCGGCCCGCTGCCCGTGAATCCGAGCGGCGGCCTGCTCTCGAAGGGCGAGCCCCTCGGCGCCTCCGCCCTCGGCCAGGTGATCGAGCTCTACTGGCAGCTGCGCGGCGAAGCGGGTCCGCGGCAGGTCGAGGGAGCGAAGATCGCGCTCGGCCACACCGTCGGCCGCGGCGCCAACGCGTCGGTGGTGATCCTCAGTCGCTGAAGGCGCCAGGGACTTCGGGGCGCCAGGAAATCCTTCTTGGCGCCCCGGCGTCCCTGGCGGCTCACCTCCCGGTGAACACCGGCGCCCGCTTCTCCATGATCGCGCGGATCCCTTCCTTGGCGTCCTCGGTCTGGAAGGTGGCGCGCTGCTGCAGCGACTCGAGATCGACGGCGGCGGGGAGGTCGTGCTCGAGGCCGCGGTAGAGGGCGCGCTTCACCATGCGCACGGCGACCGGTGCGGCGGCGGCGAGCTCGGCGGCGTAGGATTCGACCGCGGCGGGGAAGGCCTCGTGGTCGACGACGCGGTTGAGGATCCCCATCGATGCGGCCTCCCTGGCGTCGATGATGCGGCCGGTGAAGAGGAGATCGCAGGCACGGGCGGTGCCGAGCAGGCGCGGCAGGAAGTAGGTGGCACCCATGCCGGGATGGATGCCGAGCTTGGTGAACGTCATGCCGAGCTTGGCGTTCGACGAGGCGATGCGCACGTCACAGGCGAGCGCGAAGCAGAAGCCGGCGCCGATCGCGTGGCCGTTGATCGCGGCGAGGGTGGGAATCGGCAGCGTCGCCACCGAGAGGTAGCGGTTGTAGAACTCGCGCGGCGGCCCGCCCATGCCGGCGTGCGGCTCGCCGATGCCGGCGTCGGCCGCCAGCATGCCGAGGTCGCCGCCGCCGCTGAAGGCGCGGCCGGCGCCGGTGACGACGAGAACGCGGACGTCGGCGTCGGCACGGATCTCCTCGATGGCGCGCTGCACCTCGTCGCCCATGGCGATCGACATCGCGTTGCGCGCCTCGGGGCGGTTCAGCTTCAGGGTGGCGACGTGGCCGTTGCGGGTCAGCTCGATGTGCTCGTAGGGCATCTGTGCTCCTCTGCGTTCCTCTGTGATCTCTGTTCCGAAACTGTCGCTCGCTCCCGTCACGGGATCGAGCGCGACCAAGACTTTTCACTTCTCTCGATCTGGGCCGGCGGCGCATCCCGACCGGGTGAGCTTGATGGTGCGCACAATACTCGTTAGGAAAGCGGACGCACCAACGCACGAAAGGATTCCCCCAATGGCTCGACGGAAGATTGCCCTGATCGGCGCCGGCGCGATCGGCGGTACGCTCGCGCACCTGACTCTGCTGAAGCAACTCGGTGACGTCGTCTTGTTCGACGTGGTCGAGGGCATGCCGCAGGGGAAGGCGCTGGACCTGCTCGAATCGGGGCCGATCGAGGGCTTCGACGCCAACGTCCTCGGCACCAACGACCTGCAGGACATCGAGGGGGCGAGCGTCTGCATCGTCACCGCCGGCCTGCCGCGCAAGCCGGGGATGAGCCGCGACGATCTGCTCGAGACCAATGTGAAGGTCATGAAGAGCGTCGGCGCCGGGATCAAGAAGTACGCGCCCGACGCATTGGTCATCGTCATCACCAATCCGCTCGACGCGATGGTCACGGCCATGAAGCGTATCACCGGCTTCCCCAAGCAGCGGGTCGTCGGCCAGGCCGGCGTGCTCGACTCGGCCCGTTACCGGACCTTCGTGGCGATGGAGCTCAACGTCTCGGTGCGGAGTGTGTCGGCGATCGTGCTCGGCGGCCACGGCGACGACATGGTGCCGGTCCGCAGCCTCTGCCACGTCGGCGGCGTGCCGGTGGAGAAGCTGATCCCGGTCGACCGCCTCGAGGCCATCGAGAAGCGCGTCCGCGGCGCCGGCGGCGAGATCGTCAATCTGATGAAGATCTCGGCCTTCTACTCGCCGGCGACAGCGGCGATCCGCATGGCCGAGGCGTACCTGTTCGACAAGCAGGAGATCCTCCCCTGCGCGGCGCTGCTCGAGGGCGAGTACGGCGTCGACGGCTTCTACGTCGGCGTGCCGGTGCAGATCGGCGGCAAGGGCGTCGAGAAGGTCATCGAAGTGGCGCTGACCCCGGCCGAGCAGAAGGCGCTCGAGGAATCGGTGTCGCACGTGCGCGAGCTCGTGGACGCGTCGGAGAAGTTCCTCAACGCCTGAGCGGTGCGGGGGAAGGGAGAGCCAGCGTGAACGTGCACGAGTTCCAGGGCAAGGCGTTGCTCAAGCGATACGGCGTCGCCGTGCCTCCGGGGCGCGAGGTGACCAGCCCCAGCGATGCCGCCGCGGCGGCGACCGAGCTCGGCGGCAAGTGCGTCATCAAGGCGCAGATCCACGCGGGCGGCCGCGGCAAAGCGGGCGGCGTGAAGCTGTGCAAGAGCCCCGCGGAGGCCGAGGCGGCGGCGCGCGAGCTGCTCGGCAAGGTGCTCGTCACCCACCAGACCGGCCCGCAGGGCCGCCAGGTGAAGCGACTGCTGGCGGAGGCGCTGAGCGACATCGACCGCGAGTTCTACCTCGGCGTCGTCGTCGATCGCGCCACCGGCCGCCTGGCGATGATGGCGTCGTCCGAGGGCGGCGTCGAGATCGAGGAGGTCGCGTCGCACTCGCCCGAGAAGATCCTGCGCGAGAGCATCGACCCCGCCGTCGGCCTGCAGGCTTTCCAGGCGCGCACGCTCGCGTTCGGCATCGGCATCCCGGCGGCGTCGATCAACAAGGCCGTCGCGTTCATGGTCGGGCTCTACAAGGCCTTCGTCGAGAGCGACGCGTCGATGGCCGAGATCAACCCGCTCGTGCTGACCACGCAGGGGGACCTGATCGCGCTCGACGCCAAGCTGGGCTTCGACGACAACGCGCTCTTCCGCCATCCCGAGATCCGCGAGCTGCGCGACCTCGACGAGGAGGATCCGAGGGAGATCGAGGCGTCGAAGTTCGACCTCAGCTACATCACCCTCGACGGCACCATCGGTTGCATGGTCAACGGCGCCGGCCTGGCGATGGCCACCATGGACATCATCAAGCACTTCGGCGGTGAGCCGGCGAACTTCCTCGACGTCGGCGGCGGCGCCACCACCGAGAAGGTCACCGAGGCGTTCAAGATCATTCTGGCCGATAAGAACGTGAAGGCGGTCCTGGTCAACATCTTCGGCGGCATCATGAAGTGCGACGTCATCGCCAACGGCGTCGTCGCAGCCGCCAAGCAGGTGAAGCTGGCGCTGCCGGTGGTCGTTCGTCTGGAAGGCACCAACGTCGACCTCGGCCGCAAGATCCTCGCCGAATCGGGACTGAACATCGAATCCGGCACGGACATGTCCGATGCCGCCCGACGGGTCGTCCGCGCCGCTCAGTCCGTCGCCTGACCCGTCTCGTCAGGCGTGTGGCGTGCGCTTGTGGAGAACCTGTTGATTACGGGTCCCGGAAGGCTGCCGCTGTAAGGCATTCCCAATCTGCCCGCGCCGCAGGCAGTGCGGCGTCAGAAAAAGCCACGGACAATTCGGCACTTACAGGTGAAGCCGAGAACGCGTCGAGGCGGCCTGCAAAAACGGCAATTGCGACAGGCCGCAGCGCGTGTGTGGATAACCGCCGTCAGATGTCGGCTTCGACGATCGGTTCCGTGCCAGTCGCGTGGTCGTGGAGATTGCCGTTCACGTACAGCTCCGCGCGCAGCGTCGCCTTCGGTTGACCGTCGGGGTTCTGGCCCGAGTTGACGCTCATCACGGCGTCGAATTGGTCCTGCGGGTTCTGCCAGAAGAAGGTGGCCGGCGTGCGGCACGCATCGAGGAACGGGTTGAGCAGACAGTTGGTGATGTTCGACGCGACGAGGTCGCCGGTGCTGCCGAAGAAGGCGATATTGCGATCGGCCGGCTGCGGCTGATCGAGGCACGAGATGCTGAGTCCCTCGGTCGGCGAGCAGACCTCGGTGCGGATCTCCGGACCGATCTGCTTCGTCTGGAACGGCTGGCGGCCGGAGGCGATCGTGCGGCACTCGCCCGGGGCGATGGCGCCGTCGTTGCCGCCGACCTGTTGCGTGAAGCCCAGGTACATGTCGACCTGCAGCGGTTGGTCGGAGAGATTGCGGATCACCGCGCGCACCGGCTGGTGGGCGTTCTCGAGCACGAACAGATGCGGGCTCTGGAAGACGCGCGTGCCGAACTGGTGATCGGTGTTGGGCGACTGGATGCCGGTGCCGACGCTGCCACAACCGGCGAGGTCCGGCGTTTCGGCGAACGCGAACTCGAGATTGGGACCGCCGGAGACGTAGTAGAGCGTCTCGATGGGCCGGGCCTCGGAGCCGCCGGTCGTGCCGCAGCCGAGAGCAGCGGCCGCCAGCGCCGTCAGGAACAGGGGCAGGGTGTAGCGCGTCATCCAATGAGTCTGTGGCAGCAACATTCGTCGAGTGCAAGGAAACGGGGGCCGCGTGTTCTCCGTCCGCCGCTGTGGTTTAATGCCGCATGGATCGAGCCAGGTTCCACGCCCTGGTGGCCGAAGCCATCGACGAGATTCCGGAACCGTTTCGCGCGCATCTCGCCAACGTCGAGGTTGTGGTGGAGGACGAGCCGGGCGCCGATCTCCTGCGTGAGATGGGACTCGATCCGCGGCGCGACACGATCTACGGGCTCTACGAGGGGGTGCCGGTCGACGAGCGCGGCCTCGGCGACGCCCCGTTGTTGCCCGATCGCATCGCGATTTACTTCCGCCCGCTGGTGCGCGATTTCCGCACGCCGGCGGCGATTCGCCGCGAGATCCGCACCACGATCATCCACGAGGTCGGACACGTCTTCGGTCTCGACGACGACGAGATCGAGGCGGAGGGGTACTGACGTGCAGCTCGGCGGTGTCCCGCTCGAACGCGTCGACGTCGCACTGGGCGCCCTGGACGTCGCCCTCTGGCGCGCCGTGGCGCTGGAGCGCTTCGTCGACACCGCGGCGCTGCTCGGCAGCGAGGCCGCGCCGGAGCCGCCGTACTGGATGCATCTCTGGCCGGGCGCGCTGACCCTGGCCCGCCGGCTCGCCGCCGATGCGACGGTCGGAGAGACGATGCGGGTGCTCGAGCTCGGCTGCGGCCTCGGCCTCCCCGCGCTCGTCGCGGCGCGCCGCGGGGCGGCGGTGGTCGCCTCCGACTGGTGTCGCGAGCCGCTCGCGGTCGTCGCGCGCAGCGCCGCCGACAACGGCGATCGCGTGACCTGCGTCCAGATGGACTGGCGCGCGCCGGCGCTGAACGGCGGCTTCGACCTCTGTCTCGGTGCCGACGTCGCGTACGACCAGGCGGCGGCGCCGGCACTCGCCACGGCGTTGGCGGTGCTGGTGCGCCCGGGTGGCAGCGTCTGGTTGGCCGACTCGGTGAACACCGCCCGCACCGTCCTGGCCGACGCGCTGGCCGCGCGCGGATTCGGCATCGCGCAGACGGAGGTCGGCGAGGTCGAGGACGGCCGGCGCGTCTGGGTGCGGCTGATCGAGGCGCGACGCGCATGAGCCTGCTCGTCTTCGATATCGAGACGCGCGTCGACAAGGCGCTGCTCCGACGGACGCAGTTCGCCGACCTGGAGATTGGCGACGACGAGGCCTACGAGCGCATGCGCGACCAGCTGCGCCACGAGAGCGGCGGGCGGAGCGACTTCTTCCCCGTCACCTACCACGTGCCGATCTCGATCGCGCTGGTGCACGCGGGCGACGATTGCGCCCTGCAGCGGGTCGAGGTGCTGGGCGCCGATCGCCTGGGCGAGGACGGCCTGGTGCGCGAGTTCTGGAGTCGGCTGGAGGCGTTCGAGGGGACGCTGGTGTCGTTCAACGGCCGCGGCTTCGACCTGCCGGTGCTGGAGCTGCAGGCGTTACGGCACGGGTGTGCGGTGCCGCGCTACTTCGGGAACGACCGCAACGGGCTGCGCCAGCGCTTCGGCCGACACGTCGATCTATACGACTGGCTCAGCAACCACGGCGTCGTGCGCCTGCGCGGCGGGCTCGATCTGATCGCCAAGCTGGTCGGTCTGCCGGGCAAGTCCGACGTCGCCGGCAGCGACGTGCAACGCCTCTGGGAGCGCGGGCGCTGGTCGGACATCCACCGCTACTGCGCCGACGACGCCGTGCAGACGTACCTCGTGTTGCTGCGCGTCGAGCAGCTGCGCGGCACGCTGACGGCGGAGCGTGTGACAGAGTTGACCGCCGCCGCGCGGGCGTGTCTCAACGGAGGTGCCGCCTGACGCGGCCGCCATGAATCGCCATCACGAAGAACCGGGCACGCGCAGTCACATGGATGCGCCGCAGCCGAGCGGCCTGCGCCGGCGGCCGAGCGCGCGGCCGACCGAGGGGCAGTTCGCGTTGGAGGCGGAGTTCCAGCCGGCCGGCGATCAGCCCGCCGCGATCGCCGCCCTGACGGAGCGCATCCGCGCCGGGGCGCGGGGCCAGGTGCTGCTCGGCGTCACCGGGTCGGGCAAGACGTTCACCATCGCGCACGTGGTGGCGCAGCTGAACCGCCCGACCCTGGTCATCGCGCCGAACAAGACCTTGGCGGCGCAGCTCTACCACGAGTTCAAGACGCTCTTTCCGCACAACGCCGTGCGCTACTTCGTCAGCTACTACGACTACTATCAGCCGGAAGCGTACGTCCCGAGCACCGACACCTTCATCGAGAAGGATTCGTCGATCAACGACGAGATCGACAAGATGCGCCACTCGGCCACCAAGGCGTTGCTCGAGCGGCGCGACGTGCTGATCGTCGCCAGCGTCTCCTGCATCTACGGCCTCGGATCGCCCGAGGCGTACTTCGACATGCTCGTCTTCCTCGAGCGCGGAGAGCGCATCGACCGCGACAAGCTGCTGCGCAAGCTGGTCGACATCCAGTACGAGCGCAACGACTACGACTTCCACCGCGGCACGTTCCGCGTGCGCGGCGACGTCATCGAGATCTTCCCGGCCTACGAAGAGTCGCGCGCCCTGCGCGTCGAGCTGTTCGGCGACGAGATCGAGCGGATCGCCGAGATCGACCCGCTGCGCGGCAAGACGCTGCGCGGGCTCGATCGCGTCGCGATCTACCCTGCCAGCCACTACGTCACCAAGCCGGACCAACTGAAGCGGGCGGTCGACAACATCCGCGACGAGCTGCGCGAGTCGCTGCAGCGGCTGCGCGCCGAGAACAAGCTCCTCGAGGCGCAGCGGCTGGAGCAGCGCACGATGTACGACCTCGAGCTGCTCGACGAGATGGGCTTCTGCCCCGGCATCGAGAACTACTCGCGGCACCTCACGGGACGCGCGCCGGGCGAGCCGCCGCCGACGTTGATCAACTATTTTCCCGACGATTTCCTGATGGTCGTCGACGAGAGCCACGTGACCGTTCCGCAGATCGGCGGCATGTACCGCGGCGATCGTTCGCGGAAGGAGACCCTGGTCGAATTCGGCTTCCGTCTGCCGTCGGCGCTCGACAATCGGCCGTTGAGCTTCGCCGAGTGGGAGGCGCTCGCCACCCAGATCGTCTACGTATCGGCGACGCCGGGCGAGTACGAGCGCCAGCAGGGCGGCGGGATCGTGGTCGAGCAGCTCATCCGTCCGACGGGCCTCGTCGACCCGCGGGTGATCGTGCGCGGCGCGCGGCAACAGGTCGACGACCTGCTCGACGAGATTCGCACGCGCGTGAGCCGCAATGAACGCGTGCTGGTGACGACGCTGACCAAGAAGATGGCGGAGGACCTCACCGACTACTACCACGAGCTCGGCGTCAAGGTCCGCTACCTGCACTCCGACATCGACACCATCGAGCGCGTCGAGATCATCCGCGATCTGCGCAAGGGCGTCTTCGACGTGCTCGTCGGCATCAACCTCCTGCGCGAGGGGCTCGACCTGCCGGAAGTCTCGCTGGTCGCCATCCTCGACGCCGACAAGGAGGGCTACCTCCGCTCCGAGCGCTCGTTGATCCAGACGATCGGCCGGGCCGCGCGCAACGTCGACGGCACCGTCATCCTCTATGCCGAGGGCGTCACCGCCTCGATGCGCGCCGCCATGGACGAGACCAACCGGCGGCGCGCGGTGCAGGAGGCCTACAACCAGGAACACGGCATCACCCCGCAGACCATCCGGAAGGCGATCGGCGGTGCCCTGATCGAGGCGGCCGAGGCCGATTACGTCGACGTGCCGCTCGTCGCCGAGAACGCGGCCGACTACGTTCCGCTGGCGGAGATCCCCGGACGGGTCGCGTCGCTGCGCAAGCAGATGCGCGAGGCGGCGGCGGAATTGGAGTTCGAGCGCGCCGCCGAGGTGCGCGACGAAATCCAGCGTCTACAGGCTCTGGAGCTCGAGTTGCGCGGTCCCAGTGAATGATCTGATGGACCAAATCCGAAATAAGTATTGACTTGCCATGGGAAGGAACGGCTAAAAGGAACCAGGTGGGGTAGGTCGGGCACGGACTGGCCCAAGGTCGGAGCTCTAGATGTCGGACGCGGCGGGCGTGTATTGCGGCTCGCGGGGGAACGGGGGATCAGGACGGTGAGTCAGGTTTTCGGGGGCGCGGCGAAACGAACGCTGGCGATTCTTATCACGCTCTCCGTGCTGTCGCCCGTCGGCATTGCGCTGGCGCACAACGGCACGGGCAAGCTCCGCGGGATCTGCAACGTGCAGAACCTGGCCGGACGGGGCACCATGACGGTGTCCGTCTCCAACCTGTGGAGCGCGTCCGTCACCAACATCACCCCGTCTGATCTGCTCGCCTCCGGTACCGGCACCGCGACGTTTTTCCTGCAGACGAGCCCTCGCCCCACCCGCGAGCTCCTGCCCGGCAAGGACACCGACCTGGTCTGGAAGGGCCGCCTGTACGGCGACGGCGTCATCGACCTCTCGGTCGAGGTGCTGGCGCAGTTCGACGACGGCCACATCGAATCGACCGGCATCGTCAACTGCAACCGACTGGTGGTCGGCAATCCCGGTGATCCGGGCCCGCCGACCAACACGCCGGGCACGCGGGTGACCAACACCCCCGGCTCCCAGGTGACGCCGAGCGTGGGCCGTCCGACCTCGACCAGCCGGCCGACCCGGACCCCGCGGCTCGACCCGACCGCCACGCCATCGCAGCCGCGCCCGACCGCGACGCCGAGCGCCGTACAGCCGACCGCGACGTTCACGCGCGTTCCGCCGACGAAGACGCCGACCCGCCCGCGGCCGACGCGCACGCCGATCCCTGATCGCCCGACGCGGACGCCAATCGTCGTCCCGACACGGGTGCCGACCGACACGCGCGCGCCACGTCCCACTCCGACCCAGACGTTGTCCCGTCCGACCAGCACGCCGGTCCCCGCTCGCCCGACGCGAACCCGGATCCCGACGGCGACCGACCGGCCGACGCGTACCCCGAACCTGCCGAACGCGACGCCGACCCGCGTCCCGACGGCCGTCGGCGGTCCCGCCGGCGCGGTGGCGGCCAGCTGCAGCCTGCGTCGCAACGTCGACTTCGTCACCCTGACGATGGCGGTGGAGAACCGCAGCGGCGTCGATATCCAGCAGGTCGTCGCCAGCCCGCTCAGCCTCGAGCCCGAGGGTGGGGCACTGTTCTTCGATCGCACCGGCCCGAGCCCGAGCTCGGCATCGACGCTGCGCAACGGCGCCACCACGACCTTCCAGTGGACCGGTCGCCTCAGCCCGGGCGGCACCATGGGCTTCAGTGCCAGCGCGTCGGCGAGCAGCATCCTCGGCCCGCTGACCACGCGGCCTCGTCGATTGCGGCGTGACCGGCTCGGACGTGGGGAATTTTGATCCGTCGAGCTTCTCCGGCTCGTGCTCGCTGCAGGCCGGCGATCCCGGAACGCTCAAGGTCGAGGTGCGCAACGGCTCGCGCGAGACGCTCGAGAACGTCGAGGCCGCGTTGGTCGCTCGGACCACCACCGGCACGGCTGCACTGACCGAGATGCGCGGGCCCGCGCCGCGCAGCGTGCGCATCCTGACTCCCGGCTCGCGCCGCGAATTCGAGTTCGAAGGGCGCTTCCTCGGCAGCGGCGAGTTGCACGTCCAGTTCGAGGCCAAGGGCACCCGCCAGACCACCAACGACCGCATCTCCACCGGCCGCATCGAGTGCGACGTGACGATCGGCGGCTCGGGGGGCAATCTCCCCGACCTGGGCGTCGATCAGGAAGACCTGCGCAACTCGATCCTGATCGAGACGAAGAACTTCGCGCCGGACAACTGCGCGGTGTTCGAGGGCTGCGTCGACGGCACCGGCGACCGCAAGCTGCTGCGGTTCAACACCACGACCCCCAACTACGGTCCCGGCGACGTCTTCCTGGGTGATCCGCGCGGCAACCCGACCTTCCAGTACTCGTCGTGCCACAACCACTACCACTTCAAGGAGTATGCGGATTACCGCCTGCTCGACATGGCCGGAAACATCGTGGCGCGCGGCCACAAGCAGGCGTTCTGCCTGGTCGACCTCTGGCAGCCGCCGGGCCTGCGTGGCCGGGCCGACCCGCAGTTCAACTACTGCGACTACCAGGGCATCAGCGCCGGATGGGCGGACGTCTACCACCGCGGATTGGACTGCCAGTGGATCGACATCACCGGGGTGCCGTCCGGCCGCTACGTCCTCGAAGTGGTCATCAACCCGGCGCACGTCATCCAGGAACATGACTACTCGAACAACGGAGCTCGGGCCGAGGTCGTCGTCCCCTGATTTCCAATGGGCGCCAAAACCGGTCAGATGACCCAGAAATTCAGAAAACTTCTTGACTAATGAGAAGTAGAACAACTACACGTTGGATCGGATTTCCCAGGGGGGAAGTCCTAGTGATCCAAGGGGGACCTAAGGGTGTGTAGCGGGGACAGCGTGTATCGCAGTAGCGAGCAGTGGGGATGCTCGTCCAACGCGATGCGCGTGAGCGCCTAGCGCTCGCTGCTGCACGGCTCCGAAGAGGGAGGACAGGGCATGCTGAGGCTTCGAGTGGGAACATACGCCGGTGTAATTGGCGCCGTCTTGCTGACGGCGAGCATCGGCTCCGCGCAGCTCAATACCCGTAAGCCCACCAGCACGCCGCGGCCGACGTCGACGCCGCTCTCGCAGGAGACGCGGACGCGGAAACCGACCAGCACGGCACGGCCGACGGCTACTCCGATCCAGCAGGAAGACCGTACCCGGAAGCCGACGAACACGACGCGCGCCACCAGCACGCCGATCGAGCTCGAAAGCCGGACGCGCAAGCCGACGAGCACTGAGCGTCCGACGTCCACGCCGATCGCGCTCGACAGTCGCACGCGCAAGCCGACCAGCACTGAGCGCCCGACATCCACGCCGATCGTGCTCGACAGCCGGACGCGCAAGCCGACCAGCACTGAGCGTCCGACCAGCACGCCGATCGTGCTCGACAGCCGGACGCGCAAGCCGACCAGTACCGCGCGGCCGACCAGCACGCCGATCACGCAAGAGGATCGGACCCGGAAGCCGACCAACACCATCCGGCCGACCAGCACCCCGATCACGCAAGAGGATCGGACCCGGAAGCCGACCAGCACCGAGCGACCGACCCGGACGCCGATCAGCCAGGAAGAGCGGACGCGCAAGCCGACGAATACGGAGCAGCCGACCCGCACGCCGGTCACGCAAGAGGATCGGACGCGCAAGCCGACCAGCACCGAGCGGCCGACCCGCACGCCGGGCAGCGAAGAAGATCGCACCCGCAAGCCGACCAGCACGGAGAAGCCGACCCGCACGCCGATCGCCCAGGAGGATCGGACGCGCAAGCCGACCAGCACCGAGCGGCCGACCCGTACGCCGGGCAGCGAAGAAGAGCGCACCCGCAAGCCGACCAACACCGAGCACCCGACCCGTACGCCGATCGCCCAAGAGGATCGGACGCGCAAGCCGACCAGCACCGAGCGGCCGACCCGTACGCCGGGCAGCGAAGAAGAGCGCACCCGCAAGCCGACCAACACCGAGCACCCGACCCGTACGCCGATCGCCCAGGAGAATCGGACGCGCAAGCCGACCAGCACCGAGCGGCCGACCCGCACGCCGGGCAGCGAAGAAGAGCGCACGCGCAAGCCGACCAGCACGGAGAAGCCGACCCGCACGCCGATCTCGCAAGAGGATCGGACGCGCAAGCCGACCAGCACCGAGCGGCCGACCCGTACGCCGGGCAGCGAAGAAGAGCGCACCCGCAAGCCGACCAACACCGAGCACCCGACCCGTACGCCGATCGCCCAGGAGAATCGGACGCGCAAGCCGACCAGCACCGAGCGGCCGACCCGCACGCCGGGTGGCGACGAAGAGCGCACGCGTAAGCCGACCAATACCGAGCACCCGACGCGTACGCCGATCGCCCAAGAGGATCGGACGCGCAAGCCGACCAGCACCGAGCGGCCGACCCGTACGCCGGGTGGTGACACCGATCGGACGCGTAAGCCGACCAGCACGGAGCGGCCGACCCGTACCCCGATCCCGCCGCCGCCGCCGCCGCAGTTCTCGGAGGGTGGGATCACCGCATCCTGCCGCGCCATCGACAAGGGTGGTCCGGCTGCCAAGGACAACCTGATCCATGTGACGCTGGTGGTCAGCAACGACTCCGGCGCCGCGATCACGGGCCTCACGGCCAACACTCTCGACGTTCAGGGCGGACCGTTCTCGGTCAACAGCGCCCCGAGCCTCAGCCGCACCTTGGCGGACGGCGGCAACGCCGCGTTCCGCTACTCGCTCGATTCGGATGCCTCGCTGACGATCAGCGCGTCGGCATCGGCCACCGGCCCGGGCGGCGAGCTGATCAACATCGGACCAATCGCCTGCGAGTTCTGATCGCAGCACAGCGCAGCTGACAAAAAGGGGCCAGGCCTTCGGACCTGGCCCCTTTTCTTTTTGCACACGCGCCACGGGGACGCTTCTCCCTTCCCTGAAAACGCCGCGCTGAGTATCGTGCGGCGAGACGGTGTGCGGCTGATCGCGTTCGGGGAGCCAGATGCGACACCGCGGCCGCGTCGAGGTGAGGGGTATGTCGAACCAACCGTATCGAGTGCTGATGGTACTGGCCGCGCTGGCCGCCGTGTTGACGACGGCCCGCGACAGTCGGGCGCAGACGCCGACGCCAGGGCAGGGCGGCGATTGTTGCATCGCCCACAACGGCATCGGCTGCGACGATGTCGACTGCTTCAACTGCGTGGTCGATCTCGATCCGCCGTGCGCGGTTCTGCCGTGGGATCAGTTCTGCGTGGCCGATACCACCGACTGCCCCAACGAATGTCAGTGCAACCGGACGCCTTCCCCGACGCCGACCCCGGGCGGCGACTGCTGCAGCCCGCATCCCGGCACAGGCTGTGACATCGCCGGTTGCCAGGCGTGCGTGTGCGGCGGCGACGGCACCTGCTGCAACATGATCTGGGACGCGACCTGCGTCGCCGAGGCCTCGTCCAATTGCCTCGCCGACTGCCCATGCACGGCGCCGCCGACCGAGACCCCAGCACCCACGCCGACGCCCGGCGGCGACTGCTGTAGCGCGCACGGCGGCGGTCAGTGCGACGACAACGCTTGCGAGGCGTGTGTGTGCGGCGTCGATCCCGAGTGCTGCACCGGCGTATGGGACGGCGACTGCGCGTCGGAGGCGAGCGTCGAGTGCGCCCTCCAGTGCGCGTGCCCCGGCACAGAGGATTGTTGCGGCCCGCACGACAGCGTCTCGTGCGAGGACGTGCGCTGCAAGACGTGCGTCTGTGACCTCGACTCGGACTGCTGTACCGACGCGTGGGATCAGCGGTGTGTCGACGAGGCGACGGTGGACTGCCAGATCGACTGCACCTGCGACTCGCCTGGCGGCTGCTGCGCCGCACACGACGGCATCGGCTGCGAAGAGCAGGCGTGTCAGGATTGCGTGTGCGGGCTCGACTCGCCGTGCTGCACCGACGTCTGGGACAATCGCTGCGCCGACGAAGCGGCCACCGATTGCTCGGAGCGATGCACCGCCTGTGCCGCGGACAACTGTTGCGCGGCGCGCGAGACCCCGGGCTGCAATGACAACACGTGCCAGGCGTGCGTCTGCAATGTCGATTCGTTCTGCTGTGACTCGCTCTGGGACTCGGGCTGCGTGAACATCGCCGAGGGAGACTGCCCGGATGAATGCGGCTGCAGTGCCCCGACCTGCGCGGGTGACTGCAACGGCGACGGCACCGTCGGGATCAACGAGATCATCGTGGCGGTGAACATCGCGCTCGGCAGCACGCCGATCGCGAACTGCTCGGCGGTCGACACCAACGGCGACGGCGATGTGGGCGTGAACGAGCTCATTCAGGCGGTCAACTCCAGCCTGAACGGGTGCTAGTGGCCTGTATCAGTTGAATTGGTAGCGCCATCCCATTCCCGCATACCCTGAGTAGCGAGCGCAGCGAGCGTATCGAAGGGCGATATGGAGCGGCGCTCGGCAGGCCGCCCCTTCGATATGCTCGCTACGCTCGCTACTCAGGGTATGCGGGGAATGGTGGAGCTGGCCGAGATTCGGCGCACCGAGCTACTACCGATCCGCTTGGTACAGGCCACTAGGCCTGCGCGCGGCTACTGCGAGACCGTGGCGGCGCCGGCCGTGCCGTTGCTCTGCATCTTGAAGATCAGGTCGGTGACCCGTCCGGCGAGCTTGAGCTTCGACGCCAGCTCGCGATTCTGACGGTGCTCGTCGTCGAGCCGGCGCTGCAACGCGGTGTTCTCCGAGCGCAGGCTGGTGACGCTGTCCGCCAGTGACACGCCGCCGGCGCCGTCCTGCTGTTCGAGCGCGGTGCGCAGCTCGGTTTCGCGTTGCTGGCTCGCGGCGAGATCCTGCTGGATGCTGGCCAGGACACGGCGCTGGCGCTCCTTGAGCGCGGCAACTTCCTCGCTGTCGTCGGTCGCGGTGTGGCCCGCGCGACCGAGCTGGTCTTGTAGCGCCGCGTAGCGGCGCGTCAGGTCGTTGCGATCACGGCGCTCCGAGGCCAGGGTCGCGCGGAGCTCGGTGATCTCCTGCTGGGCGCTCGCCAGCTGGTCGCGGAGATGTTGGTCGACGACGTTGCCCGCCTTGGATTTTTCGAACGGGCCGGCGGACGTCTCCTCGAGGACGCGCGCCATTTCGCTCTCGACCTGCTTGCGGCGCTGCACCTCGCTCTCGAGTCGTGACTCGAGCGTGGCGATCTGATGCCGGGCGTCGGCCAGCTCGGCGTCCTTGGCGGCCACCGCGTCCCCAGACGCTGCCGGCGCCGGAGCCGCCGCGGCGGACGCAGGTACCTGAACTTCGGCAGGGACCGGGGCGGGGAGGCTACCGCCTTGACGCGCGCTCTGCAGTTGGGCCTGAACGGCAGCGATCTCGCGATCGCGCTCGGCCAGCTGGGCTTCCAGGGCCTGGACCTTTTGCTCTTCCGGCGTGAGCTGGCGCGGTGGAGCGGCGGCGTGGACGGTGTCGTCAGTGCCTGCTTCGTCGATCTCAGCGATCGCGTCGCTGCTCGGGGCCGTCGGGTGTGTGCGCGGGATGCACCCGCTCAGGAATACCGCCGCAGCGATCAACCATGTGGCCCAACGACGCCCCATCACCCCTCCACCAACCGATGCGGCAGCGAGGCTAGACGCAACAGGCCCCCTTGTCCAGGCGCGTTTGTGTCATATGCCGGGTCATGTGGCGATCGACCCAGCAAATCCGTGTGCCTGGGAAGGCTCGCTTCCGGGGGCGCTGGACGCAGCGCCCTGGGCAAAGAACGTAAGCGGCGGGCTCTACGCCCGCCACAACTGGCGCGCTGCTTCGTGCGCCGCTGCGATCGGGGGTAGCGGGCGTAAAGCCCGCCCCTACGAGGTTACGGGGGGCAGCGGCACCTCGCGGTACTCGGTGCGGCACGGAGGGCCCGGCGCATGCCAGAACCGCAGGCAGCCGCCCGCGGCGGCGACGATGGACGACGAGCGGGTGCCATAGCCTGGCAGGTGCACGCACAAGGTGTCGATGACCTCGGCGCGCGGATCGAGCGCGGTCGAGTGGTCGGCGAGGATGGTGCGGAGGTCGGGCAGCAGCGTGGTCGGGTCGGCCGCGCCGGCCAGGTCGAGGGCGCGGAAACGCTGCCAGGACTTGGCGATCCGGGGGCAGGTGGGATCGTTGAGCTCGAGGTTGGTGAGCAGATGAACGCCCGGGTCGAGGGTCGTCACCTGCATTGCGCCACCGCGATTGGTGACGACCAGGGCCTCGTCGCGATCGGCGATCAGCAGGTTGAAGGCGTTGTAGGCCCCTCCATCGATGGACTGCAGCGTCCGGCGGGCAGCAGCGACACCCGGCTCCTGCAGGATCGCGAGGGTGAGCAGGCCGCGCGACTGCAGCGTCGCATCCGGGCCACCCGGCCGGCGGCGATTGAGCAGGCCGACGACCATGCCCGCGGCATTGACCCCAAACCAGGTCCCGCCCGCGCTCAGGTCCTGCCCGCCCACCACCCAGGGGTCCGCCAGGAGCAGATGCGGATCGGCCGTCGGTCGATCGAGGAACTCGTCGCGGTTGGCAGCGACGAGCAGCGGCAGGCCGGAGGTGCAGCGCACGTAGACCGCCAGGGTGCACATGACGCGTGCGCTAGCGCAGCCGCGCGGGGCGGCGCAACACACCCGGAGCCGGTGGCGGACCGTCGATTGTACGGCCCGGACCCCTGTGGTAGCCCGAATCTCGACGAACGAACGGCTCCACGATGCTGGAGACCGGACCTTGGACACGAGGACCGGGTCCAGGCGAGAATGGCGCCAGTCGAGCAAGGACGACGCGCAGCCAGTCACAGCGGGAGCCAGCCATGTTTGCCAGCATCGACGACGTCATCACCAAGTTCGCGCAGCAGAAGTACATCTGCAACCGGCGCATCGCCACGGTGGTGTACCTGGCTACCCGTCTCGAGAAACCGATCCTCATCGAGGGGCCGGCCGGCGTCGGCAAGACCGAGCTGGCGAAGGTGGTGTCCGCCTCGCTCGGTCTGAACCTGATCCGCCTCCAGTGCTACGAGGGCCTCGACGAAGCCAAGGCACTGTACGAGTGGGAGTACGCCAAGCAGCTGCTCTACACGCAGATCCTCAAGGACAAGATCAGCGAGGTGATCGGCGGCGCGGCGACGCTCCGCGAGGCGGTCGATCGCATCTCCGCGCAGGACGACGTCTTCTTCTCGGACCGCTTCATCCTGCCGCGGCCGCTGCTGCGCTCGATCACCTCGGCCCAACGCACGGTCCTGCTGATCGACGAGATCGACAAGTCGGACAGCGAGTTCGAGGCTTTCCTCCTGGAAGTGCTGAGCGACTTCACGGTCAGCGTGCCCGAGCTCGGCACGCTGCAGGCGACGCACATTCCGATCGTGCTGCTGACCAGCAACAACGCGCGCGAGATGTCGGATGCGCTGAAGCGGCGCTGTCTGCATCTGTACATCGACTTCCCGTCGAGCGAGCAGGAGCTCGAGATCGTGCGCCTGAAGGTACCCGACATCACTCCGCAGCTCGCGGCGCAGGTTGTCGAGGCGGTGCAGCGGGTGCGTAAGCTCGACCTCAAGAAGGTCCCGAGCATCAGCGAGACGCTCGACTGGGCGCGCACGCTGACCCTGCTCAATGCCAAGGAGCTCGACGAGGCGATGGTCGAGGACACGCTGACCGCGATCCTCAAGTACGAGGGCGACATGCGCAAGGCGCAGGACGAGCTGAAGGCCTTCCTCCAGCAGGGCGCGGCGGCGGCCGGTCAGGGCAACGGCGGCGAAGTCCGCCGCTGAGGCGCGATGGACGCCAAGATCGTCGACTTCACGGCGCTCCTGCGCGCCAATGGGCTTCGGGTGTCGATGTCCGAGCACCTCGACGCCTTCCACGCCGTCGCCGCCCTCGGGATCGGCGACCGCGAGGTCTTCAAGGACGTGCTGCGCAGCACGATGGTCAAGCGCGGCGTCGACCTGCCGGTGTACGACGAACTGTTCGACCTGTACTTCGCCGGCCTCGGCAAGGCGATCTCGGAGAGCACCAACGCGGCGATGCAGGCGCTGCAGCTGAATCCGCAGGAGTACCAGTCGTTGATGGAGCAGCTCGCCGAGCTGCTCCAGGACCTCAACATCAACCTGTCCGAGCTCGCCGAGGCGCTGCTCCGCAATGACCAGGGTCGCCTCGAGCGCATGTTGCGCGACGCGGCCGACCAGGCCAACGCGCAGGGCATCGAGCGCTCGTACCAGGAGGGGCGGTACAGCCACAGCACCGCGCAGAGCCTCGGCCTCGGCGGCCTCAGCGAGGAGCTCGATCAACTGAAGGAACAGCTCGGCCAGGCGGGGCTGCCGGCGGAGCTCAACGAAGCGCTCCAGCGCCTCATCGATCAGCGGTTGCGCGATCTGCGCGAGATGATCCGCCGCACGGTGCGCATCGAGCTCGAGAAGCGCGACCAAGCGCAGCGCGAGCGCAATCGCCTCGCCAGCCTCGCCGAGAAGAGCTTCTACTATCTGTCCGAGGACGAGATGCGGCGGATGCGCGAGGCGGTCACCAAGCTCGCGCAACGCCTGAAGAACGTGGTGTCGATCCGCCGCAAGCGTGGCAAGCGCGGCAAGTTCGACCTCAACGACACGCTGCGCAAGAACCTCCAGTACGGCGGCGTGCCGTTCCGCATCCAGTTCGACCGCAAGATCAAGGACAAGCCGCAGGTCCTGGTCCTCTGCGACGTGTCCGATTCGGTCCGCAATGTGTCGCGCTTCATGCTGCAATTCGTCTACTCGCTGCAGGATCTGTACTCGCGGGTGCGCAGCTTCATCTTCGTCAGCGAGATCGGCGAGATCACCCAGCTGTTCGAGGAGAACGACACGCAGCGGGCGATCGAGCAGGCGCTCACCGGGTCGATCATCAACGTCTTCGCGCACTCCGATTTCGGCCGCGCCTTCAAGACGTTTCACCGCGACCATCTGGGGGCGGTGAACAACCGGACCACGGTGATCATCCTCGGCGACGCGCGCAACAACTACAATCTGGCTCAGGAGTGGGTGCTGCGTGACGTGCAGGCGCGTGCCAAGCAGCTCATCTGGCTGAATCCCGAGAGTAAGCTGACCTGGGGATTCGGCGATTCCGAGATGGACCGCTACCTGCCGTTCTGCGACATGGTCGAGGAGTGCCGCAATTTGAACCAGCTGTATCGCGTCGTCGATCGCCTCGTGCGGTGACCGAACGGGGTGGTCGCGGCGAAAACGCGTTGACCGAGCGGAATTTTTCAGGGCACAATTGCGACATGAGCCGCGAAGACGCGATTCCGATGACCGTCGGCGGGCTGACCCTGGATCCCGCCACCAAGACGCCGATCGTCATCCTGCGCGACGACGAGAACAAGCTGAACCTGCCCATCTGGATCGGCCTCCTCGAAGCCACCGCAATCGCGACGGAGCTCGAGGGTATCGAAATGACCCGCCCGATGACGCACGACCTGCTCCGCAATCTGATCGGCGAACTCGGCGCGACCGTGCAGAGCATCGAGATCTCCGATCTGCGCGACAATACGTACTACGCAGTGATCAACCTCGTCGTCGACGGCGCTCCGCGGACGATCGACTCACGACCCAGCGATGCGATTTCGCTGGCGCTGCGGGTGAAGAGCCCGATCTACGTCGCCCGCCGCGTCCTCGAGGCGTCGAGCGTGCTGCAGCAGGCCGAGAGCGGCGACAATGTCGAGAGCAACCTGTCGAACGTCTCGCGCGACAAGTGGTCCGAGATCCTCGAGCGCATGTCGCCAGACGACTTCAAGTACAAGATGTGACATCAACCCGGCTGGCGCTCGGCGCCGGCCCCTCCGGCTCAGCGCGCTGGCCTGTCCCGCGTGCACCGCCGGAACGTCCGCGTAGGGGGAGACGATCGTGGCGGAGAAAGCGCGCCTGTCGCACAAGGAAGCCAAGGCACCTGACGAGTTCCTCACGCTCAGCACCCAGGCGATTACCTGGGGGCGGGCACACCAGCAGACGGTGATCTGGGCCGGGATCGGCGTCGCCGTCCTGGTGGCGGCGCTCGGCATCTTCACGGCCTATCGCGCGGCGGAGCGCCGCGACGCCAACGCCGACCTGGGCCGCGCGCTTGCCAAGGTCTCGGCCAGCGACTTCGCCGGCGCCACGACGGACCTGAACACCATCTCCGAGCGGTGGGCGGGGACCACGGTGGCGTCGCTCGCGACGCTGATGGCCGCCAACACGGCGCTGAGGGCAGGGGACGCGGACGCGGCCCTCGCCTCGCTCGGAACCGTCCAGGCGGAGAGCGCCTCGCTGCCTCCGTACCTCCAGCAGCAGATGCTCGTGGCCTGGGGCTCGGCGCTCGAAGCGAAGCAGCAGTGGACCGACGCCGCCGCCAAGTACAAGGACGCCGCCGCCATCGCCGGCCCGTACACGGGCGACGCGATCGTCGGCGAGGCCCGCGCCACCGAACAGGCCGGCGACGCCGAAAAGGCCCGCACCCTGTATCGCCAGGCCTACGAGCAGTTCCCGGATCTTCCCGGTCGCGAGTTGCTGGCGACCAAGATCTCGTCCTGATCGCGCTGTTCCTCCGGAGGGGTTCCCGGCCACCAGTTTGCCTGGTCCGTCACTTTACATAATCCATCTTATCGGACGTAAAGTGTCGGATGAGGTCTGGGGGTCAGGCGGCGCCTTGGGCGCGCCGGATCACCCCTTCTCGCTCGGGTCGAAGAGTTTCCGATGCTCTTCGAGGGCGAACCGGTCGGTCATGCCGGCGATGTAGTCGGCGATGATCCGCGGTTGCGAATCGCCGACCCGATCGCGGCGCTCGAGGATGTGCGGCGGCAGCTGCTGCGGCTCGCTCATGTAGGCGTGGAAGAGCTCGCGCATGACGCGCTTGGCCTTCTCGAACATCCGGATGACCTTGTAGTGCCGATACAGGTTGTCCATCAGGAACGTCTTGAGCTCCTGACGCTGGGCTTCGACCTCGTCGCTGTGGCCGACGAGTGGCCGACCGACCGCGTGGACGTCCTCCAGCGTGCGAATGGTCGCCGCGTCCAGGCGCGACTCGAGGGTTTCGATGAGGTCGGTGACGAGCCGATCGATGATCAGGCGGATGGCCTGGTAGCGCCAGATGCGCTGGCTGGCGTGGGGCGACCCGTCGCGAACCGTGCGGTAGGCGTCGCGCCAGAGCCCTACCCCGTCAAGCTGATCGAAGGTCAGGAGGCCGGATTTGAGGCCATCGTCGATGTCGTGGCTGTTGTAGGCGATCTCATCCGTGTAATCGACGAGCTGCGCCTCGAGGCACGGGGCGCGGCCCGATTCGAAGCTCGCCGCGAGCGGCTTGTCGTACGGCGGCGTGTGCTTGACGATGCCCTCGCGCACTTCCCAGGTCAGGTTGAGACCCGGAAAGTCCGGATAGCGCTCCTCCAGGACGTCGACGATGCGCAGGCTCTGAGCGTTGTGCTCGAAGCCGCCATAGGGTGCCATCAGATCGTTGAGGACGCGCTCGCCGGCGTGCCCGAACGGCGTGTGCCCGAGGTCGTGCGCGAGTGCCACGGCCTCGGCGAGATCGGCGTTGAGGCGTAAGGACTTGGTGATGGTGCGGGTGATCTGCGCCGCCTCCATCGTGTGGGTCAGGCGGGTCCGGTAGTAGTCGCCTTCGTGGTTCACGAACACCTGGGTCTTGTACTCCAGGCGGCGGAAGGCCGTGCTGTGGATGATCCGGTCGCGGTCGCGCTGAAAGGCCATGCGGAACGGATGCTCCGCCTCGGCATGGACCCGGCCGCGGGTCGACGCGCTGTGCACGGCGTACGACGCGAGGAGCTGGTCCTCGAGCGCCACGAACTCGGCCCGCGTCAACATGGCGGGCGTCTACCATGCCGCATGCGGTGCGACCAACACGGGCGCCGCGCGAGAGCGGCACTTTTCGGACACGCCGCGGCTACGGCAACACGAGAGGCCCCATGAGAGGGCCACCTGATCGAACGCGGCACGCCCAGGCGCCTGGCATGCCGATTGTTGTTGGTACCCAGCGTGATGGTCGCATTCCGAGGTGGGCACGGTGCGCGGTTCCTGGTGTGGGTCAGTCTGTTGCTCGCCATCGGCGCGATCGGCGCCGGTGCCGCGCTGGCGGCGCCCAGGGCGTCGTTGGTACCTGGTCGCCTGGTCCTGCGCGGCCGCGGCGGGCTGGGAGCCGAAGCGCTGCAGCGCGCGCTGAGCGCTGTCGGTGCCCGACGGATCGACGTGGTGAGCGGCGTCGAGGGCACGGTCATCGAAGCCGATGAAGCGACGATCGCCGGCGTCGAGCAGACGCTCCGTCGCTCGGGCATGTTCTCGAGCGTCGAGCGCGAGCACCTGGTGCACGTCGCCGAGGCGCCGAACGACACCTACTATCTCGCGCAGTGGGGCCTGCCCCGCGCCGGCGTGCCGGCGGCCTGGGGGCTCTCGACGGGCGCGGGCATCACCGTCGGGGTCGTCGATACGGGCGTCGATGCCACCCATCCGGATCTGCAGGGCCAACTACTGCCCGGGTACGACTTTCTCAACGACGATCCGGACCCCAGGGACGACAACGGCCACGGGACTCGCATGAGCGGCATCGTCGCGGCGCTCTGCAACAACGCCGAGGGCATCTGTGGCATCGCGCCGGCGGCGAAGGTGCTGCCGGTGAAGGCGCTCGACGCGCAGGGCTACGGCCCGTACAGCGCCGTCGCCAACGGTATCATCTACGCCGTCGACCACGGCGCGCGGGTGATCAACCTGAGCCTCGTCGGCACGGCCCCCTCCAGCATCCTCCAAGCCGCGGTTGATTACGCCACCGCGCATGACGTCGTGCTCGTCGCCGCGGCCGGCAACTACGGCACCGATGCGCCCGGCTACCCCGCGGCGTCGAACGGCGCCGTCGCGGTGGCGGCGATCAACGACGCCGACGCGCATCCGTCTTTCTCGAACTACGGCGCTTGGGTGAACGTCTCCGCGCCGGGCGTCGACATCGTCACCACCACGACCGATGGGGGCTACGCGACCTCGACCGGGACGTCGCCGGCGGCGGCCTTCGGCTCGGGCGTCTTCGCCCTGCTCCTCTCCGCCAATCCGACGATGAGTCGCAGCGAGGCGATCGCGCGCGTGCAGGCCGGCGCCGCCGACCTCGGCACGACCGGCTGGGATCCCTACTTCGGTTGGGGACGCGTCGACGCGTACGCAGCCCTGGTGCCGGGTGAGGTCGGCGCGCCCCCTCCCGACAACACACCTCCGACCATCAGCATCCTCAGCCCGACGAAAGGCAGCCTGCTCTCGAACATGGTGCCGATCGACGTCGCCGCCAATGACAACGTCGCGATCGGGCGCGTCGAGCTCTTCGTCGACAACCGCTGGTACGCGACGATGAGCACCCCGCCCTACTCCTTCGTCGTCGATGCGAGCGCGTTCGACGCCGGCGGCCACAAGCTGCGCGCCTACGCGTACGACACCAGCAACAACGTCGCGAAGACCAAGAACCTCAAGGTTTCCTTCACCACCGGCACCGGACTGCTGGTGACGCATACGGTGGTGAAGGCGTCGAGCGTCTCGGTGAGCGCGCGGTTCGCCCTGCCGGCCGGCGTCGACTTCAACCCGTCGAGCGACGACGTCACCATCACGCTCACCTCTGCCGGCGGGACCATCCTCTCGGCGACCGCGCAGGCCGGCTCCCTCGACGTCAGCAACAGCGGCAAGATGCAGGGCACCGTCACCCCGAACGTGCCGAGCACCGGCGCCGTGCGGCTCACCACCAAGGGCGACGCTGGGCAGCCGATCTACACGCTCAAGATCCGCGCCTCGAACTTGAGCGGCATGACGGCGGTCAATCCACTGATGAACCTGGGCGTCCAGGTGGGCGGCATCCAGCTCTCGCAGAGCCTGCCCTGCCGCAGCAAAGGCAGCACCCTGCTCTACCCGTGATCGCCGCGCGGCTGAGGCTGGTAGGGAGGAGAACGCCCGAACAGCCCAACCGCGATGTGAGAAGAACACACCGCCAAAAACGCCAAGATCCGCCAAGGAGCGGAGCCACCGGACGAGACATTCCCGGCGGCAGTCCAAATTGAGTTCATCGACGACGGACCAAGCCGAACCGTGGAGCGTTCGCGCCCGCCCTCGCGTGGCCTGGCGGCCGGTCGGGTGCCGCGGAACGCTGAAGCCATATCGGCTCGCGACCAACGCCTCAGCCGAGACGTGGCCGCTGGTTTGGGCGGATCGTCGGCGGGGAGCGGCCGGAGCCCCTCCCCGCCGGTGCGAGGCTTACTTGCCGCTCGGCGCGGCGGGCGCGTCGCTGTCGGCCTGGCCGTCGCAGGCCATCACGGGTGCGGCGACCACGGTGGCGACGAAGGCGAGAGCGAGAGCAGCCATCACCAGACGGCGAATCGAATGACGCATGGGGAGTCCTCCTTTGTGGGTCCACCGTACACGCCGGCCGTGGGTTGCACCACTGCGGCCCGGGGCTCTGTTGATCTCCGCGGTGTGTGCTAGTGCAGCCCCCTATGAAGCTGATTCCCATCCTGGTCCTTGCGGCCGCCGCGCTCGCGGGGTGCAATCCCTACATGGCGGCCATAGGCGTCGCGACGCAGACCTACGACGCCGCCACCGATCCGCGCTCGCTGGGGACGCAGGCCTCGGACACCGAGATCGAGGCGAAGATCAGTGCCGCGCTGCTCGAGTCGCCGGTGCCGGGGACCAGTGGCCTGAGCGTCTTCTGCCGGCAGGGGGTCGTGGTCCTGGCCGGCGTGGTGCCGCGCGGGGCGCCGGCGGGCGACGCGGCGGTCGAGATCGCGCGGACCACGTCGGGCGTGCGCCGCGTCGAGACGTTCTTCGTCCATGCGCAGCCGTCGAAGACGGCGGACTTCGAGCTGGCGTCGCAGGTCAAGGCCGCGTTCGTCGGTGACGCGAGCATCGTCGCGGACGACGTCGACGTGCGGGTCTTCGCCGGAAACGTCGTGCTGGTCGGTGTGGTGAGCAGCGACTCCCAGAGGCGCCGCTTCGTCGATGATGCCTTCTCGGTCGCGGGCGTCGCCTCCGTGCATTCGTACATCCAAGTCAGATCGTAGGCGCGAGGAGCGCGTGATGAAGATGTTGCTGATCGGCGTCGTCGCCCTGGTCCTCTCCGCGGGCGCTTCGCTCGCCGCCGCCGCGGACGCGGTCTCGGCGGACGAGGCGGTCGCGATCGCCACCGACGCCTACGTCTACGGCTACTCGCTGATCACCACCGACGTGACGCGGGTACAGATGAGCAACGTTCCCAAGCCCGCCGGGCTGCGCGGGCCGATGAACATGTTCATGAACGCCAAGCGCTACCCGCCCGCGGACTATCGCGGCGTGTCGGCGCCCAACGCGGACACGCTCTACTCGCTCGCCTGGCTCGACCTGTCCGAGCCGCAGGTGTTCAGCCATCCCGACATGGGGAACCGCTTCTACCTGTTCGAGATGGTCGACCTCTTCATGGAAGTGTTCGACTCGCCCGGCACGCGCACGACCGGCGGCGCGGCGGCGACCTACCTGTTGACCGGGCCGGGATGGAAGGGCGAGGTCCCCGCCGGCATGAAGCGGATCGCCGTCCCGACGCGCTACATGGTGATCCTCGGCCGCACCTACGCCGACGGCACCGAGAAGGATTACACGGCGGTGAACGCCCTGCAGGCGCAATACAGGATCACGCCGCTGTCCGCCTGGGGGAAGCCGTTCACGTTCAAGGCGCCGGCGGTGGACCCGAATCCGGGATTCAGCATGACGGCCAAGCCGCAGGAGGCGATCCTCGCGCTGGGTACGGCCCCCTACTTCACCATGATGGCGACGCTCATGGCCGGCGCCGCGCCGCCAACCCCGGCCGACGCTCCGATGGTCGCGCGGATGGCGAAGATCGGCATCGTACCCGGCAAGCCCTTCGACATGGGCACGTTGCCAGCGGCGGCCCAGAAGTCGCTCGCCGATCTGCCGAAGACGGCGCTGGAGAAGATCGGCGCCAACAAGGGCAGCCTCGGCAAGAGGTACCACGGGTGGCGGATTACCAAGGGGCTCGGCGTGTACGGCACCGACTACATGAAGCGCGCCGTCGTCGCCGCCTTCGGCTGGCCCGCGAACCTCGAGAAGGACGCGGTGTACCCCTACGCCGAGGTGGATGGGGCCGGGAAGCGACTCACGGGCGAGCACGACTACACACTGACGTTCGCCAAGGGGGAGACGCCGCCGGTGAACGGCTTCTGGTCGATCACCATGTACGAGATCGACAACGGCTGGTGGTTCGTGCCGAACGCGCTGAACAAGTTCACCGTGAGCCCGCGCAATGATCTGAAGTACAACGCCGACGGTTCGCTGACCCTCTACTTCCAGCACGAGTCGCCGGGGAAGGACAAAGAATCCAACTGGCTGCCCGCGCCGAAGGGCCCGTTTATCACGATGCTGCGCATGTACTGGCCGAAGGAAGAGGTCCCCTCGATTCTCAACGGCACGTGGAGGATCCCGGCGATCGCGGCGAGCCGATAGATTCGGATCGTTCTGTGGCGCTGTGCGCAGACCGGCAAATCCACGCGACGAATTCACGATTCCACTCCCTCATGCCGGTGGAGGGCGCCGCTCCAGCGGCGCCTCTTGGATTGCTGCGCGGGCGCTTCATACGACAGGCGCCGACGGTGCGGCGCCCTCCAGTATCCATTCCCGAATTGGGCGCCCCGAGCCGACAAAGCGATCATCCGTCGACGACGCCGTCGCCACCCTGCCGGCGGCGCCGTCACCGTGACGTGCCGGCTATTGCCGGTGGAGCAGCGCTCGCAGCGCGTCGAAGGTCTCGATTCCCGCGCCGTCGAGCATCGCCGCAGTGTCCGGATCGGTGGCGGCGAGAATGACCGCCAGGTCGTCACGGTAGGCATCCACCATGGCTTGCGTGTCCGCCGGCAACGGGCTCGCCTGAGCGGCGTTGTCGAGCGCGGCCTGGAGTGCCAGCGCCCGACGGCGCAATCCGACGTGCCACATCACTGCCGACGCTGCCAGCCGCTGAGGTTAGTGACAATGCCGTGCAACAAAACGGCGCCGACGAAAGCCGGCGTGGCGATGCGCGGCGCTGTCTGCGCCGCGTCGTGGTCGTCGGTTGTGGTGGTGCGCCGGTCCACTACTGCGCACCCTCGCCGAGATCCCTGAGAATCTCCCGCCTCAACGTTTGATACTCCTGGTCGGAAATCATCCCCTGGCGATGGAGGTTTTCGGCGTGCCGCAATCGATCCTCGTGCGTCGCCGGAACGGCTGCTGGTGCCGCCGCCTCCGACTTGGGCAGCGGTTTCATGTCGACCACCAGGTCGGGCATGTACTGCGGGCCCTTGAAAATGGCGAGGATACCGACGGTGAAGATGTAACCCCAGATGCGACCAGGGGCGACGCGAGGCTGCATCGTGCCTTCCTGGATTTCGTAGCCTTCCTTCTCCGCACGCCAGCGATACGGGCGCATCTGCGCGCGCGTCAGAGGGACCACGACGGGCGTAATCCCGACATACTCCTCATTGACGGACATCCGAACGTCGTTGGGATAGCTGCGAATCACATAGGCTTCGGAGCATCCGGACGCCAGGAGGGCGATAGCGAGAAGAGACCCGATAGGTCGCATTGCTCCCGATAGGTCGGCGCTAACGCCGGCGTCAAGCCCAGGACCGCGCGTGGCGAGTTAGCTGGTGATTGGCGCAGCGGATCGCCGACGTGGCCTCGCAAGTTGCACCGAAACCGCCGACGGTTGCAGCTTCGGTTACAGTGGTGATGGACAGCGCGAACCCGTTCCGTTAAGTGCCCGAAATCACATCGAGCCCCCGTAGCTCAGGTGGATAGAGCACAGGATTCCTAATCCTGGGGTCGGCCGTTCGAGCCGGCTCGGGGGCACCTTATTGGTCAAGCACTTACGGCGGTGTCGGTCGCTGATTCGGCGGCCGGCGCCGCTGAAGTGTCCAAAACCTGTCCATTGGGGAAATGCTTGGCCACGTGGGCGGTGACCGCGCCGCTGTCGGCCGTCGGGATGAAGTGCGTGTAAACGTCGAGCGTGACGTGCGCCGACTTGTGCCCCATGTACTTCTGCACCTCGGCGATGTTGGCGCCGGCCTGCAGCAGTGACGACGCGAAGGTGTGCCGGAGCGAGTGCATCGTGAAGTGGCGGACCTTGGCGCGCTTGCGGGTGCGTTCGATGACGTCGCGGCGCACGGTGCGATGGTGCAGCGGCTTGCCCTCGCGGGTGCAGAACACGAGGTCGCCCGCCGCCTTGTGCTGGCTCTTGAGGAACCAGCGGCGGAACGCCTGCACGAGCAGCGGCGGTGCCGGGATGCGTCGCACGCCGGCCTTCGTCTTCGGCGGGTAGAACTTCGCCACCCTACCCTCCTCAGTCTTCGCCCAGACCAGCGTACGTTTGATCTGGACGCCGCCACCCTCGACGTCCACATCGCGCCAGCGCAGCCCGAGCAGCTCGTTGTGACGAGCGCCGGTCGACGCCGCCGTCAACAGCAGCGTGTATGGCAGTCCCTCGGTCGCGTGCTTCAACACCTTCTGGATCTCGTCGGCGGACAAGATGTCGTCTTCGGTGACAGCGCGGGCGCTCTGCCGATGCACCTCGCCGTCCTCGTCCGTGATCTCCTCCGATGCCTCCGGCCGCTCGGCGACCATCGCCGGGTTGGCGGCGCACCACTTCCGGTTCATCGCGAACTTGAACACCGCGCCGGCCGTCGTCAGCACCTTCTTGACCGTCTCCGCCCCCAGGGTGCGCGGCTTCTTCGACCGCGGGATCGGCGTCGCCAGCAGTAGATCGCGGAGGCGCTCGATCCGATCGACGTCGATCTTGTTCAGCGCCAGCGCGCCCAGCTCGGGCAGCAGGTGGTTCTCGAGGTGCGTGCGGTACTGCTCGAGGGTGTTCGGCCGGCGGTTCTTCGCTTCCCGGCTCTTGAACCACTCCCACGCCGCGTCCGCGAACGTGGGCACCGCTGCGGGCGAGACGAACGTGCCCTCCTTCACCGCGCCGCGCGCCGTGTCGAGCTCGTCCTGCGCCTGCGCCTTCGTCGCGTAGGTGTAGCGGTACCGCTTGCCGAACTGGTCGCGGTAGTCGATGTGCCAGCCGCCGGGAACTTTGACGGGGGTTCTCATGCTGTCCTCCACTTCGGTGTGTGGCAAGTGTATACACTGCTAGCCATATGGCGGCAAGTTCCGTATTGTTGCGTGGCAACCGGCGGTGAATCGCCAACACGGAGGTGGGTATGGTACGCAGTGGCGCAGTCGTCAGCGTGGGGAGGGTTGAGGAAATGGCAGAAGGCTCGCGCCGCGGGGTTCCGGTATCGGTCCGCATCCCGCCGGAACTAGGTCGCCGGCTTGAACGGCTAGTGCCGAAGTTGGCCAAGAACACGGCACTGACCACGTTGGGCATCATCACGAAGTCCTCAGTCGTCAGAGCTCGCGCTGCTCCGCGGCGTCGAGGCGCTCGAACAGGAGTACTAAGTGATGGGCGCCCATACCAGTCGGAAGACAGTTACACCGGCCGCGCTGCCAGCCTCGTTCATTGATGGCCTGCCCGACCATGTCGCCGCCTATGTGCGGAAGGTGCTGCCACGGGGTCTGCGGACAGGAGCGGACCTTATGAAGTTGATGTCGCGCGCCATGGCGGATCTGGCGAAAGATCGGATCGACGCGACAACAGCAAACATCATCAACCGCCAGGCCGGGCAGCTGTTGCGGGCGACCGAGCAGCGTCTCGGCTGATCGCATACACCCCCACCGCCCCCGTCCGCTCACACACCGGACACCGCGCCGCGTCCGGGTCGACCGCCGCGACCACGGTCCACTTCCAGCCGCACCGGCAGCGGAGCAACTTCGTTCGACTACGGTTCACGTTGACACCCGTTCCCGGCGCGCGATAGCGCACGTGGATGCGCTCGCCCTGTATTGTCATCGTGCTCCTCTTGGTGGCCTTCCGCGCGGACGCCCAGGCGCCGTGTCCGGGCGATACCAATGGCGATCGAGTGGTAACGATCGCCGAATTGGTGCAAGCCGTCGGTGCTGCTCTGGATGGATGCGACAGGCCGACTGCTACGCGGACGCTGCAGCGACCAACAGCGACAAGAACCGCGGCGCCGCCGACCGCTACACCGACCGCTACCCGAACACCGAAGGGTGGCGCGGCGCCGACGCCAACAGACTTCATCCCCCCAACGCCGGTCTTCCCCACTGTGCCCGCCCAGACACCGACGCCTGTGCCTCTCCGTGGCTGCCCGCTGCGATTCACCGACAGCAACACCGGCGATGACGACTCGTCGTGTTGGTTCAACGTGACGAACCCCGGCAACTGCGGCCCGGATCGGTTTTACAGCAACGGAACGCAGGTCATCTACGTAAACGATTTCGTCGGGGACACCGGTTTCTACACCGGCTACTTCGCCGCGACCGTTGCGAGCCCGACGCAGGCTACCGTGACTGGCCGATGGATCAAACCCGACCTGAGCGACTACCGGACCGCCTCCGGTTCCATCAGCCTGAATCCTGACGGCACCCGGTTCACCACCAACATCAACGGCGGGCTCTTCTGCGGTCACTCGCAGGTGATCTATTCCGAACAGCGCTTCCCGCCGCGCAGTGAGATACGGGCGATGTTCCGAATACTGGCGAGTCGCTAGCACTACGCCCCCGGCGCCGGGTAGCTCGTCGCGCACGATCGACACCCTGCCGCTGGTCGCCGTGCCGACGGTGCCGTCCGCGGCAGCACCGCTCGAGGGGCTCCCTTCGGGTTGTCCCTGAGCGCGCTGGGGAAGACCGCAACTATCGCGGCTGTTTGCCTGTTCGGTATCATTCATTCGCGTCTTCCCGGTGGCCGCTGGTCATCAGGGGTTTCGCCCGACGTTGAAGGGCGCCCAGTAGGCAGGCTGGGCGCCTGTTGGGTGCCTGACGGCCCCGTCTGGCGTTGCACGGACTGCTGCGCCGGCAGTAGGCCATCACTACCTTTCTTCTTGCGGAAGCGCTGGAGGCTGCAGTAGACAGTCAGTGTCGTAATCGGATGCAGAAGGCGGCCACATGACGCGATCCGTGGTCAGAGGCAACGAAATCAAGCCCTCCGGCCGGGTGGTCATCTGCGCTCATGTCGCCGTCGGGGGTGGAACGCGACACCGTCGCCAAGCCGTCTCCGCAAGCTGATCATCGAGTTCCGGTCCTTCCGTGCGCTAGAGGCGAATCGAGGCACTCACCAGCCTCCCAAACCGCAGCACGCTGCGCTTCACGCACGGGAGTCCCGATGAGATACGCCTTGTCTTGCAGCAGTCCTGTCCGTCTTCCTGCTCTTGGCCGGACGCGACGCGCACGCCACCGACCAGGGCATCACGGGGAAGAAGCTGCTCGTCAAGGCCGGAAAGATCGTCCTGCTCTCGAAGGACACGAGCATCAGCATCGCGGGCTCCGATCCAGTCACCGGGGCAGACTCTTCGGTCAGCTTCGACGACGGCAGCGGCCCGGTAACCTTCGCCCTGCCGGCGAGCCTGTGGAGCGCGAACGGCTCGGCGACGCTCTTCAAATACAAGAATGCCAGCGCGCCGGGCGGGCCGTCGGTGGTGAAGATCGCCAAGGTGAAGTCTGGTTTACTCAAAGTGATCGCTAAGGGGCTCCCCTTCGCGGTGCCAAACGGTCCGGCATCGATCGATATCGTCCTCAGCCTCAATGGCGGCGCGCACACATACTGCATGACATTCAGCGGCACGGGAGACGGCAGCAAGTTTCTCGTCAAGAATGCCTCGGCAGGCACCTGCGCTGCGCCCACCCCGACACCGACGGACACCCCGACTGTGACAGCGACTGACACCGCGACGCCGACCCTCACACCGACTGCCACCGCGACGCCGATTGACACCGCGACGGCCACGCCGACCGTCACCGTGACACCAACGCCCTTCTGCGGGCAGTTCCTCACCAAGTGGGGCAGCTTTGGAACCGGAGACGGGCAGTTCCGCTACCCTTACGGCGTCGGCGTGGACGCGAGCGGAAACGTTTTCGTCGCTGACACCTCCAACACGCGTGTGCAGAAGTTCGACAACAGCGGGGTATTCCTCACGAAGTGGGGAAGCGCGGGCACGGGGACGGACAATTCCAGAACACCTATGGCCCCGCGGTGGATGGGAGCGGAAACGTCTACGTCGTCGACAACGATCAGAGTTACGGTACTATCGAGCGCATCCAGAAGTTCGACAACGCCGGGGCGTTCCTCACGAAGTGGGGCAGCACGGGCTCCGGGGACGGGCAGTTCTCCTACCACCATGGCATCGCCGTGGACGGAAGCGGGAGCGTTTTCGTCGCCGACTCGGGGAATGCCCGAATCCAGAAGTTCGACAACAACGGCGCATTCCTCACGAAGTGGGGTAGCTTGGGCTCCGGGGACGGGCAGTTCTACTCCCCCCAACTCAACTCACCCGCAGGCGTCGCCATAGATGGAAGTGGGAACGTTTTCGTGGTCGACAACGGGAACAGCCGCATCCAAAAGTTCACGAACACGGGGATCTTCGTTGGCAAGTGGGGCAGTTCCGGCACAGGGGACGGCCAATTCGCTGGGCCCTTTGGCATCGCCGTGGACGGGAACGGAAACGTCTATGTCGCCGATACCGGTAACTCCCGTATCCAGAAGTTCGACAACACCGGGACCTTCCTCACCAAGTGGGGCAGCTATGGAAACGGGGACGGTCAGTTCTACAGTGCGACAGGCATCGCCGTGACGGAAGCGGGAACATTTTCGTCGCCGATCCAAACGGCCAGCGGATCCAAAAGTTCGCGTGTCCATAGGCGAGTAGGCATTGGGCGAGAGGGGAAGCAAACCGGCGGTGTGGTTGCCCTCCCGACAACGAGCCCGCTCCCGCCGGTGGGCCAAGCGCGTATGCTAGGCCCGAATGGAAGTCATCCAGGAGCGGTGTAGCAGCTAACGCACTGGGATGAAAGCGCCGACGTAGACTACAGAAAACATTATAACCTAGCTTTCGGCCTTACTCAGTCGCGGCCGGCGCGGCTGCGGTCGCACCCGGATCTCTCGCTGTACGTGCTCGGCACGCGCTGAACATCGACGCGGCGGGATCGATCGCCTCAGGGAGCGGCTGCCCCTTCAACGCAGCTGCCATCTGTAGTACACGGCACGGAAGGTCTCGTCGTACAGCTCCTTGCCGGTGCCAGGCCAGCGTGATCGCGCCGCGGGGAGTAGCGGCAGCCAAATGAGGGTATTCACCTTGCCCTTGGCCTCGTAACCCCGACCTCCTTACCAGTCGCGGCCTCGTAGAGCGTCCCGGTCACGATGACGTCGGAATCGACCACGACCGGGAAAAGCATCAACGAGAGGCCACCGATGATGGCCATCGCTTGTCCGTGCTCGTTGATTGCCGTGTCGAGAAACAAGATGTAGTTGATCGGCGCCAACTGGTTGCCCGCATAGCGCATCATCGGGCTTTCCTTCGCCGTTCGCGTGTAGGCGTCGTTGAACACCCCGCTGCTCAGACCTTCGGCCCACTCGCGCCGATCGCCCTCCATCTTGTGCTGATGTCCGAGAATCACCTTGAACTCGGTGCCGGCTCGACAACCGGCTCGGTCGCCTTCGGTGGTAGCGTCGGCGTGCGCTCCGCTGCCACATCGCCAGCCAGAGAACGGCTCGGCACGGCGCGCATCGAGCAACAACAGTCGAGTCCACATTGATCCTCCTGGTTGACCGTCTGAACTTCTGAGAGCCCTTGCGCAGCATCAACGCTACGCCGCCACGCATCGTCGCCAGCGCGTCGATGAACCTCTCGGCGCTCAGGCTGTGCAGTGAACACGTCGCGAACGCGGCGTTACCGACGCCGCAAGCAGCCGTTCAGCGTCACCGGTGGCGCTTCTACGCCCGTCTGCTCGAAGAGACCGATCGAGTAGCCGGGTCCAGGTGCAGCACGTGGCGGTCGGTTTCGACGTAACCGGCGAACGACCCCTCATCGTAGCTCGCTTGACTCTGCTCCACGCCGAGAACGCCGCCGCGAAGTTCGAGGTCGAGCTGCGATACGCGACATAACGGCCGGAGTTCTTACCGGTGTAGTGCGGCCCCCTCTCTCGCTGAAGAGGTAGACGTTACGATGTGGCCATCCATGCCCGCCTGCTGGCAGCGCTCCCACACTGCCAGCCAGGTGCAGCCGTGTCGCGAATACGAAGCGGCAAAACTGCGTACTCGACAAGTCGCCAAAGGTGAGGACAGGCCGCGCCGCGCGCGCAGCCGTCGAGCGCGCGCGACGCGGCGACAGTTCGTCGAGTCGACCCGCAGGTCGCCATTGCTGTCACCCGCACTCCTGCGCACCGCCGGCGCGAGCAGCACTGCGAATAGGATGTGGAAGGTTCGGATCATCGAGTCCCCCTGAGCGGCCTGTCGACCATAACTGCTCTACGCCGCGAAGGATTCTCCGCGTCGATAACCGTGACTGTAACGACGCTGTCACCGCGACACAGAATAACCAGATCGCCCCAAGCCACCCAAGCGTGTCCACCGAGTGTCCATCGCCCATCCGCCGCAACCCACCCCAGCCCACTCGCGCTTGCGCGCGAGCCTGATATTTCGCACACTTCGCACGATAGAGTGAGTTACGGTTCACGCCGGGGAAAATTCCTAATCCTGGGGTCGTGCGTTCGAATCGCGCCGGGGGCATGTAATTCCCAGTAGTTGCACGAGCGGCGCCCCCTGCCCTGCTTTCATCTGTTTCCACGGGGGGCGCCGCTCGTCGCGATCAACCGATGGCTGCGGCATCACAGGCGATGCCGTCGAGGCTCGCGAGCGCGTCGGCGTCGTGCTCGACGTCGAGCCAGTGCGCGTAGACGCGTCCGGTGACACAGCTGTCCTTGTGTCCGCAGAGCTTCGCCACCTCGGTGTCCTCCGCTGACGGACGAAGGGTGGGTGTTCCCCAACGGCACCGGGCCGGTGATCAGAATGGGCCTGCCGCGCGCCTACGTCACGCTGCGAGCGATGTTCACCTCACCCTTGGCGAGGATCCACGTCGCTTCAGATGAGCGAGGTCAGCTCCCCTACGCACCCCCCTGTCAGCACCGCCGGGTGCAGGAATGTCTGGTACGCCCAGCATCGCGTTCGCGATGACGGTCCGCATCTCGCGCCGCGGAGAGCACGGTGGCAGGATCGACAGCGCCGTCTTCGAGTTCGGGCGCCATTTCGGACAGCTCCTTGACGGACTTCACGGCGACGACGCGCTTGCAGCGCCGGACAAGCGACCGAATTGCGGCCGATGGACGCGTGGCGGAGAACGTAGTTGGACACCATACTAGCCGCAGCCGCGGTGGTGAGGAGCTTGTTGACGGTCTGCGGCGCCAGCTTCTTTGCCGACTGGTTGCGACAGAAAGCCTCGAGGTGCCCCACGCGGTTCTGGTCGATGTGATGGTCGCCGATTGCTGGTACGATCAGTGTTGCAACCGCCGCCGGCAGGCGCTCGGGATGCGCCGTTCACTCGGCCGGAGCTAGCCGGCCGCGGCGTACCTCTATCTCCGACAAGTTTGAATTCTCGCGGCGGTCGCTGGTAGGAGCAGTGGGTGGGAGACCCCAACATGAGCATCGAGAAGAAGATTGATGAGCTACTCCACAACCAGCAGGCCGCCAAAGATCGCGCCACGGCGGAGCTGAAGTCGCAAGCCGACAAGCACAAGGAGAGGTTGGCACGCTGGGCTCAGGTCTGCTCAGACGTGTATGAACCGACGATGGACGACGCGGCTAAGCGATTGATCCACCATGGGCACACGGCTGAAGTCAAAAAGACGCCCGTCGGCAGGGAGGTCACGAGCCCCGAAATCAAGATCGTCATCAACTCGAAATACTCGATCACCTACTCGTTCAACGGTACCAAAGACGTTGTGAGCCGGTCCGGTAGGGAACATGGGACCGTGCCGCTGCCCGACAATCGCGCCGATTTTGAGAAGGTCTTCGGAGAAGACCTCGAACAGATATTTCCTCCGCTGAAGTAACTCGCGCGTGTCCACTTCGATGTTTCCACCATGTTTCCATCACGGCTCGTTCGGACCCCGATGGTGCGCAGCGTGCGAGCCGAAACCGCCGACGGTAGCGGGCGCACCAGACGCGCTGTGCAGCGTCCCGGCGACTCGACTTCATTCCTAATCCTGGTGTCGTGGGGTCGAATCGCGCCGGGGGCATTTCCGCTGGTGGCTGGTCGGCTGACTGTGCTCAACCGTCGTTCGGGATCATGGACGCGTCGAACCTACGGGCGCTTCTCTGGAGGGTCGAGGCGCTGGGGGCGGGGACCGAGCGCCAACACGGCGCATGGGCCGCAAGGCTGCACAGGACTACTCCGCCCGTCCTTGGTGCGACAGTCGCTCTGTACGCGGCTGCCCTCTACACGCATTCGCAAGTCCTCGCGGTCATGTTCGTGGTCCTGCTGGTCGTGTCCGTCGCAGCCCATATCGTCACGCGAGCGCTGCGCTGGCCGCGGCGAGCGGTCACGCTGCGTCGGGCCTATCGTGGCTGGATGGGGATCGACGACAATTGAAAAGGAGGAACTGGCATGTTGTACCTACTGCTGAACTGGGTGTTGAGCGCGGTGAGCCTGCTGATCGTCTGCCAGGTGGTACCGGGCTTTCAGGTGGCCAGCTTCGGGACGGCGTTGGTCGCGGCGCTGGTGATCGGCTTCTTCAACGCCACGATCGGGCTCTTGCTGAAGATCGTCACCTTTCCGCTGACGATCGTCACGCTGGGCCTGTTCCTCTTCGTCGTGAACGCCTTCATCCTGTGGTTGGCGTCGCGGATCGTGAGCGGATTCTCGATCTCGACCTTCGGCACGGCGCTGCTCGGCGCGCTGGTGCTCGCGCTGGTGCATCTCGTCCTGCGCCGGTTGGTGGCGTGAGGCGCCGCGGGCAGGATGCCCGCCATGTGTTTGATGTAACGCGCTTGCGGTGGCGGGCGTAAAGCCCGCCGCTACACCGCCTCTGCGTCAGAGCGTCGGGCGCAGCTGCGGGCCGGCTGGACCGCTCGGCGGGGTGTTGCCCGGCGGGCCGTTGCGGGTGCCGACGCCGGTGCGGACACTGCTGGGGAGGTCGCTGCTGCGGATCACGCCGCGCGGGCACAGGACGACGACGCGCTCGATGATGCTCTCGAGCTCGCGCACGTTGCCGGGCCAGTCGTACTGCCAGAGCTCGACGAGCGCGTCCGTCTCGATCGCGCAATGCGGCACGCCGTTGCGATCGGCGTAGAGCGTGAGGAAGTGCTGGACGAGCACGGGGATGTCCGAGCGGCGCTGGCGCAGCGCGGGGAGCATGACCTCGACGGGCTGCAGGTGGTCGATCAGTTCCTCGACCAGCCGACCAGCGCGGCGATACAGCCATATCCCCTGGTCCATGCTGGCGACGAGCTGCGCGGCGGCGCCGGTGAGATCCCCGGCGCGCTGCCGCAGGGAGTCCAGCAGCCGCTGTTGCAACTCGAGTGGCAGGCTGGGGAGATCGTCGAGCAGCAACGTGCCGCCCTCGGCGCGCCGCCAGCCCCCGTCCCGTTCGAACAGATCCTGCTCGAGTCGTTGGTCCGAGGGCTCGGTGCAGTCGACGCGGATGAAGCGCTCGCTCGGTCGCCGTTCGGCGGCGTGCAGCTCTCGAGCAAAGAGCTCCTTGCCGGTGCCGCGCTCGCCGACCACCACCACTGGCTGGCCGCTGCGGGCCAGTCGTTTCGCCGCGTCCGCGATGGCGCGCACGACGGGATGCGTTCCGAGGATCCGCTGTGCTTGCATGCGTTGCCCACGTTCAAGAGCAAGCGATGTGCCCGCCGGCGCGGCATCCGCCGCCGCACCACCGCGGGAGTCCCCCATGGTGCAGGCATCGCAGAGCGATCAACCCCTTGCAGCAGTGCCATCCAGGCTGTCCGGGAGGGCCGTTCCGGGGTGCACCAGTCGGAAAAACAGGCCCAGTGCGGCGGGAGTGCGCGCGCCGTACCAGGAGAGTGCCTTCCCATCGACGTGGTGGATCCGCCCGTCGCGCCAGGCCGCGGTGCCGGCGAGAGGCTCCAGGGCCCGCCGATGGCGGGGGGCGAAGGGATAGGGCTCGTCGGGAAGGACAATGACCTGCGGGTCGACCTGCGCGATGGCCGGTAGCTCGACGACGGGGTAGCGCTGCCTTGCGCCCGCGCAGACGTTGTCCCCGCCGGCGCTCGCCAGGATGTCGTGGCAGAAGGTGTCGGCGTTGAACGACATCCAGGGCTTGCGCCAGATCGGGCAGAACACCCGTTGGCGTCCCGGGATGAGCGGTCGCAGGGCCGCGGCGACCCCGGCGATGCGCCGCGACAGCTCTGCCGCCACGTTCTCGGAGCCCAGGGCGGTTCCCAGGCGCACGATCCCCTGCCCCGCCCCGGCCACGCTGGTCGGGTAGCTCACGAACACGGTCAGGCCGGCCGCGATCAGTGCCTCGAAATGGGTTCGGTCGTTCTCCTCGCTGTTCATGACCACGAGGTCGGGTTGCAGCGCTGCAAGACCCGCGCAGTCGGCGGTCTTGGTACCCCCCACCCGCGGGAGTGCGGCCACAACCGCGGCCGGCTCGACGCAGAACTTGGTGACGCCCACCAGGCGGTCGCCCGCCCCGAGGTCGCAGATCAGCTCGGTGACGCTGGGAACCAGGCTGACGATACGCCGCGGCGGTTCCGGCAACGCCAGCGTGCGACCCAGGTCGTCGACCACCTCGCGCCACATGCCGTCGCCTCAGCCCGGGGGATGGGCCGCGCCGCCGCTCGCCGGCGTGGGAAAGCGGAACGGCTCGGGCGCCGGCGCCTTGGTCACGCTGAACAGCCCGGCGATGGCTGCCGCGGCGAGCGCTCCCGCCAGCAGGACGCTCACGACGAGGACCATCGCCGCCGGGCGGCGCGACCGGCGCTGTGGCTGCTTCGGCCGTCGCCGCGGTGCGCGACGTGGCGGTGCGCGACGCTTCGCCTGCGCCATCAGGAGGCGACGCGATTGGTGAGCAGCGCCGCCACCGCCTCCCACCCGCTGCGCCGATCCCAGCCGTCGACACCGTTGTACCAGCGCAGGCCGAGCGCGCGCAGGCGCCGGCTACGCTCGGCGAGCCCGAAGGCGAGGCGCCACGCCGGGCCGTAGAAGAGGCGCGTCGCCATGTGGAGCCGCCGCAGCTTGGCACCGAGCCACGACGCGTCGAAGGCGCGCTGGTACGCGTCGGCAGACGGATCGCGCCGGCGCACGGCCTCGATGATCGCCGCGGCGGCGAGATCGCCATACTCCATGGCGAGCGAGATCCCCTCCCCCATCAGCGGATCGACGCCGGCCGCGTCGCCGACCAGCCAGGCGCCGTTGGCGGCAATACGCGCGCCCGGCCGGTACCAGTGGATGGGAAACGCGACGCGTCGCGGCGTCCCGCCGCCGATCTCGTCGAGGTAGTCGCTCATCGCCTCATCGAGGGCCGTGCCCGATGGCGTCAGCGCGTAGGCGCCGATGTTGGCGTGCGGCACGCCGTCGATGAGACAGGGGAACGCCCACAGGTACCCGCGCAGGCCGCGGCGCAGGATGCGGAAGTCGAAGTCGTAGCGGGCGCGTGCGAAGCCCTCCCAGCGCGTGCGGTCGATCGGCACGTCGGCCATGATCGCGCGGGCGATGCGCCCATGGCCGTCGTCCAGCAAGCGCCGCCGCACCAGGCTGCCCGCGCCGTCGGCGCCGATCACGAGCGGCGCAGCGTAGGTGTCGCGGCCGCCGACAACGTGGATGCCGTCCGGATGTCGCTCCAGCGCCCGCGCCGGCTCCGCTTCGCGGATCTCGATGCCGCGCTCGCGCGCTGCGTCGGCCAACGCCGCGTCGAGCTCGTTGCGGCGGATGACGTAGCAGAGGTTCTCGTCGTTGTGGCCGACCGTGCGCGTCGGCGTGACCACCTGTGCGCGGTGCACCGTCACGTGTGGCACGCGCAGCGGGATGTCGTGCTCCGTCATCCACGTCCGGCCGGCGGGAATGAGCCCGCCGGCGCACACCTTGGGCCGCGGGTGGCGGGCCTTCTCGAGGATCAGGATCTCGCGCGCCAGCCCCGGGTCGCGGCGGTGCAGCGCGATGGCGGTCGCGGTGCCCGCCGGGCCCGAGCCGACGATGATGACGGGGCGGCGTTCCATGCCGGCGTCCGCGCCTCGCGCGTCAGGGGCGCGGACGCAGCGCCGTGCGCGCCCACGCGACGATGTCGTCGGTGCTCGCGCCCGGCGTGAAGATCTCGCAGATGCCCCGGGCCTTCAGGTCGGCGATGTCCTCGGGCGGGATGATGCCGCCGCCGAAGATGGGCACGTCGTCGCCGCCGCGTTCCCGCAGCAGGTCTGGATGGCGGGGAACAAGGTCATGTGCGCGCCGGAGAGGATGCTGAGGCCGATCGCGTCGACGTCCTCCTGCAGCGCCGCCTCGACGATCATCTCGGGCGTCTGGTGCAGACCGGTGTAGATGATCTCGAACCCGGCGTCGCGCAGCGCCCGGGCGATGATCTTGGCGCCGCGGTCGTGACCGTCGAGTCCGGGCTTGGCGATCAGGATGCGCAGTCGCTGCTCGGCCACGCTCAGATCCAGGCCGGGTCGCGGTAGACGCCGAAGACCTCGCGGAAGACGTCGGAGATCTCGCCCACCGTGACCTCGACCTTCACCGCGTCGATGATCGGCGGCATCAGGTTGGCGCCGCTGCGCGCCGCGTCGCGCACCGCGGCGATGCAGGCCTCGACGGCGGCGGCGTCGCGGGCGGCCTTGCGGGCGCGCACCCGCGCCGACTGCTTCGCCTCGACCTCGTTGTCGACGCGCAGGATCTCGAGCGTGTGCGTGTCGTCCGACTGGTACTTGTTGACGCCGACCACGACCTTCTCGCCGCGTGTCGAGCTGGCGCTGGTAGTGGTACGACGCGTCGGCGATCTCCTGCTGCGGAAAGCCGAGCTCGATGGCGCGGATGATGCCGCCCATGGCGTCGATGCGCTCGATGTAGGCGAACGCCTCGCGCTCGAGTCGATCGGTGAGCGCCTCGATCGCGTAGCTGCCGCCGAGCGGATCGGCGGTGTTGATGACGCCGGTCTCCTCGGCGATGATCTGCTGTGTGCGCAGCGCGGTCAGCACCGCCGCCTCGGAGGGCAGCGCCAGCGTCTCGTCCATCGAGTTGGTGTGCAGGGAGTTGGTGCCGCCGAGCACGGCGGCGAGCGCCTGGAGGGCGACGCGCACGACGTTGTTGATCGGCTGCTGCGCGGTGAGCGAGCACCCGGCCGTCTGGGCGTGCGTGCGCAGCAGCCACGAGCGCGGCTGCTTGGCGCCGAAGCGCTCGCGCATGATCTTCGCCCACATGCGACGGGCGGCGCGGAACTTGGCGATCTCCTCGAGGAAGTCGTTGTGGACGTTGAAGAAGAACGACAGGCGCGGGGCGAAGCGGTCGACGTCGAGGCCGCGATCCACCGCCGCCTGCACGTAGCCGATGCCGTCGGCGAGCGTGAACGCGAGCTCCTGCACCGCCGTCGAGCCGGCTTCGCGGATGTGGTAGCCGCTGATCGACACCGGATGCCACTTGGGCGCGTGCGTCGGCGCAGAACTCGATCATGTCCACGATGACGCGCACCGACGGCTCGGGCGGGCTGATCCACTCCTTCTGGGCGATGAACTCCTTGAGCATGTCGTTCTGGATCGTGCCGCCCAGCTGCCGACAGGGGCACGCCGCGCCGCTCGGCCATGGCGAAGTACATGGCCAGGATGACGCTGGCTGAGCAGTTGACGGTCATCGAGGTGGTGACCTCGGTCGAGCGGAATGCCGTCGAACAGCGCCTCCATGTCGGCCAGGCTGCTGACCGAGACGCCCTCGCGGCCCACCTCGCCGAGGGCGCGCGGCGTGGTCGGCGTCGTAGCCCATGAGGGTGGGCATGTCGAAGGCGGTGGAGAGGCCGGTCTGCCCCTGTCCGAGCAGGAAGCGGAAGCGCGCGTTGGTGTCCTCGGGCGTGCCGAAGCCGGCGAACTGGCGCATCGTCCACAGCTTGCCGCGGTACATGCTGGGATAGGCGCCGCGCGTGTACGGATACTCGCCGGGCGCGCCGAGGTGCTCGTCGTACCGCCAGCCGTTCCGATCGTCCGGCGTGTACAGCGGCTCGATCTCCATGTCGGAGACGGTGCTGTACCGCGGCGCCGCGGCCGCGCCGTTGGGGGCGGACGTCCGCGGCGGCGGGGTGATCTGATTCATGACATTACTCCGTGCGGACGAGTCGCAGGCGTGGCGGCTCGTTCTGGGTCTCGCGGCCGCGGATCAGGCCCTGGGCGATGTGCAGCCAGTCGGCACGCACGAGGAGCCGCACCTCGCCGAGTCCGAGCGGCTTCACCGCCAGCCGCCCGCCCTCGATCACGCAGGGGACGCCGAACTGTTCCAGGTATCCTTTCACGAGGTGCGCCTGAAACTCGTTGGACGTGCTGTAGCATGGCTCCCACATACGGTGTCAGTTGTAGTCCGGCTTGAGGTCGAAGCGATGGACCGAGCGCAGGAAGCGCACGGTGTGGGTGCGCGAGCGCATGACGACGGAGTTCGTGGCGCCGCCGCCGCGGAAGAAGCGCACGCCGTCGAGGTAGTCGCCGTTGGTGACGCCCGTGCCGGCGAACATCACGCTGCCCGACGCCATCTCCTCGATGTCGTAGACCTTGGCGAGATCGCGGATCCCCATCTCGCTGGCGCGCTCGGCGTCCTCGCCGTTGCGCGCGACGAGGCGCGCCTGCATGTCGCCGGCGGCGCAGCGCAGCGCCGCGGCGGTGAGGACGCCCTGGCGGGCGCCGCCGGTGCCGATCAGCATGTCGATGCCGGACTCGGGGTTGGTGGTGGCCATGGCCGCGGCGACGTCGCCGTCGCGCAACAGGCGTACGCGGGCACCGGCGCGGCGGACCTCCTCGACCAGCTTCTCGTGGCGCGGTCGGTCGAGGATGGCGACGGTCAGGTCGGCGACATAGACCCCGCGCGCCTCGGCGATCGTGCGCAGGTTGTCGGTCGGGCTGCGCTCGAGGTTGATCAGGCCGCGCGCCTCGGGGCCGACGGCGATCTTCTCCATGTACATGTCGGGACAGCGAAGAAAGCCGCCGCGCTGGGCGATGGCGACGATCGAGAGCGCATTGTATCCGCCGGTCGCGCAGATCGCCGCCCCTTCCAGGGGGTCGAGCGCGACGTCGAGCTCAGGGCCGGTCCCGTTGCCGACTCGAGAGCCGACCGGCAGCACGCCACCCTCGACGTCCTCGGCGTCGCCGATCACGATCACCCCGTTGATGGCGATCGACCGAAAGGTGCGGAGCATCGCTTCCGCGCCGGCGCGGTCCGTGGCTTTGATGTCGCCGCGACCCATCAGGCGCGCCGAAGCCAGTGCTGCAGCCTCGGTGACGCGAACAGCTTCTAGAGCCAGATTCCGATCCATGGCAGCCCGTCCCACTCCCGTGCTCCAACCGCCACCGGGCGGCGGAGCTTAGCGTGCGCGAGTATACCGGGGACCGTAAGCTTTTCCTACACTTGTCGGGCAGAGGTCGCTGATCAGAAAATTGGCCGCCACGCACGCCAAGGTGGCCAATATTCTCAGAGCTTGGCGACCGGGGCGCCCGGATCAGGACAGGCTCTCCTCGATGCGGATAACGGTGGAGTGGCCGCGCACGACGGCGAGGCGGTCGATGGCGCGCACGGCGCGGCGCAGGGCCTGGTCGGCCACCTCGTGGGTGCGGATGACCACCGGCACGACGCGGCCGTGCTCGCGTTCACGCTGGATGACGCTGGCGATCGAGATCTCCTGCTGGCCGAGGATACCGGCCAGGCGGCCGAGGACGCCCGGTCGATCGACGACCATGAAGCGCAGGTAGTACTCGCCGCGCAGGGCGTCGGGCCCGACGATGCGGGCGCGCGCTTGGTGGCGGATTGGATAGCCCAGCGGCGCGACGCGGCCGCGGCAGCCGTGCAGGCGGTTGCGCGCCACGTCCATCAGATCCGCCACGACCGCCGTGGCGGTGGGCATCATGCCGGCGCCGGCGCCGACGTACATGCTCGCGCCGAGCGCGTCGCCGTGCACGACGATGGCGTTGAGGGCGCCGTTGACGTCGGCCAGCGGATGCGTGCGGCTCACCATCGTCGGCCGCACCGACGCCTCGATCCGGTCGCCGGCGCGCTTGGCGACCGCCAGCGACTTGATCACGCAGCCGAACTCGCGCGCGAACGCGATGTCGGCCTGACTCACGTGGCGGATGCCCTCGACGCTGATCTGTTGGAACGGCACCCGCACGCCGAAGGCGAGCTGGATGAGGAGCGTCAGCTTGTGGGCGGCGTCGATGCCGTCGACATCGAAGGACGGGTCGGCCTCGGCGAGGCCGTCGGCCTGGGCGCCCTTCAGCACGTCGGCGAACTCGAGGCCGGCGTCGCTCATGCGGCTGAGAATGAAGTTCGACGTGCCGTTGACGATGCCGTAGACCGCCTGGTTGCGGTCGCCGCACAGGCCTTCCTTCAAGGTGCGAATGATCGGGATGCCGCCTCCGACGCTGGCTTCGAAGCCGACCTCGCTGCCGCGCTTCTCGGCGGCGCGAAACACCTCGTCGCCGTGATGCGCGAGGAGCGCCTTGTTGGCGGTGACGACGTCCTTCCCCGCCGCCAGCGCTTCCAGCACGAAGCGCCGGGCGATCCCGGTGCCGCCCATCAGCTCGATGACGACGTCGATGGTGGGATCGTCGAGGACCCGGCGGGCGTCGCCGACCAGCACCCCGCGAGCGAGCTTGACGCCGCGGTCGCGTCGCGTGTCGATGTCGGCGATGCGCACCAGGTCGAGCGTCGCGCCGATCCGTTCGCGGATCGCCGCCCGCTGGCGCTGCAACAGCTTTACGACGCCGGTGCCGATCGTCCCGAAGCCGATCAGTCCGATGCGGATGGCCTGCTCTCTCACGCGGTGTCTCCTCGCCGCTGCAGCATGAAACGAGGCTGTGTAGTCGATCGGTTTGGGGCGTGCAAACCAGTGATGGCGATCGTGGCCGCGTCAATGGTTGGGCGTTCCCCACGCCTGCACGCCATCCCCTATTGGAGGGCGCCGCTCCCGCGGCGCCTGGTCCGAGGGTGCTTGCCATGCGCCTTCCGGCGATATCCGAATCAGCGGTGGCCGTTGCGGATCATGTCCAATGCGTCGTGCAGCTTGTCGATGATGTGGTCGCGGCCGATCAGATCGAAGAGGTGGTGGCGTTCGAGGTCGTGCAGCAGGGCCGGCGTGGCGTGGACGAGCATCACGGTGACGCCCTCGGCGCGGAGATCGGTGAGGAGGCCGGCGACGATGCGCGCGGCCGAGTAGTCAATGCCGGTGATCGCACCGGCGTCGACGATCAACCAGCGCACCGGCGACGGCGCACCGGCGATCAGCCCGCGCACCGTGGCCGCGAAGTGTCCCGCGTTGGCGTAGAACAGATCGGCCCCGAAGCGGTAGACGATGAGAGCGGGCGCCGTCATGGCTCCCGGCAGCGCCCGGGTCGGGCGCCACAGGCCGTTCTCCTCCACGAGCACCGCGGTATGCGGGAGATAGCTGTGGCGGACGTGGCGGAGCAGCGACAGGGCCATTGCCAGCAAGATGCCCGGCTCGACGCCGACGCCGACCACGACCAGCGCCGTGATGAGCGCCAGGCGTACCTCGCCGGGGCTCTCCAGCCAGATGGCGCGCAAGCTGCGGACGTCGACGAGTCCCACGGCGATGGTGAAGACGATCGCGCCGAGCACGCAGCGCGGCAGGTATTGGAGCACGCCGGTGAAGAAGATGAGCACCACGGCGACGACCGCCGCCGCGGTCACGTGCGCGAGCTGGCTGCGGCCGCCCGAGGCCTCGACCATCGCCGTCTGGGTGGGGCTGCCGTTGACGACGAAGGTGCCGCTCACGGCGGCGGCGACGTTGGCGGCGGCGAGGCCGACGAGGTCGTCGTTCTCGTCCTGGCTCTCGCCGTGTCGGGCGGCGTAGATGCGCGCCGTCGCCGCGCTCTGGGCGACGATGACGAGAAAGCAGGAGCCGGCGATCGGCAGCAGGGCCATGATGTCGCGCCAGTCGAGCGCCGGCAGCGTCAGGTGGGGCAGACCACCCTCGACCGGTCCGATGACGCGGATGCCGCGACCGGCGAAGTCGAAGGCGGCGCTGGCGGCGAGCGCGGCGACCACCGCCACCAGCGTTCCCGGAATGCGCGGCGCAAAGCCGCGGCAGACCAGCACGAGCGCGACCACTCCCGCCGACAGCGCCACGGTGAATGGATGTGCCTCGGGTGCACGGGCGACGAGCCCGGCGACCTGGCCGAGCGTGTCGTGCGCGTCGATGGGAATGCCGAGCATCTCGCCGAGGACGGCGATGCCGACCTGCACGCCGACACCGGTGAGGAACCCGACAAGGACGGTCTGCGACAGAAAGTCGGCGAGGAAGCCGAGGCGGAAGACCCGCGCCAGCAGGAGGTAGACGGCGGTGAGCAGCGCCACGAGGCCGGCGAGCGCAACGTACCGCTGGCTGGCGACGGCCGCCATCGGCGCCAGGCTGCCAGCGAGGATCGCCGCCGTCGCCGAGTCGGCGGCGACGACGAGGTAGCGCGACGAGCCCAACGCCGCGAAGGCGAGCAGCGGCAACAGCAGGGTGTAGAGACCGGTGACCACCGGCATGCCGGCGATGCGCGTGTAGCCGAGCGCCTGCGGGACGTTCATCGCCGCCAGGGTCACGCCGGCCAACGCATCGCGCCACGCCTGCGCGGCGGTGATCGGCAGGATCGCGCGGAACAGTCGCGGCTGGCGCGGTGCCGGCGTATCGGTCTTCGGGCTCATGGGATGCGCCCGCGTCTACGCCGCGCGCCGCCGATTGACCAGCGCTCGCAACGGTTGTAGCGGCGGGCGCGGACACTGGGAACGGATCGGGCGTGACAGGCGCCGTGCGAAGGAGACGTCGTCGATGTGGCAGGCCAGGGCCGGCCGCTACGCGCTGGTGGCGGTGATCGTGCTGCTCGGCGCCGTCGCCGGCGGTGCCTACTGGTTCGCCGATCGCTGGTCGGCCGCCGATCATCGGCACGTCGGGGCGCCGCCGGCTGATCTCCCGGCGCAGGCGGTCGCGTTCCACAACGCCGCCGGCGAGGTGTTGCGCGGTTGGTTCGTTCCCGGCCGGCCCGGCGGCGGCGGCGTCCTGCTGATGCACGGCTCGCACGAGACGCGGCGCGCCATGATCGGCCAGGCGCGTTTTCTCCACGCGCACGGCTATGCGGTGCTCCTCTTCGACTTCCACGCCTACGGCGAGAGCGAGGGCGCGCGGACCTCGTTCGGCTATGGCGAGGCCGGCGACGCTGCGGCCGCCGTCGCCCTCCTGCACGCGCTCGCACCCGGCGAGCGCGTCGCCGCCGTGGGCTTCTCGCTCGGCGGCGCCGCCTGCCTGCTCGGGCCGCAGCCGCTCGGCGTCGACGCGATGGTCCTCGAGGCGGTCTATCCGGACATCCGGGTCGCGGTGGCGAACCGCCTCCGTCTGCGCTTCGGCCCGCTCGGTCCCTGGTTGGCACCGCTGCTGACCGCGCAGGTCGAGCCGCGGTGGGGGATCCGGCTCGATCAGCTGCGACCGATCGACGCGGTGGGTCGGGTCCGCGTGCCACTCTTGATCATTGCCGGCACCGACGACCAGCGGACCACCCTGGCGGACTCGCAGCGACTGTTCGCGGCCGCCCCCGAGCCGAAGGAATTCTGGGCCGTGCCCGGCGCCGCCCACGTCAACTTCCAACACTTCGCGCCGGCGGAGTACGAGGCGCGTCTGCTGGCGTTCCTGGACCGCTACCTGCGCGGCCCTCTTCCGCACACTTTCTCCGCGTCTTCCTGACTTGCGCGGCCGATCGTGCGACCGTCAGGCCGATCATGAAGGTACGGACCCCACATCTGCAGGACTTCTGGGAGAACGACTGGAGCCTGACGGTTCTACTCGTGTCGCTGATTACGACGTTCTTCCTCGTCGCGCCCCTCAACGAATTGGGCTACGACGTCGGGGCGATTGGCGGCATGGTGTTCACGCTCCTGCTGCTCTCCGGCGTGGTCGCGGTGGCGCACTCCCGCCGTGCGGCCATCGTGTTCAGCGGCGTGGCGCTGGCGGCCTTGGGCGCCCACTGGGCGCGCTATACGGCGTTCGGCGCCCACTGGCTCGCGGCCGACGCGATCTCGACGTTGGTCGCGTGCGGGATGTTGGCGGTCATCGTCTTCGTGCAGGTGTTCCGCGCGGGCCCGATCACGATTCGACGGATCGAGGGCGCGATCGCCGCCTACATGCTGATCGCGCTGATGTTCGCCGCGATCTACCTGTGCGTCGAACTGGCCAGCCCCGGCGCGTTCGGCGGCGCGCCGCCGACGCACGACGACCTCCTGCACCCCACCGCCCGCTTCGCCTACTTCAGCTTCTGCACGCTGACCACCGTCGGCTATGGCGACGTCGTCGCCATACATCCGTTCGCGCGCTCGATGGCGATGCTCGAGGCGCTCATCGGCCAGCTCTTTCCCGCCGTGTTGCTGGCGCGTCTCGTCTCCCTGGAGATCGAGGATCGACGCCAGCGCCACGGGCGGGAATGACGCGCTACTGGTTTTGGCTGCCCATCGGCCGCAGCAGGATCTCGGTGTTGCGGTTCTGGGCGCGTCCCTGCGGCGTGTCGTTGGAGGCCACCGGGTGATACTGGCCGGCCGAGATGGCGCGCATCGCCGTCGGGTCGACGCCGGCGCCCTGCAGCGTCCGCACGACGATCGCGGCGCGTGCCCCGCCGAGCTCCCAGTTGGTCGGGAAACGTTCGGCGAGGCCTGGGCCGACCGGCACGTTGTCGGTGTTGCCGACGACGTCGATCTGGTCGCCCTGCCCGGAGAGCTGCGGCGCGACCTTGTTGAGCGCCGCGCGGCCCGGCTCGCTCAGCTCGACGCCGCCCTCGTGAAACAGCAGGTCGCTCGACATGCGGACGCGGATGCCGTTCTGCAACTGCTCGATCTCGACCTGGTTGGCGTTGATCTCCGAGCGCAGCGCCGCCTCGATCGACTGCTGCTGCTGCAGCATGTTGTTGTATGTGGACTGCATCACGCAGCCCCCCATCGGCAGCAGCAAGCCGGCCATGCCGACCCGCGCCCAGGCGCGCATGCGCCGCCTCCCGATCGCGAAGTTCCTCATTCTTGCCTCCTCCTGCGTATGGCGCTCGAGCGAGAATGCCCGACCGCGACCCCTTCGATGCCGGCTGTGTAGCAGGCATCGGAAAACCGGTCATGGAAGACGCCCGGAAATTTCCCGGAAAGCTCGGCGTTCACTTCCCTCCCACCCTGCATTCCCCGAATGGAGGGCCGCGCTCAGGCGCGGCCTGTTCCGGACGGCTGCTGGCAATCACCGCCCCAGACCGGCGCTGCGGGAGCAGCGCCCTCCAAATGGGGATGGAAGGCCGCGCTGAACACCGTGACCTCGCCGTTCGTTGTGTACCAGTGGTCTCCCCGCCATTGCTCACGTTCTACACGAACTCCTGGTCCACCCCTGCAGCCGGGCTACGACAACGGGGCGGCGCTACACCGGCGCGTGAAAGGGGACGGTCCTTTGGACGCGCGCCGCGGCGCTTCGGTCAATTGCTGCTGATGAAGCTGGCGGCGACGTTGATCATCAGCGACAGCAGCGCCATGTTGAAGAGGAAAGAGGTGATGCCGTGCGCGGTCGCCGTCCGGCGCATCGCCTTGCTGACGACTTGCACGTCCGAGACCTGCGACGTCATGCCGATCACGAACGAGAAGTAGGCAAAGTCCCAGTAGTCGGGATCCTCACCTCCGGGGAACTGCAGGGGCGCGTTCTCGGCCGTGTCGGGCTCGTCGTAGAATACGTGGGCGTAGTGGAGAGCGAAGCTGACGTGGATGAACGTCCACGACAGGAGGATGGTGAGCAACGCGAAGAGGACCCGCGTCGTCCGCACGGCCGGATCGCCGCTGACCGCCCCTGCCATCACGACGATGATGGCAACGAGACTGACGAGGCTGGCCGCGATCGTCAGCAGCAGTATGCCGACGCGCCCCTCGTCCTCCTGCTCGGCGCGGGCGCGGATCTGCGCAACGCTCGCACCGTGCGCGACCAGCAGCACCAGCGCGAGGTAGAGCGTGACGGCGACGTCCCAGGCGATCAGGAAGCGCGCCCACGGACTGGCCGCCGTCGGCACGAACGTCAGTCCCGCGCAGACGATGCCGGAGAGGAAGAAGCGCCAGCGGGAATGCGCCACGCGCAGCGCGTACGGCCAGCGGCGCGTCGCGACCCGGGACCTCGCAGGCATCGCCGGATCTTCGATCCTAGAATCGCCGGCAACTCAAGGGCGCGGCGGTGCGACGTCGGTTCGAGGGCGCTAGAGATGCGGGCGAGCCGCCCGCGCTCCCGGCCGGCGAAACCGAGGCTCCGTAGCGAGGCTGGGAGCGCGGGCGGCCCGCCCGCATCTCTAGCGCCCCTCAGACTGACGCGGCTCCGGGCGGGTTCACCCGATCTCCGCCAAGCCCAACCTGCCCTTCCACCGGTGCTCCAGCACCTGTCGTAGCGGGGCCGACTCCTCCGACCGCAAATGCGGATCCAGGGTCAGCCACTTCTCCGCCGCCTCGCGCGCTTCGGCGAGGGTGCGGGTGTCGCGGATCAGGCTCGCGACGCGGAAGTCCGGCAGGCCGTGCTGGCGGGTGCCGAGGAAATCGCCGGGCCCGCGCAGCTCGAGGTCGACCTCGGCGATCTTGAAGCCGTCGTTGGTCGTCGTCATCGCCTTCAGCCGCCGGTAGGTGTCCGACTCGCGATCGCCGACGTACGGTGCGACGAGCAGGCAGATGGCGTCGTCGCTGCCCCGCCCCACCCGGCCGCGCAGCTGGTGCAATTGCGAGAGGCCGAAGCGTTCGGCGTGCTCGACGACCATCACCGTCGCGTTCGGCACGTCGACGCCGACCTCGACCACGGTGGTGGTGACCAGCACGTGCAGGTCGCCGTCGCGGAAGCGGCGCATGACCGCTTCCTTCTCGTCGGCCTTCATCCGCCCGTGCAGCAACCCGACGCGCGCCCCGCTGCCCTTGAACACCGTCTCGCGCAGCGCCGTGCACATCGTCGTCGCGTCGCGCAGGTCCTCCTTCTCCGAGGCCTCGACCAGCGGGTAGACGATGTAGGCCTGCCGGCCCCGCGCCAGGTGCTCCTTGACGCGGTCGTAGAGCAGCTTGCGCGCCGCCTCGTTGACGATGTGCGTGCGCACCGGCTTGCGGCCGGGCGGCAGCTCGTCGAGCAGGGACACGTCGAGATCGCTGTAGATCGTCATCGCCAGCGTCCGCGGGATCGGCGTGGCAGTCATGAGCAGGATGTGCGGGATCGGGCCGCTGGGATCGCCGCGCAGCTGGGCGAGCGCGGCCCGCTGGAGCACGCCGAAGCGGTGCTGCTCGTCGATGACGCCGAGGGCGAGCCCCGGCATGCGCACGCCGGCCTGGATCAGCGCATGGGTGCCGACCGCCAGCTGAACCTCACCGCTCTCCAGCGCCGCGCGCAGCGGGCCGCGCTTGCCGCGTGCGGCTTCGCCGGTGATCAGCGCGACCCGGACGCCGAGCGGCTCGGCGAAGTGCGACAGCGTCCGGTGGTGCTGCTCGGCGAGCAGCTCGGTGGGTGCCATGAACGCGGCCTGGAATCCCTGCTCGATCGCCATCAGGGCGGCGAACAGCGCGACCACCGTCTTGCCGCTGCCGACATCGCCCTGCACCAGACGATGCATGGGGTGCGTTCGTTGCAGGTCCGTGCGAATCTCGGCGACGACCCGTCGCTGTGCGCCGGTGAGCGTGAAGGGCAGCGCCGCGGCGAGCTGCTTGGCGAGCGCGCCGCCGGGCGCCAGCGGCAATCCGTCCTCGCGGGCGATCTGGCGGCGCTTGAGGCCGAGGCCGAGCTGGAGGAAGAAGAGCTCGTCGAAGACCAGCGCGCGATGGGCGAGGCTGGCGAACTGGTTGAGGCGATCGACGTCCGCATCGGGACCCGGCACGTGCAATGCACGTAGTGCCAAGCCGGGATCGGCGATGACCGCGCCGGCCACCAGTGCGGGCGGGATCACGCGCGGCACGGCGTCGGCGAAATCGACGGCGGCGCGCTGCGCGATCTTGCGCATCGCCGCGACCGTCATTGTCGTCGGCTTCTCGTAGACCGGGACGATGCCGGCGTTGGCCTCGCTGTCCGGCGCCAGCTCGATGTCGGGATGGACGATGCGCTTGCCGCCGGCGGTCGAGCGGTCGATACGGCCGTAGACCCGGCAGCGGACCCCGCTGCGGTAGCGCGCCGCGTAGTAGGTGACGTGGTGGTACCAGACCAGTCCGAGCAGGCCGCTGGCGTCGCGCAGTACGCCCTCGAGGATCTTGCGCCGGTTGCGGCCGACGGTGCGCTCGGCGATCTGGACGATCTCGCCGACGATGCCCGCCTCCTCGCCGATCTGGACGCTGGCGATGTCGCGCATCCGCCGGCGGTCCTCGTAGCGGAACGGCAGGTGGTAGAGGAGATCCTCCACCGTCTCGAGGCCGAACTTCCGCAACTGCTCGCCGCGTCGCGGACCGACCTCTTTCGCGAACTGCACCGGCAGGCGCAGGCGCTCGAGCGTCGCGGTCAGGTCATCGGCACCGTGCCGATACCTGGGCGCGATGTCGCGGCCACCCTGCCCCGCCACCCGCTCGGCGAGCTCGCGGCATTCCGCCGCCAACGCCGCGCGTTGTGGCCCGGCCGCCGCCTCGAGTCGCTCGAGGCGCTGGCAGAGCGTGTCGAGCGCTTCGCGCCGCGTGCCGTCCACGGCGGTGCGGAGCTGGCGCCCGCGGAACGCGAGCTGGCGGCCGGGGATCTGCGTCCGCGCCGCCGCGGCGGCGCCGGCCGCGAGGAGAAAGTCGAGCGGCCGGCGCACGGCGATCAGAAACTCAGCCAGCGCATCGCCGCCCGACGGTGCGCCGGCAGCCTCGGCCTCGTGTCCCGCCACTGGCGCGGACCATAGACGCTCGGGATGGATTTCACCACCGAGGGCGACGACGGCGGCGCCCGCCTCCGTGCCCTCGATGGTTGAAGACTTCTACTGCTTGAGCTTCAGGTTCACGCCCTCGGCGGCGAGCTTCAGCGCGACGCCCTGGGTGGTGGACAGCAACTTGATATGGACGCCGTTCTGGTTCTTCATCTCGGCGATGTTGGCACCGCCGGCGGCCGTCGCTCCGACGGACACCGCGGTGTAGAGGCCGTCGAACTTGCTGATGTCGGTCAGCCCGTAGACCCGGCCCGACGCCGTGGCCTCGCTGATGCCGACCGCGCCGACCGAGAGGCCGTCGACCGACACGGGGTAGGACTTGCCCTTGTACTTCAGCGTCCCGCCGCCCCAGCTGAAGCCGATACCGGCGGCGACCGAACCTTCCTTGAGCTCGATGGTCGCGTCGGGCTTCTTGTCTTCGGCCGCCTGCGCCGCGGTGAGGCTCAGCGCCAAGGCAATAGCCACACCCACTCCAATCAACGTGCGCTTCATCATCAAAGTCTCCTTTTCGTCTCGTAACGGATCACTCGAACGGAAACACGCGCTTCCAGTCGTGCTTCATGCTGATGACGGTCCACCCCTTCTTCTGCGCCTCGTCATAGAGCGCCTGCGAGAAGGTGCCGACCTTCGTATCGGGAAGGCCGCGCGCCGGTCCGTAGGCGTACTCGCGCTCGGCGTCGTCGTGGAGGACGAGCATCGTCAGTCGTCCGCCGGCGCCGGCGCCGGTGTACTCCAGCATCTGGCGGTCGCCGTCCGAGTTGCCGAACGCGGCGACCGGGCGCCGCCCGATCATCAGGTTGATGCCCTCGGGTTTGCCAGGGCCGTCGTTCATGAGCAGGAGCTTGGGCTCCTTTGTCAGGACCGGCTGGCCGGTCTTGTCGTAGCCGAACTTCGTGCCGCCGGCGGATCCGACCACCCGCTCGCGGGGGATGCCGTAGACACGGTCGGAGAAGACGCGGATGAAATCCTGTCCGCCGCCGCTGACGATGTACGTCTTGTACCCATTGGCGCGCAGGTACTGCATGACTTCCAGCATCGGTTGATAGATCAGCGCCGTATAGGGCCGATGCCAGCGCGCATCCTTGGCGCTGGCGATCCACGCGTCCACGTCGGTGCGGAATTGCTTGACGGACATCCCGCTCAGCGTGGCGGCCAGGATCGGCTCGAGATCCTTCAGCGTGAACTTCGCCATCTTCGCGCGATCGCCGGAGAGCACGGTCTTGAACGGTTCGACGTTTTTGAGCTCCGGTTTCGCTTTCACGACCGCCGGCACGCGTTCCATGCAGTACATCAGCTGCGTGTACATGGGGTGCTCGACCCACAGCGTGCCGTCCTGGTCGAAGGTGGCGACTCGCTTCGCCGGCTTCACGAACTTCGGGCTCGATTTGTCGGTCGTCTCCTGCACGAAGCGCACGATCGCCTGCTTGGCGGGACCGTCGTTCCACGAGGGCAGCGGATCGGTCTGCGCCTGGACATGCGTGGCGGTGGCCAGGCTCGCGGCCGCGACCAGCACGACAGCCAGGACCAGGCGGACCTTCGCGTTCAGCCACTTCACACAACCCGGAGCGACCCGCATCACGAACCCTCCACACTACGCGGCGCCCGCCCCGTGAGGGGCGGACGCCGCCAGTCATGCAACTTCACTTCTTCGTGGTCAATCCGACGGATGCCCGCCGCCGCTCTTGATCTGGTCCATCACCTGGGTGAGGTTGTAGCTCGCAGGTGCCTGCAACGGCGGGAACGCCTTCAGCGTCTCGAACCACTGCATCCACAGCTGCTGGCCGATGGGCAGCATGTTCCAGTCGTAGATGAAGGCGGTCGCCGGAGCGGCCAGCGCCCCGCCCATGCTCATGGCGGATTTCTGCGAGAGGCCGACCGCCTGCTCGAACGGATCGCGCTTGATGTTGTTGACGAGCGTGAAGTGGAACGGCACGAGTGGCAGGATCCAACCGTCCGCCCCCGGCTGGGACATGGTGTAGTACATCTTCCAGTTCTTGTAGCGGACCGCGGAGGGCGTCGCGCCGGAGAAGTAATAGAAGACTTCCCGCGTCGACTTCGGCTGATCTTGCCGGTCAGATAGTCGAGCTGGTCGATGCCGTCCAGCGTGGTCTTGACGATGCCGGGGTACTTGCCGGCCTCGATCTGCTGCTTCAGCCCGTCGCCCTTGGCCCCACCGGCGGCGTCTACCAGGGTGGGAACCCAGTCCAGGGCGGCGAACATGTCTGTGAGGATGCGTGCCAGGCTTGATGACCCCCGGCCAGCGAATGACCGCCGGGGCGCGATACCCGCCCTCGTAGGCCTCGCCCTTCTGGCCCTTGAACGGCGTCACGCCGCCGTCGGGGAACGAAATTGCCTCGGCGCCGTTGTCGGTGGTGAAGACGACGATGGTGTTGTCGAGCTGTCCCATGTCCTGCAGCTTCTGCAGCACGACGCCGATGTTGTCGTCGAGCTGCTTCATGCCGGCTTCGTTGACTCCCCAGTCCTTGCCGCCCGGCTCGCCCACCATCGCCTCGTACTTCGGCGGCAGCATGGTGGTGACGTGCATGCGGGCGGGATTGTACCAGACGAAGAAGGGCTTGTTGGTCTTCTTCGGGTCGTTGCGGTCGAGGAAGTCGACGACCTTCGCCGAGATCTCCTCGTCGACGGTTCTCGACCGGTCCAGCGTCATCGGGCCCTCGTCCTTGCAGGTCTGGTTCTTGGCGGTGCCGTCGGATGACGTGCAGCCGAGGATCGGGCGCGGCGGCGTCAGGCACGTCGTCGTCATCGGGTCGACGGCGCCGGGGACCTCGGGGACGCCGGGGATGAGCGTGTTCTTGCACGGCGGCGCGACGCCCTGCACGGTCGGCGACTTGTTGATGTCGGGGAAGCTGACCTGCTGCATGGCGTCGAGATGGTACAGGTAGCCCCAGTACTCCTGGAAGCCGTGCGCCGTCGGCAGCGCCTCGGTGTGGTCACCGAGATGGTTCTTGCCGAACTCGCCGGTGGTGTAGCCGAGGTCGAGCAGGAACTTCGCCAGCGCCGGCGTGCCGGGCTTCAGGTACGTCGGGCTGCCCGGCAGCTGCGGCGGGATCATGCCGGTGCGCAGCGGGTACATGCCGGTGAAGAACGCATTGCGACCGGACGTGCAGCTCTGCATCGCGTAGTAGTCGGTGAACGTGGCGCCCTCGTTGGCGATGCGGTCGATGTTGGGCGTCTCGCCGAGGGCCAGGCCGCGGTGATAGGCGCCGACCTGCATCCAACCGATGTCGTCGCCCATGATGAACATGATGTTGGGCTTGTCCGCCGCCGGGCGATGCGGCGCCGGACATGGCGAGCGCTGCCGCCAACAGCAGCAGTGCCACCGCGATGTCGAATCGTTGTCGTGGTCCAGTCATGACTCGAGCTCCTTTGTCCGTCGTGTGTCCTTCGACGCCGTGCCGCCGTGCGGTCGTGGCGTTCCGTCAGTTCTGTGGGGGCGAGAGCGTCTCCAGCTCGTGCAGCCGCTTCATTGCCTGCATCGCGGCGAGCGAGTTGTAGTTGATGCCCGCGGCGTTCAGGCTGCTGCCCTGCTGGAATGGATATTCGCGGCAGCGTGTCGAGGAAGTCCTTGAGCTGCTGTTGCACCGGCACGAAGAGCCAGATGTTGTCGGCATACCAGCGGAGGTAGAGGCCCGATTCTTCCGGCGCCTTCTCGTAGGGGTCGGCGCGCAGATTGACGATCACCGGCCAGCCGGGAACCTCGCGCGTGGCGGTGGCGATGTTGCCGTGGGTGACGGCGAAGTGGACCTTCCAGTCGTTCCAGCGGATGGCGTTCAGCTCGCCGCCCTGGCCGAAGTAGAAGATCTCCTCGCGCGGTCCCTTCTTCACCTCGCCGCGGAAGAAGGGCAGGAAGTTGTAACCGTCGGCGTGGACCTTGAAGGTCTTGCCGTTGGCTTTGTAGCCCTGCTTGAGCTTCTCGACGATGTCCGGCTCGCCCGCCGCCGCCAGCAGGGTCGGCAGCCAGTCCTCCTGCGAGAAGATGGCGTTGACGATCGTGCCGGGCTTGATGACGCCCGGCCAGCGCACCAGCATCGGTACGCGGAAGCCGCCCTCCCAGGTGGTGCCCTTTTCACCCTTGAACGGCATGGTGCCACCGTCCGGCCAGGTGCCGGTCTCGGCGCCGTTGTCGGTGCCGTAGACGACGATGGTGTTGTCGGCGATGCCCAGGTCGTCGAGCTGCTTCAGGACCTCGCCGACCATCGCGTCGTGCATGACCATGCCGTCGGGATAGAGGCCGATGCCGGTGACGCCATCCTGCGCCTTGGTGAGATGCGTCCAGACGTGCATGCGCGTGGTGTTGAGCCAGACGAAGAACGGCTTGCCGCCCTTTGCGGCCTGGTCGACGAATTTGGCTTCCGCGGCGTGGATCTCCTGGTCGATGGTCTCCATGCGCTCGCGCGTGAGCGGGCCGGTGTCCTCGATCCTCTGGCCGCCCTTGCCGTCGGCGAAGGTATGCAGCACGCCGCGCGGGCCGTACTTCTTCCGGAAGTCGGGATCCTTCGGGTAGTAGTAGGTCTCCGGCTCCTCTTCGGCGTTGAGGTGGTAGAGGTTGCCGAGGAACTCGTCGAAGCCGTGCACGGTCGGCAGGTGCGAGTCGCGATCGCCGAGATGGTTCTTGCCGAACTGGCCGGTGACGTAGCCCTGTTCCTTGAGCAGATCGGCGATCGTCGGCGCCCAGTCGGGAATGCCCTGCGGCGACCCGGGCATGCCGATCGTCAGGAGACCGGTGCGAAACGGATGCTCGCCGAGGATGAAGGATGCGCGGCCGGCGGTGCAGCTCTGCTGCGCGTACGAATCGGTGAACAGCGCGCCCTCTTTGGCGATGCGGTCGATGTTGGGCGTCTGGTAGCCCATGATCCCCATGCTGTAGGCGCTGATGTTGTCGCGGCCGATGTCGTCGCCCCAGATCACGAGAATGTTTGGCTTCGTGTCCGCGGCGGCGGCGAGGCCGGCCCCGGCGAGGATCAATGCGGCGCAGGCAGCGGCGAGGAGGATCCGCGCTGGCACGGCGCACACGGTAGAGATCGCGTTCACGGCTGGTCCTCCCGGATCTCGCCGAGCAGTTGCTCGAGAGCGGTGAGCAGATCCTGCGGCGATTCGAAGCGCGTCCGGCGGCCGCTGTTGAGGTGCTCGACGCGGCCCGAGAACACGGTGCTGCCCGCTCTCGTCTCCCGGCTGAACTGCACCACGAAGGCCTTCCACGGCGGCAGCGTCGGCGCCTCCGCGGCGGGGCGAGCCGTCGGTGTGTGCGACGAGATGGATGGGGTGCTGACGCGGCGTTTCACGTCGCGCAGACTGCCGGCCCACGTCGGCGAAGTCCGGAAAGAGCCTGGAAAGTTCCCAGAAAGCTCGGCGGAATGCCGACCGTCCGGGTCAGCGGGCGGCGGCCAGCGTGCGACTCAGCGCCCGCGCCGCCACCAGGTCGGGCGCACGGGAACCGGTGTCGAACCGTTCGCAGATGCCTGCGAGGATCACGCGCGCGTCGTCCCGGCGGCCGCGCGCGTGCCACGCCTGGGCAAGGCTCGCGCTGGCGCGGAGTTCCAGCGACTTGGCCCCGCTTGCGTGAGCGAGCTCGACCGCGTGGCGCAGGCAGCGCTCCGCTTCCAGCCAGTCCACGTTGGCAGTCGTCCGCGCGGGACGGCGCCCCCGGCGGCGGGCCGCAGCCTTTTTCGCCGGCAGCAACAGCAAATCGCCCTTGAGACGCCACAGCTCGGGTGCATGGCCGCGCGTCAGGCTGGTCCTGACAAGACCGAGTCCCGCCTCGACCGCGGCGAGGCCGCGCGCGCGGTCACCCGCCTGCAGGTGGGCTTCGGCCAGAAAGCACTGGAACAGATCGAGTGTCAGCCGTGTACCGGTGGCCCGAATCGCGGCGATCGCGCGGTCGACGTCGCCGCTGCCCACCCCCGGCTCGCCCTGCTGTGCCTGGGCTCGGGCTTTGATCAGCACGGCAACGGTACGCCAGAGGGCGAATCCCTGGGCGGCCGCCACGCCTTCAGCCTCCGCCGCGAGCTCACCGCCCGTTGCGTTGTGGCCGATCATCACGTCGAGTTGCGCCGCCTGCGTCAGGATCGCGGCGAGAAAGAACGGATTGGCCAGGGTGCGCACGTGGGCTACCGCCTCGCGCGCCATGGCGCGCGCGCCTTCGGCATCGCCGAGATACCAGACGGCGCCGGCGCAGTGGGTGGTCGCGGCCAGTACCGGGTCGACGCCGTAGGCGATCGGCATTTTCACCGACGGGTGGTCGGCCAGCGTCTGCCGCAACGAGGTCATGGCGCGCACCGCGTCGGCAAAGCAACCGTCGTAGTAGGCGGTGCGCACGCGCGCCGATTGCGCCAAGGCGACGTAGCCCGGATTGGCGAGTCGGCCGGCGACCGCGCCGAGCTCGTCGGCCAGCGCGAGCGTCGGCGCGCGCTCGGCGCGCAGGGCATGCAGGTACCAGCGCACGTAGCGGGCTTCGAATGCCTGCGCACTGTTGTCGGCGGCGCCGCACAGGTCCGACACGCGTTCGTAGTTCTCGCGCACGGGCTCGGCACCGAAGCCCTGGAGATCGCTCAAGGCGCGGCCGCGGACCAGGCGGAGCTCGGTCTCCCGACGATTCCGCTCAGCGGGATCGGTCAGCTCATCGACCAGCACGAGGGCGCGGTCGAAGTATTCCAGGGCCTCGCGACTGGCGAAGCGCTCGCGCGCCCGCACGCCGGCGACCGTGAGATAGTGCAACGTGCGCGCCTCGTCGTGAGCGCGCGCGAAATGAGCCGCGAGCTGCGGCGCGAGGTCGTTGACGCTCGCCCCCTGCGCCCGCTCGAGGGCGCGGCCGATGGCGCCATGGAACCGAATGCGGCGTTCGTCGGGCGTCTCGCTGTAGACCACCTGGCGATGCAGCTCGTGGATGAACGCGTAGCGTCGGGCGCGGGTGCGGTCAGGCCAGGCGAGCGTCCCGACCGCGTGCAGAAAGCGCTGCGAGCGGGCCAACGTCTCACAGTGCTGCTCGGCCAGCTCCGCCGAGCACCCGACGGCGGCGGCGATGATCGAGGCCGCGATGTGTTCGCCCGCGGCGCTGGCGGCTTCGAGGACGCGGCGCTCGTCCGGGCCGAGCGCGCGGAACTGTCCCTCGATCAGGCGGCGGACGCCGTCGGGCACGCCGAGGTCGACGGTATCGACCGGCACGCTGAGCGCCCAGCCGGGCGCCGTGTCGAGGATGAAGCCGCGTGACCGCAGGTGATCGACCAGTGCGACGACGAAGAGTGGCTGTCCGTCGGTGAGCGCGTGGATCCGCTCCGCCAGCGCCAGTGGGAAGGTGTGCGCGGGGAAACGGAGATCCAGATAGCCGCGCACCGCGTCCAGCGTCAGATCCGGCAATGCGAGATGCACACAGCGGTCGCGCTCCTGTAATGTCCGCACGGCCGCGCCGAGGACGTGCTCGTGCACGGCGACGTCGGCTGGGCGGTAGGTCGCGATCACCAGCAGCCGTGCGTGGTCGCGGCGCTGCGCCAACAATGTCAGTAGATCGACCGTCGCGAGATCGCTCCAGTGCAGGTCCTCGAGCACGAGCACCAGGGTGAGGTCGGTCGTCAGCGTCTCGACCAGCGCGGCCATCTCGCGCGGCATGCGCTCGGCGCGGATGCCCTGCAGCGACTGGCGCAGCACCGCGGCGTCGGCCTCGCCCAGGAGCCACGGCATCTGCGCCAACCAGAGCGGCGCACTGCGGCGCATCAGCGCGATCATGCGCTCGACGTTCGGCGGGCGCACGAGGCGTTGCAGCGCGTCGAGCACGGGCATGTAGGGCTCCTGCGGGCCGTGCTGCTCGACGCACCCGGCGCGTCCGATCCACACCGGCACGGCGCGCTCGCCGATCGCCCGCGAGGCGAGAAAGGCATCGACCAGTGCCGTCTTCCCCGCGCCGGCGGCGCCGGTGACGAAGACGATCTGCCGATCGCCGGCCTGCGCCGCGGCGAGACGGTCGGCGAGGAATCGCATCTCGGCGTCCCTACCGACGAAGAAGGGGGGCGCCATCTCTCGCGCCTCGGCGGTCGGCGGGGCGGAGGAGACATTGGCGGAAGGCCACGCCGTGGATCCATTCAACGAGTGCGGTGCGATGAAACGAAACCCACGGCGATGCACCGTTTCGAGGAAGCGCGGCGTGCGGCTGTCGTCGCCGAGCGCGAGGCGCAGCTCGCCGATCGACTTGTTGAGCGTGTCCGGAGTGACGGCGACGTCCGGCCAGATCGCGTCGAGCAGCTCGTCGCGCGTCACCAGAACTTTTGGGCGCTCCGCCAGGTAGAGCAGCACGGCCCATGTTTTCGGTCGCAGCGGCACGGCGCGATCGCCGTCGAAGAGCTGGCTGGCGCGCCGGTCGATGCGAAACGAGCCGAATGCGAGCGCTCCGGCGCTCACGCGCAGTGCATCAGATTCGACCGGATCTCGTCTGGGGGCTTTACTCGGCATCGAAGGCGCACGCCTCTCACACTTGCATCCGCGCCAGTACCAGAGGGCATCGCCGGCGGGAAGCGCCGGCTGGGGGGCGCGTATCGGTCACGCATTGAGACGTGACGCTGAAAGGCTCCTCAGCTGATGCCGTGGTACTCCTGCAGCGAGCGCACGCCCAGTGCCCCGCGGCGCAGGTACTCGATGCCCTCGGCGGCCGCCGCGGCGCCGGCGATGGTGGTGAAGTACGGCACGCGGCACTCGAGGGCGGCGCGGCGGATCGGGAACGAGTCGCGGTGCGCGCCGCTGCCTTTCGGCGTGTTGATGACCATGGCGATCTGGCCGCTGCGCATCGCGTCGACGGTGTGCGGGCTGCCGTCCTGCACCTTGTTGATCGCCTCGACGGCGATGCCGTTGCTCGCTCAGGTAGGCGCGCCGTGCCGCGCGTCGCGACCAGGCGGAAGCCGCAGCGCGCCAGGCGCTCGGCGACGGGCAGCAGCGCCGCCTTGTCGGCGTCCTGGACGCTCAGGAACGCCGTGCCCTCGCAGCGGCAGAGGTCGTGCCGGCGCCGAGCTGCGCCTTGGCGAAGGCGACGCCGAAGGTCGTGTCGATGCCCATCACCTCGCCGGTCGACTTCATCTCCGGCCCGAGCAGCGTGTCGACGCCGGGGAACTTGGCGAACGGGAACACCGCCTCCTTCACCGCGATGTGCGGCGGGACGATCTCCTCGGTGAAGCCGAGGTCGCGCGAGCGTCTCGCCGACCATCACGCGCGCCGCCAGCTTGGCCAGCGGCACGCCGATCGCCTTGCTGACGAACGGCACGGTGCGCGAGGCGCGCGGGTTGACCTCGAGGATGTAGACGTCGCCGCCCTTGACCGCGAACTGCACGTTCATCAGGCCGATGACGCCGCAGCTCGAGCGCCAGCGCGATCGTCTGGCGGCGCACCTCGTCGAGCACGGCCGCCGGAATCGAGTGCGGCGGCAGCGAGCAGGCGCTGTCGCCGGAGTGGACGCCGGCTCGCTCGATGTGCTCCATGATGCCGCCGATGACGACCGTCTCGCCGTCGCTGATGGCGTCGACGTCGACCTCGATCGCGTCGTCGAGGAACTTGTCGATCAGCACCGGGCGCTCCGGGCCGACCTCGACGGCGCGCGTCCATGTAGCCGCGCAGGCTGTCGTCGTCGTAGACGATCTCCATGGCGCGGCCGCCGAGCACGTAGGACGGGCGCACCAGCACCGGGTAGCCGATGCGGCGCGCCGCCTCGACGGCGCCGTCGACGGTGCAGGGCGATGCCGTTGCGTCGGCTGGCGCAGGCCGAGCTGCGTCGAGCAGCGCGGCGAAGCGCTCGCGGTCCTCGGCGCGGTCGATCGCGTCGGGCGAGGTGCCGATGATCGGCACGCCGGCCGCCTCCAGCGGCACCGCCAGCTTGAGCGGCGTCTGGCCGCCGAACTGCACGATGACGCCGTCCGGCTTCTCGCGCTCGACGATGCTGAGCACGTCCTCGAGCGTCAGCGGCTCGAAGTAGAGCTTGTCCGAGGTGTCGTAGTCGGTGCTGACCGTCTCCGGGTTGCAGTTGACCATGATGGTCTCGTAGCCGTCTTCCTTCAGCGCGAAGGCGGCGTGCACGCAGCAGTAGTCGAACTCGATGCCCTGGCCGATGCGGTTCGGGCCGCCGCCGAGGATCATGATCTTGCTGGCGCGCGGTGACGCCGCTCTCGTCCTCGTCGCTCGTAGGTCGAGTAGAGGTACGGCGTGTAGGCCTCGAACTCGGCGGCGCAGGTGTCGACCATCTTGTACGACCGGCGTGATGCCGGCCGCGTGGCGCGCCTGGCGGATCTCGTCCTCGCTGCGCGTCCGAGCAGCGTGCGCCAGGCGGATGTCGGAGAAGCCCATCGCCTTGGCGCGCGCGCAGCGCCGCCGGGCGCGAGGCTGACGCTGCGATCTTCGATCGGCGACGATCTGGCGCGATGTTCTCGAGGAACCACGGGTCGATCTTCGTCAGCGCGTAGAGCCGCTCGGTCGTCATGCCCTGCCGGTAGCGCGTCGGCGACGTACCAGATGCGGCGCGCGTTCGGGACGCGCAGCTTCTCGTCCAGCGCCGCGCCGGTCGAGCGCGCGGGCCGCGGCCCTTGTCGTCGAAGCCGTACGAGTCGATCTCCAGCGAGCGCAGCGCCTTCTGCAGCGACTCCTTGAAGGTGCGGCCGATGGCCATCGCCTCGCCGACCGACTTCATCTGCGTGGTCGAGCACGTCGGGCGTCTGGGCGAACTTCTCGAAGGTGAAGCGCGGGATCTTGGTGACCACGTAGTCGATCGTCGGCTCGAAGCAGGCCGGCGTCTCGCGGGTGATGTCGTTGCGGATCTCGTCGAGCGTGTAGCCGACGGCCAGCTTGGCGGCGATCTTGGCGATCGGGAAGCCGGTCGCCTTGCTGGCCAGCGCCGAGCTGCGCGAGACGCGCGGGTTCATCTCGATCACCACCATGCGGCCGTTGTCGGGGTTGACGGCGAACTGGATGTTCGAGCCGCCGGTGTCGACGCCGATCTCGCGGATGATCGCGAGCGCGGCGTCGCGCATGATCTGGTACTCCTTGTCGGTCAGCGTCTGCGCCGGCGCGACGGTGATGCTGTCGCCGGTGTGCACGCCCATCGGGTCGAGGTTCTCGATCGAGCAGATGATGACGACGTTGTCCTTGCCGGTCGCGCATCACCTCGAGCTCGAACTCCTTCCAGCCGGCGATCGACTCCTCGACCAGCACCTCGCTGATCGGCGACGCGTCCAGGCCGGCGGCGGCGATAGCGGTCGAACTCCTCGTCGGTCGTCGGCGATGCCGCCGCCGGTGCCGCCGAGGGTGCGCGACGGGCGGATGATCAGCGGCAGGCCGATCTCGGTCGCTGCAGCGCCATGCGCGTCGTCCATGGTGTGGGCGATGCCGCTGCGCGGCACGGTCGAGGCCGATGCGCTGCATCGCCGCCTTGAACAGGTCGCGGTCCTCGGCCTTCTTGATGGCGTCGATCTTGGCGCCGATCAGCTCGACGCCGTAGCGCTCGAGCACGCCGCGCTCGGCGAGCTCGATGGCGAGGTTGAGGCCGGTCTGGCCGCCGAGCGTCGGCAGCAGCGCGTCGGGCCGCTCGCGCTCGATGATCTTGCTCGAGGATCGTCGGCGGTGATCGGCTCGACGTAGGTGCGGTCGGCGAACTCCGGGTCGGTCATGATCGTCGCCGGGTTCGAGTTGACCAGGACGACCCGGTAGCCCTCCTCCTTGAGCGCCTTGCAGGCCTGGGTGCCGGAGTAGTCGAACTCGCACGCCTGGCCGATGACGATCGGGCCGGAGCCGATGAGCAGGATGGTGTGGATGTCGGTGCGTTTGGGCATCGGCTCAGCGGTCGCGATTCCATCAGGTCGACGAAGCGGCGGAAGAGATAGTTCGCGTCGTGCGGGCCGGGCGACGCCTCGGGGTGGTACTGCACGGAGAACAGCGGCAGCTCCTTGTGGCGTCAGGCCCTCGACCGTCTGGTCGTTCAGGTTCACGTGGGTGAGCTGCGGCCTTGCCGCCGAGCGAGTCGACGTCGACGGCGAAGCCGTGGTTCTGGCGGTGATCTCGACCTTGCCGGTGGTCAGGTCCATCACCGGCTGGTTGCCGCCGTGGTGGCCGAACTTGAGCTTGTAGGTCTTGCCGCCGAGCGCCAGGCCGAGGATCTGGTGGCCGAGGCAGATGCCGAAGATCGGCATCTTGCCGATCAGGCTCGCGCACGGCGTCAGCGGCGTAGGGCACGGCGGCGGGATCGCCCGGGCCGTTGGAGAGGAAGACGCCGTCGGGCTTCATCGCCAGCACGTCGGCGGCCGGCGTGCGCGGCCGGCACGACGCGCACGCGGCAGCCGGCGTGCGACCAGGTTGCGCAGGATGTTGCGCTTGATGCCGAAGTCGTAGGCGACGACGAAGTGCGTCGGCGCGGCGCGTCGGCGTCTGCGTAGCCGTGCTCGAGCGTCCAGTGGCCCTCGTCCCAGTCGTACGGCGCGTCGCAGGTGACGCGCGTCGACCAGGTCCTGCCCTTCCATGCTCGGCGCCTCGCGCGCCTTGCGCACCAGGCGGTCGCGGGTCGAGGTCGACGCGTCGACAGCACGCCGTTGAGATTGCCCTTGTCGCGCAGCAGGCGCACCAGGGCGCGGGTGTCGATGCCCTGGATGCCGGGGATGCCGTGCGCCGCGAGGTAGTCGCCGAGCGACTGGCGTCGCGCGCCAGTTGCTCGGCGTCGCCCAGTACTCCTTGACGATGAAGCCCTCGACGTAGGGGCGCGCGACTCGACGTCCTCGGGGTTCACGCCGATGTTGCCGATCTCCGGGTAGGTCATGGCGACCAGCTGGCCGCAGTACGACGGATCGGTGAGGATCTCCTGGTAGCCGGTCATCGAGGTGTTGAAGACCACCTCGCCGATCGCTTCGGCCGCGGCGCCGAAGCCGGTGCCCTCGAAGACGCGTGCCGTCGGCGAGGGCCAGCATCGCGCTGTCATCGCGCGGCGCTCCGCTTGCGCACGCGCCGCGAGCGTCGGCGCGGCATCGCCACTTGACGCGCGCCGCCGACGATGGTCGCGCGCGCCTGCCCGGTCAGCGTCCAGCCGCGAACGGCGTGTTGCGCGATTTCGAGCTGGAAGCGCGTCGGGATCGACCTCCCAGTGACGTCGGGATCGATGACGGTCACGTCGGCCGGACGCGCCGACGGCGAGGCTGCCGCCGGGCACGCCGAGGATGCGGGCCGGGTTGACGCTCATCGCGCGCACCAGCGTATCGATCGCGAGGCCGTGATCGCGCACCAGCGCCAGGCTGAGCGGCAGCGCCGTCTCCAGCCCGACGATGCCGTGCGCGGCGCAGTCGAACTCGACGTCCTTCTCGTCGCGGTGGTGCGGCGCATGGTCGGTGGCGATCGCGTCGATGGTGCCGTCGCGCAGCGCCGGCGATCAGCGCCTGCGACGTCCTCGCGCGTGCGCAGCGGCGGATTCATCTTGGCGTTGGTGTCGTAGTCGCCGACCGCCTCGTCGGTGAGGGTGAAGTGGTGCGGCGTCGACCTCGGCGCGTGACCGCCAGGCCGCGCGCCTTGGCGCGGCGCACCAGGTCGACCGTGCCCGCGGTGCTGACGTGGGCGATGTGCAGGCGGCCGCCGGTGCGCTCGAGCAGCGCGATGTCGCGCGCCACCATCGCCTCCTCGGCGGCCGCCGGCATGCCCTTGAGGCCGAGGCGGAACGCCATCGTGCCCTCGTTCATGCACGCCCTCGCCGGCCAGCGCGAGGTCCTCCTCGTGGGCGATCACCGCCAGGTCGAACATGCGCGCTGTACTCGAGCGCGCGGCGCATGAGCGCGCTGTCCATCACCGGCTTGCCGTCGTCCGAGACGGCGACGATGCCGGCCTCGCGCATCTCGCCGATCTCGGCCAGGCGCTCGCCCTTGAGGCCGACCGAGACGGCGCCGATCGGGTAGACGCGCGCCAGCTGCGGCGGCCGCGGCTTTCTCGACGATGTACTTGGTGACCGCGCCGGTGTCGTTCACCGGGTTGGTGTTGGCCATGCAGGCGACGGCGGTGAAGCCGCCGGCGACGCGCGGCCTGCGCGCCGGTCAGCACCGTCTCCTTGTACTCGTAGCCCGGGCTCGCGCAGGTGCACGTGCATGTCGATCAGGCCGGGGACCACCCAGCAGCCGCTGGCGTCGATCTGCTGCGTCGGCCGTGCCGGCGGTCGCCGGGCGGCCGCGACCGCGGCGATGCGGCCGTCCGCGACCAGCACGTCGAGCGCGCCGTGGCGGCCGTTGGCGGGGTCGATCGACCGTGCCGCCCGTGATCAGGATGCTGCCCATCTAGCCGACCTTTCGCCGCCGCTCGGGCTGCGCCTCTTCGCCCGCCACCGTCTCCGGCTGGCGCCGCGCCGCGGGCGCGGTTGACGAGCAGGAAGAGCACCGCCATGCGCACGGCGACGCCGTTGGTCACCTGGTCCATGATCAGCGAGGCGGCGCCGTCGGCGACGTCGCTGGCGATCTCGACGCCGCGGTTGATCGGGCCCGGGATGCAGGACGACGACGTCCGGCTTGGCGCTCGGCGAGGGCGGCGCGGGTCAGGCAGAAGTAGCGCGAGTACTCGTCGAGGCTGGGCAGGTAGTTGCGCCCCTGCCGCTCGCGCTGGATGCGCAGCATCATGATCACGTCGGCGCCGCGCACGCCGCTGCGCGCAGCTCGTGATGCACCTCGCCCCATCGCCGCCGCCTCGGCGCGGCAGCAGCGTCGGCGGGCCGACCAGGCGCACGTCGTGCGCCGAGGGCGCGCAGGGCGTGGACGTTCGAGCGCGCCACGCGGCTGTGCAGGATGTCGCCGACGATGGCGACCGTCAGGCCCTCGAGGCGGCCGACGTGGTCGCGGATGGTGAGCAGGTCGAGCAGCGCCTGCGTCGGGTGCTCGTGGGCGCCGTCGCCGGCGTTGATGACCGGGCAGTCGATGCGCGTGCGCGAGGAAGTGCGCCGCGCCGGCGGCCGGGTGGCGCATGACCAGCGCGTCGGGCCGCATGGCGGCGATGTTGCGCGCCGTGTCGAGCAGCGTCTCGCCCTTGGTGGCGCTGCTGGTCGACGAGGCGATGTTGACGTAGTCGGCGCTCAGCCGCTTGGCGGCGATCTCGAACGAGGTCGCGCGTGCGCGTGCTCGCCTCGTAGAAGAGGCTGACCACCGTCTTGCCGCGCAGGGTCGGCACCTTCTTGATGTCGCGCTCGGAGATCTCCTTGAACGACGCCGCGGTGTCGATGCAGGTAGAGGATCTCCTCGCGCGACATGCCTTCGAGGCCCAGCAGATGCCGGTGGGTGAACGTCATCTCAGCCCTCCTCCGCGCGGATGAGCACGACCTCGTCGCGCCCGTCGCGCTCTTTGAGCCGTACCTGCGACCGATTCGTTCACCGCCGTCGGCAGGTTCTTGCCCACGTAGTCGGCGCGGATCGGCAGCTCGCGATGGCCGCGATCGACCAGCACCGCCAGCTGCACGCTGCGCGGCCGGCCGAAGTCCATCAGCGCGTCGAGCGCGGCGCGGACCGTGCGGCCGGTGTAGAGCACGTCGTCGACCAGGACCACCTGCGCGGTCGTCGATCGGGAAAGCGGATGTCGGTTCCCTTCACCGCCGGCTGTTGGCCGGCGCGGCTGAGGTCGTCGCGGTAGAGGGTGATGTCGATGATGCCGCTCGGCACCCGCACGCCCTCGATCGCGGCGGCCTTGGCGACCAGGCGCTCGGCGATGTCGACGCCGCGCGAGCGGATGCCGATGAAGACGAGGTCCGCCGACGCCCTTGTTGCGCTCGAGGATCTCGTGCGTGACGCGGGCGAGCGCGCGCTCCACTCCCTGCGCGTCGAGCACCATTCGCTCCGTCGGCCGCCATGGTGAAAAAAAAGCCCCCTCGCCGCCGAGGGGGCTAATAGACTGCGCTATCGCTGTAGGCGTTGCTGGAGAGAAACATCAGAACCCTTTCTGGCCTCACCGGACCAAGTTAAAGGCTGTTCCTTGGTAGCTGGGCGTGTGCGCAGAGTCAATATTGCGACGCGGATGGCGTGGAATGTCACCGCGCACAGCGCTGGACACGGCGTCAACAATACAGCGCCGGGAGAGTGCAAATGACGCTCTGCGGTGCCGCGAAAGCGCCTCGGTGCGTTGATTTCGCAGTCCTTCGGTCGCGATCGTCGCGCGCCGGGGTCGCCAGGCCTGCGGACGTCCATGGCACGCTCCTCGCATCCGACAACGCGTCGAGCATGGCCAGTCACGGACGAATCACACGCTTGAAGACGCACGCCGCGGCCGCGCCGGCAGCGGTGATCAGCGATGTGCCGAGTCCGGTGGCGCTCGAGGCGGTGCCCGCGGCCGTCGCGCCGGTGGCGATGCCGGCGCCATCGCGTACGGCGTTGGGGCCGATTCCGCTGGCGCTGATCGCTCTGGCGCTGGTCGCCCTCGCCTCTCAGGTCCAACTGTCGCTGAATCTGAACGGCGGTATCCCGGTGCTGCTCGCCGGCGCGGCCCTGCTGGTTGCCGCGGCGGTCATTCTCGCGCCGACGATCAAGCCGCTCCTGATCCGATCCCTCACGCCCGAGCTGGCGGTGCTGCCGCTGGCCGGCGTCGCCTATGCGGCCAATCTCCAGCCGCTGCCGGAGGCGGTTGCGCCACTGGTGGTGGCCGCGGCGGTGATCGCCTCGGCCCTGGTCGTGCCGCGCCGACCGATGATGCCGGCGCTCTCGGCGCTGGCCCTCGCCAGCGGCGGGCTCCTGGCGCACGCCGATGCCGGCCTGGCGGGCCTGAGCACGCCGGCGATCCTCATCCAGGTGGGCGCCGCCGGTGGCGCGGCCGTACTCATGACGGTCACGGCGCTGCGCATCCGCCAGGCGGAAGAGCGCACGGAGGCGGAGGCGACGCGGTGGCGCGAGTCGAGCGTGCGCCTCGAGGCCGAGAACAGCGCCATCAAGGAGACCACCGAGGTCGCCACGGCGGTGCTCGAGGTCGCCAACGGCATCACCCTCGCCGCTCGATCCCGGATCGATCGCCGACCAGATCGCGCGCGGCATCGGGCTCGCAGCTGCGCGCCGTCGGCACCGTGCTGCTGCTCTGGGACGAAGCCAGCGAGACCTTCCGCGTCGGCGCCATCCACGGCCCGCACGCGCTCGGGGCGACCGACCTGCGTCAGGTCGAGGTGCGGCCGGACACGCGTGCCGACGCTCGGTCCAGCCGGCGATTCCGGGCGACGTCGTCCAGCTGGCGCCGAACAGCGTGCGCGAGCCGATGCTGCGCGGCCTCCTGCAGCGCTGGAAGGCGACGCGCTCTGCTCGGCGTTCGGCTGCAGCGCGGCGACCAGCTGCGCGGCGTCCTGTTCGCGGCACGCGGCGATCGGCAGTCCGCCGTTCACGGCGCGCGACTGCCGTATTCTGGCCGGCATCGCGCGTGCACGCCGCCGCGGCGCTGGACCACGCCAATCTCATCGCCGACCTGCAGTCCGCCAATCAGCTCAAGGAAGAGTTCATGGCGACGATGTCGCACGAGCTGCGCACGCCGCTGAACGTGATCATCGGCTACACCGATCTGCAGCTCGAGGGCGCGTTCGGCGACCTGGCCGGAGGACCACACCGAGACCCTCAGCACGGTGCGGCACGCAGGCGTTGCAGCTGCTCGAGCTGATCCAGGCGACGCTCGACATGAGCCGCCTCGAGCGCGGCCTGATGACCGTCGACCTGCGCGACATCGCGGTCGGTCAGCTCTTCGAGCAGCTGCAGGTGCAGATCCCGCCGGCGTGGCGCAAGCCGTCGGTCGAGCTCAACTGGCGCGTCGAGCCGGGCCTGCCGCCGATCCGTACCGATCCGCGCCAAGCTGAGATCCTGCTGCGCAACCTGGTGCACAACGCGCTCAAGTTCACGCATCACGGCATGGTGACGGTGTCAGTGTCGGCGCATCCCGACCGGCGCAAGCTGACCTTCGTCGTGCAGGACTCGGGCGTCGGCATCAAAGCCGAGCACCTCTCCGAGATCTTCGAGATGTTCCGCCAGGCGCCGGATGGCGAGAGCTCGCCAGGTGGCGTCGGCCTCGGCCTGTACATCGTCAAGCGGCTGGCGACCGTGCTCGGCGCCGAGATCGAGGTCAGCAGCGCCCCGGGTCGCGGCGCGACCTTCCGCATCCACGTGCCGATCGACGGCCCGTTGGCGCGGACCTGAGCGCCGCTCAGTCGTCGTAGTGCGCGTGCAGCGCGCGCATGTACGGCACGCAGGGCCGCAGTGCCTTCACCGTCGCACAGGCATCGTCGAGGGCCAGGCCGCGGTGTCGATGCAGGTAGGCCACCGCGACGCTGGGCGCGCGGTTGAGGCCGGCATTGCAGTGCAGGAAGACGCGCTCGCCGGCGGCGAGCCGTGCGTGCAGCTCGTCCACGACCGCATCGAGGACGGTGCGCAGGGCGGCGGCGTCACCGTCAGGCACCGGATAGCGCGCGAACGCGATGCCGGCGTCGCGGTACGCGGCGCGCAACGCGGTGATCCGCACGCCCTTGCGGTCGAGGTCGAGATCGTCCTGCAGCGAGATCACGGCGCTGACGCCACACTCGTCGCGCAGCCAGGCCGCGTCCTCCGGCGTCGGGTACTCGCCCACCGCCAGGGTCGGGAGCACGAAGGCGTGATCGGGGTGGCCGGTCGGGCGCACGGACGGACCGGCGAGTTGGAGATGCAGCGGCGGCAGACCGCTGGCGTCGGCCATCAGCCGGCGTCCTGATCCGGCAGGACGCGGATCGACAGCTTGCCGATCAGCGGCACCAGCGCCGCGTGCGTCTCGGGGCCGCCCACGACGAGCTTGATGTGCGTCACGTCCACCGGCATCTGGTCGAAGATCGCGTCGACGGTCAGCCATTCGTCGCCGAGCCAGACCTCGTCCCAGGCGTGATAGAGGAACGCGCCGTTCTGGTAGACGAGCCCGGCGACGACCCGCGACGGGAGCCCGACCGCCCGGGCCAGCGCCGCGTAGAGCACGGCGTGCTCGTTGCAGTCGCCGGCCCGCGTCTCGAGCACCTGCAGCGCGTTCGGCAGGGTGGCGGCCGGACGCTTCTCCAGCGCGTCGTGGACCCAGTGCCGCAGGCGTTCGGCCGCGGCGAGGGGGTCGCGCTCGTCGCCGACCGCGAGGCGCGCGGCGGCGCGAACCTTGGGGTGGTCGCTCTGCAGGAACATGGTGGGCTGCAGCTCGCCCTGCCACTCGCTGCCGTCATACGGGAGTTGATACGTCGCGCGATGCGCGACCTCGCGCTGAATCACGAGCTCGGCGCCGTTGCCGTGCTGGCGGCCGTCGTTCGGGATGACGACGCCCTCGACGCCGGCGAGGCGGAGTCGGAGCCGGGCGCGCTCGCGCGGCGACGCGATGTCGGTGACGGGCACGGCCACGGCGCCCATCAGATCGAGGGGCGCGTCGCTCCATCCCTTGCCGACGGCATCGGTGGCCGATTCGCGCCGCACTTCGAGCCCCATCGGGCCGCGCTCGCGCACGGTGTTGCCGCGCTCGTCGAGCCAGACGTCCGATTCCATTCCGCGGAACGATTCGTGGACCTTCCATGTGTCCACGGACGCGCCATTCTCCCGGAGCGTCTCGCGACCGACGACGCGCAGGGTCATCGGCTGATGCTGCATCGCGGCGCTGTCGAAGACCTGCAGCGTGAGCGCGGCGCCTTCGTGTAGCCCGCTGGCGGTGAGCCGCGCCCGGGCGGCGGCCGGCAGATACAGCGGCTGGTCCAGCGGCAGGTGCTGCGTGGTGGACTGGCCACCGGTGGTGATGTCGAGGCTCAGCTGGCCGTCGGCGACGGTTCCGCGCGCGGCGAAGGTGCCGAGGTCGCTGATGAGCGCGACGTCAAAGCGCTGCATGGAGAGGTCGGCGGCGGCATCGGCCGCGATCGTGGCGCGCACCGTCTGCTCGCGGTCGAGTACCGTCAGCTTCAGGAGCGAGGTTTCCTCAATCCGTTGGTCGCCGGTGGCGCTCGGTGTGGTGCGATAGTGCCCGTACCCGATCTTGCTGCCGTTCATGTAGATGCCGTTCCAGAGATCCTCCCCTGCCCCCTCAGCGGCGGGACCGGGCATCGCGGCGATCGGTGGCGCCTCCTCACTCGGATGGGGAAGACGCGAGGACGCCAGGGCGACGAGGAGCGCCGCCCAGACGCCGACGATGCTCAAGCGGACGGCGCGGACCCACGGCTGCATGGCGCCCTCGATGGTGCCAGATGTCGACGCGCCTCGCCACGTCGACTTCCCGGAGTCAGGGCTTGCCGCAGCGGCCGCCACCACAGTCAGGACGGCCGCAGCCCTGCTCTTCGTGGAGTGCGTACCCACTGCCGGCCAGATCGACCCCGCGGGCCTGGCGGAGCGCGCCGTCGACCGGCAGGTCACAATGGACGCAGAGACGGCCGTCCCCGTCCTCGGCGACCGCCGTCAGGACCTCGCGGCCGCAGGGCGTGCACCAGCCGAGCGGGAACTCGAGGTCGTCGAACTGGAGGTCGTCCATCGGGTGGGATGGTATCGCGGTCGAACGGCCGCTGCCAGGGGAATAGGCAGCCTGCCTGTGGGGGCCATGGGACCCCCCGCGGCCGCCGCCCCCCTGGCGGGCCTGAAGCCCGCCGCTACGAGGACGACACGGAGGGCGTCTACCGGTCCATTTCCAACGTTCCCCGCCGGCGTAGGGTTTCGTAGACCGCGATGGACACGGCGTTGGACAGGTTCAGGCTGCGCACGTGTTCGGCTGAACATGCGGGATGCGAGTACAGCGCATCCGCGTAGGTTTTGCGCAGGGCCTCCGGCAGCCCGCGGGTCTCGCCGCCGAAGACGAGATGGATGGGCGCGGCACCGTCGAGGGGTGCGGCGATATAGACTTCGTTGCGCGCGCGCCGAAAAGCAGACGACCGACGTGGGGTGTTCGGCGGCAAGGAATGCGTCCCAGATGTCATGGACGCGCAGATCGACGTGCGGCCAGTAGTCGAGACCGGCGCGCTTCAGGTAGCGATCCTCGAGCGAGAAGCCGAGCGGACGGACGAGGTGCAGCGGGTGGCGGTGGCGGCGCACAGGCGGGCGATGCTGCCGGTGTTGGGCGGGATCTCCGGCTGCACGAGGACGACGTGCAGCGCCGGTGCGGCGTCAGCGGCGGCCAATGGGGAAGCGTCCGGCCGCGGTACGGAGGACGAAGCCGCCGGCGCTGTCGGCGGCGATGCGATCGCCGAGCTGATAGTACGCCGGCGCGCAGGAATCGCGCCCACTCGGCTCCGTCCTTGACCCGGCAGTAGAGGACGTCGTCGGCGCCGACCGCCAGGCTCGCGGCGGTCGAGCGGCTCCCGGCTCGGTCGTTGAGCTCGATCCACACCGCGCCGGCGTCGTCGACGGCGGCGCCGGTGACGACGTAGGGCGTGTCGTCGACCTCGATCGGCGCCCGCTCGTCGGCGACGCGCAACTCGTACGTCCCGTCCGCCGCGCGGTGCACGCTCTGCGAGAAGAGTCGGGCGATGCGCGCATTGGCGATCGGCTGCCCGTCGGCGTACCAGCGGCCGTCGCGGCCGAAGCGGATGCGTCGAGTTGTGGATCGCGTAGAAGCCGGCGCGCGGCATCGGTCAGGCCCGCGCGAGTCGAGCAGGATCGTCACCGGTCCGTCGTTGACCAGTTGGACCTGCATGTGCGCCCCGAAGCGGCCGGTCGCCGACCGGCACGCCGCGGCGCCGCGACCGCGTCGACCACGCGCTGGTACAGCGGCTCGGCTTGCGCGGCCGGGCGCGGCGGCCGTGAAGGACGGCCGCCGGCCCTTGCGGGTGTCGGCGTAGAGGGTGAACTGCGACACCACCAGCACCGCGCCGCCGACGTCGAGGACGGACGCATCGAATCGGCCCGCCGCGTTCTCGAAGATACGCAGGCCGACCAGGCGTGTCGGCCATCCAATCGGCGTCGGCCGGGCCGTCGTCGATGCCTACTCCGACCAGAACGAGAAGGCCCCGTTCGATGCGGCTGACCGCGCTCGCCGTCGACCTCGACCGAGGCCTGACTGACCGCGTTGGATGACGGCGCGCATCGCCTCATGCGGCGCGATTCACCACTCCTCCTCGTCGTCGTCCTTGTCGTCATCGTCGTCATCATCGTCGTCGTCGTCATCGTCGTCCTCGTCGAGGTCGTCGTCATCCTCGGCGAGGTCGTCGTCCCACTCCTCGTCCTCGTCCTCGTCGTCGTCCTCGTCCTCGTCGCCGTCCTCGGCGTCTTCGGACTCCTCGTCTTCGAGCTTCTCTTCCTCGTCCTCGTCACGGCGTGGGCTCAGACCCCAGTGGTCCATGCTCTCCTCCTCGCGGCGGCGCCTTCGGGCAGGGCGCGGGACGCTGCGCCGCCGACCTCCGACGTGCCAATCACAGTGCCGCTCCGCGGCGATGCCGGCGTCTGTAACCGCGCGCCGCGAGGTTGTCAATTTTCCATGCCGAGCCGTCCTGTGAGAGCGTCGCGCGGCGGAAGTCGCCGTGCGGCGGGGACCGCGCCGTGATGGCTTGACAGTTCGGACGCGCATCCCATAAGCCGACTCGGTCAAATGATTAAAGCGCAGGACCGAGGGAGGATCGGGTGCCTCGCGCCGCGTTGACCAAGGTGCGCGAAGCGCCGGCGTCGACCAAGGCGCGCATCCTCACCGCCGCCGAGGCGGTGTTTGCGGCGAGTGGCTTCGAGGGCGCCTCGACGCGCGAGATCGCCGCCGCCGCGGGCGTCAACATCTCCAGCCTCCACTACCACTGGGAGTCGAAGGAGACGCTGTACTTCGCGGTATTCGAGCACATCTACGACCGGATTCGTCGAGCTGGTGCGCTCGTCGATTCCCGATACCTCGGTGGAACGGCCGGCGAACCGCGAGGTCGTCGACGAGGTGATGGGCCACCTCTTCGACTTCTTCGCCGACAACCCGACCATTCCGCGCCTGATGGTGCGACGGCTGCTCGAGACCACCGACGGCACCAGCGAGATCGAGCGCGAGATCCTGTTGCCGGCGTGGCGGCGGTTCGCGACCTGGACCTACGATCTGAGCGGTCTGCGTCAGCGCCGAGGACGCGCCGATCCTCATGCTGACGGTGCACTCCGTGCTGCTGCTCTTCATGCTCGACAGCCAGCAGTTCACGGGCCTGCTGGGCGGCAGCGTGCGCGAGTCCGGAGATGCGCGGCGCGGCTCCGGCCGCACATCATCGAGCTCGTCCATTTGCTGATCCGCGCCGAGCAAGAGGAAGAAGTCGTGAAGGCTCTGATCACCGCGTCGTTCACCTCCGAGGGGCTGCAGCGGCTTCAGCAGCACATGGAGGTCGTGCACGAGGACTGGCGCGCGAAACAGCTCGATCTACTTCGACGGCAGCGAGTTCGCCCGCCGCATCGCGGAGGTGGGCGCCGACGTCCTGATCGTCGAGGCCGACCTCGTCCACGACGAGGTGCTTGACCGCGGTGCCGCTACGCCTCATCGGCTGCTGCCGCGGCGACCCCATCAACGTCGGCGTCGAGCGCGCGACCGAGCTCGGGATTCCGGTGATCTTCGCGCCGGGCCGCAACGCCGATGCGGTGGCCGACCTGACCCTGGGCTTCATGCTGGCGCTGGCGCGCCACATCTACACCGTCAACGCGTTGCTCAAGACGGGGCAGATGACGTTCAGCGCGACCCAAGCGACTACCTCGACATCTACAGCACCTACGGCGGGTTCGAGCTCGGCGGCGTGACCGTCGGCGTCGTCGGCTTCGGCGCCATCGGCCGGCGCGTCGTGCGGCGGCTGCGCGGCTTCGGCAGTCGGGTGCTGGTGTATGACCCGTTCGTCGTCGCCGAGGCGGTGCGCGATGCCGAAGCGCGAGCCCGCCGGGCTCGACGAAGTGATCCGATCCAGGCCGACATCCTGACCCTGCACTGCGCCGACACGCCGGAGAACTACGGGCTGATCAACGCCGAGCGGATCCGCTCGATGAAGCGCGGCGCGTACTTCCTCAATCTCGCGCGCGCCGCCATCGTCGACGACGAGGCGCTCTACACCGCGCTGCGCGACGGCCACCTGGCAGGCGCGCGCGCTCGACGTCTTCGCCGACGAGCCGGTGCGGCCGGAGAACCGCTACGTGCAGCTGCCCAACGTGCTGGTCGCGCCGCATCTCGGCGGCGCCACGCGCGACGTCGTCCGTCACCAGACGGAGATGATCGTCGACGGCGTCGAAGCCTGGCTGCGCGGCGAGCGGCCGCGGTACCTGGCCAACCCCGCCGCGCTTGACGCGCTGAGGGTCGCGATGCCGGCGATCGCGGTCTTCGATGCCGGCACCGGCGGGGCGAAGTGCACCGTCTTCGATCTGCAGGGGGCGCTGCTCGGGCACCACGGCGAGGCTGTGGACGTACACCGTTCACGCCAACCGGGACGTGCCGCTCGTCAAGGAGTACTCGTTCGATCCGGAGGACTTCTGGGACATTCTCGCCCGTTGCATGCGAGCGGCCCTGGCGCAGGCGGCCGTCGATCCCGGCGACGTCATCGGCGTCGCCACCACCAGCCAGCGCGAGGGCTGCGTGTTCCTCGCCGCCGATGGTCGCGAGCTCTACGCCGGTCCGAATCTCGACAGCCGCGGCTTCATGGAAGGGCTCGAGATCCTCGGTGGGCTCGGTCCGCGAGCGCCTGTACGCGATCACCGGGCATTCGGCGCCGTTCATCTTCCCGCTGGCGCGCTACCTCTGGTACCGCAAGCAGGGCGGCGAGGCGGTGGCGCGCGTCCTGATGATCAACGACTGGATGACGCTACCGGCTGTGCGGCGTGGTGAGCACCGAGCCGTCGAACGCCATCGGAGTCGATGCTGTTCGATTTTCGCGAACGCCGAGTGGTCGGCGGAGATCCTCGCCGACTTCGAGATTCCGGCCGCGATCCTGCCGCCGATCGTTCGCGTCGCGGGCGCGCGGCTCGGCAGCGTGCACGCGGCGGCGGCGGCCGCCACCGGATCTGCGCCGTCGGCACGCCGGTGTTCACCGGCGGCGCCGACACGCAGTGCGCGCTGCTCGGCGCCGGCGCGGTCGAAGCCGGCGACGTGGCCGCGATCCTCGGGACGACGACGCCGATGCAAGCCGTGGTCGGCGAGCCGCTGCTCGATCCGGCCGGCAACCTGTGGGCGGGGTGCCACGTCGTGCCCGACCGCTGGGTGATCGAGTCGAACGCCGGCAGCACCGGCGATGCCTACCTCTGGCTGCTCGATCTGCTGGTGCCCGGATGGCGAGGACCGCCATGCGCGCGCCGAGGCGCTCGCCGGGGCGGCGTCGGACGCGGCGGCACTTCTCGTTCGTCGGGCCGCGGGTCTTCGACCTCACCAAGCTCCGCCCGGACATCGCCGGGCGGGCCTCTTCTTCCGCTTCCCGACCCTCCAGCTGCGGCCGAGTGCCGGCGAGCTGTTGCGCGCCTTCCTCGGCGAGCATCGGCTACGCGGTGCGCGCCAACCTGGCGCAGGTCGAGCGGTCGTCGTGGGCCGCGCCGACGGCGCACCTGATCGCCGGCGGCGGCATGTCGCGCAACGACGCTGCTGGTGCAGTTGCTGGCCGACATCATCGGCCTGCCGATCCGCCGCGCCGTCGAGGCGCAGAGCACGGGCCTCGGGCTGTGCCATCCTGGTGGCGGTGCGGCGCCGGCGTGCACGACGACACCTCGCGAGCGCCGCGCGAGCGATGTGCCGACATGATACGGTCGCACCGGACGACAGCGCGGCGTGCCGGCGGTCGACAGCGGCTTTCGCAAATGGCGGGAGCTGTACGACAACCTGGAAGCGCTTGTCGGTCTGAGACGGTCGGCCGATGGATCTGATCCACGCGGCGTACGAACCCGACGGCGTCGGGCCCGCATCCCGACCCTGTCGCGCTGCACGGCTGGGGCGCGAACGCGCTCGACCTGCTCGGCCTGGCGCCGCATCTCGGTGACGGCGGCCTGCTCGTCCTCTGTCCGCAGGGGCCGCATCGACGTGCCGATCGGGCCGGGCATGAACGGCTACGGCTGGTTTCCGATCACGCATGGGGGCGCCGCCGGACCCGGCAGCGTTTGCGCGAGCGGTGGAGGCGCTCGATGACTTCCTCGCCGCGGCGCTGCGGCGCTATCCGATCGGCCCCGACCGGCTCGGTCGTGCTCGGGTTCAGTCAGGGCGGCGTGATGGCCTACGCGCTGGCGCTGCGGCACGGCCGAGCGTCTGGCGGCGGTGGCGGCGCTGTCGACCTGGTTGCGCCGCCGGGGCTGAGCGCGACGCGGTCCGCGTCGCTCGCCGGCCTGCCGGTACTGGTGCAGCACGGCACGCGCGACGAGCTCATCGACGTCGAGCGCGGCCGCGAAGTCCGTCGAGGCAGTTGCGGGCGGCCGGTGCCGACGTCGCCTACCGCGAGTACGAGATGGGCCACGAGATCAGTGCCGGCCAGCCTGCGGCGACCTGGCGGCGTTTCTCGCATGAGCAGCTGGTCTCGCCGCTCGTGCTGCCGTGAGCGGGCGCGCCGCCGCCGGTCGCTCGGTAGCGGCCGCCGTCCGTGCGGATCGTCACGTGCTTCGCGGCCAGGTCGTGGTGACGAACGTGTCGCCCGATGTCGCCGTCGAGCGTCGGGAACGCGGTCACCAGCGCTGCTGTGTAGCGGCGAGTTCGGGATCGGCCATCGATCGCGTCGCAGTCGACCAGCGCGCCGGTCACCTTCGCGACGCAGGCAGTCGTGCCGCCGCACGTCTCCGCCCTCCCCGAGCGTCGCGCCGGCGGTGTCGTTCGCTGTCGTAGATCACGACCTCGGCCGTGCCCGAGGTGGTCGGCGCGATGTTCGGCGTGCCCTGCTCCAGGTCGTCGTCGGTGCACGGCAGGCAGTCCGGACCGTAGTCCTCGAACTGGCACTTGCCGTTGCGCATCGGCTTCGTGGTGGTGCAGGCGCGCGCCGTCCTGGCAGCAGGCCGATGGCGGAGCTGTTCACCAGCAGCACCGACCCGCGCGGCGCCTGTCCACCGGAGAACGTGAAGACGCGCGGGCTGTTGCAGCTTGCCGAGATGCGAGTTGTTCACCGTCGAGCAGGTCGGCGCCGGTGCCCTCGAGGCACGCCGTCGAATTGATGCCATTCGCCGAGCTGCTCGTGTCGTCGCACTCGGGATCGTCGGGCAGGCCGCTGGCGGACCCACCGTTGCCGGCGCTGCCCGGCGTCGTGTCGTGGTCTTGGACGACCTGGAAGTCGATGTCGCTGAGCCCGTCGGTGCCGCAGCCGATGACGCCGGTACCCGAGATGCCGGGGCCGAAGTCGTCGACCGCCACGCCGCGCACGCAGGCGCAGGAGATGCCGAACACCGGCACCGGGTCGAACTTCACGTCCTCGGCCTTGATGGTCGACCGGGAGCTGGAACGCCTCGAACAGGACCTTGCCGCCGGCACCCTTGGTGACGGTGTCGCGCGCGGCGCCCGCGGTCAGGCCTGCGTGCCGCTCAGCTGCAGCGGGATCGCGAGGCTGCGGATCTGAGCGGTCGCCTTGGCGCGGGCGGGATCGAGCATCGGTCGTGCGGCGCGTCTCGATCGTGCAGTTGGCGGCGCAGCCGTCGCCGCCCTGATTGTTGCCGTCGTCGCAGGTCTCGCCCGCGACGTTCATCATGCCGTCGCCGCAATACGCGTCGCCGCCGATGGGAATACAGCCGTTGAGCGCGCTCGCCGACCGCGCGATGAGCTCGTTGATCGTGACGGAGCCGTCGCCGTTGACGTCGCAGGGGGAGCAGCTCTCCACGGCCGCGCTGCCGAGCGCGATGTTGACGCAGACCACCAACTCGTTGATGGCCACGTCGCCGCTGGCGTTGCAGTCGCCAGCGCAATCCTGGGCAAACGCGCGCGGCGCACCGGCCAGCAGAAGCACGCAACGCCGACAGGGCGGCGATTCGGGCATGACGCATGAAAAACCTCCGGAGCTAAAAAACGAAGGGGTGATGCGCGATCGCATCACCCCTTCTCGTCAGATTGCGGACACTGGTACGCGCCGCTCGGCTACTGGTTCGAAGAACACCGTGCAGGTCACGTTGTCGCCGATCTGCGCCGCGTCGATCGACGGGAAGCACACGCCGAGCGAACCGCCCGAGAGACCGCCGCTCGGTGCCGGGGCCCAGCTGCGCTCGCAGTCGAACACCGCGCCGTCGACCTGCGTCTGGCAGGGCGTACCGAAGCAGCTCTGGTCCTTGTCGATGACGGAGGTGCCGTTGTTGGCGTCGAAGAGCGCCGCCTCAGCCGACCCGCTGGTGGTCGGGTTGGTCTCGGCTTTGCCCTTCTCGAGGTCGTCGTCCGTGCACGGCGTGCAGTCCGGGCCGTAGTCCGGGTAGAGGCACTTGCCGTTCGCGCATCGGCTTGTCGAGATCGCACGCGCCGGCGTCCGGACAGCAGGCCGATCGCGGTGCTGTTGATGATCTAGTGCCGAGCCCTTCGGGGCCATGCCGCCGGACAGGGTCACGACGCGCGGGCCGTTGCAGACGCCGATGTGCGTGCTGTTCAGCGGTCTTGCACTTGTCGCCGGTGCCCTCGAGGCAGGCCGAGGACGTTCCGCCGCCCGGCACCTCGGTGGTGTCGTTGCACTCCGGATCGTCGGGCGTGCCCATGTGGGAGTTGCCCGGGGAGCCCGGCGTGGTGTTGTGATCCTGGACCATGCGGTAGTCGATGTTGGTCAGCCCGCTGTCGCCGCAGCCGATCGAGCCGCTGGCCGAGATGCCCGGTCCGAAGGCGTCCACCGGGACGCCGCGCACGCAGGCGCACACCAAGCCGGTGACCTTGACCGGATCGAACAGCAGCTCGTCCGCCCTGATGACCGTGGGGATCTCGCCGGCGCCGATGGTGCCGCCGTTCTCCAGCGCGGTCGCCGTCGGGCGGGCGTGGCCGGTGCGGAAGGTCTGCTGGCCGGTCAGGTTCAGCGTGATGGGAATGGCCTCGGTCTGCACGACCGCGATCGTCTTGGTCGGGTTGAAGACGCCGACGCGGCTATCTTCCGTCGTGCAGTTCGCGGCGCAGCCGTCACCGCCGAAGTTGTTGCCGTCGTCGCACTCTTCACCGGCCTGCTGGGTGCCGTCACCGCAGGTCGCGGCCGGTCGGGCAGGACGGCAGGAGCGCCACGTTGACCGCGGCGATGAGCTCGTTGATGCCGACCATGCCGTCGCCGTTGACGTCGCACGAGGGGCAGGCAGAGACAGGCGAGCTGCCCAGCGCGATGTTCACGCACTGCACCAACTCGTTGATCGCGACCATATTGTCGTCGTTGCAATCGCCCGGACAGGCGGGCTGGGCGCTGCTGACGCTGCTCCAGAGCAGCGCTACGCACCCAATCGCAAGCCATGTAAACCTCTTCATGAAAGCTCCCTTCTTTTGCGCCCGAGGTAAGTTGCCGTAATCGACTGGATTATCCTCATTGAAATACGTTTGAAAATTTTGTGTCAAGGGTTTCGCGCATGCGGGGTGGCGCGGTGGGTCGCGAACGCGCGAATCGCACTGCTCGGCTTGCCCGCGCAAAACGGGTGTGGTAGCCGACTTCGATCGCTGGCGCTTGGTGCCAGCGAATCCCGAACTGATCCCCGGTAGCTCAGTTGGTAGAGCAATCGGCTGTTAACCGATCGGTCGCTGGTTCGAGTCCGGCCCGGGGAGCCTGCAAAGGGGGCTAGTTGCGAGTGCGACTAGCCCCCTCAAGCATCGTCGGGACGGCGTGCGCGCTCCCCGCGCGGCCCGGCAGGTCAGCGCCGGCGGGTCAACGACTCGAGCCCTGCGGCGCAGCCGGAGCGCGCCTGGAGGGAGAGGAGAGGCGGCGAGCGGATTCGAACCGCTGCATGGAGGTTTTGCAGACCTCTCCCTTAACCACTTGGGTACGCCGCCGTAAGAGGTGGAGCTAACACACGGCGCTGGACTGCCGCAACCAGCGCCGGCGGCGCGTCTGCGTTCAGCGCTTGGCCTTCGCGGTCCGCTTGCGGAGCGATACCTTGGTCTTGCCGCCGTCGTATCGGCCGAGTCCTTCGTTGAGCAGGGCGACGACGACCTCGCCCTTGCCGGCGTTGAGCAGATCGACGACGTCGTCGATGCGCTGAATGAGGTCGACAGGTACCCGAACCGACAGCAGCTTCATCGGGACGATTTCGCTGCGTTCTTTGAGGTCTTCCAGCTTCAGGTCGCGCTTCATGATCTCCCCTCGGTGCGGCCCGGCATCGCCGCGCTAGACAACCTGCTGTCTATCCGTCGAGCTGCGGCAAAGCAAGGGTGCTGGCACACCGCTAGCGGCCCCAGCCGCCAGCGGTGCTGACAGGAGTACGAACGAAAATGTTCGCGGGAGATAGCGCGTCGGGCGCGTGCGGATGCTGACAGGAGGATCAGGCGACGTGGCGTAGGGCACCGCTGCCGCCCGCGTGCGCGGCGATGGCGGTCCAGCCCTCCCGATAGGCGGCGTAGCGCCCGTTATAGCGGCGACGCCCGCCGTGCAGCGAGAACGTCTTGCCGCTCACGGCATCCCACGGAATGACGAAGATCTCGTCCTTGCCGGAGCCGTCGGGGCGCGCACCGAAGCACACGAAAAAATCCGTGTAGCGCTCCCGCAACTGGCCGTGGTGGTGAAAATTGAAATGCCAGGTCTGGTACCGGTACTGATACCGGCGGCCCGCCACGGTGACGCAGTGGCGGCGCATGCCGGGAAACGCGACCCGAAGGGTCACGCGAGTGGTGCCATTGACCAGCAGGTCGAAGCCTGCGGCGCTGGAGAAGGGGCGAACCGAAAGTCCCATGCGGCGCAGGCGCGCGGCGACCCGCCGCTTGGGCAGGTCGTGTTTGGCTAGTCTGTTCACGCTGCCTTTGACGCCACCCCCCGGCGCCTTATTCGAGGCGTGCGCTGCGGTGATGGCGGCCAGGGGGGAGAAGATGGCGGCGGAGTGACTCGAACACTCGACACCGGGATTATGAGACCCGTGCTCTAGCCACCTGAGCTACGCCGCCCGCCGGCTTGGTTAGTGGACGGGTGTCGCCCGGTCAAGACGGCCTCCACTCCTCCAGCGGGCGTTGCGTGATCAGGCGTTGGCCGCGGCGGATCTGCCAGATGCGCTGGGCGTCGACCTCCAGACAGCTCAGGCGGTTGCCGTAGACGAGACCGGTGTCGAGGCCGACCTTGTACGGCAGGTCGACGAACACCTCGCGTTGTGGCGTGTGGCCGAACAGCACCGTGTACGGAAACGGATGCGGTTGGGCGATGAAGTCCTCGCGGATCCAGAGGAGATCCTCTTCGGACTGCGCGGCCAGCGGCCGCGTCGCGCGCACACCGGCGTGCACGCAGAGGAACGTCCCGAGGTACGCGTGGGTCCGCAGCGTCGTGAGGAATTCGCGGTGCTCGGGCGGCAACCGTTCGGCGACGTCGGGCCCCGTGACGCCTTCGCAGTCGTAGCTGGCCAGCGTGGCGTCGCCGCCGTTCCACAGGAACGCATCGCCGTGCCGGCCGGGGTGGCCCATGAAAGCGAGGAACATGTCCTCGTGATTGCCCTTCAGGAACAGGCAGCGCGGTCCCTCGCGGCGCAGGCGGATCAGCCGTTCCACGACGCCGCGCGGGTTCGGGCCGCGGTCGAGGTAGTCGCCGAGAAAGCAGATGACGTCGCCGCGGTTCGGCGCGAGATGCGTCGAGGAGTCGCTCGAGCTCGTCGAGACAGCCGTGCACATCGCCAACGACGAAGCGCCGGCCGGTGCTCATGGGACGCCGTTCTCGCCGGTGGAATCACCGAGGATCACGCCGGCGAACGCGGGATCGGCCAGCACCCGACGCATGGCGGCATACGGGTCGAGGCTCCCCTGCTCCACCGCGTCCACGACCGCGGCGCAGGCCCCCTCGGTCAGCGCACGCGCGACGCGGCGATCGACCTCGTCGCGCAGCGCGCGCGCGAACTCAGTGCGTCGTCCGCTGGCGTTGCGTCGAGCGCCCTCGCCGCTGGTGCCGAGATACGCGTGGTGCGCCTCGACCTGCGCGACCAGCTCGTCGATGCCTTTGCCGTCCGACGCGACGGTCAGCAGCACCGGGACCGTCCAGGCGGCCGACGGCCGCAGCTGCAGCATCACCTCGAGCTCCGACTTCATGCGCGCCGCGCCGTCGCGATCGGCTTTGTTGACGACGAAGATGTCGGCGATCTCCAGGAGCCCGGCCTTCATCGCCTGTACGGTATCGCCCGCCTCCGGCACGAGCACGACCACCACGGTCTCGGCCAGGCGCATGATGTCGAACTCGTTCTGGCCGACCCCGACGGTCTCGACGATGACGATGTCCTGGCCGAAAGCGGTCATCAGCTGGGTGATCATCGCGCGCCGCGCGCGCCAGCCCGCCGACGTTGCCGCGCGCGCTGAGGCTGCGGATGAACACGCCCTCGTCGAGGAAGTGGCTCTGCATGCGGATCCGGTCGCCCAGCACCGCGCCGCCCGAGAAGGGGCTCGAGGGATCGACCGCCACGACGCCGACGCGCTGTCCGGCACCGCGCAGCGCGCCGATCAGCCGGTCGACCAGCGTCGACTTGCCGGCCCCGGGCGGGCCCGTGACACCGATCACCCGCGCGCCAGCGCTACGAGCGTGGACGCGGCCCATCACCTCGGCGGCCTGCGGATCTCGGTTCTCTACCAGCGTCAGCAGCTTGGCGAGCGCGACCCGATCGCCGGCGAGCATGCGCTCGAGGAGCGCCGCGGTCCGCTCGGTCATCTGGCGGTCTCCTACCCTGCCCGGTGCCGGGGCACAACGAGGCGTCCGCCCCGCCCTTGCGAGCCTGGGGTGGGGTTGCTAGCGCCTGAACATGCAGTCCTTCTGGCGCTACCCGACCCTACCCGTCGGGCTGGTGCTGATCGTCCTGGGGCTCGGCAACTGGAGCGTCAGCCAGCCGAAGGTCGCCGAGTACACGCGCCGCGCCAGCGCTCCGGATCCGATCGACACGCGCGCCTCGTTCGAGGACTTCGAGCGCCTGACGGCGCGGACCAACAGGGGCGTCCTCGAGGGGCTGCACCGCGGCACGGGCGACTATCGCGACGCGGACGCCAAGCGCGATCTCTACACCGTCCTCGACAGCGGCGGCCGCTTCATCACGCTGGTCGGCCTCCTGCTCGTCGGTATCGGCCTGATCCAGCACTGGCGCCATCGCAGCATGCTGCGCCCGCGCAACGCCGCCGGCTGGAGTTGAGGGGGTCTACTCGGTCGGCCCGCGGCCGCGTGGCGTCCGGTCGTCGTTCGGACGGACCTGGAGCAGCGTGACGCGCAGGCCGCGCGACGTCCACCCGACGTCGAAGCCCACCCGCATCCCTTCGCGCAAGTCGTCGAAGCGATGCACCTCGCCGCCGATGATGACGTGCGCGGCCGCGAATGGAATCTCGCGACCGGAGTCGGACCGCACCATTCCCAGGCCGGCGCCGGGGAACAGCTTGCGGATCGTCCCCACGTAGAAGCGCTCGCCGGCCTGTTCAGGCTCGTCCGTCATGGCGGTCACGGCGACGGCGCGCCCTCGAGCGGCAGGCCGAGATCCCCGAGGCGGGTGTACGACAGGTGCTTGAACGGCGCGTACGAGGCCGCCAGCTCGGTGAAGACCGCGCTGGCATCGACCGGCACGGCCGGGCCGCCGAGATCGTGGAGCAACTCGCTCAGCACGCGCCAGCCGGGACGCGCCTGCACGGGCGGCGGGATGGACTCGCGGACGCGCTGCACGCGGCGCCCGCGGTTGATGAAGGTGCCGTCGGTCTCGGCGAAGCTGCCGATGGGCAGCAGCACATCGGCGATCTCCGCCGTGCGCGAGAAGTGCGTGTCGAGCGCCACGATGAAGTCGACCGCGTCGCCGAGGGCATCGACGACGCCATCACCGAACGGACCGGTGAGGTCGCTGCGCACGAGGAGCAGGACGCGGATGTCCCCTCTCCGCGCGGCCGCCAGCAGCTGCTCGATGCCGGCATCGTCGGCGGCCAGTAGCCGCAACCCGGCGCCGTTGGGATTCTTGTCGGCGTCGATGAGGAAGTCGTCGTGGCTGGCGTCGGGTGGCGACCACGACAGTCCGGCGAGGCGGCCCTGGAGTTGGCCGCGCACGAGTCGATCCGCGAGGAAGACCTCCTCGTTCGTGCTCTGCGCCGAAACAATCGCCGCCACCGACGACGCCCCATGCGCGGCGATCGCGGCGCGGATCTTCTCGGTCACGGCCGTACGCGCGGCGTCCCAGGTGCGGACCGTCCAGCGGTCGTGCTCGCGCGCGACGGGCTGCAGGAGCCGCCCCTCACCCTGGAAGCGTTTGTAGCTCAGCCGGCCCTCGTCGCACATCCAGTACTGGTTGACGTCGGGATTGTGGCGCGGGCGGAAGCGGATACATCTCGCCGCGCCGATGGTGGATGTCGATGTTGCAGCCGGTGGCGCAGCTCGCGCACACCGACGGGCGTGCGCTCGAGGTACCAGACGCGGGCCCGGAAGCGGAAATCCTTGTTGGTCAGCGCCCCGACCGGGCAGATGTCGACGACGTTGCCGGAGTACGCGTTGTCGAGGCGCTTGCCGGGAAACAGGTCGATCGCGCAGTGGTTGCCGCGTTCGAACACGCCGAGCTCGCCGGTCTTGGTGACCTCGTCGAGGAAGCGCACGCAGCGCGTGCAGAGGATGCAGCGCTCCTGGTCGAGCATGATCAGCGGACCGATGTCGAGCGCCTTGCTCCTTGTGGACCTTGTCCTCGAGCGGCGAACCGGCTCTCCTGCCGGTCGTAGTCCATGTAGTAGTCCTGCAGCTTGCACTCGCCGGCCTGGTCGCAGATCGGGCAGTCGATCGGATGGTTGATCAGCAGGAACTCGAGCACCGCGGCGCGCGCCTGCTTCACGCGCTCGCTCTGCGTGTGCACCACCATGCCCTCGGCGACGCGGGTGTTGCAGGCGATCTGCAGCTTGGGCATCTTCTCGATCTCGACCAGGCACATGCGGCAGTTGCCGGCGATGGTGAGACCGGGGTGGTAGCAGTAGTGCGGAATCTCGATGCCGAGCTGCTCGGCGGCCTGGATCAGGTTGAGGCCGTCCGCGACGGTGACGGCTCTGGCCGTCGATCTCGAGCGTGGGCATCGGTTCCTCAGGCGTGCGCCGCGACCGCGGCGGCGTCGAGCAGCGGGTCGCGTGCATGCGGGCATCCGCCGGCTTCGCACGTGACGCTTCGAACTCGGCGCGGAACTTGGTCACGAAGCTCTGCACCGGCATCGCGGCCGCGTCGGCGAGCACGCAGATGGTGTTGCCCATCATGTTGTCGGCGACGTCGACGCAGCAGGTCGACGTCCTGCGGCCGCGCCCCGCCGTACTCGAGCCGCGTCAGCAGATCCTCGAGCCAGCCGGTGCCCTCGCGGCACGGCGTGCACTGGCCGCACGATTCGTGGCGGTAGAAGCGCGCGATGATCTGCAGCGCGCCGCACCATGCAGGTGTCCTCGTCCATGACGATGATGCCGCACGAGCCGAGCAGCGACCCGGCCTTCGCCACCGAGTCGAAATCCATCGCCACGTCGATCTCGTCGGCGGTGAACACCGGCACCGACGACCCGCCGGGGATGACCGCCTTCAGCTGCTTGCCGTCCGTGAATGCCGCCGGCGTGCGTCGTAGATGATGCTCGCGCAGCGACGTGCCCATCGGCAGCTCGTAGACGCCCGGGCGCTCGACGTGGCCGCTGACGCAGTACAGCTTCGGGCCGGGGCTCTTCTCCGGGCCGATGCTCTTGAACCAGTCGGCGCCGCGCGTGACGATCGCCGGCACGCAGGCGAGCGTCTCGACGTTGTTGACGATCGTCGGGCAGCCGAACACGCCGTGCGTCGCGGGAAACGGCGGCTTGATGCGCGGATAGGCGCGCTTGCCCTCGAGCGACTCGATCAGGCCCGGTCTCCTCGCCGCAGATGTAGGCGCCGGCGCCGCGGTGCACGTAGATGTCGAGATCGTAGCTCGGTGCCGTAGATGCTCGCGCCGAGGTGGCCCTGCGCGTACGCCTCGGCGATCGCCTCCTCCAGGACCTTGGCGCCGAGCGCGAACTCGCCGCGAATGTAGATGTAGGCGGTGTGGCTACTGGATGGCGTAGGCGGAGATCAGCGTGCCCTCGATCAGCAGGTGCGGGTTGTTCTCGATGATCTGGCGATCCTTGAAGGTTCCGGGCTCGCTCTCGTCGGCGTTGACGCACAGATAGCGCGGCTTGGGATTGTCCTTGGGCAGGAAGCCCCACTTCACGCCGGTCGGAAAGCCCGCGCCGCCGCGGCCGCGCAGGCCGGAGGCCTTCACCAGTCTCGACGAGCTGCTGCGGGTTCGGTCGTGGTCAGCGCCGTGCGTGCCGCCTGATAGCCGCCGTCGCGCTCGTAGACGTCGAGGCGCCGCAGGTCCGGCACGTCCTCGTGCCGCAGCAGGATCTTTTCGCTCATCGGACGGAAGATCGGACGGAGGATCGGGCGCGGCTCAGACCGGCTCGGTCACCTCGCCGGCGAGCTTCTGCTTCTGGTGCTGGATCTTGCGCTGCAGCGCCATCAGGCCGTCGAGCACGGCCTCCGGACGCGGCGGACAGCCGGGCACGTAGACGTCGACCGGAATGATGCGATCGATGCCGGGGACCGTCGTGTAGTTGTCGTAGAACCCGCCGGTCGAGGCGCAGGCGCCGAACGACATCACCCACTTCGGCTCGGCCATCTGCTCGTAGACGCGCTTGAGGATCGGGGCCTGGCGGCAGGTGACGGTGCCGATCACCATGAGCAGATCGGCCTGGCGCGGCGTGAAGCGCGGCAGCAGCGCGCCGAATCGATCGATGTCGTACGGCGACATCGACAGCGACATGAACTCCATCGCGCAGCAGGCGGTCGCGAACGGATACGGAAACAGCGAGAACTTGCGCGCCCACCCGACCGCCTTGTCGACGGTGGTCAGGATCACGCTGTCGTCGAGCAGCGCGTGCTCGTCCTTACCAGGGCTGATTTCCCGTAACTGCATGATGTCCGTGGTCTATCGAGTGATCCGGGGGTGTCAACGCGGTGCCCGTTGCGCTTCCGGCCTCGCCCCCGCTATGCGGAGCGCGCCGATGTCACACTTCGCCGATGTCCACGCGCAGGCCCGCTTCGCGGCCGAGAAGATGAAGAAGAACAACCTGTTCACCACCGACCGGTTGTTCTGCGACGTGTACTGCTTCGAGCCCGGGCAGGAACAGCAGGCGCACAGCCACGCCGGTTCGGACAAGGTCTACTACGTGCTCTCGGGCACCGCCGTGCATCCGCATCGGCGACGAGGCGCGCGAGGCCGCGGCCGGAACGGTGGCGCTCGCCCCGGCCGAGGTGCCGCATGCCGTCCGCAATCCCGGCCCCGACCGCCTCATGCTGCTCGTGCTGATGGCGCCGAAGCCGGCTGAGCGCGACGCCCGCGTTGCCACTCCAGACGACCGGTGGTACGGTCGCCGATCGCATCGCGACCCCGAGTCGGGAGGGGCCCGGGCCCAGACCGAAGCATATTGAGGCGTGCTGCTCGCGATCCGTCCGCAGGCGGGAGCACGCAAATCATCGAACCAGGAGGCTCCGTCGAACTATGGCCGTGATTCCCGCCACGCAGCTGCGCACCGGCATGCTGATCACCTACAACAAGGAACTGCACCGGGTGACCAACGTGGTCCACGTCACGCCGGGCAACTGGCGCGGGATGGTGCAGACGAAGCTGCGCAACCTGCGCAGCGGCACCCAGACCGAGAACCGCTTCCGCTCGGAAGACAAGGTCGAGCGGGTCACGCTCGAGCAGCACGACATGGAGTTCCTCTACCAGTCGGACGAGCTGTACTACTTCATGAATGCCGCGAACTACGAGCAGATGCCGCTCGACGCGGAGACCCTGGGCGACGGCACCAAGTACCTGACCCCGAACCTGCGCCTGCATGGTCGAGTTCCACGAGGCGACGCCGGTGGCCGTCGACCTGCCGAAGACCGTCGACCTGAAAGTGGCCGATACGGCACCGGGCATGAAGGGCGCGACGGTCACCAATCAGCTGAAGCCGGCGACGACCGAGACCGGGCCTGGTCGTCCAGGTGCCCGCCGTTCATCGACGTCGACGACGTGATTCGCGTCGACACCGAGAACGGTCAGTATCTCTCGCGGGCCAAGTAGCGCGCCGACACGGTCAGTTCGCCAGGTACGTGTCGGTGATGCTGTCGTAGGCGATAGATCTTGCCGGTCCCGCGGCTCGACACAGCGGTGCCGCTGAAGGAGGGGCCAGCGGCGACCATGTTCACGGTGACCGTGCCTGAGATCGACGTCGAGGGTGTGGTGACCGTCATCGGGCCCGACGCGTTGAAGGTGATGTAGGTCTGGAAGGTGGCGTAGTAAGCCTCCTCCGCCTTCACCGCGTTGGCCAGGTCGTGGATGGCGGCGCATCGTAGGCCTGCTGCGGTACCGGCCCATGGCCTGAATGGCGATCGCCGCCAGGATGCCGATGATCGCCACAACGACCAGCAGCTCGATCAGTGTGAAGCCGCGCCTGGCGACTGGCGGGGCGTTCCTGGATGTCTTGGTGGCCGTCATGCAGGCGGTATTCGAGCAAGGACTGTACCCACCCTCAGGCATCGGCCATTGCAGGTGCGCTAGCAGGGCCTCGCGTGGGCACCCTCGGGATGACAAAAAACGTCACCGCCGAGCGCATTGTTCAGTGGCGCCGAATGCCGCCGCGCGTCGTTCCGCCGTGCGCGGTGCCCTGCGCTCGCGCAGGCCGCATCACCCGACCGGATGACGCGTACGTGGTAGTCGACCCCCGACCAGAGGCTGAGGACCAGCGAGGGCCAGAGGAAGTACATGCCGCCGGCTGAAGAAATCGATGCCGAAGAACGTGTAGTGGAGCAGCAGCCCGTGCAGGGCGAGCATCTGGAAGATCGTCTTGTACTTGCCGAGCTCTTCGGCGGCCAGGACGATTCCCTCGCTGAGCGGCCATGGCGCGCAGACCGGTGACGGCCAGCTCGCGGCCCGACGATCAGCACCACCACCCACGCCGGTACGCGCGGCGTCCGCGGCATGGCGGCCAGCATGACCAGTGCCGCCATGACGATCAGCTTGTCGGCCAACGGGTCGAGCAGCTTGCCCGAGCGTGCTGGTGATGCCGTGTCGCCGCGCCAGATAGCCGTCGAAGAAGTCGCTCCAGCAGGCGAGAAAGAACGTCAGCGCCGCGCACACGGCGCCGCCGTCGGCTCGGGCGCGCAACAGGAGCACGACCAGCACCGGCACCAGCAGGATGCGGAGGATGCTGATGAGGTTGGGCAGGTGGCGGAGGGCGATCAGGCCTTCCAGCCGGGATGACACGCTCACGGCCGGCGACCTGTACCGCGCCCGGGCCGTCGCGTCGCGCGCTCAGGGTTCGCGCGTTGTACTGCTCGCGGATAGCGCGAGCACGCGCTGCAGGTACTCGATCGTCTCCGGATACGGCGGGCACCCCGCCATGGCGGCTCACAGCGCCATCGCCGGCATTGTAGGCGGCGAGCGCGAGGCGCACATTGCCATTGTACTGATCGAGCAGCAAACGCAGGTGGCGGACGCCACCCTCGATGTTCTCGCGCGGATCGAAGACGCGCCAGACGTTGTGGCGTGCGCGCCGTGGCCGGCATGAGCTGCATCAGCCCGAGCGCACCCTTCGGGCGAACGCGCGTAGGAGATGAAGTCCGACTCGGTCCGGATCACGGCTTTGACCAGCGCCGGATCGACGCGGTGGCGCGACGCGACCTCGCAGATGATCGGATCGAGCGCCTTGCGCCGGGCGCGCGAGCTCGCCGAGTCGTTGCGCCCGCCGTAGCTGTAGCCGCTGTAGAATCGCATGGCCGGGAACCCTGCTGTGCGGGGTGCGTAGGGCGCGTAGCCGGGATTCGCCGGGGCGTTGCTGAAGTGCAGCCGGCCGCGGGCGTCGCGGTACATGTAGATCTCAGCGGACGCCGTCGGACGGCAGCCACAACAGCCACCCACACGACACCGCCAACAGACCCGCCTTCCACCTCATCGCGAGGCGGAGAATAGGTCGTCCGAACCCTCTCGTTCAATCGGTAATCTTCGACCCCCTTGCCTGGCTATCGGGGCAGTGAGATAGCTCGCGCACGCTATGGACGCGGACTTTCTCGTCATCGGCAGCGGCCTCGCGGGGCTCACCTTCGCGCTGCAAGCGGCCCGGCACGGCGACGTTCTGCGTGCTCAGCAAGGACCGATGCCGGAAAGCGCGACGAACTACGCGCAGGGCGGCATCGCGTCGGTGTGGAGCGCCGGACGATTCGTTCGAGGCGCACGTCGAGGACACGCTCACCGCCGGCGCCGGCCTGTGCCACCGCGACCTCGTCGAGCTGGTGGTGCGCGACGGGCCGCAGCGCATCCGCGATCTGATCGCGCTGGGCACGCATTTCTCGCGCCGCGACAGCAGCGACGATCCGGAGTACGACCTCGGCCAGGAGGGCGGCCACAGCCATCGCCGCATCCTGCACGCCTCGGACGCCACCGGCCGCGAGATCATGCGGGCGCTGGTCGCGGCGGTGCGCGCGCGACGCCCAACATCCGTGTCCTCGAGCGCCACCTCGCGATCGACCTGCTCACCGATGCGACGCTGCGATCCCACCGACGCAGACGGTCGTCGTGCTGGGGCGCCTACGTCGCTCGACGCGCGACACCGGCGCGCGTGCAGACGCTGACCGCGCGCGCGACGCTGCTCGCCACCGGCGGCGCCGGCAAGGTGTACCTCTATACGTCGAACCCCGACATCGCGACCGGCGACGGCATCGCCATGGCGTACCGCGCCGGCGTGCCGATCGCCAACATGGAGTTCATCCAGTTCCACCCCACCTGCCTCTACCACCCGGCGGCCAAGTCGTTCCTCATCAGCGAGGCGCTGCGCGGCGAGGGCGCCGTGCTGCGCCGTCCCGACGGCACGCCGTTCATGACGAGCTACCACCCGCGCGCCGAGCTGGCGCCGCGCGACATCGTCGCGCGCGCCATCGACAACGAGATGAAGGTGCACGGCTACGACTGCGTGTACCTCGACATCTCGCACCAGCCGCGCGACTTCCTGCTGCAGCGTTTCCCGACGATCCACGAGCGCTGCCTGCAGTACGGCATCGACCTGACCCGCGAGCCGATTCCGGTCGTCCCGGCGGCGCACTACTGCTGCGGCGGCGCGATGACGACGGCCGACGGGGCCACCAACATCCGCCGCCTCTACGCCGCCGGCGAGGTGGCGATGACCGGCCTGCACGGCGCCAACCGCCTCGCGTCGAACTCGCTGCTCGAAGCGCTGGTGCTCGGCCACCGCGCCGGCCGAGCACGCCGTCGGCGCTGCTGCGCCGCCGACCCAGCCAGCCCGCCCGCCTTCCCCGCCTGGAACCCGGGCGGCGCCACGGACAGCGACGAGTCGGTGGTGGTGACGCAGAACTGGGACGAGATCCGCCGCTTCATGTGGAACTACGTCGGCATCGTGCGCTCCAACCGCCGCCTGGCGCGCGCGCTGCAGCGCATCGACGCGCTGCAGGAGGAGATCCAGCAGTACTACTGGGACTTCACCGTCACCGGCGACCTGATCGAGCTGCGCAACCTGGCGCTGGTCGCCGAGCTGATCATCATCTCCGCGATCAGCCGCAAGGAGAGCCGCGGCCTGCACTACACCATCGACTATCCCGAGATGACGCCGGCGAGGCGCGCGACACGGTCGTCTGGCGGGGCGAGCGCTTCTCGCCCGACGCGGAGTTCCTCGCGTCGCTGTACAACGCCGCTGCCAGGCGCAGAGAACGGCGCCGCCCGCGCGGTCGGCTGATCGCGCCGCCGGCAGCCGCGTCAAGCCATCGACTCGATCGGGAACTGCCGGCAGAGCGCGATCACGTCGTCGCGCACCGACGGCCAGCGCCTTGTCGTCGCCGACGCGCTCCAGCGCGCGGCGCGATCAGCTCGGCGATCGCGGCCATCTCGGGCTCGCGCATGCCGCGCGTGGTGACCGCCGGCGTGCCGATGCGGACGCCGCTGGTGACGAACGGCGAGCGCGTCTCGAACGGCACGGTGTTGCGGTTGGCGGTGATGTGCGCCGCGCTCGAGCGTCTCCTGCGCGAGCTTGCCGGTGAGCTCGGTGTTGCGCAGGTCCATCAGCATCAGATGATTGTCGGTGCCGCCCGAGACGAGGCGGAAGCCGCGCGCGGTCAGACCCGTCGGCCAGCGCGCGCGCGTTGCGCACGATCTGCTGCTGGTAGGCGCGGAACTCCGGCGTCGCCGCCTCGTGCAGGGCCACCGCCTTGGCGGCGATGACGTGCATCAGCGGGCCGCCCTGGTTGCCGGGGAAGACCGACGAGTTGAGGCTCTTCGCGTACGGCTCCTTGCACAGGATCATGCCGCCGCGCGGGCCGCGCAGCGTCTTGTGCGTGGTCGTGGTGACGAACTCGGCGAGCGGCACCGGCGACGGATGGATACCCGGCCGCGACCAGCCCGGCGAAGTGGGCGATGTCGACCATGATCATCGCCCCGACCTCGTCGGCGGCGTGCGCGGAACGGTGCGAAGTCGATGGCGCGCGGATAGGCGCTGTAGCCGACGACGATCATCTTCGGCCGGTGCTGGCGCGCCAGCTCGCGCATCGCGTCGAAGTCGATGCGCTCGTCGCTCGCGGCGCACGCCGTAGGGCACGACCTTGAAGAACTTGCCGGAGAAGTTGACCGGGCTGCCGTGCGTCAGATGCCCGCCGTGCGTCAGGTCCATCGCCAGGATCGTGTCGCCCGGCTGCAGCTGCGAGAAGTACACGGCCATGTTGGCCTGCGAGCCGGAGTGCGGCTGCACGTTGGCGTGCTCGGCGCCGAACAGCGCGCTTGGCGCGGTCGATGGCGAGCTGCTCGGCGACGTCGACGAACTCGCAGCCGCCGTAGTAGCGGCGGCCCGGGTAGCCCTCGGCGTACTTGTTGGTGAGAATCGAGCCCTGCGCCTCGAGCACGGCGCGGCTGACCACGTTCTCCGAGGCGATCAGCTCCAGGTTGTGTCTGCTGGCGCTCGGCCTCGGCGCGGATGGCCCGCCAGATCTCGGGGTCGACCTGCTCGAGCGAGCGCGTCGTCATCGCTTCACGTTGCTTGTGGCTCTCGATGTAGTTCACGACGTCCTGGACGGTGCGGATCTTCTCCGCCTCCTCGTCCGAGATCTCCATGTCGTATTCTTCCTCGAGCGCCATCACGAGCTCGACGATGTCGAGCGAGTCGGCACCGAGGTCCTCGATGAAGGACGCTTCGGGCGTGACGTCGCTCTCGCTGACGCCGAGCTGCTCGCAGATGATCTCGCGCACCTTTTGCTCGACCGGCAGAGGCCATCCCCACCTCCTAATCCTGACTAGATGTACAAGCCGCCGTTGATGCCGATCACCTGGCCGGTGATGTAGCCGGCTTCGCGGCGGGCCAGAAAGCCGACCACCTCCGCCACCTCGTCCACCGTTCCCAAGTCGGCCAACCGGAATGAGCTGAGATACTCCGATCGCCGGTCCTCGGGCAAGTAGGCGGTCATCTCTGTTTCGATCAGACCCGGGGCCACGGCGTTGACGGTGACCTGCGCGCGAGGCCAGCTCGCGCGCCATCGACTTGGTGAAGCCGATGATCCCCGCCTTGGCGGCGGCGTACGCCGCCTGCCCGGCGTTGCCCATCACCCCGACCACCGAGGTGATGTTGATGATGCGTCCGTAGTGCGCGCGCAGCATGGTGCGCGACGCGGCGCGCGTGCAGTTGAAGGTGCCGCGCAGGTTGACCGCGATGACCTGATCCCACTCCTCCGGCTTGAGGCGCAGCAGCAGGTTGTCGATCGCCATCCCGGCGTTGTTGACCAGGATGTGCAGGCCGCCGGCCGCCTTGGTGATACCGGCGATGGCGATCGTCGTCGCCTCGACGATCGGCGACGTCGAAGCCGACCGCTTCGGCCTGGCCCGCCGGCCTCGACGATGGCAGTCACCGTCGCCGCCGCGGCGGCCGCGTCGCGGACGTAGTTGACGTACGTCCGCGCCCCGAGCGCCGCCAGGTGACGGGCGATTCCCCGACCGATGCCGCGCGACGCCCCGGTGACCAGGGCGACCTGATCGGCCAGCGGACCGCTCATGTCGTCGGAGCGACCGCGGCTCAGTTGTTGACTCTCGATGACCTGGCGGCCGCGGTACATGCCGCAGTGCGGGCACGCGCGATGGCGCACCATGCGTCTCGCCGCACTCCGGGCACGCCACGGTGGCCGGTGCGTCGATGCGCGTCGTGCGCGCGGCGCTTGTTCTTCTTCGAGATGGAGGTTCGTCGCTTCGGAACGGGCATGGGTCGTACTCCTTCTGGCGGCCGTCGAGCGGCGCGCCGGGCGTGATCATATCGGTCTGGGTTCTCGTCAGGAATCGCGGCGGAGGGCGCGCAGGACGGCCAGGCGCGGATCGCTCGCGTCGATCACGCAGCCGCAGGCGCCGGCGTTGAGGTCGGCTCCGCAGCGCGCGCACAGGCCGCGGCAGTCCTCGCGGCAGAGCGGCAGGGTCGGCAGCGCGAGCAGCAAGCGCTCGCGCAGCGGTGGCGACAGATCGACCTCCTCGCCCTCGTACCACACCAGGCTCGTCGCCGCCGTCGTCGAGGTCCTCCTGGGCCCAGCGGCCGTGCGCGCGGGACGAGGATGAAGTCGAAGTCGGGAGCGTGGCGCGAACTCGAAGCGTCGCCAGGCAGCGCGCGCACTCGCCGGCGACGCGACTGCGTCATCTGGCCCTCGAAGAACAGTTCCTGGCCAGTGCGGTAGTAGCGCACGTCCGACGGCCGGCAGGTCCGAGGAACTCGTAGTCGTGCGATCGGCCCGTGCTCGAGCAGCGGGTTCAGCTCGCCGGTGGGCTCGCTCGAAGACGAGCTCCTTGAGGCTCTCCTCGATGTCGCGAAGGCGAATACGCACGGCCACATACCAGACGGCGGAATTGCGCGGACGCTAGCGAAGCGGTCCGGACCAAATCAAGGTTGGTCGGGGCCTTCGGCGCCCAGACGGCGCTCCAGGCGGCGCACCCGGCGGAAGAGCTCGGGCAGCCGGGCGAAGGCCGCGACGCCGCGCCGCCAGACGCCCATCTCGACCGCCGGGTAGCCGCCGACCGTCGCCCCGGCGGGCACCGAGTTGGGCACCCCGCTCTGGGCCGCCACCTGCGCCCCGTCGCCGATGGTCAGGTGCCCGGCCGACCCCGCCTGCCCGCCCATCCGCACCCATTGCCCGAGGCGCGTGCTCCCCGACAGCCCGACCTGCGCCGCCAGCATGCTGTGCTCGCCGATCTCGCAGCCGTGCGCGACCATCACCAGGTTGTCGAGCTTGACGCCGCGGCGCAGCACCGTCGACCCGACCATGGCGCGGTCGACGGTGGTGTTGGCGCCGACCTCGACCTCGTCCTCGAGCACCACGTCGCCGCCCTGCAGCAGGCGTCGGATGCCGCCGTCCGCCGGGCGCATAGCCGAAGCCGTCGGAGCCGATCACCGCCCCGGCGTGCAGCACGACGTCGTCGCCGATGCGCACGCGCTCGCGCACCGTGACGTGCGCGTGGGCGATGAACGCGGTCGCCGATCGTCACGTCGTCGTAGAGGACCACGTGCGGCGCGATGCGCGCGTCGGCGCCGATGCGGACGCGCTCGCCGATCACCGCGTAGGCGCCGATCGCCGCGCTCCGCGCCGACGGCCGCGGTCGCCGCGATCTGCGCCGTCGGGTGGACGCCGCGCCGGCCAGGTCGAGCGGCACGTGGAAGTGCTCCACGGCGCGCGCGAAGGCGAGGTAGGGATCGGGCGTGCGCAGCGTCGGCAGCGGCGTCTGCGGCGCGTCGGTCGCGAGGATGACCGCCGAGGCCCGCAGTCGGCGAGGAAGCGCAGGTAGCGCGGGTTGGCGACGAACGTGAGATCGCCGGGCCCGGCGCTCTCGATCGGCGCCACCCGCGTGATCTCCACCGTCGCCGTCGCCGTGCAGCTCGCAGCCCAACAGGGCCGCCAGATCCCCCAGGCGCATTGTCCGCCTCCTTCGTCCTGCGCCGCGTCTTAGCGGCGTCTTCGAGCGCGGCAACCGACGTCAGGCGCGCTGACGCCGCCGCCGCGCGTGATCCTCCGCAACCTCCGCCGCGACGATCCCGACCATCGCCGGCCGCAGCAGCGCCGACACTATCACGTCCGCCGGTGCGTTGCGGACGCGGAACCCTGTGGTAGCTGCCGACGACTCGGTTCGGCTCCCAGCGCGGCGTCTCCAGGAGCCGTGAAATCCACCGCCGGGCTCGCATACGTCCAATGCCACAGCTCACGCTCGGCCTTCCCAAGGGCAGCCTCGAAGCCACCACGCTCGAGCTCTTCCGCAAGTCCGGCTGGAAGATCTCCGGCGCGACCGCAGCTACTTCCCCAGCGTCGACGACGACACGCCTGCGCTGCGTCCTGGCGCGCCCGCAGGAGATGTCGCGCTACGTCGAGGACGGCGTGCTCGACGCCGGCATCACCGGCAAGGACTGGACGCTGGAGAACGACTCGGACGTCCACGTCGTCTGCGACTTCGTCTACTCGAAGGCCAGCATGCGGCCGACGCGCTGGGTGCTGGTGGTGCCGCAGGCGTCGCCGATCACCGACGATCGAGCAGCTGCACGGCAAGCGCATCGCCACCGAGATGGTGGGCTTCACCAAGCGCTACTTCGCCGAGCGGAAGATCGAGGTCGACGTCGAGTTCTCCTGGGGCGCCACCGAAGCCAAGGTCGTGCAGGGACTGGTCGACGCCATCGTCGAGGTGACCGAGACGGGCAGCACCCTCCGCGCCAACGGCCTGAAGATCATCCACGAGCTCTGCCAGTCGAACCCGCAGCTGGTCGCCAACCGACGGCGCCTGGGCGGATCCGTGGAAGCGCGAGAAGATCGAGCAGATCTCGCTGCTGCTCAACGGCGCGTTGCAGGCCGAGGCCAAGGTCGGCCTGAAGATGAACGTGCCGAAGGAGAAGCTCGACGCGATCATGGCCATGATCCCGAGCATCACCGCGCCGACCGTCTCGCCGCTCTACAAGACCGAGTGGTTCGCGGTCGAGACGGTGATCGCCGAAGCGGTCGTGCGCGAGTTGATCCCGCAGCTGCTCAAGCACGGCGCCGTCGGCATCATCGAGTATCCGCTGAACAAGGTGATCTGAGAGTGATCGTGTCCATGGCTCGCCGCGCCACCGCCCTGCGCATCGCCGTCGCCGCGCTGCTGCTGCTGCGGCTGTCGGCTGCAGCCAGCAAGAGCGTCGAGGACCGGGCCCGCGAGCAGGCCGAGAAGATCCAGAACGAGCTGGTCGACGTCGAAGCCGTGGCGCTCGATCAGAAGGTCGCCGGCCGACCGTGGTCTCGGAAGTCCAGCGCAACCTGACCACGATCAACGAGTACCAGGGCGAGATCAACGGCAAGATCGACTCCGTGACCGTCAACGCCATCCAGTCGTTTCAGCGCACCGCCGGGCTGAAGGACGACGGCATCATCACGGCGCAGACGCGCGAGAAGCTCGCCGCTGCCGCCAAGGCGTCGACGCCCCCGGGGAGTGCGGCGCGTGAGCCCCGCGCGGGTCGCGGCGCGGCGTGACCCGCGCCGACGCCTCGTTGCCACGCCGAGCGCTCCGCTGGTAGCGTCCCGATCGGAGGACGCGCACATGGCCGCGAGTCGCTACGCCGAGAGCGAGGATCTGCTCGCGCGCGCCCGCCGGGTCGTTCCCGGCGGCGTCTACGGGCACCAGTCGCCGCGCATGGTCGTCGGCGGGGCCTATCCGTACTTCTTCGCGCGCGGCGAGGGCTGCCGTGTGTGGGACGTCGACGGCAACGAGTTCATCGACCTGATGTGCTCCTACGGACCGATCGTCCTCGGCCATCGCCATCCGAAGGTCGAGGAGGCGGCGCGCTCGCAGATGGCCGACGGCGACTGCTTCAACGCCCCGAGCCGGCGCTGGGTCGAACTGGCCGAGCGACTGGTGGCGATCACGCCATTCGCCGACTGGGCCGCGTTCGCGAAGAACGGCTCGGACGTGTGCACCTGGGCGGTCGAAGTGGCGCGCGAGCAGACCGGCCGCCCGCTAGGTGGCGAAAGCCGAGGGCGCCTACCACGGGGCGCACGCCTGGTGCACGCCGGCGCCCGCCGGCGTCACGCCCGCCGACACCGCCAACGTACGCACGTTCACCTACAACGATCTCGACAGCGTCCGCCGCGTCGTCGATGCGCATCGCGGCGAGCTCGCCGCGATCATCGTCTCGCCGTTCCGTCACGACGCCTTCCACGATCAGGAGCTGCCGGTCGAAGGCTTCCTCCCGGGTATCCGTGCCCTGTGCGACGCCGCCGGCGCCGTCATGATCCTCGACGACGTGCGCGCCGGCTTCCGCCTCCATCTCGGCGGTTCCGGCGAGCGCTTCGGCGTGCGCCCGGACCTCGCCTGCTACGCGAAGGCGCTGGCCAACGGCTACCCGCTCGCCGCCTGCGTCGGCCGCGAGGCGCTGAAGGGCGCGGCCGAGCGCGTCTATTTCACCGGCTCGTACTTCACGAGCGCCGTGCCGATGGCTGCCGCCCTCGCCTGCCTCGCCGAGCTCGAGGCCAGCGGCGCCATCGCCCACATGGAGGCGATGGGCGCTCGCCTGCAGCGCGGCATGCAGGCGCAGGCGGCGACGCACGGCCTGCCGATCACCTACTCCGGCCCGCCGGCGCTGCCGTTCATGACCTTCGTAGACGACGTCAAGTTCGCCCGCAGCCGCGCCTTCGCGGCGACCTGCGCCGAGGGCGGTGTCTACCTGACACCGTACCACAACTGGTTCGTGTCGGCCGCGCATCAGGCGACGCGACATCGACCAGATCCTCGACGTCACCGACGGCGCGTTCGCCGCCGTCCGCCGAGCGGCCGCCTGACGCGCCGCGGAGTTCCCATGCCCGATCTGCTCTACGAGAAGTCCGACCATGTCGGCGTGATCACGCTCAACCGCCCGGAGCGGATGAACGCGATCAGCTTCGCGATGCTCGAGGCCCTGCGCGACGCCCTGGACGACGGCGATCGCGACACCGCGGTGCGCGCCATCATCATCACCGGCGCGGGCCGCGGCTTCTGCAGCGGCCTCGACATCAAGGACGCCATGGCCGGCCAGGGTATCGGCGGCGCCGGCGCGCTGGCGCCGGGCGGCGGCGCGGCGCACTTCGGGACGCGCGACGCTGCCTACGGTCGTGTTGCACGAGATCGACACCCCGGTGCTCTGCGCGATCAACGGCCCGGCCGCCGGCTACGGTCTCGATCTCGCGCTCGGCTGCGACATGCGGCTGATGGCCGACACCGCCCGCCTGCTGCCGGGCTTCGCCAAGCGCGGCATCGTCCCGGAGAGCGGCGGCACGTGGTACTTGCCGCGACTCGTCGGCTGGGCCAAGGCGTGCGAGATCGGTTTCATCGCCGACGACATCGACGCCGAGCGCGCCTGCACTCTCGGCCTCGTGAACGCGGTGGTACCGGCGGATCGCCTGCTCGACGAAGCCCATCGCTGGGCCGCGAAGATCGCCGGCAACGCGCCCCTGGCGATCCGCGCGATGAAGCGCCTCTATCGACACGGCTTGAGCGAGGACTTCTCGTCCCACTCGCACCACGTGCTGATGCAGCTCCTGCTGCTGTTCCGCTCGCAGGACTTCCAGGAGGGGCTGATGTCGTTCCTGGAGAAGCGCCCGCCGAAGTTCACGGGCGCGTGAGAAGACAGGGCGTTCGGTTGCTCGGTGTTCGCCCGCCAGCGGGGCGGAACCGCCCCGCTGGCCTGGCAACTCACACCCGAGCAGCCTGACAACCTATTGAGTCAGCGGCTGTCCCTCGACCGCCGTCGTCTCCACGATCCACGGTGGCGACGTCTCGGGCTCGGCCGTCGGCGCCAATGCGACATCCACGGCGGGCTGGGCCGTCAGCAGGCGATCCAGCTCGGAGGGGTCGATGTGGCCGATGTATTTGCGCACGCCGTAGTCATAGAGAGTCGGCGCCACGTGCACGCGACCGAACGCCAGGTACGAGTTGCCCTTTATGTAGTAGAGGCGCACCTCGTACGGCGCGAAGGGCTCGTCGATCTCGAGTTCCTGGACCTCGGCGTAGTCGGGCACACCATAGAGGCGAACCCAGTCGCGCAGGTCGGAATTTCGTGTCATCTCCCGCGCCAGCGTCCGCCGCGAGATGAGGATCGGATCGCCGACCTCTCTGATCTCGGGCCGATTCACCGCCGGGTGCGACTGCGCCTGTGCACGTCCACCCCACCCCAGCGCCAACAGCGCCGCTCCCGCCACAATTGCCGCTCCACGCCGCATGACCATTCCTCCTTCGCGCCGGCAGGATAGCGCGGCCAGTCATCTGCTCAACCAGTTTTTTGTGGGTAATCGGGAGGTTGCCGGCATACATGCGAGGTGACGTATCAGCTGGGCGGACGCACCTCGCCGGCCAGGACGACAGCCCGCAGGCGCCAGTCGCGGTCGAGTACGACCAGGTCGGCGGGACGCCCAACCGCGATGCGGCCGAACCGATCATCGCAGCCCACCGCCGCGGCTGGGTCGGCGCTCGCGGCGTCGAGAATCGCCTCGTCGGGTAAATCGGGCAGCCACCGGCGGATGTTGCACACCGCCGCCGCCAGGGTCAGGCAACTGCCGGCGAGCCGGCCACTGTCGGCCTGGCGCACGGCGTCGGTGGCGATGCAGGCGGCGCCGAACAGCTGCAGCGCGCCGGGCGGCTGCCCGACCGCGGCGACGCCGTCGCTGACCAGCAGCCACCCGCCGCGCGGCTTGCTGCGCACCGCGAGCGCGAGGGCGCGACGATCGACGTGCACGCCGTCGGCGATGACCTCGATGCGCAGGCGATCGTCGACGAGCGCCACCCCGGCGAGCCCGACCTCGCGATGATGCAGCGGCGCCATCGCGTTGAAGCAGTGCGTGACCTGCGTCGCGCCAGCGGCGATCGCCGCTTCGACCTGCGCGGCGCTGGCCTCGCTGTGCCCGAGGGAGACGCGAATGCCGCGCCTGCGGGCATGGCGTATCAGCGGTAACGCGTCGGGCAGCTCCGGCGCGATGGTCAGCAGGCGAATCGCTCCCCCGGCGGCGGACTGCAAACGATCGAGCTCCCCGATCGACGGATCGCGCATCCAGTCCGTCCGTTGCGCGCCCCCGCGCCGTGGATTGAGGAACGGGCCTTCGAGGTGGATGCCGAGGATGCGCGCGCCGCCGGGGTCGGCCATGGCGGCGGCGATCGTCGCGACGGCGCGTTGCAGCGGCTCGGGGGGCAGCGCGGCGATGGTGGCCAGCAGCGCCGTCGTGCCGTGCGCCGCCAGCATGGTGCGGATCCGGCGGACGCCGTCGCGATCGGCATCCTCGAACATCGCGCCGCCCGCCCCGTGGACGTGCAGGTCGACGAACCCGGGCACGACCCGCGCGTCGCGGGCGTCGAGCGCTTCGCCGATCGCCGGCGAGGCGGCCCGCAGGTCGGTGATCGTGCCGCCGCTCGCGTGCACCTCGCAGTCGTCGCGCCAGCCGTCGGCGGCGAGCACGGCCCCGCCCCGCACGACGAGCGCCGGGGTCATGCCGCGCCGGCGGCCCGCAGCGCCGCGATCTCCGCCGGGCTGAAGCCGTACTCGGCGAGCACGGCGTCGGTGTCGGCGCCGTGCTCCGGCGGGAGGCGCTCGATCGCCCCCGGGCTGGCGCTCAGCTTCACCGGAATGCCCGTCGTCTTGACCGTGCCGAGGATCGGGTGCGGCAGCTCGACGTACATCTCGCGCGCGTGCACCTGCGGGTCGGCGAAGACCTCGGCCATGTCGTTGATGGGCCCGCTCGGGACGTCGACGGCGTTGAGCCGGGTCGACCCACTCGGCCGCGTCGCGCGTCGCCAGGCGCGACTCCAACGCCGCCGTCAGCGCGGCGCGCTCGCCGACGCGCGCCATCGGCGTCTTGAAACGCGGATCGTCGACGAGCTCCGGCAGCGCCACCGCGAGGCAGAGCGCGCGCCATTGACGATCGTTGCCGCAGGCGATGTTGAAGGCGCGATCGCGGGCCCGGTGGACGCCGTACGGCGCCGCCAGCGGGTGGTGGTTGCCGGCCAGCGGCGGCGCGGTGCCGGTGGCGAAGTAGATGCCGGCGCTCCAACTGAGGACTCCGACCAGCGCTTCGAGCAGCGACGTGGACACGACCTGCCCTTCGCCGCTGCGTTCGCGATGGTAGAGGGCGAGCGCGATCCCGTGCGCGGCGAAGATGCCCGCGAGCACGTCGCCGATGGCGATGCCGGCGCGGGTCGGCTGCTCGATGCCGGTGACGCTCATCAGGCCCGACATGCCCTGGGCGATCTGATCGAAGCCGGGGCGTTCGGCGTAGGGCCCGTCGGCGCCGAAGCCGGACACGTTGCAGTAGATCAGCCGCGGGTTCGCGGTGCGGAGCGCGTCGGCGCCGAGCCCGAGCTCGGGCATCACCGAGGGGCGGAAGTTCTCCACCACGACGTCCGCCTGTGCGGCCATGCGCCGGAAGGCCTCGCGGCCGGCCGGGGTACGCAGGTCGAGCGTCGCGCTGCGCTTGCTGCGGTTCACCGACAGGAAGAAGTAGTTCGCGTGCGCCGGTCCGCCGCCGAACTCGCGGCCGCCGCTCGGCGGCTCGAGCTTGACCACGTCGGCGCCCATGTCGCCGAGCAGCATCGTGCAGAACGGGCCGGCAAGGTAGCGCGTCAGGTCGAGCACCCGGACGCCGCGCAGCGCGCCGGCCGCGGTCGCGGTCATCGGCCCTGGAACTGCGCGGGCCGCTTCCCCAGGAAGGCGGCGATCCCTTCCTGGTAGTCGGCGCTGTCGAAGCAGCGCCGCATGGCCTCGCGCAGCGATTTCATGTCGCGGTCGGCGGGCGCGCGCAGCGCCTCCTGGATGGCGCGCTTGTGCGCCGCCACCGTGAGCGGAGCGCCGGCGGCGATCGCGAGCGCGTAGTCGCGCGTGTTCGCCTCGAGGGCGTCCGCGGGCACGACGCGATTCACCAGCCCCGCGTGCAGCGCCTCGGCGGCCGTGAGGGTGCGCGCGGACAGCAGGATGTCGGCGGCGTGCGTCGGGCCGACGACCTGCACGAGGCGCTCGACGCTCTCGAACGGATAGGAGAGCCCGAGGCGCGTCGCCGGCACCGCGAAGCGCGCGTCGGCGGAAGCGAAACGCAGGTCGCAGGCGAGCGCGACCGCGACGCCGCCGCCGAAGCAGAAGCCGTGGATCATCGCGATGATCGGCTGCGGCGTCGCCATCAACGCCGCCCACGCACGCCCCGAGCGCTTGTCGTACTCGGCGGTGGCCGCCGCGTCGGCGCGCAGGGCGCGGAACTCGCTGATGTCGGCGCCGCTGATGAACGCCTGCTCGCCGGCGCCGCGCAGGAGGATCACGCGGACGTCGCGGTCGGCCGCCAGCGACTCGATCGCCGCCGCCAGCCCGTCCCAGACCGCCGCGCTCAGCGCGTTGCGCGCCTGCGGCCGGTTCACCACCACCCAGGCCAGCGGCGGGTCGCGGCGGACGAGGAGCGCGTCGGACTCAGCAGCCATGCGCTGACGACTCGACCATTTCCGCGCCGCGGTCAACGCCCGCAGCGCCCGGGGATGCGTGTTTTGATACCTGGAGGGCGCCGCTCCGTCGGCGCCTGTGGCATGGATCCCGGTGCCCCCAACCAACAGGCGCCGACGGAGCGGCGCCCTCCACCGATCCGTCGGCACACGGGGCGCGCGGCGCCGGTTTATGCGAGCGATGTCCACCGTTGCCCAACCCTCGATCGTGCCGTAGATCCACAAGGGGGAGGCGATGCGATGGGGCGTCGGAAACAGACTGCGGATCCCGCCAGCGCGCCGATGAACGGCTTTCATCACCAACCGTTCCGCCAGCTGAAGCGCCGGCGGGAGGTGCCCGCGCCTGCCCCGGTTCCCCCTCCCCCGCCCGTCCCGTTGCCGGCTGCGCCGGAGCTCGGCGAGGCCGACCTCTTCACGCGCGAGATGACCGGCGTGCGCCCGTTGTCCGCCGAGGCGCGCCAGCGGATCGCGCCGCCGCCGCCGGCGTCGACGCCGCGACCAGTGACCGACGAGGATGCGGAGGCACTCGCCGAGCTCTCCGATCTGGTGACCGGTGCCGGTCCGTTCGACCTGGCCCACAGCGTCGAGTTCATCGAGGGGGCGGCGTCCGGTGTCGATCGCCGTCTCGTGCGGCGCCTGCGCCGCGGCGACTTCGCCTATCAGGCCCATCTCGACCTGCACGGCCTCACGGCCGAGGCGGCGCGCGTCGCCGTCGACCGCTTCCTCAACCGCGCCTTCCAACAGGGCCAGCGCTGCGTGCTCGTCATCCACGGCCGCGGTCTCAACTCGAAGGACCAGGTGCCCGTTCTCAAGACGCGCCTGGCACAGTGGCTGGCGCGCGGCAGCTTCGCCCGGCTCGTGCTCGCATTCACCAGCGCGCGCCCCTGCGACGGCGGCGCCGGCGCGCTCTACATCCTGCTCCGCCGGCAACGACAGACCGGCCAGCGCGCGCCGGTGAAGGTGACGCACGGCGCGAAGTGGTGACGAGGTTGCGAGGTCGTGGGGATCGACCTCTGACCGAACACCTCACGACGAGCAACCGGCTTCACTGCAGCAGCGAGAAGATCCGAAACCCGATCCTTCCGTTGATGGTGAACGGCTTTCCCCAGGAGCCGAGGTCGAGACGTCGGCCGCGTTGCAGCGCGGCTTCGCGCATCGCGTCGTTGCCGGTCAGGCGGCCGACATAGGCGACGGCCGGGAAGGCGCGCGCGTCGGCCTTGGCGGGCTCCTCCATGATCGCCGACGCGTAGCTCTGCAGCCAGGCGCGGATCGCCGCGTCGTCGATGGCGGCGTGCGTGTGGGCGAGTGCGTCGGCGAGAATGCCGAGCTTCCAGTTGTTGGTGCCGCCCGGCGGATGCGCCGCCATTCCGCCGCTCGCGTAGCGGCGTGCCGCGTCGAGGTACTGCTTCTCCCCGGTCGCCTCGTGGACGGCGAGGAGCGCGATCTGCGGCCAGCCCCACTGTCGTGGATTGCCGGTCAGGACGCCGCTCTGCGCGCGATTGACGAGGTAGTCCGCGATGCCGCGCGCCGCCGTGAGTCCGCGCTCGTCGCCGGTCAGGTAGTAGTAGTCGATCAATCCCTGCGCCCACGTGTGCCCGAGGTCGGGCCCGCCGAGCTGGAAGGAGAAGTGCAGCGGGTTCTTGGGGTGGTTCATCCCCACCCACTCCGGCCGCGCCGGCGCGGCGTGGATCACGTCGACGTCGCCGTAGTGCCGCGCCGCGGCGGCGGTGGCGTCGAGCAGCGCCGGATCGCCGGTCGCGGCATAGGTGAGGGCCAGCACCTCGGTCGTGTCGTATTCGAGATTGCCCCAGCTGTCGGTGCCCTTCACCGTGTCCTGGTAGCCGCGGAAGTTCCAGTCGCCCCAGTTCCACATGCCGAAGGCGCCGGTGCGCACGCGCTCGAGGCCGGGCTCGGTGCAGTGGACGCGACCGCAGTCGTTCCACTGCTCCTGGGTGTTCCGCTTCAGGTAGCGTTGCGCACCGTCGGCCGCGTTGCGGGCGAAGCGCGCGCCGGGCTCGCGCGGCGCCACGGCGTCGGGCAGCGCGCCGCTCGCGGCGATGACCTGCGGATCGACGACGCCGATGAGCGGCTCGGTCAGCGCCGCGCCGACGCCCGCTGGCAGCCGTCGCGGGCCCGCCACCCAGATCGCGAACTCGTGCGTCTTGGCGGCGCCGACGCCGGCGTTGGCGGGATCGGCCTGCGGCGCCCAGAGATTGTATGAGAGGCCGTCGCGGCGCACGTCGAAGCTCTGCGGATATTCCTGCCAGAACCAGCGCGCGGCGACGCCGACGCTGACGCGCGCACCGGGGAGCTCGACCCAGCCCGCCAGTTGCAGCGGCTCGGCGCCGCCGCCGATCTCGGCCGTCGTGTTGTCGCGCTGCACGAGATGCACCCCGTCGGCGGGGATCGCGTCGCCGCGCGGGCGGCCGTCGACGACGCCGGCGCGATAGCTGCCCGGCTTGATCTCGCCGAGCGGCAGATCGATGGCGATGCGGGGCACGCTGATGAACGGCTTGGGATAACGGTTGATGAAGGTGTGCAGGACGCGCACGAACGGCTGGCCGGCGTAGGCGTCGAGGCGGATCTCGTAGTCGAAGCCGTTGCCGTAGGTACCGGTGAGCGCGATGCGCGTGCGCAGCGGCCCTTCCTCCAGGACCCGTACGTCGGTGGGCCGCTGCGCGTCGCCGCGGCGCTCGCCGGCGACGAGCACGCTGCCGACGGCGCCGCTCAGCGGGCGCTTCTCGCCCGCGGGACGCAGCCCCTCGAGCAGGGCGAAGTGGGAGCGCGGGATGCTGAAGCGCAGGGCGCCGGTGTCGACGTCGATAGCCTCGGCGCCCGTGGTGACCTTCAGCACGGCGCCCGTGTGGCCGCGCGGCCCATGCTCGACGCGCAGCCGTCGCACTTGATTGGCCCGGAGCCCGACCTGCGTATCCACGAGCAGCCATCGGGTCGAGCCGTCCGGCCAGGTGCTCAGCGCACGGCTCTGCACCGGCAGCGCGGCACCGGTGTCGTCGCGCACGCTGACCGTCTCATCCTTGCGCAGCGCTCCGCGCGCGTACGGAACGCTGAAGGTCAGCGGCCAGTGTTGGCGCGGGATGCCCGCCGGCTCGCGGACGGTGACGGTCACCGGCGGGCTCGCCGCGGCCGCCGGTGCCGCGAGCGCCGCCAGGACAAGGACGCCACGCCACAGGTGAGACACAAGAAGCCGGCCGATCATGGGGACAGTCCGAGCCTTACAGACAACCCCGAGAGCGGGCAAACCAGCGCGCGCGGTCCCGGACCGCGCGTTGCATCGCGTCCGCGCTTGTGGTGTCCCGGCGGGGATGACCATCGAGCAACCACCGGTGCGCTGGCCGGGAACGCTGCTGGCCCTGCTGGTGGTGGCGCTGACGTGGGCGGTGTTGCAACTCTGGGGGCTCGGGCTGACGCCGTTCCACACCCGCGGCGAGCCGCGCGAGGCGGTGGTCGTGCAGGACCTCGTCGCGCACAACCGCTGGATCCTGCCGCGTCGCAACGCGGTCGAGCTGCCGCGCAAGCCGCCGCTCTTCTACTGGCTCGCCGGCATCGCGTCGCGCGCGCGCGGCGTCGTCGACGAGGCGAGCACGCGGCTGCCGTCGGCGGCACAGAGCGGTGCCGCGGCGCTGGTCGTCACCGGCGCGACCGCGGTGGCGATCGGTCCGATCGCCGGCGGCGCCGCCGGACTGGTGCTGCTCACCAGCTTCGAGTGGCTCCGCGCCGCGACGGCGGCGCGCGTCGACATGACGCTCGCCTTCGGGCTGACCCTGGTCTTCGCCGGCCTCCTGCTCTTCCGTCGCCGTGAGAGTGCGGTCTGGCTCTGTCTGGTCTACCTCGGCGCCGCATGGGCGACGCTCGCCAAGGGCATCCCCGGCCTCGCCATCCCGGTGCTGCAGATCGCCCTGCTCTGCCTCGTCGATCGCAGCCTCGCGCCGCTGCGCCGCCTGCGTCCGCTGCGCGGCCTCCTGTTCGTGGCGCTGGTCGCCGGCGCCTGGTACGCCGCCGCCGCCGCGCAGGGCGGTCGCGCCTTCCTCGCCATCGTCGCCAACGAGAACCTCGTGCGGATCGTCGCCGCGAAGTCGGCCAGCCTCGGGCACGCCCACGGCTTCGGATACCTCGTCGGCGTGCTCCTCGCCGGGCTGCTGCCCTGGACGCTGCTGATCCCCAATGCCGCGCTCGCCCTGTGGTGGGACCGCGCGAGCATCGATCGGCGCGATCCGCGCCTCTTTGCGTTGCTGTGGAGCCTGGCGGTCTTCGCGCCGTTCGCCGTCGCCAGCAGCAAGCGCGGCGTCTACCTGCTGCCGCTCTACCCCTCCGTCGCCCTGCTGATCGGCTGGTGGGTGCAGCGCGTGTGGCGCGGGCTGGCATCGCTGGGCGCCCTGCGCGGTCTGCTGATCGCGTTGCTCTGGCCGATCGCCGTCGTCGGCGCGCTGCTCGCCATCGCCGCCGGAGCGGAACACGCCGGCCTGCCGGTTCTCGCGTGGCTGCCCGGGTTCGGGAGCGGCCGCAGCGTCGCGCACCTGACCGCCATCGTCGCGGCGTGTCGCGAACAGGGGCTCTTCGCCCTCCTGCTCGCCGGCGCGGCCGGCGCGGCGCTGGTCGGCGCGCTGGCCGCCGTGTTGTCGCGGCCGCGCTGGCTGCTCGTCTCCGTCGTGGTGCTGACGTCGGCGCTCGCCCTCGCCGTCCGTCTGGTCATTCTTCCGGCGATCGGCGCGGTCGAGACGCGGCGCGAGTTCGCCGCGGCGCTGCGTTCGGTCGTCACCGACCCCGCCGCGGTGTACACCGTTCCCGCTCTCGACTACGGCACGCTCTTCTACTGGGGCGGCGCGATGCCGGTGTACGATCCCGTCGCCGGCGGCGAGGAGCCACGGTACCTGCTGATGCCGGCACCGATGTGGCTGCGCGCTCCGGCGGCGCTGCGTGATCGCTTCACGCGCCTCACCGATTTGGGAGATAGCGACGCCCCGGCCATCCTCGTCCGTCGTCACCCCGACGTCCCGTGAGCAATGCAGAGGTAGGGACCGTCAGATCTGCGCGACGCCGCCGTCGACGAACAGCTCGATGCCGGTGACGAAGCGCGAATCCCACGGCGACGGCCGACGCCCACCGGGCTGACGCCATCGCTGAATTGACAACGGGCAGCAGCTTCCCTACGGTCCGAGCAACTCTCCGCGGGCGTAATTCAGCGGTAGAATGCCAGCTTCCCAAGCTGGACGTCGCCGGTTCGACCCCGGTCGCCCGCTCTCGAGGCAACCTCTGGCGGCGGCGAGGATTTCTCCTCTGCCGCCGCCTTTGTATTTGGAGATGCAGCGGTGGGGGTTCCCGGCGCGGTTCTGGTGTTCCGCTTCATCCGAGCGGCGATGAGGCCGTCCAGCATCGGCAAGAACGCTGACGCTGCCGTGGCGGTTCTCGATCCTCTCCCGACTGGTACGCGTCTGGCGGTGCTTTTCGAAGTGGTTCAGTACGCCGAGCCAAGCCTGCCGACCACGCCGAGGGCCCGGCGCGCGACGCTCCGCGAGCGCGCCTCACTGGCCACGGGTCAACGGCGTCTCTCGTGACGCCGGGCTCCGTCACGGACGCAGCGCGCACGGAAGCGGCGTCAGCAGTGGGTCCGGCTTGGGCGGCACGCCGTCGCAGGGGAGGCTCGTGCAACCGTGGCGTACGGCCTCGACCACGACGCGCGCCGCATCGGTGACGAGCTGGGGCTGCTCGACGTGGATGTGGTGGCCGCTGTTCGTGCGCGTGATGCGCTGCGCACAGAGCTGCTCGGCGAGCAGTGCAGCGGCGCGGTGTTCGCGGCGATGAGCAACGTCGATTTCGAGCCGGCGATGATCGACATCCTCGTCGCTCTGCAGCCTGTCGTCCAGGACCTTGCGACCGAGGGCTGCACGACCCGCTCGGCTCGATGATCGCGGTGAATGTCCCCGCAGCGCACCGCGGGCGGCAGACGCGTCGCCGGTTCGACCCCGGTCGCACGCTCGCTCTGAATAGCTGCGACGGCGGCACGACAGTTCGTCAGATCACGGCTGGCTGACCATTGACCGTCACCCCGGCACGACCTATCCACCGTGCCCACATGAGGGCCACGGACGCTCGAGACGGCGAGGGGCCGACTGCGAGCTCGCGGTTCGTTCGGACCATGCTCTCGGCCACGACCGAGACGCTCCGGCTGATCAGCGCGCACCCCGGCGACCTGACCAAGGTGCTCCACGGCATCCTCGCCAAGGCGGCCGAGCTCTGCGGTGGAGAGGCTGGCTCGATCACCATGGGCGAGGGTGGAGCCATTCGCTACGTGGCGTCGCACGGCCCGGCCATGGAGCCCTACGTCGGGACCGCGGCCCCGGTAGTGGCCGAGAGCCATGAAGTGTTCAGCGGCGCGTTCCACACCGACGATTTCGCCGCGATGGCGAAGGGAGACCCATACTTCGAGCAGGTGGCAACCGTTGGCCGCGTGCGCAGCTACGCCTTCGTCCAGCTCATCCATGAAGGGGCCAACGTCGGCGCGCTGCACATGTACCGCCACGAGGTGCGGCCGTTCACCGAGGACGAGCTCACCGCGCTCGCGACCTTCGGGGAGCAGGCGTCGCTCGCGGTCGCCAACGCCCGCCTCTTCAAGGACCTCGGTGAGTCGCTGAACCTCCAGAAGGCCACCAGCGAAGTGCTCGCCCTCATCAGCGCCCATCCGGGTGACCTCGCCGCCGTGATGAACGGCCTGATCGAACGTGCGGTCCGGCTGTGCGACGCCGACGCCGGGGTCGTGTGGCGGTTCGATGGTGACGCAGCGACGTTCGTGGCGAATCCGGGGCATCCGGAAGTCGTCGGCTCATCGGTGCCGGTTGCGGCGGAGACCAAGGCGCTCCTGGGCGGCGGCGATCCCCTCCGGCTCGAAGACATGCACGTGCTTCGGGCGCGAGGGCAGACGGTACCGGACGACGTCCGCAGCATGGTCATGGTCGGCCTGCGCCTCGATGCAGGGCTGTACGGAATGTTGGGGGTGTATCGCACCGCGGTGCGCCCGTTCGACGAACGGGAGGCGAGAATCGTCAATGCGTTCGCCGAGCAGGCGGCGCTCGCCATCGGCAACGCCAACCTGTTCAACAACCTCGACGAGTCCCTGGCGCACCAGCGGGCGATGACCGACGTGCTCGACGCGGTCAGCACGGCGCGCACCGATCTGCAGCCCGTGTTCGACGCGCTGACCCGTCACGCCAGCCGCCTCTGCCCGGGCACCGACGCCGGCGTCGTGGTGTGCGAGGACGACCACCTCGTGAGCGTGTCGTTCTCCGCCGATCCGACCGTGCGGGCGGCGGCGCGGAAGCTGGCCCCGATCGACGAATCCTCGACCGGCGGCGCCTCGGTCGTGCGCCGCCAGATCGTTCACGTGCGAGACCTCGAGGCGAACCCGGATCTCTATCCCAACAGTCCCGCGAGAAAGAGCGGGGACAGGTCCGTCCTGGTGATCCCCATGATCCGCAACGATCAGGCGATCGGGGCGGTCGGCTTCTACCGCAAGCCCGCCGGGGGCTACACGGATGCAGAGGTGACGTTGCTGCAGACGTTCGTCAACCAGGCGGCCACCGCGGTGGAGAACGCCCGCCTGCTGCGCGAGATCGAGCAGCGCAACAGCGATCTTGCCGAGTCGCTGGAGCTGCAGACCGCCACCAGCGAGATCCTCGCGCTCATCAGCGCCAACCCCGGCGACCTGCGCAAAGTGTTCGACGGCATCGTCGCCCAAGCCGCGCGTCTGTGCGACGCCTATGGGGCGGGCGTGAGCGTGCTGGACGGCGATCACTTGTTGTTGCAGGCGACGAGCAACCCCGATCACCAGGGTCTGGTCGGGCGCTATCGCATTCCAATCCGTTCGGTCGCGAATCTCTCCGTCACGCAGTTCATCGACGACTATTCAGCCCTCGACCCGTCGCTGCCGAACGTGCGCAGCATGCTGACCGCGCCCCTGCTCGTCGACGGTGCCGTGTACGGCAACCTCAATCTGAACCGCACGGAGATCCGCCCCTTCGAGCCGCGCCACGGGCGCATCGTCGAGGTGTTCGCCGAGCAGGCGGCGATCGCCATCGGCAACGCCAAGCTCTTCAACGACCTCGATGCGGCGCTGGCGCTGCAGACCGCGATGGCCGAGGTGCTGCGGCTGATCAGCGAGCATCCGGGCGAGCTCAGCACCGTGCTCCAGGGCATCCTGGCTCAGGCGCAGAAGCTGTGCGACGCCGACCAGGGCCAGGTGATCCTCATTCGCGACGACCGGACGGCCATCGTTGCGGTCGACGCTTCTGCCTCGGGATCCTTGGTGGGCCGTGTCATGCCGGCCATCAAGCAGTTGCAGGACATCGATCGCCCGATGATGGTCGACGACGTGCAGAGCCTGTACCCGGCCGATGATCACTCGGTCTTTGCCGAGTTCGTGCGCGCGACACGGAACCGCAGCAGAATGGTCGTTCCACTGGTGCGGCAGGGTAAGCACATCGGCAACTTCCACCTGGCCCGAGGCGAGGTCAGGCCGTTCACGCCGGCGCAGGCGCCCATCCTGCAGGCGTTCGCGGACCAGGCCGTCATCGCCGTCACCAATGCCGGCCTGTTCAACGATCTGGCCGAGTCGCTCGCCCGCCAGGAGGCGATGACCGATCTGCTCGACGCCGTCAGCACCGCGCGCACCGACCTGACCCCGGTATTCGATTCCCTCGCCCGCCAGGCCGATCGCCTCTGCGGCGGCACCGGCGCGCTGGTGGCGATGCGTCAGGGCGAGGCCGTCGGCGTGGCGATGCGCCAGGGCGACGGCCTCGCCGTCCTGGCCAGCGCCGGCTACCAAGCGGCAGCGTTTCGGCCTCCCGCCGTGATCCCGATCGACGACAGCACCATGTTCGGAGCCAGTGCCAAGCATCGCGAGATCGTCCACATCAGGAACTGGGACGACGAACCAGCCGACCGATTCCCGGACGCCCCGAGCCGGCGGGCCGGGGCCAAGAGCGCCCTCACCATTCCCATGGTCCGCGACGACGTCGCGCTCGGCGTCGTCGCCTTCTCCCGTCTCGTCCCCGGCGGCTACACCGATGCCGAGGTGTCGCTGCTGAAGACCTTCGTGGATCAGGCGACGGTGGCCGTCGACAACGCCCGCCTCCTCGTCGAGATCGAGCAGCGCAACAGCGAGCTGGCCGAGTCGCTCGAGCTGCAGACCGCGACCGGCGCGATCCTCGAGCTCATCAGCGCCAACCCCGGCGACCTGCGCAAGGTGTTCGACGGCATCGTCACCCGGGCGGCTCGTCTGTGCGATGCAGACGGGGCCGGCGTGAGTATGCTGGAGGGTGACACTCTCGTGCTGATGGCCACGACCCATGAGGATCGCCAAGATCTGGTCGGGCGGTATCGCATTCGGATTGCTGCGGGCATCGATTTCTCCGTCACACGATTCTACGACGATTATTCCGCCCTCGATCCGAGATCGAACTTGCGCAGCATGGTGGCCGTCCCCCTCCTCGTCGACGGAACCATCTACGGGGGTCTCGATCTGAACCGAAGGGAAGTGCGGCCCTTCGAGCCCCGGCATGGTCGGATCCTCGAGGTGTTCGCCGAGCAGGCGGCAATCGCCATCAGTAACGCCAAGCTGTTCAACGATCTCGACGAGTCGTTGGCGCGTCAGCGGGCGATGACGGAGGTGCTCGACGCGGTCAGCACCTCGCGGCTCGACCTCGGGCCGGTCTACGACGCCGTCGTTCGCCACGCCGACCGGCTCGGCGGCGGCACGGGCGCCCTGATCGTCGTGCGCGACGGCGACGAGCTGGTCGCCGTCGCCCAGGCGGGTCCCGCGGCCAGGGCGATCGGCGACCGCCTCGCCGTCGACGACTCCTCGCCGCTCGGCCACGCGGCGATGACCGGCGAGACGATCCACGTGCGCGACTGGAGCGCGGTGCCTCCCGAACTCTACCCGAACTCGATTGGCCGCGGCGCGGGTCGCAGCAGCTCGCTGGTGGTGCCGATGGTGCGCAACGGGGTCACGGTCGGCGTCGTCGGCTTCGCCGGCAACCGCGCCGGCGGGTTCAGCGACGACCAGGTGTCGTTGCTGCAGACCTTCGCCGGTCAGGCGGCGATCGCCGTCGACAACGCGCGCCTGCTGCGCGAGATCGCCGAGCAGACGCGGATCGCCGAGGAGGCCAACGCCGCCAAGGGGTCGTTCCTGGCGACGATGAGCCACGAGATCCGCACGCCGATGAACGCCGTGATCGGCATGAGCGGCCTGCTGCTCGACACCGACCTCTCGCCGCGCCAGCGCGAGTTCGCCACCATCATCCGCTCGAGCGGCGAGTCGCTGCTCGGCATCATCAACGACATCCTCGACTTCTCCAAGATCGACGCCGGCCGCCTGGAGCTCGAGACACACCCGTTCGACCTGCGGGCGTGCATCGAGTCGGCGTTCGACCTGGTCACCGAGCCGGCGGCGCGCAAGGGGCTCGAGCTCGCCTTCCTCATCGATCCGGCGCTTCCCGACGGCCTGAACGGCGACGTCACCCGCCTCCGCCAGGTGCTGGTGAACCTGCTGGGCAACGCGGTGAAGTTCACCGAGGCCGGCGAGGTGGTGCTCACCGCCGAGCCCGGCGACGAGCCTCGACCAGGTGCATGTCGCGGTGCGCGACACCGGCATCGGCATCCCGCGGATCGCGCTCACCGCCTGTTCGAAGAGTTCAGCCAGCTCGACTCGTCGACCACGCGCAAGTACGGCGGCACCGGCCTCGGCCTCGCGGTCAGCAAGCGGCTGGCGGAGCTGATGGGCGGCAGCATGTGGGTGGAGAGCGTCGCGGGCGAGGGCTCGACGTTCCATTTCACCATCACCGCCGAAGCGGCCGAGGTGCCGTCGCGCACCGCGGCGGCGGGCGTGCCGAGCGAGCTGATCGGCAGGCATCTGCTGCTGGTCGACGACAACGCCATCAACCGGCGCATCCTCGACCTGCAGACGGAGGCATGGGGCCTCCACGGTCACTCGGTGGAGACGGGCGAGGAGGCGCTCGCCATGATCGAGCGCGGCGACCCGTTCGACCTGGCGATCCTCGACATGCACATGCCCGGCATGGACGGCATCGAGCTGGCGCATCGGCTGCGAGCGCTGCGGCCCGATCTGCCGCTGGTGCTGTACACGTCGCTCGGCGGCGAGGAGATCGATCCGGTGTTCGCCGCCGTCCTGGCGAAGCCGGTGAAGCAGTCGCAGCTCTTCGACGTGCTGGTGTCGCTGCTGAGCAGCGGGACGATCGAGCGTGCAGCCGTCGACGGGGATGGGACCGCCGCGCTCGGCGAGCGCCATCCCCTGCGCATCCTCCTCGCCGAGGACAACAACGTGAACCAGCAGCTCGCGCTCCTGCTGCTGGAATCGATGGGGTATCGCGCCGACGTCGCCGCCAACGGCGTCGAAGCGGTCGAGGCCGTGAATCGCCTGCCGTACGACCTGGTGCTGATGGACGTGCAGATGCCGGAGATGGACGGGCTGGAGGCCACCCGTCGCATCCGCGCCGACGGCCCCGGTACCCAGCCGCGCATCGTCGCGATGACCGCCAATGCGATGCAGGGCGATCGTGAAGCGTGCCTGGCCGCCGGCATGGACGACTACCTCGCCAAGCCGATCCGGCCCGAGGCGCTCGCGGCCGCGCTCGCGGCGACGCCCAACCGAGCCGCGGATCGCCCCAGGGTGACGGTGCTCGATCCCTCCGCCCTCGCGCGCCTGCAGGTCCATCGCCACGAGCGCCGAGGCGCTCGCCCGCCTGGTGGCATCGTTCCTCGACAATGGTGCGGTGCTGGTCGCGGAAATGGCGGAGGCCGCCGGCGCGGGCAACGCCGACGTGCTCCGCCGCCACGCACACACCTTGAAATCGAACGCCGCGAGCTTCGGAGCAACCGAGCTCGCGCAGCACTGTGCGGCACTCGAGGCGCGCGCCCGTGCCGGCGACCTCGCCGGCGCGGACGACGCGGTGAGTCGCATCGCCGAGGAGTTCGACGGGGACGCGAGCCGCACTCGCGACGCGAGGATGAACGCCATGGCCACCACACCCGCCACGATCCTCGTCGTCGACGACGATCCTCTCAACCGGGCGATGCTGTCGATGTCGCTCGGCGCCGAAGGCCACCAGGTGCGCGAGGCCGGCAACGGCCTCGAAGCCATCGCCGTGCTCGCGGCAGACGCGATCGACGTGGTCCTCACCGACATCGAGATGCCGGAGATGGACGGCTACGGGCTGCTCGCGCACCGCAGCGCTGACGACCGCCTGAAGACCATCCCGTTCATCGTCATCTCCGGCGTCGACGAGATGGACTCCATCATCGCCTGCATCAAGCTCGGCGCCGAGGACTACCTGCCGAAGCCGTTCGATCCGGTGCTGCTCCACGCCCGGCTCGGGGCCTGCCTCGACCGGAAGCGGATGACGGACGAGCTGCTGGAGTGGAACACGCGCCTCAGCGAGCGGGTCGACGAGAAGGTGCGAGAGGTGGAGCGGCTCAACATGCTCCGGCGCTTCGTCACCCCGCAGCTGGCCGAGGCGATCGCTGCCGGGGGCGACTCGATCCTCGCCAGCCACCGTCGCGAGATCACGGTGCTATTCTGCGACCTGCGCGGCTTCACCGCGTTCGCCGAGACGGCCGAGCCGGAAGAGGTCATGGCCGTGCTGCGCGAGTTCCATCATGCGGTCGGCCCGATGATCTTCGAGCACGGCGGCACCATCGCCCAGTTCACCGGCGACGGCATGCTGGTGTTCTTCAACGATCCCGTTCCCCTCGACGACCCGGCGTGGGACGCGGTGCGACTGGCGATCGCCATGCAGGAGCGCACCGCCGCCTTGTCGCAGCAATGGCGCCGGCGCGGCCACGACCTCGCGCTCGGCGTCGGCATCGCCATCGGCTACGCCACCTGTGGCGAGATCGGCTTCGAGGGCCGTACCGAGTACACCGCGATCGGCACCGTCGTGAACCTCGCCGCGCGCGTGTGCGCGATGGCGCCCGGCGGCCGGATTCTCGTCACCCACCGGGTGCACGCGGCGGTCGACGAGCGTGTGACGGCGTCGAGCCTGGGCGACCACGAGTTCAAGGGCTTCAGCCGGCCCGTGCCGCTCTACCAGATCGAGGGCGTGCGGTGACTCGCGGCCAGTAATGGAGGCGAACCGCGGTGCGCGGGTGAACTGTCGCTTCTGCGCGTCGACGAGCTTCCCCCCGCGTGCCGAGTTCCGCGGAATGCGCGTCGACACCTCCCCGTGTCCCACGGGGGAAGGCACGCTGCGAGGAGCCCGCGAACGACGCCCCTTGCTCGCGGGGCTCTGGGGGGATCATGGGCGTGGCCCATGCCCTTCGTCCGGGATCCTCGTCGAGATCGCAGGCATCGCCTGACGCCAGGACTGCTTGCGATATCGTCCCTGGCATGTGAGCCGATTGAGGACAAAGATGCGGCGCGCCATGACGTATCGCGGTCAACTCTTTCTCGTGCTGTTGCTGTTGGTGATCGTCAGCACCGGGCTCTTCGCGGCCGCGAGCTATCGGGTCTGCACGTACCTCCTGCAGCGAGAAGTGCACCGCAAGGCTCATTCGATCGCCGTCACTGGCGCGCTGCTGCTCGATCCGGAGAGCGTCGCCCAGGTCGCGGTCCGCGGCGGCGAGGCGACCGCCGCGTATGCGCGCGTCGCCAACCAGTTGCACGCGATTCGCGACGCCAACCGCCGGCAGGACGTCAACGCCGATCATGTGTTCCTTCTCGTGCGCGGGCACGACGATCCGCGCACGCTCGCCTATGCCTTCGACACGGGCGAGGAGCCCGGCGTCACGCATGGTCCCCGCGATGCGTTCCAGGTCACCGGCCAGCCGGGGTCGGCGAGCCTCGAGGACGTGCATCGGCTCGACGATCAGTTGGACGATTTCCAGTTCGGCTACGACGTCGCCTTGGCCCCGGTCTTCGATCGCTCCGCCAACCTGATCGCGGAGCTCGGCGTCAAGCTCGGCTGGGCGCCTGACACGATGATCGGCAACGTCTGGCAGTACCTGCTGCCGGCGTTCGTCATCACCGTCGTCCTGGCGATGGCCATGGCGGTGTTGCTGTCGCGCGGGGTCACCGTTCCGCTCTACAGTCTGCGTGCGGCGGTCGAGGCGATCGGGAACGGTGATCTCGAGGCGACGGCCGAGCCGCGCGGCACGGTCGAGTTCAAGGAGATGGCGGGGGCGATCAACCTGATGACCGCCGGGCTGCGCGAGCGCAAGGTCATCGAGCAGGCCTTCTCCGGTTACCTGTCGCGCGAGATCCTGGAGCAGATTCTCCGCGACGGAAAGGGGCCGCAGCTCGCGGGGGCTCGGCGGCGCATCAGCGTGCTGTTTGCCGACATCCGCAATTTCACCTCGATGGCGGAGATCCGGCCGCCCGAGGAAGTCGTCCAAGTGCTCAGCGAGTTCTACGCCCGGATGGTCCCGGTCGTGCAGCGCAATGGCGGCTATATCGACAAGTTCACCGGCGACGGCATGATGGCGACGTTCGGCGCCGTCGTCGAGGATTCCGCTCACGAGGTGCACGCGGTCGCGAGCGCGATCGAGATGCAACAGGAGCTGCACGAGCTCCGCGCCACATGGGAAGCCCGCGGCCGCGACGGCTTCCGGATGGGCATCGGAATCAACTCGGGACAGGCCGTCGTCGGCAACATCGGGACCAAAGCGCGCATGGAGTTCACCGCGATCGGCGACGCGGTCAATCTCGCGTCACGTCTGCAGACGGCGACGAAGGAGTTCGACACCGAGATTCTGGTGAGCGAGGCAACGCAGGAGGCGGCGCGTCCCTTGTTCAGCTGGCGCCCCCTGGGCGGGATCCAGGTCAAGGGACGGGTGCAGACCGTCCAGGTCTACGCCGTCGCGGCGCTGAGTTGACCTTGTGAGACGGGCCGGTGCGCCCCCTGCCCCGCGGGCGTCGTCCACGCGCGCAGCCGGCGACGGCGCGCCGTGGCTGGGAGCGGACTCTGTGTCCTCCGTGGTGAAGCGAATTACGGTGGTGGACGGTCTCGGATCAGCTGCGGCGACGTGCACGGACATGTAGTAGGCTGCGCGCATGTGTCTGACCTTCGGCGCGCGAACGCGGCCGACCGACGGAGGTAGTGGATGACCCGAGCGCTGATCACCGGCTACGGACCGTTCGGCAGGACGCCGGTCAACCCCGCCGAGACCGTCGCGCGCGCCCTCGACGGGACCACCATCGGCGGCGCGACGGTTGTCGGCGCGGTGGTGCCGAACGTGTTCTTCACCGTGTTGGAGGTCGTCGGGGACCTGATCGCCGAGGTGCGGCCGGACGTCGTGGTCATGCTCGGCGAGTACGGCGGGCGCAGCATGGTCACGGTCGAACGGATCGCGCAGAACCTCAACGACGGGGCGCGATATCGGCTCGCCGACAACGACGGCGTGATCCTGCAGGACCGCCTCACCGTGCCGGACGGCCCGGTCGCCTACTACACGACGCTGCCGATCCGGGCGATGGTGACGGCCATGCGCGCCGCCGGTATTCCCGCCGACATCTCCGACACGGCCGGCACCTTCGGCTGCAACCATCTGATGTACGGTATCCTGCACCACATCGCCGCGAACCGCCTGCCGATCCGGGCGGGTTGGGTGCACCTGCCCCATCTCCCCGAGGTCGCCGCCCGCGACGAGAATCTGGGCGCCCCGAGCATGGCGGCGGAGACCTCGATCGCGGCGGTGCGGGTCGGCGTCCAGGTCGCCGTCGAGCAGGGCGAGGACAGTCGGGTCCCGGTGGTGTCGCGCTTGCAGATCTGACCGGTGCTCTTTCCAGACGCCCACTGGCCGCTCGATCGCGGGCGTACCGTATCCGGAGGTCACGGTGACATCGCATCTGATTCCTAGTGCGCTCTTGATGGTGATGGTCGGTTCGCTGTTCGCGCCGGCTCAGGGCACCACGACCACACCGTCGCGGACCGCGACGCGAACGTGCACGCCGCAGAGCATCAACACCTGCCGCCAGAACGAAACGATCACGTGCACCGACTCTCCGTGTCTCCGGTGCGCGTGCATCACCCAGACGCCGACGCCGCCGGCGACGACCACCCCGACGGTTCGATCGACCCCAGTGCGACCGCAATGCGACCTCGACGAAGAGCTCGTCTGCGAAACGGCGTCGTGTCCGACCGGCTGCTGCTGCACGACCCCGATTCCAACGCCCACGGCCACCGCCAGCGCAGCGTGCCCCGATCCCGCGACCCCGCTGGCGTGCGCGAGCAGCGAGATCACGCTGTGTGCCGACTACTCCTGCGGCTCCGGTTGTAGCTGTGCATGTGCGGGAGACTGCGATCGGAGCCACGCCGTCACCATCGACGAGTTGGTCACCGCCGTGGGGATGGCCCTCGCCGGCACCCCGTCCACCGCGTGCCTGGCGGCGGTCTGCGACTGCCATCCCGGCGCTCCATGCGCGGCGCTCGTGACGATCGACTGCCTGGTGAAGAGCGTCGGCTCGGCGCTCGAGGGGTGCCCCGGGGCGGCGCCGACGCCCGTCGCCACGCCGACGGAAACGCGAGCACCGCTCGTCTGCGAGGGGTGCGCGCCCGACGGGTCCTGCTCGGCGGACATCAATGGTGTCCGCTACACCGGGACGTGTGGTGACGGGCAGATCATCGACGGGACGTGCTATCGCGGGTGCGATTGGAACATTCCACCGGAGGTCTGCGGCGGGGACGCCTGCGAGAGCGGCGATCTCTGTTTGACGATGTGGCACGGCCTCGTCGTGGACGGGCGGTGTCAGGACTGTAGTTGCGTGTTCGACCCCGGCACGCCTACCCGCACGTCCACGCCGACGCCCACAGGCCAGACACCGATCAGTCCCACGCCGACCGTCCCACCGGCGCTCGAACGGGCGATCACCTTCGTCTGCGGCGGGAGCGAGTACGAGCGGACCTTCGGGGTCGGCGAGACAGGATTCTTCGCCACCTGCTACGGTTTCGAGCACGGGTTCGTGGCGACGATGCGGGAGTTCGCTGCGTTCGCCAGCGCGTCGCGAGCGTTGGACGAGCTACGAGATCGCGGAATCGCGGTGCCCTTCAGAGGTGGCGAGGCGGTGACCTGGTCGGAGCAGTATGGGCCGGAGCGATCCGTATACTACGCGTGGGCGGAGGGATGCTGGTTGGTGCAAGTGCGGGCCGAGAAGAACCTGGGGTCTCCGCGCTCTGTCAGTCCGCTCGGCCTGGCCGAAGCGATCGACGCGTTTGCAGCCGAGGAAGGGCTGTTCGAGACGTGTCTGGAGACACCGACGCCTCGCCTCATCCAACGCGCTACGACGCACGCCGGCGCGGGCCACTGAAAGCTGCACGTGTGGACGATAGGCCACGCTGAGCGAACCGCATGAAGAGGCTATCGACGGCACTGGTCCTGGTGAGCGCATGGGCAGCCTCACCCATCGGTGACCACCGGGCAGCCGGCGCCGAAGTGGCGTACGTCACTGACGACCAGCGCGATGTCGTGTCCGTTCTCGATACGGCAACCCGCTCGATCACCGACACGATTCCCGTCGGCCCCGGGATTCGACCCTGCGGCATCGCGCTGAGCCCGGACGGTCGAACCGCGTACGCGGCGAACCCGTCACCCGACACGGTATCCGTCATCGACCTCGCAACGCGGACCACGAGTAGCATCGCCCTCCGCTGTCCAACGGATGCGTGCCAACCCAGAGGTGTGATTGTCAGTCCGGACGGGCATTTCCTCTACGCCGTCAGCGAGGAGTTCGACCGCGAGGAGGCCCGGGTGGCGATCACCGAGATCGACGCGCCCGCACACGCGGTGACTCGTACGTTCACGGTGCCCGCCGACGGTGTCTCAGGCGGTTGCCTTGCGGGAGCGATCACCGCCGACGGCCGGCTCTTGTACGTGCCCGTGGTCTCCACGTCAGGCACCCCAGTCGTTTCGCCGTTTGCACTGTCGGTGATCGATACCGCCACCGGCGGCGAACTGACACGGCTGGCCAGTCCTCCGCTCCGTGCGGTGGTCGCATTGCCTTCCGGTGAGGCACTGGCCGCCGCGACGCCCGGAGGACTGGCGATCATCAACGCGACGACCCAGGCGATCGAGCGGGTGATTCCGATTGCCGGCGACGTGGGACTGATCGCCGTCAATCCCGATGGCGTGACCGCCTATGTGCTTGGCTCGTGCCTCGTCAATGTGGTCGACCTCGCGAGGGGAATCGTCAGGACCACGATACCCCTCGGCCCGTTGTGCAGTGCGTGGGACATGGCGGTCACTCCCGATGGTGCGCACCTCCTCGTCGCCGAGATCACGGGCCCATCCATCATCGAGATCGACACCGCCACCAACGCCCTCACGAAGACCCTCGTGCTGAATCAGGAAATCGGGAGCCTGGCGGTCGCATCGGACAGCAACACGTTGTACGTGGCCAACGGCACACCTGGGATCGTTGTCGCCAACCGCTCCTTCGATCGCGCTGGGGCACTGCTGCGGGTCGATCTCCGAAGCGACGCCGTGACGAGCCTGTTTCCGCCTGCCGGTCCCTCCGCTGTCGCCGCTACCCCCGATGGCAATCAACTGTACGTGGCGAACTCGTTGAGTGACGAGGTCGTCGTGGTCGACGCACGCCTCAACCGCGTGCAAGCCAGAATCCAGATTCCCGCACCGTCCAGTCTCGCGGTCGAGTCGACGGGCCACCGGATCTTCGTCGGCAGCGCCGCTGGCGACAGTGGGCGCGTCACGGTCATCGATCGTCAGGCGACCGCGATCGCCAGTTCGGTCGCTCTCGACGGCCCGGTGTCCGCACTCGCCGTCGCGCCGGACGGGAGGCGCCTCTACGCAGCAACCCGGCGCGGCGAGACCACGGCCATCGCTGTCCTCGACGTCGCGACGCTGACGCGCGTCGCCACTATTCCCGCGGACACGTCCCTCACCGCGCTGGTCTTCGCGCCCGACGGCGGTGCGCTCTACGCGGCGCAATCGCACTACGCGTTGAACGAGGTGACCGGTGGAGTGGCGACGATTGATCCGGCAGCCGAACGGTTTCAAGCCGCGGTCGAGACACGCGGCGGGGTTCCTGGGCTCGCGGTCAGTCCCGACGGACAGACCCTCTATGCGCCGACCTGGATCTGTTGCCTCGACGAACGCCCTCCAGAGCTGTCGGTGATCGACGCCGTGCGCCAGACCCTACGCACGACGGCTCCGATCGACGGTGCCGGTCGCATCGCGATCACCGCGACAGGCGATGCGCTGTACGTGGCCTCGGGGCGATACTCAGGACTCGTGACCGTGATCGACACCTCGACCCTCACGGCGACGGGTACCGTGACGGTTGGCGTCTCGACATCCGACGTGACGATTGCTTCCGCGCCAGCCGATCCCACCTGCATCGGCGACTGCAACGGTGACGGTGTGGTGAACATCGCCGAGCTGACCACTCTGGTGACGGTGGCGCTCAACGGCGAGAACGCCGACAGCCCTTCCTGTCCGGCCACGTCGGAATGGTGCGCCGACGGGGTCGTGGCGATCGACTGCCTCGTCAAGAGCGTTGGCTCCGCGCTCGATGGCTGTCTCGGGATAGGGCGCCGCTGACGCACGGCGCTCATCGACCGCTCGAGATGGTCGGCAGACTCGTGCCCGGGGACATTGCTTCACGAGCAAGCTCGGCCCATTGAGGTAGTCATGGCGGATACGACCTGGTCTCTTGCTTGGTCCCCGCGTTCAGTCGAGATCCGCTAACTCAGGTGGGTGCAGAAGGGTGGTGCTTCCGTGAACATCCAACTTCGAATCTTGGTGGCGACCGGCCTGCTCCTGACCTCCGGCGCGGCGCGGGCGCTGCCCGTCACCGTGAATCTCGGCGAGAGCGCAGAACCGTTCGTCGAATACGGCCTCGGGCCCGATTCCGACAACCTGGGGACGTACGCGTTTGATCAGGGGACCTGTGCGTTCGACGGTACGAGGACGACCTGCACGCTCTCCGGCGCCTTCACCGGAGCGGCGGCGGGATTCACCACGGGAACGTACACGCTGGTGACCAGCTACGCCGGCAACGATCGCGCGGCCGCGTTGGTCGGAACCGCCATCCCGGACATGCCGAATTTCTTCTCCTACACCTCGGCCGCTGCGAGCACGTCGATCACGCTGACTCTCCACACCGAGAGCGGAATGTTCGTCCAGCCGCTGCTCGCAGGCGGATCGTTTGACCCCGCGCTGACGGCTTTGGCGTTTTCCTTTGTCCCGCCATACACGTGCAGCGGCGTCGCTGTGGCTCCCTGCACGCCGGCGTCGGTCGGCCTCACGAACGGAGCGATCGTGCAGAGTCCGGTTACGACGGTCGTGTCCTTCGATGTTTCCGCGCCCGGTGTCTGTATCGGCGACTGCAACGGCGACCGTCACGTGACGGTCAACGAGCTCATCCAGATGGTGAATATCGCCCTCGGCAGTGCCGACGTATCGACGTGTCTTGCCGGTGATCCCAACGGGGACGGCGACGTCGCCGTGAACGAGATCATCGCGGGTGTGAACAACCTCCTGAATGGGTGCCCCACCTGATGCACGCCGCCGCCGGGCCGTGAATCGAGCCGTGCAATCACCACCACGGCACCGCGATGCCAGCGCCCTTCGTGAGGCCTCTGGATCAGATCGAGGGTGCTCTCGAGCAGCACCGCCACCGAAAGCGGCAGTACGAAGTCCATCCGGACCGCTCCCGGGATTCCGTATCCGGCATGCGGCGCCGGCCCATGCGCACGCTTTTGCACTTCTTCGTCGGCGAGGTCGGCCACACCGTCCTGGCGGATGTCGGCATCCAGGGGCGGCGGCGCTGGTTCGGCGCGATAGGGCGGCTCCTGTCCGTGATCCAGGGCCCAGGCCACCTCGTCGCCGAGACGGCGCAGCGTGCCCTCGCCCGCGCGGCGGATCCACGCGTCGCCGTACCGCTCGCTAAATGCCGGAAGCAGCGTCGTCGCCTGCAGCGAAGTCAGGAGTCCGTCACGCCAGGCCGTGTGCACTTGTCGTGACTTGCGCCAGGAGTCGCGCTCGATGGCAGCCAGGCTCCACACGCGCCGCGCGGAGATGCCGAGGCGAGAGGGATGGTGGCGCCGCTGCCACCGCACCGGTGATCAGCACCGGCGGCCCTCGCCACGCCCATCGTCAGGGGTTCGACCCGCACGCCAACGTCGCCGTGCGCGCCGGTGACCGGCATCGGCGCGGGCGCCTCTGTCGCTATGTGCTGCGCCCACCCGTGGCCCTGGACGCTCTGGAGCTGACAGCGGAAGGTCGGGTGCTGCTCCGCCTGCGCCGGCTGTGGCGCGACAGCACGCGGGCGATCCGCTTCGAGCCGATCGAGCCGCCCGGGAAGCCGGCGGCGCTCGTTCCGAGACCACGCGTGGGATGCCTCATCGGGAAGGCGCAGTCGCGCCGGCAGCCGTTCGCACCGCCAGTGTAACGCTTCGCTTGGGCGGTAGGCCGGCTCTTGCGGCGGCAGCAAGAGGCGTCCGCTCAACTCTGCCAGCAGCTTCTCGCCTTCCGACCGATGCGCAATCAGCTCGCCAGCTCATATGGGCTATCCGCTGGGACCGTCGTCAGACGTGGGCCGGATCAGTTGTATCTGAACGATAGTGCGTTGCTGACGCCGTAGGGGTTGACCGCGGTGACCGACACGGTCGCACCGGATGGGTTCTGGGGCACGATGGCGGTGATCTGTGAATCGCTGTCGACGTGGAACACCTGCGCCTCGGACGTGCCGAAGAACAGGCGTGTCGTGCGGCGCAGACGCGAGCCCTGGATGGTCATGCGAGACCCGCTTGTGGCAGCCGTCGGCGATAGAGTGGAGAGTAGCGGCGGCCGGGGGTCGTCCTTGGTGTTGTCGGCCAGCGTGTATTTGAACGTACCGCCACCCACTCTCAGGTCATGATAGGTGGTCACCGGTCTGCAGTTGCAGCCGCCAAGATCGCAGCCCGGATTGGCGGCGATCAAGTCCGTTCGACGCCCAATCCAGAGTGCGGGTGCCCTCTCCGGCAGACAGTTGCCAACTGATTCTGAGCTGATTGTTCAGGCTGGCGCGGGCGTTGGCTGGTATGCGGTAAATGGCCCACTGCTCGGTGACGTGCGTGCCACGCTGGATGGCGAAGGGCAACCTCAAGTCGCGGCCGGGACAGCCGGGAACCTGCAGGACCGGTGGGTCTGGCATTTCGAGTCGCCACCCCGCCGACGACCCATTGATGGAGTTGTGGGTGGCCACGATCGTGGCGTCCTTGATCGAAACCGTCCGCGACTCGTTGATGGTCAGGCCGGCAGTGAGTCCGACGCTTGCGTTTGCGCCCATTTCCTTGCTGAAGCCGACATTGACCGAGCCGCCAAGGCTGAGTTCCGTGCTGATCTGTAGCTCTCAGACTCGCGCGCGGAAGACGGCGTGACGCGCGCCAACGTCGCGGCATCCGCCTCGGCGCCGGGATACGGGAATATGGTGACCTCGAACTGCCTCAGATACCGATCGCGCACGCACGACGTGCCGTCCTTCCTGGCATCACAAGTCGCTCAAGGCATGCGGGCTCCGTTTCTGGCTCCTCGCGCGTGATCTTCAGGCCGGTGCCTCTCGTCTTGGCGAAGGCGCGCGTGAGATAGTTGTTGCCGCTGCTTCTGGTGTCGAGTCGGAACACGTAGTAGTCGTCGCCCGAAGTAAACTCATGGGCTGCCCACGCATCCAGCACGACCACGTGCGTGGCGTGGTCGACGACCAGTGTCGCCTGTCGGGACAACGCCCCCATCACCGATTCCAACTCCGGCGCGGTGCCGGTCCCCTGAACGGCGCTGACGAGGTCGAGCGCCTGCTGCTCGCCGTCGAGCACCTGCTGCCGCCGCCACTCTGCTTTTCCGCCACCCACTCGCCAATCGCGGAAACACGCGTCTCCGTGTCGCGGTCGGCGTCGGAATTGATGTACTCGAAGACCGCTTCGATATCGCCCTGGGCGGTGCTTTCGAAGCCGATCGCATCCAGATCCGCGATCTCCTCAGGAACATCCAGCTCGATTCTCAGCTTGGCGATCACGGTCTCGATCTGTTCGGTTGTCGGCTGTAGGAGCAGGAGCGGCCAGCCCTTACGATACGCCGATTCGATCGAGAGCCATTGCGCTTCGTTGATGACGCTGATGTCCGCCCCGTCCAACACGATGGGCAGATCGACGTCCGCGTTGCCCTTCAGGGCCTCGCGCGCGAACTGTCGGTCGGCGAGCGGTGGCCAACTCGCCCCGAAAAGCACCGACGCTGGCAACCACCAACGGCGTGACGCCGTCGCCGTTCGACGTGTCGTCCGAGGACCCGCACCCGTCACCATCAACACGCAGAGCGTAGACAGGACAGTGCCCGCCATATGACCCGCAGTGATTCTCATTCAAGCCCCCCCTTCACGTGGACGGTCAACTACATGTGTGTCTCGACCGCCGCAACTCATATCCGCGCCGCGATAGTTTATCTTGAAGTACAAATTTTTGACCACCGAGCATCACCACGCGTGATCGCCCGCCTCGCCCACCTCGGGCTACGATTCACAGCCGGGCTCGCCGCCGCAGACGAAGACGCTGGCGAGCGGGAAGCGGACCGGCATGAACTCGCCTGTGGGCACCGCCGGGCGGGCTGTCAAAGCCGTTTCGGGCTCGCTGACCATCCGAGCAGCCCGATCTCGAGGTCGGCCGCCTGCTGGCCGCGGTCCGCCGGCGGATCGTCCGCTCGGTCCGCCGCCACGGCATCGCCCTGGTGACTCGCGGCCCGTAATGGAGGCGAACCGCGGTGCGCAGGTGGACTATCGCTTCTGCGCGTCGATGAGATTCGAGTCGCGAGGGAGTCCTCCCTGGAGCTCTCTCAACTTCCCTTTCCTGTCGGAATAAACCCTGGAACACCGGTCTCCACTACGGGATTGAACCTGACCCGCAACGTGATTCCTTCGCTGATCTCTCGCACGGCCTCTTCAGGGAGGGGGGAGACTTCAAAGTTCTCCTTGATCCGGCTGGGGGTCTTCGAGGTGGTCAGGAGGGCTGTGCCGCGCTGGAGGGCCCAGGCGAGCAGGACCTGCGCCGGGGTCTTGTCGACTCGCTTGGCGATAGCGGTGACGACGGGATCTTCCAGCAACCTGGGCTCGCTACTGTGACCAAGCGCAGCGAACGCCTGCAACACGATGCCGTTCTGTCTGCAGTATTCCAACAGGTCCCATTGCGGGAGATACGGATGGGATTCGACGTGAACAACTGCAGGCTTGATCCTCCCCGCTTCATAAATCTCTTTCGCCTGGCCCAGGCTGACATCGGACAATCCGATGGCCTTGCACTTGCCCGCGTCCACGAGGCCTTCCAACGCCCTCCATGTATCCAGCAACGTCACTCCCTTGTCATAGATTACGTTGCCGGTCGCGTCCCTCGGGTCCTGCTCGTCACCAGGTTCGAAGGCAAAGGGGGTGTGGATGAGGTAGAGATCGATGTAGTCGAGTTGGAGTTTCTCGAGACTGGCCTCGAAGGCGGGTTTGACGCGTTCGGGACGATGATTGTTATTCCAGAGCTTCGTGGCGATGAACACTTCCTCCCGCTTGATCCTTCCCGCCTTGAAGACCTCCTGCATCGCCTCGCCGACCTCCTTCTCGTTTCGGTAGCGTTCCGAAGCGTCGATCTGGCGAAATCCTGCCTCCAGCGCCACCTTGGTCGCGGTTCTGGTTGCCACGGGGTCGGGAATCAGTGTGCCAAATCCGAGGGCGGGAATAGCACCGGAGCCGTTGTTGAGGGCTAGCTTCAAATAGCGAAGGTTGTCGCTCTCTCCCATTGTTCGTTCCTCCGGTATTCGGCAGGTGGACCTGAGCGCGCGGCCATCGCGAACCCAGGCGTGCCAGATCGCGCACCTCGATGGGGCTCGTTGCAGTACCGCCGCGCTCTATTTCTGATCCCGCTTGTTCAATCCGTGGAAATGCGACAGGTCGCCGGCGTCCCAAGCGTCGCGGAGTCCAGGCGTGCTGAGGTCCCAGTCCGGGCGGATCTCGCGCGTGACGGCGCGCAGATCTCGTCGGAGGTCCTCGACCGATGGCCGACCCCAGAACCAGTAGCCATCATATACGCTGTGGATGACGAGCCGCGGCTTGAGCACGAGCGTGTGCGGGATCATCGGATTGTGCTCTGGGTCGGTGTACTCCTGAATTCCGAGGTCTCGCTGGATCGTTCGCTCTGGATCGGAGAGAAAGGTCCACTGGGCGCCGACCGACGCACGGAACTCTTGGAGCGTATGGTGGTCGTCGGTCGAGATCGTCACGATCTGAGTGTACGCCACCGCAACCTGCGGATAGAACGCGGCGAGCTGCAGATGCTGCTGGTGCTCCTTCGGGCAGTAGTGGCCGCGCGCGAGGGTGAGGATGAGCGGGTCATCGCCCTGCAGCTCGCTGAGCTTGCGCGGAGCCGATGTGTGATCGGGCAGCTCGTAATCGGGAAAAGTACCTCCCGGCGCGATGTCGGAACGCATGGTCGGCCTCCTTCATCGTGGGAGCAGCCACCGGTTGTACGTGATCGCAGTAGTAGTCTCCACGAATTCCTTTTCGCTGGGGGCATGCGTGTGACTCGGCGGCGTTCGCGGTCGGGACATCGCACGCCTCCGCCAGTTCCCAGATGTGCTGGAAGGCCGACACCTTCCTGCGTGCGGCGATGCCATTGCGCGAACGACAGCAGCGGACCGGTGTCGGCGTCGCCCCGCGCGCGGACGTCGGACGCGTGTCGCCGCGCCGACGACCACGGAGAGCGACGATCCGGCCCGCCTGTGAAGATTTCGACGTCAGTCGGCTCCCGCGCCACCCGGAACGCCGCAAGCGCCTGTGTCATCTCTGCCCTCACCGAGTCGGTCCGGTAGCATCCGCGTCTCGCGGGACGTCGATTTCGGCGAAGACCGACGGCGGGAAGCTCTCGGTAGCGTTGGAGTCCCAACCCAATCTCGGCGTGCGAGGCCGGCCTGCTGTGAGAAACGTAGCAGCGCGCATCCGGCGGCGAGCGGTGGCGGCGAAGGGATGATGCTGCCGATCGCGAGCTGCAGCGGGGTCACCTTTCGCTCGTTGGGTCTCACTTCCCGAATGGGATCGTGAGTTCCGTCTCGTTGGTGTCCACCACGAACACCGCGAGGAGCTTGGCCGGCTTCGTCTTGCTGGCATTGGCGCTGACGGCGTGGCGGTCGCCCGGCAGCTCGGAGAAGCTCTCTCCGGCCTTGTAGGTCGTCACCGGTCCGTCGTTGACCTGACTGCGGATCGCTCCCTCGAGCACGGTCGCGTAGATGAAGGCCGATTTGGGATGCGTGTGACCAGGCGAGTAGCCGCCCGGGCCGTATTCAACGAGCACGCCCTTCATGCTCTTGCCGGGAACGTTCGGCAGCTCGTGATCGTAGACGAGGGTCACCTTGGCGTTCTTCGACGTCGACGTGTCGGCGGCGAGGACGGTGCCGAACGGCAGGGCGGCGAGAAGCAGCCAACAGAGGATGCGTTTCATGCGTGCCCTCCTTCGGTTGGTCGATGCGGGATCAGGCTCTTGCCGGTGAGCGGCGGAGCCATTCCTCGAGACCGATGCGGCCAAGGCGTGCCTCGCCCAACGGCACGAGCGAGCGCTCCTCGACCCGTCCGCCCCAATATCGGGCCTCGGGATCACCCACGACCTGACGCGGGTCGCCGACCGCCTTCAGGTAGCGGGCGACGATTTCGTTGAACGGCGCTCGTTCCGGGCCGGCGATCTCGACGATGCCGTTGCGCGGCGCCACGAGCGCCACGTCGGCAACCATGGAGGCAACGTCGTCCGCCGCGATGGGCTGGAACAGGCCGGGCGAAAGCCTGACCGTGTTTCCATCCGCAGCTGAAGCGGCGATGGCGCCGAGGAATTCCAGGAACTGGGTCGCGCGGATGATGGTGTAGGGGATGCCGGAGGTCTCGATCAGTTTCTCTTGCGCGACCTTGGCGCGGAAGTAGCCATTGTCGGGCGTCCGGTCGGTGCCGACGATGGAGAGCGCGACATGGTGCCGGACGCCGGCGGCGGCCTCCGCCGCGAGAAGGTTGCGGCCCGAGGTCTCGAAGAACTCCAGCACCGCCTTGTCCTCAAATGAGGGCGAGTTGGTGAGGTCGATCACCACCTGCGCGCCGGCCATCGCTTCCTTGAGGCCCTCGCCGGTGATGCTGTTGATACCGCTTTGCGGCGAGGCGGCAACCACCTCGTGGCCCCCCTGGCGCAGAATGGGGACGGTCTTCGAGCCGATCAGGCCGGTGCCGCCGATGACGACGATCTTCATCGTGTACCCTCCCTTGTCGACGACTGGAGATCCGTATGGGTTCAATGCCAGCGAGGAAAATATAGGCCGTTGGCACCACCGTGTCAGCAGCTCGCGCCAACTTCGCCTGCTTCAAGTTGGGCGTGTCGAAGCCGTCGGCGGACCGGCAAACCCGGTCGCACTCTCTTGAGTCTCGGGCGCAGGCGATCGGACGCCTCGGCTCGTGGAAGCGCCAGATCGCCATGGATCCGTCCATCACGACAGACGATTGGGCACCAAGCCCCGAATCAAGATTGCCTACGCGACGGGGACGGCGACGTCGCCGTGAACGAGATCATCGCGGGTGTGAACAACCTCCTGAATGGGTGCCCCACCTGATACACGCCGCTGCCGGGCCGTGGATCGAGCCGTGCAATCACGACCCGAGCACCGCAATGTCCCACCGACCCGCCGGAACGGATTCGCCCGTGGCCGGTGCGGCGCAGGCGACGCGCTTCTCACCAGCCCTCTGCGTGTGGGATGATGCATACGCGATGACGGCCCCCGCTCAGAGGATCGCGCGCCACATGGCGTTGAGCATTGTGGTCGGCGCGCTCGGCATTGCGCCCGCCCTCGCGACCACGGCGACGCCGTCGGTCACGGCGGCGCCGAGCTCCTGCGTTGGTGACTGCAACGGCGACGGGATGGTCCGTATCAATGAGATCATCGTCGGGCTGAACATCGCGCTCGGCAATGCGACGCTCGGTGAGTGCCCAGCGTCTGACTGCCCCCAGCCATTGCCGGGCATCTTCGTCAACTGCGCTGTCATCGCCGTGAACAATGCGTTGAACGGCTGTTCGGCAGGGCCCACCCCAACGCCAGCACCACCCCAGCTTGCGCTGTCGTTGGAAGCGGGGGCGCTCGCCGGCGAGCAGGGCCTCTCCCTGGTCGCCAGGCTCAGCCACCGCGGTGGTGCGACCGTCTCCTACCGGGTGGGCTGCACGGCCCGGTGTCGGCCGCAGGTCTACCAGCCGATCGTCTTCGTGCTGACTGGGCCGGATGGCAACGAAGTCGTCATCGACTATCCCTGCGGGGGTGTGTTGCTGTGTCCTGAAGGCTACGCGGAGCTGCAGCCCGGCGACGAGCTGGAGGAGACGCTGTCGATCACCGGCACGGCCTGGCAGCAGCAGGAAACCGATCCCCCCAACGAGTGTCGCGGGTGCAGTGAGGTAGCGCTCTCGCCAGGCCGGTACACCGCCGAGGCACGCTTCGTATACGGGATCGGAAGCGATGGTTCGGACCCGTTCGAACGGCTCGTCGCGCAACGGCTGGAGTTCGAGTGGCCGCCGATTGCCGCATCGTCCGACACGGCGACGGTCAACCCAATCATTCCGTAACAGCCGGTCAGCTCCACGGTGACACGCCGGGGCTGTCCGGACACTCTCACGGCGTCCGACTGCGAGACGATTCTGGACGCCGGTCGCGCTGGCGAAGGCGCTCCCGGCGCTACCGCGTTCAGGCGCGGACGACGGCGGCGACGAAGGCGCTCTTGAAGCGCTCCATGTCGGCGGTGCTCCCGACCGTGATCCGAACGTGCGTCGGCCACACCGGCCACGGCCGGCCGACGTAGACGTGATGCTGCTTCAGCGCCTCGATGACCTCGGGCGTCGGCCGCCGGGCATCGACCATCAGGTGGTTGGCGACCGACGGAGTGTAGCGGTAGCCGTGCGCGTCGAAGAACCGCATCAGGTCGGCCCGACGCTCGGCGTTGGCGCGCTTGCGAGCGGCGATGATCGTCGTCTCGCCGAGGGCCGCGTGGGCCGCCGCCATCGCGGTGGCGGGCATGGCCCCGGCGTTCCAGGGCGTCATGCGAGCGAGGAGATCCGGGCGCCCGATCGCGAAGCCGGCGCGTAGACCGGCCATGCCGTAGATCTTTGAGAACGTCCGCAGCAGGACGACGTCCTTGCCCGCGCGCACCAGGTCGGCTCCCCGCGGCTCGTCCGAGAGATGGATATAGGCCTCGTCGAGCAGGAGCACCGACCCGGGCGGCGCGGCCGCCACCAGCGCGTCGATCTCGGCGCGCGGCGTCACCGTGCCGGTCGGGTTGTTCGGGTTGCAGACGTAGAAGAGACCGATCGGCTGCGATCGGGCCGCGGCCAGCATGGCCGGCAGGTCGTGGGCGCCGTCGGCGCGCAGCGGGACGCGTACCACGGGCGCGCCGATGAACGTTGCCGCCAGCCCGGCGGCCTCGTACCCAGGCTCGGCGACCACCAGCGCCCGGGTCGGCGAGGTGAACCCGATCACCGCGTGATGGAGCGCCAGGCTCGATCCGGGGTAGACCGCGAAGTGCTGCGGATCCAGGCCTTCCTGCGCCGCGGCGGCCCCGACCAGGCCGGCGGTTTCCGGGTACTGATAGCGATTGCCCTGGAGCGCCGCGGCGGTCAGCGCCGCCAGCGCGCGCTTCGACGGCCCCTCCGGAAACTCGTTGGCGTTGATCTTGACGGCGTCGTCGGGCAGCGCGCCGGCATCGGAGAGCTGCGCGAGCGCGGGCTCGGAGCCGAAGGGCAGCGACGCCGCCGCTCCCGCCAGCACCACCGCGCGCAGCAGGTGACGACGCGAGAAACCCCGCGTCACCAGGTCCTCCAGCGCGTCGTGCGTCGCGAAGTCGTGCGGATTCATCGGCGGCGATCTTTCCTACCATGCACCCGCTCGAGGTTCGAGTTGATGCCAGCGACTCCGACCGCGGCGGCGTCGTCGCTGTTCTGGACAGCGTGGCGGCGCCCTGGACGCGTTGTCACGCTACCGGCAGTCCGCCGCGAACCGGTGGCGCGGCCCGCCCCGCGCGGCGCTCGTACCGCCGGTCCGCCGCGGTGATTCAGCCGACGGGCGCCGCGCGTGCAGCGGTGCGCTAGACTCGCGGCCTATGGCCGGGCTGCGCCGCACGCTCTTTCGCCTGCCGCTGACGGTGGAGCGCGTCGCCGGCTGGCATCTGCAGCGCTGGCTGACACGGCTGATCGGCATCGACTGGATCGTGCTCGAGACCGTCGGCCGCCGCAGCGGACGGCCACACGTCGTCGTGGTCGACATCGTGGGGCGCGACGCGGCGGGCCGCGTCGTCTACGTTCAGCCGGCCGACGGACGGCGCGCCGCCTGGGTGCGGAACGTCGTCGCCCGTCCGGACATCCGGGTGCGCATCGATGGCCGTCGTGCGCCGGCCCGCGTCCGCGACGCGACCGGCGCCGAGGGCGCGGCGGTGGTGCTGCGGTTCCTGCGCGCCCACCCGTGGTACGGACGCGTCGTCGTCTGGTTCGTCGGCTACGTCCACGACGTCGGCCGACCCGACGACGCGCTGCTGCGCGACCTGGCCTCCACGCCGGTCTTCGCCATCGATCTCGCGTCGCAAGTGACGAAGAGCGACCCGATCTGAATCGCAGAGATTCGGCGCAACCCAGTTCTTCGCGTTCGTGGGCCGCATCGCCCAGTTCTCCACCGACGGAGAGACGGTGCGCTGGCCACCTGCCCTCGTGCAGCCGATCGTGTCCGATGACGTCGCCACCGCCCTGGCCGACATCGCCGTGGGCCAACCGCTGAACGGCACCGTCGAGGTGGCGGGTCCCGAGCGGATACGTCTCGACGAACTCGTCGGACGCTACCTGAGCGCCAACCATGAAGCACGGAAGGTGACCACGGACAGCCGCGCCCGTTACTTCGGCATCGAGGTGGACGATCAGAGCCTGACGCCCGGCGACCACCCGTACATCCCGTACATCGGCAAGACCCGCTTCGACGAATGGCTCGGGCGCTCGATCGCTGCGCAGTGACGTCGTAACGGCAGACGGTCCACTGTGCGCCAATTCGCGCGGACGATCTCGTCCCGCGGTGGGGGCGGCGCTCCGTCGGCGCCCTCCATCGGGCGATTCCGCATTGACGCTCACCGCCGGCTGGCCGTCGGGATCTACGCGCCCCGGCACTTGCCGTCACGCTCGCGGCCTGGTGCGCGCAGGACATCCGTCGTGTAATCGTCCTCCAGAGGGCCGACAGCATGCCGCGGCTGCAGTGCAAGAGTTTCTCGACACCCGACGAGGTCCGGAGCTTTCCCAGCGGACGCGTGGAGATCATCCTCCTCGACGAGCTCGGGATCGGCCGGTTCATGCTGCAGCCTGGCTGGCGCTGGTCGAAGGACGTCGCGCCGACCGTGCACACGCGGTCCTGCCAGAATCGGCACGTCGGTTACGCGATGTCGGGTACGCTCCAGGTCACCATGGACGACGGCACGCAACTCGTCATCCGGGCGGGGCACGGGTACGAGATCCCGCCCGGACACGAGGTCCTGGTCATTGGCGACGAGCCCTGGGAGTCGGTTGAGTTTGCGAGCGCCCACACCTTCGGGGTGGCACCCGAGCAATCTCGGCGAGCGCGTGCTCGCGACCGTGCTCTTCAGCGACATCGTGGGCTCGACCGCAGATGCTCGAGCGACTCGGCGACCACGCATGGGCGAGCGTCGCTCCGCGAGCACAACGAGAGGATCCGCGCGGCGATCGATCGCTTCCGCGGTCGGGAGATCGCATCCACCGGCGACGGCTTTCTCGCGCTCTTCGACGGCGCCGCGAAGGCGGTCCGCGCCGGGGCGCTCATGGATCCGGCGGTCGCGGACCTGGGGATCCGCGTCCGCGTCGGACTGCACACGACCGAGGTCGAGATCGTCGGCGGTCAGCCGCGAGGCGTCGGCGTGCACGCGGCGGCCCGCGTCGCCGCCCTTGCCGGCCCGGGCGAGGTCCTCGTCTCGGGCACGACGCACGACCTGCTCGACGGCTCGGGCTTCTCCCTCGAGCCCCGCGGCGAACATGAGCTCAAAGGCTTGAGTGGCGCCCGTGCCGTCTACGCGCTCCAGAGGTAGCCCAGACCACGCGTGAGCGCGTGCGCGTCACCACACCGCGTGGAGCGTCTCTCCTCGCGAGCGAGCGAGCCTGCCGCGGCGGCGTCGCCGAAATGCACGCCCGGCGAAGAGTCGATGGGAGGACACGGGCGATGCCGAGCCGATCCCTCAGCTCCACCGCTAGCGCCGGACAACCGTCGGGCGCCGCCTGACCGGCCGCCGCCGCCCGGCAGGCGTCGGGAGGAAGTGCGCGGGGACGCCGAGTCGTGGTGCGGTGTCCGCCGAAGCCGACGTGATCCTTCGCGTCGCGCGTGACCTCGAAGCGATCGGGGTCCTCTCCCGTTCCAGCATCCATCGGCACGGTGACATTGCGGGCGGCCGGCGGCTGTGACGTTCCTTACCTGTCCCGACGATGCGGGGCGCGGGAGGAGCGACGCCATGGTCCGATTCGGGTTCGACAACAGCTATCGCCGGTTACCCGAGCGGTTCTTCGCGCCGCTGGCGCCGGCGGCGGTCTCGGCGCCGCGGCTGATCGCGTTCAACCGGCCGCTCGCGCACGAGCTGGGGCTCGACGTCGCCGCCATCGAGCCGCAGGCGGCCGCGCTCTTCTCCGGCAACGCGCTGGCCGAGGACGCGGAGCCGATCGCGCTGGCCTACGCGGGTCATCAGTTCGGGCAGCTTCGTGCCGCAGCTCGGCGACGGCCGCGCGATCCTGCTCGGCGAGGTCGTCGACCGCACGGGCAGCGGCGCGACATCCAGCTCAAGGGCTCGGGGCCGCACGCCGTTCTCGCGCGCGCGGCGACGGCCGCGCGGCGCTCGGGCCGGTGCTGCGCGAGTACCTCGTCAGCGAGGCGATGCACGCGCTCGGCATCCCGACCACGCGCGCGCTGGCGGTGGTGACGACCGGCGAGCACGGTCGTCCGCGAGACGGATGCTGCCGGGCGCCGTGCTGACGCGCGTGGCGGCGAGCCACATCCGCGTCGGCACCTTCGAGTACTTCGCGGCGCGCGGCGACGGCGAGGCGCTACGACGCGCTCGCCGACTACGTCATCGCGCGCCACTATCCCGGACGTCGGCCGGCGCGGCGCAGCCGCTACCTGGCGCTGCTCGAGCGCGTCGTCGCCGCGGCAGGCCGCGCTCGTCGCGCGCTGGATGCTGCGTCGGCTTCATCCACGGCGTGATGAACACCGACAACATGGCCGATCTCCGGCGAGACCATCGACTACGGCCCCTGCGCCTTCATGGACGCCTACGACCCGGCGACGGTGTTCAGCTCGATCGATCACGGCGGCCGCTACGCGTTCGGCAACCAGCCGCGCGATCGCGCAGTGGAACCTCGCGCGGCTCGCCGAGACGCTGCTGCCGCTGATCGATCCCGACGACGCGACGCGGCGATCGCCGCGGCGACGGCCGTGCTCGACGGCTTTCCCGCCGCGCTTCGACGCAGTGGCTCGACGGCATGCTGCCGCGAAGCTCGGCCTGGCGCAGCCGAGCGGAGGACGATCGGGAGCTGGTGCAGGGACTGCTCGACGTCATGCACGCCGGAGCGGCCGACTACACGCTGACCTTCCGCCGGCTGTGCGACGCGGCAGCGGATCCGCGCGCCGACGCGGGCGTGCGCGCCCTGTTCGCCGAGCCCGCGGCCATCGACGCCTGGGCGACGCGCTGGCGCGCCCGCCTCGCGCTCGAGCCGATCTCGCCCGCCGAGCGCGCGCGGCGCCATGCGCCGCGTCAACCCGCTCTTCATCCCGCGCAACCATCGCGTCGAGCAGGCAATCACCGCCGCGCTCGGCGGCGACTTCGGGCCGTTCGAGACGCTGGCGGCGGTGCTCGCGCGTCCCTTCGACGAGCAACCCGAGCACGCCGACTACGCCCTCCCCCCGCGCCCCGAGGAACGCGTGCTGGAGACCTTCTGCGGCACCTGACCGCGCGCTCGTTGCGCGGGTCGACCCAGGAGTCGGCTCCCCCGGCCTCGCCGGGAGCCGCCAGAACTTCCCACCCGCCCAACGTGCCGATGGGCCGCGCCCCGATCAGGACGCAATCAGCCGTCGGTTGATTTCGACGATGGCCATCGCGCCGGCTCGCCGCTCGTCGAGGGTTGCATCGACCTCCGTGTTCGTGGAGTCGACGGGAGCCTCGGAGCCGCTGCCGCGCCGCGGAGACCTCGCCTGGGCCGGCGGACGGCTCTCACCTTGCCGCTGCTTCCGCCGCCGCAGAAGAACCGATCGCCGCCGTCGGACTCGAGCCCCGACACGCCGACGCCGGGCGGCATCTCGAGCTGCTCCAGGACCTCTCCCGTTCGCGGATCGATCCGCCGCAACTCGCTCTCGTCGCCTTCCCAGGTGCCGTGCCAGAGCTCGCCGTCGACCCAGGTGACGCCGGTGACGAAGCGGTTGGACTCGATGGTGCGAAGGATCGCCCCGGTCTCGGGATCGACCTGATGGATCTTCCGGTCCCGGTACTGCCCGACCCAGAGCGTCCCTTCGGCCCAGGCGAGCCCCGAGTCGCCGCCGCCGCCGGGCGCCGGGATCGTGGCGAGCACACGGCCGGTCTGCGGATCGATCTTCTGGATGCGATCCTCGGCGATCTGGAACAGGTGCCGGCCGTCGAAGGCCGTTCCGGCATGCGCGGCGACGTCGATCGAGCGCACGCGTCTTGCCGCTCGCCGGATCGAAGGCGTTCAGCTTGTCGCCGGACGCGAACCAGACCTGCTGGCCGTCGTAGGTGACGCCATGCACGTTGTCGACGCCCGGAAAGGGTCCGTACTCACGGATGATTTCGGCCGCTGATCGATTCATGCGTCCATCCTAGTCGCTCGGCAGCGGAGCGGGGAGTAACAAGGTCGTCGTGAATCCCGGCACGGGCGGGGTCATCCAGCGACGCGCCCGCCCGCGACCGAACGACTGCACCTTGCCGGCCGCCGCCAGCGCGTCGAGCGCCCGCTGCACGGTGCGCTGGCTGGCGCCGAGCGCCAGCGCCAGGGCCGAGCTCGACCACGACTCGCCGTCGGCGAGGAAGGCGAGCACCGCCGCATGCTCCTCCTCGACGGGCCGCGCCAGCACGACGACCTCGCGTGCGCGGCGCGGCGCCAGCGCAAACCCGCGCTTCGTCGCGCTCACGTCGGCCAGCGTCCGCAGCGCCGTGCGCAGCCGCCCGATCTCGACCCGCAACCGCGCGCGATGCGATTCATCGGCGAGCTTCGCGCCGAACGCGCGCGCGACGAGCGCGTCCCTCGGCACGTCTGCCGGGCCACGCTTCGCCCAGCGCGCGCGCGAGCGCGAACAGCACCGGACGCGTGGCGAGCGAGACCACCGTCGCGCGCGTCGCGCACGACATGACGGCACGCGTCCACGACGAGCGCCTTCGACGCCAGCAACGCTTCGACCTCCTCGAGCAGGAGGAGGCGCTCCTCGCCACGCGCGATCAGGCGCGCCGCGGGCGTGTTCAGGACGAGCGATGCGCTCTCGACCTCCGCCGTCAGCGCGGGGATGCCGGCGTGGCGCGCGGCGCGCTCGGCCCGGGCGAGCGCGGCGCGCGCCGTCTTCGTCCGCAGGCGCCGCATCGCGATCCCCGCGACGACCAGCTCGTGGGCGGCCCGCGACGCGGGCGGGAAGGGCGCGGGGTCGAGCTCGGCGAGCGCTGCGCTCGGCCTCGTCGAGGCGCCCGATCAGGAGCAGGCGCCGGACCTCGAGATACCGCGCATGCGCGGCGTTCACCCGGTCGCCGTGCGCTTCGAGCGTCGCCCGCGCCGCGTCGAGCGCCTTCGCGGGCCAGCCCAGGTCGCGCGAGACGAGCGCGATCTCGGCCTCGGCGACGACGCACCGCGCGCGGGCCACGGCCTCTTTCGGACCGAAGGCGCGCGCCGCGCGTCGCAGCAGCGCCTTCGCGCGAACGAGATCGCCGAGCTGCGCCATCGCGATGCCGCGCAGCGCGAGCGCCGGCGCGTCGTCGCGCAGGGCGACCCGGTTCAGCGCGCCGAGCGGATCACCCGCCGCGAGCGCGCGCGCCGCGGCCGTGATCAGCGAGTCCATCGGAATCCCGCCACACTTGTCACTCCCACCGTCCGATGCCCGGTCCTAGATCTATCTCACGACCACCAACCAGCACGTCGTATCGAGAACGGTGCGAACGACGACGGACAACCAAGGAGAGAGACGATGACGACACACACGACCGGGACACGTGACGAGTGGCTGGCGGCGCGGCTCGAGCTGCTCGAGGCGGAGAAGGAGCTGACGCGGCGCAGCGACGAGCTGGCGCGGCGGCGGCAGGAGCTGCCGTGGGTCCGGATCGACAAGGAGTACCGCTTCGAGACCGACGAGGGGAGCGCCTCGCTGGCGGACCTCTTCCAGGGGCGCTCGCAGCTCCTCGTCTACCACTTCATGTTCGGGCCCGACTACACGGCGGGCTGTCCGTCCTGCTCGGCGATCGCGGACGGGTTCGACGGCTTCGTCGTCCACCTGGCGAACCACGACGTCACGCTGTCGGCGGTGTCGCGGGCGCCGCTCGCGAAGCTGCAGGCGTACAAGCGGCGGATGGGCTGGACGTTTCCCTGGGCGTCCTCGTTCGGCAGCGACTTCAACTTCGACTTCAACGTCTCGTTCACCGAGGAGCAGCAGCGCGAGGGCGGCATCGAATACAACTACCGGCGCGCGGCGGCGCCGACGGCGCGCGCCGGCGACGAGCCCAGGACACCGGCGCGCGCGGCCCCGGAAGGGCCGACGACGGGTCGCGGCCATGACCGGAACCGACGTGGCCACGTACACGCGCGAGCGGCCGGGCATGAGCGCGTTCGTGCTCGAGGACGGCGTCGTCTACCACACCTATTCCACCTATGCGCGCGGACTGGACGGCCTCTGGGGCATGTACCAGTGGCTCGACCGCGCGCCCAAGGGGCGCAACGAGACGGGCATCTGGTGGCGCCGCCACGACGAGTACGACAAGCGCTGAGCCAGGTCGTGGGCGTCGTCGGCGCAACCGGCGGAGCGGGAGATCTCGCGACGCATGGCTTCCGAGCGAGCCTCCCAGCGCGCCTTCTTCGGCGTCTCGGCGCTGCTCTTCGCCGCCAGCGCGGCGGTGACGATCGTCTGGTGCGCGTCCATGTCGGCGATGGGCGGGATGCCGATGCCCGGCGGCTGGACGATGTCGATGGCGTGGATGCGGATGCCCGGACAGACGTGGCCCGGCGCCGCGGCGTCGTTCCTCGGCATGTGGGTCGTGATGATGGTGGCGATGATGCTGCCGTCGCTGGTGCCGATGCTGTGGCGCTACCGCCAGGCCGTCGGCAGGACGGGCGAGGCGCGGCTCGGCCGGCTGACCGCGCTGGTGGGCGCGGGGTACTTCCTCGGTGTGGACCGTGTTCGGAATGGCCGTCTTTCCGCTGGGCGTCGCGCTGGCGGCGGTCGAGATGCAGGCAGCCGGCGCTGGCGCGCGCCGTTCCGATCGCGGTCGGTGTGGTCGTCCTGATCGCCGGCGCGCTCCAGTTCACCGCGTGGAAGGCGCGTCACCTCGCCTGCTGCCGGGAGGCACCCGGGGCGCGGCCGTACGCTGCCGGCGGACGCCGGCACGGCCTGGCGACACGGCCTGCGCCTCGGCCTCCACTGCAGCTACTGCTGCGCCGGCCTGATGGCGATCCTCCTGGTCGTCGGGGTCATGGACCTCGCGCGCGATGGCGGTCGTGACGGCAGCCATCACCGCCGAACGTCTCGCACCGGCCGGCGAACGCGTCGCGCGGGCCATCGGAGCCGTCGTCGTCGGGGCGGGGTTGTTTCTGATCGCGCGAGCCGTCCTGATGACCTACTGATCCATCGCCGCCGTCCCGTCGGTGCGGCTTGGCCATGCCGAAGAAGATCGTCACACCCTGGCCACCACAGCGGGTCGAGAGCGCCTCGTTGGGATTGCCGAAGCAAAAATGATTCCTCCGTCTCGCTTCCATCGGCTTCGGCGCACGCGGGTGGAGCTCCCGTCACAGAAAGAACGCGTTTCCGCTCTTGGGCGCCCGCGAGAGTACACTCTACGTCGGTTGGCTGTGATCACGCTGCTGTCGCGCTCGCCTTGCCGGCCCTTCCCTCCTGCTGAACGCCGTCCACAAAGGTCGCACGCCGATCATCACGAGCGCACCCTTCATGCGCCTCACCCACCGACGTCAAACTCACTCGACCGCGTATAACTTGTGGTCATCCGATCCCACGTAGATTGTGCCGTCCGAGCCGATAGCGGGTGAGGAGAAGAGAATCAGATCGCCGGTGGTGAAGGACCATCTCTGGCTGCCATCCGGATTGATCGCATACAGTTTATGGTCGACCGAGCCGACGACGATGGTGCCGTCCGCGCCGATTGCCGGCGAGGAGAGGATCTTGGCGCCGGCAGTGAAAGACCATTTCTGGCTGCCGTCCGGGTTGATCGCATACACTTTGGCGTCCACCGAGCCGACGTAGATTGTGCCGTCGGCGCCGATAGCCGGCGAGGATAGGACCAGGTCGCCGGTGGTAAAGAACCATTTCTCAGTGCCGTCGGGATTGATCGCGTACACGTTGTGGTCATTCGAGCCGACGTAGATGGTGCCGTCCGCACCAATCGCCGGCGAGGAAAAGACCAAATCGCCGGCGGTAAAGGACCACTTCTCACTGCCGTCGGGATTGACCGCGTACAACCTGCCACCATCCGAGCCGACGTAGATTATGCCGAGCTGCGTCGAGGGCCGGAGAAGATTCGACAGCGCCGCCGGTGGTGAAGGACCATTTCTCGGTGCCATCGGGATTGATCGCGTACAGATTGTGGTCTTCCGAGCCCACGTAGATCGTGCCGTCGGCGCCGACGGCCGGCGAGGAAAAGGCCAAGAAGCTGCCGGTGGCAAAGGACCATTGCGCGGTGCCGTCGGAACTTATCGCGTAGAACTTGAAGTCATCGGAGCCGACGTAGATTGTACCGTTCGCGATCGCCGGTGAGGATTTCACCGCAGCGCCAGTGGTGAAGGACCATCGCTGTTTGCCGTGCCGATCGATCGCATACAATTTGTGATCGTTCGAACCAACGTAGACGGTACGGTCGGGTCCCACCGCCGGCGAGGATTGGACCATATCGCCGGTCGTGAAGCTCCATTTCAGTCTTCCCGTGTCGTTCGCAATCTGGTTCGGACTGAGGCCGGTATGCTGCAGATTCAGATGAAACATCGGCCACGCCGCTGCGCTCGGACCCGGATGCGAAGATCCGCCGCCGTCGCCTCCGCCGCAGGCGTGCAGCGATATCAGCAACGGCATCAGTATCGCGCCGAGGATCTTGTGCGCTTTCATTCATTCCGCCCCGCGCCGATTGTAAGTGCCGGTCATCGATTGAACAACGCCGCGTGTGCCGCAGCCTGCCCAGAAGGGGCTTTGCCCACCATTCCCTGAGCCCGTTCCGTTCCCGATTGGAGGGCCGCGCTTCCGCGCGGCCGGTCGCGCGGAAGCGCGACCCTCCAGGCGCGGGATCGATCCACCAGCCGAATTGGCGGGCAAGGCCCCGAGAAGGGGAACGGGGGCCGTTGGCCCGAGTGGTCCGAGTTGCGCATCCGAAGTCGCCGTATTCGCGCAACGTCCCCATCATCTCCCTGCGACGTGCGCAACCTCGCCGCGCCGGCCCGCGCAGTATGCCATCCCGCGCATGCTTGACGGGCGCTTTATCCACCCCGTACTACGGGTTGCGGGGGGGTGGTGGCTGGCTCAGCGGGGGGAAGGCCGCGTCCGATATTTCCGCACTATGGCAATTCACCCGTTGATACGGACTACCCACCCCAGCGACCCGACCCGCCCGGGTTGGAACCGATAGCGGGCCTCCGTCGGACCCACGGTGGTTCGGAAACTTGTTGGGATGGTCGACGTTCCCACAATTCGCTATGGGCGGAACGGAGACGTCGCGCTCGCCTACCAGGTGCTCGGCGACGGGCCCATCGACCTGGTGTTCCTGCCGAGCTTCCTCAACAACCTCGAGATCGCCTGGGAAAGCCCGCTGTACGCCCGGTTCCTGCGCCGTCTGGCCTCGTTCTCCCGGCTGATCCTCATGGACCGGCGTGGGACGGGTCTTTCCGATCGCATGTCGCCCGAGGACCTTCCTCCGCTCGAGGTCATGATGGACGACCTCGTCGTCGTGCTCGACGCGGTCGGGTCAACGCGCACCGCGGTATTCGGTGCATCGGACTCGGGATGCGTGTGCGCGCTGTTCGCGGCGACCTATCCGGAGCGGGTTGCGGCGCTCGTGCTCTACGCCGTCGCCGCGGTGGGTACCGCGACCGACGACTTCCCCTGGCAGTGGACCGAGACGCAATGGGAAGACGATCACCGACTGTTCTCGGAAGAGTGGGGGACGCAGGCGCTCGCCGAACAGAAGCTCAAGAAGTTCACCCCATCGCATGATGGAGACGTGCGCCATCGGGACTGGTACGCGCGTTTGATGCGGCAGTCGGCGAGCCCGAACGCGGTTGGGGCGATCCATCGCCTGTGGTCGCGAATCGACGTCCGCCCGATCCTGCCGGCGATCGGTGCTCCCACCTTGGTCATGCATCGCACCGACGATGCGAACGAGGACATCCGAGCGGGGCGGGACTTCGCCGATCGGATCCCGGGGGCCCGCTTCCTGGAGCTGCCGGGATCCGACAACTGGGTGTGGAGCGAGGACCAGGAGACGGTGCTGGTCGAGATCGAGCAGTTCGTGACCGGCCGGCGACCGGCCGGCGAGATCGACCGCGTACTCGCTACGGTTCTGTTCACCGACATCGTGGGTTCGACGCAGCAGGTCGCCGCCCTGGGTGACGGCCGGTGGGGCGAGGTGCTCTCGCTGCATCACGAGCGGGTGCGTGTCGAGCTCGAGCGGTTCCGCGGCCGCGAAATCGCGACGGCCGGAGATGGGTTCCTCGCCACGTTCGACGGCCCAGCACGAGCGGTGCGGTGCGGACAAGCGATCGCCGAAGCCGTCCGCGACCTCGGCATCGAGATTCGCGCCGGGGTCCATACGGGCGAGATCGAACTGAACGGCGGCGATGTGCGCGGGATCGCGGTCCATATCGGAGCCCGGGTCGGCGCTTTGGCCGGTGCCTCCGAGGTCTGGGCCTCTTCCACCGTGAGAGATCTGACCGCGGGCAGCGGCCTCACGTTCGAGGACGCCGGGGAGCACGAGCTCAAGGGCATCCCGGACCGCTGGCGCCTCTACCGGGTAGTGGCCTGACGGGATGTGGCGATCGCGGCGCGGGTCTTGGCCTGGCTAGTGGCGCCCGACACCGCAGGCTGACTGAAGATTTATTGTTCTATCAAGGTCAGTGGTCCATTCGATTGAGACACTACCGGCGAGCCCGTCAGCGCGAGCGCGCATGCCCGACCAACGACGGGTGTGCGCTCGTTGCTCAATGGTCCGCGGACACGTCCTCGAGCTCGCGCCGGGCGGTCTCGGGGACGAGGTAGATGCTCGCCGCGGCGCCGAGACAGGCGAGCGCGACCAGCGGTATCGCGATGGCCTGACTCCCCAGCATCTCCGCCACGATCGAGTAGCCGAGCAGCCCGATCCCGACGCCCACGGTTTCGAGCAGCGCGAGGGTCCCCGCCCCCGTGCCGCGCAGCTCGGTTGGAAAGAGCTCCGTCGCGAGCGCGCGCACGCAGACGCTGCTCGCCATCGACAGGAACACCATCAGCGTCCACGGCACCGCGACCACCGCGGCGGGTCCCAGGTAGAACGCGCCCGACATCAGTGGAAACAGGACGAGCACCGCGGCCGCGACGATGCGCCGGCCGTAGCGGTCCCCGAGCCGCCCGGCGATCGGGTTGCCGACGATGGCGAACGCGCCGAAGACCACCGACAGCGCCGCGTAGCTGCCGGGCGTCCAGCCGCGCTCGGCCTGCAGGAACTGCGAGATGAACTGGAACGACGGACCGGTACCCGCGCTCGACAGGGCGCCGATCAGGGCGATCGCGAGCGCCCGGCGCGGATGGCGGCGCAGCAGCGCCGCGAGTGGTTGCAGCGCGCCGCCGGGCGAGGCGGACGCCTCGCGGGCCGCCTGTGCCGCGGCGAAGCGCGCCGTCTCGCGCAGGCCGCGGGCCAGGGCCGGGAGGAACACGAGCGGGATCAGGCCGACCGCGTAGAGCGCGCGCCAGCCAAACGGCAGCCGGCTGACGAAGCCGTACAGGAGCGCGCCCATGCCGAAGCCGATCGCGCCCACCCCGCCGAGCATGCCGATGCCCCAACCGCGGTTGGCGGCGGGGAACTCCTCGCTGACGACGACGAACGACGTCACCGCGGCCGAGACGATGAACGTGCGCGTCGCGATCTGCGCCAGGACGAACTGCGTCGGGTTCTGCGCGAGCGCGGTCACGAACGAGCCCACGCTCATGCCGGCGATCGACAGCAGCAGGAGTCGCCGGCGGCCGATGCGATCGCCGAGCGGGAGAAGGAAGAAGGCCGGCAGCGCGCCGAGCCGCGTGAGCCCCGTGAAGTTGCCGAGCGCCACCTTGTCGAGTCCGAAGCTCGCCGCGATCTGCGGCAGCGCGTTCCCGAGCATGCCCAGATCGTAGTTCTCGAAGAACATCGCCAGCGTCACGAAACCCAGCGCGCGCAGGTGCGTGGGGCCGACGCCCGCCGGCACGCCGCCGAGGAACGGCGGAATCCACCAGGGGTTCCTGCGTACGGAGCGATAGGCGGGAGTGGGCGTGCTCATGGGCGGGGCTTTCTGCGCGCACTGCCGCGGACGAATTTCAACCGCCGCCACACGGCGCCAGTGCGCGATTCTCAGGCACCGCATAGCCGCGGCGCAGAAGGTCGACGATGCACCAGCCGGCGACGATTCCGGTTCCACCGGTCACGAGAACCGTCTCAGCCATGGCCCCTTCCCGGCGAACGGCGGGCCGGCCCGTTGGTGTCGTGCCGGACGCCGCGACCATCGCCCCTTTGTCCTTGCAACCGGTACTTCGGCTCGAAGGAGCAACTGTTCGCCGAGATCGTTGCCTGTAGACATCGGCGGCGTGACCAAGTCTACGGCTGTGCAGGTCATGCGGCAGATGATTGGGCTCTCGGCCCTGGCCAAGGCCGAGCCGGCTGTGCTGATACGGATCCTTGCACCGGTGGTTCAGGCACTCGTCGCGCCCCAGGCGTGACGGTCCTGAAGGGAGACAACCGCGATGTCGCTGTCCGCGTTCGCTTCGTACCGACCCATCGATTCCGACACCCACATTCTCGAGCCCGCCGATCTGTGGACCGCGCGGCTGCCGAGCAAGTGGCGCGACCGCGCGCCCCAGATCATGAAAGCCGGTGACAAGGAGATCTGGGTCATGGATGGCAAGGGCATCGGAGCGCCGGGGGCCTACGCCATGGCGGGATGGGACGGCGTGCTGCCGGACTTTCCCGACGGCTATGCCGACGTGGTCGAGAGTGCGGGGAACGCCAAGGCGCGCCTCGCGTACATGGATGGCGAAGGCATCCACGCGGCCGTCCTCTACCCGAACGTCGGTGGCTTTGCCTCGGACCGATTCATCCGTGCCGGCGAGCCCTCCCTCGCGCTCGCCTGCGTGCGCGCCTACAACGACTTCCTGGTCGAGTGGGCCGCCGAGGATCCCGAGCGGCTGCTCCCCGTTCTCGCCACGCCCTTCTGGGATGTCGACGAGACGGTGAAGGAGATCGAGCGCGGCGCCGCGATCGGTCACCGCGCGATCGTCTTCTGCGGGCAACCACAGCTGCTGGGGCAACCCACGCTCGGACATCGGCATTGGGATCCGGTCTGGGCCGCCGCGCGCGACACCGGCCTCTCGGTGAGCTTTCACGTCGGTGCCGGCGATCTCGCCGGCATCCTCAACGACGAAAGCGAGATGGGGGCGTACACGAACTTCTCGGCGAAGTCCGCGCTCTACTTCATGCAGAACGCGAGCTGCATCTCGGAGCTGACCTTCGGCGGTGTCTGTCACCGCTTTCCCGACGTGAAGTTCGTCTCGGTCGAGAGCGGCGTGGGATGGATCACCTTCGTGCTCGAAGGGTTGGACTGGCAGTGGCGGAACGGCGGCACCAGTCGCGAACATCCGGAGTACGAGTTGCTGCCCACCGAGTATTTCCGCCGTCAGATCTACGGCTGCTTCTGGTTCGAGCGGGCGGGGATTCACGGCGCGATCGAGCGCTTTCCCGGCAACCTGCTCTGGGAGACCGACTACCCGCATCCGACCTGCATGGCGCCCGGTCCGGCCACGGTGGCGACCCGCCCGGGCGAGTACGCGACGGCCGCGCTGGCGACGATCAGCGAGACGGATCGACGCAGGGTGCTGCACGACAACGCCGCCGCGCTCTATCGCGTGCGCTGAGCGCTCGACGTGCCGCCCTCCCCCATCCGCGCGCTCGGCGCGCTCCGCGTGCTCGACTTCTCGTCGGGGATCGCCGGCGCCTACTGCAGCAAGCTGCTCGCGGACGCGGGCGCCGACGTCTTCAAGGTCGAAACCGGCGACGGGGATCCGCTCCGTCGGTGGTCAGCGACGGGATCGGATCTCGGTGGCGAGGACGGCCCGTTCTTTCAGTTCCTGCATTTCTCCAAGCGGTCGGTTCTCCTCACGCCCGGCGCGCCGGCGGTCGCGGCGGCGATCCGCGATGCGGACGTGGTCATCGAGGGGCCCCGCTCGTTGTGGCTCGACGCCGCGGCCGTCGCGCGCGACGTGCCGCATCTGGTCCTGGTGTCGATCTCGCCCTACGGGCGAACGGGCCCATGGGCGGAGCGGCCGGCCACGGACTTCACGCTGCAGGCCGAGAGCGGATCCATCGGCAGCCGCGGCGTACCGGGCCGAGAGCCGTTCGCCCTCGGCGGACGAACGGGCGAGTTCCTCGCAGGATCGTATGCCGCGGCGGCGGTGATGGCGGCGCTGCGGCGCGCCAAGCGCGGCGGAGACGGCGAGTGGATCGACGTGTCGCTGCTCGAGACCCTGGCACTGGGTACGACGAACTTCATGTCGGTGCTGTTCCAGTTACTCGAGTTTCCGACGACGCTGCACGGCGGAACCATGGCGACCGTCGAAACCCCGTCGATCGAGCCGACGGCTGATGGCTACGTCGGCTTCTGTACGAACTCGCGGCAGCAGTTCTCGGACTTCCTGCTGATGATCGAACAGCCCGACCTGCGCACCGACGAGAGCCTCGCCCAGATCGGCGGCCGGCTCGCGCGCTTCGACGAGTGGCAGTCGATGGTCCGCGAGTGGACGCGGCGGCACGGCACCGACGAGATCGTCGAATTGGCGACCGCGCTGCGCATTCCTGTCGCTCCGGTGCTCGACGGCGATCGCGTCCGACGGCATCCGCAGGTCGCGGCACGCGGCGTCTACCGACGGGCGCCCAACGGCCGCTTCGAGTATCCGCGCCGGCCGTATCGCATCGTCGGCGGAACGCTCCCCGAGCAGACGCCCGCGCCACGACTCGGGGAGCACGGGACGGCGATCCCCGCTCGCGCACGCGAGGTCCCGATCGCGGCGGGCGGGGCCGAGCTCCCACTGTCCGGGTTGCGCATTCTCGACCTCACGAACTGGTGGGCCGGCCCGGCGTGCACGCAGATCCTCGCGGCCCTGGGCGCCGAGGTGATCCACATCGAGTCGCCGCAGAAGCCGGACGGCATCCGCATGGTCGGCGGAATGCTTGCGGGCAAGTTCGAGCGCTGGTGGGAGTGCAGCCAGTTCTTCCTGCCCGCCAACGCGGGAAAGAAAAGCCTGACCCTGCACCTCACCGACCCGCGCGGACTGGAGATCCTGGGCACGCTGATCGAGCAGGCGGATGCGGTCGTGGAGAATTTCACCCCCCGGGTCCTCGAGGGCTTCGGCCTTGGTTGGGAGCTCGTCCACGCGCGCAACCCGCGCTGCGTGATGGTCCGGATGCCCGCCTTCGGTCTCGACGGTCCGTGGCGGGATTCACCGGGATTCGCGCAGACCATGGAGCAGTTGAGCGGGCTCGCGTGGGTGACCGGGCATCCCGACGACCAGCCGCGGATTCAGCGCGGCCCGTGTGATCCGATGGCCGGCATGCACGCCGCCTTCGCCCTGCTCCTCGCGCTGGAGGAACGAGACCTGTGCGGCCGCGGGTTCCTCGTCGAGTCGACGATGCTCGAAGCGGCCCTCAATGCGGCCGCGGAACAGGTCGTCGAGTTCACCGCGCACGGCCGGCTCCTGAATCGCACCGGCAACCGCGCGCCTCACGCCGCGCCCCAGGGACTGTACGCATGCCGCGCCGACGACAGCGCGCAACCGCGCTGGCTGGCCCTCTCGATCGAGACCGACGCGCAGTGGGCGAACCTCTGCGCGGCCATCGACGTTCCGGCGGCGTGGGGGCGTGACGGCGGGCTCGCGACGCAGGCGGGGCGGCGGGCCCGTCATGATGAGCTCGACCGTGGGCTCGCCGCGGTGTTCGCCGACCAGGATCGGGCGGCCATGGTCGAGACCTTGGTCGCCGCCGGGGTGCCGGCGGCGATGGTCGTCGATCCGACCGCCATCCACCTGCATCCGCAGCTCGTCGCCAGAGGCTTCTTCGCCTCTCCGCCACATCCCGTCGTCGGATCGCCGAGCATTCCTGGTCTGCCCTTCCGCTTCGGCTCGATCGAATGCCTCGTGCGAGCGGCGGCGCCCACCATGGGCGCGCACAACGACGAGATCCTCGGCGGCTGGCTGGGCCTCTCCGTGGCGGAGCGCGACGCGCTCGCGGCAGCCGGCGTGATCGGCACACGGCCGGCCGGTCTCTGAGCGGTCGATCGGTTCGTCGAAAGATGGGAAGGAGAGCGGAGGCCGCCATGCAGGGGAATGCGATCGATCTCGGCTCGAGGTATCTGGAGGCGCGCGTCCGCGACGGCGTTCTGCGCGTCCGGCTCAACCGGCCGCAGAAGCGGAACGCCACCACGCAGGACATGTACCGTGGGCTCAAGCGGGCGGCGATCGTCGCCGACACCTCCCCCGACATCGACGTGCTCTGTCTCACCGGTGTCGACCGCTCCTTCGGCTCGGGGGGCGACATGAGTGGCGAAGCCGAGGATCCGGCCGGCCTGTCGAGCGAGCTCGATCCGACGGATCACTTTCCGTTTCGCCACCTCGAGCGATGCCGCAAGGCGGTGGTCTCGGCCGTGAACGGCATCTGCCACGCCGGCGGGCTCAACCTCGTCCTCTTCTCCGACGTGGCGATCGCCTCCGATCAGGCGCGCTTCCGCGCGCCCGAGTTGCTGCGCGGCGCTCCCGATCCGTGGATCGCCTCGCGACTCCCCGCGTTCGTCGGAATCGCGATCGCCAAGTACCTCCTGTTCACCGCGGCGGAGATCTCCGCCGGCGAGGCGCTGGAACTCGGATTGATCGCCCGCGTCTTCCCGCATGCCGAGCTCGAGCTAGCGACGGAGGAAACCTGTCAGCAGATTCGCCGAACTGCTCCACAGGCGCGCGCGATGGTCAAAGACGTCATCAACCGCCACCTGCCGGCCCCCGACGTCCGGATCTTTCAGCGCGCCCTCGAGTCCCCGGAGCTCATGGAGGGGCTGCGCGCCTTCATCGAGAAGCGCGCACCCACGTGGCCGCGGACGTAGGGAAGCTCTGCGCTGGACTCCGGGCACCGACTGCGTCGGCGCCCCCAGGCTGTCGAATTGCGCCCTTCAGGGCGCCGGAAGCGGATTGGTCCGTATCGGCATCGCATCCAACGAGAGTGGACGCTGGCGAGCGTGTTGTTCGACCACCCTGCCGTGCCGTGGCGGGCGCTCAGATCACCCGGCACTCACCGCTTGAACGGTAGGCTCTCGGGATTGGGGGGCGGGGCGGGAATCGGCAGTTGGCCGGGGGCCACCGTGGTGGGGTGGCCCTGCAGCTGCCAGGCGAAGATGCCCTCGTCGAGGACGGCGGTGTGGCGATAGCCGCGCTTGCGGAGCTCGTCCACGACGATTCCGGAGACGTGGTGCGGGCAGGCGCAATAGGCCACGACCCAGGTCTTGTCGTCGTTCGGGACCTTGTCGAGATCGCGCATGTCGAAGTGCGGGATCGAGATGGCGCCGGTGATGTGCATGCGCAGGTAGTCGGAGGGCGTCCGGGCGTCGATGATCACCAGGCGACGCTTCTCTGCATACGCCTTGGCGACGTCGGCGACGGACACGTACAGGTCGTCGCGGAGAGTGAACGTCGCGGGCGCCCCGTCCGGATTGATGACGATCGGCATGTTGTCGAGCGGGACCAGCGCGGTGTCGGCGACCGGCCGCTGCACCGCGTGCGCCAATGAGCGCAGATAGGCGATGACGTCCTCGATCGCGTCCGGCGTGAGCAGCGGCGCCCACGCCACCATCCGTGTCCCGGGCCGGCCGCGCACGATCGCCGTGCGCAGGAACGCGTCGCTCGCGGTGTCGAGGAACATCGCGTTGGCCAGGTGCACGGCGGTGCCCCGCTGCATCGGCGAGCCGTGGCAGGTCTCGCAATGGGCTCGGTAGACGCGCTCGCCGTCGGCGGGGTTGCCGCGCGAGGCTTCGCCCGCCAGCGGAGCCGGCTTCGTCGGTCCGCGCAGGTAGGCGATGAGCGCGTCGACCTCGGCCGGTGGGAGCGGACCGCCGAAGAGGGTGCCGTATCCGCCCATCGCCGTTCCGGCACGGCCGCGCTCGATGGCCGAGGTCAGGAACCGATCGTCGGCGGTCTCCAGGAAGGTCGGCGACACCAGCGACGGAGCGTTGTCCGCGGCGTACCCTTTTCGATCGGCCCCGTGGCATGGCTGGCAGTACTGGACGTACAGCGCCGCCCCGTCACGCGGCGGCACGGCGGCGGCGTCGGGGGGCGCGGCGAATGCCGCACCGGTCGCCGTCATGGCGATCGCCACGATCAATCCGCCAGTGAACCGCATCGGAAGTGTCGGACCTAGCGGCGCCGAGCGATCGGATCAAGCGGAAGCGCTTCTCGGAGCCTCCGACTGCGGCTTTCCCGCCGCCCAGCGACGGCCGCGGCCTACGACTTCCGGCCGGGTTCGAGCAGGCGTTGCACGCCCTCGACGACGGCCGACGGCTTCGGGAGGAATTCCGTGACCTCGATCTCGGCCAGGCCGCGGGCCACGAACGGGTCGTCCTGCATGACCTGCTCGATGGCGGCGCGGCTCTCGCCGCAGGCCAGGATGATGCCGCCGGTCCGTGGCACCTTGCGCCCCCACGCGATGAAGGTGCCTGCCTTGCGGTAGCGCTCCAGGAAGGCGACGTGCGCGCGCATGGCGGCGTCGATGGCGGCAAGCGGCGCGACGTACTGCAGCGAGACGACGAACCAGCTCATGCGCGGCATCGTGTCTAGCATGCGGTGACATCAATTGCGCGGGCGGAGGATGACGAGCTTCTTTATCCGGCTGCGCAGGGTGGCATCGGGGAGACCGAGCCGCGCGGCACAGCCGTCGGGTCCGCCGATGCGCCAACCCGTCTCCTCCAACATGGCGCGAATGTGCCGCCGCTGGATCTCCTCGAGCGGCAGCGGCGAGTGGTCGCCCGCGCCTCGCGCCCCGGCAGCGCCGCGGCGGAGGCGGTCAGCGCGCCAGGCGTTCGATGCGGACGACCCACTGCGGCTGCGCAACGCTCAGCATGCCGGCGCGAGGGCCGTCGTCCTCGATGCGCAGGTCGACCTGCTCGGGCCGCTCCTCGAGGAGGCGCCGGACGACGGCGAACTTCTCGACGCCCGCGATCGTGCCCAACACGGTGATCGCCGAGACCGCCATGATGTCGGCGAGCGTGTGTCCGTAGAGGCGGGTCGCTTGCCGTTCGATCGTCAGCCGGTGCGCCCGATCGGGGCACGCCTGGCGCAGGCAATCGAGGATCGCGCCACCGTGGCCGGCTTCGGCGAAGAAGCGGCGCCGCGCCTCGATGGCGGCTCGATGATGCGCGTTGGCGCCGGTGTCGCCGCCCGCTTCGATGAAGGCGCGTAGCGCGTGGCCGGTGTAGCCCTCGCTCTCGTCGGCGAGGACGATGAACAGCGCGCCGCCGGGCGCGACGAACCGGGCCATGCGCGCGACGCTGCGCTCGAGATCGTCGACGAAGAACAGCATCTGCAGCGCCAGTCCCAGATGGATGGTTCCGTCCGCGGGGAGCGCTGTTCCGTCGCGCCCGGCGACCGTCTCGAGCTCGTCGAAGCCGGCGACGAAGGCCGCACCGACCTCGAGGCCGGCGCGGGATTCGATGAGGCGCTGGTAGCGGGCGACGTAGTCGGGGTTCGGATCCTCGAAGAAGATACGCGCGCCGGTGGGGAGCGCGTCGGCGGCGAGAGCGAGCGTCTGACCATCACCGCAACCGAAGTCGAACACCGCCCCCGCCGGGGGAACGAACTCCGTGATGGCCCGGCGCAGCTCCGGAATGAAGAGATCGCGCTGGTCGGTGCCGAGCATCAGCACGCGGCCGAGCGGATCCCACTTCAGCAAGCGCGAGAAGGCGTTGCGGTACTGGCAGTGCGGATCGAGGCCGGCGAACTCGTTGGCGACGAGGTCCAGCGCCTCCTCGAAACGCGGCGCCATCGCGCGGGCCCGTGCGCGGTCGATCTGGATCGGCATGCGCCGGACCATGCGCCGTTTCGAGCCCGATTGCGACGGCGCCAGTCCGCGTCGGGGTCGATTGTAGTTTCGCCTCTCCTTCCGCCCAGGAGTGCAAAAAGTTCCTTCGTTCCTGGCGGCGCGGCGCACCGTTCATGCACCCCCGATGGAGACGCGATTGGCACCGATTGTGGGTGGGTGGCGTTCAGGAGGTACGACCATGACCCGGCAACGCGTCTGTCAGTTCGTCGCGGTAGCGGCGTCGTTATGCCTGGGAGGGTGCGCAACCGCCGGCCACCCGTGCTTCAGCGAGCGAGTGATGTATCCGGATCGCAGTGCGTCCTGCCAGTACGGGCGCTCGTATCAATGCGACAACGGTGACTGGATCGCGGCTCGCCGCGCCTGCACCGCTTCGAGTCCGCAGCTGGCCATGGCAGCCGCAGCCGGCAGTTGTGAATTTGACGGCGTCTCATTCGCCAGTGGTTCCGCCAGCTGCAACGGGGGAACCCAGTACCGCTGCGACAACGGTCGCTGGAGCAGCCTCGGCACGCGCTGCACCGTCGCCGGTACCGCATACCAGCTCGCACCGTCCGGAAGCTCGTGCACCTACCAGGGCGCCAGCGTCGCGAGCAGCTCCGCGATCTGCCAGTCGGGCACGACCTTCCTCTGCAACAACGGTCAGTGGATCAATCTCGGAACGTTGTGCGGATAAGCGTCGTCGGCCGACGCGCGCCGGCGTAGCCGCGCCAAGAACGCCAAGTGGAGTAAGGAGCGGGTTCGCCTGAGGCGCGGGCGCGGACGATGCGTGCGGTCGCCCGGCGATCTGGCTCTGTCGCCTCGCGGCAGATACGGTGCGGCTCTTGCGCAGGGCAGCACCCTCTCAGACCGCCGGGCGGGTCGGCTCGACCGACGCGTCCCGCGCCCCGAACGCACCCGACCGCTCGGGCACGTTCAGGCCGGACGTAGAAGGGCTGCGCGGGCTTGCCGTCGTTCCGGTGCTGCTCTACCACGCGGCGGCGCCGGGATGGGCCGGTGGCTACGTCGGGGTCGACGTCTTCTTCGTTCTGTCGGGCTATCTGATCACCGGCCTGCTGTTGCGCGAGTTCGAAACGACCGGCGGCGTCTCGCTGGCGGGCTTCTACGCCAAGCGCAGTCGGCGGATCCTACCGGCGGCGGCGCTCGTTCTCGTCGTTACGGTCGTCGCTTCGGCGTGCTTCCTGCCGCCCATCCGCCTGCCGGACGTGGCGATCGACGGCATATGGGTGGCCCTCTTCTCGGCGAACATCCACTTCGCGCTTCAGGCCACGGACTATCTGCAGTCCGAGCTCGCGCCGTCGCCGCTCCTTCACTATTGGTCGCTCGGTGTCGAGGAGCAGTTCTACCTGTTCTGGCCGGCACTCCTCTTGGCGGTCGCCGGTCGGCGGTCCAACTTCCTCCGCCGGATCGGGCTCGTGGTCGCCGCCGTCGTCGCCGGCTCGTTCGTCCTGTCGCTCTATCTGACCGCGGCCAATCTTCCGTGGGCGTTCTTCTCGCTGCCCGCTCGCGCCTGGGAGCTCGGCATCGGCGCTCTCCTCGCCGTGGCCGAAATGAGTGGGATGGCCCTGCCAGCCGATGCCGCCGCGGTCGTCGGTTGGGTCGGCGTCGGCCTCGTCGCCCTGGCGGTCGCGTCGTTCGGCGCCGAGACGCCCTTCCCCGGGACGGCAGCGCTGGTGCCGACGATCGGGGCGCTGCTCCTCGTCGCCGCTGGCGCTCGTCCCTCGCGGTTCGCTCCGGGCCGCCTGTTGTCGACCCGGATTCCGCGCTTCTTCGGGCGCAACTCCTATTCGCTCTACCTGTGGAGCTGGCCTCTGCTCGCCATCCCTTCGGGGATGTCCGATGCGCCGCTGCCGTTGGCCGCGCGCCTGGCCCTCGTCGGCCTGACCATTCCGCTGGCCGTGCTCACCCAGCGTGGAGTCGAGCGGCCGCTCCGGCGAGGGCGCTTCATCGGGACGGTTCCGCGCCGCAACCTCGCGCTGGCCGCGGCGCTGTCGGTGGCGGTGATCGCCGTCTCGCTTGCCGCGTATGGGCGGGGTCGGATGCTCCTTGCCGCGGCCGGCGCCGGCGCGGAGACGGGGGCGCCGCCCGAAGCGCTCGTTCCGCAGATCAGCGGACCGCTCCCGGCCGAGGTTCGGCCGTCGCTCGCCGCCGTTCGGACGGACGACCCGGAGGTGTACCGCGATGGCTGCCACATGGGAGCGCTGCAGACGCATCCCGGGGCATGCGCCTACGGCGATCGCTCGGCGCGGCGCACGGTCGTGCTCTTCGGCGACTCCCACGCCGCGCAGTGGTTTCCCGCCCTGGAGCCGTGGGCGACGGCGCACTCGTGGCGGCTCCTGTCGCGGACGAAGTCGGCCTGCGGGCCAGCCGACGTGCCGGTGTGGAGATACTCGCTCAAGCGCGAATACACCGAATGCGCGGAGTGGCGAGAGGGGGTGTTTCGCGAGCTCGCCGCCGCGCGACCGGATCTCGTCATACTCTCCGGGGCGCGGACCCTGGCGGTCGTGGCCGCCGGGGTCGTCCTCAAAGGCGAGGCCCGCGAGCGCGCCTGGGCGGCGGGACTCAAGCGGACGATCGAACGCCTTCGGGCCATGGGGGCACGCGTGGTGATGATTGGCGACACGCCGCGTCCCGACGGCGATGCGCCGACCTGCCTGTCGAAGCACCCGGCCGAGGTCGGCCCATGCGCGGCGGCGCGGGCGCGGTCGGTGGATGACCATTGGCGCGAGCTCGAGCGCACCGTGGCAAGCGATACGGGGGCGGCATTCGTGGATCCGACCGACTGGGTCTGTCCGTCGGACCCGTGCCCCGCGGTCATCTCGTCGCGCCTCGTCTTTCGCGACAACCACCACCTGTCAACGCCGCTCGTGGAGCTGCTCGCACCGCGGCTCGCCGCCGCCCTCCGGCAAAGCGGATCCTGAGTGCGCCGGGCCGATCGGGGCTGACGCGACCACGGCCGCTCCCGGGCGCGCCGCCCGCGGCCTCGCCGCTCGAAGCGCGCGAGATCGCGTCTGTCGATCCCGTGTGATCCGAGGGTCGGCTGCCTACAACGTGCGCCGAAAGAGCACGGTGGCGAGCGCCATCGTCACCACGGTGAAGCCCGTCAGGACCGCGAGGTCGACGCCGATGGCCGCGAGCCCGGTGTTCTTCAGGACCAGCGCCTTGAAGCCGTGCACGGCGTAGGTGAACGGGTCGACGAAGGCGATCGCCTGCATCCACCGCGGAAAGGCGCCGACCGGATAGACGGCGCCGCTCGGGTAGAACAGGACGGTACTGAGCACGCCGTAGATCGCGCGTGGAATGAGCGGATCGCTGACGCGGACCATCAGCAGGAACATCATGCTGATGAGCGCCAGCGCCGTGGTCACCACCATCAGCATCATGCGCGCCAGACGAAACGGGTCGAGCGGGTTCGGGATGCCGGCGATGAACGAGCCGACGATGACGAGCACGGTGCCGGCGAACACGGCCTTGACGGCGCCCGCCAGGGTGAACCCGAGGATCAGCTCGACCTTGCGGATCGGTGTGACCAGATACCCCTCGTGCAGGCCGCGCGCCTTGTCGTCGATGAAGATGATGCCGCCGCCGATCATCGCCGAGACGAAGATGGCGAGCACGATGCTGCCGGGCAGCAGGTACTGCACGTAGGGAACGTACGGATACACCTCGACGATCGAGAGCGTCGCCGCGGCGGAGACCCGCGGTGCCGGGAGCGGATTGTTGTAGGGGTGGAGCAGCGCGGTGAGCGTGCCCTCGAGGGTCGCCGAGGCGAATTGGTCGGTGTTGTCCTCGATCAGGGCGAGATGCGGATCGTCGCCGGCCAGCAGCTTGCGGGAGAAGGTCGGCGGAATGTTGAGCACCCCGCTGATCTTGCCGTTGCGCAGGTCGTGGAGGGCGGTCGCCTGGTCGGCATACGCGATCGTGTCCAGCGTCCGGGCGTTGGCGGTCACGGCCTGGAGCATCTCCTTGATCTTGACGGCGGGCACGCCGTGATCCTGGTCGACGATGCCCACCTGGATGTCCTTCACCCGGCCGCCGAAGGCGTGGCCCATCACGATGAGCTGCATCACCGGCATCATCATCGAGACGATGATCAGGCTCGGGCTGCGCCGGAAGCGGCGCAGGTCACGTTCGATGATGGCCCAGATGCGATGCACGTGCGCTCCGTCTCACTGCGGGCGGTTGTACATGAAGTCCGGGTTGTACTTGACCGCGCTCTGCAACGCGTCGCGCAGCTGGTGCCCGGTGTAGTGGACGAAGACGTCGTCGAGCGATGTGCTCTGCACGGACAGCGACGCGACGGCGGCGCCCGCCTGGCGCGCCGCCTCCATCACCGCGACCGTCGTCCGCGGGCCGTTGTTCGAGGAGATCCGGTAGACGTGATCGTCGGCGCGCACGTCGGCGACGTCCGGGAGCCCGGCGAGCGTCTCGGTCCAGCCCGGCGGCGCGTCCTCGAAGCTGACCTCGAGAATGTTCTTGCCGGGGATCGACGCCTTCAGCTTGAGCGGCGAGTCGAGCGCGACGAGGTGGCCGTGGTCGACGATGGCGATGCGATCGCAGAGCTTGTCGGCCTCGTCCATGTAGTGCGTGGTCATCAGGATCGTCAGATCGCGCTCGCGCTTGAGGCGCGAGAGCATCTCCCAGACGGCGACGCGCGAGACCGGGTCGAGGCCGGTCGTCGGCTCGTCCAGGAAGAAGATCTTCGGCTCGTGGACGAGGCCGCGCGCGATCTCCAGGCGCCGGCGCATGCCACCGGAGAACATCTTGACCGGCTTGTCGGCCCACTGCGTCAGGTCGACCGCTTCGAGCAGCTCGTCGATCGTGCGCCGCCGCCGTTCGCGCGGAATCCCGTAGAGCTTGGCGAAGATGCTCATGTTCTCCTCGGCGCTGAGGTCGAGGTCGGAGGTCATCGCCTGGGGAATCACGCCGATGCACGAGCGCACGTCGTTGGCCTGGCGGACGATGTCGAAACCGTTGATGCGCGCGGTGCCGCTCGAGGGCGGCACCAGGGTCGTCAGCATCCGGATCAGGGTCGACTTCCCTGCCCCATTCGGGCCGAGCAGGCCGAACACCTCACCGTGCTCGACCGCGAAACTGAGGCCGTCGACGGCGCGGAAGTCGCCGAAGCTCTTGGTGATGTGGTCGACCTCGACGTCGAGCGTGGGCATCGGTGCGGCGTTCAGGAGGCGGCGGCGGGCCGCGCGTGGTCGGTCGCCAGCGGCAGCACGACGTAGGCCGTCATGCCGACGGCGAGGCTGCGGTCGGCGTTGTCGCAGCGCAGGCGGATCTCGAAGGTCTTGATGTCGCGCTTGGTGCGGCTGACGTCGCGCTGGGTCGCGTAGTCGGCGTCGACGCCGCGATGGAAGACGGCGCACGTGCGCTCGGCGCCAGAGGGGAGGCGGACGGTCATCGCGTCGCCGAGGCGCACGGACTCGATGTAGCTCTCCTCGACGTCGGCCCGCACCCAGAGATCGTCGGGATCGATCAGCGTGACGATGGCCTTGCCCGGGGCGACGACCTCGCCGGGCAACGCCGCCCGCACGTCGATCACGCCGTCGATCGGCGCCCGGATCTCGGTGTAGTCGAGATGCACCTGCGCCTTCTCCTTCTGCGCCCCGACCGCCGCCAGCTGGTGCATGTTGGCATCGAGGGCGGCGCGCCGCGACGCGATCTGATCGGCGTTGCCCTTGGCCAGGGCGACGGCCGCGTCGGCCGCCTGCTGCTGCTTGCGCAGCGCCTCGACGTGCGCCTTCGCGGCCGCGTACGCGGTGCGCGCCTGGTCGAACGCCTGGGCCGCTTCGACGCCCTTGCGGTACATCGCGTCCTCGCGCTCGAAGATGAGACGCGCGTTCTCCAGATCGGCGACCGCCTGCGCGACCTGGGCTTGCGCCGCCGCCAGATTCGCCTCGGCCTGGCGCGTCTGGTTGCTCGTCTGGGCCTCCTGAAAGCGCAGGTTCGCTTCCGCCTCCTCCACCTGGGACGCGGACTGCCGCTCGCTGTCGGCGTAGAAGTTGACGTCGGCCTGCCACTCCTGCGGCCGGATTCGTCCGATGAGCTGCCCCTGCTTCACGGTGTCGCCCTCCTTCGCCAGCAGCTCCTGCAGCCGCCCCTGGACCTCGGAGCTGACGATGACGTCGTCGGTGGTGACGATGCCGGTGAGCACGATATCGCCGCGGTGGCCGCCGAAGGCGTAGTAGAGGCCGCCGGCGAGGACGACGGCGGCGGCGATCAGCAGCGTGAGGCGGCGGGTCATGACGAGGCAGCTCCGCGATCGAGAAAGAGGCCGTGGCGGATGAAGTCGAGAACCTCCCGCTTGCGGCGCGACAGGCTGGCGGCGGTGTAGGTGTCGGCGTGGCCGAGGACCTGCAGCACCGGGGCGGCCGAGAAGTAGAAGACGATGAGGCTGACCACCGACATCGCCGTGTGGCGGGCGTCGGTGGGACGGAACTCGCCGGCGCGAACACCGCGCTCGAGCAGCTTCTTGAAGGCGGTGTTGCGGGGGACGAGGTACTTGCGCACCATCCGCTCGAGCGACGGGCCGCGCGCGGTCATGAGCTGCTGGTAGAGCGAGGCATAGCGGCGGCGCGTGCTGATGAAGTCGAAGTACAGGCTCACGTAGCGCAGCAGCACCGCGCCGGCGGCGCCCGGCGCCTCGAGCACGGCGAGCGCCTGGCGGTTGAACTCGCGGAAATGGTCGTCCATCACCGCCTCGTACAGCCCGCCCTTGCTCTTGAAGTAGTAGTACAGCAGCGCCTTGTTCACCCCGGCCGCCGCGGCGATGGCGTCCATGCGCGCGCCGTCGAGCCCCGCCTTCGCGAACATCTCCTCGGCGGCGGCGAGGATGGTGGCCCGCGTCTCGAGACTGCGCGGCTGCGGACGGCGCCCCTTCTGGGCGGTGGACTCGCTCCATCAAAGTTAACTGAATGGTTAGTTAGTACCGGGCGGACGCGGCCAGTCAAGCCAGGGCCACGGATGGACACCGATGGCCACAGATGGACACGGACCCCTCCCCTCTCCCTCCGCCAACCACTAACGCCGTCCGCCTTCGTGCATTCCTCCGTGTCCATCTGTGGCCATCCGTGTCCATCCGTGGATCTTCCGCAAGATTCTCCAAGTCTCGCGTACGATCGCCGCGCTACTCGCGGCGCAGGAGGACACGAGATGGCTTCGATACGCAGAGAGATTCGGATCGACGCGCGGCCGGAGACGGTGTGGGCGGCGCTGCGCGACGTGGGCGCGTTGCACACCCGGCTGGCGCCGGGCTTCGTGATCGACACCCAGCTCGAGGCGGGCGCCCGAGTGGTGACCTTTGGCAACGGCCTGGTGGCCCGCGAGCTCATCGTGGACCTCGACGACGAGGCGCAGCGTCTGGCGTGGTCGGTGGTTGGCGGCGCGATGACGCACCACAACGCGTCCGCCCAGGTCTTCGCCGACGGCCCAACCGGCTCCCGCTTCGTGTGGATCGCCGACCTGCTGCCGCACGAGCTGGCGCCGCGGATAGCCGCGATGATGGAACAGGGCATCGCGGTCGTGAAGCAGACGCTCGAGCGCACCGCGCGCGACCAGGCGGCGTGAGCGACGGCGCTTGCCAGCGCGGCCGCATCCCTGCTCTGGTCGGCGCCGCCATGGGCGATGCGTGGATGAGCTTCGGGGCGCAGGCCCTGCACTATTTTCAGCGCGGGCATGCGGAGGTGCGGCGGACGCCGCTCGGCGGCGCGGCGGCGTGGCGCGGCACCGAGATGGGCGCGCGCCGCGATTGGATTGTCGAGTTGGACGCGGCGGCGGTGGGCGAGATCGGCGCCGCGGTCGCCGATGTTCGACGCCGCGGGCAGTCGATGGGCGAGCTGCGGCGCGAGGACTTCCGGCTGCCGACGCTGGCGCCGCGGATCGCGGGCTGGGTGGACGAGCTGCGCGACGGCCGCGGGTTCGTGCTCGTGCGCGGCCTGCCGGTGGCGGCGTGGGGCGACGACGACAGCGCCCTTGCCTACTGGGGGCTCGGCCAGCATCTCGGGCGGCCGGGGGCGCAGAATCCGGCTGGCGAGCTCCTCGGCCACGTCGTCGACACCGGCGAGGACGCGGCCAATCCGTTCGTGCGCCGCTATCGCACGGCCGCCGACATCGCTTACCACTGCGACCTCGCCGACGTCGTCGGCCTGCTCTGTCTGCGCCAGGCGCGCTCGGGAGGCGCCAGCCGGATCGTCAGCTCGGTGGCCGTCTACGACGAGCTGCTGCGGCGCCGGCCCGATCTGGTCGACCGTCTCTACGAGCCGTTCCTGCTCGACACCCGCGACGAATCCGCCGATGGGCGGCTGCCCTGGATTCCCGTTCCGCCGTGCCGCTACGCCGCCGGCCGGCTGCGAACCTTCTACCACAGCGACTACTTCCGCTCCGTGCAGCGCCACGCCGCGGCGCCGCGCCTCAGCGCCGCCGAGGGCGAGCTGCTCGACCTCTACGAGACGATCGCCAACGAGCCCGATCTCTCCCTCGACATGGATCTGGTCCCGGGCGACGTGCAGCTGCTCTCCAACCACACCATCCTGCACGCGCGCACGGCGTACGTGGACGAACCGGGCAACCGCCGGCACCTGCTGCGCCTCTGGCTGTCACTCGACTGACTGCCGCGGCGCGCATCGGTGGGGCATCACTCCTTGATCGCCCCGCCCATCACGCCGGCGATGTAGAAGCGCTGCAGGGCGAGGAAGAGGAGGACGACCGGCATGACGGTGATGACGGCGCCGGCCATCATCAGCTCGGTGTCCTGCACATGCTCGCCGACCAGTTGCGCGAGGGCGACCGGCGAGCGTGTAGAGGTCGCTGTCGCTGAGGACGACCAGCGGCCAGAGAAAGTCGTTCCACGCACCCATGAAGGTGAACAGGCCGAGGGTGACGAGGATCGGCCGGCACGAGCGGCAGGACGATCGAGCGGTAGATGCGCCACTCGCTGGCGCCGTCGACGCGCGCCGCGTCGAGCAGGCTGTCGGGGATGCCCTGCGCGTACTGGCGGACGAGGAAGATGCCGAAGATGCTCGCCAGGCTGGGGACGATGACGCCGGCGTAGGTGTTGATCAGCCCGAGCTGCTTGAGCAGCAGGAAGAGCGGCAGCATGGCGATCTGGCCGGGGATGACCAGGGCCGCGACCAGCAGTCTGGAAGAGGCGGTCGCGGCCGCGGAAGTCGAGCTTGGCGAAGGCGTAGCCGGCCATGGAATTGAGCAGCACCGCGAATGCCCGTCGACAGGCTCGGCGACCAGCAGGCTGTTGGCGCCGCGCGCGCCAGAGCTGCAGACGGGCGAAGAGCGCGCGATACTGGGCCAGCGTCGGGCACGCTCGGCCACAGCCGCGGCGGCAGGCTGTTCGCCTCGCCGGTGGGCATGAACGACGCCACCAGCATCCACCACAGCGGCAGCGCCGTCAGGACCGCGCCGGCCGACAGCACGGCGGCATGCAGCCCGACGACCCACACGGCGCCGGCTCATGCGGCCTCCGGCTCCGCCGCGCGGCCGGCCGCGATCAGCAGCGAGACGACGCCAGATGATGCGCGAACAGGACGAAGGCGAGCGCCGCGGCGTAGCCGAGGTTCCACCAGCGGAAACCCTGCGTCGTACATGTAGAGGACGACGCTCAGGGTGCGGTTCGACGGTCCGCCGCGGGTCATGATGTAGGGCTCGGCGAAGAGCTGGAAGTTGCCGATCAGCGTCATGACGGCGACGAAGCAGGGTCGTCGGCCGCAGCATCGGCAGGGTGATGCGCCGGAACTGCGCCCAGCGGCCGGCGCCGTCGACGCTCGCGGCCTCGTAGAGCGACGGGCGGATGCTCTGCAGGCCGGCCATGAAGATGACCATGTTGAAGCCGAAGTTCTTCCACACCGACATGACGATGATCGCCGGCCAGCGCGAGACGCGGATCGCCGAGCCAGTCGTGCGGCGCGATGCCGAGCAGCGCCGAGGCCATAGTTCAGCAGCCCGAAGCGCGGGTGGTAGAGGTAGCGCCACACCACCGCGACGGCGACCAGGCTGGTCACGACCGGCACGAAGAAGAGCGTGCGGAAGACGCCGCCAGGCCGCACCGCCGCGCGCGGTGACCAGCAGCGCGGCGGCGAGCGAGACGGCGATCGAGAGCGGCGCCGCGACGACGACGAAGACGGCGGTGTTGGCGCAGCGCCGCCAGAACAGCGGGTCGCGGGCGAGCCGCAGGTAGTTGGCGATGCCGACGACCCGCAGCTGGCTGCGGTCGGCGATCGCGTAGATGTCGAAGTCGGTGAGGCTGAGCAGGAGGGATGCCGCGACGGGCAGGAGGAAGAAGGCGGCGATGAGGAGCAATGCGGCGGGCAGCCAGCAGGATGCGCGGCGCGCCGGCGCCTGCCAGCGACTCGCAGGGCACCGAGTCATTGGTGCGGAGCACTAGCGCCCCGCACTCATCGACTCCGCCTCTCCGCCGCTCCGAATATCCACCGCCGCTTCGCCAGGATGTCGTCGACCTCGCGATCGAGCTCGGCGAGCGCCTCGTCCGGGCGTCCGATCGCCGCGGACGGCGGCTTCGGCGGCGCGGCTGATCGCGGCGGCGATGCGCTCCCACTCCGGGACTTCGAGGCGGCGGCTCGACGTGCTAGCAGCTGCCGCCAGAAGGCGGCGACGCGCGGATCGTCGGTGAGCGCGGCCCGCGGTCCACGCCGACGGACGCGCCGGCAGGTCGCCGCTCAGGCGGTAGAACGCCAGCTGCTGCTCGGCGGCGGTCAGGAACGCGACCAGCGCCAGGCGGCGTCGGCATGTGGCGTGTCGGCGGCGATGGCCAGACTGGCGCCGCCGGCGATCGAGACTCCCGGCGCGTCGGGCTCGCTACCCGGCATCGGCGCCGTCGCCCAGCTCGCCTGCAGGTCGGGCGGCAGGCGCGTCGCGCAGCTCGCCGAGGTTCCACGGCCCGGTGATGAATACGCTGAAGAAGCCGGCGGCGAAGTCCTGGTACAGATTGGCGATCTGCCCTTCCGCCGGCCGGCGCCAGGCGGCGCTCGAAAAAGCTCAAGTAGAACATGAAGGCCTGCGCGGAACGCCTGGCGATTGAAAATCGCCCCACGGTCGTCGTCGCCGCGGAGCAGCGTGGCCCCGCGTTGAAAGGCCAGGATCACCGGCGGCTGCCACTCGCTCGAGGGGCAGGAGGAGGGCGTAGCGGTCGGGTCCGGCGAGCCGTTTCAGATCGTCCAGCGCCCGTTGCCAGCCGGCCCAGTCGGTCGGCGGGGCGTCCCAGCCGGCGTCGCGCGAGCCGATCGGAGCGATAGAAGAGCAGCCGGGTGTCGACGTACCACGGCGGCCGCCCAGGTGCGGCCGTCGATGCGATTCGCGGCGGCGATGCCGGCGAACTCGTCGCCACCGGTGTCGTTGGGCAGGGCCCGAGCGACGCCAGCGCCCCGAGGGCGACGAGCTCGGGCATCCAGGTGCTGCCGGCCTGGAAGACGTCGGGCATCGCTCCGCCGACGAAGGCGGTGAGGAGCTTCTCGTGGGCGGCGCTCCACGGGATCTGCTGGACCCGCACCCGCACGTCGGGATGGGCGCGCTCGAAGGCCGGCAGGAGCTGCTGCACCACCTCGCCCTTCGCGCCCCATGGCCCAGAAGCGCAGCTCGGTGAGGGGGGCCGCCGGCCCGCGTCCGCACGCCGCCGCCACGACCATCGCGACGGCGGCCAGGGAGTAGACGGCTCGCCTCGAACTGTCATGTTTCCGCCGTTCGCCGTGACGCGCCCCGCTGCCCACCCGTTCCTGACTCGCTGATCGCCGCCGAGACCGTGCGAATGATCCGCGCCGCCATGGACGCTCACGCCCTTAGCCGCCGGCGTGGTTGGCGGCAAACAGGCCTCCTGTTGGGTGTCGTGACTATGCTGACGATCAACGCGGCACCGCGTCGCGCCGGCGCCTTCGGGTTCGAGGACGTCAGCGCCAAGGCGCAGGCGCTGGCGAAGGCCTCGTACCAGGAGCCGGCACAGGCGCCCAGCCTGGCTGCACGACCTGACCTACGATCAGTGGCGCGACATCCGTTTCCGCCCCGAGCGGACGCTGTGGAAGGACAAGAAGCTGCCGTTCCAGGTGCAGTTCTTCCATCCCGGTCTCTACTACGACCGGCCGGTGGCGATCAACATCGTCGACCGACGGCGCCGTGAAGCCGCTCCCCTTCTCTCCCAACGACTTCGACTACGGCCGCAATGACTTCGCCAGCCGCGTGCCGCAGAACCTCGGCTACGCCGGCTTCCGCGTCCACGCGCCGATCAAGAAGAAGGATTACTACGACGAGGTCATCGTCTTCCTCGGCGCGTCGTACTTCCGCGCCGTCGGCAAGAATGAGGTGTTCGGCCTCTCGGCGCGCGGCCTGGCGGTCGATACCGCCCTCTCCGTCGGGCGAGGAGTTTCCCTACTTCCGCGAGTTCTGGCTGGTGACGCCCAAGCCCAAGGACAAGCAGCTCACCATCTATGCGCTGCTCGACAGCCCGAGCGTCAGCGGCGCCTACCAGTTCTCCGTCGAGCCGGGCGAGCAGACGGTCGTGACGGTCGCCGCGCGCCTGTTCCCGCGCCGCAACGATCGAGAAGCTCGGCATCGCGCCGCTGACGAGCGATGTTCTACATCGGCGAGAACAGCCAACGGACCTTCGAGGACTTCCGCCCGGAGGTGCACGACTCGGACGGCCTGCTGATCAACTTCGACAGCGGCGAGTGGTTGTGGCGGCCGCTCGACAATCCCCGCACGCTACGGGTCAGCAGCTTCCGACCGCCCATCCGCGCGGCTTTGGGCTCCTGCAGCGCGACCGCGAGTTCGACCACTACCAGGACCTCGAGACTCGGCCCGAGCTGCGGCCGAGCGTCTGGGTGGCGCCGCAGGGCGACTGGGGCGAGGGCAGCGTCGAGCTGGTCGAGATTCCGACCAAGGCCGACACCAACGACAACATCGTCGCCTTCTGGGTGCCCAACAAACCGCCCGAGCCGGGGGCGATGGGGTCGTACGCCTATACGTTGTATTGGTACAGTGAAAATCCAGGGGTGTCGCCGAGCGGCCGAGTGGTGGCCACCCGCCGCGACCGCGGCACCGCCGACAATGCCTACCGCTTCGTCATCGATTTCGACGGGAAGAAGCTCGAGTCGCTGCCCGAGGACACCGTGCTGCGCGGCGTCGTGACCATCGCGTCGGGCGACGACACCGCCGAGCTGCTCGATCAGCAGGTGGTGAAGAACCCCGTTACCGGCGGCTGGCGGCTGACGTTCCAGATCCGTCCGCTGAAGAGCGACCCGGTTGAGCTGCGCGCCTTCCTCGATCAGGGCGGCAGCTCGCTCACCGAGACCTGGTCGGACGTCATCCGGCCATGAGTGAGCGCGCCGCGCCGGTCGGGGTCGGCAACGGCGCGCCCCCCGCCGGGTGTGCCGTCCGACCGGCTGCTGCAGGACTGGAAGCTCGCACGCGAGCGCGCCCTGGCGTATCTGGCCGCGCTCGAGGTGCCCGCCGCCGAGCGCGCCGCCCTGGCGGCCGAGGCGGTGGAGCGCGCGGTGCACGCGCCCGACTGGTCGCTCGAGGGCGACGCGATCGGCATGACCCTCGCACGCCCTGCGCGGTCTGTTGGTCGAACGCGATCCGCCGGATCCGGGCGCCGATGCCGCGCATCTCGATCCCTTCGTGGCCTGGCGCCTGCGCCGGCTGACCGAGCGCAACGCGAGCCGACTGCCGGTCTGTCAGGAGCGCCTGTGGACGACGCCGCGCCTGACGCGCCACCGCATGGTGCCGGAGTGGATCGAACGGCGCTTCGTGCGGCGCATGTTCAACCGCCTCTTCCGCGCCCGGCGGCCCTCGCCGCCGGGCGCCGCCCTCACCCACCGCGAGCTGCGCCAGCAGCGCCGCCGCCTGCCGTGGATCCGCGAGGCGCGCCGCCGACGCGTGATGCTCCTGATCCTCGTCTGGCTGCCGACCCTCGTGGCCAGCGGCTTCATGCTGAGCGTGCTGCCGCACCGGGGCCAGTCGTGGATCGAGCTCGCCATCGTCGTCTTCTTCGGCGCGCTGTTCGGCTGGATCTCGATCGGCTTCTGGACCGCGGTCTTCGGCTTCTTCACGCTGATCCGGCGGCGCCGGAGCTTCGCCATCACCAACCTCCCCGAGCTGCCCGCCGACTTCGTCGCCGGCGGCCGCACGGCGGTGTGCATGCCGATCTGCGAGGAGCCGGTCGATCGCGTCTTCGCCGGCCTGCGCGCGATTCGTGAGTCGCTGATGCGCACCGGCGCCGCGGGGCAGTTCGACCTCTTCATCCTGAGTGACAGCAATACCGCCGACACGGTCGTCGCCGAGGAGGCGGCCTGGGCGGCGTGGTGCCGCGAGGTCGACGGCTTCGGCAGCATCTTCTACCGCCGCCGCCGCGTCCGCGTGCGCCGCAAGAGCGGCAACGTCGCCGATTTCTGCCGGCGCTGGGGCGCGCAGTACCGTTACATGATCATGCTCGACGCCGACAGCATCATGGCGGGCAGCACGCTGTTGCGCCTCGTGCACCTGATGGAGCAGCGGCCCGACGTCGGCATGATCCAGACCGCGCCGCTCGCCGTGAACCGGCGCTCGCTGTTCGCCCGCGTGCAGCAGTTCTCGAGCCACGTCTACGGCCCGATGTTCACCGCCGGCCTGCACTTCTGGCAGCTCGGCGACGGGCAGTACTGGGGCCACAACACGATCATCCGCATCGCGCCCTTCATGGCGCACTGCGCGCTGCCCAAGTTGCCGGGCACGCCGCCGCTCGGCGGCGAGATCCTCAGCCACGACTTCGTCGAGGCGGCGCTGATGGGTCGCGCCGGCTGGACGCTCTGGCTCGCCTACGACCTGGGCGGCAGCTGCGAGGAAGTCCCGTCGACCCTCCTCGAGGAGATGGGCCGCGACCGCCGCTGGTGCCAGGGCAACCTCCAGCACCTGCGCCTGCTGTTCACCGAGGGCCTGTTCGGCGCGCATCGCGCCCTCTTCGTCAACGGCGTGCTCTCCTACGTCTCGGCACTCCTCTGGTTCACGTTCCTCGTGCTGAGCACGGTGGCGGCGATCCTCGAGGTGCATCCGCGTGCCCGACTACTTCCCGCACGGCGCCGAGCCTCTTTCCCGAATGGCCGGTGTGGCGACCCGACTGGGCGCTCGCGCTCCTGCCGTCACCGGCGTGATCCTCTTCCTCCCCAAGGTGCTCAGCATCCTGCTGCTGGTGTTCCGCAACCGCGAATCGCGCGCATACGGCGGCGTCTTCCGCTTGTCCGTGAGCGTCCTGCTGGAGATCATCCTCTCGAGTCTGCTGGCGCCGATCCGGATGACGTTCCACAGCCGTTTCGTCGTGCAGAACCTGCTCGGCCGCACCGTCGTCTGGCGCTCCCAGGGGCGGGAGGACGCCGAGACGCGCTGGAGCGAGGCGGTGCGCCAGCACGGCTTCGACACCGTGTTCGCCAGCGCGTGGGGCTTCAGTCTCTACTGGCTCAATCCAGACTACTTCTGGTGGGTGACGCCGATCATTGGCGCCCTCATCCTGTCGATTCCGACCTCGGTGCTGGCGAGTCGGGTCTCGCTCGGCGATCGCAGCCGGCGCTGGGGCCTCTTCCTGATCCCCGAGGAGAGCCACCCGCCGGCCGAGCTGCGCAGCGTCACCGAGCGGCTCGCCGTCGAGGACCGTCGAGGAGCGGGCGCGCCCGGCGGTGGAGGTCGACGGCATCGTGCGCGTCGCCGCCGATCCGCTCGTCAACGCGCTGCACCGCGCGCTGCTCGGCCCGCCAGGGCACCTGACGCCGGCGATCCGCGAGCTGCGCGCGGCGATGGTCGCCGCGCCTCGCGGCCCAGGGGCCGGCGGCGCTCGACGCGCGCGAGCGCCGACAACTGCTCACGGACCCGGAGCTGCTCGACCAGCTGCACGAGCGCGTCTGGGCCCTGCCGGATCGCGAGCGCGCGGCGTGGTGGGGCCGTCCGGCGGGGCCGCGCCCCGCCTGATCTCCTGCCGATCGTGCCACCGTCGTCGTGACGTCACCCGAGCCGCGCGACCCGCGCGCCCGCCGCGCCGAACGGCGCGCCCGTGATCGCCGGGCGCTACTCGCCGTCACCGCCCTTGGCCTGGTGGTGACGACGTTCGGCTTCGGGCTGATCCTCAGCGTCGGTCGCGTGCTGCTGACCGTCACCGCCCCGCAGCGCCCCGAGAGCTCCGTCGGGCCCATCGACCGGGGCTGCAACGCGGGCGAGCTGGTGTCGCTCGACTCCTGGGTCCTCGCCCGCATCGATCGGAGCCCGGTCTCCACCCCGCGCAAGCGCGTGTGGGAGCGCTCCCTTGGCGAGAGCTCGCGCGTGCAGGCGGCATTGCGCTCGCGCCTGAACGGTTGGCCCTCGACGCTGGTCGTCGCCGCCGACTCGCTGCCGCGCGATCGCCATGGCTTCGCCGAACGCCTGGCGCGCGACACCTGGCGCGGCCTCGACGCCCTCACCGACCGCGAGACCGGCTTGCCCCTCGACACGGTGACCTTCGCTCCCGCCGGCAAGGGACCGCCGGCCGCGGCGCGCATCGGCGACTACACCAACGTCACCAACATCGGCCTGATGATGGTGGACATCGTCGGGGCCTACGAGCTCGGCCTGATCGACGACGCCGGCGCCCGTGACCGCCTGACTCGCCTGCTCGATACGCTCGGCAAGCTCGAGACCGACCACGGCTTCTTCTTCAACTACTACGACACGACGTCGCTGGAGCGCACCAGCCACTTCATCTCGTTCGTCGACTCCGCCTGGCTGGTGACCGGTCTGATGACGGCGCGCATGACGTTCCCGGAGCTCTACGAACGCTGCACGGTGCTGATCGATCAGATGGACTTCGGGGTGATGTACGACCGCGGCACGGATCTGATCTCGCACGGCTACTACCTCGAGCCGCGCGCCCCGTCGCGTTATCACTACGGCGTCCTCTACACCGAGGCGCGGCTCGGCGCGCTGATCGCCATCGGCAAGGGCCAGGTGCCGCCGTCGGCGTGGTTCACCATGACGCGCACCTTTCCCGCGGCATGTCGCTGGCAGACGGAGGCGCCGATCGACGTGCGCACCCAGGACGTGCTCGGCCACAGCGTGACGTCCGGCTTCTACCGCTGGCGCGGCGTGAAGTTCGTGCCGTCGTGGGGCGGCAGCATGTTCGAGGCGCTCATGCCGACCATCGTCCTCGACGAAATGGCGGCCGCGCCGCACAGCCTCGGCCGCAATGGGCTCGCCCACGCCGTCATCCAGCTGCGCTTCGCTCGCCGCGCCCTCGGCCTGCCGGTGTGGGGCCTGTCGCCGAGCGCGACCCCCGGCGGCGACCGCTATGGCGAGTACGGCGTGCATTCCCTCGGGTCGTTCGGCTACGGTCCCGGCCCCGTGACCCCGCACGCCTCGGCCCTCGCGCTGGCGGTCATCCCGCACGCGGCGCTGCGCAATCTGCGCCGGCTGGCGATGAGCTACCGCCTCTACGGCGACTTCGGCTTCTACGATGCCGTCGACGCGCCGACCGGCCAGGTCGCCTACAAGTACCTCGTGCTCGATCAGTCGATGCTCTTTCTCGCCCTCGTGAACTACCTCGACCACAACGCCGTGCAGCGTCGCTTCGCCTCCGACCCGATCATGGAGCGGGTGCTGCCGATGATCGCGGCGGAGAAGTTTTTCAAATGATGGGCGCGCACGCTTTGCGACGCGCGTGGCGCGTCCGCCCTTCCTGCGCCGAAGGGAAAGGCAAAAGGCAAAAGGCAAAAGGCAAAAATCAAGAGTTCCCCTCCCCCCTTTTGCCTTTTGATTTTTGCCTTTTGCCTTTTGCCTTTCCCCGCTCGCCTCCATGGCCAGCGTAGCGTTCGAATCCGTCGGCAAGCGCTACCCGAACGGCGTGGTGGCGGTCGACGACGTGTCCCTCGACGTCGCCGACCGCGAGCTGCTCGTTCTCGTGGGGCCGTCCGGGTGCGGCAAGAGCACGCTGCTGCGCCTCCTCGCCGGCCTCGAGTCGGTGACCGTGGGACGGATTCGCATCGGCGACCGGGTGGTCAACGATCTGGCGCCGCAGGAACGCAACGTCGCCATGGTCTTTCAGGACTACGCCCTCTACCCGTTCCTGACCGTGCGCCGGAACCTGGCCTTCCCGCTCGAGATGCGCCGCGAGAACCGCGCCGCGACCGATGCGGCGGTACAGCGCGTCGCGGCGATGCTCGACCTCGGCGCGCTGCTGGACCGCCTGCCCCGCCAGCTCTCCGGCGGCCAGCGACAGCGCGTCGCCATGGGGCGCGCCCTGGTGCGCGAGCCGAGCGTGTCGCTGCTCGACGAGCCGCTGTCGAACCTCGACGCCAAGCTGCGCGGCGAGGTGCGGGCGCAGATCGCCGAGCTGCAGGAGCGGACCGGCACCACCATGGTCTACGTCACCCACGACCAGACCGAGGCGATGACGCTCGGGCAGCGCATCGCCGTGCTCGACGGCGGCCGCCTCCAGCAGATCGCGGCGCCGCGCGAGATCTACGAACGTCCCGCCAACCGCTTCGTCGCCGGCTTCATCGGCAGCCCGCCGATGGCGCTGCTGCCGGCCACGGCCGCCGTCGACGGGGCCGCCGTGGTGCTGACGATCGCCGGTCAGCACCTGCGCGTGACGGCGCCGGCGCTGGCCGCCGCGGTGGGACCGAACGCCGCGAGCGTCCGCACCGCCGGCGTACGCCCGGAAGCGTGGACGCTCGCCGACGGCGGGGCGGACGCGCTCGGCGCGACGGTGGAGCACGTCGAGTTTCTCGGTCACGCGACGCTGCTCCACGTGCGCGTGGGCGGCGATCCGGTGATCGTCCGTGTCCCGGGGGCCGTCCGACTCACGGCGGGTGCCACCGTCCATCTCGTCGCCGCCGACGTGCATCTCTTCGACCCGCAGGGCCAGCGCGTGGGATGACCAACGCGCCCAATTCCGACGCCTGACCAACAGGGGGGAACCATGCCGACCGATCAACAATCCGACGTCTACATCCTCCGTCCCGCCATCGCCCTCACCGGCCGAATCATGTTCGCGCTGATCTTCTTCCTCTCCGGCATCACCCACTTCACGAGCCTCTCCGATTACGTCGCCCTGATGCCCGCTGTGATTCCGTTCCGCGCCTTCTGGGTCATGATCTCGGCCCTCGTCGAGCTGCTCGGCGCCACCCTGGTGGTCACGAACCGCTATCCGCGCCTCGGCGCCTGGCTGATCGTCCTCTTTCTGATTCCCGTGACGATCACCGTTCACGGCACCGGCATGGTCTCCGATCCGGACGCCCGCATGCGCGCCATCCAGACCTCGTTCTTCCTGAAGGGCGTCACCATGGCCGGCGCCGCGTTGCTGATCACGCAGCTCGGCGTCGCGCGTCGGGGTGACTAGGCGACGGGATCGACCATCGGCACGAACTCGCGCGGGACGTGGATGCCGCGCTGCTCGATCTTGCGGGTCATGATCGACGAGTGGGAGATCAACGTCGCGACCAGATAGGCCGTCGTGCAGCCCGCCAGCAGCGCACCGATGGCCGCCGTCTGACCGGTGGCCTCGACGGCGAACACCGCCGAGGCGAGCAGCGCGTGCGAGGCGCCGGCGAACAGCGCCGCCATGCCGATCAACGCCGCCAGGCGCGGGTCGAGTCCGAGCGCCGGCCAGGCCCAGGCGACGGCGGTGCCGACCAGCACGCCGAGCGCGCCGCCGATCGTGAACAGCGGCGCGAGCGTGCCGCCCGACGTGCCGCTGGCCAGCGAGAGCAGCCACGCCGCGCCCTTCAACAGGCACAGCATGATGAGCGCCTCGCCGACGAGCGTGCCGTTCAGGGCGTCCTCGATGTTGGCGTAGCCGACGCCGAGGGTGCGCGGCTCGATCCATCCGGCGACACCCACGGCGATGCCGCCGATTGCGGGCCACCACATGAAGTGGATGGGGAGGCGCTCGAAGAGCTCCTCGATCCCGTAGACGGCGCTGGTCAACGCGACGGCGGCGACGCCCATGATCGCGCCGACCACCGTGGCGCCCACGAGCGAGCCGAGTCCGGGCGCGGCGAGCGCGCGCATCGCGAAGACCGGCGCGGCGCCGACCAAGGCCACCCGCAGCGCGGCCGCGGTGGCCGCCGCCAGCGCCACCGGCACGACGACCAACGGGCTGAGCTCGAACAGTAGCAGCTCGATGGCGAGCAGCACCCCCGAGATAGGGCTCCCAAACGTCGCCGTCATGCCCGCCGCGGCGCCGGCGGCAAGCAGCGCCTTGCGCTCGCGCGCGCTCACCGGGAGCAGCTGGCCAATCAGCGAGCCGAGGGCGCTGCCGGTGGCGATGATCGGCCCTTCCGCGCCGAACGGGCCGCCGCTGCCGATCGCGACCGCGGCCGAGAGCGGCTTCAGCACGGCGATGCGCTTGGGGATACGGCTGTCGTGCGCGAGGATGCGCTCCATCGACTCGGGAATGCCGTGGCCACGGATCGCCGGCGACCCCCAGCGCGCCAGCGCGCCGACGACCAGGCCGCCGATGACGGGGACGACGATCACCCAGGCACCGAGGTGATTGTCCCAGGGCGACACGGGCGCGGCGGAGAGACGGCCGTAGAAGAAGAGGTTGGTGAAGACGAAGATGAGGCTGGTCAGCAGCCGTGCCGCACCCGTCGCCAGGACGGCGGCGACGATCGCGAGCAGGCTCAGCCGCAGCAATCGGAAATCGACGCGGCGCATGCTCACCGCCGGCGCGACGCCGGCGCGTCGCCCTCGAAGAACATGCGCGGCGGCGTCACGCTGCGGCTGACCGCCGCCGACAGCGCCGCCATGTCGCGTGCCAGGCGCCGGCGCCGCACGGCCGGCAGGGCCTCCAGCTGGGCGATCAACCGCTCCTGCGGCGCCCGCGGCGCCCGGCGCAAGACGGTCTTCCCCGCGGGCGTGAGCCGGACGTCGGCCCGGCGCGCGTCCGCCGCGGCGCGGCGACGGCTGACCAGCCGGCGATCGACCAGCCGCTGGACGACCACCGAGACCGAGCTGTGATGGGTGTGCGTGCGCGTCGCCAACGACCGCAGATCGAGCGGACCGCCGGCGGCCGCCAGGCACCGCAGTACGAAGAGCTGGGCGGCGCTCAGCCCCGCCAGGTGCTGCGCCGCACGATCGGCGACGCGCAAGGCCTGGACGATGCGGCGAAACGCGTCGAGGAAGGTTTGTACGTCGTCTTTCGGTACGGGCATCGGGAGACTCTATGGGATCCCATACATTGAGGACAAGAGAGGCTCTCCCCGTCGTTGCCGGCGATCACGAATGGAGGGCCGCGCTCCGGCGCGGCCTCCCCGCAAGGGTTCGGCTCAATCCTCGCGTCTGGACGGTCGCCGACGCGGAAACAGGTCGTACCGCGCTGCCAGGCCGCGCGGGAGCGCGGCCCTCCATGCGGTGCTTGCAGGCGCGGCGCTGCACAGTGGACTCCCTCCAGCGACCGCCCTATGTTCGCCGCCGTGACCGACCCCGTCCGCATCATCGGCAGCTATCTCTCGCCCTACGTCCGCAAGGCGCTCGTCGTGCTCGAGATCAAGCGCATCGCCTACGAGATCGATCCGATCGTGCCCTTCCTCGGCGACGACCGCTTCTCGCAGGTGAGTCCGCTGCGGCGGATTCCGGTATTGATCGACGATGCCGTGACGCTCTCCGATTCGTCGGTCATCTGCCAGTACCTCGAAGATCGCTACCCGACGCCGGCCGTGTACCCGGCTGACGTGGCGGACCGCGCCCGCGCCCGGTGGCTGGAAGAGTACGCGGACAGCCGCATGGGCGACGTCTTCATCTGGCGGCTGTTCAACGAGGTGGCCATCAAGCCCTTCATCTGGGGCGGTACGACCGACATGGAGTCCGTGCAGCGCACGCTCAGCGAAGAGGTTCCCGAGGTGCTCGGCTATCTGGAGTCCCTCGCGCCTGCCGACGGATTCCTGTTCGGCACGCTCTCGATCGCCGACATCTCGCTGGCGGTCTTCTTCCGCAACGCCGCCTTCGCCCGCTTCAGCATCGACGCGGCACGGTGGCCGCGCGCGGCGGCGTTTATCGGTCGCGTGCTTGCCACCGCACCGTTCCAGACGCTCAAGCCGTTCGAGGATCGATCGATTCGCACGCCGCCCCTCAAGGTGCGCGAGGCCCTGGCGGAAATGGGCGCGCCGCTCACCGCGGTGACGTTCGGGACGACACAACCGCGGCCGGGCTTCTTCGCCAACAGCGCGACCTGAACGGGTCCCGCGCCGCGCCGGCTCAGCCGAGTTGCACGCGCACGGTGTGGTCGACGCCGTCGCGGAGGAGCGCGACGCGGCCGATCCCATCGGTCACGCGCCCCGGTACGCCGTCGAGGGTGATCGCCGTCACCGCGGCGGTACGGCCGCTCGGGTTCTCGACCTCGACGGCGTAGCGGCTGGCGCCGTCGTTGAGGCGGAGCGACACGCGGAATCCCGGCCACGCGTCGGGGATGCGCGGGTCCACGACCAGCGTGTCGCCGCCCTCGACGCGGATGCCGAGGACGCGCTCGAGGGCGACGCGGTACATCCAGCCGGCCGAGCCGGTGTACCAGGTCCAGCCGCCGCGGCCGACGTGCGGCGCGACGCCGTAGACGTCGGCGGCGATCGACGTAGGGCTCGACCTGATAGACGGCCAGCCGTTCCGCGCGTGCCGCCGTGGCGTCACCGGGCTCAGCATCTCGAGCAGCGCCGCGGCGCGATCGCGCCGGCCGAGCTCGGCGAAGGCGCGCACCACCCACATCGGCGCCGTGCGTGTACTGGCCGCCGTTCTCGCGGATGCCGGGCACGTAGCCCTTGATGTAGCCGGGGTCGTGCGCGGCGCGTCGAAGGGCGGCGTCAGCAGGCGGATGAGGCCGGCGCTCGTCGCACGACGAGCTGCGTCTCGACGCGCCGCCATCGCCTGCGCGGCGCGCTCGCGGCGGCGCGGCACCGGAGATCACCGCCCACGCCTGCGCCAGCGCGTCGATGCGGCACTCGTCGTTCTGCGCCGAGCCGAGCGGCGTGCCGTCGTCGTAGTAGGCGCGCCGGTACCAGTCGCCGTCCCAGCCGCCGTCCTTCAGCGCCGCGCCGCAGCGCGCTGCCGATGGCCCGCGTAGCGCTCGGCGCGGGCGTGGTCGCCGCGCTCGGCGCAGACGGGCGCGAAGTTGCCGAGCACGTCGTAGAGGAAGAAGCCGACCCAGACGCTCTCGCCGCGGCCCTCGCGGCCGACGCGGTTCATGCCGTCGTTCCAGTCGCCGGTGCCCATCAGCGGCAGGCCGTGCGCGCCCACGCGCGAGCGAGCGGTCGATGGCGCGGCAGCAGTGCTCGTAGAGATCGGCGCGCTCGGTGGCGATGGCGCGGCTAGCAAGTACGGCTTCGTCCTCGCCCGGCGTCGAGCTGCGCGCGCCGTCGACGAACCCGACCGCTCGTCGAGCACGCGCGTCGCCGGTGGCGTCGACGTAGAGCGCGGTCACGTACGGCAGCCACAGCAGGTCGTCGGAGAAGCGCGTGCGGATGCCGCGGCCAGCGGCGGATGCCACCAGTGCAGCACGTCGCCCTCGACGAACTGGTGCGCGGCGTGCAGCAGGATCTGCGCGCGCGTCAGCTCCGGGCGCGCGTAGAGCAGCGCGGCGGCGTCCTGCAGCTGGTCGCGGAAGCCGAAGGCGCCGCCCGACTGGTAGAGCGCCGAGCGGCCCCAGAGGCGGCAGCTCAGCACCTGGTAGAGGAGCCAGCCGTTGACCATCAGGTCGATCGCCGGCGCCGGCGTCCGCACCTGCACGGCGCCGAGCGTGTCGCGCCAGAAGGCTCGCGCATGGCTTGCAGCGCCGCGTCGACCGCCGGCCGGCCGGCGTAGCGCGCGACCAGCTGCGCGCAGCGTCGTCGCGGTCGGCGCGCCTCGCCGAGCAGGAAGGTCGCATTCGACGCGTCGCCGCCGGCGGCGACCTCGACGCTCGACGCTGCAGGGCGAAGCACGGGTCGAGGCCGGCGCCGGCGCGGCCGTCGAGCGCGCCGCTGGCGAGCACCGCGGCCGGCGCGGCGCTGCCGTTGCGGCCGAGGAAAGCGGCGCGGTCGGTGGTGGCGCTGACGCCGCGCCCCGGCGGTCGCGTGCGACGCGCGGCGAAGGCGACGCCGTCGCCGAACTCGTCGGCGAGCCGGTTGTGCGGCCAACAGCGCGCCGCTGGCGGCGTCGCGCTCGGTGACCACCAGGCGCGCGCTCTCGCGCGGCGTCACGCCGAGCACCAGACGGCGCGTAGGCGAACGAGCGACAGACGGCGCGGCGGCCGCTGCCGTGGTTGGTCAGGCGCAACGCGGGTGATCTTCACGCGGGTCGTGCCGCGGCACGAACTGCACGACCTCCTGCTCGAGGTCGCCGGCTGCTGCTGCCGCCACTCGCGTGTAGCCGAAGCCGTGGCGCACCTCGTAGGCGCGCCGGCGCCGGCAGCGGCCCGGGCAGCGGCGACCAGAGCGTCTGCCGCGCGTCCTCGTCGCGCAGGTAGAGCGCTTCGCTCGTGCGGATCGCCGACCGGATCGTTGCGCCACGGCGTCAGGCGGTGCTCGCGGCTGTTGCGGCTCCAGGTGTAGCCGGCGCCGCTCTCGCTGACGAGGAAGCCGAAGCTGCTCGTTGGCGACGACGTTGATCCACGGCATCGGCGGTCGCGCCGCCGTGCGCCGGTCCGACGCGGATCACGTACTCGCGCCGTCGGCGGTGAAGCCGCCGACGCCGTTGTCGAACAGCAGGTCGCGGGCCGCGGCGGCGGCTGCGCGCGGAACGCGCAGCGCGGTGCGGTTCCGTGCGCTGGGCGCCGCCGGTGGCGCGCTGACCGCCAGGTCAACGTCGGCCACGCGTCGACGACGAGCGAGGCCCAGGCGAGCGCGACGTCGAGATCCGCCGCCGCGACGCGCTCGCGCGCGCTGCACGACGACGCCCGGCGCGCTGCCGGGCGGCGTGCCTCGGCGAGCGTCGGCGGTCGCCTCGTCGTCGGCGACCAGCAGCGAGACGTCGATGTCGAGGCCGAGGGCGCGCCAGTAGGCGTGCGCTGCGCAGCGCTGGCGTGCAGATCCCTGGCGACGGCGGCGCCGCTGGCGACGGCCAGCGGCCGGCCGCCGAGCGCCATGCGCCCAGAGCTGCGACGACGGCGCCCGGTCGCGCGCGGCGAACGCCGCGTCGGCGTGCGCGCAGCGCCGGGTGCTGTACAGCAGCGCCACGGCGAGCTCCTGCGAGCGTTCGGCCGCGGCCGCGTCGAGCCCGCAGGCCCGCGGCGCGCGCTCCGGGCGGCGGCCGCCGCCGCCGCAGGCGGCGCCGTCGCGCCGCGCCTGGCGGCGCGCAGGCTCGAGCAGCGCCAGCAGGGCGTCGCGCTGGGCGGCGGCGGCGAGCACCAGGTCGACGCCGGATGGAGCCCGCCGGCAGGCGAGGACGATGGTCGCGCGGACCGCGAAGGCCGGGTCGAGGACGCTGCCGACGGTGCCGGACAGCGGCGCCGCGGCGTCGCAGCGCGGCCGGACGCGCGGCCGCGCCGGTTGTCGTCCCGAGGAAGCGCGCGCGATCGGTCTCCACCGAATCAGGCGCCGCCGTCGCGGCCAGCGCAGCGCCATCTGCGGCGGATGCTCGCTCGCGACCGCGCGGTGCGCCGGCGCGCCAGCAGCGGCCCGACGCTCGTGCCAGATGCTCGGTCTCGACGAAGAGCTTGGAGAACGCCGGATGGGCGGCGTGCGCCCCTTCCTGGTTGAGCACCAGCGGCGCGTAGACCGTGACCTCGATGCGCCGCTCGGTGGTCGACGTGTTGCGCAGGGTGAGCCGGCGCAGCTCGCCGTCGAGGTCGGGCCAGACGCAGGCCTCGAGCCGCGCCTCGATCCCGTGCTGCGCTCTCTCGATCGAGACGGCGGCCTCCGCGGCGTGCGCGGCGTAGCGCTCGGCGTTCGCAAGGCCCGTCGGCTGGGCGCCGACGCACCACGTCGTGCCGGCGTCGACGTCGCGCAGATAGACGACGAGGCCGTCGGCGTCCTCGGTGCGGTCGCCCTCCCAGCCGGTGAGCAGCGTGTCCCCCAGCGCCGAGAAGCCGCTGCCGGCACCGCTCAGCACGACGTGTAGCGGCCGTTGGAGAGCAGGCGCGCGCGCGGCGTGGGATCGTGGAGCTGGCCGATGTCGGTGGTGCCGCGGGCCATCAGTGCTCCAGTACGACCTCGGCGGGCAGCGTGCGGACGACGACGTGCCCCTCGCGCAGCTCCGCGGGCTGCCCGTTGACGGTCGCCTGGCGCAGCGGGCGCGGCAACGGCGGATCGAGAACGAGGCCGCCGAGCGCGCCGTCGACCTCGCCGCTGAGTTGCATCACCGTCCGCGCCGCGTCGCCGCGCAGGGTGTAGCTGAGCACGCCGTAGCGGGTGGGCAGACGCTTGGCGCCGATCGGCTCGCCGCTGTCGACCCACGCCCGCGGGATCCCCGCCGCGACGATCAGCGCGTCGTCGTCCTCGCGCTCGTAGACGAACATCGCGCGGATGGTCTCGACGAAGCCGGCGGCGACCCAGGTGTGCGGCATGTCGCCGATGAACTTCGGCGCGGCAGGGTCGCGCCACACGACCTCCGCCCACTCGTTCCACGCGGCCGGACGGCGGCCGGCCATCAGCAGTTGCAACGCCTCGTAGCGCCTGATCGCGATGGCCGAGGCGCACCAGCACGCCGACGTTGCGCAGCTCGTACGGCGCGTACGCCTCCCAGTTCACGGTGCCGTCGCGGCGACCGACGAGCTCCTCGTAGTAGCGCTGGAAGGTGCGCTCGAGCGGGGCGGCCGGCAGGCGCGCCTGCTCGCCGACGGGATCGAGTGCGATCGACGTCGAGCTGGGATCGAAGTCGCCGAGATCCGCCGAGGCGGGAATGAAGTCGAGCTTCTTTTCGTCGATGACGCGCACGATCGAGGCGTGCAGGTCGCGCTGCAGGCCATCGCGCAGCGCCGCGGCGCGCTTCGCCTGCGTCCGGATCGTCGACCGGCGTCGCCAGGAAGACGGCGTCCTTGAGACCGCGCAGCGCGAAGAAGTCGTCCCAGTAGGAATGGACCGGGTGCGAGGCGTAGCCCTCGTGGCTGATCGATTCGGGCAGCAGGCCGTAGTAGGCGCGCTTGTCGCGGCTGCTCGTACTCGGGCGTCAGGCGTTGGTCGCGCAGGCCCTCGAGGTAGCTGACCGCGCGGCACGGCGTTCGGCCACAGGCGCTGCACCATGCCGATGTCGTGCGTGTAGCGGTAGTACTCGGCCAGCGCGTAGAGGAACTGGCCGTCGCTGTCGTGCTCGGGCAGCGGATCGGGGCCGTGGCGATCGATCGCGCATGGGATCTTGCCGTCGGGGTACTGGAACTGCGCGTACCACGCGCAGCAAGTCGCGCACCGGACCGGGAATCGCCCATCTGGAGCAGCGCCGCCGACGTCATGCGCCGTCGCGGATCCACGAGCGCGCGTAGGTGCGCGAGCCGGGCTGCAGCGCCGGGCCGGCGCGGTTGATCAGGATGTAGGCGAGCGTGCTCTGCACGGTCTGCACGATGGCCTGCGCGTCGGCGGGCACGGTGAGCTCGACGGTGCCGAGGAGGCGGCGCCACTCGTCGGCGGTGGCGTCGAGCGCGCGCGCGACGTGCGTCCGCGGCGCCGTCGGCGGTGACGCCGGCGAGGTCGTGCTCGGAGCCGCTGTACGGCACCGCGATGAACACGTCCTCGGAGCCGCTGCGCCGGCAGGCGCAGGTCGTACTGCGAGCGCGGCGGAGGCGTAGCCGATCTGATCCGACACCTGCTGGCGCGCCGGGACATGGCCGGTGAGCAGGATCTCGCCGATCTGCGCCTCGTCGAACGTCGTCGCGCCGACCTGTGTCGGCAGGGTCAGCGACACCACCGGCGTGCGATGGTTGACCCACAGCGTGCGGCCGTCGGCGGCGATGTCGTGGATGGCGGTGACGCCGCCGTTCATGTTGAGGGTCTGCCACGGCGGCAGCACCTGGAACGGGCGTACGGTGAGGAACAGCGTCGTGTCGCGCGGGGCGTCGCTGTCGTTGGTGACCCGGTAGCGGGCGTAGAGCACGGCCGAGCCGGGCTGGCCGGCGACGAAGGCGGTCGTGTCGAGGGTGAGCGGCGCGGCCTCCCAGGTGACGGTGGGAATCGGCAGGTACCCGTCGGCCAGGGACTGGCTCGCGCTGCACATCGTTCCAGGTGATGAGGCGCCCGTCGCTCCACAGGAACGGATCGATCGAGAAGGAGCCGCGCTCGACTTCGAGCATCCCCTCCTCGTTCATCGCCGCGTCCTTGGTGTCGCCGTCGACGCCGAGCACGGTCCAGTACGACTGCACGCCGCTGAAGTACTTCGGGTACGTGCCGGCCGGCGCCTCGTGCGCCATGTTGGTGAAGAACACGTTGGGCGACGCGGCGAGCTCGAGCGGCAGGAGGCTGATGCGGCGGATGCCGTAGCCGTCGCCGCGGTTGCTCTCCTGGAGCGCGAGCCGGATGTAGCGTCGACTCGCCGTCGGGCAGATAGACGTAGTCGCGACCGCCGTTCCCGCGGGTGCTGCGATACGCCGGCGTCCAGTGGTCGCCGTCGTCCGAGGTCAGCACCTCGTAGGTGACCGCGTAGTCGTCCGGATCCCAGTCGATGACGAGGCCGCCGTACTCGCGCAGCTGGCCGAAGTCGAGCTTCAGCCACTGCTCGGGCCCGAGCGCGCCGCTGCGCCAGCGCGTGTACGGGTCGGGATCGAGAACCCGGTCGGGTGTCTCGCCCGGGGCCGAGGTGGAGGCGGTGACGCGCATCGGTCCCGGCGTGCGCGTCGGCGCGACGCGCGTCTGCAGTTCCAGCTCGTCGAGCCACAGCGAGCCGCTGTCGCCGGCGGTGCCGGTGACGGCGAACTCGATGGCGGCGATGTCCTGCGGCGCGCCGCCGCTCAGCGGGCCCCAGGCGAACTCGATGCGGGGCTTCTTGATGCGCAGCGCGCGCCACGTCTCGGGCAGCGTGACGTCGCGCTCGCGGTACCACCAGACGTTGCTTGTCGGTCTTGTCGATGAGCTTGAACTCGAAGTCGACCGGCGGCGCCGGCGCCGCGCATCTGCAGCGTGAAGGCGTAGTTGGGCGGCAGGTCGAGCCGGAACGGCTTGCGCACCAGCACGTGGCCGCCGCTGCGGGAAGTCGATAGTCGATGCGCAGCGCCCGTCCGTTCGTGCCGGTGTCCTGCGCCAGCTCGACCTGGGCGCCATCCGTGCCGATGGCAGTCCACCCATCGAGCGTGTCGAAAGAGTCAAGGACGCTCGCGGCGAGTACCAACTGGCTCTTCATGACGACGAGTGCGGCCGCGAGCGCAATGCGGGCCAGGCGGCGGACCTTCACCATCCTCCTCCACGACGGCGGGTTCTGACATACGGGGAGAGCGGATGCCACCGGAGACGCCGCTGCCACGGAGATCACGGAGGCGACCGCGGCGTGCTAAGGGGCATCCTCATGTCGACCGCCGTGCTCGACCGCCGACTGCCCCTCGCCCATCTGCCGACGCCGCTGGCGGCGCTGGATCGCCTCGGCGCGGCGCTCGGCATGCCGGCGGGACACCTGTTGGCCAAGCTGGACGACGCGACGGGCCTGGCCGCCGGCGGCAACAAGGTGCGCAAGCTCGAATATCTCTGTGCCGAGGCCCGCGCGCAGGGCTGCGACACGCTGGTCACGGGCGGCGGCGCGCAGAGCAACCACGCGCGCCTCACCGCGGCGGCCGCGCGCCGGCTGGGATTGGAGTGCACGCTCGTCCTCGGCGGCCAACCGCCGACCACGCCCGTCGGCAACCTCATTCTCGATCAGCTGCTCGGTGCCGAGATCCGCTGGGTCGAGGCGTACGAGTACGGCGCCGTCGAGGCGGCGATCGCGGCCGCCGCGGACGATCTCGCGGCGCGGGGCCGGCGACCGTACCGCGTGCCGATCGGCGGATCGACGCCGCTCGGCGCGCTCGGCTACGTCCGCTGCGCCATCGAATTGCTGGCGCAGGCGCCGCACACCGAGCTGGTCGTCGTGGCGTCGGGGTCCGGTGGGACGCAGGCCGGCCTCGCCGCCGGCCTGGGCGACCATCGCCGCGTGCTCGGGATCGACGTCGGCGCGCGCCCCGGCCTCGCCGCGCACGTGCAGGATCTCGCCGCGCGCACCGCGACCCTGGCGGAGCTGCCCTCGCCGACCGGCGAGGCCCGACTCGACGCGACGCAGATCGGCGCCGGCTACGCCGCCCAGACCGACGCGTGTCGCGCCGCCATCACGATGGCGGCGCGTCTCGAGGGACTCGTGCTCGACCCCGTGTACACCGGCAAGGCCATGGCCGGACTGATCGCCGCCCGCCGCGACAACCGCATCGCCGCCGAGACGCGAATCGTCTTCGTCCACACCGGCGGCCTGCCGGCGCTCTTCACGCCGTCGGCGGTCGCCTGGCTGACCACCTGAAGAAGAATCTCACCACGGAGGCACGGAGACACGGAGATCGTTGGTTTCGTCTCCGTGTCTCCGGTCTCCGCGGTGAAGTTCTCTTCTATTCTTTGATTCTCGCGATGATCGCGGCGGCGATCGCCTCGGCGACGCGTTCAGCGCCGCGCTGGGTGAAGTGGCAGCACGGATCGGAATAGATGTCGCCGGCATCGTCGTGGAAGAGCATCGTCAGGTCGTGGAAGTCGACGCCCTGCCCTGACAGCTCGCGGCCGCGTGCGACGAGCAGGGGGTAGCCGGTGGCGACGCGGCCCGCGTCCGCGACGTCGGGATCCCAGGCGACGCGTCGTTCGTTCTCGTTCAGCACCTTCGAGCCCTCGAAGTACTGGTTGGGCTGCAGGAAGTGCAGGTACTCGATGCCCTGGCCGCGGCAGAGGTTCTCCATCTCGAGCGAGGAGCGCGCCCAGACCTCGACGAAGTCGGCGAACATCGTGTCGGCGTCGTCGAACGCGAACGGCGGCCCCGACACTTGCGGCGGCTTCTCCTGATCGGCGAGCGCGACGTCGAGCGCGGCCGTCTCGCGGCGCAGCCCCGCCAGCTGACGCCGGTCGAGCGCGTCCCAGAGCGCCAGCAGGAACGCGCTGTGCCGTACGATCGGCCAGGCCGCGAAGGCGCTCCGGAGACGATCGCGCTCGTCGCGCGCCGCTTCGATGCGGGCGGCGTGCACCAGCAGGCCTCGGTCGAGCGCTCGGCGCGCCTGGGCCTGCCAGTGGTGCGGATAGTAGGGATTCACGCCGTCCTGGACGTTGTCGGCAGCACCATCGACCTCGTTGAACCCGTCGAGGTTCACGACCGCGTCGAACTGCGCGCCGAGGGCCAGCAGATCGGCGAGCACCAGCAACTGCTGGGGCTGCTTGTAGCCGCCGAGCGCGGTACTGAGCACGTCGATCTCGCGATGCGCGAACGTGGGGTCGCGCTTCAGGGCTGCGATCAGCGCGTTCTGGCCGAGGGAGAACACCTGATCGGCGACGGAGCCGCCGAAGAACGCGATGACGTAGCGATCGGGGCCGCGCGTCGTCAGCGGCGCGCGGCGGAAGAAGCCGTACGGATTGATGCCCGGCGCACGTGGGTCGACGACGTAGCCGAAGTACGGGTGGAGCATGATGCGCTGGTCGTCCAGCGCCTGCGCCTGCGGCACCTCGGCCGCCTCGTCGGGCTGGTCGAAGAGCCGGCTGGCGCGCCCGGCACGGGCCTCGCCGTCGGTCAGGCGCACGCCCAACTCGAGCACCGCCGCCGCCACGAGCAGCGCCACGGCGACGAGCAGCAGGCGTTTCAGCAGGAGGCCCACCCTGACGCTGTTACAGCAGCGTCAGGCGTGGTGCGAGCGGCGCGGGTCGGACGGGGGCGGTCGCCCTACGCTTCGCCGGCCCACGCCAGCGGTGGAGCGGGAGTGATGTCGGGGAGGACGTCGGGCGGCGGCTCGATGGGGAGCGAGACCGTGACCGCGGTGCCCTCGCCGACCGCGCTGGCGATGCGCATCGTTCCGCCGTGCGCCTCGACGACGGCGCGCACGATGAAGAGCCCGAGGCCGGAGCCGTCGATGCCGCGGCTGCGCATGCCGCGAAAATGCGGCTCGGAGAGACGCGGCAGCTCCTCCGGCGGGATGCCCGGTCCGTCGTCGGCCACCGGCGAGCGTGACGGCGTTGCGCGTCTGGCGCGCGGTGCAGGCGGACGCGGCCGCCGGCGGGCGTGAACTTGATCGCGTTGCCGAGCAGGTTGGCGATGACGCGCTCCATCTGCACGGTGTCGAGGCCGAGCAGCGGCAGGTCGGGCTCGACCTGCGCCTGCAGCGCAGACACCCTTGATGGCGCTGGCGCTGCGCGCCACGACCAGCGCGTCGTCGACGACGCGGGCCAGGCTGGCACGGCGCGGCATCACGACGAGGCGGCCGGCCTCGATGCGCTCGGCGTCGATGAGATTCTGCGACAGCGTGATCACCTGCCGCGTGCTCGAACGGATGCGGCGGGTGAGGTCGGCCTGCTGGTCGTTCAACTCACCGGCGCTTCCGTCGAGCAGCAGGTCGGCGAGCGACTCGATGACGCCGAGCGGATTCTTCAGGTCGTGGCTGACCCCGGAGAGCAGATCGAGGCGCAGCTCGCGCGCCTGTTGCGCCTCGACCTCGCGCTCGCGGTGACGCGCCAGGTGCACGAGCTGGCCGAAGAACAACGCGACGACGAAGAGGAACGGCACGCGCAGCATGTAGCCCGGCGCGAGCAGCGCGGCGATGCCCTGGTACTGCACGACGGTGTAGAGGTTGGCGACGGTGATGAGCAGCGCCGCGCCGACCACGAGCCCGATCCGTTCCGACAGCGCGCTGAGGAAGAGCACGGCGAAGTAGAGCACGAACAGATCGCCGGTCCCGGTCTTGGTGAGCGCCAGCGCCACGGTCAGCGCCACGGTGTCGATGGCCACGACGGTCCATTCGAGCACCGCCGGCGAGCGCAGGCGCGGCAGCCACTCGGTGAGCACGACGTTGGAACCGAGATACGCGGCGACGAAGAGCGCGACCGCAGGCGACACCTCGCTGAGCGGCCGACTGAACAGCATCAGGTAGGAGGTCGTGACGATCAGCACCCAGCGCAGCAGCACGATGCTGTGCGCTTGATGTAGAGCGCCGTGAGGAAATGCAGCATTCCTCACGGCTTGCGGTACATTCTTTACCTGACTCTCGGCCACGGATGAACGGAGACAGCACGGGTCGTGCCGACGCGAGGGAGACCAGCGAGCAGAAGGCCCCCGCGGACCCCCTGTACGCGTTTCCAATCGGGACAGCGGCGCCCTATCGCCGGCCGGTGTCGAGCGTCCGTCGAAAGTTTGCCGAGCGTCACGAAGAGTGACGATCTGCCTCGTTATTGCTGTGTCGGGTGCCGCAGCGATGCGCGACGCGATCGCCGCGGGCTGACGCACAAATCTGTGGAGAGACGGCCGCGCGCCCGTGCGTGGCCCGACGGTTTGGCGAGGACGGGGAAATCGGCTAAGCGGTCCCGATCCGCTCGCCCGCTGACAGGAGGCTCTGCCCATGAACAGAACAATTGCGCGCGCCGGCATGGTGGCGACGCTCGTCGCGCTGTCGATGCCAGCGATGGTCGGGGCCGATGACGACGGCGACGCGAAGGCGCTCGTCGGTAAGGTGGTCGCGGCGATCCCGCGCAACTCGTTCACCTCCACGCTCACGCTGTCGTCGCCCGACTTCGCGCCGCGCGAGCTCCAGATGAGCCGCAAGTACGTCGACGGCGCGCATGGGAGCTATCTCGAAGTGACCGAGCCGGACGAGCTCGAGGGCATCCGGTTCCTGTTCGTCGAACGCGCCAACCAGCCCAACGAACAGTACATCAAGGTCAAGGCGAGCCGGAACCCGGTGCGCGTCCAGGAAGGCGTGCGGACCCAGCCGTTCCTCGGCTCGTCGTTCTACGTGTCGGACCTCGTCCTGCCCACTGTCGACAACTACACCTACAAGTACCTCGGCAAGGACGTGCTGAACGGCCGCAGCGTCAACCTCGTCGAGATGACGCCGAAGGACCCCGCCAACGAGGTCTACGCGAAGACCGTGCTGGCGCTCGATCCCAAGGATCTGCTCATCCTGCGCCGCGAGTTCTTCGACAAGAACGGCGACAAGGTGAAGGTCTGGACGATCGACAAGGTCGAGCAGATCGATGGCATCTGGACCCTCACGGGTCAGGAGATGCAGGATCTGAAGAACAAGACGAAGTCGCGCCTCGACGTCAGCGACGTCAAGTACAACGCCGAGCTGCCGGACGTGATGTTCACGCCGAAGTATCTCACGCGTTAGCGGCTAGTCGCTCCGACAGAAAGCGCCTGTCGCGCGGCGAAAAAAAGCGCCGACGAGTGTCGGTGCGCCGTGGTATGCAGGTAGTATCGCGGAGGGGGAAACGCTCATGGGCCAGCTTGCACGCATTGCCGGGGTCACTCTCGGTCTCACGTGGCTCGGCGCCACCGGCGCCGGCGCGCTCGACGTCGTGCTGACCCCGTTCGCCAGCGGCTTCACACGGCCGGTGGTGGTCACCAACGCCGGCGACAGCCGCCTGTTCGTCGTCGAGAAGACGGGATACATCCGCGTCGTGCAGAGCGACGGCACGGTGCTCGGCACGCCGTTCCTCGACGTCCACACGCTGGTCTCCGGGGGCAACGAGCAGGGGCTGCTCGGGCTCGACGTTCCATCCCGACTACGCCTCGAACGGGTTCTTCTACATCGACTACACCGACACCGCCGGTGACACGCACGTGGTCCGCTACACGGTGAGCGGCAATCCCGACGTGGCGAACGCGGGCAGCGCGTCGCCGGTGCTCAGCGTCGCCCAGCCGTTCGCCAACCACAACGGCGGCGACCTGCACTTCGGCCCGGACGGCTATCTCTACATCAGCCTCGGCGACGGCGGGAATTTCTGCGACGACCCCTTCGACAATGCGCAGGACGGCACCTCGCTGCTCGGCAAGCTGCTGCGCATCGACGTCGACTCCGCGTCGCCCTACGCCATCCCCGCCATCGAATCCGTACGCGGGTCCGGACGGCATTGCCGATGAGATCTGGGCGCTCGGCCTGCGCAATCCATGGCGCTTCAGCTTCGATCGCATGACCGGCGACCTGTGGATCGGCGACGTCGGCCAGAACGCGCACGAGGAGGTCGACGTCCAGCCGGCGGCGAGCAGCGGCGGCCAGAACTACGGCTGGGACTGCCGCGAGGGACTGTTCTCGGCGCAGGCCGCCAGCGGCTGCGGCACCACCGCGACCTGCATGCCCCTGAGCCTCTTCACCGAGCCGGTCCACGACTACGATCACGGCGACGGCTGTTCGATCACCGGCGGCTTCCGCTACCGCGGCACCGCGTCCCCGGCCCTGGCCGGCGTCTACCTCTTCAGCGACTACTGCAACGGCGAGCTGCGCGGTCTGACCACGTCGAACGGCGGCATGTCGTGGGACGAGCAGTCGCTGCGTCCGGCCGACGGATCGCTCTTCCCGACGAGCTTCGGCGAAGACTCCGCCGGCGAGATGTACCTCGCCTCCGACGGCGGTACGGTCTACCGCGTCGGCGTCGCCGCGGACGCGCCGCCCTGCCCCGCCTCGCCCACCGCCGGCTGCCTCGCCGCCGGCAAGGCGAAGGTCACCGCCAAGCATTCCGGCGACACGAGCAAGAACAAGTTGCTGTGGAAGTGGGGCGTCGACAGCGCGACCACCGACCTGGGTGATCCGACCGCCGGGACGAGCTACCGGCTGTGCCTCTACGCCGGCACGGCGAGCATCGATCTCTCCATCGGCGTGCCGGGCGGCGGCAGCGCCTGGAAGGCGACGGCCACCGCCTTCAAGTACAAGGACGCCGCCGCCGGCGGCGACGGCGCCTTCAAGATGATCCTGAAGTCGACCTCGAGCGGCAAGGTCACGCTGCTGCTGAAGGGCAAGGGATCCAACCTCGACCTCAGCGCATTGCCGCTCGGCCTGACGAGCGAGCCGCTCCTGACCCAACTGCTCCGCAACGACGACCCGACGTGCTGGGAGGCGTCGTTCGCGACGCTGACGAAGGACGACGGAACGTTACTGAAAGCAAAGACGCCGTAGTCGACAAGTTCCGGGGGCCGGAGGTGCCGGCTCGCCTGCATCTCCGGGCCCGGTGTCGTTCGCCCGCAGACGGTCTCCATCGAGTAGCGCAACTGTAGCGGCGGGCTTTAGCCCGCCACACGTTGCGCATGGTCTACGGAGGTTCGCTGGGGCAAAGGCGCCAGCGGTGGCGGGCTAAAGCCCGCCGCTACGTCCCTCTCGACAATGCCCTCAGGCGACCGCCAACTGTGGACGGGATCCGCGCGCCAGCGGCTCGAGGAGCGCTTCGATCGGCACCTGCAACGCCGCGGCAATCCGCGTCAGCTCGTCGGGTTGGGGTTCGGCCACGCCGTTCTCGATCGCCGACAATCGCCCCCAAGCGATGGCCGCGCGTTTCGCCAGGACCATCTGCATGACTCCCCGTTCAAATCGGCAGCGCTTGAGTGTCGTCAGTCGCATTTTTTTCCCCTCCCATCGAGCGAGTCCCGTATCGAGCAAGCGATGTGCCCGCGTCGTTGCGAGTCACCGGCCCGTAAAATCTGTACTGAGCGTCGAAAGCTCGACAGAATCGGGCGTTACGTCCGTGATGCGCATCCGGCACATGAGAGTACACAGAAGTCAGTTGGCGAGTGGCCTCCGGCAGCGCTGCGTGGTAGAGCCGCAGCGAGTTCGTCGCTGACCCGGCATGCGCACGTGGATAGTGGTGAGCGGCGCCCTGATCGCCGCGGGCGTGGCGATCTTCCTCTACAAGGTCCTCGTCCTCGGCTATCCGCTCAGCGTGGCGGACGCGCCGGGCACCTGGCGCGTCGACTTCGTCGTCACCGCCACCGGCAAGGGCAGCCGCACCGTGATCGACATCCCCCTGCCGCGCCCCTCCGGCTACCAGCGCATTCTCACCGAAGAGGTGCACTCCGATCAGCTCCGCTTCAGCATCGACGAGGGGCAGGACGGCGATCGCCGCGGTCGCTGGCACGGGCGCCTCGACGGCAGCGCCGCCCTCTCCTACCAGGTCACGCTCCAGTCAACGCCGTACGGCCGCCCGATCCCGCCGAACGAGGCCGGCGGCAAGTACCCCGACTCGGTGGCCGACTACCTCGAGCAGTCGCCCGCCGTGCAGCAGGCCGATCCCGGCATCGTCGCGCTCAGTCGCGAGCTGCTGCTCGACACCAAGAACAAGGCGGTGCTGGCGCGCGGCATCTTCGACTTCGTCACCGGCGAGATCGGGCCCCTCAACAGCATCGCGCCGATGGACGCGGTGACGGTCGTCCGCGAGGGCCGCGGCAACGCCATCGGTCGCGCCCGCCTGTTCTGCGCGCTGGCGCGCGGCAACGGCCTGCCGTGCCGGGTGATGGGCGGCATCGCGCTGACCGACGGCCGCCCCGACCAGTTCATCTACTGGAACGAGGTCTACCTGGGCGGCGGCTGGGTGCCGTACGACGTCGTCGGCGGCCATGCCGGCAGCCTGCCCGCCGACCGCGTCTCGCTGGGACCGGTGAACGGTGCCGAGCTGATCCGCGCCGACAACCTCAGCGCGCTGTCCTTCCGCTTCGACGTGCAGTCCGAGCTCGAGACCTACGCCGAGCTGGTGAACCGCCGACGCGCCAACTCGCAGCACTGGCTCGACCGCATCTCGCTGCTCTTCCTGCCGGTGCAGCAGCAGCACACGCTGCGCATCCTCCTGCTGGTGCCGCTCGGCGCGCTGGCGATGTGCGTGCTCCGCAACATCGTCGGCCTGCGCACCTTCGGCATGTTCATGCCGGTGCTCATCGCCCTTGCCTTCACCGGCACCGGCCTCGTCTGGGGGACGACGTTCCTGCTCCTGATCATCACCTTCGCGCTGTTCTCGCGCCTATGGATCCAACGCCTCTACCTGCTGCTCGCGGCCCGCATCGCATTCATCCTCACCTGCGTCATTCTCCTGATGGTCGCCCTCTTCATCCTCGGCGCCCGCCTCGACATGCCGACCGGCGGCGTCGGGGCCTTCCCGTTCGTCATCATGACCATGATCGTCGAGCGCATCAGCGTCGGCCTGGAGGAGGAAGGGCTCGCCAACACCCTGCGCCGCCTCGGCGCGACCCTGGCCTCGATCTACGTCACCTACGGCGTGATCCACGCCCAGGGGCTGCAGACGCTCTTCCTGATCTATCCCGAGCTGCTGCTGGTCATCCTCGGGCTGCTCGTTGCCGTCGGCCGTTACACCGGCTACCGTCTGACGGAACTGGTTCGCTTCCGCGAGCTTGCCGACGTCAGCCGATCCGCCGACCCGCCTCCTCCGACAGACGCTGCTCCCAGCGCCTGACGGCCGCCCGGGCGCCAGCTGACCCGATGCGGCGGTTCATCGCGCGCGCCCGCGCTCTGCACGAACGCGGCGTCCTCGGCATCAACCAGCGCAACGGCGCGTTCGTCCTCCCGCTCAACCCGCGCCAGCACTATCCGCGCGTCGACGACAAGCTGCTCACCAAGCGCCTGGCGCAGGCGGCCGGCATCCCGACCCCCGCCCTGCTACGGCGTGGTCGCCTACCATCATCAGCTGCGCGACCTGCCGGCGCTGCTCGCCGGCCGGACCTCCTTCGTGCTCAAGCCGGCGCGCGGAGCGCAGGGCAACGGCATCGTCGTGATCACCGAGATCGACGGCGATGGCGAGTTCCGCAAGCAGCAGCGGCGTGCGGCTCGGCGCAACGGAGCTCCGCCAGCACGTCTCGAACACGATCTCCGGCGTGTTCTCCCTGCGCGGCGACGTCGACGCCTGCCTCATCGAGCAACGCATCGTCCTCCATCCGGCGTTCGCGCCGATCGCCGCGCTTCGGCATCCCGGACGTCCGCGTGATCGTCTACCGCGGCCTGCCGATCATGGCGATGTGCCGGCTGCCGACCGAGCGAATCCGACGGCCGCGCCAACCTGCATCAGGGCGCCATCGGCGCCGGCATCGCCATCCGCGACGGCCGCGCCACCCACGCGGCCATCCACAACGATGGCGTCACCCATCACGTCGACACCGGCGCACCGATCGTCGGCTTCACGATCCCGCTGTGGGACGACGTCCTGTCGCTCGCCGTGCGCGCCGCCGAGATGAGCGGCCTCGGCTACCTCGGCGTCGACATCGTCGTCGACGCCGTGCGCGGACCGCAGCTGCTCGAGCTCAACGCACGCCCCGGCCTCGCCATCCAGGTGGCCAACGACGAGGGGCTGCTGCCCCGTCTGCGGCGCGCCGATACCGTTCCGGCCGCCGCGTCTCGCCACATGGTCCGATCGTCTCGACGCCGCTCGCGAGCTCTTCTGATCGGCGCCGCGCTGGCGCTGCTCAGTGCTCGCCGCCGGCGCGGTCGACGCCGACGCGATTGGGAGGTGACGGTCGCCCTGCGCCTCACCGGGACGGGCGCGCCGGTCGGCGTCCGGATCGCGCTGCCGCCGAACGACGAGCTGCAGGAGCTCGGCGACGTGCAGGTCCAGGCGCGCGGGCTGACCGCCACCGTCGTCCGCGACGGCGACGAGCCGCACGTCGAGCTGCGCGGCAAGTTGAAGGGCACGCGCCGCGTCGCCGTCACCTACGGCGTGCACCGCGAGCGCGCCACCGCTGGCCCTGCCTGTGATCGTGCCGCTCGAGGCGCCCCCGCCGGCGCTGCTGCCGTACCTCATGCCGAGCCCGACCTTCCAGTCGCGCTCGATCCTGGTGCGCGACTTCCTGGAGACCAACGTCGCGCCGCTGCTCAGCACGCCGGGCGCGCCCGATCTCGTCCGCACGCTCCATCAGGTGACGCGCGAGCACTTCACCTGGGCCGGCGACGGCAAGACGCTGACCCTCGACGTGATCCGTTCCGGACGGCGGCAAACGCATCGGCATCGAGCGCGTCTTCACGACGTTCCTGCGCTGCGCCCACATTCCGGCGCGCTTCGTCGAGGGCGTTGAACCTGGGAGCTCGACGCACCGCAAGCGCGTGTTCTGGACGGAGGTGTGGGCCCAGAATCGCTGGTGGCCGGTGAGCGCGTCGTCGGGATGGATCGGTCGGCTGCCGCGCGCCTACGTCGCCCTGACCCGCGACGGCCAGCGCGCCCTGCAGATCGACGGCGCGTCGGAGTCGGCCTACGCGATCCAGGCGCGTCCGCTGCCGGAGACGCCGTTGTGAGAGTCCTGGCGGTCCTGGCAATGCTGCTCAGCGCCGCCGTGGCGCGGGGTGCGAGCGTTCCGTTGCGCATCGCGCCGTCGTCGGACGCGTCGCTGTCGAGCATGCTGCTGCTGGCCGCCGGGCCGAGCGCGCCGGTGGTGCTCTTCGATCCGCAGGATCAGGATGTCATCGGCCGCGCCCGTACGACGTTTCCCGGCACCGTCGAATGCTACGCACGCAGCACCACGGCGGCGCCGGCGCGGGCGTTACAGGAGGACCTGGCCGGCGCGCCGTGTACCAACGCCGACGACCTCGCGGCGCTGGCGCGCCGCTGGTGGCCGACGCCCCCGGCGGTGGTGGTGGTGCCGGGTGGGAAGTACGCCTGGCTCCTGCAGGGCGCCGCCCTGGCCGGCGCGGTCGGGGGCGCCCTGCTTCCGGTGAACGCCAAGCGCCCGCTCGAACCCGGTTCGCTCGACGCCTGGGCGGCGGGCGCCCAGTGGTACCTCGTCGGCGCGCCGCCGCCGGACGTACCGGTGCCGGCGGGTGCTCACGTGCAGCGGCTCGAGACGCCGGAAGCGGTGCGCGCCGTCGCCCTCGCCGCGCTCGGCTCGTTCACCACGGTCGTCGTCGCCAACCCCGCCGATCGCCGTGGACACTTCTCGCCGTCCTCGCTGTCGCTGCTGGCGCCGCGCATCGCGACCGTCCATCACGCGCCGCTGGTGCTGGTCGGGGACGCCGCGGCGGACGTCGTCGAGCGCGAGGTGACGGCCGTCATCGACGCCACCACGCAGAAGCCGACGCACATCTACCTCGTCGGCGACGAGCTCGCGCTGCGCAGCCACCGCGTTCCCGATCCGGTGCTCGCGGCGGGCGGACCCGAAGCACTCGGCGGCGCGCGCGACGTGCGGGTCGAGCTCTTCTCGCGCCTGCAGGACGGGCAGCCGCAGGACTACGCGGTCGGCCGCTTCGTCGCCGAGGACGTCGCGCGCGGCAGCGCCACGTTCTCGCGCCAGCTGGCGCCCCGCGGACAGCCAGCGCGAAGATCGTCTTCCTGTCCAACGCGGACGACCAGTTCGCGCTCGGCGAGACGATCTCGCGCGAGCACGGTCAGCGAGCTGCGCAACGCCGGCATCACGGTGCGGGCCAGCTATCGCGACGCCATCACCCCGGCAGGTGATCCAGGACGCGCTGCTCCACGCCGACCTGCTGGTCTGGGAAGGCCACGCCCGCGACCTGACCCTGGAGGAGCGCGGCGGGATCTCGGTCGACCGCGCCCCGCCCTTCGTCGTGCTGCAGGGGTGCTACACGCTCGATCGCTCCGATCCGTTCATCCTCTTCGAGCGCGGCACCGAGTCGATCATCGCGACGTCGGCGGCGATCTACAGCGCCTCGGGATCCGCGTTCGCGCGGGCGCTCTTCGATTCCCTCCTCTACGGCGGCGACGACCTCGGCACCGCGGTGCGCAACGCGCGCAACTACCTGCTCGCCGTGACAAATCTGAAGAAGCAACGCGGTCACAGCGACTGGACCAAGACGTACCGCGCCGCCCTCGCCTTCGCCCTGTGGGGCGATCCGACCGCGCGGCCGCCGCTGGCGACGCCGGCGAGCAGCGTGCCGCCGGCCACCTGGCGGCTCGACGATCACGGCCTGAGTCTGATCGATCCCGCCGCGCCACCTGGAGGCGTCCACCGTCGGCCCCTACACCGCCCAGCCGGTCCCGCGCGCCATGCTGAGCGGCCTGATCCTGCGCGACGGCGACAAGCCGGCGCGGACGGTGAAGGAGCTCTTCTTCACGGCCGTCACCGCACCGGCGGGGATCACGACGGCGTGTCCGCCGGCGCCGGGATGGGACGTCGAGTCGATGTACGCGCCGCTCACCCGCACTTTGACGGTACTGGCGCGCCCGCCCGGCGATTCCCCGTCACATCCGACGTCCGTGCGGGGACATTCACGCTGCGCGCGATGACGTCAGGCGGCGTGCGCAGTCATGCGCCGTAAGCGGCGAGTCCCGACCCTGCACGATCCGCGGGGCGCCGCACGTGCGGTGAAGGCCTCGGCCCTCGACGGGCTTGCTCCAACTTCTCCGCGTCGCCCGGGCTGAGGCTGAAGTACTTCGCGTCGGGGTGGTGGAAGACCAGCGCCCTCACCGAGCCCTCGGGTTCCATCATGTAGCCCTCGGTCAGGTGCACGCCGATGTGCTCTTCGACCTCGAGGAGCCGGAAGAGCTGCGCCTGGTCCTCGAGACGCGGGCAGGCCGGGTAGCCGAAGGACACGCGGATGCCGCGGTAGCTTCACCTTGAACAGGTCGTGCACCGTCGTGCCGGGCGCATCGGGGAAGCCCCACATCTCGCGGATCTTCTGGTGCAGCAGCTCGGCGAACGCCTCGGCGCCCTCGAGCGCCAGGATCTGCAGGATGTGCGAGCGCAGGTACTCGCCCTCGTTCTTCCACTGCTCGGCGAGGGCGCGCACGCCCGGACCGACGGTGGTGGCGAACATGCAGACGTAGTCGGGGCGGTCGCCGCGCGGCAGCGTGTAGTCGGCGAGGCAGAGCCCCTCGTTCACCGTCTGGCGCCCGAAGTGGAACGAGTCGAGCACGCGTGGCGCCGTCGGGCGAGAGGATGTGCAGCGTCTCGCCCTCCGCCGCGGCGCGGAAGAACTTGTACACGGCCGCGGCCTGGATGTCGGGGCGGGCGAGCATCACCTCTTCGACCTCGCGCACGCTGGTCGCGCAGCTCGACGCGCGCTCGCGTCGCCGCTTCGCCAACGCCTCGACGAACTTGCCCTTGAACCCGAGGTGGCGGGTGTAGAGCATCACCGGGTTGATGTAGCGGAAGATCGCGTCGAGGTCGTAGTTCGCGCAGGACGTGCAGCTTGAGATCGGGCGGCGTCGGGATGTCGTGGTCGCGGCGTACGACCGCCGGAGCGCACCGGCGCGGCGCCGTTGGCGGCGGCGGCGCGCTGGGCGGCGTCGGCGCGCAGGCGTCACGCCTCTCGCGCTCCAGGCGGGCCTCGAGAGCGCCGCGGCGCGTCGGGTCCATCAGCTGGTTCGCGAGGTCGAGGCCGGTCATCGCGTCGTTCGCGTAGGCGACGACGCCCTCGTACTCGGGCGCGATCTTCAGGCGCGTGAAGCGATTCGACAGCGCCGCGCCGCCGACCAGGATCGGGCAGCTGACGCCGGCGTTCCTGCAGATCCTGCGCCGTCGCCACCATCATCTGCGCCGACTTCACCAGCAGTCCGGACAGGCCGATCGCGTCGGGCGTGTGCTCCTTGTACGCCTTGCACGCAGCTCCTCCGGCGGCACCTTGATGCCCAGATTGATGACCTTGAAGCCGTTGTTGCTGAGGATGATGTCGACCAGGTTCTTGCCGATGTCGTGGACGTCGCCCTTGACCGTGGCGAGCACGATGCGCCCCTTCGTGCGCGGCGCTCGGCCTTCTCCATGTGCGGCTCGAGGTGGCCGACGGCGGCCTTCATCGCCTCGGCCGACTGCAGCACCTCGGCGACGATCATCTCGTTGTTGCCGAACAGCCGGCCGACCTCGTCCATCCCGGCCATCAGCGGGCCGTTGATGATCGCGAGCGGCTGTGCGGTCGCGCAGCGCCTCGTCGAGATCGGCGTAGAGGCCGTCCTTCGTGCCCTCGAGGATGTAGCGCGCCGAGGCGCTCGTCGAGCGGCAGGTCGCGGCGCTCGCTCGACCGTCGCCTTGGGCGTCTTGGCGCGGAAGTGCGCGGCGAAGTGCGGCGATCGGGTCGTCGCCGCGCCACCAGATCAGGTCCTCCGCGAGGCGGCGCTCCTCCTCCGGGATCGAGGCGTAGCGCTCGAGCTTCTCGGAGTTGACGATCGCCATGTCGAGGCCGGCCTGGACGCAGTGGTAGAGGAAGACCGAGTTGAGCACCTCGCGACCGGCCGGCGGCAGGCCGAAGGAGACGTTGGAGACGCCGAGGACGGTCTTCGCCTCCGGCAGCGCCTGCTTGATCAGGCGGATGCCCTCGATCGTCTCGACGCCGGAGCCGATGTAGTTCTTGTCGCCGGTGCCGACCGGGAAGACCAGCGCGTCGAAGTAGATGTCCTCGGCCGCCACGCCGTACTTGCCGGTGAGCAGGTCGAGCGACCGCTGGGCGATCGCCAGCTTGCGCTCGCGCGTGATCGCCTGCGCCTGCTGCTTGTCCTCGTCGATGCAGCCGACGACCAGCGCGGCGCCGTAGCGGCGCGCGAGCGGGACGACGCGCTCGAAGCGCTCCTCGCCGTCCTCGAGGTTGATCGAGTTGATGATCGACTTGCCCTGCGTGCGGGTGAGCGCCGTCCTCGAGCGCCGCGGCGTCGGTGGAGTCGATCATGATCGGCACCTTGACCTTCTTCACCAGCATCTCGAGGAAGGCGGTCAGATCCTCGGTCTCGTCGCGGTCGGGATCCTGCAGGCAGACGTCGAGGACGTGCGCGCCGCGGCGCACCTGCAGGCGGCCGACCTCCGACGCCTCCTCGATCTTGCCGTCGGCGATCAGCTGCTTGAACTTGCGGCTGCCGAGCACGTTGGTGCGCTCGCCGACGATCACCGGGCGCGTGTCCTGGTCGATGACCAGCGTCTCGAGCCCGGAGACCACGCTACCGCCGCAGCGCGTGCGCGACGGCGCGGCCGGTAGCGCGGCGGCGACCTCGGCGATGCATGCGGATGTGCTCCGGCGTGGTGCCGCAGCAGCCGCCGATGATGTTGATCCAGCCCTCGGCGCAGAAGCGCTCGATCTTGCTCGGCCAGCATCGGCGGCAGCTCGTTGTAGTGGCCGTCCTCGTCCGGCAGGCCGGCGTTCGGGAAGCAGGAGATCGGGAAGCGCGAGATCTCGGCCAGCGTGCGCAGGTGGTCGGTCATGAAGTCCGGACCGGTGGCGCAGTTGAGGCCGATGGCGAAGAGATCGCGGTGCGCCATCGAGACGTACAGCGACTCGATCGGCTGACCGGCGAGCATCGTGCCCCAGGTCTCGATCGACACCGAGAGCACGATCGGCAGCGTGACGGCCGACGCTGCGCGAAGGCGTCGTCGATGCCGAGCAGCGACGCCTTGACGTTCAGCGTGTCCTGCTGGGTCTCGAGGAACAGCACGTCGGCGCCGCCCTCGACCAGGCCGACGGTCTGCTCGGCGTAGGCGCGGCGGACCTCGTCGAAGGTGACGTTCGTCGGTGACCGAGATCGTCTTGCGTGCCCGGGCCCATCGAGCCGGCGACGAAGCGCGGCTGCTCCGCGGTCGAGTAGCGCGTCGGCCATCTCGCGCGCCAGGCGCGCCGCGGCGTGGTTGATCTCGTAGACCTTGTCCTGCAGGCCGTACTCGGCCAGCACGATGCGCGTGCCGCCGAAGCTGTCGGTCTCGATCAGGTCGGCCCCCGCCTCGAGGTAGCCGCGATGGACCGCTGGATGGCATCCGGCCGGGTGAGCACCAGGTTCTCGTTGCAGCCTTCCGAGCTCGGGACCGCCGAAGTCGTCGGCGGTCAGGTCCATCGCCTGGATGGCGGTCCCGGTGGCGCCGTCGAGGATGAGGATGCGCTCCCCGATCGCCTGCTCCAGCTGTCCCCGGCGGCGGTCTGCGTCGGCCATAGACCCTGACGTGTAACCCACGTGCCGCAACAATCCCAGCCAGTCCTACAACTGTCGGCGCGGCGGTGCCCCCACTGCCAGATGGCCGCCAAGGACGCCAAGGGCGCCAAGCAGCGCTGCTTGGCGCCCTTGGCGTCCTTGGCGGCTTTGCCGGGGCGCCGATCACCGCCGCGCCAATGGTGCATCACAGCAGGTCGGCCAGGGTCCGTTCGGCCCAGATGCGGGTGACGTCCTCGGCGCGGGTGCCGAGGGCACGGCGGACGCGGGCGTCGATGCGTTTGGGCAGCGCGTCGACCAGCGAGGCACCGGCGAGATCGCCGAGCTGGATGCGGTTGGCGTCGCAGCCGAGAACGTAGCGCCCGGGCTGATCGTCCACGGGCACCAGCCAGCCGCGGGCGATCAGCGGCTTGGCGGCGTCCTGGATGATGCCCAGGTCGGTGCGCAGGGCGCGCGCGATCAGCGCGAGCTCGATACCGCCGGCACCGGCGGCGAACGCATCGGCGGCCCGGATCAGGAGCTCGAGCGACACCGCCTCCTCGCGCTCGGCGCCCGGCACCTGGATGGCGTCCTCGCCGAACTCCAGTACCGCCGCCAGCTCGGCACCGGCCAGCACGACGGCCCAGCTCACATAGAGCCAGACCAGGGTGACCGGGAGCTGCGCCAGCGCCCCGTAGATGGCGTTGTTGCGCGCCACGCCGACCTGCAGGCTGACGTACCCGATCTGGGCGATGTACCAGGCGAAGCCGGCGAACAGGGCGCCGATGATCAGCGGTCCCCAGACGGGCCGCCGGTTGGGCATGACGCTGTAGAGGACGGCGATGCCGGCGGCGTTGATCGCGATCGGCGAGAGCTGCAGGACGCGAACGGCGACGCCGCCCAGGTACCCATTGTAGAGCACCCACTGGATCAGCCCCTGGGCCTGGCCGGCCGACGTGATGGTGGTCGCGGCGAGGAGCAGGAAGGGCGTGAGCATGACCACGCCGACGTAGTCGGTCACCTTGCGCCACAACGTGCGCTCCTGCGCGACGCGCCAGATGAGATTGAAGCTGGCTTCGACGTTGCCGAGCACGCTGATCACCGTGAGGATCAGTGCCGCCGCCCCGAACGCCCCCAGCGTCGCGAAGTTCGTCTTGTCGATGTAGCCGATGATCAGGTCGATGGTCTCCTGGCCGAGCGAGAGGCGCGACAGCAGGACCCCTTCGAGCCGACCCTGAGCGCCGAGGCCCTTGAGGACGGAGAACATCACCGCCAGCAGCGGCACGATGGACAGGAGCGAGGTGTAGGCGAGCGCCGACGCGCGGACCAGGCACTGGTCCTGGTAGAAGCGCCAGCCGGCGATGCCGATCAGCCGTAGGGGGCTCGGTATCCGGCGGCTGAACCCGCCGCTGGGTTCGTTCTCGGCCATCCGTTGTCGCAGGCGCTTACACGTTGCGAGCGGCGCGGTCTACGTCCGTCCGGCGTTCGTGCGGGCGCGGGATCCGAGCCAGCGCGACCACGCCACGCCGGCCGCGTAGGTGAGGAAGGCGAGGGCGATGCCGAGGAGAGCCGACACCGTCACGCCGACGACGTCGAGCAGGGTCGGCTCGAGGCCGCGAAGACGGTCGACCAGCAGGGCGAGATCGTCGCTGCGCCAGCGCGCCAGCGGCAGCGCCGGCACGACGGCCGCGGCGAGGCGCGAGATCACGATCGATCCCATCTCGTAGTAGTCGCCGGCCAGCGAGATGAACGGCGCCAGCGCCACCGGCAGCGACGCGCCGAACAGCAACGCCTGGCCGAGACCGGGCGGCCGGCGGCCGGCGGCGCGGAGCGCCGGGATACCGATGAACACGGTCAGCGCGTATGGCAGCGCGTCGGTGAGCAGATACGTGAAGTCGTTGCCGTGCGTGTCGAAGCCGGTGAGCTGGCCGGCGTACTGCGAGCCGACGGTAATGAAGGGAAAGACGCGCTGCAGCCAAGCGGCGCCGTACATGGCATCGATCTCGAGCCGCGTCACGGTCCCCCCGCCGGCGACGCAGCCGAGCGCGTGCAGCAGCTCGTGTGCCGGCAGGTAGATCCACCAGGCCGCCACCGCGGCGCCGACGGCGACGATGCCGGCGACGACCGAGCGGCCCCGCAGCAGGGTCTCGAGGGCGGCGAGATAGTCGTCGAGCGGCGGGCGCAGCAGCGCCAGCGGGCGCACGGCGCGGCCTACGGCTTGCCGCCGCCGCGACCGACGAACTCGTCCATCGACGCGTTCACGCCGAGGAAGTTGGCGATCCAGTCGAACAGGCCGACCGGCAGGACGCGCAGCAGCGGCAGCATCTGCACGGGCCACGGCAGCACGACGCGGCGGGTGCCGCGGGTGATCGCCCGGACGACCCGCGCGGCGACCTCGTCCTCTTCCAGGATCGGCAGCAGCCAGGGGAAGCGCGAGCGGACGCCCCGAAACATGCCGGTGTTGATGTAGAACGGGCAGACGACGGTGGTCAGCACGCCCGGCGCGACCTTGCGCAGCTCGGCGCGCAGCGACTCGTCGAAGCCCACGGCCGCCCACTTGCTGGCCGAGTAGTCGGCCAGACGGGCAACGCCGATGTAGCCGGACGCCGAGGCGATGGTGACGATGTGGCCGCTGCCGCGCGCGATCATCTGTGGCAGGAACGCCTTGCCGGTCCAGAACAGGGCCAGGACGTTGACGTCGAAGGTGGCGGCGATCTTGTCGTCGGGCAGGTCGAGGAAGTCCTTGCCGCTGACGACGCCGGCGTTGTTGATGAGGATGTCGACCGGCCCCCCCGCCGCACTCGTCTCGGCGGCGCGGGCGTATACCTGGGCGCGGTCCGAGACGTCGCAGGCGAAGCCGCGCGCGTGGCTGCCGGGCACGGCGGCGAGCTCGTCCACCGCGGCCTGCAGGGCGGCCGCGTTGATGTCCCAGATCGTCACCCGCGCGCCGGCCGCGGCCAGCTTCAGCGCCATCAAGCGGCCGATGCCGCTCGCCCCGCCGGTGACCAGCGCGTGTCTGCCCGCGATGTCGCTCATAGCCCGGTGTCTTTAGCGCATTTCCACGGGCGCTGGCAGCGCGGCGTATTTGTCTCTGCGCGGCACGCCACGTAGGGTCGGCGAGACGCACCTATTGAGCCCGATGGACCACGACAAGGGGGACGGATGATCGAAACGGTGGGCGCCGGTCACGGCGGGCGCGGGATCTGGATGGGACGGGTGACGGCGGCGATCGTCGCCCTGATGCTGGTGAGCGCGGGCGCCCGACCCGTGCAGGCTCAATCCTGTGTGGCGGACTGCGACGGTGACGGCACGGTCGCGATCAACGAGATCATCAGCGGGGTCAACATCCTGCTCGGGTTGGCGCCGCTGAGCCAGTGCTCGGCCGCCGATTGCAACGGCAACGGCGTCGTCAGCGTGAACTGCCTCGTGCAGGCCGTCACCGCGACGCTCGAGGGCTGCACGCCAGCGGTTCCGACGCCCGAGGTCGAAGGCCCGGTCACCGGGGGCAACGGACAGGCATCGGTGGCCGCGACGTCCTTCGACCTGAGCACGGTCGGCTATGTCCAGTCGGAATGGTTCCTCTCGGGCACCGCGCGCGCCTTCAGCAATGACGGCGCGTTCGGCATCGACGGGAAGTGGTCGGCCATTCCCGCCGGCACGACGGCGGCGTACAAGACGCGCGTTGTCGTCAACCGGCCGATCGACCCGTCGGATTTCAACGGCACGGTCTACGTCGAATGGCTGAACGTCAGCGGCGGTCTCGACGCGGCACCGGATTTCACGGGCGCGCACAACGAGATGATCCGCGAAGGCGCCGCCTGGGTCGGGTTGTCGGCGCAGAAGGTGGGCGTCGAGGGCGGCTCGGCTGCCGTGCTCGTTATCTCCCTGCCGCTCAAGAAGCTCGATCCCGTCCGCTATGCCTCCCTGCACCACCCCGGCGACAGCTTCTCGTACGACATGTTCTCGCAGACGGGCGCGGCGATCCGCCGCCGCTCCGGGATCACCGCGCTCGACGAGCTGACGATCCAGCGCGTCATCGGCATCGGTGAATCCCAGTCGTCGTTCCGGCTGGTGACCTACATCAACGCCCTCCACCGCGCGGCGCGGGTCTACGACGGATTCCTGGTCCACAGTCGCGGCGGCATCGGCGCACCCCTGTCGGAAGCGCCGCAGGCGAGCATGCCGGTGCCGGACACGGCATACATCCGCGACGACCTCGACGTGCCGACCCTGATCTTCCAGACCGAGACCGACATGACGCTTCTCAACTACCCGCCGTCGCGCCAGCCGGACACCGATCAGGTGCGGACGTGGGAGGTGGCGGGCACCGCGCACGCGGATCTCTATCTATTGTCGATCGGCGGGACCGACGACGGCACGTCGCTCGACGGCGGCCGGGTGATCGTCTCCAGCGACCCGATCCCCGGCATCCTGCACTGCGGCGAACCGGTGAACTCCGGTCCGCAGCACTTTGTCCTCGACGCCGCGATCAAGGCGCTCGATCGCTGGGTGCGCGACGGGACGCCGCCGCCGACGTCGCCACGGCTCGAAGTGAATCCGGGCCCCCCGGCGTCGATCGCGCGCGACGCTGACGGCATCGCCCTCGGCGGCATCCGGACGCCGGCCGTGGACGTGCCGATCGCGGTCCTGTCGGGCGACCCGCAGCCGGGCTCGCTCATCTGCAGCCTCTTCGGGTCGACGGTGCCCTTCGATGCGGCAAAGCTCGCCAGCCTCTACGGCGACACGGCCACTTACGTCGCCGCGGTCGAGGCCTCCACGGCCGCCGCGGTCGAGGCCGGATTCATCGTCGAAGCCGACGCGCCGATCATCAACGGCGCCGCGGCGGAAGTGGCGATCGGCGAGTAGCGCATCACCGGGCTTTGCCCACCAATTCCCTGAGTTCCGTTCCCGATTGGAGGGCCGCGCTTCCGCGCGGCCGGTCGCGCGGAAGCGCGACCCTCCAGGGCGCGGGATCGATCCACCAGCCGAATTGGCGGGCAAGGCCGCATCACCGCGGAGCTCACGGACGCTCCCCGCGGGCCTCCGTGGCCTCCGCGGGGAGCGTTGCCGGTTGCTGCAAACGACACGGGGGCGGCCCGCTGCTGCGGACCGCCCCCGTGGGTCAGAGTACCTGCGACGGCCTTACGGCACGCAGGGCGAACCCGAGCAGACGTCGACGACGGCGCCGCCGGTCGCCTGCAGGAAGTCGGACTTCTGCTGGCGGCCGATGGCCGAGCTACGCGGCGCCGAGTGCGGGTCGGTGCCGACGTTCGGCGCCGTGTTGGTGATCGGCGGGGTCGCCGCGCCGCTGTCCCAGACGATCAGCGCCGAGCCGTCGAACGGATCGGTGGGGATCGCCGGGATGCCGAAGTACGGATCGACGTCCGAGTGGCGTCCGCCGGCGATCGCCGGGGTGTGGATCGAGGCGCCGATCGTGCGCGCTTCGATCTCGGTGGCGACGTTCGCCACCTGGTGGTCGCCGAAGGCCAGGTGCAGGAGCACCTTGTGGGTCGGCGTACCGGGGAGCGGGTTGCTGGTGATGTGCTGGGCATAGCCGTTCGGATCGGACCGGTCCCAGAGCATCTGGATCAGCGCCAGGCCGAGCGGGCGCTGCAGCTCGTTGGTGTACGCGGGATAGAGGAACGAGGCATAGGTCGCGAAGTCGCTGCTGCGGGTGAGGAGCAGCGAGTAGTTCATCCCGGGCACGCCGAGTACGCCGCGCGTGATGTCCTGGGCAATGGCCATGATCGTGCCGCCGAAGATGCCGCCCTGGCTGTTGCCGTCGTAGAACACGGCACCGGTGTCGATCACCGGGTTGCCCATGGCGTCCTGGAAGGCCGGGTCGGAGGTGAAGCCGTCTGGATGGATCATCAGACGGGCCAGGAAGAGCTGGTCGAGCATGCTCTGCTGGAGGCGGTCGGTGAGCGTCGGGAAGTTCGAGAGATTCTGGAGAATGCCGACGGCGTTGCCGACGTCGTCGCTCGACATGCCGATCCACTTCGTGGCGCAGAAGACGAAGTTGTGCTCGTTCGCCATGTCCTGGACGTTGCCGGCCTCGACCTCGGTCTCCTGCCCGAGCAGGCCGTGCCCGTAGATCGAGGCACGCGCCGGGACCGCGGTGGCGCCGGCGTTGAGCAGCGCGGCGCGCGGGATGATGCAATCGAAGACCGCCACCTGGGGCGTGGCCTGGTGGATCGGCAGGCCGTTGGCGTCGAGCACGAAGCGCGCCGGCGGCGTGGTCGAATCGACGTAGCGTTCGACGTCGTAGGTGCCCTTGATACGGCGGAAGATCCCCGTGCTGAACTCGTCCGTCACCGACGTCACGGAGAAGTTCGGCGCATTGGCGCCCAGGCGCGCGAAGCCGTCGTCGCGGACGAAGAGCATGCGCTCGGTGATGTTGCGCTCGCTGGCGACGGTGAAGTCCCACGCCAGGAAGAGCTCGTTACGGGCGATTCCGGCAGCCGTGAGGGTGGTGAAGATCCCCTCCATGTGCGCGCGCCGGGCTTCCTTCGCCGTATTGCCGGTGGGAGTGTTGTCGCGGTAGGCGGCGAAGTCCGCGCCGGCCAGAATGGTCGCCCCACCGGCGTCCTTCATGTTGCGCAGCGCGACGATGTACCGGCGCCCCTCCTTGAGGCTGATCGCCGGGTGGATGATCATCGCCTGGGTCGCCGGGCTCGTGGCGTTGGCGTCGAGCTCGGCGAAGATGAGCTGCTGCTGCAGGGTCACGGTGTCGATCACGACGACGGGCGCGCCGACGTCGAGGGACCGTTCGACGTCGGTGATCGGGGCCGCGCCCGTCTGCGCCATGTCCACGCCCGGCACTTTGACGAGCATGGTCACGCCCTGACTGAAACCGTCGTTGAGGTTGTAATCGGTCGGGGTGACCGGGACGTTCGAGGCGTTCTTGGGCATCGTGGCGACGGCGAAGTGGACGCGCCGGCCGGTGTCGGTCGTCGGGTCGCTGACGGTCAGGTAGTCGCTCGGGAACGGATAGAGGCAGTCCGCCTGGTCGAGGAAGTCGCACGGGCAGGTGCAGTCGGCCTGGCAGAGGGCGCTGCCCCCGCACGACGATCCCGGCGCGTCGCACTGCTCGCCGGCGTCGATGAAGCCGTTGCCGCAGGGCTGGGCGCAGGTGCCCTGAGTGACCGGATCCTTGATCTTGAACAGCTTGCCGTCCTTGTTGGTGATCGAGCCGTCGGCAAACCGCACGCTGTAGGAGTCGCCGCCGGTCACCGACAACGCCGTGCACGCCGCCGTACCGTCGTTCGGCGGCACGACTGACACCGTCCCGCCCTTGCCGCTGATCACGGCCTTGAGCTGGAACGTGCCGTTCTTGATCTTGAACTGCGCCAGCTTGACCGGGCCGTTCTCCCCCTTGGCGTCCTTGTACTTGTAGCCCTTGGTCGCATCGCCGCTCCAGAACGGCTTGCCCTTGGCGTTCAAGGTCGCCGGCAGCGTGAACAGCTGACTGCTGGTCGTGCCGCCGTACAGCGCGATGCTGAGTGTGGCGCCGGTAGCGGTCGGATCGCCCACCAACGTGTTGTCGGTGGCGTCCTCGGACGCCTTGAGGATGACCTTGCGCTTGGCCGGCGTGCTGGGATCCTTCACCAGCAGTTGTTTGCCCAATACCGTCTGATCCGCGGCATGGGCGAGCAGCGGGAAGGCCACGAACAGCAACGCGACGACGAGAAAGCGACGGAACATCAAACGACCCCCTTGCAAATTCGCGGACCGCTGGCAGACGCGGTGCGCCCGAACCCCCACGCCTCCCGGGTCCAAAACGGGCTCGGCACGGCGCTCCGGGCACGCTACGTCCAGGCAGGAGAAAGTGTCAATGAGGAATCGGACGTTCGGCCGGTCCAGCCGCTCGAATGTACTCCCCGAGCCTTGCCGGGTCGTTGGCCGCCGCCGCGGCGGCCTCCCGCCGCACCCTGCCCGACCGCACGAGGTCGGCCAAATGGCGCTCGAGCAGCAGCATGCCGTCCTCGCCGCCGGCCTGGAGCGCGCTGACCAACTGGGCGGTGCGATGCTCGCGGATGAGGTTGGCGACCCCGTGCGTCACCCGCAGCAGCTCGACCGCGGGCAGCAGTCCGCCGCCGTCGGCGCGCGGCACCAGGCGCTGGGCGATCACCGCCCGCAGGGCTTCGGCGAGCTGCACCCGGATCTGCCGCTGGCGCTCGGCGGGATAGGCGTCGACGATGCGCTCGATGGCGGAGGGCGCGGTCCGGCTGTGCAGGCTGGCAAAGACCAGGTGCCCCGTCTCCGCCGCGGTGAGGGCGAGGCTGATGGTCTCGGTGTCGCGCATCTCGCCGATGAGCAGGATGTCGGGATCCTCGCGCAGGGCGTCGCGGAGACCGGTGGCGAAGTCGCGCACGTGCGTCCCGACCTGGCGCTGGCGGACGAGGCCTTCCGGACGCTGCGGCCGGATCAGGTATTCGATCGGATCCTCGAGCGTGACCAGCACGCGCCCGCGGGCGCGCAACGCATGCTGCACCAACGCCGCCAGCGTCGTGCTCTTGCCGCAGCCGGTCGGACCGCAGGCGATGACCAGGCCGTGCGGCAGGTCGGTCAGTGCTTCGACTTGCGACGGGAGATTGAGCCCGCCGAGATCGGGCGCCTCGCGGCGCAGGATGCGGATGGCGGCGCAGACGCCCTCGTCGCTGGCGTAGACGTTGACGCGGATGCGGCCGACGCGCGGCACGTCGAGGGCGCGATCGACCGATGCGCCGTCGAGCGTGCGCTCGCCGAGCAGCGCCGCCGCCTCGCAGTCCGCCGCGTCGTCGAGTACCTGGAGCGTGCCGTTGACGCGTACGATCGGCGGGCGGCGCGGACTCAGGTGGACGTCGGACGCGCCGAGCGCGTGCGCGCGCACCAGGAGCGCCGCCAGCGCCGGCGGCAGGCCGCTGTCCGCTTCGGCCGGCGCCGTCGAGGCGGCGGGCGTGGTCGGCACCGTCTCTCCGCGCCGGAATGTGACCTCCAGACCGGCGCCGTCGGCCTGCGCCAGTTGCAGCGCGAAGAGGCCGAGCTCGTCGGTCGCGATAGGCGACCGAGAGGCGGCCCTGGCGGCGCAGCGCGGTCTCGTGCGTGGTCCACAGGTCGCCGAGCAGCTGCTGGATCGCCTCCGCCGACATTGCCGGCATCGTCAGGGCGAGCTCGGCGGCGCCGGCGAACATCTGCGGCCGCCGGTCGGCGACGAGCCGGAGGTGGTCGCCGCCCTGTTGCACGAGGATGCCGAGGAGGCTGTCGATCGCTCGCATCAGCGAGCAGCTTGCCTGGCGCGCCGCCGCGCATCAAATTCGCCGGCCCCGAAGACCTGGCATCGGAACTTTCTGCTGTGAGCGCCCTGCCCGCGCTGCTATCCTCCGGCGCGTGCGTCGACTGATCCTCACGGGAGCGCTCTGTGCCGCGCTGGCGGCGCCCGCGATTGCCGAAGACCCGGCCGCCAGCGCGAACGCCGGTGCGTCGGAGTCGGTGCAGGCGATGCAGCAGCGCATCCTCGCCGATCCGGACATGGCGTCGGCCGTTCAGGCTCTGCGCGACGATCCGAAGGTGCAGGCGCTGCTCAGCGACCCGGCGATCACCGCGGCACTGGCGCGCGGCGACATGGCCGCGCTGCTCAACGACCCGAAGGTGCGCGACCTCGCCGACGACCCCGCCGTGCAGGGACTGACGCAGCAGATGTCGCGCTGATCAGCGCCCGAGCACGCCGTCCACCAATCGAGTGCGCGCTGGTTGAACACCTCTCGCGCGGCGGATTCGCAGTGCTCGCCCGCTCCCTCCGCAGCGGTGAAGGGCATGAAGGCCTTCTCGCACGTCAGCCGATCGTAGAGCGCCCGCGCCGTGACGGCGATCTCGTCGTTCTCCGCCGCGCACACGAGGGTCGGGCAGCGAATGCGTGCGACCCGATTCTCCAGGGTGCAGGCGGCGAGCAATCGGAGGTAGTCCGACGGCGACTCGCCGCCGTGCGTCCACAGGCCGCGCCTCGCCAGACCGGCGCGGTCACGATTGCCGTCTGTCGACAACTCACAGGCGAGTCCCCCGGAGTTGACGGCTCGACGTGAGGATTCCACGTTGGAGGCGTGAGATCGTTGAGCACCGTATCGCCCGGAGAACGCTTGGTCGCGGAAATGATCACCAGCCGCAGCGTGCAGTTGCGCCTGGACGACGAGGTAATGGCGATCATCCGGCAGAGCTTCCTGGGCAGGAGTTTCAGAGCCGAGTGCGCGGAGGGATACTACGCGATCAAATGGACCGGAGTGCTCGGCTCCACCCTGACGGTGCGGGACTCGGTCGGCGTGGGGGATTTGGCAACGCACCGCGGAGGACTTGGCGGCGCGCAGCCGCTGACGTTCGCGGACGGCCGGAGCTACGAGTTGTACCGGCCCAGTATGAGGCAGTTGATCTGGGCCTGGACGCTGGCGGACCACACCCCGGTCGTCACGTTTCGCCATGAGCCCCGCTGGAATCACGATCCAGTCGCAGTGGAAGTCGGCCTCGCCAGTGGTCACGCGGATCGCATACCGGTGCTCATCCTGGTGGGCTCGGCGCTGGTGCTCAGCGCGATTCGGATCTCCCGCAGCCGCCAGTAGTCAGCCGTGGGCGCGTATCTTCGGCCCTGGCTGGGCAAGCCGTTGCCCCTCGCCGTCGGTCCGATGCCGACACCGAGGTCGATGGCACGCTGCTCCATCCTCGTGCCCGACCGGTAGTCGCATCGTTCAGTTCCCGCGCTTGCAAATGCACTGCGGAAGCGTGATGGGGCCCAGCCGACTCGACCAGGGAGGGAACGATGCGCCACCCGTTGATGACAGCCATGATCCTTCTGACGGCAGGCATCGCGGCCGCCAGCGATGCGCCGGCCAAGGAGACGGTCACCGTTCTGGGCGCGCAGGCGCTGCCGAACGCGCCGGGAAAGACCCTCACGACGCTGACCGTCGCGTATCCGCCGGGCGTCGCCTCGCCGCCGCATCGGCACGCCAAGTCGGCGTTCATCTGGGCGTACGTCCTCGAGGGGCACATCCGCAGTCAGGTCGACGATGCGCCGGCGCGGGTCTACGCCGTCGGTGAGAGCTTCACCGAGCAACCCGGCTCCCACCACGCCGTGAGCGAGAACGCCAGCGCCACCGAGCCCGCGAAGCTATTGGTCGTCTTCGTCACGGACAGCGGCGATGAGCCGCTCACGGTGTACGACCCGCACTGACTACTTCTCCTGCCAGAGGGCCGGAAAGACTCTCTGCGCGAGGTCGGGGCGCGCATCATAGAAGACGAGCATCGCGGCATAGATCGCCGGCAGCGCGGACAGGGCGCCGGCGCCGAAGACGATGAGCGCGTAGCAGAGCGCGGCAAACGTCGCGAGAAGAGTGATCTGCGCGGCCTTGTCGGCGAGCGACCGGCGACGGTCGCCCTCGAGATCGCCGATGACGGGGCCCGCGGTGGTCGGGAGCCCCAGCCTGCCTGGCGACGTGCGCTCGTAGAACAACACCTGCGAGCGCGTCGCCGCCAGGAGCGCCATGACGCCCACCTGCACCCACAGGTCGATCGAGGTGAGAACGCCGGCCCAGTCGATGCCGGCGCCCACGCCGACGAGGTAGGCGGGCAATGCGACCGGCATCGCGATCACGGCACCCATGAACGCCAGGAACGGCGCGAGCACGAGCACCGACAGGATCTGCAGGATGAGCCAACGCGAGCGCGGATCGACGGAGGTGACGTCGCCCCGCTCGCGCGTCGAGCCGACGATGAACATCAGCCCGAGGCCCAGGTCGAACGCCGTCAGGAGAACGTAGCGCCCGATGCTGCCACCGAGGGCGTAGAACTGGACCAGAGGCACGAGATGTCGAGCCGCGTCGATGACGATCGCCGCCGTGGAGGCGCGCGTCGGCACCGGCCCGGCCACGACCCGAGCGATCGACGGTGAGGTGTGTGACCGCTGGCGCTTCGGCATCCGTGCTCGAACGACACTTCCCCGGCACTCCTCTGACGAACCGCGACCGTGGAGTCCACTCGCCGGTCGGGCGCTGAACGGGCGCGCGAATCGCGCGTCACGGGAACGCGTCGTTCAGCACCTTCGCCAAGCGCACGGCGGCTCTGGCCAACTGCTGGTCCACCACGCCGATATTCGCCACCTGATACTCGAGACCGACCGTGCCGTCCGTGGTGGGGAATGCATCGGCACCGTTCGCCGTTCGGTAGGCATGATTCACCGCCTCTCGGTGAGTCTCTTCCGCCCAGTCGATGAACGTGCCGGCCTCGATCGCCGCGACATCGTGAATGGCGATCCAGTTCCGCAAGCGCTGCGCATAGGCCGGTCTGCCGAGTCCGGTCTTGTCCACCATCCCGCCGTCCCACACGGCATGGAGATTCCAGAGACCCTGAAAGGGCGCCGGCTCGTGGGTGGCGCCGAGGAACGTCACCTTCACGGCGTTCCCGCCGGCGTCGTGGTCTCGCTCCGCGCAGTGCAGCGGCTGGTGCAGGTCGCCGACGAGGTGGGTGATGAACTTGAGTGCCTCGGCGCGGTCGGTGGGTGATTCGTTTTTGTCCGTCAGGACAGCCACCTGCCGATCGAGCGCCGCGATGATGCAGTCGCCCGCGGGAGTCGGCCGGCAGTCTCGGGCGGCGTCGTAGGCCGGGGGCTGCGCCGACAGTGGGATATCGACGAAATGCCAATTGTAGGTCTCCGGCATCGCTGTCTTCCGGACGGTGTCGGCCCAGGCGGACACGGCCACCAGCGTGTGACCGGTCGGATCGTTCTTGAGAATGTCCTTCACGGCGGCCCTGGCTCGCGGCGTGAGCCGATCCGCCGCGACCGCGGCAATGATCGCGTGCCCCTTGTCCCACCACCCGATGGCGCGGCGCGCCTCGCCGAGGACGGCGCCGGCGGCGAGCAGAGCGATCAGGTAGACGTGTCCACGGGCCACCGGCCTCCTCCGTCGTGGCGTGCTGTCCTGGTCACGTTAGTGCGACCATTCGTGGCCGCCAAGGGAGGCGAGCAGGTGTGAGGTCCGCAGGCGGTTCATGCGATGCGAATCACCGGACACAGGCCCGAAACGTCTTTAGATCGGTACAACCATCGGCGCGGAGCGCGACTTGCCGAGGCCGCTTCGCGAACCAGGACGAGGATGACGAGCCCGCCGTCATGCAGACCACTGGAGACTCTCATGCCCTGCCGACTCTGAAGCTCACCGGCCGACAAGTCGAGCGTATTGCATTGCCCCACCTGGAGGTTTCGGTGCTGCGTGCGGGCTTCCAGTTCGTTACGCCGTTACACGACTGCCACGCACACCGCGATGACCCGCGCGATTGACAGCGGTTCAGCTCTTCGCGACAAGTCCGTCATGCGCTCCCCGTCAGCCCCGGCGGCGGCTCGTTGCACGCGTCGCGGCGCGTGGTTGGGAGTGCTCGTCGTCGCGTCGTTTGCGTACGGCTGCTCTTCCGCGGCGAGTCCGGAACGCAAGCTTCAGGCGGCAGAGACGGCGCCGTATACGCGCGGTGGCACTGCCTCCATCGACGGCCGGGTCGTGCTGCGCACGACGGCCGGCGAGCGTCCGGCGAGCATCGACACGCGCGTTTACATGACGCCCGCGACCACCGCCGCGCTCAAGCGCTACCAGGAGTACGCAATCGTCAAGCAGAAGCTCCCGGATCGGCCGCAATCGGAGCGCTGGTGGATCGCGCGGACCGACTCGCAGGGACGCTTCCAGTTCAAAGATCTCGCGGGCGGCGAGTACATCCTGGTGAGCGAGATCGTCTGGGCGGCGCCCGGTCAGTCTTCGCCCGTCCAGACGCTGGCGCACGCCCGGGTGAGCGTCCCCGCCGGCGCGAAGGTACCCGTGGTCCTCACCGGCGACGGCGCTCGCACGAACTAGGTTTCGATCCCCGCGCCATCGCGGGCCTCGTCTACAGTCGACCTCAAGGTGATCCACGCCCAAGGGTCCGAGAGGCGAGCGTGCGAGCCGGCTGCCCTGGTATGCGCCCGCACGACTTCCGTCGTACCGCATCGCGCGCCTACCGGCGGACCGGCGTGGATGAGCAGGTCGTGACGCAGATCACCGGCCACAAGACCCGCGAGATCTTCCGCCGTTACAACATCACCACGGAGCACGACCTCGCCGACGCAGCGCGGCGCGTGTCGGCGAGACACCCGCCGCGCGCAAGGGACGCGCAAGGGACAAGAACAAGTGACAGCGCTTCCGGTCGCCTCGTAGCTGGCCGAAAAGTAAGTGCCGGGGGCGGGGATCGAACCCGCACGGCGGTTACCCGCCAAGGGATTTTAAGTCCCTTGTGTCTGCCAGTTTCACCACCCCGGCGCACGGGGCGGCAGTGTGCCGGATTCGTGGGCCAGACGCCATTGGAAGCGCAGCTCGGTCAGCGCCGCTGCTGCGGCGACAAACGAGCCTGACGGCGGCGGGGAGATCCGGTTCGGGATCAACCGTTGTCGCCGACGGTAACCCTCGAGCATCGTCTAGCGCGCAGCCGCAGCTCTCGACGGTACCGGCGGCGGGGAAGCCGGCGGAGAGGCCGTGAACGTCTTTGCTTGCGGACCCTGCGGCCTCAGGAGGAAGAGGTGCGCCGCCAGCGCAGCAGGGCGATGGCGCCGATGGCGATCAACGCGAGGACGGCCAGTGCAGCGCCGCCCGGGGAGATGGCGGGCGCGGGAGCCACGGGATCCGCCGAGCAGAGGCCGACGTTGCCCGGGTTGTCGCAGGACTGGCCGGGCGGGCACGACGGATCGGTGCAGCAGGTGTCGTCGACGCAGTTGCCGGAGACGCAGTCCGCCGGATCATCGCAGGCGCCGCCGTTCGGTACCAAGGTCGGGGTGACCGTCGCGGTAGCCGTCGCCGTGCTCGTTGGCGTCTGCGGCATGCAATCCACGCCGCACGTTCCGGCAGCGACGAACTGGCCCGGGCACAGGGCCTCAAATGCGTCGTTGTCGCAGGTCTGAGCGTCGACCTGACAGCAGCCCGTCGGAAAGCAGATGCACGCCCCGCCGCCGAGGCCCACGCATGCCTCGTTCGCCGGGCAGGATCCGTTGCATTGGGGGAAGGTCATCCCGCAGGGCGCGACTGCCGCGCCAGCCGTGCGGGGCAGCAGCATTGCGGCCGCGATGATACTGCACGCCAGTCCGACCAGCATCACGCTCGAGCGGCGACCCCGTACGTCCGTCATGTTGACACCTCCGACCACGCGGCGTGTACGTCATGCGGAGAAGCCGATCAACCGAGCCGAGCAGTGTCACAGCGCCCGCTTCGCATCGCGGAAGCAGATGTCTGGACCAGCGGCTCGGGTCGCCGCTGGCCCAGACCACGCGTTGTTCCACTTGGAGCGGCTGCGTCACGGCCGATCGCAAGTGCGAGGGACCCGTAGAGCAGGTTGTAGACGGCGCGGACGATCTCATCGATGCTCCCCCGATGGTCCGGCGTCGCGTCGAGCGCCGGGCAGCGCTCCATCGGGAAGGTGTCGAGGCCGATGTTGGCGCAGGTGATGGCCTCGTCGACGGAAACGACGTGATTGCCGCTGCAATCGCCGACGCATGTGCCGACCCAACGATCGGCACATCCGCAGGTCAGCGCCGCTTCGGCGTGGCCGATGACGACCTCGCCACGCAGCGCGCCGAGGCCGGAGACGAGGACGTCGTCGAGGTAGATGTGGACCGCGTTGACCTCGATCGCCGCGTCGCCGGTGCCGTCGCCGCTGCGGATCTCTTCGTTGAGCACGACCCGCATGCCGAGGTGCTCCAACAGGACGGTGTTCGGCTGCGGGCGCTCGGGAAGCGCCAGGTCGATCGGGAGGGCGCATGCCAGCGTGCCGTTGTCGATGCCGACCTCACCGGTGGCGGTCAGCTCCGTGCAGCAGGTGCTTCGACCGCGGCACTGGGAGTGACGTGCGCCGCCTCCAGCGTCAGAAGGGCGCTGAGCTCGGTGACGCGCAGCTGCACGTCGGCGAGGCTCGACGAGGCGCCCGCCTCGCCGAGCTCGCCCTCGCCGCCCGTCGCCACCACCTGCACCGTCCCGCTGTGCAGGAGTGGGCCGACCAGCGGATCCGACGCGTCGAGCATCGCGGCTTCGGCGTCCATACTGTAGGCCGCAGGTCCGCTGTGGTCGACGGCCGGCCGTCCCACCACGCTGAGGTTTGACGCCGCCGACGCCAGCGGATCGATCGATAGCTGCACCGAGGCGCCCGCCCCCTTCCTCTCTCGCTTTGCTGTGGTGCCTTGTGATCCTCGCCGTTTCTCTAGCTGTCGTGGCGGCGGTCGAACGCGTAGATGACGCTCTCGCCCATCGGGTTGTTGCCGGTCAGGTTGGAGGTCGATTCCCAGACGATGAAGCGGCCGTTGCTCATGCGCGGCACGGTGTTGCTGCCGAAGAACGAGCGCGACACCAGGACCAGCGTGTTGAGCGAGCGGTCGTAGTAGAACACGCGGCGGTTGACGACGCCGGTGCCGCCGCCCTCCAGATTCGACGTCGACTCGAACGTCACGAAGCGGCCCTTGGGACTGCCGTGCGGATGGACGTTCTCGCCGGCGGTCGAGTGCGTGAGCTGTGAGAAGACACCGCGCTCGACGACGAAGATCTCGCTGTTGCCGTCGGCGTTCTGACCGGCGTAGTCGCCGTTCGAGCTGAAGCTGTTGATGCGCCCGTGGCGGGACAACTGACCGGCGCGATTGTCCACCGGGGCGACGCTGGTGGTGAGCTGGGTGAACGCCCAGGTGTTGCCGTGCAGCTCGCCGAGGAACACCTCGCGGTTGCCGTCGGGATTGCCACCGGTGAAATCGAAGGTCGAATCGAAGAGCACTTCCTTGCCCGTCTGGGTGGACGGGCGGCGATTCTCCACCGGCGCGACGGTGTTGGTGATCTGCTTCCAGCTCAACCGTTTGGTGTCGTAGAAGAAGAGCTCGACGTTGCCATCGGCGTTGCCGCCCGTGGGATCGGCCGACGATTCCATGATGACGTAGCGGCCGTTGCGACCCGGCGCGGGCTGCTGGCTGTCGAGCCCTGCCCCGTTGGAGATCGCGTCGATGACGGTGTTCGGATTGCTGGGGCTGAGCCGGCGGAAATCGCGCGAGGACCACACCACGACCTCCTTCGAGAGGTCGGGATTGGCGCCCACCAGGTCCGCCGTCTCGGTGGAGAAGACGCCGCCGTGCTGGGTGACGCGCGGCGTCTCGACCATGTTGTTGCCGGTCGGATCGTGGCTCAACTGCGTGATGAGCACGCAGACGCCGTCGGTGACGATCGGATCCTGGTTGAGGTCGCCGCGGCACGTGGTCTGCTTCACGCACGGGACGCCGGGAGTCATGCCGCCGATGCAGAACGAGTTCGGTTTGCCCTGTGGCTTGCGGTTGAGAATGAAGGCCTCGTCGCTGAGGTCGCTGTTGTCGATCGTCAGCCGCGCGTCGCCGTTGATGTCGCGGGCGCTGATGAACGAGATGAAGCGGCCGTTCGGTGAGATGTCCGGGCTGCGGCCGAAGGTCAGGAAGTCGACCTCGGCGCCGCCGCCGCCGGTGTCGCAGACGCCGAGCAGGCTCGGGAAGCCGGCCGGCGCCGGCTGGCAGAGGAACTCGACGAAGGTCGTGTCGAGGCCGCCGAGGCGCTCGAGCACTTCGTCGCCGGTGCCGGCGGGCCGATCGACGGTGTGGAACGGGCCCGTCTGCGAGCCCCACCAGTTGAGCGTCGCATCGACGATCGCCTCGGGTGCCTCGTTGGCGAGGCCGACGCCGTTGCCCGCGATATTGTTCTCGATCACCCGCACGCCGCCGCTGCCGGGCTTCATGATCAGGCCGTCGGTGGCGTTGTTGCGGACGTTGTTCTCCAGGAACTGCGTGCCGCTCACCAGGCTCTTCAAGATGACGCCCGCCGCGCTCGAGTTCTCGACGGTGTTCTGCGACACGCCGAGGCCGGCGCCCAGATTGCTGAGGCGCAGGCCGAAGCCGCTGCCGCCGCCACCGGTGAGGGTGTTGTTCTGCACCGTGACGAAGATCGCCGGCGGGTTCTCCTGCTGATCGAGATCGAGGTGCGCGGCGTTGGTGGTCATCGTGTTCCCGGTGATGGTCACGCAGTCGATCTTGCGCTGCCATCCGACGCCGAGGGTGCCGTTGCGGATGATGTTGTCGAGAATGCGGAGGGTCGAGCCGCGGCCGGGCGGCGGGCAGCTGGTCTGGCCGAGGCCGCAGAGGCTGTTGGCGCTGATGCCGGCCGAGGCGCCCTCGATGGTCAGATCCCGGATGGTGACGCCGCTGCGGCGCACGTCGAAGGCGATCGCGGGGCTCTGCACCGTGGTGACACCGGCGCCGCCGGTCGAGCGGATGGTGACCTCCTGGTCGACGATCACGGATTCGTTGTACGTGCCGGGGCACACCGACACGATGTCGCCGGCGGCCGACGCCGTCACCGCCGCCTGGATCGTGCCGAAAGTGGGCGCGCCGCAGCCACCGACGAAGCGTTCCGTCGGCGAACCGCCGTGCGTGAAGGTGCAGGCGGTCGAGAGCGTGCAGTCGGGCTCGCAGCCGTCGCCGGCGAACAGGTTGCCGTCGTCGCACTCCTCGGCGAGCTCGACCGCGCCGTTGCCGCAGAAGGGCTCGCCGAACGTTTCGATCGGCGCTCCGACCTCGAGGTCGCCGGCGAGGTTCGGATTGAACGTGACGGCGATGCTGAAGACGCTCGCGAGATTGACCGTGGGGAATGCGGTGTAGAGGAACTGCAGGTTCTGGAATCCGCTCAGAGGGACGGTCTGCGTCGAGGACTCGGTGATCGTGCCGTCGCTGATCGTGATGGTCACGTCATAGGGGGTGGACGAGGCGTCGGCGACGACGCTGAACTGAATGCCGTCGCCGAGGGAGAGGTTCGCGCCGAGCCCGACACCATTGGCGTCGTAGCGGAGCGTCACCAACCCGTTGGCGAGGACGGTCGACGAATAGTCGAGCACCTGCGCCATCGGCATCACGCCCGCCCGCACCTCGGGGCTGCCGCCGCCGATCGCCGTGGCGGTGACCGTGAGGGTCCGGCTGCCGCCGATGACACCCGTCAGTCCGACGTCGCTGACGGTGGTCGTCCCCAGCGTGGTCCGGAACTGCCCCGGCGGTGAAACGGTGTTGGCGCCGGCATCCGAAAAATCATCGATGACCTGCTGGGCACGAACGGCGCCACCGACGACGAGCCCCATCGCGATCGTGCCCGCGATCAGGGCCACAGACCGCAGAAATCCTCCGGAACGAGTCCCCTGCCCCATGCAATCCCCCTGCAAACGGACCGCGCCGGGGTGACTCCCGGACGCGCAGGGTGCATGGCATGCAGCCAGCCCTTTGCGCAACGGCTGGCAGCCGGGACGACCGCTCGCCAGGGGGCAGGCGGTCGCGGATGTCGGTCGATCGGCTTACTTGCCGCCGCCGCCGCCGCTCAGCGACTCCGCGAGGCTGCCGGTGTGGGCGTCGATGTCGCCCTTCACGACCTCGGCATCACCCTCGGTCCAGCAGGGGGCGCCCTTGGCACGCGCACGCGCCTCGGCCTTCGCCCAACCCGCCAGGTAACTGCTCTCGCACTTGTCGAAGACGGGCGTCGTAAACTCGCGTGCCGCCTCGGCTTCTGCCGCCAGTCGGCAGGCGGTGTACTTGGCCGCCAGACGCAGCTTGTCGGACTCACACTTGATCGAGGGATCCATGGCCAACGAGCTCGAGGCGGCGAACAGCAGGCCGCCACCCAACACCCAACACCCCAGTCTGCTCAACATCGCAACCTCCTTGGTCTCCGTGCGCGTACCTCCGCGCATCGCGTTCCAGCAAAGCGAGCGATGTGCCAAGGCGCTCGGGACCACACCGGCACGCCGAGCGTTCGCAGGCCGGCCATCCGAGGGCGTCACCCCGGTGACGCCATGTCACGACGGTTGCGTTCCCCGCCGGTGATCTGCAAAGCGAGCCGCATGGCCGGCTCCCCGGGCGACCGCCAGCGCAGCAGCGCCAGCATTGTCATGACCCGCAGCGACCCGCCGCGTGGCGCCGGCGACATTCCCCACCCGCCTCCCCCTCCGCGCCGCGATTGGCAGTGGGTGTGGTGGATCCCGCTCGGGCTTCTCGTCGCGGGCGTGTGGGCGCTGCTGCTGTTCGGCGATTCCCTGACTCCGCCGCCGATGTAGCGGCGGGCCCTGCGCCCGCCACTGCTAGGGTCACCCCCTCGCCACCGCGCCGGGACGCAGCGCGCCAACGGTGGCGGGGGCTTTGCCCACCAAATCCCTGAGCACGTTGCGTTCCCGATTGGAGGGCCGCGCTTCCGCGCGGCCGGTCGCGCGGAAGCGCGACCCTCCAGGCGCGGGATCGATCCACCAGCCGAATTGGCGCGCAAGGCCGGTGGCGGGCGTGAAGCCCGCCCCTACATCTGTCGGGATTGCCGGTGGCTCGGGTCGATCCCTACCGCGTCAGCAACATGCAGCCCGCGACCGGGCCGCCGCCGACGGCGACGACGGCGACTTCGCAGTCGCGCACCTGGCGTTCGCCGCAGCCGCCGCGTAGCTGGCGGATCGCTTCGGCGACGAAGCCGAAGCCGTGCAGGCGCCCGCCCGACAATTGACCGCCCCAGGTGTTGAAGGGCAGCGGCCCGCCGAGATCGAGGCGGCCGTTCTCGACGAACGGTCCGCTCTCGCCGCGCCCGCAGAAGCCGAGGGCCTCGATCCACGCCAGCGTGAGAAACGAGAAGCCGTCGTAGAGCTGCGCGGTGTCGACGTCGCTCGGACGCAGGTCCGTGCGGGTCCACATCTGCCGGGCGGCGTCGCGCGCTGCCATCGTGGTGATGTCGCCCCACTGGTCCCACGACGGGCGCGCGTCAATGGCGGTGCCGAACGCCTCGAAGCGCACCGCATGATGCGGCAGATCGGCCGCCGTCTCGGCCGCCGAGACGATCACCGCCGTCGAGCCGTCGGCGGGCGCGTCGCAGTCGAAGAGCCCGAACGGATCGCTGATCATGCGCGCGCCGAGGTAGTCGTCCATCGACATCGGCTCGGTGTAGATCGCCTTGGCGTTGTATCTGGCGTGGCGGCGCGCGGTCGTGGCGATGATGCCGAGGTGCTGCCGGGTCGTGCCGAACTCGTACATGTGCCGGCGCGCGTAGAGGGCGAGCCAGTTGGCCGCCGACATCGCGCCGAAGGGAATCAGGAACGCGCCGAAGCCGCGGATCTCGTGCGAGCCGGCACCGATGCCGAGGCGACCGGTGTCGGCCGCCGCGGTGGCTTCGGTGACCGTGCGAAAGACCAACGCGTGGCGGCAGAGACCGCCGGCGACGGCGAGCGCGGCGTGGATGATCGGCGAGATCTGCGCCGGGCCCTCGGCGCCGGAGAGATGCCAGTGCAGGTTGAGCCCGAGGCACTCCTGCATGTCGACGACGCCGGGACCGGCGAACCCGGGCGGCGCGGCGATCGGCCCGGGATACGTCGCGAGCCCGTCGATGTCTTCCGGGCGCAAGCCCGCGTCGGCGATCGCTTCGAGCGCGGCCTCGCAGGTGAGATCCAGGTCGGTCCGGAACAGGCGGCGGCCGATCGCCGACTGGCCGACGCCGGAGAGCACCGCGTGGCGTTCCGGCTTGTCGCGCATCACGCCGCCTCCTCGGGCTCGAACAGCGGCAGCGCCACGTCGTCGTTGAGGATCTCGAACGTGACCTGTAGCGGCATGCCGATGGCGAGACGCTCGGGCGGACAGTTCACGATGTTGGTGGTGAGGCGCAGGCCGTCCTGCTCGACGAGCTCGACGAGACCGATGACGTACGGCACCGGCTGGCCGGGAAACCACGCCTTGTGGTTGATGGTGTAGCTGTGCAGGCGGGCGCGGCCGCTCAGCCTCGCCGGCGTCGAGCTCGCGGCTCCGGCAGCGCGGGCAGATGGGACGCCCGGGATGGATGTACCAGCCGCAGGCCGTGCAGCGCGTCATCTCGAGGTGGCCGGCGCGACAGGCGCGCCAGAACGCCTCGGTGTAGGGCTCGAGGGCGGGAAGCGGGCGCGGGAACAGGCTCATCAATGCGGCGGGTCTGGCGGTCGGCTGGGGGGCGCGCGCCCTACGCCGTCGCGGCCAGCAGGTCGGCGTAGGCGCGATCGCACTTGGCGGCGAAGATGAAATCGCTCTCGGTGAGGCCGCGGATCTTGTGGGTCCAGATCTCGACATCGACCCTTCCCCAGGCGAGGCCGATGTCGGGATGATGATTCTGGGCCTCGGCGATGGCGCCAATGCGATTCACCAGGTCGAGTGCCTGCGCGAAGTTCGCGAGCCCATAGCGTTTGCGCAGCGCGCCGTGCAGCGGCGATTTGGCGTGTGGATGCGCCTCATCCGCGTGCCACAGGCTCCAGCCCTCGATCTGCGCCTGCAACGGCGCGATCGCCGCCGCGTCGAGCGGCGGCACGCCGCCGCGACAGGGCACGCAGTTGCGTTCGGCGAGTGCGGTCACGGCGCCTCCGTCACAATGCGCAGGGCGCGCCGCTGATGGCGCACTGCACCGCGGCTCGCTCGCGGTTCGCGCCGCGGTTGCCCGTGCCGCGATTGCCGCCGCCGTCGATCACCCCCGGGCCCTTGAGCAGGACACCGTCGCCGCCGTTGTCGAGCGCCGCGTTGTCGGCGAGGTGCAGGGCACTGCCCATGCCGGTGATGCCGTCGCCGGTGTTGTCGCGCGCCTCGCAGCCGCGCACATCGAGCTGGGACGCCTGCAGGACCACGCCGTCCTTCCGCCCGCCGCGCGCCGCGCAGTCCACCAACGTGTGGCCGAGGCCCATCAGGTTGAAGCCGGCCATGCCGCTGCGGTCGGCGACGTTGCCGCTGCCGGCGCCGCCGACGATGCCCGAGTCGCCCATCACCAGGTAGCCGTAGCGCCCGCAGTCGGACGCGCGCGTCTCGCTGATCTCGAAGCCGGTGCCGCCGAGGGCGAAGCCATCGCGATGCGCCCCTTCGACGGTCACCCGCCGCACGACGAAGTAGCGACCGCTGACGCGCAGGCCGTCGCGGCCACTGCCGCGAATCGTCAGGTCCTCCACCAGCGCCACGCCGTCGCGCCCGCGGCCGACGATGCCGTCGTCGAAGCCTTCCAGCGCGGCCGGGCCGCCGCTACTGACGATCCGCACCCCACCGGGGCCGCCTCCGAGCACGCGGAGGCCGATGCCGCGACCCTTGCCGTGCAGCGTGTGACCCCCCAGATCGAGGATCAGCGACGAGGCGTCGTCGGCGACCCGGATGACGAGACCGTCGTAAGGGCAGGTCGCCGTGGTGACCGGGTCGTCGGTGAGCACCGTGTTGGCCACGACTTCGTCGCCACAGGCGCAGGGCACGTCAGCCCCGTCGACATCGTCCCCGCAGCGTTTGGCGGCAGCCGCTCCGGCCAGCCCGAGCATGACGGCGACGGCGAGCAACGCGGGAACCCAGCGGCGGCACAACGGGCGCATGCATCGGTTGAACCACACGCCCTCAATAGCTTCAACCGCGTTCCCGGCACCGGGCCACCGGCGCCCCCTGCTCGATCGGGCATCTGACTTGTACCATTTTCATTTGCCGGCGGCCTCGCTATAGCTGCGGCAGGCGGAGCGACGCCAATGTCCAATCCAGCTTCTGAATCTCCATCCGACCCCACCACCGAGCCCAGCCCGACGGTCTATGTGGTAGATGATGATCCGGCCATGCGCTCATCGCTGCGCTGGCTGATCGAATCCGTCGGCCTTTCGGTGCGGACCTGCGGCAGCGCGCGCGAGTTCCTCGCCACCTATCGTGACGGCGAGCCTGGCTGCCTCGTGCTCGACGTGCGGATGCCCGGGATGAGCGGCCTGGACCTGCAGGCCGAGCTGCTGCGCCAGCGCATCAACATTCCGGTCCTCATCATCACCGGCTACGCGGAAGTGCCGCTGGCGGTGCGGGCCATGAAGTCCGGCGCCTTCGATTTCATCGAGAAGCCGTTCAGCGACCAGACGCTGCTCGATCGCATCCGCGCCGCGGTCGCCCAGGACGAGGTCGCACGGCGTCGGCGCACGGCGCGCGAGCAGGTCGAGGCCCGCATGCGGTTGCTGACCCAGCGCGAGCGCGACGTCATGGAGCGCGTCATCAGCGGCAAGAGCAACAAGGTCATCGCGGCGGAGCTCAATCTCAGCATGAAGACCGTCGAGGTGCATCGCGCGCACGTGATGGAGAAATTACAAGCCGGTTCACTGGCGGACCTCATCCGACTGGCCCTCCTTGCCGACGGCAGCGATCCGGACGACGGGTCGGGCTCAGGGACGCCCGGGGCCCCGCCACCGGGTTGATCGCAGTCGGCGCGGAGACTGCGCGGCCGGGGAAAACCCTCGGTGGCATCAGGGAAAGTCCCAGCTTCTCAACCCCCAGGGTGCGTGGTACCTTCTTGCCGCTGGCATGTGAGATGACCAGCACGAACGGCCGGCGGGGACGCCGGCGCGGCACAGCGGTGGTGGGGTGTTGTCATGCGAAGGAAAGACACGACGGTCACAGCCAAATCGCCAGCTCGCTTGGGGCGAACCTCGAGTGAGGCATCACCGGCCAAACGGCCCTCCTCGTGGGCCCCTGGGCGCGCCCAACTGGTCCCGATCGCCTTGCCCAAGCGCTTCGTCGACGGTGTCGCTTGGGACGAGGTCTGAGCCAGTACTGCCGCCCCGAGGCGTTCTATGGCCAATGCCAATCGCGTCAACGCGAGTGACGCTCGCCGCGCGCCCGTGTCGCGGCGCGGTGCGCTGAACAGCGACCCCACCCTGCCCCGCACCCTGGTCAGTCTCGTGTACGCCACCAGCGACGCGGGCCAGGCCCGGCGCCAGCACCGCGCCGAAGCCGGCCGCTCCGGCGCGGCGACGCCCGCTACCGGAGCGCCTGCCGACCGCGATCGCGGCGGAAATGCCGCCGAACATCCTCTATCGGCGCTATCCGCTGGTCACCTCGCTGCTGGTCGAGCTCGACGAGTTGCGCCGGGTCGGTGTCCTGCCGCCGACGCGCCGCGGTCGCTGATCACTCCTGGCATCACGCGCGCGGCGCGTGCTACAGCCCGCGCATGGCCACCCGCGGCAGGGCGACGTCCACTTCGACCAACCGCACCCGTCCGCCCGAGCTGCTGCGCAAGCTGATCGCCGTGGCGATGGAGCTGGAGCGCCGGACGATGCAGCTCTACTGCATGTACGAAACGCGCTTCCAGCACCCGGCGGAAGTGCGCCGCTTCTGGTTCGACATGGCCGAGCACGAGTCGCGGCACTTCGGCGGCCTCGCCATGGTGGCGGGCCTCCTGGAGAGCACGCCCGAGCGGACGCTGCCGGCCGCCCCCGCCCTCACCCGCGAGCACATCGAGCGCCTGCGCGCGCGGCTCGATCAGGCCGAGGCGGAGGCGCGCACCGACATCTCGCTGACGCGCGCCTTCGAGACCGCGCTCGAGATCGAGTGCTCGGAGATCGAGGATCTCGTCCTCGATCTGCTGACGGCGCTCAAGGGCGAGCGCGAACGTGAGCGCGCGGCGCAGCTCGCCATCCACGACCTCGGCGACCTGAGCTACATGATCGAGCGCTACAGCAAGGATCGCGCGCTGTTGGCCCGCGTCGATCGCGTCGTCGAGAAGCAGGTGAACCGCCTGCGCACCCGCGCCCCTCGCGCGACGACACCGCGCCTGCGCGCCGTTCGCGGCCGCTGAGCGCGCCGCGCGCCGACCGTCTCACCCCTGAACGCACGACGGGGGAAGGACCGTCGGCCCCTCCCCCGTCACATCGCTCCGCTGCGCGTTAGTCGATCACGGACAGCTGACGCCGGAGAACGTCGCGCAGTCGACGTTCGCACCGAGGTTGTCGCTGGCCTGGAACATCTGGCAGAAGCGGCACTTGGTGTGACCCACCAGGCAGGTGGTCAGGGTCGGACCGGTGAGCCCGGCGCAGACGCCGCCGCTGAAGGGATCGTTGCCGAACGGACCGCTGCAGAAGTGGGTCAGGGTGTCGTTCAGCTGCGTGGTGCCGTCGGTGACCTTCCCCTTGCCGTCCGCCTGGACAGACAGCGCGACCGCACCGTTGTCGAGGCAGTCCGCGATATCCGAGGCCGACGCGGCGCCCAGCGGGAAGGGATCGTGGCCGATCGCGAGCGCGGGCTTCTTGCACTTGATGAAGATCTTGCTCATCGCCCGGAAGAGCTTCTCGACGCGCCCGATCGCCTGGCGCTGGCAGAGGCACTCGCCGGGGAACGTGTCACAGACGTAGAGCCCCGAATCGAGCGGGCTGCCGTACACATCGTGGATCAGGTTCACTTCCGCCTGATATGCCGTCGTGCCGGCGTACGCGCCGTTCGTGTACGCGAAGGCGGGCAGATCCATCGGATCGCAGTGCTTGCCCTCGTCGTCGAGCATTTTCATCTGCTTGCTCTCGACCTTGTCCTTCGGGTCGTCGATCACGCAGGTCTCGGCTGCGCCCGGGCCGCTGATCTTCCCCTTCACGAAGTCCTTCACGCAGGAGTTGTTCGCCTTGCCCTGCGCGGCCTGAACCTTCGTGATGGCCTTGTTGATCTTGTTGATACACGTCTGCTGCGCGTCCGACTGCGGCAGTGCCGCCGCGGCCCCGGCGACAGACAAGACGGCCAACAGACACACGATACCCTTCAGTGCTCGCATTTTTCCCCCCTGGAGCGATTTTTCGCGAAGCTAGCACAGTCCAACTGCCCATCGAAGGCCAATTTTACCGACCGGTCGATCGCGGCCGTCCGTGCCTGTCCCGATCCGCTGCCGGGTGGTGACTCACTTGATTGGCGCGGCGGTGATCGCAGCCCTGAGGCAAAACCGCGAGCCGCGGGCACCGCCCGCGCATCAAACTGAGGCACCACCCGGTGCCGCGAACGCTTGACTGTCGCCGCCCGCCAGAATTAGACAGTGTGTAAGGTTTCCACCTTGCCCACGTCAGCCAACGCGACGCCGCGCCCGTACATGGCGGCCTCCGCCCGCCGCGACCATCTGCTCGCGATCGCCGCGCGCATCGTCCGCCACACCGGATGGCACGCGTTGTCGATGCAGGGTCTGGCGGCCGCCGCGGGCGTCAGCCGACAGCTCGTCTACGAGCACTTCGCCAACGTCGACGAGCTGTCGGTCGCCACCCTCACCCACCTCTTCGAGCGCGCCTACGACGCCACGGCCGCCATCGTCGTCGGCGGCACCGAACCGGCGGCGATCCTCGCCGCCGCCTACGATCTCTTTCTCGATCTGCCGGCCGAGGAGCGGCGCGCGCTGCGCGCGCTGGCCAGCGAGAGCGACGGCGGTCGCCGCGGGCTCGGCCGCGCCAAGCGTCGCCTGCGCACGCGCATCGCCGAGTTGTGGTTGCCGTACGTCCGCCGGCTCACCGGCCTGGCAGCGCCAGAGGCCACCGCGCTCACGTGGATGCTCATCACCGCGAGTTGGGGGCTCGCCGACAGCATCGCCGAGGGCACGCTGAGCCGCGCTCGCGGGCGGGAGCTGTTCGTCCGGTTCGCGGTCGACACCCTCACCACGTGGCCTGCCGCCAACCCACCGGGCTGACTGCGGGTCGGAATCCATCATCAATGGGGGGACGTTCCATGACCAGACGAGCTACCGCATCACGTCATCACCTGGCGCTGGCCCTGCTCCTGCTGCCGCTCGCGTCAGGCGCGGCGCTCGCACAGCCCGGCCCGTGGGCGCGCACCGAAGCGCGCCAGCCCTGCGCCAGCTTCGACAAGTATCGCCAGCCGTTCTTCGGCGACACCCACGTGCACACCGCCTACTCCTCGGACGCGGTGTTCGCCGGCACCCGTGACGATCCGCGCGGCGCCTATCGCTTCGCGCAGGGGCAGCCCATCGGCCTGCCGCCGTTCGACGCGCAGGGCAACCCGACCCGCACCGCTCAGCTGCGCCGGCCGCTCGATTTCACCGCCGTCACCGACCACGCCGAACAGTTCGGCGAGGTCGCGGTTTGCCAGACGCCGGGCGTCGACGGCTACGACTCGCCGGAATGCGTCAGCGCCCGTGCCCAGCTGGCCGCGCCGCTGCCGGCGCTGCCGAGCGTGCTGCCGCCGCTGCCGGTGATCCAGTTTCTGCTCAGCTACGGCGTCCTCAATCCGCCCCAGCGCTACAGCTGGTGTGGCCCGGGCTCCGACTGCGCGGCGCAGGCGTCGCTGGTCTGGGAGGATATCCAGGCCGCCGCCGAGCAGTACTACGATCGGACGGCGGCGTGCGCGTTCACCACCTTCGTCGCCTACGAATGGAGCGGCCAGCCGGGGGGCAACAACCTCCATCGCAACGTCATCTTCCGCAACGAGGTCGCCACGCCCATGCCGACCAGCTTCATGGAGCAGTCGACGCCCCAGGGTCTCTGGGACGAGCTCGAGTCCCAGTGCCTGAACGGTCGGCCGCGTTGCGACGTGCTGGCGATCCCGCACAACCCAAACGCCAGCGGCGGCCTGATGTTCGCGCCGGTGAATGCCGACGGCAGCCCGCTCACCGCCAGCGACGCGTTCTTCCGCGCCGGCATGGAACCGTTGGTGGAGATGAACCAGCACAAGGGCGACTCCGAGTGCCGGCCGGGCGTCGGCGGCGCCACCGACGAGCTCTGCGGCTTCGAGAAGCTCAACCGCCTGCAGCTGTTCAGCCCGGTCTCCGATCCGAACCAGGTCTTCCCCGCCCGCAACTACATCCGCAACGTGCTCAAGGACGGCCTGCTCCAGGAGCAGACAGCTCGGCGTCAACCCGTTCAAGCTCGGCATGATCGGCAGCACCGACGATCACAACGCCGCCCCGGGCTCGGTCGAGGAGCAGGACTACGGCGGCTACGGCCATATCGGCAATCGCGACCGCAACGCCGCCTACATGCTCGCCCGCGTCACGCCCGCTGGCATCGAGAGCACGCCCGGCGGTCTGGCCGTCGTCTGGGCCGAGGAGAACTCGCGCGATGCGCTGTTCGCCGCCATGCGCCGGCGCGAGGTCTACGGCACCAGCGGCACCCGCCCGATCCTGCGTTTCTTCGCCGGCCGCGAGCCCGGCCTGCGCTGCGGCGATCCCGACTTCGTCGCGACCGCCTATCGCGGCGGCGTGCCCATGGGCGGCGAGGTCGGTCCCGTCCGTGGCGCCCGCAGCCCACGCTTCGGTGTCCTCGCCTTCCGCGATCCCGGCACGCCAGGCGCACCCGGCGGCATGTTGCAGCGGGTGCAGATCGTCAAGGGCTGGGTCGACGGCAGCGGCCAGTCGCAGGAGAAGGTGTTCGAGGTCGCGGGCGACCCCAACTACGCCGCCAGCGTCGACACCAGCACCTGCCAGCCGACCGGACACCGGCGTCGGAGTCCCTGTGCGCCGTGTGGGAGGATCCCGAGTTCGATCCGTCGCAGCGCGCCTTCTACTACGCGCGCCTGCTCGAGAATCCGAGCTGCCGCTGGAGCACGTACCTGTGCAACAGCCTCAGGCCTCGACTGCTCGGTGCCCGGCTCGGTGCCGCCGGAATACGCGGAGTGCTGCAACCCGGCGGTCGCCAAGACCATTCAGGAACGCGCCTGGTCGTCGCCGATCTGGTATCGCCCCGAGGGGCCGGCGCGACTGCGCGGCAAGCTCGCCTTCGGACGCGATGCGCAGCACGACGTGCTGCAGCTGACGCTGACCCTCGGCGCCCTGCCGCCGGGCTTCGACCTCGCCACGCAGGACCTGGTCATCGCGCTGCAGGACGACGACGAGGTCTTCCGCGTCACCGTGCCGGCCGGCTTCGCCGTGGAGCAGACCCCCGGCCACTTCGTGTGGCGGGATCCCGCCGGCAACCTGAGCGGTGTCCGCAGCCTCGATCTCCAGATCCGACCGAGCGGCGGTGCGGTGCTGAAGCTGCGGACTCGGCCGCGCGCGTTCCCGGGTGTCGATCGCAGCGACCACTTCATGGAGCTGACGGTGCGCGCCGGTACCGCCGAGATCAAAATGGCGCCGCTGTGGACGGCGACCTCTCGCCGCCTGGCGACGCGGGGCTGAGCGCCGGGGCGGCACCCATGCGCTGGCTGCGCATCCCATTGCTGCACTTCCTGGTCGGCGGCGCCCTGCTCTTCGGCCTCGTGCGCCTGGCGCGGCCGGCCGGCGGTGCCGGCGGCGCCGCGCCGGTCGTCATCACCGCCACCGACGTCGCCACCATGCGCGACGCCTATGCGCGCGAGACCGGCCTGCAACCGACCGCCGCCGACGAGGCCGCGCTGGTCGAACAGGCGCTCGACGAGGAGTTGCTCTTTCGCGAGGCCATCGCCCGCGGTCTCGATCGCGACCGCAGCGTGCGCTCCTGGCTGGTCGAGCAGATGCGCGTTCTCAGCGATGATACGCGCGCCGGCGACGACGCCCTGTACACCCGCGCCATCACCCTCGGCCTCGACCAGAAAGACCTCGTCGTCCGTCGCATCCTGGTGCAGAAGATGCGCCTGCTCGCCGCCCGCGCCGGCGAGCAGGAGGTCAGCGACGAGGCACTCCGCGCCTACTACGAGCGGCACCGCGACGACTATCGTTCGCCGGCACGAATCAGCGCCTGGCACCTCTACCTGTCGACCCGGCGCGCCGACGCCGCCGAGGCGCTTGCCGGAACCCTGCGCGCGGGCGCCGTGAGCCCCGCAGCCGCCGTTCGTCGCGGAGATCCCTTCCCGCAGCCGCCGCATCTCGTCGGCCAGTCGCACCAGCAACTCGCCAAGCTCTTCGGGGCCGAGGTCGCCGATCGGATCCTCGCCGCCCCGGAGCGCACCTGGATCGGCCCCGTGCAGTCGGCGCTGGGGACTCACCTCTTCTGGATCGAGGCCCGCGAGCTCGACGCCACGGCCAATTTCGAATCGGTGCGCGGCCGAGTGCTGGAGGCGTGGCGCCAGGAACGGCGGGCGGAACGATTGGCCGATCTGCTCCGTACACTCCGCGAGCGCCAGCCCCTGCAGGTGGAGTCGACGGCCTGGCGCGATCGGGGTCGCGCATGAGGCATCCGGTCGCCCTCTGTGCCGCCGCCGTCGGCCTCCTGCTGCTCGCTCCCGTGCCCGCCGGTGCGCACGGACTCGAGCCCGCGCTGTTGTCGCTGCACGAGCTGACGCCCGGCCGCTTCGAGGTCGTCTGGCAGTCGTCCAAGCTGCGCCTTCCCGGGGCGGAGGTGCTACCGATCCTGCCCGAGACTTGCCGGCAGACGACGGAACCGCCGCAGATCGTCGACGAGCGCGATCGACTGCGCCTGACGTGGACCGTCGACTGCGGACTCGGCGGGCTTGCCGGCAAGACGATTGGCGTCGCCGACCTCGACGTCGCGACCATCGACGCCCTGCTGAAGGTGGAGCTGCTCGGGGGCCCGCGCGTGCAGACCGTTCTGACCGCCCGCCAGCCGACCTGGACCGCGCCGGCGGATCACAACCGACTGCAGATGCTGTGGCACTACGCCCGCCTCGGCGCGTCGCACCTGTTGGACAGTCCCGACCGCGTGCTGCTCGCGCTCGGACTGCTGCTCCTGGTCGCCCCGGCCCCGCGCCGGATGCTGCAAGCGACGGTCGCCTTCGCCGTCGGCCACGGCGTCGGCCTTGTCCTCGTCGCCACGGGCCTCGTCGCCGTGCCGATGCGCGCGGTCGATCTCCTCATCGCTGCGGCCGTTCTCCTACTCGCCCTCGAGTTGGTCGGCGGCGGCAAACCCATCGTCTCCATCCGCCGTGTCGCGCCCGTGGCGGCGCTCGCCTTCGGCGTGCTTGCCGGGGCCGGATTTGCCGGCACCCTCGTCGCAGCCGGCATGCCGTCCATCGACGCGCCGCTCGCCTTGCTCGCCTTCAACGCGGGCATCGAGATCTGCGAGCTCTCCCTGCTCGCCGCCGCCGTCGCCGTCGGGATCGTCGTCGCCCACGGGCTCCCCCGCGCCGGCGCGATCGCCACCCGCTGCGCGGCCTACGGCATGGGTATCCTCGCCGTATTCTGGTGCCTCGAGCGCCTCGCCGCCTGAGACGGAATCGGGCCGGCGGTCCGCGAACAGCGGACCGCCGGCTCAAGCCGTGACGAGAAGTGGAGCCGATGGGAGTTGAACCCACGACCTCTAGAGTGCGATTCTAGCGCTCTCCCAACTGAGCTACGGCCCCGCAGGTCGAGAGTCGGGCTTACCGCATCACCGGAACGCTCGCAAGCCAGCTGGAGCCCCGGTAGTGCCTCAGCTTGAATTGGTGCGGTGGTGCCTCGCTGCTCAGATGGCCGCCAAGGACGCCAAGGGCGCCAAGCAGCGCTGCTTGGCGCCCTTGGCGTCCTTGGCGGCTTTGCAGGGCTGCGATCGGCGCCGCGCCGAGCAAATTGAGTCACCACCGGAGCCCGGATTCAGGCGACCCTCGATGGTGTTCGTGGTCTCTGCTTTTTCGGTGGATTGACCGTGCGCGCCGCCGCGCACTATGCGTTCGGGCCATGGCGAGCACCGAGAGCGTTCCCGAGTTCCGCCGCGAGCTGCGCGCGTGGCTGGCCGCGCACCTGACCGACGACCTGCGGCGCGAGCGCGTGGCCGTCCTGCCCGAGGCGGAGCGCATCCCGGCGTTGCGCGCCTGGCAGGCGACATGCTCGCCGCCGACCGCTGGGTGGCCATCACCTGGCCGGCGGAGTACGGCGGGCGCGGCGCCTCGATCGCCGAGCAGATCGCCTACGTCGAGGAGATGAGCGCGCGCCGACGCGCCGGAGATCATCAACAACCTCGGCATCGGCATCGTCGGCCCGCCGATCCTCGCCTACGGCACCGAGGAGCAGAAGCAGCGCTTCGCGCCGCGCATCCTGAACGCCGAGGACCTCTGGTGCTGCGGCTTCTCCGAGCCCGGTGCCGGCTCCGACCTCGCCTCGCTGCGCACCAAGGCGACGCTCGACGGCGACACCTTCACCCTCACCGGGCAGAAGGTGTGGACGACCTACGCGCAGCACGCCGACTGGTGCATGGTGTTCTGCCGGACCGACGCCAACTCGAGCCGCCGCAACGGCGTCTCCTGCCTGCTCGTCGACATGAAGAGCCCCGGCGTCACCGTGCGCCCGCTCCGCCAGATGGGCGGCCAGGCCGAGTTCAACGAGCTCTTCTTCGAGGAGGTGCGCGTGCCGCGCGACAACCTTCTCGGCGAGCTCCACCAGGGCTGGCAGATCGTCACCGCGGCGCTGCAGAACGAGCGCGGCATCATGTACGTCGTCGAGATGCAGATCCTCCTCAAGAAGCAGCGCGATCAGCTGATGCGCTTCGCGCGCGAGCGCGGCGCCCATCACAACCCCGTCACACGCCAGCAGCTGGCGAGCGTCTACCTCGGCGTCGAGACGTTCCGGAACACCTGCCAGCGGACGATGGACAAGCTCCTGCGCATGGGCATGCCGGGGCCGGAGGCCTCGATCATCAAGCTGCACTGGACCGAGCTGACCCAGGCGATGCCACAGGTGGGCATGTCGATCCTCGGTGCCGAGTCCCAGCTGTACGACGTGCCCAACCCAGGCGAGCGCGCCAACCCCGATTTCGCCGTCCAGGCCGGGTTCCTGCAGGCGCCCGCCGCGAGCATCGCCTCCGGAACCTCGGAGATCATGCGCGGCATCATTGCGATGCAGGTCCTGGGGCTGCCGCGGTAGCGGTGGACGCGTTCAGCCTTTGACCTTCAGCCACGGCAGCGCGCTGAAAGACAGAGGCTGAAGGACGAATGCCGAAACGCGCCTGCTGCTCAGGCGCGTCGCTGCTTCCGCTCCGCTTCTTCCTGCTCCGCCTTGCAGGCGATGCAGAGGGTGGTGACCGGGCGGGCGCGCAGGCGCTCGACGCTGATCTCCTCGCCGCATTCCTCGCAGACGCCGAACCCGCCGTCCTCGATGCGCTGGAGGGCCTCTTCGATCTTGTTGATCAGCTTGCGCTCACGGTCGCGGATTCGCAGGGTGGCGTTGCGGTCCGATTCGAGGGCTGCGCGATCGGCCGGCTCGGGAAAATTCTCCTTGCCGTCCGTCATGCCGCTCACGGTTCGCCCCGCCTCCCCCAGCAATTCCGCCCGGCGGCTGGTGAGCATGTCCTTGAACCAATTGAGATCCTGCTGTTCCAAACCCGCGACCTCCAGGGAATTCTCTCCGGGTAGCACCGCCGGCCAAATCTGTAAACTAGATCTTCAGGCCGTCGCCGCCGCGCGCGGCAGGGCCGCCAAATCGGCCGCCGTGCGGCGCGCCCAGGCGTCGGCCGCGAGCAGGGCATCGAGGGAGGCGTCGCGCAGCGACTCGTGACGGTCGAGGACGCTGGCCGCGATCCGCGGGAATGTCGAGGTAGCTGATCGCTCCGTTGAGGAAGGCGTCGACGAGGACCTCGTTGGCGGCGTTCAGAACGGCCGGCGCGCCGCCACGGGCGCGCAGCGCCTGGTAGGCCAGCGCCAGGCACGGGAAGCGCTCCGTGTCCGGCGCGAGGAACTCGAGCCGCCCGGCCTCGACCAGGTTCAACGACGGCAGGTGCGCGAGCGTCAGCCGCTCGGGATAGGCGAGGATGTAGGAGATCGGGATCGCCATGTCGGGGATACCGAGCTGCGCCAGCACCGACCCGTCCACGTACTCGACCATCGAATGGACGATGCTCTGGGGATGGACGACGACGTCGATGCGGTCGGCTTCCAGGCCGAACAACCAGTGCGCCTCGATCACCTCCAGGCCTTTGTTCATCAGCGTCGAGGAGTCGATGGTGATCTTCGCGCCCATCTTCCAGGTCGGGTGCTTGAGGGCCTGCGCGGGCGTCGCGCGGCGCAACTCGTCCATGCTGGCGCGCAGAAACGGACCGCCCGACGCGGTCAGGATGATGCGCTTCACGTCGCCGCGCTGGTGCCCGTGCATCGCCTGGTAGATGGCGTTGTGCTCGCTGTCGATCGGAAACACGTTGACGCCGCGCCGCGCCGCCGCGGCCTGCACGAGCTCGCCAGCGACGACCAGGACTTCCTTGTTGGCCAGCGCCACGTCGTGCCCGGCGTCGATCGCCGCCAGCGTCGGCCGGAGCCCGATGGCCCCCACCAGCGCCGAGATCACCAGGTCGGTCCCCGGGGCGGTGGCGAGCTGGGCAATGCCGTCGATGCCGGCGAGGATCTCGCCGCGGTAGTCGGGTACCAGGGCGCGCAGCGCGTCGGCGCCGGCCGCGTCGGCGGTCGCGACCGCGCCGGGGTGGAACTGTCGGACCTGCTCGGCGAGTCGCTCGACATTGCGCCCGGCGGCGAGCGCGGCGACGCGAAAGCGGTCGGGAAACCGCGCCACGAGGTCGAGGGTGGTGACACCGATAGACCCAGTGGAGCCGAGCACGACGAGGGACTTCATCGGTGGCAGCCTACCACGATCGCCGCCGAGAATTGCAATTGGGTTTTGGCGACTGCGGGCGGACCCGCGGCGCCCGGCCGGACTCCGCTACTCCTCGGCGCGCTGCACCCGCGCGCCGCCGGGCGTCGCGAGAATCGCGCGGATCTCGTCGCGCAGCTTCGGCAGGGCCTCGTCGAGCGGCACCTCGCTGTCGAGGACGATCTCGACGCGGTGATCCGGCCGCAGCTGGACGCGGCCCGGGTGCTGCGGCTTCAGCGGGATCACGACGGCCTCGCGCGAGAGCCCGAGCTCGTCGAGGATGGTGAAGACGCGCTCGATCTCACGCAGCGTGACGACCTTCAGCATGACTCACGCGAACGTCGAGACGAGGGTTGCCAGCCGCGCCTTCGCGTCGTGCAGGATGGGGGTGCCGTCACCGACCAACAACACGTCGAAATCGAGGTCGAGCAGGTGCCGCACGCTGTCGCGCAGGCGCGGCGGATCGTCCAGGACCTTGTCGCGCAACAGACAGAGCTGTCCGGGCGGATTGCCGATGACGGCGTCGCCGACGATCAGCAGCCGGCGCTCCGGCCAGTGCAGCGCGATTTCGCCCGGCGATTTCCCCGGCACGCCGATCACGCGGAGGGGACCGATGACGTCCCCCGTCGCCAGCTGGTCGTCGATGACGGCGCCCTGCAACTCCGCGTATGTCGCGTCCTCGGCGTGAATGGCGGTGCGCGCCGAGGTACGGGAACGGATGCGGTTGGCCTCGCGCACATGGTTGCGATTGGTGAGGATGATGCGTCGCACGCCGCGGCGGACGATCTCGCTCAGCCCCTCGGGCGTGGGCTCGATGGGGTCGACGCACAGATTGCCGTCGGGCAGGTGGATGAGGTGGCCGTTGAAGTTGTAGCCGTGCGGCGGCGACAACCACGACCAGGTCCAGATGTCGGGAAGCAACTCGCCCATGGGGCGGACCATATCAGCTCGCCAGGGCGGCTGTCAGTCGTCGGCGAGGCGGATCTCGCGGCGGCCGCGCAGGCTGGCAACGTCGAATCCGTCCACCACCGCGCGCGGGAGGTCGGGCGCGTCGGCGTCGGGGAATCCGAGCGCCCGCGCCAGGCGGGCGATCATCGTCGCCGGTGCGATGCCGGTGCGCCGCGCGTCCGCCAGCGTGTGGCTCGGCGTGCGCTTCTGCAGGCGCGACCCATCGGCGGCGAGCACGAGCGGGACGTGGAGCCACGCCGGCGCGCGGCCGCCGAGCAGCTCGGCGAGCAGCGCCTGTCGTGGCGCCGACGACAGCAGGTCGACGCCGCGCACCACCTCGGTGATTCCCATCTCGAGATCGTCGGCCACGACGGCGAGCTGGTAGGCATAGACGCCGTCGCCGCGCTTGAGGACGAAGTCGCCGACCTCGCGCGCGACGTCCTGCGTGACCGTCCCCTGGGCCGCGTCGACGATGGTGACCGTCCGCTCCGGCACCGCCAGTCGCACCGCCGGCGGCCGCTTCCACTCGCGTACCCGCATGCCGAACCGCCGGCACGTTCCCGGGTACGGCGGCCCCTCCTCTCCCGTGTGCGGCGCGCTGGCGCTCTGCGCGATCTCGGCGCGCGAGCAGTCGCAGAGGTAGAGGAGCCCGTGCCCGGCGAGATCGGCGAGCGCCGCTTCGTAGTAGGCCGACCGGTCGGACTGCCGGTAGGGTCCGACGGCGCCGCCGACGTCCGGCCCCTCGTCCCAGTCGAGACCGAGCCAGCGCAGATCGTCGAGCTGCCGCGCCTCGCTGCCCTTCACCACGCGCGGCGTGTCGATGTCCTCGACACGCAGCACCAGCTGGCCGCCCTCGCGGCGGGCCCGCGCAGCCACGCGACCAGCGCGGTCGCCAGCGAACCGAGGTGCAGGTCACCGGTCGGCGACGGCGCGAAGCGACCGCGATAGGACATGCCACCAGATGAGGCAGGACAGACGAAGGAGGAAGGACATCACGCCGTCGTCATGCGTCCGTCATCCTTGATCCCTCGCGCGCCGCGCCGCCGCTCCGCGCTCGTGTCCCCAATCGCGCTGGCTAGAGCAGCGACTTCAGCTCGCTGATCAGCTTCGTGATGCTGTCCTTCGCGTCGCCGAACAACATCATGCAGCGCTCGTTGTAGTAGAGCTCGTTGTCGACGCCGGCAAAGCCGGGCCGCATGCTCCGCTTGAGGACGATGATCGACTTCGCCTTCTCGACGTCGAGGATCGGCATGCCGTACAGCGGGCTCGCCTTGTTCGTGCGCGCCGCGGGGTTGGTGACGTCGTTGGCGCCGACCACCAGCACCATGTCGGCTTCCGGGAAGTACGGGTTGATCTGCTCCATCTCGACCAACTGGTCGTAGGGCACGTTGGCCTCGGCCAGCAGCACGTTCATGTGGCCGGGCATGCGGCCGGCGACGGGATGGATCGCGTACTTCACGTCGATGCCGCGCTCGCCGAGGATGTTCGCGAGCTCGGCGACGGCGTGCTGCGCCTGCGCGACCGCCATGCCGTAGCCGGGGACGATGATCACCTTGCCCGCGGTCTCGAACAGCACCGCCGTCTCGTCGGCGGTGATGCTGCGCACCGTCCCCTTCGCCTCCGCCGCGGCCGCCGCCTCGTCCTCCGAGCTCACGGCCCCGAACGCGCCGAAGAGGACGTTCGTCGCCGAGCGGTTCATGGCGCGGCACATCAGCAGCGAGAGCAGGAAGCCGGAGGTGCCGTCGAGCGAGCCGGTGACGATCTGGATCTTGTTGAACAGCACGAAGCCCATCGCCGCATCGGCGAGGCCGCCGTACGAGTTGAGGAGGGCGATCACCACGGGCATGTCGGCGGCGCCGATCGGAATCACCAGCAGCAGGCCGAAGACAAACGCGAGCAGCACCATCAGGTAGAAGATGGGGCTCGCCGACTGGGTCACCACCAGGAACGCGACGATGCCGACGATCGACGACATCAGGCTCAGGTTGATGATGTTCTGGCCGCGGTAGGTGATCGGGCGACCGGGCAGCAGCTCCTGCAGCTTGGCCGCCGCCATGAGGCTGCCGGTGAAGGTCAGGCCGCCGACGACGACTTGGAACCCCAGCGCCGTCAACGTCACCCGGCTGAGCTCGCCCTGGAATCGGAAGAACTCCGAGACGCCGACCAGGCAGGCGGCCAGGGCGCCGAGCGAGTGCGAGAGCGCGGTGCGCTGTGGCACCGCGGTCATCGGGATCCACAGGCCCATCCAACCGCCGGCGATGGCGCCGATGACGAGGCCGATGACGATCCAGGTGTAGTTCACGATCTGCGAGTGGAAGAGTGTGCCGACCACCGCGAGCGCCATGCCGTAGGCGGCGAGCAACATGCCGGCGCGCGCCCACTTCGGCGAGCTCAGGCCCTTCAGGCCGAGGATGAACATCCCGGCCGACAGGATGTAGGCGTAGCGCAGCACCTCGTCGGCGGCGTGCTCGCGCAGGTACACGACGAAGCCGACGTCGGAGGGCTTGGCGGCCAGGATGCCGAGCACCAGCACGCCGATCGCGCCGAGGGCGGCCATGCTCGCCTGCAGCTCGACCGGTCGGCGCTTGCCGCCGCGCTGTTCTTCGGCGGTCTTGAACATGCGCAGCATGCGGTCGGTGATCAGGAAGCCGCCGAACGCATTGGTCGCCGAGCACGCCACCGCGACGAAGCCGAGCAGCGTGCAGACCCAGCCGTACGAGATCTTGCTGTAGTCGCTGCCGGCGACCACCAGCGAGCCGACCAGCGAGATCGCGGCGATCGCGTTGGTCGCCGACATGAGCGGCGTGTGCAGGAGCGGCGGAACCTTGGTGATGATGTGGTACCCAAGGAAGCCGGCGAGCAGGAAGATATAGAGACTGACTTCGATCTCGGTGCTCATGCCGTCGTCCCCGCCGCCAGCGTCGCCTTGACCGCCTCGCTGACCACCTCGCCGGCGTGGGTCACGCAGGCGCCGGCGATCACTTCGTCAGTGAAATCGAGGGCGAGCTCTCCGTTCTTCACGAAGCTGTTGAGCAGCTCCGTGACGTTGCGCGCGTACAGCTGGCTCGCGTGCACCGGCATCGTGGCGGGCAGATTGGTCGGACCGTGGATGCTGACGCCGTGCGCCACCACCACCGTGTCCGGCTGGCTGAGCTCGCAGTTGCCGCCGCTCTCGGCCGCGAGATCGACGATCACCGATCCGGGGCGCATGGCGGCGACCGTCTCCTTGGTGATCAGCCGCGGCGCCCGCTTGCCGGGGACCAGGGCGGTCGTGATGACGACGTCGAAGTCCTTGGTCTTCTCGGCCAGCATCTCCTGCTGCTTGCGGCTGGCGTCGGCGGAGAGCGCCTTGGCGTAGCCGCCCTTGTCCTCGGCGTCGGCGACCCCGAGATCGAACGCGAGGAACTTGGCGCCGAGACTCTCGACCTGCTCTTTCACCACCGGACGGACGTCGTAGCCCCACACCTGCGCGCCGAGCCGGCGCGCGGTCGCGATCGCCTGCAGGCCGGCGACGCCGGCGCCGATCACCAGGACGCGCGCGGCGAACACCGTGCCGGCCGCGGTCATGAACATCGGGAAGAACTTCGGCAGCGCCTGGGCCGCGATCAGCGCCGCCCGATAGCCGGCGATGTTCGCCTGCGAGGAGAGCGCGTCCATCTTCTGCGCCCGGCTGATGCGCGGCACGCCCTCCATCCCGAACGCCGTGACCCGGCGCGCGACGAGGCGGCGGACCAGATCGGGCTGCGTCAGCGCCTCGAGCAGCGCGACCAGCACGGATCCCTCGCGCATGAGATCGACCTCGTGCCGGCCGGAATCCTCGATCGGCCGCTGGACCTTCAGGACGACGTCGGCCTGGCCGTAGAGCGTCGCCGCGTCCGGCGCGATCGTGGCGCCGGCGGCGGTGAACGCCTCATCGGAGAACGACGCCTCGGCGCCCGCGCCGCGCTCGATCAGGACGGCGAGACCGGATTTGACGAGCGCCGCCGCCGCGTCGGGCGTCAACGCCACCCGCCGCTCGCCGGCTACCCTCTCACGTGGAACTGCAACCTTCATGCCCCCTCACTCGCAAAACCTTGTGGGCCCTAACAGAGGCGCAGGCGGCTGAGCAAGGAGTCCATCCAAGTGAGGCGTCGGGCTCCGTCGCGGTGGGCTTTGGCCCGCCACCCCTTGTGCGACCGGAATGAGGCGACCTTCTCGGCGATAAGCGCCAGGGGTGGCGGGCATAAAGCCCGCCGCTCCATTCGGAGCGCCGTCCCCCCGCCGGCCCGGAATGACGCACCCGCGTCCCTCCGCCCGCACGTGCAAGGCGGCGGCGATCTGCTATGTCCGGCGACAAGGGCAACCCATGACCTGGCTCACGCTCTCCTATCTCGGCATCGGGTTCGCCTTCGGGGTCAAGCACGCGCTCGACGCCGACCACCTGGCGGCCGTGTCCACGATCGTGACCCGCGAGCGCACCATCGTCCGGTCGGCGCTGATCGGCGGCCTCTGGGGCGTTGGGCACACGATCTCGCTGCTGGCCGCGGGCATCCTGGTGATCGTGCTGCATGTCCAGATCGCCCCGACGCTGTCGCGCTGGCTCGAGACCGGGGTGGCGGTGATGTTGATCGTCCTCGGCGCGAATGCGCTGCGCCGGCTCGCCATCGGCGGCGAGATCGCCATGGACGCCCACCCGCACGGCAGCCACGTCCACGTCCACCCGCACATCCACGATGCAGAGGGTCCGGCGCACTCGCACCATCGCATCGGCCTGCCGGTGCGGCCGCTCCTGGTCGGGATGGTGCACGGGATGGCCGGTAGCGCCGCGCTGATGCTCCTGGTCCTGGCAACGATTCCGTCGACGCTCGGCCAGCTGGCGTATGTCGCGACGTTCGGCGTCGGTTCGATCGGCGGCATGCTGATCATGAGCGCGCTGCTCGCCCTCCCGGCGCTCTTCACCGCCCGCCGCTGGCGCGCCGCGAACACGGCCGTTCAGGTGGCGGCCGCGCTGTTCAGCCTGACGCTGGGCTGTGCCATGGCCTACCAGCTGAACGGCCCGGGGGCGGCCAGCGAGGGCGGCTCCGGTGCCGGGCCGGGGACGTCCCGTGTCGTGGCGCGCGGCGTCGCGCTGCCCGCCCGCGGCGCCTGACCGTCAGCCGCCGCAGGTGCCGAGGGCGCCAGCGACGGCGCGCACGATTTCCTCGACGCCGACCGTCCCGTCGCCGTCGGCGTCGCAGGCGCTGCAGTCGCTGACGGGCGCGAGTCCGAGGGCGATACGGATGCCGAGCGTGAGCTCATCGATCGTCACGCGCCGATTCCCGTCGCAGTCGCCGGCGCAGGGATCGGGCGGCGCGGTGCGATGCAGGACGAGGTCCGCACACTGGTAGTAGATGTCGTTTCCCGGCGACGTGTACGGCGGCTTGTCGTACATGACCTGGATCACCTGGAGCGTGCAGTTGTCGCACTCGACGTCGGGCAGCGTCAGCGCGACGTGGCTCTCGCCGCCGTGCGGGGTGTCGGCGATGTCGTCGAGCAGCACGCTGTCGTTCACGTGCGAGGCGAACTCGGGCGTGACCGTGTCGCAGCCGCTCAGGCACACCGGATCGGCGAAGTCGTCATCGCCGTCGGCGTCGAACGAGATGCGGAAGTGGCCGGGATGATCGACGTACTCGTCCCACACCACGGTGATCTCGCTGCCGGGTTCGAGCTCGGTGACGGTCGCACTGCGTTTGCCACCGGCGCGACCGCACGGCCCCTCCTTGAGGACGTCCGCGCCGTAGCGCGACGGCGGATACTCCAGGGACAGATGCCCCGACGCCCGTCCGGCGAGGGCCAACACGAGCGCGCCCACCACGGCGATGATTTGCCCGCGCACGCCCCGACCCTACTGCCGGGGCACCGCTGCCGCAACGCCGCTTCCGAACGATGCTTCAGCCGGCGATGCCGGCCAGGGGCTTCACCGGCAACGTGAAGCGAAAGGTCGCACCCGCTGGTCCGGAGCTCGCCGCCAGGGTCCCGCCGTGCAGCTCGACGATGGTGCGGCTGATCGCCAGCCCCATGCCGAGGCCGCGCACCTTCGTCGTGTAGAACGGTTCGAAGATCGCGGCGGCGCTGCCGTTGGGCAGGCCGGGACCGGAGTCGCGGACGAACACCTCGACCGTATCGGGATATCCGTGGCGCGTCTCGATGGCGAGCCGCGCCGGGCGCGTCTCGCCCTGCATCGCTTCGAGCGCGTTGCGCGTCAGATTGATCAGGACCTGTTCGATCTCGACCCCGTCCGCCTCGACCTCCGGGAGGTTCCGGTGCAGTTGCAGGTCGACCGCCACGCCGCGCTCGCGCGCCTCGCCGTCGATGAGCTCGGCGACCTCCCGCACCAGCGCGTTGACGTCCACCGCACACCGCTGCGGCTCGCTCTTCTGCAGGAACTCGCGCATGCGGCGGATGATCGCACCGGCCCGCAGCGCCTCGCGCCCGATGCGGTCGACCACATCGATGAACTCGCGCGGTCCATCCGGCATCGCCTCCAACCGCCGCCGGCACCCCGCGGCATAGTTGGCGATCGCGCCCAGCGGTTGGGTCAGCTCGTGCGCGAGCTGCGCCGACATCTCGCCCATGGCGCTGACGCGCAGCACGTGCGCCACCTCGGCCTGGTGCCGCTGCAGCGCGAGGGTCGCCCGCGCCTCGGCGGTGCGCTGTCGCGCCAGTTCGCGCGCGATGTACACCGACAGGCCGCTGACGGCGAGCATGCCGAGGATCGGCTCGCGCGCCGTCGGGAAGCCGGCGACCATGTACACGGTCATCGACCCGGCCGCGAGGTTCATCAGCGCCGCGGCTGTCTGGGCGAGGCTGCCCCAGGGGATGACCGCGGCCGTGAGCAGCGCCGCGGCGCTGCAGAGCATCGGCGTCGTGTACGGATCCTGCACGATCATCCCGGCGATCAGTCCACCGATGCTGCCGCCGCTGCCGCTCAGGATGCCCACCGTGATCGCGGCGCCGCGCCGCAGCGGCCGTCGCAGAATGATCAGGCCGATGATCTGGGATCCGATGACGCCGACCTTCACCAGCGCCAGCGGTCCGAGCAGCCGAGCGTTCAGCCAGGGGTCGGTGATCGCGAAGAGAACGTTGCCGACCACGACGATCCAGAGCACCAGGCTGATGCGCCGGCGCAGTACGTCCGCGGATACGCCGCCGACATCACCGGATCTCGTCACCGCGGAGACCTGCTCCATGAGGGCAGTTCTCTACCATGGTGCTGTGTGAATTATCACGCACGATCGGCCGCCACCCGGGGGCCCGCCTACGATTCCGCCGCCTCGCGCACCGCGGCCTGGCCCTTGTCGGTCAGCGAGAAAATCCCGCCAGCGTCGTCGTACGCGACGAGGTCGTCGGCCACGAGCCCCTCCATCAGCTGCGAGAAGGCCTGATGGCCCGCCTGGTAGAACACCAGGCTGTGGGTGTGCAGCTCGCGAATCGGCAGCGAGCCGCCCTTCTTCGCGAGGAACTTCATCAGCCCGTGCCGGGCCGCCTGCGTATCGGTCGCCATGCCCTTCCCTCCCGGATCCAGGCTGGAGAGTAAACGGTTCGCGGCGGCTAGCACAGGCGTGCAGTCCGGTTCCTTTGGTGACCGAAAGGGCGCCGCTCCCGCGGCGCCGTTTCCCGAGGGTGGGTGTGATGCGCCGCCCGGGACCGACGCGCGGAAGCGCGGCCGTCCATTCGGTGCCCGACAGCGGCATTCGGCACGGTGCATGTGATGCCTTGGTGACCGAATGGAGGGCGCCGCTCCCGCGGCGCCGTTGTCCGAGGGTGCATATGAGGCCCGCCTCGGGACCGACCGCGCGGGAGCACGGCCGTCCATTCGGTGACCGACGGCGGCATTCGGCACGGTGCATGTGCCGCCTTGGTGACCGAATGGAGGGCGCCGCTCCCGCGGCGCCGTTGTCCGAGGGTGCGTGTGATGCGCCGCCTCGGGACCGGTCGCGCGGGAGCGCGGCCCTCCATCAGGTGACCGAAGGCGGCATTCGGGACGCCGCCTCGCATCGATTGACATAGTGGCATTGGGAGTGCCACTTGTTCCGCCGATGCCGGAACGTCTCCTCGTGCGCGCCGCGCACGCGGTTGCCGCCGACGGGCGGGTGCGGCGCGCGCAGCGCAGCGGCCAGGCGATCGTCGAGGCGTTGCTCGACCTGATCGGCGGCGGTGACGTCGACCCCACCGCCCAGCAGGTCGCGGCGCGGGCTCGCGTCGGCATCCGCACCGTCTTCCGGCGCTTCTCCGACATGGAGAGCCTCTTCACCGAGATGGACGCACGCCTCACGGCCAACGCGCTGCCGCTGCTGCTCGGCGGGCGGCCGAGCGGCACGGTGCGCCAGCGCGCCCTCGCCCTGGTGCGACGGCGGATCGCGTTCTTCGAGCGCATCGCCCCGTACAAGCGCGCCGGCAACGTCAAACGCCGGCGCTCGCCGTTCCTGCGCCAGCGGCACGCCGAATTGGTGCGTGTCCTGCGCAGCGAGCTGTTCCGCTGGCTTCCCGAGCTCGAGCCGGGGGTGCCGGCGCTCGCCGACGCGCTCGAGCTCTCCACGTCGTTCGAGGCCTGGGATCGCCTGCGCACCGACCAGCGCCTGTCGCGCCTCCGCGCGCAGGCCGTGGTCGAGCGCATCGTGATCGCGCTCCTCGACCAAGTCCCGCACTGAGAGGATCCTTCGCATGCCCGAGCTCCTGCGCATCGTCGGCGCGCCCGGATCGCCCTACAGTCGCAAGATGCGCGCGGTGCTCCGCTACCGCCGCATCCCGCACGCCTGGATCCACCACGGATCGCCCGAGTCGCGCACGCTCCCCGCGGCGCGCGTGCAGCTACTGCCCCAGCTCGTCTTCACGAGCGCGGACGGCGTGCTCGCCGCCCATACGGATTCGACGCCGCTGATCCGCCTGCTCGAAACGCGCCACTCCGGCCGCTCCGTGATCCCGCCGACAGGCGCCCTGGCCTTCCTCGACGCGCTCCTCGAGGACTACGCCGACGAGTGGCTCACCAAGGCGATGTTCCACTATCGCTGGGCCTTCGCCGACGACGTCGCCAACGGCGCCGCGATCCTGCCGCGCTGGTTCCGCACCGATCAACCCGAGGACGCGGCCGTCGCCGCCGGCGCGATGTTCGCGGAGCGCCAGGTCGGCCGACTCGGGGTGGTCGGGTCCAACCCGGTGACTGCGCCGGTCATCGAGGAGAGCTACACGCGGCTGCTCCGCCTCCTCGACACGCACCTCACCGCCTCGCGCTTCGTCTTCGGGGGACGCCCGGCCAGCGCCGACTTCGGCCTCTACGGTCAGCTCACCCAGCTCACCGGATTCGATCCCACCCCGATGGCGATCGCGCGGCGCATCGCGCCCCGGGTGGCGGCGTGGGTGGACATCGTCGAGGACCTCTCCGGCCTCGAACCCGGCGACGACGACTGGACGCCGCGCACCGCATGGGCGGACAGCCTGCGCGCCCTCTACGTCGAGGTCGGCCGCGTCTATGTGCCGTTCCTGCTCGCCAACGCCGATGCGCTGGCGCGCGGCGCCGAACGCGTCGAGTGCACGATCGACGGTCGGCCGTGGGTACAGAAGCCATTTCCCTACCAGGGCAAGTGCCTCGCCTGGCTGCGCCAGGCATACGCGGCGCTGCCGTCGGCCGACCGCGGCACCGTGGATGAGCTCCTCGCGGGCTCGGGCTGCGAGCCGCTCTTCGCGTGAGGCCGGCGTGAGGCGATCGCGAATCGTACTGGAACAACTGACCGCCCACTGAACGGAGGAGACATCCATGAACGTCGTCAACGTGTTGTATCCGAATCCCGAGCAGATCATGCCGCTGGCCACCGACGAGACGCCGGGCCCGATCGCGATGCTCAACCTGCTCAAGTTTCGCGAGCGGGCCGAGTACCGCGACGGCCGCGCCGACGACATCAGCGGCCGTGAGGCGTACATGCGGTACGCCGCCCAGATGCAGCGCATCGTCGAGGCGGCTGGGGGCCGTTTCATCTTCGGTGGCGACGTCGCGGGCCTGGTCGTCGGCACCGTCGAGGATCTCTGGGATGTCGTGGGTCTCGTCGAGTATCCGTCGCGCGCCGAGTTCTTCCGCATCGCCACCTCGCCCGAAGTCCAGGCGATCGGCATCCATCGCGAAGCGGGCCTCGCTGGTCAGTTGCTGATCCCCACGGTGGAGCACCGCGCGCTGGGTTCCTGGTTGGAGCCCTGAGAACAGGGATCTACGACCGCCGGCGTGGCGGACGGGCGTCGAGCTCGGGGTAGTGGCGGAAGATGCCCATGCGGTTGAAGCGCTGCCGGCGCTTGGAGCGCAGGTAGGCGGCGATTCGCGGCAGCGCCGCGACGCGGTCGTGTAGCGCCACCAGCTGCGGCGCGCTCGTCTCGGCGCGCGCCATGGCGTTGGGGAAGGCGTAGCGGAGGCCTTCGACCACCTGGAACGCCGAGAGGTCCACGTACGTCCGTTCCGCGCCCACCATCCAGCGGCCGCCGCTGCGCCGGTTGCGGGTCAGGATCTTCTCGAGCCAGCCGAGGTACTTGGGCAGGCGTTGCTGGACGAAATCCCTTGCCCGGCGTTTCGCGGCGCCGCGTTGGTCCTCGTAGTAGAGACCACCGGCGATCGGGTGATGGGTGTCGTGGATCTCGGTGACGAAGTCGGCGAGCGTGAGCTGGATCTGGTGCGCCTCGGCGCGCGACGCGTCGTCGCTCGGCACGAGCTTCAGGCGCGCGCCGAGAAAGGCGAGCACGTTGGCGGTCTGCGACACGATGCGGTCGCCCATCTTCACGAAGGGCGGCGCGAACGGCAGCGGCCCGCTCTTCTCGCCATCGAGAAAGGCCATCATCGCCGCGAGACCGTTCTTGCGGCCGCGTGTGACGTCCGCGTAGCGGGCACCGCTCTCCTCGAGGAGCAGGCGCACGAACTCGCCGCGCCCCTGGATGCCGGGCCAGTAGTAAAGCTCGATCGGAGTGCTGCGGGTCGCCATCGTCGCCTCCTGACTCCTTTGTACCAGAAGGCGGGGTGCGCGACCCGTTACGGCGCTCCGGCCTCGCGGACGGTGAACGGCGCGGTGACGAAGGCGAAGTCCGCCCCCGAGTCGGACAGGACCGGCACCTGCGTCGGCACCGGGCCCGGGTCCCGCTCGTAGAGCAGGACGGCGGTCTGCACGACCGAGACGTCGGGCGGGACGTCGACTTCGAAGCGATTGCCGGTGACCGGCACGATGCGCCACTGGCCGTCGGGATCCCGCTGGCGGAAGGCGCCGCGGTAGACGGCATCGACCGGTGCCGACACCGGGATGAAGAGCACGCCGATCGTGCACGATTGCGAGTCGGCGGAGCCCACGCAGCCGTTGATGTCTGACGGATCGAGGATCACGTCGACGCCGGGCTGCGACGGCGGCTGGGTCGCGGTGCGCGTGGGGGTCGCCGTGAAAGCGCCGCCCGGCGTCGTGGAGGGAGTCGGCGTTCCGGTCGCGTTCGTGATCGCCGACGGCGTGGCCGACGGCAGCGCCGGTGCCGTCGGCGACGGACTCGCTGGAGGCGCCTCCGCTCCGGACGCGCAAATCGTCAGCCCGCGCTCGACTTCGCAGCCCGAGGTGTTCAGGGCACGATCGATGGCGTCATTCTCCGACGCGATGGTGTCGAAGCCGCTCGACCCGCTGCCGCCGCACCCGGCCAGCGCACACAGCGCGGCGAGCAGCCACGCGGCGAACAGCGCGCGCCGGCGCGGTCCGGTGGAACCATCGATCGTCCAGGGCATCACGGCTCCTTCGCTCCGAACGGTGTCGAATTGATGAGGATGTTGAGGAAGCGGGTCGTGTCCGACGCGTCGCTGGCGAACTCCTCGACCAGCGATCGGATCGCCGCCTCCAGGCGCTGCTGGAACTCGGGCAGGCGCGCCGCGTCGATGTTGAGGTAGTGGTTGCGGAGGTACGTGCCGGTGTCGAGGTCGGCGAGCGCCAGCTTGTCGATCATGCCCTTGGCGAAGAGCGCGCAGAACTCGAGCGCCAGGGCGCGCCGCTCGGCCGTATTCTGCGGCACGAAGTGGCGCCCGCGCCGGCGCACCTTGCCGGATTTCCGTTCGACCAGCGTGCGCTCGATCAGCGTCTGCTCCACCTGTTCGGCGAGCGCGTCGGGCACCGTGCCGGCCGCCGTCCGTCGCCCCTGGACGCGGCGGAAGGCCTTGCGCCAGGTCGCCAGCGGGATCCAGCTCTCGTCGTCGGGCAGCGCCGCGATCGCCTGGCTGACCAGCACGGCCAGCGAGGCGTCCTCGATGCCGGCCACCGCGCGCGGCGCGTGCAGCACGCGCTGCAGCTCGCGGCCGAAGGCGTAGATGATGCGATCGCGCCACAGCAGCGCCAGGAGCTCGTGCGGATCCTGCTTGCGCACGGCGGCGAGCCGCCGGACCAGCGCCTCGCTCGGGAAGCGCTTCCCCTTCTCGATGTAGCCGAGCATGACGGGGTCGACGCTGTGGTCGAGGAGCTCGTCGGCGAAGCGGCGCAGGGTGTACTCCCGGCCGCTCAACACGCGCGTCTCGTAGAAGACGTCCTTGATGCCGCGCGGCACCACCGCTCGCTCCGCCATCCCGCTGCGCACCCTATCGAAGCGTAAATTGATTGACAAGCAAACAACTCTTGTTGTCCAGCGCCTACCAGCCGTGCGATCGGAACGCGACGCCGGCCCTCGCGACGCGGCGTGACGTCTTCCTCGGCGTTCCGGCCCCTACATCCGCATGTCGCCCCCTGCCCCCATGGGAGGCTTTGCCCACCAATTCCCTGAGCACGTTCCGTTCCCGATTGGAGGGCCGCGCTTCCGCGCGGCCGGTCGCGCGGAAGCGCGACCCTCCAGGCGCGGGATCGATCCACCAGCCGAATTGGCGGGCAAGGCCCCGATGGGATCGCGGGCGCGCATCCGCTAAGACGATCGCGCATGAGCGCGGAGCTTCGGGCCACCGCCGGCAGGGCGTAGGCGTGGACGACGCCGTCGTCGTCGGCGCGGGGCCGAACGGGCTCGCCGCGGCCGTCGCGTTGGCGCGCGGCGGCGCCACCGTGCGGGTCGTCGAAGCAGACGACGAGATCGGCGGCGGTACGCGCAGCGCCGCGCTCACCCTGCCCGGCTACCTGCACGACGTCTGCTCGGGCTGTCATCCGACCGGCATCCTCTCGCCCTTCTTTCGCAGCCTGCCGCTGGAGGCGCACGGGCTGCGCTGGCTCGCCGGCCCCGCCTCCGCCGCGCATCCGCTCGACGGCGAACCGGCGGTGCTGCTGCGCCGCTCGCTGGACGAGACGGCGGGCGACCTCGGCGTCGACCGCGACGCCTACCGTCGCTTCTTCGCCCCGTTCCTCCGCGATCCGCACGCGCTGCTCGCCGATCTCCTCGCGCCGCTGCGGATCCCGGCGCACCCGCTGCGCCTGGCGCGGTTCGGGCTGCCGGGTCTGCTGCCGGCGACGTGGCTCTTCCGCTCGCGTTTCCGCGGCGAGCGGGCGCGCGCGCTGCTCGCCGGCTGCGCCGCGCACGCGATCCTGCCGCTCGAGCGACCGCTGAGCGCGGCGGTCGGCATGATCTTCGCCCTCACCGGGCACGTCGCCGATTGGCCCGTCGCCGCCGGCGGCTCGCAGGCGATCGCGGGCGCGCTCGCGTCGTACCTGCGCGAGCTCGGCGGGCGCATCGAGACGGGCGTGCGCGTGCGGAGCCTCGACGACATCCCGGCGAGCCGCGTGGTGCTGTTCGACACGGATCCGGCGCAGCTCGTCCGCATCTGCGGCGCGCTGCTGCCGCCCGGATACGTGCGGCGGCTGCGCCGCTATCGCTACGGTCCCGGCGTGTTCAAGCTCGACTGGGCGCTCGACGGGCCGATCCCGTGGCGCGACCCGCGATGTCTCGAGGCCGCCACCGTGCACGTCGGCGGCACGTTGGACGAGATCGCCGCCGCGGAGGCCGCGGTCTGGCGCGGCGCCCAGCCGGCGCGGCCGTTCGTGATGGTGGTGCAGCAGAGCCAGTTCGACGCGAGCCGCGCACCGGCGGGTCACCACACCGGCTACGCGTACACGCACGTGCCGGCGGGCTCCGACCTGGACGTCACCGCCGCGATCGAAGGGCAGATGGAGCGGTTCGCCCCGGGCTTCGGAGCGCGCATCCTCGCGCGACACAAGACAACGCCGGCCGATCTCGAGCGCGACAATCCCAACTACGTGGGCGGCGCGATCACCGGCGGGGTCGCGGATCTGTTTCAGTTCTTCTCCCGACCGGTGGCGCGGCTCGATCCGTACAGCACGCCCCATCCGCGGGTGTTCCTCTGCTCGGCCTCGACGCCACCGGGCGGCGGCGTGCACGGCATGTGCGGGTATTTCGCCGCGCAGAGCGCGCTGCGGCGGTTGGAACGGTTGCCGCATGCGTTGCCGCCGCTTGGCCTTCGGTAGTCGCAGCGCCGCGCCGCCGGCGGCCACAAGTGCCGCGGCTACGGCGGAACGGCGTCTCCAACGCGACCGTAGCCGCGGGACCTGTGCCCGCGGGCCGCGCGGAGCGCGGCCGGGTTGGGATGGGCACGGCGTCGCGTGCTACACGGAACGGCGGGATCTACACGACATGAGAGCACTGCTCATTGCGCTGACTGTCGTCCTGGTCGGGGCGGTCCTGTCCCCGACGACCTGTGCGCCTGGATATCAAGCGGCGGCGAAGATGAAGCCCGTCCGCGCTGCCAACGAGGCGGCGGACAAGGCGGACATCGTGGCGCCGGGGGTACACGGGCGCGATGCCGCACCCCCGGCCGCCGACGACGAGGGCGCGGCGCACCAGTCGGGCGGCAAGCCCGGGCCGCAGCCCAAGTCGGAGTAGGCATCCCGGCGTCCGCCCGCCGCGGTTCGCAGCGTCATGCCCGAGCGGCCGACGTACCTGCTCACGCGCTTCCTGATCCTGCGCCTGCTCGGGCTGGTCTACGTCGTCGCGTTTCTCATCCTCGTCTTCCAGCTCAGACCGTTGATCGGCGCCGACGGGCTGCTGCCCGCGGTGCGCTATCTCGGTCAGATTCGCGAGTCGGTCGGCTCGACGTCCGGCGCGGCGCTGGCAGTGCCGACCCTGTTCTGGATCGACTGCTCCGACGCGACCCTCCTTGCGGCGGCGTGGGTGGGGTTGGGGCTGTCACTGTTGGCGCTCTTCGGCGTGACCAATGCGCTGCTCCAGTTCGCGCTCTGGGGCGCTCTACCTCTCGTTCGTACAGATCGGGCAGGTCTTCTACGGGTACGGCTGGGAGACGCAGCTGCTGGAGACCGGGTTTCTGGCGATCTTTCTCTGCCCGCTGCGCCGGGTTGGACCGTTCGCATCGGCGTCGCCGCCGATCGTGGTGATCTGGCTGTTCCGCTGGCTGATCATCCGCATCATGCTCGGCGCGGCGGCGATCAAGCTGCGCGGCGATCCGTGCTGGCGCGATTTCACCTGCCTCGTCTATCACTACGAAACCCAGCCGATTCCCAACCCGCTGAGCTGGTGGCTGAACGCGCAGCCGCGGTGGTTCCACGCCGTCGGCGTCGCCTTCAACCACTTCGTCGAGCTGATCGTGCCGTTCTTCGTCGTCGGGCCGCGGCGCGTCCGCGCCGTGGCCGGGCTCTTTCTGATCGCCTTCCAGATCGTGCTGATCCTCAGCGGCAACCTGTCGTTCCTGAACTGGCTCACGATCGTGCCGGCGCTCGCCTGTTTCGACGACCGGACGCTCGCCGCCTTCCTACCCGGAGGTCCTCGCCGCCGCCTGGCCGCCGCCGCCGCCCTTCGGCCCTCGCCGCTGCACAACGGCGCCGCCGCGGCGTTCGCGGCGCTGGTGGCGTTCTACAGCATCAACGTCGTCGCCAACCTGCTCTCGCCGCATCAGGCGATGAATCGGTCCTACGATCGCCTGCATCTCGTCAACACCTACGGCGCGTTCGGTTCGGTCGGCCGCAGCCGCGACGAAGTCATCCTCGAGGGCACCAGCGACGACCACATCGGGCCCGACACGCGCTGGCAGGAGTACCAGTTTCCGTGCAAGCCCGGGGACGTGAGTCGGCGGCCGTGCGTGATCTCGCCGTACCACTACCGCGCCGACTGGCAGATCTGGTTCGCCGCGATGGGGCGGGCGAACCAGGAGCCGTGGCTGATCCATCTCGTCGACAAGCTGCTGCGCGGCGACCCGGGGGTGAAGAGCCTGCTCGCCGTCGATCCCTTCCCCGACAACCCGCCGCGCTACATCCGCGCGCTGCGCTATCGCTACACGTTCACGCGTCCGGGCGACGGCAGCCCCGACTGGTGGCGCCGGACCCTCCTCGGCCCGTATCTTCCGCCGATGTCCGCCGACGATCCCGACCTGCAGTCCTATCTGCGCGCTCAGGACCTGGCCCCATGACGCCCGCGCTTCCGTCGTCGGTCGCGCCCTCCCGCGTCTATTATCGCGCCTGCGAAGGCCACTGGAGCGCGCCCTTGGAGCTGGTGATCACCGACTGGCCGGCGTTCCGCGCCAGCGGAGTGAGTCTCGTCGATCGCCTGCGCCTGCTGTCGATGGTGCTGACGGCCCGCCTCTTCGGACCGTGCCGACTCGAGACCAGTGTCGACGCGACGAGCGGGGCCGCGCGCGGCGAAATCGTGCACACGACTCGCGTGACGAAGTGGGGCGTCACGCTGATGCGCAGCACCGAGTGGCTCGCCCTTGCGGCGAACGGGCGCGACGTGACGATGCGCGCCGAGCTGCGCCTCATCCCCGCCCTCTGGAAGGCCCGCCCCATGCCCGCCGCGCCGGCATCGGTGGACGAGGACGCCACCCGCGCCAGCTATCGCTTCGCCTGGCTCGGCACGGAGATGCGCCAGGAGGCGGAGCTGAGCGACGACGGCACCACCGTCACGCTGACGCAGGTGACTCCATTCTCCCGCGGCGTCCAGGTGTTGCGGCGCCGCTGACCCGCGCTCCGAGTGGACGTTCGGCGTCGTTTCGGTGCAAGGATCGTCCGCCGCGACATTTGTGCGCGGGTCCTGTCGATCTCGGAACGGCTCGTTCGACGACAGGACGGGAGGAGCGAGGATGAGCGGAGTTCGAGTACTGGTCGGCACGCGCAAGGGCGCGTTCGTGCTCGCGTCGGACGGCAGGCGCGACCGCTGGGAGATCAGCGGCCCGCATTTCTCCGGCTGGGAGATCTACCATCTCAAGGGTTCGCCGGCCGATCCGAATCGGGTGTACGCGTCGCAGAGCAGCGCGTGGTTCGGCCAGCTCATCCAACGCTCCGACGACGGCGGCAGAACCTGGGAGCCGGTCGGCAATCAGTTCCAGTACGACGGCGTGCCCGGCACCCACCAGTGGTACGACGGGACGCCGCATCCCTGGGAGTTCGCGCGCGTCTGGCACCTGGAGCCGTCGCTGACGGACCCCGACATGGTCTACGCCGGGGTCGAGGACGCGGCCCTCTTTCGCACCCGCGACGGCGGACAGAGCTGGCAGGAGCTGTCCGGCCTGCGGCGCCACGGCTCCGGTCCGCACTGGCAACCGGGAGCCGGCGGGATGTGCCTGCACACGATCCTCATCGATCCGCGCGACGCGCGCCGCCTCTACATCGCCATCTCGGCAGCGGGCGCATTCCGGAGCGACGACGGCGGCGAGACCTGGCGCCCGATCAACCGCGGTCTCCACTCCGAGGGCATCCCGGACCCGAAGGCGGAGGTCGGTCACTGCGTGCATCGCATCGCCCTCCATCCCTCGCGGCCCGAGGTCCTCTTCATGCAGAAGCACTGGGACGTCATGCGCAGCGACGACGGCGGCGACAGTTGGCGGGAGGTGAGCGGCAATCTGCCCACCGACTTCGGCTTCCCGATCGACGTGCACGCGCACGAACCCGAGACCGTCTACGTCGTCCCCATCACCAGCGACTCGCACCACTACCCGCCGGAGGGGAAGCTGCGCGTCTACCGGAGCCGCACCGGCGGCGACGAGTGGGAGGCCCTGACCAACGGGCTGCCGCAGCGCGACTGCTACGTGAACGTGCTGCGCGATGCCATGGCGGTCGACGCGCTCGACGAGTGCGGCATCTACTTCGGCACCACCGGCGGGCAGGTCTACGTCTCGCCCGACGGCGGCGACCGCTGGACGCCGATCGTTCGCGATCTCCCGCCGGTGCTGTCGGTCGAGGTGCAGACGTTGCCATGATCCGCGTCGTGCTGCCCGCGCATCTGCGCAAGCTGGCGCGCGTCGAGCGCGAGGTGCGCCTCGCGGTACAGGGTGCCGCCACGCAGCGCTCGGTGCTCGATGCCCTCGAGGCCCGCTACCCGATGCTGCGCGGCACGATCCGCGATCAGGTGACGCTGCGTCGCCGTCCGTTCGTCCGCTTCTTCGCCTGCGAGGAAGACCTCTCGCACGATTCACCCGACACGCCACTCCCCGTTGCCGTGGCCGACGGCACCGAACCATTCCTCATCGTCGGCGCCATGGCCGGCGGCTGAGGCAGAGCGGTCGCAACCATCCGCCCTGAACGTGGGCGCCGGAGGTTCCATGCTCAGAATCCTCACCCTCATCATCGTCGTGCTCGTGTCGGCGCTGGCGCTGTTCGTCGCGACGCGGCCCAGCACTTTCCGCATCCAGCGCTCGGCGACCATCAAGGCGCCAGCCGAGAAGATCTATCCGCACATCGTCGACTTTCACGCGTGGCCGGCGTGGTCGCCATGGGAGAAGATCGACCCGGCCCTGCAACGCACCTACGGCGGACCCGCCAGCGGTCCCGGCGCCGTCTACGAGTGGACGGGCAACAAGGAGATCGGCCAGGGACGCATGGAGATCCTCGAGGCGGCGCCGTCGTCGCGGGTCCTCATCAAGCTCGACTTCCTGGCGCCGTTCGAAGCGCACAACACCGCCGAGTTCACTCTGCAACCGACCGGCGACGGCACCACTGTGACCTGGGCGATGTACGGACCCAATACCCTGATGGGCAAGGTCATGAGCCTCTTCTTCAACATGGAGTCGATGGTCGGACCGCAGTTCGAGACCGGCCTGACGAACCTCAAGACGCTCGTCGAGCGCTGATTGAAGGCAGCGCCGCGGAGACGGGCCGTAGTCTCTGCGCCTCCCGGGCTGATCCGTCCTCCTCAATCCTAACCGCACTCTTAACCATCGTCCCGTCGCGCTAACCGGCGTGCGCGACCATCGGTGGACGCGATGGGGACTTCCAGACGCGCGACGACGACGCTCCCGCCGGCCCGCGCCGCCCTTCCGGCGGGGCGGGCCTTCGTGGTCCAGCTTCGCGCCGACGCCGACCTCGCCCGCGGGATCGTGTGCGGTCGCCTGGAGCACCTGACCACCGGCGCGGCCGCCGTGTTCGAGTCGATCGACGAGCTCATCCGCTGCATGCGTGACGCGATTGCGCCACGCGCAGCGACCCGCCCGGACGGCGAACCGCCGGACGAACCTGGTCCGGACGATCAGCAACGAAAGCCACCTGGCGGACGCCACTCACCCGAGCCCTGACACCCACGGTGCGGCGTTCAACCCCGACGATCGCGAGTTCCAGCGGCCCGCCGCGTCTCTGCCACGTAGGCGACGGCGCGTCAGCTCGCCAGGAGCTGGCGCGCCGTCGCGATTTCCGGGGAGTGTTCGTCGCGATCCTCGAACCAGGCATGCGCGGCGGCGAGCACGGCGCGCCCCTCGTCGTCGCGACCCTGCCGATCGCAGTGACGCGCCAACGCCACCGCGGCACGGAGCTCGACCAGGCGAGCCCCCTGGCGGCGTGCCATCTCGATCGCGTGCCGCAGGCACTCCTCCGCCTCCTCGATCACGGCGCGCGATGTGCGGCCGCCGGTGCCGCCGCGGACCAGCAGGTGGCTCTTGGCGATCAGCAGCGGCGCCACGTGCATGCGCTCGCCGGAGAGCTGGGCCTCCCGCAGTCCCTCGTCGAAGCACCGCAGCGCGGCGGCCCGATCGCCCTGCCATGCCTCCGCCGCCGCCAACATGCCGAGGTAGGACGAGTGCATGAGGGCGGCGCCGGTCGCTTCGACGGCCGCGACCCCTTCCCGCAGCATCGCGATGCCGGCCGGGGCGCGGCCCTGCATGATCAGCGCCCAGCCGCGGTTGACCGTGGCCATGCCGAGAACGTGCGGGAAGCCGTGCTGCTCGGCGAGCACCATGGCTTCGGCTGCCAACGCCTCCGACGCGGGCCAGTCGCCGACGATCTGCCGCGTGGCCCCGGCGCCGTGGCAGGCCCACGCCAGCGTGAAGGCGTCCGGGAGTCGTCGCGCCAGGGCCAGGCCTTCGCGGTCGAGCGCCTCCGCTTCGCCCAGGCGTCCCTGCAACGCCAGCGCCCACGCGCCCCACATGCAGCATGCGACGCCGGGATCGTAGCCGCCGTAGACGCGCGCGTGGGTCGCGTGCTGCGCCGGATCGTACTCGCGCCGCGCCGCCTCGAGATGCGTGGCGGCCGCGGAGAATGCGCCCTGGTGGAAGAGCGTCGCCCCGTGGCCGTAATGCGCCTGGACGCGGAGCGCGGTATCGCCGGGATTGTCGCGCGCGTGCGTCAGCATGAGCTCGCCGAGGTCGTGGGCTTCGGAGAGCTCGGCGCGGACGTGATGATAGGAGAGCAGCCCGCGCAGCACCGGATTGATGTCGGGGCTCTCGGGCAGCTCGCGGCAGAGCGCGCGAGCCCGGGCGAAGTCGCGCACCGTCTCGGGCGCGGCGTAGCCGCTCGTCGCCATGAGCAGGGTCGCCCGCATCACCACCAGCTGCAGCTCGCGTTCGCCCCGTCCCGCCGCCGCCTCGGTGTGGGCGAGCGCCTCGAGCGCGGCGCCGCAGTGCGCCACCGCTTCGCGCGGCGCATCGCGGTCCAGTGCCGCCTCGGCGGCCATCTGGTGGTAGGCGAGCGCGCGCGGCCGGTCACGGCCGCGGCTGAAGTGCATCGCCAGCTGCGCGGCGCGCGCCTTGGCGTGCGGCCCGTAGGCGGCCTCCTCGCGCAAGCCGACGGCGCGATGCAGCCGGACGCGCCGCATCTCGGCGATCCCCTGATACAGCACGTGCCGGTAGAGCGCGTGCTGAAAGCGATAGAGGCCGCTGATCGTTCCGTCGGGCCATTCGGCGACCCCGGCTTCGCCGATCATCAACCCCTGCGCCGCGAGACGCTCGCACCGCGCCTCGACCGTCTCGACCGGTTCCTCCAGTGCCGCGGCGATGCTGGCGACGACGTATGCGTCGCCCGCGACGCTGGCCGCTTCGAGCGTTCGTCGCTCATCCGGGTCGAGCTGCTCGAGCCGCAGGCCGATCAGCTCCTGCAATCCGACGGGCACCTGCTCGGTCGCTTCGTCGATGGAGCCCTCGACGCGCCAGCGACCGTTGCGTCGCGCGAGCAGGCCGCGGGCGACCAGGTCGTTGACCATGTTCACCATGAACAGCGCGTTGCCCTCGCTGCGCGCATGGATGCGGGCGGCGACATGCTTGAGCGCCGTGGTCGCGGCCCCGGCGAAGCGCGTGGCGATGTACGCCGCCACGTCGACGGGCCGGAGCAGCTCCAGCGCCAGCTCCTCGCACTGCGCGTTCGCCCGCAACTCCTGAATCAGCCCGTGCAGCGGATGCTGGTGGACGACCAGCTCCGCGGCGCGCACGCTGCCGACGATCAAGAGGCGTGCCGGCTCGCGGCGTCGCGCCAGGTAGGCGAGCAGATCGACCGTCGAGCGGTCGCTCCATTGAAGATCCTCGAGCGCCAGCACCAACGTCCGGCGTTGCGTGAGCACCTCGAGGGCGTCGGCCAGCTCGCGCAGCATCCGCGTCGGCCGGGCGCCGCCGCTGTTCCGCGTGGCGGTCGCGCCGCGCGCGCTCAACGCCGGCAGTTGGCCGGCCCAGGTCGGTGCGTGGCGGCGGAGCACCTGCGCGACCTCGCGACCGCGCTCTTCGCGCGCCAAGCGGCCGAGGGCGTCGAGCACGGGCAGATAGGGCTCGCCCTCGCCGTACTGTTCGAGACACTGGCCCCGGGCGATCGATACCTTGTCGGCGGTGCCGATCTCGTCGAGGAAGCGGCTGATCAGCGTCGTCTTGCCGACGCCGGCCTCGCCGCTGACCGTCAACAGCGCCCGAGTTCCCGAGCGTGCGCGCGCCAGCGCCGCTTGCAATCGCGCCAACTCGGCCTCGCGCCCGACGATTCCCGAGGCGACTTCCGCCGCGGCGGGCGGGCTCACCGCGCGCAGGCCACCGATGAAACGATAGCCGGTGGTCCCGACGGTCTCGATGTAGCGCGGCGTGGCGACGTCGTCGGCGAGCGCCTCGCGCACCGCGCGCACGGCCACCTTCAGCACTCCCTTGGTGACGGCGGTGCCCTCCCAGATCCGGCCGATGAGCTCCTCACGCCCGACGACCTCGCCGGGACGGGCCGCGAGGTAGGAGAGGACCGCGAGCGGCCGCGGCTGGAGCGGCACGATTCGGTCGCCCTTCCACAGTTGCACGGCGTCCTGGTCCAGGCGGTAGGGGCCGAAGCTGATACCGTGGGGAGTGCGCGTCATGGGCGGGGACGTCGGTCGGGAAGAGCGTTGCATACCTCAATCGCGGGAGTCTCGCCCTGAAAAAACCCACCGCAGCAAAAAAGTCTGAGCGGCCGGCCCTGTTGTCGATCGGCGGGCGCGCCGGACGACGTACGGGAGGAGGCCAGAACGATGCGATTCATGATGCTGATGATTCCCAAGGGCTATGAGACGGCGCCGGCGGGCGCGCTGCCGGACGCCGCCGCTGTCGAGGCGATGATGAAATACAACGAGGCGCTGCAGGAAGCGGGTGTTCTGCTGGGCCTCGATGGCCTGCACCCGCCGACGATGGGGGCGCGGGTGACGTTCGCCGGCGGCAAACCGAAGGTGATCCAGGCGCCGTTCCCCGGCGTCACCGAGGTCCTCGGCGGCTACTGGATGATCGACGTCGCGTCGCGGGCGGAGGCCATCGACTGGGCCACGCGGTGCCCCGCCTCGGCCAACGAGGTGATCGAGGTGCGACAGGTACAGGAGATGGCCGACTTCACACCCGAGATCCAGGCGGCGGTCGGGTCGACGAAGCTCGGCCAGCAGCGGTAGCGCGCCGTCACCCGGTCCCCTCTCCCGCGGCGAGGGACTTCGTTGCGACGCGCCCGACACCGCAATCGGTGATCGGCCTCACTCGCGGCGTCCCACCGCGTTGCGGCGGCGGGAGAGGAATCGCTGCACGGCGAGGTCGGGCTCGAGGCCGATGGCGCGTTCGTAGGCGGCATCGGCGGCCTTGACGTCGCCGACGCGCGCCAGCAGGCCGGCGCGGGCTGCCCAGTACGGTTGATATTCGGCCAGACGACGGTCGTCGGCGAGACTGTCGAGCGCGGCGAGGCCGGCGGCGGGGCCCTGCGTCTCGGCGACCGCAACGGCGCGGTTGATCGCCACCACCGGCGAGCCGGTGATCGAGAGCAGCACGTCGTAGAGGCGCTCGATGGCCTCCCAATCGGCGGAGCCGCTCCGGCGTCGGACGATGTGCGCCGACTGGACCGCCGCCTCGAGTTGATAGCGGCCGGCGCCGGGCAGCGCGGAGGCGTGCCGCAGGAGCGACTCCGCCTCGTCGATCAGCCGATCGTCCCAACGCGCCGGATCCTGCTCGCCGAGCGGCACGTACTCGCCGTCGCCGTCGCGGCGCGCCTCGCGGCGCGCGTGCGCGTAGAGCATCAACGCGAGCAGCGCCAGCGCCTCCGGCTCGTCGGGCAGCAGTGACGCCACCAGGCGGCCGAGCCAGATCGCCTCGTCAGCGAGATTGCGACGCCGCGCGTCGGTGCCGCTGGGATCCGACCATCCCTCCGAGTACGCGGCATAGATCGCCTCGAGCACCGCATCGAGTCGGCCGGCGAGCTCGCTGCGCTCCGGCACCTGGAAGGGAATACCGGCCTCGCGGATCTTGGTTTTGGCCCGCACCAGACGTTGGGCCATCGTCGCCGGCGAGATGAGGAAGGCCGAACCGATGGTCGCCGCGTCGAAGCCGAGGATCGTCTGCAGGATCAACGGCGCGCGCACGCTCGGGGCGATGGCCGGATGGGCGCACGCGAACATCAGGGAGAGCCGCTCGTCAGGCATTTGTGGCTCGTTGGCAGCCGCCTCGGCCTCGTCGGCAATCAGCCGCAGGTGATCGACGGCTTCGGTGCGGCTGCGCCGGCGGCGCGACGCGTCGATCTGCCGGCGCCGCGCCACGGTCATCAGCCACGCCTCCGGGTTGCGCGGCACGCCGGCGGTCGGCCAGTCCGCGAGGGCGCTCGCGAACGCCTCCGCCAGCGCGTCCTCGGCGCCGGCGACGTCGCCCGTCCGCGACGCGAGGAACGCGACGAGCTTGCCGTAGCTGCGCCGCGCCACCGCTTCCGCGGCCTCGCGCGCCGCCTCGTCGGCGATCGGCGGCATGGGTCGTCGGCTCTCCTCGGCGCTTCGCTCGCGCAACCGTCCGGCGGGGTTCGAGCTTACCCGGGATAGGGCCAGACGGGACGGATCTCGACGGTACCGCGCTTGGCGGTCGGGCAGCGGGCCGCCCAGACGAGAGCGGTGTCGAGATCGGGAACGTCGATGATGTGGAAGCCGCCGAGCTGTTCCTTGGCCTCGGCGTACGGGCCGTCGACGACGTGCGTCTTGCCATCGACCACCCGGACGCTCGTGGTCGTCGTCGCCGCCCGCAGGCGCTCGCCGCAGACGTAGATGCCGGCCTTCTTCATGGCCTCTGCATAGGCGGCGCAGTTGGGCATGCGCTCGTCCATCTTCTCCACCCGCTCCTCGTCGTTCTCGTAGATCAGCAGCATGTACTGCATGTGACGCCCTCCCTCTTGCTCTTACGTCGCACCGCGGCCGCCGAAATCGACAATAGCCTCTTTGCCAGAGAGGCCACAGACGCCTCGCCGGTGGAGACCTCAGCAGCCGTCCAAGGCGTGGGTGACGCCCTGGATGAGCTCGGGGATGGTGACGCGGCCGTCACCGTTGACGTCGAACGCGGGGCAGTCGGTGACGGGCGAATTCTCCAGGGCGATGTTGACGCCGCGGACGAGCTCGTTGATGCCGACCATGTCGTCGCCGTTGCAGTCGCCGACGCACTGTGCGGGGCCGCCGGTGGCGGTCGGGCTCGGCGTCCCGGTACCGGTGGGAAGCGGTGTCGCGGTACCGGTGGGAATCGGCGTCACGCTGCCGGGCGCGGCGATCAGCACGACGTCGTGGCCGGCGCCGCCCTGATAGGTGATGCCCAGCTCGACGCCGTTGACCATGAACGTGGCGCCCTCGGTGAGCCCTTCGAACGTTCCGGTCACCGCGTCGTCGCCCTGCTGGGCGATCACGGTGAACATCTGGCCGTTGTCGGGCGCGAAGCCGAGCGTGACCGACAGGGTCGCCCCACCGAGGTCGACCGGGCCGGTCACGGAGATCTGATCGTAGCCGGTGCCGGCCGCCGGTCCGTTGAGCTCGGCCGCGAACGTCGCCCCGGCGGTCAACGTCAGCCCTCCGCACGTGAGGGATCCGGGGCTGGTGCCCGGCGACAGGGTCCCGCCGCTCTCGACCACGATCGCCCCGGCGGTGGCGCCGTTGCCCTGCAGAGTGCCGGAGCTCTCGACCGTGACGTCCTCGGTGCTCGACAGCGTCCCGTCGAGCTGGAACGTACCGCCGATCCCGGTGACGTCGGCGTAGGTGGAATCCGAGGCCAGGATGACGAGTCCGTCGCCGCTCTCCTCGACGCCGCCCGGGCCGGACATCGCGCCGGAGATGGTGAGCACCGACGTCATCGTGAAGGCCTGGATCTCGATGCTCGCGTTGAGCGTCACCGGGCCGCCGATCGCAGGCGTACCGTAGGCGACGATACCGCCGCCATTGAAGACCAGCGGTTCGTCGAGGGTGTACGTGCTGCCGGGACTGAAGCCGAGGAAGCCGTTGTTGATCGTCGTGCCCGCGGCGGACGCGCCAAGCGCCGCGGCATCCTTGATGTAGAGGGCGCCGTTGTTGCCGATCGTCGTGCCCGTGTAGGTGTTGGCGGCGCTGATCGTCAGCGCGGATACGTTGTTCTTCACCAGGTTGCCGGTGCCGCTGACCGGCGCCGTGAGCACCACGTCGCCGCCGCTATTGATCGTCAGCGTCGAGGTCGCGAGATCGACCGCGCCGATCTGGGTCTGGCGACCGGACGTGGCGATCGTCACGTTGGAGCCGAGCGTGAGCGGCACCTTCCAGCTCAGGTTCGGATCACCGGTGCCGGGGTTGGACAGGATCGAGGGGCCGAGGATGACGATCGGGTTGCCGGTGAACTCGTAGAGCCCCGGGCTGACCTGGGTGGTGACGGTGAGCGACCGGACGTGCAGGTTCGACAGGTCGTTGTGGCTGGCGTAGCTGCCGGTCAGCGCCGGGAACACCAGCTCGATGATCGGATCATTGCCAGGGGGGGTCCCGCCCCAATTGGCCGCGTTCGACCAATTGACGTCGGCGCCGCCGCCGCCGGTCCACGTGTAGGTGTCCGCGATGGCCGCCGTGCGCATGAGCACCAGCGCGACCGCGATCAAGGCCGCCCGTGCGACGCCCCCCCTGTGTTTTCCCATCATCCGAAAAGGCGACTGTGCGACGATTGATGTCAATACCGAACTCGCCTGCCGACGGCGGTCGGCTTCCGGGCGAGGGGTAGACGACGGCGGCGTCGCTCGCGGCGAAGCGTCGCGGCGCGCAGACCTGGCGTGTTCGACGGGCGGCCCGGTCTCGGGCTATGTGGCGCCGATGCGACCTCGCCTGATCCTGCTGGCCATCCTGGCGCTGCCCTTCGTCGCGCGCACATCCGGTGCGGAGGAGTTGAAGGTCGGCGACGCGGCGCCGCAGTTCACGGCGAAGACGCAGGATGGGACCGACTTCGATCTCGCCAGCCGTAAGGGGCAGTGGACGGTGCTGTACTTCTACCCGAAGGCGGGCACGCCCGGTTGCACCAAACAGGCCTGCGCGTTTCGCGACAGCATCACGCTGATCCGCGAGGAGGGCGCGGAGGTGTACGGCATCAGCACCGACACCGTCGAGTCGCAGGCCGCCTTCCACAAGGAGCATCAGCTCGCCTTCACGCTGCTCGCCGATCCCGACGGTGTCGTGACCGAGAAGTACGGCGCGAAGATGCCGATGATGACGCTGGCCAAGCGCTGGACCTTCATCGTCGATCCGACGCTCACGATTCGCCAGGTTCAACACGACGTCGATCCCGCCATGGACGCGCAGCGCGTCGCCGCCGAGATCGCCCGCCTGAAGGGTGCCGCCGCCACAGCGGCGCCGCCATCCTGAGCGGTCGCCCGGGTCCGTCCCGCCACCAGCGCCGCTGATGGGTCCCCATCAGCGCTGATACTGAGGTTGCGAGCCGTCGGGCGGGCATAGTTCTCGCAGGCCGTTCGACGGCGTGGACGAACACGCCGCCCCCGATCGCCTGCGCACGGATATCCGCTTTCTCGGCCGCCTCCTCGGCGAGACGATCGCCGAGCAGGCGGGCGATGCGGCGCTTGTGAAAATCGAGGCGATCCGGCGCACGGCGATGCGCTTCCGCCGCCAGCAGGAGGTCGAGGCGCGGCGCGACCTGGAGACGATGCTGGCCGCGCTGGACAACGACGACTGCCTGCTTTCGGTGCACGCCGCAACGCTCTTTGCCCAGCTTTCGAACATCGCCGAGGACCAGCACCTGAAGCGCCTGGCCCACGCGGACCGGCGCGCCGGGGGCGAGGACCGCGACGGCGGCATCGAATCCGCCCTCCTCCGCCTCCGTCGGGCGGGCGTCGGCGATGCCGCGGTGGTCGCGATGCTGAGCGCCGCACACGTCGCGCCGGTCCTGACGGCGCACCCGACGGAGGTGCAGCGGAAGAGCATCCTCGACCGCCAGCGCGAGATCGCCGCCCTCCTCGCCGCGCGCGACCGCGGCGATGTCGCCCCGGCCGACGTGGCGCGCGGCGAGGAGGGGCTGCGCCGCGCGATCCTCACCATGTGGCGGACGCGTCTGCTGCGACCGGAGCGCATCACGGTGATCGACGAGATCGACAACGCGCTCGACTATCACCGCGGGACCTTCCTGGCGCAGTTGCCGCGCCTGCTGACCGATCTCGAGGACCAGCTCTCCGGGGAGGGCGGCGAGGTCGGGCTGGCGCCGTTTCTCCACGTCGGGAGCTGGATCGGCAGCGATCGCGACGGCAATCCGTTCGTCACGGCCGACACCCTCCTGCACGCCGCCACCCGCCAATCGGCCGCCGTGCTCGAGCACTACCTCGCCGAGACGCACGAGCTCGGCGCCGAGCTGAGCCTGAGCACGGCGCAGATCGCGGCCGACGACGAGCTGGCGGCGCTGGCTGACGCCGCCCGCGACACCTCGCCGCATCGCCTCGACGAACCGTACCGGCGCGCCCTCGTCGGCATCTACGCGCGCCTCGCGGAGACCGCGCGGCGCCTCGGCCATCGCGTGCTGCGCCCGCCCTCGACCAGCGGCGCCGAGCCGTACGGGGACAGCGGCGGCTACCTCCGCGACCTCGATCTCCTCGATGCGGCCCTGCGCCGCGCCAACTGCGCGCGCATCGCGCGAGGGCGGCTCCGCGGCCTGCGCCACGCGGTGCGCATCTTCGGCTTCCACCTCGCACCGCTCGACCTGCGCCAGCACAGCGCGCGTGCACGAGCGCGTCCTCGGTGAGATCCTTGCCCGGGCCGGTGTCACATCCGCCTACGGCGACCTCGACGAAGCCGCGCGCCTGGCGCTGCTGCAGCGCGAGCTCGCCTCGCCGCGCCCGCTGGTGTCGCCGCATGTCGCGTATGGCGAGGTGGTCGATTCGGAGATGCAGATCCTCCGCACCGCCGCCGACGTCCAACGACGCTTTGGACCGGCCGCGTGTTCCTGCTGCATCATCTCGAAGACCAGTGGCGCCAGCGATCTGCTCGAGATCGCGCTCCTGATGAAGGAGGCCGGACTCGTCCGCGCCCTGCCCGTCGGCGGCGACGGCCTCGTGCCGCTGGCACTCACCGCCGACGTGGTGCCGCTCTTCGAGACCATCGACGACCTGCGCGGTTGCGGGGCGATCATGGATCGCCTGCTCGGCCTTCCAGAATACCGTCGTCTCGTCGACGCGCGCGGCGGCACGCAGGAGGTGATGCTGGGCTATTCCGACAGCAACAAGGACGGCGGCTTCCTCACCGCCAACTGGGAGCTGTACAAGGCCGAGGTCGAGCTGGTGCGCGTCTTCGCCCGTCACGGGGTGCGCCTGCGCCTGTTCCACGGCCGCGGCGGCAGCGTCGGGCGCGGCGGCGGATCGAGCCACGAGGCCGTGCTCGCGCAGCCGCCCGGCAGCGTCGGCGGCCAGATCCGCATCACCGAACAGGGCGAGGTCATCGCCAGCAAATACGGCGATCCCGAGGTCGCGCGCCGCAACCTGGCCGCACTCGTCGCGGCCACCATGGAGGCCACCCTGCTCGCGCCGGCGGAGGAGGGCGGACGCGAAGCGGAGCACGCGGTCGTCGAGCGGCTGAGCCACGACGCCCATCACGCCTTTCGCGCCCTGGTGTACGAGACGCCGGGGTTCGCGGACTACTTCCGACTCGCCACGCCGATCGCCGAGATCGCCGGTCTCAACATCGGCAGCCGCCCGACGGCGCGGACCGCTTCGCAGCGCATCGAGGATCTCCGCGCCATCCCCTGGGTCTTCGGCTGGGCGCAGTGCCGCGCGCTGCTGCCCGGCTGGTACGGCTTCGGCTCGGCGGTCGAAGCATTTCTGCGCACCGAGGACGAGGCCGGCCTCGAGCGCCTGCGCCAGATGCATCGCGACTGGCCCTTCTTCCGCTCGCTGCTCGCCAACATGGACATGGTGCTGGCCAAGACCGACGTCTCGATCGCGGCGCGCTACGCGACCCTCGTGGACGATACCCCGCTGCGCCAGCGCGTGTTCCCGCGCATCGACGAGGAGTTCCGCAGGACGCGCCTCGCGCTGCTGAGCATCACCGGCCAGCGCGAGTTCCTCGAACACACGCCCCGCCTGCGGCGCAGCATCATGGACCGGCTGCCGTACCTCGACCCCCTCAACCACCTGCAGGTCGAGCTCCTGCACCGCCACCGCGAAGGCCGCTCCGACGAGCGCGTCCGCCGGGCATTGCACCTGACGATCAACGGCATCGCGTCGTGCCTACGAAACAGCGGCTGAGACGGTATCGGCGCATCGCCTGGAGGGCCGCGCTCCCGCGCGGCCTGCCCGCGCCGGTTGGGTCCGGTTCCACGCGGCCGACATTCCGGAAGATGCACCGCGCTGCCAGGCGCCGCGGGAGCGGCGCCCTCCATTCGGTGATTGCGCGCTACCGAGGGCCTCGTCTGCGGGGCGAGGATTGCCTGGAGGGCCGCGCTCCGGCGCGGCCTGCTCGCGCCGGTTGGGTCCCATCCACGCGGCCGACATTCCGGAAGATGCACCGCGCTGCCAGGCGCCGCGGGAGCGGCGCCCTCCATTCGGTGATTGCGCGCTACCGAGGGCCTCGTCTGCGGGGCGGGGATTGCCTGGAGGGCCGCGCTCCGGCGCGGCCTGCTCGCGCCGGTTGGGTCCGATCCACGCGGCCGACATTCCGGAAGATGCACCGCGCTGCCAGGCGCCGCGGGAGCGGCGCCCTCCATTCGGTGATTGGGTCGGTGGCCAGCGGCCGAGGCGCTGGCGCTCAGCCGGCGGCGCGCGCCGGCGTCGTGTAGGAGAAGCTGCGGGTGACCACCTCGTCCGGCATCGCCAGCAGCTTCTGGTAGACCGGCTCGGGATAGACCATGTGCGGCTGCTGCGGATCGTACGCGGGCTGCGGGACGGGACTCGCGCCGTCGTACGGCGCCGGCGCACGGAAGCGCGCCGCCTCTTCCGCCGAGATGCCGGCCCTGGCAAGCGTCGCTGGATCGATCCACTGCTCGGGGTCGATGGCGACCGCCGACGTCGCGACCTCCAGCGTCATCTGGTCCGGCCCGGCAAAGTAGATCGACTGGCACATCCCATGGTCGATCGGCCCGATGACGTTGACGCCGTGGCTGCGCACCCGATCGCGCATCGCCAGCAGCGCCGCCGGCGTGTCCACGCGGAACGCCAGGTGCTGCAACGTTCCCGGCGCGCTCGGGAGCGCACCCGAGCCGGCGTGCGTGCGGCCGATCTCGATCGTGATCGCGGCGACGTCCGGCAGTTGCACGATCGAGAAGTAGCCGTAGTCGTTCATGCGCAGGAAGGCGTGCAGTCCGCCCGGCACGCCGTGCATGTCGAACAGGGCCACCAGCGGGAATCCGACGACCTCCGAGAAGAAGGCGATGTGCTTCTTGATGTCGCCCGCCATGATGGCGAGGTGATGCACGCCTGTCGGCTGCTGACTCATGACGATCTCCTTCTTCGTGCGGTGCGAGCGCGGTGCGGCGAGCAGGCCGGCGAAGAGCCCGTCGAGGACCAGTGCGGCGTGCGCCTCGCGTCCCTCCGCCGTGTCGGGGTCGATATCGAAGTTCGCCTGCATCAACGGTCGCAGGTTGATGATGCCGGCTGCGCCGGCCTGCAGGCTGACGATGAGTTGCTCCGGCTGAAACGGCTTGAGGTCGCCGTCGGCGATGGCGGTGCGCGCGAGCTTCACCAGGCGGCGGTTGCGCCGCCCGAGCAGGTGCGTGTTCAACCACGCCAGGCGCTCGCCGCCCGCCATGCCCTCCAGCGCGACGATGCGGCCGAGCGCCGGATGCCGCCAGCTGATCTGCAGGAAGAGGCGCATCGCCATGCGCAGCTGGACCACGGCGGGCGCGTCCTTCGCCGCCGACATCAGCCGCTCCTCCTCGGCGATGACCGCCGAGAGCGCCAGCATCGCGCTGCGCCACAGTTGGTTCTTGTCGCCGAAGTGGTGATGCAGGGTCGGCTGCGACACGCCCGCCGCCGCGGCGATGCCGGCCATGGTCACGCGCTCGAAGCCCAGCCGCGAGAACTGGTCGAGGGCGATCTCGCGGATGCGGGCGGCGGTGCGTTCGCCCTTGCCGAGCGGGATGACTGTGGCGGCGACGGCCATCGGAATTGACTTTCCGATACATTTTCCTGATTGCACAGTCAAAAGTGGCGGCGCGCCGACGCCGCAAGGGGAGCCGCGATGGCAGTGGTGCGAGAAGCGTACGGGTTCGTGCATGCGGACAAGAGCCCGCTCAAGGACGTCTACGGCGGGCCCACTGGTCAGGTGTTCGTCGAGTGCATGCGCATTCGACCGCAAACCGGCGACTCGAAGACGGTTATCCTCTTCAGTCACCCCATCGGTGGCGGCGCGTTTCTGCCCCTCGTGACGGCCCTCGCTCGGGCGGGTCGGCACGTCGTCTACTGTCACCCGCGCTATCGCGGCAACGATACGGCCCTCATCCTCGAGAAGTGCGTCCTGGACCTCGGGGCCTGCGTCGCCGATCTCCGCAAGCGCTTTGGGTACGAACGAGTCGTCTTCGGAGGCTGGTCCGGCGGCGGCTCGCTGGCGCTCTTCTATCAGGACCAGGCCGAGCACCCGACCATCACCCGCACGCCGGCGGGCGACCCTGTCGACATCGCCGGCGCGGGCCTGCAGCCGGCCGACGGCATCCTGCTGCTGGCCGCGCACATCAGCCGCTCGGTGACGATGACGGAGTGGATCGACCCCTCGATCCACGACGAGGAGCGGCCGTTCGAGCGCGACGTGGCGCTGAACATCTACGACCCGGCCTGCCCCGAGCAGCCGCCCTACTCCGCCGCGTTCGTCGAGCGATTCCGCGCCGCGCAGATCGCGCGCAACCGCCGCATCACGGCGCGCGCGACGTCGGCGTTGGCGGCGCTGAAGGCCGCCGGCGATCCCGACGCCGAGCGGCCGTTCGTCGTCTACGGCACGATGTGCGATGTCCGCTGGACCGACCCAACCCAGGATCCCTCCGACCGGCGGCCGGGCACCTGCTATCTCGGCGAGCCGCGCGTCGCCAACGATGGACCGGTCGGCCTCGCCCGCTTCACGACGCTGCGCTCGTGGCTGTCGCAGTGGAGCTACGACGAGAGCCGCGCCAATGGCGTGATCAACGCGGGACGGACCTCCTGCCCGGTGCTGGTCGTCAACAACCGCGCCGATCTCGCCTGCACGCCGAGCCACGCTCAGCGCCTGTTCGACGCCGTCGCGTCGCCCGACAAGGCGCTCGTGGAGATCGCCGGCGCCGACCACTACTATATCGAGCGCCCGGACCTGCTCCCTGCCGCCGTCGCGGCCGTCGGCGGATGGCTGGATGACCACGGCTTCTGACAGCGAGGCATCGCGATGAGCGAGATCCTTGCGGCGGCCGAGGCGATGGTGCCGCGCCTGCGGGCGCGCGCCGCGGACGCCGAAGCGCTGCGCCGTCTGCCCGACGCAACGATCCAGGACGCGGTGGACGCGGGCTTTCTCGGCATGATGACGCCGCGCCGGTGGGGCGGAGCCGAGTGCGACGTCGCGACCTTCCTCGACGCGACGCGCCGGCTCGCGCACGGCTGCGCGTCGAGCGCCTGGACCTTGTCCTTCCTGAGCTTGCACGCCTGGATCCTCTGCCGGTTCGAGCCCCGCCTGCAGGAGGAGCTCTTCGCGGCGGGTCCGGCGCCGCGCACGCCGGCGCCGCTCGCACCGACGGGTCGCGCGCAGCCGGTCGAGGGCGGCTATCGGGTCAGCGGACGTTGGGAATGGGCGACCGGCATCATGCACGCGGAGTGGGTGATGGTGTCGGCGATGGACCCGGAGAGCGGCCCACGCTTCTGCGTGCTGCCGCGCGCCGAGGTCGAGGTCGAGGACGTGTGGCATGTCGCCGGCATGGCGGCGACGGGCTCCAACGCCATCGTCGTGCGCGACGCGTTCGTGCCGGCGCACCGCACGCTCGCCATCTGGCTCATCAAAGCCGGACAGACGCCGGGCGAGGCGATGCACGCCGGCACCACCGTCGGCTGGCCGATGGGTCCGGTGCTCGCGCTGGTCGCGTGTACGCCGGCGCTCGGCGCGGCCGAGGACGCGCTCGACGTCTTCACCGCGCGCATGCGCGACAAGCTCCAGTCCTACAGCACGCAGAAGCAGGCCGAGGTGCCGGCCACGCATCTCCGGCTCGGCGAGGGCATCGCCACCGTGCGCGCGGCACGCCTGGTGTGGGAGGACGCGGTGCGGCGGCTGGAGGGCATCGGGCCCCTGGGCGCGGCCGCGCCGGTCGAGGATCTCGCGGCGATCCGCCTCGCCGCCGCCGACGTCGTCCGCCTCGCCAACCACGCGATCAACGGACTCGCCGCGGCCGCCGGCGCCAGCGCGGGTTTTCTGTCGTCGCCGCTGCAACGCCACCTGCGCGACGTGCAGATGATCCGCGGCCACGTGATCTTCGACTGGGACCGCGCCGCACAGATCACCGGCAAGGTAACCCTCGGCATCGAGCCCTCGCCCAGCGACCTCCTGTAAACGCGGTGAGCCGCCCTTCCGCTGCAGGCTGGTTCGCGGGTAGGCTGACGCCGTGCGGATCGCGACCTGGAACGTCAACTCACTCAAGGCCCGGCTCGAGAAGGTCACCTGGTGGCTCGAGCGGGCGCGGCCCGACGTGCTCCTGATGCAGGAGACCAAGCTCGCCGACGCCGACGCGCCCGAGGCGGCGTTCCGCGCCGCCGGTTACGAGCTGGCGCACCACGGCGAGGGCCGCTGGAACGGCGTCGCCATCGCCAGCCGCTGCGGGATCGACGACGTCGTCACCAACTTCGGCCGGCCGCTCCGCCCGGCGCAGACCGACGACGCCGGCGACGACGAGCCGCTCGCCGAGGCGCGGATGATCGCGCCGCGCTGCGGCGGCGTCCGCGTCGTCAGCCTCTACGCGCCGAACGGCCGCAGCGTCGACTCGCCCTTCTACCAGGCCAAGCTCGCCTGGTTCGATCGCCTCGCGCGCTGGCTCGACGCGCACGCGCGCGTCGACGAGCCGCTGGTGCTCGGCGGCGATTTCAACGTCGCGCCCGGCGGACGCCGACGTCTGGGACCCGCAGGCCTGTCACGGCGGCACGCACGTCTCGCCGCCCGAGCGCGCCGCGTTCGCACAGCCTCTGCGCCTGGGGGCTGCGTCGACGCCTATCGGCTGCACCACCCCGAGCCCGGCCGCTACACCTGGTGGGACTATCGCGCCGGCAACTTCCACAAGAACTTCGGCATGCGCATCGATCACCTGCTGGTCACGCAACCGGTCGCCGACGCGCACGGTGTGGGCGGAGATCGACCGCGAGGCGCGCAAGGGCAAGCCGATGCCCTCCGACCACGCGCCGCTCGTCGATCGACCTCGACGAGCCGGGCACACCCTTCGACGCGGGTTGGAGCTCCGCCGCCGGGCGCGATCGCGGCGCGTCAGGACGCGCGGACGCGCTGACGCCACGCGGACCGCCGCATGGCCTTCCCGATCGAGCCGCCGATCGAGCCGATGCTCGCCAAGCTCGCGACGGCGCTGCCGCCCGGCGACGGCTGGCTCTTCGAGCCGAAGTGGGACGGCTTCCGCGCCATCGTCTTCCGCGACGGCGATCGCCTCTACATCCAGAGCCGCGACCTGAAGCCGCTCGACCGCTACTTCCCCGAGCTCGACGCGGCGCTGCGCGCGCGGCCTGCCGCGAGCGCTGCGTGGTCGACGGCGAGATCGTCATCGCCGGCGACGCGCGGGCTCGACTTCGACGCGCTGCAGATGCGCCTGCATCCGGCCGCGTCGCGCGTCGCAGAAGCTCGCCGCCGAGACCCCGGCCTCGTTCGTCGCCTTCGATCTGCTCGCCGACGACGACGGACGACCTCGCGCTCGCTGCCCCAGGCGCGAGCGCCGCCGCCTGCTCGAGGAGCTCCTGACGCCGGCGCCGCAGCGGCGTCCACCTCACGCCCTGCAGCCGCGACCGGCCGGTGGCGAGCGACTGGTTCCATCGCTTCGAGGGCGCTGGGCTCGACGGCGTGATCGCCAAGCACGACGAGCACCACCTACCAGCCGGGCAAGCGCGTCGATGATCAAGGTCAAGCACGTGCGCACGGCCGACTGCGTGGTCGCCGGGCTTCCGCTGGCACAAGCAGTGGCCGGGCACGCTGGTCGGCTCGCTGCTGCTCGGCCTCTACGACGACGCCGGCGCGCTGCATCACGTCGGCGTCACCTCGTCGTTCACGATGGAGATGCGCCGCCGCCTGGCGCAGGAGCTCGCGCCGCTGCGCAGCGGACGCGCTGGCGCGCGCATCCGTGGCGCGAGTGGGCGGGCGAGGCGAGCGACGGCGCGCGTCGCGCATGCCCGGCGGGCAGAGCCGCTGGAGCGCGGGCAAGGATCTCTCGTGGGAGCCGCTGCGCATCGAGCGCGTCTGCGAGGTGAAGTACGACCACCTGCAGGGCGATCGCTTCCGCCACGCGGCGGTCTTCCTGCGCTGGCGTCCCGACAAACAGCCGGCGGACTGCCGCTACGACCAGCTCGAGGTCACGCCGCCGGCGGAGCTCGCCGAGATCTTCCGCCGCCCCGGCGTGAGCGCCGGCCCACGGATCGTAGTCCGGATCGAGGGCTTCCTGGCGCGGCCGCAGCGCCTCCGGCACGTGCTCGAGATTGACGCGCACGCGCGTCCAGGTCGACGACCGGCCGCGCATCGCAGTCGACCAGGACGTCGGCGGGCTCGAGGTGCGCGGCGACGCCGCGGGTGGCGCGCCTTCCAGCGCTCGAGCCCGGCGAGCGCGTCGTCCTTCTTCGCCGCGCGCGCGATCTCGATCAGCGGCTTCGACGAGACGCGGCGGCCGGTCGTCGTCGTCGCGGCGCCTGTGCGCTTCGAGGGCTGCACGCGCGGCGGCTCGCCCGCCTGCTTTGCGTAGTGCGGCGGCCAGGGCGCGTCGCCGAGTCCTTCCGCTTCCTGCCGCGCCGACAGCTCCAGCAGCGCCTCGAGCGAGCCCGGGCTGCGCGTCGATGCCGGCGTGGCGATCGCCGACCGCGGCGAAGCGCGCCGGCATCGTGCGCAAGCGTGAACGTCCTCCGGCGCGCACGCGAAGAGCTCGTCCCAGGTCACCGGCGCGGAGACGCGCGCGTCGGGCTTGGGGCGGACCGAGTACGCGCCGGCGACCGTGCGGTCCTTGGCGTTCTGGTTGTAGTCGAGGAACACGCCGTGGCGCTCCTCCTTCCACCACTTGCTGGTGGCGAGATCCGGCGCGCGCCGCTCGACCTCGCGGGCCAGCGCCAGCGCGGCGCGCCGCACCTCGGTGAAGGACCAGCGCGCGCTGGATGCGCACGTTGACGTGGATGCCGCGCGAGCCCGAGGTCTTCGGCCAGCCGACGAGGCCGAAGTCGGCCAGCACCGCGCCGCACGACGCGCGCCACCGTGCTGCAGCTGCGACCACTCGACGCCCGGCATCGGGTCGAGGTCGACGCGCAGCTCGTCGGGATGCTCGAGATCCTCGGCGCGCACCGGGTGCGGGTGCAGCTCCAGGCAGCCGAGGTTCGCCATCCACGCCAGCGCCGCCGCGTCGCGCGGCACGACCTCCTCCGCGGCGCGGCCCGAGGGAAAGCGCAGCGCGACGACCTCGATCCAGTCCGGCCGCGCCGCGGGCGCGCGCTTCTGGTAGAAGAACTCGCCGTGGATGCCGTCGGCATAGCGGACCAGCACGTTCGGCCGTCCACCGGCTCCGCGCAGCGCGCCCTCGGCCACCGCGAGGTAGTAGCGCACCACGTCGAGCTTGCTGATCCCGGCCTCGGGGAAGTAGACCTTGCCCGGATTCGAGATCGTCACCGTCGCGGCCCGCCACCTCGAGCTCGACGACTTCGCGCTTGCCCGCCACGATCGCAGCATATGCCAGCGGGATCGCCACACCAGAGGCGTGCCGACCGGTTCAACGCGTGCCGCAATGCACCAGGCTCTCCGCCGGTCCATCGAGGAACCAGGTGAGCCCTCGGCCACGGCGGCCCGCGCATCGTCCACGGCTGCTGCTCCAGCCGGTCTAGACCAACTGGTCTAGACCAGGTAGTCTGGCCTCCATGGCGAACCCCGATACGCCACCGCTGGCCGCACTTCCGGTCGGATTCGAGCGATTCCACCGCCGCGCGTTCTTCAACTACCAGCTCAACCGGGCCCACGCGCTCGGCTACGCCGATCGCGACGATCTCCGTCAGGCGGCGGCGAGCATACGTTCGCAGGACGATTGCGTGACAGCGTTCGAGGCATTGTCCGAGAGGGCCGTGCGGGAGGACCGGCTGCGCAACGCGACGAGCTACCTCCGAGTGGCCGAGTTCTTCACCCCGCCGCGCGCCACCGGGAAGGTGCCGCGCTACCGGCGCTACCGGCAGCTCTTCGATGCGGCATTCGCGGACAGCGGCGTGGTGCGCCATGACGTCCCGTACGCCGGCGCAACCCTGCCGGCGTACTGGTGTCCGGCGATCGGCGGACCGTCGCGCGGCGCGGTGCTCCTGCACGGCGGGTTCGACTCCCTGATCGAGGAGTTCTTCGCCATCTGGCAGCGCATCGCCGCCGCCGGATTCGACGTCGTCGCCTACGAGGGCCCCGGTCAGGGCGGCGCGCGCGCGCTGAGTGGTCTCACCTTCGACCACGACTGGGAGAAGCCGGTCGGGGCCGTGCTCGATCACTTCGGTCTCGAGTCGGCGGGTCTCGTCGGCATCTCGATGGGCGGATACTGGGCCTTGCGCGCGGCGGGTCGCGAGCCGCGCATCGACCGCGTCGTGTCCTGGCCGCCGGTGTTCGATTGGCTCGAGCGCGTTCCCGCGGCGCTCCGCGGCGTCACCCGCGCGATGCTGCGACGCCGCCGCTTCATGCGCTGGAACGTGCGCGTCCGCACGCGGCTGATCCCCATGCTCCGCCAGGTGGTCGACCAGGCGATGTACCTCGTCGACGGCGACGACCCGATGGACGCCGTCGACTGGTTCCTCGGCATGAACGCGACCCACCTCGAGAGCCAACGCGTGCAGCAGGACGTGTTGCTGCTGTGCGGGGCGCACGACGCCTTCCAGCCGCCCGTGCTGACGCGCGCGCAAGCCCGCGCCCTCACCGCCGCTCGCTCGGTCACGGTGCGGACCTTCACGAAGGCGGAACACGCGGACCAGCACTGCCAGATGGGCAACCTCGACCTGGCCTGCCGCGTCGTGACGACCTGGCTCCGCGATCCGGGCGCGATCCCCTCGAGCCGATCGTGAGCTTCCGGGCCGCCTTCGAGCACCGCGACGACCTGCTGCGCGCGGCACTCGACGAGTTCTGCGACCGGGGCTATCACGCCGCGTCGATCAACCGAATCCTCTCCGCGTCGGGGATGAGCAAGGGGCAGCTCTACCACCACTTCGCGGGCAAGGAGGATCTCTATCTCGCGCTCGTCGAATGGATGATCGATCAGAAGACCGCGTGGTTGAAAGCGCAGCCACGCAGCTCGGGCGGCGATCTCGTCGACGACCCTGGGACTGCAGCTGAGGGCCAGCCTGGAGTTCGCGGCCGCGCATCCCGACGTCGACCGCCTGAGCCGCGCGGTCCTTCGCGAGCGCGGCCGGCCGATCTTCGCGGAGGTGGTGCGGCGCTTCGCCTTCGACCCCGGCAGCGCGCTCGGGAGTCTCGTCGCGCGCCACTACGCGCAGGGACAGATTCGCCGCGACCTGGGCCTCGCGTTCGTCCAACGGGCGGTTCTCCTCATCGTCAACCACCTGCCCGAGCTCCTCGACCTCGACCAGCCGTCCGACCTCGGCCCGAAGCTCGACGAGCTGCTCGCATTTCTACGCAGCGGGCTCGCGCCGCCACCAGCGCGGACGCGATCCGCCCGCCGTGCACCGGCGCCGCGTACGCGCGGGCGCTGAGCGCACCGCGACACCAGCGCCACCAGGCAACGGGCACCGACGGAGCAGCGCTCTCCGCGTCTCACTTTCGATTTCGGGGACACCCCCGCCGGGACTTCGGGCGGTTGGGCACCGGTTCAGCCGAGAGTGAGCTCGGGGACAGCCTGCGCCTCAAGGCGCCGCGGTCGCCTGGTCGACCGGCGCAACCGCGACGTGCGGAGTCAGATACGAAGAGAGGTGGCGATCCAGCGCCGCGAGCGCCGCCGTGTGGGTGGACGGGAATCGGAACCCGATGTGGCCATCGGGTCGGATCATGATCACGCCCTCCGCCGAGACGCCGGCGCGGACGGGATCGATGCTTGGGTTGTGGGAGATCTGGACGAGCTTGGACCATCGACGGCCGAGTTGCGCGAGCGCTGCGCCGTCCGCGGCGGGGCCGAACACCAGCACGTGGTGCGAGGTTCCGCCGAGTCGCGCCCAGTCGGGGCACCGCTGCCCGGGATGCGGCCCCTCCGCGCCTTCCCCGCCGACCGCGTGGTCGACGACGAGCGGACTTCCCGCATAGTCGACATCGATCATGGCGCGCGCGTTGCGCACCAGCGCAGCCGCGACCGGATCGACGGACGCGGCATGCAACGCGCGGCGCTGTCGGGCGGCGTCCACCATGTCGATGATCGAGCAGTGCACCTCGTCGGAGACGTCGAGCACGTGGCGGTCCGCGATCTCGCGCTCCACCGTGTAGTCGTCGAGCAGCGACCGACGCGCGTCACCGTGCAGGACGAGCGCGAGCTTCCACGCCAGGTCGTACCCGTCGTGCAATCCCGCGTTGAGGCCTTCTCCGCCGAACGGGCTCGAGAGGTGCGCCGCGTCGCCGATCAGGAAACGCCGGCCGTCGGAGAGGCGCGACACGATCCGCCGGTGCATTCGAAAGGGCGCGAACCAGCCGACGTCCGTCGGGTGATACTTCCCACCGAGCCGTGTCTCGATACGGGCGACGACCCCTGCGGCATCGACGGAGTCCACATCCTCCTCCAGGTCCTGGAAGCTGATCCAGCGTCCGCCCGGGAGTGGCGCGAGCAGCAGGAGGCCGTTGCGCCCGCAGATGACGCCGGCCTCGTCACGCGGAAACGGCCCCTCCATCCGGATATCGGCGACGAGGAAATGCCCGCGGTAGGTGGCGCCCTCGAAGGGCTCGCTCATCGAGTGGCGGGTGACGCTGTGCGCCCCACCCGCGCCGATGACGACGGCGGGATGGATCATCTCGGTCCTGCCGTCCGCGTGGACGAGCTCGACGAGGATCCCGTCCGCTTCCGGCTCCACCCGGGTCGCCGTGACGCCGCGCTCGACCACGCCGCCCAGCGCCGCGAGATGGGCCTCGAGGATCCGCTGGGTTTCGTATTGCGGCAGGCTGCACTGGAATGCGCAGCGGCAGTCGATGCCGTCGTGGCTCATGGCGCCGAGCTCGGCCATGTCCGGTCCGTACATGCGGGAACATCGGACGTGCTCGGCGGCCTCGACGAACGGCGACAACAGGCCGACCGAATCGAGGATGTCGAGGGTGCCGGGCTGGATCGCAGTGGCGCGTGCCTCGCGGTGCGGCCGGACCTCCCGCTCGACGAGCCGCGCCTTCACACCGTGGCGCGCGAGCTCGGCGGCCGCGAACAAGCCGGAGGGGCCGGCGCCGATGATCAAGACGTCGTTTCGGGTCACTCGATCTCCTGGGGCAGCTGCGGGTGGGACTGGCGACCAGCAGACAATAGTTCGTGACGGTTGTCGAATCTCCGTCGGCGGACGTCGAGTAGTGGCGACTGAACGGCCGGCGGCTACAACGTTCCGGCCACGTTTCTACCCGGCTCGACAGCTACGCGTTGCGCCGGATCGTCCCCGTGGAGGCTCGGTGAGCGTCTTGGCGAAGGGCCGCAGCTCGGCGCCGCGCGTGCGTGGGCAGCCGGCGCCTGCGCGAGTGCGTGCGCAGCGCGCGCGTCGCTTGTGATGTACCGACGGGGGCAGGCCGCGCGGGAGCGCGGCCCGCCATGCGGAGATTGTGACGCGTCGGAAGTGGCCAGGGCCGCCGCCGCGGGCCGCACCTCACGCGCGAGGCAGGGTGACGACGATGCGGGCGCCGCGACAGGGGCCGTTGCTGTGAGCGGAGACGGTCCCGTCGTGCAGCTCCACGATGCGGCGGACGATCGTCAGGCCGAGTCCCAACGCCTCGGGCTCGTGCGTCAGGGGCCGGTCGGGCTGCACGAAGGGATCGAACATCGGCCCCAGGATGCTCGGGGCGATGCCGACGCCATCGTCGCTGATGATGCTCACGACCAGGGGCCCGCGACCGTCGGCGCGCACGGCGATCACGCCGGTGGGACTGAACTTCGACGCATTGTCGAGCAGCTCGATGAACATCCGCGTGAGCCATTTTGCGTTGCCGTCGACCTTCAGAAAGGCGGGGACGTCGATCGACACCATCTGACCGCGCGCGACCATGCGCTCGCCGATCTCCTCGGCGGCTTGCCGGACGATCTCGAGCAGGCCGATCGGGGCGCTGGGCATCTCCGCGATCCCCGCCAGCTCCCGAAGCCGATCGTCGGCAACGTGGGCGGCGGCACCGCGATCGTCGGCGACGAGGTGGTCGTGCGCGCCGCAGACGCGCATGAAGCTCGCGAGCTTGTCCTCGCCCGCGAAGCTGCGCGCCGGGTAGCCGCAGAGGAGCGAGAGCGGCTCGCGCCCGAGGAGCCCACTCCACTGGGCCTCCAACTCGAGCGCCGTGTCGGTGTACCCCGCGTCATGCAGCAGTCCGACCATCTCACCAAATGCCCGAACGGGTTGCGTGCCGCCCACCTGCGCGGCCCGTCGCACGCAGTCGCCGATGACCCCGGCAAAGGCGCGCGGCTCGAGATGATTGCCCACCACGAGACGCCCGAGGGTCTCCGCGGCATCGAGCATCACGCAGTGCCCCTGCGCTTCGAGCGCCGCGAGATCCGCGCCGCGATCGGCGAGCGCCCGGCGTACGAGCTGGCGATGCACCGGCGTCGCCACGATCACGGCGGCGGCGCCTTCGGCGAAACCGGGACCGACCATCCGATCGACGGCCCACGCGACGCTCTGGTCGTCGGCGTAGAACTGGACCGCGTGCCCACCGACTGGAGGTCTGCCCCCGGTCGCCGCGCTGCGCGCGTCGCCCAGCCCGCTCATAGGGCCAACATATGACGTTTGAGGCAGATAAAAACAAGAAATTGTCGCCGAGACCGGGCGCTAGAAGTGTGAGGAGAGGCGACCAGCCGCCCGCCAAACGTGCCGCGAAGTGCCGACGAAGTGCATGACCCGGGAGCCACCCGCGGGGCAGCCACGGTCTCCGGGCCGGCACGAGAAGGCACCGGAACGATCCGGGACGTCGATGCTTGGGGCAGGCGGGCGCCGCCGCCGTCGGCTCCGGGCGCGGCGCCGCGTCGTCAACGGCCCCGCTAGGAAACGGCCCGGCTATGCGTAGACGGCAGGAACCTGTGCGCGGGTGCGCGAGAGCGAATCGACACCGAACGGAAGATGCAATGCCTGGGCTCGCTCCAGCGCACGGTCGAGGTGGGTCAGCAGATCGCCGACGTCCCTCGGGCGCACGCCGAGCGCGGTCCCCTGCCGCTCGGCGCGCTGCGCGGACTCGCGATTGTCGCCGCAGAGAGTGAAGTTGGGCAGGAGGCCGACGTCGGCGCACAGCTCGACGTAGCGGTCGAGCGTTCGATAGTTCAGCTCCTGGATGACGAAGTCGGCGTGCACCGGGAACCGGCGGATCGCATGGCGGCGGCCCAGCGCGACGAGGCGCCGGGCGCCGGCGAGCGCCTTCTCGAAGTTGCCGCGCAGACGAATCCGCTCGTAGCTCTCCGCGTCGGCCGCATCCAGCGAGACGTCGATGTGTCCGATGCGCACCGCTTCCAATGCGCCCACGACCCGTTCGGTCACGAGCGTGCCGTTGGTCAGAAACGAGGTGTGCGTCCAGGGTGGCTTGTGTGCGTCCAGGATGAGCGCGCGCGAGGTCTCGCAGAAGAAGGGCTCGCCCCCGAAGACCTTGATGTCCTCGAGGTAGTGCATGAGCTCCGCGAGGTGCGGTCCAGCATACCACTGCTGCCGGCGGCTCGACTCGAGGTCGAGATAACACATCACGCAGCGCAGATTGCAGACGTCGCTCGGGTGGAGGTGCAGGCGCAACGGATGCAAGTCGGCCAGGTCTTCCGCGCCGGCGAGAATCGCGCGCAGCACGGCCGCGCGGTTGGCGAGGAAGTCGGCGTCGAAGGAGGCGAGCTCGTCGCGCGCATACTCGTGGAGCTCGATCTTGCCGAACCACAGCCCGCGCGTGACCAGGACCGGACAGGTAGCTGGGCAGTCGCTCGGGGCACTGGCGCCCATGGCGCGGCGAAGCGCCCGCGCGCGATCGCCGTTCCAGATCGGCCGCACGTCGCTCCCATCCTGGATGGCGCCGAAATGGAGTCCGCGATACCAGCAGCACGGCTTCACGCTGCCGCCGCTGCTTCGCTCTTCCAGTCCGACCCACGGCTTCGTGCACACGGGCCCGTCGCCATCCCGCAGCCTGCGATGCAGGGTGATGTTCTCGTCGACCAGAGAGTCGATCTGCGGCGTCGTCAAGGGGCCGTCGTAGTGCCGCCGCCGCTGGCGTGTCAACGCGCGGCGCACACGATCACCGCTGGGGCCGGGATCGACGTGGAGGTCCGACGCTCTGCGCGGCGCCCCCGCGTGGCGCCCTTGCCGTCCCACTCGATTGACTCCCGGCTGCCGAGCCCGCCATGGTGCGAACGGAGGGCTGGGGGATGCTACGTAGTCGATCGTCGGTGCCGTGTGTCGTTGCGCTCTTCTGCGCGTTGTGGGTGGTGACACCTCGGGCGCGCGCCGCTGATCACGGGATCACTGGACGGAAGTTGCTTCTCAAGAGCACCCCGAAACTCGTGCTCTTGTCGAAGGACCCCGGGATCAACATCACGGGTTCCGATCCCGTCGGTGGCTCCGACAGCTCCCTGACTTTCGATGACGGCACCACTACGGCGACGCTGACTCTGCCCGCCAGCAACTGGAGCGCGAACGGCTCGGGCACGTCGTTCACGTACAAGAACAAGTCCGCGCCGGCGGGCCCGTCGGTCGTGAAGATCGCGCGGCTCAAGTCGGGGCTGCTCAAGGTCGTGGCGAAGGGACTGCCGGTTCCCGTCCCGAGTGGCCCGGGCTCGATCGACGTCGTGCTCAGGCTCGACGGTGGGACGAACGTCTACTGCATGACGTTCACAGGCACCGGCGACGGAGCCAAGTTTTACGTGAAGGACGCGGCGGCCGGCGTCTGCCCGGCGCCGGCCACGCCCACGCCCACCGCGACGGCCACGGCCAGCGCCACCCCGACGTCCAGCGCGACGGCGACGCTCCGGCTGCCCGACATCACGCCGCCCGGGGCGGCGCCCTTGCGCTATCGCGATCTGGTGTTCCCCACCGTGAGCACGACCACCAACGTGACCTACGGCAGCGCGATCGATGGCTCGGCTCAGACGGTCACGCTCCTGCTCGATGTCTACGAGCCGGCCGGCGATAGCGTGACCCAGCGGCCCGCGATCGTGTGGGTCCACGGTGGCTCGTTCTGCTGTGGCGACAAGACCTCGGCCGAGATCGTCGACGAAGCGAACACCTTCGCCCGCAAGGGCTATTTCAACGTCTCGATCAACTATCGGCTCGAGCCCGGCGGCTGCACTGGGAGCGCGCAGCCGGCGACCTGCGTCCTGGCGATCCAGGAAGCCCGCGACGACGCGAAGACCGCCGTTCGGTTCCTCCGCACGAACGCGCGCTGTACGGCATCGACGTGACCCGCATCGCGATCGGCGGCTCGTCCGCCGGCGCGATCACGGCGTTGAACGTCGGCTTCACCTCCAGCGAGGATCCGCCGGCCGCGGTGGCCGGGGCGGTTTCGCTCTCCGGCGCGGAGCTCGTCAGCGGCGGCACGATCGGTGCCGGCGACGCACCGAGCCTGCTGTTCCACGGCACGGCCGACACCGTGGTCCCCTACCAGTGGGGCGTGAACACCTGGAATAGGGCGAACGCCGCCGGCCTCGACTCCTTCCTCACGTCGTGGACCGGCGCCGGTCACGTCCCGTACGTGGCAGCACCGCACCGAGATCCTCGATCAGACCACGAACTTCCTGTACGGGGAGCTCGATCTCGCGAACGCGGCGCAATGAGGCGGCTCGATCCTTGTAGGTTGCCGCGTTGAGCAGAGCAACGAGTCGCCTTTGGGTTGGAACGCGACGACCCCTACTCGTTCGTATCTTGCGTTCGCCGGCGCCGCACCTTTCCGTGCCCATGATCTCAAACGTCCCGAGACCATCCGCAGCTACGTGAGCAGAAGGAGCCACCAATGACAGGATCCGTGAAGGTCGCCCCCGCAATCGACATCTCGCGTTCCCTTGGACGTCTCCTCGGGGCCGCCCTGCTGCTCCTCGCGCTGGCCCCCGCCGCCCATGCCGCCACGCTCGACACACCGGCACTTCTGGATCTCAGCAGTAGCGGCAATTTCATCTGCAACTTCACCAACCTCGATGCGGCGAAGACCGCGATTCTCAATCCCTCCGGCACCTCGGGTCTGATCCGGGACGACGGGGTTGTTCTGGAAGCTTCCCGTCATCTCTGTCCATTCCACCCGGCCAGACGGCGACTACGATTCGGACGGCGTGTACCCGGAGCGGCGGTTCCCTCGAGCACGCGTCGGCGTGTCATTGTCATTTCGAATTCAGTGGCGTCTCGAAGAGCAAAGTACGCGCGGCTTTGTCGACGGATGTCGCCGGCTCCGCCACGGCGTACTGACGACACCGCACCGTCGCGTCCTGTCCACCCGGGGAGAGGGACAAGCAGGAGCACGACAACCCCAGCGGCACTCCCACGTCTCTCTGGGAACGGCGCTTGTGTTCGGGCTCGCCACGGTCTGCGCGGCGGGATCGATCGCAAGGTGCGGGCGCTAGTGACCGGTGTTCAGCGGTGACTGCTGGTAGATCTGGTCGAGCACCTTCACCATCAGGGTGTTGGCCGGCTGCTGTCCATCGGGCGACACAGCCATGTTGGTCCATATGACGAGCGTCAGCTCGTTGGCTGGGTCGTAGGCGATCTTCGAGTTGTAGCCGGGGGTCTCGCCGCCGTGAAAATACATCGCGTTCGATCCCCAGCGTAGCTGGCTGATGCCGTAGCCATACTGTTGTCCGTCTGGCTCGCTCGGCTTCTCCGGCTGTAAGCCGTCGAACCAGCGGCGCTGAGACGCGGCGTCGAGCACGCCGCCGGTGGCCAGCGCGCGGATCCAGATGGCGAGATCGTTGGCCGTGGAGATGACACCGCCGGCCGCCGCCGCGAAGGAATGGTTCAGGTCGGTGTAGTCGTTGGGCAGGAGGGCGCCGGCGCGTGCCTGCGCCAGCACCTCGGGCCCGTATGCCGCCGCGTCCGACAACACGACCGATGTACTGCCATACCCGTAGCCGTGCGCGTGGGGATCGGGGATGGTGTTGACGACGCTGGCAGGAAGCAGGGTGTCCCGCATCCTCAGCGGCCCGAACAACCGATCGTGCATCACCTGCGCCAGTGGCTTGCCGTCGGCCTGCTCAGCGACCAGGCCGAGCAGCGCGTAGTTGGTGTTGTTGTACTCGTAGGCGGTGCCGGGAGCGCAGTTGGCGGGGTGCTTGAATGCAATGGCCAGCAGGTCGGCGGGCGACCACACCTTGGTCAGGTCGCGGTCCAAGCTCGCCGACAGCTCGGGAGCTTCCGTGTAGTCGTAGAGGCCGCTGCGCATCCGCAGAAGCTCGGCGATGGTGATGTTGTCGCCGTTGGGCACGCCCGGGACGTACTTCGAGACCGGATCGCCCAGTCCGAGCCTGCCTTCCTGAACCTGTAGCAGGATCACCGCGGCCGTCATCGTCTTGGTATTCGAGGCGATCCTGAAGTGCGTGTCGGCGGTGGGCGGACTGGCAGTGCCCAGCTTGGTGGTGCCGTAGCTCGCGGTGAGTTCGCCCTGGGGCGTCCGCAAGAGCACCAGAGCGCCGGGAACCATGAGCTCCCGCGCAGTCTTGTCCACCATCGCCTGCAGCGCGGCCGGCTCGATCGGCTTGAGTGTCGACGAGCCCGCCGTGACCGGCTGCGACGTCGCGCCGGTCGCGGATGACGTGGCAGGCGGTGACGCAGTCACCCCAGCCGCGAGCGCCGCGACGAGTATTGCCCCAATCAGCACCATCCTGGCATTCTGGTCTGCATCGAGCAGTCAACGCCAACCCTGACGCGATGCGGGAGTGCCCCAACGCCGGAGCCGATCGCGAGCGCGGTGGGTGCGCGCCTGTCGGCCAGACGCAATTCCGACGCCGGATCCTCGCCTCCTGTCCTGACACGCCAGAGGATTTCAGGCTCGGATGCCGCATTCCCGTGATTCGGCCGCGGCGACGAGAATGGGGAAAGGGCTCCTGTTCTCCTGTCCGGTCCGCCCGTAGAAGGCGCGAGGCGCTGCCAATGATGCTATCCGAGACCGCCTCCGCCAGCCCGCCGGGGCCGGCATGGTTTCCATCGGAGCCGATCAACGCGCTCGGCCTCGATCTGCTGGCGCGTCTCGCTCCGATGGGGAACGCGGTGCTTTCGCCATTCTCCATCCAGAGCGCCTTGGCGATGGCCTACGCGGGCGCCGACGGCGTCACGCGCGACGAGATGCGTCGCGTCCTGCACTACCCGGCGGACGAGACCCAGTTGCACGCGGGATTCGCCGCTCTGCGCGCCGCCTTGGATGACATCGCACGCCGATCCGGCGGAGGGTTCAGCGATCCGATCACCCTGACGCTGGCGAATGGGCTCTTCGCCGAGAAGACACACTCCGTCCATCCAGCATTTCTCGAACTCGTCCGGCGGCACTACGGCGCATCGCCGCAAGAGATGGATTTTGTCGCGGATGCCGATGGCGCGCGTCGCGAGATCAACGCGTGGATCGAGGGGCAGACGGGCGGACGCTTCCGCAATCTGAGCCCGTCGATCGACCCGCTCACCCGGCTGGTGCTGGTGAACGCGATCTATGTCAAAGCCCCGTGGGCCGACCCATTCCGGGAGGGCGATACGCAGCCGCGTCCCTTCCATGTGTACGGCGGCGCGCCGCGGACACGGCCGACCATGCTGCGTCAGGCTTACTGCGGCTATCGGAAAGGGCGCGGCTACTCGGCCGTCACCATCCCCTACACAGGCGGCGAGCTGCACTTGCTCGTGCTCGTGCCGGACACCACCGACGGCCTCGCCGCCGTGGAGAGGTCGCTGACCGCGGCACGCCTGAGGCAGCTTGCCGCCGCGGCGTCCAGGAAGGTCCTGCTGTATCTGCCGAAATTCCGCTTCGAGCCGCCGCTGCTGGCGTTGCGCGACGCACTCATGGAACTCGGCATGCCGACCGCCTTCGATCGGCCCACGCGCAGCGCCAACTTCGAGCGCATGGCGCCGCGCCATGGCGAGCGCTATCTCTTCCTGGCGGACGTCTGTCACCAGACCTTCTTCGCGCTCGATGAAAAGGGCACCGAGGCCACGGCCACAACCTTGATCATAACACCACAGGGTGCAGTGCCGACGGCGAAACCGATCGAACTGAAGGTGGATCGACCGTTTCTGTTCGCGGTCCAGCATCGCGCCAGTGGCGCGTGCCTGTTTTTCGGCCGGGTCAGCGATCCAGGCTAACCGCGCCGGAAACCGACGACCGCGACCCGAACCATGAACCCGCTTCCGGCCCAAGCGCCCCGACCTCGTCTGGTCGAGCCGCGCGACTCAGAAAGCGAGAACCCGTCGGTTTCGCGGGCCACCGCCCGGCCCGACGCTCGGCGGGCGTGACCGTCGCATCTCGCGGTTGACGCTGTCTTCTCCGGGTTGGTAGCCACGTTGTCGTGCGTGGTGTTCTGAACAGCGGCGCGGTGTTGATCACGCTCGTCATCGTCCTCGGCGGGAGTGGTGCCGCCGGGGCGGTCGATCAGCCCGGCGCTTCAGTCTTCGGCCATTGCATCGGTGATTGCGGCGATGACGGGCGCGTCACCATCGATGAGATCCTTCTTGGCGTGCGTATCGCGCTGGGTGATGCGGCACCCGACGCCTGTGCCGCGGGCGGGCCAGGGTTCGGCATCGACGGCTTGGTGACGGCGGTGCTCAACGCGCTGGCGGGCTGCACGAACCAGCGGGACCTCTCCGACTTCGCTCAGTTCGCCTACGCCTTGACCTCAGCGTATGGGTTCTGCCCTACCGTCGGAGCGGTGTACGACGCGCGCATCGACCGCCGCGGCGATACCTACGTCCTGGAGCAGTCGATCGTCGACACCGGCACGCCAGGCGTCGACGACTGCCTCCCCGACTACCTGACGGGTTATCCGTGCCTGATCGCGCGCGCTGTTCCCTGTCGGACCCTCACCGCCGACGAGACCCAGCGGGTGCGCGCCGCGTTCGCCCAGATCACAGTGTGGACTGCCGCCGACTCGTTCTGCCTCGTCGGTGTGGATGATCCCTGCCTGGTACGCACGGCGCGGTGGGACAACCTGCGGACGAGCGACGCCACCTGTGCCGGGCCGCGCCTTGACCACGAGCAGAGCGAACGCATCGCCGCGTTGCTGGCGTCGCTTGGTGACGGCCCGGAGATCGCGTGCGATGGTCAGTAGCGATCGTCCAGCGCGCGACAGCCGAACGATGACCACCTGGCTTGCGCTGGCCCCTGCCGTAGCGAGCGTACCGCATCCAATTGCTCGGACGGACTTCATGCGTGCGGGATTGTTCTCGAGCGCGGCGCTGTCACCGCGCACCCGGGCGTTGTGAACCGCGCTACGCGGACGCGCCTGTTCGCTCCGACTGCCGGGTCTGCGCGCCGTCTGAGCGCGCACATCGGGAAGGGTGTGCCGGACTCGAATCCCGGCGTGAACGAGACGGTGATCTGCGTTTCGCTGTCCAGCGTTCAGGGCCAGATTCACCGCCCCGCAGTAACCCCCCTTTGCAGCTCCGTGACGTTCGGTCGCCGCCAGTCGCTGTGGCCCGCGCAGTTGCCGCTGTTCAGCGATGGGTGGCGCGCCTGACGGCCGTGGCCCGCTGACCTGCTAGAGAGTCGGTGCAGCTCCTACCTGGTTCGGCAAGGAGTCGAGGAGGGATCAGATGAGAAGACTGTTGGCCGTCGGCATTGGGTTGCTGCTCGGTACCGCGGTCGCTGGCGCGGACGATCTCAGGTCGGGCGCGCATCGGGCGGACACGAGCGGAAAGTCGGGCTCGTCCGGAGATCAGCAGGCCACCGGGCTGACGGTGAGCCCTGATCCGTTCCGGTCGGGGGATCAAGTCGTCAGGGACCGGGATACGGGCCGACCGCTCTATCGGGTCGAGCCAGACCCGTTCCATTCAGGCTCCGAGCAGATAGAGGACTACAACACGGGCCGGCCGTTGGGCGAGATTCGACCCGATCCGTTCAACCCCGATCAGTCTGTGATCGACGATCAATAGTTGGATCACGAGGTCGCGGGTGGTCGAATGCGCGGCGTGCCAGTCCCCTCCCCCGGTGCCGATCTGCAGCCGGCCGTTCAGAAGGGCTGAAGGCCCGCTCGGCAAGTTCATTGGTGATCTGCTAGTGACGACCGGTTCGGAGGAACTACGGTGCGGTCATCGATCCTGCCCCACGTAACTCTTTCCAGTCTCATCCGCCCAATGTCCGATACCCGTGGCCAATCCGACTGAACCCGGGCCGATGAGGGCCATCCTCGTCAACCTCGTCGTCGCTGCCGCCTACTTCGCGACGGGATGGTCGGGCCTGCAGGTTCCGTATTACGGCGAGCACGTGACGTTGGTGTGGGCGCCCACTGCCGTCGCGCTCGCCGCGATCATTCTCGCCGGCCCGACGGTCATACCGGGGGTCCTTCTCGGCTGCTTCGGTCTCAACCTAGCCCTCGAGCCTCGTCAGCCGGGGCCGGCTGCGCTGATCGCGATCGCCAACACGCTGGCGCCGGGGCTGACGGGCATGGTCCTCGTACGACGGTACGGGTTCAGGCCGCAGCTCGATCGACTCCGCGATGCCTTCATCTACCTCGCAGTCGGGGTTCTCGCGACCGGCGTGATCACGGCAACGCTCGGGGCGTCGTGCCTGTGCGCGTTCGGCGACGCACCGTGGGCAGACTACTCGACGGTGTGGATGACGTGGTTCGGCGGAGAGGCGGCGGGATCGCTGATCGTCGGGCCACTCCTGCTCACGTGGCTGTCCGCTCCGGATCCGATCCTCTCGCCCCCCGCGCTGCCCATCGAGAAGGGCGCCATGGCGATCTCCGTCGTGATCGTCTCCGCGATCGTCGTGGGTTTTGGCACGCATCTCGTGTCGCTCCCGTATGCGTTCGCCTTCCTCTTCCCATGGATCCTGATTCGCGCCGGACTCCGCGCGGTGTTCCTGGCGGTGGCGACGGTGGCGCTCGTGCTCGTCGTCGGAACGGCGCTGGGGGTCGGCCCCTTCATCGCCCTGTCGCCGCGGTCGGGAATGCTCTCGCTCTGGCTGTTTCTCGCGGTGGTCGGCAGCGCGACCCTCACCGGCGGTGGATTGGTCGGCGAGCGGGACCGGGCGCTGCACCAACAGCGTCGCCTCCTCGCCGAGTTGGACCATCGGGTGAAGAACATGTTGGCGACGATCGTCGCGCTCGCCGAGCGCAGCGGCGACCAGGCCGTCGACCTCGAGGACTTTCGCCGCAGAGTCGTCGGTCGGGTGCGCGCGATCGCCCGCACCCACGAGGGGCTGGCGCGCTCGAACTGGCAACCGATGCAAGTCGGCGACGTCGTCGCCATGACGCTCGCCCCCTTCGCCGGTCCAGGATCCGACCATCTGGCGGCGAGCGGGGATACGGCGACTCTCGCCGCGTCGAAAGTCGGCCCGCTGACGATGGTACTCCACGAACTGGCGACCAACGCCGCCAAGTACGGAGCATGGTCGCGGAAGGGTGGCCGCGTCGCCGTCGCGTGGACGTGGACCGACGGCGCGACGCTCCGCCTCAGTTGGCAGGAGAGCGGAGGGCCGCGGCCATCGGCGGGGCCGGTCCGGGGCTATGGCCTCCGCTTAATCGAGGGAACCGTCGGCCACGAGCTGGCGGGAGACGCGGCGCTCGAGTTTCGCGGAGAGGGACTCGTCTGTACCCTCCTCATCCCTACCGCATAGTGCCGAAGGTTCGTCCTTCATCCGCGTAGTCGTCCTTCTCTCATCCGCGCAGTCCGCGGTCAGAGATTCCCGGACGCGGTGCGGGGCGCCCGTCCAGCGACGGTGGTTCAGATTGACGATGACCGGCCTTGCCCACCAATTCGGCTGGTCGATCGATCCCGCGCCTGGAGGGTCGCGCTTCCGCGCGACCGGCCGCGCGGAAGCGCGGCCCTCCAATCGGGAACGGAACGTGCTCAGGGAATTGGTGGGCAAAGCCACGATGACCATCTTCCTTCGCCCGAAAAGGGAACGGGATTGAGCGCGGCGCGGACATAGCGGTCAATCATCGATCGGTCGAACCGGCGGCACGGCACTAGCCGCTCGTCGTGCGTGCCACGTGCCGCATCCCGTCCGTGTGAACGGGCGAACACGGCTCGATCGAGTCAGCACCTGGGGCGAGGGGGCCGATGAGATCCGATGAGCGAGGAGTCGTGGTGGCGCGGCGTTGCTGGCCGCCGGACTGGCTGGGCCGGCCGAGGGCGCGACGGCGGCGGACACCGCCGGGCTGGACGTCGACGATGTATGCGGGCGATCCGTCCTACGCCGTCGACGTGCTCTTCCTCAGCGGCACCGATTACGCGGATTCCAAGACGACCGACTGGTTCCACGCCTGTGCCCTTCGCGGCCGCCCTGATCCTCGGCCGACACGCCGATCATGCGCGCGTCGCGTCCGGGTCCTCCCGTTGCGTTGCGCCGCCCGACGACACGGACCTATGGTCCGCCCATGACGCTGGCGCACACGTCGTCGAAGCCGGTCCTGCTGCCGCTGCCGGCGCAACCAGCCGCCCTGCCCTGGCCGACCCGGTCCTGGCCGCGCGCCGCGCTCGATCCACGAGTCGATCGCGACACGCTCTCGCAGTTGTTGGACCGCGCCTTTGCCGAGCCAGAGCCGGAGGACCTCGAGCGCACGAATGCCGTCGTGATCGTCCAGGGCGGCGCCATCGTCGCCGAGCGCTACCGCCCCGACGCCGACCCAAATCGCCCCTTCATCTCCTGGTCGATGGCCAAGAGCATCACCAGCGCCCTGGTGGGGATGCTGGTCCGCGACGGCAAGCTGGACGTTTCGCAGCCTATTCCGGTGAAGGAATGGCCGGCCGGCGACCCGCGGCGGCGAATCACCATCGACCAACTGCTGCGCATGGTGGACGGCCTCCGCTTTCGCGAGGCCGAGCACCTCGGCGACGGGTCGGTGCGCTACTATCCCGAGGACGAGTCGGACGTCATCCCGATGCTGTTCGGCGCCGGCCAGGACGATGTCGCCGCCTTTGCCGCCGGCCTGCCGTACCAGGCCGAGCCGGAGACGCGCTGGAACTACAACAGCGGCGCCAGCAACCTGCTGGCACGCCTGGTGCGCGAAACGCTCGACACCGATGCAGCCGGGATGCGCGCCTTCATGCAGCGCGAGCTCTTCGACCGCATCGGCATGACGACCGCCGATCCGCGCTTCGACGCCGCCGGCAACTTCATCGGCTCGAGCACCTGCTACTGCAGCGCGCGCGACTTCGCCCGCTTCGGCTATCTCTACCTGCGCGACGGGATCTGGGACGGCGAGCGCCTCCTGCCCGCCGGATGGGTCGACTACGCACGCACCCCGTCGCCGCAGTCGGACGGCGTCTACGGCGCCCACTTCTGGGTGATCCCCGGCAGCCTCGGGCTGTTCTACTGCAGCGGCGCCTTCGGACAGCGGATCCTCATCAGTCCGCGGCTCGATCTCGTCGTCGTGCGCCTCGGCGTCACGGCGCCCCACAAGGTCGCCGCCGTCGTCCGCTACTGCAAGGACCTGGTCGACGTGTTCCGGCCGACGGCAGGATGAGAGCGAGAGGCGCCCCACTCTCCGCGTCACCTGCGTCGCACTGGTGCGTTGACCGTTTGGGTTCGCGACGAAATCGGTTGGGCCGTCGGGGTCCGACGTGACCCCTGGAGTTTCAGGTCATCACCACAGGTGACGAGTGTTCCGCCACGGCCGCGGGTCAGGGTGGGCCGAAGACGCCCTCGAGGAAGCCGGGCAGCGGAGCGCCGCCCGCTGGCACGGCGACCATCCGGTCGTCGGCGCGGCCGTCCCCGTCCGCGTCGATCGTCGCATCGCTGTCGCCCGGATGGCGGCCGCCTGGTCGCCGGGCTCGACGGCGGCTACGGGACCTGCGCGCCACCCGCGATTCGGTCGAGGCGGTGCTCGACGTCCTCGGCGATCGCGTCCTGCCGCCGCCGCCGCTACCCCCAGCCACGCCGGCCCGATCCTCGACGCGGTCAAGCGCCAGCACGGCGATCACTGGCGGGCGCTGTAAGGGCGCGACCGCGGGGGATCGCGGGTCGACGCAACTCTTCCGCTGCACCGCGCACTGGCAGTGCAGCCGCATCCGGCTGACGACGGGGCGGCCTAGATGCGGCCGATCACTTCGCGGCCGAACTCCTCGATGAGCTCGGCGGCGAGTCCTGGAATCGCCTGCAGCGTCAGGTTGTCGACGCCGGCGGCGGCGAGCGCGTGCACCCGTTCGCGCACCGCGCCGGCGTCGCCGGTGAGAGTCAGGAGCGGGATCATCTCCGGCTGCACGAAACGCTCCTCGCCCGGCTTCAGGTAGATCATGTGGCCCTCGTGCGCCTCGAGGTAGCGGCGGTCGCGCGGCGACCCGGTCTTCGCCGCGTACGCTTCGAGATACGCATCGTAGTCGGCGGCGAGTGCGTCGTTCGACGCGCCGAAGCCGTGCCCACCGCGCGCCGATTCCCACATCGCGTGGACCGAGACCACGGCCACGGGACCGACGCGGCGGATGACCCGCGCATCGCTGAGCGCCTCGCCCGGCCTGAGCACGCAGCCGGTGGTGAGGAAGGTCGTGTACGGGCGCCCGTCGGGTCCGTCGAAGCGCCGCCCGGCGGCGCGCGCCGCGTCTTCCACCGTCGCCCGCAGCGTCCCGATCAGCTCGGGCGGCACACCGACGGTGATCCAACCGTCGCCGACCGCGCCCGCCGCCGCCAGCGCCTTCGGCGCATTGGCGGCCACGTGGATGGGAATGGGATCGTCGAGGTTGACCATGCCGAGGCGGCGGTCGCGGCTCAGCAGGCGGATCCAGCGCTCGGCCTTGCCCTCGCGGAACAGCACGTCCTCGCCAGCGAGCAGGCCGCGCACCTGGCGCGCGTAGTCGATCAGGCGGGCCACCGGCACGGGCGGCAGGCCCATCGTGTTGCGGCCGGTGAAGCCGGTGCCGAGCCCGAGGATGACGCGTCCCGGCGCCAGGGCGTTGATCGTCGCGATGGCGCTCGCGGTCACCGGCGCGATGCGGTTGCTCGGAATCGCGACCAGCGTGCCGAGCCGCATCGTGCGCGTGTGCTCGGCGGCCAACGCCATCGTCGCGTAGACATCCGAGCACAGGAGCTGCGTGTCGTAGAACCACGCGTGCGAGAACCCGGCGGCTTCAGCGCGTTCGCAGTCCCGCCAGGCCTCCACGTAGGAGGGAAACGCGATGCCGATGTCCATGCCGGGCCCATAACACCGACATCGGCACCGTTGCACCGACCGGCGTGATCGGCAAACCGGCTCCGCACGATCGACGCGCGCGCTCGTCAAGGGACGGCTGGGCCGAAAACGCCCTCGAGAAACCCGGGCAGCGGATCGCCGCCCGCCGCGCCGACCGCTGGCACGGCGACCATCAGGTCGTCAGCGCGGCCGTCTCCGTCCGCATCGGTCGTTGCATCGCTGTCGGAGACCAGCATCGCCTCGTGGAGCTGTACCGCGATCCCGAAGAACAGCGAGAAATTGTACTGGATCAGCGCGTACTCGTCCTCGCCGCTGCAGCTGCCGTCCTCGCACTCGCCGTCGTTCTTCGCCACCAGCGTCTTGGATCCGTCCGGGTTGACGCGAATGAGCTTCTTCGACTTCCACCACTTCTCCTGGAACGCCACCTTGATCATCTGGTCGTAGCGGGTGAAGACCAGGCCCTTCTTCGGCCAGCGGCTCATACCGCCGAGGACGCCGTCGGTCGGCGACACGCGCTGATCGCCCAGGGGGCGGACCTTGGCGACCTTCTTGCCCCGGTTGCGGCCGCCCCTCGCCAGGGCGCTGCCGACGTCCAGGCGCGTGCGGCCCGGCGCGGCCATTTCGAGGTCGCTGACGATCGGCGCCACCGCTTGCGAGGCGAGGCTGGCGTTGGTGAGATCGACCCGCACTTCGACCGGCTTCTTGGGGTCGTCGGCGCGAAACACCTTGGCATCGGCATCGCGCTGGCCGAGGTGATTGACGCCGTTGAAGTCGTTCTCGGCGCGCCCGTCCCAGAACTGGCGATGGTTGAAGACGGCGTCGTCACCTATGAGAGCGCGCGGCACGACGGCGTCGAGTCGGAGCTCGTGATTCCGTTCGCCGGCCATTCGGTGCAGGGCCACCCGCTGGCCAGCGAAGAGGTGCGACGCATCCTGCTGGAGCATGCGGCGGCGGTGGCGCCGTGAGCGGCGAGGAGAGCAGGACGATGGCCAGGCGCACGCCGGACATCGTCGGCCTGACGGCGGTGTGCATCGCCGCGGCGTTCGTGCCGCGGGCGACGCCGCAACCGCTCGACTACCACGATTTCGCCGACCACCGGGCGCTGTTCGGCTCGCCACGTTCCTCGACGTCGCCTCGGACCTCGGCATGATCGAGAAGCCGGAAAGCCATACCGGCCTGATCGGCGGATGTCTCGCCCAGCCGCCGAGGCTCCGCACCGCCCCGCCCGCTCTGCGCGGCGGACGGCGCGCCATGTGCGGGCGAGCTGGGAAACGCCCGCATGGCGATCCAGTCGCGCGGCCAGACCGTTCGGACTCAAGAATGAATGTCCGCCACCCTGCTGTTGGCCCTGCTCAGCTGCCGCAGCCGCTCAAGGCTCGGGTCACGGCGCCGATCAGCTCGTTGATGGTGATCATGCCATCGCCGTTCACGTCGCCCGACTGGCAGGCCGACACCGGGCGGCTGCCGAGCGCCACGTTCACCAGGGTGATCAGCTCGCTGATGGACACGTCGCCCGAGCGACACTGGGCGTCGTTCCTCGCCCCGTCGCCGCCCTGCCCCGGCCGATCGATGCCGTGCCAGTAGAGGAGCGCGAGCTTGCGCCAATGGCGACTGTCAGGGTGGCACCTGCGCGCTGTCAGCCGACGTCACGCCTCGGCCGATGTGACGGTCGCAGCCTCCGCCCGGTCGGTCCTTCCGGGGCGACGGCTCGGAGCTGACCGGAGGCAACCCGGGCGAAATCCGGATACGTGCCGCCGTGCTGGGCGCAAGCTCGCCGCCGCGGCGGCGGCACGGGCGCGCACCGGCGCGGGCGCGGCGGTTGTACGAGCCGTTCGGCGCCAGCGGCCACGCCGAACGGCTGGCGGAGGAGATGGATCGCTCGATCGTCCGGGGATCCGCCTGGCGCGGCTCTCGCAACGCCCGGACAAGCGTGGTTCGGGGCCTGTGCGGCGGCACGTCCGATACTCCGCGGCCATATGAAATCAACCGCTCATGCGGACTACGCGCCTCGTGCGGCGCTGGACGCCGGCTGCCGCCCGGGGCGGGCGGAAAGGCATAGTGGCCCGCCGCGTCACTGCCGGCGTCGAGTACCGACGCGCCCGAGATCGAACCCCGCGCCGCTCACGGTGCCGGCACCGCCATAGTCGCCCAGCGGGCCACTCACCTGGCGGCTCGGCTCGCCGTCGGGGTCGCATTCAGGCGGAGCCGCCCGCCTGGGGCGTCACGCTACTCGTCGGGAATCGGCGTCGGCGTCTGGGTCACGGTCTGCGTCGGCGTGATGGTGGGCGTCGTCTGGCAGATGAAGGCTTCAGACAGGCCGACCCACGACAGGCCTTCCCCGCTGGCCGTGCCGTAGCGCACTCCGGCGTTGTAGCCACTCGCCATGGCGCCACCGCCGGCGTCGTTGCCGAACCACTTCGCCACCACCCGATCGCCGGCGGCAAACGACGTCGACGTCGGCACGCCACTCCAACTGTATTCGTTGAACGTCTGATTCAGTACCGCCAGCTCCGCACACCCGGTGCCGTCGGCGTTGCACGCGTCGCCGGGACTCTGCGCGGCGAAGAAGGCCGGCCCCTCGACGCCGCCGCTGTACTTGTACAGGCGCAGCTCGAGCCCGACGTTCGCCGCGCCATTGCTCTCCCGTCCCCAGCCATCGGCGGTCACCGGGCCCGTGACGGTCACCGGTGCCGCGAGCGGACAGGACATCCACTTGCCGGCGAACTGCACGCCTACCGTCGGCCCGCCGACCGTGTTGATCGCGCCGGTAGCGGCCGCGGTCCCCGGCGACGTGGCGAGGATGGAATACCCGGCGATGTCGGCCGCCCCCGACTGCATGTAGAGGCGGAACGGTGCCGGCGTGTCGCTCGGCGTGCGGCTGGCGGTGGCCGTCCCGGTTGAGGTCGGCGAGGCGGTCAGGGACGCACTGGGGCTCGCGGTCGGGGTCGCGGTGGACGACGCGCTGGCGGTCGCCGTCGCACTGGCGGTGCGCGTCGGGGTTCGCGTTGGCGTCCCCGTACCGCTCGCCGTGGCGCCGGCGCTGACCGTCGCGCTGGCGCTGGGCGTGCGGCTCAACGTTGCCGTCACGCTACTCGTAGCGATCGGCGTCGGCGTCTGGGTCACAGTCTCCATCGGCGTGTTGGTCGGCGTCGTCTGGCAGACCAAGGTTTCCGACAGACCGACCCACGACAGGCCTTCCCCACTCGCCGTGCCGTAGCGCACTCCGGCGTTGTAGCCGCTCGCCATGGCGCCACCGCCGGCGTCATTGCCGAACCACTTCGCCACCACCCGATCGCCGGCGGCAAACGACGTCGACGTCGGCGCGGCCGTCCAACTGTATTCGTTGAACGTCTGATTCAGTACCGCCAGCTCCGCACACCCGGTGCCGTCGGCGTTGCACGCGGCGCCCGGACTCTGCGCCGCGAAGAAGGCCGGCGCCTCGACACCGCCGCTGTACTTGTACAGGCGCAACTCGAGCCCGACGTTCGCCGCGCCGTTGCTCTCGTCGTCCCCAGCCCTCGGCGGTCACCGGCCCCGTGACGGTCGCCGGCGCCGCCAGCGGACAAGACATCCACTTGCCGCCAAACTGCACGCCCACCGTCGGCCCGTTGACCGTGTTGATCGCGCCGGTAGCGGCCGCGATGCCCGGCGACGTGGCGAGGACGGAATACCCGGCGACGTCGCCCGCTACCGACTGCATGTAGAGGCGGAACGGTGCCGGCGTGCCGCTGGCGGTGGCCGTCGGGGTTGGGGTGGGCGAGGCGGCCACGGTCGCGCTGGGGCTCGCCGTCGGCGTCGCGCTGGCGCTCGCCGTGGCACTGGCGGTGCGCGTCGGTGTTGCCGATGGCGTCGCGCTCGCGGTTGGCGTGCGGCTCGCGGTCGCCGTCAGGGTCATCGTGGCGATCGGCGTCGGCGTCTGGGTAAGGGTCGCCGTCGGCGTGTTGGTCGGTGTCGTCTGGCAGACCAAGGTCTCCGACAGACCCAGCCACGACAGGCCCTTGCCGCTGGCCGTGCCGTACCGCACCCCGGCGTTGTAGCCGCTCGCCATGGCGCCACCGCCGGCGTCGTTGCCGAACCACTTCGCCACCACCCGATCGCCGGCGGCAAACGACGTCGACGTCGGCGCGGCCGTCCAACTGTATTCGTTGAACGTCTCATCCAGCACCGCCAACTCCGTACACCCGCTTCCGTCCGCGGTGCAGGCGGCGCCGGGACTCTGGACGGCGAAGAATGCCGGCCCCTCGACACCGCCGCTGTACTTGTACAGGCGCAACTCGAGCCCGACGTTCGCCGCGCCGTTGCTCTCGCGTCCCCAGCCATCGGCGGTCACCGGGCCCGTGACGGTCACCGGCGCCGCCAGCGGACAGGACATCCACTTGCCGGCAAACTGCATGCCTGCGGTCGGGCCGTTGACCGTGTTGATCGCGCCGGTCGCGCCCGCGGTGCCCGGCGACGTGGCGAGGACGGAATACCCGGCGATGTCGGCCGTCACCGACTGCATGTAGAGGCGGAACGGTGCCGGCGTGCCGGTCGGCGTCGGCGTGGGGGCGCACCCCGGGCCGGACTCGATCTGGCAGGTGGCGCTGCAGCAGTCGCCGTCGACCGTGCCGCCGTCATCGCACTGCTCGCCGGGGTCGACGTTGCCGTCCCCACAGTACGGACCGCTGCTCGGCGCGAACGTGGCGAGCAGAGTGGTCGCCGTCGCCGGAGCGACGATCGTATGGCTGGCGGCACCGCCGTCGGACCAGGAAGAGAACAGGTAGGCGCTGCCACCGAGTATCTGCGGCGACGGCGCGCTGATGGTGTTCGCCGAACCGACGATCACCACCTGCTGGAACGGCGTTGCCAGACTGGCGCTGCCGATCGCCAGCGCCAGGCCCGAGGGGACGCTCTGAAAGCTGAGCGTCACGGTGCGAGGATAGACGAAGACCGACGTGCCGCTGGCGAGACCGCCCGAATCGGTCGCGGTGAGCCGGATCTCGAGGAACGAAGGGTACTCGTGATCGGGGGCGTAGAACGCGCCCGATGCGATGCCGGAATAGCTCTGCACCGGGTGCAAGTGGCAGGTGTTCTGCGGACAGTGATGCATGATGATCGACCACGACAGCTTGGCGGGCGGCAGCGTTCCCTCCTCGGGATCGGTCGCGGTGCCGGAGAAGGAGATCATGCTGCCGACCTGCCACTGCTGGGTGGGGAGCGGCGCCGTGATCGACACGCTCGGCGCGGTGTTTCCGGCGGTGATCGCCAGCGTGGCAATCGAGAAGAGACCGTGCGAGTCGGTGACCCGCAGCCGGACATCGACCGTCGCGGCCTGCGTGTAGGTGAACTGCGGCGTGACCGCGGTGGAGTCGTTGAACTGGCCGTCGCCGTCGAGGTCCCAGGCATAGGTGATGGAATCGCCAGGGTCGGGATCGTACGAGGCCGAAGCGTCGAAATGCACGGTGAGCGGTAGCGGCCCGTTGCCCACGTCGCTGTGCGCCAGCGCGATGGGCGGCTGGCTGTTGCCGAAGTACTGCACGCGGTGCACCGAGCCGGTGGACAATTCGACGTAGTACAGGTCGCCGCCGGGGCCGATCTTCAGGTCGACCGGCGAGTCGGCGCCGACGGCGAAGTTGGCGCGCTGCGTCGGATCGGGCGCGCCGTCGGGACCGGGCAGCATCGCCCAGATGCAGTCGCGGGAGTAGTCGCTGAAGAAGAGCGCGCCGTTGTATGCCGCCGGGTACGAACCGCCCGGGTAGAACGCCAGGCCGGAAATGGTGTTGCCGCCGGTGCCGCAGGTCTCGCCGGTGACGATCGTCTGGCCGTGCGTGTACGCGTAGACGGGTGCGGTGACATTGCCCACCTGCTGGTACAGGCTGCTGCAGCGATCGAGGTGCGCGGCCTGATAGCTGGGCTGAGGGCCGAGGCCCTCGTAGCAGGGCCAGCCGAAGTTCTCGACCACGCCGTCCGCCGTCGCGGCGATGCGGTCGATCTCGTCCCAGTCCGACCAGCCGACGTCGCCGACCCAGATCTCGTTGGTACCGGGTCGCGCCGCCATGCGGAACGGATTGCGCAGTCCGTAGGCGATGATGCGGTCGGCGCCGGCGATGCCGCTGCCGACCAGCGGGTTGTCGGGCAGTGCCTGACCGGTGAGCGCGTCGAGGCGTAGCACGGCGCCGTTCAGCACGGCCGGTGCGCCGGGCCCCCGGCGCACCGACTGCGCGCGCAGCGCGCCGCCCTCGGCGGTGGGAGGCGTCTGCGTGCCGCCGATCCCGACAGGCGGATCGCCGCACGGGTTGAGGGGGCTGCCGAACTGCCCGTAGTCGACCGTGTTGAAGTTGGCCCCGTCGCCGGCGCTGACGTAGAGCGCACCGTCGTTGCCGAAGACGACGGCATCGACCGAGTGGCTGGGGAACTGCTGACACCACGCCTCGATCAGCACCTGTTCGGCGCCGACCATCGTATCGCCGCTCGCCTGCAGGCGGGAGAGTCGGCCGCCCACCACGCAGCCGTTGCTGGTCGGACCGGGCGGAGTTGGACAGTTGTCGGATGTGGCGCCGGCCGTGCCCCAGAGCGGCGGCGTGCCGCCGATCGGCGCGTCGAGGGTGTACGAGACGTACAGGTAGGGTGTGTGCGGAAAGTCGGGGTGCAGCACCAGCCCCGACATGCCGCGGTCCCAGAAGTTGTGCACGTTGGTGCGCAGGTCGGCGAAGACCGTCGGCGTGCCGCCGGGCCCGTCGACGACCTTGATGAGGCCGCTCTTCTCCGCCACGAAGATGCGCCCGTCGGGTGACAGCGCCACCGCCGTCGGCGCGGTGAGCCCACTCACCACGACGCTGTCTTGGAAGCCCGCCGGTAAGCCGAGCCCTGCGGCGCCGCCGGCGGACACCGTTGCGAACGCCGCGACGGCGACGACGATGGCGAAGGCTCCGCCTGACGATGATCGTAAGGCAGCCCTGCACCCCCGCTTCCGCATCGACAAGCCGCGCAAGAATCCGATCAAATTGGGCCGCCTGTCAATGGTGCTCTCGCGCAACGCCGGTGCGACCGGCGGCGGCCGTGCGCTCCGACCTGGTCGCGCCACCACGCCTGCAGTCGATGACCGGCGTGCTACACGCGGATCCTCGGCGCAGTCCCGACAGCCGCCAGGGTCGCGCGCACCGCTGTCCGTCGTCGCAAGCGCAGTTGGTTTGGGCCGAGAGCAGAGAATCGTTTGCCAGGACGACCGAATCGTGTGTCAGATCCCTCTCGTGACCGGGATGGACCAGGTCCCCTGAGGCGCCTCCACAACATCCCGCGTACATGGAGCACCCCGACTTCATGAGGAGATCGCCTCCGACCACGCTGACCGCTCTCGCCCTCCCACCTTGATTGAAGATGGTATCCACCACCGCACGGCTGCGGGGCGACGCCGGTCCGCTCGCCGGCCGCGCGACGCGACTTCCAAGCCGTGCCTCCCAGTCCGCGGGCTATCGGCACACGGTGCCAAGCACGACATCACCGGAGTGTCCGCCCACCCGGAGATCGTCCCATGACGCGTCGCATCGCTTGCGTGCTCGTGGCCGTGCTCGCGTCAGTCGTCGGGCTGGCTCGCGACGCACAGGCGGGCACGTTCACCGTCGACACCACGGTCGACGACCCGGCGCTCTCCACGTGCGACGACGCGGCGCCGAACGATTGCAGCCTGCGCGGAGCACTGATCGCCGCGAATGCCGCTGGCGAGCACCGCGATATCCAGCTGCCGTCCGGCACGTATACGACGAGCGTGCTGAGCATCTGCCCGTTCGTCTCGGCCTTCGGGGGCACCGAGTCGTTCAGCGCGACGACCCTCTGCATCACCGGGGACATCGCCATCATCGGCAGCGGCCCGGACACGACCATCATCGACGGCCTCCAGTCCGGGCGCGTGCTCGCGCTCGACCAGCTGGCGACGGCCGCCATCCGCGGCGTCACGATCACGCGGGGCCTGGCGCCTGACGGTACTTTCATCGGCGGCGGCGGCGGGATCAACAACCACGGGACGCTGGAGCTGGCCGACGTCGCGATCACCCTGAACACGGGCGGAACGGGCGGCGGTGGAGGGATCTTCAACGCGGGAACGCTGACCGTCGTCGACAGCACGATCGCCCAGAATGACACCATCGGTCGGGGTGGCGGCATCAACAACCAACACGACGGCCTGCAGCAGGTGTCGACTGGCACGCTCACCGTGATCGACTCGACGATCGCCGAGAACCGCGCGACCAACGGCGGCGGGATCGCGAACGTCGAGAACAGCGTCGTCACGATCACCGGCAGCACGCTGAGCGGCAACACGGCCTTCGGCGGCGGCGGCGCGATCGTCAACAGCGGCACGTCGGCCACGGTGCACCTCGTGAACAGCACCGTGACGGGCAACGATGCGTTCAACGGCGGGGCGATCAACAACGGGACGAGCAGCCCCGCCTTCTCCTGTCTGGTCACGCTCGACAACGTCACGATCGCCCGCAACACGGCGGGGGCCGCCGGCGGCGGGATCACCAATGGGGGGAATGAGACGGTCACGCTCACGAACACCATCCTCGCCGGGAACACGGCGCCGGTCGGACCGGACTGTCAGACCACCCTCACGTCCGGGGGCTACAACATCATCGGGGACCCCGACTTCTGCGCCGTGCTCGGCGACACGAGCGGCAACATCACCGGCGTCGATCCCGCGCTCGGGGTCTTGTCCGACAACGGCGGCCTCACGAAGACGCTCGGACTCGGCGCCAACAGTCCGGCGATCGACGCCGGCAGCCCGGCAGCGCCGGGCAGCGGCGGCGCCGCCTGCGCCGCGACGGATCAGCGCGGATTTCTGCGCCCCGTCGGCGCGACGTGCGACATTGGTGCCTTCGAGCAGCGCTCGAGCTTTTCCCTGACGAGGATCCTGCCGAACACGGGTGGCAGTGGGGGCTCGGTGTCCGCGTTCGTCGCCGGGAGCGGCTTCGTCCAGGGAGCGACCGTCAAGCTCACACGCGCGGGTCAAGCCGATATCATCGGCGCTCCCGTCCAGGTCGATGCCGGGGGCTCGGCGATCGCGACAACCTTCGACCTCACCGGGAGCGCGCTCGGCGCCTGGGACGTCGTCGTGACGAACCCGGACGGGGGTTCGCTGGTGCTCGCCGGAGGATTCAGCACCGAAGCCGGGGGTGTCCCGGATCTGTGGGTGAATGTCATCGGCAGCTTGCGCAGGGAAGGCCCGTCGCGGCTCACCATCCTCTATGGGAACCGAGGCACGGTCGATGCCCTCGCCGCCCCGCTGTCGCTGTCGGTGCCCGAAGAGTACTTGCCGACGCGCTCGTTTGCGATCGCGCCGCCGCCACCCCAGGCGGGACAGCTGCGCGACGACTGGAGTCAGGTACCGATGACGGTCCGCGCGGATCCGCAGAGCGGATTCTTCAACATCCCGCTGCTGTTGCCGGTGGTCCCGGCGGGCTTCTCGGGGGTCCTGCAGATCGGGCTGACGTTCCCGGCGGACGCGCCGGAGAGCCAACTCTTGGTCGCCATCGGCGATCCGCTGTTCGCGCCCGACCTGGACGCCGCGTTCGTCAGCGACGCCGTCGCGGGCGCCGAGGCCTACCTGCTGAACGACGGTGTGACCATTCCGCCGGCGCTCGTGCCGGACCTCGAGCTCTACGTGAGCGACCAGATGAAGCAGATCGTGGAAGCTGGTCGCAACACGTTCATCGCCAGCCTCGGGAGCCAATCGCCAGTCTACAGCATGTCCCAGTTCCACTTCGATCTCGTCTTCCATGCCGCCATTCGGGCTCGAAATGCCCAAGCGTCCGCCGCGGGGACGACGTTCCCTTGGCTCCACGAGATACCCCGCTCGCTCGTCGCGCTGCTGTCCCGGCTCGGGCCGGGGGAAGTGCGGGCACAGGCTCAAAATTGCCCGGTCTACGACCCCAAGACCGGCCCCCCCGGGGGGGTCCTCCCGGTGAGTTGCTACAGCGGCGGCGGCGACCAGCCGTACTTCCCTCCCGAGATTCCCATTCCACCCGAGTGCAGTGGGAACGTGTTCGACCGGTACAACAACCCGCAGTGCCGACCGAGCGCAGACGACTGCAAGTCGTTGGGAACACACACCGTCGTATCGCGTGACGACGGCTCGTCGGTCTGCGTCCCCAAGAAGCCGCCCAAGAGCTGTCCGAAGGACCCCCTCAGGTTGGCACCCGGAAAGCAGTGCCTCACGTTCCCCTTGAGGCCGAGAAAGGCCGTCGATCCCAACGACAAGCAGGGCTCGCTCGGGGCGACGCCGGCGCAGTTCCTGTTGCACGGGACGCCGCTCAGCTACGTGATCCACTTCGAGAATCTCGTCACCGCCAGTGCGCCCGCGCAGACCGTGGTGGTCACCGACCAGCTCGACATCGGCATGGTCGACCTCTCGACGCTGAGCCTCGGGCCGATCTCCCTCGGCGACAGCACGCTGACGCCGGCATCGGGAGTGCAGGAGCTCACCGGCGGGCTGGACCTCCGGCCGGCGCAGAACATCGTCGTGACGATTCGGGCCAGCCTGGACACGAGTAGCGGGCTCCTCACCTGGCGCTTCACGTCGATCGATCCGGACACCGGGCAGTTCACCGAGGACCCGGATGCCGGTCTGCTACCGCCCAACGTGAACCCGCCGGAGGGCGAGGGGCGCCTGGTCTTCACCGTCCAGCCGAAATCGGGGCTGGCCTCCGGTACCGAGATCCGCAACCACGCGTCGGTGATCTTCGACGCCAACGCGCCGATCGATACTCCGGAATGGCTCAACACCATCGACGCGAGCGCGCCGTCGAGCCAGGCCCTGCCCCTGCCGGCGACGCAGCCCTCCACCAGCTTTCTCGTCGAGTGGGCGGGCACGGACGCCGGCGCGGGCATCCGGGACTACTCGATCTTCGTCTCCGAAGACGGCGGACCGTTCACGGCCTTCCTGACCGACACGGCCGACACCTCGGCGACGTTCAGCGGCGAGCTCGGCAGGACCTACGCCTTTTACAGCATCGCACGGGATCTGGTGGACAACGTCGAGGACGCCCCAGCGGTCGCCGACGCGATCACTGCGCTGACGCCGTGTGTCGGCGACTGCAACGGCGATGGCGTCATCGCCGTCAACGAGGTCGTCACCGGCGTCAACATCGCGCTCGGCAGTGCCCTGCTCTCGACCTGCGCGGCCTTCGACGCCAACCGCGATGGCATGGTTACCGTCAATGAGCTCATCGCCTCGGTCGGCGGCGTGCTGAACGGCTGTACTGCGGTGAGGGGCGCGGCACGGAACTAGAGGGAAGCCCGGGACGCCGGCCGTCCGGCTCAATCCGTGACCGTGGTCGGCTTCTCGGACTCTCGGAGCGCTTCCCTGAGTCGTCTCCCGATCCATCTCGATCGGTGTGACCCGTGGTTCGCCTCGTCAGGGCGCCCCTCCGGGTCGCCCCGCTCCGTCACGACGTGGCGGGCGTCGGCGGCGTCCACTCCTTCGACAGGACGCGGCGCACCATCGGGACGAATGTCTCGAGCGGCTCGTGGGCGTAGTCCGGATCGAACGAGACCTCGTCGTACAGCGAACAGAACTCGACGGTCTGGTCGAAGTACGGGTTACCGGCATAGGCGTTCCGCCCGTTGGGATCGATGCCGACGTTGGCGCCATAGTAGTAGGTCTGGAACAGCGGGTGGTGCTCCAGCATCCAGTGATTGCCCGCACCGATGAACGGCTTACAGATCGAAGCGATCACCTCGCCGTGGTTCAGCGGCCCGAGCGCCTCGCCGATGTCGTGCAGGAGCGCGACCACCACGTATTCCTCCGCGCGCCCGTCGCGCAGCGCGCGGGTGGCCGCCTGGAGCGAGTGCGTCTTGCGATCGACCGGATAGGCGCGGTCGCCGCCGAGGCTGTTCAGCAGGTAGAGCATGAGGTCGGAGAGCTGCTGCAGGTTCTGTTCGTGGACGCGCCGCAGCACGGCGAAGTCCTCCGGCGTCATGTCGTCCATGCGGCGAAACCGCATGTGTCCAATGTCCGCGCCATCCGACGCGGGCAGCAGGGGCTGCCAGGCGGGTCGATCCTTGCTGCTCATGACGGGACGCTATCGGAGCGGACCGGCGCAAGGAAGTACGGCAGCGCCCGGCGACGATCGGCGGGCGCATTCCTGCCCCACCCCCTCTTCGCCCAAGCGACCCGCCCCAGTCCACACGAGGCTGGTCGGCGGCGCGCCGGCTTGGATTCACATCGACAGTCCACCATCACGCGCTGCGCCGCTGATCGGTTGTCGTCCCGGAACAGGTGTCGTAGCGTCGTCGTCGAGTTGGCAATGACGGAACGCGGAGGCGATCTCGACCGCTGGTTGCGCGAGGCGCAGGTGCGATTCCTCCGCCTCGGATGGGTGGACAGCGCCGGAGTCCTCCGCGCCCAGGCCGTGAGCAGCGCCCGGGCGGCGGCCATGAGCGCCGAGGGGCTCGGCGTGGTGTCCGGGGTGCAGGCGCTGCCGGTGTTCGCCGACATCGTCCAGCCCGGCCTGGGCATCGGCGCGATCGGCCAGGTGTGGTTGCGCCCTGATCTCGACACCCTGCGTGTCCTGCCCTGGCAGCCGACGCATGCGAGCACGCTCGGCGCGTTCGTCACCCGCGACGGTTCCGCCTGGCCGTTCTGTCCCCGCACCGCCCTCCTCCGCGCCATCGAACGCCTCGAGCGCGCCGGACTCTCACTGCAGGCGGCCTTCGAGCACGAGTTCCTACTGCTGCGCCGGCGCGATCGGGCACTCGAACACTTCGAGGAGTCGCACTATGCCAGCGCGCACGGCTTGAACCGCGCCGGGCCGGTGCTCGACGCGATCGCCGCGGCGCTGGAGTCGCAGGGCGTCCCTGTTCGCGCCATGCTCAAGGAGGCCGGTCTCAGCCAGTTCGAGCTGTCCACCGAGCACGGCGCGCCGCTGTGCGCCGCCGATCGCTTCGTCGTCGTGCGCGAGACGATCGCCGCCGTCGCCGCGCAACACGATCTCGTCGGCACCTGCCTCCCGCTGGTGTTCGCGAGCGAGGCCGGCAGCGGCTGGCATATCCACTTCAGTCTCTGGCGCGACGGTCGGAACCTCACCGGCGCGGGCTCCGGCGATGGGCTCGGGGTGGAGGCGCGCGCCTTCGTCAGCGGCGTCCACGCCCACCTGCCGGCCCTCCTCGCGTTGACGACGCCGACGCCGAACTCTTTCCGGCGCCAACGTCCGGGCGCGTGGGCGGGCGTGTACCGGGTATGGGGATACGATCACAAGGAGGCACCGCTGCGCGTCCCCACCGAGCGGCAAGGGGCGCCGACCAACGTCGAGCTCAAGGCTTGCGATGCCAGTGCCAACCCCTATCTCGCCCTGGCCGGACTCATCGCGGCGGGACTCGACGGCATCGAGCGCGGGCTCGACCTGCCGCCGCCGCTCGACTTCGATCCCGGCACGCTGAGCGATGCGGAGCGTGCGGCGCGCGGCATCGAGCGGTTGCCGCAAACCCTGGACGCCGCGTTGGCGGCGCTTGCCGCCGATCCCGTGCTTCTCGCCGCGCTCGGCGGCGAGCTCGCTCGCGCGTATCTGGCGGTCAAGCGCGCCGAGTCCGCCGAGTTGAGCGGCCTGGCGCTCGCCGACGAGGTCGGCCGCCTCGTCGAGGCGTACTGATCGCGCGCGCCGTCCCCATTGAGGGCCGGATCGGCCCACGGCCCACGAGCGTCACCGCTGCCTACTGCAGTCCCTCGACGATGACGACGTTGCCGCGCGAGCCGCGCAGGCGGTGTTGCGCGAGCGCCTGATACTCGGCCGACTCATACCAACGCCGCGCCTCGTCGGCGTTGGGAAAACGAATCAGCACCGTGCGCGTGTAGGGCCACTCGCCCTCGACGACCTGCGGATCCTCCGACACGGCGAGCAGCTCACCCGGATAGCGGGCGAAGATCTCGAGGAAGCCGTCGGAGTATCGATCGTACTCGACGCGGTCGTGAATGCTGATCTGGGCCATGATGTACACGGGCATGGTCGGACTCCTTCTCGCTCAATGATCCACCGGTCGTACGCCCGACGCCGGCGAAGCGTCACCGGCCGGCGCCTGCCCCGGTCGATTCCGTCGCGGCGTCGCGCCGGCGGCGGAGCGCGAGCAGCGCCACTGCCGGCAGCAGCAGCGGCCCGCCAGTACGGGGTGCTCATGTTCTTCGGGATGCACGGACACACCGATGCGTAATCCAGAGCGGCCGAGTATCTCCGAGGCGCCTGTGACGGCGCGGCCGTGGCGCGGCGCTTCATGAGCTCGGCTCGACCTCCAGCGCGCGCCCTTCCCGCCAGAGATCCTCGATCCACCTCAGGCTGTGCGCGACCGGCGGCTCCGGCCGGCCCATCGCCGCCTGCCAGTGCTCGACCGCGGGCGCCGTGACGACGTAGTTGAGGATCTCGTGCAGCTTCATGAGGTCGCCGACCGGCCTTGCCCGCCAATTCGGCTGGTGGATCGATCCCGCGCCTGGAGGGTCGCGCTTCCGCGCGACCGGCCGCGCGGCAGCGCGGCCCTCCAATCGGGAACGGAACGTGCTCAGGGAATTGGTGGGCAAAGCCTCGCCGACCATGGCGAGCTGGTCGTCGTCGAGCCGGTATTCCGTCCGGTAGCCGCGGGCCAGCAGGGCCAGCACGTTCCCGGCGAGCTTCGGCGTGCTGCCGGGCACAGCCAGGCTCGGGTAGTAGTAATGGGCGAAGAGCAGCACGGCGAAGTCGATGACACGCCAGCCGTAACAGCCGAGGTCGAAGTCGATGATCTCCACCCGCAGCATCAGCTCGTCGTTCCAGGCCGCGTCGGTCCTCGGGTCGATCTCGCGCCCAGCGAAACGCTCGAAGCAGCACACGTGGTACGTGCCCGCGTCCAGAGCGATGGTCTCGAGCAGCGCCCCCGCCCGCGAGGGGATCGGAGTGGTGACGGTGCAGCCGTGCCGCACGAGGTGGTTGAGCCACATGAGCTCACCGTCCAGCTCGCCTGGTTCGCGGCGGCCGCCGTCGGTGACGCGCACGATGACCGGGGCGCCACCGGCGGTCTCGGTGGCGAACACGTGGTTGACGCCGTCGCGCAGCAGCGACGTCTTCTCCGGCACCAGATTCCAGTGGTCGAGGCACTGGGCGAGGGCGTCGTGGTAGGGCGCGGAGTCGGCGACGGGAAGCTGGTTCGGATCCATGCCTCGGTGTCCCCTGTTGTACGACGCGAGTGCCCGCCAGACCAGCATGCCGTCCGGTCCCGCCACGTGGCCTGGGCCGAGTTGCTGCGCCGGACCTTCGGCCTCGACGTGCTGGCCTGCCCGGACTGCGGCGGGCGGCTGCGCCCGGTGGCGACCATCGCCGATCCGCGCGTGGTCGGCCGCATCCTCGTACATCGGGACGGCCGTATACGGGTGCCAGATCTACACCTTCCGGAAGAGGTCGCCCTCCGCGGCTATTGACGCCGGTGAAGCGTCACCGGCCGGCGCCTGAACCGGTCGAATCCGTCGCGGCATCGCGGCGGCGGCGGAGCACGAGCAGCGCCACCGCCGGCAGCAGCAGCAGCCAGCCGCTGGCGCGGTCGCCCGGCGCGACGACCGCGCACCCGTCGCTGTCGGCGGTGTGCACCGATTGCTGGTCGGCGGCGACCTCGAGCTTCCAATCCGCCAGGTAGGCCTCGCCATCCGCGTTGACCGCGGCGGTGTCGAAGCGGCTCGCCAGGTAGTGGAGGAACGAGCCGTCGACGATCAGCTGGTTGTCGCTGGCGACGAGCGCCGGGTCTGCTTTCGCGATCGCCAGCTCGGCGAAGATCTGTGACAGGAAGTACGGCGGGATGCTCTGCGAGATCAGCCGCGCGCGGACCGCGGTCGCCCGCTGGCGCAGCGCCGGCGGCAGCGCGACGTCGTAGATGATTTCATCCTCGCCATCGAGCGGCGTCGTGGGGTCCGGCCGCGTGTACTGCGGGTCCTGCAGCGCTTCGCCCTTGGGGGCGACGTCGTAGGGTGCCTGCACGTACATGGAGTCCCAGCGGAACCCGCGCGGCGGGATGCGATTGTCCTTCTTGTCGTACCAGCGGTTCAGGAATCCGGTGGTGATCACCCCGCGGTCGTCGGTGACGACCTCCTCGTAGATCTGCACGTCGTCGGGAGATTGGATCACCTGATGGTGCGGCTCGTACTCGGTCGCCGGGTAGTGCTCGGAGGGCAACGGCGTGCCGTCGGCGCCGAGGAGTTGGCCGAGCCGGTCGGTCCGTCCCGACGACCACAGGACGTTGTCCTGGGCGTCCAGCACCGAGAACTCGATGAACAGCCGCCGGAAGCCGACGCCGCTGGGAAGATTGTGGCCGGTCAGGTTGTCGACGCGCACCGCCGCGCGCAGCCCCTCGCGGGTCGTCCGCAGGCTCTGGACGGCGATGGTCGCGGTGTCCTCGCGCGCGAACTCGAGCAGGCTGTCGCGCTGCGTCAGCACGCCGGTCTCGGGCGTGATGTTCATCCAGGGCAGGTCCGCGACGCCCATCAGCAGCGAGAACTGTTGTTGGAGCCCGTTCAGAAACAGGTTGAGGCCCGGGAACACGTGGCGCTGAAAGTCGCGCCGCACCGGGAGGGCGAGGTTCTCGGGCGGCTGCGAGTTGTCGTAGCGGTAGAAGGTGTCGTCCTGGATGTTCGCCACCTTGAACGCCAGCCGATCCGTGCCCGAGGTCGCGTGCAGATTGCGCATGTGACAGCTCTGGCATTGCGCACCAGGCCCGGCTCGGCCGAGGGCGAGTCGACGTTGTAGGCGCTGTTGAGGAACTCGAAGTAGGTCGTCTGCTCGTACTTGAATTCCTTCACGCAGCCCTCGAACGGCGAGGTCTGCGGATTGGTCGTGCAGTCGCCGGTGCGCACCACCGGCAGATTGATCGCGTGACAGGCCCCGCACAGCCGCGACTCCTGCAGCTGCTTGCCCTGCACGGGCTTGAGCCCGACCGCCGCCTGCATCACCTCGCCCGGCGGACCGATCTCGTCCGGGGCGAACAGCATGCCGTCCAGCGCGTACGGAACGTTGCCGGTGAATCCGTCGGCCGGATTGCCGACGTCCGGCCCGGCGAGGTGACAGACCAGACACGTGACGCCGTCGCGCCCCAGGCCGGCGGCGCGCAACTGATCGCGGGTGACGTCGGGCGTTCCCGGGAAGTTCTGCAGGTTGGGTCGCACGAAGAAGTCGTGCCCGTCCTCCTTCGTCTTCAGGCCGCGGGCCAATGGCGCGGGAAGCAGGTCGCGGCAGATGAACGTGTTCTGCACCTGCAGGACGCTCCCCGGCAGCGGGTCGGTCCCCGTGCCCTTGGTGTCGGCGGACTGCTGCTGGTGTCCGCCCTTGGCGTGACAACTCAGGCACAGAGTCCATCACACAGTCGGCGACCGTCGGCGCCGCCGCGGTGCCGAGGCCGGAGATTCCAGCGAAGGTGCGCTCCTGCGCGTTCCACTCGGCTTCCATGCGCGCCATGAAGATCGGGTCGCGCCCCGCCATGCCCATGCTGGTGTTGCGCCACTCCGCCGCGGGCGAGAGATTGCGCAGCCGTCCGTGATGGTCGAACACGACCATGTGCGGCAGGGCGCCGTTGTTGCGGGTGCCGGCGTGGCAGCCCACGCACTGATCGGAGGTGATGAAGGTCTGCGCCTGATCCGGCGCGGGCATGACCGAGCGGTCCCAGCTCTGGGCGGCCGGGTAGCGCAGCGGCTCGACCTTCGGCGGCGCGCTCGTGCCGGCCGCGAGGTCGAGGCCGTTCCAGACCTCGTCGTCGCTGATCGGAGCGACCTCGTCGTACAGCGCCAGAAAGGACGGGTCGGGTTCGCGCAGCGGCGCCGGCGGCAGGACCGGCGGACAGCCCTGTCCGACCGCGGCGTGGCCGGCGCCCGGGTCGGTCGGCGGACCGAGCACCGCGTCTCCGTCGCAGCGCGGCGCCTTGCCGGGACCGCGCCACGAGAAGATCGCCTCGTTGCCGAGAATGTTGTCGAGGCTGGAGAAGGTGGGCTCCCCTTGGGCGACGCTGTGGCAGTTCACGCAGTACATCCCGTAGCCGAAGTTCGTGTACACCCCGGCGCCGAGCGGGGCGCCGTTGGTGGCGCCGGTGGGAAAGTACGGCGGCTGATGCGGCGGCAGATGCGCCGGCGCGGGCGCGGTCAGACCGGCCCGATCCAGCACCGGTGGGTTGGCGTCGTCCTCGTTCGCGTTCAGCGCGCCCCAGTAGTAGCCGTCCCACGCCGCCGACGGCCGCTTGATCATGAAGGTGAAGATGTCCGGTGCGAGGTCTTGCGCCGGCGCGGCGCGGTGCGTCTTGCGATCGACGGTGAGGACGCCGTCGCCCTGAAAGAGGTGCTCCTCCTTGACCACCATGGCGCCGACCGGAATCTCCGTGCTGCGGTCGCCGCACAGCCATTCGACCACTTCCGGCGAGTACCAGACGCGGACCAGGAGGTGGACGCCGAAGGTCGCGAAGGAACTTTGCGACGGACACCCCTGGAGATCGCCGGAGAGTCGCCAGTGCGCGTCGCCCGCCCAGCCCAACTCGGTGGCGTAGCGCCGCGGCCGGAGAAACTCGGCGCGCAGGCGTTCGGCGTAGGCATTCTGCTCGTCGAGCGTGACGAGATCCTCCGGTGGCCACAGGTCCGCCGGCAACGGCTGGCCCGGAACCGACGCGCACAGCGTTTCCCGGTCGGGAAATTCCGCCGAGCCCTCGCTCGGCAAGCTCCCCCAGACGAGATCCGCGCAGCCGGGCATCGGACCAGGGCTCGCGGCGCCGCCGGCGACCGCACCAGGCGCGGCGTCGACGCCGACGAGCAGAACGAGAAGCGTCAGCAACGCACCGGCCAACCCGCGCGCGCGCGCCGCACGGAGCAGCGCCGTCTGGCAGCTCGTCTCGCTTGTCATCATCGGCGCGCGACCATTTCACCCACCGAGCAACAAGGGAAGCGTGATTTCGGCATCCTCGAGCTCGATGTGGACAATACCTGGCCGCCAAGGACGCCAAGAACGCCAAGTCGATCAACACTGGCCGCAGAGCTCAGTCACCTCCTCGCAAACCCATCGGCAGAGGAGATTCGCGACCATCGCCGAGCGAGACACCTTGTCCGCCTTCGACTTGGCGCTCTTGGCGTGCTTGGCGGCCAAGAACGTCAGATCAACGCGAAGAGTCGGCCGCTGGCGCGCAGAACCGAGCGACCGATTGCGCCCCGGAAGTGCTTGCCGGCGCGGGCTCGACCCCGTTGCCGCCTCATGTTGCCGGCGCAAGCGGCGGCAGCGCGTTGCGAAACGGCGCGCTGGGGATCTGCAGCAGGCCGGCGAAGGGACGGTCGAGATCCAAGATCAGAAAGATCGCGCTCGACGCCGCCAGCGCGCAGGCGAGCAGGATGACGACGATCAACGGGTTGGGCCGCGCATACAGGGTGAATGTGCCGAAGAGGAAGCTCAGCCACAGCACCAGCACGGTGATGAACGGCGTCGAAATCGCGTTGGCGGGCTGGGCGAACAAAAGCAGCTGGATCTTCGCCAGGTCGAGGCCGACCTGGAGCGCGCGGTCGCGGTGGGCGCGCTGCGCGTCGTCGTGCGGCGCGAGCGTCTGCAACTCGGAGAGCACCGCCTCGGCGCCCGCGTCGGGTGCCGCGTTCGCCTCCGACCGGAGCCGCCCGGCGCCGTCGCGCCAGATCGAATCGCTCATGAGCGGCACGGTGTCGCGCATCGCCTGCCGCGCCGGCCGGGCATCCGCTCCATAGTCTTTCAACAGCAGATCGAGCTCGATGAGGTCGGCGGTCATGTGGATGACCTGCGTGCGCTTCTCCTCGTACGAGGTGCGCGTCGCCGAGATGAGCAGCCCGAGCAGCACCGCCGACATGGTGGCGATCAGCGCCGTCCCCAAGCCGACGACCTCCTTCGATTCCGCGCTCAGATAGCGATCGGGCACGATCGAACGCAGCAGCATGCCGAGCAGGGTGAATCCGGAGATCGATGCGAAGGCAATGGCGGCGATGGCGATGGCACTCATCATTGGTCGGTGTGCTCAGGTTGAGGGACGCTCCGCAATAACTTCGGCCGTTCGAGTTCGGGCCGTCGGCCGACGCGCGTAGCTGTATGCGGCGCAGCCCAGGGGGTGCGGGCATGCACGGTGCCCCCGGCGAGCCTGTTCGAGTCGAAGCCCCTCACCTCCGCGACGGTGGGCGCTGGAGGCGCGACTTGCTCGACGACAAGCCCGGGCGACTGCCCTCCAGGCACGTCGGCCACGCGCTCCAGCGCATGGAGGGAGTGGGTCGCCCGCTTGCCGGGGCGGTGCGTTGGGCGACTCCTCTGCTGGCGCGCGCGAGGGACTCGGCTCACGCGCCCGACCGCCACTTACTCCGACGTATTGCTCTTGCCGCTCTTGACGGTGGTCGCACCAGCCGGGACGCGGTCCTGGCCGCCCCGCGCACTCGCGGCGGCGCCCTCAGCTCCCCCGGTGGTGGTCCCGCTCGGATCGCCACCGACGCGGTTGTCCGAGTTGCTCTTGCCGCTCTTGACCGTGGTCCCAGTCACCAGGTCCGAGTTGCTCTTGCCGCTCTTGACCGTGCTCCCCGCCCGGCTGAGGGCAGGAGCCAGCATCATCACCGCCACGAGAAGAACGACTGCCTTCCTCATGACTACTCCTCTCCGTCGCCGCGGACGTTGGTACGGGTAGGAGCGGGCGTTGTCGGCGCGGTGACGGTGTGCGCCGTTCCGCCCGCCGTGCGCCAGGACAAGTCCGGCACACCAACGATGTCCGACTAGGCGCACAAGAGGGGTGGGAACGCGAGGGGATTGTTTTGTTGGCGGTCATCACGCTGTGCCTCAAGCGATCATCCGCGCGGCTTGAGCGGGAGTGTCGGTCGATTCGGAACCGAGGCGCCGGTGGCGCGTGCAGTGCCGGGACGGGCGCTGGCGGCGTGGGCCTTCGTTTTGTCCCACCAGCCCGCCGCTGCCTCCCGACATCTGCGCCAGCTGTGGTAGAGATCGCGGCCGAGAAGACGCGCCATGCACTGCCCGTCCTGTAGCCACGACAACCGCGCCGAGCGCCGCTTTTGCGCGGAATGCGGGGCCGCTCTCGCCGCGCGGTGTGCCGGGTGCGGGGCGTCGAACGAGCCCGGCGAGAAGTTCTGCGGCGGCTGCGGCGAGCTTCTCCGGCCCGTGGCGGCACCCGCCGTGTCGACGCCGGCCCCCGAGCCCCAAGCCACGTTGCCGGCCGGCGAGCGCCGCCAGCTGACGGTGCTGTTCTGTGATCTGGTCGGCTCGACGCCGCTCTCGCAGCGGCTCGACGCCGAGGAGTGGCGCGACCTCATGGCGCGGTACCAACAGACCGCCGCCGGGGCCGTCGCCCGCTTCGGCGGCCACGTCGCCAAGAACCTCGGCGACGGGCTGCTCATCTACTTCGGCTGGCCCACCGCGCGCGAGGACGACCCGGAGCGGGCGGTGCGCGCCGGCCTGGCGATCGTCGACGCCATGGCGTCGCTCAACAGCAGCCTCGCAGCGGAGGACGGGACACGCCTGGCTGTGCGCATCGGCATGCACACCGGCCCCGTCGTCATCGCCGACGGCGGCGAGGTGTTCGGCGAGACGGCGAACGTCGCGGCGCGTGTGCAGGGCGTCGCGCGCCCTGACACGGTAGTGATCACCGCCGCCACCCAACGGTTGGTTGGCGGGCTGTTCGTGGTCGAGGAGCGCGGGCCGCAGCCGTTGAAGGGCGTGCGCGAGCCGGTGCCGCTCTACCGCGTCGTCCGACCGAGTGGCGTGCGCAGCCGTCTCGACGTCGCGGCGGGACGACTGACGCGCTTCGTCGGCCGCGACAGCGAGCTGGCGACGCTGATCGATCGCTGGGGGCGCGCGGCGGACGGCGAGGGGCAGACCGTCGTCGTCCTCGGCGACGCGGGAGTCGGCAAGTCGCGGCTCGTCTACCAGCTGCACGAGCACCTGGCGGGGGTGCCGCACACCTGGCTCGAATGCGGCGCGACGCCGTTCACGGAAGGGACGCCCTTTCATCCGATCATCGCGCTGGTGACGCAGGGGCTCGGGTTCGCACCTGAAGACACGGCAAGCGAGAAGCTCGGCAAGGTGGAGATCGGACTCGGCGCACTCGCTTCGGCGGAGAACGTGGCCCTGGTGGCGGACTTCCTCGGCCTGCAACCGCCGACCCGACTGCAGCTGAGCCCCGAGCTGCAGCGGCGCAAGACGATCGACCTGCTGGCACACTGGACCCTGGCCTTGAGCGAAGTCCAGCCGCTGGTGCTGTTCGTCGAGGACCTGCACTGGTGCGACGTCTCGACGCTGGAGTTCCTGGGGCACGTGATCGCACAGAGTCCGAACGCGCGGGTCCTGCTGCTCGCCACGGCACGGCCGGAGTTCACGGCGCCCTGGCCGGCGCGCTCCAATACGACGACGCTCCCGCTCGCCCGGCTCACCAAGCGCCAGGCGCGTGACATGATCGCGACGCTGGCGGGGACGGAGCTGCCGGCGGCCACCCTCGACGCGCTGGTCGCTCGTGCCGATGGCGTACCGCTCTATGTCGAGGAGCTGACCAAGGCGGTGATGGAGCCCGGGGCGGCGCGCGGTGTGGAGGCCATTCCGGCCAGCCTCGCCGACTCGCTGATGGGGCGACTCGATCGGCTGTCCACCGCAAAGGAAGTGGCGCAGCGGGCAGCGGTGCTGGGCCGGGAGTTCGGATTTCCGCTGCTGGCGGCGACGGTGGGCATGGACGAGGCTGCCCTGCGCCAGGGGCTGGCGCGCCTGGTGGACGCGGAGATCCTCTTTGCGTTCGGTGAGCCGCCCGCGGCGACGTACACCTTCAAGCACGCGCTGATCCAGGAGACGGCGTACCAGTCGCTGCTCAAGCGCACGCGCCAGCAGCTGCACGCGCGCACAGCCCAAGTGCTGGAGGAGCGCTTCCCCGAGCGCGTCGCGGCCGAGCCCGAGGTGGTCGCGCGGCACTACGACCAGGCGGGGCTCGTCGCGGAAGCGATCACGCACTACCAGCGGGCGGGCGAGCGGGCGACGCAGCGATCGGCGAACGAGGAGGCCATCGGCCATCTGCGACGCGCCCTCGCGCTCGTCGCGACCCTGCCGGCGACGCGCGAGCGCGATCAGATCGAGGTCGGACTGCAGATGGCAATCGGGGCGCCGCTCACAGCAGCCAGGGGATGGTCGCATCCGGAGAACGAGCAGGCCTACGCGCGCGCACGCGAGCTGGCGTTCCAGATCGGCGAATCACCCGAGCTGCCGCGAGTGCTCTCGGGAGTGGCCGCGGCCTATCTGATCAAGGGTGACCTCGCGACTGCAGCCGAGGTCGCGCAGGAGGCCCTGGCGGCCGCCGAGCGCACCGGAGAGGCGTTCGACCTCGTCTCGGCTCACGAAGAAGTCGGCACATCCGCGGTCTTCCAGGGGCACTTGTCGCGGGCGTTGCAGCATTTCGAACGGAGCATCGAATCGTACAACCCCGAGGTGCACGGGCCTCTGGCCTACCTGGTGGGATTCGATCGTGGGCTTTTCTCGCATGCGTTCGAGGCGTGGTGTCACACGTATCTTGGTCATCCGGACCGGGCGCTGTCGTTGAGCCAGGAGGCGGTGGCGCTGGCGACGCGCGTGGAACATCCGTTCAGTCTGGCGAATGCCCTCGCCGCGGCTGGACTTGTCCACTTCGAGCGCCGGGAGTTCGACCGGATGCGGGAACGCGCCGAAGAAGTCGTGGGTCTCGCCGAGCGGCTTGGGTTCCCGCTGTACCTGGGACTGGGGAGGGTTTTGCGGGGATGGGCGCGGGTGGAATCGGGAGAGGGCGAGGCGGGCATCGCGGAGATGCAGCAGGCGCTGGACGAGCTGGCAAAGCTTCGCGAGCGCGATCATGAGACCCCAGTTGCTCGCGATGCTGGCCGAGGGCCTCTGGGAGGTCGGGCGCCACGACGCCGCCGTGGGCGCGCTCGGACACGGCATCGCCCAAGCCGAGCAACAGGGCCAGCACTACTACGATGCCGAGCTGCTCCGGCTGCGGGCCGAGATTGTCCTCGACATGGACGGCAGTGCGGTCGAGGCGGCGGAGGCGCTCTTCAACCAGTCGTTGGAGATCGCCCGGCGCCAGGAGGCCAAGACGTTCGAGCTGCGCGCCGCTACCAGCCTGGCGCGGCTCTGGCAACGCCAGGGTAAGCGCGAAGCCGCCCGCGCTCTGCTGGCGCCGACCTACGAGTGGTTCACCGAAGGCTTCGACACACGCGACCTGCAGGATGCAAAGGCTCTGCTGGCCGCGCTCGAGCCGACGGGGGCCGAGCGCTAGTGGATCGAGGCCGCCGAGCCCCCTGCCCTGGCGGTCGGAGAGGCCAAAATTGGTGACCGGGCGCGTGTGTCACTGATCGGTGCCGAAGGACATCGAGGAAGGGCGTCCCGAGTATCGACAGCTTGACCCGGACCCTGACGAGCAACAGTTTGAACCAGGTGGTCGCCTGGGTGCGGCTGGTGGAGGGGCTGCGCCGCGCGCCGGTAGCCTAGATCGCGTATAGCACCCTCACGCGTGTCACCTTCGACAGCAACGCGAAGTCCGCACAATTTGAGGTGACGACGGTCGCGCCGTGCCGGCAGGCGGTGAGAGCAAACAGCGCGTCCTTCTGGAACTCGCGCGCTTGCCGATCTCCCAGCCCTATCCATCACCGATCGTTCGAATCATCCGTCCCGTCTCCCACCAATCGTGTGCCGTGGGCTCCCAGGGCTCCCTGGTACACGATGATGGAGCTGAACTGCTCCAGCTCATCCCGGCCGCCCAGTCGGTGCTGACGCTGCCGCGCCGGTTGCGTTGGGCGCTCGCCTACGACCCGCCGTATCGGGCGGAAGGAGACGTACGCGACGAGAGCCGCTCCGGGATGACCGGAACATCGTCGCTGAGTGTCGCTCATCGGCGGGAGTCCGCGCGCGGTGCACCAGGTGGTCCGCTCCCGACATCGCGCCGCATCATCGACCGGAGAGGTCCGGGCGGGAGAGAAGGACATCTGCGTGAACATCTCCGACCTGTCCCGGGGCATCAATTATAGCAGCGGCGACTCGGTGCAGGTCGACGTCCGCAACCGCTGCGAGGTGCGGGTGCGCGGCGTGGTGATCTTCGAGCAGAAGTCGGTGATCCGATCCGCCAGCCCATCGTCCTCGATTCCGGCGACTGGACGACGGCGTACGCCTGCCACGGCAACGGAAAGGTCGGCAAGGACTTCGCTCCCGACCGCTAGCGAGCTGCGAGGCCTTTCGAGGGCCATGATCCACGGCCAACACTGGTTTCATTTCGGCGAGAAGTGGCCGAAGGGGGCCAGGACCGATCATGTACCCGCGCTCAGGGCTTCCGCGCCACTGTCCCCGGTGGCGCGCGGGAGCCATCCCCGGCCGGCCCTCACACAGCGCGGCCGGGCTCAGCCGCGGGGGACTGCGGCTCGGTCGCGCGCCGCGCCAACACAGCCGCAGCGCAGCGATAGCAATGAGCAGAGTTCCGCCCGCGACTAGCACCGCCGTCGAGATGCGCTTAAGCATCCGGCGGTGGGAGCGGATGATGGCCTGGGCGGGTTTGGTCCACGCGAAAGGTGCGGGGTGCTTCCTCCAGGCGCGCATGTAGGCAGCGATGTGCTCGCGGAGCGCCTTCTTCGACGGAAAGTCGGTCACACTGAGCGATTGCTTGCCGAAGATGCCGAAGAAGCCTTCGACCTGGTTGAGCCACGAGGCGCTCGTCGGCGTGTAGTGGAAGTGCACCCGCGGATGCGCGGTGAGCCAGTCGCGGATGGCGGGCGTGCCATGCGTCGACGAGTTATCGAGGATAACGTGCAGCTCCTGGTCCGGATAGGGACGCACCACCTGGCGCATGAACTTCAGGAAGTCGCTGGCGGTGTGCCGGTCGGTCACGCGATGGAGACGTTCCCGGTGGCCACTTCGAGGGCAGCGTAGAGATCGAGAACGCCGTGGCGCTTGTAGTCGTGGGTATGGCGAACGGCGCGCCCGGCGCGCAGGGGGAGCGGCCGTTGCGTGCGCTCCAACGCTTGGATTGAGGTCTTTTCGTCCACGCTGAGCACGATCGCGTGCTCGGGCGGATTCAGATAGAGCCCGACAATGTCGCGGACCTTCGCCGCGAACTCCGGGTCCCGACTCACCTTATACGTCCGCACCAGATGCGGCTTGAGGCCGTGGCGGCGAGCAGATCGGACACGCAGCCGCTGGTCAGGCCGACGTCCTTCGCCAGCAGGCGCGTCGTCCACCGACTGCGACCCGCCGGCGGCGGCCCCATGGCCAACTCGATCACGCGCTCGACCGTTGCGCCCGGCACGGCATGATCGGTGCGCCCGCCCTTCGGCCGCGTGCTCAGTCCGGCGACGCCGCCCGCGAGAAACCGCCGACGAATGCGGGACACCGCTTCGGCGGACAGCTGCAGGCGGCGCGCGATCTCGGTGCCCGCCACGCCGTCCGCGCTCCACAGCACGACGTGCGCGCGCCGAATCACCTGTGCCGCGTCGGTTGCTCTCGCCGCGAGTTGCTCCAGCTCACGCCGCTGCTTCGCTGTCAGCTCCACCACCATCCGCCGCCGTCCCATGCCACATTGGACGACGAAGAGTCATCTTGATTCAATGACGACGGCGGTGCACTAGCGCGCCGCCTGATAGTGCCGGCACTGGCGCGGGGCTGCCGGCAAGGCACTCGCCCTCTCGGCCGGGAAGGTTGCAGACCTGATTGGGCTGATCGCACACACGGTTGCAGAACTTCGAGGCGCACTGGCTTCCGTCATGCTGGTCGCGACCCCTCCGCAGGACGAGGCCGCAGTGCCTTCCTGGGTCGCGGGGCTCGCTCGCCAGTGTGTGGATCACGCCGCCGCGCTCGGCCGAGCACGCGCAAGCCCGTCCGCGGATCAGGTATCAGCCACTCGTGCGGATCGCCGCGCAGTGGCTGGAGCGCTTCGAGGAGTTCCCGCCGCTCGAAGCCCGCGAGTTGCAGCCTCGACGTGGTGATGGACAAGCGGACGCCGCAGCCGTAGCGCTTGCCCTCGAGGGGGTGAGAACCGTAGCTGCGCTGTCATTTTCGAAGAGCCGAAGCGTATAGGTGAGAACTATGAAGATCCGATTGGTGGACGAGTCGCGCTCGGACCTCGCGGGCCGCTGGCGCAAACCATGGGTCATCACGGCGCTCGTCACCATCGCGCTACTCGCCGGCGTTCACGGCAACGGATCGGGACAGAGGGCCGACGCAGCGAGTCCGCCGCTCCACGACGTTGCCGTCGTCCCGATCGACGACGGCTTTGAAACCGACGCGACGTTCACCGGGGGCGAGTGCGACCACTGTGCAGACTATTTTCACCGCGTCACCTCCGACGCACACACCGGCAGCCTATCGTACTATGCGCCGGACACCGCGGCCGTGAGCTCCGTGACCGCAGACAGTCCATGGATCATCATTCCGCCGACGGCCACCGCAGCCGAGCTGACTTTTTGGCAGCGCTTCGAGTTCGAGCACACCGATTCGTTCAACTACGACGGCGCCGTGCTCGAGTTGCAGGCGGAAGACTCTCAATCGCCCTGGATCGATGCGCAATCACACATCACGGCCGGCGGGTATAACGGGACCCTCGCGGCTGGCGGCAGCAGTCCCCTCGCGGGCCGCGCGGCCTGGGTGGGCGACAGCGCCGGCTGGCATCAGGTTGCCGTCGATCTCAGCGCCTACCGCGGTCAGACCGTCAGGTTCCATTTGCTGATGGGGACGGACGTATCCAACAACTCACCCGCGGCCGGTTGGTGGGTTGACGATGTTCGACTCACGTATCACGCTCCCTTGACCGCCTGCAGACGCGAGTGGGCGACGCTCACCTCTCATCCCAGACCCGTGGTCGGAGCCGCGGTCGCCGCTAGCGGCGCCGATCTCTATGCATTCGGTGGAGCGGAGGCAGACGAAACGGGCACAACCACGCTTGCCGCTGCCTATCGCTATTCGACCGAGGACCACGACTGGATTCCGATCGCTCCGCTACCCGAAGCGCGCTATGCCGCCAGCGCTGTCAGCGACGGACGATACATATACATCTTGGGCGGATTGCCGAGTGTGGACCGCCCCGCAGCAGCGACCGTCTGGCGCTACGACCCCGCCGCCAACAGCTACCTCACCCTGGCGCCGCTCCAGAGACCAACGGCGAGTCACTCGGCCGTGTATCTGAACGGCACCATCTACAAGATAGGCGGGCAGTCCGACCCGGACCCCCATACCTTCACGTCCGCTGTCGAGGCGTACTCGGTCGTGAACAATTCCTGGTCGACCGTGGCCGACTATCCGCGGACGGTCGGCGAGTTCGCCGCCGTCGCGATCGACGGATACATCTACACTGCCGGTGGCCAAAGCTACTTCGATTCTTACTTCGACACCTATCGTTACGATCCGGCCACCGATCGCTGGGACAGCGCCCCCATCGCCGACTTGCCAGCGGGCGCCGGAATTGCCAGCGGCGCGTTCTACAACGGCACATGGATCGTCACCGTCAACCATCTGTTCCTCGGCTGGGATCCGCCCACCAACACGTGGCGCAGCCTCGATCAGGCCGCGGGATTCTTGACCTATCCTGCTCTCTCGGCCGGCGGCGGCCCCGTCTTCGCGCTCGGCCCAGTGCGTCGAAAACGAAACCGAGATCGGACTGCTGCAGTACGCCGAGAGCAATTGCGCCTGTATCGGCGATTGCGGCGGCGATGGGATGGTCTCGGTCTCCGAGCTCGTCACAGGCGTCGGCATCGCCCTGCGGCTGCAGCCGCTCAGCAGCTGCAGCGCCTTCGACGGCGATCGCGACGGCAACGTAGCCGTCAATGAGCTCGTCGCCGCCGTCGGCAACGCGCTGCACGGCTGCGGTGGCGGTTGAAAACAGCGCTGGAGGCGTAGCGCCAGTGTGGCTCTGACCAGCGTGAGCTCGAACGCGGCGATCGCCTGGGCATCGAAGGTGGACGGGGTGAGACCGGCCTTGGCGGTCTGAGCGCTGGGAGCTTGGATTCGCGAACGTGCCGGCCGCGCATCGCGGAGACCTCTCCTCACGGACAAGCGAACTTCTGGACACGGTGATTCTCGTCGGTGACGAAGACGTTGCCGTCCGTGTCGACGGCAATGCCGATGGCGGAATTGAACTGGCCATCCATGTTGCCCAGGCTCCCCCACTCGGTGACGAAGGTCCCGTCGCTGGTGAACACCTGAATGCGGTCGACGTCGGTGACGAGAACCCTGCCGTCGGCCGTCGCGGTGATGGCTTCCAGATCGCTGAATTCACCCTCGCCGAGGCCGAGCACGCCCCACTTGGCGACGAAGGCCCCGCTGTCGGTGAACTTCTGGATGCGGTGGTTGAACTTATCGGCGACGAAGACCTCGTGGCCGGTGCCATCGACGGCGACGCCGATGGGGGCGGCGAACTGCCCGTCGGCGTCGCCGACGCTGCCCCACTTGGTGACGAAGACCCCGGCGTTGGTGAACTTCTGGATGCGATTGTTGACGCTATCGGCGACGAAGAGATTGCCGCTCGGATCGACGGCGACGCCGACGGGGCCGCTGAACTGCCCATCGTCGCTTCCGGGGCTGCCCCACTGCGCCAGGAAGGTGCCCGCGTTGGTGAACTTCTGGATGCGGTTGTTGTTGCTGTCGGCGACGAAGACATTGCCGTCGCCATCCACGGCGACGCCGTGCGGGCTGTCGAACTGACCATCCCCGGCGCCCATGCCGCCCCACTGGAGCAGGAAGCTGCCGGCGTTGGTGAACTTCTCGATGCGATGGTTGTCGGTGTCGGCGACGAACACGTTGCCGCTGTGATCCACCGCGATGGCCTGCGGAAACACGAACTGCCCGTCGCCGCTGCCCTGGCTGCCGAATTTGGCGAGGAAAGCCCCGCACGGAAGGCTCCGTACGGCACGTACGAAGAAGCCCGAGGTCTTGTCGGCACCGCCGATGGTTCCTCGGAAGAAGAGCACGCTCCACACCGAAGGTAGGGGCAGGACCTCGGCAACCGACGTCGCCGACCAATACTGACCGACGTCCGTACAGCTACAGTCGCTCGCCGCGCATCCGATCGCGCAGCCCGTGTTGAATGCCGGCGCGATGCAGGGAACGCCGCTGCCGCAGCCCGCAACACTCGTGTCGATGATCGTCTCCAACTGCACCGCGCCGCCGTCGCGCCCGATCGTCGGGATGCGCCAGTCATTGTGGCCGGCGAAGTTCGCGCCATTGATCTCGTTCAGCCACTGCCAAACCGTCGTGAGCCCGTTGATCGGTTGGCAGATGGCCGCGCCAGGGCACTGCGCACACCCCACGGCGCCGCCGGTCGCAGCATTGCACGTGCTCTCGGCGGCAGCATCCGGCTGGCAGAGCGTGCAGCCGATGATTCCGCCGCATGGCACGCCATTTTGGTCGGTGCACACGCCCGCCCAGGGAAAGAGCGAGTTGACGTCGTGCACGCCACCACTCTGATCCTTCTTCTCCCAGATCAAACCCGTCTGTATATCCGTGATCGTCCCGTCGCCGTTGTCGACGAAATGATTCGCCGGCGGAGGCGTCATCGTCGGAGTGACCGTGCCTGTCGCTGTCGGTGTTGAGCTCACCGTCGCCGGTGGCGCGCAGCCGTTCAGCGCGGCGATGACCGCCTTGATGAGGCAGTCAACCGTGACCACGCCGTTGCGAGCGCAGTCGAAGCTCGGGCAGCGGTCGAGAGAGCGCGAGCCCAACGCGATGTTCACGCCGGTGACGATCTCGTCGACGGTGACGCTGCCACCGCCGTCGCAGTCGCCGACACAACTGACCGCCGCCGCGCTTACGGCTGCGGCTGCAAGCGGCGACACCCGTTCCGGCAGTGACCCGATCGCCCCGCGAGCGCCAGAGTCAGATAGTGCCGCTGCCGCCGCATCCGTCCTGACCTCGGGGTGCGCGGTATCACAGCCGCTCGCCCGCAACCAAGTGGGCCGTTCGAGGGTCCGTCCGTGACGGCGTCGCGTCGCCGCCCGATGGAAGCGCGGGCCCTCCGTGGTCTTTCGCTGCCGAAGAACCCGGGTGGTAAAGCGACCCCAAGTAGCGCCAGTGTGAACACCCTAACGAGTGTGACTTTGAACTCCGCGGTCGCCTGGCTGTGGGAGATGGATAGGCTGCGGCGGGCGTTGGCGGCGTAGTAGCGGGTGCCTGGTGGGGCCGCCGCAGCCAACTGTTGCACGCGGGATCGGTGAAATATCCGCTGTCCGCTTCTACCGAGGTCGTCGCGATGGCCCGCGCTCTGTCCGACAAGCGGCGATGCTGGCCAAATCAATTGGTTGGCGAGTCGTTCTCCACTTCGGCCCTCGCGACGCTCGAAGGAGCACGTTTCGTCGACAACGGCGACGGGACGATTTCCGATGCGCACCTACCTGGATGTGAAGCCGAGGAGGCGAGAAGACGCGCCATGCGCTGCCCGTCCTGTAGACGCGACAACCGCGCTGAGCGCGGCTTTGCGCGGAATGCGGGGCCATCGCCGCGTCGTGTGCCGGGTGCGGGGCATCGAACGAGCCCGGAGAGAAGTTCTGCGGCGGCTGCGGTGAAGGTCCACTCGGCTATGCTATTGACCGCGTCGACTCTTTCGCCCAGCATGCGCTCCGCATCCGCGGTCACGTCGGGCAGGGCCGCGAGTCCGCAAGGAGGGAAGACGCCATGGGATCCGATACCAGAGCGTTCTCGGGCCGGCTGACAACCGGTTTTTTGGTGATCGGGCTCATCGCCGCGCTGGTTGGAGCGATCCGCGCCTGCCGCGTGCTGCTTCCGGCGGCAGTTGCAGCGAGCTGGCGCGGATGGAGTGCGGCGCGCTGGGCGGAGGACTCAACCAATCTCATGCGTCGGCTCGCAGTGCGAGGTCGGCGTCCGCGCCCCGACGTGCCGGGCCACCCCCACGAACACGGCAACGCCTACGACGACCGCTACCGCGACCGCGACGGCCTCGGCAACGCCGACCGACGCGCGGCTGCCGAGCGGCGGGAGCTGTACTACGCCTGATCAATGCGCATCGTTGAACTAGTGAACCGCGTCTGTGCGCCGCTGTCGAGCCCGGCACCGCCACGTGGTCCACGGCTTGGTGGTGCTCCGCGCTCTTGCTCGGTCTCGGGATCTGAGTCTACGGCGCACGCGGCATACCGACGCTGGCGTGCGTCGGACGCGACCCGTTGTCGGCGGCGCGACTGACGGGGCGAGACGCGACTACTTCACCCCATCGTGGATAGGTTGTCGCCTCGGTGCGGGAGATCGCTGGCCTGCGGCGGGCGCTGGCGGCGTGAGGCGCTCGACGACAGCCCTGGCGGACCGGACCTCCACGCGCCGCCCTGCAACTCCAGCGCATCAGCGCTCGACACGGCGCGCCGACAGGCTGGACGGCGCCTCGCTGCCCTACCGCGTTCGATCCCCTGCCGCCCTACCCCCACGCTCGTCGCGGGGTCCGGCTCGACGCCGGGCCCGAGGACCATCAGCGTGGTCATCACGGGCTGCTGACCCGCTACGTCAACTCCATCACCCCTCGTCGATCAGCGGCCGATTCCGGAAGGACGGGAAGCACAGCTCGATGATCGTGGACGTCATGGCGACGAACACGACGGGGGCGAGATCAACGAGATGCCCTTGCCGACAGCCCAAGAGCGGGGCTAGCCGACCAATCGGACGACCCGAGATCCCGAGCGGTGACAGCGGAGCTGTGTCACTGGGGCGCACCGAAACGCCCTTGTCGAATAAAGCGTCCCCGAGTATCGCCAGTTTGAACCGGACCCTGACGAGCAACAGTTTGAACCAGGTGCTCGCCTGGGTGCGGGAGATGGACCGGTTGCGTCGCGCGCTGGCGTGACGCGTTCGACACCAGCGCCGCGGCGACCGTCCGGTTCGCGCCCCCAAGGAGGGTGCCGTATCGTCCTGGTCGGCGGCACCCTCTGGCGTACCTAGCGACAGGTGGTCGTAGAAGACGACCTTGCGCCCGCACGTCCCGGCAGCGGGGCCGCTTCGAGAGCGGCCGCCACGGATGCGACCTCGTACTTGCATGATCCGTCCTCCTCAGGGCCGTCAGAGAGCGTTGTGCGTTGACCTTTTCGGAGGAACGACCTTACGGTACGCACATGAACGACGCTCAACTAGCCGGGCCGGCGAGGAGACTTTGCCGCCTCGTGTCGAATCGGTCACGCGTCATCGTCGTCTTGACGGCGATCGCGGTCACGATTGCCGTCGGATTCTCCCCTGCGGTTGCCACCGACTATTTCGTCGGCCCTGGAGGGGACGATACCAACAGCGGCCTCTCACCCGTGCTGGCCTTCGGCACGGTGCAGAAGGGTGCCGACATTGCCGGGCCAGGCGATACCGTGCATCTGCAAGCGGGTACATACGCGGAGGCCGTCCGGCTCACCCGCTCGGGAACGGCGGGAAGCCCCATCACCTTCATCGCCGATGGGAGCCCCGCGGTGCTCGACGGTGAGTACCGGCTGTGTCCGCCGGGAAAAACTCCGCCGTCTGCGGCTCCCCGGTACGGATTCGTGGCGAACGCCATCCATGACGTGGTCCTCGATGGCATCGAGGTCACCCGCTACTGCTACACCGGCGTGGTGTTCCAGTTCTCGAACGACATCACCATCCGCAACCTGAACGTGCATCACAACGGGCTCACGCTCCGCAGCCGGGAAGGCAACGGCATCGCCGTACAGGGCGGCACCAACGTCCTGATCGAGCACAACTTGGTGACCGACAACGCGCCGAAGAACAACAAGAGCGGCACCGGCATCGCCGTCGCCGAAACGGACCAGGCGATCGTGCGCAACAACGTCGCCGATCGCAACAACGGCAACGGGATTCTGATCGAGGACGCCACCAACGTACTGGTCGAAGGCAACGCCGCTCGCTTCAACCTCGGCGACATTGATAGCTGGGGAACGGCGGGCATCTGGGTTGACGGTGGCCACGCGATCACGGTGCGCGGCAACTGGTTCGAAGGAAACGTCTGGGACGGGCTCCTCATCACCGACGAAACACCGAGCGACCCGTACGGCTACGAGATCTACAACAACGTGGCGATCGGCAACTGGTACGGGATGCGACTCGACGGCATCGGGGGAAGCGGCCAGCCTCTCAATCGTATCTACGGCAACACGTTCGTCGACAACACCGTCGCCGGAATCAAACTCGTCGGTCGCAGCACGAGCCAACTGGCGAACACGCAGATCTACGGCAACATCGTCGCCCAGATTGCCGTCGACCAGCCGGCCCTCCAAGTCGACCCGGGCACCTTTCCCGATGTCGTCCTCGACCACAATCTCTACTTCCGGCTGGGCAGTGCGAAGCCGATCAGTTGGGGCTTCGAGTACGGGCGCCGCGGCGATACGACGCCGCGTTCGGTGTCGGATCGGACGCTGGCCGAATATCAGTCGCTGAGCGGCTGGGATACGTCGACGCTGTCGGCCGATCCGCTGTTCGTCGACGCGGCCGGCGAGGACTACCATCTGCTCGCCGGGAGTCCGGCCATCGATGCAGGCGTACCGCTATTCTCGGCGCCCAGCGACTACGACGGCCACGCACGACCGTTGGGTGCTGGACCAGACATCGGGGCGTTCGAAGGCAGCGGACCCTGCGCTGCGGGTCGGTGCGTCGCTGGCGCTGCGGGCGCCCACGGCTACGAATCTTCAGTGCACCCCGTCAATCCGGTATCGGTGACGATTCCCGTGGGCCAGACATCGGTGACGAGACTGCTCACGGTCCGGGTGCGCAACGGCGACGACTCGCCACGCGACCGGTTCGGGCATCGAATTCAACTACTCGCCAGTGACGGAGATTGCCCGGCCGGCACCATCACGGGCGTGCCGGCCTTCCGGCACCAGCGGGTGCGCGGGCCGGAGTCGTCGGATTTCCTCGCCGGGGGTCGCCGCCTGGCGGCACGGGTGCTGCTGACATTCCCACGGGACGCTTTCGCCAGCATCAGCCACTGCACGCTTCACTTCACCGCCACGACGCCGGTGCCCGGCAACGTCGACCCCGACCCCAGCAACGACAGCGTCGCAGTCGATCTGTACGTCAGCGCGCCCTGACCCCCGTTTGGCGTGATCCGCCTGTGTCGATGGGCGCTACGGCTAGCGAGGGGTCGACTACCTGGATGGCAGATTTCAAACCCCGGAAATCTCGCTAGTCTTCAGCATCTCCCACGCCGTGCCCGGCGCGAAAGAAGGTAAGGCGTCCCCGACGGGATTTGAACCCGTGTTGCCGACGTGAAAGGCCGGTGTCCTGGGCCAGGCTAGACGACGGGGACGTGCGCGGGTGACTGGTGGTGCGCCGACTATCCGTGCGAGCTATGCGAAAGGGCGCGCTGAATCAACCCGGCCAGGCGCCGTGGCGCATCACCGGGCCCCGCGCGACCACAGCCACGCGGGGGCGATGGCCGATGTGATCAGGGTGATGGGGACACCGGCGCGCGCGTGCTCGCGCCAGCCGATGTGGACGCCGAGCCGGCCGGCCTGATCGACGACGATGAGGTTGGCGATGCTCCCGACGAGGAGCAGGTTGCCCGCCAGGGTGCTCGCCAGCGCCAGAATCGCGCCGGCGTGCGGCGTGACCGCCGTCGGCAACAGCAGCATCACCGCCGGCACGTTGGACACGAGGTTGGAGAGCACCACGGTCATCGCGAACAGCCAGCCCGGCTGGCGCAGGTCGACGCCGCTGCCCGCGAGGCGGCCGTCCAGCGACGCGAGCGCGCCGGAGGCGGCGACGGCATGATTGACCACGAAGAGCGCCATGAACAGCAGGAGGAGCGGTCCGTCGACCTGCGCCAGCAAGGCGCGTGATGCGGTGCGGCGACTGACCAACAGCACCGCCGCTCCCGCCAGCGCCACCGTGTCGCGCGCGCCGACACCGCCGACGAAGCAGACGACGAGCGCCGCCAGGACGACCAGACCCTTGGCCGTTTGCCCGATCTCCAGCCGCGGCGCCACGATCCCAACCGCCGGCTGTTCGAGGTACCAGCGGCCGCCGGTCTGGCGGGCGATGACCCACCACACCACGCCGAGACCCAGCGCCGCCGGCAGCGCGGCGTCGGCGAGGTACCCGGCGAACGACAGGTGCAGCACCTGGCCGATCAGGATGTTCTGCGGATTGCCGATGAGCGTCGCCGCCGACCCGACGTTCGCCGCCGCCGCCAGGGCGAGGAGAAACGGCCGCGGGTCGAGATGCCGTCCGATACAGCCCTCGATCACGATGGGCGCCATCGCCAGGCAGACGACGTCGTTGACCAGTACCGCCGAGAGTCCGCCGGCCGCCGCGACGAGGATACCGAGGAGTACTGCGGGCGAGGCATCTGCCGCCGTGATGCGCGCCGTCACCGTCGCATAGAACCCGGCCTCGGCGAGCTGGGCCGATACGATCATCAACCCGAAGAGCAGCGCGATCGTGGCGACGTCGATGGCCTGCCACGCCGCGCCCGGGCTGAGGGCGCCGCCCGCGAGGAGCGCGATGGCCCCGACCACGGCCACGCCGGTGCGATCGAGCGCCGTGCCGGGGAGGCCACCGAGGAGCATGCCCGCGTACACCGCCGCGAACACCGCGAGGACGAGGGCCACTCGGCACTCTTGCCGGACGCGACCGCGCCCCTCAAGTGCTCGGCGCGACGCGCGGCCGCGGCCGACTACGGCAGGACGCGGATGATGATCGACTTCGACGGGCCGGGTTGGCCGATGACGTCGGTGACGCGCACGTCGACCCGGGTGTCGCCGACCGCGAAGGCGATCTCCGAGCCGACACCGATCGCCGGACAGAACTGCACGCGCGTGGTGGAGACCGTGAACGACGGATCCTGTTGGCTGTTGCGCGTGCAGGCGTCGCCGGTCGACACCCGTGCGTTGAACCGGCACGCGAGGTCATTGATGGCGTTGGCCGAGGCCTGGGTGCCGCCGAACATGGGCGGGACCACGGCCGGGACGCCTCCAATCGGCGGATTGGGACCGTCGTCGCACACGGCGCTGCTGCCGTTGCCGAGCGCCCGGGACACAAGGATCTGGAAATTCGGCAGAACGTTCGGATCGCCGAGGTTGGAGTTGAACGTCACCTGACCGACCGGGCGGTTGCTCGGCCCCGGGCGCGCCTCGATGTACAGGAAGAAGCCGAAGCCGACCTGACGCTCGAAGATCGGCGTCCCATCGCCTGCCGTGCCGATCGGCTGCGTCACCTGGCCATCGGCGCGCGCCACGCCGATCGCGTTGATGATCGGCCCGATGGTGGAGAACGTCGGCGTGATCGTCGGCGAGACCGTCACCGTCGGCGTCACCGTGCCGGTACGGCTCGGCGTCGTCGTCCGCGTCGCCGTGCGGGTGACCGTCGGTGTGCGTGTCTCCGTGTTTCCCGGCGATCCGGTGAAGGTGCGCGTCGGTGTCGCGCTCGGCGAGGGGGTGGTCGTGCGCGATGCGGTCGCCGTGCGCGAGGGCGTCCGGGTGGTCGTCGGCGTGCGCGTCGGCGTCAGGCTGCGCGTCGGGCTGGGCGGCGGCGTGCCCGTCGCCGTCCGCGTCGCGCTCGCAGTCGGTGAGGACGTCGTCGTGCGCGAGGGGGAGGTGGTGGGCGTCGCCGTACGGGTACGGCTCAGCGTCGGCGCCGCGGTGAGTGTGCGGGTGGGCGACGTGGTCCGCGTCGGCGAAAGCGTGCGCGTCCCCGTTGCGGTGCGCGTCCCCGTCGCCGTCCGCGTCGAGCCCGGCGGCGGGGTCGCGGTGCGCGTCCCCGTCATCGTCGACGTCGAGGTGACGAGCGGGGTGACGGTGCGGGTCGGCGAAGGGCCCGCGGTGATCGTATTGGCCGGCGTGCTCGTGGGCGTCGCTGGACTCGGTGTGACCCGCGGTGTCCGGCTCGGGGTGCGCGTCACCGTCGGTGTCTTGGTGACCGATGGCGAGACGGTCTTGCTCGGCGTGCGCGTCACCGTCGGAGAAAGTGTGCGCGTCGGCGTACGGGTGATTGTCGGCGTGCGGGTGATCGTCGGCGGCGTCCCTTCGGTAAAGGTCGCCGTCGGTGGCCCGAGGGTCGGCGTATCGGTGGGCACGGCGGTTCGCGTGTCGGTCGACGCGGGCGTCGGCGTCGCCACCGTGTTCGTCGCGGTGGCCGCAGGCGTCGCCGTCGACGATGCCTGCGGCGTCAGGGATGCCGACGTCGTGGCGGTGGCGGGCGGCGTCGGCGTGGGCGACGGCTGTCCGGTGAACGTCGCCGTCGGGCTGCCCGCGGGCGGGGTCGGCGTGGGCGTCGCCGTCGGTACCGAAATGCAGCCGGAGAGCGCGGCGTTGACCGCCAGGATCAGCTCGTTCAGCGCCACGGTCCCGTCGCCGTCGGCGTCGAACGACGGGCATCCATCGAGCGGCAGCTCGCCCAGGGCGATCTCAACGCCCAGTACGAGCTCGTTGATCCCGATCATACCGTCGCCGTTGCAGTCCCCGACGCAGGGGCCGAGGTCGACGGCGCCGGCCTCCACCGCCGGCAGTGCGATCGCCAGCAACAACGCGCCCGCCAGCCCATGCGAGAGGACGCGCCATGCGGCAGACCACGCGCCCTGTCCCCGGTTGCCCGTCCGCACGGGCCGACGCTCGCCACACCTCACCACTGCGTAGATGCGCAGACCGAACGTTTTGCTGCAAGCTGCCGCATGCCAGACCGCACTGCGGCGACCGGCTCGGCTCCGCTCGGATGATCAACGGCCGATGGCGGTCGCGCTGGTGGCCGCTTAGCGGAAGAAGGGACCTGCCCTTCCTATTTCGGCCCACCGTTCAGTGCAGCGCGTCGGCGATCTTTCCGCGCCGCGCCGGACGCCGTTGGGAACCGGCGGGTGAGTGGCGCCCGTTGTGAACGATGCTGTACTCGGCGAGGAGCGCGCGCAGCGCATCGGATGGCGCCCAGCGCTCCCGCGCCATATCCCGGCCGGCGAACGCGCCACTGCACAGAGCGGCCATCGCTTTCAGCGAGGCCCCGCCGTTCTCGAGCTGCCAGCCCAGCGCCGACGGGGCTGGGGGAGCGCCGGTCTGCTCCAGGGACAGGCAGTAGTGGATCAACGCAAGGCAGGTACGACGCACGTCGGCGTTTCGCATGGCGCTCCCCTGGTTCGGCGCAACCGATCGGCGGGAACCGTGCGGCGGAAGTGCAACCGACGTGCCGCGTCGGCGCGGCCGGCGTCGCGCCAGGCGGCGTGCCGGGCGTGCGTCGTCCGCCGGCAGCTCGTCGTCACTTCCTCGTGCCATGATGTTCCGTCGAACGACGCACCGGTGTCCCTTCAGCCGACCGCGTGCGCACGCAGGCGCGCCGCGACCCGCGCTCGGGTGCGTCGTCCCTCCTCCCCTGTTGTGGCGCTCGTCTCCGACGCACCCGGCGGGCGCGTCACTCCCCTGTTCTGGCGCTCGTCTCCGACCCGCCCTGCGGGCGGGTCACTCGTCCGGACCGGGATCCCGTGCGATGCCGCTTCGCCGCCGCGCGTTCGGCCGGCTGCGCGGAATGTGATCCGGCGACACGTCCTGCGCACGCAGGCGGTGCAAGGCACCGCGTACCGCCTTCGGCTCGAGGCCCAACGTCTCGCAGACCACCGCGAACGAGAACACCGATCGGCGCTGGCGGCTCAGGACCCATTGCTCGGCCTCCATGCGCGCGCGCGCCTCATGGCTGAGATACGCGCGGATGGCATCCTCGAGCACCGCCAGCATGAGCGCTTTGGTGCCCGTGTAGGGCGCGGTGCGCGCCTCTCCCCCGCCGATGCCGATCAGAGCGGCAATGTCGTCCGTGGTCACAGGCCAAGACTTCGAGTCGTACTTCGACAAGCCGGTTGCGCACGAGGCCTACCGCCCAATTGCCCGGACGGGATGCCTACCCCCTCCCATAATGCTCCAACTCGCGTCGTCGTATTGCCAGCGGTTTTTCGCTTTGCTCAGTCGAGCCGCATGCGAAACTGCGCGATGACGCCGATATCCCCCTCGGCGTTGCGCAGGTTCATCGGCACGCCGATGCCGACGGCGATCGGCAGGCGGCGGTGCACCCACTGGACGCCGGCGATGCCGTAGTAGCCAAACTCGCTGTCCTCGCCGCCCTCGATCCGCAACGTGAACCGGTCGATCGGCCACACGACGGCGCAGCGGAAGCCGCGCTCCGCCGAGTAGAATGCTCCCAGCGGCTCGACCGGCCGATCGCCGAGATTGAAGTTCACGGCCGGTAGATCCCCGCCGACACTGAACGCCGCCTGGACGCCGACGATGTTGTCCCCCTCGTCATCGTGCAGCTCGCGCAGCGGCAGACCGTGCTGATGGAAGAATCCGAACACCGCCCCGATGGCAGGCGTCAGGTCGATGCCGAGCCGCCGACGCAACTTGTTGCCACGCCTCGGTCCGCCCGCCTCGTCGACCGCCATCTGATCGAGGCGGTAGGCGCGACCGCCGCCCATGAGCGAGTGCGACTCCTCCGCCAGCGGCACGAAGAGCGGATTCTCCGGATCGGCGGCGGCGCAGGGCGACCCGCACGCGACCACGATACCGATCGCCGCGCTACCCCAGCGCAACCAACGGCAGACCATCGACACTCCCTCGATTCCAGGGTCAGCGTCGCTCCGGTGATTTGCAAGAGGTTCGATGCGATGTCCGCGCCGCGGCGCGCGTGCGTCCTCCGCCGCGGCGCGGACGCGGGTTACGTCTTCCGGCGTCGGCGCGCGGCGGGCGCTGGCGCCGAGCGCGCGGCGGCCATCAGCGTCTTGAGATCGTAATCGACGAGCTCGCCGACTCGTTGCAGCGTCACGTCCGGCAGGCTGTATTTGCCGAACACGTCCGGATCGAGGGCGTAGTGGCCCTGGCGCGGAAACACGGTCGTCACGCGCGAGCCCCAGACGCGTTTCACGGCATCGAGCAGGCGCGGCTTGTCGTCGACCATGATGTAGTGCTTGGCCGGATAGCGCCGCTCGACGTCGGCGAGTTCCTGTTCCTTGTGGATGTAGACGAGGATGTTGCCGCCGACGGCCTCGAAGATCCCCGAGCGGTGGATCTTGCGCGGCTGGAAGACGACGTCGCCGTCGGACAAGACCACCGCCGGGCCCCAGTGCTTCACGTGCGCGATCACGTCGAGCGACCCGGGATACAGACGGTTCGCGAACGGATAGTCGATCAGAAAGGTGGACAAGCCGAGCAGGTGGGAATCGCGCGGCTGCTCCAAGCGGTAGCGCTGCAGGGCGCCGAGATAGTCCGCGTAGCCCAGCTGGGTCCGCAGCTCCTCGAAGATCTCCCAGTAGCGGCCCTGCCGCTGCCGTCCGACCTCGGCGATCAGGTGGGCGCGCAGATCGGCGGTGACCGCGTCGTTGTCGAGCAGGGTGTTGTCGATGTCGAGCAGCGAGACGACCGCGTGTCGAGGCATGCGCCCTTCTACACGCGCCGTCCGGACGCGCCAAGACGACACGCCGTGTGGACCGCACCGACGCCGCCAGCTAGAAGCCCTCGGCGATGAGCATGCATTCGAGGATCGTACTCTTGGCGGCCACGGCCCTCGCCCTCGCCGGCTGCGTGGCGACCGGGGCCATCAAGGCTCGCGTCACGCGTCCCGACACCGGCGCCGTGGTGGTGATGACCTACCGGTCGCAGCGCTTCACGAACAACGGCACCCTGACGGCGACGATGCCCGACGGCGAGCGCTTCAGCGGGCGTTACCTCCAGGTGACGTCTGACACGGACGCCGAGACGCTCGATCCGTACTGGGGCGGCTGGGGAACCGGCTGGGACGGTTGGGAGCCGTGGACCGACGACTACGGTCCATGGATCGCCGGCGCCGACGTGCCGACCTTCATCCGCAACTACAGCGGCAAGGTCATCGCCACGATGCTCGGCGATCGCGGCGGCCGCATCCGCTGCCGCTTCCGCCTGGCGGATCCCGAAGAGGGCATGACCGGCGGCGGGCTCGGCGAGTGCCAGACCGGCACCGGCGACCGCATCGACGCGAGCTTCTAGTGGCCTGTATCAGTTGAATTGGTAGCGCCATCCCATTCCCCGCATACCCTGAGTAGCGAGCGTAGCGAGCATATCGAAGGGGCGGCCTGCCGAGCGCCGCTCCATATCGCCCTTCGATACGCTCGCTGCGCTCGCTACTCAGGGTATGCGGGAATGGTGGAGCTGGCCGAGATTCGGCGCACCGAGCTACTACCGATCCGCTTGGTACAGGCCACTAGTCACATCGGGGCTACCGCAGGTCGCAGGTGCCCTCGATGCCCTCGATCCACTCGCGGACGAGGCTGACCGCTTCGGCGTGCACCGTCTGGCGGCCGAGCTCCGGCATCGCGACGCCGGGCGCCGTCGACTCCATGCGGTAGACCAGGATCGAGCCGTCGGGCTCGCCGGGCAGGATGTCGACGCGGCGACCGCCGGAGCCCTGCCCCGCCGCGACCGGCGGCTTGCAGACGCCGTAGCGCGCCGGGCGTCTCCTCGAAGATGTCGAGGTAGAGGCCGGAGGTGCGCGCCAGGCCGCTCGGGTTGTGGCAGTGTCCGCAGTTGACGTCGAGGTAGGCGCGCGCGCGCTCCTCGACGGTGCCGGCCTCGGGATCGTCGAACGCCGGCGACGCCGGCGCCGCCGCCGGATCCGGCGCACCGGTGCAGGTAGCCGACGTCGGTCCAGCGCGTCAGCTGGTTCTCGACGGCGTCGCCGTAGTCGTAGTCCTTGTTGAGGTTGCGCGCCTTCGGGCCGAGCGGGGCCGAGCGTGTCGTTGTGCTCGGCGTGGCACTCCTTGCACTGGTTGGTGTTCGGCACCTGGAAGGTGATCTGGAAGCGGGCTGCCGTCGGCCTTCGGTAGTCGACCGGCACGCGTCTTGCCGATCACGCGCCGCGTCGCCTCCGTCTGCGCGTCGTTCCAGAGGTAGGTGATCGCTTCCCAGCCGGTGGCGCGGCGCAGCAGCAGGCGGGTCTCGATCAGGCGCTCGCCGAGACTCGGGTCGCGCTCGTCGACCGGGAAGGCGAACGTCTTGACGAGCAACGCGCCGACCGGGAACGTGAAGGTCTCGCGAGCGTTGTACGTCGCGCTGGTCCCGGGCGGCAGCCAGACGAAGCGGTGCTTGCGCGCGTAGTCGGAGAACAGCGGCGTGTTGAGGTCGTAGGGCAGCACGCCCTCGTTCGGCACCTGCGCCGGGCCGTCGCGGAAGAAGCGGTAGCTCGACAGCAGATCGCAGAACGGCTGGGTCGCGTCGAAGTTGACGCCCTCCCCGGCCGTCACCGCGCAGCGCGTCTCCCGCCGGCGCGGCCGGCGTGCTCGGTCGGCGTCGGCGTCGCATCGGTGAGGCAGCTCGATCGTGGCGTATTCACGCCCGGCCAGCAGCTCGTCGATCGACACGGCGCCGTCGCCGTTGCGATCGAACGCGACGCACGACCGCCACCGGCGCGGAGCCGAGGGCGATGTTCACGCCGCACGATCAACTCGTTGATCGTGACCCGCCGTCGCCGTTGCAGTCGCCGACGCAGGCCGGCGAGCGCGGCAGCGGTGCCGAAGAGTACGCCGCCGCCAGCGAGCGGCGGGGCGGGACGCAGAATGACGGGATCGTGCGGATCCGTCGATGAGGCCGATCCTACTCGGACTCCGGTCACTGCACGCCGGGATGCCACCGGCGTCAGGCGCGCCAGGGTGCAGTTGAACGGCGCCGGATCGCTTGCCGACGTGCGGGTCGCCCGCGACGATCGACGGGATGTTCAGATTGACGAAGGTGCGCCGACGTCTCCTGCACGCAGGTGCGCAGGGCGTCCGGCAGCATGCCGTCGACCAGCTTGTCGGGATCGACGTCGCCGTCGTAGGCGATCTGCGGCACCGGCAGCCCGCCGACCAGTGTCGACGAAGCAGTCCGTCAGGTCGCCCAGGTCCGGAGCCGTGCCGCCACCGCTGTAGGTGTTGTCGAGGATGTAGATCGACTCCGAGAACGGATCGAAGCTGCGGATCGTCGGCGGCGCGAGGCCGAAGAACTGCGCCGTGTTGAAGCTGATGACGCTGATCGCGTCGGTGTTGTTGTCGGTGAAGCGTGTTGCCGAACACCTCGACCTGGTCGTTGGCGAGCATGAACATGCCGGTGCCGGTCGGCACCGCCGCGACGATGTTGCCCGGCCGGCGCGAAGTTGGTCGTGTTGTTCTCGAGCGACGGTGTTGTCGAAGACGCGCGTGCGCGCCCGTAGACCGGCAGGCCGGGCAGATTGAAGACCAGGATGCCGCCGGTGTTGTCGCGTCGCCGTGTTGTCGTAGACGTCGGCGCCGGTCGAGTTCTCGATCTCGATGCCGGCGACGTTCTCGTCGACGGTGTTGCGGCGCACGATGATGTTGCGCGACTGGCCGACGTAGATGCCGGCGTCGGACGCGCCCTCGCACTACCGAGTCCTCGATCAGCACGTCCTTGCACTGCACCGGATAGAGGCCGTAGGCGCCGTTGTCGGTGTCCGGGCCGTTGGTCCACTCGGCGCGCACGCGGCGCAGCGTGATGCCGTCGACGCCGATGGCCTTGAACATGTCGCTCTTCGGCGTGTCCTCGAGGCCGATGTCCTGAGGGTGAAGTCGTCCGCCTGCACCAGCAGGCCCTCGCCGCCGCCCTGCAGGCCGGCGAACGCGAGGATCGTGCTGTCCATGCCCTCGCCGCGGACGGTGACGTGGTCGACCGTGAGCGAGAGCGGCTGCGGTGATCGGTAGGTGCCGGCCTTGAGCAGGATGTCGTCGCCCGGCTGCGCTTCGAGCAGCGCCGTCAGGATCGCGTCCTGCGCCGTCAGCCGGGCGCGATGACGACGTGGCGCCCGGTGCCGATGACCACCGGCGAGAGCGGGTCGTGGATGCAGTTCACGGTCGAGATATCGGTGACGATGTTGGCGAATCCATTCGGGATGTCGAGGTTCGCGAAGGTCGCGCCCGGGCTGCTGGACGCAGAGTGCGCAGCGCGTCCGGCACCTGCCCCCCGACCAGGCGCGCGGCGTTCGACATCGCCGTCGTAGAGGATGTTCGGCAGCGGCAGGCCGAGCGCATCGATCGAGCACGGTCAGGAGGTCCGCCGGCGCCGTGCCGCCGCCGATGAAGGTGTTGTCGTGGATGAACACCGTCTCCGAGTACGGGTCGAAGTCCGGGTTGTTGGCCGGTGGCTGCCCGAAGAATTGCGCGGTGTTGTAGCTGATGATGACGATGTGGGTGCGTGTTGTTGTCGCGGAACGTATTGCCGAAGAACTCCACCTCGTCGTTGGCGAGCACCATCGAGCCGGTGCCGCTGGGCACGCCCGAGACGGAGGAGCCGGCAATGGCGAAGTTGGGCGTGTTGTTCTCGAAGATCTGGTTGTTGAAGACGTGCGTGCGGCGGCCGCCCTGCACCGGCGGTCCGGGCAGATTGAAGACCAGGATGCCGCCGGCGTTGGCGGTGGCCATGTTCTCGTAGACGTCGGCGTCGGTCGAGTTCTCGATCTCGATGCCGGCGACGTTGACTCGTGCACCAGGTTCCGGCGCACGATGATGTTGCGCGACTGGCCGACGTACATGCCGGCATCGGGGGCGCCGCGCACCTCGGAGTCCTCGATCAGGACGTCGCGGCACTGCACCGGGTAGAGGCCGTAGGCGCCGTTCTCGATCGACGGCCCGCGCGTCCACTCGGCGCGCACGCGGCGCAGCGTGACGCCGGTCGCGCCCTCGACCTTCACCAGGTCGCCCGGGCTGTCCTCGAACGCGATGTCCTCCGCGGTGAAGCCATTGGCCTGCACCAGCAGGCCCTCGCCGCCGCTGGTCTGGCCGGAGAACGAGAGGATGCTCTTCTCCTTGCCCGCGCCGCGCAGCGTCACGTCGTCGACGTCGAGAGAGATCTGTTGATCGAGCGTGTAGGTGCCCTCGTGCAGGAAGATGACGTCCTTCGGCTGCGCTTCGATGAGCGCCGCCGAGGATGTCGTCCTGCGCATCTGGTGCCAGGGTTGATCTCGACGCAGCGGCCGCCCTCGGGCAGGTCGCCGCAGGCCGACACGACCGGGCAGCGTTCAGCGCGAACCCGACGGCGGCCACGAGCTCGTTGATCTCGACCTCGCCGTTGCCGCTCGTGTCGAACGACGCGCAGGTGGAGACCTCCGCGGTGCCGAGCGCGATGGTGACGCCGGAGATCAGCTCGTTGATGGCGACGGCGCCGTCGCCGTTGCAGTCGCCGGCGCACTGCGCCGACACCGGTCCGGCCGACAGCGCCAGCACGGCCGCACACAGCATGCCCGCCCGGGTTCCCCTAGCCCTCATGCTCACATTCGCCATATCGAGATTGTGTACTTGATGCCCGTAGTTAGTGGCAAGGTGATCCTCATTCCGACGTAGAGTCGACTGATCGCCGACTGGAGGGCCGCGCTCCCGCGCGGTCTGTCATCGACGATTCGACACACCCCCACGGCCGGGACGGGACGGGCAGCCGCGGCGATTGCCTTCCCCCTCGGAGTCAGGCCGCGCGGGAGCGCGGCCCTCCAGTCGGCGATTGTCTCGGCCCGTCGTGCTACTGAGCGAGGCGCGAGGCGCCGGTGGTGGCAATGGCCGGCTCGTCGTCGACCAGGGCACGCAGGAGGCGGACGTCGGGCGCGGCGTTCTCGTCGGCGTCGATGTCGAGCACGAGGATCGCGCCGGGCAGCAGCGGCTCACCACTGGCGAGCGCGATGCGGGCCCGCCCCGGGTCCCTGAGGTTGCTGATCATCAGCGCGTTGGCGGCGCCGCGCAGCGGCCGCACCGCGACGGCGCGCAGGCCGGGGCCCAAGCCGATGGTGAGGTCGACGGCGGAGTACGGTCCTCCGGCGTCGACGGCGATGGGCACGCGCATCATCCCGTCGGCGGTACGCCGCGAGACGCGCAGGCGTACGTCGGCCGCGCCGGTCGGCGCCAGCGCCACCAGTCCGGCGGTGACCGGCGGCTGCCAGTTGCCCGTGCAGTCGCCGAGCAGCAGGCCGACGTAGTCCTGCTGGGACTGGCTGGCGGTGAGCGGCTCGTAGGCGATGGCACCGCATGCGACAACTGGTCGAGCTGAGCAGCGGCGTGATCAGCCGGCGGCCCGACCCGGCCGTCGCCACCGGATCGAAGAGCCAGTCGGAGTCGCAGCGCGTCGCCGCCGCAAACCGCGTGAGGAGCCCGACCTGGCGCTGCAGGATGTTGGCGGCGTCGAGCGCGCTCAGGGTGCCGTTGCCGGTGACGTCGCAGGCGAGCCGCTGACGTGCGTCGAAGGTGCGCGTGCCGGCGATCACCTGGAGCACCCACGCGGCGTCGAGCGCGGTGACTGGCGACGGGGGAGCCGAAGTCGCCGACCTTGCGCGGCTCGACCGTGATCGTCCCGGGCAGGAGGTTGGCCAGGCTGTAGGCGCCGGTGGTCAGCGTCGTCGCCGTGCGCGCGGTGCTGCCGCTGGCGGACACCGTCGCGTTGGGAACGGCGTTGGTGCCGAGGTAGTAGCGAATCGTGCCGGTGATGTTCGCCGGCATCGGCGTCGGCGTGCGGGTTATCGTTGAGGTCGGCGTGCGCGTCGGCGTTTGTGTCGGCGTGCGGGTGAGCGTTTGTGTCGGCGTACGCGTCAGGGTCTGAGTCGGCGTGCGGCTCTGCGTCTGGGTGGGCGTGCGGGTCCCCGTTTGGGTCGGCGTGCGGGGCGTCGACTGGGAGGGGATTCTGGTCGGCGTGCGGGTCGGCGTCGGCGGATTGGGGTCCGACGACGACGACGAACTCGTAGCGCGGGCCGATGTTGCCGCTGGTGTCGCGCAGCTCCACCGCCATCATCGTTCTCGCCGACGGGCAACTGGGACGTCGACGAGACCTGGAAGCAATACTGGCGTGTGCTGGCGCTGTTCAGGTAGGCGAAGTTGCCGAACTTGTCGCGCGTGCATGCCAGCGTCGACGACGAGGCCAGCTCGAAGCGGCACGCCATGTCGGCGAGCGCCGTGGTGACGCTCGCGCCGCCGTTGAAGTCGAGCGCCGGGAATCCGGGCACACCGCCGAGCGGTTCGGTGCGACAGTCGATCTGCGGGCTGCCGTTGCCGAGTTTGTGGTCGGACAGCACCATCAGCGACGGCTTGCCGCTGGGATCGGTGATCGACAGCACGGTGCCGCCCGAGAACACGCCCTCGCTGCCGGGGTTGCGATTCGCCGTCCCGACGCCGCCCTCGACGACCAGAAGGAACTGGCCGACCTGGCGGCGGAAGACCGGCCGTCCCTGCGGGTCAACCTCCGGCGTCGGCGTCGGCGTCAACATGCAGGAGAACTCGCAGCAGAACGGGCAGCCGTCCTGGTTGACGGGCCCGGCGAAGCGCACCACGGGCCCGGTCTGGGCGCTGGCAATGCGCCGACGCCACCAGCAGGACGAGCAAAAACTCGCGGATCGGACGCACGGCTCGAAGGTTCCTCCGGATTGGGCGGCGCGCCTCAAACGCGCTGCCTCCCTGGCATGCTGAGACGCTGACGATCGTTGCTTTGCTGCTTCGACAATGGTGACTGATCAGCTGACCAGTCGTTGCCCCGAGGCGACGTCTGGCTTGGGATACGGTGCTGGGGTCGGCGTGCCGGTCGCCTCGCGCGGGATCATCTCTGTATACCAGTCGCGGTGGGCACCGCGCGCTCGAGGATGCCCATGCCGTCGGGAAAGTTGAGTCCCTGGTTCATGATCTCCGGCGGCTGCGGCACACCGTCGACGAAGCGGATACGACGGACGGTTCCCAGGTTGTCGCCGGGACCGATGCCGCCTCCCGGATACAGCTGCAGGCCGATGTCGGAGAAGTAGAGCGTTCCATCCGACGCCAACCCGAGGCCGATCGGGTTACCGGTCTCCGCCGGAATGCCCGGGCGCGGCGGCGACAGGATGCGGCGGACGAACTGGCCGTCGGCGTCGTACTCGGCGATGACGCCGTTCACGACGCTGGCGATGTAGAATCCGCCGCCCGGGAGCAGTGCGACCGCCACCCGGGGTCTGGATATTGCCGTCGCCTGGGATGAAGCGTTCCTTGGTGATCCGTCCCTCGCTGACCAGCGGGAGCGCCCGTAACGTCGGTTCGCCCGCACCCGCCGTCGGCGGTATCGGACGTCGGGAACGGTCCGGTGTAGCGCCACAGACCGGCCGGGCTGGCTCCGGTCGTGCGTGCCGACGCGACGTACACTCGGTCCTGGCCGTCGACGGCGATCTGCTGCGCCGTCGCGATGCCGATGTCCAACTTGCAGTAGTGTGGATTGCTCCGGATAGAGCGGCGGGAAGTAGATCACGAGCTGTCCGGTGCCGCCGCCCGCGGCCTGGCTGCCGACGTCGGTCGTCAGCAACCGCCCGTCGCTGAGGAAGCCACAGCCGTAGTTCTCCGGCTCGTCGCCGCCCTCTGGAACCGGCTGGTAGGTCGGCTGGATCTTGCCGATCTGCTGCCACGTGAAGTTCGGGAAAGCGCCGCCCAGCTCGAACAGCCCCCAGCCCGCGGTCGAGTGCAACGGGCCCTGATTGGTGTCCTCGCCGGCGATGAACCGGACCTGATCCTCCGGTCCGCGCGTGAAGCAGATCTGTCCGTTGATGTCGCGACCCACGCCGGGCGCGTCGTCATCGCTCGGGATGACGATCTGATGCGGGAAGCCGGGCGCGCCCTGATAGGCGAAGAGCCGGTTGTTCTCGGCGCCGAACGCGAGGCCGGCGGTGGTCGCCGTGACCGGGCAGCCATCGAGGAGATAGCCGACGGCGCGGATGAGCTCGTCGATCGACACCTCGAGATCGCTGTTGGCGTCGAGCGCTTCGCACGTATCGAGCGGCGCCGCGCCGGTCGCGATGTTGACGCCGGCGACCAACTCGCCGACGGTCACCATGCCGCTGCCGTCGCAGTCGCCCACGCATGCCGCCGCGACCTCCCCCGGTCGTGCCACTGCCAGCACACACGCGACGCTGATGCCCGCCGCCCACAGCTTGAGCATCGATCCTCCTCGCAACAATGATCGAGAGAAGCACGCCGTAGTGAAGAGACGCAAATGACCACGCGGTCAGGCGGCGTCGACCGACTGGGCTGCGCTGCGATCGAGACGGACCCGCTCCCGGGCGGCTGCCCTTCTCGAGCGGCGTCAGGCCGCGTTGAAAAGCCACGGGCCGGCCGGTATGCATCGCGCCCGCGCCGCGATGCACCGTTCCAACCCAGTCGTACTCGGCCGACGTCTCCTCGTGGCGGAGGTCGATGCCGTCGCGCGCGCCGGCGCCCCGGTCGCGGTCGCGCCGGCCGCAGCGGAGGCGGTGGCCCGGAGCCACGAGTTCCTGCAGACGCTCGCGACGTCTGACACGGCCGTCTACGGGCTCACCACCGGCTGCGGGCCCCTGGCCGGGCAGCGCATCGACGCGGCCCAGCGCCAGGCGTTCCAGCGCAATCTGGTGCGCAGCCACGCGGTGGCGCTCGGGGCTCCGCATCCCACCGCGCTCGTGCGCGCCGCCATGACGGTGCGCGCCCAGGTGTTCGCGCAGGGCCACTCCGGCGTCGCCCCGCACACGCTGGAGCTGCTGACGGGCATGCTCAACGCCGGCGTTCATCCCATCGTGCGCGAGATCGGCGGCGTCGGCGCCAGCGGCGATCTCGTCGAGCTGGCGGAGATCGCGCTCGTCGCGCTCGGCGAAGGCGAAGCCGAGGTCGACGGCCGCATCATGCCCGCCGCTGACGCGTTGCGCGCCGCGCGCCTTCGCCCCCTCGTGCCGGCGCTGCGCGAGGGGCTCGCCCTGATCAACGGCACCTCGTTCCACACCGGCGCGGCGGCGCTCGTGGTCGCTGGCGCGCGGCGGGTCCTCGCCGCGGCGCAGGTCGCCGCGGCGATGCTCTTCGAGGCGCTCGGCGGCCACGGCGAGGCGCTCGACCCGGCCCTGCACGCCGCCCGACCGCACCCTGGCCAGCGCCAGGTCGCCGCGCGGCTGACGCGGCTCACGGAAGGCAGCGGCCTCGTGCGAAGCGACGCCGTCGCCGGCAGTCAGGATCCCTACAGCGTGCGGTGCATCCCGCAGATCCTCGGTCCCGTGGTCGAGGCCATGGCCGCCGCCGACGCCGTCGTCGAGATCGAGCTCAACGCGGTCAGCGACAATCCGCTCGTCCTCGAATCCGAAGCGCGCGTCGTGCACGGCGGCAACTTCCACGGACAGCCCGTGGCGATGGCGCTCGATCACCTCACGGCGGCGCTGGTGACCCTGGGCGTCGCCAGCGAGCGCCGCATCGCCCGAACGCTGGACGCGCGCCTCAGCGGCGGCCTGCCGCCGTTCCTCATTCGCGGCGACGTCGGGTTGCACAGCGGTTTGATGGGCCTGCAGTACTGCGCCACCACGATCGCCGCCGAGCAGGCGCTCCTCGCCGCGCCGGCGAGCGTCCGCTCGATTCCGACCAACGCCAACAACCAGGATGTGGTACCGATGGGCATGCTGGCGGCGCGCCACGCCGGCCGGGTGCTCGAGGGGGCCCGGCGCCTGGTCGCCATCGAGCTGCTCTGCGCCGCCCAGGCGCTGGAGCTGCGCGGCATCGACCAGGCCGGCGCCGGCACCCGGGCGGCGCACGCCGCGGTCCGCCGCGTCGCCGCACCGCTCGACGACGATCGCGGTCTGCGCGACGACGTCGAGGCCGTCGCGCGCCTGATCGACGAGGACGCGTTCGCCGCGCCCCCCGCCTGACGTCAGTTGCCGGCGATGGCGCGGATCACGGTCTGCAGGATGCCGCCGTTGCGGTAGTACTCGACCTCGACCGGCGAATCGATGCGGGCGATCGACGCTCGAAGCTGTGCACGCTGCCGTCCGCGCCGGTCGCCGTGACGTCGAGCTTGCGCTGCGGCGCCAGCTCGGTCGACGCCGCGGACCGTATAGGTCTCGTCGCCGCGCAGGCCGAGCGTCTCGCGCGTCTCGCCGGGCAGGAACTGCAGCGGCAGGACGCCCATGCCGACCAGGTTGCTGCGGTGGATGCGCTCGTAGCTCTCGGCGATCACCGCGCGCACGCCGAGCAGCGTGGTGCCCTTCGCCGCCCAGTCGCGCGAGCTGCCGGTGCCGTACTCCTTGCCGGCGATGACGATCAGCGGCACGCCCTCCGCCTGGTACTGCATCGCCGCGTCGTAGATCGACGTCTGCTCGCCGTCGGGGAAGTGGCGGGTCACGCCGCCCTCGACCCCGGGCACGAGCTGGTTGCGCAGGCGGATGTTGGCGAACGTGCCGCGCATCATCACTTCGTGGTTGCCGCGCCGCGCGCCGTAGGAGTTGAAGTCGGACGCCGGGACGCCGTGAGCGATGAGATACTTCCCGGCCGGGCTGTCGGCGGGAATCGAGCCGGCGGGCGAGATGTGATCGGTGGTGACGGAGTCGCCCGAGCACGGCCAGGACGCGCGCGCCGCTGATGTTCGTCAGCGGCGACAGCGTCGCGCGTCATCGTCGCGAAGAACGGCGGCGACTTGATGTAGGTCGAGGCGTCCTCCCACGCGTAGAGCTCGCCGCTCGGCGCCGGCAGCGCCGCGCCAGCGCGCGTCGCCGCTTGAAGACGTCGGCGTACTGGGCGCGGAACATCTCGGGCGTCACCGTGTCGCGCACCGCGGCGGCGACCTCTTCGCTGGTCGGCCAGATGTCGCGCAGGTAGACCGGCTGCCCGTCCGTGCCCGTCCCGAGCGGGTCGCGGCTCAGATCGATGTCGACCGTGCCGGCCAGCGCGTAGGCGACGACCAGCGGCGGCGAGGCGAGATAGTTCGCCAGGGTCAGCGGATTGATGCGTCCCTCGAAGTTGCGGTTGCCGCTCAGCACCGCCGCGGCGACCAGGTTGTGCTCCTTGATCGCGGCCGCGATCGGCGCCGGCAGCGGACCGCTGTTGCCGATGCAGGTCGTGCAGCCGTAGCCGACGACGTTGAAGCGCAGCGCCTCCAGCGCCGGCATCAGGCCGGCGCTGCGCAGGTAGTCGGTCACCACCTTCGAGCCCGGCGCCAGGCTCGTCTTCACCCACGGCTTCACGCGTCAGCCCGCGCGCCACCGCCTTCTTCGCCAGCAGGCCGGCGCCGAGCATGACCGACGGGTTGGAGGTGTTGGTGCAGCTGGTGATGGCCGCGATCACCACCGCGCCCTGGTCGCATCTCGTAGGACGCAGTCGCCGTCGGTGCACCGTTGCGCCGACGTCGCGGTGTCGCGCTTGTACGCGGTGCTCAGCGCCTCGCGGAAGCCCGCCTGCATCTTCGACAGCGGCACGCGGTCCTGCGGGCGCTTCGGCCCGGCGAGGCTCGGCTCGACGCGTCGACAGGTCGAGGCTCGACCTGCTCGCTGAACGGCGGGTCGGGCGTAGTCGCGGTGCGGAACAGTCCCTGCTCCTTGCAGTACGCCTCGACCAGCGCGACGTGCTCGGGCGTGCGGCCGCTGAGGCGCAGATAGGCGAGCGTCTGCGCGTCGACCGGGAAGAAGCCCATCGTCGCGCCGTACTCCGGCGACATGTTGGCGATGGTGGCGCGGTCGGCGAGCGAGAGCCGCGTCGAGGGCCGGGCCGTAGAACTCGACGAACTTGTCCACCACGCCGTGCTTGCGCAGCAGCTGCGTGACGGTGAGCACGAGATCGGTCGCGGTCGCGCCCGGCGCGCAGCGCGCCGATGAGCTTCACGCCGACCACCTGCGGCGTCAGCATGTAATACGGCTGGCCGAGCATCACCGCCTCGGCCTCGATGCCGCCGACGCCCCAGCCGATCACGCCGAGGCCGTTGATCATGGTGGTGTGCGAATCGGTGCCGACGCAGGTGTCGGGGAAGACCAGGCGCGTGCCGTCCTCGTTCGCGCTGAACACCACCTGCGCCAGGTACTCGAGGTTGACCTGGTGGCAGATGCCGGTCTCCGGCGGCACGACGCGGAAGTTCTGGAAGCTGCCCTGTCCCCAGCGCAGAAAGACGTAGCGCTCGCGGTTGCGCTCGTACTCGAGCGCGCCGTTGGCGGCGAACGCCTCGGCGACCGCCGAAGCGATCCACCTGCACGGAGTGGTCGATGACCAGATCGACGGGCATCTGCGGATTGATGCGGCGCGGATCGCCGCCGAGGCGGCGCATCGCTTCGCGCATCGCCGCGAGGTCGACGACCGCCGGGCACGCCGGTGAAGTCCTGCAGCAGCACGCGCGCCGGCATGTACGGCACCTCGCGAACCGCCGGCGCCGTGGCGATTCCACGCCGCCAGCTGCGCGCACGTCCTCGGCGCGCACCAGGCGCCCGTCCTCGTGGCGCAGAAGGTTCTCGAGCAGGATGCGGATGCTGAACGGCAGGCGGTCGATGTCCGCGATCTTCGCTCGCGCCAGCGCGGCGAGGGCGAAGTAGTCGACACTGGTGCCGCCCACCGCCAGGCGGGCGCGGGCATCGAAGCTGTTCAGGTGCTGCGTGCTCATCGTCGATCGCTACCTTTCCGGTGCTACGTGGCGGCCTGCTGGTCGGCCATCACGACTAGAGTCCCTTCTCGAGGCGGCGCTGCGTGAATTCCTCATCGGCGATGCCAGTATCGTAGGTCGAACTCGCTCACCGCCACCGTCGTGTGGCTGCCCGTCTTCTCGTTCCGCATCTCCAGGCGATGCGCGGTGGGAATGTTCTTCTCCGTCCGGATGTCGGACAGCAGCAGCGTCTTGGCGAGCGTCCCGTCCGTGTCGCGGAACTCGAACTTCCGCACCGATCTGGTCGTCGCGGCCCAGCCAGAGGCGCACGCTGCCGTACGCGACATCGGCGACTCTCGGTCGGTCGGAGCTCGATGACGTCGCACGGCACGCCCTCGACGGACTCCTCGCCGCGCGGGCGCTGCTGCGCCTTGTCCTCCTGCCAGTCCACCGCCTCGCGCCATGATGGCGAGATCCTCGTAGCTGAAATCGGTGCCGACGAAGCTCTCGCGCTCGCGCGCCGCCGCTGATCTGACGCACGCGCTTCAGCGCCGGCAGACTACAGCCACTGACGGTCGGCTCGCTGCGCGGATCGGTCCACTGGAGGAAGCCGATGCCCGCCACCTGCGCCGGCGCGTGGAAGAACATCAGCGACGCGGCTCGCGTCGTCGCCGGACGCGCTTGCGTCACCACCTCGAGCTCGCGGCGGTACTCGCTGCCGCGGCGGTCGACGATCGTGAGGGTCATGCGCTGCGGTCGATCGGCCCATTGCCGCTCGCCGCGGTTCAGGGCGCGCGCCTGCGTCGAGCAGCGGCGCGCGCCGCATCGTCGCCGCGCCTGCCGCGCACGCCGGCCAGATCAGCAGCCGCCGTCCCGCACAACACCAGCAGGACGCGCCGCCCCGCCATCATGCCGTCTGACGCTACCGCGCCGCTGGTGCCACAACAACCCGCGGTAGACGTACTGGATGCCGGACGCCGCGGTGACCGCCCCGGTCACCGTCTGCAGCACCTCGTTGATACGGTCATCAGCGGCAGTGCCGGCCGCGCCACGCTCATCAGCGCGAAGCCGACGGTGAAGAGCTGGAAGAAGGTGCTGAGCTTGCCGAGGCGGCTCGGCGCCACCTCCATCCATTCGTGATCGACGACGAAGACGGCGCCGTAGCCGAGCACGACGATGACGTCGCGGAGGACCACCAGCACCGCCAGCGACACCGGCGATGACGCCGCTCCATCCGAGCACGACGAACGAGCTCGATCAGCAGCAGCTTGTCGGCCATCGGATCGAGCACCGCCCCGAGCTCGGAGCGGCTGTCGGTCAGGCGCGCCAGCGCGCCATCCACGGTGTCGGTGACCCCCGCCGCCAGGAAGAGCATGAAGGCGGCGGCGTGATTGCCGTTCGCGAGCAGGATCAGGAACACCGGGATCGCGATGATGCGCAGCAGCGTCAGGAAGTTCGGCAGGGTCAACATGGCCGCGAACCCGTCATAGCAAGAGATGATGCGGATGGCAGGCGGGTGAGGCAGTGAGCCAGTGAGCCAGTGAGCCGGTGAGCCGGTGAGGGTTACGGCAGCGCATAACGCGAGTCACACGGTCGCACTGGCTCACCGGCTCACTGCCTCACCGGCGTCACTCGCGCACTCGCTCACGCCGCTCCGTTCAGCGCCTTGCGGATGCGCCCGGCGACCTTCGGCGAGCACGTACGCCGTCACCTGCGAAGGCGCCGTCGTGCAGGCTCTGCTCGGCGACGCGGCCGGCCTGGTGGATCTGCGGCCAGCAGGTCGCCGCGATCGACCGGGATGCAGCACCTGCAGGCGCTCCTGCTGCGCGGCCAGCAGCGTGCCGATCTGGCGCAGCAGCTGCGGCAGCCCGTCGCCGGTGCGCGCGGAGACGGCGCAGGTCGGTCCGTCGACGGCGGCGCGGCCGCCCGGCGGCGACGGCAGATCGGCTTTGTTGAACACCGTGAGGCGCGGCAGCTGGCCGGCGCCGAGCTCGCCGAGCACCGCCTCCACCACCGTCATCTGCTCGGCTGGCGTGCGCATCGCTGCCGTCGATGACGTGCAGCAGGAGATTGGCGTCGTCTGCACCTCCTCGAGCGTGCTCTTGAACGCGTCGACGAAGCCGTGCGGCAGCTTGTGGATGAAGCCGACGGTGTCGACCAGCAGCGCTTCGCCGCCCTCGGGCAGGCGCAGCAGGCGCACCGTCGGATCGAGCGTGGCGAAGAGCTGGTTGGCGACCAGCACGCCCGGCGTCGGTGAGGCGCGTTCATCAGCGTCGACTTGCCCGAGTTGGTGTAGCCGACCAGCGACACGATCGGGTACGGCACCGCGTTCGCGGCTCGGCGCGGTGCAGGCCGCGAGTGCGCGACACCTGCGCGCAGCCGCTTGCGCAGCATGGCGATGCGCTCGCGCACGCGGCGGCGGTCGACCTCGAGCTGCGTCTCGCCGGGTCCGCGCGTTGCCGACCATGCCGCCGGCCGAGGCGCGACAGATGCGACCACTGCCGGGTCAGCCGCGGCAGCAGGTACTCGAGCTGCGCCAGCTCGACCTGCAGCTTGCCCGCCTGCGACGTGGCGCGCTGCGCGAAGATGTCGAGGATCAGCTGGGTGCGGTCGATGACGCTGCACGCCGAGCGCCTTCTCGAGGTTGCGCTGCTGCGCCGGCGACAGCTCGTCGTCGAAGATGACCACGGTCGCTGCAGGCGTCCTGCACCTGCTGGCGGACCTCCTCGATCTTGCCGGAGCCGATCAGCGTGCCGGGGCTGAGCTTGCGCGTGGCCTGGACCGCTCGGCCGACGACGGTGGCGCCGGCGGTCTCGCTCAACCGGGCGAGCTCGTCGAGCGATTCCTCCGCGTCGAGCAGGGCGCCGCGGCCGTGCTCCACGGCGACCAGAACGGCCCGGTCACGGGTCTGTGCGACGTCGATCACTGCCTGCTCGACCATCGCGGAGGCGGTGCCACCCGTCAAGCCCGCCCTTCCCACGAAGGGCGAGGCGGTCCCGGCTTGCCAAACACCTGACGGCGACTCTACTGACGAGAGTACCGCGCGGCTTGCGCGGCTCTACTCGAGGGGGGAACGCAATGGCTCAGAGGATTTCGTGGTGCGTGCTGCTGGCAACGCTCGTCGGCGCGACGAGCGCGCTCGCGCAGCTCGACAGCGGTCAGCAGAAGTGTCTCAACGCCCTGAACAAGGACGCCGCGAAGCTGGCGGCGACCCAGGGCAAGGCGAACGTCGCCTGCCTGAAGAAGGCGACCGGCGGCAAGCTGCCGACCGGCCAGAACGCCGACGCCTGTCTCCTCGCTGACGGGAAGGGCAAGATCGCGGACCTCCAGGCGCGCATCGCCTCCGATCACGCCGATTTGTGCGTCGCCACCCCGCCGACGTTCGGCCTGCCGGGCGGCACCGTGGCGGCCGTCGTCGGCGGCGTGCCGCGCGACCAGTCGCTGTCCCTCCTCGCCGACGTCTTCGGCGCATCGCTGACCACGGCCGCGATCGATTGCGATACCGACAAGGCCGCCTGCGGCTGCCAGAACGCGGTCGCCAAGGCGTATGAAAAGCTCGCCGCGACCAAGATGAAGACCTTCCTGAAGTGCAAGAAGTCGACGCTCAAGGCGGGCGCCACCGCGAACAGCTCGCTCGAGGACTGCGTCGCCGACAGCCTCACCGTCGGCTCGATCGCCGCCGACAGCAAAGGAAAGATCGCCAAGAAGGTGGCAAAGCTCGGCGACGCCATCGCCAAGAAGTGCGTGGGCGTGAGCACCGCGCACGCGATGCCCGGCGTCTGCGCCGGGCAGACCGGGGCGGGCCTGGCCAACTGCATCGACGAGCTCGTCGAGTGTCGCGTCTGCCTCACGCTCAATCTCGTCGACGGTCTTGCCGTCGACTGCGACACGTTCGACGACGGCCAGCTCAACCTCAGCTGCCCGCGCGAGACCTTCTCGCTCAGGAGCCCGGCCGAGGGCGCCGACACGCCCGGCACGGGCGCCGTCACCGCCGCCGCCTACCCGAAGATCGCGACGCAGTTCGGCTCGACGGACGTGAACCTGAACAACGCCCGGTACACGCGCTTCCGCCTCTCACCGGTCGACACCCAGCCGGACGCGATCCTCATCCTCGTGCCCGGCTTCGAGGGCGGCGCCAACGACTTCAAGATCCTCGCCGAGAACCTGATTCCGCGCGTCTTCGTCGACGAGGGCCTCGTGCTCGAGGTCTGGGCGTACGACCGCCGGTCGAACCAGCTCGAGGACACCCTCGGCCTCGACATCGCCGAGGCCCACAATGACGCACAGATCGGTCTCGACTGGCTCTTCGGCGGCGAGCTCACCCTGCCCCTCTCGCCGGCGCTGGTCGCCGGTCCGAACCGCCGCGCGCAGTTCCACAACGCCCAGGCCGACACGGCATTCATCGCCGATTGGACGCCGCTGATGTTCTCGCGCGACATCGACGCCATCGTCGAGAAGGCGCGCACGGTCGCCAGGAACGGCAACGTCTTTCTCGGCGGCCATTCGGCCGGCACCGGTTTCGCCGCCCGCTACGCGGCGACCGACTTCAACCTGACCGGCACCGGCCCGAGCGACCCCGGTTACGCGAAGCTGCGCGGACTCGTGCTGCTGGAGGGCCCAGGCGGCGCCACCGGCGGCACCCCGTTGACCACCGACACGCTCGACCGCATCGAAGCGAAGTTCGATGGCGGCCTCTTCGGCGCCGTGCGTGACAACGCCGGCCGCTGCGTCGACGGCACGACGGCCTGCACGCTCACCAATGAGGCGACCGCGTGTGCGGCCCAGACGCCGCCCAAGTGCACCCCGGCGACGACCGCGTACTCCGCCTCGGCGATCCTCAACGCGCGGATCTTCGCCGCCGTCGAGCCCGCCGCGCTCCAGGGCCTGAACGATCCCGACACCGGCCAGATCATCCTGCAGGTCGACCAGGGTTCGCCCGGCAACAATGCGATCGCCAAGGTGCCCGACCTGGCGGTGCTCGCCGCGCTGCCGCAGGCGACGGTCTACGGCGGCATCGGCACGTTCATCGACGACGATGGTCCCATCGCGGCCGCCGCGTCGTTCGTCGCCACCTCCGTTGGCGCCACCGGTCCCGTGGTCGGGCCGCTCACCACCTGGCTCGACTTCGACGAGGGCCCCTTCCCGCCCGCCGCCGTGCCGGACAACGGCCCCCCGCCGACGACGCTGCCGGGCGCCGTCTGGGGACAGGAGAAGGAGGTCACGCGTTTCGATCGCATGGTGACCACCTTCTTCGAGGGCCACACCAACTTCGTCGATTGGTACTATCCCGCCAGCGGCCTGAGCGTCACCAGCGTCGCCGGCGTGTGCACCAGCAGCGTCTGCACCACGGGTAACGTCGGCGCGGCCTGCACGCCGGCCAACGCCGCCACCGTCTGCGGCCAGGCGATCAACCTCGACTCGACGGCGCTCTCGGTCGGGCGCGGCCGCCGCGACATCGAGAACCTCACGCAGGCGGCAGCGATCAATATCCCGGTCATCGGCTTCGGCGGCACCAACGGGCTGGCTCCGGTGCCGGGCCGCTACACGCCGTTCGCGCAGAGCATCGGCGTCTGCACCGCGCCGAGCTGCACCGGCGCCCCGCGCGTCGTCGATGCGAGCACGCCGAACCCGGCCTTCCCGACCTTCGGCGACGTCAACGGCGGCTTCGAGGTGCACATGAACGAGGGCTTCGCCCACGTCGACGTGCTGACCGCCGAGGACGACGCGAACAACAACGTCTTGGCTCCGCTGAGCGCGTTCCTCGCCCGTAACGTCCAGTAGTCCGCGTGTGGGGCGGGTCCACCAGGCCCGCCCCACTCCTCGCACCGATCACCGAACGGCGGGCCGCGCTCGCGCGCGGCTCGTCCCAAGGGGTGCATCGCGATCACCGTCGGACAACGGCGCCGCGGAAGCGGCGCCCTCCATGCGGCTATAGGCGATGATCTCGAAGATACGCGCGGAACGCCGCGTCTCCTGTCGGCGACACGCAGACGATGTCCCCTTCGAGAGCTCCGCACGTCGCATCGGCCCGACGAAACAGGTCCAGCTCTTGGGGCGCTACGACATACACCGTGCCAGGGTCGAGCTCGCCGCGTTCGATCGACGTGCGCAGCTCCGAGCAGAGCGCGGAGCGGAAGGCCTTGGGCAGACGGGTGACGATGCCGCTGTTGAAGGTCATCCGGCTGCGGTAGGCGTGAAGCGCATAGCGATAGACGGGATCGCCCGTCCAGCGTTCGCAGGCCCCGAACACCTGCATCGGGAAGAGCGCGAGGTGTTCGTATTTGCCGGTGGCCAGCTCCCAACCTTCATCGGAGATCCGTCTCGCGCGCCGGGCAGCGAAGGGCGATATCAGTCGCATGTCAGCGATCTGCAGCGAGAGGGCCAGGGCGAGAACACCCGTCAGCGCACGCGGGTGCTTAGCGAGCCCCTGCGCCACACCGGCGATTGCTCCCAGGAGCACCAGGTAGTGCAACGGCCAGATGAAGCGACCTGACGAGCGGAAGGGCTCGCACAGCCCGCGCACCGGGTAATAGACCGCGCTCAGGTCGACCAGCTTCACGCCTGCCGCCGTGACGGTCGGAGACAAGGAGAAGACCGCGAGCAGGGCGCAGCCCACCAGAAGAGGCACGGTGGATCGTCGAGGGTGGAGATGGTGCCTGACCGAGACGCCGAGGCTGAACGCACAGAGCCCAATGACTCCGAGGCCGAGGTAGGCGAACCCCTCGTACTGCATTGGCAACGTGGGGAGGCTGGGCAGCAGCCACGAGCGCCCCATGGGGTTGAGCAGGGTCAGAAGGTCGGCCGAATAGTCGCCGTAGCCTGGCGCAACCAGTCGTGAGCCGGCGTAGCCCAGAAGCGCGAAGACACACGCGGGCGCGACGAGCGAGCCAGCAAACCAGGAGAGTGCCTCGGCCGCCCGAAGACGATGTTCGAGAAGCCAGAGGCGCACGAGCAGCGAGACCGTCAGCGTCCAGACCATCACCACCAGGTAGGGGTGGACGCCCGCGGAGATCAGCAAGAACACGATCGCCCTGAGACAAAGGGCTCGGGGCTGCCCCTCTCTGGTGATTGGCACCAGGTTGTCGTGCAGCAGGCCGAGAATCAGCCAGTGCGCGCAGAGCGTGTCGTGCCACACGTGCGCCAAGAGCACGGGTGTGACGACAAAGAGGCTGCCAGCCAACCACTGATGCACCTGCGAGCGGGTCACCAATCCGACGAGCCGAGCTCCGAAGTACCCCTGGAGCACAAAGCACGCGGCGAGCCAGGGACCGATGAACTGAAAGTCGATTGGCAGCAGCGCCGAAACCGGCTTCAACAGCACCGAGACGAGCGGATTCGAGTCGGTGGAGCCCACCGTCGAGCCAACCGGATAGAGCATGTTCGGGAGGCTGCCCAGGGGAAGCGCCCAGGGTGTGTTGCGGAAGAACAGCCACCCGAGGAGGTGCTGGTTCCAGTCGGCTGTCGTCAGCCAGTCGAGCGAGGTGACGTCGAGGGTGCTCGCACCCGCCCAGCGCAGGTACCACAGCAGGCCGGTCACGGCGGCCAGCCATCGGCCCCAGCGCCACGATCGTTCGCTCATCGGCGTACCAGGCGCGCCTTCATGTTCAGCAGACCGAACACCATCCGCATCCAAGCCGAAGACCAGCGTGTCTTGCCGGCATTATCCACTACCAGGGCCCTGCAACCTGGGCGATGGGTTATGCCCATGGCGTGAACCACGGATGTCACGGATCACACCGATGCGCGCGTACCGGGACGCCAAGTGTGGCCCGGTCCCTGCGGCTCGAATCGCAACCGAATCCGTGGCATCCGTGCAATCCGCGGTCGACCTGCAACCTCGCGCCCGCCGCCTCGAGTCCGCGGCGCGATGGAAAGGTGGGAGGCGCGCAAATGCAAAGATGGGAGGCGCACCAGATGACGCAACGCACGGCTCTCTCCGATCTGGTGCGACAGACGCGTGAGTCTGTCGGGGACGAGATCCTGAACCGTTTCGACAACGGGCTGGCGATCAGGACCGAGGTATTCACCAAGGCCGACCCCCTGCGCATCCTGCCGCTCGGCACGCCGCAGGCGGCCCTGATGAACCATATGCTGCACTTCCCCGAGGCGGTGCGCGGCAAGCGCGTCTGCGAGCCCTTCGCCGGCTCGGGCGGCATCGGCCTCATGGCGCTGAAGCTCGGGGCGTCGCACCTCGATCTGCTCGACATCAACCCGCGCGCGGCAGACTTCCATCGCGCCAACGCCGCGCTCAACGGCCTCGCCGCCGAGAGCTTCACCACCATCACCGGCGACATCGCGACCTTCATCCCCGAGGCCAAGGCCGATCTGCTCCTCGCCAATCCGCCCTTCGTGCCCACGCCAGACGGCATCGCCGGCACGCTCACCTCGAACGGCGGCGCCGAGGGCAATCGCTTCGTCGAGATCCTGCTGCGGCGCTTCGACGAGCTCGTGCAGGCCGACGGGCGGGCGCTCGTCTACGTGCTCCAACTCGCCCGCGAGGGCCGGCCGCTGATCGCGGACCTCGTCGCGCGGCTGGTGCGCAACCGCCCCGTCGAGGTGACGCCGTCGCAGGCGCACCCGACGCCGCTCGCCAGGTACTGCGTGGCCTACTCGCTCCTCTTCCCCGACGCGAGCGAGGCCGTCGAGCACTGGCGCGCCGACCTGATCCGGCGCCACGGCGAGGCTCTCACCATCTGCCACTACATCGCCGACATCGGACCGCGCTCGCCGCGCCCGACGGAGTGCGTCCTGCGCGACAACTTCGCCGAGAAGTTCGGCGACGCCTTCCTCGTCCCCTCGTCCGACGAGGACGAGCTCGCCCTGGCGCGGGCGATGGAGAACTTCATCGCCGGCTGATGTGCGGCGGGCCGTCCCGGCCCGCCGCGGCCGCGCCGCGCCACCTCGGGCGCGGCGGGGGGCGTGCCCCGCCCTACCCTGTCCGTGCCACTGCACCGCCGCCGTCCACACCCCGTCGAGCGAACCGACTTGGTTCTCGACCTGCCCCTTCTCTCACCCCGACGCCGGCGTCAGGGGCCGGCTATGATCAGGTCGTGGCCGCACACCTGCAGGAAGCGGCCATCGTAGAGCGGCTCCTTGCCAATGAGCATCGCCTCCACCGCCGTCGTCCGGTTGTCGTAGGTCCCGCGCTGGCAGGCGCCAGTGAAGAAGCGACGGCGCGATCGTGCGCGTCGAGCACCATCTCCTGGGCCGCGCGAGGACAGGCGCGAACGAACAGCATGCGGTATAGCAGAGCGCACTCCGTAGGCTGTGATGCTGGCTGCAACCGATCGCCCCAGCGCCCAGTGCAGGTTCCCGACAGTTGTCCGGTGGCTACATTGTGGGCCGCCCGCGTGGAACCACGCGCGTAGCAATACCGTCTTACGCCGTTGCAGTCCCTGCACGTAGAATGGCGGCTAGGCCGGCGCGAAGTTCCTCTTCACCCGGCGGAGGTACTCATGAGTCGGATGCAGCTCGACATCGATGCGAAGCAGTGGCTGTTCGCCATGGAGCCACACGGTCTGGATCCCGCGAGGAAGTTGCCGGGGTTCTCGATCTGAACGCGAACGCCGCACACCGCGGCCCGCGACTGACGAGGGAGCGGCCGTCAGTCAGTGAGATCGGACACCCCGTCGAGCGTTCGGCCGTAGCGCGGAGACCTTGGACTGGGGTGTGATGACGAACGTCCGCGACTGTGCGCGCGCACGAACACGCGCCGAAGAAGCGCAGGCGAGGATCCGCACGTTGCGGGGCGTCGCCCTCGTCTTCATCGTGTGCGCCGGCCTGCTGCGTGCACCGCCGGCGCTCGCCAGCTTCACGGTCGGCAGCTTCACCAAAGCGACCGGGGTCGCACCCGCCAGCCAGACCATCGCGCATGGTCTCGGCGAAACGCCCAAGGCGATCATTCTCTGGACCGACGGGAAGACCGGCGAAACCTTCAGTCCGAGTTTCATCTTTGGCTTCGGTGTGACCGACGGAACGACCAGCAGGTCGGTCGGCACGGCGAGCCAGGACAACGTCAAGACCTCCAATGCCAGTCGCCGGTTGGCCGCGAAGGCGCTCACCCTTGTCCAGTGGGGCCAGACGCTGCTCGCCGAAGCCGACCTCTCGTCGTGGAATGCGACGAGCTTCACACTCAATTGGACCACCAACAACAGCACCGCATACCGCATTCACTTCATCGCGATCGGAGGGGCGAGCGTCTCGGCCAAGGTGGTCGAGTGGACGATGCCCACCACGACGGGGAGCCAGACGGTCAGCGGCGTGGGCTTTCGACCGGACGTCGTCATCCATGCCGACGCCGGCGGCATCGTCGGGGCGCTGCCGATCTCGGTAGGTGATGCCGCCTTCGGCCTGGGCGTCATGGATGCCAGCGGAAATCAATGGGCCGACAGCATTCTCAGCGTCGACAACAGCGGAACGAGCGATACGCAGCGCGGCCAGCAAACCAACGCGGGCATTTTCGTCTTCGACAGCGGACGGGAGCGTCGTCAAGAAGGCCTCGTGGGTGTCCATGAACAGCGACGGGTTCACGGTCGACTTCACCACGGCCGGAGGGACACTGAACCAGATGTTCTCTCTCGCGTTGAAGGGCGTCACCGCGAAGGCCGGCAGCTTCTCGAAGAGTACGTCGAGCGCGCCTGCGAGCCAGTCCGTTGCAGGGATCGGATTTCAACCAAGCCTGCTCCTGCTGTCCAGTTTCCAGGACGTGTCCCAAGCCGATCCTGTCGCTCAGTCGCGTTACGGGATCGGCGCCAGCGCCGGCGCCGCGCAAGGGAGCTCGGCACTGCAGGACTCGGACCACAAGCACACGACGAAAGTCGACGGCATCGACAAGATCAGCAAGGTCTTCGTGAAGGTGGACAACGACTCGCCCGCCATCGATGCGCAGGCTGACTTGACTAGCTTCAATGGTGACGGGTTCACGCTGAACTGGACGACGAACGACGCGGTCGCAACGCAGCTGCTGTACCTCGCGCTGGCGCTGGCGCCGACACCGACTCCGACCAGCACGCCGACCAGCACGCCGACGGTGACGCCGACGATCACTCCCACGGCGACGCCGACGATCACCCCAACGTCGACATCGACCAGGACACCGACCGCGACGGCCACGCGCACGGCGACCCAAACCGCGACCACCACCCCGACGACCACGCCGACCATCACCGCGACGCCGACCAATACGCCGACGCAGACGCCCACCAGCACATCGACCCGAACGCCGACGAATACGCCGACAGTGACGCCGACGATCACCAACACGCCGACGCGGACGCCGACGATCACCAGCACTCCGACCGGGACGCCGACGAATACGCCGACCGATACCCCGACGCCCACACCGACTCAGACGCCGACGCAGACCGCCACCGCAACACCGCAAAACACGGCGACCGCGACCCCGACAAGCGACCGCCACGCCGACTGAGACGCCGACAAGCACGCCGACCCTGACCCCGACCATCACGCTGACGCCGACCACGACGCACACGCCGACCCTGACACCGACCGTCAGTCAGACTCCGACGGGCACACCCCCGGCAACCGGCACATCGACCGAGACCCCGACGTTGACCGCGACCTCGACGCCGACGGTCACGCCGACCGAGACGCCCACACAGACCGCTACTCACACGGCGACGGACACTCCGACCGCGAGCGCAACCCCGACGGACACGCCGACGGACACGCCGACGGTGACGGCAACTCCGACCGACACCCCGACCGACACGCCGACGGCGACCGACACGCCGACGGAGACGCCTACCGCGACGCCGACGGTGACCGACACCCCGACCGAGACACCGACGGACACACCGACGGTGACGGCGACCCCGACCGACACCCCGACCGACACGCCGACGGTGACCGACCGACGCCGACGGAGACGCCAACCGCGACGCCGACGGCGACCGACACCCCGACCGACACCCCGACGGACACGCCGACCGCGACGGCGACGCCGACCGAGACACCGACGGACACGCCGACGGTGACCGACACGCCGACGGAGACGCCAACCGACGACGGCGACGGCGACGCACACCCCGACCAGACACCGACGACACGCCGACCGCGACCGCGACGCCGACGCGCACGCCGACGAGCACGCCGACGCCGAAGCCGGCGCTGAGCGCGCAGAAGATCGCGACGTTGCTCACCGACAACGATCTCGACGGCGTGCCCTCGCCCGGCGACGTCCTGCGCTACCAGGTGACCATCGCGAACAGCGGCAACGGCGCCGCGACGGGCGTGGTGTTCAACGACATTCCCAGCAGCGTCACCACCCTGGTGGCAGCCTCGGTGACGACAACCCAGGGCTCGATCATCAGCGGCAACGGCGGAACGCCGCCGGTCCGGATCGACCTTGGCACGATCGCGGCCAGTGGCTCGGTGACCATCACGTTCGACGTCACCATCAACGCGCTGCCCCCCGGGGTGACGAGCGTTTCGAATCAGGGAACGGTGGCGAGCAACGAGTTGCCGACGCTGCTCACCGACGACCCGTCGGTCGGGGGGAGCAGCAATCCCACCGTCACCCAGGTCACCGGGGCACCCCTGCTGCGCGCCAAGAAGACCGTGACGCTGGCGCTCGACAACGACTGCGACGGCGATATCTCGCCGGGGGATCGCCTGCAGTACCAGATTGTCATCGTCAACGCCGGCAACTCGGCAGCGACCGGCGTCGTCTTCAACGACACGCCCGATGTGAACAGTCCCTTGGTCATCGGGTTGGTGACCACCACGCAGGGGACGGTCACCAGCGGCAACGTGACGGGGAACACGACCGTCGCGGTCGATGTGGGGACGGTGCCGGCGTCCGGCAGTGTCACCATCGTCTTCCTGGTCGACATCAATACTCCGGTCGCCGCAGGGGTCACGCAGATCAGCAATCAAGGCCGCGTCAGCAGCAACGAGCTGCCGGTTGCGCTCACTGACGACCCGTCGCAGGCGTGGGAATAGCGACCCGACGGTGACGATCATCGATGCAGAGGCGGTCCTCAGAGCCACCAAGATCGCGACGCTGCTCATCGACGCCGATAGCGACCAACAGCCCTCGCCCGGGGACACCTTGCTCTACCAGGTGCAGGTGACCAACGTCGGGAATACCGCCGCCACCACGGTCACGCTCACCGACAGCCCGGGCAGCAACACCAGCCTGGTCGCCGGCAGTGTCGCCACCAGCCGCGGCAGCGTGGCAGACGGAAACGGCGGCGCGCCGCCGGTCACAGTGAACTTCGGAACGATCGCCGGTGGCGGCGACAGCGTCACGGTCTCGTTCAACGTGATGATCAATGACCCGCTCCCGGCATACGTGACGCAGGTGGCCAACCAAGGCAGCGTCAGCAGCGACCAATCGCCGACGCTGCTGACGGATGACCCCGCTCGGCCGGGAGCGCGGACCCGACCGTGACCAACGTCACCGCCGCTCCGAATATCTTGGCGACCAAAGACCGCCAGCTTGCAGGTCGATGCGGACGCCGACGGCGCGCCGTCGCCCGGCGACACGCTGCTCTATCGTGTGACGATTGCGAACTTTGGCGACGCCGCCGGCAGCGCCATTGTTTTCAACGACCTGCCGGGACCGAACCAGCAGTTGGTTGCCGGGTCCGTGCAGACGAGCGCCGGGACCGTGACGCAGGGCAATACGCCGGGCGATACCACGGCCACGGTCGCCGTCGGCACCATTCCGGGCAACGGCGCGAGCGTGATCATCACGTTCCGCGCCACCATCAACGATCCGCTCCCCGCCGGCGTCACGGCCGTTCGCAATCAAGGCTCCGTCACCGGCGCGAACTTCACGACCAAGCTGACCGGCGATCCCGACACGCCGGCCGTCGATGATCCAACGATCACCAGCGTCACCACCGCTCCCGCCGTGGCGGTCAGCAAGACCGTCGATCCTGGATACGGATGCCGACAGCAACGGTGTTCCATCACCCGGCGACACGCTGCGGTATCAACTCGCGATTCGCAACAGCGGCAATCAGGCCGCCGCCGGGGTGACGCTCACCGACATTCCCGACAACAACACCGCGCTGGTGGTGGGGTCGGTGCAGATCCACGATGGCACCGTTGCGGTCGGCAATACACCCGGGGACACCCGCGTCGTCGTGAACGTCGGCACGCTGCCGGGCGGCGGCGGGAGCACGACGATCGAGCTTCCGTGTCACGATCGTCGACCCGCTGCCGGCGGGAGTGACGCAGGTGAGCAATCAAGCGGAGGTGAGCGGAACAAACTTCACGACGCAGCCGAGTGACGACCCGACGACGCCGGCAGAGCGCGATCCGACGGTCACCACCGTGACCGCCGTTACCCGCCGGGCAAGGAACCAAGATCGCCACGTTGTTCATCGATGCCGACGATGACGGCGTACCGAGTCCGGGCGACACGCTGCTGTATCAATTTGAGTTCATCAACACCGGCAACATTGGCGCTCCCAACGTCAGCGAGACCGATACTCCCGACCCCAACACGACGTTGGTGGTCGGATCGGTACAGGTCAGCCAAGGGACGGTTACCAGCGGCAACAACCCCGGCGATACGTCAGTCGCCGCGACCCTCGGAACCGTTCCCGGCGGCGGCGGCCGCGTGACGGGCAGCTTCCTGGTGACGATCAACAATCCGCTGCCACCGGGAGTGACCCAGGTATCGAATCAGAGCCGCGGATTGATCAACGGGATCCCAAGAGGGGTGTCCGACGATCCGAGCACCGCGGCGCCGAATGATCCGACGCGTGACCCAGGTGACCGCCGCCCCGGCCGGCATTGCGACCAAGACCGCCACACTTTTCAACGACGCCGACGGCAACGGCGCTCCCAGCGCCGGTGATACGCTGCTGTATCTCTTCGACTTTACCAATACCGGAAACACGGCGTTCACCGGCATCACGGTGGTCGACACTCCCGACTCCAACACGTCGCTGGTGGTCGGATCGGTGCAGATCAACCGCGGGACGATCACCAGCGGCAACGACGTCGGCGACACGCAGGTTGCGATCGACATCGGGACGATTCCGGTCGGCGAGCGGCTGACGGCCAGCTTCCTGGTGACGATCCACAACCCACTGCCGTTGGGCGTGAACCAGGTGTCCAATCAAGCCCTGGGGTACAGCTTCGGGTCCCCGCTTGGCGGTACCGACGATCCGAGCACCCCGCTGTTGAACGATCCGACCGTCACGCAGGTGACCCAAGTGCCCATTGGCAGCGCCTACAAGACCGCCGCCCTCTATACCGATGCGGATCACAACGGCATCCCCAGTGCCGGTGATACGCTCCTGTATGCGTTCGACTTTACGAATACCGGCAACACGCCCCTCGAGGCCATCAGCTCGACGGACACGCCCGACCCCAACACGACGTTGGTGGTCGGAACGCTGCAGATCGACCACGGAACGATCACCAGCGGCAACACCCCCGGCGACACGGAAGTTGCGGTCGATATCGGGACGATTGCGCCCGGTGTGCGGGTCAGGGGCAGCTTCCTGGTGACGATCAACAACCCGCTTCCCATGGGGGTGACCCAGGTCTCGAACCAAGCTCTGGGATACAGCTACGGATTCCCGACCGGAGGAAGCGACGATCCGAGCACCGCGGCGCCGAATGATCCCACCGTGACCGACGTGACGGCCGAATACGTCCCCACTCCGACGGACACACCGACAGAGACTCCGACCGCCACCCTGACCGCAACGCCGACGGCAACGCCGACCGTCACGCCGACGGTGACCGAGACGCCGACGAACACGCCGACGGTGACCGACACGCCGACGGAGACCCCGACGGTGACGGCGACCCCGACGGACACGCCGACGGTGACCGACACGCCGACCGAGACGCCAACCGCTACGGCGACGGTGACCGACACCCCGACGGAGACCCCGACCGACACGCCGACGGTGACCGACACGCCGACGGACACACCGACCAGCACGGCGACGGTGACGGCGACGCCGACCGAGACACCGACGGACACGCCGACGGTGACCGCGACGCCGACCGACACGCCGACGGACACGCCGACCGTGACCGACACGCCGACGGACACACCGACCAGCACGGCGACGGTGACCGCGACGCCGACCGAGACACCGACGGACACGCCGACCGTGACCGACACGCCGACGGAGACGCCAACCGCTACGGCGACGGTGACCGACACCCCGACCGAGACCCCGACCGACACGCCGACGGTGACGGCGACCCCGACCGACACCCCGACCGATACGCCGACGGTGACCGACACGCCGACGGACACACCGACCAGCACGGCGACGGTGACGGCGACGCCGACCGAGACACCGACCGACACGCCGACGGTGACGGCAACGCCGACCGACACGCCGACGAATACGCCGACCGTGACCGACACGCCGACGGACACACCGACCAGCACGGCGACGGTGACGGCGACGCCGACCGAGACACCGACGGACACGCCGACCGTGACCGACACGCCGACGGAGACGCCAACCGCTACGGCGACGGTGACCGACACCCCGACCGAGACCCCGACCGATACGCCGACGGTGACGGCGACCCCGACCGACACCCCGACCGATACGCCGACGGTGACCGACACGCCGACGGACACACCGACCAGCACGGCGACGGTGACGGCGACGCCGACCGACACCCCGACCGACACGCCGACGGTGACGGCAACGTCGACCGACACGCCGACGAATACGCCGACCGTGACCGACACGCCGACGGAGACGCCAACCGCTACGGCGACGGTGACCGACACGCCGACCGAGACCCCGACCGATACGCCGACGGTGACGGCGACCCCGACCGACACCGCGACCGATACGCCGACGGTGACCGACACGCCGACGGACACACCGACCAGCACGGCGACGGTGACCGCGACGCCGACCGACACCCCGACCGACACGCCGACGGTGACGGCGACCCCCGACCGACACGCCGACGAATACGCCGACGGTGACCGACACGCCGACGGACACACCGACCAGCACGGCGACGGTGACGGCAACGCCGACCGACACCCCGACCGACACGCCGACGGTGACGGCGACCCCCGCCGACACGCCGACGGACACGCCGACGGTGACCGACACGCCGACGGACACACCGACCAGCACGGCGACGGTGACGGCGACGCCGACCGACACCCCGACCGACACGCCGACGGTGACGGCGACCCCCACCGACACGCCGACGGACACGCCGACGGTGACCGACACCCCGACCGAGACACCGACGGCCACGCCGACGGTGACGACAACGTCGACCGATACGCCGACTCAGACCCCCACCGACACGCCGACGGACACTCCGACGGAGACGCCGACTCCGACCGACACGCCGACGGACACGTCAACGGTGACCGACACGCCGACCGAGACACCGACCAGCACGGCGACCCTCACCCCGACCCACACGCCGACGGAGACTCCGACGGAGGCGCCGACAGTCACGCCGACCAACACGGCCACTGACACGCCGACGCAGACCCCAACGGTGACGGCAACGGCGACCGATACGTCGACTTACACGCCCACAGTCACGCCGACCAGCACCGCCACCCACACGCGGACGGACACGCCCACATCCACAGCGACGGCGACCGACACACCGACTCACACGCCAACTGACACGCCGACTGAGACTCCGACGGAGGCGCCGACAGTCACGCCGACCAGCACGGCCACTGATACGCCGACGGAGACCCCAACCGTGACGGCAACGGCGACCGAGACCGCAACGGCGACGGCGACCGACACACTGACTCGGACCCCGACCGCCACAGCGACCGCGACCGACACCCCCACTCTGACGCCGACTCAGATCCCAACCGACACGCCGACCGACATCCCGACGGTGACACCGACCGTGACGTCAACCGTCACGGCCACTGAAACCCCCACGGGGACGCCAATATCGACACCTACTGCGACCGACACGCCGACTCAGACCCCGACCGAGACGCCGACCGCCACGTTGACGCCAGCTCCGACCGACACACCGACTCAAACGCGGACCGACACGCCGACGGAGACTCCGACGGAGACGGCGACAGTCATGCCGACCAACACGGCCACTGACACGCCGACGGAGACGCCTACCGCCACAGCGACGACGACCGACACACCGACTCGGACCCCGACCGAGACCCCGACCGCCACAGCGACGACGACCGACACACCGACTCCGACCCCGACCGAGATCCCGACCGCCACAGCGACGGCGACCGACACCCCCACTCTGACGCCGACTCAGATCCCAACCGACACGCCGACCGACATCCCGTCGGTGACACCCACCGTGACGTCAACCGTCACGGCCGCTGAAACCCCCACGGGGACGCCACTATCAACTGCGACCGACACGCCGACTCAGACCCCGACCGAGACGCCGACCGCCACGTTGACGCCAGCTCCGACCGACACGCCGACTCCAACTCGAACCGACACGCCGACGGAGACTCCGACGGAGGCGGCGACAATCACGCCGACCAACACGGCCGCTGACTCGCCGACGGAGACGCCAACCGCCACCGCGACGACGACCGACACACCGACTCGGACCCCGACCGAGATCCCGACAGCGACAGCGACCCCGACGGCGACCGACACCCCCACTCTGACGCCGACTCAGATCCCATCCGATACGCCGACCGACACCCCGTCGGTGACACCGACCGTGACGTCAACCCTCACGGCCACTGAAATCCCCACGGACACGCCGACGGAAACGCCGACTGCGACCGACACGCCGGCTCAGACCCCGACCGAGACGCCGACAGGCACGCCAACCCAGGCGCCGACGGACACACCGACCGACACCCCCACCGAGGCACCGACCAACGCGCCGAGCCCCACATCAACGGATTCGCCGACTCGAACAGCAACGCAGACGGCTGTCGCGCTGGCGACAGACACACCGCCGCCACAGCCGACCGTCACCCCAACCGAAACCGCAACACCGGCCCCGACTCGGGCCGATACGCCGACGACCACCCCCTTCTGGACGCCAACCAGCACGCCGTCGCCGACGCCCACGGCTAGCGCCGAGCCAACCGTGGGTGCCGATACAACCTTCGTCATCGCTTCGGCCATCGGCGCGCCAGGTGAAACCCTTACGATCAATGTGCGGCTGCGGACGACGATCGACGTTCTCGAAACGCAGAACGACATCACCCTCGGTCCCGAGATCCAGTTCGCCACCGACGGCGATGGCCAAGCACGCTGCACGGTGAATCCGGGGAACAACGCGGACGCCACCTTCACGCTCGACTGTGACGAGGCTGACGTCTGTACGCTGCGGGCACTCGTTTTCGCCTCTAGCGATGCCGATCCAATGCCGGACGGCTCCGTGCTCTACAGCTGTGAGATCAGGATCGCTCTCGATGCGACCTTGGGCACGTATCCGCTCGCCTGCGACACCTCCTCCGTGAACGAAGCGCAGTCGGCCGCGTGCGTCGACGGCTCAATCGTGGTCCGCGAGGTGCCAACCGCATCCCCGCTTCCGACCAACACGCCCTTCCCGCCGCCGGCCACCGCCACGATCACGGCGACGCCAGCCATGCCCCCCAGCCCGCGCCGACACAACGACGACGACGGCTGTCAGACGACCGCGCCGAGCGGAACGGACCCGGCGTGGCTGCTCGCGCTCCCCATCGCCCTGCTGTGGCGACGCCGACGATTGTCACGCAAGACCCGGCGCACGTAGAGCTCCGCGCCTGTCGCTCTCCGGTTGGCTCTGCGCGCCGCTTGCGCTGCTCACCCTCCCGAACAGTCCACCCGGCCCTGCTGCATGCGGGCGGTTCACTCCCCGCCCGACGACGCGATGGTGTAGCTGCGACAGGCGCTCGCCATCCATCCCAACTGCGCCGAGCGGCGTTCGCGATCGGCGCGATCGAACGAGCCCAGGGTCATCGAGGCGGCGCGCGGGACTGACATTTCGAGCGTGATGGGAGTGGACGTAGGGCTGGATCAGAGCAGGTCGCGCGTTTGGAGCGACGGGCCGCGGGCGTCCGGACGGAAGCGAGGCGCATGGGCGGTGCCGGTTGGACACGGGACGGTCGAGCCTGCCAGCGTCACACTGAGGGTGGTGACTCCATCTGACCGGCCTCGCGGCCATCCGAGCAGCGGGGCACGGCCGCGCCAATCAAGCTGAGGCACTCCCACACGGAGACACCACGTCACGGACCCGCTGATCTCGATCGGACGAAACGGACAACACCAGGGACAGCCCCCCTCCGCGGCGCGGAAATACGGGCATTGGCCAGAACACGACCGCGACTCCGCGCCGTTCGCGGCGAACTCACGTTGAATCCCGAAGTCCGATCCCGGTACGATGCGCCGATGACGGACGCCACCGGCGGCTCGCGGCGCCTGCACGCGGTGCTGCTGGCCGACATGACCGGCTTCAGCCGGTTGATGGGCGAGGACGAGTCGCGCGCGGTGGACGCGCTGATGCGCATCCGCGACGTCTTCGCCGCCGTCGTACCGCGCCACGGTGGCACCCTCGACGTCTTCGTCGGCGACTGCTTCGTCGCCCTGTTCTCCAGCGCCGTCGACGCCGTGCAGGCGGCGATCGAGATCCAGAGCGAGCTCGCCGCCCACGGCCACGAGGGCGATCCGGTGCGTATCCGCATCGGCATCCACCTCGGGGACGTCGTCCGCTCCGGCACCGAGATCCTCGGCGACAGCGTCAACGTCGCCGCCCGCATCCAGGCGATCGCGCCGCCCGGCGGCATCACCGTCTCCGAGGACGTTTACCGCGCCGTGCGCAACCGGGTGAAGGTGCCGGTCCGCGATCTCGGCGCCAAATCGCTGAAGAACATCCGCGACAAGATGCGGGTGTACGTCCTCGACGCCGCCGGCGCCGGCCAGCCGGCATCGGCGCCGAAGCCGCACCGCCGATCGCCGGGCCTGGCGCTGGCCGCCGCCCTGGCGCTCCTGCTGGTCACCGCCGGCGCGGTGTTCGCCTACCGCGCCGGCTGGTGGCGCGCCCCGGTGGCCTCATCGGCTGTCCGCTCGCAGGCGCGGCCGGCGCGTGCGGACGGCGCGGTGGTCACCGTCGGCGTCACCGGCGTCAGCGCCCTCGGCGAGGTGCCGCAGTGGATGCAGGACACCACCCGCGACGGCCTCAACACGCTCCTCAGCAAAGTGGACACGCTGCGCGTGTTCTCGCGCGAGAAGATCGACTTCCTGCGCCAGCGCCGCGGCCTGACCGAGATCGAGGTGGCGGAGACGCTCGGCATCGACAAGATGATCTCCGGCTCGCTGACGCTGCAGAATGGCGAGGTGCTGCTCGACGCCCGCGTCGTCGACATCTCCACCGGCCTGCTCGACGCCTCGGAAACCGTGCGCGGCGCACCCGAGGCGCTGATCGAGCTCCAGAACGAGCTCGCGTCGTCGCTCATCGCCGCCCTCGGCGTCCACCTGTCGGCGGCCGAGCAGACGGCGCTGTTCGCCCTGCGCACGCGCGAAACGCTCGACGGCTACCGCCGCCTTGCCGACACCTTCGGCGAGGCGCCGGAGAGTCGCGCGCCGGTGCGCCGTGAGCGCACGTCGTGGCTGCACTGGATCGGAATCGGCGTCGCCTGGGCCGACGACGCCGACCCGGAGGTGGCGGCGCTGCTCGAGGCCTATCGTGCGGCGCTCGAACACAAGGACGTCGAAGCGGTCGCCGCCACGCACGTCAGCCTCAACGACGAGCAGCGCGCCGGCTTCGACCGCTACTTCGAATCCGCCGACGGCCTGAAGGTCACCGTCGGGGACATCGACGTGCTGCTCGACGGCGACGAGGGCGTCGTCACCTTCACCCGCCGCGACGTCTTCCGCGACCGCAACAGCGACAAGGAAGTCGCGCTCGAGGTCCGCCTCAGCACCATCGTCGTCCGCAAGGACGGCAAATGGCTGATGCGCGGCGTGCGGCGCTCGTAGCCTTCACCAATTCCGATCCTTCTGCCTCAGAACGTGCCTTCCAGCCCGACCAGCGGAATCGGGTCCGTGCGCACGAAGCCATCGTTCAACGGGATGACGACGTTGACGAACCCGAAGAGGGTGTCGCGCCACAGCGCGCCGCGGCCGCCGATCGAGAAGTCGTAGTAGTCCGGTCGGTCGCCCGACAAGCCGTAGAGCTGCTGCGTCCCCATCCGCACCGACAGATCGCTGGCGCAGGTGACGAGATCGGATTTGCAGCGCGGGATGGTGAACGTGCCGGTCGGGGCGACGCGCTGGAACTGGTTCTGCGCCAGGACGGCGATGCCGGCGGTGAGCGACTCGGTCAGGCCCCAGTCCAAGCCCACACCCCAGCGCCCTTCGCTGTTGCCGACGTCCTCGGTGTCCAGCGCGATGGCGCCGTTGAAGTGCCCCTGCAGGCGCGCCCATGATGCCGGCCGGAAGACCCGCGTCGAGGCGATCAACGACGGCGTCAGCTCGACGAAACCGATGCCCTGCAGATCGCCGACGTCGCCCGACGGCAGGCGCAGCAGCATGCCGGCGGCGAGGTGGACATCGGAGAATTCGGCGAAGCGGTACTTGCCGCGCAGGAACACGTCGCCGACGCCGACGTCGTTGCTGGCGCTGGTGAGCCGCTCATTGATCAGCACCAACTCGTTGTCGGGCGTGACCGCGGCCGCGCTCACCGGGGCGTCGACGGCGATGTGGCTGTAGACGATGGGCATCGCGAGGCTCGCTTCGAGCACGTCGGTGATGCCGTACGAGACCGAGAGGAGCACCTGCTGCACGTTGGCGGAGAAACGCAGGCTGGGCAGGGCCACGGCGGCAAAGACGTCCGGGAGCGGGATCGGATCCGCGGTGCGCAGGTCGCCACTGTCATGACCCTCGATCTCGTCGAGCGTGACGTACTGATACATGGCCGACACGTTGAAGCGTCCCGCCCCCAGCGGGTCGGCGCGCTCGAGGTAGACCTGACCGAAGGTCGAGGGATCGCGCTGGAAGTTGCCGGTCGCGGGATCGAAAGAATACGACACGCCGGCCGAGGGCGCCGGCAGCGGCAGGGCGCGCGCGAGCGACTGCTCCACCGCCTGCTCCACCAGGTTGAGCGCCTGCTCGATCTGCTTGCCGACATCCTGCGCCGCCGCCGGGGCGGGGAGCCCGAGGAGGATCACTCCCATCACGACCCGACGCATCGCTTCCAATTGCCTGCGCCGTGCGTCGGGTCAAGATTCCCGCCTTCGTCTGCTTTCGTGCGCCGGCCCGCCAGAATACCTCAGCAGCGGGTCGGGCTTTGTCGTGGACGGTGACAGGGCGTAGACCGCGGGCAGCCGCACCGTTTCACCCTCCGCGCCGATCGAGAATATAGTCGCCGACGGCACCGCGAGATGCGCGGGCCGTCCGAGAGAGGGGAACCGCGATGACTGCTTCAGACACCTCGAGTGCGCTTCGCTTTGAGCCGCCAGGACCGGGATCGTGGGAGCAGGATCCCGTCCACTTCCCGCGCCCGATGACGCGCTACTTCCAGGAGACGCATCCCGCCGCCTTCAAGCGGGGCACCAACGACTTCGCCCGCTTCTACGGGATGCTCATCGACGGCCTCCAGATCGGCTACGTGAACGGCTTCGGCTACAACCAGGTGCTGCCGGCTCCGGACGCCGAGATCCCCGAGCGCATTGCAGCGCGCCGAGCAGGTCTACGCGCAGAAGCTCTGGCGGGAGCAGCTGCGCGACTGGGACGAGCATCGCAAACCGGCCGCCATCGCCGCGCACCGGGAGATGCAGGCCGTCGATCCGGACGCCCTCTCCGACGCGGAGCTGGTCGCCTATCTGACGCGCTGCCGCGACCACCATGCGGCGATGATCGCCCAGCACATGCGCTTCACCGCCGGCGCCGTGCTGCCGACCGGCGACTTCCTCGCCCACGTCGGCGATTGGACGGGCCTGCCGCCGTCGGAGTTGCTCGGCCTGATGCGCGGTTCGGCCGTGGTGTCCGCGGGTGGTTCCGACGAGATGGAGCGTCTGAAGAGGGCGTTCGCGCAGGACGCCGCCGCCCGCGACGCTCCTCGCCTCCGACGGCGATCCCGCCGAGGTGCTGGCGAGCCTGCGTTCCCTCGGCGGCGAAGCGGGCGCGGCGGTCTCCGGCTACCTCGACCTGGTCGGCAACCGCCTCATCGACGGCTTCGACATCGCCGAGCCCTCGGCGCTCGAATTGCCCGACGCGCTTCTCCGGGCCATCCGCATCGCCGTTTCCGGCAGAAGCGCCAGGCCGACTCCGACGTCGATGCGCGCATCGCCGAGGTCCGCGCCAAGGTGCCCGCGGCGCACCAGGCCGAGTTCGACGAACTGCTCGGCGAGGCGCGGCTCACCTACCGGCTGCGCGACGAGCGCGGCGTCTACAGCGACATCTGGGCCTCGGGCCTCATGCGCCGCGCCGCGCTGGCGGCTGGTCGGCGGGTCGCGAGTCGCGGCCGCATCGCCAACCCCAAGCAGATGCTGGACGCGAGCCTCGACGAGATGTGCGCGCTGGTCGCCGGCACCGGCGGCCCGTCCGCCGACGAGCTCGCCACGCGCGCCCAGTACCGCGCGGCCCACACCGCCAAAGACGTCCCGCCCCTCCTCGGCCCGCCCGAACCGCCGCCGCCCGACCTCGCGGCGCTGCCGCCCGTCCGTCGGTCGCCTCATGCGTGCGACCTTCATCGCCCTCGGCCATCTCTTCGGCAGCTCCCAGACGCAGAACGAGGAGAAGGTCCTCTACGGGCTCGCGGCGAGCAAGGGCGTCTACGAAGGGCCGGCGCGCCGCGTCTCCGGCCCGAACGAGTTCGGCCGCATCGCTCAAGGGCGACGTGCTCGTCACCGAGTCGACGACCGAGGCCTTCAACATCCTCCTGCCCGCTCCTTGGCGGGATCGTCACCGACAACGGCGGCCTCCTCTCGCATGCGGCGATCGTCTCGCGCGAGTACGGCATCCCCGGCGTCGTCGGCACGCGCGAGGCGACCGAACGCATCGCCGACGGCGTGCGTGTCCGCGTCGACGGCGATGCCGGCGAGGTCACGGTGCTCGGGTGAAAAAGGTCGTCCTCCTTCAAGCAGGCGCGCGAGACGTCGCTCTACGGATCGAAGGCCGTGGGGCTCGGCGATGCCGTGCGCCAGGGCCTCCCGGTCCCGCCCGGCGTGGCGCTCTCGGGCGACCTGGTCGAAGCCGTCGCGGCGGCGGACGAGAAGGCCATTGAAAAGGTGGCCAAGGCCATCGCCGCCTTGGCGCCGCCGTTCGCCGTCCGCTCGTCCGCCGTCGACGAAGACGGCGCGTCGGCGAGCTTCGCCGGCCAGCACCTCACCGTCCTCAACGTCCATTCGGCGGCCGATGTCCCCGGCGCCGTCCGCGACGTCTGGTGGTCGGCGAACTCGGACTCGGCCATCACCTACCGCCAGCGCGTCGGCCTGTTCACCCGGCCGAGCGTCGGCGTCGTCGTCCAGACGCTCCTCAACCCCGCCGCCGCCGGGGTCATGTTCACCGAGAACCCGGTCACCGGCGCCGACGAGCGCTTGATCGAAGCGAGTTGGGGCCTCGGTGAAGCCGTGGTCGCCGGCCTCGTCGTCCCGGACCACTTCCGCCTCGACCGCGCCGGCCAGGTGCTGGAGCGCAAAGCCGGGCGCAAGCGCATCGCGATCCGCTCGCTCCCGAACGGCGGCACCTTCGAGGAGCAAGTGCCGCCCGCGCAGGTGAGCCAGCTCTGCCTCGACGACGCCCAGCTCGCGGCGCTCTGGGCGAGCTCGCCCTGCAGTGCGAGAAGGTCTACGGCCCGCGGCGCGACATCGAATGGGCGTTCCAGGACGGGACGCTCTACCTCCTCCAGTGTCGCGCCGTCACCACCGGGAAGGCGCGCAGCGACGCACCGCCGCCCGGCCCGCCGCCGCGCAACCCCGTGGCCGCTCTGCAGCGCGTGCAAGCTCTTCGCCGACATGGACCGGAGGCAGACCGAGCAGATCGCCCGCCTGCTCAAGGAGCGTCCGTTCGCGAAGGGCGAGACGGTCATCATGGAGGGCTCCGGCGGCGCCGCCTTCTTCCTCATCGACTCCGGGGCAGGCGACGGTCTCGCACAAGGGCGTCGACGTCGCCACCCTCGGCCCGGGCGACTACTTCGGCGAGATCGCCCTGATCGACGGCGGCCCCCGCATGGCCACGGTGACGGCCGCGACCGACCTGGTATGCTACGGGCTCACGTTCTGGGAGTTCCGCCCGCTGGTCGAAAGGAACGGCGCCATCGCCTGGAAGCTCCTGCAGGCGCTGGCGAAGCGCCTGCGCTCCGACACGGTTGCCCCGTAGCCCCCAGGTGACGGCCGTGCGGTCCGGGCGGTTGCACTCCGGCGCGGGCTGGATCAGGAAGGCGAAAGACCCCACCCGCCCCGAAGGCCACGACCGAACGACTTGATGACGTTGAAGGGACGGAAGTTCGTGCCAGAGCGATACTGATGTGAACGACGTGGCACCCAAGTCGCCGACGCTTTCCCGATGGCTCCCTGCCCTCGCCTGGTTGCGCCACTACAACAAGGCATGGCTGCGCGGCGACATTGTCGCCGGTATTACGCTGGGGGCCTACCTCCTGCCGGCCGGGCTGGGCGACGCTTCGCTCGCCAACCTACCGCCCCAGGCGGGACTGTACGCCTGTTTGTTCAGCGGGCTGGTCTTCTGGGTTTTCTGTAGCTCACGGCATACCGCCATCACGGTCACCTCCGCCATTTCCCTGCTCGTCGGCGCGTCGTTGGGCGAGATTGCGGGCGGCGACATGAGCCGGTTCAGCGCACTGGCGGCATGCACCGCCCTGCTCGTGGCGATGATCGCCTTCATCGCCTGGCTGGCCAGGGCGGGCTCGATCGTCAACTTCATCTCCGAGAGCGTTATGGTCGGGTTCAAGTGTGGCGTGGCGCTTTTCCTCGCCAGCACGCAGTTACCCAAGTTGTTCGGCCTCCACGGCGCGCACGGCAATTTCTGGGAGAACAGCGCCAACTTCCTCACGCACCTGCCCGAAACCAACGCGACCTCGGTGACGATTGGAGGGACGGCGTTGGCGGTGCTCGTGCTCGGGAGAGTGTTTCTCAAGAACAAGCCCGTGGCGTTGTTCGTCGTGGTGGGCGGCATCGTGGCGTCGGGCTGGCTCGGCTTGGAAGCACGGGGGGTGGCGATGTTGGGCGCGGTGCCGCAGGGACTGCCGCAACTTGGGCTCCCGAGGACGTCGGACTGGGGCAACTGGGACTCGGTGTTGCTGGATTTCAACAGCCTGGTACCGCTGGCTTTCGCCTGCTTCCTGCTCGCGGCGGTGGAGACGGCCGCAATCGGGCGCATGTTCACCGCCAAACATGGCGGCCGGCTCGATGCGAATCAGGAATTCCTCGCACTCGCCGCCTCCAATCTGGCGGCCGGACTAGGCCGCGGCTTTCCAGTCAGCGGCGGGATGTCGCAGTCGCTCGTCAATGAGGGCGGAGGCGCACGCACACCGCTCTCGGGCGCCTTCGCGGCGGGGATTATTCTGCTCGTGATCCTTTTCTTTTCGCACCTGCTGGCCGCGTTGCCCCAGCCCGTCCTGGCGGCGGTCGTCTTGGTGGCCGTGGCCGGGCTCTTCAAGATCTCAACCCTCCGGGAGCTTTGGCGCGGCGACCGCCCGGAATTCATCGTCGCGATGGCCGCCATCGTCGGCGTCCTTGGCCAGGGGCTGCTCCGCGGGGTAATGATCGGCGCGATCATTTCACTGGTGTTGTTGATCCGGCGTGCGTCGCGACCGCACGTTGCCCTGCTCGGGTGCATCCCGGGCACGCGGCGATTCTCCGACCGCGAGCACCATCCGGACAACGAGTCGATCGCTGGCATCCTGATCTTCCGGCCCGAATCGAGCCTCCTCTATTTCAACATGGATCACGTGCACGACACGATTCTGGATCGGGTCCGCGCTGAGGCCCCGCCGCCAAGACTTGTCGTGCTGGATCTCTCCGCTGCGCCGCATGTGGACATGCACGGCGCGCATATGCTGGCGGCCCTAACGGACGACCTAGAAGCAGGCGGAGCGCGTGTCCAATTGGTCGAGGCGCGGTCCTCGGTTCGTGAACGCCTGCGCAGAGAAGGGGTGGACGACAAACTCGGCACGGTCAACCGGTTCACCTCGGTCGCCGACGCGGTGGAGGCGTTTCAACAGCAGAACACCGCTTGAACCATGCGTGAGAAGATCCTTCTGGTGGCCGTCTGGTCGTACCGCGCTGCTCAGTGACCTGCGTGGAAAGCGCCCTCATCCGTCGGCCCGTCTTGCGGGTTGGACCGGGATTGGCATCTCCGGGCTCTCCAGCAGGCTCTCTTTCGCCGGGGTCAGCCGACTGGCGCACCATGGTCCGGAAGTGAGAACGCTGTAGGGGTCCGTATGCAGTCGACATCGATGCCCGAACATTCGGCCAAGAGATCCAGCAAGCGCGTGCTGGAACCGATCGAGCGTGTTTCCGAAATTCTCTTCGGTCTGATCATGGTCCTCACGTTTACCGGCTCGCTCAGTGTCGCCGAGGCGGGCCGCGACGACGTGCGCACGATGCTCATTGGGGCGCTGGGCTGCAATCTGGCATGGGGCATCATCGACGGGATCCTGCATCTCATGGGATCCCTGGCGGAAAAGGGGCGGGGTCTCGTCACCTATCGAGCGGTGCGCAAAGTCACCGATCCCCGGCAAGCGCAGCGCCTCATCCAGGACGCGCTGCCGCCGGTGGTCGCTTCCGTTCTGCAGCCGGCGGAGCTCGCAGCGATACACCAGCGGTTGAAGCAACTGCCCGAGCCGCCCGAGCGCGCACGCCTGGGCAGGGACGATTGGCTGGCCGCCGTCGGCGTGTTTCTCCTCGTGTTCTTGTCCACCTTCCCGGTTGTGATTCCGTTCATTTTCATGCGCAACGCCGGACCAGCCCTGCGCGTTTCCAACGTGGTCGCGATCGTACTCTTGTTCCTGGCGGGCTACGCCTTCGGACGCATGACTGGGCGCAGGGCGTGGTTGGTGGGAATTGCCATGGTTGTTCTCGGGTCGACTCTCGTCGGCATGACCATCGCCTTAGGCGGGTGAAAGCGATGCGAGCGCTGGCCGTTGCCTCACGATCTGAGTCTCTTCTGTCGGTGTGAGTGTTTGAGTCATGTCCCTGATCGCTGTTTTCATCGCGCTCACCTTTTTCTTCAGCCTGGTTTCCGCGCGACTCGAGCGCACGATCCTGACCGCACCCATCCTGTTCACCGCGGCGGGCCTGCTGGCTTTCTTCTTCCTGCCGGAACTGCGGGAGCGGCCAGGCAGTCTCGTTCTGCTTCTCCGGGTCGCCGAGATTGGCCTCGTGCTGTTACTCTTTACGGATGCCAGCCGCATCGATCTTCGCGTCTTGCGGAACATTCGGAGTCTTCCGGTCCGTCTCTTGAGCACGGGCATGCTCTTGACCATTGCGCTGGGCGCGCTCGGAGCGCTCGTCGTGTTTCGCCAACTCTCCATTTGGGAAGCGGGCATCCTGGCCGCCATTCTCGCACCGACCGACGCTGGGCTCGGGCAGATCATCGTGAACAGCCCGCGCGTGCCGATGAAAATTCGCCAGGCCCTCAACGTGGAGGCCGGCCTCAATGACGGTCTGTCGGTTCCGTTTCTCCTCTTCTTCATCGCACTGGCGGGCGGCGCTGCGCACAGCGGGCATTCGAACCTGACACGATTCATCGTCGAGCAATTGGGCTACGGAACGCTCGTCGGCACGAGCGTCGGATTGCTCGGCGGCTGGCTGATGGGTGTGGCGCATGGCCGGCTCTGGCTGGCCCATTCGTGGAGGCAGCTCGGCGTGGTGGCGCTCCCGCTCCTGTGCCTGGTGGCGTGCGAAACCGTCGGCGCGAGCATGTTTATCGCCGCCTTTGTCTGCGGACTGGCGGTGCAGATCGGCTTCAGGGAAGCCAGCTTGCACAGCGTCGAGTTTGCCGAGGAATGGGGCCAGTTGTTCAATCTGTCCGTCTTCTTTCTCTTTGGCATCCTCGTCGCGCGTGCCTGGTCGCACTTCACTCTGGCGCATGTGCTTTACGCCACTCTCAGCTTGACGATCATCCGCATGCTGCCGGTTGCCGCCGCGCTCGTCGGCACGGGTCTGAGCCGCGCGACCGTGCTCTTCATGGGCTGGTTCGGCCCTCGCGGTCTGGCCTCCATCGTCCTCGGACTGGTCTATCTGGAAGAGCACACCCATCAGCCCGGGGAGACGACGATCAAGCTCGCGGTGATGATGACCGTGCTGCTGAGTATTTTCGCGCACGGACTGAGCGCCCTGCCGGGAACGCAACTCTACGCCCGAACGATCGGGACGCTGCGCCCGGGGGCGCCGGAACTCGCAGACTCATGAACGCGATGATCACGACTGGTTCCATCTCGCCGACCGGACAGGAGTGACCCAGCGGCGTGCGCAACGCGCCAGCTGTACCGGCGCGCCGCGTCGTCGATGCGAGCACCGAACCCGGCGTTCCCTAGCCTTCGGCCAGGTCAACGGTGGCTTCGAGGTGCACGGGAACGAAGGCTTCGCCCACGTCGACGTGCTGACCGCCGAGGGCGACGCGAACAACAGCGTCTTGGCTCCGCTGAGCGCGTTCCTCGCCCGTAACGCCCTGTGGGGCGGGTCCGCCAGGCCCGCCCCACTCCTCGCAACGATCACCGAAGGGAGGGCCGCGCTCCCGCGCGGACTGTCCCAAGCGGTGCAGTGCAATCACCGCCGGACAACGGCGCCGCGGCAGCGGCGCCCTCCATTCGGTGGTTGACGCCCTCGACTCTACGCTGCGGGCTTCCGCCCGCCGAAGACCGCCAGCTCCACGACCTTGAAGAAGCAGTCGACGTCGGTGAAGCCGATGTCGCGCAGCCACCCGCACTGCGCGTCGAGCGGCGCGAGGATGTTCGCGGCCTTGTCCGGCCGGGCGGCGAAGCGCGCCGCCACCTCCGCCGTCGTCGCCGTCGCCCCTCGCGACGCCTGGTGCGCGTGCAGCGAGTCGACCATCACCGTATCGGACAGCTCCGCGCCCCATTCGCCGGCCGACGCCACGTGTTCGATGTTGACGAAGGTGCCGCCCGGCGCCAGCAGGTCGAACAGCTCGCCGTACAGCGCGCGCTTCCGCTCGTCGGTGAGGTGGTGGATCGCGTAGCTCGACGCGATCGCATCGAACGGGCCGTGGGCGCACACCGCGGCGCTCCAATCGGCGTCGGCCAGATCGCCGGCGATCAGGACCGCCGGCGGATCACCGCCCGCCAGCGCGGCGCGCGCGGCAGCGAGCATCGCATCGGAGAAGTCGACGAGCACGGCCTGCGCGTCGGGGAAGCGCGCCAGCAGCGCCGCCGTCACGACGCCGCTGCCGCAACCGACGTCGAGGAAGCGCCCCACCGGTCGCCCGCCGGCGGCAATCACACGCACCATCATCGCGAGTTGCGCGGCGCCGTAGGGGACGCCGCCACGCACCTCGTGCACGAAGTCGGCGACCACCGCGGGATCCTTCCAGACGACGTCGCGCCGCATGCCGAACACTCTCGTGGCTCGCCGCCGTGCCGGCAAGCGAATTCCACGATCGGTTCGGCGTGCCGCCGTGTTCCTCAGTGGCGGCCGTGGGGGAGAAACCGCTCGCCGCCTCACTTCCGGAAGAACATGTCGAGGGCGATGAACGCCATCATCACCGCGAAGCCCTTGCGCAGCATCGTCCCGGGGATCTGCTGCGCCGTCCAGCCGCCGAGATAGCCGCCGAGCACGAAGCCGATCGCGACCAGAATCGCGACCGGCACGTCGACGTGGCCGTTCTTGTAGTACTGCCAGAAAGCGAGCACGCCGAGCGGCGGCAGCAGCACGGTGAGCGACGTGCCCTGGGCCGTGTGTTGCGACATGCCGAACAGGTAGATCAGGAGCGGCACCATGATGAAGCCGCCGCCCAGCCCGGTGAGGCCGCTCAACGTCCCGCCGATCAATCCAACCAGAATCCCGAGCATCGTGTCCTCCAGCGCGCTTCGACTGGCCGAGCCTGGAAACGATGTCAACCGGCGCCCCTCTGTGCTTCTCTGTGTCCGCTGGGGTGAAGGAAGAACTGATGAGCGCCGATCCCGTCGCCCAGGTCCGCCACGCCTTCGAGTCCGTCGGCCGCGGTGACCTCGCGCCGCTCACCGCGCTGCTGGCGCCCGACGTCACCTACACCCTGATCGGGTCGACCCCGGTCTCCGGTACACATCGGGGGCGCGCCGCCGTCGTGCGGCACCTCTTCGGTCCGCTCGCCGCCGCCCTCGCCGGACCGCTGACGTTCACCATCGAGCGCCTGCTCCGCGACGGCGACTGTGTCGTCATGCAGGCGACGGGGCATGCGCAGCTACGCTCCGGCGCGCCCTACGACAACGTCTACTGCCTGGTCTTTCGCTTCGCCGACGGCGCGGCGCGCGACGTGGCCGAGTACCTCGATACCGGCCTGGTGCAGCGCGCCTTCGCCGTCCCGCCGACCGCCGCACAGCTGCTCCACGCCATGGACCTCAACTGCTGGGAGATGTACCGGCAGATCGCCCGCGGCGCGGCCGGCAGTGAGGTGCTCGACACGCCGCTCTACACCCTGACGTGGACGCCGCGCGGTACGCCCTTTCACAACGCCGCGTTCGTGCGCGCACCGATCGCCCTCGATGAGCTCCTCGACGCGAGCCGGCGCTTTCACGGCGCGCGCAGCGTGCCGGCGACCGTCTGGGTGCGCGCCCACGCCGATCAGGCCCTCGAAGCCGACCTGCGGGCGCGCGGCTACGCCACGTTCACGACCATGCCGGGCATGACCCTGTTGGGCGATCCGGGCACCGCGTGCGCGCCGCCGGGCCTGACCATCCGCGCCACGACGGATCGCCGGGGACTCGAGGACTTCCGTCGCGTCTCGGCCGCGGCCTACGCCACCTATGGCGCCCCGCCCGAGTACGTCGACGACGCCTTCGCCAGCGTCGAGAGCGTCTGCGCGCCCCACATCCAGGGTTTCGTCGGGCACGCCGACGGCGCCGCGGTGGCAGCGGCCGCCCTCTATCTCACGCACGGCGTCGCCGGCATCGGCTGGGTCGGCTGCGTCCCCTCGGCGCGCGGCCGCCGCTACGCCGAGGCCCTCACCTGGCGCGCGCTACGCGAGGGATTCCGGCGCGGCGCCAGCTTCGCCAACCTGCAGGCCTCGCCGATGGGCCGGCCCGTCTATGAGCGCATGGGCTTCGCGACACCGACGGAGTACCGCGTCCTCTACGCGCCAGCCGGGCCGAAAGTAGACTAGCCGCCAAGACCGCCGAGGAGAGAGCGAGCAGCGCTGCGGCGCGCTTTCGTCGGCGCCGTCAAAATGGCCGTCGCCCCGCCCGGCTCTCGAGCGGCGGTCGCATCTCGTTCGGCGTGGCACCTGCCTTGCTTTGCCACCATTGCTGGATGGTGACCCGAGCCGCGCCCGAAGGCGCCGATTTGCAAGCCGCCTTCGCCGCCGAGGGTGCCTCGCTGACCGAGCGCGGCCTCCGCACCGTCGCCGGGGTCGGCATTCCGTTGGTGTTGGGCTTCGCGCTCTTCGACTACGTGCGCCACCCGGACGTGTTCGCCGACTCGATCCTGATCCGGCTCGCCTGCGTCGCCGCCATTCTCGCCGCGCTGCTCGCCGGGCGCACGGCGGTCGGCCGACAGCACATCGCCGTCCTCGCGCTGATCGCCGTGGGCTCGACGGGGGCGCTCGTCTTCGCGATGCAGGTCCTGACCCGCGCCCATCCCAGCCAGTACTCGACCGGCCTCAGCATGGTGCCGCTGGCGGCTGCCCTGCTCCTCCCCTGGCCGACGCGCTGGACCGCCATCCTGTGCGGCCTGATGGTCGCCACCTACACGCTCGGCACCTGGATGCTGGGCCACTCCATCGCCAGCCGGACGTTCTTCGACAACCTCGCCACCGTCAGCGCCGCCAGCGCCATCGCCATCGTCACGACGATGCTGCGCGAGCGGCTGCGCTGGCGTGAGTTCGCGGCACGCCGCTCGCTCGCCCGCGCGCTCGACGCGTTGCGCACCAGCGAGCAGCGCACCAGCGCGGCGCTGTTGGCCGCCGAGGCGGCGAGCCGGGCCAAGAGCGAGTTTCTCGCCAACATGAGCCACGAGATTCGCACGCCGATGAACGGCGTCATCGGCATGACCGACCTCGCGCTGCAGACGCCGCTGAACGAGGAGCAGCGCGAGTACCTGACGATGGCCCGTGAATCCGCGGACACGCTGCTGAACGTCATCAACGACATCCTCGACTTCTCCAAGATCGAGGCGGGCAAGCTCGAGCTCGCGCCGGTCGACTTCAGCCTGCGCGAGGCGGTGGTCAGCGCGCTGCGGCCCTTCGGCCCGCGCGCCAGCGAGAAGGGCGTCGAGCTCATCAGCCAGGTGCCGCCGAGCATCGCCGATACGCTCGTCGGCGACGTCCTCCGCCTGCGCCAGGTGCTCGTCAACCTGGTCGGCAACGCCATCAAGTTCACCGAGCACGGCGAGATCGTCGTGCGCGTCGAGGCGGAGCGCACCGGTCCAACCGAGGTGCTGCTGCACTTCGCCGTCGCCGACACCGGCATCGGCATTCCACCCGAGAAACAGGCGCTCATCTTCGAGGCGTTCGCGCAGGCCGACGGCTCGACCACGCGCCGCTACGGCGGCACCGGCCTGGGCCTGGCGATCTCCGGCCAGCTGGTGCAGCTGATGGGCGGCCGCATCTGGGTCGAGAGCGAGCCCGGCCAGGGCAGCACGTTCCATTTCACCGCCCGGCTGTCGGTCAATCAGACGCCGAACGCCGACCGTGCGGCGATGTGCCCGACCGCGCTCCGCGGCATCCGCGTGCTGGTGGTCGACGACAACGCCACCAATCGCCGCATCCTCCAGGAGCTGCTCGCGTACTGGTCGATGCATCCCACCGTGGTCGAGGACGGGGCGAAGGCGATCGGCGAGATGCGCCGTGCCGTCGCCAGCGGTGTCCCGTTCCACCTCGTCCTGCTCGACTGCATGATGCCCGACCTCGACGGATTCGGCGTCGCGGGGCGGGCGCGCCAGGTGCCCGAGCTGCTGCGCACGCCCATCGTCATGCTCACCTCCAGCGGCCAGCTCGGCGACATCGCCCGCTGCCAGGAGGTCGGCATCGACGCCTACCTGACCAAGCCGATCAATCCCTCCGAATTGCAGGAGACCATCATGCGAGTGCTCGATTCGCGCACCCTGCCGGCGCGAACCCCGGCCGCCGTCGAACCGGCCCGCGAGGCGCCGACCCAGCGCCTGCGCATCCTGCTCGCCGAGGACAACGTGGTGAACCAGCGCCTCGCGGTCCGCGTCCTCGAGCGCATGGGGCACAACGTCGACGTCGTCGAGGACGGTGCCGGCGCCCTGCGCGCCGTCGCCAACGACCATTTCGACCTCGTCTTCATGGACGTGCAGATGCCCGGCATGGACGGATTCGAGGCCACCACCAGGATCCGCGAGCGCGAGCGCGCGACCGGCGCGCACGTCCCGATCGTCGCCATGACCGCTCACGCCATGAAGGGTGACCGCGAGCGCTGCCTCGCGGTGGGCATGGACGACTACCTCACCAAGCCGTTCGACGCCGCCGGGCTGCGCCGCGTGCTCGAGAACTTCTTTCCCGAGGATGCGCCGATCCAGCCGGTCGAAGCGGCGAAGGCCTAATCGCGCCTGGACCCGTTCCCCTCTGCGGCGCGGGTCGCTAGAAGGGCGCCCATGACTGCCGAGCTCCGCGCCAAGACCATCAGCGCCGACGCCGCCGCGGCATTGGTGGAATCCGGCCACTGGATCGACTACGCGGGCTGGTTGTCGCAGCCCGAGCTGTTCGATCAGGCGCTGGCCCGCCGTGCGACCGCGCTCCGCGACGTTCGGATTCGCGCCTGCATGACGCTCTCGCCGCGCGCCGTGCTCCAGGCCGATCCGCACGGCGATCACTTCCTGTGGTTCAGCTGGCACTTCTCGGGCTACGAGCGCGCCTGCAACCAGGACGGGCGTTGCAACTACATCCCCATGAACTTCGGCGAAGCGCCCGACTACTATCGCCGCTTCATCCCGCCGATGGACCTCATCTGCCTGCGCACCACGCCGATGGACGAGCATGGATATTTCAACTTCGGCGCCGCCACGACCTACCTGAAAGCGGCCACGCAGCGCGCCCGCGTCGTGATCGTCGAAACCTGCGAGGCGATGCCGTACGTCTACGGCAGCGAGAACGCGATCCACCTGCGCGACGTCACCCACGTCATCGACGGCGGCGCCGGCAGCATCGCCGAGCTGCCGCATCCACCGGTGACGCCGGTCGACCGCGCCGTCGCGGCGCTGATCGCGCCGGAGATCGAGGACGGCGCCTGCCTCCAGATCGGCATCGGCGGCATGCCCAACGCCGTCTGTGAAGCGTTGGCCAGCGCCGGGCTGCGCGACCTCGGCATCCACACGGAAATGTTCGTGGACAGCATGGTCGATCTCGTCGAGGCCGGCGTCGTCACCGGCGCCCACAAGGCGATCGACCCGTTCCAGATCGTCTGCACCTTCGCCACCGGTTCGCGCCGCCAGTACGACTTCCTCCACCGCAACGCCGGCGTGCGCAGCTGTTCGGTGGACTACACCAACACGCCGTCGGTCATCAGCCGCAACCCAAAGGTGGTGTCGATCAACAACACGACGCAGATCGACCTGCAGGGACAGGCGGCCTCCGAGAGCGACGGCCACCGCCACCTGACCGGAACCGGCGGCCAGCTGCAGTTCGTGCGCGGCGCCTATGCCTCGCCGGGCGGCAAGTCCTTTGTGTGCCTGGCCTCGACCTACGAGAAGCACGGCCAGCACCGCAGCCGCATCGTGACCGATCTGACGCCCGGCAACATCGTCACCACGCCGCGCACCGACACGATGTACGTCGTCACCGAGTACGGAATGGTGAACCTCAAGGGCAAGTCCGTCGCCGAGCGGGCCGTCGCCCTGATCGGCATCGCCCACCCCGACTTCCGCGAGAGCCTCGAGCGCGAAGCCCGCCAGCTGAAGCTGATCCCCCGCTGCTTCCCCTGCTGAGGGCGCGGCCCCTCCCTGGTGCGGATCCCCGGTTGGCCCGCCGCGGGCGAGCGTGTACTCTGAGCGACCCGAGACACGCGGAGGTTCAACGATGCCCGAGACGGAACTCAATCCAAATCCCCTGGCCGAGATGGCGACACGGGCGAGCGTCGCCCAGAAGCTGTTCGAGGCGCGCACGATCGTCATCTGCGGCGAGATCCAGCCGGAGCTGGCCCGCTCGGTGACCGAGCAGCTGCTGGCGCTGTCGGCGGCCTCCAGCGACGACATCACCCTCTATCTGCATTCGCCCGGCGGCCACGTCGAGTCGGGGGACACCATCCACGACATGCTCACCTTCCTCGGCCCCAAGATACGGATCATCGGCACCGGCTGGGTCGCCAGCGCCGGCGCCCACATCTATCTCGGCGTGCCGCGCGAGCGGCGCTTCTGCCTGCCGAGCACGCGTTTCCTGCTGCACCAGCCGGCCGGCGGCTTCGGCGGTCGCGCCACCGATCTCGAGATCGAGGCCGAGGAAATCCTCAAGATGCGCGCCCGGCTGAACAAGAAGATCTCCGACGAGACCGGCCAACCGATCAAGAAGGTCGAGAAGGACACCGAGCGCAACTTCTGGATGTCCGCCGAGGAAGCGAAGGAATACGGGCTGGTCGGGCAGATCATCGCCACCGTCGACGAGCTGAAGCGCTGAAGAGGCCGTGCTCGGCCTCGACTTCGGTACGACCAACAGCGCCGTCGCGCTCGCCCAACGGGGCGGCGCGGCGCGCCTGGCGACCTTCCCGCTCGAGGGTCGTCAGACCGCGACGTTCCGCTCCGTGCTGTACTTCAGCCCGGAGCGGTCCCGCTACGGCCAGGTTCCGGTCGCCCTCGCCGGCCCCGAGGCGCTCGACCGCCTATCGCGACGCCGGCGGCGATGCCGGTGGGCGCTTCATGCAATGCTTGAAGTCCTTCCTGGCCAGCCGCCTCTTCGACGGCACCTATGTCTTCGGCTGGAAGTTCACGCTCGAGGACCTCGTCGCGCTCATGCTCGGCGATCTCGCGGGCCGCCGCCATCGCCCAGCTCGGGCTCCGCTGGCGACGCCGTGCTGATCGGGCGCCCGGTCCACTTCGTCGTCGACGCCGCCGGCGAGGTCGACCCGGAACGCGACGCGACGGCCCTCGACCCGGCTCGACCCGCGCCGCCGAGCGGGCGGGCTTCCGGCGCGTCGAGTTCGCCTACGAGCCGGTGGCCGCCGCCCACGAGTACGAGCGCGGCCTCGATCACGACGAGTTGGTCCTGATCGGCGACTTCGGCGGCGGCACCAGCGACTTCTGCCTGGTACAGCTCGGTCCCGGCGCGCGCCGCGCCGGCGACCGCGGCGAGACGATCCTCGGCGTCGACGGCGTCCCGCTCGCCGGCAACGCCTTCGACGCGCGCATGGTGCGCGCCGTCGTCTCGCCCGCCCTCGGCCTCGGCACGCAAGCGCCGCTCAGAGGGCGGCCAGGAGCTGCCGATTCCGTCGTGGATCTACAGCCGCCTCGAGCGGTGGGAGGATCTGTCGCTGCTGGCCGCGCCGGAGACGCTCGAGACGCTGCGCCGGCTCGCGCCAGCAGGCGGTCGAGCCCGAGCGCATCGCCAGCCTCATCCACCTCGTGCGCCACGACCTCGGCTACGCGCTCTATCAGGAGGTCGAGCGCACCAAGCTCGGCCTCTCGCAGCGATCCGGCGGTCGACTTCACCTTCGACGAGCTCCCCGACCGGCTCGACGGCACCCATCGAACGGCGGGCCTTCGAATCCTGGATCGACGGCGACCTGGTGCGCATCGCCGCCTGCGTCGACCGCCTGTCTGCTCCGCTGCGGCATCCTGCCGTCCGCCGTCGACCGCGTCTTCCTCACCGGCGGCTCGTCGCTGGTCCCGAGCGTGCGATCGATCTTCGCCGACCGTTTCGGCGCCGACCGCGTCCGCGGCGGCGACGAGCTGATCACCGTCGCGCGCGGACTGGCGTTGATCGCGGCCGAGTCGTGACGCACGCGACGCATCGACTCCGATAGCGAACGCCAGGGGTCGATCGCGCGGCCGCGAGTCGCCGGATCAGCGCGGCGGCGTCGCGTCGGAGGCGCGCAGCAACGACCCCGCCCACGCGGTCGAGCCGAGCTCGAATACGAGGCCCATCAGCGTGTAGGCGGACCAGGCGCCGTCGTTCAGGGCTCCGAGCAGACGTGCGCTGCCGAGGCCGGCCGTCACGGTGAGGAGCGTGATCAGGGCCGGCCGTCGCAGCGAGGCGCGCTGCATGCCGGCGAACGCGAGGAGACCGAGCGCGGCCTGGAGCCCGCCGTACATCGCCCGCAGCTCGGTCGCGCCGGTCGGTGTCGTGAACGTCACGCCCGCACTGATGGCCAGCGCCGTCGGTGCGAAGAAGCAGTAAAGGCCGTAGGGAAACCACACCAACGCCGACAGGGCGAGGAACCAGCGTCCGTGCATCGACTACTCCATCGCTCCCGCGACCTCGATGCGGTTGCCGCCCGGGTCGCGAATGTAGAACCGCGACCAGCCCTGAATCGGCCGGTCGTCGGGCTCGACCGCGAGCCCCGCCGCGACGCAGGCCGCCTCGGCCGCTGCGAGATCGCCGACCAACACACAGACGTGGCGCCGGCTGCGGCTCTCTCCCGCTGGGCGCTCCTCGATGGACAGATGGAGCTGCACGTCGCCGCAGGCGTACCAGGCACCGCCGCGGGCGCGCGCGCCGTCCGGTTTCTCGATCTCGGCGAGGCCGAGCACCTGGCCGTAGAACCGCTTCGCCTCGCCCTCGAGCGCCCTGGGCACGGTGACGTTCACATGGTCCAGCCGCCGCACGCCGATCGCCATGTCCCTCGCTGCCTCATTTTCCGTCCAGCGCGCAAGCCCGCCGGCGCCCCGCCGTTTGGCCTTGCGTGGAACCGGTTCCAGGGCACAGCGCGCGCCTCGCCCCTTGCCTTGTCGCCGCGCCTGGGCAGAATCGGACGTCATGGGCGTTTGCGCCGGCGAGCCGTCCGCGCCAAAGACCGGCTGCAGACTGCCCGCTTCGACCGTCCCTATGCGCCGCCCACCGCTGCTCCTCCTGCTCGCCGCCCTGCTGACCACGAGCGCCTGCAGCAGCGCCTACTACGCCGCCATGTACCAACTCGGGTGGGCCAAGGCCGATCTCCTGGCCAACCGCGTCCAGCAATCACGCGACGCGATGGATCAGGCCAAGATCCACTTCACCGAGGCGTGTCAGGAGTTCCGCCCCGCGCCGGACGAACCCGAGCAGACGCCCACGTATTCGGTGTTGCGTGCCCGCTACAGCGACTACACCGCCGACGCGGCGCTCGTCCGCAAGCGGCGCACCGCGGTCGAGACCGCCGCCGACGCGCTCTTCGTCGAATGGGACGCCGCGGTTACCGACAGCACCGACACGGCGCAGCGGCGCAAGCGCCAACGGCACTACGACGAGTTTCGCGTGCCGTACGATCGCCTGCTCGATGCCATGCGCGCCGCCGAAGCATCGCTGCCGCCGGTCCTCGACGGCATGCAGACCCAACTCGGCGCCCTGCAGGCCGGGAGCGCGCCCGCGGCCATCGATTCGGCCGACTGCGACCGCATGATCCGCTCGCTCCAGCTCGCCATCGCGCTGGCGGACCAATACGAGGCCGAGCTCGAGAACACCGAGTGACGCTGCCGGCGGCGCGAAGTTCCGCCTCGCATGCAACTTGCGCTTTCTGACGTGGGGTTCCTGCTGTACCCTCTCGCCCCGTGTCTGAACTGGCAGCCACGACGATGCTGCGCCGGTGGGGGCCGGCCGCATCGACCGCTGCGCTTGCCCCCCCGTTGTCGTCGCCCGATGCCGAGCTGCGCTCGCGCATCTCGGCCGGCCTCTGGATCGCGGTCGCCAGCACCGCGCTGTTCGCCGTCGGCGACGCGATCTTCGCCCCCGACGCGCTCTGGCTGCTGTACCCCCTGAAGGCTGCCTACGTTCTCACGCTCGGCCTGTCCTTTCGCGCGCTGCAACGGGCTCGTGACGCCGAGGCGATCACCCGCGTCGCTCTCATCGCCACCGGCGTCTCCTTTCTCGTCTCGGCCGTGTCGGCGACGATCGCCCGCGACCCGATCACGACTCCGGTCCTGTGCAGCGCCGTCACGCTCGTCGCCGCGGCCCTGGTGCCGTGGAGCGTGCGCGCGCAGTGTAAGGTGGTGGGCCTCGGTGCCGTCGCCGTCGTGGCCACCACCATCGCCAACGACCGGGGCGGCAGCGTGCTCGCCGCCTACCCGACCATCGTCGTCGCGTCGTGCTTCGGGTTGTCGATCTACATCTCGGATCTGCTCGGCCGCTACCGCGCCGTGGCCGCCGACGCCGAGCAGCGGCTCCGCACCGAAGCGCGCGTGTCCGCCGCCCTGGCGCGCGTCGGCCGCGAGCTGATCGCCTCGCTCGACACCGGCGAGCTGCTCGACCGTCTGGCGCAGCTCACGGTCGAGGTGATGGGCTGCAACGCCTGCCAGACCTGGATGCGCGACTACGAAGGCGCCTTCCGGGTCGCCGCCGGCAGCAGCGACGATCAGGAATCGCTCGAAGCGCTGCGCGCCCTCGTGCTGCCGGCCGCGACCGCCGTGCCGATGATCGACCGGCTGCGCCGCGAGGGCCTGATGCTCCTCGATGCCGAGGAGCTGGCCACCCTGCCGACCGCCAGTCTCACGCGCCGCCACGGCGTGCGGCACCTGCTGATTCTGCCGCTCCGCAAGGGCGACGAGATCGTCGGCATCTCCACCATCGTGTTCCGCGACTCGGCCGCGCCGCTCGATGCCGGCACGATGCCGCTGGCCGCCGGCATCGCGCAGCTCGCGTCGCTGGCGTTGGAGACGACCCGTCTCGTCGAGGCGATGAACGCCGCCGATCGCTTGAAGACCGAGTTCCTCGCCAATCTGTCGCACGAGCTGCGCACGCCGCTCAACGTCATCATCGGCTACAACGAGATGCTGCTCGACGGCGGCTGCGGTCCGATGAACGACGAGCAGGAAGCCGTCCTCGGCCGCGCCCAACACAATGCGCGCGAGCTGCTGGCCCTGATGGGCGCCGCGCTCGAGCTGAGCCGCCACGAAGGTCGCGGCATGCCGCTCGTGTTGGAGCCGGTGTCGATCGCGCTCCTGGTCGACAACCTGTCGCGCGAGGTAGCCGCGTTGCCGACGCTCCCCGGCGTGGCCTTCGAGTGCGAGGTGCCGACCGGCCTGCCACCGATCTTCACCGACGCGCTGAAGCTGCGGATGATCCTCAAGAACCTGGTCGACAACGCGCGCAAGTTCACCGAAAAGGGTCGCATCGCCGTGACCGCCAGCGCCGCCGGCGGCGGCGTCGCGCTGGCGGTCTCGGACACCGGCTACGGCATTCCGGCCGAAGAGCTGGCGCGGATCTTCGAGCCGTTCCGCCAGGTCGGCGGCGGCGGCGCCAGCGGCGTCGGCCTCGGCCTCTTCCTCGTGCGCCGGCTCGCCGAAGCCCTGGGCGGCCGCGTCGACGTCGAAAGCCGCCTCGGCGAGGGCAGCACCTTCCGCGTCTGGCTCCCGCTACGCTCGACGCCGCGTTGACCGTTCGGCGCTCTCAGATCCCCTGCGCAGCCTGCTGCAAGCCGACCATCTCCGTCGCCATCGGCGGACGGCTCGCCACCCGGGCGGCCCAGGCACCGATCCCGGCCAGATCCGCCGCCGGCGGCGCGCCCAGGGAGCTGGCGAAGCTCATCGTGAGGAAGTACCCGATGTCGGCGACGCTGAAGTCGCCGCAGAGGTACTCGCGTCCGACCAGCAGGTGATCCAGTCCCGCGAAGTGCGCGGCGATCGCCGCTTGGGCACGCTCGACCTTCACCGCGTCGCGCTGCGTGGGATCGGGCTTGTAGAACACCTCGCTGATCAGCTCCCACACCGGCGGGAACAGGATCTCGTCAGCCGCCGCTTCGAGCTGGCGGCAGCGCGCACGCCCCGCGATGTCGCGCGGATACAGCGGCGGCTCGGGATGGCGCTCCTCCAGGTATTCGAGGATCAGGGTGGAGTCGTAGACCGCGAGATCGCCGTCGACCAACACGGGCACCTGGGCCTTTGGATTGATCGCCGCCACGTCGGGATGCTTCGGCGTATAGGCGCCGGCGCGCGAGAACGGCACCGACACCAGCTCGTAGGGCAGCTGCTTCTCGGCGAGCGCGACGCGCACCTTGGCGGTGAACAGGCTGAGCGGACCGGAGTAGAGTCTCATGCCGCTTCCCGTATCCGCCGCGCGCCGCGGCGCGAAAGGACCACTTCGCGCCGATTCGAGCGGGCCACCCGTCGCGGTCAGGCGGCGGCGCTGGCGTCCGTCACCGGCGCCAGCGCGCAGAACCCTTCCGCCTCGATGCCGAGCGGGGCGTTGACGCGGTTGTAGAAGTTCTCGATCGCGACCGCGAACGTCAGCTCGACGATCTGTTTCTCGTCGAAGTAGTCGCGCAGGGCGGCGAAGGTCGCATCCGACACCGCGACCGGCATGTGCGTGGCCTCGTCGGCATAGTGCAGCGCCGCCCGCTCGGCGGCGCTGAACCCGGGCCGGTGCTCGTAGTCGAGCACGTGCAGGCCCTTGTCGCGTAGCGCGCCGGTCGTCAGGCTGCGCCCGAAGTCGACGCACCACGCGCAGCCGTTGCGCTCGGCGACGAGCAACATGGCGAGCAGGCGCACGTCGCTGGGGAGCGTGACGCGGCCATGCCCGAACCGGTTGGTGACCAGGAACGGGATCAGCAAGGACGGCGCATGCGCCGCCAGCTGCAGCGGCCGCATGTCGTGGCCAGACTGCCAGCGCGCGACGGCAAGCAGCGCGCGGACCCACAATGGCGGCCGGCGCGGTGGATCGAGACGGGACATCCTCTGTACCTCCTGCCCCTATCACGCCACAGGTCGGCAGAAGGTTACAGCCCCCTGAAAGGACCCTCGGGTTCTACTCCGTGGCCGGTCTCCTCACGGGATCAGCAGGACACGACCGACCGACTGCCGGCTCTCGATGTAGGCGTGCGCCGCGGCTGCCTCGCGCAGCGGATACTCGCGGTCGATGATCACCTGGAGCGTGCCGCGGGCGAGGTCGGCGATGTGCCGTCCGATCATTCCGTGCACGCGGGCATGCTGCATCACCAGCTCGGCGCCCAGGAAAATGCCGACGAGGGTCTTGTTGCCCGGCCGCAGGAGATCGACGTTGGGGCGGTAGGCGTCGCGCCCGGCCGAGCCGACGTAGGCGATGCGCCCGCGGTAGGCGAGCGCCTCCATGCTCCCCTCGAGCGTTCGCCCGCCCACCGAATCGACGATGACGTCGGCGCCCTGCCCGCCGGTCAGCTCGCGCACGGCGGCGGAGAAGTCGCCGTCGCGGTAGTTGATCCCGTGATCCAGGCCGAGCGGCTGGAGCCGGGCGAGCTTCTCCTCGCTCGAGGCGGTGGCCAACACCGTCGCGCCGGCCCGTTTGGCGAGTTGGATGGCGGCAATGCCGACACCGCTGGCGCCGGCATGGATGAGCGCCGTCTCGCCGGCCTTGAGGCGACCGAACTCGAAGAGACAGTCGTCGGCCGTGCCGAAGGGGATCGGTACGCAGGCGGCCGCGCGGATGTCGAGATCGTCGGGCACGGGCCACGTCATCATCGCGGGCACCGCGGCCAACGCGGCGTGGGAGCCGTGTGTCATCACCGCCACGACCCGCTGACCTGGGACGCGATCGGTGACGCCTTCGCCGACCTCGCGCACCACGCCGCCGCACTGGTAGCCGACGATGTGCGGGCGTGCCGCCATGATCCCGCCGGCCCGGCTGAGCGTGTCGCCCCCCTCGATGCTGACCGCCTGGATCTCGATCAGGACCATGCCCGGCCCGCACGACGGATCGGGCACGTCCTCGTAGCGGAACACCTGCGGATCACCGGTTTCGTAGTAGACCGCCGCTTTCATCGTCGTCTCCTCAGGCCGTCAGTTGGCGCAGGATCGTGGCCGCGTCGAAGTACACCCGCTCGCACACCAGGCGGGCGCCCTCGAAGACGAAGAAGGCCGTCATGCGGCAGCGGAACTCCCGCCCGGTCGGCTCGATCCCAAGCAGGGCGCCGCGATGCGTGCCGAGCAGCCAGAACTCCGCGATCACCGCATCGTCGGCGTGGTGCAGCGCGATCAACTCATTGCGCTGGTCCGGGAACGCCGTGCGGCTCTCGCGGAAGTAGGCGCGCACCTCCTCCAGCCCGTCGTAGACGCGCTCGGTGGGAACGATCTCGTAGCGCGGATGCGCGAAGGTGCCGATCGCCGTCTCGTACTCGTGAGCGTTCTCGGCCTCCATGTGCGTCCGTACGATCGCCTCGCGTTGGCGTTGGGTCGTCTCGCTGACCATGGCGTCCCCTTCTGGCGGATGTGCGCGCTGGGGCACGGCCGCTGTCGCTCGCATAGCCGGAAAGCCGCGCGCCGCTCAACGGCGGCGCCTGCGGCCGTTGGGCCTAATCTGGGACAGATGGAGCCGCGGGGCGTTGCACTAGCGCGACGGCCGTTCCATACCTTGCCGATGCCCATTCGTATCGTTGGCCCCCTGCTCGCGCTCGCCATGGTCCTCGCCGCCTGCGGTGACGACAATTCCTCGTCGAAGCCAACTCCGGTTCCCACCGGAACGAGGCCCGCGGCCACCGCCACTGCCACCATCGCGGCGACGCAGACGGCCCCGGCCACGAATACGCCCGTACAGACCAATACGGCGGCACCGACCAATACCGGCGCCCCGACGAACACCGCGGCGCCGACCAACACCAGTGCGCCGACCAACACCAGCGCGCCGACGAATACGAGCGTGCCGACGAGCACCAGCGTCCCGACCAACACCATGGCGCCGACCAGCACGGCCGTGCCGACGGTGACCGCGACCGTGACCGGCATCCCGACGGGAATCGCGACCGCCACGGCGTCGCCGACCGTGACCGGCATCCCAACGGGAACGGCGACCGCGACGGCCTCGCCGACCGTGACCGGCATCCCGACGGGGACCGCGACCGCCAGCGTCACGCCGACCGCCACCGTCAGTCCCGCCACCGCCGCCTGCGCCGGTGGCGCGCCGGAGATCCTGCGCACCTGCGTGGCGCAGGTGAACACCGCGGCGCGCGACTGCTACCTGGAGAACGGCGCCGCCTGCGCGCCCGACGACACGGCGGTCGCCGCCGCCCTCGCGACGGTCGACAGCGCGGTGCGCGAGGCGTGTGCCGACGACGACACCGTCCGCGCGGCCGGCTTCGGCCCAGCCTTCACCGTCGACTCGCTCGTCGGCCGCCTCCAGGCAGCCTGCCGCGGCGAGACGGCCTCGCTCGGTTCCCGTGCCTTCGGCGGTCCGCAGGGCGCCGCGCTCACTGACGCTGACGACGACGCGCGCACCTGCCTCACCACGGCTCACCAGGACGCCAGCGACCTGCTCGATTCGCTCCTCTCCCTGTACGACGACTGCATCGCCACCGAGCGCAACGGCGGCTCGTGCGATCCCGCCGCGACGGCGGCCACCGCCGAAGCGGCGCGTGCGCAGCTCGCGCTGAGCGTCGGCACCGCCTGCGCCTCGCTACCCGACCTCGTCTCCGTCGATCCGCCGACGTTCGCGTCGCGCGCCGCGGCGCAGGCGCGCTGCCTCACCGCCATCGCCCATCCGGACTCGTCGCCGTTGAGCCTCGACTGCGGCCCGCGCGACGGCCTCGTCGATACGCCGCGCGGCGAGTACGTCCAGGTCGTACTCGACTCCGACACCTACGGCACGCGCTGCGGGGACGGCAGCCCGTACGCCTTCTGGATCCGCCTCGCGCCGGAGGGCGCGCCCGTCAACAACGTCGTCGTCGGCATGCAGGGCGGCGGCGTGTGCATCACCGGGGACGACTGCGCGACGCGGCCCGCCGACCTCTTCGAGGCGTTGAGCGATCAGCCGGAGACCACGGGCCCGCTGTCGAACGATCCGGACATCAGCCCGTTCTCCGAGTGGACGAAGGTCTACCTGCCGTACTGCAACCAGGACGTGTTCATCGGCGGCGGCACGACCAGCAACTTCGACCAGGTCACGGTCCATCGCTTCGGCGCGGTCAACGTGCGTGCCGCGATGCGCTACGTCCGCGACGTGCTCTGGCGCGATCTCGACGCGCACACGGCCGAGGGATACCGCGGCGACCAGTTCCATGCGCTCTTCGGCGGCTTCTCCGCCGGCGGCTTCGGCACCATCTACAACTACCACTGGGTGCTCGACGACCTGCAGTGGCCGCACACCGCGGCCTATCCGGACGCCGCCCTGGCGCTCGACAACGGCGAGACCCTCGGCGTCAAGTCGCTCGGCCTCCTGCTGATCAGCGACACGCCGCCACTCGGCTGGGGCGCGCAGAACTTCCTGCCGTCCTATTGCACGACGACCGATTGCGGCGTCGGCCCGATCCTGCTCGAACGGACGTCGCCGCGCCTCCTCGGCGTCCCCGAGCAGCAGATCCTCGTCCTCTCCAATCAGGTGGACGACACGCAGGTGGCCACGACGTTCTTCGATTCGACGACGACGTGGATCAACACGATGCGCGCCTCGTACTGCGCCACCTACCAACTGCCCGGCGTCAACTACTTCCTGCCGGCCATCCCGGAGAGCACGCATGTCATCAGCGCGCGCAACGAGATCTACACGAATCGCCCGGTGGACGGCGTGATCATGCGCGACTGGATGAACAGCGTCTTCACCGCTCCCGAGACGGTCACCAACCACGTCGAGGAAGGCACGCTGGTCGACGCGTTCCCGGGCGTCCTGCCGTTCGCCTGCCCGGTGGCGGAGTAGACATCGAGCCGCCAAGGGCGCCACGCCCGCCAAGGCTGTTTCCCTTGGTGGGCGTGGCGTCCTTGGCGGCCGTCATGTCGGCCCGACCGCGTCGCGCAGCAGCACTGACGGGGTCGCGACGCTCGTCATCCACAGCTGGTGGATCGCGCGCGTCGCGCCGACGTGCAGTCGGCGACGGGCCGACGGCGCGTCCGGATAGTGGGCGGTGCTGACCTCGAGCAGGACGACGTAGTCGAATTCGAGTCCCTTCACGTCGGCGACCTCGGCGACCTCGATTCCCGGCGCGAAGCGGAAGCGCTGATCCTGCACCCAGGCGAGGCGCGGGACCTCGGCAGTCTCCAGGGTGCGGTGGTACAGCGCGGCGATCTCCGCCGACGGCGCGAGGAGCACCACCGACGCCAGAGGCTCGCGCGCCGACAGGCGCTTCAGCGAGGCGGCGAGAAACGCCACCGCCGCGCCGTGGTCGGTGAAGCGGAAGAGCTCCACCGGCGGGCCACTGCGCGTGGTGAGCGGCGGCGCGTCGTCCTCGCGCAGGTCGCCGAGGACGGTCTGGGCGAACTGCACGATCTCGTGGGTCGACCGGTAGGCGACGCGCAGCGTCTCGACCTCGGTACCGGCGAGCCCCAGATGGCGGAAGAAGTCGTTCCACGAGGAGAAGCCGGCGTCCTGCAGCACGTGCTGCTGCGTGTCGCCGGCGAGCGTCATGCTGCGTCCCTCGTCGAGGCAGTCGATGAGCACGCGCACCTCGAGCGGCGAGAAGTCCTGCACCTCGTCGATGGCCACGTGGCGGAGCTCGAGCAGCTCGCCGCCGCTGCGGAGCCGGCCGACGCGCAATTGAAACGCGCGGAGCAGCAGTGCGTCGTCCTCGGGCGAGATCTCGACCGGCGCCGAGTCCTCACCGGCGAGATGCGCCAACAGATCGCGGTAGCGCCGTCCGCACCACGTCGCGGCGCGCTCCAACTCGTCGCGGCTGAACGCGCCGGGAGCCACGCGATCGACCACCTCGGCCAGCAGCGCGACGTCGCCGAGGGCGCTGCCCCAGTCGTCGAGCGCCTGGCGCGCGCTGGATCGACCACCGTGCCGGTCCGCCTGTGTCGCCAGGATTTCGAGCATCACCGGATGTGCCTTCAACCGCTGCACCACGGCCGGCGCGTCGTCGCGGGTGTCGCGCGACAGCATCGGGAAGTGACGCCGGCGCTGCTCACGCGCCCACTCCTGAAACGTGCACACCCGCGCGCTTCTGCACGCCGAGGGCGGGCAACACGTGCGAGACGTAGTCGCGCAGGGCTCGCGAAAACACGACCACCAGCGTGCGCTCCCCGTCGATCGACGGATCGGCATAGGCCAGGTAGGCGATCCGGTGCAGCGCCACCGTCGTCTTCCCCGAGCCGGCCGTGCCGCGCACCACGACGAGGCCGCTCGACGGCTTGGTGATCAACTCGAACTGGTCCGGATCGATCAGCCCGGCGATGTCGGGCAGGTGCTTGTCGGCGCGTACGGCCACGCCGTCGGGCGCCGCGCCGAGCCAGCGCTCGCCGCCGGCGTCGGTCTGGTACACGCGCAACGCGGTGCCCTCGCCACCCTGCAGCCGCGGTGCCTCCCTGGCGGCCTCGTCCCAACTGCCGTCGGCGGCTCGGCGAAACGTCCCCTCCGGCGCGTCGATGCGGTGCAGCGCCCCGTCGCGCACGGTGACCGTGCGGCGGACGGTCACCGATCCGGAGCGGGTCCGGCCCGCCATCTCCTCCTCGTACTCGTCGCCCTGCTCGTAGCGGTAGAAGAGCCGCGACACCGGGGCGTTGCGCCAATCGACGATGCTGACGCCTCCGGCGATGAACGTCGCCTTGCCGAGACAGATGTCCCATTCGCGCTGCTGCTCGCGCAGCCGGAGGTGACCGAAATACGGGGACGCGGGTGTGACGTGCGCGCGGTCGCGGCCGACGCCGCAACTGCTTCACCAGCGCCTCCTGGCGGTTGTACTCGAGCAACGCGGCCGCGCGATCGTCGGCGCCACGCCCGGACAACAGCTGCTCACGCAGCCGCTCCAGCTCGGCCAGCGCGCTGGTCTCGGACGCACCCGAACCTTCCGGATGCTCGTCGAGCGCGCGCCGCACCTCGGCCAGCAACGCGAGCTCCTCGGCCACGATCGGGGACGTCATCAGACGGTTGATCACGATGACCGCTCGCGGCCCCCGCTGCAAGGGGGCTGGAGGAAGGACGACGTCAGTCGGTACCGAATCGTCGGACCCGGTCGATTGTCGGACCCTGAATGAATGTAGCGGCGGGCTTTAGCCCGCCACCCCTAGCGCGGTCGGGGAAAACGCACGAACGAGCCGGCGTGCTAGCGGTGGCGGGCCAAAGCCCGCCGCTACATTCGTTTCGTCACTGGCGCGCGAGCGCGGCCAGCAGCGCCGCGCGCGTCGCGGCAACGTCGATCAGGACCGGACGGCGGTGCGCGGTCACTTCCGCGGGGGTGAACGGGGTGAAGTCCGCGGCCACGTTCGCCGGACCGAATGTCCGGACCATCCAATTCAACAACGCCGCCGTCTGCGCGTCGTCGAGCTCCGAGCTGCGACGTGCCCGGCACGCGCATCAGGTAGTCGCGCCCACCTGGTACGAGGAGGAACCGGCCGACATTGCCGCGCAGGTCCGGTGCGCCGCCGGGCGCGCCCTGCCCGTCCGGGCCGTGACAGCCACGACAATGCATGACGTAGTCGAAGGCCTCGTCGCCGACGGCGGGAGAGGCAAGGGTCAGCGCGGTGGCGACCCCGACCAGCCAGCGGGCGGCCCTCATGCCTACGACTTGGCTTCGGTGGCGAGGCCGAGAACCACGGCGGTCGAGCAGTGATACACCACCGTCGAGACCCCGTAGCACCAGTTGATGTCGTTGCTCCGCGGCGGGAAGTAGATCGGCTTGTCGCCCTGGTTGCTGTGGCAGAAGCACAGACCGCAGATGTCCTTGCCGCAGCAGTCGTTGTACGAGATCACGTAGTCCTTGCCGTCGGCCGGATTGCGGCAGGTGCCGATCCACGTGACCGGCGACTGCTCGGTGCCCGGCGGGCAGGCGCGTTGGCTGCCCCCGCAGCAGCTGCAGAGGAAGCCGTCGATCGCGCAGTGGCGCCAGTATTCGCAGGACGACGGATCGCCGGGGCCGCTGTCCGCCGCCGGCTCGCCCGGGATCGGGGCGCGGGTGCCACCGTGCGCGCGGGCGATCGGCAGCAGTGGCATCGTCGCGCCGCCGACCAGGATGGTGGCGACGCGCGCGAGGAATCCGCGCCGCGACGTCTGGCGCGCGACCCGGCGTGCCGCAGTGGCCATCCATCGATCGAGGCGGTCGTTCATGGCGCGCTCACCTTCCTTCCGTCACGCGACGTCGCGGTCGCCGCGCTGCTGGGCCAGGTAATCCTGCACCGTGGCGACGCGACGGTCCATCGCCTCGAAGAGGCTCTCGACGTGCTCGCGCGTGTTGACCAGGCCCTTGGCGCGCAGCACGCCGGCGTGGTCGATGAGCACCGCATACGGCAGCTTGCCGACCTGGTAGACGAGGCCGAGGTCGCTCGAGAGCAGGTACCCGCGCTCGGCAAGGCCGTGGGCGCGCACGAAGGCCTCGTGCTCGGCGCGCGGACCGTCGCTCGCCAGCAGCAGCCGCGCCCGCCCGTGCTCGCGCCGCATCACGGCGTCGAGGATCTCCAGCATCGTCTTGCAGACCGGGACAGGTCGGCGACACGAACGCGATCAGCGTCGCACGGCCGTCCGCCGCGGCCCCGCCGAGCGTCACCGGCGCGCCGTTCCAGTCGTCGACGGTCAGCCGCGGAGCGGGATCGCCGACGCGCGGCCCCTCGCGGCCGACGAGCGCACCCGCCGGCGCCACGCGCTCGTGCAGGATGCCGACCTGTCGCACCAGCGCCGCCACCACCGCCGCGAGGACGAGCACGATCACCCACAGCACGGCGTTGGAGACGACCAGCGCCTCGGTCATCGCGGCACCTCCGGACGTCGCAGGCGGGCCAGTGACGCCAGCCGCGGACCGTTGGCGAGCAGCCCATCGATCGCCACGTACAGGCACGCCGCCGCGGCCGACGCGACGATCACCGTGAGCGCATCGAGCCAGCCGAGCGGCCGATCGCCCGCCGGCAGAGCCGCGGTCAGCGCGGCGAGGACCAGCACGCCGTTGCGCGCGACCAGCACCGGCCGCACCGACTGGCGGTGCGCCGGACCGGCGCATCCGCAATCGACGTCGCGGCGACCGCGCTGCAGCGTGATCACCATCGCCGCCCCGTAGAGCGCCAGCAGCGCGGCGGCGCCGACCGACGCCGCCGCACCGAGCGGCGGCACCCACAGCGCGACCGCCAGCCCGCACTCGGCGGCGATCGCGAACGCCGCGAACGGGAGCGTCCAGACGCGCGGCAGGAGGCGGTAGTTCTCCACCGCGGCGCCGAACGCGCCGACGTCGCGCAGCTTGTGCCACGCCGCCGAGGCCAGCAGCAGCGACAGCGCGGCGCGCAGCGCCAGGCGAACGGCCGGATCGACGCTCATGATCCGCCCCACGGCGCCACCAGGACGTCGCTCGTCCAGCCGGTCGGACCGACCCGGCGCAGGAACTCCCCCGTCTTGGCGTCGTAGATGCCGAGCATGCCGCTGAACTGCGAGGACGTGACGAGCAGCGGATGCTCGTCCTGGGTGACCGCGATGTACCCGACCAGCGGCGGCGCGAAGCGATCCATCAGCCAATCGATGACGCGGCCCATGGTGCCCGCGGCGGTGATCGGAAATCCGTAGACGGTGAAGCCGGGATTCTTCAACGGGACGCGCGCGACGCGGCGCTGCGAGGCGATGTCGAAGATCCACACCTCTTCGCCCGGATCCTTGTGCGTATCGGCGCCGCCCCGGTGCATCAACGCGTACAGCCGGCCGCTGGCGCGGTGCACGGCGAGGTGCTGGTTGCCGCCGATGCGCCAGGACTCGCCCTTGTCGTCATCGTTCACCAGCGACCACGTTGGGCCGAAGACCGGCGTGATCCCGGTGCCGTCCACGGGATGCACGATGCCGTCGAACGAGACGAACAGCCACTGATCGCCGATGCGCACGGCCTTCTCCGTCACCGGATCGACCTTCGGATCGAAGAACGGCGCGCTCAATCCGCGACCCGCCTCGTGTCCGTCCTCGTCGAGCGTCAGCGTGAACACCGCGCCGTCGGCGCAGAGCGAGAGGAAGCGCCGTGGGCCGGTCGGGTAGACGAGGCTGCACCCGGGCGTCTCGATCTCCCCGGCGAAACGGCGGTTCGCGACGTCGACGATGCTGATCGAGGTGCCGGTGGTCCAGTTGAAGAGCGCGACGAAGCGGTCGTCGTCGGACAGCGCCGCGTGCGCGAGCGCCAGCGCGTTGGTGGCGCGCTTCGGCGGGACCTCGACCTCGGCCTGCGGCGCCAGGTGCACGGTATCGTAGATCTCCACGACATCGGTGCGCGTGCCGTGCGTGCCGCGCGAATAGTACGTGGCCGGCACGTAGATCTCGGGACGGGTGCGCGCGAACAGCGGCATCACCGTGCCGTAGCCGCCGTTGATGACGCCGAGGAAACGCCCGCCGTCGGCGTCGACCAGTGCCGAACGGCGCAGCACGAGATCGGCCGTCCACACCCAGTGCGGCTCCGGCGCCGCAAGGCTCTCCACCTGCCCGGTGTGCTCGGGCTCGACCTCGGCGCGCGCCGGCGGGGTCAGCAGCAAGGCGAGGACGATGAAGGCGGCGGCGCGGCGACGCATGGTCGGGGTCGTAGCGTAGACGCGTCGCGCGCGCCACTGTGGCCGCAAGGCTACGGGTGTTTCTCCCGCGCCCGCTCCAGGGCGCCGCCGCGTCGCCACATGTAGCAGGAGTCCGGCATCCCGATCAGGCCCTGGTGCCCGGGACCCGCCGCCACGTTGAGCCACTTGTCGGGGAACGAGGCACGGCACTGAATGAGCGCGCCGCCGAGTTGGAGCAGCGCGTCGCGCACCCGCGGGTTCGCGCCGACCGCCGCGACCAGCGCCTGCGCCGCCCCCTTGCCGAGCGACAGGCCGCCGAGCGCTCCCAACTCGACATCGAGATCGCGCCACCCGGCCGTGGCGAAGTCCCCGCCGGTGCGCGAGCGCTCGGCCCCACGCGCCGCGACGATCGTCGCCGGCCAGCCGTCGAGGATCAGCGACAGGCGGAGCTCCTGGTGACGGCGGAAGCGCGCCATCGCGCGTTCGCCCCCCACCGCCGGGGCGGTGAACAGGTCGCTGAGCTGGATGGCGATCGCCAGGCGGCCGTCGTCCTGCTCGCTGCCGTCGACGATGAGATCGCGGCGGAGGAGCTGCCGATGCACGGCGTCCGACGGTGCCACCGGATCGAGCGCGACGGAGGTGAGCGTCGCGCAGAGCAGCTGCGCCACCGCGAGGAGATGCGAGCAGCCGGCGGCGCCGCCCATGACGGTACGGAGGAGCGCGGCGTCGTCGAGGCGCATGCCGCGCAGCTCGGCGAGGTGAGCGACGACGTCGCGGCAGCTCTCCCCGAGCGTCGCCGCCGAGGCCTCGAAGGCGACCACCGGTTGCCGCGCCGTCAGCGTCTCGACCACGCGGCGGCGCGGGTCGACGCCGGCCTCGAGGCCCATCTGGTGGATGATGCCGGCGCCCTGCACCTCGGTTCCGACCGGCGTGAAGCCGCGCTTGCGGACGTCGACGAGCTCACCGACGACCGTCCACTTGCCGTCCGCCGCCGCGCCGACCGTGATCGACATGGCGCGCGTGTGGAGCGGATGGCCGGTGAGGTCGAGCCGCATGCGCGGCGCCGTCAGAGGAGGAACTTGCCGTTGCCGGCCGCCACCGGCCGCGACGGGTGATCCTGCCAGGCGACGACGTGGACGTTGGCGATGCGCCGCCCGAGCTTGAAGATGTCGGCGCGGGCGCGGGTCGTCGTCGGCCCGGCGGAGCGCAAGTAGTCGACGCTGAACGTGATCGGCTTCGGCACGCGATCGGTGCCGCTCTCGTCGATCAGGCGGAGCAGCGCGGTGAGCTCGAGGAACGCGCCAAGGACGCCGCCGTGCACCGCCGGCAGGCGGGCGTTGCCGACGATCTCGTTGCGGAACGGCAGCACGCACTCGAGCTGGCCCTCGACCTGCTCGACGCCGACGCCGAGGAAGCGCGCATACGGGATCGCCTCGAGGATGCGGCTCACGACTCGCGCGCCTTCTGCAGCAGCTGCGCCATCGGCGCGCCGCTCCGGTTGGCGCCGATCATGAACGCGCCCATGCAGGCGGCGAACGGGTCCGCCGGGTCGCTGTCGTAGGCGATCGCCCGCACGAAGGCGACGTTGCGGGTGACGCGGTAGCAGTCCGACCGGGCGAAGAGATCGAGCCCCGGCGTGGCGGCGCGGAGGTAGTCGACGCGCAGGTCGATCGTCGCCACCGGCACGAGCTCCTCCAGCGCACAGGCGACCGCCATGCCGGAGGCGTGATCGAGCAGCGAGGTGATGGCGCCGCCGAACACCACGCGCCGCTGCGGATCGCCGATGATCTCTTCGCGATAGGGCAGCGTGCAGATGGCGAACGCCGCGCCGATCTCGACCACCCGCATCCCGAGATGGTGCGCGTGCGGCGTGTAGCTGACCATCTCGTCGCGCCCGGGACCGAAGAAGGCCTCGAGCGCGTAGCGCTTGGGCTCGCTCATGGCTCGCTGCCTACCACCTCAGGCCCGGCGAGGGGAGACGGCGCGGGCGCGGCCGCTACGGCGTCACCGTCCAGTCGATGCGCACCGCCACCGGCTCGTGGTCGCTCAGCGAGTCGCCGTTGCCGTCGAGGAAGCTCGCCGTTTCGATCGAGTACGCCACCGGAGTCAGCGTCACCTGCGCGCTGCTGCGGACGAGGATCTTGTCGATGCGGCCGGGGTCCGCGCATCCGAGCGCCGCGCATGAATCCGTCAGGCCCGTGGCGGCGATCAAACCCTGGTACTGGGTGGAATCGGGCTCGGTATTGGTGTGCAGGTTGAAGTCGCCCCCCACGATCACCGCCCGGCCGGCCGAATACGTGTTGATGTAGGCCGCCAGCTGCGCCATGCCGGCGGCGCGGAGCGCATCGTCCTCGGGAGCGCCGCCCGCCTCGTCGTGCAGGTCGTACACGTCCACCGCCCCACCCACCGGCAGGACCATACGGATCATGCTGAAACCCTTCAGCGCCAGGCAGTCGGCGGCGGTGTCCCAGCATCCGCTCCATCGCTGGCGGGTGATGTCGTCGAAGCGAAAGCGCGAGAACGTGTTCAAGCCGTCCCCGAGGATCGCGGACGGGCGATCCGGGTCGGTATTGAACGGCTGCGTTGCCGACACCGACTTGTAGGGGTGCTGGCTGCCCGCGACCAGGATCTCGTGGTAGACGCGCAGCGGTGCCAGCGGGTTGACTTCCGGCGTCTGCCACGTCTCCTGCATCAGCACGAGATCGTAGGCGTTCAGACGCGGGGCGATGAGCGCCGTGTTGACCGCCGGGTGCGAGCCGGAGATCCCCTCCGGCAGGCCGGCGACGTTGTAGGTGAGCGCCAGCAGGCTGCCCGACGATGCGGCCGGCTGCACCGTCGCCGTCGCCGGCACGCACAGCAGGTTCGACTTCTTGAGGACGCGCTGGCCGCCGCCCAGGGCGTCGTCCATCTGGACGTTGACGGGCACCGCGAGCTTCCCCGGCTTGGTCTTGTAGCAGGCGAGATGCTCGCCCGGAGACGCCGCCGCCTGGCCGTCCACGCTCGCCGGACTGCACAGCATGGCGAGCTTTTTCACCGCGACGTCGGTGCGGCTGCTCAACTGATCGTCGAGGAGCGGCAGCGTCGTGGAGACGAACTTGGGCTGCTTGAGGTCCTTGCTCTTGTAGCAGAGGAAATTGCCGGCCGCGGTCGCGGGTGTTGCGAGTAGAAGCAGCGCCAGCGCTGCGGCGAATCGTGTGCCCATCTCGTCGAGATCCCCCGGGTGTGACGTAGCACCGACGCCTCGGGATTTGGAAGGAGCGCGGTAAAGGCCGCGACTGACGTCGGCGACCGAGCGTACCCCGACCGCTTGGCGACCGTTCGTCCCGATCCGCGGCGCGCTCCGGCGCGCCGGGCGCGCCGACGGGCCTGGAGGCCCGCGCTACTCTTCTTCCTTGGCCGCGGCGATGGGGGTGATGCCGAGCAGCTGGTCCATGCGCCGGTGGATGCGCGCGACGCGCTCGATCTGCCCTTTTGCCGGAAAGCGCTCGTAGAAGCCCTCGACGCGGAAGTCGGGCTCGATCTCGCGCAGGCGGCGCAGCTTGTTCGTCCAGCGGCGGACGCGATCGTCGGCGGCGCCGTCGGCCCGGTTGAGGTCGGCGCAGACGCGCACCAGCGCCTTCAGCGTGACGGCCCGGGTAACCATGTAGCGCTCGTTGCCCCACGAGCTCACCAGCGCCTGGTGCGCGGCGATGAGGAAGTCGCGCAGCGGCTCGTAAATCTCGTTGCGCGCGGTGCGCTCGATGTCGCGCGACCGCGACAGGTTCTTCACCTTCAGGCGGCGTGCCTCCAGGCGCACCCACCGATGCACCTCGTTGAACAGCTCCGCTTGCAGGATCCACTTCACCTGGCGCGACCGGCCGCCGAGGCGGTTGACGCGGTACTGCAGCGGACTGTCCCCTTCCGAGTAGATGAGTTCGCAGGCTTTGGCGGCGAGCTTCTTGTCGGGCGCGGCATAGGCGACGCGTTCGTAGAGGTCGACGAGGTGACTCTTGTTGATGCGCGTCGGCGTCGAGTTGATGGTGACGAACATCTCGGTCGCGAAGTCCTCGGTCTTGCCGTCGAAGATCATGCACGGCACGTGGATGCCCTTCGCCTCGGCGGGGAGCTTCTCGCGGAAGAAGTGCAGCGCCGCGAGGCGGTGCTGGCCGTCGATGATGAGATACGGCTGGCGCGGCTCCTCGAGGTTGCCGACGTTGTCGAAGCTGCCGATGGGTTCGAAGCGCAGCGACTCGGGAGTGAACAGCAGCACGGCGCCGGGGATCGGCGGCTGGTTCACCGCCTCCGCGTAGAAGTCCTGGATCGCCTTCACCTTCTTGCGCGCCAGCCCGCGCTGGAAGGCCGCATCCGAGCGCTCGATCTTGGCGATGAAAGTGGCGACATCATCGTCCTTGCGCGGGGCCGTCGCCTCGATCGTCTCACCTTCGCCGTAGTAGCGGCTGATGAACCGGACCCGGCGCAGCAGGTCTTCCGCCGGGTAGGCAACGAAGTAGAAGCTACTGTCCTTCTGCCGTACTTGCGTCGCAAGCATCCTGTCCTCCGCCCGGCGGTTCTGTGTCGTCGGCGGTCCCGTGTCAACCGGAGAACTATCCGCTGCAGAAACACCGGCGGTGTCGATCACCGCGCGGCGGTCGGCGTCGACGACCAGCGACCGTCCTCCGCTGATGTTCGCCACGTAGACGCGCGGGAGCGCCACCGCCGGACCGGCCGCCAGCAGTATGGTCAGCATCCAGTGCGCCACAGTGCGACGAGCGTCTGCCGCCACCTCGCCGATGATCCGATCGGCGACATCGCGAGCGCGATCTTCCAGGCGCAACCGGTCGCCTGCGGCTCGGGTGACGCCAACGACGACGGCATCGCGTCCGCCGCCGACCTCGCGATTTCCCGCTGACCGCGCCGCCGGTTTGGGCATCGCTGCCCGGGAAGTGGGCATGCCGCGCCCTTGTCCCACTGGCGTCGCAGCCCGTATCGCTGCTCCGCTCGCGGCACGCCCCCTGCTCAGGACGGATAGCATGCGCGGGGAAGTGGTCGTCGATCCGATGGTGCCCGTCGGAATGGGCGCCGACGACATGGCCCGACAGCATCGCGCGGTGCGCATCGAGGTCGGCGAGTTGCGCGCGATGATCGACAGCCTACGGCCGACGCAGCGCACCGACGGCTATCGCAACATGCTCGCCGTGCTGGTCTCGCGCCTGCGCGAGCGGCTGGTCCTGCACTTCGAGCTCGAGCAGGAGGGCGCCTACGTCGCCCGCCTGGGTGCGGCGCGACCGGACACCGCCGATGACCTCGCTCGCTTCGCCGCCGATCACGAGGCCCTCCTCGCCGTCGCGAGCCGCTTGGCCGCCCTGCTGCGCGCCCCCAACGCCCCCCCGGACGTGGTGGCCAAGACCATGCAGTGGCTCGACGACCTGCGCCTGCACGAGCAGGCCGAGGATGAGTTCCTCACCAGCGTCGGCGATATCTGAGTCCACCGCCGCGGCGACGCCGGGGCCGGAAACCTCCGTGACCGCCCGCGCGCCCCTGTGGTAAGCCAGCCGGTATGACCATACCGCGCTTCGCTGCCGACGCCGCGCCCACCGACATCGCCGCGGGACTTGCGGCTGAAGGCTGCGCGATCGTCGAGCACCTCGTGGATCCATCCCTGCTCGACGGCGCGCGCCGTGAGCTGCAACCCTGGCTCGACGCGACGTCCTGCGGCCGCGACGAGTTCGCCGGCTTCCGCACGCGCCGCACCGGCGGGCTCCTCGGACGCTCCACCATCTGCCGCGAGCTCGTCCAGCACCCGCTGGTGCTGAACACCACGCGCGCGGTCCTCGCGCAGGCCACGAGCTTCCAGCTGCACCTCACGCAGGTCATCGCCATCGGTCCGGGCGAACCCGCCCAGATGATCCATCGCGACCAGTGGGCGTTCGACTTCTTTCCGTTTCCGCCGGGCTACGACGTGCAGTGCAACACCATCTGGGCAATGACCGACTTCACCGAGGCCAACGGCGCGACCCGCATCATTCCGGGCAGCAACCGCCGCGAGGATCGCCTGGAGTTTCGCCACGAGGACACGGTTGCGGCGGAGATGCCTGCCGGGTCGCTCCTGCTCTACACCGGCTCGCTGTATCACGGGGCCGGCGCCAATCGATCAGATTCAGTGCGTTACGGCCTGAACCTGACCTATTCGGTGAGCTGGCTCCGGCAGGAGGAGAACCAGTATCTCGCGGTTCCCGCCGATGTCGCCCGCACCTTCGAGGAACCGCTCCTGCGGCTGATGGGCTACGCACGCGGCGCCTACGCGCTCGGCTACGTCGACGATCTACGCGACCCGCTCGACGCCCTGCTCGGCCGCGACACCTCCGATACCGAGTTCGGCGAGCTCGAGCGGGCGACGGCGCGGCTGCGCAGCTGACACCGCACCGTTGGCGCCGCGCCTCAGCGGATCCCGTGCTGCCGGTGGAGGACGCCCGCGCAGCGGCGACGAGGGCGGTCAGCGACTCAGCTTGCGGCAGACGCGATCGAGGCGACTCGCCGCACGCTTGAGCGCGCGCGTTTCGGTCGGGTCGGCGATGGTCTGGGCAAGGAACGGCTCGGCGCGCCGCAGACGGCGGTCGAGCCGCTTCCACTGCGTGGCACTGAGGGTCGCCGCGGCGACCGCGCCAGGCGCCTCGCGGCGCACCTGATCGATCAGCTCGCCCACCTGCACCGCGTCGGCGCGAACACCGTCCTCGCAGCTCGTCTGCGCGGCGGCGTTGCGCCCGCGCGCGGCGGCGGCGCACGCCGCGTCACGCATCAGCCGGCGCGGATCGTCCGAGGCGAACTTGGTGATGCCGCCGACCAGCGGCGCCGTCGACAGGCCGAGGACGCGGGAGAAGATCCGGCGTACCGGCGAGTTGCCGAGATAGATCGCGCCGTCCGGGCCGGTGCTCATCACGGCCACCGTCTCCTCACCGCCGCCGATGAAGGCGCGGACCTTGCCGCTGTCGCGATCGAGGATGCCGGTGCCGACGATGTCGGGCAGCTTCTGGCCGTTCGACGACCACACCCGCGCCCGCCTGGAAGGCGAGCCCGTTCGCCCCGATGGCGACGAGGTTCATGTTGAGGTTCTCCTGGCCCATGGCGAGGTCGAAGACGTCGAGATTGGCGGTCCAGGCGATGCTGGCGCTGGCGCCGTCGTCGACGATCTTCGTGATGCCGAGGCCGCGTCGACGTGTAGATCTCGTGCCGGTCGGACGAGACCGCGACCGACCCGAAGATCTGCGCGCCGACGTCCACCGACCACACGTCGGCACAGTTCGTGTCGACGGCCATCAGCAGCGACGCTGTTGTCGCCAAGATACACGCGCGAGCCGTCGGCAGCGACGGTCGGCGTCGAGGCGGAGCCGCCGTTGAACGAACGATGGCACAGCTTCCTCGATCTGATAGCCGGCGGTGCCGGCGACCATGCCGTAGCGGAACAGCGCGCCGAGCTCCGAGACGCCGTCGACGGTGCCGTCCTCGCCGTCAGGCGCGGTCGCCGCCACCCACATCTGACTCGTCGCCGGATCGACCGAGAACATGTTGGCGACGCGCACGCCGTTGCCGAGCAGCGCCGCGGTGAAGAGCGGCAGCGACCCGACGGGCATGTTGACGAGCGTTCGGAACTCCGCATCGGCGGCAGCGAGGAGCGCGGGTGGCAGGCTCGACGGCACGCTCGGCGTCGGTGCGCCGGGGACGAGATACGGTGCCGCGAGCACGGGCGCGCCCGTCGTGCGATCGAGTGCGTAGATGTGGCCGTCGCTGGTGAGCGCCACCAGCGCGTCCGCCGCCGGCACATAGTTGAGACCGAGCACCAGGTAGCCGAGCACCGTCGGGCCGACCGTCAGCCCGGTGGGCACGTCCCACACGACGCTGCCGTCCGTGCGCACCGCCAGGGCGCGGTCGTACAGCGCCAGGTAGACGATCTCGCCTCCGGGGTGGTCGGGATCGGCAAGCACGAGCGGCGTCGAGCCGCCCGGCGGTGCGCCGGTACCCGCGATCGCCCAACGGCGGGAACCGTTTGCCGGCTCGAGCGAGACGAGCACGACGTTCTCGTAGGGAAACAGCGGCGAGAAATAGAGGTTGCCGTCGCCGTCGAAGACCGGGCCGGTGACGTTGTACGTCGCCGCCTCCGCCGTCCACTCCGTGCGGAGCACGGCCGGGAGCGCGATCGTCACCTCGTCGCTGCTGGCCGTATCCCCGTGCAGCGCGTGCCAGCCGCCGCGCGGCGGCAGCATCGCGTTCGCGGGCTCGGCCTGCCGGCACCCGACCGGCGCCCACGTGGTCACGCCCGGCGGCGCGAACGTCTTGGCCGCCGGCAGTTGCGCCCACCCCGGCGCCACCCACGCCAGACTCACGAGCCCGATCAGTAACGTGCGCGTCCGTCGATTGCTCATCGTTCCCCCTGCGAGTTCCCGCCCCACCAACCACGCCGCCCGCCGCTTTGGAACCCCGCGCCGGCGGCGACGCCTGTTCAACCGCTGTCCGAGGGGATAGATTTCGTCCGTGATGCGGCTCGCACTGGTCCTCCTGCTCCTCCCCGCGCCGGCCCTCGCCAGCGGTGTGTCGCTCGAATACGAGGTCCTCTACGGACCGCTCCAGGTGATGGCGCTGCAGACGACGGCGCGCCTCGACGACGGGCACTATGAGACGAGCTCGCAGGTGCGTACCGTCGGCATCGCCGGCATGCTGTTTCCGTGGAGCGCCGGCGCGAGCACGGTCGGCGCCCGCAGCGACGCCGGCCTCCAACCGCTCACGCACCGCGCCCACGGCGAGTACCGCTCGACGGAGCGTTCGGTCGCGATCGACTATGGCGGTGACGGCGCCGTTCGCGCCGTCGTCGCGCCGGCCGCCGACGCGGACGATCGCGAGCCGGTTCCGGAAGCGGAACGCCAGGGCACGATCGACCCGCTCACCGCGACGCTGAGCGCCGTCCAGTCGGGGTGCCGGGGAACCCTGCGCGTGTTCGACGGCCGACGCCGCTACGACCTCGCGCTCGCCGATCAGGGTGAGACCGACCTGCCGGCGGCGACGCCGGCATACAGCGGGCGCGCGCGACACTGCCAGGCGCGGGTCACGCCGTACGCCGGCTTCTGGCGGGTCAGCGAGCAGCACGACGAGCGCCCGACCCTCCTCGACGTGTGGATCGCCACGCCGAGGCCCGAGGTCATGCCGGTGCCCGTCTACATGCAACTCTCCGGCGCGCGCGGCACGCTCGGCTTCCGGCTCAGCAGCGCCACCGCCGTGCCCTGAGCGACAACCGGCGAGTTGCACTCGTCGCGGCATGCCAGGCAGTAGAGAAGGCATGCCCCATCGCCTTGCGCGCCTCCTCTGCGCGGCGTGCATCGCGGTGATCGTCGGCGAGTGGGCGCCGGCCGTCGCGCTGGCGGATCCGGCGACGCGGCGCCTCGACCCGGTGGTCATCTCCGCGGCCGACCTCCTCGTCCTTCCCCATCCGAAGACGGCGCAGCTGCGGCTCTACCGATGGCACGACGGCGCCTTCGAGGCGGTGCCCTACCAGTTCGACGCGCGCGACCAGAACGGCGACATCGAGCTGACGAAGGAAGAGTTCGCGCTCGACGCCAACGACGAGCTCGCCTTCATGGCCGCCGACGCGGGCGAGCGCGCCGACCCCGCGGCGCTGCCGCCGGCCTGCACGGCGGCGCTCGAGATCACCGTGGCCGACCCGCGCGACGGCGGCCGCAGCTGGGTCTATCTGCTCGCCTTCGACGACCCGCCGGCGCGCGCCGATCGTCCGCCGTACGTCGTCATCGATCCCAGCGGCCTGCAGGTGCGCTCCGCCGACTACTCGGTCGAGTACGCCGACGGCGCCAACGTCTTCACCGCGCTGCGGGTCGCGCCGGAGGCCGGCGGCACGGGAGAGAACCTCCTGCGACAGACACGCATGACCGGCGAGCCGACCCTCCGCATCCTGTTCACCGACCTCACCCTGCACTTCGACGAGAAATCCACCGTCGCGCACATCGACGGCGTGAAGAACGGCCCGGTGCGCGCCATCCGCCAGGTGCGCCTGTCCATCGACCTCGGCAAGATGTTCCCCGACCTGCCGAACGGCACGACCCACACCTACCACTACCGCGAGGGCTTCGACTCGCCGGCGCACATCTCCGTCCCGTGGCTCGTGCTGAAGACGCTGCGGTCCTTCCGCTTCGAGGACGTCGTCGTCTTCGACCCGGCCGTGCAGCCGCTGCGCTACTGGGACGGCGCGAACCCCGGCGGCGTCGACCTCACCGACGGCGCGGCGTTACGCACCGACGTCGACCACGACTGGTGGGCCGTGCGCACCCGCGCCGGCTCGATCCTCCAGACCCTCCAGATTCCGGACCGCTGGAAGGATTGGGGCATCGCGCGCGGCACCGTGGCGGGCGATCGGCGGGCGCCGGATGACGCCGAGGACAGTTACGTCGCCGGCTACAGCCTGCTCAACATGACGCGCCTGCGCACATCCGGGGACTACGCGTTCCGCCAGCTGATGCTCGTCGTCCCCGGCGGCTACCACCCCGGCGACGAGCGCGAGGCGCAGGCCATGGCCGGCGAGCCGCTGCGCACCACGATCACGCGCCTCCGCTGAGGGGCGCGGCTTGTGGCTGCTGGCTCGTGGCCAGACCCAGACCACCCGCTATTCGCGAGGAACCACGAGCGGCGCCGCGCTCCCGCGGCCCTTCACGACTCCCGGCCGCTGCGGCGCGCGAAGCCCTTGGGGCGGCGCTTGCGGAGGCGGCCGGCCTCGCGCTGGCGTTTCTCCGCCATCGCGATCTGGGCGCTCTGACAGCTCTCGGCGTCCGGCGTGAGGCGACGGTAGGTTCCGTCCGGCTGCATCGTCCAGGCGTCGCAGCTCGGCGCCAGCTGCACGTCGAGCACCGCGCGGAGCTCGGCACGCAGGTCGGGATCCTCGACCGGCGCGACCACCTCGACGCGGCTCTCGAGGTTGCGCTTCATGCAGTCGGCGGAGCCGATGAAGTACTCCTCCGCGCCGCCGTTGCGGAAGTAGTAGATGCGCCCGTGCTCGAGGAACCGCCCGACGATGCTCACGACGCGCACGTTGTCGGAGAACCCCTCCAGGCCGGGACGCAGGCGACAGGTGTCGCGCACGATCAGATCCACGTGCACGCCAGCCTGCGACGCGCGATAGAGGGCGCGGGTCACGTCGGCGTCCTCGAGCGCGTTCATCTTCATCTGGACGAGGCCGGCCTGCCCCTCGCCGCGCCGCTCGCACTCGCGCGCGATCTTCGCCAGCAGCGCGTCCTTCAGGAGCGTCGGCGCCGGCAGGATCTTGGTGTAGGCACGCTTCGGGCGGTAGCCGGTGGTCAAGTAGTTGAACAGCTCGGTGAGATCCTTGCCGAGCGCCTCGTCGCTGCTCAGCAGGCCGAAGTCGACGTACACGCGCGCCGTGCCGGCGTGGTAGTTGCCGGTGCCGATGTGCACGTAGCGGCGCAGGCCGTTGTAGTCCTGCCGCACCACCATGATCACCTTGCAGTGCGTCTTCAGCCCCACCACGCCGTAGGTGACGTGAATGCCGTCCTCTTCGAGCTGCGTGGCGAAACGGATGTTCGCCGCCTCGTCGAACCGCGCCTTCAGCTCGATGACGACGGCGACCTGCTTGCCGTTGCGCGCCGCCACCCGCAGGTACTCGATGATGTTCGAGTCGGCCGACGTGCGGTACAGCGTCATCTTGATCGCGCGCACCTTCGGGTCCTCGCTCGCCTCGCGCACGAACCGCTCCACCGAGGTGGAGAACGACTCGTACGGATGCTGGAGGAGCAGGCACCCCACGTCGCGAATGACGTGAAAGATGTTTCGGGACGGCGCCAGCCGCGGGTGATCGATGGGATGATGCGGCGGATCGCGCAATGTGGCGTCATCGATCTGGGCGATCTCCATCAGATCGCGCAGCGCCAGCAGACCGTCGACGTCGGCGACGTCGGCCTGTTCGTCGAGGCCGAGCTCGGCGGCGAGCATGCCGCGATGCCCGGGCTGCATGCCGGCCGCCACTTCCAGGCGCACCATCGGCGCGAAGCGGCGGTCGCGCAGCTCCGACTCGATCATCGCCAGCAGATCGTCGGCTTCTTCCTCGTCGCGCTCGGTGTTGGCGTTGCGGGTGACGCGGAACACCTCGCACGAGGAGACGTTCATCCCCGGCAGCAGCAGGTCGAGGTTCTGCGCGATGATGTCCTCGAGCGGCACGAAGCGGCGCGAGTCGCCCACCCGGACGAAGCGCGGGATGCCGCTGCCGACGGGCGCCTTGACGCGGATCAACAGCGGCTCGCTCTCCTTCGGGTGGTGGCCACCGACCAGCAGGTTGAGCGACAGGTTGGAGATGAAGGGGAACGGATGCGCCGGGTCGAGCGCCAGCGGCGTCACCAGCGGAAAGATGTTGCGCACGTAGCGCTCGCGCAGCGCCGCCTGCTCGTCGCCGTCGAGCTCGGCGTGCGACTGGATCTGGATGCCGTACTCGTCGCGCAGGCGATCGCGCAGGCCGTTCCAGAGGCTACGCTGGCGGCGTTCGAAATCGCGCACGATGGCGTAGGCGGCGGCGATCTGCTCCTGCGGCGTGCGGCCGTCGACGGTGCGCTCCTGCAGGCCGGCGACGACCTGCTGCTTCAGGCCGCCGATGCGCTTCATGAAGAACTCGTCGAGGTTCGAGGCCGAGATCGCGAGGAATTTGACCCGCTCGAGCAGCGGCGTCAGCTGGTCCTCCGCCTCGTGCAGGACGCGTTCGTTGAACGCCAGCCACGAGAGCTCGCGGTTGAGGTAGAGGTCCGGCGCCGCCAGCGCGTCCGCCGGTCCATCGCCGACGGGTGTGGGAGTGGCCGTTCGCAGACGTGGCCGTGCGCCGCCTCGTTCCGCCATGCTGGTCACGTCCGCCACATCACGCCTCCCGTCGGGGGAGAATGACCTGATCCCGGCGGCCGCGCAACCGGCCAAAGACCCCCGTGGCGACTCAATCTGATTGGCGCGGCGGCCTGACTCGCCTTCTGAAGACGTTCACCACCGCGGTCGCAGAGGCCCTCGGCGTTTCTCGGTGTGCTCTGTGGCCATCCGCTGGCATCTGTGGTTCTTTCGTCGTCCATCACCTCTTCCCAAGGAGACATCATGCGTGAAGCCGTCATCGTCGATGCCGTCCGCACCCCGCTCGGGCGCGGCAAGGAGAACGGGGCTCTGCACGGGTGGCATCCCGTCGACCTCGCCGCCGAAACCCTCAAAGCCCTCGCCGGGCGCACCGGGATCGACCCCGCGGAGGTCGAGGACGTGATCATGGGCTGCGTCGGCCAGGTCGGCGAGCAGGGCGTGAACATCGGCCGCAACGCCGCGCTGGCGGCCGGCTTTCCGGAGACCGTCGTCGGCACCTCGGTGGACCGCCAGTGCGGCTCGAGCCAGCAGGCGTTGCACTTCGCCGCCCAGGGCGTGATGGCCGGCGCCTACGACGTCGTCATCGCCGCCGGCGTCGAGTCGATGAGCCGCGTGCCGATGGGCACCAGCGCCGCCGTCGGCGGCGCGCCGTTCGGCCCGCACATGGTCGATCGCTACGTGAAGGAGAACCTCTACGGCGTCGGCGGCCTGGTGAACCAGGGCCTGTCCGCCGAGATCATCGCCGACAAGTGGAAGCTGTCGCGCGAGCGAGCTCGACGCCTGTCGATGGGCTCGCACCAGAAGGCGGCGCACGCCGACGCGCAGCGGCTGGTTCGACACGGAGATCATCCCGATCGAGATCCGCCACAGCGACGGCAAGGGCGAGCAGGTGAAGACCGACGAGGGCATCCGCCCCGAGACGACGATGAGAACGCTCGGCTCGCTCAAGCCCGCGTTCCGGGCCGACGGCATGATCACCGCCGGCAACTCCAGCCAGATCACCGATGGCGCCGCGGCCGTGCTGGTGATGTCGAAGGAGAAGGCGAAGGCGCTCGGGCTGCGGCCGCGCGCCCGCTTCCACAGCTTCGCGCTCGGCGGCGTCGACCCGGTCATCATGCTGACCGGCGTCATCCCCGCCACCAAGAAGATCCTCGAGCGCTCGAAGCTCGGCATCCGCGACTTCGACGCGGTCGAGATCAACGAGGCGTTCGCGCCGGTGGTGCTGGCCTGGGCGCGCGAGTTCGACCCCGACATGGAGAAGGTGAATCAGAACGGCGGCGCCATCGCCCTCGGCCATCCGCTCGGCTGCAGCGGCGCCCGCCTGATGACCACGCTGCTCAACACCCTCGAGCGCACCGGCGGCCGCTACGGCCTGCAGACGATGTGCGAAGGCGGCGGCATGGCCAACGCCACGGTGATCGAGCGACTCGACTGAACGCCACCACGGATTACACGGGCAGACCCGTGTAATCCGTGGTTACGGCACCAGCACGACCTTGCCGGCCACCCGCCGGTCGAGGAGCGCCTGCAACGCCTCGCCGGCGCGCTCGAGCGGATACGTCGCCGGCTCGCTCGGGTGGATGGCGCCGGCGGCGGCGAGCGCGAGCACCTCGTCGATCAGCGCGGCGTTCGCGTTCGGGTGCTGGAAGGTCCACGCGCCCCAGTCGACGCCGACGACGGCGCGATTCTGCAGCAGCACCAGGTTCGCCTTCAGCGCCGGGATCGCGCCGGCGGCAAAGCCGAGGACCAGGTACTGGCCGAACGGGCGCAGCGTGCGCAGCGCCGGCTCGGCCTGCGCGCCGCCCACCGGGTCGGCGACGAAGTTGACGCCGCCGCCGCTGATCTCGCGCACGCGCGCCTTGAGATCCTCGCGATCGTAGCGAACGCCGGCCTCGGCGCCGGCAGCTTGCGCGGCTGCGAGCTTCTCGTCGCTCGACGCCGCCGCGATGACGCGGGCGCCGAGATGACGCGCCACGTCGACCATCGCAAGGCCGACGCCACCGCCGGCGCCGAGTACCAGCATCCAGTCGCCGGATGACACCGTCGTCCGGCGCGTGAGGGCGAACAGCGCCGTCGCGTAGCTCTGCACCAGCGCCGCGCCCTGACCGAAGCTCAGCGCCGCAGGGAGCCGGCGGGCCATCGCCGCCGGCACCGCCAGCCGATCGGCGAAGCCGCCGAGGCCGCACGACACCAACACGCGCTCGTCCGGTCTGGGCTCGGTGACGCCCTCGCCGACGGTCGCGACGATCCCGGCGACCTCGCCGCCGGGCGTGAACGGCAGCGGCGGCTTGAGCTGGTACTGCCCCTGGGCGAGCAACGCATCGACGAAGGTGACGCCGGCCGCGCGCACGGCGACCACCACCTCTCCCGGCCGCGGCGCCGGATCCGCCTCCTCCACCACGGCGAGCCCATCGAGCGATCCGAACTGACGGCAGACGACCTTGCGCATGGCGGCAGAGCCTATCCGATCGGCTGGCGCGGACAAGTTTTGCCGACTGCGAACGTGACACCGGTTCCGGACTCCTGTACGGACCCCACCGTGAGGGGGATCCGCGAGTGATGAGACCGGTTCTAGTCGCACTTCTCGCGTTGGCGCTCGCCGGCGCCCACGGCGCCGCCGCCATCGAATTCCAGGTGGTGGATCAGCACTCCACCGATCTGAGCCCGCCGGCGGCCCAACTCCCATCCGGTTGCGTGGACTCGGGGTCGAACAAACTCGTCTACCACTTCACCAGCAGTTCCGCCGCACTGGAGACCAGCTCCCGCGGCGTGATCACCGGCACGGCCTGCGACGCCAGCCGTCAATTGACCGCATTGCAAGACGTCACCCTCACCGTGGTCGGCGCGCCGGGAGCGACCGCGGAGGTCTGCTTCGTCGTCCGCGACTCCGGTGCCGCGGTGGCGCTGGGCATTGAATCGGTGGCGCAAGCCACCGTGGCCGGTCTCCCGATCAGCACCCCCGGTGGGATCTTCCTGAACGGCAATCCAGTCAACACGATCAACCGGCAGTTCAACGGCAACTCGGCGGATGCCGGGACCGCTCGCGGCTTGCTCACCGTCACGGTCGGCGACCTGATCCGCCTGGCGGCGGGCACCCAGGTGAAGGTCAGCCTGGTCGGCGCCGGCACGGCCAGCGGCGATGGGCTCGTCGGTGCCGCGGTCTACGCCGATGGCTGCCCACTCGAACGCGCGCCGGTCGCCTCGCCGTTCGGCCTCGCCGGTCTCGCCGCCGCCCTGGCGGCGCTCGGCGCCCTCGGCCTGCGCTGGCGCGCCCGCGGCGCGCGCTGATCAGTCCTCGACCGCGTTGGCGCGCGCGACGGCGCCGAGCCATTCGGCGCTCGGCTTCGGGCGGCGCAGCTGCGTCGTCGCGGTCGACGCCGACCAGGCCGAACTGCGGCCCGTAGCCGAAGAGCCATTCGAAGTTGTCCATCAGCGACCAGTAGAAGTAGCCGCGCACGTCGATGCCGTCGTCGCAGGCAGCGATCGACGCCGGCGAGCGCGCGGCGCACGTAGTCGAGGCGCTGCGCGTCGTCGGTGGTGCCGATGCCGTTCTCGGTGACGTAGATCGGCACGCCGGCGCGCCGCGGCGGCGTAGCGGATGGTCGCCTCCAGCGCCTCGGGCCAGAACTCGTAGCCCATGATCAGCACCGGCACGCCCGCCTCGGGACCGAGCGGGCCGTCGGCGGCGAAGCGCATCGCGGCTGTAGGTCTGCACGCCGACGAAGTCGTCCGCGCGCGCCGGCCTCGAGGAACGGATCGAAGCTCATCGGCGCGCGCGCCGCGTCGCGCTTCGCCTCGCCGCCCGGCACCGCCTGGTAGTCCTGCATCGCGAGCGTGATGCCGACCGGGAAGTTGCCCGGGCCCGGACTTCAGCACGTCGCGCGCGCGCACGTGCGCCGCGAGCAGGGTGTCGCGTGATCTTCATCGGATGGCCGAGGAAGAACGGGCCGAAGCGGTCGAGCGTCGATGCCGCAGCGCCGCGCCGCCTCGGCGACGAACGGCGCCGCCCGACTTGAAGCCGTCGCGCGGCAGCACGCCGGTCACCGCCAGCGTCGCCATGAGGTTCGCCTCGTTGATCGTGTAGGCGGTGTCGATCAGATCGCCGAGATGGCGCACGGCGCGCTCGCAGTAGCGCAGGAAGCGGTCGACGTTGGCGCGCTCCTCCCAGCCGCCGTCGGCGGTGAACCAGCGCGGCGAGGTGAAGTGGTGGAAGGTCACGCACGGCCGCACGCCGTGCTCGTGGCAGCTCGCCAGCATGCGCCGGTAGTGGTCGAGCGCCGCGAGCGAGAAGCGCCCCTCCTCGGGCTCGATGCGCGCCCACTCGACCGAGAAGCGGTAGGCGCCGAAGCCGAGCTCGCGCAGCAGGCGGATGTCCTCGCGGGTAGCGGTGGAAGTGAGTCGCAGGCGTCGCCCGAGGGCTCGGCGAACAGGGTGCCGGGCGTGTGCTCGAGCAGCCAGAAGTCGCTGTTGACGTTGTTGCCCTCGACCTGGTGCGCGGCGGTGGCCGTGCCCCACGTGAACCCGTCCGGAAAGCGGATGCCCATCGGCCCCGGTTCTCACGGGCCGCGCGCCAGTGCAAGCCGTGGGAGAGCCCTTTCAAGGCGGAGCCGCGGAGAGCGCGCAGCCCGCTGGCGAGGCCCCGCGTCCTCGGCCTTGAGAACGTCCCCGACCCGACACGACCGACGGCAGATGGCGCGTGCGTTTCGCCGCGCGCGCATGTTACGGACGCCGAGGGGGATCTCCATGCGTGGCCTGATTGTGACCGTGTTGGCGCTGCTCGCCGTGGCGCCGGCATCGGCGGGAATCTGGGGGGCGAAGTCGCGCCACTGCGGCAGGCTCACGGCGCAGTTGGCGACGATGGAGCAGGACGCGAATGCGCGGCCGGCGCGTCTGCAGCGCCTGCGCGAGCGCGTCGCCAACCGCTGCGTCGCGTTGAACGAGATCCAGGTGCTGGGCTCGCACAACAGCTACCACGTGCAACCGCGGCCGGCGCTGCTCGCGGCACTGCTCAACCTCGCGCAGGCGTTCGAGGCCTGGGAGTACACGCACCCGCCGCTCGACGAACAGTTCGCGTCCGAGGGCATTCGCCAGATCGAGCTCGACGTCTACGCCGATCCGGCCGGCGGACTCTATTCCCGTCGCGGCGGCCTGCTGGCGATCGGCGAGGACCCCGAGTCGGCCATCCCCGCGCTGGCCGCGCCGGGCCTCAAGGTGCTGCACATCCACGACGTCGACTTCGAGAGCAACTGTCTGACCTTCGTCGACTGCCTGCAGACGGTGAAGGCGTGGTCGGACGCGCACCCGCGCCATCTGCCGATCATGATCCTGGTCGAGACCGAGGAGGACGTCATCCCCGATCCGTTCAACTACGGCTTCGTCACCCCGATCCCATTCGGCGCCGCCGAGCTCGACTCGATCGACGCCGAGATCCGCTCGGTGTTTCCGGAGCGGCGGTTGATCACCCCGGATCGCGTACGCCGCGGTCAGGCAACGCTCGAGCAGGCGGTCCAGAACCTGGGCTGGCCACGCCTGGGCGCGCTGCGCGGCCAGGTGCTCTTCACGCTCGACAACGGGGGTACCACGCGCGCGACGTACCTCGCCGGTCACCCGTCGCTCGACCGGACGGGTGATGTTCACCGACTCCGTGCCGGGCGCGCCCGAGGCCGCCTTCGTGAAACAGAACAACCCGCTTCGACGCCGAGCATCCCCACCCTGGTCGCCGCCGGCTACGTGGTGCGCACCCGCGCCGACGCCGATACCGTCGAGGCGCGCAGCGGCGACACCGTCCGCGCGACGCCGCCATCGCCAGCGGCGCGCAGTGGGTGAGCACCGACTATCCGGTCGAGAATCCCGACTTCGGCACCGGCTACGTCGTCGAGATTCCGGGCGGCGCGCCGGCGCGCTGCAACCCGATCAACGCACCGCCCGGCTGTCGCGCCGTGGGGTTGGAGCGCCTGCCGTAGATCCGGACAACCGCCAAGGACGCCAAGGTCGCCAAGAGCTCTGGTCCCTTGGCGACCTTGGCGTCCTTGGCGGTTTCCGGGTGTCAGCGCGGCGCCAGGATCACGACCGGAATGTCGCGGGTCGTCCGCGCCTGGTAGTCGGCGTAGTCGCGATAGACCGCCACGACCTTCGGCCAGAGCTGCGCCTTCTCGGCGGGGGTCGCGGTGCGCGCGGTCATGGCCCGCACGTCGGCGCCGATCTGCACCTCGACCTCCGGGTCGGCGACGAGGTTGCGGTACCAGAGCGGATGGTGGTCCATGCCGCCCTTCGACGCGACGACCAGGACACGCTCGCCGTCGCGCGCGTAGATCAACGGCGCGACGCGCTTCTCGCCGCTCTTGCGGCCCACCGTCGTCAGCAGCAGCACCGGCGCGCCGCGCATGAACTTGCCGCCGACGCGGCCGTTGGTGACGCGATACGCCCACGTGTTCACGCGGCTCATCGCCTTGATGATCGGATTGGCGAAGGCGATCTCCGCCTTGGTCCAGGGATGCGGTTGGCTCGCCATGGATGCCCATCTGCCCGCTCGCGGCACGGGCGTCAACCGCGCTCCGGCGCCCACGGCGAGCTCGATCGCTTCCCGGCGCCGTTGCCGGGGCCGCGCCGCGCCTGCTAGGCAGCGGCGATGCCAACCGTCGCCAGTAACGGGATTCGCATCGCCTACGACGAGTTCGGGGATGCCCGCGCCACGCCCATGCTTCTCATCATGGGGCTGGGCGCGCAGATGATCCTGTGGCCCGAGGAATTCTGCGCGGCGCTCGCGGGGCGCGGCTATCGGGTCATCCGCTTCGACAACCGCGACATCGGCCAGTCCACCTGGATGGACGACCTCGGCATGCCGAACATCCTCGGGATCCTCACGTCGGTCATGACGCGCCAGCCGGTCGCCGCGCCGTATCTCCTCACGGACATGGCCGCCGATACGGTCGGTCTGCTCGACGCGCTGCAGATCGACCGCGCGCACGTCGTCGGCGCGTCGATGGGTGGCATGATCGCCCAGACGATGGCCCTCGACGCGCCGACGCGAGTGCGCTCGCTCACCTCGATCATGTCCTCGACCGGCAATCCCGACCTGCCGCAGCCGAGCCCCGCCGCGACGGCGGTCCTGCTCACGCCGTCGCCGACCGATCGCGAGGGCGCGATCGAGCGCGGCGTCACGGTGTTCCGCACGATCGGCAGTCCCGGCTTCCCGTTCGAAGAGGACGAGGTGCGCCGACTCGCGACGCTCGCCTTCGACCGCGGATTCAATCCGACCGGCACCGCGCGACAGCTCGCCGCGATCCTCGCGTCGGGCAGCCGCGTCGAACGGTTGCACGATCTGCACGTGCCGACGCTGGTCATTCACGGCACCGACGACCCGCTCGTGCCGTTCGCCGCCGGCGAGGACACCGCGAGGTCGATTCCTGGCGCGACCCTCCTCGCCATCGAGGGCATGGGTCACGACATGCCTCGTCCGGTCTGGCCGCGCTTGATCGACGCCATCTGCGAGGTGGCGGCGCGGGCCGATCGCTGAATCCGCGTCCATTGGTGGATCATGCCTTCCGTCCTGATCACCGGCACCTCGAGCGGCATCGGGCTCGCCTCGGCCGTCGAGATGGCGCGGCGCGGGTGGACGACGATCGCGACGATGCGCAACCCGGCGCGCGGCGACCGGCTGCGCGAGGCGGCGGCGCGGGCGGGGGTCGAGGCGCGTGTGATCATCGAGGCGCTCGACGTCACCGATGCGACGGCGCTGCCCGGCGCGCTGTCGCGCATCCTCGCGCGCTGTGACGGGCGGCTCGACGCCGTCGTCCACAACGCCGGAGTGGCCGTCGGCGGCGCGTTCGAGGACGTGCCCGAAGCCGAGCTCCGCAAGGTGATGGAGACGAACTTCTTCGGCGTCCTGGCGCTGACGCGCGTCCTGCTGCCGGTCTTCCGGGCACAGCGACAGGGGCGTATCCTCGTGGTCTCCAGCAACTCGGCGTTCGCCGGAGAGCCCGCCAACTCGATCTACGTCGCCTCCAAGTGGGCCATCGAAGGGTGGGCGGAATCGCTGGCGTACGAGGTCGAGCGCTTCGGCATCGACGTCGTGCTCGTCGAGCCCGGCCCGTACAAGACCGACATCTGGCAGAGCTCGCCGCGGATTCTGCCCGAGGGCAGCCCCTACGCGCCCTGGCTCCGCCAGCTCGAGGTTGCGATCGACGAGAAGGTGGTGGCCAGCGCCCGCGACCCGCGCGAGGTTGCCACCGCCATCGCGACCGCCCTGGAAACGCCGCGTCCGCGCTTCCGCTATCCGGTCAGCCCGCAGGCCTGGATCGGCCACGCGATGCGCGGCATCGTCCCGACCCGGGCCCAGCGCTGGCTCGTCACCCGCCTCCTCGGACTCAAGCCGACGTAGACCCGCCGTCCCACGCGCCGGTGGCACGAGGCGCCGAATTTTGCTAGTGACGCCGGGACCGGAGCTTGGCTTGAAGCGCACTATCCTCGCCGTCACTGCCGCAGTCTGTTGGTTCGCGGGCCCCGCGGCCGCCACGTACCTGCCGTCGTGCTGCGCCTGCGTGGAAGGCCATCGCGCCCAGACCAGTGGCGCGAACGGATCAGCCGGCCAGGTCTATTTCTGCGCGGAAGCCACAACGGGCGACGTTCCCGAGCTCGAAACCCGCTGCGAGAACGTGTCGATGGAGATGGCGGCGCTCGAGTGCGAGGCCAACATCCCGGGCCCCTCCTGCCGCGCCCAACTCGCCGACGCCGGCATCGTCTGCCCGGCGGCCGGCGCGCCGACAGCCAGCCCCGTCGGCCTCGTCGGTCTGACCGCGGTCCTCGCCGCGCTCGGCGGCGGCCTGCTCCATCGTCGTCGCGGGATGCGTGCCAGCGTGAAGGAGAGATCATGAAGACGCTTGCCGGCGCCATCGTCCTCGCCGCCATCCTCAGCCTGCTGCCGAGAGCCTACGCCGGGGACGGCGAGGCGTGCTGTGCCTGCCTGCCAGTTTTGGTTGCCCTGCCCGCCGGTCCGGGCATCAATGGGACGGCCCGGACCGCGCTGTTCTGTGCCCAGGCGACCGTGGAGACCAGCGAAGGCCTGGCCGAGCGCTGCCAGATGCTGGACGAGAACGCCAAGCTCCTCTGCTTGAAACCCACGTCGAACTCGACGTGCCGCGTCGACTTGGCGGAGTCCGGCATCCTCTGTCCCACATCCGCGGCACCCGCGGCGAGCGCGCTCGATCTCGCCGCGCTGACGATCGGTCTCGCCGCGCTCGGGGCTCTGCTGCTGCATCGGCGGCGCCGCCCTGGGAGCATCGGAATGGAGGACCAGCCGTGAAGACCCTCGTCGCCGCCCTTACCCTCGTTGTCCTGCTCGGCTCCGCGCCGATCGCGTCGGCGCGTCCCGACCCGGCATGTTGTGCCTGCGTGCCCGCAATGCACGAGATGGCGCAGAGCAGCGGCACCAACGGCACCTCGCCGTCCGTGTTCTTCTGCGCCGTGATTCCCGCGTCCGACCAACTCGCGCAGGAGCAGCGCTGCGACGCGGTGTCCAATGGCAACGGGATCCTCGAGTGCGTTGCCTCCCTGGACCCCAACCCCCCGCCGTGCCCCGAGCAACTCGCCGACGTCGGCATCACCTGCCCGGCACCCGCCGGTGCTCCGGCCGTCGCGCCGCTGAACCTGCTGACCCTCGCCGTCGTCCTCGGCGCGCTCGGCAGCGTACTCCTCGCCCGTCGCGTCCGCCCCCGCTGAGCGCCGTCGCCCGGCACCGCCGGCGCTCTGACCAGGGGCTGCCCGCACCCCGTTGCGTCCTTCCGCCGCGTGGGCGAGACTCCGCCATTCCCCAGGCGAGGAGGCCAGCATGGCACAGACAGCACAGGCGCGCCGGTTCGAGCAGGTCGAGAACGAGGCGCAGCGCATATTCACCCTGCAGCGCGCCGCCTATCTTCGCGATCCCTACCCCCCCCTGGAGGAGCGCAAGGCGCGGCTCGGCAAGCTCGAGCGCATCCTGCTCGACAACGCCGACGCGATCGCCGACGCGATCAACGCCGACTTCGGCCATCGCTCGGCCGAGGAATCGAAGATGCTCGAGCTGTTCGGCTGCGTCGACGGCATCCGCCACACGCGCGGCAAGCTGGCGAAGTGGATGAAGCCGCAGCGCCGCCACGTCTCGATGGTCTTCGCGACCGGCCGCAACCGCGTCATTCCCCAGCCGAAGGGTGTGGTGGGTATCGTCTCCCCGTGGAACTACCCGCTGTTCCTCACCGTCAGCCCGCTGACCAGCGTCCTCGCCGCCGGCAACCGCGCCATGATCAAGATGGCGTCGAACTCGCAGCACCTCTGCCGGCTCCTGGCCGAGTTGGTCCGCGCCCAGTTCGCCGAGGACGTTCTCGCCGTCCTCCCCGGCGTCCCCGCCAGCGAGTTCTCCACGCTGCCCTTCGATCACCTGATCTTCACCGGCTCGGCCGACGCCGGCCGCACGGTGATGCGCGCCGCCGCCGAGAACCTGACGCCGGTGACGCTGGAGCTCGGCGGCAAGTCGCCGACGATCATCTGCGACGACTACGACATCGACACCGCCGCCGAGCAGATCCTCTACGGCAAGCTCGTCAACGCCGGGCAGACCTGCCTGGCGCCGGACTACCTGTTCGTCCCCGAGAACAAGCGTGAGGCGTTCGTGGCCGCCGCGCAGCGCATCGTCGCGCGCCGCTACCCCGACATCAACGACCGGAGCTACACGTCGATCATCGACGAGAAATCCTACAAGCGTCTGCGCAGCACACTCGAGGACGCCGAGCGCCGCGGCGCCCGTCTCGTGCCGCTGGTGCCGGGCGCGACCTGGAACGACACGCTGCGCAAGATCCCGCCGCACCTGGTGCTGGACGTCGACGACGACATGACCATCATGCGCGAGGAGATCTTCGGGCCGCTCTTCCCGATCAAGACCTATCGCAGTCTCGATGAGGTCATCGACTTCATCATGCAGCGCGACCGGCCGCTCGGCTTCTACGTCTTCACCAACGACAAGGCGAGCGAGGAGAAGCTCCTGTACCGCACGATCTCCGGCGGCGTGACGATCAACAACTGCATCCTGCACGTCGCCCAGCACGACCTGCCCTTCGGCGGCAGCGGCGCCAGCGGCATGGGCCATTACCACGGCCACGAGGGCTTCCTCGAGTTCAGCAAGCTGCGGCCCGTTTTCACCAACCCGCGCTTCTCGATGATGCATTTCCTCTACCCGCCGTACACGGCGCGGACGCGGCGGCTGATCAACCTGCTGCTGCACCGGCGGTTGTAGCTCGGGCCGTGCCGCGATCTGTCGCGGGCCGCGGACTCGACGATCCCCTTGCCTTTTGCTAGTGACCTGGACTGGGGGAATCCACGTGCTCCGATCCGTCGCGCTCGCCGCCATCGCCTTGACCCTCGCCAGTAGCGTTCCGATCGCCTCCGCCCTGGATGGCCAGGGGGCCTGCTGTTTCTGCCCGACCGGCGGAGCGATGGGGCCGTCCCCCGCTGTCATCAACGGGACGGCCGTGCCGGCGCTCTTCTGCGCCACCGTCAGGCGGGGCGAGTCAGACGAGCTGGCCGACCGCTGCATTCAGCAGACGGGTGGTTTGCTCCAGTGCCTGTTGTCGACCGACGCCATCAACAGTTCCTGCCGCGTTCAACTGGCCGACGAATTGGGCGTGCTCTGCCCCACCAGCGCCGCACCTGCCGCCGGCGCCGTGACCCTGCTCAGCCTAGCGGTCGCGCTCGGTGCTCTCGGTGCGTTGCTCCAGCGTCGCAGCCGGCAACGCCGCGCAATCGACTAGACCGCGAAGCCATCGAGCGGGCAGCGCTGCACCGGCCCCCGTCCTCGGCGCGTGGCCTCAGGCGGCCGGGCTGGTATCACGCACCGCGGGACGCGCCCGTAGGCGCTCGGTCCACGCCCGCACCGCCGGACGCGACTCGAGCACGTGCCCGAGCTGACAAGCCGCCAGCTCGCAGATCATCGGCACGTACGCCACGTCCGCCAGCGTGAATCGGCCGCCGGTCAGATATTCGCCTCCCGTCAGCACTTCCTCGAGCACGTCGAGGTGGCCGCCGATCTCCGCCGCGGCGGCGTCCTGATCGGCGCGATTCCAGCTCGCCTCCGGCAGGAACAGCCGGGTCAGCCACCGCTTGAATGGCGGCGCCAGATAGTCGCCCGCTGCCAGCATCAGCTGGCGGACCTCGGCGCGCCGCGCCGGATCGTTGGGCAGCAGCGGCGGCGCGGGATGGCGATCCTCCAGATACTCGAGGATCGCCAGCGACTCGTAGATCACGACGCCGTCGTCCTCGAGCACCGGCACCTGTCCGAACGGATTGAGGCGCCGGAACTCGGGCTCGCGCAGCGCCCCGCCCGGGAGATCGACGAGGACTTCCTCGTGCGCGATGCCCTTCTCGCGCAGGGCGACACGCACGCGGCGCGGGAAGAGCGAAAAGGGATGCCAGTACAGCTTCATCGCCATCCACCCGTCTCCTGGGTGCAGCGCCGGAGGGCCGCGCTTCCGCGCGGCCTGCTCGCGCGCGAAACTCCTTCAACAGGCGCCGCGGAAGCGGCGCCCTCCAGCGCGGGCTCCATGAAACAGCTGCTCAATAGCTACTGCAGGCTCGCGACACCGCGGCCGCACAGCAGCTCTACCGCTTCCAGCATGCCCTCGGTCGCGGCGACGCGGAGCTCGCGCGGCAGGGCGATGACGGTCTCGGTCTTGTTGGGCAGCAGGAGGTGGACGTAGCAGGGGCAGTCGCCGCGGTGCTGGCTGAGGGTCGTCCTTCAGGCGCGAGAAGAGCTCGTCGGTCACCCGCTCGGCGACCAGCGCCAGGTGGACCTCCTGGGCGGTGCGGGCGCGGAAGTGGGTGAGCAGCGTCACCTCGTCGGCGATGATCTGGCAGCGCTCCTCGCCGACCTCGAGGGTGCCGGTGACGCACACCGGCTCGTCGGTGGTGAAGTCGATCTCCGCCTTGCGGTAGGTCTCCGGCCAGCAGATCACCTCGACCGTGCCGGTCTTGTCCTCGAGCGTGAAGGCGGCGTAGCGGTCGCCCTTGCGGCTGTTCTTGAGCTGCAGGCGCTGGATGACGCCGCCGAGGGTGACCGTGCTCTGATCGGACTTGTCGGTCAGCTGCTCGCACAGGGCCGTGGTAAAGCGCTTCAGGTCCGCCTCGTACTTATCGAGCGGGTGCGCCGTGATGTAGAAGCCCAGCGCTTCGTGCTCGGCCTTCAGGCGTTCCTTGTCCGGCCAGGGCGCCACCGGCGGCAGGGTCGGTTCGGGCGCCTCGACGGTGATGCCTTTCGACGAGAACAGGCCGATCTGTTGGGTGTTGTCTTCCCTGGCGTATGAGGCGCCCCAGGCGAGCGCCTTGTCGAGGCCGTCGAGCAGCTGGCGGCGATTGCCGTGGAGCGAGTCGAACGCACCGCACTTGATCAGCGACTCGACCACCTTCTTGTTCAGCGCCGACGGCCCGCTGCTCGCCTCCTCGCCGCCGTCGACGAATCGACTGGCGAGCACGCGCTTGCAGAAGTTCGCGAGGCTCGTGAACGGCCCGCCGGCGTCGCGCGCCGCGAGAATCGCGTCGACCGCCTTGCTCCCGACGCCCCGCACGGCACAGAGGCCGAAGCGCATGGGCCGCAGACCGGTCTCCGCCACCTGGGCGAGGACGGTGAAGTCCTGGCGGCTCTCGTTGACGTCCGGGGGCAGCACGCGGATGCCGCGCTCGCGGCACTCGGCCATGTTCTTGAACGTCTTGTCCGTGTCGCCCATCTCCAGGGTGAGCAACCCGGCCATGAACTCCTCGCGGAAGTGGGCCTTGAGGTAGGCGGTCTGGAAAGAGACGAGGGCGTACGCCGCAGAGTGCGACTTGTTGAAGCCGTACTGGGCGAACGTCTCCATCTGATCGAAGATCTCGACCGCCTTCGGCTCCCCGATCTTCTGCGCGCCGGCGCCAGCGATGAAGCGCTCGCGCTCCTTCTTCATCTTGCCGGCGTCCTTCTTGCCCATCGCGCGGCGCAGATTGTCGGCGTCGCCGAGGCTGTAGCCGGCGAGCACCTGGGCGATCTGCATCACCTGCTCCTGGTAGACGATGACGCCGTAGGTCGGCTCGAGGATGGGCTCGAGCTTCGGGTGCGGGTACTTGACGTCCTCCTTGCCGTGCTTGCGCTTGATGAACTGCTCGACCATGCCGCTGTCGAGCGGGCCCGGCCGGAACAGTGCCAGGACGGCGATGATGTCCTCGAAGGTGTTCGGGCGCAGCTGGGTGACCAGCTTGCGCATGCCGCCCGACTCCATCTGGAAGATGCCGACGGTGTCGCCCTTGGCGATGATCTTGTACGTGGCCTTGTCGTCGAGCGGCAGGGTGCCGACGTCGATGGTGACGTCGCGTCCCTCGCGGATCCGGCGCACGACGTTGTGGACGAGCGTCAGGGTCTTGAGCCCGAGGAAGTCGAACTTGATGAGGCCGATCTCGTCGACGTGCGGGCCGCTGAACTGCGTCATCACGCTGCCCTCTTTGTCCATAAAGAGGGGCAGGTCCTCGACCAGCGGCCGCGAGCCGATGACGATGCCGGCGGCGTGCTTGGACGCGTGGCGCAGCAGGCCCTCGAGCTTGAGGGCGTGTTTGAACAGGTTCTGCTCGCGCTCGCCCTTGTCGCGCAGCTCGCGCAGGCGCGGCTCCATCTGCAGGGCGTCGGTGAGCGAGAAGTCCTTGCCCTGCTTCGGCGCGGGGTAGAGCTTGGCGATCTTGTCCGTCTCGCCGAAGGTGAACTCGAGCGCGCGGCCGACGTCCTTGATCGCCGCTTTCCCCTTCAGCGTCCCGAACGTGATGATCTGGGCGACGTGATCCTCGCCGTAGCGCTCGCGCACGTAGCGGATCACCTCGTCGCGCCGCTCGAAGCAGAAGTCCATGTCGATGTCGGGCATCGACTTGCGCTCCGGGTTGAGGAAGCGCTCGAAGAGCAAGTTGTAGGGAATCGGGTCGAGGTCGGTGATGCGCAGCGACCACGCCACGATGCTGCCCGCCGCCGAGCCGCGGCCGGGGCCAACCGGGATGCCCTGGCGCTTGGCGTAGTTGGTGAAGTCGGCGACGATCAGGAAGTACCCGGCGAAGCCCATGCGCTTGATGACGTCGAGCTCGGTGGCGAGGCGGTCCTGATAGATCTGCTCACGGGCGGCGTCCCACTCGCCCAGGATGCGCACCACCGTCAGGCGCTCCTCCAGCCCGATGCGCGCGTCGCGCTCCAGCTGGTCCTCCAGCGACACGCCGGCCGGCACCTGGAACACCGGGAACTGGTAGCGGCCGAACTGCATCTCCAACTCGCAGCGGCTTGGACGACGTCCAGCGTGTTGCGGATCGCCTCGTCCTGCTGCGGAAAGGCCGCCAGCATCTCCTCCGGCCCCTTCACATAGAGCTGGTCGGTGCCGAAGCGCCAGCGCTTCTCGTCGTTGAACGTCTTGCCGGTCTGGATGCAGAGCAGGACGTCGTGCGCGTGGTGATCGCCCGGCTGCAGGTAGTGGCAGTCGTTGGTGGCGACGAGCGGCAGGCTCAGCTCGCTCGCCAGCGTGATCAGCTCGCGATTCGCGCGCTCCTGCTCGGCGAGGTGGTTGTCCTGGATCTCGACGTAGTAGCGGCCGTCGAAGATCTCCCGGTACTCCGCCATGACGCCGCGGGCGCGATCGATCGAGCCGGTCATCAGCGCCTGGTTCACTTCGCTCGCCAGGCATCCCGACAACGCGATGAGCCCGCCGTTGAACTCCCGCAGCAGCGCCTTGTCGATCCGCGGCTTGTAGTAGAAGCCCTCGGTGTACCCGAGCGTCACCAGCCGACAGAGGTTCCGATACCCCTGCTCGTTCATCGCCAGCAGGATGAGATGGAAGTTCCCCGCCGTCTCGAAGTCGTCACCCCTGACCACCCGCTGCTTGTCCCGGCGATCGCCCGGCGCGACGTACATCTCGCACCCGATGATCGGCTTCACGCCGGCGGCCACCGCCGTCTTGTAGAACTCCACGGCCCCGAACATGTTGCCGTGGTCCGTCATCGCGACCGCGGGCATGCCGAGCGCCTTCACGCGCGGGATGAGGTCGGCGATCTTGTTGGCGCCGTCCAGTAGCGAGTACTGGGTGTGGAGGTGGAGGTGGGCGAAGGCCATGGCGGTCAGTGAAGCGTAAGCCAGTCAGCCCGTGAGCCAGTTAGCCCGTATGGCGCTGAACTCTCGGCAACGCGAGGCGGTCCCTTGCGGCTCGGCGTGGCGACAGGCCTGAGGTGGCGGATCAGGCCCGAACAAAGCTGCCGGACGAGCTGCGCCTCGGCGTAGGTCCGGTCGAAGGCGGGTTCGTCGATCAGCGCCTGATCGAGAGCGACGTAGAGTGAGCTTTGCACTTCCGACGCCGAGCGGGCGGAATACCGGAGGAATCGACAGAACTCGCTGCGAGAAGCACTGTCGAAGCCCTCGGCGACGTTGTTCATCGTCGACAACGCAGCCCGACGCATCTGATCCGCCAGGCTACGGTCCGGCCGCAACCGACCGCTACGCGCTAGGGAATGAACATCCGCCGTGAGTCGGCGCGCGGCCTGCCACGCCTTCAGATCCTCGAACCGCTTCACCAACACCGCAACGCCCCCTTCTCACACTCAACACTGGCTAACGGGCTAACTGGCCAACTGGCTCACTCCCATTCAATGGTCGCCGGCGGCTTCGAGCTGATGTCATACACCACCCGATTCACGCCCTTCACCTCGTTGATGATGCGGCTCGACATGCGGGCGAGCAGCTCCGATGGCAATCGGCTCCAGTCGGCGGTCATGCCGTCGACGGATTCCACCGAGCGGATCGCCAGCACGTGCTCGTAAGTGCGTTCGTCGCCCATCACGCCGACGGTCTTCACCGGCAGCAGGACGCAGAAGGCCTGCCAGACGCGGTCGTACCAGCCGGCGGCGCGGATCTCTTCTTCCATGATCGAGTCGGCGGCCTGGACGATGGCGACGCGGTCGGCGTCGACCTCGCCGATGATCCGGATCGCCAGGCCCGGGCCCGGGAAGGGATGGCGGCCGGTGATCGAGGCGGGGATACCGAGGGCGGCGCCGAGCTCGCGGACCTCGTCCTTGAAGAGCTCACGCAGTGGCTCGACGAGCTTGAGGCGCATGCGCTCGGGCAGCCCGCCGACGTTGTGGTGGCTCTTGATGGTCTGCGACGGGCCCTTGAACGACACGGACTCGATCACGTCCGGATAGAGCGTGCCCTGGGCGAGGAACGCCACGTCGCGCAGCTGCTTCGCCTCCTCCTCGAACACCTCGATGAAGGTGACGCCGATCGTGCGCCGCTTCTTCTCCGGATCGGTGATGCCGGCCAGGCGCGTGAGGAACAGCTCTCCCGCATCCACCGCCTTGATGCGGAAGTGGAAGGCGTCGCCGAGGAACTGCATGACCCGCTTCGCCTCGTCGCGGCGCAGGACGCCGTTGTCGACGAAGATGCAGGTGAGCTGATCGCCGATGGCGCGATGGATCAACGCCGCGGTCACCGTGGAGTCGACGCCGCCCGAGAGCCCGCAGACGACGCCGGCCGTCCCCACCTGGGCGCGGATGCGGGCGCACTCGGCCTCGATGAAGTTCTCCATCGTCCAGTCGGCCTTGGCGCGGCAGACGCGGAAGAGGAAGTTCTCCAGCAGCTGGCGCCCGCGGCGCGTATGGACCACTTCGGGATGGAACTGGATCCCGTAACGCTGCCGGCTGCGGTCGGCGAGGGCCGCGATCGGCGAGTTCTCGCTGTGCGCGAGCACCTTCCACCCCTTCGGGATCTCCTCGAGACGGTCGCCATGGCTCATCCACACCGGCGTCTTGTGGCCGATGCCGAAGCCCTGGAAGAGATCGCCGTCGTCGTCCACCACCAGCTCCGCCGGCCCGAACTCGCGCGCGTGCGCCCGCGCCGTGCGCGCCCCGTCCTCCTTGGCGAGGACGCTCATCCCGTAGCAGATCCCGAGCAGCGGCACGCCCAGCTCCGCGATGCGCGGATCCGAGAGCGGTGCATCCGCCTGATAGACGCTCGCCGGCCCGCCCGAGAGAATGATTCCCTCGGGCCGCATCTCGCGAATCTTGTCGAGCGCGAGGTTGAACGGATGCAGCTCGCAGTACACGTGCGACTCGCGCACGCGCCGTGCGATGAGCTGGGTGTATTGGGAGCCGAAGTCGAGGATGAGGATCATGGGGAGTTCCTGTGCACCGGTGAGCCAGTGAGCCGGTGCGCCAGTGAGGGCGTCGCTCGCTCCGCGAGCCGGCTCAGCACCGCGTCCGATTCCCGCTCACTGGCGCACCGGCTCACTGGCTCACCGGCGCACATCAGCGGTCGCCGGACCGCTGATAGTTCGGCGCCTCCTTCGCAATGAACACGTCGTGCACGTGGCTCTCCTGCAGCGAGGCGTTGGAGACGCGCATGAAGCGGGCGTTGTTCTGGAGCTCTTCAATGGTTCGGCAGCCGACGTAGCCCATGCCGGCTTTCAGGCCGCCGACGAGTTGGGCGACGATGAAGCTCAGCGGGCCCTTGTGGGGCACGCGGCCTTCGATGCCCTCGGGGACGAGTTTCATCGTCTCTTCCTCGTCCTGCATGTAGCGGTTGCGGCTGCCCTCGCGTTCCCGCATGGCCTCGAGCGAGCCCATGCCGCGGTACAGCTTGTAGGTACGGCCCTGGTAGAGAATCGTCTCGCCGGGGCTCTCCTCGGTGCCGGCGAAGAGGCCGCCGATCATCACCGAGTCGGCACCGGCCGCCAGTGCCTTGGGGATGTCGCCGCTGAACTTGATGCCACCGTCGGCGATCAGCGGGATATCGAAGTCCTTCGCGACGCGCGCCGCGGCGGCGATCGCGGTGAGCTGCGGGACGCCGACGCCGGAGACGACGCGCGTCGTGCAGATCGACGCCGGCCCCATGCCGACCTTGAGCCCGTCGGCGCCGGCCTCGGCCAGGGCGCGCGCGCCCTCGGCGGTGGCGACATTGCCCGCCACCAGGTCGACGTCGGGAAACGCGGCCTTGATCTCGCGCACCGTCTCGATGACGTTGCCCGAGTGGCCGTGCGCGGTATCGATGATCAGGACGTCCGCCCCGGCCGCGACGAGGCGTTCCGATCGCTCCCGCCGGTCGTCGCCGGTACCGATGGCGCCCGCGACGCGGAGCCGCCCGATACGAATCCTTGCAGGCATCGGGGAACTGCGCCGTCTTGTTGATGTCCTTGACGGTGATGAGGCCGCGCAGGCGGTCGCGCTCGTCGACGATGAGGAGCTTCTCGATGCGATGCTGATGGAGGATCTCGGTGGCGTCCTCGAGGCTGATGCCGGGACGGGCGGTGACCAGGTTGTCCTTGGTCATCACCTCCGACACCTTGCGGTTCAGGCGCTTCTCGAAGCGCAGATCGCGATTGGTGAGGATGCCGACCAATCGGCCGTCCAGGGTCACTGGGAGGCCGCTGATCTTGTAGCGGCGCATGATGTCGAGCGCTTCGGCGATCGGTTGGTCGGGGTGCACGGTCACCGGGTCGATGATCATGCCGCTCTCCGACTTCTTGACCTTGTCGACCTCCTGCGCCTGCTGCTCGATGGTCAGGTTGCGGTGGATCACGCCGATCCCGCCCTCCTGCGCCATCGCGATCGCCATGCCGGCTTCGGTGACGGTATCCATCGCGGCGCTGAGTAACGGGATGTTGAGGGTGACGCGCCGCGAGAGACGCGTCACGACATCGGCGTCGCGCGGCAGGAAGTTCGACACGCCCGGGACCAACAGGACGTCGTCGAAGGTGAAGCCTTCCGGCATGTCATACGTGAACATACGACCTCCGTCGGGCTCGCCGGCTGACGGGGCGGCACGCAGTGGCGCCATCTCCCGCCGGCCCAGAGTCGTCGCATCCCCCCCACCGAGTCGCTGCATTCGGGGGGTGACGACGACCGTCCGGCGAACCATGACGTCGATTACCAAAGCCCTACAGCTTCGGCAAGAGGGGTGCCGTCGACACAAGATGTTGTGGAAACCGACGCGCCGCGCCGACAGGCGCCGAATGCGCTATGAAGCCGCGATGTTGATCGCGCTCGAGGGTCTACAGCCGCACGTCGATCCCACCGCCTACGTGCAATCGAGCGCACAGGTGATCGGCGACGTCCACCTCGGGCCCGACGCCAGCGTGTGGTTCAACGTCGTCTTGCGCGGCGACGGATTCCCCATCCGCATCGGCGCGCGCAGCAACGTGCAGGACAACAGTACCGTTCACGTCGCCACCGGCCGGCATCCGACCGTCGTCGGTGAAGACGTCACCGTCGGGCACAACGTCGTGCTGCACGCCTGCACGGTCGGCGATCGCTGCCTGATCGGCATCGGTGCGATCGTCCTCGACCGCTGCGTGATCGGCGACGACTGCATCGTCGGCGCCGGCGCGCTGGTGACCCCGGGCACGATCATCCCCGCCGGCCATCTCGCATTGGGCAGTCCCGCCAAGGTCGTCCGCCCGCTCAGCGATGCGGAACGCGCCCACATCGCGCAGTCGGCACGGAACTACGTCGCCAACGCCGCGCGCTATCGCGCCCAGGGCATCTGAGGGCCGCGAACGCCCCTACGCGCAGGGCGCAAGCGCGACGTTCACGGCGGCAATGAGCTCGCTGATGCTGACCGTTCCATCGCCGTTGCGGTCGGCCGCCGGACAGACATCGGTGGCGAGCTCGCCGAGGGCGACGCGCACGGCGCGGACGAGCTCGTCGATCGTGACGGCGCCGTCGTCATTGCAGTCGCTCGCCAGCGTGCCCAGCACCAGGAGCTCGACCCCCGTTTCGGCAGACGCCCCGGTGAACAGGATGGAACCGTCGAGCGGCGTGAAGGCGCTCGGGTTCGACGACCCCGCCCCGGGCAGCGCGTCAACGAGGCGGGTCACCGATCCGTCGGCGCGCGCCTGCCAGGGCTCGCATCCACCCACCGGCTCACAGGCCTGGAACAGGAGGCGGTCGCCGTCCGGCGTGAGGAACGCGGGATACGAGCTGTCGGGACCGGCGTTGATATCGGCCACTCGCGTCGTGCCGGCGGCGCTTCCGTCGGTGCGCCACAGCTCGACGCCGCTCTGCCCGTCGGTCGCGGCGAAGTAGAGCTCGTCGTCCAGCACCCCAAAGGAGAAGAAGAACGTCTCGGTGCCGAAGGCGCCGCCGTTCGGGTTGATGTCCGCGATCATCGCCGTCCCGGCTTCCGTGCCGTCGCTGTGCCACAGCTCGAGGCCGTGCACGCCGTCATCGGCGATCAGGTCGACGCCGTCGCCCACGGGGACGAGGAACTGCGGGTTCGAATCGATGTCCCCCGGCTGGATGTCGCGCACCAATACGGTCCCGTCCTCGGTGCCGTCGCTGCGCCACAGCTCGGTTCCATGCTCGCCGTCGTCGGCCGTGAAGAAGAGCGTGTCGCCGGAAGCGACCATGAAGAACACGTGCGGCGGCGGAAACGCGCTGCCGGTGGGGTTGATGTCGCGGACCAGTCGCGTGCCTGGCGCCGTGCCGTCGCTCATCCACAGCTCGACCCCGTGCGCGCCGTCGTCGGCGGTGAACGCCACCTGCGCGCCGTACGGAGTCAACAGTTGCGGGTCGGAGCCGCCGTCCGGATTGATGTCGCGCAGGGGAAAGGTCCGCCCGCTGGCGTCGGTGCGCCAGAGCTCGTCGCCGAAGAAGCCCTCGTTGGCGGCAAAGAAGAGCACGTCGCCCACGGCGGTGAGCTGATGCGGGTTGCCGCTGTCCGCGCCGACGGCGACGTCATTCCACAACGTCGTCCCCGCCGTGGTGCCGTCGCTGCGCCACAGCTCGGTGCCGTGCACGCCGTCGTCGGCGGCGAAGAACACCGCGTCGCCCAGGCGTACGAAATCGGTGAAGACCGAGAAGCCGTCGCCGTGCGGGTTGAGGTCGCGGATCTGGCGGACGCAGCCGATGCCGTCCGACGACCACAACTCACGGCCGCTGAGGCCGTCGTCGGCGGAGAACAACACCGCGTTGCCCAGGCGGATGAGCCCCGCGGGGAAGCTGCCGTTGACGACATCGTCGGGAGCGAGGTTCGCCAGCCGGTGCACCCCGAAAGCCGTGTCGCTCGACAGCCACGGCTCGATCCCGCTGGGGCCGTCGTTGGCCGCGAAGAACAGGCCCAATGGCGTCGCGCTCAACTCCGCGGGGTTCGCGTCGGCGCCGCCCTGGCTGATGTCGTACCCGTTGATGTTGCCAGCCGTGCCGTCACTGCTCCACAGCGTGCGCCGACCCGACGGACCTTCGGCGCTCATGAACACCTTGCCATTCTGGGCGGTCAGAAACGTCGGCACGGAGCCCACGGGTCCCGGCACCAGGTCGACGATCTGAAACGTTCCGGCCTCCGTCCCATCGCTGCTCCACGGCTCCTCGCCGGCGTCGTCGGTGCTGGCGGTGAACGCGAGGCGGTCGTCGAGGGCGGTCAGCCAGAAGGGAAACGAGCCGTCCGGTCCCGGCACGATGTCGCGAACGAGCGTCGTCCCCTCCTCGGTACCGTCACTCACCCAGAGCTCGTTGCCGTGCGCACTGTCGGCGGCGGTGAAGAAGACGCGCGTGCCGACGGCGACGATCTCCGCCGGGCTGCTCCCCTCGGGTCCCGGTTCGATGTCGCGAACCCGTTGGGTGCCATCCGACGTCCCGTCACTGGTCCAGAGCTCGTCGCCGCTCGCGCCGTCGTCGGCGGCGAAGAACAGCTGCGATCCCGCCGTGGCGAGAAACCCCGGAAACGATCCGTCGGGGCCGTCGACGATGTCCCGCAGCAGCGTCGTGCCGTCGGCAGTCCCGTCGCTGCGCCACAGCTCGTTGCCATGCATCGCGTCCTCGGCGGCGAAGTACAGCGCGCCGTTCAGCACCGTGAGGTCGGACGGAAACGAGCCCTGGCTGTCGAGACCGATGTCGCGCACCAGCCGTGTGCCATCCTCCGTCCCGTCACTCACCCACAGCTCGTCGCCGTGGATGCCGTCGTCGGCGCTGAAGTAGACCTTGCCGTTCAGCGCGACGAGATCGCGCGGGTTGGAGGCCACGACGCCCTCCTGGATGTCGCGCACCCGCACCGTGCCGGCGGGCGTCCCGTCGCTGTGCCAGAGCTCGACGCCCGACACGAGGTCGTCCGCCGCGAAGAACACCGCGTCGCCGACGGCGGTCAGATCGAAGCGCTGGGCGCGCACGCCGCCGAAGGCGTGGAGCAGCACCGTGCCCTCGGCCGTACCGTCCGTCATCCACAGGCTGACGCCCTCCGCCGGTGTGGTCGCGACGAAGAACACCCGGCTGCCCGCCGGCACGAACTCGCGCGGCGACGACGAGGTCACCAACGGCTGGACGTTGATGTCGGCGACGGCCAGTCGAGCCTGGCTGGGCTGCGCCAGGCAGAGCAGTGAGACGGCCGCGATGAGAACGCGGATCGGAGCGCGGGCCACTCGCCCCAACCTACGGAACCGGCGGCTGAGTTGCCAATCCGAAAACGCCAAGATCCGCCAAGGCCTGCGTGTCGTGGCGACCGGGGCAGTGCCTGGCGTTCTTGGCGGCTATGTCCGGGTTACGCACCGGCGCTGGGTCGCTCCTTGAACGCAGCGTGCCAGCGGGTGACGTTGCCGAACTGGGCATCGATGGGCAGGCCCGCGAAGGCCGCGAACTCCAGCGCCGCGAACAGGGTGCAGTCGGCGATCGTCGGATGCGCGCCACAGACGAAGGGGTGGGCACCGATGAGACCGTCGAGCACCGTGAGATTGATCGCCAGGCGGGCGCGACCGTTGTCGGCGGCATCGGCGGACTGCTTCACGCGGCTCGCGAAGAACGGGGACGTGTTCTGAAACACCGCGGCGACGTTGGACAGGATGCCGAGCTCGCAGATGCGCTCGGTCGCCCGTACCCGAGCGCGCTCGAACGCGCTGCGGCCGATCATCGGCGGATCCGGGTGCAGCTCCTCGAGGTACTCGATGATCGCGAGTGACTCGGGCAGACACGTGCCGTCGTCGAGCTCCAGCACCGGCAACCCGCCGAGCGGGTTCTTGGCGAGGAACGGCGGCGTGCGATTGGCGCCGTTGATCGCGTCCACCTCTTCGATCGGCACGCGCAGGCCCTTCTCCGCCAGGTACACTCGGACCTTCTTCGGATTGGGCGCGAGGGAGAAATTGTAGAGCTTCATCCACCGGTACCTCCGCGCCCGCCATAGCCCGCGGCGCCGGCGGGTGCGAACCCCGATGCGATCAGGCCGAGCGCCGCTCGCGGACCGGCTTGGCGTCCCACAAGCCGCCGATGACGGCGCGGATCGGCAGGTGATCCGAGGCCCGGCGAGCGCGGCTGGTGTTGTGCACGTCCACCGCCACCAGGGCGCGCCGTGGCTGCACCCAGATGCGATCGAGGGCCAGCACCGGGAAGCGGGACGGGAACGAGGGCACGCCGGGCGTCCGGCCGAAGCGGCGGTGCAGCCGGCGCAGGGGCGCGCTCGGGGGGCGCCACTCGTTGAAGTCGCCGAGCAGGATCATCGGGTGCTCCTCGACGCCGTCGAGCTCGCCCAGCAGGCGCCGCACCTGGATCTCGCGCTCGTTGAGGCCGAGGCCGAGGTGGGCGGCGATGACGCGAATCTGCTTGCCGTGCACCTCGAGGTCGACGTCGAGCGCACCGCGCTTCTGGTAGCGCGGCACACTGAGGTCGATGCCGCGCACCTCGACGACCTGCTGCCGCGTCAGCAGGCCGTTGCCGTACTGGCCGCGCGCGCCGTACAGCACCGGTCCCCAGACGCTCTCGTAGCCGGTGGCCTCGGCGAGCACGCGCAACTGATCGACGCCCTGCCGGACGTGGTAGCGGAAGTCGACCTCCTGCAGCGCCACCACATCCGCATCCAGCTCTGCGATGACGCGCGCGACCCGCAGGGGATCGCAGCGGCCGTCGCGTCCGATGCAGCGGTGCACGTTGTACGACGCAATCGTCAGCGTCCGCATCTCTCTCCGCCTTGTGCTTCTCTGCCGGCCCGCTTCCGCTCGCGGGACGATTCTGACAAACTCCGTTGCGATCCAGTGTAGCAGAAAGCCCGGGGAAGCCAGAGTCAATGCAGGAAGTCGTGATCGTCGAAGCGGTGCGCAGCCCGATCGGGCGGCGCGGCGGTGGCCTGTCGGGTCTTCATCCCGCGGATCTCCTGGGCGCCGTGCAGCGCGCCGCGGTGGAGCGCGCGGGCGTCGATCCCGGCGCGGTCGGGCAGATCATCGGCGGCTGCGTGTCGCAGGTCGGCGAGCAGTCGTTCAACGTCGCCCGCACGGCCTGGCTCGCGCAGGGGTTCCCGATGGAAGTCGCGGCGACCACGGTCGACAGCCAGTGCGGCTCGAGCCAACAGGCGACGTCGCTCGCCGCCGGGCTGATCGGCTCCGGCATCGAAGACCTCGTCCTCGCCTGCGGCGTCGAAATGATGACCCGCGTGCCGCTTGGTGCCAACATGAAGGGCGGCTCGCCGCTTCCCAAGACGTATCGCGAGCACTACGCGTACGCCTCGCAGTTCCAGGGCGCGGAGATGATCGCGCGCGAGTACGGGCTCACCCGCGAGGACACGGATCGCTTTGGGCTGCGGAGTCAGACGCTCGCCGCGCAGGCCTGGCGCGAGGAGCGCTTCACGCGCGAGGTGGTGACGATCACCGCGCCGGTGCTCGACGCCGAGGGCAAGCCCACCGGCGAGACGCGGGCGGTGGCCCGGGACGAAGGCCTGCGCGAGACGTCGTTCGAGAAGCTCGCGACGCTGAAGCCGGTCGAGCCCGACGGCATCCACACGGCTGGGACGTCCTCGCAGGTGTCGGACGGCGCCGCCGCCGTTCTGCTCGCGTCGCCCGCGCGCGCCCGCGCCCTGGGGCTGAAGGCGCGAGCGCGCATCCTCACGACGACCCTGGTCGGCGTCGACCCCGTCACGATGCTGAAGGGCCCGATTCCCGCCACGCGTAAAGTGCTGGCGGCCGCCGGCCTCACGATCGAGGACATCGACGAGTTCGAGGTCAACGAGGCCTTCGCCTCCGTGGTCCTCGCCTGGATGAAGGACTGCGGGCCCAACCCCGAACGCGTCAATCCCAACGGCGGCGCCATCGCCCTCGGCCATCCCACCGGCTGCACCGGCGCGCGGCTCATCACCACGGCGCTGCACGAGCTCGAGCGCACCACCCGACGCTACGCGTTGATCGCCATGTGCTGCGGCGGCGGCCTCGGCACGGGCACGATCATCGAACGACTGTGAACCAGCGCCCGCATCTCCGCGCGCGCGTCGCTCACCTGGAGAGGACCTGATGGCCAACTCAGTCGGATTCCACGAGGCCGAAGACGCGCTGCGGCCGGAGACCAAGGACAATCATCGCGCCCTCACCTCCATGCAGGAAGAGCTGGAGGCGGCGGACTGGTACGACCAGCGCGTCGATGCCGCGACCGATCGCGAGCTCAAGGCGATTCTCGCGCACAACCGCGACGAGGAGAAGGAGCACTTCGTGATGCTCCTCGAGTGGCTGCGGCGACGCGACACGAAGTTCGCCACCGAGCTGCACAACCGTCTCGAGACCAGCGGCTCGATCGTCGCGGCCGAGCAGGCGGGTAAGGGCGACGCGGCATCGAGCAGCGGCGACGGGTCGCTGGGCATCGGAAGCTTGAAGGGAGGGAACAGCCTGTGAACAACCTGCGACGTGAGCTCGCGCCGATCTCGGACGCGGCCTGGACCCTGATCGACGAGGAAGCGACACGTGTCCTCAAGCTCAAGCTGGCGGCCCGCAAACTGGTCGACTTCGTTGGCCCGAAGGGCCCCGACTTCGGCGCCGTCAACACCGGACGGCTGACCACCCTGAAGAACGGACCGGTGGCCGGCGTCGATGCCTCGCTGCGGGTCGTCGTGCCGACCACCGAGCTGCGCACGAGCTTCGAGCTGTCGCGCGCCGAGCTCGACGCGGTGGAGCGCGGCAGCGAGAATCCCGACCTCGATCCGCTGATCGCGGCGGCGACCCGCATCGCCGCCGCGGAGGACAACGCGGTGTTCCACGGCTACGCGCCGGGCGGCATCGTCGGCATCGACGAGGCGTCGACGCATCCCGCGCAGACGATCTCCACCGACTTCACCGCCTATCCCCACAGCGTCGCCGAGGCGACGCGCCTACTGCGCAACGCCGGAATCGACGGCCCGTACGCCATCGCGCTCGGCCCCCGCTGCTACGCCGGACTGACGCAGGCGACCGGTCCTGGCGGCTTCCCGGTGCTCGAAGTCGTGAAGCACATCGTCGCCGGTGCCCTGGTCTGGGCGCCGGCGGTGAACGGCGCCGTCGTCCTCAGCACCCGCGGCGGCGACTTCGAGCTCGCCGTTGGACGCGATCTCTCGATCGGCTACGTCAGCCACACCGACTCCGTGGTGCGGCTCTATCTCACCGAGTCGATGACGTTCCGCGTGTTGACGCCGGAAGCGGCCGTGGCCCTGGTGTACAAGGACAAGAAGAAGTAGGCGTCAGCTGTCAGCTGTCACTGTTCCGCTGTTGGCGGTGAGGGGCCTGACCATCGACCCCGAACAGCCCAACAGCGGAGCAGCCGAACAGCCAGGTCAGTCGCGTCGCGGTCGCGCCTTGAACCGCACCCGCAAGGGCGTCCCGTCCAGCGCGAACGCCTCGCGCAGCTGGTTGATCACGTAGCGCTCGTAGCTCGCGGCGATGCGCTGGGGATGGCTGCAGAAGACGGTCACCGTCGGCGGCGCGGTCGCGGTCTGTGTCGCGTAGAACAGGCGGGGGCGGACGCCGTTCACCATCGGCGGCTCGTGGGCGCGGCGCGCGCGCTCGAAGACGGCGTTGATCTTGCCGGTCGGCAGGCGGCTGCGATGCGCGGCGATCACGCGGTCGACCGCGCCCCAGATGCGCTCCACGTTGCGGCCGCTGCGCGCCGAGATGAAGAGCTTCGGCACCACCGCCAGGCTCGGATACTGATGGTCGATGTTCGCCTCGACCGTGGCGGCGCCCTTCGGCGCCGGCGGCACGGCGTCCCATTTGTTGACCAGCAGGATCAGGGCGCGCCCGCGCTCCCACGCGTAGCCGGCGACGCGCGCGTCCTGCTCGGTCATCCCCTCCACCGCGTCGACGACCAGCAGCGCGATCTCGGCGCGCTCCAGCGCGCGCAGCGCGCGCACGACGCTGGCGCGCTCGATATGCTGGTCGACGCGCCCGCGGCGGCGCACGCCGGCCGTGTCGACCAGCAGGTACTCGCGGTCGCCACGCTTGAGCGGCGTGTCGAGCGCGTCGCGCGTCGTGCCCGGGACGGCGCTGACGATGGCGCGCTCGAACCCGACCAGGCGGTTCAACAGCGACGATTTGCCGACGTTCGGCCGCCCGATGATCGCGATCGAGATCGGCGGCTCGGCGTCGTCGGCGGGAAACTCCGGTTCGGGGCCGAGCTTCTCCAGCACCGCACCGAGCAGGTCGTCGACGCCGATGCCGTGCTCGGCGGAGATCGGGAACAGCGGCTCGACCCCGAGCGAGTAGAAGTCCGCGATCAGATCGTCCTGCTTCGGCGTGTCGACCTTGTTCACCGCCAGGAACACTGGCTGACTCAGCTGGCGCAGGCGCTCGACCAATTGCAGATCGAGGGGATTCAGCCCGGCGCGGCCATCGACGACGGCGACCACGACGTCCGCCTGTTCCGCCGCGATCAGCGCCTGCACGCGCACCGCACGGCCCAACTCCTCCTGCTCCTCCGCCTCGAACCCGCCGGTGTCGACGACCAGGAAGCGCCGGTCGTCCCAGCGGCCGATGCCGATGTTGCGATCGCGCGTCACGCCCGGCGTCGGTGCCACGAGCGCCCGCCGCGAATGGGTGAGGCGATTGAAGAGCGTGGATTTGCCGGTGTTGGGTCGGCCGACCAGCGCCACCACCGGCAGCGCCGCGAGGACCTCGGCGCGCGGCAGCGGCGCGTCGCCCGACACCGCGGCCGCCGCCACCGGCGCGCGCCGGGCCGACGCGCGGCGCACCGGCCTCGCCCGACGGGAGCCGCCCATGCTCAGAGTCCGAAGTCGCGCAGGCGCGCCGGCTGCGTGGTCCAGTTCTCCTGCACCCGCACGAACAGCTCGAGGTACACGCGGGCGCCGAGGAGCTGTTCGAGGTCGCGGCGCGCGGACTGGCCGATCGTCTTGAGACGCGCGCCGCGCTCGCCGATGACGATGGGCTTCTGCGAGTCGCGGGCGACGTTGATGGTGGCCGTGATCACGACCAGCTGCTTCTCGGGCTTCTCTTCGAAGACGTCGACGTTGACCGCGATCGCGTACGGCACCTCTTCGCGCGTCGCCAGCATCACCTTCTCGCGCACGATCTCGGCGACGATGGCGCGCTCCGGCTCGTCGGTGAGCTCGTCCGCCGGATAGTAGCGCGGCCCCTCTGGCAGCGTCATCTCGAGCGTTCGCAACAGCTCGTCGACGTTCTCCCCGGTCGTCGCGCTGACCGGCACGACGGGCCGATCGGGCAGCAGCGCCCCGATGGCGGAGAGGATCGGCAGCATCGCCGCCTTGGCGACGGCGTCGATCTTGTTGAGCGCGACGACCACCGGCTTGTGCCCGCTCGGCAGACGCGACGCGACGTCGCGATCGGCCGCCGTCAGCCCCTCGCCGGCCGAGACCACCCAGAGCGCGGCGTCAGCTTCGCTGAGGCTCGCCACCGCGCGCTCGACCATGCGTTCGGTGAGGAGGTCGCGCGTCGCGTGGATGCCGGGTGTGTCGAGAAAGAGCAGCTGCGCCGTCTCGCGCGTCTTGATGCCGAGGAGGCGCCGGCGGGTGGTCTGGGGCTTCGGCGTGACCGCGGCGATCTTGCGCCCGAGGATACGGTTCAGGAGCGTCGACTTCCCGACGTTGGGCCGGCCGACGATGCTGATGAAGCCCGATCGGTGACCGGGCGGCAGGTCGGAGCCGAAGAGCGGCGCCTCGGGCACTAGAACTGCCGGCGCGCCGCCTCGACGCTCCGCTCGTGCTGGCGTACGGGCACCCAGTTGGTCTGCTCGGGCTCCCGCAGCTGCAGGGGATCGCGCGACAGGCGCATCAGCAGGCCGGTCGGCACCACCGCGAAGACGTAGACCACCATCATGATGACCCGCGTCTGCACCACGCCCACGGCGTGCGCCGCCCGCCGCCAGCGGTCGTAGATGCGGCGGAAGATGTTGCGCGTCGCCGCGGCTCGCACCGGGGTCGGAATCACGACGGCGGCGCTGAGGGCGCTCTCGTTCTCCACTGATTTCATATGGCAGCTGGGTCTGGGACGCTCAAGCGAGAAATGGCCGGCGATCAGCTCGCCGTGATGTGCCCGGGCCGGAAGATGACCTTCTTGTCCTTCACCACCAACTGGTCCGCCGCAAAGAGCTGCACCGCCTGCGAGAGCACCTTGCCCTCGAGCTCCTGGCCGCGCGCGCGAACCGCGTCCAATGTGTCCTCGCCGACCCGGATGTGGAAGACATCCTGCAGCACCACCGGCCCCTGGTCGAGCTGTTCGGTCACGAAATGCGCCGTGCAGCCCGAAACCCGACAGCCCTCTTCGAAGGCCTGCTTATAGGCGTTCGCGCCCGGGTGGTACGGCAACAGCGACGGGTGGATGTTGATGATGCGGTTGCGGAACTGCTCGACCAGCTCGCGCGTCACCACCTGCATGTAGCGCGCGAGCACCACCAAATCCGGGCGGTGCGCCTTCAGACGCTCGAGGAGGAACGCCATGTGCGCGGCCTTGTCCGTCGACGGCATCCACTCGAACGGAATCCCAGCCGCCTCGGCGATCGGGCGCAGCACCTCGTGGTTCGACAGCACACAGACGAAGTCGCCGGCGATGAGGCCGGCCGCATGGTCGGCGACCAACTGCTGGAGGCAGTGCGGCTCGCGGCTGACGAGCAGCGCGATGCGTTTGGGCAACCGCTCGCCGTGCAGGCGGACCGAGACGTCGAGCTGCATCTCGGTACCGATCTGCTTGAGGCCGAGGATCACCTCGTCGAGCGTCAGGGTGACGTCGGCGAGGTCGACCACCATGGTCATGATGAAGAGCCCCTCGACGACCCGTTGCTCGATGTCCTCGATGTTGCAGTTGCACCCGGCGAGATACGTACAGACGCGCGCGACGACGCCCTTCTGATCTCGGCCGATGACCGAGACCACCGCCAGGTTCTGTCCCGCCGCGGTCATTCGCGGCGCTCGCGCGGGCGCGGTCGGCTCACCCCGCCCAGCTCCACTTCTTCTTGTTCGCCTCGATCTCCTCGGCGCTCGGCTTGCCCTTCTCTTCGTGCGGCGAGACCTCGAAGCTGTCGCGGTTGTCGAGCATCGCGGCGTTCAGCTTCACATCGTCGACGAACACGCTCGGCGTCGCGGCCTCTTCGAAGATCGCCTGCCACGGGCACTCCGGCTCGCAGGCACCGCAGTCGATGCACTCGTCCGGATGGATGTAGAGCTGGTTGGGGAAATTGGCCTTGTCATCGCCGGTGTAGCGGTAGATGCAGTCCACCGGACACACCGCCACGCAGGCGGTGTCCAGGCAGTCGCGGCACAGGCGAGTGATCACGTACGCCATCGGTCCTCCTCGTTCGCCCCGGTTCAGGAGCGGGATGCTAATGCGGCCTGCGTCTCGGCCAGGCGGCTGACCAGCCCGGCGCGATCGGCAATTTGACGGACGGAGATTCCGTCCAGGTAATCGAACAGTACGCGCTGCGCGCCGTGCCACACCTCGCGCTGCGCGCATACCGAGGCAAAGCAACAGAACTCGTCGCGCCGCTCGACGCAGTCGATGAGCGACAACTGCCCCTCGATGCACTCGTAGACCTGGAGCACCGAGATGCGGTCCGCCGGGCGGCCGAGCCGGAAGCCCCCCCGCGCGCCGGGCACCGATTCGAGCACTCCCGCCGCCACGAGCCGCCGCAGGATCTTCGAGAGGAACTGCTGCGGCACGGCCTGCCGCGCCTGAATCTCGGTGCAGGTGACGACGCGGTCGTCATCTTGGGCGGCGAGGTAGCAGAGTGCGCGCAGCGCGTAGTCGACCCGGCGGCCGACGTTCATCAGCGAGCTGCGCGCCGCGCCCGGGCCGGGGCCGCGATCCGCAGTGCGACGCGACACGGCGGCAGTCACCGCCATGCGCGTCGTCCGCGCTGCACCCGTGCGGGTCGGCTGGCTCTCACGATCTACACACCCCTCGTTGTCGCGTCGCTCGCCGAGCGGAAGCGCGTAAACGCTTGCCGACGCGGAGCAACCTCTCCGTATAAGCGCGAGCGATTTGCGAAGTCAACGCGGGTCGGCGCCGCGCGGCCAGGCGATGGTCGGCACGATTCCCGCCGCGCCCTGGAGCATGCGAATGGAGGGCCGCGCTCCCGCGCGGCCATTCCGGCTGGCTCGCGGCACGCTCGTCACGTCCCGGCCCGCCGCGCGGCGACGGCCCCCGCGAGCTGCCCGGGCTTACGGAACGGCCGTGGGCACGACCGTCGGGAGAGCGGTCGCCGTGGGACCTGGCCCTTTGCAGTCGCCGCAGTCCTGCACGTGGCAGCGCTTGTTCTTGTTCGAGAAGACGACCAGGTCCGAACAGTTCCGCTCGACCGCGATGGCCTGGCAGTCCTCGAAGCGCGCCACGTCCTGGATGGTGTGGTTACAGGAAGAGCCGTCTCCGCACGCACCCAGCGTGGCCAGCACCACTGCCAGCGCCGCGGCGCCCAGCCACCCTCGGTGTGCCTCAATCCCTCGCATGATCGTCACTCCCCTCCTGTCTGCGCACCCGGATCGCCGTCCCCCGCCGCGGCCCCCCAGCCGCCGCTGCCACCCCGGCAGACCGGCGGCGATTACCACAGGGCTACGCGCTGCCTCAACAGTCGCCCGTCGGAGCTTGGGCCAGCGCACGATCCGACGCCGAACCCGCGGTGACCGGCCGTGTGGGACCAGCGGCGGCGCACCGACCGGACACGGGGCGAGCTTCCTACCTGCCGGCGGCGCGTTGGCTCTTGACGCCTCCGCGGCGCGCAGCCTAGTAAGAGGCCTTCCGCGTTCAGTAAATGATGCGTTCGAGCCGCTGTCTGCCCGTCGCCGCACGCTGCGCATCGGCTGTCACGCTGGGGGGATTACATGAGATGTCGTGCCAGTCGTCTTCTCCGGGGATTGCTCGCCGCCCTGCTGCTCGTGCAGGCAGGGTGTAGCGCAGCGAACCGCCCCGGCTGGCTCCAGGAACCCGGCTGGAACAAGCCCTGGACCTACCGTTCCGGCGTCGCCTCGGCGGTCTGCGCCGCGATCGGCGCCGGCGCCGGAGTCGGCATCCAGCAGGCGCGCACCAGTTGCGCGACCGTGACGGTGAACGGTCAGCGCACGCAGGACTGCCAGTCGATCTCCGACTCGAACGACGACACGTTCTGGTTGTGGGGCGCCCTCATCGGGGCCGCCAGCGGCGCGGTGCTCTGCGGCGTCCTCGGCCACGTCTTTCTCGATCCCGCGGTAGAGGCGGAAGTCGTGTCGCCGCCGCCGCCGCTGCCCGAGCCCACGCCGGCCCCACCGGTGCGCCAGCGCATCGTCCTGCGCGGCGTCAACTTCGATTTCAATTCCAGTGTCGTCGGCCCCGAATCCCGTCCGGTGCTCGACGAGGCGGCGACCCTGCTGAAGGCGCACCCGGGCGTGCAGGTACTGGTGAAGGGCTTCACCGATTCGATCGGCAGCGTCGAGTACAACCAGGGCCTGTCGGTCCGCCGGGCCGAAGCGGTCTATCGCTATCTCGTCAACCAGGGTGTCGACCCCGAGCGCCTGACCGTCGAGGGCTTCGGGAAGACGAATCCGGTCGCGTCGAACGACACCGAGGCGGGTCGCGCGCAGAATCGCCGCGTCGAGCTGCACCCGGTGCAGCCCGATGCGCCGTGATGCAGCCAGGACGACATCCGTGCAGTATACTGAACCCCACTCGACCCGAGTGATGGAGGACACCATGAACTTTCGCAGACAGCTCGCGGCGCTGTGCAGCGCACTGGCGCTCGTCGCGCTCGCCCTGGCGCCGGCCCGCGCCGACGTTCAGCCCGGCGACGTGATCAACAAGGCCAACAAGGACAAAGTGACGGATCTCGTCTCGCCCGGCGTCATGTGGTGCATCGACCACGGCATGACGATGAAGATCGTGCCCTACCAGAAGATCGACTGGAACCCTCCTTACAAGGAGGCCACCGAGAAGTTCTCGGGCCAGGTCAAGCTCTCCGCCGACGGGCGCACCATCGAGAACCACGTCGCCGGCCTACCGTTCCCGAACATCGATCCGAACGACCCGAACGTGGCGCTCAAGATCATGTTCAACTACGAGTACAAGCCGTTCGTCACCGACGACCAGGATCTGCGCAACTTCGACGCCGACACCGGCACGGTGTCGGACAAGCCGCTCGACGTCGAGCGGCACTACATCCTCGACCACCTGCGCACGCTCTTCTACACCGGCCGCATCTACGTCGATCCGAAGCCGGTGCTGCTGCCGAACAGCGATGGCGTGCGCGCCAAGCAGTCGCTGCACCCGATCCTCGAGCCGTTCGACCTCAAGGGCGTCGGCCTGACCGGCATCCGCTATCTCGACCCGGATCGCCAGGACGACACCTGGCTCTACCTGCCCACGCTGCGCCGCGTGCGCCGCCTCTCCAGCGCGCAGCGCTCCGACGCACTCTTCGGGCAGGATACCGACGTCGACAGCTACGGTGGCTACGCCGGCCAGATTCCCTGGTTCACCTGGAAGTTCCTCGGCAGCAAGAAGATCCTCGGCACGTTCCACGCCGAGAAGTTCCCGGTCGAGTACTGCCCGGGCGGCGCCGACTTCGTGTACTGCGACAACTGGGAGCCGCGCGACGTGTGGGTCGTCGAAGGCACCGCGAAGCAGGCGCAGTACGCCTACGGCAAGCGCGTGCTCTTCATCGACAAGGAATCGTATTACATCGCGTACAGCGACATCTACGACAAGGCCGGCCAGCTCTGGAAGGTGTGGATCAACCAGTTCGGCTTCCGCAACAAGGCCGCGCCGGGGTACGGCGACACGTACGACTCCGTGATGCCGTTCACCCACAGCATCACCATGGCCGACATGCAGCTGAGCCACGCGACCCGCGCCGCGCTGCCCAGCTCGAAGTACCCCGGCGAGCCCGGCTGGTACTTCAACCAGGGCGCGAAGACCGGCCTCACCGAGGAGTTCTTCACCATCGCCCACATGATCGGCACGTCGAACTGAGCAGCGACGGCTGCTGAGGTACGAAGGGCCGACCGGCAACCGCCGGTCGGCCCTTCGTCGTTGAGGGCGGACGAAGGACCGAGGATCAAGGAGGAACGCACACCCGCCTTCGGTCTTTGCGCCTTCGTCGGTGGTCGTTGGTGTCGCTCACTCCGCGGCGTCCAACCCCAGAATCGTATCGTACCGCTGGATCCGCGTCGCGTCGCCGCCGCCGATGCGGCGGGCGTTGGTCTCGACGACCGGCATCCGGCGGTGGATGAAGCTCGCGGCGAGCGCGCGCTTGGCGTCGGAGTGCGGCGCCTGCGCCAGGAGCTCCGCCGCGACCAGGACGTCGATGACCATGTCGCAGAGCCGCTTGGCGTTGAGCAGCGCGTAGCGCGGATCGCCCATCACCGCCGAGAGCGACTTGTGGATCCACTCGATGCCCTGATGCACCTGGTCCACCAGCGGCGCGTGCGCGTCGCGCCGCAGGTCGATCGCGGTGCTGACGGCGTCGAGCGCCGCGAACAGCGCGCCCTTGCTCATCTCCTTGAGCGCGAAGCTCGCCTGAATCTCCGAGGTGCCCTCGTAGATCGTGGTGATGATCGAGTCCGACAGGTACTGTCCGGCGCGCGACTCCGCCATGTAGCCAAGCCCGCCGTGCACCTGGACGCTGCGCCGCGCCACCTCGTTGCTGAGCTCGGTCGCGTAGTACTTGCAGAGCGGCGTCAGGAACCGCGCCAGGTGCGCGTTGCGATCCTGCTCGGCCGCCAGCTCGGCGCGGTGGGGGTCGCGCATGCCGCGATCGGAGGCGAGGTAGTCGGCCATGGCGCGCGTCAGATCCACCAGCGCACAGGTGCGGTACAGCAGCGCCCGCGCCGACTGGACGTGGATCGCCATCTGCGTGAGCATCGACTTCACCAGCGGCTGCTCGAGGATCGGCGCGCCGAACTGGACGCGCTGCGCGGCATACTCGCGGGCCGCTCGATACGCCCCCTCGGCGATCCCGATCGCCTGCGCGGCGACGCCGAGCCGGGCATTGTTCATCAGGTCGAGCATCGCCTTGAATCCCTGGCCCGCCGTCCCCAGCAGGTACCCCTCGGCGCCATCGAACTGGACGACGCAGGTGGGCGAGCCGTGGATGCCGAGCTTGGACTCCACGCGCGGCACGGTGATGGCGTTGACGCGACCGTCCGGCAGGGTGCGCGGACAGAGGATCAGGCTCAGGCCGCTGGTCGTCCCGCGCGTCTGGTCGAACGTCGCCGCGTCGCGCGCCAGCACCAGATGCACCTCGGCGCCGCCGTTCGTGATGAAGATCTTCTCGCCCCGGACGACGTAGTGGTCGCCCTGCAGCGTCGCCCGGGTGGTGATGTTGCCGAGATCGGAGCCCGCCTGCGGCTCGGTGAGGTCCATGCAGCCCTGGATCTCGCCACTCGCGAAGCGCGGCAGATAGCGCTGCTTGATCTCGGCGCTGCCGTACATCTCGATGTCGTGCGCGGCGCCGGCCTGCAGCCCGACGATGGTCATCAGGCTCGAGTCGGCGCGCGAGAGCATCTCGAGATACGCGCTGTTGATCAGGAACGGCAGGCCGTAGCCGCCGTACTCGCTGCTGATCGGCAGCGACACCAGGCCGGCCTCCTTCAGCTTCGCGTAACCCGCCGCGATGTGCGGCGGCACGATCACCTTTCCGTCCTCGACGCGCACGTGCTCCTGCCAGTGGTCGCGCGCGCCGTCCTCGATCGACGCCGCGATCTCGCCGACCGTGCGCAGGATCATCTTGAAGGTGTCGAGCTCCTCGCGCCACGCGCCGTCGGGACGGGCGAAGCGGAAGTAACGCTCCCAGTCGACCCGATGATCGAGGAAGAACTCGATGTCAGGGTTGAAGAACTCCTTCGACATGGCGGCGACCTCCACGCGACCTGTAGCACGCGCGGCACGCGGTGAAATCACCATCGACCCGCGATCTGAGGCGCCCGCATCGGGTCGATAAGACACCGTGAAGCGTTCCATCACGACCGATACATTCGGTCGGCGATCGGAGACCCGCCCCGGATGTCACGGATTCCACGGATTCGAGAAATCCGTGGAATCCGTGGTTCACTGCGTCACGATCAATGGACGCGCACGCTCGGACGGGCAAGCACCTGTGTGCCGTCGTTGGCGCGGACGTCCACCTCGAAAGTGATCACCGTGCCGGCGGGCGGTGCCGTCGCTCCCATCGGCACCACCGGCGGAATGCTGACCGACACGCTGTCGCCCGGCGCGAGGCCCGGAGCCGTGCCGAGGGTCCACGCGACGGTCTCCAGCGGATCGCAACCGAAGCTCGCGCCGCGCGAGCAATTGCCGCCACCGGTGAGAGTCGCGCTGAAGGTCGCGACCTCGGGCGGCACCCGCACCGAGGCGGTGATCCCGAAGACGTTCACCAGTGCCGCGTTGGTGGCGATGACGCTGAGCAGCACGCTCTGGCCCGGGCTCACCGGATCGGGCGCCGCCGTCACATCGAGGGCGAGCGGCGCGTCGCTCTGCACGCGCGTCACCGCGTTCGCGCGGGCGTCCGCGACGCCGGCGCTGAGCGCCGCTTGCGCCAGCACCAGGCTGCCCTCGACGGCGATGTCGTCCACCTGGACCTCCAGCTGGCGCACACCGCTGGCCCCGGCATTGAGGTCGCCGAGCATCCACACGACGTCGCCCCCCAACGCCATGCCGCCGTCGGAGGCCGTGATCAGGGTCGTGCCCTCCGGCAACGGCATCCGCAGTTGGGCCCCGTTCAGCGTGCTCACGCCGCGGTTGCCGAAGGTCAGGGTGTAAACCAGCGATCCCGGCGCGGCGACCGGCTGTGGGGTGGAGTCCATCTCGAGCTCGAGCGCACGGCTCGACGCGAGGGGCACCGTGCGTCGCGCGAACACCTGCGTCCCGTCGTTCGCCTCCGCGTCGGCCTCGAAGCTGATGAGCGAGCCGGCCGCGGGAGCGCTCTGTCCGGTCGGGATCACCGGCGGCACGCTCAAGGTCACGCCCTGCCCCGGCTTCAACTCGCCGATCGTCCAGACCTGCCGTTCGAGCGGATCGCACCCGAAGGTGGCCCCGGCATTACACGTCGATCCCGGGCTGCTGATGTTCGTCGCCCACACGGCGACCTCCGCCGGCACGCGCAGCGCTGCCGTGACGCCGAAGAGGCTCACGGGACTCCGGTTGCTCACCGTCACCAGGGTCGCCATCGACTCGCCCGCCGCCACCGGATCCGGGCTGGCGTTGATGGTGATCGCGAGTGGGAGATCATCGCGCACGGTCGCCAGCGCGCTGGCGCGCGCCTCGCCGCCACTGCTGCGCAGCAGCGCTCGCGCCGGCAGAACCGTCCCCTGCGGCGCCGCGTCGTCCACCAGGAGCTGCAATTCGCGCACGCCGGTGGCGCCGGCCGCGATGTCGCCGATTGTCCAGGTCACGACGCCGTCGGCCAGCGCGCCGCCGTTCGACGCCGACATGAAGGTGGTCTGCGGCGGCAGCGGCAGCTCGAGCACCGCGCCCGCCAACGTGCCAACGCCGCGGTTGCCGAAGGTCAGCACATAGTGCAGCCCGTCGCCGGCCGCCACGATCTCCGGTGTCGCATCGATCTCCAGCTCCGCGGCCCGGTTGGGCCGCACCAGGATGCTGCTGCGCGTCTCGGCGCGCTCGCCGTTGTTGGCCTTCACCTCGGCGTCGAAGGAGATGATCGTCCCGGCGGTCGGCCCCCCCTGTCCCGTGGGCACGCCGGCCGGGAGGGTCAGCGTGGCGCTGTGGCCGGGCGGCAGATCGCCGACCGTCCACAGCGCGCGTTCGAGAGGGTCGCAGCCGAAGCTCGCGCCCGAGTTGCAGACAATGCCGGTGGTGACATTGGTGGCGAAGACCGCGCTCTCGGGCGGCACGCGCAGCGCGCCCGACAGCCCGAACAGCTCGACGGCGCCGCGGTTCGTCACCGTCAGCGCCACCTGGAACGACTCGCCCGGCGCGATGGGATTCGGCCCCACCACGAGATTGAGGGCCAACGGCGCGTCGGCCTCAACCGGCGTGACGCGTTGGGCGTGCGCCTGTACGCCGCCGCCGACGAGCGTCGCCTCCGCCGCGATCGGGGCCCCGTCGACCGCGTCGGCATCGACGCGGAACGCCACCTCACGGACACCGCCGGCACCGGCGGCAAGGTCGCCGAGCGCGCAGGTGACGACGCCATCCATCGCGATGCAGCCGCCCGTCGCGCTCAGGAAGCTCGTACCGTCGGGTACCGGCATCGTCAGGACACCGCCTGTGAGCGGGCTCACACCGCGATTGCCATAACTGACCGTGTAGTGGAGCTCCCCATTCGGGGCGGCCGGCTCCGGCGTCGCGTCGAGCTCCACCTCGAGCGCGCGACTGGTGCGCACCGTGACGTTGTGCTGCGCGGCCGCTTCCGTGCCGTCGGTGGCGAGCGCCTCGGCTTCGAACACGACGACCGAACCGGCGGGCGTACCGCCCTGTCCGGACAGGATCGTCGCCGGAAGGCTGTACGTCACGCTCTGCCCCGGCGCCAGATCGCCCACGGTCCATCGTGCCCGTTCGAGCGGGTCGCAGCCGAACGACGCGCCCAGGTTGCAGGTCGGGCCACTGGCCGCGGCGGGATCGATCGCCGCCACTTCCCGCGGCACGCGCAGGGCCGCCTGCACGCCGGGCACCATGGCGGCGCCTCGATTCGCCACGGTGAGGAACACCAGCACGGGCTCTCCGGGACCGACCGGATCCGGCCCCGCGGCGAGCGTCACCGTCAGCGGCGAGTCCGACGCGTCGACGCGCACCAGATTCTGGGCGTGCGTCTCCGCTCCGCCGGCGCTGAGGGTCGCGTCGCCGGCGAGGACCTGTCCGGCGACGGCGTCGACGTGCACGACGAGGTCGCGCGTTCCGCTGGCCCCCGCGGCAAGCGCACCCAGCGGCCACTCGACGATGCCGGCCTGCGGCAGCACACCGTCCGACGCGGACACGAACGAGGTCCCGGGAGGAATGGCGATCTGGGCGGCGCCGCCGGCCAGCGACGTGACGCCGCGGTTGCCGAAGGTCAGTCGGTACCGCAGGTCGCCGCCGGACGGCACCGGCTCGCGGTCCGTCTCCAACGCGAGCGAGAGGGCGCGCGCGCTGTCCACGATCAGGGTCGCGTTGTCGCTGACCTGCGGCGTGCCGGACGAGGTCACCAGGCTGATGAGCGTGGTGAGCTCCGTGAGATCGGCCGGCGCGTTCTGCCCAGTCACCACCGTCAGCGGCAGGCTGACGGTGCGACCGGTGCCGGCGGGAAGATCGCCGATCGTCCACGTCACCTGCTGTCCGGCGTTGCACGAGAACCCGCCGCAGGATCCGCCGTCACTGATGGTGCCCCGATCGATAGCGGTGATGCCACTGGCCGGCAGCACCGCGCGCAGCACGACGCCGGTCAGAGCGCTGACACCGCCGTTCGCGACGGCAAGGGTGATGAACCCGGTCTCGCCCGGCGCGACGCGATCGGGATTGAGCGCGACGGCGAGCACGGGTGGCGGTCGCGTGGGCGTCGGCGTCAGGGTCACCGTCGCCGTGGGGGTCGCCGTTACCGTCGGCGTGAACGTCGTGGTGTTCGTCGCCGTTGACGTTGCAGTAGCGGTCGGTGTCGGGGTGCCCGACGCCGTCGCGGTGCCCGACGCCGTCGCGGTGCCCGACGCGGTCGCGGTCGGACTCGTCTCCACCACCGGACAGCCGCGCAGCGCGTTGGTGACCGCCGCGATGAGCTCGTCGATGGAGACTGTGCCGTCGCCGTTGCGATCCATCGACGGACAGTTCGCAACCACCGCGGAGCCCAACGCGATGTTCACCCCGAGGATCAGCTCGTTGATCGTGACGGTGCCGTCGCCGTTACAGTCGCCGGCGCACGTCTGCGCGCGCGCCAAGGCAGGTATTGAGCAAAGGAGAGCGACGGCCAGGGCCAGCCCGGCCAGCTGTTGTGCAGTGCGCATGCGGTCCTCGTGGTGGTGTAGCGCCACCTAAGTACATGCTGTGCTTTTTCGCAATGCGCTGTGTAGCGCATGTGGACCATCAGGAGCCCTGATGCCGCGCCCCTCACCGCCCGGCGGCGCTGATGCGCCGCCCGCGGGCACAGGTCCCGCGGCTACACCCTCCCGCCAGCGTCATCGTGACGGGCATCATCGCGACGCATCCGTCGTGCACGCACGGAGTAGCCGCGGCACCCGCGGCCGCCGGCGGTGCGGCGCGAGTGTTACTCGCCCTCTTCCAGCGCCGCGCGCGCCGCGTCCTGCTCGGCGGATCGCTTGCTCGGGCCGTAGCCCACCGCCAGACGAGCATCGGCGACCCACACCTCGACGGTGAACCGCCGTGCATGCGCCGGACCGCTCTCCTCCCTGACGCGATACTCGGGAACGATGCGCTGGGTCGCCTGGGTGCGCTCCTGCAGGATGGTCTTCCAGTCCGGTGCGCCGGCGATACCGCCACGCGCGATGTCCTCGGCGAAGTGGCGAGCAATTACCGCGCGGGTGCGGGCGTAGCCGCCGTCGCGATACGTCGCCCCGAGGACTGCCTCGTAGACGTAGGCGAGGATCGACGCCTTCTCGCGACCGCCCGAGCGATCCTCGCCGCGTCCGAGGCGCAGCGCCTCGTCGAGACCCAGCACGCGCGCCTTCTCCGCCAGCGTCACGGTCCGCACGAGCGTCGCACGCCGCTTCGAGAGCTCACCCTCGTCGAGGTCCGGGAGATGCAGGAGCAGCAGGTCGGCGATGACGAGGTCGAGCACCGCGTCGCCCAGGAATTCGAGCTGTTCACCGGCGCGCATCGCTCCCGACGGGAGCGCCGACGGGTGGGTCAGGGCCGCTTCGAGCAGGCTGCGATCGAGGAAGCAGTAGCCAAGGCGCGCCTCGATGAGCTGAAACTCGTCACCGAGCGGCTGGCGCATCGGCGTCTCCGACCCGCTCGCCGCGCAGCCGGTCTCCATCCCGCGACACGGCCCGCACCCGGACCTCCTGGTTCGCCAGCCCATCGGGTCCATCGACGAGGACGCGCGCGTAGTTGCGACTGTACCCGACGAGTTGCCCGGTCGCAGCATCGCGCGACGCTTCGATCAACACCTCGAGCGTCTGCCCGACGCATCGTTCGGCGAACGCCTCCCGTCGCGCGGCGCCCAGGCGTCGCAACGCCCCGGCACGCGCGCGGATGGTCGGAATCGGCAGGTGATCGCTCGCTTTCGCCGCCGTCGTGCCCGTTCGCCGCGAGTACGGGAACGCGTGCAGATAGGTGAACCCCGCGTCGACCAGCAGTGCCTCGGTGGCCGCGAACTCCGCGTCGGTCTCGCCCGGAAAGCCGGCGATGACGTCGGTGCCGAGTGCGGCGTCGGGAAGACGGCGGTGGATCTCGGCCGCCACGTCGCGGACCATCGCCGCGTCATACAGCCGTCGCATGCGGCGCAGGACGCCGTCTGCGCCGGCCTGCACGGGCACGTGGAGATGGTCGCACAACACCGGGCTCGCCGCGATCAGGTCGAGCAGCCGTCGCGTCACCTCCGGCGGATCGATCGAGCTGAGGCGCACGCGCGGCAACGGCGCCGCCTCGGCGATCATCTCGACCAGGTCGACGAGCGTCAGCGCCGGATCGAGATCCCGGCCGTAACCGCCAAGATGGATGCCGGTGAGCACGGCCTCGCGAAACCCGAGCGCCGCCAGCCGCTCGAGCTCGGCGAGCACCCGCCGCGGCGGCACGCTGCGGCTGCGCCCACGCGCCATCGGCACGATGCAGAAGGTGCAGAAGAGATCGCAGCCCTCCTGCACCTTGAGGAAGGCGCGCGTGTGGCCGACGAAGGCCTGGGCGCCAAGCGTGGTCACTGCGTCGGCCTTGCGCAGATTGCTGACGAAGATGCGCCCCTCGTCGCTCGCGATCCGGCCATGCACGGCGCGGAGAATGTCCGGGAGCCGGCCGACGCCGACGACGTAGTCGACCTCCGGCAGGGCAGCGCGTTGCGGACTGGTCTGCGCGAAGCAACCGGTGAGGATGACGCGTGCGCAAGGGTTCAGTCGTCGCGCCCGCCGCGCGAGTTGCCGGCTCTCGACATCGGCGCGATCGGTGACCGTGCACGAGTTCACCACGTAGACATCGGCGCCCGCGGTGAACGGCACCATCTCGCAGTCGCCGGCGAGAGCGGTTTGCATCGTGGCCGTGTCGTATTGGTTCACCTTGCAGCCGAGGGTCGCGAAGGCGACCCGGAGCTTGCGCGAGGCGGACGACATCATGATGCCGCTCCCCCGACCGGGATCTCCTCTGCCGCCGCGTCCCGCACCGCCGCCCGGATCCATCCGCCTCCCAGCACGCGATCGCCGTCGTACAGCACCGCCGCCTGTCCCGGCGTGACCGCCCGCAATCCCGCGTCGGCCACCACCACGAATCCCTCCGCGTCGGCGCGCACCACGCGGACGGCCTGCGGCGCGAAGCGCGAGCGGATCTTCACCGCGACGCGCGCGCCGACCGGCGGCGGCGACACGAGCCAGTTCGGCGCATCGGCAGCGAGACCGGCGGCCACCACCTGCCCCGCGGTGCCGAGCCGCACCGTGCCGTCGCCGTCGATCGCCGTGACGTAGCGCGGCTCGCCGCCCGCCACGCCGAGGCCGCGCCGCTGGCCCACGGTGAAGCGATGCACGCCCGCATGCGCCGCGAGCACCTGCCCGTCCCCGTCGACGATCGCCCCGCCACGCGTCGGCACCGACGAGGCGTAGCGCTCGACGAATGCCGCGTAGCCGCCGCGCGGCACGAAGCACACTTCCTGGCTGTCGGGCTTGTTCGCGACCGTCAGGCCGCGACGCGCGGCCTCGGCGCGCACCACCGACTTGCGGAGGCCCCCGACCGGGAACAGCGTCCGCGCCAGCACCGCCCGCTCGATGCCGAAGAGGAAGTACGACTGGTCCTTGTCCGCGTCGACCCCGGCGAGCAGCGCCGCGCCGCCGGCATCCTCCCCGACCCGGGCGTAGTGACCGGTGGCGATGCGCGTCGCGCCGAGCTCGCGGGCCCGATCCCAGAACCCGGCGAACTTCACGTACTGGTTGCAGCGCGCGCAGGGATTCGGCGTGCGGCCGCGGCGATACTCGGCGACGAAGTCGTCGACGACGGCGCGCCCGAAGGCCTCGCTGAAGTCCATCACGTAGAACGGGAAGCCGTAGCGCTCGGCGACCAGCCGCGCATCGAGGAAGTCGTCGAGCGAACAGCAGCCGCTGTCGCTCGGCCCGGCCCACAGGCGCATGGACACGCCGACGACGTCGTAGCCGGCCTCGACCAGCAGCGCGGCGGCGAGCGAGCTGTCCACCCCGCCGCTCATCGCGACCACCACCCGTTCGCGCGTCGGCGTCATCGATGGCCCGCCACCGCGTGCCTGTGCCGCGAGCCCGCGGGCGCGCTCGACGACGCGGCGCAGCGCCGCCGCCGCCGCATCCACCTCGGCCGCCGTTGTCGTGGCTCCGAGGCTGAAACGCACTCCTGCCGCGCGCGGCGACCTCGTCGCAGCCGATGGCGCGCAGCACGTGCGACGGTTCGCCGGAGCCGGCCGCGCAGGCCGACCCCACCGACGCCGCGACGCCCTCGAGATCGAGCGCTGCCACCGACGCTCTCCCCGCCAGGCCGTCGAAGCCGATGTTCAGCGTGTTCGGCAGACCATCGCCGATTGGACCGTGACGGCGGATCGCGCCCAGCGGCGCGATCGCGCTCCAGAGCCGCTCGCGCAGCTCGGCGATCCCCGCCATGATGCGGCAGCGCCGCGACCGCCGCCGCGAAGCCCGCCGCCGCGCCGGCATTCTCGGTGCCGGGTCGCAGGCCGCGTTCCTGCTCGCCGCCCCACGCCAGCGGGCGCAACGCCAGTCCACGCCGCACCGCCAGTGCGCCGATGCCGAGCGGGCCGCCGAGCTTGTGCGAGGAGATCGTACACAGGTCGGCGACCCCCGCGTCGACCGCTACACGCCCGAGCGCCTGCGCCGCATCGACATGCAGCAGGACGCCGCGGCTCCGGCATACGGCCCCGATCGCCGCGATCGGCTGCAGCGTACCGATCTCGCCGTTCGCCCAGCCGACGGACACCAACGCCGTCTCCGGACGCAGAGCGGCCGCGATGTCGGCGGCAGTCACCCGTCCGGCGCCGTCGACCGGCAACCAGGAGAGGATGGCGCCGCGGCGTTCGAGCTCGCGCATCGGGCCGAGCACCGAGGCGTGCTCGATTGGCGTCGCGACGACGTGCGCGCCGACCGGATCGGGGACCGCGCCGAGGAGCGCGAGATTGTTCGCTCTCGGTCGCGCCGCTGGTGAACACAACGACGCCGCCGGTACGCCGAGGACGTCCGCGATCGTACGGCGCGCCTGTTCCACCGCCGCTCGCGCCGGCGCGGCCGGCGGCGTGGGCGCTGGAGGGATTACCGGGCGCGCCGTCGAGCACCGCCAACATCGCCTCCCGCGCCGCGGGCAGCAGCGGCGCCGTGGCGTTGTGGTCGAGGTAGATCATCCTCGGAAGGGCGAATGAACAACGACACAAGCTGAAGGATGAGGACTGGAGATCGGATCCCTTCGTCCTTCGTCCTTCATCCCTGGTCCTCGGTCACTGGTCCTCGGGGACGCGCCGCGCGTCCGCGCTTGCGCCCCGCCGGGCGGCGCTTGGCGTCCCGGTAGATCTTGTACTCGAAGCTGTCGACCAGCGCCTGCCAGCTCGCCTCGATGACGTTGAGCGACACACCGACGGTCCCCCAGCGCTCCGTGCCGTCGCCGGACTCGATCAGCACGCGCACCGGCGCGGCGCTGCCCTCGACGCCGCTCGAGGACGCGGACCTTGTAGTCGAGCAGGCGCACCTCCTCGATCGCCGGGTAGAACCGGCGCAGGGCGCGGCGCAGGGCGGTGTCGAGCGCGTTCACCGGGCCGTTGCCCTCGGCTGCGGTGTGCTCGATCTCGCCCGTCGGACCCTTCACCATCACGGCCGCCCAGGCCGATGCCGGGTCGTGCTCGATGCGCTCGTCGGTCTTCACCGCGACGTGCCCGTTCTCGCCGAACACCATCCGCATGTAGCCCTTCTCGTCGACGACGCGGAACTGGATCAGCTCGAAGTAGCGGAGCGTCGCCGTGCTGGACGCGGTGCATGCGCAGCTCGAGCGACGCCTCGGCGCCCTCGAACTGGAAGCCCTGATGCTCGAGCTGCTTCACTTCCTGCACCAGATGCTTCACGTGGCCGTCGAGCTGCTCGACGTCGACGCCGAACTGCCGCGCCTTGTAGAGGATGTTGGCGCGCCCGGAGAGGTCGGACACCAGCACGCGCTGCTGGTTGCCGACCACCGCCGGATCGATGTGCTCGTAGGTCTGCGGATTGCGCTGGACGGCGGCGACGTGCACGCCGCCCTTGTGCGCGAACGCGCTCTGGCCGACGTAGGCTTGGCGCTTGTTGGGCTCGACGTTGGCCAGCTCGTCGACGAAGCGCGACAGCTCGCGCAGCCGGCGCAGGTTGGCCGCGGTGACCACGGGGCGGCCCATCTTGAGTTGCAGGTTGGCGATCACCGAGCACAGGTTGACGTTGCCGCAGCGCTCGCCGATGCCGTTGATCGTGCCCTGCACCTGAACTGCCCCGTGCTCGACGGCGATCAGGCTGTTGGCGACCGCCAGCTCCGAGTCGTTGTGGCAGTGGATCCCGATCGGCGTCGGCACCTGCGCGCGGACCGCGTCGATCGCCGCGCTGATCTCCCACGGCATGCGGCCGCCGTTGGTGTCGCACAGGCACAGCACGTCGGCGCCGGCATCCGCCGCCACCCGCATGCACTCGAGCGCGAACTCGGGATTGGCGCGGTAGCCGTCGAAGAAGTGCTCGGCGTCGTAGACCACCTCGTCGACGTGCCGCTTCAGGTAGCGGATGGTGTCGTGGATGAGCTCGAGGTTCTCCTTCAGGGGAATGCGCAGATCGTCGCGCACGTGGAGATCCCAGCTCTTGCCGAAGATCGTGACCACCGGCGTCTCGGCGCGCAGGAGCTTCTCGAGGTTGCGGTCCTCGCTGGCGCGCGCCCCGGCGCGGCGGGTCGAGCCGAACGCCGCGACCTTGATGCGCTTGAGCGTGACGCTCGCTTGACGGCCTGGAAGAACGCCTCGTCGCGCGGGTTCGAGCCCGGCCAGCCGCCCTCGACGTAGTCGACGCCGAAGTCGTCCAGCCGCTCGGCGATGCGCAGCTTGTCCTCGAGCGTCAGCGCGATGTCCTCGGCCTGGCAGCCGTCGCGCAGCGTCGTGTCGTAGATCTGGATCGTCTTCGCCACGCTCACGCCTCCAGCGCCGCCTCCTCGACCAGGGCCTTGTGCAGGGCCCGCACCGCCAGCTCGCCGTACTTCGCGTCGATCACCACCGAGATCTTGATCTCCGAGGTCGAGATCATCTGGATGTTGATGCCCTCGGCGCGCCAGCGTCTCGAACATGCGCGCCGCGACGCCGGCGTGGCTGCGCATGCCGAGGCCGACGACGGAGACCTTCACCACCTCGGTGTCGGAGCTGACGCCCTGGGCGCCGATCTCGCGCGCCGTCGCCTCGATCATCGACAGCGCGCGCGCGGAAGTCGGTCTTCGGCAACGTGAAGGTGAAGTCCGTGTCGCCCGCCGTGCTGGCGTTCTGGATGATCATGTCGACGACGATGTTCGCCTTCGCGATCGGCCCGAGCACCTTCGACGCCAGGCCCGGGCGATCCGGGATGTGGCGCAACGTGATCTTCGCCTGATCGCGATCGAGGGAAACGCCGGACACCAGGACCTGTTCCATTGCATTGTCCTCCGGCACCACCCAGGTGCCTTCGCTGTCGTCGAAGCTGGAGCGCACGCAGCAGCGGCACGTTGTAGCGCTTGGCGAACTCCACCGAACGGATCTGCAGCACCTTGGCGCCGAGGCTGGCGAGCTCGAGCATCTCGTCGTGCGAGATGCGGTTGAGCTTCCGCGCCTGCGGGCAGATGCGCGGGTCGGCGGTGTAGACGCCGTCGACGTCGGTGTAGATCTCGCACACGTCGGCTTTCAGCGCCGCGGCCACCGCGACCGCCGAGGTATCGCTGCCACCGCGCCCGAGCGTCGTGATGTATCCCTCCGCGTCGACGCCCTGAAATCCCGCCACCACCGCGACCTCGCCGCGCCGCCAACGCCGTGCGGATCTGCTCGCCGTCGATGCTGCTGAATGCGGGCCCGGCCGTAGGCGCTGTCGGTGTCGATACGGATCTGATGGCCGAGGAACGATCGTGCCGGGATGCCCTGCTCCTGCAGCGCGATCGCCAGCAGCGCGCTCGTCACCTGCTCGCCGGTCGCGATCAGGACATCGACCTCGCGCAGCGCCGGTTGCGGCGCACACCGGTGGGCGAGTTCGAGCAGACGGTTCGTCTCACCCGACATCGCCGATACCACCACGACCAATCCGTCGCCGGCCCGATGCGACCTGCTCGACCCGCTCGGCGACCGCCTGGATACGCTCGACGCTGCCGACCGAGGTCCCGCCGTACTTCTGGACGATGAGGCTCATGAATCAACAGCCCGAATCACGGATGGGCACGGATCCCTCCCGCCGCCGCTCCGCACACGAACCTCCTCCCAGCCCCCAAACGCTCCGTTCGGATTTCAGGGCGGGGATCGGCGTTCGTCGGGGCGGGGAGATGGTGGGGATCCGTGTTCATCTGTGGCTCTTCTTCAGGTCCTTCCTTGCGCGGATCTCATCCAATGCATCAATCGCGGCAACATAACCCGATCCGTGTGCGACGGCCACCACGTGGCGGCCGCCGCCGGGGACGAAATCGATGCGGATCTCGAGGTGGTCGTCCAGCGGCTCGTCGAGCCGTTCGGGCCACTCGATGGCGCAGACCCCAGATCCCGTAGATGTACTCGCGCAGGGAGAGTGAGTCGATATCCCCGGCGCGGCAGGCGGAAGAGGTCGATGTGGTAGAGCGGCAGCCGGCCGCTCTCGTAGGGGATGAGGATCGGGAAGGACGGGCTGCGCACGTCGTCCGGCGGGATCCCGAGACCCTCGGCGAGGCCGCGGACGAAGGCAGGTCTTGCCGGCCCCGAGCTCGCCGTAGAGGCCGATGCGCTCGCCGCCGCGCAACGTCCCGGCGAGGGCGCGGCCGAGGGCGAGGGTCTCGTCCTCGTCGGCGGTGATGAGCGCGACGCGCGTCATCCGCGTCAGAATAGCCGCCAAGGATGCCCAGGTCGCCAAGGGGTCGCTGACCGCTTGGCGACCCGGGCGGCCTTGGCGGGGATACACTTCACAGGTGCTCCAGCGCCGCCATCGCGGGCCGCAGCCCGTCGGCGACGTCGCCCGCAAGCAGGCCGATCTCGCCGTCGGCCGCCGCGCGATCGGCGGCGAGACCGTGCACGTAAACGCCGAGCCACGCCGCCTCGACCGGCGGCAGGCGCTGCGCCAGCAGCCCGCCGATGGCGCCCGCGAGAACGTCGCCCATGCCGCCCGACGCCATGCCCGGGTTGCCGGTGGAGTTGATCCACAGCGAACCCGCCCGGCTCGGCGATGATCGTGCGCGCCCCTTTCAGCACCAGCGTGCAGGCGTGCTCGGCCGCGAAGCGCCGCGCGACGCCGACGCGGTCGGCCTGCACGCTCGCGGTATCGCTGCCGAGGAGCCGGCCCATCTCGCCGGGATGCGGCGTCAGGACCGTGCGCCCGGCCGCGGTGCGCAGCGGCGTGCGGATCGCGTCCGAGGATCGTCAGCGCGTCGGCGTCGAGAACGATCGGCACGCGCGTCTCCTGCAGCAACCATTGCACCGTCCGGGCGGCGCCATCGTGCGTGCCGATGCCCGGACCGATCACGACGGCCGTCTTGCCGTTCGTCAGCTCCGCCAGGCGGTCGGCGGCGAAGCGGATGCCGCCCGTCGTCGTCGGGCAAGCATCGCCGTCATCGCCTCGCGCACGCCCGCGGCGTACACGGGATACAACGAGGCGGGACCCACGAGCGTCACCAGACCGGCGCCGGCGCGACCGGCAGCCGCGCGCGGCGAGCTGTGCCGCACCGGTCTTGCCGAACGAGCCGGCAATGATCAGCACGTGACCGCAGTCGCCCTTGTGCGTCTCGGGCTCGCGACGCGGGACCAGCCGGGCGGCATCGGCCGCAGCCGAGCAACGCGGCGCGCGCCGGCACTGCGGCGAGGGCGGTCGCCGCGAGGCCGATGTCCACGACCGCGAGAGCGCCGCAGTGCCGCACGCCCGGATGCTGCACCTGGCCGAGCTTGGCGAAACCGAAGGTCGCGGTCGCCTCCGCCTGCACCGCGGTGCCGAGAGGGCGGCCGGTCTCCGCGTCGAGGCCCGAGGGAATGTCCACCGCCAGGACCGGGGCGCCGCAGGTATTGATGATCTCGATCGCCGCCGCCGGCAGCCCGCGCACCTCGCTGTTGAGGCCCGTACCGAAGATCGCGTCCACCACCGCGTCGGCGCCGGTCGCAGCGGTCGCGAGGCGCGGCAGCCCCGCGTCGTCGGTCACCTCGAAGAGCAGGCCGCGCAGGCGCCTGTAGGCGAGCAGGTTGCGCCGCGCGTCGCCGGCCACATCGGCCGCGCGGCCCAGGAGCGCCACCTCGACGCGCAGGCCGCGCTTCTTCAGCAGCCGCGCCATGACGAAACCATCGCCGCCGTTGTTGCCCTTGCCGGCGACCACCAGCACCCGCCGGCCGCGGCGGCGCAGACGCGGGACGCACTGGAGCAGCACCTCCGTCGCCCCCTGCCCCGCCCGCTCCATCAACACATGCCCGGGCGTGCCGCCCTCGATCGTCAAGCGATCGAGTGTCCGCATCTCCTCAGCCGTGACCAGGCGCATCAAGCCCCCGTGAAGTGCGGCGGGTCAGCGCCGCCGGCGTGGAGCGCGGCGTCAGCCGCGCTGACCCGCGGCCGTGACCGAGCCGCGCTCACGCGCCGCACTCCATGGCCGCTTTCATCTCACGCACCGCTGCTTCGAGACCGATGAACAAGGCCCGCGCCACGAGGCTGTGGCCGATGTTGAGCTCGTTCATCCCGGTGATCGCGGCGATCGGCCCGACGTTCTCGACCGTCAGCCCGTGGCCGGCGTTGACGATGAGCCCGAGCGACCGGCCGAGCGCGGCACCCGCGCGTACGCGCTCCAGCTCGGCAACGCGCGCCGACGCGTCGACGGCATCGGCGTAGCGGCCGGTGTGAATCTCGATCGCCTCGGCACCCAGTCGTTGCGCCGCCTCGATCTGTGCCGGGTTCGCGTCGATGAACAGGCTCACCTTCGTGCCGACCGCCTGCAGGCGGCGCACGGCTTCGCCGACCGCGGTGACGCCGCCCGCGACGTCGAGGCCGCCCTCGGTCGTGACCTCCTGGCGCCGCTCGGGCACGAGACACGCGTCCGCCGGGCGCAGCCGACAGCCGATGCCGATCATCTCCGGGGTCACCGCCATCTCCAGGTTCACCTTGGTGCGCACGACCGGCAGCAGCCGTTCGACGTCGCGATCCTGGATGTGGCGGCGATCCTCGCGCAGATGCACCGTGATGCCATCGGCGCCGCCCCGCTCCGCCGCCAACGCCGCTTCGACGACGTCGGGATACGACGTCCCGCGCGCCTGCCGAACCGTCGCGACGTGGTCGATGTTGACGCCGAGGAGGATCATCGGAGGAGGTTAGCCGGTGCGCCGGTGCGCCAGTGACGCCCGTTTCACGAATGTCTCGATGATGCAGCGCCACCGACTCGGGGGCGCACGTTCTCACGTCCCCACGTGCGCGCGCAGCGCCGCGGCGATCTCCTCGCAGTAGCGCTCGACCTGGGCGACCTGCTCGCCCTCGACCATGACGCGCACGAGGGGCTCCGTGCCGGAGTAGCGAACGAGCACGCGGCCGCGGTCGCCGAGATCGTGGCTGACGCGGTCGATCACGCGCTGCACGGCGGGCAGCGCCGACAGCTCGCGCCGCTCGCGCACCCGCACGTTCACCAGCCGCTGCGGCAAGCGCTCCATGACCTGGCGCAGCTCGCTGAGCGGGCTGGCCGGTTTCCACCATGAGCGCGAGGACGCTGAGCGCCGTGACCAGACCGTCGCCGGTGGTGCCGTGCTCGAGGAAGACGATGTGGCCGGATTGCTCGCCCCCGAGCTGATAGCCGCCGCGGACCATCTCCTCGACCACGAAGCGGTCGCCCACCTGGACACGCGTGAGGGCGATGCCGTGGGCGCGCAGCGCCAGGTCGAGGCCGAGATTGCTCATCACCGTCGCGACGACGGCCGGCGGTCGGCAGGCGCCCGTGGTGGTGCAGGTCGATGCCGAGCATCGCGAGCACCTCGTCGCCGTCGACCACCGTCGCCCTGCTCGTCGACGAGAATGACGCGATCGGCGTCGCCGTCGAGCGCCACGCCGATGTGCGCGCCCGCGGCGCGCACACGCGCCGCGAGGTCCTGCGGGTGCAGCGCGCCGCAGTCGCGGTTGATGTTCGTGCCGTCGGGCTCGTCGCCCATGGCGATCACCGTCGCGCCGAGCTCGGCGAACACCTCCGGTCCGACGCGGTAGCCGGCGCCATTCGCGCAGTCGACCACGACCTTCAGGCCGTCGAGCGTGCACTGCCGCGGGAACGTGTTCTTGAGGAACACGTTGTAGCGGCCGAGCGCGTCGTCGATGTGAAACGCCTTGCCGACCTCGTCGGCGGTCGGACGCAGCCGCGTCGGTGCCGCTGCCCAGGACGAGATCCTCGATTTCGCGTTCGACGTCGTCGGCGAGCTTGAAGCCGCTCGAGTCGAAGAACTTGATGCCGTTGTCCTGAAACGGATTGTGCGAGGCGGAGATCATCACCCCGGCGTCGGCCCGCATGCTGCGCGTCAGAAAGGCGATGCCGGGCGTCGGAATCGGGCCGACAGACGAGCACGTCGACGCCCATCGAGCAGATGCCCGAGGTGAGCGCGCTCTCCAGCATGTACCCGGAGAGGCGCGTGTCCTTGCCGATGATGATCTTGTGACGCCGCGCGCTGCGCTTGACGATGTGCGCGATGGCGCGCCCGAGGCGCAGGACGATCTCCGACGTCATCGGCTCGACGTTCGCGGTGCCGCGAATGCCGTCGGTCCCGAACAAACGCGGCCGCCCCGCTTCCCTATTGCCCATCAGCACTCCGTTTCTGGCGAAGAACGCGCAGCTGGACCACGGCGGGCTCCTGCTTGACGAGCTCGATGCCGGCCGGCAGGTCCACAGCCGGCGTCAGCGGATAATTCCCCGGCTCGCGTCCGTCCGCGTCGATATAGACCGCACCGTGGTCGAGCTCAAGCGCATCGGTCGCCGAGGCCGGCCCGCGCACGGTGATCTGCTGCTTCGCCGGCACCACGGTCGTGCGATAGGCGCCGTTGCGCACGACGATCGGCACCGCCGGCACGGTGCGGGTGCGCTCCGGCTCCTCGAGCCGCACCTGCACGTGGGCCAGAGCTGCACTGAACGAGAGGTACTCGCCGGGGACGTCGAGCGGTACGTCGCGCTCGACCAGGCCGGGCGGCGCGTCGCCGAGGTCGACCGGATCGGTCTCGGCCGCCTTCAGCGCCCCCACCTCCGCGGCCGGGCCCACCACCTCCACCGACTCGGGCGCCACCCGCGTGTCGGTGACCCGCAGGTTGCCGGACGGCTTGCCGGCGAACGCGACGTGCACCGGGACCAGCCGCCGCATCACCGCGGCAAACTCCAGCGTCACCTCCGACGGCGTCATGCGCACGACGGTGACGCCGCGCGGCAGGTCGAGCGTATCGCTGATGATGCGGAACACCGCCGGCCCAGGCCGCACGCCGTGCAGGTCGAGCGCGACCGACATGCGCTGCGGATCGATGCGATTGAGCAGCGTGCGCGGACCGCTGACCACCAGATCGATGAAGTCCACGCGCGGGCTCACGAGCATCACGTTCGGCGGCCGGTTGCGCAGCTCGACCGGCACCTGCACCGCCATCTCGGTGTCGCGCTCGCCGGTGTTGACGAAGAACCACAATCCGAACGCGATCAGCAGCGAGAGCAGCTTGACGCCGGCGTTGTGCAGCAGCAGCCAGCGCAAGGATTCGCCAACGTCGTGCAGGCTCACGTTCCGCAGGCGGTCGCGCCAGGTCATACAACCAGCTTCTGCAGGGTGCCGCGCAGCGAACCCGCGTCGAGGTCGCGCGTCAGCCGTCCGTCGACGACCAGCGAGATGCTGCCGGTCTCCTCCGACACCGCGATCACCACGGCGTCGCTCTCCTCGGTGATCCCGATGGCGGCGCGGTGCCGGGTGCCGAACGTCTTGCTGACGTTCGGGTTGACGGTGAGCGGCAGGAAGCATCCCGCCGCGGTGATGCGGCCCTTGCGGATGATCAGGGCGCCGTCGTGGATCGGCGACGCCGGCATGAAGATGCTGACGACGAGCTCGCGACTGATCTGCGCGTCGATCGTCGTCCCGCCCTCGATGAACTCGTTGAGCCCGGTCTCGCGCTCGAGTACCAGCAGGCCGCCGACGCGCCGGCTGGCGAGCGTCACCACGGCGCGCAGGATCTCTTCCAGATCCTGGCCGCGCAGGCCGGTCGCCGAGCCGAAGAACGGCCGGCTGCCCACCTGAATGAGCGCGCGGCGGATGTCGTGCTGGAAGATGATCACGATCACCAGCAGCACGGAGCTCAGGAAGTTATCGAGGATCCAGTTGACCGTGTAGAGGTCGAAGACCCGCGACGAGAGGTAGATGAGGACGACGACGCAGAGCCCGATCAGCATGCGCGCGGCACGGGTGCCGCGGATGAGCTCGATCAGGCTGTAGACGATGAACGCGACGATGCCGATGTCGACGGCATCTTGCAGGCGGAAGTTGTCGAGAAAGTCCACCCGCCCGGGCTAGGCGCGCTGATCGCCGGCCACGGTCAGCGGCGATCCGGCGTCGCGCTGCTCGCGTTGGACGCGCAGGATCTCGTCGATCTGCGCGCCGTCCAGGGCTTCCTTCTCCAGCAGCTGCTCGGCGATCGCGTGCAGCAACTCGATGTGCTCGCTCAGCAATGATTTGGCGCGCTCGTACCCTTCGACTGACGATGCGCCGCACTTCCTCGTCGATCTCCTGCGCGGTCTTCTCCGAGTAGTCCTGCACCTGGGCGAAGTCGCGGCCGAGGAACACCTGGTCCTCCTTCTTGCCGAACGCCACCGGGCCGAGCCGCTCGCTCATGCCGTACTCGCAGACCATGCTCTTGGCGATCTCGGTCGCCTTCTTGATGTCGTCGTGAGCGCCGGTCGTGACGTGCCCGAAGACGATCTCCTCGGCGGCGCGGCCGCCGAAACACATCTGGATGCGGCTGAGGCACCAGTCCTTGGTGACGTTGTGGCGCTCGTCGGCGGGCAGCGTCGTGGTGACGCCGAGCGCCATGCCGCGCGGGATGATGCTGACCTTGTGCACCGGGTCGACGCCCGGCGTCAGCTTCGCCACCAGCGCGTGCCCCGCCTCGTGGTACGCCGTGTGGCGGCGCTCCTCGAGGTTGAGGATCATGCTCTTGCGCTCGGAGCCCATCAGGACCTTGTCCTTGGCCACCTCGAAGTCGAGCATGGTGACGCGGTCCTTGTTGTTGCGGCGCGGCCAGCAGCGCCGCTTCGTTGACGACGTTCTCGAGATCGGCGCCGGCGAAGCCCGGCGTGCCGCGCGCCAGCAGCTCGAGATCGACGTCATCGGAGAGCGGCAGCTTGCGGGCATGCACCTTGAGGATGCCTTCGCGGCCCTTCACGTCCGGACGCGGCACCACGACGCGCCGGTCGAACCGGCCCGGGCGCAGCAGCGCCGGATCGAGCACGTCGGGCCGGTTGGTCGCGGCGATGAGGATGACGCCCTCGTTGGTCTCGAAGCCGTCCATCTCGACCAGCAGCTGGTTGAGGGTCTGCTCGCGCTCGTCGTGACCGCCGCCCAGACCGGCGCCGCGGTGGCGGCCGACGGCGTCGATCTCGTCGATGAAGATGATGCACGGGGCGTTCTTCTTCCCCTGCACGAACAGGTCGCGCACGCGCGAGGCGCCGACGCCGACGAACATCTCGACGAAGTCGGAGCCGCTGATCGAGAAGAACGGCACGCCCGCCTCGCCGGCGATGGCGCGAGCGAGCAGCGTCTTGCCGGTTCCCGGCGAGCCGACCAGCAGCACGCCCTTGGGAATGCGGCCACCGAGCTTGGTGAACTTCTTCGGGTCCTTCAGGAAGGCGATGATCTCTTCGAGCTCGTCCTTGGCTTCGTCGATGCCGGCCACGTCGCTGAACGTCACCTTCTGGGTGTTCTCGCTCAGCATCTTGGCGCGGCTCTTCCCGAACGACATCGCCTTGCCGCCGCCGACCTGCATCTGGCGCATGAAGAAGATCCACACGCCGATCAGGAGCAGGACCGGGAACCACTGCACGAAGGCGACCACGTACCAGGGATCGCCGACCTCCGGCTTGGCAGTGATCTTGACGTCCTTGGTGCGCAGCAGCTTGACCAGATCCGGGTCTTCCGGCGCGTAGGTCTTGAACCGCTCGCTGCTGTGGAAGCGGCCGCGGATGTTCTGGCCCTCGATCTCGACGTCGGTGACTTCGCCCTTTTCAACAGCGGCCATGAAGTCGCTGTAGGACACGTCCTGCAGCTTGGTCTGCTGTTTCGTGAGCAGCTGAAACAGCAGGAGAATCATCAGCCCCAGCACCAGCCAGAGCGCGACGTTTCTCGAAAATTGATTCACATGACCCCCGGGAGCCGAAAAATCATCGCCACCCTAACATGGCACATATCCTGCGGCAACGGCTCATAACGGCTTCTCGGCTATACGAACGCGTCGCGTGATCACAGACTTACGACGCGTCATCGCCAGCTGTCCGCGACTCCGTTCTAGCACCCATCCGAGTGGAAGGTGCACCTCCCCCCGCCCTTCGGTCGCCAGGGCCAACGCGACCGCGGCGCGCACGTGCCGGCGATCGACGCGTCGGCGCGGCACGCCGGCGCGGACGAGCCAGCGGCGGATCAGCAGCGCGCGGGCCTCGGCCGGCTGCGCGGCGAGCCAGACGACGGGCAGCTCCCTTCGGCATCGGCGGACGCCAGCTCGGCGTCCGCCCAGCGCGCCACGGCCGCGCCGCTCGGCCCGCGCCGACGCCGCGAGGTTGGCGCACGCCTCGGCCATCGCCGGATTGAGCTCGGCGAGCAGCGGCAGCACCCGCTGCCGGACGTGCGTCCGCAGGAATCGCGGATCGTCGTTCGAGGCGTCGATGGCGGAACGGCAGCTCGGCCTGCTCGACGACGGCGCGCAGCGCGGCGCGCCGGCAGTCGATCAGCGGTCGCACGATGCCGTCGCGCCGCCGCGGCCGGATCGCCGCGAGCCCGCGCACCCCGGCTGCCGCGGACCAGCCGCATCAGCACCGTCTCGGCCTGATCGTCGAGCGTGTGCCCGGTGGCGATGCGCGCACAGGCGTGCGCGGCCGCGAGCCGCCGCAGCGCGGCATAGCGCAGTCGACGGGCGCGCGCCTCGAGGTTGGAAGCGTCGCCGGTCAGGCGGCCGCCGATGTCGCAACGGGCGAACGGCACGCCGAGTCGCCTGGCGGCGGTTTCCGCGGCGGCCTCGTCGGCGTCGGCATCGGCGCCACGCAAGCGATGGTTGACGTGCGCCGCGACGAGCTCGACGCCGAGCTTGCGGCGGAGCTCGTTCAACGTCAGCAGCAGACCGACCGAGTCGGCGCCGCCCGAGACGGCAACCAGCACCCGCTCGCCGGGTACCAGCATCGCATGCTCGCGGATGGTCTGCTGCACCGTCCCGAGCAATGTCGCCAACGCGTGCCGCACCTCGCTGCGATCATTGGCAGCCGGCGGCCGTGGGAGCAACTCTGTCCGCGGATGAACACAGACCGCCCGCGCCCGCCTCCCAAACGGACTCCGGATTCCATGGTCGCCCCGCATTGGGTGATGGTTGCAAGTCACCGAGGGCCGCGCTCCCGCGCGGCCTGTTCCCCACGTCACCGCTCCAGTGGACGCCCGCGCCCTTGCCGCGCGCCCAACCAGATTCGCGGCCTCGACCGTTTGCTGCTCTCGCTCGGCCTTGCGTGCGACTCGTCCGCCGTCTCGACGGCACACCGCACGCCGGCGTTCGCGGTCGACGATCAGTACCGCACGGCGCTCGGCCTGCCGTTACGACTGGAACGACACCCTGACCGCCGGAATCGCGTATCAGTTTCTGTCGCTCGGCTCCGCCGCCGTCAATCGAAGCGCAAGCGGATCCGTGCTCACCCGCGGAAGCGCACGCGCGGTTCCGCACCCGCGCGCGTGTCGACGTCGAGCGCTTCGAGATCGCGACCGGGCGGCAGCGCGCGGCGCGGCTCCCCGTATGGCATCACGGCCCAGAGGATCAGATAGAGCACGAGGCCGGCGCCGCCGGCGATGAAGAACAGCAGGACGAACGCCAGTCGGACCGGCAGCGCGGCGATGCCGAGCTCCTGCGCCAGGCCAACGCACACCCCGGCGATCTTCTTGCCCTGGCGTGAGCGGTACCACTCGCGCGACAGCGCCGAGCCGCCGAGCGAGCTGCCGCAGTACCGACACTTGACGGCGGCGTCCTGGATCGGTTCGGCGCAGAAGGGACAGGTCTTCATCATCACACCTCAAACGGCCAGCGCGTCGTCGTCCGAACGCCGCGCCAGCAGCAGGGGAATCGTCGCATAGGAGAGGCCGAGGCCGACGAGCGCCGCGACGGCGTAGCTGCCGGCGATGTAGAGGGCGACGCCGCTCGGCAGCCACGCGGAGGCGACGCCGTACAGCCACGCCACCAACGCCACATTGGCGGCGACGAGCAGCGGCAGCGGCATCAGCGACACGCCGAGCACGCGGACGAGCCGCGGCCAGAACGCCGCGCGGAGGACGAGCTCGGGACGCGCCGCGGCCAACGCGCGCGCCGACAGCGCCGCGGTGTCGATCCGCACCTGCCGCATCGCCAACGCGGCGGCGAGACGCGGTTCGAGCTGGATCTCGGGCTCGCTCATGCGGCGTCCTCGCCGCGCACCACCGCGTTCAGACGCGCGATCGCCTGGTGCAGTCGGCTCTTCACGGTCCCCTTGGGGATGTCGAGCATGATCGCCACGTCGTCCTCGCTCAGGTCGTGGAGGTAGCGGAGCTCCACGACGAGGCGCTGGGGCTCCGGGAGCCGCGCGAGCAGGCGCTCGACGTCGATGCCGGCCTCCACGTCGCTCCGAACGTCGGCATCGGCGACAGGCTCCACGTCGCTGGGCTCGGCCGGCGCACGCCGCTGCCAGTCGCGCGCGAGATTGAGTGCGATCTGGAACATCCAGGTCGAGAACCGGCGTTCGGCGTCGAAGCGGTCGGCGGCGCGGACGACGCGCAACCAGACCTCCTGGTAGAGGTCCTCGACGTCGCGCCCGCCGGTGCGCCGATGAAGGAAGTGCGCGAGCGGGCGCTCCCAGCGCCGCAACAGCTCGGCGAGCGCCAGCTCGTCGCCGCGCGCCACCCGCTGCACCAGCACTTCGTCGGTCGGCATCGACTCCGCATACTACCTGCTCGCGCGTCGGATCAGGACTCGCGCATCGCCGGCGGCCCCGAACGCCCGTCGGGGCGACCGCTCAGCCGCGACGCCAGGTCGAGCCCGAGGTGCAGCATGCGCTCGAGGAGCGACTCCTCGCCGGGACGACGGGGGATGGCCAACCACAGGGCGGCGTAGAGCAGCAGGCCCGCCATGTGGAAGAAGACCAGCACCACGAACGCGATGCGGACCGGCGCAACCGGCACCGCGAACGCGTGCGCCAGCGCCGCCGCGACACCGCCCAGCCGCTTCTCGGGATGGGCGCGATGCCAGCGGTCGCTCGCGAACGACGTCAGTCGGCTGCGGCAGTAGCGGCACCGCGTCGCCTCGCCGCGGATCTCCTCGGCGCAGTAGGGACAGCGCTTCATGTCGGCCATCGAGTCCTCCTCTGTTGGTCTCGATGGAGTGATACGAGGTGGACGGCGGAAAGGTTCAAAATGGGAGGTTCAAGGTTGAAACGAGGAAAGTCGAAGGATGAATGGGTCGTTCGCCGTTCCTCCCTGGTCCTTCGACCCCAAACCCTTCTCCGGTCGCCACTTCCCCCCTTTGACTCCCACGGCGCCCTCGGGTAATCCCGACAAACACGCGGGCGTAGCTCAGTTGGCTAGAGCGTATGCTTGCCAAGCATAAGGTCGCCGGTTCGACCCCGGTCGCCCGCTCTCACAAGCCCTGCAATTCGTATGAGTTGCGGGGCTTCGTGTTTGTGGGACCCGGCCAGCGTCGGCGGAGGCGGCGGCCGGGTTGCTGGCGTGTCGGACAGCGGGGATTGCGATGGGTCGGTGGGGGCACGCCGATCGGCAGCGCAGCGCCATGCGGGGACGAATCGAAGATTGCGGCCGTGGCTGGGGGTATGATGGGGCCATGAAGAGGTCGCGCTGCCGATCGGTCTCGTTCTGGACTTCGTGCACCGTAGCGCTGTCGCTCTTCGCGCTCGGCGCATCGGCGGGCGCGCGCGATCTGGGGCCGCGAACCCGGGTCAGCGTCGTGGACAGTCGCGGAGCCGTGATCGGCAGCATCGGCATCGCGAGCTGCGAATCGGGAGGCTGTGGGCCAACCCTGTTCGTCGTCCGCAGAGAGAATGGCATCTCCTTCCAATTGGCCTTCGATCCGGAGACGGGGTTCATCCCGACCACGGATGATCTCGTCTTCGAATCAACGGACTGCACGGGGTCGCCGCTCGTTCGGAACGCCCCCGCAACCGCCGACGAACGGGTGATGAGCCCCACCATTGTCCGAGAGCCGGGCTGTGAGGATGCGCCGCGGATCGTGGCGCACTACCCGCTGGTCGGCTCGCGGGTGATCACGATCGGCTCGACCCGGGCAGACTACTCGTGCTCACCGCCGACGCGTTGCGCCGCCAACCGCGGCACGGCGCTCGGAGACGGCCTGTGCTGCCTTCCCTGCACCGGCCGCTGTCGCTCGAGCGTCGCCGAGGCGGGCATCCTGAACCTGTCGGAGTTCACGCCGCCGTTCATACTCGAGACGCGATAGTCAGCCGAGCGCCAGCGAATCAGCTTTGGGCGACAGCCCGCGACCAGCGCCACACCCGGCGACCTCCATTCGACTGACGGTGATCGGCAATCCGCCACGCTCGTCGGATCTTGTCTCGGGTCGCCTCTTCCAGTTGACCTGGATCTGGATCATGGAGTGGTGATGATCTGTCGCCCGCAGCCCCGCATCGGAACATCCCTCGTCGCATCCAGCTTCTGCATCGCGGAGGCTCGACCCGTCTCCACGCTCCTCGTCGCCGTCATGCTGATGATGGCAGGTGGCATGTGGGTGGCCTCGACGGCACGCGCCGGCGTCGGGCCGGTATGCGTCGGCGATTGTGACGCCGGCGGCTCGGTCACCATCGACGAGCTCGTGAACGGGGTCAACATCGCCCTCGGCACGCTGCCGCTCGAACGCTGCCCGCAATTCGCCTGCAACGGGTCTGGTCAGGTCACGATCGACTGCCTCCTCAAGGCCGTGGGTGCCGCGTTGGGCGGTTGCCCGACGGCACCGGCGGACACGCCAACGCCGATGCCCATCGTCACGTCGCCTTCCACGGCGACGGCGACCGACACGCCGACCAGCACGCCCACCACCGCAACCGCGCCGTGCGGGACCTTCCTTCGCAAGTTCGGCAGCCCGGGCGACGGCGACGGACAGTTCACCCTTCCGCTGGGCGTGGCCGTGGATCCAAGCGGGAACATCTTCGTCGCCGACAACGGCAATCACCGCGTTCAGAAGTTCACCGCGACGGGGACGTTCCTCACGAAGTGGGGCGCGATGGGCACCGCGGAGGGGCAGTTCGACAGTCCGCACGGTGTCGCCGTCGACGGCGATGGCAACGTCTTCGTCGCCGACACCAACAACAGCCGCGTCCAGAAGTTCGACAACAGCGGAGGGTTTCTCAGGAGTTGGGGAGTTGCGGGTGACGGCGATGGGCAGTTCAGCGGCCCCTGGGGGGTTGCCGTGGACGGCGACGGCAACGTCTTCGTCGCCGATCGCTTCAACAACCGCCTGCAGAAGTTCACGAACGCCGGAGGCTTCCTCACCAAGTGGGGCAGCGTCGGGGACGGCGACAATCAGTTCGCCAACCCTGTGGCCATCGCCGTGGACGGTGACGGCAGCGTGATCGTCGCGGACCATTTCAACAACCGCGTCGCCAAGTTCACGAACAATGGGGAGTTCATCACCCACTGGGGCACTCTGGGTCTGGGAAGCGGTGAGTTCAGCGATCTGGAGAACGTGGCCGTAAATGATGATGGATTCATCTTCGCCGCCGACGTGGACCGCATCCAGAAGTTCACGAGCGACGGCACCTTCCTCACCGAGTGGGGCAGCCTGGGCAATGCGGACGGTCAGTTCAGCTCCGCGGTCGGCCTGGCCGTCGACAACGACGGGAACGTCGTCGTCAGCGACGAGAACCAGCGCGTCCAGACGTTCGCGTGTCCGTGAATGCAACGGCGGTAGAGGCTCCGCGACAACGGCCGCCCCGCGCGGCTCACCCGAAGAACCGACTGGCGTTGTCTTCGGGCATTCCGACCGGATAGACAGTCTCGGCAGCGAGGAGGTCAGACATGACGGGGCCACGCGGCACAACCCGAATCTAGCGGTTGGTGGCGTTCGTCGCGATCGCCAGCGCGGCGCTGTCGCTCGCATCGCGGGACCCCGCGAGATCGCTCGTGGCCATTCAGTGCGCCGGCAACTCGTCGTGCGACGACCCCGTCGGTCCGGTCACCCGCGCGGACGGCCGCCACGTCGGCGCCCCCACCGACTGCAACAGCCTGTGCGGCAACCCGCAGGATATCGGCACCCTGTGCGCGACCTTCGACTCCAACCTGTGCGTCGAGGCGGTCTGCGGATCGGCGGGAGAATGCGGGAACGCCCGAACGACGTTCCGCCCAGTTGCAACGACAACAACGACTGCACCGTAGACAGCTGCGACGCGTGCGCCGACACCTGCGCTGGCGCGTGCGTACACCAGCCGGACCTCAGCGGCGCCCTCGACGATCCGGTGACCTGTGCGGGACGGCCGCCTCCGGCGCGTCGTGGGGCGATTTCGGGGCTGATCGCGAGTCGATCCGCCGCACGTCTGGGGCCGCACGCTACTCGCCGTCGAGGCGCACCGCGATCGATGGTGGCGGCACGTGATCGCCGCGCAGCACGTCGAAGACCACCACCGCGCTCGGTCGCCCATCGGCGACGATCGCGGTGGCGCTGGCGATGGCGATGCGAAGCACGCCCGGTTCGGCGTCGTTGCTCACCACCAGCGCGCCCTGCGCCGTGCCCACCGCGCCGCTGTGCACGACGCGCAGCGCCGTGGCGTCGTAGGTGACTCGCACGTCGACCGCTTGCACGGGCGCCGTGCTCTCGATCGTGATGGGCAGCGCCACCCGGTCGCCGCGCAAGGGGCGTAGCGTGCCGGTCTGGCGCTGGAGCAGCGCCGATCCCGCGCGCAGGGCGCTGCCGGCCGCCGGCGGCTGCCAGTTGCCGGTGCAGTCGCCGAAGCGCACCGCGGTGAAGCTCTGATCGTCGAGCGAGCCGGAGATCGCGCCGAACGCGATCCCACCCGGCGTGCAACCGTTCGCGCTCGGCTGCGGCTGGATCAGCGTTTGGCTCGGCGCCGGCGCCGGGTTCGGCAGGAACGCCCAGTCGCTGTCGCACGCCGTCGCCACCGGCAGACGGTCGATGAGACCGACGGCGTACTGCAGGATGTACGTCGCGTCGAGCGAGCTCAGGCTGCCGTTGCCCGAGACGTCGCACGCGAGCCGCTGCTGCGGTGAGAACTGGCGCATGCCGGCGACCGCTTGGAGCACCCACGACGCATCGAGAGACCCGACGGCCGTTCCCGGCCCGCTCGCTCCAGACGGCTCGACCACGACATTCTCCGCCGGCACGTTGACCAGCAGATAGTGTCCCGACGCATCGGAGGCAGCGGTCGCCACGCCACTGGCGGAGACGGTGATGCCCGGCACCGGCTGGTCATTGCTGTAGTATCGCAGCGAGCCGGCGATGTTCTCGCCGGAGAGCAGCACGGTGGGCGTCGCGGTGCGCGTCGGCGGCACCGGCGTCGCCGTCGGCGACGCGCTGGGCGTCGGCGTCAGGGTGCGGGTGTTGGTGGCCGACGCCGTGGGCGTCGGGACGGTCGCCGTGCGCGTCGGCGTCCGGGTCGACGAGGCGATTGCCGTGGCAGTCGGCGGCGGCGTCGACGTGGCCGGCGGCGTCGCCGTCGCGGTCGCGCCACCCGCGCCGCACGGCGCCGGGCGCGCGCTGTCCCAGTCGGGACACGATGCGCCGCTGCCGATCGCCAGTGACCCGGTCGTCGGATACGTCACGAGCGCGCCGCCGGAATCGACGAAGCTGAAGTAGTAGCGGTGACACCCCGAAGCGAAGCCGGTCAGCGTCGCGGACCACGCGCCGTTGGTCTGCGTCCCGCGCTGCAGGGTCATCGGCGTGCAGGTGCCGTCGACGTTCACCGCCGCCGACGACGGGCCGGCGGCGTCGTACCAATTGGCCCATGCAGCGACGCTCGTGCTCTGCCGCGGATAGTGCGAGCCGGAAGGAATCTTGGTCGGCGCGCTGCCCGATCCGAAGTCGCCCGTCGAGTAGCCGGCGACGCCCAGGCCGACCGACGCGGTGGACTTGAGGATCAACCAGCGGTGGCCGTTCGCCCCGGTGAATTGGCAGGTGCTCGTATCGCCCTGCTCGTACAGCCAGAGATAGAAGGACTGATTCGGATCGCTGGGCGACGCGATGATTTCGCCGCTGGGGTTGCCCCCGAAGAGTTGCACCCGGGCGGCAAAATCGGTGCACGGCGTCTGCGTGCTGCACGCACTTCCCGTGCACGCGCAGGCGGCGCTTCCGTTGCACGAGTCCGGGTACAGACTGTTGATGTTCGCCACCACCGGGCACGTCGACGAGTGCGCGAAGTAGCCCTGCCGCACCATCTCATCGGAGTGGAAGCGGGCGGATCGGTTCAGCGCCTGGCTCCAGGTCAGCGGCGGCATGACGCCGTAGCACGCGTGCTCGACGCATCGGGTCTCCGTACACGCCGTCATCTCCAACTGCGGATCGACGCGGGCGCGGTTGATCCACTCGTGGATGACCCGCTCCGCCCAGTTCGGGAAGCCGTTGACCGGCTCGCCAACCGCTCGCGCCACCCCGGCGAGTCCCGACACCACGACCCCCGCCGCGATGACCACGCACACAACACTGCGAATGATTGACGAAATGCGGCGCATCCGAAGCGTGAACCGAGCGAAACCCGTGCCACGCTTCGGATGGCGATATCAGACGTTCCGACCACGATGCCGCGGCGCCTATTTTCGCCAATCGGCAAGATAGGGCACACGCCGATGGGCAACGACGGGATGGGCCCCGGCGATCCCCGTCAGGTCGACCGCCAAGGACGCCAAGATCTCGCCAAGAATGCTCGCGAATCCTTGGCGAGATCTTGGCGTCCTTGGCGGTTTCGGGCCCCGAGTAAGGGTATCTATCCGGCCAGCGGGCCGAGGTTCATAACCACGCGCTCCGAGGTCAGCTTGCCCGCGCGGTCGAACCGGTAGAACGCCACGAACGGCAGCTCGACGTCGCGACCCGTCGGTGGAAACCCCTGGAACTCGCCGACGTGCCGACCGAACAGCCGGCCTTCGATGACGATCTCGTCGGCCGTCAGATGCTCGTGCTCGGCGACGGTCTTCAGTCCCTCGAACGCGCCAGCCGCGGCGAAGCCCATGTAGTCGTGGGCGGCCCGAATGGTGTCGTGGTCGCCGAACGGTTGGCGGTTGTAGAGCATCTCTGCCCGCGCCGCGAAGGTCTTCATGATCGCATCTAGGTCGTGGCGGTTCTCGACAGCATAGTGGGCCTGCACGAGCGCGTGCCGGCGCTCGGCGGGGGCGGTGTCGTTGGCCATGTTCCCTCCTCCTTCGAATCGCAGGGTAGGCCTTTGTCGCCGACCCGGAGAAGTGTAGGACAGACCAGAAACCGATCATTTGACGCCATGCGCGCCGAGCCACGCCTCCTGTCGCTGCCGATGACAGATGCCTACTTCCGGCTCATCGCGCGCCGCTTCGGCGACCGGCTCGGCGCAGACGCGTCACGCCCACACGCCGCCGACGCGGCGGGCGAGATCCCGGTACGGACACAACTCGATCAGCTCGTCGACCTGGACCGCACGGCGCCGCCGCACTGGGGGCTCGAGCTCGGCGCGATGCTCGACGTGATCACGCACGGCCCCTCGGGCCTCGTCGCGGTCACCGCGCCCACACTCGGCGACGCGCTCGACGCCGTGGCGCGCTACATGACGGTGCGCACGCCGTTCGTGGACTTACGCGCGACCCGCGCGCGCGGACGCGCCGCGCTCACGATCGTCGAGCCCCGTGCGCTCGGCACGGTGCGCAGGCCGCTGCTCGAGGTCGTGCTGCTGAGCCTGCAGTGGACGATCGAGTCGGCCCTCGGCGGCCGCATCAACGACGCGTCGTTCGTCATGCCCGTCGAGCGACCGTCGTACTGGCGCTCGTACGACGCGTTCTTCCACGCGCCGGTCACCTTCGCCGGCGGCAACGCCGGCGTCTCGGTGCCGGAGGAGTGGCTGTCCCTGCCCTGTCCGCTCGCCGATCCCGTCGCCTACCGCGGCACGCGCGCCCGACTCGAGTCGGCGCGGCAGCGACTGGCGGGCGGCGCGATCGACGTCGAGGTCGAACGCGTCCTTGCCGCCGGTGACGACCCGGCCCCGCGGATCGCCACGATCGCGGCGAGGCTACGCCTGTCGGAACGGACGTTGATCCGCCGTCTCAGCGGACGCCGCACGACGTATCGCACTCTGCGCGACGATCATCGGCGTGCGCTCGCCATCGAGCTGCTGGCGCAGCCGGGGCTTGCCGTCGCCGAGATTGCCGACCGGCTCGGCTACGCGGACGCCACCAACTTCGCGCGCGCCTGCCGTCGCTGGTTCGGCGTCTCGCCGCGCACGTACCGCGCCCGGCTCGACGCCGTGGGCGGCGACGACGGCTCCACCGCGCCCTGACCGGCGCCACGCCCGCCCGCATGGAGCCATTCGAGCGAACCCCGATGCCGGGGGAGCCTCCGCCGCCGGGGGCGCCGCCACCGCGGCGCGTCGGCCTGGCGGCACGATTGGTCCTGATCGCGCTGCTGGTCCCGACGTTGATCTACGTCGGGTACCTCGCGATCGTCCTCGGGCCGGATCTGGCGAACCTGGAATGGGGCGACCTGGCGCGCGGCTATCATCGCACGTTGATGCCGGCCGAGGTGCGCGGTGCACCGCTGCGGACCAGTGAGGGCGGCGCCGACCGCGTGTATCTGCTCACGACGCAATCGGAGCGCATCGTCCCCCTGCGGCTCGGGCGAGTGCAGAACATCAGGGCGCGGCAGATGCTGCACGTCGACCTGTGGGCGTTCGATCCGGCGACCGCACAGCCGGCGTGGCGCCGCCGTATTCGCACGTTCGAGGACGACAGTGTCCTCCTCGACTTCGCAATCCTCGGCGCCGACGCGACGACGCTGTGGCTGTTCGTCCGCCAACCGCTGGCCGTCTCGTTGCGCGACGGCGGCATGGCCGCCGACGCGGCTCGCCTCGACGCGATCAACCCGGTCCTGGTCGGCAAGTACGTGGACGAACCCGGCTACGTCGCCTTCGGGGCGCAGGGCCTTCAGCTCACGCTCTCCGACAGCACCCAGTGGGTGATCCACGGTGACACCTTCGTCGCCCAGCCGCGCGCGAGCGCAGCGAGCCCGGCGCCACGAATCGCCGCGCCGGCGTACGACTCTCCTTACACTTCCTATTTCCAGCTGCGCGGCCTTCCCCTCGGCACGCGGTGGGTCGGCGTGCTGACCGATGCGGAGGCAGCCCGCTTGCAAGCCGACCCCGTTGTCCCGGGGGCCAAGCCCGGCGAGCGCCCCGGCGCCATGGCGGACTTCCTTGCCAGCCAGCACGTACCGGACAATCTGAACACACAGCCCGTTTCCTATCGCCTGTGGAGCGCTCGAGTCACCAAGGTCTCGGCCGCGCCGCGGGACTGGCCGGCGGAGCTGCCGAACAACTGGGGCACACGCGACCAATTCAGCGACTACCAGCCGCTACCCGAGTCGCCCCCCTTTCTGCAGGCCGGGCTGCTCGGCGACGTCCGGCCGCCGCAGCCGTACTGGTTCCGCGAACCGGACAGCGTGCTCGTCCTGCATCACGACAAGGTGGGTGGCGCCGGTCGCTTGCAGGTCGCCCGCATCGCGGGACCGGGCGGGCGCGTGGTCTGGAATTCGGCGCTCGCCCTCGCGGATCTTGACGTGTCGATGTACGGGCCCAGCGACCTCGCGTTCCTCGGTTCCGTCCCGAATCCCGCCCATGACGCGAGCTCGGAGACCTCTCGCGAGGAGCACCAGACTCTGGTCGCATTGCACGTCGAGAGCGGCGCCGTTCACCGCTACGACCTCACCGCCGAGAGCACTGCCGAGACCGCACCGGTCGCGGTGGCGCTCTCCTCGGAGGCCCGCGTGCCAAACTGATCCACAGCCGCTTCTCCATGCCCGTCGCAAGCGGCCGCCCATCATCTCCATGAAATTGACAATCATTCTCAGAATGACTACATTTCGCCCGTATGGCAGCAATCTCGAAGGGCTCTTCCCCGGCGGCCCCGCCTCCGCCACCGCATGATCCGCGTGAGCGCACCGCGGTGGCCACGATCCTCGGCTGGGAGATCCGCATCTTCCCGGAGGATGAGCGCAAGGCGGAGTACTTCGCGCCGCGCGGTTTTCTCCACGCGCAGCTCTGGCATCCCGCGGCGCGCGTGTCGGTCCTGACCCCTTCGCTGCTCACGGGCGGTCTCTTCGAGATGTTCCCCTACCAGGGCTGGAAGGCGCCGGTCTCCGACCCGTCCCTCCTCCGTGCTCTCGTGACAGAAACGCACGACGTGCCCTTCCCGTCCCTGCGGCGGCTCGCCGCAATCATCGAATGGTACGTGCGTGCAGCCGAGCGCCGCGCCCTGCGTGGGCTCGGCGCCGCCCACCCAACCGCGTCGCTCGAGCCCGCGGCCCCACTCAAATCAAACGTAAGAGAAAGGAAGGACGCATGTCCGCCCGAGTACAATCACCCGCGCCCGACTTCCGTTGTCAGGCCATGACCAACGGCCAGCTCGGTGAGCTGGCCCTGTCCGACTACCGCGGCAAGTGGGTCGTCCTCTTCTTCTACCCGCTCGACTTCACCTTCGTCTGCCCGACCGAGCTGATCGCCTTCAGTGATCGGCGCACCGAGTTCGAGGCGCTCGGCGCCCAGCTCGTCGCCGCGTCGGTGGACAGCGTCTACACGCACCTGGCGTGGTGGAACACGCCGCGGAGCGAGGGCGGCATCGGTGAGCTTGCCATCCCCATTCTCGCCGATCTGAACAAGCAGGTCGCCCGCGACTACGGCGTCCTTCTCGACGAAGGCGTCGCTCTGCGCGGCCTGTTCCTCATCGACCCGGAAGGCGTCGTGCGCCACATCACCATCAACGATCTGCCGATCGGCCGTTCGGTGGACGAGACCCTGCGCGTCCTGCAGGCGGCACAGTTCGCCGCGCAGCACGGTGAGGTCTGCCCGGCCGACTGGAAGCCCGGTGCCGCGACCATCAAGCCGGATCCGGAAGGCTCGCGGTCGTTCTTCGCCAGCAACGTCGGATAACACCCACCGCCGTCGCAACCATGACTGCGCATACGGCGCCGGCGTTCCCCCGCCGGCGCCGCCGCAGCTGGTCCCACGGAACGCCGCGGATTGATCGCCACGCCGCTCGCTATTCGAGATGCCCCATCCGTCCACTCTGGTAGTCGACGATCGCCTGGCGGATCTCCTGCGGCGTGTTCATGACAAATGGACCCTGGCCGACGATCGGCTCGTCGATCGGCTCGCCGCAGAGCAGCAGCGCGGTCGCCTGTTCGGCGCGATCGATGCGGATGCCCGCGCGGGCGCGGTCGAACAACGCCACCTCGGCGGCGCCGATGCTCTCGTCGGAACCGTTGACGCGCAGCGACCCGCGCAGCACCGCCAGCAGCGTCGTGTAGCCCTCCGGCACCGTGAGCTCGACCGGCGTGTCGCCGTCGAGCCGCAGGTCCCAGACGTGGATCGGCGTGAACGTCTGCGCCGGCCCTGTCACACCGCCGAGCTCGCCGGCGATGACGCGCGCGCGGTTCGCCGTGCCGGGCAGGGCCACGGTCGGGATGTCGGCGTGGGTGATCGCCTGGTATCGCGGCGGCGACCGCTTGTCCTTGGCGGGCAGATTCACCCAGAGCTGGACCATCTCGAAGGGGCCGCCGCGGCGCGCGAACGCGTGGCCGTGGAACTCCTCGTGCACCAGTCCGCCGGCCGCCGTCATCCATTGCACGTCGCCGGGGCCGATGCGGCCGCCACCGCCCGACGAATCGCGGTGCTCGACTTCTCCGGCGTACACGATGGTCACCGTCTCGAAGCCGCGGTGCGGATGTTCGCCGACGCCGCGCCGCGCCGACGTCGGCGTGAACTCCGTCGGTCCGGCATAGTCGAAGAGCAGGAACGGGCTGAGGGCGGCGCCGAGATTCGAGTACGCGAACAGCGTGCGCACCGGGAACCCATCACCGACCCAATGCCGATCGGCGCTGCGCTGGATGCAGCGCACCTTCTTCAGTGACCGATCGTCGGCGCCGTCGGGCATGCGCTCACCCCAACGTCTTCAACACGCCCATCGCCTCGTCGACGTGCTTGGTCGGGCTGAGCTGGGAATTGAACACGTGGCGGATGACGCCCTTCTTGTCGATCACGAAGGTGACGCGACCGGGAAGGAGGCCGAGCGACTTGGGCACCTTGAACTGCTGGCGCACCGCGCCGCCGGCGTCGGACAGCAGCGCGAACGGCAGGTTGTACTTTTCCGCGAACTTCAGGTGCGACTGTTCCGAATCGCTGCTGATGCCCAACACCTCGGCGCCGAGGTCGGTGAACGCCGTGTACTGGTCGCGAAACGTGCACGACTCCTTCGTGCACCCCGGGGTATCGTCCTTCGGGTAGAAGTAGAGGACGACATTCTTCCGCCCGGCGAAATCGCCGAGGCTGATCGTCTTTCCGTGCTGATCCTTCAGCGTGAACTTCGGGGCCGGATCGCCGACCGCAAGGCCCGAGGAGCTGCCGACCAGTGAATCGAGCAATCCCATAGTTCCTCCACCGTGTCGCGCCGGTCTGTCCGGCGGGGAGACTCCTCGTTAGCAGACCGTCACGCGGAGCGCAGCGGTCGCGCGGTGGATTGTGGTGCCCCCCCGCCAATGCCGCTATGTTTCTGGCGTCAGCGATGGAGGCGACCATGACAGCGACCCACCGAACACAGGCCTGGCGCGAGAGCCGGTCATGAGCATTCCGGTACCGCTCGACGGGCTGCGCGCCGCGATCGCGGAACGCGGCGGCACCGCGTATCTGCTGACGGTGACCGAGGATGCGCGACCGCACGCCGTCCACACACCCGTCCGCTGGGAGGGCGATGTGCTGGCGGCCGAAGTCGGCAAGCGCACCGCCGCCAACGCCGCACGGCGGCCGGCGGTGTCCCTGCTCTTCCCGGTGCGGGCCGCCGGCGACTACAGCCTGATCATCGACGGGACCGCGGTGGTCGACGAGCAGCCGGACGGCCATCGCCTGCGTATCGCCCCGACCAAGGCGGTCCTGCACCGCCCCGCTGCGTCACCCGATCCCGCATCTCCCTGCGGCGACGACTGCGTCCCCCTCGTTCCCGCTCCCTCGGCAAGAGGGTCAGGGTGAGAGAATCGCAACCAGACCAGCGAATCTTCGTGAGCCCGGCAGCGCGCCTGGCGTCTTCAGATCTCGTAACCCCGCCGCTCCCCTGAGCATCAATCCGCGTGCGTTTGGAGCGCGATAACCCCTATGACCATTTCTCCCCGAATCCTCGCGACGGTCGCCGCAACCCTGCTGGTCGGCCTCGCCTTACGCGCGGGCTCACAGACGGCCCCGCAGACCCCCACGGATGCCATGAAGAAGCCCAACGACTCCGAGCTGCGCCAGCGGCTCACCCCCGAGCAGTACCGCGTCACCCAGCAGGAAGGGACCGAGCGGCCATTCAGCAACGCCTACTGGGACAACCACGAGCCCGGCATCTACGTCGACGTCGTCTCCGGCGAGCCGCTCTTCAGCTCGCTCGACAAGTACGACTCCGGCACCGGCTGGCCGAGCTTCAGCAAGCCGCTCGAGCCCGCCAACGTCGAAACCCGCGACGACTCGTCGCTGTTCATGCACCGCACCGAGGTACGGTCGAAGAACGCCGATTCGCACCTCGGCCACGTGTTCGACGACGGCCCGGGACCGACCGGCCAGCGCTTCTGCATGAACTCCGCGTCCCTGCGCTTCATCCCGGCGACCAAGCTCGAGGCCGAGGGCTACGGTCAGTACGCCAAGTTGTTCGCGGCCGTCCCGGCCGCCTCGACCGACACATCGGCGTCCGCATCCGATCCGCATCGCGAGGTCGCGACCCTCGCCGGCGGCTGCTTCTGGGGCATGGAGGACATCCTGCGGAAGATCCCCGGCGTCACCTCGACGCGCGTCGGCTACACCGGCGGGACGACGTCGAACCCGACGTACGAGGACGTGCACGCGGGCGATACAGGTCACGCCGAAGCCGTGGAGGTCGTCTTCGACCCGACGAAGATCTCCTACGCGGACATGCTCGGCTACTTCTTCCGCATGCACGATCCGACGACGCCGAACCGCCAGGGTAACGACGTCGGCACCTCGTACCGCTCGGCGATCTTCTACCACTCCGACGCGCAGCGGCAGACGGCGGAGCAGGTGAAGGCGCGGGTCGACAAGTCCGGCAAGTGGCGCGGCCCCATCGTCACCGAGATCGTCGCCGCCGGCGAGTTCTGGCCGGCCGAGGACTACCACCAGAAGTACCTGCAGAAGAATCCCGGCGGCTACACCTGCCATTACCTCCGGGATTGATCGGAGCAGCCTGCCCATAGCGCGGGCTTCAGCCTCGGGGAGCTCCGGAGGGAGCGCGGCGAACCCAGGGCACCGCCGCGGCGGCAGAGCCCTGGGCTGGGGGGTGGCGCCCCTTCAGGGGGCCCGCCGCTTACCGCACGGCGACCACGGCCTTGCCGCGCTGCGCGCGATACTCGTAGGCCGCTCGCGCATCGGCAAGTGAGAATGTCCGATCGACAACCACCCGCAGCTCCCCGCCGCCGATCAGCCGAGCCAGCTCGGCGAGCTGGCTGCTGTTCGCCTCGACGATGAAGAACGCGTCCTTCGTCGCCTGATCCTGCGTGCCCTCGCTCGAGGCGGCAATGGTGACCAGGCGACCGCCCGCCCTGACCACCGACCCCGAGCGCGCCAGGGTATCGCCGCCGACGCCGTCGAAGACCACGTCGATGTCTCGCGCGACATCCTCGAAGCGCGTCGTCCGGTAGTCGATCACCTCGTCCGCGCCGAGCCCGCGTACGAAGTCGACGTTGTGACCCGACGCCGTGGCGATGACGTGTGCGCCCTTCCCGTGCGCGAGCTGTACGGCAAAGATGCCCACCGCGCCGGCGCCGCCGTGGATCAGCACGCGTTCGCCCGCCCGCAGGCCGGCGCGATTGAACAGTCCCTGCCAGGCGGTCAGGCCGGAGATCGGCACGACCGCCGCGTGCGCGTGATCGAGCGACGCGGGCTTGCGCGCGAGCTCCGACGCCTTGGCCACGCAGTACTCAGCGGTCGCACCGTCGGCGAACCAATCGTTGAGCCCGAACACCGCATCTCCCTGGGCGAGATCGTGCACACCTGATCCGACCGCGGCGACCTCCCCCGAGAGCTCGTGCCCGGGAATCAGCGGCAACGGACGGGGCCGGCCGTCGCGCCCCACCGAGCTCGGCACCCAGATCAGCTCGGTTGGCGTCACGCCGGCGGCATGGACGCGCACCAGCACCTCGCCCGCCCCGGCACGCGGCTCGGGCGCGTCCTCGTAACGCAGCGACGCGGCACTCCGGTAGGCATGCAGACGGGCAGCTTTCATCGATTCATTCCGCTCCGCTCGGGACGGGGAGCGGTGAGGCGACGCGCAAGGTCGTGACGCCCCCCGTTCTCGGGACGCGGGGCCATGCCCGGCACCGCTGGTCTCGTCCGGCCGTTCATTCGAACCGATCGCTGCTCAACCGCCCGTCAGGAATCGCGCGGCGAGGCCGATTGCTCCGCCGCCGAGCACGACCCATAGCACGTCGACCTTGAGCAGGTAGAGCGCGGCGAACGCAATGCCGCTCAGCAACACGGCGAACCAGCTCGTCCCACCGGCGAGGCCCTGCGGCCAGACGACGGCGGCGCCAAACACGAGCGCGAGGTTCAGCACCACGCCCACCACCGCGGCGGTCACGGCGGACAAGGCCGCCGTCAGTCGGGCGTTGCCGCGGATCACCTCGACGTAGGGCCCGCCCAGGAAGATGAACAGAAAGCACGGGAGGAAGGTGGCGTACGTGGTGAGCAGCGCGCCGACCACCCCGCTGGCGAGCGGCCTCATCCCCTCGGGGTGGTTCCACGCGGCCATGAAGCCGACGAACTGGAGCACCATGACCAGCGGCCCCGGCGTCGTCTCGGCGAGCGCCAGACCGTCCACCGCCTGCACCCGGGTCAGCCAGCCGAACGACGTTGTGGCGACCTGCGTGACGTAGGCGAGCACCGAGTACGCACCACCGAACGTCACCAGCGCGGCGAGCGTGAAGAAGCGATACTCCTGCGCGTGCAGGCTCGCCCACCCGCGCCACGCGACGATCGCCGCGAACGGCAGCAACCAGAGCAGGGCGCCGACGGCGAGCACGCGCGCGACACGGATCGCGGACGGCAGCGTATGCGGCGGCGGCACCGCCTCGTCGAGAGCGGATCGCGTCGTTCCGGCGGGCGCGCCGAACGTCACCGGCCGGAGCTGCGCGCCGATCAGGCCGACGACGCCGGCCGCCACGACGATGAGCGGGAACGACACGTGCAGGACGTAGATCGCCAGGAATGCCGCGGCGGCGATCAGGTAGTGGACGCGGCGTTTGAGCGCGCGGTCACCGATCTTCATCACCGCCTCGACGACGATCGCCACCACCACCGGCTTGAAGCCGTCGAGGACGCCAGCCACCGCCGCGACCTGGCCGTGAGCGGCATACACGTACGAGAGCGCCAGCAGAACAAAGATCGACGGGATGACGAAGAGGCTGCCGGCGACGATGCCGCCCCACGTCCCATGCATGAGCCAGCCGATGTAGATCGCCAGCTGCTGCGCCTCCGGACCGGGCAGCAACATGCAGTAGTTGAGGGCGTGCAGAAAACGCTCCTCGCTGACCCAACGCCGGCGATCGACGATTTCGCGGTGCATGATCGCGATCTGTCCCGCGGGTCCGCCGAACGAGATGAAGCCCAGCTTCACCCAGAAGCGCAGCGCCTCGCCGAACGGGATGGCGGCCAGGCACTCGCCGGGCGCCCGATGGGGGGCGGTGGACACGGCAGTGCGCGTATCGGTCGCGGCGCGGGGTCGCAAGCGCCTGTCGCAGCGCGTCGTGCGGCGCTCGCCTGCCCTTGCCCGCCGTCGATCGCCGGACCAGAAGGAGACGCATGCGCTATCGCGTCATCCAATGGGCGACGGGCAACGTCGGCCGCGCCGCCGTGCAGGGCATCGTCTCGCATCCCGCAACTGGCGCTGGTCGGCGCCTGGGTCCACGATCATCGACAAGGCCGGGCGGACGTCGGCGATCTCTGCGGCATCGCGCCGCTCGGCGTCCGCGCGACCGCCGACGTCGACGCGCTGCTCGCCACGCCGGCGGACTGCGTGCTGTACAGCCCGCTCCTCCCGCAGTTCGATGAAGTCGTGCGCCTCCTGACGTCGGGCAAGAACGTCGTGACCCCAGTCGGCTGGTTCTATCCGTTCTACGACGCCCGGCGTCGCCGAGCTCGAGGCCGCGTGTCGCGCCGGCGGCGTCTCGCTGCACGGAACGGGCCTGCATCCCGGCGGCATCACCGAGTTGCTGCCGCTGACGCTCTCGCGTCTGACGCGCAACGTGACGCACGTCCGCGCCGAGGAGTTCTCCGACATCCGCGTCTACCGCGCCGAGATGGTCGTGCGCGAGATCATGATGTTCGGCAAGTCGCCGGAGGAGGCGCGCGTCAGCCCGATGCTCGATCTGCTCGGCTTCGGCTTCGGCCAGTCGATCGACATGCTGGCCGACGCGCTCGGCCTCCGGCTCGATGCGCAGAAGGCGACGGCGCACGCGATGGCGGTCGCGACCGCGCCGATCGACACGCCGGTCGGCGTCCTCGCCCCGGGCACCGTCGCCGCGCAACGCTTCACCTGGCAGGGGACCGTCGACGGCCGGCCGGTGATCACGGTGCGGGTCAACTGGCTGATGGGCGAGCGCGCATCTCGATCCGCCGTGGACGATCGGCGGCGAGCGCTTCGAGGTCGAGGTTCAAGGCGACCCGTCGCCTCCACCTCACCCTGCGCGGACTGCAGCCGCCGTTCGAGAGCGCCGATCTCGACCGCAACCCCGGCATCGTCGCGACCGCGATGCACTGCGTGAACTCGATCCCCGCGGTGTGCGCGGCACCACCGGGCATCCGCACCTACCGCGACCTGCCGCTGATCACCGGCTGCGCCGAGGCGGGCCTGCGGCGCTGACGGGCGGGGCCCTCAGCGCAGCTCGAAGTCCGACAGATTCGGGTGGCGCGTCCAGCCCCAGTAGTCGACCAGACGCCACGGCGACGTATTGAGGATGCGGCCCTGCGCGTTCTTGTACCAGCTGGTCGCGCCGCCGTGTGACCACACCATCGTCGTGTGCCGCTCGTCGAAGCGCGCGGCGTACGCCTCGTGCACGTCCCGCCGGCAGTCCATCGCGGCGAGCCCGCGGGAGAGGAGCGACGCCAGGCATTCCGTGACGTACCGAACCTGGCACTCCGAATGGAAGATGATGCTGCCGGCGTGCGCGAGGTTGGTGCCGGGGCCGTACAGGCAGAACAGGTTCGGGAAGCCCGGGACCGTGATGCCGAGGTAGGCGCGCGGCTCGTCCCCCCAGCGCTCGCGCAGGCTGACGCCGTCGCGGCCGATGATCTCCATCGGCCAGAGGAAGCGATTGGCGTGAAACCCGGTCGCATAGACGATGACATCCACCGGGTGCGTCGTGCCGTCGACGGTGCGAATGCCCTCCGGTGTGATCGCTTCGATCCCGTCCGTGACGAGGTCGACGTTGTCGCGCTTCAGCGTCGCCAACCAGGTGCCGTTGTCCTGCAGCATCCGCTTGATGAAGGGTGGATACGTCGGGACCACCTTGGCGCGCAGCGCCGGGTCGTCGCCGATCTGTTCGATCATGTACTGGGTGAAGTACTCGCGCATGAAGTCGTTCATGGCGTTGACCGAGCGCTCCTGATTCGGCCACTCGGGATCAACGACCAGCGAGGGCAACAGTCCGTCCGAGCCGGGATAGAACAGGAGGAAGCGGTACCAGCGCGCGTAGGACGGCACGTGACGCAGCAGCCACTTCTTCGCGTCGCTGACGCGCGCGTGGTAGCGCGGGTTCGGCACCATCCACGGCGGCGACCGTTGGAAGACGAGCAATCGGCCGGCGACCTTGGCGACCTCCGGGCCGAGTTGGAAGGCGCTGGCACCGGTGCCGATGACCGCGACCCGCTTGCCGCGCAGATCGTGCTGGTGCTGCCACTCGGCCGAGTGGAACGCCGGTCCCTGGAACGAGTCGCGTCCCGGAATGTCGGGCAGACGGGGACGGTTGAGCGCGCCGACGGCGCTGATGAGCGCGTTGGCGTGCAACGTCTCCTCCCGCCCGTCGCGCGCGCGCAGGCGCAGCACCCACCGCGCCGCCGCGTCGTCCCAGCGCGCCGCGACGACCTCGGTCGCGAAGCGGATGTGGGCGCGCACCCGGAACTGGTCGGCGCAGTCCTCGAAGTACTGGCGCAGCTCGTTGCGCTGCGAGAAGAACTCCGGCCAGTCGTGGTTCGGCGCGAACGAGTAGGAGTAGAAGTGGTTGGCGACGTCGACGCGACAGCCGGGATAGCTGTTCTCCAGCCAGGTGCCGCCGACCCCGTCGTTCTTCTCGACGACCACGTAGGGAATGCCGGCGTGCTCGAGACGGATCGCCGCCAGCAGGCCGGACATCCCGGCGCCGATGATCACCACCCGGAACGCCGCGCGCCGTTCGTCGGGCACGGTCGACCAGTCGATCGCACGCGCGTCGCCGCTGTCGAGCGCCATCTCTTCCAGAAACATCGGGACGTACTCGTCGCTGACCTCGTCGCCGACCATGAAGCTCATCATGGCGCGCACGGTCTCGAACGCCGGCGGCGGGGGCAGCGTGCACCCCCGATCCCGGTACGCGCACAGCGCCTCGAGCGCCATGGCGCGGACCGTCGCCTTGTCCTCGGCCGACAGCCCGCCGTCGTGCTCCCCCGGCAGCGGCCGCTGCGGGCGGATCGGCCCGGTCAGGATGCCGGCGTCGCCGGTGAGGTGCACGATCGCCATCATCAGCGTCGCCACGCTGGCATGCTCGAGGACCTCGGCGAGGAACGCGTCGCCCTCGGTGATCGGCGTGTGGGCTGGCTCGGACGGCATGATCGGACGTGGCGACGTAACACAGACAGCGGGCGAATGCGTAGCGCCCCGGCTGCGACCTCTCGGTACGCGACGCTGGTCGCCACCGCCCGCATAGTGCACAATCCGATCGTCACATGTCCCGACAGGCCCCTCTGCCTCCACGCCAACTGCTGGCCTACGGTGGCCCCATCGTCGGGCTCGCGTTCCTGCTCTTCTTCGTCCAGTTCTACTTCCTGAAGTTCGCGACCGACGTCCTCCTCCTGCCGCCGGCGCTGGTGGGCGGCCTCTTCGCGCTGGCCAAGGTATGGGACGCCGCCTGCAATCCGTTGGTCGGCAGTTGGAGCGATCGGGTGCGCTCGTCGTTCGGGCGCCGGCGCCCCTTCCTCTTCGCGGCACTGCCCTGCCTGCTGTTCTCCTTCGTGATGCTGTGGAACCCGCCCGCGGCGCTCGGATCGACGGCGCTGCTCGCATGGGTCGGTGTCGCGCTCTTCGCGTTCTTCTCGTCCTTCGCGCTGTACGCCATCCCGCACGCGGCCCTGGGAGCGGAGCTGAGTCCGGACTCGCATCAGCGCACGCGTCTCTTCGGCGCCAAGCAGATCAGCTTCACCTTCGGGATGCTGATCGCGTTTGGTGCGATCCAGATGGCGATGAACGCCACGACGCCGCGCACCGCCGCCGGTGGGATGGCCCTGCCCGGCGCACTCGCCGCGGCGGTGCTGCTGGCGATCACGCCGCTCGCCATCGCCGAGCCAGCCACCCGGGCGATGGGCGGCGTCAGCCTGTCGGCCGGGTTGCGCGACATCATGGGCAACCGCGCCGCGCGCATTCTCCTGACGGTGTGGTTCATCGAGAGCCTGGGCGTCGGCGCGGTCGGAACGATGGCACCGTACGTCGCGCAGTATCTGCTCGAGCGCCCCGACGTCGTCGGCACGCTGCCGGCCGCGTACGTGGTTGCCGGCATCATCTCGATCCCGCTGTGGGTGCGCATCTCCCATCGCTACGGGGCGCGCAATACCTGGCTCACGGCGATGCTCATCGCGTCCGCGACCTTCGGATGCATCATGTTCGTCCCCACCGACGGGCTCACGCCGCTCATGGCGCTCCTCGTCGTCGCCGGCGGTGCGATGGGGTGCGGCAGCGTGCTCGCGTCGTCGTTGATGGCCGACATCATCGACCTCGACGAGCAGCAGACCGGCGAGCGCAAAGAGGGTATCTACTCGGCGACGCTGCTCTTCGCGCTGAAGCTCGGCAACTCGGTGGCGACCGCATTGAGCGGCCTCGTACTCGCCGTGGTCGGCTTCATGCCGAACGCGGATCAATCCGACGCGAGCCTGTTCGGCATCCGACTGCTGATCGGCGGCCTGCCCTGCCTGGGATTCCTCCTCGGCGCCGCGCTGTTCCGCGGATTCCCGCTCGGGCGACTGCCGGTCGCCGGTGCCGCCGCCACGGCGGTCCCGTGAGCGACGGCGCCGAGGCCGTCGAAGCCGCCGCGCGGGCGACGCGCGTGATCCTCGACGACGTCGGCGCAATCCCAAGAGCGCGGAGTCCGCGCCGTAGCGCCAACTACGGCAACAGCACGGTCGAGCCGGTGGTGCGGCGTCCCTCGAGATCGCGGTGCGCCTGGGCGGCCTCGCGCAGCGCGTACGTCTGGTGCACCTGGATGCTGACCGCGCCGCTCGCCACCACGTCGAACAGCGCCGCGGCCGATGCGCGCAGTTCGTCGCGCGTCGCCGTGTAGTCCATCAGCGACGGTCGCGTGAGGAAGAGCGAGCCGCGCGCCGACAGCACGGCCGGCTCGAAAGGCGGCACCGGGCCGGACGCGTTGCCGAAGCTGACCAACATCCCGCGCCGGGCCAGGCTGTCGAGCGACGCCGTGAACGTATCCTTGCCGACGCCGTCGTAGACCACGGCCACGCCGGCGCCGCCGGTGATCTCGCGAACGCGCGCCGCGATCGGCTCGCCGCGCGAATCGATCACGTGCTCGGAGCCGTGGCTCTGCGCCAGCGCCATCTTCTCGGGTCCCCCGGCCGTGCCGATCACCCGCGCGCCGAGGTGCCTGAGCCACTGGCAGGCGATCAGTCCGACGCCGCCCGCGGCGGCGTGGAACAGCACCCACTGGCCGGCGCGGACCGGGAAGGTGCGACGGATGAGGTACTCGGCCGTCATCCCCTGGAGCATCATCGCCCCCGCCTGCCGGTCCGTGACACCGGCGGGAATCTTGACGAGCCGTTCGGCCGGGTAGAGGCGCCACTCGGCGTACGCGCCCAGCGGCGCCCCGGCGTAGGCGACCCGGTCGCCGGGCTGCAGGTCGACGACGCCCGGTCCGACGCGCTCGACCACTGCCGCGCCCTCGAGGCCGATGCCGCCAGGCAGCGGAACCGGGTAGAGCCCGCTCCGGTGGTAGGTGTCGATGTAGTTGAGCCCGATCGCCGTCTGGCGAAGCAGGACGTCGCCGGCGGCAGGGTCGCCCACCACGACCTCCTCCCACCGCAGGACCTCCGGTCCGCCCGTCTCGTGGATCTGGATCGCGTGACAGCGCATCTGACCTCCCGCCGTGCCGGTGCCCCGACCCTGCCTCGCCCACGTAGCACGCGCAACTGTCGGCGCGGTCGAGCCCAATTCCTGCGTTGCATACCCGGATTGTCGATTCCCGCCGTTCCAGTGCGAACTATCTACACGGCCAACTTTGCCAACCGGTCATTTCATTTAGCGGGCAATCGCGTGGAACCTGCGTGGGATCCTGGGCATCGAACTGGCCCGGATCCTGCTCATCCACGCGGCATGGAAAGGCGCAACGTCATGAAGTACCGATTGACCGTCTCCCGAACGCTCGCCGCCGCGGTCGCGGCTGGATTCCTTGCCCTCGCCGCCCAGGCGAGCGCCGACGTCGGGTCGCAAAGCAGCAAGGCCTGCCCTCTTCGATTCAACCAGCCCACCACCGGCTTGGAGCGCACCTGCCTCTTCGTCGGGCGCTTCAGCAACGGGAGCGGTGAGCTGATGGCCGCCTTCGCCGGCGACGGCTCGGCCGTCGTCGTCGCGATCGCCCGCGGCGACGCCAAGCCCCTGCTCTTCCTACCTGCCGTCGTGAACAACGCGACCACGGGCACGCTGCAGCGTTGGCAGGAGGGTGTCGAGCCCGCCGCCGCCAGCGTGGCCGGTACCGTGACCCTCGAGGACGGCGGCCGCCGCCTGCGTCTCCGCGCCAACGTCCCCACCGGCCAGGCCGGCCCGCCAGCCGAATACGTGGGCTACTTCGCGACGATGGTGGAGTCGGGCGAGACCGTCGTCTCGCAGCGCTAAGTCCGCGAAGCAGGCGGCGTGGGCGCGCTGAGGCCGATCACCCCGACGGTGAAGCGCGTGAGCACGTCGATGACCGCGTCGAGGTCCTTGCAGCGCCCTTCCAGGTAGAAGAGCGCCAGCGCCTCGGTCTGAGCTACGATCGCCTCCGCCACTAGGGAGACCTGCTCCTTCTCGGCGGCCGTGTTCGCCGATAGTCCGAAGCGCACGAGGTCGTCGGCCAGGTCCTGGCGGACCTCCTCGCGGAACTGCCGCACCATCGCACCCACGGGCGATCCCGCTTGATGCTGCTCCTGCAGCGAAAGACGGAGCAGGGCGGGGCTTTCCAGCCAGGTCTGCAGCGGAATGCGGAAGGTCTCGCGTACCGCGTCGACACCCTGCCCCGCCAGCACCCGCTCACGCGCCTCGCGCAGACGCGCCCGCAAGGCTCCCATCTGGGCCTCGCCGAAGGCCCGCAACAGATCGTCCTTGTCGCGGAAGTGCACGTAGAAGGTCGGCTGAGCGACCCCCGCGGCTCGTGACACGGCGCTCGCGGACAGACCGCCGTAGCCCTTCTCGGTGAGGAGTCGGCCGGCGGCCTCCAGCATCCGGGCGCGCGTCACCGCCTTCCCCTCGGCCCGGCTCAGAGGACGTCTACCGGCCATGGCCAACCGATAGCACCGTCGGCCAAAGATGCAAGGTGTCACTGGTAACCCACATTGACCTACGTCTTTCGCCGATACTAATATTGGCCACTGACGGCAAAGGGGGCTCAAATGGACGAATTTCCCATCGCTATCGTGGGCAGCGGCTTTTCGGGCATCGCCATGGGCGCGATGCTGAAGCGTGCCGGGATCGACAGCTTCACCATTTTGGAAAAGGCCGACGATGTCGGTGGCACGTGGCGAGAGAACACCTACCCGGGCGCCGCCTGCGACATCCCTTCCCACCTCTACTCCTTCTCGTTCGCGCCGAAGGCGGACTGGTCGCGCGCCTATTCGCCCCAGGAGGAGATCCATGACTACCTCCGCGCCTGCGTCGAGCGGCTCGGCCTTCGCCGCCATATCCGCTTCGGCGTCCGAGTGACCGGCGCCGCGTTCGAGGAATCGACCGGCACCTGGACCGTGCACCTCGACGGCGGCGAATCCCTGAAGGCGCGCGCGCTCGTGCTCGGCAACGGAGCGCTGCACCTCGCCGCCTATCCGGAGATTCCCGGACTCGAGCGCTTCGCCGGCCCCTGCTTCCACTCCGCCGAATGGGATCACGACGTCGACCTGCGCGGGAAGCGGGTCGCCGTGATCGGGACCGGTGCGAGCGCGATTCAGTTCGTCCCTGAAATCGCCGGCACGGTCGGGCAGATGCACCTGTTCCAGCGGACGCCGCCGTGGATCGTCCCCAAGCCCGATCACGCGATCCCGCGCTGGCGGCAGCGTCTCTTCCGCGGCCTCCCGCCGCTGCACTGGCTCTACCGCGCCTGGATCTACTGGACGTTCGAAATGCGCGCCCTCGGCTTCGTCGTCGAGCCGCGCATCCTGCGATGGTTGCAGAAGCTGGCTCTCAAGTACCTCCAGGCTTGCGTGCCGGACCCGGCGCTGCGCGCCAAGCTGACGCCCAACTACACCATGGGCTGCAAGCGCATTCTGATGTCGAACGACTACTATCAGGCGCTGCAGCGGCCGAACGTCGAGGTGGTCACCGACGGGATTGCGTCGATCACGCCGGACGGGATTCGCACCCGCGACGGGATCGAGCGGCCGGTCGATGCCATCATCTGCGGCACCGGCTTCTCCGTCGGCGACTATCTCGCACGCCTCGACGTGCTCGGCCGGGGCGGCCGGCGCCTGGCCGACGATCTGCGCGCCCGCAACGGCTCCTACTTCGGTATCACCGTGAACGGATTCCCCAACCTCTTTCTCCTGATGGGACCGAACACCGGCCTCGGCCACAACTCGATGATCTTCATGATCGAAGCCCAGGCCCGCTATGCCCTGCAGGCCATCAAGACCCTGCGTCGCCAGCGGCTCCGCTTCCTCGACGTCCGCGAGCCTGTCCAGCGCGCCTTCAACGAGCGGCTGCAGGAGCAGATGCGGCGCTGCGTGTGGAGCTCCGGCTGCCAGAGCTGGTACATCGATGCCGACGGCTACAACTCGACCGCCTGGCCGTACTTCACCTACCAGTACTGGTGGCGCACCCGCGTCCTCGCGCTGGCGGACTACGACGCCGTCCCCGCCGAGGATCCCGAGCCGGCGCCGGTCCCCGCCCCGATTGCGGCCGCGGGGTGACACCCCGCCACGCACAGGGCCGGGCACCGGGCTTCTCCGGGCACCCCGGATCAACCGCGTATGTCACGGAGTGCGGGCCGAACCGTCATCCAGCGCCCCGAGCCTCCCGGATCGATGTAGTACCCTACGTGACCAATTGCCGGCGGCCCGTACCGTCTGATATGGGTACCCATATGAAGACGACGGTCGAGATTTCCGATGCCCTTCTGATCGAGGCGCGGACGGTCGCGGCGCGCGAAAAGACCACGTTGCGTGCGCTGCTGGACGAGGGACTGCGCCTGGCGTTGCGCCAGCGCCGGCGGAAGCGCTTCGCGCTCCGCCGCGTCACCTTCGACGGCAATGGTCTCCGGCCCGAGTTGCGCGATGCCTCGTGGGATCGGATCCGCGAGCTGGCGTACGACACGCGGGCGTGATCGCGGTCGACACCAATCTGCTCGTCTACGCGCACCGCGCTGATTCCCTCTGGCACGACCGCGCCGACGCCTGCGTCGCCGGACTGGCGGAAGGCGCGGCGCGTTGGGCGATCCCCTGGCCGTGCCTGCACGAGTTCGTCGCCATCGTCACCCACCCGCGCATCTACGATCCGCCGACGCCGCTCGGCGTCGCCCTGGACCAGGTCGCCGCCTGGCTCGAGTCGCCGCACCTCGAGCTCTTGAGCGAAGCCGCCGGCTACTGGGAGGCGCTCGACGCGATCCTCCGCGCCGGCCGCATCGCCGGGCCGGCCGTGCACGACGCTCGCATCGCCGCCCTCTGCCTGCATCACGGCATCGACGAGCTGTTGACCGCCGACCGCGACTTCGGTCGCTTCGCGGGATTGCGGACGCGCAACCCGTTGGTCTGAGCAGCGCTCAGTCGGCGTCCCCGGGCCGCGTTCGCGCTTGGGCTGCACGCCGAGACGCAGGCGGCCTCTGCGAGCGGGACATCCACCCAACGCCAGTGGTCCCACTCGTCGGAGAGGTCGGTACGTGCTCCGGGTGCTGGCGCCACCATCGGCTGTCAGCTGGGCTTGCGTCTCGCGGAAGGACGCGCGCGTCACTGGTATTTGCTGAGCTCCAGCCGCGCCACCATGCCGCGATGCACCTCGTCAGGACCGTCAGCGATACGAAGAGCGCGCGCCATCGCCAGCAGGCGGGTGAGCTCGGGATCCGCCATGCCTTCGCCGCCATGGATCTGGATCGCGGCGTCGGTGACCATCTGCAGGACGTTGGGCGCCACCACTTTGATCGCCGAGATCGCGGTCAGCGCGCCGAAGGTCCCGTGGCGGTCGAGCGCCCAGGCGGCGTGCAGGGTGAGCAGCCGCGCCTGGTCGATCGCCATGCGGCAGTTGGCGATGATGTCGCGGTTGCCGCCGAGGTTGGCGAGCGGCTTGCCGAAGGCGACGCGACCGACAGCACGCTGGCACAGACGCTCGAGCGCGCGCTCAGCGGCGCCGATGGCGCGCATGCAGTGGTGGATGCGTCCGGGGCCGAGACGGCCCTGCGCGACCTCGAAGCCGCGGCCGGGCCCGGCGATGAAGTGGCTGCGCGGCACGCGGACGTTGTCGAAGAGGATCTCCCCATGTCCGTGCGGTTCGTCGAGATGGCCGAACACCGGCACCATGCGCAGCACCTTCACCCCCGGCGCGTCGGCGGGAACGATCACCATCGAGTGGCGCTGGTGACGATCGGCGCCGGGGTCGGTGACGCCCATGAAGATGAAGAAGGCGCAGCGCGGGTCGCCGGCGCCGCTGGTCCACCACTTCTGTCCGTTGATGACGACGTCGTCCCCCTCGATCTCGCAGGTCGCCTTCATGTTGGTGGCGTCGCTCGACGCCACCGCCGGCTCAGTCATGGCGAAGGCGGAACGGATGCGGCCGTCGAGGAGCGGCGAGAGCCAGCGCGCCTTCTGTTCGTCGGAGCCGTAGCGCACCAGCACCTCCATGTTGCCGGTGTCGGGCGCGCTGCAGTTGAACACCTCCGGCGCCAGGAAGCTGCGCCCCATCAGCTCGGCGAGCGGTGCATAGTCGCGGTTGTCGAGTCCGCCGCCGTGCTCGTGATCGGGCAGGAAGAGGTTCCACAGACCGGCGCTCTTCGCCTCGCCCTTCAGTTCCTCGAGGATCGGCGGGATCCGCCACTGCCGCCAGTCGTCGGCATGGACGAGCTGAGCGGCAAACACCGCCTCATTCGGCAGCACCCGCTCGCGGATGAAGCGCTCGACCGGCTGTATGTACTGTTGCGCGCGCTCGGAATGCTCGAAGTCCATGGCGATCCTCCCTGCTCCGCCCCCCTCTCTAGCAGACCCACCGCCGCCGACACCCGCGGCGACCGGGCGCGGCGCCCGATCTTTGGGTTGACAGGGAGCGGGCATCCTCGTATCGCCAACGGGCGCGCGGGGCGGCGTAGCGTGGCCCTGCTCGTCGCAGGAGATGATGATGGCGCACCGGACACCGCTCACGATCGTCGCGCTGGCGCTGCTACTGGCCGCCGCCGGCGGCCCGCGTGCCGCGTTCGCCAGCGCCGCCCTCTGCTCCGATTTCACCGACGCCGACTGCGGCGGCGCCGCCGGCGACAGCCTCTGCGCGGCGGACTCCGACTGTTTCAATCAGGGTGACGGCTGCAAGTGCCATCCTCGGGTCTGCTGCAAGTGCGAGACGGAGCCCGGCACCACCGCCAACGACCAGGTCCACAGCTGCGACCTGCCATGCACACAGACCGGCATCGGCCTGCTGGTCTGCGTCGGCCTGTGTGAGTTGGCGGACAATCAGAGCTCCGACTCCTGCAACCTGAAGGTCGTCAACCAGACGACCTGCAGCGGCGACTCGTGTCCGACCACGGGCTGCTGCCAGCTCGGCTCCGCCGCTCAGGGCGCGATGACGGCCGAGGCCTTGCCGGCGATCTCGGCCTGCTTCGAGACCGACTCCTCGACCTGCGACCTGACCGGCGGCGTGTTCATCACCGACGGCAGCTGCGCCGGCGGCATCCACGGCAACTGTACCGCCCCGACGCCAACGTCGACGTCCACCAACACGCCGACGGCAACGGCGACTGGCACCGCCACGCGTACGGCGACCGCGACCGCGACGGCGACCAACACCTGGACCGCGACGCCCACGCGCACCCCGCAGCCCGACGGCGCCGGTTGCATGTCGGGTGGCGAGTGCAGCTCGACCTTCTGCGTCGACGGCGTCTGCTGCAACACCGCCTGCAATCGACCCTTCGACACCTGCAACGCGCCGCCGGCGCCCGGTACATGCGTGCAGATCGCGCCGGCGCCGCCGGTGTCGCGCCGCGGCCTCGTCGCCGGTCTGGCGCTGCTGACGATGGTCGGCGCCGCGGCCCTCTGGCAGCAGCGGCGCGCGCTCGGCAGCCGCGCCTGACACGGCCGCCGGCTCAGAAGCCGACGGCCGCCCTGCGCGGTGCCGAGGATCTCGCCGCCGTCCGCCAGACCACAGTCGCCAGCGTCCGCGATCCGCGTGGCGCGATCGGCCAGAACACCACTTTCGGCGGCGAGCAGTTGCGGGCGTCTGCTCCGACCGGAGGGCGCGCATTGAGCAGAGCCACCCGCATGGCTCGGTGTGCGCTCAGATGCGCGCCTCCTGCCAGGCGCCGCCCTGGAACCGCCAGTGCAGCGCCAGGCCGAGCACCGCGACATAGACGACTCCGCCCATCCACGCGCCGGTGAGCCCGCCACCGAGCACCGCGCCGCCGACGTAGGCGGCGGGCAGGAAGAGCCCCCATGCCAGGAGCGTCTGCACGACGAACGGCCAGCGCGTGTCGCCGGCCCCGCGCAGCGCGCCGCCGTTGAGGACGCCGAACGCATCGCAGACGAGGAACACCGCGCCGACCGCGAGCAGCGGCGTGCCCAGCCGGAGCACCGTCTCGTCGTGGACGAACAGGCGCAGACACTGCTCCGGCGCGATGATGAAGAGGGCGGCGACGGTGACCGACAGGCCGACGCCGACCCGCATCGCGCTGCCCAGGCTGCGCCGCGCCGCCTCCAGGTTGCCGGCACCGACATAGCGGCCGACCATCGTCGCCACCGCCATCTGCACGCCGACGACCTGCATGAACGACAGATGCATCAGGCTCAGCAGCGCCTGGCTCGCCGCCATCTCGCTCGCGCCCATGCGCGCGACCAGGGTGCTGAACGACGCGAAGGCCAGCATGTCGAGCGACCACTGCCCGCCGATCGGCGCGCTCGTCCGCAGGAAGCGGCGCATCGCCGCCGGATCGGGCGCGACCAGCTCCGTGTGGAACTCGCGCCGTACCGCCGGCCGCCGCACGGCGCGCAGCAGCCAGAGGCAGTACACCCACTCGGCGATCCCCGTCGCCAACCCCGATCCCGCGACACCCATGCGCGGAAACCCGAGGTTGCCGAAGATCAGGCAGTAGTTGAGCACCACGTTGACGAGGTTGGCGGCGATCATCGCGTAGAGCGGCGTGCGCGTGTCCCCGATGCCGCGAAGGAAGGAGGCCACGACCATCCCGGTCATCAACCCGCCGATACCGAGCACGCGGGCCTGGACATACCGGCTCGCAAGCGGCCGCAACGGCGCGTCCGGTCCGAGGAGATCGAGGAGCGCCGGGAAGGCGACGGCGAACAGCAGCAACGCCGCGACCGCCACCGGCACGACCGTGTACCACGCCTGCCAGAGCCACGGACCGCAGCGCCGGGCGCTTCCGGCGCCGTGCGCCTGAGCGGCGAACGTCTGGACGCCGCTGCCGGTGCCGTTGAAACCCGCGACGACGGTCCAGTACCAGATGCCGGCGTAGCCGACGGCGCCGAGCTCGGTCGCGCCGAGACGGCCGACCATGATCGAGTCGGTCGTCATCATCAGCGTCGACGACAGGTTGGTGAAGATGATCGGCAGCGCCAGCGCGATCAGCTCACGCCCGCCACCGGCCTGGGCATCGGCGCGGGCGGGAGCGGAGGTATCGAGAACGGCGGACATGACATCGACTCCGAGTGTCGGGACGGGCTACAGCCGCCACCGCTCCCGGAGGACATCGGTCCGCGGGAGTCAGCGACGGCGAGGCGGAAGTGCGGGGCTCGCAACGCGTGGCAACATGCAGCGGACCTTAGTGCGGCAGACGCACATCGGGCAATGACGCGTTTTCGACGAACGTCGATGGGCGCCGACGATACGATCGCGGGGGCGCTGCGCGTCTCGGATCGACGCGCAGCGCCCGCCGCATCTCAGGGACAGGTGACGACGACGTCGGGACCGACCTGCTGGAACGGCGGCGCGAGCGGGCTCGGGCGCGGATCGCCGGAGAGGAGCAAACCGCAGTTCGTGCACTCGACGTTGGTCCAGGAAGGATCCACCAGCATCGGCGGACTGCTGTTGAGCATCGCGTTCACCCAGCTGACGACCGTCGGCACGCCGCCGGTGGTGTCGCTGTACACCTTGTTGCTCCCCCACATCGTGTGCCGCGATCCGGTGCCGATGTAGTAGCGGTAGTTCGACGGCACGGCCGCCGAGGTGTCCATCGCCTGTTGGCGCATCTGGGTGTTGAATTGGCAGCTCCCGTTCCACCAGGAGAGCGCCGCGATCGGATCGTTGTTGTTGAGCATCACATTGTAGAAGCCCGTCTGGCCGCCGGTGCCGCCGTCATAGGCGGTCGCGTAGTGCGCAAAGGTCGTCTTCGGGAATTCGTTGGCGACGATCTCCGTGTAGCCGGGAATGCCGCTGCCGTTGGTGAGCACGTCCGACAGCCCGGGAATGTCGGTCGGCAGGTTGGCGGCGAAATTCCAGTTCGGGAAGGAATTGGTGAGGAAATCGCTGGTGATCACGCCGTTGCCGGCATCGGCGAGGATGCTGAACTTCGAGGCCGGCCAGACGCGCTCCAGCAGCGGTCCGTGGAACCAGGCGCCGTACGCGCCGGCGCTCGAGCCGGTGACGAACACCTCGTCGGGATTGACGAAGTGCTCGCGCGCCCACTTCTCCGCCACCTTGGCGTTCTGATAGCCGCGGTGCTCGACGTGCAGCGGCGACATCGGGTTGACGTTGTCGTAGTCCTGCGACGAATCGCCGAAGTGGATGTCGCAGCTGCAGTACGACACGAACACCACGTTCCAGTCCTTGAACGGGTTGTTCGGGTTCGTGCCATCCGAGAAGCCGGCGGTGGCGTTGTTGGGGTTGTCGCCGGCCGTGACGCTGCTGTCGCAGACGGGGACTCCGCAGGTCAGCTGCTCCCAGCACGCGCCGCCGCCCTGATAGTACATCAGCACCTTGTTGACGGTGCCGCGCTTCACGAAGAACTGGTACGGCGAGCCGTTCATGCAGACGGGCGAGAACGCGCGGCCCTGGTAGTCGATCGGCCCCACCGGCGCGATGGCGGTGTACTGCGTCGCGTCGACGTTCGGCGAGACCACGTTGTTCATCACCACGTCGTCGCGCAGCGCGTCGACGCTCGTCTCGGTGGCGCCCTCGGTCGCGGTCGGCGCGCAGCCCTTCGACAGCACCTTGGCCCAGCCGCCACCGAACTTCAGCGTCGCCTTGCTCAGCTTCTCCGCGCGCTTCACTCCGCCGGGATCCTTGCTGATGCCGGCGACGAACTTCCCTTCCGCCAGGAGCAACGCCTTGCACTTCTTCGCGGCCAGTTTGATGAGCGACGCGCCGCACTTGCCGTCGGCCTTGTCGCCGAGGTCGAAGCCGGTGTTCACCGCTGCCGCGATCTGCGCCGCGCTCGTGCCGACCAGGACGCCGAGATCCGCGGACGAGACCGTCGTCTGCGCGCAGTCGACGCCGTCCTCGGCGGACTTCGCCTCCGCATTGCCCCACGCGGCATCGAGCTTGTCCTGCGCCTTGGCGATGCTCGCGTCGCGCTTCACCGCATCCTGCTTCTTGTCCCACGTGCTCCACGCCTTGAGCACCGATCCGCAGAACTTGCCGGCCGCCTTCAACTTCGACCCGACACAGGTATTGGTCGGGTATGCTGGCGCCGCCTGCGCCGCATTCGTCACCGCCAGGAGTTGCACCGCAAGCGCGACGGCGACGACGACCGGCCGCCCGGCACCCACACACGAGAACATCCGCATAGCTCCCCCCTTTTTTACGGCCCGCTTACCGCTGCCATGGGCCGCGCTTATAGGTGCTAGTCGCCGTGACGAGGCATTTCAACTCTCAATCCTCTGCCTCGTCGAGCGGGGGGACGCGCACCGCCCGGAAGAGGATCTCGCCGTCGCGGGTCTGCTCGACGACGGTACCGTCCGGATGGCGGCGCTGCAGAGCGTCCAACAACCCGAGGTACGTGCCGAGCAGCACGAATACCGATTCGCGATCGCTGTCGGCGCGCAGGACCGGCGACCCGTCGGACTCGACGGCCGCGCCGAACTCCGGCGATCGCTCGGTGACTTCGCTGTCGGGGGCGAACCAGCGGCGCGTCTCGTAGCTGGCCGGCCAGCGGTCGCTGTACCAGAAGACCGCGCTGCCGTGCGGGAGGGTCGCGACGAAGCGTGACGCGGCATCGACCTGATACGGAAACACGTAGCGCATCTGGTCGGTGGCCTGCAGCGGCCGGAAGTACGTCTGCGCGTTGCGCGCGCCGCTCAGCACCACGAGCCCACCGAGGGCGACGGCGGCGGCGCGCCGCGACGCGCCGCCGCGCGCATCCGCCTGCCGCCACAGTCGGGCCAACGGTAACGCCGCCAGGATCGCCAGCACCGGGGCGAGACCGAACGTGCGGCGATAGAGTCCGTCCTCGATGGTCAGCAGCGCCCCGAGCGGGAGTACCACGAGCGCCGCCAGCAACGTCGCCGCCGCCGGATCGCGCCAACGGCGCAACGCCATGCCGATGCCGACGGCGGCGGCCAGCGCGCTGACCGCATCGAGCAGCGGAAACCCTTTCGCGCCCAACCCGTCGCCGTCGTCCGGGCGTCCGCCGACGAGCAGGCCCTCGCCCCATTCGACGGCCCGTGCGCCGACCAACCGGGCGCGCCCGTTCCAGTCCGCCTCGCGCCACGCGGGCGTCTGGCTCAACGCCACCTCGTCGCGGTGCCAGAAGTATTCCTCGTGCGTGCGGGCGTACTCGACCATCGGCAGCGCCACGGCCAGGGCCACCGCGCCGGCGACCGTCGCTTCGCCCAAGACGCGGGCCCGCGTCCGCGCGGCCGGCGGCGTCCACAGGTCGTAGAGTACCGGCACCGCGAGCAACGGCAGGCTCAGGGGATAGGCGTTGTACGTGTAGATCCCGAGCCCGGCCACGGCGCCGGCCAACGCCCAGCGCCCGAGGCCGCCGTGACGCCGGGCTCGGAACAGCGCCCACAACGCCGCCATCTCGAGGCACGGCCAGGCGTTGACCATGAACGCGATGCGGCTGAGGTGCAGATGCCAGGGCTGTGCGACGAGCAGTGCCGCCGCGAGCAACGCCACCGCCCGACCGAACATCGCGCGCGCTGCGAAATACGTACACAGCACGGTCGCGACGCCGAACAACGCCATCGAGAGCCGCAGGGTCGCCGTCGACTGGCCCAGCAGGGCCAGCAGCAACGCGGTGAAGTACACCGGGCCGGTCGGCTGGCCGAGCGCACTCGGATACGCGTACGGTCCGATCCAGCCGTCGCGCAGCACCCGTCGCGCGTCGAAGCCGGTGATCGCCTCGTCGCCGTGCAGCCCGAGCGGCACGGTCTCGAGATGCCAGATCCGGAGGAGTGCCGCGCACAGAACGATCGCCAGCAGCATCAGCGTGCTCGACGATCGGCCCCTCCCGCTCATCCCGGCGGGCCCAGCGGCGCAAGCACCTCGACGACCTCGACCGGAAGATCCTTGCCCTTGACCGGCAGCACCGCCCGCCGCCCGAGCGCGATCCCGGGCGCCAGGCGTGCCGCCGTCTCCGCCGACACGAGGATCGGCGTCTGCATCTCCTTGGTCAGACCCTCGATGCGGCTGGCGAGGTTCGGCGCATCGCCGACGACGCTGTACTCGCTCCGCTGATCCGGGCCCATGCGGCCCGCCACCACCTCGCCCGTGTGGATGCCGATGCCGATCTTCAGTGCGGGCAGGCCCTCCGCCTCGAGCTGCGCGTTCAGCCCGGGAAGCCGCGCCACCATGTCGAGCGCGGCGCGCACGGCTCGCTCCGGATCGTCGTCGTGCACGACCGGGGCCCCGAAGAGCGCCATCACGCCATCGCCGGTGAACTGGCGGATGACGCCGCCGCGCGATTCGACGGCCGCGACCATCTCGGTGAAGAGCCGGTTGACGATCCGCACCAACACTCGCGGGTCGGTGCGCTCGGCGATGCTCGTGAAGCCGCGCACGTCCTGGAAGAGAATGGTGACGTCGCGCCGCTCACCCTCGAGGGGCAGCGAGCCGCTGAGGACCGCCGCCGCGACGTCGCGCGACACGAAGCGTCCGAAGGTGTCCTTGATGCGCTCGCGTTCGGCGAGGCCGACGACCATCTCGTTGAACGCCCCGGCGAGGAATCCGATCTCGTCGCCGCGCCGTAGGGTCAGGTGCTGCGCGAAGTCGCCGGCGAGCACGCGCCGCATCGCCGCGACCATCGCCTGCAGCGGCGCCGCGATGCCGCTCGCGATCAGCGCACCGACCAGCAGGCCGGCGAAGAGGCCCACGGCACCGATGCCGGCCACGCGTTGGGGCAGATGGCGCAGCGGGCCGAGAGCCCGGTCGTATGAGTCCTGGATCACGGCATACAGCGGCTCCGGCAATGCCGCGTCGATCGGGATGACGCCGGTGAGGATACGCTCGCCGCCGACGGTTACCAGGGTCGCCGATCGACCGCTGCCGAACGACGCGGCCACCGGGCCGCCGGTCGCCTGACCGTCCGGAAACAGCGCCGCGCGTTGCGCGTCCGGCAGCGACGACGCGTAGAGCCGGGCCCCCGTCGCGAACGAGACCGCCGGCCCGGTATCGCGCTGCAACGCGCGCGCCGTCTCGTCGTCGATCGCTTCCCCCGCGAGCAGGAACCCGATCGGTTCCTGGTCCGGCCCCCGCACCGGTGCGGCGACGAGCTCGAACAGTCGGCCGTCGACAGCCGCGATGGCCGGCGGCGCCTTGCCGTGCTCCGAGGCCAGCGCCGCCGCCAACGGCGGCAGTCCGCCCACCGCGCGGCCGCGCGGCACGCGTCCGGAAAAGTCGGCGAGGAGGTTGCCGTCGGCGTCGGTGATCCACAGGAGATCGATGTCGCGATAGCGCTCGTTGCCGGCCATCGACGCGAGCGTGTCGGAATCGTAGGTCGCCACCGCCCGCTTGAAAGCGAAGTCCTGGGCCAAGAGGCCGGTGATGCCGGCCAGGCGCGCGGCACGCTCGGCCATCACCTCGCCGAAGACGCGGCCGGTCACCGCGAACTGCGACTCGAGGCTGCTCGCCACCCAACCGGCGACCGCCGCGTTGATGATCCACAACGTCGCCAGCAGGAGGGCGAGCAGCAGCAGCGCGAAGGGAAGGAAGATGCGCGTCCGCAGGCGGCGCTGCGTCCACCACGCCGTCACTCGTAGCTCCGCGCCCCGCCACCCTTCCGCGCGCGGCGCGGGGTGGTGTCGAGGGTGAACGCGAGCGGCGCGGCGCTGGCGGCGTCCACCCGCTGCGCCGTGCTGTCGACGGGCGCCTGGCTGTTCTCATGCCACGCCACCACGGTCAGCGCTCCGGCGGGTACGTCGCGCAACGTGAACGCGCCGCTCGCATCGGTGCTGGCGAAGTACGCCGTCGGGACCACCAGGATCACGCCCGACATCCAGTCGTGGATGTTGCAGCCGAGCTTCACCGCGCCCAGGCGATCGAATACCACCGGCGCGGCCTGCTCGCCCTTGTAGAGCGGAATCTCGAACGTCTTCGCGGAGGAGAACGAGTAGACGTGATGGTGGATCTGATCGTGGTTGGGGAACGAGACGGCGGTGCCAACCGCGACCGGCAGCACGTGCGGCACGAACTGCTTGCCGATCTGATCCATCACCGCGACCGGCGGATCGGCCGGGGCCGCGGCGGGCGCGGCGCCGGATTGGACGAACACCACGGCGTCCGCAAGCGGCGCGCCGTTGGCGTCGACGACGCGGCCGGTGAGGTCAGCGGCGGACGAGGCGCCGCCCGCCGTCACCAGTATCCCGAGCATGACGGCGTGGGCTCGTGCGCGCACCCGCGGCGCGATCGCTCTCATGCGCCTCAATACCGAAAGCGATAGCTCAGTTGCCAGCCATCGTCCGACGGATCGGGCGCCGCGCGATCGGGGCGATGTGAATCGGCGATAATGTACTCGAAGCCGATGCGATGCCGCAGCCAGAACTCGAACAGATACGCGACGGTGACCGCCCAGCCGCGCTCGCGGTTGTACGGCGCCGCATTCCGATCGTCCTGCACGCGGAAGTTGTCGTAGCGAACGCTGATGCGGTGCCCGCGCCAGCGATAGCTGGCGAGCGGGTAGAACGCCTGGATGGTGTTGTCGAAGGGCCCGCTGCGGTTGTTGGTCTTGCCGATCAGGTACTGGAACAGGAGATCGACGCCCGGCAACGGCGCGGCGCCGACGCCGACGGTCGCGTAGCGCGTCTCCCATACGCCTGGAACCGACAGATCGCCGAGATTGTCGAAGACGCCGGCGTGCAGCTGGCCGAACTTCCACGGGTCGCGGACGGTGCCGCCGAGGTAGACCGCCGGCCGGCCGTCGCGCTCCTCGAACTCGTTCGTCGTACCGCCGCCCGGCAACGGCATCGTGCTGTTCATGCCCGCCAACCAGTCGCTCAGCACCCAGCCACGCTGCGCGAGGAGGATGCCCTGTTGGTCCGGGCCCCAGCCGAAACCACCGTAGGCGCTGAGCTCGGTGTCGTTGGCGGTGGCGGTCCACCATTCGCCCTGCACGCCCAGCACCCGTCCCTCCTCCCAGAACCAGGTGTCGAGCGCCGACGGCGTCAGGGTGTAGCGCGGCGTCCAGGCGGGGCCGAGGTGCTCCATCGAGTTGGGTGGGTTCGACACCCCGGCGAGAACCGACCAGCCGTCGCGACTGTCGCCCCAGGTGCGCCGCGCCCAGCCTTCGACGAGCCGCGGCGCATCGTGGTCGGGCGACACGTTGCCCTGATCGTCGACGTTCCCCTCCCAGTTCGCCTGTGCGTGCAGCTCGATGTCGCCGGGCAGCCAGCCGCCGGGCTCGAGCGCCAACTGCGAGATGGCGAACCGCGTCACTCGCTCGTCGTGTCCGTCGTCGTCGACGCCCCCGTACCGCGTTTTGCCGGGCCCGCGATCCATCCAGCTCGGCGCCGCGCCGCCGCGCGCGACGCGCACGTCGAGCAGCGCGCGGAGCCACACGCTCTTGTCCTCGGCAACGCTGTAGTCGTCGCCCCGCGACGGCGCGGCCACGAGCAGCGCCAGAGCGAAGAGAAGTCGCCGCGGCCTCACGCCGGCGATGTAGCACCGATCGAAGTCAGCGGGCGAGATCGCGGCGAGAGGCGGTTCTAGAGTCGAGAGCCCGTCTTTCTGCGGCGCTGCTTGATGTCACCGAATGGAGGGCCGCGTTCCCGCGCGGCCCTCCACCTCCCTCTCGACGCGAGTCCGCCCTCCAGGCGCCGCCGGGCGACGCCCTCCAACTGAATTGAATCCGCCGCGAGGAGTCGGTGTCGAAGGTGCTCAGCTGTCCTCCACCACCGGCACGAGGCATTGCGGATCGTCGTGGGCGGCCGTGTTGACCCACGTCGACACCGGATACGCCTCCAACGCATCGTCGGGACTCGGCGCCAGCCAGGGCAGCAGCTTCGCCGCCGGGATCGGCGCGGGATCGAGCCACGCCTCGACGGCCTCCGGCCAGAGGATCGCCGGCATGCGGTCGTGGATCGGACCGACGGTGCCGTTGGCGGGCACGGTGATGAGGGTGAACGAGGCGAGTCGCTCGCCACTCGGCGGCGTCCACAGATCCCAGAGCCCGGCGAGCGCCAGCGGGGTCGTGTCGAGCGGCCGGAGATAGAACGGCTGCCGGCGGCGGCCGCCCTGGCGCTGCCATTCGTAGAACCCGTCCGCCGGCACGACGCAGCGCCGCCGCTCGAGCGTGTCGCGGAAGGCCGGGCGCTGCGCCAGCGTCTCGACGCGGGCGTTGATCATGCGGTTGCCGATCGAGATGTCCTTCGCCCAGAACGGCACCAATCCCCAGCGGGCCGGTCGCGCCAGGCGCTGGGCGCGGTTGGCGATCACCAGCACGTCCTGCGTGGGCGCGACGTTGTAGCGGGGCGCGAGCGGCGCCGGCGCGGCGGCCAGCGCGAAGCGCTCCTGCAGGCGCTGCGGCGTCGAGGTCTGCGTGAAGCGGCCGCACATGACGGCTGCGTCGCATCTGCCCGACGGGGCCGCAAGGCGCCCACCGCTTGCGTCGCGCCCCGATCGCAGGTTCTCTACGGCGATGACGCGGCGCGCGAGGCGAGCGATCGGCGCCCTGCTGCTCAGCACGGCGAGCGCTTGCGGCAGCGTGCGCGAGACCGCCAAGAACGTGGACTGGAAGGCTCCGCCCCCTGGCGTACCCGGCACCGAGGCCCGCATGGGCGACCAGTCCGAACCGCGTCTCGAAGCGCTCGGAACGAACGCGCCCTCCGCGGCGGCGGCCACCGCGAACGCGGTGCAGCAAGCCGACGCGCTGAGCCGCCAGGCGGCCGAGCACCGCGCCAGCGGCGACCTGCCAGGCGCCATCGCGCTGCAGAGCCAATCGGTCACCGAGCGCGTGAAGGCGCTCGGTCCCGATTCCCCGGACGTCGCCGCGGCGCAGACCAATCTCGCCGGCCTCTACGCTGCCGCCGACCGCTACGACGACGCCGAGCCGCTCCTGCGCCGCGCCCTGGCCATCCGCGAAAAAGCCTACGGCGCCGACAACCGCCTCACCGCCCTGAGCCGCAACAACCTCGCGCTACTGCTCGCCGCCGACGGCCACACCGCCGAGGCCGAGCTCCTCTACCTGCAGGCGATCGCCACCCTCGAGCACGACGACCCGACCGACTTCGCGACCGTGCTGGAGAACTACGCCGCCCTCCTCGACGACACCGGCCGCCATGAACAGGCGAAAAGCGAGGAGGAGCGGGCAGCTGTGGTTCGGGCGGCGATGAAGGTCAGGAAGTAAGAGAGAAGAGAGAAGAGAGAAGACAAAAGGCAAAAGACAAAAATCAAAACGCAAAAGTTCCCCGCCCCACTTTTGCCTTTTGATTTTTGCCTTTTGCCTTTTGATCTTCGATTTTGGCTTCTCCCTCCGCAGTTCTCTCTTCCCGCCCCGCCCTCCCCGCTACTTTCCCTTCCACTCCGGCTTTCTCTTCTGCGCAAACGCCATCACCCCTTCCATCATGTCCTCGGATCCGAACAGCGAGCCAACGAGCGGATACGATTTCTTCATCGCCTCCTCGAGCGGCAGCCCCTGACTCTGCAGGGCGACCTGCTTGGTGGCGCGGATGGAGGTGGGCGAGCACTCGAGGATCTCGGCCGCCCAGCGGTGCGCGGCGGCGAGGGCGTCGCCGGCGGGCACGACGTCGTTGACGATGCCGAGCGCCTTGGCCTGGGCAGCGGTGATCGGCTTGCCGGTCAGCATCATGCCCATCGCGAGCTTCGGGGGGATCGCCGCGGGCAGGCGCTGCATGCCGCCGGCCAGTGCCGCCAGGCCGACGCGCGGCTCGGGAAGGCCGAAGCTGGCGGTTTCGGCGGCGACGATGATGTCGCACGCCATGGCGATCTCGAAGCCGCCGCCCAGGGCGAGACCGTTCACCGCCGCGATCACCGGTTTGAAAAGATCGAAGCGCGCGGTGATGCCGCCGAAGCCGCCCTTCCCCATCGCCATGTCGCCCATGCCGTGCTCGGCCGAGTACTTGAGGTCGTTGCCGGCCGAGAACGCCTTGTCGCCGGCGCCGGTGATGATCGCGACCCACGCGCCGGGATCGGCGTCGTAGGCGTCGAACGCCGCGGACAGCTCGCGGTTGGCCGGCGGGTGCAGCGCGTTGCGGACCTGCGGCCGGTTGATCGTGATGACCACGAGGCGGTCGGTCTTCTCGTAGGTGAGGAATTCGTACGACGACATGGAGGCTCCTTCCGAAACGGCAGCGTGACCGATACCCAGTGCGTTAGGAGATGGGGGCGCGGCTGTCCAGCCTGGCGGGGGCCATGGCGGGCGCGGCGGGCGCGGGTTAGGAAAGGCCGATGCAGACCTCCGACACGGGTAGCCGCGGGCGCGACTTTCCCGCCCTCGCCGAGGCGCAGCGGCAGGCGATCATGAACGTGTTCAACAACGACAATCCGTTCTTCCCCGGCTACTGCGGCTTTCGCGTCGTCGACCTCCGCCAGGGCTACGCGAAGCTCGAGGTCGAGAACCGCACCGAGCTCAGCAACCCCGCCGGCATCATGCACGGCGGCGCGAGCTTCGGCCTGGCCGACACCGCCGTCGCCGCGTCGCTGATCACGCTCTACGGCCCCGGCAACGCGCTGCTGACCATCGAGATGAAGATCAATTATCTCGAGCCGATCTTTCCCGGGCTGGTCAGCGCCGAAGCGTACGTCCTCCGTCACAGCCGGCGGAGCGCCTATGCGGAAGTGGACATCTGGTCGGCCGGCAAGCTCGCGGCGCGCGCCAACACCACGTACATGATCAAGCCGCTCGCCGAGATGCGGCCCGCCGACGCATGAGCGTGAACGACGGCCCGCTCGCCGGCCTGACCGTGCTCGAGCTGGGCCAGATCTACAATGGCCCGTACTGCGGGCTGCTGCTCGCGCATCACGGCGCCGACGTGATCAAGGTCGAGGCGCCGCAGGGGGACGTGCTGCGGCGCATGGATCGCTCGCCGGGCGGCGCCAGCTATCCGTTCCTGATGCTGAACGCGAACAAGCGCGGTATCCGCATCGACCTGAAGCAGCCGGCCGGCGTCGCGCTGCTGCTCCGACTCGCCGCGCGCGCCGACGTGCTGGTGGAGAACTTCGCCGCCGGCGTCGCCGATCGCCTCGGCATCGGCCACGAGGCGGTGCGCGGCCGCAATCCACGGCTGGTCTACGCCTCCGGCAGCGGCTTCGGCAGCAGCGGCCCGTACGTCGGATATCCGGCCATGGACTTCACCATCCAGGCGCTGGTCGGCGCGATGTCGATCACCGGCTATCCCGACCAGCCGCCCGTGAAGTGCGGGCCGACCTTCATCGACATGCTCGGCGCCGTGCACCTCTTCGCCGGCATTCTGCTGGCCCTCGGCGAGCGCGAGCGCACCGGCGTCGGGCAGCGCGTCGAGGTGGCGATGTTCGATGCCGCCGTGCCCGCGCTGCTGAGCTTCCTGGCGCCCTACTACGAGCTGCAACGCGAGATGAGCCGCAGCGGCAACCGCCACGTCGTCGGGGGATCGACGCCGTACAACAACTTTCCCTGTCGCGACGGCTTCGCCGCCATTCTCTGTGTCTCCGACCAACACTGGCTCGATCTCTGCGACGTCATGGCGCGCGCCGACCTGCGCGCCATCGAGCGCTGGCACAGCGTCGCCGGCCGCGCCGCCGACGCGGCGACGATCGAGGCCGCGGTGAGCGCCTGGACGGCGCCGCAGACGCGCGCCGAGGTTGCGGCGCGCGTTGCCGGCGCCGGCATTCCCAGCGCGGCCGTGCGGACCATCTCGGAGGTCGGCAGCGACCCGCACATCTTCGAGCGCGGCATCGTCCGCGAGGTCACGACGGCCGAGCGCGGCCCGGTGAAGGTGCTCGGCACGCCGATCAAGCTCGGCGCACACGCCGAGCCCGCCGTGACGCCACCGCCGGCCATCGGCGCCGATACCGACGCGGTGCTGCGTGAACTCCTGGGGCTCTCCCCGGCGGAGATCGACGCGCTGCGCGCTGCCGGTACGATCTGAACCCTGAACCGCCAAGAGCGCCAAGGCTACGCCAAGAACTCCGCGAGCGTTCTTGGCGTGATCTTGGCGTCCTTGGCGGTTTCAGGCCGCCTGTCGCCCGACGGCCGCCGCGCCCAGCAGCGACGCGCGCGTCTGGCCGACGTCGAGGTTGAACGCGTCGCACAGGTTGACGAACGCGAACGGCCACTCGCGCGCGTCGGAGGTCATCCATGCCGCCGCCGCGTCGTGGAGCGCGCGATGCTGCGGGAGACCGCTCTCCTGGAAGCGCCGGACGTCGGCGACCGCCTGGACGAGGACGGCCAGCGCCAGCGCCCGCTCCGGCCGCATGGCCCGACTGTGATGCCAGAGATGGAGCACCTGGGCGGGAAGCGCCGGCTCCGGCGCCAGCAAGCTATCCCCGGCGGCATGCGTCCACATGCGCGGAACGCGATCGCCGCTCCATCCACCACTCGCTCGCCTTGTCATCGTTCCGGCCCTCCTGATGCATCGATACCGGTCGTGCAATCCATCGACAAATAGATAATCTGGCCGCCGCCGATCGGCTTTTCCGCAGCGCGACACATGCATCGACGCAGCGGACGTGCTGAACTGGTGCGCATCCGCCGGGGCGAGGAGAACGACGATGGAGTGGCTGAACTATCACCACCTGCTCTACTTCTGGACCGTGGCACGCACCGGCGGCGTCTCGGCGGCGAGCGCCGAGCTCCGCCTGGCGCAGCCGACCATCAGCGGCCAGCTGCGCATGCTGGAGGAGCACTTCGGCGAGAAGCTCTTCCATCGCGTCGGCCGCCGGCTCGAGCTCACCGACGTGGGCCGCCTCGTGTATCGCTACGCCGACGAGATCTTCACCATCGGCCGCGAGCTGACCGATGCCGTCCGCGGTCGACCGACCGGCCGGCCGCTGCGCTTCGCCGTCGGCATCGCCGACCAGGTCCCGAAGCTCATCGCCTACCGCCTCATGGAGCCCGCGCTGAAGCTGCCCGAGAAGGTGCGACTCGTCTGCCAGGAGGACAAGCCGGAGCGGCTCTTCGCCGAGCTCGCCGTGCATGCCCTCGACCTGGTGCTGACCGATTCGCCGTTGAGCCCGACCGTCAAGGTGCGGGCCTTCAGCCACCTGCTCGGCGAGTGCGGCACGACGATCTTTGCCGCGAAGTCACTGGCGTCGCGCTACCGGCGCGGCTTCCCTCGCTCGCTCGACGGCGCCCCGTTTCTCATGCCGACCGACAACACCGTCTTGCGGCGGAACCTCGACCAGTGGCTCGCTCAGCGCGACCTGCGGCCGGTGGTGGTGAGTGAGTTCGCCGACAGCGCGCTGCTGAACGCGTTCGGCGAACGTGGCGTCGGCCTGTTCGCCGCACCCACCGCCATCGAGGCGGAGGTGCGCCGCCAGTACGCGGTGCAGGCGATCGGCCGCATCGAGCAGGTGCGCGAGCGCTTCTACGCCATCTCCGTCGAGCGCCGACTCAAGCACCCGGCTGTCGTGGCGATCTCCGAAGCAGCCAAGGAGAAGCTGTTCGGATGAGCCACAGAGGGCCCCAGAGGCCTCCGTGACCCTGTGTGGTCTCTCAACTCGCCAGCAACGCGCGCCCGATGACCTTGAGCTCGAGGATCGGCTTCACGCCCTCGAAAATGGGCAGCACGGTCGCGTCCACGACGTAGCGGGAGATCGGGAACTCTTCCGCGTATCCCCAACCGCCGTGCAGCAACTGCCCCTCCTGCGTCACCCAGACGGCGACGTCGGAGGTGAAGAGCTTGGCCATCGAGCCCTCGAGCGACACCGACTCGTCCTTGTCCGACGCCAGTGCCGCCGAGTACGTGAGCTGCCGGCCGGCCATGATGTGCGTCGCCATGCGGCCGAGCTTGTACTGGGTGAGCTGGTAGCTGCCGATCGGCTGGCCGAACTGCTTGCGGTCGTTGGCGTACTCGGCGGTGCGCTCGAGCGCCGCCTGCGACAGGCCCGTGGCGCGGCCGCCGGTCTGCAGGCGGCCGGCGGCGAAGCCGTTCATCTGCAGATAGAAGCCCTTGTTGAGGCCACCCTCCTCGCCGACCAGATTGGCGGCGGGCACGAAGTAGTTCTCGAACGCCAGCGTGAACGAGTGCATGCCGCGGTAGCCGGGCGTGCGGTCGGCCTTGCCGTGCAGGGTGCCGCCGGTCGCCTGCTTCATCGTGAACTCATGCCCCTCGAAGGTGTCCTTGGGGACGATGAACAGCGACAGGCCGCGCGCGCCCGACTTCGGATTCGGATCGGTGCGCGCCAGCAGGGCGAGGACGTTGGCGCGTCCAGCGAACGTGCACCAGGCCTTCGCGCCGTTGATGACGTAGCCCTGCTGCCCGCCGACCTCCGCGGCCTCGGCACGGCACTTCACCGCCGCGACGTCGGATCCGGTGTCCGGCTCGGTCACCGATACCGCCGCCATGACCTGCCCGGCGGCGATCTGCGGCAGCCAGTGCTGCTTCTGCGTCTCCGTACCGCCCTTGAGCAGCGCCTTCGTGAGGATCTCCGGACGCGTGATGAGGCTGCCGGCGGCGGCCAGCGAGCAGCGCGAGAGCTCCTCGGTGGTGATGATCATGCCGAGGTTGCCCATGCCGCCGCCGCCGTACTCCTCCGGCACCGCCATGCCGAAGAAGCCGAGCTCGCCCATCTTGGCGATGAGCGCATCGGGCACGAGGTCGTCGGCGCGGTGGATGTGCTCGGCGATGGGCAGGACTTCGGCCTCCGCGAACTGGCGTACCGAGTCGCGCGTCATGCTGGCCATCTCGTCCGCCAGCCACGAGTTGTTGACGCCGCGCTGCTCCATCACCCGGCGGCCGATGGCGGCAAGAGCCGTATCGGCGGTCGCGGCGCGGACCAGTTGCCGGAGCTCGGCGCTGCCGAGCGTCGCGGCGAGGCGGGCCTCGCTGATGCCGAACTCGTCGGGATGCGCCTCGATCTGGGCGCGGAGCTTGGCGGCGATCTCGCCCGCGAATGCGGCCGCCATCGCGCCCACCGTCACGTCCGATCCCTGGACCGCCACCCCGGCCGCATAGGTCAGAAGGTCGCGCGCGGCGCGCGCCTCGGTGGCCCCATAGGCCAGGCGCTCGACGTGTACCTGTTCGTCGTCGATGCCCTTGCCGCCCGCCGTGCGCTTGCTCGCCACCTCGAGGGCTTCGCGGACGACGGCATCGACCGCCGCGACGATCCGCTCGACCCCATCGAGACTCACCCTCGTCAACTCATTGGCCATTGGTCTGCTCCCTCTGATCGACGCCCTTGCCTAACATCCGTCCGACGACTCGACCAGTAGGTCGCCCGAACCGGAGCGAGGTCGACGCCGACTGTCGCGCCGAGCGGAATTGACCTGGCGGCAGCGATCAGCCGCACGGCGGTGGCTGCCTCAGGAGCGGTATGATATGCGCCGCGCGCTCTCGTTGAGGAGGTGCGCTGGATGCGTCGTTCCGTTGTGCTCGTTCGCCCGATCCGCTTGGGCCGTGTGGTTGCCGGCGTAGCGCTGGCGATGGTGGTCGTCGCCGGCCTGCTGCAGACTCCGGCGGCGGCGGGCGGCTTGCCGGGCTGCTGCATCTGCAACGCCTGCGCGATTCCCCCCGTGACGCAGTGCTTCGAGTCACCGGCGCAGGGATGCAATGCTCAGTGCGCCTCGCTCCTCTGTGATTCGGCGAGCGACACCTCGATCCCCTGCCCGGGCCAACCGCAGTGCGGGCAGTTCTCCCCGCCCGCGCCCGCGCCCGCAATGGCGCCCGCCGGCCTCGCCTTCGCGGCGCTCGCGCTCACGGGACTGGGCCTGCGCGCGCTCCGACGCCGACACTGACCGCGGCGCTGCTTCGGACAATGCCCGCCCGCTGGCGCTGTCGTCGCGCGCCCCTGAGTTGACCTCGCCAAGCTCGCGGTGGTAGCCGCACCCTGTTTCGGGGCGCGTCACCGCTCGCCCTCAATCGGCTCCCTCGACCATCAATAGGTGCACGGCATGCGGTTCTACGAGTACGAATCGAAGCAGCTCTTCGGCCGCTACGGCATTCCCCTGCCGACCGGGTCGAAGGTCGCGCACACGCCCGGCCGAGGCCGAGGCGATCGCCAAGGAGATCAACGGCCCGGCCGTGCTGAAGTCGCAGGTCCTCACCGGCGGCCGCATGAAGGCCGGCGGCGTGCTCTTCGCCGATACGCCGGCGCAGGCGGCCGAGGCGGCGAAGAAGATCCTCGCCCTGACCATCAATGGCCACGAGCCGCGCGGCGTGCTGGTCGAGCAGCGCGCGCCGATCAAGCAGGAGTACTACGTCGGCGTCACCTGGGACGGCTTCGCGCGCAAGCCGGTGATGATCTGCAGCGACATGGGCGGCATCGACATCGAAGAGGTCGCCGAGACCCATCCCGCAGCACATCGCCAAGCGCCACTTCTCCACCCTGCTGCCCTTCTCCGACTACATGGCGAAGGAGCTGATCGCGCAGCTCAAGATCGGCGGCGCCGATCTCAACCAGCTCAGCCGCATCGCCGCGGCGCTGGCGCGCATCTTCATCGCCCACGGCCTGACCCTGGCGGAGATCAATCCGCTGGCGAAGCTCGAGGACGGCCGCTTCGTCTGCCTCGACGGTCACGTCGACATGGAAGACGACGCGCGCGACTCGCAGAAGGCGATCCTCAAGGCGCTCGGCATCGCGCCGGAGGAGAAGCGGCAGGCGCGCCCGCCGACGCAGTTCGAGATCGACGGCGCCGCCGTCGACGCCAGCGACCACCGCGGCGTCGCCGGCAACGTCGTCGAGTTCGACGGCGACCTCGGCCTGGTGATCGGCGCCGGCGGCGGCTCGCTGACCCTGTTCGACGCCATCCGCAAGCACGGCGGCAAGCCGGCCAACTACTGCGAGATCGGCGGCAACCCGTCGGTCACCAAGGCCTGCGAGCTGACCAAGCTCATCCTCGCGCAAGCCGGGCGTGAAGAAGATCGCGGTGATGATGAACGTCGTTTCCAACACGCGCGTCGACATCGTCGCGCGCGGCGTCATCAAGGGCGTCGTCGAGTCCGGCCACAAGCCGTCCGAGAAGATCGCCATCTTCCGCATCCCCGGCTCGTGGGAGACCGAGGGTTTCAAGATCCTCCAGCACTACGGCGTCGAGTACTGCGACCGGACCGTGTCGATGTACGAGGCCGCCGGCCGCGCAGTGGCGAAGATGAAGGGATGAATGACGCGGGACGAACGACCACGGCTCTCGCCGTCGTCCATCGTCCGTGATCCTTCGTCCGCACGAGGATATCCCATGTCGATTCTGATCACCAAGGACACCACGTTCATCATCCAGGGCATCACCGGCCGCGAGGCGGTGAACATGAGCCGCGAGTGCCTCGACTACGGCTCGAAGATCGTCGGCGGCGTGACGCCCGGGCGCGGCGGCCGCGACATCTACGGCATTCCCGTCTACGACACGGTGCGCGAGATCACGGCACAGACGCGGGTCGACGGCTCGGTGGTCGCGGTGCCGCCGGCGTTCACGCGCGATGCGGTGTTCGAGGCGCTCGATGCCGGCGTCAAGATCGTCGTCATCGTCACCGAGCGCATCCCGCGCTACGAAGTGGCGCAGATGGTCGAGCTAGCGCAGATGAAGGGCGCGCGCATCATCGGCCCCAACTGCCTCGGCATCCTGTCGCCCGGCGAGGCGAAGATGGGCGGCCTCGGCGGCCGCGCCGTCGACGCGCGCAAGGCGTTCACCAAGGGCTCCGTCGGCGTCATGTCGCGCTCCGGCGGCATGACCACCGAGATGTGCAACACGCTGACCGCCGCCGGGCCTCGGCCAGTCGACCGCGGTGTCGATCGGCGGCGACGCGGTGATCGGCTCGACCTACGCCGACCTGATGCCGCTCTACGAGGCCGATGCGGAGACCAAGGCGATCGTCATCTACTGCGAGCCCGGCGGCCGCATGGAAGCGGAGCTCGCGAACTACGTGGTCGAGAAGAAGTCGCGCCTGCCGATCGTCGCCTTCATGGCCGGCCGCTTCATGGACGAGATGCCGGGCATGCGCTTCGGGCACGCCGGCACCATCGTCGAGGGCAAGGCCGATACCACCGCCGACAAGATCGCGCGCCTGCAGAAGGCGCGGCATCTCGGTCGCCGAGCGGATCGAGGACATCCCGGGGCTGGTGAAGCAGCGGCTCGCCGCCTGAGCCTTCACCACAGAGACCACAGAGGACCACAGAGATGGCCGCACTGTTCATCAACGTTGAAGTCGATCCGGCGGTCGCGAAGGACGCGGCGGCGGTCAAGAAGCTCGTCGAGGTCTGCCCGGTGAACATTTTTGCCGAGGCCGACGAGGGCGTGCTCGCGATCGTCGAGAAGAATCTCGACGAGTGCACGTTGTGCGAGCTGTGCCTGGAGGCGGCGCCGGCCGGATCGGTCCGGATCAAGAAACTGTATGGCGACGGCGAGGTACTGGGGCGCAAGTAAGATTTCCTATTGACGTCGCCGGCGCTGCGCCACTAAGCCCGGACATGCGCCGCATCGCCCTGCTTCTCGCCCTCGCCCTGGCGTCGGCCGCCCACGCCGAGGCGCCAGCCAGTTGCCCCTTCAGCGCGGGCGCCCTGCCCGCCGACACGCTGCCGCCCGGGGCGCCGCACGGGGCGGCGATTCCCATCGGGCACGTCGTCGTGCTGATGCAGGAGAACCGGTCGTTCGACCATTACTTCACGCTCCTGCACGGCCGGAACATCGACCGCCCGTCGCGGCACGCCACCAACCCGAATCCCCTCGGGGGCGCGCCGGTCGAGATGTTCCACCAGCGCAACTACTGCGCGGTGGCCGATCTCAACCACAGCTGGAACGGCACCCACCGCGAGTGGAACGGCGGCGCCATGGACGGCTTCGCGATCGAGAATGCCGACGCGAGCGATCCGACCGGGGCGCGGACGATGGGATACTACCGCAAGCGCGACCTGCCCTTCTATCACCGCCTCTATCGCACGTTCGCGATGAGCGACCGGCATTTCTGCGCGGTGCTCGGTCCGACCTTCCCCAATCGCCACTACCTGCTCTCAGCGACCTCGGCCGGCCACATCCGCAACGACCTCGTGGTCGCGACGCACCCGTCGATCTTCGAGTCGCTCGACGCCGCCGGCGTGACCTGGAAGATCTACCAGTCCGACATCGCCTTCGCGCTGCTCTACGCGTACGTCCAGGCCCACTCGGCGAACGTGCGCCCGATTGCCGAGTTCTACGCCGACGCCGCCGCCGGAACGCTGCCGCAGGTCACGTTCGTCGACCCGATCTTTCTCGGCGACGAGACCAATCAGAACGACGAGCACCCGCCGAACAACGTCCAGCTCGGCCAGGTCTTCGTCGAGAGCATCGTGCGGGCGATGTTCGCAAGCCCGCTGTGGACGGATTCCGCCCTGTTCATCACCTACGACGAGCACGGCGGCTTCTACGACCACGTGCCGCCGCCCCCCGCCTGCGTGCCCGACGCGATTCCGCCCACCCTGCAGCCCGGCGACGAGCCCGGCGCCTTCGACCGCTACGGTATCCGCGTGCCCTTCGTGGTCGTCTCGCCGTTCGCGCGCAAGCGCTACGTCTCGCACACCGTCAGCGACCAGACCGCGGTGCTGCGCTTCATAGAGACGCGCTTCGACCTGCCGGCACTGACCAACCGCGACGCCAACGCCGACCCGTTGCTCGAGCTCTTCGACTTCGCCGACCCGCCGTTCCTGACGCCGCCCAAGCTCCCCGCTGCAACCGTGAACCCCGATCATCCGGGGTGCACCGACTAGCAGAAGCGCCGCGGACCCGTCGGACGTCCCTGAGCGTCCGCGGTGGTCATTGCCGTTCGTTCCTGCGGCGGCGGTCTGCGCCCGAGCGGGCCGCCGCGGGCAGGATTTCAACCGAAGCGCCAACTTGCTAGCGTCCGCGAGGATCAAGGGGAGAGCCATGGCCGACACCAAGCGCACGCCGATCTGGAGCGCTGGCGCGAGCTCGCCAGCAAGGAGCGCAAGGGCGCGTCCGCCGACGACCTGGTCTGGCACACGCCCGAGGGCCTCGACGTCAAGCCGCTGTATACCCGGGCCGACGTTGCCGGCCTGGAGTTCACCGACACCGTCCCCGGCGACTTCCCCTTCCTGCGCGGCCCGCGCGCCACCATGTACGCCGGCCAGCCGTGGACCATCCGCCAGTACGCCGGCTTCTCCACCGCCGAGGAATCGAACGCCTTCTACCGCAAGAACCTCGCCGCCGGGCAGAAGGGACTGTCCGTCGCCTTCGACCTCGCCACGCACCGCGGCTACGACAGCGACCATCCGCGCGTCGTCGGCGACGTCGGCAAGGCCGGCGTCGCGATCGATTCCGTCGAGGACATGAAGATCCTGTTCGACGGCGTGCCGCTCGACAAGATGTCGGTGTCGATGACCATGAACGGCGCCGTGCTGCCGGTGCTCGCCAGCTTCATCGTCGCCGGCGAGGAGCAGGGCGTGACGCGCGACCAGCTCACCGGGACGATCCAGAACGACATCCTCAAGGAGTTCATGGTCCGCAACACCTACATCTACCCGCCGACGCCCTCGATGCGCATCGTCGCCGACATCATCGAGTACACGTCGAAGGAGATGCCGCGCTTCAACTCGATCTCGATCAGCGGCTACCACATGCAGGAAGCCGGGGCGACGTGCGATCTGGAGCTCGCCTTCACCATCGCCGACGGCCTCGAGTACGTGCGCGCCGCGCTGTCGAAGGGGCTCGACATCGACGCCTTCGCCGGCCGGCTCTCGTTCTTCTTGGCGATCGGCATGAACTTCTACATGGAGATCGCGAAGATGCGCGCCGCCCGCCTGCTGTGGGCGACGCTCATGAAGAAGCACTTCCATCCGAAGAAGCCGACGCTCGCTGATGCTGCGCACGCACTGCCAGACCTCGGGCGCCAGCCTCACCGAGCAGGACCCGTTCAACAACGTCATCCGCACCACCATCGAGGCCATGGCCTCGGTGTTCGGCGGCACGCAGAGCCTGCACACCAACTCCTTCGACGAGGCGATCGCGCTGCCGACCGACGCGTCGGCGCGCATCGCGCGCAACACCCAGCTCATCCTGCAGCTGGAGACCGGCATCCCCAAGGTCATCGATCCCTGGGCGGGCTCGTACTTCATGGAGTCGCTGACGCACGCCCTGGCGACGCAAGGCGCTCGGCATCATCGAGGAGGTCGAGCAGCTCGGCGGCATGACCAAGGCGATCGAGGCCGGCATGCCGAAGCTGCGCATCGAGGAGACCGCGGCGCGCCGCCAGGCGCGCATCGACCGCGGCGAGGACATCATCGTCGGCGTCAACAAGTTCCGCCTCGACGAGGAGCCCGAGATCGACACGCGCGAGATCGACAACAGCGCCGTGCGCGAGTCGCAGGTGGCGCGCCTGAAGCAGATCAAGGCGACGCGCGATGCCGCAGGCGTGCCAGGCGAGCGCTCGATGCGCTGACCGGCGTGCGCCGAGACCGGCGCGGGCAACCTGCTGGCGCTGGCGCGTCGAGGCGGCGCGCGCCCGCGCCACCGTCGGCGAGATCTCCTCCGCGCTCGAGAAGGTGTGGGGCCGCTACCACGCCGAGATCAAGTCGATCTCCGGCGTCTACGGCGCGTCATTCAACGACGACGCCGGACTGGAAGGCGCTGCAGGGCGAGGTCGCAGCGCGTTCGCCGCCGAGCACGGCCGCCGGCCGCGCATGCTGGTCGCCAAGATCGGCCAGGACGGCCACGACCGCGGCGCCAAGGTGATCGCCACGGCCTTCGCCGACCTCGGCTTCGACGTCGACGTCGGCACGCTCTTCCAGACGCCCGAGGAAGTGGCGCGCCAGGCGGTCGAGAACGACGTCCACGTGGTCGGCGTCTCGACGCAGTCGGGCGGCCACAAGACGCTGGTGCCGCAGCTCATCAAGGAGCTCGAGAAGCTCGGCGCGCGGCGACATCGTCGTCACCGTCGGCGGCATCATCCCGGCGCGCGACTACGCCTTCCTCGAGCAGGCCGGCGTGAAGGCGGTATTCGGACCCGGCACGCAGATCCCCAAAGCCGCGCGCACGCGTGCTCGACCTGATCCGCCAGAGCGGCGCCGGCGACGCCGACACGGCGGTCAACGCGTAACTGTCCTGGCATGGAGGCGGCCGTCTGGGACCGCGGGCGTCTCGCCCGCAGCGCAGCGTGCTCGCCGCTTCGCGCACACATCGCCGCCGCGATGGGTTGCTGGCAATGTCGGGTGCCGCGCTGCGGGCGAGACGTCCGCGGTCCCAGACGGCGGGCTCGATGACCCGCCCCGCCCCGGCTCGCTCGACCCCCGTCGAGACGCTCGCCGACGGCGTGCTGCGCCGGCAACCGGCGCGCCCTCGCCAAGGCGATCACGCTCGTCGAGAGCACGCGCGCCGATCACCAGGAAGCGGCGCAGCGCCTGCTCGAGCTGCTGCTGCCGCCCACCGGACAGCGCCGCATCGCGTCGGCATCAGCGGCGTGCCCGGCGTCGGCAAGAGCACCTTCATCGAGGCCTTCGGGCTGCACCTGATCGGGCTCGGCAAGCGCGTCGCCGTGCTCGCCGTCGACCCCTCCAGCGCGCGCTCCGGCGGCAGCATCCTCGGCGACAAGACGCGCATGCAGCGCCTCTCGGTCGGCGCCGCAGGCCTTCATCCGCCCGAGCCCGTCGGCCGGCTCGCTCGGCGGCGTGGCGCGACGCACGCGCGAGGCGATGCTGGTCTGCGAGGCGGCGGGCTACGACGTCGTGCTGGTCGAGACCGTCGGCGTCGGCCAGTCCGAGTACGCCGTCGCCTCGATGGTCGACTTCTTCCTCGTGCTCATGCTGGCCGGCGCCGGCGACGAGCTGCAGGGCATGAAGAAGGGCATCCTCGAGCTCGCCGACGCGCTGGCCATCAACAAGGCCGACGGCGACAACGTCGGCCGCGCGCCAAGCGCGCCGCCGGCGAACTGCAGTCGGCGCGCTGCGCCTCTTCCGCCCGCAGCAGCGCGCGCTGGGAGCCGCCGGTGCTGCAGGTCAGCGCCCTCGAGGAACGCGGCATGGACGCGGTGTGGGATGCCATCGCAGCGCCACCGCACCGCGCTCGACGCCAGCCGGCGAGCTCGCGCGCGAAGCGCCGCGAGCAGCAGCACGACTGGCTGTGGGCGATGCTCGACGACGGCCTGAAGCGCCACTTCCTCGCCCGCCCCGACGTCGCGCACGCGCTGCCCGACGTCGAGTCGGCCGTGCTCGAGGCGCGACTGACGCCCGACCGAAGGCGCCCGCCGCCTGCTGGCGCTGCTCGACCACGCCGAGCCGCAGCGGCACGGAGGCAGCGCAGAGGAAGCGGTGACCGGCCCCTCATCCGGGCTCCCCGATCTCTGCGTCCCTGCGTTGAATCGTTCGATGCGCCTGCCCCACTGGACGTGGCGCATTCCCGCCGAGTTCAACGTCGCCGCCGCCTGCACCGACGTCGCACCTCGGGACTCCCGCCGAGACGCGGGCAGCGGTGATCTGCCGACGACGACGCGCACGGCATCTCCCAGCTGACGTTCGCCGAGTTGGCGACGCGCACCAGCCAGTTCGCCCAGCTGCTCCGCGACCTCGGCGTCGACGCCGGCGAGCGCGTGCTCGATCCGTCTGCCGAACTGCCTCGCGTACCCGATCGTCTTCCTCGGCGCGATGAAGCGCGGCGCCGTCCCGGTGCCGACCTCGATCCTGCTCACCGCCGACGAGGTGCTGTTCCTGGCGCGCGACTCCGGCGCGCGTCGCGCTGGTCACCGACGCGCGAGAGCTGGAACGCGCTGCACGCCGAGCTCGAGCGGATCGACGGCCTGACGCCATCGTGCTGCTGACCGGCGACGGCGACCGCCGCGCCGGCGACGCGCGTGCGGGTCGACGACCTCGACCAGCGCGCTGGCGGCGATCGCGCGCTGGGAGCCGCCGCACCCGACGCGTGCCGACGACCCGGCCTACCTCGTCTACACCTCCGGCACGACCGGCTACCCGAAGGGCGTGCTGCACGCGCACCGCGCCCTGCTCGGCCGGCAGCCGGCGTCGGAGTACTGGTTCGACTTCGCGCCCGAGGGCGGCGACCGCGTGCTGCACTCCGGCAAGTACAACTGGACCTACGTGCTCGGCACCGGGCTGATGGATCCCGCTCTACCGCGGCGCACACGACCATCGTCACGAAGGTCCGACCGACGCCGCGCAGGTCTGGCCGCGCCTCATCGCCGCGCCACGGCGCGACCATCTTCATCGGCGTGCCGACGCTCTACCGGCAGATCATGCAGAAGACCGCCTACGGCCGCCGCCGACGTGCCGACCCTGCGCCATTGCATGTGCGCCGGCGAGCCGCTGTCGGGCGAGGTGCTGGCGGCCTGGCGCGCAGCGTTTCGGCCAGGACATCTACGAAGGGCTCGGGATGACCGAGTGCTCGTACTACCTCTCGCAGCCGCGCGGCTACCGATCCGTCCTGGCTCGGCCGGCTTCCCGCAGCCCGGGCACGACGTGCAGCTGCTCGATCCGGACGACCCTGCAGCCGGTGCCGCGTCGGCGACGGAGGGCATGCTCTGCATCCCGCGCACGCGACCCGGCTCTGCTGCTGCGCTACTGGAACCGCCCGAGCGAGACGGCCGACGCGCTTCCGCGACGACTGGTTCCTGACCGGCGACTACGCGCGTCTCGACGCCGACGGCTATCTCTGGTTCCTCGGCCGCCGCGACGACCTGATCAACACGTTCGGCTACCGCGTCTCGCCGCACGAGGTCGAGCGCGTCATCAAGGACCATCCCGACGTCGCCGACTGCGCCGCCGTCGGCGAGGAACCGGATGCCGGCAAGATGGTCGTCGCCGCCTACGTCATCCCGCGCCCGGGGACCGCGCTGACGCCCGACGCGGTGCGCGCCTATGCGCGCCAGCACCTCGCCTCGTACAAGGCGCCGCGCATCGTCTACCTGGTCGACGATCTGCCGCGCACGCGCAACGGCAAGGTGCTGCGGCGAGAGTTGCGGCCGCCGGGCGAGGGCGTCGACCAAGGACACGCGCTAGAGCTGCGGGCGAGCCGCCCGCGCTCCCGGCAAGGCTGCCTTCACGCAGCGCGCCTCATCGAGTCCCCCGCCGGGAGCGCGGGCGGCTCGCCCGCAGCTCTAGCGCGGCGCAGAATTACGACGACGCTGCGCTCTCCACACGAACAGAAGCGCCGGCCCCAATAGCGCCTCGAACGATCCCGCCCCACTCGGCGCTCCGACCTGACAGCCGTCGTCTTCGTTGGAGGCAACGAACGGAGCCGTCGCTGTCGCCGTCCTCTGCAGGGCGGCGGTGAACGTCGGCGTCACCTGGAACGCCGTCGGCGATCCTGGCGGCACCGCGCCGGTGGGCGTCGGCGTCGCCGTCGGCGGCAGCTCGTACGGCAGGATCCTCATCATCGCCGACTGGCAGGCAATCGGCAATGGCGCGCCGTCGCCGTCGGTGGCGGTCGCCGCTGGGCAATCGATGACGTAGGTCCCCGGGTCGATCACCGGCACCGGGAACACGGTGCACTCGTAGAGCTGCGCAACGAGCGGCAGCGGCTCACTCGCTGCGATCGATGCGCGCATGGTGACGCACTCGTCGCGCAGCGTGGCGCATCCGGTCGGGAGGAATTCGAAGCTCGCGGTGAGGCCCGTCAGGCTCGTCGTGCAGGACGGCTGACCCTCGATGTTGCTGGTGATGTGTACAGCTTCGCTGAGGGTGATGTCGTTGGTCACCGTCGTCGCGGCCGAGTACCCGGCCAGGCGCACGCGGATCGGGACGAACTCGCCGCGCGGAATCACCGCGTCGTCGATCTGCACGACGGCACCCGGAGGCCCGCCGACGACGATCCGACCGGCGAAGCCGTTCGCGAGCAACGCGTTTCCCTCCGGGTCCGAGGCGCCGGGATTGGTGACGCAGCACCCGATACACGCCGCCCGGCGCGGCGGAGTCGATCGTCACCCGGCAGCGATAGAGCACCGAGCCGTCGGGAATCTCATCGACGTTGTCGAGGGCGAGGACGAGGGCGCGCAGGCGCTCGCATCCGCCGCGTCGGTCGCAGGGACCGACGTGGAAGAACCCGGTCTTGCCGATAGCCGGGTTCACCGTGCAGTCGGCTTCGGATCCGATGAACAGCGGCGGGGACGATCTCGAGATCGTTCTGGGTGCCGGCGACCGACTCGTCGCCGCTCTCGAGGACGATCGCGATTTCCACGCTCGCCCCCGGCGCCCCGCGACCTCGCTGGCGCGCAGCACCACGGCGCGCGCCGCCGGCGCCGCAGAGGAGGGTGGCGGCGATCGCCGCGCCAAGCCAGCGGCGAACCACCGTCTGGATCCCCTATCGGCCCTCAGCCGAGTCGTTTCACCAGCGCCTGGCGCTGTCGGTCCATCTCGCTCGGCAGGTGGTCGCCGAACTTGCCGAAGAACTCGCCGATGCTGCGCGGCGTCCGCTTTCCAGTCGTCGCGCGACACGGTCAGCAGCTCGTCCATGGCGCCGGCGGCGAGATCGAGGCCGGAGGTGTCGATCGCGCCCTTGGCGGGCAGCAGGCCGATCGGCGACTCGACGGCGTTGCCGCTGCCGTCGCAGCGGCTGAGCATCCAGCGCAGCGGCGCGCATGTTCTCGCCGAAGCCCGGCCAGATGAACTTGCCGTCGGCGTCCTGGCGGAACCAGTTCACGTGGAAGATCTTCGGCGGATTGCTGAGGCCGGCGCCCATCTTCAGCCAGTGGCCGAAGTAGTCGCCCATGTTGTAGCCGCAGAACGGCAGCATGGCCATCGGGTCGCGGCGCACGACGCCGACCGCGCCGGTCGCGGCGGCCGTCGTCTCGGAGGCCACCGAGGCGCCGACGAAGACGCCGTGGTTCCAGTCGAACGACTGCATGACCAGCGGCGCGGTGCGGGCGCGGCGGCCGCCGAAGAGGATGGCCGAGATCGGCACGCCCTGCGGATCCTCCCAGTGCGGGGAGATCGACGGGCACTGCGACGCCGGCGCGGTGAAGCGCGAGTTGGGGTGCGCGGCCTTCTCGCTCGAGCCCTTGCGCCCAGTCCTTGCCGTGCCAGTCGATCAGATGCTCCGGCACCGGGCCGTCGATGCCCTCCCACCACGGGCGAGCTGTCGTCGGTCAGCGCGACGTTGGTGAAGATGCTGTTGCCTGTGCAGGCTGGCCATCGCGTTGGGGTTGGTCTTCGCTCGACGTGCCGGGGGCGACGCCGAAGAAACCGGCCTCCGGATTGATCGCCCACAGGCGACCGTCGGGCCCGGGACGCATCCAGCAGATGTCGTCGCCGACCGTCCACACCTTCCAGCCCTTCTGGCTCGCCGGCGGCACGAGCATCGCGAGGTTGGTCTTGCCGCAGGCGCTCGGGAACGCGCCGGCGACGTAGGTGACCTTGCCCGACGGGATCCTCGATGCCGACGATCAGCATGTGCTCCGCCATCCAGCCCTGCTGCGCGCCCATGAAGCTGGCGATGCGCAGCGCGAAGCACTTCTTCCCGAGCAGCGCGTTGCCGCCGTAGCCGGAGCCGACCGACCAGATCAGCCGCTCCTCGGGGAAGTGCAGGATGAAGCGGCGGTCGGGGCTGAGGTCGCCGAGGGAGTGCAGGCCCTTGACGAAGTCGTCGGAGCTGCCGAGGCGGTCGAGCGCGGCCTGGCCCATGCGGGTCATGATGCGCATGTTGGCGACGACGTACGGGCTGTCGGTGATCTCGACGCCGATCTGGCTGTACGGCGACGCCACCGGGCCCATGATGTAGGGCACGACGTACATCGTACGCCCCTTCATCGCGCCCTTGAACAGCGTCCCGACCTTCGCCTTCGCATCGGCCGGCGCCATCCAGTTGTTGTTCGGGCCGGCCTCCTCCTGCTGCTCGGTACAGACGAAGGTCAGGTGCTCGGTGCGCGCGACGTCGCTCGGGTCGCTGCGATGCAGATACGAGTGCGGATACTTCTCCCGGTTGAGCTGCTCCAGGGTGCCACTGGCCACCATTTCATCGATCAGCCGCTGATTCTCGGCCGCTGATCCGTCGCACCACACGATCCGATCGGGCGTCGTGTGCGCCGCGACCTGCTCAACCCATTGTTCGACTGGCGTGGCCATGGTCCCCTTCCTTACGGACGCAACGTCGAGCGTCCTCGGCGCTGCCTATATGGATTCCTAGACGCAGCGGTTTCGCAATGTCCCGATGGATTCGATGGTGCTGACGATCTCTTCGCCCGCCTTCAGGTAGCGGCGCGGCTGTCGTCCCGAGCCGACACCGTCGGGCGTACCGGTGAAGATGATGTCGCCGGGCTCGAGCGTGCAGAACTTCGACAGGTACGCGATCAGCGGCGGCACCCCGAACACCATGTCGGTGGTCCGCGCCGTCTGCATGCGCTCGCCGCCGACGTCGCACGTCAGCTCGAGGTCGTTCGGATCGCGCACGCCATCGAGTGAGACGATCGACCGGGCCGATCGGCCCGAACGTGTCGACCGACTTGCCCATGCTGAACTGCGGCGGCTGGTCGCTGAACTGGAGCTTGCGATCGGAGATGTCCTGGCCGACGGTGTAGCCGGCGACGTGCTCGAGTGCGCGCACTTCCGCCACGTTCCGGCTCTGCCGGCCGATGACGACGACGAGCTCGACCTCCCAGTCGACGTAGTCGGACGACAGCTTCACGTCGCCGCGCGGGCCGACCAGGCAGTTCTGGAACTTCGTGAAGACCATCGGCTGCTTCGGCAGCGGCAGACCGGACTCCTCGGCGTGGCTCTTGTAGTTGAGCCCGATCGCGAACACCTTGCTGGGCCGCGGCGTCGGCGGCCCGAGGCGCGTCTCGTCGAGCGCAGCGGTGGCGGCGCCGGCGCCGAGGCCGGACGCCCATTCGGCGAGCTCGTCCCAGCGCGCCATCGCGGCCATCGGATCGTGCGGAAAGCGGCCGCCCGACGCCTTCTCGACGTCGGCGATGCGGTCGCCGAGCACCACGACCGCCCGCCCCTCCGCGTTGGCCAGCCGCACCGCCATGATCAGAGCCCGTAGGCGGCGGCGAGGTCCTTGTCCTTCGCCGCCAGTAGCTTCGCGAGGTTGACCATGACCTTGCACTGCTTCCAGGTCGCATCGTCCTGCATCTTGCCGTCGAGCATCAGGACTCCTCGGCCATCGGGCATCGCCTCGAGCACGCGCTTCGCGAACTGCACCTCGTCGACCGGTGGGCTGAACACCTTCTTGGCGATGGTGATCTGGCTGGGATGTAGCGACCAGGCGCCGACGCAGCCGAGCAGGAACGCGGCGCGGAACTGATCCTCGCAGCCGAGCGGATCGGAGATGTCGCCGAACGGGCCGTAGAACGGCAGCGCGCCCGTCGCGGCGCAGGCGTCGACCATGCGCGCGATCGAGTAGTGCCACGGATCCTGCTGCGCGGTCGGCCGCGGCGCGTCGGGATGCGCGGCGTCGGGGTCGTTGCGAACGAGATAGGCGGGATGGCCGCCGCCGACGCGCGTGGTCTTCATCCGCCGCGACGCGGCGAGGTCGGCGGGGCCGAAGCTGATGCCCTGGATGCGCGGGCTGGCGGCGCAGATCTCCTCGACGTTGGTCACGCCGAGGGCCGTCTCGAGGATGGCGTGGATCAGGAGCGGGCGGCGGAGCTCAGAACGGGCCTCGAGCTGCGCCAGCAGGCGGTCGACGAAATGGATGTCCCACGGTCCCTCGACCTTGGGGATCATGATCACGTCCAGCTTATCCCCGATCGCCTCGACCAGCTGCGTGACGTCGTCGAGGAACCATGGGCTGTCGAGGCTGTTCACGCGCGTCCACAACGGCGTGCCGGCGAGGTCTGCCTCGCGCCCGACCTGAATCAGCCCCTGCCGGGCGGCGACCTTCTTGTCCGCCGGGATCGCGTCCTCGAGGTTGCCCAACAGGATGTCGGCCTGGCGTGCCATATCGGGCACCTTGGCCGCCATCTTCGGGTTGCTGGCGTCGAAGAAGTGGATGCAGCGCGACGGCTTGAGCGGCACCTCGCGCAACGGCTCGGGAGCGCCAAGTGCCAGCGGTTTGAAGAAGTCACGGGGACTGCGCATGCGAACACCTCACGAGCGACGGCCCCACCGATGACTGACGCATGCTCGGCCGCCGCTGCCCTCGACCTTGAATTGCGCGCGCCAACTCTTGGGTGAGTCGCACTTTTCTGAGAGCAACTCAACCCATTAGCAACGCTTACGTGCGGATGAGCCCAATGGCAGCGTTCCGGCGCCAGTTCGCCATCGCCGATGGGGGGCCGTACTCGCCGCGCGGCGGGCTTTCCAAGCGACTGCTGGCAGTCACCGCCGCAGCCCGGCGCCGCAGGAGCGGCGCCCTCCATTCGCCGATGGAGGGCGCCGGCCTGCGAGATCTACGGTGCCCAGTTTCCGGTGACGTCGCCGAGAAGGATCGCGTGGAAGTCGCGACCTGCCAGCGGCGGCGTGAATGACGTCAGCGTGATCCTGCCATGCTGGCAGACGCCCTGGCTCACCACGGGCTCGACCAGCGTCTGGTTCGGGGTCGGCGACGGGACGGGCTGGAAGAGCCAGTCCGACCCGCACGCGTCCGCCGCTGCGAAGCGGGAGATGATCCCCGCCTGGAACTGCAGGATGCGCGTCGCGTCGAGCGCGCTGAACGAGCCATTGCCGGTGACGTCGGCCGCGAGCTCCTGCTCGTGCGTGAGCGTGACGATGCCGACCACCGCCTGGAGGACGACCGTCGCGTCGAGCGAGGTGATGGCGGTGTCGAACTCCCCGTTCTTCTCGGGCTGGAGGATGACCGTGCCCGGGCCGGCTACGGAAAAGCCATAGTCGCCGGAGGCGGTCGTCATGGTGTTGGCAGGCGTGCTGCCGGTCATCACCACATTCACGCCCGGAACCGGACCACCGCCGTTGTAGTAGCTGACGTGGCCCGACAGCTGTGACGCCGTGGTCGGAGTAAGCGTCGGAGACGACGTCGGGGTGATCGTCGGCGTCTCGGTCGGAGTCGCGGTGATATTCAGCGTCTCCGTCGGGGTGCCCGACGGCGTGCTGCTCGGCGTCGCCGTCGGTGTCGCCGTGTCGACGCCTGTGCTTGTCGACGTCGCCGTGGCGGTGACGCTGGAGGTCGCCGTAGTGGTCGCCGTCCGGGTGGCCGTCGCCGTCGCCGTGATCGTCGTCGTCGCCGTGATCGTCGCGGTGCTGCTGGGCGTCGCGGTGGGCGCGTCGGGCGCGCCGTCGCAACCGCCTTCGCACGTGTCGTTGCTGACGTACACCGTCGAGGGACAGCCGTTGGTGAAGCAGAAGTTCGAGCAGGCGATCGACGTGGCGAGACCGTCGACGCAAAAGGCCGCACCGCTACAGTCGCGGCACAGGCAACACATGGCCCGTGCATCGCTCGTCAGCGAGACGGCGACGATCACCGATGCGGCAATGATCCATGCCGCGCGGTGGACTATCTGGCTTCGAATGCGTCGATAGTGCATCGCTCCCTCCTCGCCCTGCGCTCTCAGACCAGCGTTGGCGGCGTCCTGTCAAGCCATAAACCGTGCCCCGGCCGCACGGCGGCCGATTGCCAACCGCTCCGTCTCTGCCATGCCACGCTTCGACACGGCCAGCGCAGCGGGGAGGTGGGTATGACGCGGATGGGCTTGGGGACGATGGCAATCGCGGTGGCGGCGGCGTTTCATGGCTCTCACCGGCTGTTCGGACGATGACCACGGGGGCAGCAAGTCGACACCGACGGCAACCGCCGTTCCCACGGCGACCGCCACACCGGTGCCTCCTGCGATCTGCCGGCGCCCTTCTGCGGTGGCGACTTCCCGCTCAATACCGAGATGACGACCCAGTACGGGCCGGCGTGGGCCGACGTCGTCGCTCGCGCCGAGCAACTTCCTGCCCTGCTTCGGCCCGTATGCGCTCTGCTACTACGCCGAACTGCACCGTGGCGGCGGACGGAAGGTCAGCGCCTGCCCCTGCTACGAGTGGTTCGGGCCGAACTTCGTCCTGATCAATGCCATCCTCAACGCCGACTCGTACCAGGAGACCGTCGACCAGTGCACGGCCGATCCCGCGTCCTGCCAGGTCACCAACGGCGCACCCGTCTGCGGCGACATCAACCGCGGAGAACTTCTTTGGCAACGCCGCGCGCGTCTCGACCTTCAGCTTCTACCTGGCCAACGTCGAACCGATCGGCTCGATGAACTGCACCGACATCCCGGACCGTATGCGGGCTGCATGACGGCGCCGTGCACCGGACCCGTCACGGTGTCAACACCGACGGCACCGCGACCATCCATTGCGACTGTCCGATCTACGACGGTCCGTTCCAGATCGGAAAATCCGGTCTGCCGTGCGACAACGCGCCGCAGGTCTGGTCGGCGGCCTACAACGCCATCGCTCCGCCGCCGGACCCCTGCGACATGGTCGGCAACGGCAGCTGCATTCCCGGACGCGCCGCCCGACCAGTGCGGCTGCCCGCTGTACGCCAGCGAGACGGTGCTGCCGCCCGGCAGTGGCGTCGACTGCGACGAGGTGTGTCGCGAGTACAACACCTGCGTGAACAACGACGTCAGCTCGGCTACACGTGCGATGCGACGCTCTGCACCTCGAGCACCAACACGCTCGTGCTCGACGCCTGCCTCGGTCTGCAGAACTGCGACCTGAGCGAGATCTTCAAGGCCGAGGGCGCGGCCGACTGCAGCTGTTGCGGCAGTCAGCTGTGCAACTGCGACGCCACCGCGGCGACCGAGCACAAGGTGTTCGAGCTCGACGCCGCCCAGCGCGCGAAGGGTCAGACGCCGCAGTGCGACATCAACGGTACCCTGTGCGGGACGCCGCCGTGAGCTGACGACGCCGCCGCGCTCAGGCGGCGCGGCGGCGCGCGGCGGCGATGACCTCGACGAGGTCGGCGATGATGTCGGTGAGCGTCGCCTCGCCCGGCGTCCAGATCCGACTCACCCCCAGCGCCTGCAGCTTGGCGCGGTCGGCCTCCGGAATGATCCCGCCGAGCACGACCGGCATGTCGCCGCCGCGCTCGTGCAGCAGCTCGAGGATGCGCGGCACCAAGGTCATGTGCGAGCCGGAGTGGATCGAGAGCCCGATGGCGTCGACGTCCTCTTCCAGCGCCGAGGCGACGATCTGCTCGGGCGACAGCCGGATGCCCTGGTAGATCACCTCGAAGCCGGCGTCCTTGGCGCGCACCGCGACCTGCTCGGCGCCGTTCGAGTGGCCGTCGAGCCCGGGCTTGCCGACGAGCAGCCGCAGCGGATGGCCGACCTGCGCCGCCACCTCCGTCGTGCGCGCCCGCAGCGCCTGCAGGTTCTCGGTCGCCGGCGCGACGCCCGCGCCCTGCAGTCCGGTGGGCGCGCGGAACTCGCCGAACACCGCGCGCAGCGTGCCGGCCCACTCGCCGGTGGTGACGCCGGCCTGCGCGGCGCGGATCGACACCGGCAGCAGGTTCTCGCCGCCGCGCGCCGCGTCCTCGATGGCGCGCAGCGCCGCCGCCACGTCGCGTCGCGTTGCGCTGGGCGCGGAAGGCGCGCAGGCGCTCGATCTGCTCGCGCTCGTTGGCGGGATCGACGGTCATGATGCTGTCGAGACCGCCGGCGGTCAGCGGCGAGGGCTCGTGCTCGGTGTAGCTGTTGACGCCGACGACCAGGAGATCCTTCGCCTCGATGCGGCGCTGCCGCTCGGCGTGCGACGCGACGAGGGCCTGCTTCATCAGGTCGAGCGCCTGCGCCGCCCCGCCGAGCTCGTCGATGCGCGCGAGCTCGGCGCTCGCGCCGGCCATCAGCGCGGCGACATGCTCTTCGATGACCACCGATCCTTCGAAGATATCGCGGTCGTACTCGAGCATGTCGGTCTCGAAGGCCATCACCTGCTGGATGCGCAGCGACCATTGCTGGTCCCACGGCCGCGGCAGGCCGAGCGCCTCGTTCCAGGCCGGCAGCTGGATCGACCGCGCGCGCGCTTCTTTCGAGAGCGTCACGGCCAGCGCCTCGAGGACGATGCGCTGGACGTTGTTCTCCGGCTGCTGGGCGGTCAGGCCGAGCGAATTCACCTGGACGCCGTACCGGAAGCGCCGCTTGCGCGCGTCGCCGACGCCGTAGCGCTCGGCGGTGAGCGCATCCCAGAGGCGCGCGAACGCCTTCAGCTTGCAGATCTCCTCGATGAACCGGATGCCGGCGTTCACGAAGAACGACAGCTGGCCGACGACGTCGGGAATCGACACGCCGGGGCGCTGCTTCACGCGGTCGAGGATCGCGCACGCGTTGGCGAGGGTGAACGCGATCTCCTGCACCGGCGTCGCGCCCGCCTCCTGCAGGTGGTAGCTGCAGAGATTCATCGGGTTCCACGACGGAATCTCGCGCACCGTGTACTCGATGATGTCGGTCGTCAGGCGCAGCGACGGCTCGGGCGGGAAGATGTAGGTCCCGCGCGAGAGGAACTCCTTGATGACGTCGTTCTGGGTCGTGCCGCGCAGCTCGCGCTGGTTCGCCCCCTGGCGTTCCGCGGCGGCGACGTACAACGCCAGCAGCCAGGCGGCCGTGGCGTTGATCGTCATCGAGGTGTTCATCTTCGCCAGCGGGATCTGGTCGAAGAGCGCCTCCATGTCGGCGATGTGGCTGATCGGCACGCCGACCTTGCCGACCTCGCCCGTCGCCATCGGATCGTCCGAGTCGTAGCCGGTCTGCGTCGGCAGATCGAAGGCAACGCTCAGGCCGGTCTGTCCCTTGGCGAGGTTGGTTCGGTACAGTTTGTTGGCCGCGTGCGGGTTGGAGTGTCCCGCGTAGGTCCGCATCAACCAGGGCTGTTCACGCTGCGCCATGGGGGAACCATAGCGGGTCGGTTTGCGGCGCTTCAACCACACCTCGGAGACAGAATTCCCCGGAGGCGTTGTGATGACTTGAGGCGCATGGCCAAGTAGGAGAGAGCCCACCTGATGCATGCCTCGTCCGCCAGTGGCGGCCCCCTTCGGTGGTTGGCCCGCTTCGCCCTCCGCCGATCAGGCGCGATCCTGGTGGTCAGCGGGCTGATCCTCGTCGCCGCCGGTCTCGTGCTGCTGCGCGGCGGACGCCTCAGCGCCGGCAACACCGAGGGGATCGAGTCCGACATCGCCCAGCGCATCGTCGAGGAGAAGCTCGCGTACCCCGGCGATTCCTCGTTCGTGATGCTGCTGCGCAGCCACGAGCTCGCCCCGGGCGACCCGCGTTTCATCGAGGCCGCTGCACACCGCGCTGGCCCCGCTGCGCGCCGATCCTCGGGTGCGGGCGATCCTGGCTCCCGACGACGCGCCGCCGTTGGTCGCCGAGCGGCTGGTGTCGGCCGCGGCCCGCAGCGCGCTGGTGGTCGTCTCGCTGAAGCACGAGTTCTCCGTCGCCGCCGAGGAATACCCCGAGCTGCGCGCGATGGTGCAGTCCCCGGCGTTCGACGTCGGCTTCACCGGCAACCTGGCCTTCCGCCACGATCTCAACGCCACCAACGGCCGCGATCTGCTCTTCGCCGAATTGCTGAGCCTGCCGCTCGCCGTGCTGGTCCTCCTGATCGTCTTCCGCTCCGCCGCCGCGGCGGCGCTCTCGGTGGGCATCGGCGCCCTCGCCGTCACCACCGGCGTCGCCATCGTGACCGCGTTGTCCCACGTCATGGACCTCGCGGTGTACGCGGTGAACATCGCCTCGCTCGTCGGACTCGGCGTGGCGATCGACTACTCGCTGTTCATCGTCAGCCGCTATCGCGACGAGCTCGCCGCCGGCGCGAGTTTCGCGCAGGCGCTCGAAACGGCGATGGACACGAGCGGACGCGCGGTGGTGTTCTCGGGCATCGCCGTGGCGATCGGTCTCGGCAGTCTGCTCTTCTTCCACGGCTCCTTCCTCGCGGGCATGGGAATGGCGGCCGGCATCGTCGTGATCCTCTCGATCGTCGCCGCCCTCACCTTCCTGCCCGCCCTGCTCGTGGTCCTGGGCCCGCGCATCGACGCCGGCCAACTGCCGCTGCCGCGCCTGATCGACACCGCTGGCATGTGGCATCGCCTGGCGACCTGGGTGATGCAGCGGCCGGTGCTGGTGCTGGTGCCGACACTGGCCTTCCTGCTGACACTCGGCCTGCCGTTCGTGCGCCTGACGATGGCCGCCGCCGACGTCCGCACGCTGCCGCCCGGCATCGAGGCGCGCGACGTGTACGAGCAGCTGCGCCAGGCGTTTCCCGATCAGGGGCGCACGCGCATCCAGATCGTCATCCGCTATCCGAGCGGCACGGCGTACACCGCCGAGCGGGTCGGTCAGATCTACGATGCTGCCCAGCGCTATCTGAAGCTGCCCGGCGTGGTGAAGTTCGAGGGCGTCGTCGACAGTGATGACCGCCTGACGCGCGACTACTTCACCGCCGACGCGGAGATGCCCGACGACTGGCTGCCCCCCGATGCCCTGAAGATGCGCGCGCTGGTGGCTGCCGACGGCGTCGCGCTCCTCACGTTGCTCACCGACGCCGCTCCGGCGAGCCCCGAGGCGCGGGCCATCGTCCACGCGATCCGCCGCGACCCGCACCTCGGCGACGGGACCCTGCTGGTCACCGGCGCCACCGCCCACGACATCGACATCAGCGAGTTCACGTTGTCGCGCGCCCCGTGGGCGATCGGCTTCATCATCATCGTGACCGGCGCCGCGCTGTTCATCCTGCTGCGCTCGGTCCTCCTGCCGATCAAGGCGGTGGCGATGAACCTTCTCTCCATCACCGCCTCGTTCGGCGCGCTGGTGTGGATCTTCGAGGACGGCCACCTCGCGTCGCTGCTGCACTTCGAGGCCGGCCCGATCGATCCCACCGTGCCCACCCTGCTCTTCTGTTGCGTCTTCGGCCTTTCGATGGACTACGAGGTGCTGATGCTGTCGCGCATGCGCGAGGAGTATCTGCGCAGCGGCAACAACACCTGGGCCGTGGCCGAGGGCCTCGAACGCACCGGCCGCCTGGTCACCAGCGCTGCCGCGATCATGGTCGTCGTGTTCGCCTCCTTCGGCCTCGCCAGCGTCGTCGTCGTCAAGGCACTGGGCGTGTCCCTGTCGCTCGCCATCGCCCTCGACGCTACCCTGGTGCGCTGCCTGATCGTCCCCGCGACGATGCGCCTCTTCGGCGACTGGAACTGGTGGGCCCCCCGCTGGCTGGGCGGTGCGGCGAATATTCCAAGCGTCCGATCGCCACAGATGAACACAGACCCAGCCGCCTAGCCCCCGATGGTCACAGAATCAGAGCCGCCTGACCGGCTCTGTGTGCACCTGTAGCCATCTGTGGCCATCTGTGTTCATCGGGGGGAGCCTTGTCTTTGCCCCTCTACCTGTGGCATCGACCCAAAGTTTTCCGGTTTCGATTCAAACCCCTGCCAAAGGAGCACCGTCGGGTATGGTCAACATCGAGCGAGTCGTTGTTCTCGGTGCCAACGGCACCATGGGCGCTGGGAGCGCCGAGGTGTTTGCCGCCGGCGGGTGCGACGTGGTGCTGCTCGCGCGGTCGACCGAAAAGGCTCGCGAGGGCCTGGTCGGCGCGCAGAACATGGCCAAGTCGATCACCATCGGCAACCGGATGTCCGTGGGCACGTACGACGGCGACCTGGACGAGGCGGTCGGCAAGGCCGACCTGATCTTCGAGGCCCTGGCCGAGGACATGGAGATCAAGAAGGCGTTCTTCGATCGGGTCGACAAGATCCGCCGTCCCGACTCGATCGTCGCCACCGTCTCCTCCGGCCTGTCGATCGCCGGCATGGCCAAGGGCCGCTCGGACAGCTTCCGCAAGAACTTCCTCGGCATGCACCTCTTCAACCCGCCCAGCGTGATCGTCGGCACCGAAGTCATCCCGCACGCCGACACCGACCCCAAGCTGGTGACCGCGATCGTCGAGATGCTCGAGCGCCGCTTCGGCCGCGTCGTGACCCTGTGCCGCGACATGCCGGCCTTCGCCGGCAACCGCGTCGGCTTCAAGGTCCTCAACGAGTGCGCGCAGCTCGCCGCCGAGCACGGCGTCGCGTTCATCGACTACCTGATCGGACCCTACACCGGCCGCGCCATGCCGCCGCTGGCGACCGTCGACCTGGTCGGCTGGGACGTGCACCAGGCCATCGTCGACAACGTCCACGCCAACACCAACGACGAGGCGCATGACGCCTTCCAGCTGCCGACCTACGTCGCCGAGCTGATCGAGGAAGGCCACCTGGGCAACAAGACCCCCGAGCGCGGCGGCTTCTACCGGCGCACGAAGGAAGACGGGAAGAACGTCAACCTGGTCCTCGACCCCAAGAGCGGCGCCTACAAGTCCCCGGCCGACCAGAAGATCGCGCCGATCCCGTTCGTGGAGAAGATGCGCGAGCTGCACAACGTCGGCCGCTACGACGAGGCCTTCAAGGTCTTCCTCGACGCCAAGGGCGCCGAGGCCGACCTCGCCCGCAAGGTGGTGCTCGGCTACGTCAGCTACGCCCTCAACCGGGTGGGCGAGAACGAGGTCGTCCGCGACACCAGCGACGTCGACAAGATCATGGGCTTCGGCTTCAACTGGGCGCCGGCCGACGGTGCTGGCCGACGTGATGGGCCTCAAGGCCACCGTCGCCGCCATCGAGAAGGCCGGACTGCCAGTCCCGACGGTGTTGACCAAGGCGAAGCCCGACCAGCGGCTGTTCAAGGTCCCGGGGGTCAACGTCGGCCGGTTCTTCGCCGCCTGAAGATACATTCAGTTACCTTGCGCGGCCGCGCAATCGGCACTAGGTTGCGGCGCACGGGTGGGCAGACCCCCCGCACGGAGGGAGACACGATGGCAGCGCCAGTCTACGTCCTCGGCGGTTATCAGACCGACTTCGCGCGCAATTGGACCAAGGAGAGCAAGCACATCGTCGCGATGATGCGCGAGGGTGTGCTGGGTGGCCTGGAGGCCACCGGGCTCGAGCCGAAGGACATCGAGGTCGGGCCACGTCGGCAACTTCGCCGCCGAGCTCTACGCCATGCAGGGCCACCTCGGCGCCTTCCTCCTCGACGTCGACCCGGCGCTTCTCCGGCCTGCCCGACCGCGCGCCACGAGGCCGCCTGCGCCTCGGGCGTCATCGCGCATCCTCGCCGCATCGGCCGAGATCGAGGCCGGTCGCTACGACCTGGCGATGGTGGTCGGCGTCGAGCAGATGAAGACCGTCGACCCGAAGCGCGGCGGCGACTTCCTCGGCACCGCCGCCTGGTACGAGCGCGAGGCCAAGGGCATCGAGTTCCCCTTCCCGAAGCTGTTCGGCCGCCTCGGCGACGAGTACGACAAGCGCTTCGGGCTGAAGGACGAGCACCTCGCGCACATCTCCGCGGTCAACTACTCCAACGCCAAGCGCAACCCGCTGGCGCAGACGCGCAACTGGTACATGACCGAGGAGCACGCGAGCGCCAACGACAAGTTCAACAGCATCATCGGCGGGCGCATCAAGATCTCCGACTGCTCGCAGGTGACCGACGGCGCCGTGTCGCTCTTCCTGGCCTCGGAGAAGGCCGCGGCGGCGTACGCCAAGAAGCGCGGCATCAAGCTCGAGTCGCATTCCCAAGCTCCTCGGCTGGGGCCATCGCACGGCGCCCGATCGAGTTCGACACCAAGGTCGCCGAGAGCAAGGACAACCCGTACGTGCTGCCGCACACCCGCCAGGCGATCCTCGACGCGTTCCGGCGCGCCGGCGTCGAAGGACTGCTGGGGCGTGCAGGCGATCGAGACGCACGACTGCTTCACCACCTCCGAGTACATGGCGATCGACCACTTCGGCCTCACCAAGCCCGGGCGAGTCGTGGAAGGCGGTCGAGGACGGCACCATCGAGATGGGCGGCAAGCTGCCGATCAACCCGAGTGGCGGCCTGATCGGCGCCGGCCATCCGGTCGGCGCCACCGGCACCCGCCAGGTGCTCGACGCCTACAAGCAGGTCACCGGCACAGCCGGCGACTACCAGGTGGAGAGCGCCAAGCGCGTCGCCACGCTGAACATCGGCGGCAGCGGCACCACCAGCGTCTGCTTCGTCGTCGGTAGCTGATTCAATTCCCGCGGCGGCGGGCGGCTCAGGTCGCCCGCCGCTGTCGCATTCTTCGCCCGCGCACGCCCGCGCCCGCGCGCACCGTTCATCCCCTGCGCGCCCGCAGAAGGTCCACATCCATGACAGATTTCGCCAAGGAGTCCGTCGCGCTCCACTCACAGCTGCACGGCAAGCTGGAGGTGAAGAGCAAGGTCGCGCCTCAACGACCGCAGGGACCTCAGCCTCGCCTACACTCCCGGCGTGGCACAGGTGTGCCAGGAGATCGCCGAAGGCGCCCGAGCGCGTCTTCGAGCTGACGCTCAAGCACAACACCGTCGCGGTCGTCTCGGACGGCTCCGCGATCCTCGGCATCGGCAACCTCGGCCCCGAAGCGGCGATTCCGGTCATGGAAGGTAAGGCGGTCCTCTTCAAGGAGTTCGCGAACGTCGACGCGTTCCCGATCTGCCTGGCGACGCAGGACGTCGACGAGATCGTCAAGGCGGTCCGCCTGATCGCGCCGGTGTTCGGCGGCATCAACCTCGAGGACATCGCTGCACCGCGCTGCTTCGAGGTCGAGGCGCGGCTGCAGGACCTCGGCATCCCGGTCTTCCACGACGACCAGCACGGCACCGCCATCGTCGTGCTCGCCGCGCTGATCAACGCGCTCAAGGTGGCCGGCAAGAAGCTCGACGAGTGCACGATCGTTTTCAACGGCAGCGGCGCCTCGGCGATCGCCTGCTGCCGCCTGATCCTCAGCTACGGTGAGCTCGGCAAGGCGCCGAAGCCGGGCGACGTCATCATGTGCGACAGCAAGGGCATCGTGAATCGCACCCGCACCGACCTGAACGACTACAAGAAGGACATCGCCGCCCGTACCAACAAGCGCAATCTCTCCGGCTCGCTCGCCGACGCCATGAAGGGCGCCGACATCTTCATCGGCCTCTCACAGGGCAACCTGGTCAGCCAGGACATGGTGCGCAGCATGCAACAAGCACCCGATCATCCTCGCCATGGCCAACCCGACGCCGGAGATCATGCCCGACGCGGCCCGCGACGCCGGCGCAGCCGTCATCGGCACGGGCCGCAGCGACTTCCCGAACCAGATCAACAACGTCCTCGCCTTCCCCGGCGTCTTCCGCGGCGCCCTCGATGCCTGTGCGAAGGTCGTCAACGAGGACATGAAGATCGCCGCCGCCGAGGCTCTCGCGAGCTACGTGATCGAGCCGACGCCGGAACGCATCATCCCCGAGGCGCTGGACAAGCAGGTCGCCCTGCGCGTCGGCAAGGCCGTCGCCGACGCCGCGCGCCGCACCGGCGTCTGCCGATAGCAGGCGCCCGCAAGGCGTTTCGGCGACAGCGTCTTCGTAACCGCGGGCCCCCGTGGCCGCGGCTACGGCGCGATGACTGGCTGCGTGCGCTCGCCGCAGGCATAGTGCCCGTATGCGCTGCCCGCGCCCCCTGCTCGCCATCCTCCTCATGGCCGCCCTCCCCGCCGCGGCGCAGATGCGCACGCCGGGCAAGGGTGCGGTGAGCGAGGACTCCGGACCTCTCGGTGACGACAGTGGACCGGTCGGCGATGGCAGCCGCTCGATGCACGAGCGCTACACGATCGGCGAGAGCAGCGGCTCCGCTCCCGGCGACATGCGGCGGAGCGGCCCGATGCGCGACCGCGCGACGCGCAGCATGCGCAGCGGCCCGGTGACGTCGATGTCCAGTGGACCGATGACCCAGCCGCGCACCCAGCCCGACGGCGGCTCGATCACTGAGAACTCCGCCGGCGCCGTGAAGCACGACATCGACCAGCCGCTCGGCACGCGGATCTCGCAGCCCATCCGCGAGCTCGCCCCGCTGCAGGCCCAGCTCCGCGAGATCCGCAAGCACGGCAGCGATGCCGCGCTGGCGGCGGCGCAAGCCCCCGCTTCGGCCGAACCGCCCCCAGCGGTCGAGGGTGATGAGGCCGCCGCGGCGGAGGCCGAACGGGATGCCGACGCCGCTGCCGCGGCAATCGAAGAGCAGGCGCCCGCAGCGGTTGACGCCCGTGCTCCGGCCGCGGACGATGCGCCACCGACCCCGGCGACGGCGCGTTGAAGCGCGCCGCCGATGAACGCTAAGGATACGCGCGTGACGCTCCCACTGCACGACCATGTGGCCCTCGTCACCGGCGCCGGACGGGGCATCGGACGCGCCATCGCCGTGCAACTGGCGCGCGCCGGCTGTCAGGTCGCGGCGTTGTCGCGGACCGAGAGCGAGCTCGCCGAGACGGCCAGGGAGGCGGCGGCGGATCCCAACGCCGCGCCGATCCTGCTGTTGCCGACCGACGTCACCCGCGACGCCGACCTCGAGCACGCCGTGCGGGTGATCATCGAGCGGCTCGGGCGCATCACCGTCCTCGTCAACAACGCCGGCTTCGCGCCGCCGCGCAGCACGGTGCTGACGACGTCCCTGGCCGACTGGGATCGCACCCTGGCCACCTGTTTACGCGCGCCGATGGTCCTGACCCGTCTGGTCCTGCCCGACATGCTGGCCCACGGCCGCGGCAACATCGTCAACATCACCTCGATCGCCGGCCAGCGCGGGCGCGCCGGCGAGGCGTCGTACGCCGCCGCCAAGTTCGGGCTGCTGGGGTTCACCCAGTCACTCTTCGACGAGGTGCGCGAGCACGGCATCAAGGTCACCGCCATCGTCCCGGGTCGCGTCGACGCCGCGCACGCGCCCGAAGACCGGACGCGCGTCCTCCGACCCTCGGATATCGCCGCCGCCGTCGTTCAGGTTCTCACCGCCCCGCCGGGCGCCTGCCCGGCCGAGCTGGTGCTCGAGCCGCTGCACGACCCCGAGGCCTGACCGCGGCCGCCCACGCGGCGGTCTGGGTCTGCACATGCAGCTGCGCGGCGCGACAGCGTTCATCACCGGCGGCGCTCATCGTCTCGGGCGCGAGATCGGACTCGCACTCGCGGAAGCCGGCACGAACGTCGCCTTCACCTACTGGTCCTCCGCCGAGGCCGCCCGCGCGACCGTTCGCGCCATCGAGCAGCGCGGCGTCCGCGCCCTGGCACTACGCGCCGACGCCGCCGACGATCGCCAGGTGCGGGCCGCCCTCGCCCGCGTTGGCCGCTCCTTCCATCGCATCGACCTCTGGGTCGCAAACGCCGGCGTCTTCCGTCGCACGCCTCTCGTCGACGCCACCCCAGCGGACTGGGACGACATGCTGCGCCTCAACTTCGATACCTTCCTCGTGCCGGCGCGGCATCTGGGGCCGCTGCTCGTCCGCCAGGGCGGTGGCAGCATCGTCGCGCTCGGCGACGTCGCCGCGCTGCGCCCGTGGGCGGACTACGTGCCCTATTGCGTCGCCAAGCGCGCCCTCGTCGCACACGCCATGCAGCTGGCGCGCACGCTTGCGCCGACGGTTCGGGTCAACGTCGTCGCACCCGGTCCGGTGCTCTTTCCGCCCGACTTCCCTGCCGGCGCGCGCCGCCGCGAGGTCGGTCGCACGCTGCTGAAGCGGGAGGGATCGGCGCGCGACGTCGCCGAGGCGGTCACGTATCTGGCGCGCGCCGACTACGTCACCGGCGTCGTGCTCCCGGTCGACGGAGGACGCCGCTTTGCCTGAGCACGACGGCGGGATGCCGGCGGACTGCTGGCACCAGCTCTTCGGCAACACGCGACCCGTCGGGATCGAGGTTGGTCCCGGTCGCGGCGAATTTCTGCGCGCGGTGGCGCGGGCGCGCCCGGAGTGGAACTTCTACGCCGTCGAGCGTTCGTTCACGCGCACCGCATACGTCGCCTCGGCCCTGGTCGAGGCCGGGCTCGCCAACGCCCGCGTCGTGTGGGCGGATGCCACGTGTCTCCTGCCGCTGCTACCGAAGGGATCAGCGGTGGCCGTGTACGTGCAGTTTCCCGATCCCTGGTGGAAGCGCCGTCATTTCAAGCGGCGCGTCTGGACGCTCGAGTTGGCGACGGCGATCGCCCACGTCCTCGCCCCCGGGGCGGAGGTCGAGTTCCTGACCGACGTCGAAGAAACGTTCCATCTCGGGGTCGCCGAGCTCGACGCCGTGCCCGAGTTGGAGCGCGGCAGCGTCGGACTGATCGACCGCCACGACACCGACTTCGCCCGCAAGGCACTGCGCCGCGGCGGCATGTTGTACCGCGCGGCGTTCCGGCGGCGGTGATCGACCGCGCCACGCCCCGCCCATCCCGGCGACGCTCCGCGTCGCCCGCGGGCACAGGTCCCGCGGCTACACCCAACCTGTAGCTGCGGCACCCGTGGCCGCCGGCGGTGCAACGCGCCGCCCGGTGGGGGCTTGGCGCGGCAATTGACGGTCAGTGCGTCCCGCCAGGGAGCGGCGCCACGCCTGCAGCGGCGAGCGCAGCGGGACTAGATCATTTCGCGCACGCGCTTCGCGATCGAGGCGGCATCGAGGCCGAACATCGCCAGTAACTCGTTCGGCTTGCCCGAGCGCGGCAGGTCAGTCACCGCCTGCTTCGTCACGGTCACCGGCTCGCCACTGAGCGCGTTGAGCACTGCGTCGCCGAGGCCACCCTCGGCGTAGTGGTCCTCGACCACCAACACACGGCCGCCCGTGGCCTTCGCGGCGGCGCGCAGGCCGTCGGCGTCGATGGGCTTGACCGAGTACGCATCGACGACGCGCACCGCGATACCGTCCTTGGCCAGCAGCGCATGCGCGCCAAGCGCCTCGATCAGCGTCACGCCGGCGGCGACGATCGTCAGCCGGTCCTTGGCGCTCTGCCGCACCACCTTCGAGCCGCCAATCGGGAACGCCTCGTCGGTGCCGTACAGCACCGGGGCTTTCGGCCGCGTCAGGCGCAGGTAGTGGATGCCGCGCTGCCCGGCCATCGCCTCGACGAGCCGCTCGGTGCTGACCGCGTCCGACGGATAGAGCACCACCGAATGCGGGACCGCCCGCATCATCGCCAGGTCCTCCAGACCCATCTGCGACGGACCGTCCTCGCCGATCGACACGCCGCAGTGCGACCCGGCGATCTTCAGATTGGCGCGCGAGATCGCCGCCATGCGGATCTGGTCGAAGGCGCGGGTGAGGAAGCAGGCGAAGCTCGAGACGAACGGCGTGCGCCCGGCGGCCGACAGGCCGACCGCGACACCGACCATGTTCTGCTCGGCGATGTACGTCTCCAGGTAGCGCTGCGGGTGCGCGGCGAGGAAGCGCTCGGCGAAGGTCGAGTTCTTGGTGTCGGCGTCGAGCACGGCGACCGTCGCGTCCACGTTGCCGAGTTTGGCGAGCGCGGTGCCGTATGCCTCGCGCGTCGCCACCTGAGCATCGGCGGCGTACTCGGGCGGCGGCCATCGGCCCGGCGTGGCGCGGACGCCGCCTGGCGCTTCGCCACCGCGCGCCTCGACCGGCGCGAGGGCGACCTTGGGCGCGGCGGCGCGCACCTCGGCGACCGCCTTGTCGAGATCGGCGCCCTTCGGCACCGGCTTGCCGTGCCAGTTGTCCTTGTCCGCGAGGCTCGAGACGCCCTGCCCCTTCTTGGTGCGGGCGATGATGGCGACCGGGCGGTCGCGCACGGCGCCCGCCTCCTCGAAGGCGGCGACGATGGAGTCCATATCGTGGCCGTCGATGGGAATCGCGTGCCAGCCGAACGCTGCGAAGCGGGCGGCATAGCCGCTGATGTCGAAGCCGTACATCGTGCGCTGGCTCTGGCCGAGGCCGTTGACGTCGACGATGGCGACCAGATTGTCGAGCTTCTGGTGCGCGGCGAGCGCGATCGCCTCCCACACCGAGCCTTCGGCGACCTCGCCGTCGCCGCACAGCACATAGATGCGCTGGTCGGAATGGGTCAGCTGCTTGGCGTTCCACGCCAGGCCGACGCCGACCGAGAGGCCCTGCCCCAGGGAGCCGGTGGCGGCGACGGTGCCGGCGAAGTGCGGCGTCGGGTGGCCTTCGAGTGGGCTGTCGATGCGCCGCAGGGTCAGCAACTGCTCGACCGGGATCGCCCCCGCTTCCGCCCAGGCGGCATAGAGCAGTGGCGCCGCGTGCCCCTTGGAGAGGACGAAGCGATCGCAGTCGGGATTGCCTGGATCACGCGGATCGTAGCGCATGCACGTCGAAGAACAGCGCTGCCACGATGTCCGCCGCCGAGAGACACGACGTCGGGTGCCCGCTGCCGGCCTCCGAGGTCGCGCGCAGCGAGTGCTCGCGGAGTTGCGCCGCGCGGGCACGTAGTTGGTCGATACGATCGGCGCCCGGTGATGTCGTCACGGCCTGCTCCATGCGTCCCCCGCTATCAAAATCGGCCGTGAACTCAACCTCGGCGAGCACGGCGGCAGCGGCCATTCCATGCCCCCACGCCCCCGTGCGCCCTGTGGCTGATTCTCAGGCGTGCGCGGCGGCATCGCCGCCATTACGCAGTCCGCAGAACTCCTCGTAGTCGATCAGCTCGGTGACCGTCGGATGCTCGCCGCACACCGGGCAGCTCGGATCCTTGCGCAGCTTGTGGATGCGCAGCTCCATGCTCAGCGTGTCGAAGTACACCATGCGGCCGATGAGCGGCTTGCCGACGCCGAGGATGAGCTTGATCGTCTCGAGCGCCTGCACGCAGCCGACGAGTCCGGGCAGCACGCCGAGCACGCCGGCCTCCTGGCAGCTCGGCGCGGCGCCCGGCGGCGGCGGCTCGGGGAACAGGCAGCGGTAGCAGGGACCCTTCCCGGGATAGAAGACCGTCGCCTGACCTTCGAACTGGAAGATGCTGCCGTGCACGTTCGGCTTGCTTGGCGATGACGCAGGCGTCGTTGACCAGATAGCGGGTCGGGAAGTTGTCGCAGCCGTCGACGATCACGTCGTAGTCCGCGATCAGCTCCATGATGTTCTCGGAGCTGACGCGCTCCTGGTAGCCGATCACCTTCACGTCGGGATTGAGCGCGTTGAGCGTCTTGCGCGCCGACTCGACCTTGGGCATGCCGACGCGGTCGTTGGTGTGCAGGATCTGGCGCTGCAGGTTGCTGACGTCGACGACGTCCATGTCGACGATGCCGAGGGTCCCGACGCCGGCCGCCGCGAGGTAGAGCGCCGTCGGCGAGCCCAGCCCGCCGGCGCCGATCAGCAGCACCTTGGCGTCGAGCAGCTTCGCCTGCCCCGCCTCGCCGACCTCGGGCAGCAGGAAGTGGCGGCTGTAGCGGTTCAGCTGGTCGGCGGTGAACTGCCGGTCCGCCTTCCAGGGGATGCCCGGCGCCCTTCCAGGCCGCCGAAGCCGCCCGACATCGACACCACGTTGGTGTAGCCCATCTCCTTGCAGCGTCCGCCCGGCGAGCAGCGAGCGCGTGCCGCCGGCGCAGTAGAGGATGATCGGCGCGTCCTTGTCGGGCACCGCCTCCTCGATGCGCATGTCGAGGAAGCCGCGCGGCACCGAGACCGCGCCGGGCAGATGCCCCTCGCGGTACTCTTCCTTCTCGCGCACGTCGAGCACGGTGTAGCCGCCGCCGTTCGACATCCGTTGACGCACTTCGTCGGGCGTCCACTCGGGCACCGCCTGGCGCGCTTCGGCCATGACTTCGCGATAGGTCTTGCTCATGGGGCCTTTCGTGTCGGCGGCGCGCCTCAGCGCGCGACGCGAACCTCTTCCGCGTCGAGCTTGCGGTAGTCCTCCACCATCTCCTCGATCAGCCCGCTACGACCGCGCTCCGCCAGGACCTTCGAGCGGTGGATGAAAATGTCCTTCGTCTCGATGAAATCGGCGCGGTTATAGCCCCAGATGCGCGGGTGGACGTACGTGTCCATCCGGATCGCATCGCAGGGGCACGCCTCGACGCACATGTCCGCAGTAGATGCAGCGCAGCGTGTCGATCTCGTAGCGCAGGGGAAACTTCTCGACCTGCGGATCGGGATGTTCGCCGGCCTCGATGAAGATGCAGTTGGCCGGACACGCCGTCGCGCACAGGAAGCAGGCGGTGCACCGCACCGACCCGTCCTCTTTCAGCGTGAGGCGATGGCTGCCCCGATAGTTGTCCGGGTACAGCTTGTTTTCGTCGGGCCACTGCGTGGTGACGGCGGCCCGCGTGTCCTTGGCGAGGCCGATGGTGTGCAGGCCGTGCAGGCCGAGGTTGCGGAAGAAGCGGTAGAACGTGACCATCAGGCCGCCGAAGATCTGCGGCAGATACGTCTTCTCCCAGAAGGAGAGGGCTTCGCGTCGCTGCATGTCGCCTGATGCCTTTCTCGTCGTGACCTACGTGTGCGGGGTGGCCGAAGCAAGGCCCGGGGTCAGTGGTACCACTTGTCGTTGTCGCCGCCGCGCTGGTGCGCCTCGAGGGCGAACTGCACGACGTCGCACAGGCGCCGGCCGCGGTCGCCCAGCCCAGGCGCTTCGAGCAGCGCCTGTTTCTCCATCGGTGAGAAATCGAGCGCATAGCAGAGGAAGTTGATCAGCAGCTCGTCGGACAGCGTCGGATCGGACAGCAACCGCGCCACCAGGGTCGGCTCGCGCTCTTCGAGATAGCGGTGCATCAGCGCGTGGATGCGCGTCCGCAGCTCGCTCGGCACGCCCGCACCATCCACGGCGCGCCACTCGACCTCGCCCTGCCGATAGGCGTGCTCGCTGCCCTCGCCGACCACCGCAAACTCGCGGACGCCCTGCAGCAGGATGTTGTAGCGCCCGTCGGGCAACGGCTCGACGCTCACCATGCGGCCCGCGCAGCCGACCGGATAGATCTCGGGCCGGCCGTAGTAGTCCTTGCGCCACTCGCCGCGCAGCAGCACCATGCCGATCAACTTGTCCTCGGAGCGATCGACGTCGCGCACCATCTCGCGGTAGCGCGGCTCGAAGATGTGCAGCGGCAGCGGCACGCCAGGAAACAGCACCGCGTTGGGCAACGGGAACAGCGGGACGTGGCGCGGCAGCTCCATCACGCCGCCCGTCCGTCCCCGGCGCGCGGCCGTCCGCCCGTCGGCTCGGCGGCGCAGCTCGCCGCACAACCCGTAGAGCGCGGTCGTGTGCCAGTGGACGACGCAGCCGTCGTCGCGGAGCCGGCGCGCCGCCGGCGGCGTCGGGGCGCTGTCGAGGTCGTGCACGGCGTGCGCATCGTTCGCAGACGAAGTGATCGTGCGCCTCGACCATGGCGTCGTAGTGCGCCTCGCCGCTGGCCAGCCGGACCACGCGCAGGCAGCCCTGCTCGCGCAGCTTGTCGAGGTTGCGATAGACGGTGCCGAGGCTGACGCGCGGCAGGACGTCGCGCACGCGGCTGGAAGACCTGCTCGGCGGTGGGATGATCGCGCGACGTCCGCGAGCACGTCGTACACCGCCGCGAGCTGGCGGCGTCGCGCGCTGGCGTCATGCGACGTCGCCCAGGTCGGCGGTGAGCGAAGCGCGCAGCGGCGCCCGTCGATCGCCGTCTCGTGGCGGTAGCTGCGGCAGGTCGACGGCGAGGCGCACCGGCACCGACGGGTCGGCGAACGCCGCGCGCGCCGCCGACGGCAGCGAGAACGCGGACGTACTGCACGGCGCTCAGCTTGTCCTCGCGGCTGCGGCCGGGCTCGAACTCCGCCGCGATCCGCTGACTGCCGACCTCGAGCCCAACGCCTCGTCGATGCCGAGGAAGGCGAGCAGGCGCTCGGCGCACGTCGTCCTGATCGGTGATCTCGATCAGCAGCGTCGCGCTCAGCTCGCCGGGCGCCGGCAGCAGCGCGTTGTAGACCGTCAGCTCGTCGCGCACCGCGTCCAGGTCGGTGATGCGCTCGGCGCGCAGCATCTCCTGGATCTGGAAGTAGACCGTGTGCGTGGTTCTCGAAGACGAAGGTCAGCTCGGGGCCGACCGCCACCCGGCGCGCGCTCTTGAGCTCGATGACGCTCGCGCCGGACGTCGTCGCGAATCGCTTCGTAGCGCTCGAGGCCGACGACGTCGTCGAGGGTGACGGGGCGAATGGAGGCATGCATCGGGGGTCGCGCGGAGGATGCCGGGGCCGGACCCGGGGCCAGGTTGTCAGGTGGTCCAGTTGTCAGGCCAGCAACCCCGGACCAACAACCAGCAACCTAGCAACCTGCCCCCGACGGCTCACAGCTTCAGATTGCCGAGCCCGTTCGAGAACCGGCCGGCGTGCGACTTCTCGGCGCGCGCCAGGGTCTCGAACCACTCGGCGATCTCGTCGAAGCCCTCGTCGCGCGCGGTCTTGGCGAAGCCCGGGTACATCTGCGTGTACTCGTAGGTCTCGCCCTCGACCGCCGACTTCAGGTTCTTCTCGGTGTCGCCGATCGGCACGCCGGTGCAGGGATCGCCGACCTGCCTTGAGGAAATCCATGTGGCCGAACGCGTGGCCCGGTCTCGGCCTCCGAGGTGTCGCGGAACAGGCCGCCGACCTCGGGATAGCCCTCGATGTCCGCGCGGCGGGCGAAGTACAGGTAGCGGCGGTTCGCCTGCGACTCGCCGGCAAACGCGGCCTTGAGGTTGTCGTGCGTCTTCGTGTCTCTTCAGCGCCTTCATGCTCATCCTCCTAGGCGGATCCACTATCAGGAATCATTCCCAATAAAGGGCGCATACTAGACGCCACCGGACCCCCTGTCAACCCGGTCGGCGCTCGGCGTCTCGCCAGCATCTGGCGGATCACCGGGCCGCAGCGGTTGGCGATCGCACGGACCGGTGCAGGCGCGGGTGCGCCGCCGGACGTCGTCCAGCGTGCGCGCCCCAGCCACGGATCGCCTTCTCGATGACGCCCTTGCGGATCTTGTTGCAGATGCAGACGACCTTGTACGAGTCGAGGATCGCACGCGTGCGGGCGTCTTCGTCGTCGCTCACGCGCCCTCCCCGGCGTCGGCCCTCAACGCTCCAGGCTCTGTATGCTTGGACGCTGTTTGAGGCGGTTGATCCAGGCAGTGACACCGCGCAGCGCCGGATCCACCTCGACCCCGAGGCGCGGCAGGATCAGGATCGCCGGCACGAACGACGACATCGGCCAGCGAGAAATCCCCTACCAGGTACTCCTTGCCGCCGAGAAACGCTTCGAGCCGCTTCAGCCCGCGCTGCAGCTCGTTGCGGTAGCGCGCCAGGCGTTCGGCGTCCTGCTCCTCGGTCGGCTTGCTGAGCTCGGCCTGCACGAAGCCGGCCGACGGCAGGAAGGAATTGTCGCAATAGTCCTCGAGAGTCCGCACGCGGGCCCGCGCCGCCGAATCCGCCGGCATGAGGTTCGGATGGGGGTACTCGTCCTCGAGGTACTCGTTGATGATGGTGGAGTCGTAGACGACCACCTCGTCGTCGATGAGAACGGGTACCTTTCCGTACGGATTGAGCTTCAAAAACTCGGCGTTCTGGCGGTGTTCGCCGGTGCGCAGATCGACGAAAACGGTCTCGTACTCCAGCTCCTTCTCGGCAAGCACCACCCGGACCTTCTGTGCGAACGGGCAGTCGGGGTAGTCGTACAGCTTCATCATTCACCGCCTCCCAATGGTGTCCTCCGGATCAGTTGCATCGGGCACCATCGCAAAATCGGGAGGCAGTGTAAACACAACTTCGAGGCAAAAGACTTGCTACGAAGCCACTTTTCGCTGAGGCACGAAAAACGACCGGGAGGTTCGCTCTTCGCATGAAGGCCGCGCTGACGCCCGCCGGGATCTCGTCCTGCCGCCGTGAGCAACGACGCCGGCCGCCCGACGTGCGTGCCGCCGGGCCTCCCCAGGGCCAGGTGCGGTTGCGGCCTCACGTGGTCCGCTGCACGGGCGGTGGCAGCCACGATCCCTTCAGCGCCGACTCTTTCGGCCAGTAGAGGCGCATGACGAGGTAAACGGGACCGTCGGGAGCCGGCAGCCAGTTGGGCTCCTTCTCCGCGCCCGGCGAATCCTTTTGGATGTAGATGGTGAGCGACCCGTCCGGGTTCTTCTTGAGGTTCGGCAGCATCGGCGAGTTGATCAGGTACCGGTTGATCGGGTTCTCGATCAGCAGCTGCGTCTTGCCGTCGTACATCGTCACCGACCAGAACGCGTTGACCGGCGGCAGCTGACCAGGCGCAAACGTCAGCGTGTAGCGGTTCGCGCTGGTGTCCGGCTTGTTCCCGTCGGCGTCCGTGGCGAGGAGCGGGTACAGCGCCTCGACCGCGTCATTGCCATAGATTCCGGCCATCGCCGCCGCCGCCCGGAGCGTCCAGTCGCCGGCATACGACTGGCGGTTGCCGAAGCCCTTGGTGGCGACACGCCAGCCATGCTCTTCTCGGCCGAGGGCAGCGACCTCCTGCTTGATCTTGTCCAGGCCGCGCTTCATCCCCGTCTCCAGCGCCGCCTTCTGCTGCGGCGTCAGCGTGTCGACCGGGAACGGCTTGCCGGCCTCAACCCCGATCTCGGCAAAGCGAGCCCGTAGCGGCTTCTCGACCGCCGCCGGTCCGGTCGGGGGTGCGAACTGCAAGACGAAGTTGAGGTACGCGAACGGATCGGCGTCGGCCAACTGTTGGTCGATTTTCGGCCACTTGATCTCCGGCGCCGCGGGTGGCGCGGGTTGACCGAGGAACTTCGACAGCGGTTCGGCGCGATAGCCGGCTTGGATCCTCTTCACGTTGTCGATGTCGGCCGAATTGAAGAGCTGCGTGCGGATGATCGCCAGCGAGAAGTCCGTCTCACTCCGGAAGACTTTCGTGATGCCCT